>NZ_LMLC01000006.1 GCF_001421805.1 Sphingomonas sp. Leaf34 | reverse complement strand
AACAACCAGGATCACGCGATGATGACCGCGATGCTGACGGTGCGCAACATCCAGGCGGGGGCCCGGATCCACGACATCTGGAGCGTCAACGAGGACGCGGAATATCACGAAGCGGGGAACGAGGGCGAGCAGGCGGGGATTGCCGCGGCGCTAGGGAGCGTGCGCAGGATACCTGAACGCCTACCGAATACCCTGCCGGAAGACATGAAGGCTGCATGATGAGGCCCCGTCGAGCGGCCGAGCCGGCGGCGCTTGCGCGCCCGGAGTTTCGGCCATGATCACCTTGGCAGATCGCGTTTCGTCTACGGCGTTCGTGCACCTCCTCTGCGGTTACACAAGCCGCATCGTCGATGCGCTCGACCAGCAACTGGCCCGTGACAGGATCTGGACCAGTACGGTAGCCCTGATAATCGTTTTGCAACTTTCGTTGATATTCGGGCATCGGCCCTGGCTCGACGAATGGCAGGCCCTGCAGCTCGCGTTACAATCGCCGACATTGGCCGACCTATTTCGTAATCTACGCTATGAGGGGCACCCGCCGCTCTGGTACTTGATGCTGCGCGCAGGGGGCGCGCTGGTCGGCCCGTACAACGCATTGCCGGTCACCGCCGCGATGTTGGCGATCGCGACCCAGATGGTCATCGCGTTTGCCTGCCCCTTTTCGCGCGCAGAGCGGGTGTTGCTCGCCACCGGCACCTTCGTGCTGTTCGAGTTCCTGACGCTGTCGCGCAGCCTGACCCTAGGGGTCGCAGTATTGGTCTTTGCCATGGCGCTATGGCGACATCGGTCGGTCTGGCTGATGATCGCACTGCTGCCCATGTGTGATTTCCTGTTCGGCGCGCTGTCCGGCATCCTGCTCGTCTTGCAATGGCGCGATGGGCGGCTGTGGCGGCCCGGGGTTGCGCTGTGGTTGGCAAGCGGCGTGATGGCTGGCTGGTCGGTGATGCCCGCACCCGACATGATCCCCGCCCTGGAACATAAAACCTTGCTGGTCAGCCTTGCCGATTATCTGGCAAGCATCGGCCTGCTGGCAGTGCCGCTGCAATGGGGAGAGCACGGTCCGACGTGGAATGGCGGCGTGCCGTTCAGCCTAGGCGGGTTCGCAGGCATCCTCTTCCTGCTGTTCGCCGCCACGCAGTTGCGAAACGATTGGCTGGCACGCGCGCTGTTCTGGGGGTTCGTGGCGTTGACGCTGGGATTTTCGGTGACGGTGTATCCGCTGCCGAGCCGGCATCTGATGCTGATCGCTTTGCTTCTTATTCTCCTGACATGGCGCGGTGCGGCGGACCAGACCATCAAACCATCCGCAGGATTTCGAAGCTGGCTGGCGGTCGGTTCGGCATGCGGGCTATTCGTAGCAGCGTGGAATTTCGTCGTGCCGTTCGATACGGCGGATGCTGCAGGTCGGGCCATCGTCAGCCGCGGCCTTGGCGACAAGCATTGGATGGTCTTTCCGGACTCCCGCGCGCAGGGCGTCAGCGCGTTGACCGGGATCGCGTTCGAACGCACCGAAGCGCGTTGCATGCAGGACTTTATCCACTGGAATTTCCGATCGGCATTGCGCGACCCGAAGCGATTGACGACGTATCTTCGGCACGAGGTCGCGACGCGCGGCCGCTTCTATCTGCTGAGCGACCTACCCTTGTCGCCAACGGTTCCGCGCGACCTCCTGCTACCGATCACCTATATCCCGGCAGGCTATGACGCGTTTGCCTATTATCTCTTTGTCGTTGGTCCTGATCGTCCCGAAGTCGCCAAAAACACACGCTTTTGCGTCCCAAATCAAAGGCCTTTGCGCGGCGATACCGCAAGGTAGCAACGACGACGGCAAGAACGATGCTGCCGTTGTGCACCTCGATCCCCGTTCCGCCTCCGCTCGAACTTACCGCGATGCAGGTGCCGTCAGACATCCGCAAATATCCCGTCGGTCTCACCGGACACAGCACCAGGCCCCCAAGCTTGGCGCCGGACGAGGATGGTGACAGCGAGACAGCGATGGTCGGCAGAGAAACTGTAGGGCATCAGTCGTAACGGGTGGCCCCGTGCGGCAGATCCTTCAGTCTGTCGACCATGAGATCGATACGGCGACAGCGCCCGTACCGGCGCTTCTGCACGATTGACGCGTTCGACCCGGGATCGCTGACCTGAAATGCGGGACTCGATGCCCTTGGCCTACAGGACAATCAACGGCGACAAACCGGTCGCGTCCGCCGAAAGCCAAACCGCAAGCGGCAATGCGGCGGACACCGGAGCGGTTTTTGGGATCGCGACCGATGGAACAACAGATTGTGGCGGTGCTGTCAGTCTAACGCGAACCGCTCTCCACACGATGCAGGTCGGGCTTTGAGCGTGGCGGCCTAGCTCGCGAGGATCTGCCACTCCACCAAGGCGGCGGAGCGTCGGTCCTTGTAGGTCTGGCGGTCGACGAGGTGGCGTTCGAGATTGAAGTGGTTGTGGACATTGGCGTGAATCGAGGCGAACTTTTGCAGGGTCTTCATTCGCCTGAAACGCAGCATCGCGCGCTCCCTTCGCCGGAACGGCAGGTGGCTGTTCTCAACCCGGTTATTGGCCCAGCGTCCAACCTCCTGCTTAGCGGCATTGCCCAGTTCCTTCATCGCCGCACCGTATGAGCGCAGTCCGTCGGTAGTGATAGTCTCGGGCCTACCATGACGCTTCAGTGCCTTCTTCATGAAAGTGAACGCTGCATCCTTGTCCCTACTCTTGGTGATGTAGCTTTCGAGGATCTCGCCTTCATGATCGACCGCCCGCCAGAGGTACACCATCTCGCCGTTCAGCTTCACGTACATCTCGTCGAGGTGCCAGCGCCACTGGCGGAAGCCCCGCATGGCGCTTACCCGCTGCCGGCGGATATCGCCGGCGAACATCGGGCCGAACCTGTTCCACCACATGCGCACCGTCTCATGACAGACGTCGATACCGCGCTCGAACAGCAGGTCCTCGACGTTGCGCAGCGAAAGCGGAAATCGCACATACATCATGACCACGAGCCGGATCACCTCCGACGACGAATTAAAACGGCGGAACGGGCTAGGCGGCAGTGCCCTCGATTTTCGGCTCATCCACGGTCGGTATCATCCCACCGCCCCGCCTGCCACGTTGGTCTGACAAAGCCTTACGTACCGCTTCGGGATCCCCGGTGCGGGGAAAGCGGCGATCGGCAAGCGCTCCCATCGCGAGTTGACCAACAAGATCGCTTCGGTCTTTCTGTGTCACCAGCCACTGGCCGAACGCCGGCTTCGGTTCCTGCTGGTAGTCATCGTAATTGGCCATGATCGTGTCCTTCGAATCGTTGGACCGCTCATCGCATCGGATTGATGTTCCTGCAATGTTCTTGCGAATCAATCGGGAACGCGCCTAGCTATGGGAATGCCGCTCGCGGCGACTCGACATTCATGGAGCAACGAAATGCAGCAGGATCTGCGGCTGAGAGCGGCTGCCCGCGCGATATACGACAACGTCTATCCGGCTGTGCACCCCGCCCCGTTCAGCTTCGACGAGGCCGAACGGTTCGGGACCGTGCAGTACCGGCAAGCCGTCGGCGTCGCGCAGGACGCATGGTCCGTCCTTGCTGTGCAGCACGACCAGCTCCTCGTCGCCGCGATCCTATAGGTCATGCTCTCAACCAACCTGGGCCGCCCGGTCGTTGTCCCGCTGCACCGTCGTGACGACGCGCTGCGACTGCACGACGTCCCGTTCGAACTGGTGCCGTGTGAGGTGCCTTTTTTCCTGGTCCACACGCCGGCAGGGTTCCCGTCGCCTGCGCAGGACGACATGCAGGAGCCGATCGACTTGAGCGCGTGGCTGATCGAGCATCCAGCCGCCAGCTACGTCATGCGCGTAGAGGGGCGGTCCATGGCGGGTGCCGGAATCATCGACGGCGATCTGCTCGTGGTGAACCGGGCCAAGGCGCCGAGGACTGGTGCCATCGTCGTCGCACTGGTGCACGGCGAGCGGACCCTGAAGCGTTTGCGCTTCGTCGACGGCCGTCACTGGCTTGTCCCCGAGGCCGAAGGGTTCGCGGACATTCTGGTCGACGAGCATGTCGAGATATGGGGCACGGTCGTCGGCGTCGCGCGCAAGATGGCATGAGCACCCCGATCGCCCTGATCGACTGCAACAACTATTATGTCTCGTGCGAGCGCGCCTTCGACGCCAGCCTGGTCGGCGTGCCGGTGATTGTCCTGTCGAATAACGACGGCTGTGCGATCGCACGATCGGCGGAAGCCAAGGCGCTCGGGATCAAGATGGGCGATCCGATCCACCACCTGCGCGACAAAGTGAAACAGCACGGCATCCACGTGCGGTCGTCGAACTACGCGCTCTACGGTGACATGCAGCGCCGCGTTATCGCCGCCTGCGAGCCCTTCGCCCGTGACTTCGAGATCTACTCGATCGACGAGACGTTTCTGGATCTGGCGGGATTCGAGAGCCGTGATCTTATCGCCCACGCCAAAGCGATGCGTGCGCAGGTCCAGCTATGGACGACGATCCCCACCTGCGTCGGCATCGCGGAGACGAAGACCCTGGCGAAACTGGCGAACGCTGCAGCCAAGAAGAACCCGCAGTTCGACGGGGTGGCCGATCTTCGTGACGACGACGTGCGGCGCGATGTGATGCACACTTTCGCGGTTGGTGACGTGTGGGGCGTTGGCGGTGCGACTGCACGCAAGCTGACCGACCTGGGGATCGACACCGCTGGCGCGCTACGAGACATGCCTATGAAGCAGGCTCGAGCCGTCGGTACCGTTGTGCTCGAGCGGCTGGTGGCCGAGCTGCGCGGCGTTCCCTCTAACGCGGTCGAGGCTGTCGAGCCGCAGCGGAAAGGCATGGCTGTCACTCGGTCGTTCGGGACGCCGATATGTGACTTCGAGCGGATGATGGGCGCACTGTCGCAATACGCGCTCCGGGCTGGCGAGAAGTTGCGATCGCACGGGTTGGTCGCGGCCCGGCTGACCGCGTTCTTCCACACGAACAAGCACAAGCCCGACCGGCCTCAGTATGGCGCATCGCGCATGGTGACGCTGCACCCGATGACGAACGACAGCCTCCAGCTGATCGCGGCGGCCAGGCGCGGTGCCGAGAAGGCATGGCGCGATGGTTACGCCTACACGAAAGCGGGCATCATGCTCGACGATCTGCTTCCCGAGGACGAGCGGCCGCGCACGCTATTTGAGGAGGATACAGCCAAGCGGGACCGGCTGATGGGCGCCCTCGATGCGATCAACGGAAGGTTCGGCACGTGGACAGCGGTGACGGCATCCCAGGGATTCAAGCGCGAGTGGAAGATGCGGTCGGAGATGCGGTCGCCGGCCTGGACGACTAACATCTCCGATGTGCCGACAGTTCGCGCTTAGTCCGTGGAACCGGGATGTCCGAAATGGGAAGGAAAGCGGACATTCGCGGGATCCGATGATCGGGGTCCGCTATAAATAGAAGCGGACCCGTGTCGGACAAATCAGGCAGGAAAATGAATTCCGCACAATTTGTTGCCGTCGGGGTCACGAAAATAGGCCAGCTCGATGGTGCCCATGGAGGCAGTTTCGCGCGGGCCGGGCGGAGCTTCGATCGATGTCCCGCCAGCGGCAACGGCGGCATCGTGAAGCTGCTTCACCTGTTCGGGCGAGTCGCAGGAAAAGGCGACGGTGCTGCCGTTGGCGACGCTTGCCGGTTCGTCGTTGATCGGCTGGCTAACGATAAAGTTAGTTCCGTCGCCGTTATTGTAGATCAGACGTGTATGGCCGCTGTCGGCGATATTTCGCGTCCCTTCCCCTGCACCCAAGGTGCCGAGCACCGTGTCGTAGAAGCGCTTGGACCGTTCAATGTCATTGGATCCGACCATGGTGTGAAAAAGCACAGGCACTCTCCTGAAGGCTGATCGACTTCCGATCGCTATTAGCAGTCTCACCTAGCCGGCGGGTAACCTGCAGTCACCCCGGCCCGTGGAATGTCCGCTATTGGGCGTTTTCAGACGTTAGCTCATCAGCCTTACTTCTGGTTCGCGCCGCTTACCCCGCGAGACGACCCTTTCGATGTTCGGGCTCGTCGCCGAGCGTGGGGCTTGACCGACGCGCCCTGTTACACACCGGGGGGAATGCAACGTACAGAACATGCCACACCATTGGACGAAAGACTAATGGCCCCAAGTAGGTGAAGCGTACAGCAGCGCACACAACTTCATCCGGCTGTCATGCCGACGCCATGCACGAGTAGGCATGGCCATTAGGCAACTAAATCACTGGACCGGCAATGACTGAGACACAGGGCGATCTGCTCGGTAGTGCGATCGTGCTACTCAGTACCGCACTTCTGCTCGTTGCAGTGCACCGTGCGAGCTCGTCGCCCCAACAACCGAATGTCAGGTGGCTGGTCGTGACCAGCATCTTTCTATCCATTGTCGGCGTCGCGACAGTAATCCTGACTTAACGATGCGCGTCACGTGGCGCACCTTTCCGTCCGTCGCGGCATAGACAGCGGATAGGCTCACGCTGTCTCAGCCTACCCGCTGACGCGTCGGAAACACCGGCCCCCGCACCGTCATTCGATCCGCCGGATATGCCCGCTGCAGCGCGAGCACGTCGTCATAGCTGCCGGTCAGCCAGCGCTCATGATCGTCCGGCCGCAGGATCGTGATCATCGCCTTCGGATGTATCGGCGCCACCAGCTCGTTCGCGTCGCACGTCACCATCGCGAAGTATCGCTGTTCGCCGACCTGCCGCCAGAAACCAGCGATTGCGAACAAGGGCTGGTCGTTAACTCCAAACCACATCTCCCCCTTGATCGGCTTCTTGCCATCGCCGAGGTCGGTGGGCTCGCGGGCCCATTCGCAGAACTCCGTCAGCGGGACCAGGCAGCGGTTCGCTGGGTCGGTAACGAGCGAGCGCCATTGCGGGAGGTGAAGAGTGCGGACATTGGTCTGCGCGACCTTGCGGCCGGCTTGCTTCGCCTGCCCCGCCAAGACGTCCCACTCCATCACGTCGATCGCGCGGCGGTCGCCCTCGTTCCGGACGACGTACGCCCGCCCGAACGGGCGCAGTTCCTTCGGGTCGAACCTGTTGTCCATCGGCTTATCAGCAAGCCATTCCGCACCGAACCGTTCAGTGATGGTTTCCGGCTCGCCGTCGAACCGGGCGCGATTACACATCGATCAGATCCCGAGACTGCGACGCTTGATCTCGCCAAGCAGCGCTTCGGCTACCGGGTGACCCACTTCGCCGCCCGACTTCTCGTAGGCGCTGGTCAGATCCGCGTCCGATGCATCGTTCAGCAGGCCCCTGACTTCGGCGCTGAACTCGTCGACTTCCCCGGCCGCTGCGTCCGCAGCGTCGTCGCTGGTGATCGCGGGCTCGTCGCCGGGTGCGGGCGCATGTGCCATCACGGCATCCTGCTTGAACATGTCGAAGGCGTCCGCCGCTTCGTTGCGTTCCTCCAGGGCGATCTCGAGGCGGGTGAACAGGTCGAGCGACGGTGCGGTGTTTTCCATCGCGGAAGCGTAAGCCCGGTTCGTCACTCCGCGCAATATGCCGCAGCTGCACGTCGATGGTTCAGCTGTTGATCCGCCCGACTGCGGCGCCGATCGCGATCACGGAAACGATGATCGCCCAGCCCTCCCAGGTTCGAGGCGTCCACCCGATGCCTACCACCTTGGGCTGAAACCATTCTCGAGGGTGGTTCATGACGGCTCCGATACTGGCGAGACCAATCGGCTGCGCCTTTCGCTTCCCCGCGCCGACCAATACATGTCACGAACGGAGGACGCCAGCATGCCCGCGGACATCATGAAGGTAGACGACCAAGCCAAGATCGACCTGTTTCAAGAGATTATGCCCATCGTGATGCAGTACCTGGCGGCAAATTCGGCCAACCAGGAGCTTATCGCCGACGACATCATCGACTTCTTCGCGCTTTCGATCGCGTCGGTGATCCAGAACGATACTAACCTGACGACCCCGCAGTTGCAGCGCAAAGGCGTCGAGGCGGCAGGCAAGCACATCGCGCATTGGGTCCGCCTGTTGAAGCTCGATCACGAACAGCGCGGCGCGTCGCTGCTGGCGATGACGATGGGGGCGGTCGCGACGGATGCGACGCAGCAATAGCCGAGTGTGCACCACGGAATAACGGTTAATGGGGCCTGCTACTTATAAGCACGAATTAAAACCATTCCGGCCCCGTTTCGATTATCCTTCGATCACAATGTAGATTCGGTGGGGGGGCAATATGCCGCTGTGGAACGAGAACGCGGTCGCTGTCGAACGCCGGCAGGGTGAAACTGTCATACTCGGCGAGGGCACACTCGCAGCACTAGTTGCCGGGCTTCGAACCCTCCGGCCTGGCGCGTTGAATGGGGTGCGGGTTTCGATGCCGGACCGGCGAGTTCCCCCGTTCATCTTAGAAGGCCAAGGTCTCGTCGAGCTGTTGAAAGACCCGCGGCGACCAGAGGCGCTGCCGACGAAGCTCCCCGCGCCGTCGGTCGAGTAGCCTATCGGTTGCCTGGCAAATGCGTCTTGATCTCGTCGGGCGCCTCGCGATCAAGCGTTATTGCAGCGATGTTATCGAGTTGCGCTAGCAGGTCGGCAAATCCGTCGTTTTCGTCGTCATCATCGGTGACTGAAAACAGCCGGTGAAACCCAGCGCCGAGAACGTCCAGATCCCGCTGGGTCAGCAGGCCTACCGCTACAATCCGATCTTTCGTCAACGTCGCTCTCCCGGCGTGGATGGGGGCAACGACCGATCGAATGATAAGTGTCCCAAGTGTCTGGGTCATGCTGGATTGACGGGCGCCATCGATCAACGCAGTTTCTCGCCGCCCGGTCCTCGGGCAGGAGAATGCCAGATGCGTAAACTGCTGTTCGCTGCCGCCTCGCTATGCCTGCTCGTCGGGGCGCCCTCCATGGCTGCACCGTGTAAGGACGCCAAAGGCCGCTTTACGAAGTGTCCGAAGGCACCGACCAAAACGGTCCGATGCAAGAGCGCGAATGGCAAGTTCGCGAAGTGCGGCACGGCTGGCGCCAAGCCAGTCTGACCATGAAGGCGCGGGTCTCGCACCCGCGCCCAAGGACATGCCCGATGGTTACTGCGTCGCCGCCGCTTGGGCTGGCGGGCTGATATACCCCGTTAGAATATCGCCAGCCTTGAAGTGCGCGTTGCCGCCTTTCATTAGCAGGCCGAGAAGCCCGAAGCTGAAAACGCCGATCACGACGCCTGCGGTATTGGCTTTACCCTCGGTTCCCTGCGAGCCTGAGATGGGCAAGGGGCCGCTGGGCAGATCGATATACAACAGCTTGGCTGCGAGCCGCCCCTTGTTCCCGGCCGCCCCGGTACCGTTCACGTATGTCACCTCGCCCCATGCGGTTGCTCCCACAGGGACAGCAACAACTCCATTCGTCATGACTGGGGCGTTGACGCGCAACTTGAACCGGTCGCCTTCCTTGGCGCTTCGGCTATCGACTTCTTTGGTGACCATCAGTTCGACCGGGGTGCCGCCCAAGACAGGGGCTGGTCTGCCCGGCGACGTCGTCTGGGCGGTAGCCGCCGAATTACCGATCACGGGCGCAACACCAAGGACGACACTCACAACCGAATCGATTGACCGACTGATCACGGCTTCGCGATAGCAGGTGCGATCTCACCTGGAGCCAGAAACTTGATCGCGGTCCCGGTCGCGTTTGCCTTACCCCAGCTCACGGCTGTTACATGGGCGTCGCCATAGCTTGCCTTGATCACGGCATCGGCGCCGAGCTTCTGGCCGGCGCTGCCCCCTCGTCTCTGGTCTTTGTGATGTAGCTTTCGAGGATCTCACCCTCCTGATCGACCGCTCGCCAGAGGTACACCATCTCGCCGTTCAGCTTCACGTACATCGCGTCAAGGTGCCAGCGCCAGTGGCGGAAGCCCCGCATTCGGCTTACCCGCTGCCGCCGGATGTCGCCGGCGAACATCGGGCCGAACCTGTTCCACCACATCCGCACCGTCTCGTGACAGATGTCGATACCGCGCTCGAACAGCAGGTCCTCGACGTTGCGCAAGGATAGCGGGAAGCGCACGTACATCATGAACACGAGCCGGATCACCTCCGGCGACGAGTTGAAACGGCGGAACGGGCTAGGCGGCAGTGCCCGCGATTTTCGGCTCATCCATCGCCGGTATCATCCCCCCGCCCCGCCTGCCACGTTGGTCTGACAAAACCGAGCAGGGCTATTCGCGGCTCGGTAGAAGTATCGGGCGCCGGCCCACCAGTCTTCGCCGGACTGGTCGACGCCCTGTCCAACCACTTCTGCTGCACTGCCGACCGGATCACCTCCGGCGACGAGTTGAAACGACGGAACGGGCAAAGCGGTAGTGCCCTCGATTTGCGGCTCATCCACCGCCGGTATCATCCCCATACCCCGCCTACCACGTTAGTCTGACAAAGCCCTTAGGCCCAATGGAGATCATTTATGAGAACAGATGTTGGAAACGGCTTAGGCAACGTCCGAGCACTGCCTTAGTTGGCATCGAGGGAGGTAGCGTCAACTATGGCTCGGAACTGGTTCATGATTTCAGGATGCCTCGACATAATATAGCTAGCGACTTTATTGTTGCCGATCAGCCGCTTCAGGTACCGCGACGACAGCACGAGTTCGAGAACGTCGTCGCCGAAATTGGAGTCTCGGGCGCGGAAATCGGCATTGAGCGTTTCGAGTTCACGTTCCATTCGCGCCATCTGTTCCGGCGTGACTCCGAGTATCTTCTTCGGCTGATCGGGTTTGGCGAGATCACACTGACGAGTCGCGGCCAAGATAGCTCGAGCGTAGCTGGCAGTGAAGTTATTCATCGCCGCCATCATCTCGGCCGCGGCAAACTGCTTCTCCGGCTTCAGCTTGCGGAGGATGTCGAAGACGACCGCGTTGACGTGCTTGTCCTTGAGTATCTCGACGGTATCGGAGGATATTCTGTCGAGCATGGTCCGTCGGCGGGCGACCAGCGTCTCGTCCATGCCCAGCGCCGCTGCGATCATGGCGGCCGGTACGCCGCGATCAAGGGCACGCGTAATCATGTAGTGCTCCTGCACCGTAGCCAGACGATTCACCCGCTTGTTGTAGGTGAAGGCTTCGTCGTCGTCAGCGACGATGCACGGAGCCGACTCCACGGACGCTTCGCGGAGCGCATTTAGACGAAGATGGCCATCGAGCAGCATGTGCCGTCCGTTCCTATCGGCAACCGTGACGGCCAGTGGCTCGACGATGCCGATCTCACGCACCGATGTCGCGATGCGGACATAGCGCTTCGACTCGACTATGCGGACCGTCATGGGGCGGACCGGCAGGATCGCGTCAAGTCGAAGGTCCAACACCTCGCGAGCGAACGATATCCGGATCGGATCTGTCACGTCGGGTCCCCGGCGATGCCTAGGCGTTGAGCAACAGGATGAGGGAGGCTGGCCAACCCTTCGGCTCGAAGAAGCGTGACAAAATGCTCGTCCGCCAGCAGCTTGCCCATCGCGCCGACGATGAACGTGAGACGTCCTTCCGTCAGCGTTGCCTTCTTCACCAGAAGCCGCTGGCGCTCGACCTCCTTTTGGTAGGCGCGGACGAGCGCAGCGGCGGTTGTGGGCTGGCTGCGTTTCGGTCCGCTTCGAACGGATTTGATGCCTTTGCCGATCAGGTTCCGCTGATCGACGATCCTCCGGATCGCGAGTACCTGAGCGCCCGGTAACGAACCCGCTTCGTACGCCTCCGTAAGGGCCCGCTGCACCTGCGCGTCGTCGGCACGGGCGATCTCGGCGGCGATGGTGTGTGGAATGACACCACGTTCAACGGAGTCCAGCAGCCGTTCCTCGCCTTTCTCAAGCAGGAAGTTGATCGTCCAGACGTACTCGGGGCTGAAGCCCACCTTCCGCGCTATCTCCGTATGGCTGTAGCCGCGCTGCCGCAGCACGCCCACTTCGCGGATCAGCTCGAGCGGGGACAGGTTGCGGCGCGCCATGTTTTCGACGAGACTCATCACGTAGCATTCGTCGCGCGTGGCTTCGATGACGATGGCTGGGATCGTGGTCGCGCCCAACTTGACGAATGCCTCCATGCGACCTTGCCCGCAGATTAGTTCGAAGCCCTGGCCGATTGGGGAACGCCTGACCATGATGGGGCGCTTAAGTCCGACCGCGCGTATGCTTTCGACAAGCTCTTCGAAGACCTTCCGGTTTCGTACCCGGGGGTTCAGCACTTCGATCGACGCGATGGAGATGTCGATTATGTTGGGCGTCACAGAGCGTACTCCACGGCGTGACGGCGCAGCAGGTGGTACAGCGGCGAGAGGTCTTCGGCGCGATAAGCATCGAGCATGATGCCATTGTCCTCTCCCATGCCGAAACGCGGTTCGGCACCGTGATCAATCCACGGAAGGAGATAGTGGTCGCGCACCGTCCTGTTGTCCGGCGCAAGGCGAACAATGACTGTGATGTCGGGCCGCAGACCAGCGTCGAGGCGGACCCGCCAGCGTAGCGATCCAGCGGCGGTCGTCCGGCATCGAGCGATAACGAGCGCGATCGTCACCTCGTGGTTGACGACGAGCAGATCGGTCGTTCCGTCGACCGAGACATGGGCGCCGACCGTTTCGATGCCCAAGACGGTGCTGGCGACCACCTCGGGGTGCATCAGGCGAAGCTGGCGATTAGTCTCGACGTAGCGGAAGTCGCGGTTGGGGGTGTAGCCTATCAGCTGGTACGCCCGCAACAGGCTGCCGAACCGATGTCTATAGGCAGCCGTTGATGGCATCGACTCGACCTCGTCAATGATCATGCCCGACAGGACGCCTTTGGCGGAGAGCAGGTCCGACAGCATGGTCAGGAGATCGGAATCCGAGAAGCGCCGGGCGCGCTCAGCGAGGATCGTCTGCGCGGCTTCGAACAGCCCCGGATCGACGATCGACTCGAACGCACCGATCCTCCGGATCCACATGTCCGAAGGGTTCACCACGCGCTGCTTTTTCAGTTTAAAGGAGACGCGGTTGTAGACGTTGTTCCCGATGTACTTCTCGTTGCTCAGAATCTGCCTGACGACGGAGCGGGTCCATGACTTGCCCAGATCGGTGACGAAGCCTTCACCGTTGAGGGCGGTCGCGATCTCGCGCTCTGACCTATGCTCGAGTACGAACCATCGGTATATCCGGCGCACCGTTTCGATCTCGATGTCCGGTCCCGGCACAAGGATGACGCGGTCCGTCTGGAGGCTCTTCTGTTCGCCGGCTGCGAGGAGCGTCTTTGGTTCGTTGCGCTCGTTCACAAGATGTCGACGCAGGCCGTATCCTGCGGGGCCGCCCTGCCGATAGCCCATAGTGATTAGGCGGCACTGCCCCGCGAAGACCTTCGTGGACAGTTCACGGCTGTATTCGCCGGCCATCATCCGTTTGACGGTCTTGATCACGTTCGCCTGGAAGCTGCCGTCGTTGTCGAACTGCTCCGCGCAGTAGTGGACGTGTATGCCGCGTTCCCGGCAAATGAATTCGTAGTAGGCGCTCTCGTCCGCGTCCTGGAAGCGCCCCCAGCGACTGATGTCGTAGACGAGGATCGCGTCGTAGTCGGCCTTGCCGCCCTGCACGTCGTCGATCAGACGTCTGAGCGCATCGCGTCCGGCTATGTTCAGTCCGCTACGACCTTCGTCCGCATAGGTGCGGACAATTTCGATGCCCCGCCTGGCGGCATATGCCGCGATCGCTTCGGCCTGGTTCTCGGTCGAGTACTTTTGAAGGTCGGTCGACATGCGCACGTACTGAGCGGCCCGCACCAGCTTCATGTCCGGAGGTTCTTCCCGCACCGCTTTTCCTGACGCTTGTCACGGGCGTGTCGCTCCCGTGTCCGACTGACGTCTTTCTATTCGCGGGAGGATGGAATGTCGTTGTCGGATAAGGACCGAAAACTTCGCGCGGGAGACGGAAACAAGTTTCCCATTGATCCGGCCGCAGACACGGTGGCGTCATTCGCCAGTGTCATCGCCGACGCGCTGCGTCGGGATTTCGGAACATCCCCGGCGAAGGTAAAGCATATCGCCCGTCTTACGGGAGCGAACGCGCGGACGGTGCAAAACTGGCTCTACGGGAGGAACGGTCCGAGCGGAGCGGGGCTGGTGGTGCTGATGCGCCATTCGGATGCGGTCACGCAAGCCGTGCTTGAGCTTGCCGATCGGTACGAGGCGCAACACGCCGCGCAGTGCGGCAAGCTCCGCGGCGAACTGCGTTCTCTCATCACGAAGCTGCTCGAGCATCTCGGGCCGGAATGACGAGAATCGCACAACGAGCAGCGAAGTGATGTCCTTGCAATCGCGTCTACCCAACGGATGCGCGAGATCGCGAACGAACGTCGTCGCTTCGGCTATCGACGGCTGGCGATCCTGCTCAAGCGGGAGGGCAAGGGCATGAACCTGAAGAAGGTGTATCCGTCAGGGTCGTTCACCGCTCTAGAGGTGTGACTCTGGGAATAGCTGTCTTGGATGAGGTGAAGTATCGCTCCTCGCGCGGCGCCCCTGGCGTCCTCGTCGAAATCGCCTCTGCCAGTTGTGCACCTCCCCGAGCTGATCACCCCGCGGCAGCGGAAGGTGAAGAAAGAACGAACTTGCCATCCGGGCCTTTCAGCCGTGCCGCAGAAGGGAAAGGTTTCCGGCGCTAACGCCGTTGCGAGACGCGCCGGCTGTCCACGTGCCGCACGGCAGAAGTCTACGTCGCCATGGATCCGCCCTGTCGAGACCCCGAAAGCGAAGCGAGCCCAGTCCAGCACCAGCGCACGCGTGGTAGAGTAGTCGGTCCCTCCCCGCGGGGTCATCGCGTGCAGGAATTGGAGATCGCCATAGTGGCTGTGGCACATGATGCCGGCGTAGACGTCACCCTCGAGGTGGCGGCGGCAGTTGTCGAAGCCGACGTAACGACGAACTTCAGCCCACCGGTTGTCAGCGCCTGATCAGTCGGATCGTCGGGCCAACGCACGGTGTATCGGTTCTCGGCACGTTTCCAGTCGACTTTGGAGAACGCGCTTCGATCGGCCGGTAGCGCGCAGCGAAGCCCCTCCGTGTCAGCCGGGCCGGCCCGGTCGCACTGCTCGGCTAGCCGGGTCATCCGCTCGTGGACGCGCCCAAGCACGCTGATCTTGTATCCGGCCGACGGCGTTGCGCCGATCGCGGCTAGAAGAAGGCCGGCTACCGCGCTGAGGCGACCGCGATGTAGGTAGAGCAGGCGCATAGGAGTTCCCCCCGCAGTGCGATCAAAAGAAAACCTATGCCCCGATGCTCGAAATGCCAACAGCAATATTCCGCCGCCACTGCAGGCGCAAATTACCGCCGACCGGACTGGCACATTGGCAAGCGGTCATTGCGCGCGGTGATTGAGCTCCACCGCGCTATAGGCTTATGGAAGAATTGGCGCACGGGGCACCGCCACGTTCGACACGGGCAGGCCTGAACGCTCACTTCGTGAGTTTGCTGTGGAGCCTCCCAGGCAATGAGACTCAGAAGGCCACATCCAGCGGCTTCGCAACCCCCAACTTCAGACATCTGTTCATTTCAGTAAAACGCACGGCGGAACCATTTACGCTGGGAGGCGCTGCCGCTGCCTTAAAGTTGGCCTCGCTAGACGCAGCTGGCTTACCAAAATGCAACGCTCGGTTTGTATTGTCCTTGCTTCAGACACGCGCTGGATTGAATGCGACTCCTTCAAAGAGGGCCTCCAAGAAAAACTCGGTTGCATGCTGATCGCTGCTCTCAATCGCATCTCGAAATCTCGCGTCGGTGCCGAAGTAAAGCAGGGTCAGGTCACGACAGATCTGATCGATACCGGTCGCACAGTCCCGAAGCTGGTTTACGTCGGCAGATTTGAAGGGAGCGCCATGCACCGCCTTTGAGCGGTACCCGTACGCTTGTTTCACCAATTTGTAGATCGGGAGCCGCTGCCCCCCAGGACCCGCGAGAAGCGCAGCCACGCGCTCCGATACTTGGTGGCTCAACTCTTGCTGCGCTGTTGAAACCAGTGCTTCAAGGCCCGAGCAGTACTGCGCGAGCTTCATCGCGACGTCCATACTGTCCCTCGCAGCGCCAATAAAATACTCGAAGCGCTGAAATCGCAGCGATCCTTTGGCAAGCATGGTCGGAGCACCCGCGCTGACAATATGCTCGCCTGCAGGTCGCTCCGAACATCGCGCAATCCGCAGCTCCTCGCTCGAAAAGCCTACGGCGCGAAACGTCCCGTCAGCGCAACTTTTGCGAGACGCCCAGAAGTTATTGTTGACAGTAATTTGGCCATCGGCGTTGAAGGCAAGCCAAGCGCGGTCAAAATGACACGCATTGTCCTTGATCAACCACATTGCCGCCTCTAGACCCTTAACCTTGAGCATGTCTTGGACAAGCTTCTGATCCAACATTTCGCCGACATTCTCGGCCGGATCTACTCGGATTGGCTCAACCCGATAGATGACCGCCGCAGCCCGATGCAGGAGATATTTTGTCTCAACCGATCCCAATCCATTGCCGAACGCGCTTATCAGTTCACCTATCTTTGCAGTATCTTTGGTGACGAAATAGTCATCAGAGAATTTTTCGCCGCGGCGGCTCGTGATCGATAGTGTGACTTGGTCAATTCCGCAAAGGAATGTCGTGGTCCCGCGCATTTTGCTCGCTCACTTCTGAGGAAAAAGCCTTCAATGGCTGACGGAAAATCCGGGCGCAACCGATCCGGTTGCAAAACAATGCTGGTGCTCGCTCTGAAATCTCGGACGCTCCCGCCTTCTCGAATTGAGCCATCCGGCAGTTGTCCTTGCATCACCGAATGCTTCGAAGTTGCGGGTGATCGATAGCGGCGGAGCCTCTAGGTCTCCGTCCTTTCCCCCACGTTCTCTGAACCAGACGGCAGCAACTCGGCAATTAGCTGCTCATCGAGCCTCCAACGCAGCGCCTTGTCATGCAACATCGCCGTGGCACGTGCGATCACGTGCTCGTCGAATGATGCGAAACCGAGCGGTACGGCAAGGCCGGACTGAATCCCAATCGGGGCGTGCACCAGTGCGGCTGCGAACGCGCCGGGAGCTACGACAAGCTCGAGCCCACCAGGCAGGACCCGTCCCTCGGCGATGCATGACCAGCTGAACGCCTCCTCTGTCCAGCGCTCTGGGCGGGTGGTGGATAGCAGCACGCTCCTGATCGGCTGCCTCTTCAGCAGGTTTTGGTTCTCGCTGTCGATCCGGCGGAGCGTTCTTTCCAAAAGCTCAGACAATATGGTTGTCCCGCCCCACATTGGTGTGATCGGTGCCACCCAGAACATGGCGCCGACGGGCCGCTTCATCTTGCGGAGACCATATCCTACGACGTCCACCAGTCGGCGCGCGTTCTCCTGCGTGAATAGCGAACCGATGATTGGAACCGTGGGACGGTCGGCACGCACGTCGCCTCTGCTGACATAACAGTGCCGATAGTACCGTTCGATCGAGAGGCCATCTCTCCGGACGTATTCCTTCAGGAACTCCGGTGCCAAGGTAACCAGCGCGTCGTAGGCCTCGTGGTCGTCGGCGCGAGCGGAAACAGTCAATTTCTCCAGCATCCGGGATGCAGCTATGGTGATCGGCTCTCTGTCGGAAAGTTCATAGTCCGGCCGCCAATCCGTCAGATCCACCTCGCCTTGGCTAGGGCGTAGTCCCGACGAAACCACCCCGACGCGTACCACGGCGGAGTAGCGCTCCTTGGGCGTCACCGTGTCGATGGAATAGAGGGAGCGTCGCGCGGTGATTGTGGGTTCGTTCCTAGGCACCAACTCTCCATAATACCGTCGGAACGCCGTCGGGACTTGCTCAGCCGCCCCGGCAACCAACTTGGCGTCAGTTACCGGCAGCTCAGGCAGCCGGATCTCAAAGGACGTGAGACTCGCCCGCTCCTGCGGCGCCAGCGAGATCAGGTCGAGCCCGACCTTCACGGCGCGCTGCTCCACCTCGAAAATGGCGGGCTCGTCCTGCCCGGGGCCGAAGAGCTGATGTCCGGTGGTGGTCAGCGCCAAACGACCGTTGAAGCGTTCAACGAAGTCGTTCTGTTCAACCTCGCTAAGAACGAATGCCATCTCCCTTCGATCGTAACCGAAGAACGCCGCTGCCTCGTCCTCCCCGATGCCGCCGGTGATCTTCAGCAGGCGTAGCAGGAACTCAGCGGTGACCGAGACACGTCCAACCTCCGCCACCTTGTGCTCGACCAGGAAGCGGCGACACGGAAGTGTAAAGTCGTGCACGGCGAGCTGCAGAGGTGCATCATCCGACTCCTCTACGAGACCTGTGCGCGTTCTGACAGTCAGCTTGCTTCGCGTGGAATCCGTCACGACATCATCTCCGTGGCCTGCTTTGCCCGGTTCTTGCCAGTCGAGCTGCTAGCAGCCGCACCCAAAAGGTCTGCGGCAGGAATGCGACGGGCATGCCCGGCGCGCAGCTTCCGCGTGAAGGCGCCGGCAATCCGGTCCATCGGAGAATCAGGCTGCCACCTATTGCCGGTACCGATGATGACAAGCCTATCCATGGCACGACTCAGCGCGACGTTGATGCGGTTGGGTGTGGCCAGAAAGCCGGGCTTGATGAGGTTGTCGCCGCCGACGACCGCGCCGTCCCAGTTGTTCCGGACGAGCGTCACGATGACGATCGGGTTCTGCTTGCCCTGATAGCTGTCGACCGTGTCGATCTTCACCGCCGCGCGGATCTCGGGGGCGATTTGGGCCGACTGGAGTTTGCGGCGCACCAGATCACGCTGCGCCGAGTAAGCGCAGATTATGCCGATTGGCGGGCCATCTACCTTCGCGGCCTCTACCCAGTCGACGAAGGGCTGCTCCTCGCTCCACCGTTTCAGAAGCGAGACGATCGCGTCGGCCTCTACCGGATTGCTGATGCTTTTGTTGCCGTTCGGCTCGGACTGTCGGGCCGACCTTCCCATCTCCGCCGTATCAATCCACGTCACGGCATGAGTGAGATCCGGCGGAAGCGCCGTGTCCGGTATGTCGGCGACCGTCCGCCCGTGCTCGAGCGGCGAGGCGGCATAGAAGCTCTCAGACACGATCTCGCCGATGGCTGGAAGCATCCGGTACTGCTTGCGAAGGGTCCGGCCCGCCATGCCCCCGTAGCCACTTTCGAAAACGCGCTCGAAGTCGCTACGCACTACCTCTCCCTTGCCGACGTCCAGCCTTGAAGCGACATCCTTGACCACGTCGGAGTCGTAGTGCGGCTCGAGCTGGTTCTGGTCCCCGACCAGGACGACCCAGCTGCCCGCCTGTATGGGGACGGCGAGTTCGCTCGCCGTGCATCGTGCCGCCTCGTCGACGATTACCAAGTCGAACGGTGTGCTCGTAAGGCCCAAAGCGGACCGCCCGAGACCGACGCAAGTCCCGGCCACGATCTGCCGGGTGCCTGCCAGGAAGGTCTCGAAGCTACGCTTCTCTGTGGACACCGAAGTCACGAAGTCTCGTGCCAGACTGGCGGCGGTCAAAAATTTCGCAATGCGATCAGGGCTCGGCCGGTCATCGAATGCGACCTTCTCCGAGCACGACTGAACGAGCTTCTCCAGCAGGATATCGCTCTCCAACTCTGCCAGCGCGTCGTCCTCCAGCATAAGGGGGACTAGCTGGAGTCGTATCGTCTCACGCAGTGTCCTCGCCTTCTCGACCTCAGCGGGGTCGTCCCCCAACTCCGATAGGGTCCGGACGACGGGGCGGATCGCGAGTTCGATGTGTGTCAGCTTGTCGGCGAGGGCACGTCCGATGCCCAGAGCGTCGGCGGCGATGAGAAGTCGCGATCTTATCTCCGCTTGGAAGCGATCCTTGTACAAGCGCTCGACGCGGGCGGCATGAAAGGGCAGGAGCCGGTCGGAGACCACGTTCTCGTTTCCGACCCGAATGATACTCGGCACCTCCCCTGCCTCCGCGAAGAGCTTCAGGACGGCCTCGGCAGCGTTATTGACGGCCTCGTGGGCCTGGCTGGAGAGCAGGACGTTTCGGGCCAGTCCCGAGGAGAGAGCCGCGTGGACAAGGGCAGCGATGAACTTCGTCTTGCCGGTTCCCGGCGGCCCTTGAACAAGACCCAGGGGGCGCGTGCGCAAAGTGGCTGCTAACGCTTCGGCCTGGACGGTATTAAGACCGTAGGTGGTCTCCAACGCCGCGGCAGTGAACCTTTGGTCGAGCATCGTCGGCATTGCCGCCGCGCGGGGATCGAAGAACTTCACAAGATCGCGGATCCGGGCGTTGCCCCGCACGATACGCGTCACGGCGGCGTGTCGCCTTTCAAGGCTACGCTCCTCGAAGTGGCTCTTGAAGCGAAGGACCTCGTACTGAGCTACGAGGGGACCGTCCCCCTTGAACTGGTAACGACCGTCATCAATCACGATCGAGGCGGGACGTGATCGCTGCAGGTCGAGGTATCCGATACGACGCCAGTTGCCGCGATGGTCCTGTCGTTCAACGAGTACGCGGTCCTTCCGGTCATAGTCGAACGATCCGCCCTGCAGTTGGAACTGGACGAGATGTCGTTTGCCGTTCCTGTCGAAGACGCTGTCCTCCAGTGCCTCGCCATGCGTTTCAAGGTCCCGCTCAGCGTCGACGAGCACTTCCCAAAGGCGTGCAACGTCGATCGAGCCGGTCGGCCGAGGCGAGGCTGCTATCTCCTCGACGAGTTCCTCCTCGGACAGCTCGGAACTGTCAGCGAGAAGCTGCTCCGAGACATCCTCCTCCGCCGTGGCATCGCCGTCCGAACGTGCTTCAGTCGCCGGCGCGTTCGACTTGGATGAGCCCAGCGCCTGGATCACGTCGGGCCGCTCTAGAAGGGGCCGGATATCCAAAGCGTCGTTGACCGGACCGTCCACGACTTCGATCAGCCCCGCGATCGATGCGAACTCGAAGCGGGCGAGCGACGATATCCTCTTCTGGTCTAGCGATCGGCGTGAGATCCTGCCGGGCCGACCCAGACCGTCCGGCTCGATCTCTATCTCCTCGCATGCGCCCCGGAGAACGAGGGAGGAACCTGAGCGTGACGGTCGGAGATAATACAGACCCTCGTCCGAGAGCATCACGCCGGACGCAGCGAACGCTGCGACGATCCTGAACGACGGCACCTCCGGCTCCGGACCTCGGCGCAGGCCGCTCAGCGCTTCCACAAGCGGTAGGAGGGTGGAATTCGCCGGATCGGCCGTCCGAACGAGTTCGATGGCCGATCGCAGCGACACGTCCAGGGTACGGTCGCCATCCGCCAGCAGCTCCTCGGCTATCCGGGTGACGGCGAAACAGTCCCGTTCGTAGCGTCCCCCACCGCCATCCGGTGCATACGCGCTCGTCAGCAGCTCACCTTCGGAAGCATTCCCGAAGTCAACGATGTCGATGAGCATCGGCGCGGCGGGCTGAGCCGGGTCGACCAGGATGTTGGCTGGCTTAAGGTCGCCGTGCGCCAGGTGGCGGGCGTGCAGTTCCTCGATCAATCGTGCCAAGGCGTCGGTCAGGTCCAAACGGGGCTCGTCACCTAACCTGCCCGATTCCGCGGTGAGCAGAGTGGCAAGCGACGGTCGCTCAGACCACTCCTGCACCTGCACTATGGCATCGCCTAACCAATACACCTCCAGGATCCGAGCGCATCCCGGCGGCTGCGCCGCGGCAAGTTCCTTGCTGCGGGTCAGGAAGTCGAGGATGCGGGCCCCCTCCCGCACTTGGTCGCCCCACATCGCGCGTTTCCAGACCTTCACGAGTACTCGCACGCCATCGCGTTCGCTACGCCAGAGCGCCTTCCGGTCGTCGTCCCGGATCAGCTCCGCTGGCGGATACTGCGAAAACAGCTGGAGCATGCTGCGCAGCGATCCGCGGAACGTCTCCAGCCCTTCCACGACCTCGGCCGGCGTGGGACGCTGCACAGTGGCCTCGACGAACGCAGCAAGCGCATCGCCAGCCTCGCGGAACCTCTTGCTCGGCTCCCAGTCGAGCGCGGTCGCGAACCAGCCGTGCAGCTCGGCGTAGTCTCCCTCTTCATCGACGGCAGGGTCCCAGTCAGGCGGGCAGCCCTCGTCGGCCGTTGGGCCCGTACCGAACAACAGACGGTGAACGGCCAGACCGAGAAGGAACACGTCCCGCTGCTTGTGGGTGCCTTTTAGACCAAGTGCCTCCTCGGGTACCGGGGACGCGGACAGGAACTGATACCGGCTTTCGCCCAACGTGTTCACCTGAGGATAGCTTGCCGCCATCAGGTGCGACACCTTCACGGTCGACGGTCGCTGCACCCAGACGCTGTGGGATCCGACGTCCAGGTGCGATGCGCCCGTCATGTGAAGGGCGTCGAGTGCCGAGAGTAGTTGGCGCGAAAGTTCGAGCCTTTCCTGCTTTCCTAGCTCCCTGAGCTCCGTCTGCGCGAAGTCGGTCAAACGGGCAAGCCGACGTCTCCGGTCATAGATCTCCCAGTAGGCGACGCCGTAATCGCTGTCCCGCCCGCGTCCTCCAAGGACGACAGCGTCACACCGCTCGCTGCGATCCTGGAGGTAGGAGACTACGGCCTGCTCGCGACCCGCGATCTCAGCCCGCCCGTCCTCGGTCTGAAACTGGGCGTCTGCCTTTGTGAAATCCCATAGGCGCAGAGTACCGATGCTGGCGGAGGCGCGCTCGTCACTTGCCTCGAACTCCTGGTAGATGTTGTCGGGGTGCCGAAACACCGGTGCATCCGAGTTCGCGAAATAGCCGCCATAGTCGCGCCGTCCCGGTACGAAGACACCCTTCGTAACGTTGAAGAACTTACGGAGCTGATCCTTCCATTCCGGTGAAGTCAACGGGTTCGAGATGAACCACTGGTTCACCGGCCCGAACCGCTGAACTCGCCGACCACGGGTCGCGATGTCATTTATGAAGTCGTCGACGCCCGAGACCATGGCGCGCTCGGTCGCCGCGATGCCGCCGAGGTCCTTGTAATCGGTAAGAACGACCATCCCTTGCACGAACGGCACGTTGTAGGTGCCGGCTGGTCGATACTTCTTCAGGTGCGCCTTCAGCTGGAGATATACGTCTCGCACGTTCTGACTGAGCTTCGGGATCGGACTGGCGCCCGAGTCCCGGCCGGCGTTGAGCCATCGCCCGCCGTCGCTCTCGATCGGCCCCCTCCAGTCCTTGAGATCGACGAGCAGTATCCGGTCCTCCGCCACGATGATCACGTCGATCTCCCGGCTGGACCCGGGCGCCGTGGCGAGGTCGAGGTTTGTGAACGCGTACCAGGCTGGCGGAAGGCGCTGCTGCAGCATCTCGACACCGCTCACTTCGCGCCTGTGCACGCCGCGCCCACAGTTTGTGATCTTCACGCCCGTCCCCCGTTATCCCCGTATGCGGGGCGTCTTTTTATCAGTCGAGCCTCGACCAGACTCGACACCGCGTCGCCACTCCGCGTTACGCGAATCGTAGCGGTTCAGCGAACGTTCTATTCCCGCCCGGCTTCAAGCGTCGCTAGCGTCAGGCGAGTGCCCGGTGATCGCGCTCACCGAGACGATGTAGGCCCTCAGGATGTCACGGTCGGAAAGCGGACTGTCGATGGGGAAATCAGGCCCAGTACCCGACGGCCCCCCGCCCGGCGCGTCGATGCGCGTCTCGAACAGCTCGTCTGCCGCGCGACGGCCGGCGTCCTCCGGGTCACCGCCCCGGTCTATGTGTTGTTGTGCCAGCGCCGCCCACTCGGCGGCCTCCGCGTCCGAAGGAGCAGTGCGGAGCTTGTACTTAATCCGGAGCCGAAGACCTGAATCACCCATAACTATCAAGACCCCTCATCTCTACGCCGCCCTCGTGAGCAGCGCCTCGATCGTAGTGCCGCGGATCTCGAGGGTGAGGCCCTGCGGATGGGCGAGGCGATCGAGGCGCTGGGCGCTGTCGTCGATGTGGCGTCCCTCGTCGGCCAGACCGGGACGCTTGAGGGCTACGTCACCACGGCGGACGCCGAACGCTCGTCGAAGGCCGAAGCAGAGCAGTCGGCGGGGACAGCAGCCGCGCTCGCACGGCAGTCATATAATGACCACATCGCCGCAGTTCCTGAATCGCTTCGCGATGCCGCCGCGATCACGCTTCGGCGATGCATCGTCAGCACGCAGATCGACCAGCGTCAGCAGGAAGTCCAGACAGCGCAGGACGCCTGCACGCAGAGCAGCGCTGATCGCGCCGCTGCCGAAAGCGACCGAACGGGTGCGGCAAAGCGTATCACCGAATGCGACCAGGACGTTGCCGATGCGCGGACCGCTTATGCGACACGGCGAGACGAGCTCGGCCTGACCGATGAGCAGTATCGGGTGGCGAAAGCCGATATTGCGAACATCGCGACCATGCTTAAACAACTTGACGCGTTGCGTGAAAACCTGACGCGTGCGCAGAGCCGGGTTGAGGATACGAGCGCGGCGATATCGGAGCGCGAGCGCCCGAATCTCGATCTTCTCCGCGCCGACCGGGATGCTGCGCAGGCAGCCGCCGCGACTGCTACCTGCGCTGCCGCCGACGCGCGTGCGGGTTGCAACCAGTTGACCCAATTGCTCGATAGCCTGCGCGAGCAGATCGATCGCCTGACTCTGCTGAACGAACAGTCCGGCCCTATGCGCGCGCTCGCCGACGCGTTCGAGGGCCGCAATGCAATGAATATCACGCTGGAGACATGCGCCGTCGGCGCAATGTTCGATCAGGTGCTCGAAGCCGCCAACCTGCGCTTCGGGCCCATGAGCGAGGGGCGATATCGGCTGGAACGCGACGTCCAGACGGTAGGTGGCCGCCGCAAGCGCGGTCTCGATATCCGTGTGCACGACATTCAGACCGGTCGCGCGCGTGAGGTAAGCACGCTCTCAGGTGGTGAAACCTTCATTGCCGCGCTCTCTCTTGCGCTGGGTCTCTCTGACATCGTCGAGATGAGCCATGGTGCGATCCGCCTCGATACGATCTTTATCGACGAGGGATTCGGCAGTCTCGACAGTGATGGAGACGGCGGGACGCTCGATCAGGTGCTACAGGTTTTGCAGGACATCGTCGGCCAGAACAGGGCCGTGGGGCTTATCTCGCATGTTCCCCTCGTTCAGCAGGCCGTGCCGAACGGCTTTACAGTTATCAAGACGCCCAGCGGAAGCACGATAGAAGAGCGTATTGCTTAGGACGGCGACTACCGAATCGACCAAAGCTCCGCGAGGGTAGTAAGGGGGAATATGACATACGTAGCAGACTGGACTAAGCCGGGGAGCTTCTCGGCGGGGCGGGATCCACTCGGCTTTCAGGCTGCTTCCGTTCGGCTGTACACTTCTCTCGTGCCGGGGCTCACTAACGTGACCAATCGGCTCCGCTACTATTCCTTCTATTGCTGGGTAGTGTGGCAATTCGAGCAAATCCACCACACGACAAAAGAAGGTAAATGGATCGAATTTATCCGGCGCTGCGAGGCGGCGATCGCGCTGGCCTGTCAGATTGGCGATGCGCCCAATGCGTTAGGCATGGCTGGATCTGACTGGGGGCGGCTTGAAGCTGCCGATTCTTCGAGGAAGACGTTCGATCTTATCAAACCGACCGACAGACCCGGAGAGGATGGTCAGTATCTCAAGGCGAAGTACGGGAATTTCGGTCAGTTCTATACCGCTAGCATGCTCGAGATGCGCTTGATCGATAACGTATCCGACCGTGTCTATGGCGTGACCATTAACGCCGGGAAGGTGCTCGCCGAGGCGGTGCAGGAGGAACATCCGGAAGCCTGCAGTCTACTGCTGAAAGCTGTGAAGGCTGGTCGTATTTCGCGGTCAGATTGCGAGGTGATTTCCGGGGCTCTTCATCCATCGTACCTGAAGCCGACCAGCGAAGAAGCGCGATTGCTGAGGGTGTTTCTCCAGGGCGCTCGCGCCGATGACCCCACCGCTGACGCCAGGCGCACCTCACTTCGTAACCTGTTGGCCGTGGTGTCGGATGCGAAGGGCGACTTCAACCTGCGCCGGGAACTCTACGTGCAGCGGGGACAACTGGAAGCTGCACCTCAGGCGGAAAACAATCTCACAGGATGGCGCGCCTATTTCCTGAACGAATTTTGTCATATCGCGCTCGAGGTCTGGCTCAATGCGATCGTCGGGCTGTCCAATCGGGTTACCGAGCCAACCTCCGTCGAGGAACTTGCAACCGGCCTAGCGGCGCTCGCGGTCACCGACGGAGAGGCTTCTACGGAGGATGTCGCGGCGGCTCTAGCGAGCAAGAGCCTGGGAGAAGACCATGATCTGGGAGCAGGCCTGCTCGCGGTCGCGTCGGTCAAGAAGATGCCTGATGTTGCGGCGATCGCGAGTTGTACCAAGCTCATTCTCTCGCTCTGGCATCGCTGGAGAGAAGCTTCGGAGGTTCGAAAAGCGTTGAGTCTAGCCACCGCCGAAGGGCGCTCGGCCGAAGGAATTTTCAGGTTCCTCGATCTCCATCCGCATGGCAACGCCAGGACCACGGTCGCCAAGCTCATCAAGAAGTTCGTGGTGTCGAACCACTTGACGATAGCCGGCCAAAAGCTGGCGACCGGAGGGCGCTTCACATACCGATTCACGCTTGACGATGGATGCCTCGTCGACGGTGAATTAAGTGAATACACCTACACGCAGCCCCGAATAGAGAACCTCCTCACATTTTCGTACGACGCCGGTCTGGTTGATGTGGAATCCGGGCTTATCACTGCTGCCGGCGCGGAATTTCTCAATGCCGCATAGTCTTTTCGATGACTTCAAGGAGACTGGATTTCACAGCTCGATCCTATCGACCTTCAGCGTCGATCCAGCCTTCTACGACGCGAGCCTGCAACTCAGACTGCGCGGGCTAGGTTGCCAGAACAATCTGCTGCTCGCGGACGCATCGATGCTGGGGCAGTCGCTTGAAGCAATCCCGGATGCATTCATGAATGCCGGTCGGAAGTATCTCGTGGTGCCGATCGAAACCACATCGTGCTTCCACCCGAAATTGGCCCTGCGCTACGGCAAGGCGAAAGCCAAACTGATTATCGGCTCCGCGAACGTCACCTCGGCGGGCTGGGCGGGAAATCTTGAACTTGTCTCGACCTTGTCGTGGCAGGCTCGGGACGATGACGCGGATAGTGATATCCATCGGACACTCTTCATCAAAGCACACCAATGGCTGTCGGCCTTGGCTCGTCCTGGCGACGACAGCAAGGCCGCGTATAAGCTCGAGTTGCTCCGCAGCCAGTCGCCCTGGATCGACGAGGCCGTGATGGAGGGCAATGCTGCGTTCACGCTGCTGGATGGATCCAAAATTGACCTCTTGCTTTCCGATCCGGCGGACACGATCGGTCTGGCCGATCGGATGCTCGAGCTGATCGACGAACCGGTCGAGCGGCTGACAATCATCTCGCCTTACTGGGATGAACAGCTTTCGGCTCTCAAGCGCTTAGCTACCACAGTCGGAAATCCGGACGTGCGCATCTTCCTCGCCCAAAATCGGCGCAATCCATCGCGGTCCTCCACTTTCCCGATTGCGGCGATCGGCAAACTGGCTCTCAAGTTTCACCCGATTGGGCCGGATGAAAGCAACACGCGCTTTCTCCATGCGAAGATGTTCCTCTTTCAAGGCGCTGGCCACGATTTCCTCTTCGTCGGCAGTGCCAATTGTACGACCGCGGCTTTGGGTGTGCCCGGCAAAGCCGGAGAAAATCACGAGTGCCTCCTGTTCCGGAAGCTGCCGCGCGGTGCTGTGAAAAAACTGCTGAACCTCTCCTATAAGTCTACGATAGCAGTCGCCGATATCCCGGCGCCGCCGGACAGGGCCGATGCACTCCCTGATACGACCACCTTTACGGCAGGCTCCGTCGAGCGCCGCGGGAGACGGCTGATCTGGTCGCCGACCCTGCGCATCAAGGGAGAAGGGAAGTCCATAAAGATCGATGACGAGCATTTTCCGTTGTCTAATCACGCCAACGGTGTGTGGACGGCCGAGTTAGGGGATGTAACGCCCGACTCAAATATCGCGCGCGTCTGCTTGGGTGACGGTCGGATCAGTCGACCGGTGATCATCGCCAATCCGGAAGAGTTGATGCGCTTCGCGCCGTTTCCGGTTGCCGATGCCATCAGGAAGAAACTTGATGCCGTCCTCAACGGCGAGGCCGACCTGATCGGGCTGGCGAAGGACATCCACCTTCTGCTGGACGATGACGCCAAGAGCGGCCCATCGCTGGAAAGGGTCCGCGCCGCTGGCGGCCGCGGCGCACCGCCCCGGATTACGGGACGTGATTTCGCGACAGCTGACGAGTTCAGGAAGGCGCTCAACCTCCGCGCAAGTATGAAGTCGGCCGGCCTTGCCCATGGTGAAAACCCGGCGCTCCAGGCACTTCTGCAGATTGTGCTCCGGGGCATGGTCAATGTGGAGACCGCCGACAGTATCGATGCCGAAGACGCGGCTAAGGCGAAAGTGTATGATGTTGGGGAGGATCAGGACGACGTCGGGGAACAGGACGACGCTGGAACCAACCGTCGTTCGTTATATGCGGCAGACGTCGAACCGGCCATCGTCTCCGCAAGCGAGTTCGAACGCAATCAGTACGCACTTTGGCGAGGGATAGAGAAGTTCCAAGGCTTTTTGGAGCGGGCAAAAAACGCGAATGCTACGCTCGATCTCGACTTCGTAACCCGATCGCTGTTCATGCTGTACGTAATGCTGCACGGCTGCACCAAGCGGTATAAGACCGAGGATGGGAACGAGACAGCCCTGATTCCGTTTTCTGGTGAGCCGGGTGAAAACTTCCGAGACAGCTTTTTGTTCGTTGCGGCGAAATCGATCGCAGCGATTTGGGGGCCGGATTTTAACCGAAGCCTGATCGGGCGGTTGCAGTTTGCGGCCGAGAGCGACACCCTCCCAGTCCAGATTACGACGCTCACGGTCATCTCTCGATGGGTCCTAGCGGCCATCCTGTCGGAGGTTCGCAGCGCGAAGGCTCATAAGTCGCTCCAAGATATTTTGGAAAAACAGGTGCCGAGCCTGTTCGTCGCTACCAAGGTCTTCCCCGAGCTCGGTCAGGAGGAACTGCTCGGCACCATCAAGCAAATGGAATTGAAGATGGGCATGGATGCCCAACAAGGCGCAAGAATACGGCAGACTCTCATCGACTTTGGTCGCGATGATCTTGTGTTGAGCCAAAAATGACGCCCCTCCTTCGACATCCCTAGTATCGATACTCCAACATTCAACACGTCTTGCGCGAGATTTTAGGGAGTTACCACGGTCCTCGGCGGCGCTCGTATGTTACTTTATAAAAATAAGTCAATTCGGCTTATGTGATAACTGCAATTATTGCATATTATTCCGCTGATCTTTATATTAATCTACTTATTTACATAATAGATTATGCTATTTAGCGTATTATATACTTGAGCCTATGTCCGAAGTGCTGTTCCGAGCGCCGTTACGTTATCCATCCGGAATATATCCCACACATCCTACCGGGCAACCGCAGTCTCCAAAGCTACAGTTCCGGTTTCCACCCGAATCAGCCGTTCAGATCCACTGCCCTGCCGTCTGAACGAACGGCTGCTTACCGGCGATCGCCGCCCGAAAGCGGCCGGGCCGCTATGCACCCTTGCTCTGAACGACAGACCGGCTCACGCCGGTAGGATCATTCGAAGTAGCTGAAGCCTTCCTCGTGGGTGAGTTTGCCCGAGGTGGTTGAGAAGTATGCTCTTTGCCAGAAGCTCTGGTCTCAGTAGCGCTTGCCGATATGCTCGAACTCCTGCCGGATTTAGCGCGATGACCGCCCGTTACGCGGCGCACGAAAATCGCTGACCGAGATTTGCGGCGGGATTTCGACGAACATATGGACGAGGTCGAAGGACAGCGGACCGTTGAGGATCGTCACGCCCATCTCGGCGCAAACCTGCGGGATGATCTCGCGCATCCTTCAAGCGGACTTCGCCTCCGAGCACCTTGAAGCGGTACTTCGGTGCCCAGACGACATGGTAGCGATGATGGAACAGTCCTTCACACGCGAGCGTATGGCGGTGCAGATCAAATCGAGCGTGAACCAGCAGGTGGTCGACGATTACGCCAGACGGCTCGACGAACGAAACGCCGGCGAGCGCATCATGCTCATCTGTCACTCCCCGGCCGGGACTCTTATCGTACCGCCATCGACAGGCAGACGACGCCTCGAGCTGGTACAAGGCAGCGAGGTCGCCGACCTCGCCATCAACGCCGGGCTCGTCGACTGGACCATAGCCCACGCATTATAATGGCCCTTACTTTCGGGTAGCATCGAGGTTCACGGCACCAATCGATTGTATTCCGCAAAGTGGTGCCGCATCTCTTCGTCGCGCATACCCTCTTCTCTCAAGAGATTGAGGAGCGCTATGGCTCGCTCCTGCTCCATCTCCGGGGTAAGCCGGTGATCCTCGATGGTCCTGACGAACGCACCAATATCCTTCAGCGCCTTTAGCGCCTTGAGGCGCTGCGCAGGTGTTCCGGCCAGTCCGTCGTTGACGATACCAAGAACAATAGCTTGCTTCTTCGGCAATCGACGTTCACGTCCGTTTATGAGAACCGATACCATCTCGTTCACGGCTTCGTGTGCGAGCACTTCGAGCGTCGCGTCCCGCGCCTTCTTCTTGTGGCTTGGACCTGTTGGATTGCCGGACTTCCCCTTCTTGAACTGATGTTCGACCGGCGGCTTGCCCTTGCCGACGGCATAATCGCGATCATCATAGTGTCCCATTACGCACACTCCTCGGCATCGGCAGGTTCGGTGGCGGCGTCAGGCTCACGGTGCAGACGTTCGGCCTGGCCGCCGGTCAGCTTCTCCCAGCGCGCGATGGTGCGATCAACATAGATTGGATCGAACTCGATCAACCGCGCCTGACGACCGGTCCGCTCGGCGGCAATCAGCGTGCTGCCCGAGCCGCCAAACGGGTCCAGCACTCGGTCGCCGATGTTCGTCACGTCCAGGAGCGCCTCGGCCATAAGCACGACCGGCTTGACGGTTGGGTGCAACGCCCGCGCCTTGTTCTTTGCCTTCCCAAATCCGATCATGCCGGGAAACGACCAGACGTTGGTACGGTCGCGACCATTCTTGCCGAGCGCGACATTGTTGATGTGCGGGGCGGAGCCATTCTTGAACACCGCGACGCATTCGTGCTGGCTTCGGTACAGCGAGCCCATACCGCCCCGGCCCTTGTCCCACATGCAGATGTTCAGGCGCTCGCTGAACACCTGTTCGCCGACGCGAAGCAGCTCGAGCAGGTGAGCATGGTCCATGCAGACGAAGACGATTGCGCCATCGGTGAGCTGATCGCGAGCATTCACCAGCGCGATGTCGAGAAAGCGTTCGAATTCGCCCTGCGTCATTTCGCCTGACGCCATGGCAAAATCGCCATGCTTTGCCGAGCTCGTCACGTGCCCCTGGATCTTCACATTATACGGTGGATCGGTGAAGCAGCACGCCGCCCGATCCGCACCCATCAGCGTCGCGTAGGCAGACGGCTCCAAACTGTCGCCGCATATGATCTTGTGATTTCCGAGCGCGTATAGATCGCCAGGCCGTGTCACCGGCTCTTCGTCGATTTCGGGCAGGTCACCGTCGAGATCGTCATACCGTCCGGCAAGATAGCGCCCATCGAGACGATCCATCTCGCCAATGGTGAAGCCGGTGAGCGTCAGATCCAGCGTCGGCACGTCCGCGCGAATCTCCTCCAGCTCGATGCGCAAAGCATCGAGATCATAGTTTGCCACCCCGGGCAGCTTGTTCGCTGCGATGGCATAGGCGCGCAGCTCGGCATCGCTCAGATGAGAGATGCGAATAACCGGGACCTCCCTGAAGCCCAGCTTGCGCGCAACCTCGACACGAAGGTGTCCGTCGATGATGACGTTCGCGCTGTTAATGGTGATGGGATCGAGGATGCCGTATTCGCGGATACTTGCCTCAACGATCTGACGCTTCTTTCCGCCGTGCGTCCGGGTTCGCCGAACGGCAGGCGTCAGGCTTGATAACGCGATCAGCTCCCATTCGCCGACCGCAGATGCTCGATTAGAGCCATGTTCTAATTTTACCTTCGCCACGCAATCACCTCATATAAAAGGCGGCTCGCGAAGATGCACGAAGACGCCAACCACACACTCATTTGGCCTCGTCTTCTGGTTTCAGAGATAGCTCGAGATCTTCTCACGTCAATAGCCTCGCATACCCCACATGTAATTATTTCGATTAAGGCTATACTTTACATTTGTCGGGCCAACCGCCCAATTTACTTTCGTCGGTGCGGAGTACGCACATTCACTGAAACCGACATGCGCTTACGCTGCCAAGGCACGCTATTTTCGCTGCCGGAAACTACAGGGACCGCTGCCGCTAAATTACGAAGATTGCTCGCTTTTCTCGATAAGAAATGCATCATTCATTGCACGAAATGGCGAACGCACGGGTTGGCAGGGAATAGCAGGGAAACGGTACTGGTTGCCGTGACTGCAGAGAAAGGCAGGCGCGTGGCGCGCGTTTGCAGTCTGACCGGCGTCTCCTGCGTACCGTTGCAGACGCAAAAAGGCGCCGAACTCCGCCGTTTCAGGGCGCCGGTCGGCGTGCGTTCGCTAATTCTGGGACTAAATGGCGGAGCGGGAGGGATTCGAACCCTCGATACGCTTTTGACGTATACTCACTTTCCAGGCGAGCGCCTTCGACCACTCGGCCACCGCTCCGCATTGCTCTGGAAGGGGATCTGCTAGAGCGGGTTTCGCGCGCGCGCAAGCGATTGCGTGTGCAGGTGCACTCGGGCAGTCTCCGGCGATGCTGAATTTCCTCTTCGCCGCCGCGCTCGCACAAGCCGTTGCGGCTTCACCCGCCGCCGCGGCGCTCCCCTCGGATCCGGTGCCGGCCGACTGGATCGCGGTGCCGGACGACGAACTGCTCGTATTCACGCTGGCGAACGGGCACAGCTTCACCGTCCGTCTCGCAAGCCGGTACGCGCCGGTCCATGTTGCCAATATCCGCAAGCTTGCCGCTGCCAAGTGGTGGGATCTCGGGACCAGCGTGTACCGGTTGCAGGACAATTATGTCGCGCAATGGGGCGATGCGACCGAGAAGAAGGCGCTGGCCGCGGGCGTCGTCGAAACCCCGCCGGCGGAATATGCGCATGCCGGGCCGACGACGGTGGCGCGGCTGGCGCAACGCGATCCCTATGCCGAATGGGCTGGCTATAGTCGCGACGGATGGCCGCTGGCCGGCAACGGCGCGACCGAGTGGCTGCCGCATTGCTACGGCATGGTCGGCGTCGCGCGCGATCTGGCGCCGAGCACGGGCAGCGGCGCGGAGCTCTATACCGTGATCGGTCATTCGCCGCGTGCGCTCGACCGCAACATCGCGGTCGTCGGGCGCGTGATCGACGGGATCGAGTGGCTGTCGTCGCTACCGCGCGGGACCGGGGATCTGGGCTTCTACACGACCGCGGGCGAGCGCAGCCCGATCGTGTCCGCTCGGCTGGCCAGCGCGCTCCCCGCCGCCGCGCGGCCGCATTTCGAGTATCGCCGCGCGGACAATCCGCGGTTCATCGCCTGGATCGCCTCGCGCGAGAACCGGTCGGGGCCGTTCTTCACGGTGCCGGCGGGCGGCGCGGACATCTGTGCCGCGCTGCCCCCGGTGCGCAAGGCGCCCTAGCGGATGACGGGCGGCTCGCCGAACAGGCCGGCGTTATAATCGTCGATCGCGCGCACGATCTCCTCGCGCGTGGTCATGACGAAAGGGCCGTGCGACACGACGGGTTCGCCGATCGGGTCGGCATGGCCGTAGAGGATCGTGGCGGGCGCTTGCGCGGTGACCGCGATCGTGGCTCCGTCCATCGCGAACGTGGCGAGGTGGTGCGGGTTGACCGGGGTCCCGTTGGCCGAGGGGGACCCGGCAACGACGTAGAAAAAGACTGAGCGACCGGCTGGTGCGGGCAGGTCGACATGCCCCCCCGCCTCGAGCGCGACCGTCATCATCGTAACATCGGTCAGCGACTTGATCGGGCCCTGCGTCTCGCCGAATGCGCCCGAAATCAGGTTCACGACGCCCCCTTCGACGGGAATCGCGGGAATGTCCTCGCGCTGGAGGCCGGTATAAGCGGGCTTGGTCATCTTGAGCCGGCCGGGGAGGTTCACCCAGAGCTGCAGGATTTCCAGCGGGCCGCCGTCGCGCTTGAACGATGCAGGCGATATCTCGGCGTGGATCAGGCCCGAGCCTGCGGTCATCCACTGAATGCCACCCGCGCGGATGACGCTTTCGTGGCCGCCGCTGTCGAGATGCGCCATCTCGCCCTCGAGGATGAAGCTCACCGTCTCGAACCCGCGGTGCGGGTGCGGGCCGAAGGGGAGACCCGAGTTACCGGGGCGATAGGTCTGCGGGCCGTGATGGTTGAGGAACAGGAACGGGTCGACCTGCGGCAGGCCGGGCCCCGGCAGCGGCCTCCGGGTGACGAGATCGGCGATATCGTCGCGCTGAGCGGGGTATTGGCGGAGGAGCTGGCGCATTTTACGACGCCTCGCGGTCGGCGGCCGTGGGGCGCACGATGTCGGCGAGCAGGTCGTCTATACCGGCGACGAGGAAGTCGAGCGTGCGCTGGTCGGTCAGGCGACCGTCGGCGATCTTCTCGTGCACCGCGCCGACGACGGCCTGGGGACGCAGGACGACCCGCGCGCCGATCGACGCCAGCGTCTCGTTCAGCTGGGCATGCGCGCGCGCGCCGCCGACTGCGCCTGGCGAAGAGGTGAGCGTGAAGACCGGCTTGCCCGTCAGCGTCGCCTTGCCGTGCGGGCGCGAGGCCCAGTCGAGCGCGTTCTTCAGGACGCCGGACATGCCGTGGTTATATTCGGGGGAGGCGATGACGATCCCATCGGCCGCGCCGATCGCCGCGCGCAAGGCCGCAACGGCTTCGGGGGGCGTGTCGGTATCGGCGTCCTGGTCATAGAGCGGGACGTCGTTGAGCGGGAAGACCGTGAGCGCGGCCTTGTCGACGACCACCTCGCCAAGCGTGGCAAGGATCGCGCCGTTGTACGAGCCGCGACGCAGGCTGCCGGACAAAGCGAGTAGCACGGGAGAGGACATCGAATTTCCTTAGTTGAAGCGATAGCCGGAGATGGCGGTTTGCAGGACGCGTTCGCCGTAGACCTGCGTGCCGGGCTGGTCTGACGCGGCGGCGGCGACCATGAGTGGCAGGAGGTGCTCCTCACGAGGGTGCGAGAGGCGGCCGGCGGGGGCGTCGGCCCAACGGCCGAGCGCTGCGGCGCGGGCGGTCGGGTCGGCCTCGACCGCGGCGGTGAGCCAGTGGTCGAAGGCCTCGGACGGCGCGGTGAAGCGCGGGTCGCCATAGCCGCGCATGTTGTGGAAGCTCATGCCCGAGCCGACGATCAGGACGCCGTCGTCGCGCAAGGGGGCGAGCGCGCGGCCGGCAGCGGCGTGGAGCGCGGGGTCGAGATCGCGATCGACCGACATTTCGACGACCGGGATATCGGCGTCGGGGAACGCGACCTTCATGGGGATGAAGACGCCGTGATCCAGCCCGCGCATCGGGTCGACGGTGGCGGTCAGGCCGGCACCGCGGAGCAGGTCGACGGCACGCGCGGCCAAAGCGGGATCGCCGGGCGAGTCGTAGCGGATCTCATAGGTATGCGCGGGGAAGCCGCCGTAATCGTAGACCAGCGGCGGGGTGGCGGCGCCGGTGAAGGCGAAGCCGCGCGTCTCCCAGTGACCGGACACAACCAGGACCGCCTTGGGCCTCTCCGGCAGCGAGGCGGCGATCGACCGGAGATATGCGGCCATGCCGGTCCAGTTACCCGCGGGATCGTCCACGAAGAAGCAGGGGCCGCCACCGTGCGGGATGAACAGGGTCGGCTGGCGGGCGTTTGTCATGCTCTTGAGGTAGGCGGCGGCGGCGGTGATCGGAAGGGCGTGAATGGCAACGCTGCGTTGCCGGTTGGCGCGGCGGTCAGGTCCAGTAGAGGATGCGCGCCTGCGGAAGCTTCGCCGCGATCTCGTCCTGGAAAAAGCTGCGGAGCGCGCGCATCGTGTCCGCGTCATAGACATATTTGACCGAGCCGAACTTGGTGCGCTTCTCGCTGCGATTGGCCATGCTGAGATCGAGCGACGAGCCGGGATACCAGGTTTCGAGCACCGCCTTCGATCCGGGCGTATAGCGGTGCGTGATTAGCTCGATCGTCACGTCGGGGATGTCGGCGAGCACCCTGCCCGCCTCCGCCAGCAACGCGCCATACGCCTCGCGCCACCCGTCCGCGGCGATGATCGGCGCGACGGTCAGGCCGATCCGGTAGCCGGCGTCCGCCATCCTGCGCAGTGCCACCAACCGCGCAGCGACGGGACTCGTGCCGCCTTCGAAGCGGGCATAGGCGGCGGGATTGATCGACGCGCGCATCCGGGTGCGGCCGCGGTGGTCGAGATCCAGCAACGGTTCGACCGCATCGAACTTGGTGGTGAAGCGGAGCTGCACGTCGGCCTCCCACGCGCCGAAATGCGCGATCAGCGCGGACAGCGATCCGGTGACGTGCTCGATGCCGAGCGGGTCGGTGTAGCAGGAGGCCTCGAACGTCGTCCCCTCGTGTGCGCGGGTGGTCGAGCGCGAGGTGACCGTGCCCTGCCCCAGATGCGCCGGGAGTTCGGCGAGGATCTCTGGCAGGTTCGCGTAGACGCGCGTGATCGGCGGGCCCTTCAACGAGCCGGCGAGGTAGCAATAGCCGCAATGCGCCGGGCACCCCTCGGCAAGATCGATCCGCCAGTCCGCGCTGGGCGCGATCGGCTGAAGCTTGCGCTTGGAGGGCGGCGCGACGACCAGCGCGAGCGTAGCTTTGGCTTCGGCATAGGCGTGGCGCGAGTCGTCGGGGAGGTCGAGCTTGAGGCGGTCGCTCGGCAGTGTCGTGACGGGTACGCCCAGTGCGGTGGCGCGGGCGACGATCTGGGCGCCGTGATCCCAGGTCAGCGCGGACGGGGTCGCCAGCAGGCGGCGGGGTTGCCAGAGTTTGGGTGAGCGCATCGGGGGACAACGCCGGCCACCGCCGATGCGTTGCCGCTATTTGACGGGGCGCTTTTCGAGCTTCCGCGCGAGCGTGCGGCGATGCATGCCGAGGCGGCGCGCGGTCTCGGAGATGTTGAAGTCGGTTTCGGCGAGCGTGGTGTGGATCCGCTCCCATTCGAGCGTCTTGATCGAGGTCGGGCGCTCGGACAATTCGGTGTCGACGACGCCTTCGGTGCGGTCGAAGGCGGCTTCGATATCGTCGGTGTTCGAGGGTTTGACGAGATAGTGCGACGCGCCGAGCTTGATCGCCTCGACCGCGGTGGCGATGCTCGCAAAACCGGTGAGGACGACGACGAGGATCTCGGGGTCGTGCGCGTGGAGAGTCTGGACGCAGACCAAGCCTGACGCGCCGCCGAGCTTCAGGTCGACCACCGCGTAGCGCGGCGTGCGGTCGGCCAATTGCTCGACGAGTTCCTCGTGGCTGGCCGCCTGCATCACCTCATAGCCGCGGCGTTCGAACGAGCGGCGGAGCGTACGGGCGAACGTCTCGTCGTCCTCGACGATCGCGAGTAACTTCGTGTCCGTCATGGCCCCGTTCATGACAGGGCGATCGCGGAGAGCGGCATACGGATCGTGACTTCCGCACCGCCGCCCTCGCAGTTCACCACGGACACGCCGCCGCCCAGCTTGCGCATGACGTTGACCGCCAGGAACAGGCCGAGGCCGTGGCCGGGTTCGCGCTTGCTCGACTGATACGGCTTGCCGAAGCTCGCGAGTCGTTCGTCGCTGAAGCCCGGGCCGCGATCTCGGACGATCAGCGCGAGGTCGCCGTCGCTGCGTTCGCCGCGGAACGCGACCCAATGCGGCGAGGCTTCGGCGGCGTTGTCGAGCACGTTGGCGATCACCTGTTTGAGTGCGGGATCGGAGACGACCTGCGGATCGTCGCCGACTCGGGTGGTATAGTCGAACTCTACACCCGCATGCACCGCGCGCCATTCGTCGACGATCGCATCAAGGAACTGGTGGAGCGGCATGATTTCGGGCGCCTCACCGCGCGCTTCGCCGGCGGACAGGAGGATGCCGGTGACGATCGCCTTGCAGCGCTGGACCTCGGATTGCATCTCGACGATCTCGGCCTGGAGATCGGCGTCCTGCGCGAGCGTCGGCATGCGGCGCCAGTCGGCGAGGATGACCGCGATCGAGGCGAGCGGCGTGCCGAGCTCGTGCGCGGCGCCCGACGCGAGCAGACCCATGCGGACGATGTGATCCTCCTCAGCGGCCTGCTGGCGGAGATCGGCGAGCCGCGTATCGCGCGCGCGCAAGTTACCCGTGATGCGGGTCATGAACAGCATCAGCAACGTCGCGATCAGCATGAAGCAGAGCAGCGAGCCGATCGTGTAGAGGATGAAATACTCGCCGCTGTAATTGGGCGGCAGGATCAACGGGCGGTAGTAGAGCGTCAGCAGTCCGAAACAGATCGCCGTGACGGCGACGATCGCCCAGCTCGACCAGCGATCGAGTAGCACTGCGCCGAGCACGACGTGGAGCAGATACAGCGAGATGAAAGGATTGGTCGCGCCGCCTGCGAGATAGAGCTGCGTGGTGAGCAGGCCGACGTCGAACAGGAGCGCGAGCAGGAGCTGAATATTTGCGCCCTTGCGCCACCCGTATAGCGGCATGCTGACCAGATTGAGCCCCACCCCCGCCGCCAGCGCCGCAAGCATCGGAATCATCGGCAGATCGAAGCCAAGCGCGAAGCGGGCGAACAATATCGTGACGAACTGTCCGGCCACCGCAATCCAGCGCAGCGTGACGAGCTGACGCATGTTGGCGTTGCCGGTCGCGTCGGTGCGCGCAGTGGCGAGCGCTAGCCACCGTTGCCAGCTTTGACGTGCAACGCTGGCGCCCATGCTTCCCGATGTCACGTGTCGACCGCCCCTCGCCGCTTGCGCGCATCCTGCCGGACGAACACGACGAACGCGACGACCGTCATCGCGGCGAGCGCGAACCAGGTCAGCATGTAGACGAGGTGGTTGTTCGGGAAGGCGATGATCGTCAACCCGCCGATGGGGGCAGCAGTGCCGGTCTTGTCCGCGTCGACGAAATAGGGCGCGACGTTGGTCAGCCCGCGGGCGGCGGCGATCGCGGCGACGTCGCGCGAATACCATTTGCCGGCAGCGGGATCGTTGCTGCGCAGGAAACCGCCACCCGGTTCGGTGATGCGCAGATACCCAGTGATCGTGATCGGGCCGGTCGGCTTGGCATGCGCGGCGCGTTGCTCCGAGGAGACATAGCCGCGGTTGACTAGGACGGTGAAGCCTTGGGCGGTGCGCAGGGGCGTGACGACCCAATAGCCGCTGCCGAGTGCGGTGGCGGCGCGGACCAGCGTCTCGCGGGTATTGTCGAGCGTGCCGTCGAGCCGGATGCGGCGATAGGCGTCGGTGGGGGCGGTGATCGCGCCCCAAGAGGCGGGGCCCGGCGGGGGCGCGGGCGCGGCATGCGCGCGCGCCGCGACCTGTTCGATCAGCTCGAGCTTCCAGGCGCGGCGCTCGATCTGCCAGATGCCGAGCGCCATGAACCCGGCGAACAGCAGCAGCGCGACCAGGCCTGCGACATAGACGGCAGGGCCCGGTCGCGCGCTCATCACATGTCTGCCGCGGCCTGCATCGGCATCATGTTCGTGTTCATGTGGTACATCACCCAGATCGACCCGCTGAGCGTGATGACGACGAGGATGATCGTGAAGATCAGCGCCATCATCGTCCAGCCGCCCTCCGACTTGCCGCTCATGTGCAGGAAGTAGATCATGTGGACGACGATCTGCGCGACCGCGAACACCATCACGACGAGGGCTGCGGTCGACGGATCCTTGAACGCGTCGGTCATGACGATCCAGAACGGGATCGCGGTCAGGATGACCGAGAGGAAGAACCCCTTGATGTAACTGCCACGCGTGCCGTGCGCTGCGTGGTCATGGTCCGCATGCGCGTCATGCGTGTTTGCGTGGGGGTCGCTCATCGTAGGGTGCCCATCAGATAGACGAAGGTGAAGACGCCGATCCAGATGACGTCGAGGAAATGCCAGAACATACTGAGGCACATCAGGCGGCGCTTGTTCGCGGCGATCAGGCCGTGCTTCTGGACCTGCACCATCAGCGTGACGAGCCAGATCAGACCCATCGTGACGTGCAGGCCGTGCGTGCCGACGAGCGTGAAGAACGACGACAGGAACGCGCTGCGCGTCGGGCCCGCACCCTCATGGATGAGGGTGGCGAACTCGTACATTTCGATCGACAGGAACGCGAGACCGAACAGGCCGGTGAACACCAGCCACATCTGCATGACGCGCTGGCGACCTTCCTCCATCGACAGCATCGCGAAGCCGTAGGTGATCGAGGAGAACAGCAGCATCGCGGTGTTCACCGCCACCAGCGGCAGCTCGAAGATCTCCTTCGGGCTGGGACCGCCGGCATAGCTGTTGCCGAGCACGGCATAGGCCGCGAACAAAACCGCGAAGATGAGGCAATCGCTCATCAGGTACATCCAGAAGCCCAGCATCGTGCTGCCGCCCTCGGGATGCTCGTGCTCGTCGAGGTCGTAGAACGAGACCGGCTTGGTCTCGTTCAGACCGTCTTTCATCGGTATTGCGGACATCGCGTCAAGCTCCCTGGATCGCGAGCTGGCGGGTGCGCGCGTCCTCGCTGGCGATCACGTCCTCGACGGGGATGTGATAGTCGCGCTTGTAGTTGAAGGTGTGGAAGATCGTCGTGCCGAAGATGCCGGCGAGTGCCAGCCCTGCGAGCCACCAGACATACCAGATCATCGCGAACCCGAACGCCACGCTGAGCCCGGCGAGCACGACGCCCGTGCCGGTGCCGCTTGGCATATGGATCGCCTTGAACCCGGTCAGCGGACGCACATGCTTGCGATCCTTCATGTCGTACCAGGCATCCAGATCGTGGACGATCGGCGTGAACGCGAAGTTATACTCGGGCGGCGGCGACGAGGTCGCCCACTCGAGCGTACGACCGTTCCACGGATCGCCCGTCAGGTCGGCGAGCCTCTCGCGGTTCCGGATGCTGACGAAGATCTGCATCAGGAAGGCACCGATACCGGCGGCGATCAGCGCTGCACCAAAGGCGGCGATGACGAACCAGATCTGCAGGTTCGGATCGTCGAAATAGCGCATGCGGCGGGTCACGCCCATCAGGCCGAGCACATAGAGCGGCATGAAGGCGAAGTAGAAGCCCGACACCCAGCACCAGAACGAGATCTTGCCCCATGTCTCGTCCAGCTTGAAGCCGAACGCCTTCGGGAACCAGTAGTTGATCCCCGCGAACATGCCGAACAGCGTGCCGCCGATGATCACGTTATGGAAATGCGCGACCAGGAACAGCGAGTTGTGCAGCACGAAGTCGGCAGGCGGCACCGCGAGCAGGACGCCGGTCATGCCGCCGATCGTGAAGGTCACCATGAAGGCGATCGTCCACATCATGGGCAGTTCGAACCGGATCCGGCCCTTGTACATCGTGAACAGCCAGTTGAAGATCTTGGCCCCGGTCGGGATCGAGATGATCATCGTGGTGATGCCGAAGAACGAGTTCACGCTCGCGCCCGACCCCATCGTGAAGAAGTGGTGCAGCCAGACGAGATAGGCGAGGATCGTGATGACGAGCGTCGCATAGACCATCGAGCTGTAGCCGAAGAGGCGCTTGCCCGAGAAGGTCGAGGTGACCTCCGAGAAGATACCGAACGCCGGCAGGACAAGGATGTAGACCTCGGGGTGACCCCAGATCCAGATCAGGTTGACGTACATCATCGGGTTGCCGCCCGAGTCGTTCGTGAAGAACGCGGTGCCGATGTAACGGTCGAGCGACAGCATCGCGAGAACCGCGGTCAGCACCGGGAAGGCGGCGACGATCAGGATGTTGGTGCACAGCGACGTCCAGGTGAAGATCGGCATCTTCATCATGGTCATGCCGGGCGCGCGCATCTTGACGATGGTCGCGACCAGATTGACGCCGGACAAGAGTGTCCCGATGCCCGCGATCTGCAGCGCCCAGATATAGTAATCGACACCGACGTCCGGCGAGTACGCCAGTCCAGAGAGGGGCGGCATCGCCAACCAGCCGGTCCGCGCGAACTCACCGATGAACAGCGACATCATGACGATCACGGCACCCGCCGCGGTCATCCAGAAGCTGAAATTGTTGAGGAACGGGAACGACACGTCGCGCGCGCCGATCTGGAGCGGGACGACATAGTTCATCAGGCCCGTGACCAGCGGCATCGCCACGAAGAAGATCATGATCACGCCGTGCGCGGTGAAGACCTGGTCATAGTGATGCGCGGTCAGGTATCCCTCGGATCCGTTGAACGCCATCGCCTGCTGCGCGCGCATCATGATCGCGTCGGAGAACCCGCGCAACAGCATGACGATCGCCAGGATGATGTACATGATGCCGATCTTCTTGTGATCGACGCTGGTGAACCACTGGTTCCACAGATAGCCCCAGACCTTGAAGTAGGTCAGCGCCGCGACGAGCCCGAGCCCGCCGATCGCCACCATCGCAAAGGTGGCGACGACGATCGGTTCGTGCAGCGGCAGCGACTCCAGGGTCAGGCGGCCGAAGATTGTCTTCAACAGAGTGTCGTTCATGATGGTTCTCTAGCCGTTCGCGACGGGGCGCGTGCCCGGCATGGTGGAGGGGGACAACATCGTATGATTGCGGTTGGACTGCGAGCCCGGCGCGCTGTTGGCGCCGTCCCGTTTTATGTCGGCGGGTGCGGTCCAGTGATTGCCGCTACCCTTCTCGTCGGCGTCCTTCATCAAAGCGCCTTCGACCCGCTCGGACGAATCCTGCGGGCCCTTACCGCCATTGACGCCCGGCATTGCCATGCCGGCGTGCGAGTCCCCCCCGCTTTTTCCGCCGTGCATCATCTGCGACATGCAGACCTTGCCTGGCTGGACGCACTGTTCGACGACCAGCTTGAAAATGTCCGGTGCGACCGCATTGTAATAGCGCACCGGCACCTTCTCGCTCGGCTTCTCCAGTTGGAGATAGCTTGCGCGGTTCAGCCCGCCGCTGGCCTTGGCGCCGCCCTGCTTGACGCGGTTGACCCAGGCCTGGAAGCCCGCGTCGCTCACGCCATGGAAGCGGAAGCGCATGCCCGAAAAGCCCGCGCCGCTATAGTTGGACGAGAAGCCCTCATAATTGCCGGGCTTGTTGATGACCGCGTTCAGCGTCGTCTGCATGCCGGGCATCGTGTAGATCATGCCCGCGAGCGCCGGGATGTAGAACGCGTTCATCACCGACGAGGACGTCATCTGGAAACGGATCGGACGATCGACCGGCGCAGCCAGTTCGTTGACCGTGGCGATACCGTATTCGGGATAGATGAACAGCCACTTCCAATCGAGCGCGACGACCTGCACCTCGAGCGGCTTGCCCGCGCCATTGGCACCGTTGCCCGCCTGCTGCTTGTCGACCAGATTGCCGACCGGCACGTTGTTCGCGAGCGTCGGCGTGTCGGGCTTGATCCGGCCCAGCGGACGATATGGATCGAGCAGATGCGTGCTGGTCCAGGTCAGCGCGCCGAGCGCGATGATGATCAGCAGCGGCACGCCCCAGATCAGCAGTTCGAGCCCGACCGAGTGATCCCAGTTGGGCTCGTACTTGGCGGCCTTGTTCGACTGGCGGTAGCGGAACGCGAAGAACAGCGTCATCGCGATCACCGGCACGATGATCAGAAGCATCAGCCCGGTCGCGATCAGAACGAGATCGCGCTGCTGCACTGCGATGTCGCCCGACGGCGACATCACCACCCAGTTACAGCCGCTGGTCAGCAGCGCCAGAGGTATGGCAGCCAACCATTTTCGGGCCGAGATTTTGGAGCGGGAAAGCTGTGTCACGACGGTCATCCGGTTCCCCTACGCCTGGCTTGCGCTGCGCTACAGTGGACAATTTGTCCAATGGGCGCTGCACTGCAACATCGGCATGGCTTTAGCATCGCGAGGGATAGCATATATTACCCCTGCCCGCATCCGCCGGAACGGCGTATGATCGGGTTCGCGCCCCGAAGAGCGAGTTGAAGAATGAGTGCAAACACAATCCCCGAGACGAGCTTCGAAGCCGACGCTCGCAGTATCCACAGCGACGGCGAACACGTCACGCCGGGCGTGATCGCGATCGGCGTGGTGATCGGCCGCACTTCGGAATTCTTCGACTTCTTCGTGTTCGCGATCGCCTCGGTGCTGGTGTTCCCGACCTTGGTGTTCCCGTATGTCGACCGGTTGCAGGGCACGCTCTATTCGTTCGCGGTGTTCGCGCTGGCGTTCTTCGCCCGCCCGATCGGCACGATCATCTTCATCGCGGTCGATCGCGCTTATGGCCGAAGCGTCAAACTGACGATCTCGATCTTCCTGCTCGGCACCTCGACCGTGGCGATGGGGTTCATCCCCAGCTACGAGTCGGCGGGCAACTGGTCGGTCGCGATCCTCGCCCTGCTGCGCATCGGCCAGGGCATCGCGCTCGGCGGCGCTTGGGACGGCTTGGCGTCACTCCTGTCGCTCAACTCGCCTGAGAAGCATCGCGGCTGGTATGCGATGCTGCCGCAGCTGGGGGCGCCGATCGGTTTGCTGGTCGCCAGCGGCCTGTTCGCGTTCTTCGTAGCGGCGCTGCCCAACGAGGACTTCTTCGCCTGGGGTTGGCGCTATCCGTTCTTCGTGGCGTTCGCGATCAACGTCGTCGCGCTGTTCGCTCGCCTCCGCCTCGTGGTGACCCCCGAATTCGAAGAGATGTACGCCAAGCGCGAGCTCGAGCCCGCGCCGGTCGTCGAGACCGTGCAGTCGCAGTGGAAAGCGATCTGGCTCGGCTCGTTCGTGCCGCTCGCCAGCTTCGCTCTGTTCCACATGGTGACGGTGTTCCCGCTGTCGTGGGTCGTGCTGTTCACGCGCGAGGCGCCCGCGCGCTTCCTGATGGTCGAGGTGATCGGCGCGGTGATCGGGATCGGCGCGATGCTGGTCTCGGGTCTGCTGGCGGACCGGTTCGGGCGTCGCACGATGCTGGGGACGATCGCGGTGCTGATCGCGCTGTTCGCGATCGCGGCACCGTCGCTGCTGGGTGGCGGCGAGGTCGGCGAGCGCCTGTTCATGGGCATCGGCTTCCTGTTGTTCGGCCTGTCGTTCGGCCAGTCCTCGGGCGCGATCGCCTCGAGCCTGTCGCCGCAGCACCGATATACGGGGTCGGCGCTGACGACCGATCTGGCGTGGCTGTTCGGCGCGGGCTTCGCGCCGCTGGCGGCACTGCTGTTGACGAGCGAGCTGGGTCTCGCCGCGAGCGGCGCCTATCTGTTTTCGGGCGCGGTGTTCACGCTGGTCGCGCTGGGGCTGAACAAGCAGCTCGCCAAGCGCGACATCGCGCGCTGAGCTGCCGAGGCTGACGGACCTACCAACAAGATCCCACCCCGGCGAAGGCCAGGGCGCAATTGGGGGACGGGGATGGCCAAGGTGTTCCCCGCCTTACCACGACCTAGCAAATTTGGCCCCGGCCTTCGCCGGGGTGGTGGTTCCGGGAATGCTTTGAGTCGCCGACACATTGTCACCCCAGCGAGCGCTGGGGTCTCCCCGGGGCGGATGCCGTACCCCGGAACAGGAAGATCCCAGCTTTCGCTGGGATGATGGCGAAAGCAATTACGCCCGCCGACGATCGATCGCCCAAGACAGCGCCCAGATCGCAAACCCGCCGAGCGCGAGCGCGGTCCCGACCCAGCCGGTGGACGGCAGCCCGAACCCACCCGCAATCGCCAGACCACCAAGCCAGGGCCCGATCGCATTCGCGGTATTGAACGCGGAATGGTTGAGCGCCGCCGCCAAGGTCTGCGCCTCCTCGGCAACATCCATCAGTCGCGTCTGGAGGATGGTCGACAATCCGCCCCCGCACCCGATCAGCACCACCACCGGCAGGATCGCCCATAGATGCGGTGTCGCCGGTGCGTAGAGCGCCAGCGCCGCTGCGCCGAACAGCAAGGTGATCCCTGCGGCGGGCATCAGCGCGACGTCCGCCGCCTTTGCGCACACCAGCGTGCCGATCGTCATCCCGACGCCGAACAGCGCGAACGCGACAGGCGTGAACGCGGACGATACGCCCGTCACCTCGGTCAGCGTCGAGGCGAGATAGGTATAGACGCAGAAGATTCCGCCGAACCCGACCGCGCCGATCGCCAGCGTCAGCCATACCTGCCCGTTGCGCAGCGCCGCCAGTTCGCCGAGCGGGCTTGCATCCTTTGCCGGTCGCAGGACCGGTGCGAATTTGGACAGCATCAGCACCGTCGCCGCGGCAATGATCGCCACGATCCCGAACCCCCAGCGCCAGCCGAACCACTGGCCAATGCCATTGGCGAGCGGCACCCCGGCAATCGTCGCGATCGTCAGCCCGAGCATCATCCGCGACACCGCGCGCGACCGCTTCTCGCGCGGCACCATCGACGCCGCGACCAGCGACCCAACGCCAAAATACGCGCCATGCGGCAACCCGCTCAGGAACCTGGCGAGCAACATCAGGTGATAGGTCGGCGCGAGCGCGGACAGCCCGTTGGCGATCCCCAGAAACGTCATCAGCCCGATCAGCAGTACGCGCCGCTCGATCTTCGCGGCCAGCACCGCGATCGTCGGGGCCCCGACGACGACGCCGAGCGCATAGGCGCTGATCACGTGCCCCGCAGTCGGTTCGTCGATCCCAAGTCCGCGCGCAAACTGCGGCAACAGGCTCATCGCGGCGAACTCGGTAGTCCCGATCGCGAACCCACCCACCGCAAGCGCGAGCAACGCCAGCCGTGCATTGAGGGATCGGGCGGCGGGTGGGGCTGCGACTGCAGCGACTGGAACGGCTTGGTCGGTGTCGATCATGCGGTTTATTTCGCAGTTGCAGCATAAAGCTTCAACCCGCGGACCCCCGATCAAATATCAGCCGCGCCCAAGCCTGTGTTCGTCGGTGACGACCTTCGTCAGACCCCATCACCGATCGGCGCGGTCATGATCACGCGCAGTCCCGGCATGTTGTCGTCATGCTCGATCGTGCCCGACAGCCCGGCAACGATCGCGTTCATCATCCGGCTGCCAAAGCCTTCGCGCGTGCCTACCTTACCCGAGCCCTCGTCCGCAACGATCAGGCGAAGGCGGTTGCGATGCTGTTCGAGCGCGATCAGGATCGGGCCCGGACGTCCGCCATACGCATATTTGCTGGCGTTGATGACCAGTTCGGTCAGCACCAAACCGATGTTCACCGCGCGATCGGTCGGCACCAGGATCGGCGCGAGATCGAGCCGCATGTGCGCCGCCCAGTCCGCGCCAAGCGAGGTCTTCATGTCGCCCGCCAGCTCCTCGAGATAGCGCGACAGATCGACCGACTCGACCTGATCGTCGCGGTACAGCCGGCGATGCACCAGCGCGACCGCGGACAGCCGCGCCTGCGCCTCGGCGAGATGCTCCTTGACCTTGGCATCGTCGGACGCCTTGGCCTGCAGCGCGAGGAACGCCGCGACCAGCTGAAGGCTGTTCTGGACGCGATGGTTGACCTCCTTCATCAGGACGTCCTTCTGCGCGATCAGCACGTCCTTGTCGGCCAGCGTGCGTTGCAGGTCGGCGTTGAGCAGGCGAAGCCGCTGGTTGATATGCGCATCGTGGAACGCGCGGCGCAACCGGTGCGCGGCCTCGACTTCCTCAAGCGTCCAGCAGCGCGATCGCCCGGACACGACCTGCGTCCAGGACTCGAACGAGGCGCGCGGGGTCAGCGCCGCGGTCGGGTCGAGCGCCACCGCCTTGTGCGGGTTACCCGCCCATTCGACCTCTTCGGCCTGCTCGGCGCGGAACCACAACAGCATCGCGCCCTCGTCGATTAGCGGCAACGCCAGGACACCGCTCGCGCACGTCCGATACGTATCCGCACGCGGGAACAGCACGGGAAGTTCGTGCGTCGCGAAGGTGTCGATTCCGCTGCGCGCGGACACCCAGGCGGCGAGATCGCGGATGTCGTCTTTCGCCGGGCACACGCCCCCGGTGTCGACGACCGTTCCCTGAACGAATGCGAAGCCGTCGCCATCGAGCATCCGCCGCAGATCGTCGCGCAGTGCGGCGACGGTGCGGCGCGGCGCAGGCTCGGTCGCGAGCTTTGGAATCACCGCGTCTTCCGCACCGCGCAGGCGCAGCCGTTCGCGGTAGATCTCGGCCTCCTCCTTGGCGCGGATCTGGCGGGCGAGACCGCTGGCAAGCGTCGCGGACGCGGCGCGGATGTCGGGCGTCAGGCCGCGCGGCGATCCGTGGTGGCACGCGATCATACCCCAGAGCACACCGTCCTTGACAATCGAAATCGATGCCGAGGCAGCAACCCCCATGTTGGCGAGATAGCGCAAGTGGATCGGCGAGACGCTGCGCAACGCGACGTCGCTCAGATCGATCGACTCGAACCCGGCGGGACGCAGCACCGCTGGCGTGTAGCTTATCGTCGGGATCGTCCGCGTCCGATTGCGCACATACAGCACGCGAGCCTGTTTAGGGATATCCGACGCGGGGAAGTGATGATGGAGGAAGGTGCCGAGTCCGTCGACCTTGTCCTCCGCCATCACGCGGCCGGCTTCGTCATCGAGAAAGCGGTAGACCATGACCCGGTCGAACCCGGTAAGCTGGCGAAACGCGATCGCGGCGCGGGCGCATAGCGCGTTCAGATCGGTCGCGCGCTCGAACGTTGCGGCCATCGCGTTGAGCCGACCGAGCATGTATGCCGCGGTCACCGGCGCGACGTCGACCTGTTCGAGTTCGACGAGCACGTGATCGCCGGCGCGGTGGAGCGTCACTTCGAACCGCCCCGTCAGCCCGACAACGGGTTCGCCGATGAGGCCCCCCAGCGGTATCTCGTCGGCGAGCAGCGACCGGACGTCCTGCGCAATCAGCCGCGACAGATCCGCGCCGAGCCATTCGGGCGACAATCGCCGTTCGATATCGCCGGCACCCGCGACGATCGCCAGCGATTCCGCATCGGCGACCAGCAACAGGCCGTGCGGCTGAATCGCACCGGGAATATGGATCGGCTCGCGGTCGCAGGCGGTCAGATCGAGCCCGCTGTCCTGGCGCTGCGCGAGATCGAGCGCGGCGGTATTGGCATCGGTCAACGTCGTCATCGGCCAAGGCCCTCCTCGTCTCAAGCTCCGCTTTGCCGACGTCCGCGGAACAAAGCAAATACCCCGGCCTTGTCAGCATGTTGATCGAAATCAGTTCTGTGGCGCCGACTCGGCATAGCGGCGCGCGATGACCGCGCAGGCGACCAGTTGCAACTGGTGGAACAGCATGACCGGCAACAGGATCACGCCGACCTTCGCAGGCGGGAACAGCACACCCGCCATCGGCACGCCCGACGCCAGGCTCTTCTTCGATCCGCAGAATTGCAGCACGATCGCATCCTCGCGCGGCAGCTTCATCAGCCGTGCGACCGCGAAGGTGAGCGCCAGGACGAAGGCGAGCAACGCCGCGCACAACAGGCCGATCAGGATCAGGTCGCCGATCGACAGTCGGGTCCACAATCCCTCGACCACCGCCGCGCCGAACGCGCTGTAGACGACCAGCAGGATCGACCCGCGATCGACCAATGTCAGCAGCGCCTTCTTCCGCGTGACCCAGGCGCCGATCCATGGTCGCAACAGATGACCCGCGACGAACGGCACGAGCAGTTGCAGCACGATCGCCTCGACGCTTTCGACCGAGATGCCACCGCTCCCCGACACGTTCATCAACAGCGCCACCAGCGCCGGTGTGACGATGATCCCGAGCAGATTGGAGAACGACGCGCTGCACACCGCCGCCGCAACATTGCCGCGCGCGATTGCGGTGAAGGCGATCGACGACTGGACGGTCGAGGGCAGTAGCGTCAGAAACAACAGCCCGGCAGCGAGCGGCCCGGTGACGAACGGCAGCGCGCTGAGCCCGAGCCCGAACAGCGGGAACGCAACGAACGTCACCGCCAGCACGGCGAGGTGCAGCTTCCAGTTGCGCAGACCCGACACGATCGCCTCGCGCGACAGCTTTGCGCCGTGCAGGAAAAAGAGCAGGACGATACCGATGTCCGCCGCATAGCCGACGATCGTCGCCATCTCGCCGCGCGCCGGCAGCAGGCTCGCCAGCACCACGGTCCCGAGCAGCATCAGGATGAACGGCTCGAACACCGCCAGAAAGCGTCCGATCATGGATGCGCCTTCACATAGGCATCGAGCGTCGCGAGGTGGCCGCTGAGTGCCGCATCGTCGAGAAAGCTGCCGAGGAAGCTGTTCCGGGCAAGCGTGACGACCTGATCGCGCGACAAATTTTTCGCCCGCGCGGTCTGCCGGAAATTCTCGCCGATATAGCCGCCGAAATAGGCCGGGTCGTCCGAATGGATCGTCGCGCGCAGGCCGAGGTCGAGCATCCGGTCGATCGGATGGTTCTCCAGCCGGTCGACGTTGCGCAGCGCGACGTTCGACAACGGGCACACCGTCAGCGTCATCGCGTCGCGCGCCAGGCGAGCGACCAGCGTCGGATCCTCCAGCGCGCGGTTGCCATGGTCGATCCGGTCCACCTGCAGGATGTCGAGCGCCTCGTGGATATACGCAGGCGGGCCTTCCTCGCCGGCATGGGCGCACAGCATCAGCCCGGCATCCCCCGCCGCCGCGAACACGCGGGCGAACTTCGATGGCGGATGCCCGACTTCGGACGAATCGAGCCCGACGCCGATGAACTGGTCGAGCCATGGCTCGGCCTGCGCGAACGTCTTGAACGCGTCCTCTTCGTCGAGATGGCGCAGGAAACTCATGATCAGCCCTACGCTCATGCCGTGCTTGGCCCGCGCCTCGTCGATGCCGGCGAACAGCCCGCGCGCGACCACGTCGAACGGGATGCCGCGATGCGTGTGCGTCTGCGGATCGAAGAAGATCTCGGCATGGATCACGCCGTCCTGCGCGACCCGGTCGAAATAGGCGACCGCCAGATCGCGGAAATCCTCCTCGGTCTGGAGCACCGCGGCGCCCGCATAATAGATGTCGAGAAAGGTCTGAAGATTGGTGAAGCTGTATGCCGCGCGGACGTCCTCGACGCTCTTGAACGGGATCGCGACCTTGTTGCGCTCGGCCAGCGCGAACATGAGTTCGGGCTCCAGGCTGCCCTCGATATGCAGGTGGAGTTCGGCCTTGGGCAGGGTCGTGATGAAGTCGCCGTTCATAAAAGGTGGGGTCATGGCTCGTCCTGTCGCTTTGGGGGCGTCGGCTGCAACCATTCCGCGCGCCGCGCACTACCGCAAGTACGAAAGCCGTTGCATGACAATCCTGTCACGTTACCGAGCGCGTAACCGCACGCTAAGGACAGACTCGATGCCCACAGGACTGGTCGCACTGCTCGACGACATCGCCGGGATCACCAAGCTCGCCGCCGCGAGCCTCGACGATATTGGTGCTGCGACCAGCAAGGCGGGCAGCAAGGCGATCGGCGTGGTCGTCGACGATGCAGCGGTCACGCCGCGCTACATGGTCGGATTCGAGCCCAAGCGCGAACTGCCGATGATCGGGAAGATCGCGCTGGGCTCGTTTCGCAACAAGCTGCTCTTCATCCTCCCCGCCGCGCTCGCGCTGAGCGCGTTCGCGCCGTGGTTGCTGACGCCGTTGCTGATGATCGGCGGGACCTACCTCTGCTTCGAGGGTGCGGAGAAGATCCTCGAGGCGGTCGGCGGCGGCCATGCCGAGGAGGTCGTCGACGTCCCGACCGACGCGAAGGCGCTGGAGAATCAGAAGGTCTCGGGCGCGATCCGCACCGATTTCATCCTTTCGGCCGAGATCATGGTGATCGCGCTGTCGGACGTTGCGACCAAGCCGATCTGGGAACAGGCGATCGTGCTCGCGATCGTCGGCATCGTCATCACGATCGGCGTCTACGGCGTGGTCGCGCTGATCGTGAAGATGGACGATATCGGCCTGCATCTCGCGCAGCGCAGCAGTGCCGCGGTCCAGGCGATCGGCCGCGGGCTGGTGAAGGGCATGCCGATCGTGATGGCCGCGCTGTCGGTGATCGGGACGGCGGCGATGGTATGGGTCGGCGGACAGATCATCGTCCACGGGGTCGAGACGTTCGGCTTTACGGCGATCCCGCACTGGATCCACGATACGGCCGAGCACGCGGCGGCGGCGGTACCGTTCGCCAAGGGCGCGGTGAACTGGGCGGTGAACGCGTTCTTCTCGGGCGTGGTCGGCCTGATCCTCGGCGGCGCGATCGCGCTGGGCTTGCACGCGGTGAAGAAGCCCAAGGCGCACTGACCGACCAGCTATTCCGTGTTCTCCCGCGCAGGCGGGAGCCCAGTCTGGGTCCCCGCCTTCGCAGGGAAACACGCCGCGGTTGGTTAGGAGGCCCTATCACCAATCGCCACCCCGGCGGAGGCCGGGGTCCAATTGGGGAACGGCGGTAACGGCCGACAGCCCCTTGTTACTTCGCCCTTCCCAATTGGGCCCCGGCCTTCGCCGGGGTGGTGTCTCTTTGTGGAAGATTAGCTCCTACTCGGCGGTCCACTTGTTCATCCAGCCGATCACCTCGCCATACCATTGGCGCGAGTTCTTCGGCTTGAGCACCCAGTGGTTCTCGTTCGGGTTGATCAGCAGCCGCGACGGGATCCCGCGCCGCTGGAGCGCGGTGAACGTCGCCAGCCCCTGCGTGTAGGGAATGCGAAAGTCCTTCTCGCCGGTGATGACCAGCATCGGGGTCTTCCACTTGGCGACGTAATTGACCGGGTTCCATTTCTCGAACGCCTGCGGGTCCTCGTAATAGGCCTTCCCGCCATGTTCCCATTCGTCGAACCAGAGCTCTTCGGTTTCGTACGCCATCGCGCGCGCGTCGAACACGCCGTCGTGCTGGACGATGCACTTGAAGCGATCGGGCCACTGCCCCTCGATCCAGTTCATCATGTAACCGCCATACGACGCGCCGAGCGCGCAGGCGTTGTCCGCATCGAGCCAGGTGAACTTGTCGGTCGCGGCCTTCAGACCCTTTTGCAAGTCCTCGAGCGGCCAGCCGCCCCAGTTGTTGCTGATCGCGTCGGTGAAGCCCTGCCCGTAGCCGGTCGACCCGTGGAAATCGACCGCGACGAGGCCGTAGCCCGCGCCGGCGAACACCGCCGGGTTCCAGCGATACGACCAGCTGTTGTTGCTCGATCCCTGCGGTCCGCCATGGACCATGTAGGCGACCGGCACCTTCCCCGTGCTGCCAGAGGGTTTCACCGCATAGCCCCAGACGGTGTCGGCGTTGGCGCCCTTGAAGTTGAACCGCGTGACGGTGGGCAGGTCGATCCCGGCGAGCCTTGCAGCATTGACCTGGGTCAAACGCTGCGGTGCGCCGCTGCCCGCGATCCGGTAGAAATCGGCCGGCGCGGTCAGGCTGTCGATCGCCACCACGGGTCCGCGCGGGGTGATCGCGACCGCGCTGACATGCCCCTCCTGCGTGAGCCGCGTGACGGCGCCAGTGGCTGTATCGACGCGGAACAGCGGCGTTTCCTGCGTGTCGTCGGCGGTGACGTAGAGCGACTTCGAATCGGGTGCCCAGGCGATCGAGCCGACCGACCGGTCCCAGCGCTCGGTCAGCGACACCGTCTTGCCGGTCGCGATGTCGCGCACGGTGAGCACCTGCCGATCGGCCTCGAACCCGGGCCGGCGCATCGCGAAATAGGCAAGGCTGCGGCCATCGGGTGACACCGTCGGCAGATTGTCGGTCGCCTGGTTCGCCTTGGTCAGGTTGACCGGCGCGGCCGAGCCGTCTGCGGGTACCGAGAAGATGTCCAAATTCGTCGACAGCGCCTCGATCCGGCCCGCCTCCCGCAGCGCGAAATACACGGTGCGACCGTCCGGGCTCCACGAGACTTCCTCGCCCCCTCCGAACGGCTTGGACGGTGCATCGCCGACGAGCGCACCGACCAAGGGCACGCCGTTGCCGGTCGCACCGGCTGCGGTCAGCGGCAACACGAACAATTGCGAGCGCGTGCCGTCGGCCCATGTGTCCCAGTGGCGGACGAAGAGCTGGTCGTACGTGCGGCCTGCGCCGGCGTTCGGATCCTTCTTTTCCATTGCCGACGCGAGGCTCGGAGCCCCCGGCTTGCGGTCCGCCCAGACGAGCAGTCTGTCGCCGGTCGGTGCGACCTTGAAGCCACTGAAGCCGCCCGTGAAGCTGGTGAGGCGGCGCGGGGTGCCGCCGGTGATCGGCATCGACCAGATCGCATCCTCACCGCCCTTGTCGGAGGTGAAATAGACGGTGGCGCCGACGATCTGCGGGTCGTTCTCATTGACCTGTGGATCGGCGAGCAGCTTCACCGGCGCTGAACCCTGTTTGCTCAGGTCGAGCCGCCAGAGATCGAAGCGGCCCTTGTCCGCGGCGAGATCGGTCTCGCGCTGCGCCCAGACGAGCCAGCGCCCGTCCTGCGACGCGGCCGGCGCGCCGACGCGGCTGAGCATCGTGACGTCATCGATAGTGAGCTGCCGGGCGGCGGCGGGGGCACTCGCGAGGGCGAGCACGGCGAGGCTGGCGGAAAGCATGATCTTCATGGCGCCGAACATAGGAGGATTGCAGGAGCGGGCGCAATCATCGCGGTCGGCGGTGCGGATACCGGCCCACGCTTACCCTGTTCTCCCGCGAAGGCGGGAGTCCAGGAGTCACGAACGCTGCCGCCCGCGACCCTGGACTCCCGCGTTCGCGGGAGAACAGAGGGCGCGGGGCACTATCGACGACGGAAGCGTTATCATGGGCCATGCCGCTCAAGCATTCCTTTCCACCCGTCGCCGCTCCGGACGCGCGTCTGCTCGTCCTCGGCAGCCTGCCCGGCGACCGGTCGCTCGCCGCGCAGCGTTATTACGCGCATCCGCAAAACCAGTTCTGGCAGCTTATGTCGCCGGTCGTCGGTTGCGACCTGACGGTGCTCGACTATGACGACCGGCTCGCGGCGTTGCGCGTGGCGCGCGTTGCGCTGTGGGACGTGATCGGTTCGGCGCGCCGCGCAGGGAGCACCGATGCGGCGATCGCCGATATCGAAGGCAACGACCTCCCCGCGCTGATCGCCACCCTGCCCGACCTCCGCGCGATCGGCTTCAACGGCAGCACCGCGCTGAAATACGGTCGCAAGCTGCTCGGGCCCGACTTCGCCGACGCGCAGATCGTCGCGCTGCCGTCGAGCAGCCCACTGCACACGGTCGGGCTCGCTGCCAAGCTTCCCGCCTGGACCGCGCTCGCGGGGTTTCTGGACGATCGCGACTGACTGTTTCCGTATCGCGATTACGACGCTTCTATGCGCTGGCTAAACGTCACGCGGTCCGTCATGGGCGGCAAATGTCGATCGAGAGCTTCATCACCCAATACGGCCTGGCCGCGATCTTTCTGGGGGCGGCGTTCGAGGGGGAGACCAGCGTCGTCACCGGCGGGCTGCTCGCGCATCAACATCTGCTGCCGCTGGTCGGCAGCGCCGCGGCGGCGGTGACTGGGTCGTTCGCGGCAGACCAGCTCTTTTTCTTCGCCGGGCGTCATTACCGCGACACCAAGCGGGTCCGTCGGATCGCGGAGAAACCCGCCTTTGCCAAGGCGCTCGATACGCTCGAGCGGCATCCGACGGTGTTCATCCTCGGGTTTCGGTTTCTCTACGGCCTGCGCACGATCAGCCCGGTGGCCATCGGCACATCGCACGTGCCCGCGCGGACGTTCATGATCCTCAACGCGATCTCGGCGCTGGTGTGGGGCGTCGTGTTCACCGGGATCGGCTATGTGTTCGGCGACGGCCTGATCGAGCTGGTCGACACGGTCATGCCCAGGCAGAAGCTGGTTGGCGTGGCGATCTTGGTCGCGGTCGCGGCGCTGATGACCGCCGCGATCCGCTTCTGGCGAGGCCGCCACGCGCGCAAGGCCGGCGCAGCGGGCGCCTCACCCGACGACGACGTCAGCCCAGATCGTTCTCGCTGATCACGACGATCTCCTGGTCGGGGTCGCGCGCCAGTGCCACGACGCCGAGATCGGCGATCTCTTCGGCATGCTGTTTGAAGATCGCGACGGCATCGCCCTCCGGGGCCACGGTGCTCAGCGCTTCGAGCACGTCATACTGCACCGCGAACTGATAACGCTCGTCGCTCACTTCGCCCTCGAACTCGACCTGGCGCAGGTCGCTATTGTCCTCGAGCGTCTTCAGATCGATGTCCAACCGGTCTTCGGCCATGCGTATCACTCCTTGATAGATGGCCGTTAAGCGCGGTTGGACACTCGATGTTCCAAGCTTAGACGTCGAGATTGGCGACGTTGAGCGCGTTGTCCTGGATGAACTCGCGGCGCGGTTCGACGACTTCGCCCATCAGCTGCGTGAAGATCTCGTTCGCGCTCTCGGCATTCACCGCGGTCACGCGGAGCATCGAGCGGACGGTCGGATCGAGCGTGGTTTCCCACAGCTGCTCGGCGTTCATCTCGCCCAGCCCCTTGTAGCGCTGGATCGCGAGGCCCTTGCGGCCCGCGGTCAGGATCGCATCAAGCAGGTGGCTCGGGCGCGAGACCTGGGTCGAGCCGCGCGTGGCGACGACGATCGTGGCAGAGCCGATCACGCCGGCCTCAGGTTCCGCACCCTCTTCGGCCTCGGGCTCGTCGGCCTGCGTGGCCTTGCTTGCCGGGATCAGGTTCGAGGTCTGCGCATAGCTCTCGGCCTGCTCGGCCGACAGCGAATGCAGTTTCCGCGCCTCCGCCGACACCAAGAAGCTCGCCTCAATGATGTGGTGATCGGTGACACCGCGCCACGCGCGCTGGAAGTGGATGCCGCCCTCTTCGGTCAGCACCGCGGTCCAGCGGGCATCGCCGTCGTCGAGTTCGAGACGGCGCGTCACCGTCTCGAGACGCGAGGTGCGATCCGCGACCGAGGCCTCGGGATCGAACACGCCACCGAGCGCCAGCGCCTCGATCATCCCGGCATCGTAGCGCTTGGGGACGTAGCGCATGAGCGTGCGCATCCGGCGCGCATGGTCCACCAGATCCTTGAGTTTGTCGCCCGTGCGGGTCCCGGCGGGGCCTTCGAGCACCATCGTCGAGACACCGGCGTCGACCAGATATTCGTCGAGGGCGGCGTCGTCCTTGAGGTACATTTCCGACCGGCCCTTGGTCGCCTTGTAGAGCGGCGGCTGCGCGATGTAGAGATAGCCGCCCTCGATGATCTTGGGCATGTGGCGGTAGAACAGCGTCAGCAACAGCGTGCGGATGTGCGCGCCGTCGACGTCTGCGTCGGTCATGATGACGATCTTGTGGTACCGCAATTTGTCGGCATTGAAGTCGTCGCGGATGCCGGTGCCCATCGCGGTGATGAGCGTGCCGATCTCGCGGCTCGACAACATCCGGTCCTCGCGCGCGCGCTCGGTGTTCAGGATCTTGCCGCGCAACGGGAGAATCGCCTGGAAATGGCGATCGCGGCCCTGCTTTGCCGAACCGCCTGCCGAGTCACCCTCGACCAGGAACAGCTCGGACTTGGCGGGATCGCGCTCCTGGCAGTCGGCGAGCTTGCCGGGCAGCGAGGCGATGTCCATCACGCCCTTGCGGCGCGTCAGTTCGCGCGCGCGCTTGGCGGCTTCGCGCGCGGCGGCGGCGTCGATGATCTTGGCGACGATCGCCTTCCCGTGCGCGGGATTCTCTTCGAGCCATTCGGCCATCTTGTCGGCCATCAGGCTTTCGAGCGGCTGGCGGACTTCGGACGAGACGAGCTTGTCCTTGGTCTGGCTGCTGAACTTCGGATCGGGCAGCTTGACCGAGACGATCGCGGTCAGACCCTCGCGCATGTCCTCGCCGGTGAGCTGGACCTTTTCCTTCTTCAACAGGCCCGACTTCTCGGCATAGTTGTTGAGCGTGCGGGTCAGCGCGGCGCGGAACGCGGCCATGTGCGTGCCGCCGTCGCGCTGCGGGATGTTGTTCGTGAAGGCGAGGACGTTCTCGTAATAGGAGTCGTTCCACTGGAGCGCGACGTCCATCGTGACGTCGTCGCGCGTGCCGCTGATCGCGACCGGCTCGGGCATCAACGGCACCTTGGCGCGATCGAGATACTTCACGAACGCGGCGATGCCGCCCTCGTAATAGAGCTCGACGGTCTTCATCTCCTCGTGCCGCGCGTCGGAGAGGAACAGGCGGACGCCCGAATTGAGGAAGGCGAGCTCGCGGTAGCGATGCTCGAGCTTGTCGAAGTCGAAATCGGTGATCTTGAAGGTGGCGGGCGACGGGAAGAAGGTGACTCGCGTGCCCTTCTGGCCCTCGGCCGCGTCGCCGACGATCTTGAGCGGCATCACCGCGTCGCCGAACGCAAAGCGCATGTAATGCTCCTTGCCGTCGCGCCAGATCGTCAGGTCGAGCCATTCGCTGAGCGCGTTGACGACCGAGACGCCGACGCCGTGCAGGCCGCCCGAGACCTTGTACGCGTTCTCGTCGTTGGTGTTCTCGAACTTACCGCCGGCGTGGAGCTGGGTCATGATGACCTCGGCTGCGGACACGCCTTCCTCGGTGTGGATGCCGGTCGGGATGCCGCGGCCATTGTCGGTGACGCTGACCGAACCGTCGGCGTTCAGGACGATGTCGATCCGGTCGCAATGCCCGGCGAGCGCCTCGTCGATCGCGTTGTCGCTGACCTCGAACACCATGTGGTGGAGGCCCGACCCGTCGTCGGTATCGCCGATATACATGCCGGGGCGCTTGCGCACTGCGTCGAGGCCCTTGAGGACCTTGATCGAGTCGGCGCCATAGTCGCCCTGGTTGGGCAGGTTGGGATTATTGGTTTCGGGGTTGGATGCCATGCCCAGCATATAGGCATCGGACGGCCGAAACGGAAGCGAAATGGCCTGGTGGGACTGGGGCGCGGGGGAGTGAAGTATAGGAAGTATAGACGCTGGGAGCGTTTTGCGCGGTGGGTGGACTTTGGGTGTCGGGCGTGGGGGGTGCGAGGGGGGTTGGATCGCCATTCGGGGAGGGTGGCAGGGTGGTGGCGTGTAGGACAGGGCTGGCTTGCTCCAGACATGGCGCCTCCCCGGCGGAGGCCGGGGCCCAGGTGGAAAGGTCGTCGTAACGTAGCGCCACCTTCCGTCAGCGACGTCCCCCACCTGGGCCCCGGCCTTCGCCGGGGGTGGTGTCGCTTGGGTTGGCATGTCCCTCTCCCCCACGGGGAGAGGGAGGGAGGAGCCGTAGGCGACGGAAGGGTGAGGGGCTTTTGCGGATACGTCGCGAGCCTCACGCCCCCTCACCCTTCCCACGGCCAAGTGGCCGCGGGCCCCTTCCCTCTCCCCCGGGGGGGAGAGGGAGTTGGTGGTCAGAAGCGGTCGGCGCGTTGGCCTAGCAGCGTCACTTCGACGCGGCGGTTGAGGCGCATGCCGGCGGCGGTCGTGTTCGTCGCGACTGGCTGGCTTTCGCCATGGCCGACGACGCTGAAGCGCGCGCGGACGACGTCCATGTCGTCGAAGGCCTGGCGGACGCTCGCCGCGCGGCGCTCGGACAGGTCCTGGTTGTGCGCGTCGGTGCCGCGCGAGTCAGTGAAGCCGTCGATCGCCACGCGGACGCCCGGATTGCCGCGCAGATAACCCGCGAGCGGGCGCAGCTTCTCGATCGCGCCGGGGCGCAGCACCGCGCTGTCGGTGCGGAACAGCACGTCCTCCTGCAGAGTCAGCGTCGCACCGCGCGGTGTCTGGCGGAAGCCGTAATTGCGCATCGCGCCGCGGTCCCACGTCGTCGTGGTCTCGACCACCGTGGTGCCGCCGCCGCGGTCGCCGCGATAGCCACCCGGGTTGCGGCCATAGGCGTCCCAGTCGAACCGGTCGCGGCGCGGGCCGGCGATGCGCGCGAACTCGCGGTTGGCGTCGTCGGCTTCGCGGCGGTTGATCCGGCCGTCGCCGTTGGCGTCAAAATTGGGCATCACGAACGCGCGACCGCGCGGCGTATTGCGCAGTTCGGGAAACAGAATCGGCACGCCTGCACCTTCAAGGCGGTAGCCGGGGCGCAACCAGGGCGCGCGGCTCATGTCGTAGCGGCCGCCGTCGCGCGCGCCTGCGCCGACCTGCGCAACGGCGGGCGCCGTGAGGATGGGGGCGGTAGTCGCTGCGATCATCAGGACGCCAAGGGCGGCGCGCGTGAATGTCCGGGTCATTGCTGTCTCTCCAGGTCGTCGATGGACGGAGCTTTGGGCGCGTCCGCTTGAACACGCGGTGACGTCGATCGACAGCGCGCGTTCAGCCTAACGCCCGACCGCGATCCGCGTTGCCTGTGTGTCGATCGCGTCGAACAGCGCGTCCTCGGTGCCCGTCATCCACACCTGCCCGCGGCCCGCGAGCCGGGCGAACAGCGCCGCGCGGCGGGCCGGATCGAGGTGCGCGGCGACCTCGTCGAGGAGCAGCACGGGCGGGGTGCCGGTGCGTTCGGCGACGAGATCGGCATGCGCCAGGACGATGCCGAGGAGCAGCGCCTTCTGCTCGCCGGTGGAGGCGAGCGAGGCGGCGCGCGCCTTGTCGCGATGCGTGACGATCAGGTCGACGCGGTGCGGGCCGGCGAGCGTGCGCCCGGCGGCGGCATCGCGCGCGCGCGCCTGGGCGAGATCGACGTGCAGCCGGGTCGTGTCGCCGTTCCAGCCGTTGAGCGCCAGCCCGGCGCGCGGGAACGGGCCGTCGTCCTGGTCCGCGAGCCGCGCGCCGAGCAACGCCACCGTCTCGCGCCGGGCCGCGTCGACGGCGGCGCCGTGTTCGGCCATCTGCGCCTCGAGCGCGGAGAGCCAGTCGCCATCGGGGCGGCCTTCATCGGCGAGCAACCGGTTACGCGCACGCATCGCCGCGTCGTAGCGCGCGGCGTGGTGCGCGTGGGCGGGCGCGAGCGCGAGCGTGAGGCGATCGACAAAGCTGCGGCGCTCACCTGCGGGCGCGACGAACAGCCGGTCCATCGCAGGGGTGAGCCACAGGATGGTGAGCCACTCGGCGAGCGCGTTGGCGGTGGTGGTGGCACCCTGGATGCGGACGATGCGGCGCTCGGGCGCGGACCCTCCCGCTTGCGGGAGGGGTCGGGGGAGGGGCGCGTTTTCCTCGACACCGGACGCCGGTACGTACGTCGCGCCCTCCCCTAACCCCTCCCGCAAGCGGGAGGGGGATTGGGCGGCGTCCTGCGCCGACGCCTCGGGGGACAAGGTGGCCGCGACGCCGAAGCCGCCGGCGCCGCCCTGGCGCGCCATTTCGCCGAGCGCAGCGCGCCGCAGGCCGCGGCCGGGGGCGAGCAGCGATACCGCTTCGAGGATGTTGGTCTTGCCCGCGCCGTTCTCGCCGGTCAGCACGACGAAGCCTGCGCCCGGTGCGAGCGTCAGATCGGCGTGATTGCGGAAATCGGTAAGGACGAGGCGCGAGAGCATTACCCCCGCCTTAAAGGACTTTCGGAGCCGATTGCATCGCCCTTTTCCGTTCGCTCAGCACGAACGGGGTAAGGGGCTGGTCGGGTCGACCGTCGCGTCAGGCGGCGATCCGCTCCGGCACGGTGGCCGCGGCGGTCGCCGCGCGCTGCGTGCTGAGATACGAGGCGAGCTCGGGTCCGAGTTCGCGCTGCGCGTGCAGATACGCGACCGGTGTCGCGATACCGAGCCGTGCGCGCGCGGCGTCGAGCGGCTCGTGCAGGAGGGTCAGATAGTCCTCGCCCGAAATCCACTTCGCCTTGCGGCCGTGGCGATAGCCTTCCCAGACCGCGTTCGCGAAGAGCCGGCTGCCGGTGACGCGGATGCTTTTCAGCGCCGCCGCCGAGCCGATCAGCGCCCAGCCGAGCCCGCCGACCTGCGCATAGCTGAACGCGACCAGCGCGGCCTCGCCCATGCTCTCGTCCGCCTTGTAGCCGGTCAGTACGTGCCAGATGTCGTGCGTGTCGCGCACGCGCCGGCCGAACCAGGCGTATGGGTGCGCCAGATCGTCCTCGCTTGGCACGAGGCGCGAGACCTCGACCAAGCCGTCGGCGGAATAGCCCGTCGTCTCGAGGAAGTCGCGATACGCGGCACCGACCGTGCCGGGCGCGAAGCTCGCGACGAAGGCGGGGTCGGAAAAGCGCCGTGCGAGTTCGACCTGGTCATAGGCGATCCGCCCGCCCTGTTCGGTGGCGATCAGCCGGGCATAGTTCATTGGCGCGTTGCCGACGTTCAGCGCGCGCATGATCCGGAATACCTGAGTCGTGTCGTCACCGTTGGCGAGCAGTTTCTTGATCGCGTCGAACGCCGTCCGCCAATCGCGACGACCCGTCGTACCGGGAAAGGGAGGAAGCTTCGCCATCGAATCGACTCCTTACTGACATTGCTGTTAGTATCAGATCCGGCGCTGCGTTCAAACGAAAAAGGCCACCCCGAAGGATGGCCTTTCGATCGATCGTCAGGGCATGAGTGTCACACGCGCATCGGCATAAGCACGTAGAGCGCGGGCGACTTGTCGTTTTCGCGGATCAGCGTCGGCGCGGCGGCGTCGGCGAGGTGGACCTCGACCATGTCGCCGTCGATCTGCGCGAGGATGTCCATCAGGTAGCGGCTGTTGAAGCCGATCTCGAACGGGAGCGCGACGTAATCGCCGGGGACTTCCTCGGCGGCGGTGCCGTTTTCGGGCGAGGTCACCGACAGCGTGATCTTGTCGCGATCGAGCGCCATCTTCACCGCGCGGGTCTTCTCGGTGGCGATGGTCGAGACACGGTCGACGCCTTCCATGAAGCTCTTGGGGTCGATCTTGAGGATCTTGTCGTTGCCGGTCGGGATCACGCGGCTGTAATCGGGGAAGGTGCCGTCGATCAGCTTCGAGGTCAGGATCGCCTGGCCGAGATCGAAGCGGATCTTGGTCGGCGACAGCGAGACGCCGACCGAGCCGTCGACCTCGTCGAGCAGCTTGCGCAGCTCACCGATGCATTTGCGCGGGACGATCACGTCGGGCATCGATTCGGCACCCTCGGGCCGCGGCAGCGTGACGCGGGCGAGGCGGTGGCCGTCGGTCGCGGCGGCCTTCAGCACCGGGTTCGAGCTGTCGCCGTCCGCGACGTGGAGGAAGATGCCGTTGAGATAATAGCGAGTCTCTTCGGTCGAGATCGCGAAGCGGGTCTTGTCGATGATCTGCTTCAAGGTCTCGGCGGGAAGTTCGAACTGAGTCGGCAGCTCCCCTTCCGCGATCACCGGGAAATCGTCGCGCGGCAGCGTGCCGAGCGAGAAGCGCGCGCGGCCCGCGACGATGCTCATCCGGCCTTCCGACGCGGCGAGCTGGACCTGGCTGCCCTCGGGAAGCTTGCGCGCGATGTCGAACAGCGTGTGCGCGGACACGGTGGTCGCGCCGGGCTGGTCGACCGCAGCGGCGATCGATTCGTTGATCTGGAGATCCAGATCGGTCGCCATCAGCTTGAGCGCACCCTCGGCGGTCGCCTCGATCAGCACGTTCGACAGGATGGGGATGGTGTTGCGCCGCTCCACCACGGACTGGACATGGCTCAGCCCCTTGAGGAGCGTTGCGCGTTCGATCGTCGCCTTCATCAAAATTCCCCCGGCCTCCACAGCCGGACTCGGGGCTGGGGGCAATCCGCTAATGGCTTACCCAACAACAAAGGGTCGGAGCAAGCGCCCCGACCCTTCTTTGATCACGGTAAACGTCGCGTTAAAACGCGATCAGAAGCGGAAGCCGTAGCTTGCGACGACCTGGTGACGATCCGTGTCGACGTCGAACCGCTGGCTCGTGCCGCCGGTCGCGTAATCGATGTTGCCGCGCTCATAGTTCGAATAGCGATATTCGAGCTTGGCATAGCTGTTCGGGCCGACCGCATGCTCGGCACCCGCGCCGACGCGCCAGCCGTTGAGCTTGAAGCTGTTGTCGGTCGTCTGGCTGGTGCTGCCGGCGAGCACGTCGAGCTTCGCGTTGGTGTAGCCGCCCTTGACGTACAGCATCGTCGTCGGTGCGACGACATAGCCTGCGCGCGCGCCGACATAGATGTCGCGGCCCTGCTTGACGCGGCCATAGCCGAAGTCGCTGGTATAGTCGTTGCGGTCGCTCTTGGCGGTCGAGCCGGTCAGTTCGGCTTCTGCGCCTAGCACGATGTTGCTCGAGGTCGCGATGTCGTAGCCGATGCCGCCGCCGTACAGCAGGCCGTCGATCTTCTGGTCGTCGCGCCCGTTGTTGTTGGACACGCTGCTGCCGGCGCCGGTGTGGTCGTAGCCGAGCGTGGCCTCGACGCGCGGGCCGGTGAAGGTCGGGTTGGTCTGGGCGAGGGCTGGTGCGGCCACGGCGGTGGTGGCGAGCAGCGAGGCGGCGATAAGCTTACGCATTGGGATACTCCTTACTATCTGGTCACCCCAAGACGCGGGGTGGACCGCTCCAATGGACCAACCGCCCGGGCGTTGCATGAACCCCAGATAAACGCGGAAATCCGTTGCTTTTGCGCCACAGGGGGTTGAAATGCCGGCCATGATTCCAAGCCATCGGCAGGGTGAACCGGACGCCCGATCAACCGCAAACCCGCCTGTTCGCAATGGTCGCGATTTTGTCGCGCGGCACGGCGAAACCGTCTTCAACGCCGCGCATCGGTTGCAGGGCGATGCCGCGCATACGCCGCTGACGCGCGCCGGATTCGCGCAAGCCGACGAGCTCGGGCGGGCGTTGCGCGACTCGCTGGGGGCGAAACCGGCGTTGACTATGTGGGCGTCGCCGACGGGGCGGGCGCTCCAGACGCTGGCGGTGATCGCCGAGCATCTGGACCTCGACTGGCACGACGCGCGGACCGACCCACGACTGGTCGAGATCGACATGGGATCGTGGGGCGGACGCTATTATGCGGACGTGGTCGACGAGGTGGGGCCGGTGATGCTGCCGGGCGGGCTATTGAAGACGGCGCACGACGGCGAGAGCTATCCGCAGATCGCGGCGCGTGTCGGCAGATGGCTGGCGGATACCGCGGCGGATGCGGGCGACCGGCTGGTGATCATGCACGGCATTTCGAGCCGGGTGATGCTGGGCGTGATGACCGGCGCGCCGGTCGATCCGCTGCTCGGCGCGCCGATTGCGCCGGGCCTGCCGCAGGGATCGATCACCCTGGTCGAGAACGGACGTGCAACCGTTCCGCATCGCGGCACCGGCTTCGCGCCAGCGTGAAGCGGGCGATCCTGCTGCTGGCCGCGGTCGCCACGCCCGCCGCGGCGCGCGACACGATCGGCATCTACCAGGGCTGGGGCGCGTTTCGCGATGCGACCCCCGACCGCTGCTACGCGATCGCCAAGCCGGTGATGGCGCACGGCCGCGTCGGCGGGTTCGCGAGCGTCGCGACCTGGCCCAAGCGGGGACTGCGCGCCTCGCTCCATATCCGCCTGAGCCGCGAGCGCGATCGGTCGGCGGGGGTGACGCTCAGTATCGGCGAGCGCCGGTTCACGCTGGCCGCCGGCGGATTCGACGCCTGGGCGAGCGATTCGCCGAGCGACCGCGCGATCGTCGCGGCGATCCGGTCCGGGCGCAGCATGAGCGTCGAGGCGGTCGGGGTCGGCGGGCGGCCGTTCGCGGATGTGTACGCGCTGCCGGGTGCGGCGACGGCGATCGATGCGGCGGCGCTGGCGTGTAGCGGGGGGTAGCCGCTGGAATCCGTCCTCGCGCTCAATCGACTCTTCACAAAGAACCCGGACGATCCTCCCCCGCCAGGGGGAGGTGTCGCCGCAGGTGACGGAGGGGGAGGACACGAAACGGCGGTGAGCGCGTGCCTCCCCCTCCGTCAGGCTGCGCCTGCCACCTCCCCCTGGCGGGGGAGGATCAGAGGGTGTCGTTGCTGACCACCACGCAGCCTGTAGAAAAATCGGGAAATTTCCGCTAAGCGCTGCCGCATGCAGACCGCCGCGAACCTCATGCCCATCCCCGGGCACATCGATCCCGTGCCCGTTCCCCGCAGCTTCGTGCCGCGCAGCGATGGGCGTATCGACCTGCTCGGGCTGTCGCTCGCCGATCTGCGCATGGCGCTGGAGACGTCGCAGCTCGAGGAGAAACAGGCCAAGCTGCGCGCGAAACAGCTGTGGCACTGGATCTACAATCGCGGCGCGACCGAGTTTTCGGCGATGACCGACATCTCGAAGACGATGCACCCCTGGCTCGAGCAGCGTTTCGTCATCAGCCGGCCCAACGTGGTCGAGGCGCAGGTGTCGACCGACGGCACGCGCAAGTGGCTGCTGCGCTCGGACGACGCGCAGGATTACGAGATGGTGTTCATCCCCGACGCGGATCGCGGCACGTTGTGCGTGTCGAGCCAGGTCGGCTGCACGCTCAACTGCACCTTCTGCCACACCGGCACGATGCGGCTGGTGCGCAACCTGACGCCCGCCGAGATCGTCGGCCAGGTGATGCTTGCGCGCGATTCGCTCGGCGAATGGCCGAGCCAGCCCGAGGGGCGGATGCTCACCAACATCGTAATGATGGGGATGGGCGAGCCGCTGTATAATTTCGAGAATGTCCGCGATGCGCTGAAGCTGGTGATGGACGGTGCGGGCCTCGCGCTCAGCCGCCGGCGGATCACGCTGTCGACGAGCGGCGTGGTGCCGATGATGGCGCGCGCGGGCGCGGAGATCGGCGTGAACCTCGCCGTGTCGCTGCACGCGGTGACCAAGGAGGTGCGCGACGAGATCGTCCCGCTCAACCGCAAATACGGGATCGAGGAACTGCTGCAGGCGTGCGCGGACTATCCGGGCACCAACAATGCGCGCCGCATCACGTTTGAATATGTGATGCTCAAGGACAAGAATGATTCGGACGCCGATGCGCACGAACTCGTCCGGCTGCTGCGCAAATACGAGCTGCCCGCCAAGGTGAACCTGATTCCGTTCAACCCGTGGCCGGGTGCCGTCTATGAATGCTCGACGCCCGAGCGGATCAAGTCGTTTTCGAGCATCGTGTTCGCGGCCGGCATTTCGGCGCCGGTGCGCACCCCGCGCGGTCGCGATATCGATGCGGCGTGCGGGCAGTTGAAGACCGCGTCGGAGAAGAAGAGCCGCGCGCAGCTGGATCGCGAAGCCGCGCTTGCTTGAGATCGGTGCGGTCGCACTGGCGGCAGGGGCTGGGCTATTGGGCGGCGCGATGAATGCGCTGGCAGGCGGGGGCAGCTTCGCGACGATGCCCGCGCTGATCGGGCTCGGCGTGCCGTCGACCTTCGCCAACGCGACGAGCAACGTCTCGCTCCAGCCGGGCGCGATGGCGAGCGCGTGGACGTATCGGCATGGGCTGGAGCCCGTGTCCGGCGTCGGCATGCGGACGATGGCGGGAATCACCTTTGTCGGCGGGCTCATCGGCAGCCTGTTGCTGGTCGCGACATCGGCGCGCGCGTTCGACCTGATCGTGCCGTGGCTGCTGCTGTTCGCGACGCTGGCGATCGCGTTCGGCACGCAGGCCTCCTTGTGGCTGCGGTCGCGCGTCGAGATCGGGCCGAAGTCGCTCGTTGCGGTGCAGGCGATGCTGGGCGTCTATGGCGGCTATTTCGGCGGTGGGGTCGGGCTGATGCTGACCGCGGCCTGGGGGCTGTTGTCGGGGGCGACGCCGGCCAGGCTTGCGGCGCCGCGCACGCTGATGCTCGCGGTCGCCAATCTGGCGGCGACGATCATCTTCATCGCCACCGGCATGGTCTATTGGGCGCTGTGCGTACCGATGCTGCTCGGCGGGATCGTCGGCGGGCATTTCGGCGCGAAGCTCGGGCTGGTGATGTCCGCCAAGGTCATTCGCGTGTGGACGCTGCTGGTGACGATCGCGACGACGATCGTGTTCTTCTGGCGGGCGTACGGCTGAGGATTGTTTCCCCGCGAAGGCGGGGACCCAGTCTGGGCACCCGCCTTCGCGGGTGAACAGTCTTGCGTCGATCAGCCTGGGCGGCGCATCTTGAAGAGTGCATCCTCGGTGATCGTGAAGTAATCCGCGGGGCCGCCGCCGCGCAGGATCGGGTTTGCGCGGGCGGTCTGGTAGACGCCGTCCTCGAGCATCGCGGGGTCGATGTGGATCGCGACCGCTTCGCCGAGCACGAGCCACTGGTCGAGTTCGCGGCCTTCCTTGGTTTCCAGGCGGATCAGCTGGGTGAGCTTGCACTCGAACTGCGCGCGCGACGCGGCGACTCGGGGCGGCTTGACCTTGGTGGAGGCGGCCATCTCAAGCTTGGCGAGCGCGAATTCGTCGACGTCGGCGGCGACGTTCGCGGCGGTCGTGTTCATCGCCTCGCTAAGGTCGCGTGAGACCAGGTTCCAGACGAACTCGCCGGTCGCCTCGATATTGGCGACGCTGTCCTTCCAGCCCATCGACGAGAAGCCGATCAGCGGCGGGGCATAGTTGAACAGGTTGAAGAACGAATAGGGCGCGAGGTTCGCGACGCCGTCCGCCGACATCGTGCTGACCCAGCCGATCGGCCGCGGCGCGACGATTGCGTTGAGGGGATCATGCGGCAGGCGATGGCCATTCGCGGGTTCGTAAGAATGCCATTCGGTCATGTACTTAATCCTGCTATATCGCCGTTCGACTGCCTATAGCGAAGGTCGAGCATGAACGATCCCACTGCCCCGACTATCATCAAGCGCCACCGGATGGCGACGCGCATCTGGCACTGGGTGACGGTGGTGACGATGTTCATCATGATCGGCAGCGGTATCGGCATCCTGAAGGCGCATCCGCGGCTGTATTGGGGCGCGTATGGCGCGAATTTCGATAGCGCCTGGACGACGCTCGACCAGTGGCCGAGCTGGCTGGTGTCGCTGCTCAACCTGCTGACGATCCCGGTGAGCTACAACCTCGCTATTTCGCGGCGCTGGCATTTGTTGTTCGCGCTGGTGCTCGCTTTCGCGCTGCTCGGGTTCATGATCGTCAGCCTGATTAACAAGCATTTCCAGCGCGACCTGCGCGTCCGTGCCGCCGAGCTGTCGCCGCGCGAGGTGGCGCATGACGTGAAGGAGCATCTCGCCTTCCGCTTCCACGATCCGAAGCGGCCGGGGGCGTACAATATCCTGCAGAAGCTGTCGTATGTCGTAACGATCTTCGTGCTGATCCCGGTGATGATCCTGACCGGGCTGACGATGTCGCCGGGGATGGACGCGGCCTGGCCGTGGCTGCTCGACGTGTTCGGCGGGCGACAGTCGGCGCGCTCGATCCACTTCATCGCGGCCACGGGCCTCGTGCTGTTCATCATCGTCCATCTGGCGCTGGTGATCCTGGCAGGCGCGTGGAACGAGGTGCGGTCGATGATTACGGGGCGCTTCCACGTCCCGGCCCACCGGCCGGAGGACGCCGCATGAGCGCGATCATCACACGCCGCACGCTCGTCGCCGGGGCCGCGATCGGCGCAGGCGCGCTCCTCACCGGATGCGACAAGATCATCCAGCATCCCGAGGCGCGGAAGATCCTGTTCATGGGCGAGGACATGAACCGAGGGCTGCAACGCGCGCTGACCAACCGCAATGCGCTGGTGCCCGAGTTCAGCCCCGCGCAGATGTCGCCGATCTTCCGGTCGAACGGCACGCGCGATCCGGGGACGCCCGACTATACCGCGATGGTCGCGAACAATTTCGCGGATTACCGGCTGAAGGTCGGCGGGCTGGTCGGTCGCCCGCTGTCGGTCACGCTGCCGCAGCTCCGCCAGATGCCGTCGCGCGCGCAAATCACGCGGCACGACTGCGTCGAGGGCTGGTCGGCGATCGGCAAATGGCAGGGCCCCAAGCTGGGCGCGCTGTTGAAGGCCGCGCAGATCCGCGACTCGGCGCGCTATGTCGTGTTCACTTGTGCCGACCTGTATGGCGGCGCGAACTATTACGAGTCGGTCGACCTGGTGGATGCGTTCCACCCGCAGACGATCCTGGCCTGGGCGCTCAACGATCAGGTGCTCGACGTCGCGCACGGTGCGCCCGTCCGGCTGCGGGTCGAGCGACAACTCGGCTACAAGCACGCCAAATATGTGATGCGGATCGACGCGGTCGACAGCCTCGCCGGGATCGGCAAGGGCAAGGGCGGCTATTGGGAAGATAACGTCGATTATGATTGGTACGCGGGGATCTGACCGCCTGCGGGGGGTGGCGCACTTCCGTACCAGTCATTAGCTAAAGCGGCATGGCACTTTTCGATCGTTTCCTGGCCCGGCAGGTCAAAACCGGCGACCTCATCCTGATCCATGCGGACGGCACCACCAAGCAGTTCGGCAAGCCCGACCCGGCCTATAACCCGGTCACGATCCGGCTGACCAAGCCCGGTGTCGCTGGCGCGATCGTTCGCCATCCGGCGCTCGGCGCGGCGGAGGCGTTCATGGACGGGCGGCTCGTGATCGAGCGCGGCGACATCCGCGACCTGGTAAACCTGCTTAAGGGCAACAGCCCGTGGGAGCGCGGCGGCGGGCTCAATCCGTCACTGCCGATCAAGCTGCTCGACAAGGTCGTCCACCGCGTCGACCGCGTGAACATGGCGCGCCGGTCGAAGAAAAACGTCGCGCATCACTACGACCTCTCGGACCGGTTGTACGACCTGTTTCTCGACGCGGATCGTCAATATTCGTGTGCGTACTTCACCGACGCGGGCAACAGCCTGGAGCGCGCGCAGGACGACAAGAAGGCGCATATCGCTGCCAAGCTGGCGATCCAGCCGGGCATGCGCGTGCTCGACATCGGCTGCGGCTGGGGCGGGATGGCGCTGTATCTGCACGCCAAGACGGGGGCCGAAGTCCTCGGCGTCACGCTAAGCGAGGAGCAGCTGAAGGTCGCGCGCCGCCGGGCCGAGGAAGCGGGCGTTGCCGACAAGGTGAAGTTCGAGCTGATCGATTACCGTGCGCTGACGGGGACGTTCGACCGGATCGTGTCGGTGGGCATGTTCGAGCATGTCGGCCCGCCGCAGTACAAGACGTTCTTCCGCAAGTGCCGCGACCTGTTGAGCGAGGACGGCGTGATGCTGCTCCACACGATCGGGCGGATGGGCGGGCCGGGCGTCACCGACACGTTCACGACGAAGTACATCTTCCCGGGCGGGTACAACCCCGCGCTGTCGGAGATCGTGCGCGGTTATGAGGGGCTGCGGATGTTCCCGACCGATATCGAGGTGCTGCGCGTGCATTACGCGCTGACGATCGACCTCTGGTACGACCGGACGGTGGCGGCGAAGGATGCGATCGTCGCACTGTACGACGAGCGATTCTACCGGATGTGGACCTTCTACCTCGCAGGCGCCGCGGCGGCGTTCCGGACCGGGGGGATGGTCAATTACCAGATCCAGCTGTCGAAGAGCCGGATGACGCTGCCGCTGACGCGCGATTACATGATCGAGGGCGAGCGGGCGTTGCGCGAGGGGTGACGCGGGTATGGCGGGGGGGGAGAGTCCCCCCGTCAATCTTGCTCGTTCCCCCGCGCAGGCGGGGGCCCAGGGTTACGCTAGACTGCGGTACTTAGCTGGGCTCCCGCGTCCGCGGGCGAACGAGGTTTGTGTCGAGGCGACTCAGCGCGGGCCCTGCACGTCGGCCTTTGCCGCGGCGCGCTCGTCGCCGCCGATCTTGCCGTCCTTGTTGGCATCGTACTTCGCAAAGGTCGCGGCCAGCAGCGCCTGCGCTTCGGCCTGCGTGACCTTGCCGTCCTTGTTCTTGTCCGCGCTGGTGAACCACAAGTCCGCGAGGCGCTTGGCGTGAACCGGATCGGGACGGCCCTGCCCGCCGACCTTCATGTTGCCGATCCGCGCCTGGACCTCGGCGCGGGTCAGGACGCCGTCCTTGTTGGTATCCGACGCGGCGAATTCGGCCTTGAACTTGGCCGAGGCGGACGCGCGGGTTTCCTGCGCGAGCACCGGGCCTGCAAGCCCTGCGAGAACGAGAACGGTAAGCGTTTGGCGTAGCACGGTGCGGTAACTCCAGAGATTTGCGGCGCGGATAGACCGGTTTGGTTGTACGCGCCATGAATGCAGGAGGCGCGGGGCGGTTGCATGGCGGCGCCCCAGCGCATAGGGGCGCGGGCATTGGATATTGCCTGAAGGACCCTGCCCGTGACCGATCCGATCAACCCCGCCGGCAGCGCCGGAATCAATCGCGTCGTGCTCGCCTATTCCGGTGGCCTGGACACGAGCGTGATCCTGAAATGGCTCCAGCAGACCTATAACTGCGAAGTCGTCACCTTCACCGCCGATCTGGGCCAGGGCGAAGAGCTCGAGCCCGCGCGCGCCAAGGCCGAGATGATGGGCGTGAAGCCCGAGCATATCTTCGTCGACGATCTGCGCGAGGAATTCGCGCGCGATTATGTATTCCCGATGATGCGTTCGAACGCGCTGTACGAGGGGCTGTACCTGCTCGGCACGTCGATCGCGCGGCCGCTGATCGCCAAGCGCCAGATCGAGATCGCCAAGATGGTCGGCGCCGACGCGGTCAGCCACGGCGCGACCGGCAAGGGCAACGACCAGGTCCGCTTCGAGCTCGGCTATTACGCGCTGTCGCCCGACATCAAGGTGATCGCACCGTGGCGCGAATGGGACCTGACCAGCCGCACCAAGCTGATCGAGTTCGCCGAGCAGCACCAGATCCCGGTTTCGAAGGACAAGCGCGGCGAGTCGCCCTTCTCGACCGACGCCAACATGCTGCACACCTCGTCCGAGGGTAAGGTTCTCGAAGACCCGTGGGACGAGGTCCCCGACTATGTCTATTCGCGTACGGTGAACCCCGAGGACGCGCCCGACGTGCCCGAGTATATCACGATCGATTTCGAGCGCGGTGACGGCGTGGCGATCAACGGCGAGGGGATGAGCCCGGCGACGCTGCTCGAGACGCTCAACGGCTATGGCCGCCGTCACGGGATCGGCCGTCTCGACCTGGTCGAGAACCGTTTCGTCGGCATGAAGAGCCGCGGCATGTACGAGACGCCGGGCGGCACGATCTATCACCTCGCGCATCGCGGCATCGAGCAGCTGACGCTCGACCGGGGTGCGGCGCATCTGAAGGACGAGCTCGCGCCGCGTTATGCCGAGCTGCTGTACAACGGCTTCTGGTTCTCGCCGGAGCGCGAGATGCTGCAGGCGGCGATCGATCACAGCCAGGAGAAGGTCTCGGGCACCGTCCGGCTCAAGCTGTACAAGGGTGGCGTGTACGTCGTCGGCCGCAAATCGCCCAACTCGCTGTATTCGGAGAAAGTCGTGACGTTCGAGGACGACCAGGGCGCGTACGACCAGCGCGACGCGGCGGGCTTCATCAAGCTGAACGCGCTGCGGTTGCGCTTGTTGGGCCGGCGCGACCGGTAAAAAAGCGCGCGCTTGCTGCGTTTACACCTCCCCGGCAAAGGCCGGGGCCCAGCTGGGGGACGTTGCCAACGCAGGGCGGCGCGTTGTTACTGCTGCCTCCCCTTCTGGGCCCCGGCCTTCGCCGGGGAGGTGCGCGTGTGGGGAGATGGCGTGAACGCTCCTGCACGGCCCTGCCCCCGCTCGTTAACCACGCCTTAGGCATCTTCACGCATACACCCCGCACCTAGTGGGGAAGAGCCTGGATGCCGAACACACCTGTCGACGTCGCGATCATCGGAGCCGGTCCTGCCGGTCTCACCGCCGCCTATCTGCTCGGCAAGGCGGGCTATACGGTCACCGTGATCGAGAAGGACCCCGTCTATGTCGGCGGGATCAGCCGGACCGTCGAGCATGAGGGCTTCCGCTTCGATATCGGCGGACACCGCTTCTTTTCGAAGTCGCAGCCGGTGGTCGATCTCTGGAACGAGATCCTGCCCGACGACTTCATCGAACGCCCGCGGATGAGCCGGATCTATTACGAGGGCAAGTTCTACAGCTATCCGCTGCGCGCGTTCGAGGCGCTCGGCAATCTGGGCATCTGGCGCTCGACTT
>NZ_LMLC01000005.1 GCF_001421805.1 Sphingomonas sp. Leaf34 | reverse complement strand
GTTCAAATCCTGTCCCCGCAACCACTATACCAAATAGCCCCAGTCCAGCCGGACAGGGGCTTTTTTGCGTTCTGAACCCCCACTGCGTTCGACAACTGCGGTATTCGCTACGGTCGGCCGACCGCTGGGTTGGGACAGCGCACCTTCGCGATTCCCTGGATTTGTCCACTTCACCGGCGGCGACCGGGTCCTGATGTTATCCGCGTCAGGCTCTCCGGGGCGTCCGGCGCTTTACGCCCATTATGTCCAAGGCGTGGCTATAAACCGCTCGACCGCAAGCCCGAGGGCCGCATCATGGAGCTGGACCCGTCGGTGGCGGGCGCTTGGCTGTGTTACCTCGACTCGCTTCGCGATCCTTCTGAGTCATTCGCTCGTGGCGACGTCCTGCGTCATGTCAGATGCATAAGCTGCGAGCGTCTCGAGCCGTGCCCCTGTCGATGGCAGCATGAGAGGTGACCGATAGCTTGCCCCCCTGCCACCTCTAGGGCGCTTGCCGCCCATCAACACACGGTTCGGTAGCGCTGAGTTAGTGAGGGGCCTCGATGCGGCGCTGCGGCTGCTGTCCGGTTGTTGGACGGGTTCGGGAGAGGTTCCAGTATCAAGCTCTCAGGCTGAGCCTTGCGCGATAGGACAGCCAGCTGGCCAATGCGCCCCGGAGTCCGCTGCGACAGGCGCGGCATGAGAAGGTGATCGCGTAAAGGGTCGCTCGGTACCGCAATGAGAATCCATGTTCTTGAACGAGCAAGGCCGCGGGCGTTGGGATAGGGGGGGCGGAAATCGGCGAACAGCGCCCCGAGAGGCCGCGGCGTGACGGGGGGTGTCCAGGATGGTCTCTGCGACGGCCTCGACGGTGTGTCGGGGGGCGTGAAGCGCCTGAGGGCGGATGTAGGCGCGTGCGGGTCTGGAGGCGGTCGGGGCGGTTTCCCGTCGAGCCTGTCCAACGTTTCCCGGCGGAGGTCGATGGTCAGCCATACGCCACGGGCAGCTTTGGCCATGGCGTCGCCGAAGCGGGCAAACGGGATCCCGTCCGTATCGGTTATTCTCACCCTCAGGGGCGGTAGGTGGCATGCTTCGTCGGTCAACAACCTAAAGGCCCGACTGGAGCCTGAGGTGGCCTGAGGGCCGCCGACGATCATGGAGCCTAATCAGCGCCATAGCCCGAAGAGAGCCACCGCTTGACCGCTTCCCACACCCCAACAGGCTGCGGGGGTTCGCTGCCGGGGCTTTCAGGGCCGTTGGAGCGGTGAACACGCCTTTCGTCCTGTCGGCGGATGTCGGTCGCAATGAGCCATTGAAGGGCGGTCCATCCGAAGTAGACGATGGCGGCTACCACAATCCAGCCAAGCGGTAGTCCGCGTCCCGTATGATCCAGCGTAGGTAACTCGCCCACGATCTTCCTCCCGATCACACCGACACTAGGGCGCAGTTCTTGCCGACCTCCTGATGGTCGAGCCCTCACGCGTGCAGCTTTGCACCTTAGCAGTGGTTCGATGGCCTCCGTATACGCTTTCAAAGAGGGGTTTTCTTTCGGGCACCCGTAGGCCACCATCGGGAATACACGGGAAACTCGCGGACATGAAGAAACGCCTAGTGGCCTTGGGGGCCTTCACGATCGCGACCGGCGCCCAGGCGGAGGATTTCGGAGAACTCAGGATCGGAATGAGCCAAACGCGAACTGTCGCCGAGCTGGACCGATACGGCAAGGCCACGGTTCGTCCGCTTAACATCAAGGATGGCGATACGCTGGCCTATAACGACCGCTACAACGTCACGATTTGCAGAGGCCGGGTGATTGGGATCACACATTCTCTCCAGCCGACCTTTGCGACCTTTACCCGCGAAGTCCGCGTGGCTGCGGCGGAGAGAGGCGGCCAAGGGGCCTGGGTGTCCGACAGCCGAGAGGGCAAGCCGACGATCTCGATGGTTCGGGTGTCGTGGTCCGCGACGGCCCCAGACAGAAACTATAGTATCGGGTACTGGGAGGTCGATGGGGCGCCGCTAGTGTCCGAGTCCTTGGGAAGTGGACGGCCCTGCACGCCTTAACGCGAGCGTGTATTGAGCCTGCGGGATGTCATCATTCGTCCGTCCTCGGTTGCACACGGCTCAGATCGAGACCTTCGAACCGGGACTGGTCGATCGCAAAGCCTAGCGGGCTCAGGTCGCCGTAGCCTTCCCCTGCCGTATTGTCGGACAGCTTGTGGCCCTGGATGGCCTGCCATGTCTCAATCTGGGCGTCATGGAAGGCGCGGACGTAGCTGGTGAACTCGGGGCCCTCCCGGTCGACCAAGAAGCCGTGAAGCTTCGCGTGATCGAACGCCGGTCCGCTCCACTGGCTGAGGATTGTCTCCATGTCCCCGAGAGCGCGAAGCTGAAGCGCGTCCGTCAGGTCCGCCCGGCAATTCTCCTCCAGTCGCTGGCGAGCCTCCAGTTTCTTTTCGAGGGGGCGAGCGGTCCACCGTACTTCCTGTTCTAGTTTCAGGTCGTCGGCTTTGAAGGCGGTCACGAGGTAGGCGGTCAGGTCCGGTGTGAGCGCGTCGACCGTCCCTGTAACCTCCCGGCCCTCTACGGCCTGGACGGCGAGGGCATGGCGCACGTCCGCTTCGAAGTGCTCGATGGCTTGGTCGTACAGTCGGAACGCTTCCGGCGTCATATAACGCTTGGCCCGCAAGGGGACCTTCAGCTCCCGCTGTCCGGCTTTCGGAAGAAAAGTTCGGATGGCTTAGGGGTAGGCGCGACGGAAAATGAGGCGGCCTGTTGGTTCTTCTCGAACCCAATCGAGCGACTTGCCCCTGACGGAGTTTGTCCCATTCCCTGTACCGGATTTGGGAGCGTAACTCACGAAAATGTGGACTTTTATCGTCGTCTCAACCCCTGGCGGGGAAGATGGTGCCCGGAAGAGGACTCGAACCTCCACGACCTTGCGATCGCCAGCACCTGAAGCTGGTGCGTCTACCAATTCCGCCATCCGGGCACGGGGTAGGAGGGCGCCTCTAGGGGAGGGTACGGATGCTTGTCAACACGCCTCTTGCTGGGGCAAGGGGTTATTCGCGATTGGACAGGCGAAACAAAGTGGACGGACGGGCGATGAACGACAAACTGGTGACGCTGATCGGGGGTGGCGGTTTCGTCGGCCGCTATGTCGCGCAGGCGCTGCTGGCGACGGGCGCGCGCGTCCGTATCGCGCAGCGCGATCCGCGACAGGCGTTCTTCCTGAAACCGCTCGGCGGGCTCGGGCAGACGCAGTTCGTCGGCGCCGACGTCACCAAGCCCGAGACGATCGCGCATGCGGTGCACGGTTCGGACGTGGTGGTGAACCTGGTCGGCGTGCTCGCCGGCGATTTCCAGCGCGTCCAGGCACTCGGCGCGCAGACCGTCGCCGAGGCCGCAGCCAAGGCGGGCGTCGGCGCGCTGGTGCACGTCTCGGCGATCGGCGCGGATCCGGAGTCCGCGTCGGCCTATGGCAAGTCGAAGGGGCAGGGCGAGGCGGCGGTGCTGAACGCGTTCCCCACCGCGACGATCCTGCGGCCGTCGATCGTGTTCGGTCAGGAAGACCAGTTCGTGAACCGCTTCGCCGGGATGATCGCCAAGGCGCCGGTCGTGCCGGTGCTGCGCGCGGGGGCGAAGTTCCAGCCGGTGTTCGTCGGCAACGTCGCCGATGCGATCGTCGCGGCGGCATCCGACCCCGAGACGTTCGGCGGGCAGACGCTCGAGCTCGGCGGGCCCGATATCATCACGATGGGCAATTTGATCCGCTGGATCGCCAAGACGATCGGTCGCGATCCCTCGATCGTCGAGCTGCCGGACTTTGCCGGCGCGCTGATCGCCAGGGCGGGTTTCCTGCCGGGCGCCCCGATCACCAAGGATCAGTGGACGATGCTGCAGAGCGACAACGTCGTCACGGGTACCGACGGCCTTGCGGCGTTCGGGATCGAGGCGACGCCGCTGTCGACGGTCGCGCCGGGCTGGCTGGTCCGCTTCCGCAAGGCCGGGCGGTTCGGGCGTCGCGCCGAAACGCGCGCGGATACCGGGACGGCCTGACCTTTTCGCGCTAAGGCCCTGCCGATCCACCGACCCCGACCGCCCGGAGCTTTTGCTTGACCGATCTTCTCACCGTCATTCTCCTCGGCATCGTCGAGGGGATCACCGAATTCCTGCCCGTGTCGTCGACCGGGCACCTGATCCTCGCGACGCGGCTGCTCGGCTATGATGCGGGGCGCTGGGAGGTGTTCAACGTCGTCATCCAGCTCGGCGCGATCCTCGCGATCGTCGTGCTCTACTGGCGGACGTTCTGGGCGGTCGGCATGGGGCTGATCAAGCGCGAGCCGAAATCCTGGTTGTTCCTGCGCAACCTGGTCGTCGCGTTCATCCCGGCTGCGGTGATCGGCCTCGCATTCCACAAATATATCGAGGCGCTGCTCGGCAATGCCGAGGTGGTCGCGATCGCGCTGGTCGTGGGCGGGTTCGCGATCCTCGCGGTCGAGCGGTTCGCGCCGCGCAGCGACATCAGCGGCGTTGCGGACATTCCGCTGAAGACCGTGGTCGGCATCGGTTTCCTCCAGTGTCTGGCGATGGTGCCGGGCGTCAGCCGCTCGGGCGCGACGATACTCGGCGCGCTGGCGCTGGGCGTCGAGCGGCGGACGGCGGCGGAGTTCAGCTTCTTCCTCGCGATCCCTACGATGCTCGGCGCGAGCGCGCTCGAGATTCTCAAGAACCGCGACGCGATCGCGAGCGGCGGCGGGGTCGGGCTGGGCGCGATCGCGATCGGCGCTGCGGTCTCGTTTATCGTCGCGCTTCTGGTGGTGAAATGGTTCGTCGGCATCGTCACCAAGCATGGCTTCGTTCCGTTCGCGCTCTACCGCGTCGTTGCCGGCTCGGCCGCGCTGATCTGGCTGCTGACCAAGTAAGTCCGATATGGAACTAAAAGCTGTAGTTAAGAATGGTTCGCGCGCAATCGTGCCCGGAATGACGATTTATACGACAGTATAACTGACTCATATGCCGATTTAGTCGTGACAAGCCTCCGCACGCGCAATAACGCGGCTGTCGGAGGCTATCATGGCGAACGATTCGATGCTCAAATTTGTCGGCCGGGAGCAATCCTATCCCGACAAGCGCACCGCGGACGAGCGGGCCGACGATTTCCGCGAAATCGCGCAGCGTTACGCGGTCGAGCCCGCCGAGGAGCAGGCCGGGCGCTGCTCGCAATGCGGCGTGCCCTATTGTTCGGTCCATTGCCCGCTGCACAACCATATCCCGGACTGGCTCCGGCTGACCGCCGAGGGGCGGCTGCGCGAGGCGTATGAGCTGAGCAACGCGACCTCGACGATGCCCGAGATCTGCGGTCGGATCTGCCCGCAGGATCGGCTGTGCGAAGGCAATTGCGTCATCGAATTCACGGGCCACGGTGCGGTCACGATCGGCTCGGTCGAGAAGTTCATCACCGATACTGCCTGGGAGAATGGCTGGGTCGAGCCGCTCGTCCCCGGCCGCCCACGCGGCCAGTCAGTCGGCGTGATCGGTGCGGGGCCCGCCGGGCTGACCGCAGCCGAATATCTGCGCGGGCATGGCTATGACGTGCACGTCTATGACCGCTACGATCGCGCCGGCGGGTTGCTCACCTATGGCATCCCCGGTTTCAAGCTCGAAAAGCCGATCGTCATGCGCCGCGTCGAGCGCCTCAAGGCCGCGGGCATCGTGTTTCACGAGGGCTTCGCAGTTGGTCATGACGCGAGCCTCGACGATCTGCGCCAGCGCCACGATGCGATCCTGGTCGCGACCGGCGTTTACAAGGCGCGCGCGATGGACCTGCCCGGTGGCGGGGCCAACGGCGTGGTCGCGGCGCTCGACTTCCTCGTCGCGTCGAACCGCAAGGGCTTCGGCGACGCGGTCCCCGCGTTCGACGACGGCAGCCTGAATGCCGAGGGCAAGGATGTCGTCGTGATCGGCGGCGGCGACACCGCGATGGACTGCGTCCGCACCGCGATCCGCCAGGGCGCGAAGTCGGTGAAGTGCCTCTATCGCCGCGACCGCGCGAACATGCCGGGCTCGCAGCGCGAGGTCGCCAACGCCGAGGAAGAGGGCGTCGAGTTCGTCTGGCTCTCGGGCCCGCAGAGCTTCGACGGCGGCGATGCCGTGTCGAGCGTCAAGGTACGCAAGATGCGTCTCGGCGCACCCGATGCGAGCGGACGCCGCACGCCCGAACCCGATCCCGCTGGCGATTATTCGGTGAACGCGGATCTCGTCATCAAGGCGCTGGGCTTCGACGCCGAGGATCTGCCGACCTTGTTCGCGACGCCCGAGCTCGGCGTGAGCCGCTGGGGCACCGTGCTGGTCGACGGCAAGACGCTGATGACCTCGCTCGACGGCGTGTTCGCGGCGGGCGACATCGTCCGCGGGGCAAGCCTGGTCGTCTGGGCGATCCGCGACGGCCGAGACGTTGCCGCGACAATGCACAAATGGCTGAGGACCAAGGCGGCCAACGCGAAGGTGGCGGCATGAGCAACGAACAGGGGTCTCCGATGATCGATCAACGCGCCCGCCTCGCGGCTGAAGGCATGTACCGTCCCGACTATGAGGGCGATGCGTGCGGCGTCGGGCTCGTCGCCGCCACCGATGGCCGCGCGTCGCGCCGCGTGGTGCAGTCCGCGGTCGATGCGCTGAAGGCAGTGTGGCACCGCGGCGCGGTCGATGCGGACGGCAAGACCGGCGATGGCGCCGGGCTTCACATCGACCTCCCGCTGCGCTTCTTCGACGATGCGGTCGCCGCGTCGGGGCACAAGGTCCGCCCGAACCGGCTTGCGGTCGGCATGATCTTCCTGCCGCGGACCGATCTGGGCGCGCAGGAGGATTGCCGGACGATCGTCGAGAGCGCGATCATCGAGGCGGGCTATACCATCTATGGCTGGCGCCAGGTGCCCGTCGACGTGTCGGTGATCGGCCAGAAGGCGCAGGCGACGCGTCCCGAGATCGAGCAGATCATGATCGCCGGGCCGATGCCCGACGAGCAAGACGCCGCCGAATTCGAAAAGACGCTCTATCTGGTCCGCCGGCGGATCGAGAAGCGCGTGATCGCGGCGCAGATCCAGGGCTTCTACATCTGTTCGCTGTCGTGCCGGTCGATCATCTACAAGGGGCTGTTCCTCGCCGAATCGCTGTCGGTGTTCTACCCCGATCTGTGCGACCAGCGGTTCGAGAGCCGCGTCGCGATCTTCCACCAGCGCTATTCGACCAACACCTTCCCGCAATGGTGGCTGGCGCAACCGTTCCGCTGCCTCGCGCATAACGGCGAGATCAACACGATCCGCGGCAACAAGAACTGGATGCTCAGCCACGAGATCCGGATGGCGAGCCTCGCGTTCGGCGACAATTCGGAGGACATCAAGCCGGTGATCCCGGCGGGCGCGTCCGATACCGCGGCGCTCGATGCGGTGTTCGAGGCGATCTGTCGCTCGGGGCGCGATGCGCCGACCGCCAAGCTGATGCTGGTGCCCGAGGCTGCGGCGCCCGACATGCCGCCCGAGCACCGCGCGATGTACCAGTATCTCGCCTCCGTGATGGAGCCGTGGGACGGCCCCGCGGCGCTGGCGATGACCGATGGCCGCTGGGCGGTCGCCGGCATGGATCGCAATGCGCTGCGTCCGCTGCGCTATACGCTGACGTCGGACGGTCTGCTGATCGTCGGGTCGGAGAGCGGCATGGTCGTCGTGCCTGAATCGACGATCGTCGCGAAGGGGCGGCTCGGGCCGGGCGAGATGATCGCGGTCGACCTCGACGAGGGCGTCCTGTTGCAGGACCGCGCGGTGAAGGATCGCATTTCGGGCGAGGCGGATTACGCCGCGATGATCGGCGAATTCCACACGCTCGCCGACCTGCCGTCGGTCGAGGATGCGGTCGTGCGCTACGACCGCGCCGAGCTCGCACGCCGCCAGATCGCGGCGGGGCAGACGATGGAGGACATGGAGCTGATCCTGTCGCCGATGGTCGAATCGGCCAAGGAGGCGATTGGATCGATGGGCGACGACACGCCGCTGGCCGTGATTTCGGACAAGCCGCGCCTCATCAGCCAGTTCTTCCGCCAGAACTTCAGTCAGGTGACCAACCCGCCGATCGATCCGTTGCGCGAGCGGCACGTGATGTCGCTGAAGACGCGGTTCGGCAATCTCGCCAACATCCTGGACGTGCGGGACCAGCGCGAGCGCGTGCTGGTGCTCGATTCGCCGGTGCTGACGGGCGAGCACTGGTCGCGGCTGAAGGCACATTTCGGCAGCGCGGTCGCCGAGATCGACTGCACGTTCGAGGTCGGCGGCGGCCCGGAGAAGCTGCGTGCGGCGATCCAGCGGATCCGCAACGAGGCGGAACAAGCGGTCCGTCAGGGCAAGAGCGAGATATTCCTCACCGACGAAGCCATCAGCGAAGACCGCGTCGGCATTGCCGGCGTGCTCGCAGTGGCCGCGGTGCATACGCATCTCGTCCGTCGCGGGCTGCGTTCCTACGCGTCGATCAACGTGCGGACCGCCGAATGCCTCGACACGCATTATTATGCGGTGCTGATCGGCGTCGGTGCGACCACCGTGAACGCGTATCTGGCCGAGGCCGCGATCGTCGATCGCCAGTCGCGTGGGCTGTTCGGTGACCTCGACCTCGCCGAATGCCTCCGTCGCCACCGCGTCGCGGTCGAGGAGGGGCTGCTGAAGATCATGTCGAAGATGGGCATCGCGGTCATCTCGTCCTACCGCGGCGGCTACAACTTCGAAGCGGTCGGACTGTCGCGCAGCCTGGTCAACGACCTGTTCCCCGGCATGCCCGCCAAGATCAGCGGCGAGGGCTACAAGTCGCTCCACGTCAACGCGACCGACCGTCACGAAGCGGCGTTCGATCCGGCGGTGGCGACTCTGCCGATCGGCGGCTTCTATCGCCAGCGCCACACCGGCGAGACGCACGCGTATTCGGCGCAGCTGATGCACCTGCTCCAGACCGCGGTCGCGACCGACAGCTATACGAGCTACCTGCAATTCTCGCGCGGCGTGTCGGACCTGCCGCCGGTGTACCTGCGCGATCTGCTCCAGTTCAACTTCCCCGCGGAAGGCGTTCCGGTCGACCAGGTCGAGGCGATCACCGAGATTCGCAAGCGGTTCGTGACGCCGGGCATGTCGCTCGGCGCGCTCAGCCCGGAGGCGCACGAGACGCTGGCGATCGCGATGAACCGGATCGGCGCGAAGGCGGTGTCGGGCGAGGGCGGCGAGGACAAGGCGCGCTTCGTGCCCTACGCGAACGGCGACAATGCCAACTCGACGATCAAGCAGATCGCGAGCGGGCGGTTCGGCGTCACCGCGGAATATCTGAACGCGTGCGAGGAGATCGAGGTCAAGGTCGCACAGGGCGCCAAGCCCGGCGAGGGCGGCCAGCTGCCCGGCTTCAAGGTCACCGAGTTCATCGCCAAGCTGCGCCATGCGACGCCGGGGGTGACTCTGATCTCACCGCCGCCGCATCACGACATCTACTCGATCGAGGATCTGGCGCAGCTGATCTACGATCTGAAGCAGATCAACCCGCGCGCGCGCGTCTGCGTGAAGCTCGTCTCGTCGGCGGGTATCGGCACGGTCGCGGCGGGGGTGGCGAAGGCGCATGCCGACGTGATCCTGATCGCCGGCCATGTCGGCGGCACCGGCGCGAGCCCGCAAACCTCGATCAAATATGCCGGCACGCCGTGGGAGATGGGGCTGTCGGAGGTCAACCAGGTGCTGACGCTCAACGGCCTGCGCGGTCGCGTCCGGCTGCGCACCGATGGCGGGCTGAAGACCGGGCGCGACATCGTGATCGCGGCGATCCTTGGTGCCGAGGAATATGGCATCGGTACGCTGAGCCTCGTGGCGATGGGTTGCATCATGGTGCGCCAGTGCCACTCGAACACGTGCCCGGTCGGGATCTGCACGCAGAACGACGCGCTGCGGCAGAAGTTCGTCGGCACGCCCGAGAAGGTGATCAACCTGATGACGTTCATCGCCGAGGAGGTCCGCGACATCCTCGCGCGGCTCGGCGTGAAGAGCCTCGACGACGTGATCGGGCGGACCGAATTGCTGCGGCAGGTGAGCCGCGGGGCGGAGCATCTCGACGATCTGGACCTCAATCCGATCCTGGCGAAGGTCGATGCGGACGATTCGCAGCGGCGGTTCTCGCTGTCGACGTGGCGCAACGAAGTGCCCGACAGCCTCGACGCGCAGATCATCAAGGATGCCGCCGCGGTGTTCTCGCGCGGGGAGAAGATGCAGCTGACCTACTCGGTGCGCAACACGCACCGCGCGGTGGGGACTCGGCTGTCGAGCGAGATCACGCGGAAATTCGGGATGTCGACGCTGGCCGACGATCACGTCACGATCCGGTTGCGCGGCTCGGCCGGGCAGTCGCTGGGGGCGTTCCTGTGCAAGGGGATCACGCTCGAGGTGTTTGGCGATTCGAACGACTATGTCGGCAAGGGGCTGTCGGGGGGGACGATCATCGTCCGGCCCGCGGTGAGCTCGCCGCTCGCGAGCCAGGACAATACGATCATCGGCAACACAGTGCTGTACGGCGCGACGAGCGGCCGGCTGTTCGCGGCGGGGCAGGCGGGCGAGCGGTTCGCGGTGCGCAACTCGGGCGCGATGGTGGTCGTCGAGGGCTGCGGCGCGAACGGGTGCGAATATATGACCGGCGGCATCGCGGTGGTGCTGGGCAAGGTCGGCGCGAACTTCGGCGCGGGAATGACCGGCGGGATGGCGTTCATCTACGATCCCGAGGGCGCGTTCGAGAAGCGCGCGAACCCCGAGAACATCACCTGGGACCGGGTGCGGGCGCTCCACTGGGCGGACGTGCTGCTCGACCTCGTGCGCGACCATGCCGATACCACCGACAGCAAATGGTCGAAGGGCCTGCTCGAGGACTGGGACCGGGTGGCGCCGCATTTCTGGCAGATCGTGCCCAAGGAAATGCTGACGCGGCTGAGCCATCCCCTGGACGACAGCGCGCAATTGGTCGCGGCGGAATAGGCGCGTCCGAGCATCTTCCGCCCTGTGATGGGACACGCCGGTTTCACTCACCGATAGTGGCGTGTCCCATTGCAACCCTGCGCGCATAGCCTTGCAGATCGCCGGCGCCACCGCCGGGCAGCGATCGCGACGCCTCGCCCGGTGCCGAACACGCGCAGGACTTTACGGCGTTGCCGGCACCGGCCTCATCGAATGGCCCAGGCCCGGGTCCGTGCGCACTAGCCGCTGTTGCGCAGCGCGGTGGCGATCGCGTTGATCGACAGGAGGATGCCTTCGCCGATGCGGGGGTCGTCCTCGCCGGCGCGGCGGCGTTTGATGAGTTCGATCTGGAGGAGGTTGAGCGGCTCGATATAGGGGAGGCGGAGGCGGATCGAGGCGTCGAGCGCGGGGTGCTTTTCGAGCAGGCGCGACTGGCCGGTGACCTGCAAGAGCCCGTCATGCGTCTGGTGCCAGCCGTCGCGGATCGTCGTGAAGATCGCGCGGAGTCTGTCGTCCTCGACCAGTCCCGCATAGCGTTCGGCGATGCCGATGTCGGACTTGGCGAGCACCATTTCGAGGTTGGCGAGCGCGGAGGCGAAGAGCGGCCAGCCTTGCGCCATGTCCTTCAGCAGCGCCTTGTCCTCGAAGCCGGCGATCGCGCGGCCGACGCCGTACCAGCCGGGGAGCATGACGCGCGCCTGCGCCCAGCTGAAGACCCAGGGGATCGCGCGGAGGTCTTCGATCCGGTCGGACTTGGTGCGGCTGGCGGGACGGCTGCCGATCTTGAGCCCGGCGATCTCGGCGATCGGCGTCATCTGGCGGAAGAAGGTGCGGAAGCCCTCCGTCCCGTAGACGAGGTCGCGGTAGCTGTGGAACGCGGTGGCGCTGAGCGTATCCATCGCCGCGGAGAAGCTGGCATTGTCCGCGTTGGAGAGACGTTCGGGTTCGAGGCTGGCGAGCAGCGTGGCCGAGGCGATCGCCTCAAGATTGGTCATCGCGGCGTCGCGCGTGCCGTATTTGGCGGCGATCACTTCGCCCTGTTCGGTGATGCGGATGCGGCCCTGGACGGTGCCTGGCGGCTGCGCGCGGATCGCGCGGAACGCCGAGCCGCCGCCGCGCCCGACAGCGCCGCCGCGGCCGTGGAACAGCTGCATGCCGACACCCGCCGCCGCGAAGACGGGTTTGAGCGCGGTCGAGGCTTTCGACAGCTGCCAGGTGGAGGTGAGATACCCGCCGTCCTTGTTGCTGTCGGAATAGCCGATCATCACTTCCTGATGGCCGCGCGCGGTCGAGATGGTCGCGATTTCCGGCAGCGCGAACCACGCGGTCATGACGCCGGGGGCGGCCTCGAGATCGCCGATCGTCTCGAACAGCGGGACCGCCATGATCGCGGCGGTCGGGGTTTCGGCTCCCATCGAAGTATTACTTTGATGGGACCCTGTACCGCCGGGGCGGTAGAGGCCGACTTCCTTGAGCAGCAGATTGACCTCGAGCAGGTCGCTGACCGACTGCGCCATCGAGACGATGTAGTTGGTGATGCAGGCGGGGCCGTAGGCGGCATGCGCGTCGGCGGCGGCCTGGACGATCGCGAGTTCGCCTGCGGTTTCCTCGGTATAGTCGGCAAAGCGCGAGGTGAGCGGACGCGCGTTGGCGAGTTCGCGCCGGAGCAGCGCGACGCGCGCGTCTTCGTCGAGCGCGAGGTAATCGTCTTCGACGCCGGCGACGTTCAGCAGTTCGGCGACGACGCGTTCGTGGACGGCGCTGTTCTGGCGGAGGTCGAGCGTGGCGAGGTGGAAGCCGAATGTCTCGACCGCGCGGATCAGCCGGCCGAGCGCGCCGCCGGTCTTGAGCGCGGAGCCGAGGCCGTGCGCGAGCGTGACGAGATCGGCGCGGAAGTCGGCGGGGCTGGCATAGGGTTCGCCGGTGAGACGGCCGGGGCGCGGCGACGGCTTGCTGGTCAGCGTCTCGTGCGTTGCGGCGAGGCGCGCGTAAATCCCCGAGAGCGCGCGGCGATAGGGTTCGTCGCTGCGGCTGGCGGCGTCGTCGCCGCTGGCGTCGGCGAGCGCCTGCACCGCGGCGTCGGCGGGGGCGTGTTCGGTCGAGATCGACAGCTCGGCGCCAAGCGCGTGGACCGCCTCGCAATAATAGCCAAGCACGGCTTCGCTCGCCTTCGACAGCGCGGTGCGAAGCGAGTCGGCGGTGACATAGGGGTTGCCGTCGCGGTCGCCGCCGATCCAGCTGCCGGGGCGCAGGAAGCTGGGCGTGCGTTCGCCGAGTGCGCGGTCCCAACGCTGGTAGAGCGCGGGGAGTGCGGGGAGGAACACGTCGCGCAGGTAGCTGAGCGCGGTGTCGACCTCGTCGGTGACGTAGAGGCGGTCGCGGCGCAGGACGCGCGTTTGCCACAGCAGCGCGATCTGGCGAAGGATGGCGTCGTCGACGCTGTCGCCATCGGGCGTCGTGTCGCGGCCGAGATCGCGCAGGCCCATCAGTTCGGCGATGCGGTTGCGGTGGTCGATCATGCTCTTGCGGCGGACCTCGGTCGGGTGCGCGGTGAGCACGGGCGCGATCAGCGCGTGGTCGAGTAGCGTGCGGATCTGGGCTCGGTCGATCCCCTCGGATTCGAGCTGGGCGATCGCGGAGGCGAGATCGGCGCCGTCCTCGGCGGCGATGCCCTGGCGGTCCTCGGCAAGATTGGCGAGCATCGAGAACAGCATGAAGCCGCGGACGAAATCCAGCGTCTCGTCGAGACTGAGCTTTTCGAGGCTGAGATCGACCGCGCCATCGTCCCCGGCTTTGCCTTCGGAGGCGTCGCGGTGGCGTTCGACCGAGGCCTTGCGGATCGTCTCGGTGGCCTCGAACAATCGCTCTCCGCCATAGGCGCGGATGACGTCGCCGAGCAGTTTGCCGAGGAAGCGGATGTCGGAATTGTTCGCGATTGCGGGAAGGCTAGCCATGATGCCCTGCTGCGCTGCGGCAGGGATCAGGTCAACCTCGGACGGTAGATTTGTAGTGCAGACGTGCCGTCGTGCGAAAGATAATTTCGATTATTGGCGCTTGCGCGACTCCGCACGCTCTTCCGACGTGACGGTGCCGTCACGGTTGAGGTCCATCCGGTCGAACCAGGCGAGCGTGCCTTCGCTCCACTCGATCGCGGTGATGACGCCGTCCTTGTTCCGGTCGAACGCCTTGATCCGCGCGTTGGGCGAGGGCAGTTCGTCCTTGGTGACGCGATCGTCGGCGTTGCGATCGAGCGTGCGAAAGCGGCGTTCCATGCTGGCGCCGAAGTCGAGCCGCGAGGTCACCGAGGGGGGCACGAAGCCGACCGCGTTGGCGTCGGCCTGCGCGCGCTGCTCGTCCTTGTTGCCGCACGCGGACACGGACAATACCGTCGCGGCGAGCGCGATCACCAGTTTCACTTGCATAGTATCTCCCGACGTCTCGAAAAGCCGTTACGCTTCCAGTTCAACGTCCCAATACAGCCAGTCGTGCCATGTGTCGTGCAGGTAGTTGGGCGGGAAGCTGCGGCCGTGTTCCTGCAAGTGCCAGTTGGTCGGGCGGATCGCCTCGATATGGAGCGGCATCGCCGCCTGTTTGGGCGTGCGCCCGCCTTTCTTGAGGTTGCAGGGCGAGCAGGCGGTGACGACGTTCTCCCACGTGGTACGACCGCCTTGCGCGCGGGGGATGACATGGTCGAAGGTGAGATCGCGCAGCTTGCCGCAATATTGGCAGGTGAACTTGTCGCGCAGGAACAGGTTGAAGCGGGTGAAGGCGGGAAATTGCGACGGTCGGACGAACTGCTTGAGCGCGATCACCGAGGGCAGCTTCAGCGCGAAATTGGCGCTGCGCACTTCGCGTTCATAGGTGGCGACGATGTCGACGCGATCGAGGAAGACAGCCTTGACCGCGGTTTGCCACGGCCAGACGCTGAGCGGATAGTAAGAGAGCGGCGTATAATCGGCATTGAGCACGAGCGCCGGACAACCATCCGGATGACGCATCAGATCGGGGTGAAACACGGCTCCTCCCACTCAGGCTTCGCAGACCGCCCTATGGACGACAGCGATGACATCGCCATGACAGCACGGCGCGTAGCGGTTGGTCAAGCGTGGTGAGCGACAGGTCGGTCGTCACGCGGTTCGCGCCGAGCCCGACGGGGCGGCTGCACCTGGGGCATGCGGCGTCGGCGATCCGCGCGCATGATTTTGCTCGCGCGCGGGGCGGGCGGTTCGTGGTGCGGATCGAGGATATCGACGGGACGCGGAGTCGACCCGAGTTCGTCGACGGGATTTTCGAGGACCTGGCGTGGCTCGGGTTGCGGTGGGACTCGCTGATGGTGCAGTCGGCGCGGCTGGCGACCTATGATGCGGCGCTTGAGGGACTGAAGGCGCGCGCGCTGGTCTATCCGTGTTTCTGTACGCGGGCGGAGATCGCGGCGAGTGCGTCCGCGCCGCAGGGAGCGGTCGGGCCGGCCTATCCAGGGATCTGCCGCGGGCTGTCCGCGGCGGCAATCGCGGCGCGGACCGGGCCGTGCTGCTGGCGGCTGGATATGGCGAAGGCGCTGACAGAGGTGGGGGCAGGAGTGGAGGCGCTGACATGGCATGATTCTACCGCCGGGACGGTCGTCGCCGATCCGCTGGCGCAGGGCGACGTCGTGCTGGCGCGCAAGGATGCGCCGGCGAGCTATCATCTCGCGGTCACGCTCGACGATGCCGCGCAAGGCGTCACGGACGTGGTGCGCGGCGTCGACCTGTTTGCGGCGACGCATGTCCACCGGGTGTTGCAGGCGCTGCTGGGGTTGCCGGTGCCGGCCTATCATCATCATCCGCTGGTGGTGGATTCGGCGGGGCGACGGCTCGCCAAGCGCGATGGCGCGCGGGCGCTGGCGGAGATGCGGGCGGCGGGGGAAGACGGGGCGGCGTTGGCGGCGCGGGTGCGCGCCGGCGGGGGATGATCAGGCCGGGGCGGGGAAAATCGGCTGCTGTTCCGACCCTCAAATCAGGGCCCGGTCGCCAACGATGCGTCGTCCGCTCCGCCTTGTTCTCCCGCGAAGGCGGGAGCCCGGACAGGGTCCCCGCCTTCGCGGGGAAACAGGGGACCGTCCGGTGGCTTCTTTTTGCCACCACCCCGGCGGAGGCCGGGGCCTAATTGGGGGACGGTGCCACGTTAGCGCTGCGATCCGTTACTGCGACCTTTCCCCTTGGGCCCCGGCCTTCGCCGGGGTGGAGGCAGCGGCTTGGGGAGGGGCCTCCGACGCGCGTGACGCTGCTAGAGCTCGATCCCGAGCCTCGGCGCGGCCCAGGTCGTCGCTGCGTACAGCGCGATCGTGAGCAGGCAGCCGGCCAGCAGCGATACCCAGAACGGCGCGCCGTGGCGGAGCATTGCGGGGATCAGCAGGAACATCGGCAGCGACGGCAGCACGTACCAGAAGGTCGCGCCGGCGTGCGCGGCCATCGTTCGGGGATCGGGTTTGTCGCGCCAGAGCCAGATCATGCCGAGCACGGACACGAGCGGCAGCGAGGCGACAAGCGCCCCGAAACCGGGATAGCGCTTGGCAATCTCCGAGGCGGCGGCGATCAGGATGCCGGAAATCACGGCTTTGAGCGCGAGGTAGAGCATGCGCCATGTGCGCCGTCCGCGCGGCATTCGGCAAGATCGCGTTCGGGCAACATGCGTCATTTCGCGGGCTCGGGTACGCCATTGCTACCCCGTCGTCGCGCGCTTACATTCGGGTCATGAACACATTCCTCGTCATCCTCCTGATCGCGGCGATGATCGCGACCGTCGTGGCTCTGGTGCGGGGCGTCGTATCGTTCCTGCAGGAGGGCAGCGCGCAGGTCCGCGACGGCAACGGCCCGAGCGCGGCGTCGCTGAAATCGAATCGGATGATGCAGCAGCGAATCTTCTTCCAGGCGCTGGCGATCCTGATCGTCGTCCTGATCCTGTTCGCGGCGGGCCGCAACTAGGACTGGATGGGGTTACGCGGCCGACCCGGATCCGTCATTCCAGCGGACGCTGGGATCTCGCCGTTTGGCGAGCGTCACGAACCACGCGAGATACCCCAGCTTTCGCTGGGGCGACGGGCCTTGGGGGCGGATTCATGCTGCAGTGACAGGAATTTCGCAGGTCTGACGGACCTTTCCCGCGTCTCGATTTGGAAGATTCATGGTCAAGCTGAATAAGATTTACACGCGGACGGGCGACGACGGCACGACCGGGCTCGTCGACGGGTCGCGCGTGTCGAAATCGAGCGCGCTGATGCAGGCGATCGGCGATGTCGACGAGGCAAACTCGGCGATCGGTCTCGCGGTGATCGCGCTGGGGGACCATGCGCTGGCGACGGCGCTGGCGCGAATCCAGAACGACCTGTTCGATCTCGGCGCGGATCTGGCGACTCCGGCGGGTGCCGACGAGGCGGGGGTGGAGGATTTTACACCGTCCGAGATGGTGCTGCGGATCGTGCCGTCGCAGGTCGAGCGGCTCGAGCGCGAGATCGATGCGATGAACGCGCATCTGGCGCCGTTGCGCAGTTTCATCCTGCCGGGGGGATCGGCGGCGGCGGCCGCGCTGCACCTGGCACGGGCGATCAGCCGGCGCGCGGAGCGGTCCGCGGTCGGCGCGAGCGAGATTCAGCGGCTGAATCCCGCTGCATTAGCGTATGTTAACCGGCTCTCTGATTTCCTGTTTGTGGCGTCGCGGGCGGTGAACCAAAACGGCGCTGGAGACGTTCTTTGGCAACCGGGGGCTACGCGCGAATAGGCAGCTATGGTCGCTCGCGTTTCAACGTTGCATCGTTCGACGTCGAATTGAGGAGAGATCGATGCCCAATCCCATTCGTCCCGACGTGACGCCACGCGTAGCGGCACCCCTATCTTCGCTTGGCGAGCGGTTTGCCGCGGTCCGCGCGCTGACGCTCGCACTTGCGGAGCCGCTGTCGGATGCGGATGCGACCGTGCAGTCGATGCCTGATGCGTCGCCGACCAAGTGGCACATGGCGCATACCACGTGGTTCTTCGAGACGTTCGTGTTGCGCGATCATGTCGCCGGCTATGCGCTGCACGACGAGCGGTTTCCGTTCCTGTTCAACAGCTATTACGAAGCCGAAGGGCGGCGTCATGCGCGCGATCGGCGCGGGATGGTGACGCGGCCGTCGATCGACGAGGTGCGGGCGTACCGTGCGCATGTCGATGCCGCGCTGCTCGACGCGCTGCCGGGGCTGTCGGCAGATGCGCAGGCCCTGGTGGCGCTCGGCTGTCATCACGAGGAGCAGCACCAGGAATTGCTGGTGACCGATATCCTCCACATGTTTTCGGAAAACCCGCTCGAGCCGGCGATGTGGCCGGCACCGCGCAAAGTACCCGTCGCAATGCCGGGCCCGATCGGCTGGATCGCGCAGGACGGCGGGATCGTCGCGGTCGGACATGACGGCGACGGATTCGCGTTCGATTGCGAGGGGCCGCGGCACAAGGCGTTGCTGGCGCCGCATGCGATCGCCGACCGGACCGTCACCAACGGCGAATGGGCGGCATTCATTGCCGATGGCGGATACACCGAGGCGCGCCACTGGCTGGCGGATGGCTGGGCCTGGGTGAAGGCGGAGGGCATCGTCGCGCCGCTTTATTGGGAGCAGGGCGAGGCCGGGTGGACGCGGTTCGGGCTCGACGGGCGGCGCGCGATCGATCCGGCGGCGCCGGTGACGCATGTGAGCTTCTTCGAGGCGGATGCCTATGCCAGCTGGGCGGGCGCACGACTGCCGACCGAGTTCGAATGGGAGGCCGCCGCCGCCGCGCATGACGCGACGGGTGGCAACCAGATGGATGTCGCCGGCCCCGTCGAGCCGCGACCCTCCGCGGGCGGACCCGCGTTCTTCGGCGACGTCTGGGAATGGACGGGCAGCGCCTACCGCCCTTATCCCGGGTTCGTGACCGCGGCCGGTGCGGTCGGCGAGTATAACGGCAAGTTCATGAGTTCGCAGTTCATCCTGCGTGGCGGCAGCTGTGCCACGCCGCGCGGCCATGCGCGGGCAAGCTACCGCAATTTCTTCTACCCGCATCAACGGTGGCAGTTCACCGGCGTGCGCCTCGCGAAAGACATCTGATGTTGAAGCCCGAGATCGAGGACGGCCAGCAGACGCTCGCCGACCCGCAGTTCCGTGCGGACGTGCTCAGCGGGCTCGAACGCCGCCCGCGCGCGATCCCCGCGCGGTGGTTCTACGACCGGCGTGGGTCGGAGCTGTTCGAGAAGATCACGGACCTGCCCGAATATTACCCGACGCGGACCGAGCGCGCGATCCTGGAGACGGCCTGTCCCGAGGTGGCGAAGCTGGCCGGCGAAGGCCGTGCGGTCGTCGAGTTCGGGTCGGGATCGTCGACCAAGACGCCGATCCTGCTCGAGGCGGTCGGGCCGTCGGTCTATGTGCCGATCGATATCTCGGGCGATTTCCTGCGCGAATCGTCGAAGGTGCTGGGCGACCAGTTCCCCGAGTTGCTGGTGCTGCCGTTCGAGGCCGATTTCATGCGGCCGCTGAGCCTGCCGAAGACGATCGCGGAGACGCCCAAGCTCGGCTTCTTTCCGGGGTCGACGATCGGCAACATGATCCCGTTGATGGCGGTCGACCTGCTGCGCGCGATGCGTGCGTCGCTCGGCGTCGGCGCGATGCTGCTGATCGGGATGGACCGGATCAAGGGCGAAGACGTGCTGGTGCCGGCGTATGACGATGCGCAGGGCGTGACGGCGGCGTTCAACCTGAACCTGCTCGAACGGATCAACCGCGAACTGGGCGGCGATATCCCGGTCGAGGCGTTTCGCCACAAGGCGGTGTGGAACGACGACCGGGCGCGGATCGAGATGCATCTCGAGACGACGCGCGACGTCGCGTTCAGCGTGGACGGGCGGGCGTTCGATATGGCCGCGGGCGAGACGATCCACACCGAGAACAGCCATAAATACGGCGCGCGCGACGCGCGGATCCTGTTGCGGTCGGGCGGGTGGACGCCGATCGCCGCATGGACCGATCCCGAGGGGCTGTTCGGCGTGTATCTTGCCGAGGCTCAGGTGGAGCGCCCGGCGCCCTAAACGGCGGATCGCCTGCCGTATCCCTGCGGCCCGCCGGGACGGCGCTATGACCAGATCGTTTTTGCGGTATGGTTGCGCGCTTCTGGCAGGAGACAAAGTGTGTCGCGATTGCGGTTCGTCGTGGCTAGTCTTCTCGTGCTCGGCATAGCCGGAGCGGCGCATGGTCAGGTCGGCAGATTCGGACCTTCGCCGGCCAGGATCGCGGTTCCGAAAGTGGAACGCGAAGGGGTGTGGCAGCCGGCCGCGGGGGGAACGCAAGTGCCGCTCTGGCCGACGGCGCTTGCCCTGGCGAAGCCGGATAGCGGCGATCATCCCGAGGCGACCGGTAACGGCTCCCCGCTCGTCGGCGGGAGGATGTGGCATTGGGCGAGCTATGTCACCCGGCCGACCATGACGCTCTACCCGCCAAAAGGCCGGCGCACCGGCGCGGCGATGATGGTCCTGCCCGGCGGCGGGTTCCATGCCGTGGCGACCGATCTCGAAGGGACCGAAATCTGCGATTGGGTCGTGGCGCAGGGCATGACCTGCGTCATGCTGAAATATCGGACGCCGCAGATTTGGGAGACCGAGACCGGAAAGCCGCAGCAGCGGCCAAAAGTCCTGTTAGGGCTCGAGGACGCGCAGCGGGCAATGGGGCTGTTGCGGCAGCGCGCCGCCGCCTACGGGATCAATCCGCATAAGATCGGCGCGATCGGCTTTTCGGCGGGTGCCTATCTCGTCGCGGACATGAGCAATACGGAAGAGCGCACCTATCCGATCGCCGATGCTGCCGACCGGCAATCGCCCCGGCCGGACTTCGCAATCCTGGCCTACACGGCGCGGATGCTGGATGACAGCAAGGGCAAGAACAGCCTTGAACTCAAACCGTGGGTGAAGATCAGCGGGAATGCGCCCCCGACGCTGATCCTTCACGCAATGGACGATTCCACGGATAACGTCCGTCAAGCGATAGCCTATGCGCTGGCGTTGAACGACGCCGGCGTGCCCGTCGACATGCGTCTCTACGCCAGAGGCGGTCACGCCTTCGGCATGCGTCCCACCGCCGATCCGATCACCAGGGAATGGCCGGGGCAGGTCCGGCAATGGCTCCGGACCCTCGGCATGCTTTAATCCTGATCTCTATCTTCCGCCTCTCTTGTGAAGAGGAGGATATCAGCGCCGCACGACGCGGGTGCGCCACGTCGTGATATAGTCGATATTGCCGCGGCATTCGCCCATTTCGGCCTGTTCGGACAGGCGGAAGCGCGTGCCGTCCCAGACGAAGCTCTGGTGCACGCCGCAGTCGCCGAGGCCGCGGCCCTTGGCATAGCTGGTGAGGACGCCGTCTTCGAAGGTGCCGTTGACGACGCTCTTTACCGGCGTTGCCGAGTCGGCGCCGGTTTCCTCGAAGGCCGAGGGGGCGTCGAGTTGGGCTGGGACGATCTTGGCGCCGTCGATGATGAAGAGCGCACCGATCAGATTATAGGCGCCGGTCGAGCAGGGCAGGATCGCCAGCGACGTGCCGCCGCCGAGCGCATGGACGTCGGGGGCGAACATTTCAGGATCTGCACCGGACGGGAAATTGCCGGGATCGCACGCCCCCCGTTTGCGCATCGTGGCGATCTGCGTCGCGGTGAGCTTGGCGGGGGTGCCCGATGGCGCGAGCGCGGTGATGACGGGGAGGGCCGGCGCCGGTGCGCGCGACGCGGCGGGGCCCCTGGCGACGATCGCGTCGGTGCTGCCGGCGCGGCCCTGTTGCGCGTCGATGTAGCGGAGCGCGGCGGCTGCACCCTTGAGCGAAAGCGTGGCCAGCACGGCGCCGCCTGCGTCGAGAATGGTCAGCGAATGTCCGTTGGCGATCGCCGCGGCGAGCGCGGCGGCGTCGCGCAGCTTTATCGGGCGGCCATCGACGGCGAAGCTGGCGGGCGGGCGCTTGATGGCCGCCTGGTCGTTGCGCGTCTCCACCGCGAGCGAGATCCCGCCGCCGCCGCGCGCGACGGGGCCGGGCTCGCGCGTGAGATTGAGCGTGATCATGTCCCCGCCCATGCTCTGTTCCGGCAGGAGCGTGCCGAGCGTGCAGCGAAGCGTGTTGTCGCAGCCGGCGGTCCAGTCGGTGAAGGTCTTCAGCGTGCCGGGCTTCGTGCTCGCAAGCGGCTCGCTCGTGGTGCCCGGTCGTGGCGCTGTCGGCGCGACCGGGGTGGGGCTGCGCACAGCGTCTGTCTTGGGTTGCGACGTGGACTGGCTGGGCGAACAGGCCAGCAGTGGCAGCACGATGACGGGCGCGATAACGGGCGCGAGGGCGGAAAAGATCGGTTTGCACAGCATGGCTGCAGCCTAGCGCGCTGGCAGCGCGGGGAAAAGCGGCTAGGTAGGCGGTAACAATTCAGGAGAGTGATGTGCAGACGATCGGCGTGATTGGTGCAGGGCAGATGGGCGCGGGGATCGCGCAGGTATCGGCGCAGGCGGGGTATCGCGTGCTGCTGGCGGATATATCGCTGGCGCAGGCGGAACAGGGCAAGGCGGGGATCGCCAAGGCGCTCGCGCGGCTGGTCGAGAAGGAGAAGATCGGGTCGGACGCGCGCGATGCGGCGCTGGCGGGAATCGAACCGGTCGCCAGCGTGGCGGACATGGGCGACTGCGCTATCGTCGTCGAGGCGGCGACCGAGCGCGAGGCGGTGAAGCGCGCGATCTTCGCCGAGGTCGGCAAGGTGCTGGGCGCGGACGCGATCCTGGCGTCGAACACGTCGTCGATCCCGATCACGCGGCTGGCGCAGGCAGCACCCGATCCGGCGCGGTTCATGGGCGTGCATTTCTTCAATCCCGTCCCGGTGATGCGGCCGATCGAACTGATCCGTGGCCTCGCGACGTCGGATGCGACGGTGGCGGCGGTCGAGGCGTTTGCGGAGGCGCTCGGCAAGCAGGTGGTGAATGCGAACGACGCGCCCGGCTTCATCGTCAACCGCGTCCTGATGCCGATGATCAACGAGGCGTGCTTTGCGCTCGGCGAAGGCGTGGCGAGCGTGCGCGACATCGACCTGGCGTGCCAGCTCGGGCTGAACCATCCGATGGGACCGCTGACGCTGGCCGATTTCATCGGGCTCGACACGTGCCTGGAAATCACGCGCGTGCTGTTCGAGGGAACGGGCGACCCGAAGTTCCGGCCGGCACCGCTGCTGGTGAAATATGTCGAGGCCGGGTGGTTCGGGCGCAAGACGAAGCGCGGGTTCTACGATTATTCGGGCGCGGAACCCGTGCCGACACGGTGATGACGCGGTGTGCGGTGTGCGGTGTGCGGTGTGCGGTGTGCGGTGACGTTACGGTGACGATATCAGGGACGGTGACGATATCGGGGACGGTGACGATATAGGGGACGGAGACGATATAGGGGACGGAGACGATATAGGGGACGGTGACGTTATAGGGGGCGGTGACGATACGGGGCTGGGTGGCAGGCCCAGCCCCGTCGTCGTCGCGATGCCCGATCAGGCGGCGAAGTTGCTGAAGCTCATCGCGATCACGCCCTTGTCGCCACCCTCGTCCTCGTTCCAGACGGTGACGGTGCGCGAGATCACGCCATCGCGGGGCACGAGCACGGTGAAGTCGAGATCGCCGTCGAGATCGTTCGTCTGCTCGCTCGTACCCTCGTAGAGCAGCGCCTTGCCCTGGACGAGGACGTCGCCGCTGAGCTTGACCTGGCCGAGCAACGTGAGTTCGACGCGAAGTTCGCCGCCGGCGCCCTTCTGCATGGTCAGGACGTCCTGCGGCAGATCGTTGGTCAGCACCGCCTCGTTCTGCTTGTGCGCGCTGGCATGTTCGTCCGAACCAAATGTCTCGTCGTCGGTCAGGTCCATATGCGCGGCGCAGACCAGCCGGCGCCGGACGTCGGGGGCGTTGCTGCCGCTGGGGATCCCCAGCGGATGGACGCCCGCACCGCTGCCCGTTGCGGGCGGCGTATAGCTGGTCCACGAGGTCGCCGCACCGAGGGCGGGCGACCAGGCGATCTGGCCGTGCTGGAAGTTGCTGATCCGCGACTGGCCCGGGCCGGCGAACTCGTCCGATACCGGATAGCCGAGAAACGACTTCTCTGCACCGAGCAGGCGGTAGCGGGCGAGAATCTCGCCATGGACCTTATGCGCGCCGGTCGCGGGCAGCCAATAGATCACGCCGCCCTGGAAGGTGCTGAACCGGCCACCATTGCCACCGACCGTCTCGTCGCTGGTCGGGAAATCGAGAAAGCTGTTTTCCCAGCCGAGCGCCGCCCACTTGCCGCGGATCAGTCCATGAACCTCATGCGCGCCGGTCGATGCCGACCAATAGATCGAGCCGCCGGCATAATGCCGATACCACCCCTTGCCGTTGGGCGTCTTGGCATGCGCGGTCGTCGCCGCGCCAAGAAACCCACCGGCGCCGCCGAGCGCGGTGTATTTGGCGTTGATTGCAAGGATACCCGGCAGGATCAGCGGTAACTTCAGTCCGATCGGCGTCAGATCGGTGAGCGCCGTGATCTTTACGACAGGGCGTGTGAGCGTGGCTATACCATCAGGCATTGACTGTCTCCTCTTGTCCGAGTCCTTTCTCGGGCGGGCGTAATATACGCCTTCGATAAAAACAGAGTCCATGACCTGCTGGTATAGATCTAGTCTATAAGGATAGGGATATAGTATTTGAGATAGAAGAACTGATCGACTCTCGACCAATAATAGCCAGTGATATTGATCCTATTTATGGACAGTAGTTAAACGGTGGAGTCGTTGGAACTGTCCTTGCAGATCCGGCGCGTCGCCTGTGGCAAAAGACAGCGATCGTCGCGCGTGAATGGAACTGAACCATATAGGTTAAAGTGATTGACATCGTCACGCTCGTTTGGTACATATCAGGAACGCTGACGAATTGCGAGTCGGGGTGGGTGGTCCGAACGACGGAAGCCGGAACGATCGGGGCGAGAGCCCCGCGCGTCGCCGGCTTTTTTGCGTTCGGGCGCGGGTGGGGGCGGCGGATCGGGGAGGGCGCGGGGGATGGCGAAGCGGGTAGTCGGGGACGTCACGCAGACCTCTACGACGGTGGCGGGTACGACGGTAGCGGGTACGACGGTGGCGGGCGGGAGCCACCGCGTCGTGCAGGTTCGGACGATACGGCCCAAAGGATGGACAAAGGACAAGCGCGCGACGTTTCTCGCCGCGCTATCGATGACGTGCAACGTGACGTCGTCCTCGGCCGCGGCGGGCATGACCCGACGCGGCGCCAGCGCGCTCAAGCAGCGCGATCCGCTGTTTGCGGCGCAGTGGGCGGCGGCGCTGGCGAGCGGATACGAGCGGCTCGAGGAGGGATTGCTGGCAGCGGCGATCGCGGGGCTGAACGCGACCGCGCCGGGCGCGGGCACGGACGCGGTCGAATGCTACGACGCGGCCGAGGACGACAGCGCGGCGGACGGGAGCGATGCGCGGGGCGAAGCGGCGGCGGGGCTCGTCCAGCTTGCGAGCATGCAGGCGGTGCGGGTGGCGCTGGCGTTGCTGGCGCGGCGATCGGCGGATGCACGGGGGGGCCCCGCGGGCGGGGCGCGCGGGCGCAAGCCGCATCGACGCGCGACGAAGGCGGAAACCGATGCGTCGATCGCGAAGAAACTTGATTCGCTGGCACGGCGGCTGCGTGCGTCGATGGAAGGGGGTGGGGCGTGAACGAGCGTGGTCCGACCGATCCCCGGGCCGCCGACGGCAGCGACGTTGCGCCGCGCGGGAGCTCTTCGCCCGAATCCTCGGAGACGGCGTCGGCGGGAGGGGCGAAGGGGGTGGTCGCGGGCGAGCGCGACGTGATCGCCGAACTGGCGATGCTGCCGGCGGCGCAACGCGCGATGCTGGTCGGGTCGTTGAGCACGGCCGAGCGTCATGAGCTGCACGATCGCTGGGAGCGAGGGGCGTTTGCCGACGCGCGCGTGGTGCCGTTGTTGTGGCAGCATCGGGGGGCGGCGGTGGGGGTTCTGTCTGTCGTTGCTGAGGATGCTCGGGGGCTGCGGGTCGAGGGGGCGCGGATCCGCAAGTTCAAGACGAGCGACGGCGCGTTCGTCTGGGCGCCGAGCCTGGCGGCGGGGCAGCCGGCGACATTGCTCGGCTATCCGGTGGTCGAGCGGCCGGTCCGGGTGCGCGCGCTGCTGGCGGCGGCGGAGGAGGGATTGGAGGCGCTGCCGCCCGATCTCGGCGAGGGGTGGCGGGTGGTGCGGTTGGCGCTGGTGCGGTCGCGCGTGCTGCACGTCGGGGACCGGTGGCGGGGCGCGTCCGAGTTTCTGGTGCGGATGTACCGGGAGAGTTGAGCGGCACGGTTTTGGGGAGAAATCGACATGGCGGTGGAGAAGGGAAGTGCGTTCCTGCTGAAGGTGGGGAACGGGGCGGTGCCGGTGGTCTATGCCACGGTCGCCGGGCTGCGGACGACGCAGATGTCGGTGAATGGCGAGGCGATCGTCGTGACCACCAAGGACTCGGGCGGGTGGCGGCAGTTGCTGTCGGGCGCCGGGGTGCGCAGCGTGTCCGTGTCGGGCGCGGGGGTGTTTACCGGCTCGGCGGCCGAGCTGCGCGTGAAGGCCAGCGCGCTGACGGGCGTGCTCGACGATTATCGGCTGGCGTTCGAGGGCGGCGACACGATGACGGGGAAGTTCCTCGTGTCGCGGCTGGATTACGCCGGGGATTTCAACGGGGAGCGATCCTACACGCTGAGCCTGGAGAGTTCCGGGGCGGTCGTGGTGGGGTAGGTTTTTGGCCGCTGTTGCGATGCGAGGGTGCGCCGGCGACGCTGCTCGATCTGCGTGGGGCGTTCGAGGTCGTCCTGGCGCAGGCGGAGATGACATTGGAGGATGCCGATGCGCCGGCGCTCGATCGCGGTGTGAACCTGGCGCTGATCGGCGACGAGCTGGTCCAGTTCGGGCGGGCGGACCCGCTGGGCGGCGCCCGGTGGCGATTGAGCGGTTTGCTGCGCGGGCGAAGGGGGAGCGAGGCGGCGGCGGGGTCGCAGAGTCCGGGGGATCGTTTCGTCCTGATCGACGCGGCGGCGGCGCGGGCGTTCGACCTGCCCCTGTCGGTGCTCGGGCGCGAGATCCGGGTGATGGCGTCGGGCGTGGGGGATGCGACGCCGGTCGAGACGCGGTGCGTGATGCGCGGCACGTCGGTGGTGCCGCCCCCGCCGGTGCACCTGCGGTTCGTTGGCGAAGCGGATGGCAGCGCGACGGTGCGGTGGACGCGGCGGAGCCGGGCGGGGTGGCGCTGGATCGACGGAGTGGATGCGCCGCTGGCAGAGGAGGTCGAGGCGTACCGGGTGACCGTCACCGTCGGCGCAACCACGCGCGAGGTCGAGGTGGCGGTGCCGTCCGTGGCGGTGACCGCGGCCGAGCGGGCCGGCGCCGCTCGCGTGGCGGTGCGCCAGCGTGGGATCTTTGGCGAGTCGCTGGCGGCCACTCTGATCGTACCGGCCTGATCGTACGGGCGTGATCGTACTGGCCCGATCGTACGGGCGTAACAATCGAACGGGGGAACGAATGATGAGCGACGACATCACCGCAAGGCTGGCATTGCCGCTGTTGCAGCCGGGACAGGCGCAGAAGGAAACGACGCATAACGAGGCGCTCGCGCTGCTCGACCTGGCGGTGCAGGCGAGCGTGCTGGCAGTGGGAACCAATGTGCCGCCGGGCGCGCCGGTCGCGGGAAGCGCGTGGATCGTCGGCGCCGCGCCGACCGGTGGCTGGGCCGGACAGCCGCAGACGATCGCTGGCTGGACGAGCGGCGGATGGCGGTTCGTCGCCCCGCGCGAGGGGATGACGGTGTGGAGCGTCGCCGACGGCCTTTATGCGCGGTTCGGCGGCGGCGCCTGGGTGCTAGGCGTGCTGGTCGGTTCGCACGTGGCGATCGGCGGAGTCGCGGTGGTCGGCGCGCGCCGCGCGGCGATTCCCGCGGCGACCGGCGGCACCGTCATCGACGCGCAGGCGCGGGCGACAATTAACGCCATATTGGGCTGTTTACGCGGTCACGGGTTGATCGAGGCCTGAAACACCCCAAAAACTGTGTCGTTCCAGCAACACCTCTAACTTTTGTGAACTTGCGTGGAAACAAGCCCGAGGATAGGGAGTTTGCGATGTCCGTGTGACACTCATGAAAGGGGATTAGTATGCGGAAGCTTGCCGTCGTTCTGGCACTCGCCTCCACCGCACTCGCCACTCCCGCCCTCGCCCGCGATAAGTCGTGGTACGTTGGCGTCGAAGGCGGTGCGATGATCGTTGAAGACATCGACTATGATATCGGCGCATTGAACAATGCCGGTTCGGTCGATCATGACTATGGTTACGATGTCGACGCCGTAATGGGCTACGACTTTGGCGGTTTCCGCCTCGAGACCGAAGTCGGCTACCGCAAGGCAACCGTTGACGGCTACACGTCGTCGACGACCACGCCTGTGTTCGGCCGCACCGGCGCACGCGGCAACGCGGTTGCTGGCAACTATGACTATGCCGGTGGTTCGTCGTCGGCGCTCAGCTTCATGCTGAACGGCCTTCTGGACTTCGGTCCGGACGATGGCATCCAGGGCTTTGTCGGCGGTGGTGTCGGTGTTGCTCGCGTCAAGGCGCAGTATGCACTCAACAACAACGGCGACTTCCTGAACGACTCGGACACCGTGTTCGCGTATCAGGGTCTGGCCGGTATCCGTGCACCGCTGACCGATCACATCGACGCGACGCTGAAGTATCGTTTCTTCAACGCCGAGAACGTCAAGCTGGTCGACGTTTCGAACCGCGTGTTCGACGGTCGCTATCGTTCGCACAGCATCCTCGGTGGTGTGACGTACAACTTCGGCGAGCCGGCTGCGCCTCCCCCGCCGCCGCCCCCGCCGCCGCCGCCGCCGCCGCCTCCCCCGCCGCCCCCGGCGCCGGTCGATGTGGTCTGCTCGCCTGGTCCGTTCATCGTGTTCTTCGAATGGGACAAGTCGGACATCACGCCAGAGGCAGCGTCGATTCTCGACAACGCGATCACGCAGTACCAGTCGTGCGGCAACGCACAGGTCATGCTCGCAGGTCACGCGGACAAGTCGGGTTCGGCTTCGTACAACGTCGGTCTGTCGCAGCGTCGCGCAGATGGCGTGAAGGCATATCTGTCTTCGCATGCCATCCCGGACAGCGTCATCTCGACGGAAGCCTTCGGCGAGAGCCGTCCGCGCGTCGAGACCGCCGATGGCGTTCGCGAAGTGCAGAACCGTCGCGTGGAAGTCACCTACGGTCCGGGTTCGGGCCAGTAAGACTTTCGCTGGTCGATCTTCGGATCGGCTACGGAATGAAGATTGGGGAGGTCGGCGCAAGCCGGCCTCCCTTTTCTTTTGCGGCCTTTTCTTTTGCGCCCTTTTCTTTCGCGCGACGCCCGCCGCGGCGCCGCGCGAACGACCGCAAGCTTTGGGCCAGCTTCGGGCAAGTTTCGGCCAAGGTTCCGGCAGGGTTCGGACCGTTCGCGTCGGCGACGTTTGGTGCAGCGCCGATCTGGTCACGCGAACATGCCCATCCGCGCAAAGAGCGGCGTGGCGGTGATCGCGTTGTCCCGTGATTCTTCTTGCTGCGCGGCGGGGGAGACGGAGCGCCTGCCTAGGGGCACCGTCGGTGCGGCGTCGCGGCGGCGGGTTGACCACATCTAACGATGCTTCACCCCGGCGGCGCGTAGCGGTAATGGGGCGGGGCTATATGGAGATGCAGATGAAGCCGCTGATTGGCCGGGACACGCGGCTGTGCATGTCGCTATCGGCGCGACCGGGGAACTTCGGGACGCGGTTTCATAACCGGCTGTATGACCTGACCGGGCTTGATTTCGTCTACAAGTCGTTCTCGACGATCGATCTGGCCGCCGCGATCGCCGGGATCCGCGCGCTGGGGATTCGCGGGTGCGCGATCTCGATGCCGTTCAAGGAGGCGGTGATCCCGCTGCTCGATGGGCTGGCAAAGACCGCGAGCGCGATCGACAGCGTCAACACGATCGTCAACGACGATGGCGTGCTGACGGGACATAATACCGATTACGGCGCGGTCGTCGATCTGGTCGCGACGCTGGATCGGGTGATGCCGTTCGTCGTGCAGGGCTCGGGCGGGATGGCGAAGGCGGTGGCAGCGGCGCTGAGCGACAACGGGTTTCGCGACGGGACGATCGTCGCGCGGAACGAACGGGCCGGGCGTGCGCTGGCCGATCTATACGGCTATCGCTGGGCACCGACCGTCGAGCGGGCGGCGGCGCTGCTGATCAACGTCACGCCGCTCGGGATGACCGGGGCGGATGCCGCGGCGCTCGCATTTCCGGCGGCGATGATCGCAGGCTGCGAGGTGGCGTTCGATGTCGTGCAATATCCGATCGACACGCCGTTCCTGCGCGCCGCCGCCGCGGCGGGGAAGCAGTGCATCACCGGCGCGGACGTCGCGACGTTGCAGGCGGTGCAGCAGTTCGTGCTTTACACCGGGGTAACTCCGGATGCGGCGCAGGTGGCGGATGCAGCGGCCTGGGCACGCGCCAACTCCTGATTGGCGGACCGACAAATCCTTTCCAGCAAACCTAGCTGGATCGTGTAGCGCGAGGGAGGGAACGGCAGGCGACCCCGCCTGATTGGTATTCTCCCCTCCGTCACCTTTATTGCAACCTCCGCCTAGCGGGGGGAATCGCGAAGGCTGTGTCAGTGAGACAGGGTCTCGGCCAGCGCCGTGGCGAGCCAGGGTGGCGTCAACGCATCGCCGAGCGCCTCGACACGGCGGTGTTCGACCATCAGGTTGAGGTCGGGGTAGGTGGCCCGCGTCCGCGTGCTCGGTTCGGTGAAGGGCGCGACGACGAGGCGGCGATTGACCTTCGCGCGGTGGTGCATCCGCGCGGTGTTTTCCTGGCCGACATAACACCCCTTGGTGAAGCTGACGCCGTTGAGTTCGCGCGCGTTGCATTCGAGCCAGAGCGTCTCGCCATTGCCGAGTTCGGCGATGCCTTCGGTCACGCCGAGCGACAGGCGATGCGCGCGCCACCCGGTCGCCGGGTCGCTTGCGGGGGCGAGCCAGCGGCGCCCGAGCGCGGCAAGACGCGGATCAGGTACGCCTGCGTCGCCGGTCGGGGACCAGTGGACCTTTGCGTCGTCGGGCTGGAACGTGATCTTGCGGCGCAGGCGGTAGAGCATGAGGCGCTTCGTCAGCGCGTCAGCCTGCGTGGCCTCGACGTCGATCAGCACGTCGTCGCCATCCGCCCACAGGATGAAATCAAACAGCACTTTGCCCTGCGGCGATAGCAAAGCGGCCCAGGCGGGGGTGGCGGGGGTGAGCGACGCGGTGTCTGCGGTGACGAGCCCCTGCAGGAAGCCCCGCACGTCTTCGCCCGCGACGCGGATCACGCTGCGGTCGGCGAGCATGGTCGCGGGGAGGGTTGCGCTGGCGGGCTGGTCCATCGCTACCACCTAGTGCGCGTCGTGTGATTTCCAAGCCGCAGATGGCTGGCATCTCCGCGACCCCGCCGATAGGAAGGCGCCATGACCGACCGCCTCACGATCCGCCGCCCCGACGACTGGCATGTCCACCTGCGCGATGGCGCGATGCTGGAGGCAGTGGCGCAGCATAGCGCGCGGCAATTCGCACGTGCGATCATCATGCCGAACCTGACGCCGCCGGTGACTTCGATCGCGGCTGCCAAGGCGTATCGGCAGCGGATCATGGCGGCGCTTGGCGAGGGGGCGAGCTTCACGCCGCTGATGACGTGCTATCTGACCGACGGCACCGACCCGGCCGAGCTCGAGCGCGGCCATGCCGAGGGCGTGTTTACCGCGTGCAAGCTGTACCCCGCGCATGCGACGACCAATTCGGCGCACGGCGTCACCGACATCCGCGCGCTGACCGGCGTGCTGGAGACGATGCAGCGGATCGGCATGCCGCTGCTGATCCACGGCGAGGTGACCGACAAGTCGATCGACATCTTCGACCGCGAGGCGGTGTTCGTCGAGCGCGTGCTGACGCCGCTGGTGCGCGACTATCCGGGGCTGAAGATCGTGCTGGAGCATATCACGACCGCGGAGGCGGCGGCGTTCGTCGCCGAGGCGGATCACCCGATCGCGGCGACGATCACGCCGCAGCATCTGCTGATCAACCGCAACGCGCTGTTCGACGGGGGGCTGCGGCCGCACGCTTATTGCCTGCCGGTGCTCAAGCGCGAGAGGCATCGGCTCGCGGTGCGGCAAGCGGCGGTGTCGGGGTCGCCGCGGTTCTTCCTGGGGACGGACAGCGCGCCGCATGTCGTCGGGGCGAAGGAATCCGGATGCGGGTGCGCAGGCATTTTCAACGCGCCGTTCGCGCTGGAGGCGTATGTGCGCGTGTTCGACGAGGAGGGCGCGCTCGACAGGTTCGAGGGGTTCGCGTCCGAGCATGGCGCGCGTTTCTACGGGTTGCCGCTCAATGAGGGCACGGTGACGCTGGTGCGCGACGATGTCGAGGTGCCGACGTCGATCGGGACGGGCGAGACCGCGGTGGTGCCGTTCCTGGCCGGCACGAATGCCGGGTGGCGCTTCGAGGGGTAAGCTGGGCCTGCCACCCTGACCCCATACCGGCAGGATGACGGCGTGGATGGCGTTGCGGTTACCCCAGGAACCCCGCCGCTACCGCTTTCGTCAGGATGACGGCGCGTTGAGCCGGTCTAGCCACAAACGCGCTTCCTTCTGTTCGCCGACCGCGCTGGCCTTGACCGGGCCGCGCGCGGCGAAGAAGTCGCGGTGGAGCGCGAACGGCTCCATCATCAGCCGCTCGCGCATTGCGGCGATGTCGGCGCCCATCTCTGCGAGCGAGTCGATCGTCGGGGCGATTGCGGCGCGGACGCGGCGGTCCGTGCTGCGGTCGAACAGCCCGAGCGAACCGGCGGCGGTCTTTTCCAGCGCGGCGACGAGCGTGTCGCGATAGTCGGTTTCGAGGTCTTCGCGCTGGGCGTCGAGACGGGCGAGGCGGTCGGGTTTTGCCATGCCCCCGACGTAGCGCGCCGCGCGCGGTGGTCAACGCATGTGGCGAAGTCCGCGGCGTGTCGCGCGCGCCGAGTAGGGCCAATCGGGCGACCGCCGATCACGCAATTGCGTACAGGTCATTGCACCGGCGCGGTTTACCCCCGATGTTGTCCGTCATGAGCGACGACGCGTCCGGTGGTATCACCGCGGTCCTGGGGCCGACCAACACGGGCAAGACGCACCTCGCGATCGAGCGGATGTGCGCGCATTCCAGCGGGATGATCGGTTTCCCGCTGCGTCTGCTGGCGCGAGAAGTGTATGACCGCGTCGTCGCGATCAAGGGTGCGAACCGGGTCGCGCTCGTCACCGGCGAGGAGAAAATCGTCCCGCCCGATGCGCGCTGGTTCCTGTGTACCGCGGAGTCGATGCCCGACCGCGACGTCGCCTTTGTCGGTCTCGACGAAGCGCAGCTCGGCGCGGATCCCGAGCGCGGTCACGTCTTCACCGATCGGTTGCTGCGCGCGCGCGGGCGCGAGGAGACGATGATCCTGGGGTCGGAGGCGCTGCGGCCGATGATCAAGGCGCTGGTGCCCAAGGCGGAGATCGTCAACCGGCCGCGCTTTTCGACACTGACCTATGCGGGCGCCAAGAAGATCAGCCGGCTGCCCAAGCGATCGGCGATCGTCGCGTTCTCGGCGGAGGAAGTCTATGCGGTCGCCGAGATGCTGCGGCGACTGCGCGGCGGTGCCGCGGTTGTCATGGGCGCGCTGTCGCCGCGGACGCGCAACGCGCAGGTCGCGATGTTCCAGGCGGGCGAGGTCGATTATCTTGTCGCGACCGACGCGATCGGCATGGGGCTCAACATGGACGTCGCGCATGTCGCGTTCGCCAGCCTCAACAAGTTCGACGGCAAGCGCCAGCGGCGCCTGACGGTGGCGGAGATGGCGCAGATCGCGGGTCGCGCGGGGCGGCACCAGCGCGACGGTACGTTTGGTGCGCTGTCCGACGACGGGCCGGGCGCGTTCCTGCCCGAAGAGGTGCTCGCGATCGAGGAGCACCGGTTTCCGCGGCTCGAAAATCTGTACTGGCGGCAGGGCGCACCCGATTTCGCGAGCATCGATGCGCTGGTCGCGAGCCTTGAGGCGCGCCCGCCCGCGGGGGTGTTGCGCGCCGCGCCGCAGTCGCTCGATCTCGGTGTGCTCAAGCGGTTGGCCGAAGAGGGCTGGGTCCGCGAGCGCGCGCGGCATCCGGCGATGGTCGCGCGGTTGTGGGCGGCGTGCGGCGTGCCCGATTTCCGTAAGGTGGGCCTTGATCCGCATGCGCGCTTCGTCTCGCGGCTGTTCGGGCATCTGAGCGAGGGGCGGGGGCATATCCCGCACCAGTGGTTTGCCGACGAGATCGCGCGGCTCGATACGGTCGCCGGCGACGTGCCGGTGATCGCGGGGCGGATCGCGGCGACGCGGATCTGGGCGTATATCGCGCAGCGTGCGGACTGGCTCGCCGAACCGACCTTGTGGGCCGCGCGGACCGCGGCGCTCGAGGAGCGGCTGTCGGATGCGCTGCACGCCAGCCTGACTCAGCGCTTCGTCGACAAGCGCACGACCGCGCTGATGCGGCAGATCGGCGCGGATGCGGGCGCGCTGCCCGTGGTGATCGGGCCCGAGGGCGAGGTGATGGTCGAGGATCATCCGATCGGGCGGCTCGACGGGTTCCGCTTCACCGTGGCGGCGGATGCGCGCGCGAGCGACAAAAGGCTGCTGCTCGCGGCGGCGGAAAAGCGGCTGGCGGGCGAGCGGTCGCGGCGCGGGCAGTCGCTCGCCGATGCGCCCGATGCCGATATCGCACTCGACGATGATGCGCAGATCATCTGGGCGGGGCATGCGGTCGCCAAGCTCGGGGCCGGGCCATCGTTTGCGCGGCCCAGGCTGATCCTCGATCGGTCGCTCGACTGCCTGGACAAGGCGGCGCGCGAGCGGATCGAATCGCGGCTGGCGCGGTGGCTCGGGACGATGCTCAAGCGGCGGGTGGCGGTGCTGGTCGAGCTCGCCGAGACGAGCCGCGACGCGACCGCGACGCCTGCGCTGCGTGCGGTGGCGAGCGCAATCGAGGAGGCTGGCGGGATCCTGCCGCGGTTGCCGATGCGGCTCGCGCTCGACGCGATCGATCCCGATGCGCGCAAGCGGCTGCGCAAGACCGGCATCACGATCGGTGCGCTCGATTTGTTCGACGCGCGGCTGCTGAAGCCCGAATCGGCGCGCTGGCGGCGGGTGCTGGCGGCGGCGCGCGGGAGCGTGATCGCTACACCGCGCGACGGGGCGACCGTTCTCGCGCGTGGCAGCGACGGCGCGACGCTCGAGGCGGGGTTCCGCCCGCTTGGGCTGCAGGCGGTGCGGGTCGACCTGATCGAGCGGATCGCCCGCGCCGCGCATGATTCGCGGCAGGGTCGTACGCCATTCGCGCCCGATCCGGCGCTGGCGACGTCGATCGGGGTCGATCCCGCGTCGCTCGAGCGGTTGATGGCCGAGCTCGGCTTCAAGGCGCTGGCGGGCGATACGCCGCGCTGGGTGTGGCGCGGTCGCCCGCCTGCGCGCCCGGCACCGCCGGTTGCGATCGATCCGTCGCGGCAGAACGCGTTTGCCGGGCTAGCCGCATTGGTCCGCCATGGGTGAAGGCGCGATGCGGATCGACCGGTTCCTGTGGTTCGTGCGGCTCGCCAAGACGCGCAGCGCGGCGCAGGCGATCGCCGAGAAGGGGCGCCTGCGCATCGACGGGCGCGCGATCGACCGGGCGCATTGCCCGGTACGGATCGGCAACGTGCTGACCTTTGCTGCGCAAGACCAAGTTCGCGTCATCCGCGTCGAAGCGCTGCCGTCGCGCCGTGGCCCCGCTCCGGAGGCGCAGGCCTGCTATCAGGATCTGGTTGCGGGCAGCACGCCCGCCGCGGCGGTACGCGATCCGGCGCAGGGAACGCTGGACGCGGACATCCGTCATCCTGACGAAAGTCAGGACCCAGAGCCAAGCGGGCCGTTCCTTCGCGACTCTGGGTCCTGACTTTCGTCATGATGACGTTGGAGGAGGGGACGGTGGAGGTCGGCGGGTGTGGGATAGCTTGATAACGTCTCGCAGAAGGCTTGCTATGATTGACGCGAGGGACCTGCGGGCATAGTCGCTGGCGCGTTCGTCGCCGGAAAGGAATCCGGCCCAGGAGTTCTCATAATGACCTACGTCGTCACCGACGCCTGCATCCGCTGCAAGTATATGGACTGCGTGGAAGTGTGCCCGGTCGATTGCTTCTACGAGGGCGAGAACATGCTGGTGATCAATCCCAGCGAGTGCATCGATTGCGGCGTGTGCGAGCCCGAATGCCCCGCCGAAGCGATCCTGCCCGACACCGAGAGCGGACTCGAGCAATGGCTCGAGCTCAACACGACCTTCTCGGCGCAATGGCCCAACGTCACGCGCAATGACAACCAGACGCCCCCCGACGCCGATGCGATGAAGGGCGTCGAGGGCAAGTTCGACAAGTATTTCTCGCCCGAACCCGGCGCAGGGGACTGATAAGAGGCGGCGAATCCGGAAAAGGGCAAGCCGCCTGCCACGTTCGGCTGGTAATTTTGTTGCAAAGCTGCTAGATGGGTCCGTGACGGGCGCGATGACTCACGTCGTGCGCCTGACGTTTAGACCTATCCCTCCCCCCGATGTAGCAGCGACGAGTCCTTCGTCGAGGCGTCGCGTGGAGGCCTGATCCGGAAAGGCCCCAAATGGCTGCCAAGGCACTGTCCTTCGATGTCGGTGATTTCGTCGTTTATCCAAAGCACGGGGTCGGCCGTGTGATCGAGCTCCAGCGCTCGGAAATCGCCGGCATGACACTGGAACTCTATGTCCTGCGGTTCGAGAAAGAGCGCATGACGCTCCGCGTGCCGACCAACAAGGCCGAAAGCGTCGGCATGCGCAAGCTGTCGTCGGACAAGACGATGCGCGAGGCGATGGACACGCTCAAGGGCAAGCCCAAGGTCAAGCGCACCATGTGGTCGCGCCGTGCGCAGGAATATGAGGCGAAGATCAATTCGGGCGACCTGGTGTCGATCGCCGAAGTGGTCCGCGACCTGTTCCGTGCCGACGACCAGCCTGAGCAGAGCTATTCCGAGCGCCAGATCTTCGAAGGCGCGACCAGCCGGCTCGCGCGCGAACTGGCCGCGATGGAAGAGCTCGACGAGCCCAAGGCGCAGGAGAAGATCCTCGACATCCTGCGCGCCGCGGCCGCGATCTACAACAAGGACAAGGTGCCGGTCTGACGCCCGCGCTCCTTGCCGAGACGAAAGGGCGGTCCTGCGGGGCCGCCCTTTTTCGTTATGGTCGGATCTGGAACGTGCGTCGGCCGGACGCCGCGGCTCGAAATGGCGTCCGTCTTGTCCAAGTATTTCTTCGACTATACGATATGAATTCTGCAATTCTGAACACAAGCTTGCGACACGTAGAGAAAGCGACCGCCCGTCTCGTTGCACCGCCAATCCAGTCCTAGGTGCCGAGATCGGCCAACTCTCACCGCATGGCACGAACGTCTCGACGGATATCGATTGTCATTCCGTCGACTCTCCGCTGACTGGCGCCATCCAGTCTTGGAAGGATAAGTATATGCGTTCGAATCTCCCGAAATACCCGACGGTCGCCCTCATCCTGATCGCCGGGATCGGGCTTAGCGGGTGCGCCACCAAGGGCTTCGTCCGCGAGCAGATCGCCGTGGTCAACACGCGGATCGACGGCCTCGACGGTCAGCTGCGGACCGTCGAAGGCACGTCGGGCCAGGCGCTGGCCCAGGCGCAGGCGGCCGCCGGTCAGTCGCAGCAGAACGGCCAGCGGATCGACCAGATCAACAGCCGCGTCGATGGCCTCGACCAGCAGATGCAGATGCAGGCCAAGCAGCGCCAGCGCAAGCCGCGCGGCTAAGCCATCATCGCCAGTGCCTGCATCGACGGACGGGCCCGGCCGGACATCCGCATCGTGATGTCCGCCGGTTTGTCCCGTCGCGCGTGTCGTACAGGCTTCGGCCTGGCGATCGCGCTCGCCCTCGTCGCGCCGCAAGCGGTGTCGGCGAGGGCGGGGGCGGGGGCGGCCGCGACCAAGTCGCGCAAAGCCAAGCCGAGCGCGCAGGCCAAGCGCGCGCGCGCGAAGGCCGCCAAGGTCGTGGCGCCGCCGCTGGTGTTGCCGCCGCAATCGGAGCCGGCGAGCCGCATGATCGCCTGGATCGCGGCCGAGCATGACAATGGCGGTCTGCCCTATGCCGTGATCGACAAGCAGGCGGCGTCGTTGCTGCTCTTCAGTGGCAAGGGCGACTTCATGGGCGTGACGCCCGTCCTGCTGGGCGTCGGCATCGGCGACGACTCCTCGCCGGGCATCGGCGCCAAGGATCTTGCTGATATCGGTCCGGCCGAGCGGACCACGCCCGCGGGGCGGTTCGTCGCGAAGTTCGGGCGCGCCTTTGGTCGCCAGCGCGTGATCTGGGTCGATTATGCGAATTCGGTGGCGCTGCATGCGGTGATCACCACGCACAAGAGCGAGCACCGCGTCGACCGGCTGGTGTCGCCGTCGCCCGACGACAACCGCATCAGTTTCGGCTGCATCAACGTCGGCACCAAATTCTATACCCGTACGCTGACGCCGGCGTTCCAGAAGAAGGGCGGGGTCGTCTACATCCTGCCCGACACGAAATCGCTCGACGACGTGTTCCCACGCGTGCGCCTGCTGCCCTATGTCAGTGCCGCCGTCGCGCGTTGAAGTGCGGTCCGGCGCGAAGGGAAAACGATGATCCTGCTGATGCTTGCCGTACTTGCCGCGACCGATCGTGCGCCTGCTCGCAAGACCGATGGGGCGCCCGATCGAGCGGTGGTGGTGAGTTCGCTCACGACCCAACAGCTTCTCGAATTCTGCCAGGGCAAGGATAGCGACCCGAGCGCGAACTTCTGCACCGGATACATCCTTGGCGAGTTCGACGCGCTGTCGCTGGCGGGCGACATCTGTCCGCTGCCGGCCAGCGTCTCGAACATCAAGGTCGCGGCCACGGTGCGCGGCTATCTACGTGCACGCGCCAAGAAGACGGGCACCGGTGCGCCGTCCTTCGTCGTGCGCGATGCGCTGCGCGACGCCTATCCGTGCAAGCGCAAATAGCGCGACGATCGGTCCCGGCATCGTGCCCCCGACCGGGGCGCATCGTCACCATTCCCTAAAAAGCATCGCGCGCAAATCCGCTTGGCACCGCTTCCGATCAGGTGTATTGTTTTGACAACACACAGGAGGCTGCGATGAACTTTCTTGCGCTCGGGCTGATCATCCCTCTTGCAGCCTGCTCGTTCGGCTGGGACGGCGACGCGGAGGGATCGGGTGTCGCTGCCTCGGGGTCGGGCACGACGCGCACCTTCCAGATCGTCGATTTCCACCAGATCGACCTGCGCGGCGCGGACGATGTCGACGTCCGCCTCGGCACGGGCTTCTCGGTCCGCGCGGAGGGGCCGACCGAGCAGCTCGACCGGCTGCGTATCGCGCGTGACGGCGCGACGCTCGATATCGGCCGCAAGAACGGGACGGGCTTCGGCTGGAGCAAAAGCGCGAAGGTCAAGGTGTACGTCACGCTGCCGCGGCTGAGCGCGGCGACCGTCTCCGGCTCGGGCAACATGGCGATCGACCGGGTCGAGGGCGGCGCGTTCGCAGGCGGGATCGCGGGCTCGGGCAATCTGACGATCGCCGCGGTGCAGGTCGACGCGGCGAACTTCTCGATCGCGGGCTCGGGGACCGCGCGCGCCAGCGGCGTCGCGCGCAACCTGAACGTCGAGATTGCGGGCTCGGGCGATGTCGACGGCGCGCGGCTGCAAGCGAGATCCGCCAAGGTCGAGATCGCAGGCTCGGGCAGCGTCCGCGCGGTCGTCGACGGCCCCGCCAAGGTCGACATGATGGGGTCGGGCGACGTCGACCTCGGCCCACGCTCGCGCTGCACGATATCGAAGATGGGCTCGGGCAACGTGCGCTGCGGCCGCTGACTTGCGCGATGCGGCGGGAGCGGCGACGGTGCGGGCATGAGATATCTGCTTGCATCGTCGCTGCTCCTGTCGTCGCCGGCGTTCGCACAGCCCTCCACCGCCAGCCGGACCGAGTCGGTCGGCAGCTTCGATCGGGTGCGCGTAGAGGGGCCGTTCGAGGTTCGCGTCACAATCGGCTCCCCGCGTGCGACGATCACCGGCGATCCCCGTGCGACTCAGGGGGTGGCGGTGCGGGTCGACGGTACGACGCTGTCGGTGCGCAAGGGCACCGGCGGCTGGGGTGAACAGGGGCGGGGCCAAGAGGGGCGGGGGGCAGGACCGATCGTGATCATGCTATCGACGCCCGGGCTGTCCTCGGCCAGCGTGGCGGCCGGTGGACGGCTGACGATCGCCAGGATGCGCGGCATGCGGGTCGATGTCACGGTTAGCGGCAATGGCAGCCTGTCGGTTGCTGCTGCCGATACCGACCAGTTGAACGCGACGCTGATCGGCACGGGGCAGATGACGCTCGCGGGCCGCGCGGCGCGGGCGCGACTGGTGACGAGCGGGCCGGGCGCGATCGACGCATCGGGGCTGGCGGTCAACGACCTGACCGTCCATCTCGACGGGGTCGGCGAGACGAAGGCGGCGGCGCGCTACACCGCGCAGGTGACGAACAGCGGGCTGGGGACGGTGACGGTCACCGGTGCTGCGAAATGCCGGGTGGATGCCGCGGCGGGCGGCCCGGTCGTGTGCGGGAAAGCGGGCGCGCCTTCCTGAGGCCAGGCGATAGGTGGGCCGCTCAGATCAGCGCGAGTTCGGCCAGTTTCGTCATCAGCGCGGGTGGCATCACGTCGAGCCCAGTCGCATCGCCGCCCAGATCGAGCGGGGCGTCGGCGTCTTCGAGATAGCGCCAGCCCTGATGTGCGCGCTTGGGTCGCGCCTGCACCAGCACGAGCTTGGGATCGATATGGATCGCGACGCGGCCACCCTCGGCCTCGCCGAAGCCGAGGATCGGCGAGCGTGCGATCAACTGGTGCTTCAGGATCCAGAACATCGATCCCTGTCCGGCGACCTCCTCGTGCCGCTTGGGCAGGTAGCGGGTCGTCAGGAACACGGGCCCCTCCTCGCCACGCAGGCGAAGCCGCTCGGCGAGATGGTCGACGCTGTCCGCGCCGAACGCGACCTTCGTGAGGTGGAGGGGGGTAAGGTGAAGCGGCATGTCGCTGAAAATGGGCCCTAAACCGCCTCAATCAACCGTGCAGGCCCCAAAGACTGGCGAGGCCGAGGAACGAGAAGAACCCCATTGTGTCGGTCATCGTCGTCACGAACACTGCCGACGACACCGCGGGATCGATCCGGAACTTGTCGAGCGTCACCGGCACCAGCACGCCGCTGAGCCCCGCGACGATATTGTTGGTCAGCATCGCCGCGGCGATCACGATCGACAGATTCTCGTTATGGAAGATCACATAGGTCCCGCAGCCGATCAACGCCCCCAGCATCACGCCGTTCGCAGCCGCGATGCGGAATTCGCGGCCGATCATCCGCCGCGTATTGGAGCTCGTCAGCTGGTTGGTCGCGAGCGCACGCACCACCACCGCGAGCGTCTGCGTCCCCGCATTGCCGCCCATGCCCGAGACGATCGGCATCAGTACCGCGAGCAGCGCGAAGCTCGCGATCGTTCCCTGGAACAGCCCGACGACCGACGACGCGACCATCGCGGTGCCCAGATTGACCACCAGCCAGGTGAAGCGCGTGCGCACGGTCAACCGGATCGGCTCGTTGATGTCGCCGTCGCCGGCCCCTGCCAGACGCAGCGTATCCTCGCCCGCCTCTTCGGAGATGATGTGGACGATGTCGTCGACCGTGATCATGCCGACCAGCCGGCCGCCGTGATCGACCACCGCGGCGGAGATCAGCGCGTATTTCTGGAAGCGCAGCGCGACCTCTTCCTGGTCCATGTCGACCGGGATCAGCGTCTGTTCGCGCTTCATCACGTCGGCGATCGCGATCCCGCGCGGCGTGCGCAGCATCCACGACAGCTGGCATGTGCCGATCGGCTTGTGCGCGGGGTCGACGACGAAGATTTCCCAGAAATCGGTCGTCAGCTCCTCATGGCCGCGCAGATAATCGATCGCGTCGCCGACCGTCCAATGCTCAGGGACAGCGATCAGCTCGCGCTGCATCAGGCGACCGGCGGACTCCTCGGCGTAGCTCAGCGCCTCCTCGATCGCCGCGCGATCGTCGGGATCGAGCGCGCGCAACACGGCGCGCTGCTCGTCCTCGTCCATGTCCTCGATGATCGCGACTGCGTCGTCGGTATCGAGCTCGGACGCGAGATCGGCGACCTGGTGCGGCTCGAGCGCGTCGATCAGATCCTCGCGGACATAATCGTTCATCTCGGCGAACACGTCGCCGCCGAGCAGGTCGGTGACCGCGCGCGCGAGCGCGGCGCGATCCTCCTGCGGGGTCAGCTCGAACAGATCGGCGATGTCGGCGGGGTGGAGCGGCTCGACGAGCGCGCGCGCGGCCTCGTCGTCGCCCTCCTCGACCGCGTCGAGCACCGCGCGGACGAATTCGGGCCGCAGATGATCGTCGCGATCGAGCTGCGTTTCGGGTTGGGTGTCGGTTTCGACCTCGGGAAGCTCGAGTTCGCTCATGGCTGCCTCCCTTAAAAGATTTGCGCTTGGGCCCTAACGCGACGCGCGTGCATTTGCCAGTCGGAGTGCGGCTCCCTATCTGCGCCTCATCAATTCAGGAGAACATGAATGGCTGATACCCCCGAAACGCTTACGCTGACCCTCGACGGCGGCGACGTCACGATCAAGTTCCGCCCCGATCTCGCGCCAAAGCATGTCGAGCGGATCGCCGAACTCGCGAACGAAGGCTTTTACGACGGCGTGCCCTTCCACCGCGTGATCCCGGGCTTCATGGCGCAGGGCGGTGACGGTGGTCGCGGCGACGGCACCGGCGGGTCGACCAAGCCCAACCTCAAGGCGGAATTCTCGGCCGAGCCGCATGTCCGCGGCGTGTGCTCGATGGCGCGCACCAACCAGCCCGACACGGCGAACTCGCAGTTCTTCATCGTGTTCGACGACGCGCGCTTCCTCGACAAGCAGTACACCGTGTGGGGCGAAGTCACCGACGGCATGGACCTGATCGACGCGCTGCCCAAGGGCGAGCCGCCGCGTACGCCGGGCAAGATCGTCAAGGCCCGCGCAGCCTAAAGGCTGCACCGGCGCAGCCGAGGCTGCGCCGGAGACAGCCGAAGCCGGCCGGCGGAGTGCAACTGCGTCCGACGGCGCGGCTTTGCCGCGGCGCGCTTCGAACATGAAGCGCCCCGCAGTTGCTACCCTGATCCTCTCTCAAACATACACCCGGTATCCCGGCGAAAGCCACGCCGGGCTAAACTTCCGCCAGGGTCCGGATCAGCCAGTCGTGGAACAGCTTGACGGGCTTGGTCTGCAGCGCGCGAGGGCGGCACACGAACCAGTAGCTGTACGGACTCTCCACCGCGATATCGAACAGCCGCACCAGCCGCGGATCGTTGGCGTCGGCGAAATGGCTCGCATGCATGAACGCGACGCCCAGGCCCTGCGCCGCCGCCTCGAGCATCAGCGCGCCCGAATCGAAATGGTCGATCGCCAGCGGCTCGATCTCGTCGAGTCCCGCCGCCGTTCGCCATGCGGTGAACGTATCGGTCATGTCGCGGTGCACCAGCGCGGTCAGCGTCGCGAGCTGTTCGGGCCGCGTGACCGGGTCCGCCCGCTCGAGCAGGCTGCGCGCGCCGATCACATAGACCGAATTGCGATCGAGCCGCCGCGCGTAGAGCGACGGATCGATCTCGCGCGACAAGGCGATCACCGCGTCGAGCCCGTCGCCGAGTCGCGACACAAGGTGCGCGGCGGTATCGATGTCGAGATGGAGCTCGGGATGCGTCGTGCGCAATTCCCCCAGTCGCGGGAAAAGCTTTTGCGACGCATAGAGCGGCAGGATCCCTAGCCGCAGCCGCAGCACCTCGGTCGTGCTGGTCAGCGATTCGACCGCATCCGACAGGGAATCTAGCACCGGCGCGATCTGCGCGAGCAACCGCTCGCCATCCGCATTGAGCACCATCGCCTGATGCCGGCGCGCGAACAAAGGCTTGGCGATGAAGCGCTCGAGGCTCTGCACACGCCGGCTGAGCGCGGGGGCCGACAGTGCCAGATCCTCGGCTGCGGCCTTGATCGAGCCCAGTCGCGCGACCTGCACGAACGCCTCGATAGCCCCCAATGGCGGCAGCCTGCGCATGATTCCTCTTTCGACTCGACGAGTGTGACAACGACCGCTGGACGCATTCAGCCATACGATTGCAGTTCGCGCAATCGTAGCTGATCCCTTCGCACTTGCAACATCAACCGTCCCGACGCAAAAAGACCTCGCCTTTCAGGCATCCTCTCCTAAAAACTTTCATGGGCTGGCCTTTATTGGCCGGCCCTTTTTTTGTGTTTTCAAGTCCTCGAACCATCGGAACCGGCGCCCTATCTCGGGCGCTACGAGTTCGAAGGAATTGAGATGCCCGACAGCGAAATCCCCACGCGGAAAATCCAGGTTGCCAATGCGCGGCCCGAGGATAGCGGTCGTGGCTTAGCGCATCTGCCGCGCGCGCTCATGGCGACGCTCGCGATCGGCGAGGGCGACGTGATCGAAATCCTCGGCAAGCAGAATACGCCCGCGCGCGCCGTCGGGCCGTATCCCGAGGATGAAGGCCTCGACATCCTGCGTATCGACGGGCTCCAGCGTGCGAACGCGGGTGTCGGTTCGGGCGATTTCGTCGAGGTGCGCAAGGCCGAGTCGAAGCCTGCGACGCGCGTCGTCTTCGCGCCCGCCCAGCAGAACCTCCGCCTCCAGGGTTCGACCAACGCGCTCAAGCGCACGTTCCTTGGCCGGCCGATCTGCCAGGGTGACATCGTCGCGACCGCGGGGCATCAGCGCGTCGGCAACATGCCGCCGGGCGTCCAGCAGTTCATGAACGCGCCGGCCTACGCGTTGCAGGAAATCCGCCTCGCGGTGATCGCCGCCAGCCCCAAGGGCGTGGTGCATATCGACGAGAATACCGAGATCGAACTGCGCTCCGAATATGAGGAGCCGCAGGCTGCGCGGCGCGCCGACGTCACGTACGATGACATTGGCGGCATGGCGCAGACGATCGACCAGCTGCGCGAGATGGTCGAACTGCCGCTGCGCTATCCCGAACTGTTCCAGCGGCTGGGCGTCGATCCACCCAAGGGCGTGTTGCTGCATGGCCCTCCCGGCACCGGCAAGACGCGGCTCGCGCGCGCCGTCGCGAACGAATCGGATGCGCAATTCTTCCTGATCAACGGTCCCGAGATCATGGGCTCGGCCTATGGCGAGTCCGAATCACGCCTCCGCGAGGTGTTCGAGGAAGCCGCGAAGTCCGCGCCGTCGATCGTGTTCATCGACGAGATCGATTCGATCGCGCCCAAGCGTGGTCAGGTGTCGGGCGAGGCCGAAAAGCGTCTTGTCGCACAGCTGCTGACGTTGATGGACGGCATCGAATCGCGTGCGAACCTCGTCGTGATCGCCGCCACCAACCGTCCCGAGGCGATCGACGAAGCCCTTCGCCGTCCCGGCCGGTTCGACCGCGAGATCGTCGTCGGTGTCCCGGACGAGCGTGGCCGCCGCGAAATCCTCGGCATCCACGCGCGCGGCATGCCGCTCGGTGACCGCGTCGATCTCGATGAGCTTGCGCGTACGACCTACGGTTTCGTCGGCGCCGATCTCGCCGCGCTCGCACGTGAAGCGGCGATCGAGGCGGTCCGCCGGATCATGCCCAAGCTCAATCTCGAGGAGCGGACGATTCCGCCCGAAGTGCTCGACGAACTGTCGGTCACGCGCGAGGATTTCCTCGGTGCGCTCAAACGCGTCCAGCCATCGGCGATGCGCGAAGTCATGGTGCAGGCGCCGACGGTGCGCTGGGCCGATGTCGGCGGGCTCGACGATGCGCAGATGCGGCTGAAGGAAGGCGTCGAACTGCCGCTCAAGAACCCCGACGCGTTCCGCCGTCTGGGGATCCGGCCCGCCAAGGGCTTCCTGCTCTACGGTCCGCCCGGCACCGGCAAGACGCTGCTGGCCAAGGCGGTTGCGCGCGAGGCGGAGGCGAACTTCATCGCCACCAAATCGTCCGACCTGCTGAGCAAATGGTATGGCGAGAGCGAGCAGCAGATCACGCGGCTGTTCCAGCGCGCGCGTCAGGTTGCGCCATGCGTGATCTTCATCGACGAGCTCGATTCGCTGGTGCCCGCGCGGGGCAGCGGTACGGGCGAGCCGCAGGTGACCGAACGCGTCGTCAACACGATCCTGGCGGAGATGGACGGGCTGGAGGAGCTGCAATCGGTCGTCGTGATCGGTGCGACCAATCGGCCGAACCTGATCGACCCGGCGTTGCTGCGGCCGGGGCGGTTCGACGAGCTCGTCTATGTCGGAGTCCCCGACAAGGCTGGCCGCCGTCGCATCCTGGGCATCCAGACCGAGAAGATGCCGCTCGCAAGCGACGTCGATCTCGACCGTCTCGCGGAGCGGACCGACCGCTTCAGCGGCGCGGATCTGGAGGATGTCGTCCGCCGTGCCGGTCTGGTCGCGTTGCGGCGGTCGATCGACTCGACTGACGTTACCATGGCTGACTTCGACGGCGCGCTGAAGGAATCGCGCGCGAGCGTCACCCCGGAGACCGAGCGCGAGTACGAGCAGATGGCCGCGCGGCTGAAGCAGGACGCGACCGCGATCCAGCCGCTCGGCTTCGCGTTTCCGGTACGAAAGGACGATTGAGCGGTCTCGCCTTCCCCGCCGGCGCAAGGCTGGGGGGGGGCGGGGGCCGTCCACCGGGCGGCTGCGATATGATCGCGATCGAGGCCGACGACGCGCGCCTGTTCAGGGGCCGACCGGTCCGGCGACCAGCAGCGTCATCGGCGCCGACGCGTGACGGCACGCCTGGACGGCCACCCGGGTTGAAGCCGTTCAAGCCGGCGCAGGCGGGTCTGCCAGCCGACCGTCGACCGCGCGGGCGGTTCGTTCCATGCGACCGAGGCGGGTATTGGCGCTGTGATAATTCCGCTACTGGTATCGCTGATTCCGATCCATAGCGGCGCGCTGGGTCTGGTACTAAGAATCATGACCGTTATGGGGTAACCAACCACATGCGGTGGGAAGTTTTCCCGCGGTTCATGTGGCGCGGTGCAGTGGGTGGTTGGCGGATCACGGCCAGCCATCATCAGCGCCGTCACGAACAATACGGGTGCAACTATGGCCTCTATTTCCGCTTCTGGGATCGGCTCTGCGGCACCGATAACAGGCCGGGCGACGTCACCAAGACGCACGCTTCCGCTCGTCGCGGCGGGCGCGTTGGCGTGGCTGACGCTGGCGGCGGCAGCCCCCGTCACGCGGCTTGACGTCGCGGTCGACAATCTGCGCTCGGCAAAGGGCCTGATCCGGATCTGCCTGACCGCGGACCCGGACAATTTTCCCGCCTGCGTCGACGACGGCAATGCGCTCACGCGGTCGATTCCGGCGAGCCTTCACACCACGAGCTTCCCTGGTCTGCCTCAGCGCGGGTATGCGCTCGCGATCATCCATGACGAGAACAGCAACGCCAAGCTCGATACGATCGCCGGCATCCCGCGCGAGGGCTATGGCTTTTCGCGCAACGCCGCGGTCCGGTTCGGCCCGCCCCGTTTTTCGGCCGCCCGGTTCATGCTTGCCGGTGATGCCGAAATGCAACAGGTGAAAATGCGTTATATCTTCTGACCGATCGTAACGGACCGAAAATGAACGCGCTGCGTTTTGCGCTGGAACCTTTTTGTCCGGAGCATCTCCTTGCGCGCATTCACTCTCTTCACGTCTGCCGCAATCGCGGTGCTCCCGATCGCCACCCCCGCTGTCGCCCAGACCGATCCGAACCCGTCGCCGCCGATCACCAATCCTGCCGACAACAACCGCGTCACGGTCGCGCTTGGCGTCGTGTCGATGCCCGATTACGAAGGTGCGGACAGCAATTCCTTCATACCCGCGGGTGCGGTCATCGGCACGGTGCGCGGGCATGACTTCTTCCTGCGCGGCACGCAGCTATACTTCAACCTGATCCCGAACACGGGCGAGGTCGGCATCAATTACGAAGTCGGCGTTATCGGTGGTGTCCGCCGGGATCGCACCGGCGATATCGACAACCGCCAGGTCCGCGCGCTCGGCAAGATCGATACCGCCTATGAGCTCGGCGGCTATGTCGGCATCGGCAAGACCGGCGTCATCACCAGCGATTACGATACCCTCACCGCGCGTGTCGCCTATGTCCACGACGTGTCGGGTACCTATGACAGCTACGTCATTACCCCGCAGGTCAACTACACGACCCCGCTCTCGGTCCGGACGCTCGTCGCGATCGGGCTGTCGGCGGACTATGCCGGCAAGGGCTTTGGCCGGACCTATGCCGCGGTGACGCCGATCGGTTCGCTCGCGAGCGGCCTGCGCACCTACGACGTCAACGACAGCGGCTTCCGTCGCGCCAACGCCTCGTTCTTCGTCGTGCAGAGCCTATCGGGTGATCTCCGCCATGGCTTCGGGGTCGGCGCGGGCGTGCTCTACGGACGCATGCTCGGCAAGTACAAGAACAGCCCGATCGTCGCCGACGTCGGCTCTGCCGACCAGTGGCTGGGCGCGCTGGGGCTGACCTACACCTTCTGATCTACGGCACACGCGCAGTCCGAACCGCGGCACGAGCGCAGGCGCCTATACCATCGATGCTCCCCGCCGGAGGGGACGCTGGGCAGACGGAGGGGCGCAGGGCGCAGCCTGCGTCTGCCCTTTTTGCGTCGCGCGGCGCACGACCATTGCCGGCGGGGCGGGGCGGGGCGCTCGCTGCAACGACCGCGGCGTTGCGGTACGGCGCTGGCAACCGGGTTTGTACCGCCAGCACCGCGTTCAGCGGCCGCCGGCGACACGCGCTGGTGCCGCGCCGATGCCCCGGCGCGCGCCGCAGGATCGCGCCGCCCAGGTCCCTGAAATTTATTTCACCCGACCCGCGTTAATGCTGCGTCCATTTCGCGATTGCAGCCGTTCCTCGCCGTGGACGGCATTTTTTATGTCCGCAACAGAGCGCGTTACGAGTTCGGCCTTGGCGACAGGGTATTACTCTCATCGGTCCCGATTGTTCGATTGTTTCAATAACTCCGACGTCTGCAACAACAAGGGGGAGGACCCTGATATGACCGAGAGCGTGCACCTGATCGAAGCCCTCGATGCTCGCGTGGAGCGACGCAGCGAGCGGCGTGAGTTCTTCAAAAATGCGCTCGGCGCGGCGGCGATCACCGCAGCCGGTGCCACCGCCTTGTCGATGTCGAGCGCCGCGGCGGCGCAGTCGATCACCGACGCGGACGTGCTGAACTTCGCGCTCAACCTCGAATATCTCGAGGCGCAATTCTATTCCTACGCCGCCTACGGCACCGGGCTCGACAACAGCCTGCTATCGGGCTCGGGCACGCAAGGCGCCGTGCGCGGCGGTCGCCAGGTCAACTTCACCGATCCGATCGTCCAGCAATATGCGCGCGAAATCGCGCAGGACGAGATTGCCCACGTCAAGTTCCTCCGCGCCGCGCTCGGCACCGCCGCCGTCTCGCAGCCGGCGATCGACGTCAGCGTCTCCGCCACCAGTGCCTTTTCGACCGCGGCGCAAGCTGCCGGCCTCGTGCCGGCCGGGACGGCGTTCGATCCCTATGCCTCGGACGAGGCGTTCCTGCTTGGTGCCTTCATCTTCGAAGACGTCGGTGTGACCGCCTACAAGGGCGCCGCACCGCTGCTCACCAGCAAGGCATATCTCGAGGCGGCGGCCGGGCTGCTCGCGGTCGAGGCGTATCACGCCGCGATCGTGCGCACGACGCTGTATGGCAAGGGCATCGCGACGCCGTCGCTGCGCACCTCGGCCGATGCGATCTCGCGGGCGCGCGACAGCCTCGATGGTGGCGGCGCCAACACCACCATCTTCGGTTCGAACGATATCGACCAGGGCATCTCGTCGTACAGCGCGACGCCGATCAACCTCGCCACCACGCAGGCCGCGGTGACCGTGTCGAACATCGTTCCGCTCGACAGCAACGGCGTTGCCTACAGCCGCTCGGCGAGCCAGGTGCTCAACATCGTCTATCTCAACAGCGGTGCGGCATCGGCCGGCGGTTTCTACCCGTCGGGCATGAACGGCACCATCAAGACGAGCACTGCGGCAGTCTGATCGCATCAGCCTCGCCCAACGCTCTTCTTCGCTATTCAGGGGATTTGACCCAATGACCGATCTCAATACCAAGCTCGAGATATTCGACGCGATCGCCACCCGCCGCAACGAGCGCCGCGGCTTCCTCCGCTTCGCCGGTGGCTCCGCGCTTGCCATCGGTGGCGCCAGCCTGCTCGCAGCATGCGGCAACGACGATGCTGATCTCGCACCCGCGCCCACGCCGACCCCGACCCCGACCGCTGCGATCAACGATGCGGATATCCTGAATTTCGCGCTCAACCTCGAATATCTCGAAGCGCAATTCTATGCGTTCGCGGCGTTCGGCGTCGGCCTGAACGCCAGCCTGCTCACCGGCACCGGTACGCAGGGTGCCGTTACCGGCGGCGCACAGGTCCCGTTCCAGGATGCCGTCGTTCGTGAATATGCCCGCGAGATCGCGATCGACGAGGTCGCGCATGTCGCGTTCCTGCGTACCGCGCTCGGCACCGCCGCCGTCGCCCAGCCCGCGATTGATATCTCGGTCGGCACGGTTGCCGCTCCGGGTGCGTTCACGGCCGCCGCACGCGCAGCCGGCGTCGTCTCTGCATCGCAGGTGTTCAACCCCTATGCCGACGACAACAGCTTCCTGCTCGGCGCATACATCTTCGAGGACGTCGGCGTCTCCGCCTATAAGGGCGCAGCGGCGCTGATCGCCAACAAGACCTATCTCGAGGCCGCCGCCGGCATCCTCGCGGCAGAGGCCTATCACGCCGGCCTGATCCGCACGATCCTGTACCGCAAGGGCCTGGATACACCGTCGCTGCGCACGATTGCGGGCCAGATCAGCGACGCACGCGACAGCCTGGATGGCACCGTCACCAACAGCGCGACCGGCGTGATCGGCGACATCGACCAGGGCATCACCGGGTCGGATCCGACGATCTCGAACATCGTGCCGACCGACGCCAACGGCCTGGCCTATAGCCGGTCGATCGCGCAGGTGCACAACATCGCCTATCTGACCAGCACCGCACGGATCGGCGGGGGTTTCTTCCCCAACGGCACCAACAATCGCACTGATGCACTTCGGACCAGCGGCGCCAACGCGTGATCGCCGTTACGGACTGAAACAGAAACCTCGGATCGCGGCGCATTCAGGAGCGCCGCGATCCTTGTTTTGGGGAATGACCATGAAACACTTCACGACGCTTACCATGCTCGCCGGTCTCGCCACCGCGGGCATTTTTGCCGTTCCCGCCGCCGCGCAGGACATGACGAACGACCGTGACAGCAAGCCGTTCTCGGGCCTCTATATCGGCGCGGCCGGCGGTTACGACGTCCAGCCGAACGATGTCGGCTCGTCGATCCTGTTCGATCGCAACGGCGACGGCAACTTCAACGACAGCGTCAACACCATAACCGGCGCTAACGCCTTCTCGCCGGGCTTCTGCAACGGCTCCGCCCGCACTGCGGTTGTCGATTTTGGCTGCCGCAACGACGATGACGGCTGGTCCTATTATGGCCGCGCCGGCTTCGACGTGCAGAGCGGCCCGTTCGTGGTCGGCCTGGTCGGCGAATTTGGCAAGTCCGACATCACCGACAGCGTCGCCGGTTTCTCGACCACGCCCGCCAGCTACACGATGGCGCGCAAGTTGAAGTGGGAAGGGTCGGTTCGCGCCCGCGCCGGCCTCGCAGCGCGCAACACGCTGTTCTACGCCACCGGTGGCGCCGGCTATGCCAAGATCGACAATCTCTTCTTCACGACCAACACCGCCAACGCGTTTGCGGCGACCGGCTCGGACAAGCGCTGGGGTTATGTCGGCGGCGGCGGTATCGAGCAGAAGCTGACCCGGAACATCTCGATCGGGATGGAATACACCTATCACCAGTATAAGGACGATGACGCCCGCGTGCTGGTCACCGCGGGCACCACGCTCGCCGGCAGCCCGGTCCTGCTGGCGAACAACCCGTTCGTGCTGGCGCCCAACACCACCGGCACCACCTTCCGCCGCAGCGACGAGAATTTTCGCTGGCACTCGCTGCGCGGCACCGTTTCTTTCCGGTTCTGAGGTAGCGCACCTTCGATCCCCGTTCGCCCTGAGCGAAGTCGAAGGGTAAGCCCCACGTGCAAGGGTCTTTCGACTGCGCTCGGCACGAACGGGGAGGGGCGATTACTACTACACGACACCGAAAAGGCCGCTGCCCCGACAGGGCAGCGGCCTTTCCCTTGTCTGCACAACCGCAATCCTCCCCCGGCAGGGGGAGGTGGCGCCGAAGGCGACGGAGGGGGAGGACATGTGACCGAGGTTTTCCCTTACCTCGCCCTCCGTTTGGCATGCGCCATCCACCTCCCTCTGGCGGGGGAGGATTGCAAGAGCCAGCCCCGGTCGACCCAAGCCCCCAAATTTCCCATTGCACGCCACCTCGGGCAGCCTATGCTCGCGCCACCCCGGGGGAGCGCTAGTCCGCGCTTGAGAGGAAGGCAGGAGCCTTCGACCCGCTGAACCTGATCCGGTTGATACCGGCGGAGGGAGGGAGCGGTCGCCACAGAACCGCAAGCCTTGCTCCGAGACCTTTAGGAGCACGCGCATGGCCGTCGTTACGCAGTCCAACACTACCGACATCGGCGTCACCACCGGCCCGATCCGCGGCTCGCGCAAAATTCACGTCGCGGTCCCGTCGAGCCCCGACGTCCGCGTCGCGATGCGCGAGATCGTCCTCGACCCGAGCTGCGCCGAGCCTCCCTTGCGCGTCTACGACACCAGCGGCCCCTATACCGATCCGCGCGCGACGATCGACATCAACGCCGGCCTCCCCCAACTCCGCCGGGGCTGGATCGAGGCCCGAGGTGACGTGGAATCCTACGACGCCCGAGAAATCCGCCCCGAGGACAATGGCCAGCTCGGCCCCGACCGCTCGGGCGGGGTCCCGCAATTCCCCGGCAGCATCAAGCGGCCCCTGCGCGCGAAGCCAGGCCAGAACGTCAGCCAGATGCACTACGCGCGACGGGGGATCATCACCCCGGAAATGGAATATGTCGCCACGCGCGAGAATCTCGGCCGCACCATGCTCAAGGACTATGTTCGAGACGGCGAGAGCTTCGGCGCGAGCATCCCCGACTTCGTGACCCCCGAGTTCGTCCGCGACGAGATCGCCCGCGGCCGTGCGATCATCCCCAACAACATCAACCACCCCGAATCCGAACCGATGGCGATCGGCCGCAACTTCCTCGTCAAGATCAACGCCAACATCGGCAACTCGGCGGTCGCCAGCAACGTCGCCGCCGAAGTCGACAAACTCGTCTGGTCGATCCGCTGGGGCGCCGACACGGTGATGGACCTCAGCACCGGCCGCAACATCCACGACACGCGCGAATGGATCCTGCGCAACTCGCCCGTCCCGATCGGCACCGTGCCCATCTACCAGGCGCTCGAGAAGGTCGGCGGCGTCGCCGAGGACCTCACCTGGGAGATCTTCCGCGACACGCTCATCGAGCAGGCGGAACAAGGCGTCGATTACTTCACGATCCACGCCGGCGTCCGCCTCGCCTATATCCCGATGACCGCCAAGCGCGTCACCGGCATCGTCAGCCGCGGCGGCTCGATCATGGCGAAATGGTGCCTCAGCCACCACAAGGAGAGCTTCCTCTACGAGCGCTTCGACGAGATCACCGAGATCATGAAGGCGTACGACATCGCCTACTCCTTGGGCGACGGCCTGCGCCCCGGTTCGATCGCCGACGCCAACGACGAAGCGCAGTTCAGCGAACTCTACACACTCGGCGAACTCACCCACCGCGCGTGGAAGAGCGACGTCCAGGTCATGATCGAAGGCCCCGGCCATGTCCCGATGCACAAGATCAAGGAGAACATGGACAAGCAACTCGAAGTCTGCGGCGAAGCCCCCTTCTACACCCTAGGGCCACTGACGACGGACATCGCCCCCGGCTACGACCACATCACGAGCGGCATCGGCGCCGCGATGATCGGCTGGTACGGCACCGCGATGCTCTGCTACGTCACGCCCAAGGAGCATCTCGGCTTGCCCGACCGCGACGACGTGAAAGTCGGCGTCGTGACCTACAAGCTAGCCGCCCACGCCGCCGACCTGGCAAAGGGCCACCCCGCCGCCCAGATGCGCGACGACGCGCTGAGCCGCGCCCGCTTCGAATTCCGCTGGCGCGACCAGTTCAACCTCTCGCTGGACCCCGATACGGCGGAATCCTACCACGACCAGACGCTCCCCGCAGAAGGCGCCAAGACCGCGCATTTCTGCTCGATGTGCGGGCCCAAATTCTGCTCGATGAAGATCACGCAGGAGGTCCGCGACTTTGCCGCCACGCAGAATGCACCCGCGGACACGTTCCTCGCGGCGGACATCGATGCGGCCGATGTCGGCCGGGCAATCTTCGCGACCGGCACCCACGCCGACGCCGAGAGGGGGATGGCCGACATGAGCGAGAAGTTCCGGGCGAAAGGAAGCGAGATCTATCTGCCGGCGGAGTGATCACCGACCTTGTTGGCCTCCCACGCGAGGGGGAGGATCGTTAAATCAGGCTGGCGCGGCCGCCGGCGTGGCGTTCGAGGCGGCCGCCCAGTTCCAACTCGAGCAACACCGTGTGGACGACCGCCGGGCCGAGGCGCGACTGGCGGATGAGTTCGTCGATCGCGACGGGGACCGGGCCCAGCAGGTCTACGATCCGGCGACGATCGGTGTCGGTGGCGTCTGCGGCCGGATCGGCGGCATAGGCGTCGATCGGCGAGCGGACCGCGCGCGGATCGAACGGGCGGATCTGTTCGAGGATGTCGGCCGCCGATTGCACCAGCGTTGCGCCCTCGCGGATCAGCAAATTGCAGCCCTGCGCGCGCGGATCGAGCGGGCTGCCGGGGACGGCCATTACGTCGCGACCCGATTCGTTGGCGAGGCGTGCGGTGATCAGCGAGCCCGACTTGGGGATGGCCTCGACCACGACCGTGCCGATCGCGAGCCCGGCGATAATGCGGTTGCGCGAGGGAAAGTTGCGCGCCTTGGGCTCGGTGCCGGGCGGCTGTTCGGCGAGCAGCAGGCCGTCGGTGGCGATGCGCTCCTGCAGCGCGGTGTTGTCGGGCGGGTAGGCGATGTCGATCCCGCTGGCGATGACGCCGATCGTGGCGCCGCGCGACCCCGCGCCGAGCGCGCCGATATGCGCGGCGGTGTCGATGCCGCGCGCGAGGCCGGAGACGATCGTCGTACCCTCCTCGGCGAGCTGCAGCGCGAGCTGGCGCGCGAAGCGGCAGGCGGCGGCCGACGCATTGCGTGCGCCGACCATCGCGATGCAGGGGCGGGCCGCGTGCGCGATGTCGCCCCGCAGGATCAGCGCTGGGGGCGCGGACTCGATCTCCGCGAGCAGCCGCGGATAGTCCGGGTCGTCGAGGAAGAGATAGCGCGCGCCGAGCTTTGCGGTGGCGGCGATCTCGCGTTCCGCCAGGGCCGCGTCGGCAACGCGCGGGCTGCGGCCGCCGCCGCGCGCGGCGAGCATCGGGAGCGCGTCGATCGCGGCGTCCGCGCTGCCGAAGCGGGCGATGAGCTGGCGATAGGTGACCGGTCCGATCCCGGTCGTGCGGATAAGCCGAAGTCGTGAGACGATCGGGTCAGTCACTCTTTTTCCGGCTGGAGCCGATGCGCGGTTCGGTCCCCGAGAACAGCCGTTCGACGTTTTCGCGGTGTTTCCACAACACGATGAGCGCGAGCGCGAGTAGCAGCAGGACGAGGTCGAACCGGCCGAACAGCGCGGCGGCGAACGGCGCACTCAGCGCGGCGGCGATGCCCGCGACCGAGGAGATGCGCAGCGCCGCGAGCAATCCCAGCCAGACGACCGCATAGACCAGCCCGAGCGGCCAGTGGAGCGCGACGACGATCCCCATCAGCGTGGCGACGCCCTTGCCGCCCTTGAACCCGAGCCAGATCGGGTAGCAATGGCCGATGAACGCTCCGGCGGCTGCCAGGGGTGTGTTGCCGGGGAACAGGTGCGCGACCAGCAGCACGGCGACCGCGCCCTTGGCCATGTCGAGCAGCAGCGTGGCGGCGGCGAGGCCTTTGCGCCCGGTGCGCAGGACGTTGGTGGCGCCGATGTTGCCCGAGCCGATCGTCCGCAGATCGCCCGCACCGCCCGCCCGCGTCAGGATGACGCCGAACGGGATCGAGCCGAGCAGATAGCTCAGCACGAGCGATAGCGTGGGCGCGACCCAGAGAATTTCCGTCTGCAACTATGTCCCCCGTTCCGGACGGCTTATAAACGACGCGGCGCGGACGGCAAATGGCGCGGTGATCGACGGCGTGCTCAAGAATGAGCGGTCGTCGACCGATCTCGATCCTCCCCCTGGCGGGGGAGGATCGTCAGGCTCTGGCGCGCATCGGGGTAATCCGGCCTAGTTTGCGCGAACTGATCCGTTCTAAGGACCGGGAATGGACCAACGCCCCATCCTTTTCTTCGATTCCGGCGTCGGCGGGCTCTCGATCGTCGGCCCGGCTCGCGCGGCGCTCCCCGACGCACCGTTCGTCTATGCCGCCGACTCGGCCGGGTTTCCCTACGGCACCAAAAGCGAGGCGGAGATCGCGGCGCGCGTGCCCGTACTGCTGGGGCGCTTGGCGGAGCGGTACCGGCCGCGGTTGATCGTGATCGCGTGCAACACCGCGTCGACGATCGCGCTGGCCGTGGTGCGCGCGGCGCTCGACCTGCCGGTGGTGGGGACGGTGCCGGCGATCAAGCCCGCCGCCGCGCTGTCGGTCACGCGGACGATCGGCGTGCTGGGGACCGAGGCGACGGTGCGGCAGGCCTATGTCGACGATCTCGCGGCGAGGTTCGCCCGCGATTGCACGGTGGTACGCTACGGGTCGGCGGCGTTGGTCGAGATGGCGGAGGCCAAGCTGCACGGGCGGGCGGTGGCGCCGGAGCGCTATGTCGCGGTGCTCGATGGTTTGTTCTCGCAGACCGGCGGGGCGGCGATCGATGTCATCGTCAACGCGTGTACGCATTTCCCGCTGGTCGAAGCCGAGCTTGCGGCGGCGGCGCCCGGCGTCCGGTTCGTCGACGGCGGTCCCGGGATCGCGCGGCGGATCGTTCACCTGATGCAGGACGAAACGTGGTCGGGCGCGGGCGAGGGCATCGCTGTCTTCACGCGGTTGGGCGACGAGGAGCGCAGGCTCGGACCGGCGCTGACGGCGCGGGGATTTGGCAGGATCGAGCAGCTTTAGGCGTCGGCCTGGGACAATGTGGCACCTTGCTTCGCGGGCGCATCGTGGCAATGTGCGTCCAGGATGAGGAAAGCGATCACCGTAAGAGCGGTATTGCGCTGGAACTGAGTGAAAGTGAGGCGTAGTGCCCAAGCCTATGAGTATCGACGGCAAAACGGCGACGGACGGCATCAGCGGTCCACGAGTCGATTATTCGCGCGTGTTTACGCAGGCGATCGACCGATTGCATGCCGAGGGGCGCTACCGCGTGTTCATCGACATCCTCCGCAACAAGGGCGCGTTCCCCAACGCGCGCTGCTTCGCGGGGCATAACGGACCGAAGCCGATCACCGTGTGGTGCTCGAACGACTATCTCGCGATGGGCCAACACCCGAAGGTGATCGCGGCGATGGAAGAGGCGCTGCACGACGTCGGCGCGGGCTCGGGCGGCACGCGCAACATCGGCGGCAATACGCACTACCATGTCGATCTGGAGGGCGAGCTCGCCGACCTGCACGGCAAGGAAGCCGCGTTGCTGTTCACCAGCGGCTATGTCTCGAACGAGGCGACGCTGGCGACGCTCGCCAAGGTGCTGCCGGGCTGCATCATCTTTTCGGACGAGCTGAACCACGCATCGATGATCGCCGGGATCCGCAATTCGGGCTGCGAGAAGCGCGTGTTCCGCCACAACGATCTCGCGCATCTCGAAGAGCTGCTTGCCGCAGAAGACCCGGCGGTGCCGAAACTGATCGCGTTCGAGAGCGTGTATTCGATGGAGGGGGATATCGCGCCGATCGCCGCGGTGTGCGATCTCGCCGACCGCTACAACGCGCTGACCTATTGCGATGAAGTCCATGCGGTCGGGATGTACGGCGCGCGGGGCGGCGGCATTTCGGAGCGGGACGACGTCGCGCACCGGATCACGATCCTCGAGGGGACGCTCGGCAAGGCGTTCGGCGTGATGGGGGGCTATATTGCCGCCGATCGCACGATCGTCGATGTGATTCGCAGCTATGCGCCGGGGTTCATCTTCACGACGTCGCTGTCGCCGGTGCTGGTCGCGGGCGTGCTTGCCAGCGTGCGGCATCTGAAGGCGTCGAGCGTGGAGCGCGACGGCCAGCAGGCCGCGGCGGCGATGCTCAAGGCGATGCTGAAAGACGCCGGGCTGCCGGTGATGATCGGCGACACGCATATCGTGCCCTTGATGGTCGGCGATCCGGTCAAGGCGAAGAAGATCAGTGACGTGCTGCTCGCCGAATACGGCGTGTACGTGCAGCCGATCAACTATCCGACCGTGCCGCGTGGGACCGAGCGACTGCGGTTCACGCCGGGGCCTGCGCATACCGAGGCGATGATGCGCGAACTGACCGATGCGCTGGTCGAGATTTGGAGCCGGCTGGATCTGCGTAAGGCGGCGTGACCGGCCCGCGTCGGTCTGGCGCGTCGAGCTCCCGCCTCAGTCTATCGTGATCGTGCCGTCGGTTCCGGGAACGGCGAACGGCTCGCCGAAGCCAAACGAGCGGAACCGCGTGTAGTCGCCCTCGACCGGTGCGGCGTAGACATGGACGACGGCGCGGGTGCCGTCGACGACCCAGTAATGCGGAATGTCGCCACTGGCATAGGCGAAGCGCTTGAACGTAGTATCGCGGGCAGCCGACGTTTCGGGCACTTCGATCACGAGCAGGACATCCGCGGCGACCAGCAGGCGATTTTTGGCGACCGGTTCGCGTAGGACGGCGACATCGCAACCCACTACCGTATCGTTACCGAGATCGACGCCGACTTCGCCCATGATCCGCGATTCGGCGAATAGACGCGACAAGCGGATCGCGATCTTGGCCTGGCGCGCGGCATGTGCGGACATCGGCGGATTCATCCGTACGAGTTCCCCCTCGACCAGTTCGACCTTCATATCGTCGAACGCGCCGGACTCACCCATGCGCAGGAACTCGGCCGTCGTGAAACGAGCCGGGATCTGCTGATCGGCGCGGAGAATAACGGCGGATTTATTCATGGCCGCTTCGTATCACGAAACCGGTGCCCTCGCGAATCGTCAGAACGCCGCAGCGAGCATCGTGAGCACGCCCAACCCGAGTGACAGCGGCACACGCAACGCCATCCAGCCGGGCGGGGCGATACCGTCGCGGACCAGCGCGCGGTCGACGCACAGCGCGGCTATCAGGCTGAGGCCGAGCAAGACCAGCGAGGGGCCGGGCCAGCGCAGGCCGACCATCCAGGGCCAGGCGGTGATGAGCGCGATCAGCGAGGGCGCGACGCTGGCGAACCAGAGCCAGCGCGGGGGTGAGTCGGTGCGCGCGGCGAGGCCCCACCACAGGCCGCCGAGGAAACTCAGGATGATCGCGGCATAGGCATAGGCGATCGCCAGCGCGGCGTAGCGGCTTTGTGGATCACCGCTCAGCAACAGCGCAACCGCCCCGAGTTGCGGGAGCAGGCCGCTCAGGCCGAGCAGCCGCGCGATAGGCGGAATGCCGCCGCCGGCGGCAGGTCGCACGGGCATCAGACGCGTGCGACCACACCGGTCGCGACGACCGGACCGGACGGCAGCCCGGTCGGCGAGCCGCCGAGCGGTTCGACCGAGATTGCGAGCGTCGCGCCGGGCGCTATGCGGCCGCGGTCGACGACGTTCGGCGCCAGCGCGGTCGGACGGCCCGACAACAGACCGAGCGAATGCGGCACACCGTCGCCGCCGATGACCCACAGCTCCGCGACGCGCGCGTCCGGAACGCCGGGGCCGGCGGCGACGCGGAGCGCGCCGTTCGAGGGATCATAGACCGCGGCGACGGGCGACTTCGCATCGCCGAGCATCGCGACGAGCACGCTGGTCGCGCGCGCTACCGGGGTCGGTTGCGAGACGGGCACGGTCGGCTCGGGGCGGACCATGACGAACAGCAGCAGCGACGCGGCGATCGCACTGGTGATGGCGGCCAGCGCGGGCCACGGAAAACGGCGGGGCGTGGTGGCCGTCGGACCGTCGAGGCTGGCCTCGATCCGCGTGGCGAGACGCGGCGGCGCCGCGTGCTCCGGCCAGAGATCGAACAACGCGGCGAAGCGCGACCGCCACCATTCGACCTGGGCCGCGAAACCTGGCTCGGCGAGCACGCGGCGGAGTGCCGCGCCGCGCTCCTCGCCGTCGAGCAGGCCGAGCGCGAGTTCGGCGGCGGCGACGTCTTCCGGGATAGCGTCGGGATCAGCCATCGAGGCAATCCTTCAGTCGGGCGAGGCCGCGGCGGACCCAGCTCTTCATCGTGCCCAGCGGCACGGCGCGCTTGATCGCGAGTTCGGCATAAGTGATGCCGTCGAAGAACGCGGTGCGGATGGCGTCGCGTTGCTGTGGTTCGAGCCCGTTCAGGCATTCGATCAGTTCGCGCGACGATTCGCTTGCCAGCATCCCCGCCTCGGCGCCTTCGCCGGGATCGGCGATGTCGGGCGCATCGTCGAGCGGGCTCGTGCGGCGGACGCCCTGCGCGCGCTGCCAGTCGATGGCGCGGTTGCGCGCGATCGTCGCCAACCAGGTTATCGGGCTCGCGCGCCCGGGTTCCCAGGCCCCGGCGCGTTTCCAGATCGTGAGATAGACCTCGTGCAGCACATCCTCCGCGGCTTGGGCGTTGCCGCAGATACGGTGGGTGATGCCGAAAAGCTTCGCGCTGGTCAGCGAATAGAGTTCGCGAAACGCGTCGCGATCCTCCTGGCCGGTACGCAACAGCACCTCGGAGAGGTGCGCGCGGGCGGCATCTGCGTCTGGATAAGCTCTGGTCACGAAGGGGAGCCTAGCGGCTGAGCCCGTCGCGGCAATAGCCTTCGCCGGGTTTGACGGTGAGGCAGTCGGTTTTGCCGAACAGATATTTGAGTCCGGTCGCGTCGCCGTTGGTGGGGCGCAGGGTTTCGCGGATGCCGCCGCGATCGAACGTGATCGTGTCGCCGCTCGCTATGCCGTCGAACGTGCCTTTGTTGTCGAGGTCCCATTGCATCGCAAGCGTGTAGCGGCCGGGGGTGGTCGTGCGGGTGATGTCGAGAACCATGCCTTCGACGCCGATCCAGCGGCCGGTATAGTCGGGCGCGGGTTTCGGCTTTGGCGGGACCAGTTTGCGCTCGACGGATCCGACAGACGTCATGGTGCCGTCGCTGCTGGTGTCGGGCGCGGGGCCGGAGCAGGCGGTCAGCGCGACGGCGGCAAGCAGGGCGAGGGGTTTCATGGCGCGTCTCCTTAAGGACGATCGGCACTTGGCGCCGATTTCTGTTCCCGCCGTCATCCTGACGAACGTCAGGACCCAGAGCCAATCAGTGTCGTGCCCTGTAACCCTGGGTCCTGACTTTCGTCAGGATGACCGCGTTGGTTGGGATGCGCCCGTCTATCACGCCCCCGCGAACAGGTGTGGCAAATTCCGCCCTGGGTGGGTATGGGGCTGGGCACCCGATCCCCCGTCACAGGATTACGCCAGGTGCGCATCGCCATCGCGTCCGATCACGCCGCCGTTTCGTTGAAAGCGGTGCTTGCCGCGTGGCTGCGCGAGGCAGGGCATGACGTGCTCGATCTCGGCCCCGAAGGCACCGCGAGCGTCGATTATCCCGATTACGGGTTCAAGCTCGCGTCGGCGATCGCCGATGGCAGCGCCGAGCGCGGCATCGCGCTGTGCGGGTCGGGCATCGGCATTTCGATCGCCGCCAACCGCAATCCCGCCTGCCGTTGCGCGCTCGTCTCCGAGCCGCTGTCGGCGAGTCTTGCGCGCATCCACAACGACGCCAACGCCATCGCGATGGGCGCTCGCCTGATCGGCGAGGAAACGGCCAAGGCCTGCGTCGAAGCCTTCCTGACCGCCGATTTCGCCGGCGGCCGTCATCAACACCGTGTCGACAAGCTAAAGGTCCCCGCATGAGCACCCAGCCCACTACGCTCCATGACGTCCAGCCGGACGGCTTCTTCACCCGCGGCCTCGCCGATGCCGATGCCGCCGTCTTTGCCGGCGTCGAGGCAGAGCTCGAGCGCGAGCAGACGCAGATCGAGCTGATCGCGTCCGAGAACATTGTCTCGAAGGCGGTGCTCGAGACGCAGGGGTCGGTGTTCACGAACAAATATGCCGAGGGCTATCCGGGCAAGCGCTACTACCAGGGCTGCGCGCCGTCGGACACGGTCGAGACGCTCGCGATCGATCGCGCCAAGCAGATCTTCGGCTGCGGGTTCGTCAACGTCCAGCCGCATTCGGGGGCGCAGGCGAATGGCGCGGTGATGCTCGCGCTGGTCAAGCCCGGCGACACGATCCTCGGCATGAGCCTCGATGCCGGCGGTCACCTGACGCACGGCGCGAAGCCCGCGCAGTCGGGCAAGTGGTTCAACGCGATCCAGTACGGCGTCGATGCGACCACGCACCTGATCGACTATGACGCGGTCGAGGCGCTGGCGGTCGAGCATCAGCCGAAGCTGATCATCGCGGGCGGTTCGGCCTATCCGCGCGTCATCGACTTTGCGCGCTTCCGGGCGATCGCGGACAAGGTCGGTGCGTATTTCATGGTCGACATGGCGCATTTCGCCGGGATCGTCGCAGCCGGGCTGCACCCGACGCCGTTCGGCCACGCGCATGTCGTGACCACCACCACGCACAAGACGCTGCGCGGGCCGCGCGGCGGCATGATCATGACGAATGACGAGGCCATCGCGAAGAAGATCAACTCGGCGGTGTTCCCGGGTCTCCAGGGCGGGCCGCTGATGCATGTGATCGCGGCGAAGGCGGTCGCGTTCGGCGAGGCGCTCCAGCCCGACTTCAAGAGCTACATTGAGGCCGTCGTCGAGAACGCCAAGGTGCTCGCGGCGACACTCAAGGAGCGCGGTTCGGACGTCGTTTCGGGCGGCACCGACACGCATCTGGCGCTGATCGACCTCACCCCGCTGGGCATCACCGGGCGCGATGCGGACGAGGCGCTCGAGCGTGCGGGGATCACCTGCAACAAGAACGGCATCCCCAACGACCCGTTGCCGCCGATGAAGACCAGCGGCATCCGCGTCGGCAGCCCTGCCGGCACCACGCGCGGCTTCGGTCCGGCCGAATTCCGCGAGATCGGCAACATGGTCGCCGACGTGCTGGACGGGCTCGCCAAAAAGGGCGAGCATGGGGACCCGGAGGTCGAAGCGGACGTTCGGACGCGTGTTCGCACCCTGTGCGCGCGCTTCCCGATCTATCAAGGATGATGAGCATGTCGAAGATCGACGAAATCCAGAACGACATCAAGGCGACCCCCGGCCTCGGCAAGAGCATGGCCAAGTGGAGCGCGCTCGGCGCGGTCGTGGCGATCCCGGTGCCGGTGATCGGGCCGATCTTCGGTGCGCTCGCAGGCGCGGGCTACGCTTACTACAAGGGCAAGAAGAAGGTCTGAATGCGCTGCCCCTTTTGCGGACATGACGACAGCCAGGTAAAGGACAGCCGCCCCACCGAAGACGGGGCGGCGATCCGGCGCCGGCGGCAATGCGAGGGCTGCGCCGCGCGTTTCACGACGTTCGAGCGCATCCAGCTGCGCGAGCTGTTCGTATTGAAGAGCGCAGGTTCCGAAGGTGGGGTGCGCAGGGAGCCGTTCGATCGCGAAAAGCTGCTGCGGTCGCTGTCGATCGCGACCCGGAAGCGGGCGATTGAGGCGGGGCGGATCGACAAGCTCGTGAGCGGGATCCAGCGGCGGCTGGAGACGCTCGGCGAGAACGACGTGACGTCGAAGCGGATCGGCGAAATGGTGATGGACGGGCTCAAGGGGCTCGATTCGGTCGCGTATATTCGGTTTGCGAGTGTCTATCGGGACTTCAGCGAGGCAAAGGACTTCGAGGCGTTTGCCGGGAGTGTCGAGGAGGTCGGGCGGGCGGAGTGATCCGGGCTTGTCCGTCGATACGCGCTCTCGACTTCGCTCGATCGCTACTCGGGACGAACGGGTTGGAAAGAGTGGGTGGGCGTGAGGCCCGGCGCTCATCGACCCAGCCGCGCGGTCACTCCACGCTACGTCATCGGGCTCGTCACCCCACTTCCGTTCGTCCCGAGTAGACGTCGAGCTTGTCGAGACGGCGTATCGAGGGATAAGCCCCGCGAATGACATTCTGGGCCTATGTGGTGCGCTGCGCCGACGACAGTTATTACACCGGACACACTGACGGTCTGGAGCGCCGGATCGGTCAGCACAACCTTGGCGAGATTCCTGGGTACACGCAGACACGACGCCCGGTCGAGCTGATGTGGAGCCAGGAATTTCCATCGCGACAGGAGGCACTCGCGGCCGAGTTCCAGGTCAAGGGGTGGTCGCGGCGCAAGAAGGAAGCGCTCGCGCGTCAGGATTGGGCGGATCCGCACGATGCGGCCATTCTCCCGAGGGAACGGGCCCTTCGACTTCGCTCAGGGCGAACGGAGGGAGGGAAGGGTGTCGCACCACCAACCGCCATTGATGCCTCACTCCCTCCCCCCGTTCGTGCTGAGCGAAGTCGAAGCACCTTGGCGGACGCCGCCCCACCCCCCGTGATCGTCCTCGTCCGCCCCCAGCTCGGCGAAAACATCGGTAAGGCCGCACGCGCGATGCTCAATTTCGGGCTCACCGAGATGCGTCTCGTCTCGCCGCGCGACGGCTGGCCCAACCCTTCCGCCGGCCCGGCCGCAAGCGGTGCGGATATCGTGCTCCAGAACGCGCAGGTCTATGACAGTGTCGCCGCCGCCACCGCCGACTGCGCGCAGGTCTTCGCCACCACCGTGCGCAAGCGCGGCGTGACCAAGCCCGTCGTCACCCCGGAGCAGGCCTCGACCGAGATCCACGCCGCGCCCGGCCGCTCCGCCATCCTGTTCGGACCCGAGCGTTCCGGCCTCGAAACCGACGACGTCGCGGTCGCGCGGACGATCATCACGGTGCCGATCAACCCTGAATTCGGCTCGCTCAATCTCGCCCAGGCGGTGATCCTCGTCGCCTATGAATGGTCGAAGGGGCTGACCGCCGAGCGCGAGCTCAGCCAGCCGTCGATCAATCCGATCCTGCCGCCTGCACCGCAGGAGGAGCTCGACGGGATGATCGGGCAGCTCGATGCGATGCTGGTGGGATCAGGGTTTTTCCATCTCCCCGAAAAGATGCAGTCGACGCGGCGGACTTTGCGCACGCTGCTGACCAAGCCGGGCTGGTCGAGCCAGGAGGTTCGCACGTTCCGCGGGGTGCTGTCGTCGCTGGCGGGGAAGAAGCCGCGGGCTTGATCTTCGATGAGCACCCCCTCTTCCGTTCGCCCTGAGCGAAATCGAAGGGTGTGCCCCAAGTGAGGGTGCTTCGACTTCGCTCGGCACGAACGGGGTGGGGGGAGACGTCCGTGGAAGACTCAGCGCCGGTCGAACGCCGCCAGTTCATACGCGATCGACGCTTCGACCAACCCCTCCCAAAGATCCGCGATCACCGCGTCCGGCACCCCCAGCCGCGCCGCCTCCGCCCGCGCATTCTCGATCACCTGAGTCTTGCGTGCCTCGTCGCGCACATGCCCGCGCTCGGGCTTGATGCGCGCGGCGGCGTCCATATAGGCGAAGCGGCGCGCCAGCAGCGCGACGAGCTCGCGGTCGAGCGCGTCGACGCCCGCGCGGACTTCGGTCATGGTGGTGCAGTCGGGGCCGGATAGGATGGTCATGCGCGCCTCTTGCCGAGCGGCCCGCAGCCTGTCCAGCTTGACTCTGGCCCGCCCTCCGTCTAGGCGCCCGCCTTCGCAATGGCCCTGCACCCCGGTGAAGCGGTGGCCCTGCCTTGTCTAACGACGACCAGCAGAGCGATACCGGGACCAACGTTGTTTGCATTTGCAAAGGTTTTATCATGTCGAAGCGTCAAAGCGCGAAGTACAAACTCGATCGCCGTATGGGCGAGAACATCTGGGGTCGCCCCAAGTCGCCGGTCAACAAGCGCGAATACGGCCCGGGCCAGCACGGCCAGCGCCGCAAGGGCAAGGTCAGCGATTTCGGTATCCAGCTGCGCGCCAAGCAGAAGCTCAAGGGCTATTATGGCGACGTGACCGAGAAGCAGTTCCGCGCGTGCTACCACGAGGCATCGCGCATGAAGGGCGATACCTCGCAGAACCTGATCGGCCTGCTCGAGCAGCGTCTCGACATGATCGTCTACCGCGCCAAGTTCGCGCCGACGATCTTCGCGGCGCGCCAGATCGTTTCGCATGGCCACATCCGCGTCAACGGCGTGAAGTGCAACATCGCCTCGCGTCGCTGCTTCGTCGGCGACGAGATCACGCTGGGTTCGAAGGCGCAGGAAATGGCGCTGGTGATGGAAGCCCAGAGCCTCGCCGAGCGCGAAATCCCCGATTACGTCGCCCCCGATGGCGCGGCCAAGATCACCTTCACGCGCGTGCCCACGCTCGACGAAGTGCCTTACCCGGTGAAGATGGAGCCTAACCTCGTCGTCGAGTTCTATTCGCGCTAAGCGAAGAGAACGAGCAGAGGTTCGGCTCGGCCGGCGTCGCTCAGGCGACGTCCGACGTCATGGCTTTGCCATGACGCTCATCCGAGAGACAGAAAAGGGCGGTCCCATTGGGGCCGCCCTTTTTCGTTGCCCCGTTTCGTTGCGTGGACAGGCGCGCGTACCGCTGCCAGAACCCCCGCAACTCATTGGGGAAATGACCATGCGCGCTGCCATCCTGTCTCTGTTGCTGCTCGGGACCGCCGCGTCCGCACAGACCACCCCCCCGATCTCCGTCGAGACGCTGAAGACCGTCACGCAGGTGCTGTCGTCGGATGCGTATGAGGGTCGCGCGCCGACGACGCCCGCGGAGGCCAAGACGGTCGCCTATATCGTCGAGCAAATGAAGGCGGCGGGCCTTAAACCCGGCAACAAGGGCGCATGGACGCAGGACGTGCCAATGGTGCAGATTACCGCGGGCAACGTGCAGCCCTATGTCTTCTCCGGCGGCAGGACGCCCGTCAGCCTGAATTTCCGCACCGACATGGTCGCGGGCACCTACCGCGTCGTGCCGAAGGTGTCGGTCGCGAACAGCGACGTCGTGTTCGTCGGCTACGGGATCACCGCCCCCGAAAAGGGCTGGGACGATTATGCCGGCACCGACGTGAAGGGGAAGACCGTCGTCATCCTCATCAACGACGCCGACTGGCAGACGATGTCGCGAGAGGGGCCGTTCGAGGGCCGCGCGATGACATGGTACGGGCGCTGGCCGTACAAGTTCGAGAACGCCGCCAAGCACGGCGCGGCGGCGGCGATCATCGTCCATGATACCGAGCCCGCGGCCTATCCCTGGGCGGTGGTGCAGTCGTCCTGGACCGGGCCGCAGCTCGAGCTGGACGAAAAGGGCGATCATCTCGACCAGTCGCAGATCGTCGGCTGGATGCAGAAGGCTTCCGCCGAGCGCGTGTTCGCGAGCGCGGGCAAGGACTATGCGACGCTGGCGGCGGCGGCGAAGGTCAAGGGGTTCAAGGCGGTCCCGCTCGGGCTGAAGTTTGGCGGCGGGTTCACCAACACGATCCGGCGGCAGGCGTCGAAGAACGTGATCGGCGTGCTGCCGGGTACGACCGCACCGAACGATTACGTGCTGTATTCAGCGCATTGGGATCATCTCGGCCGCTGCGACGCGGTCGAGGGCGACGACATCTGCAACGGTGCTGCGGACAATGCGACGGGTATCGCCGGGCTGGTCGCGCTCGCCGAGGCGCAGGTGAAGGCGGGGCCGGCCAAGCGCTCGATCGCGTTCCTCGCGGTGACGGCGGAGGAATCGGGGCTGCTCGGCTCGCGCTATTATGCCGAGCATCCGGTCTACCCGCTGGCGCACACGGTGGGCGGCGTGAACATGGACGTCCTGAACGTCGATGGTCGCGCGAAGGATTTCGTGCTGGCCGGCGCGGGCAAGTCGGAGATCGAGGATCTGGTGAAGCCGTTCGTCGCCGCCGAGGGCCGCGTGATCGGGGTCGAGGCGAACCCGGAACGCGGCGGCTATTACCGGTCGGATCATTTCAGCTTTGCCAAGCTGGGCGTGCCGATGCTCGACGGCGGCAGCGGCGAGGATCTGGTCGTCGGCGGGACCGCGGCGGGGCATGCCGCGCGCGAGGATTATGTCGCGCATCGCTATCACAAGCCCGCGGACGAATATGACGCCAAATGGGACTGGTCGGGCGCGGTCGAGGATCTGAGCATCTATTACGGTCTCGGGCGCAAGCTCGCGGATGATACCAGTCTGTGGCCGAACTGGTATAAGAGCGCCGAATTCCGCGGCATTCGTGACCGCGATCGCGCAGGAGCCAAGTAAGTGACCACGACGACTACCCCGGCCGAATGGGCGCATCACAAGGCCGTCTGGATCGGTTTTCCGAGCCATGCCGACCTGTGGCTGGACGATCTGGAGCCCGCGCGCGACGAGGTCGTCGCGTTTGCCAAGGCGGTGCACGCCGAGGGCCGAGGCGAGACGGTGATCCTGGTCGCGGCGGATGTCGGGTCGGCGACCACTGCCAAGCGGCTCGCGCCATTCGCGCAGGTGGTGATGGAGCCGTTTGGCGACATCTGGCTGCGTGACACCGCACCAATCATCGTCGCCGACGGTAGCGCACGCGATTTTCAGTTCAATGGCTGGGGCGGGAAATACGACCTGCCGGGTGACGATACGATCGGGCAGCGGCTCGCGGCGAGCCGGCACAAGCGGGTCGAGACATGTGCGTGGGTCCTCGAAGGCGGCGCGATAGACGGCGACGGCACCGGGACGGTCGTGACGACCCAGCAGTGCCTGCTCAACCGCAACCGCAATCCGTCGTTGACCAAGGAAGAGATCGAGGCGCGGCTGGCGTCGGATCTCGGCTACACGCGCGTCGTCTGGCTGGGGGACGGGTTGGTCAACGATCATACCGACGGGCATGTCGACAACCTCGCGCGGTTTGTCGGCGAGGGACGTGTGGCAGTCCCGAAGGCGACCGACAACGACCCGAACTGGCAGGTCTACCAGAACGCCGCGCGCGATGCTGCGGCAGCCGGGCTGGACGTCGTGACGATCCCGTCGCCGGGCCGCGTGCTACGCGACGAGGAGGTCGTGCCGGCGAGCTACATGAACTTCTACATCGGCAATGCCGCGGTGGTGGTGCCGTTGTACGGGGCTGAGAACGATGCGGCTGCGGTGCTGGCGATCCAGGCGCTGTTCCCGGACCGCGAGGTCGTCGGGCAGCGCGCGGATCATATCCTGACGGGCGGCGGCAGTTTCCATTGCATCTCGCAGCAGATCCCCGGCTGACGTCTTGTCTTGTTCCCCCGCGAAGGCGGGGGCCCAGGGTTGCAAGCGGTGTCGTTCCTGGCGCCCGGACCCCCGCCTTCGCGGGGGAACGGCGGGCCAGCGTGGATCTCTATCGTTCCACAAACCACCACCCCGGCGAAGGCCGGGGCCCAATTGGGGGACGTAGCAAACGGAGGACCGCCCTTCGTCACGCCGACCTCTCCAATTGGGCCCCGGCCTTCGCCGGGGTGGCCGCTAGAGCGGCCTCAGCGGCTCCAGCGGGCCCAGATCGCGGTGGGCAGAGTCAGCCCGCGCGCTTCCTCGCGAACGCCCAACTCACCGACTTCAACCTTGCCCGGCAGGTCCGCGAACACCTGGTTGAGCAATTCGCCGATCGCCAGCGCGGACATCCGCACCGCGTACACCGTCAGGAACAGGAACCGCGAATTCTCGTCGAGCAGCTTGCGACAGTCGGCGATCAGCTTGGGCAGGTCTTCCTCGAGACGCCACACCTCGCCCTCAGGCCCGCGCCCGTATTTCGGCGGATCGAGCAGGATCCCGTCATACCGCCGCCCCCGCCGAACCTCGCGCGCGACGAACTTCGCCGCGTCGTCGGTCATCCAGCGGATCGGCGCGTCGGCCATGCCCGAGAGCTTGGCGTTGGCCTTGGCCGCCTCGACCGACTTCTTCGACGCGTCGACATGGACCATGCGAACGCCCTTGGTCGCCATCGCCAGCGTGCCGACGCCGGTATAGCCGAACAGGTTCATGCATTCGGGCGAGTCGAGTCCGGCCACGCGCTCGCGCATCCAGCTCCACACCGGCGCCATGTCCGGGAAGAAGCCGAGATGGCGAAACGGGGTGGTCTGCGCGGTGTAGGACACCTCGTTCCACTTGAGCGTCCAGCCCTCGCGGGGGACGGGTTCGGCAAATTCCCAGCGGCCGCCGCCATCCTCGTCGGAGCCGGGGACGAATTCCCCCTGCGCCGTCCAGTCGGTCGAGGCGGGCGCCCACATCGCCTGCGGTTCGGGGCGGATGAAGCGGAAGCGGCCATAGCGTTCGAGCTTCTTGCCGTTCCCTGAATCGATCAGGCCGTAATCCGCCCAGGGTTCGCCGATGAGCGTTTCGAGCTTCATGCCGACGGCCTCGCGCGCTCGGTGATGTACGCGGTGATCGCCTCGAACGTGGCGGGGAGCGTCGCGTAGCGTTCCTCGCGGTCGAACAGGTCGCCGACGCGCGCGGGAAGCGAGGGACGGACGCCGGTGGCGCGCTCGACGGCGTCGCCGAACTTGGCGGGGTGCGCCGTCGCGAGCGTCACGACGGGGACGCCCGCGGGTACGTCGAGGCGCAGCGCCGCGGCGAGGCCGATCGCGGTGTGCGGGTCGATCACCTGCCCGGCATGTTCGTGCGCCCAGCGCATGGCGAGCGTCATGTCGTCGAGGTCGACACGGTCGCTCTGGAAGAGCGCCGCGGCGCCCTGCGACTGCGCGTTGGTGAGGCGCATCGCACCCGACGATTCGAACCCCGCCATCTGCGTCGCCAACGCCGCGCCGTCGCGGCCGCCGAGATCGAACAATAGCCGTTCGAAGTTGGAGCTGACCTGGATATCCATCGACGGGGTCGGGGTCTGCTGGACGTCGCCCTTCGAATAATCGCCGGTGCTCAGCGCGCGGTGGAGGATGTCGTTGACGTTGGTCGCAACGACCAGCTTGGCGACGGGGAGGCCCATCTGCGCCGCGACATAGCCTGCGAACACGTCACCGAAATTGCCGGTCGGCACTGCGAACGCGACCGCGCGATCGGGCGCGCCGAGGCGGACCGCGGCGTAGAAGAAATACACCACCTGCGCCATCAGCCGGGCCCAGTTGATCGAGTTCACCGCAGACAGCGCGAACTTGGTCGAGAAGGCGCGGTCGTTGAACATCGCCTTCACCAGTGCCTGCGCGTCGTCGAAGCTGCCTTCGATGGCGATGTTGTAGACGTTGGGGCTGAGCACCGTAGTCATCTGGCGGCGCTGCACGTCGGAGATCCGCCCGACCGGGTGAAGCATGAAGATGTCGATGCCCGCGCGCCCCGCGACCGCGTCGATCGCGGCCGAGCCGGTGTCGCCGCTGGTCGCGCCGATGATCGTCAGCCGCTTGTCCGTGCCCGCGAGGAAGCGTTCGAAGAACAACCCGAGCAGCTGGAGCGCGAAGTCCTTGAACGCGAGCGTCGGGCCGTGGAACAGCTCGAGCAGCCACTGGTCGTGGTCGAGCTGGACCAGCGGGACGACTGCGGCGTGCGAGAAGCGGCCATAGGCCTGCTCACAAAGTGCTTTCAGTTCCTCGCGCGTCATCGCGTCGCCGACAAACGGCGCCATCACCGCGACTGCGGTGTCGACATAGGAGAGGCCGGCGAGCGCCGCGATCTCGTCGCGGGTCATCGTTGGCCAGGCCTCGGGGAGGTACAGGCCGCCGTCGGAGGCGAGGCCGGCGAGCGTCGCGGCTTCGAAATCGAGGACGGGGGCGGAACCGCGGGTGCTGATGTAACGCATGGCCAGCCGGTTAGCGGGACGAGGCTTTCGACACAAGGTTGCGCCGCTTGGCTATCGCAAGGACATAAATGATCGCGGCAATGGCGGCGAAGAAGAACCACTGGCCGGCATAAGCGAGGTGGTTGTTCGGGACGGAGGCGATGTCCGGTCCGCCGTTGGCGCTGAGTCCAGCTTGCGGGGTGTCGGCGACCAGCATCAGGCGCTGCGGCGTATGATCGAACAGCGATCCGATCAGCGAGCGGCCGTCGGGCGCGTGGCTGATGAACCCCGAGACTTCGCCGCCCGCCCAGGCGATCTTCGCCATCGGATCGCGCGTGGTGCCGAGCTGGACGATCATGCCGGGCCCCTCAGCGCCGGTCCGGCACTGCGCGATCGCGCGGAAGCCGGATTTGCCCGCGCCGGCGAGCGTGATGGCGGTCGGCTGGAGGCAGAGACCTGAGGCGCGGCGGAACAGGAGCGTCTCGTCGGGCAGGCGCGGGAACGCCATCGCCGGCTTGGCGGGGTTGGCGGCGAGCTGCGCGAGGAACGCCTCCTTTTTCGGGAGGCGGTCGAGGAGTTGCCACAGGCCGAGGCCGATCATGGCCGCGATCGCGAGCGTGACGAGGATGGTCGGGATGACGGGAATGCGCGGCGAGGGACGGGTCACGGTTCGATTTTGCCCTCGCGCGCGGCGTTGCGATATTCGGCGGACATCAGCGCGCCCTTGGCGGCGCGCAGCGACAGGACGACGCCACCCGCGGTGAACGGAATCCAGATCAGCATGTGCAGCCAGAGCGGGGGGTGGACCTTGAGTTCCAGCGTGATCGCGAGCGCGACGACGAGCGCGCCGAGGATCAGCGTCAGGAAGGCGGCGGGGCCGTCGCCGACGTTGAACTTGGCGAAGTCGAGGCCGCAATTGGTGCAGCGGTCGGCGAAATTGGACCATTTCGCGAACAGCGTCGGCTTGCCGCAACGCGGGCACAGGCCCTTTAGCGCGACCTGCGCGATCGTGGGGGCGGTGGCGAGCGGGTAGGGTTCTTCTGTCATGGCGTCATCGCCTCCTGACGGCTGTGCATCCCCGCGAAGGCGGGGATCCAGACTGGGCTCCCGCCTTCGCGGGAGAACAGGAGGCGGGTGGCGGGCCGCGCTGCCCCATTCCTACCCGCCACCCCGGCGAAGGCCGGGGCCCAATTGGGAGACATCCCCGATTGAGGACGGCGCTTTGTTACTGCGGCCGTCCCACTTGGGCCCCGGCCTGCGCCGGGGTGGGTATTGCGGATGGTCCCGTAAAAGCTCAACCGCCGTGGACGGGGGCGCCCCAGCCGCCCCAGACATAGACGGTGACGAACAGGAACAGCCACACGACGTCGACGAAATGCCAGTACCAGGCCGCCGCCTCGAAGCCAAAATGCTGGCGGGGCGTGAAATCGCCGCGATAGGCGCGGACGAGGCAGACGATCAGGAAGATCGTGCCAATGACGACGTGGAACCCGTGAAAGCCGGTCGCCATGAAGAACGCCGCGCCATAGTTGATCCCCTTGAACGGGAAGGGCGCGTGGACATACTCATACGCCTGGATGCCACTGAACAGCACGCCGAGGATCACGGTGAGCCACAGCCCCTTGAGAACGCCATCGCGGTTGCCGACGCCGATCATCCCCCAAAGCCCGGTCTTGTCGCCGCCGCGCTGGTTGTGGATCAGCGCGTGGTGCGCCCAGGTCACCGTGGTGCCGGACGTCAGCAGGATCAGCGTGTTGAGCAGCGGCAGTTCGAACGGGTTGATGACCGTCAGGCCCTTTGGCGGCCACTGCGCGATCATCGCCGCGCCGCCTTCGACCGCGCGCGTGACGCTGCCATCGGCATAGGTCATCGCGGTGGGGAACAGCGAGAAGTCGAAGAACGCCCAGAACCAGCCGACGAAGAACATCACCTCGGAGGCGATGAACAGGATCATGCCGTAGCGGAAATGCAGCTGGACGACGGGGGTGTGATCGCCCGCATGCGCTTCCTTGATGACCTGCGCCCACCAGCTGTAGAAGGTGAACAGCAGCCCCGCGAGGCCGATGAAGAAGATCCAGCCGCCGCCATTGGGCTTGTCGATATGGCCACCGTGCATCCACATGACGCCGCCGACCGCCATGATCAGCGCGGACATCGATCCGACCAGCGGCCAGACACTGGGTGGCAGGATGTGATACTCGTGGTTTTTCGCGCCGGCCATGGAACTCCCCTATTCTCTTTGCGCCCGTCCTAGCTTGCGTTTTTCGCGGAATCCACCGGGTAAAACGTGTAGCTGAGCGTGATCGTCTGGATGTCTGCCGCGTCCGGGTCCGTCAGGATCTTCGGATCGACGAAGAAGATCACCGGCATCCGCGCGGTCTCGCCGGGCTTGAGCGTTTGCTGCGTGAAGCAGAAACACTGGATCTTGGTGAAATACTTGCCGGCCTGCGCCGGCTGGACGTTGAACGTCGCGGTGCCGGTGAGCGGCTTGGTCGAGGTGTTCGTCGCCGTGAAGAACGCCATGTCGCGCGCGCCGATCGCGATCGTGTCCGAGCGATTCTCGGGCGCGAACTTCCACGGCAGCTTGGGGCTGACATTGGTGTCGAAATCGACCCGAATCTGGTGATCGACCGCGCCCGGCGCCGTCAGCCCGCGCTGCGTCGTGCCGTTGAGGCCGGTGACCGAGCAGAACAGGCGGTAGAGCGGCACGCTGGCCCAGGCGAGCCCGGTCATGAAACAGATGAAGAGCACCGCAAGCGCCGCGGTGCGGTTGGTGCGCGACATGGCCTTCCAGCCGGCCATCAGTGCGGCATGCCCGCGCGGATCTTGGCGATCGAGATCGCGAAGACGAGGATGACGAAGGCGCCGAGCAGCAGCGCCATCACGCGCGCGCGACCGCGCTGGCGGCTGCGGATCAGGTCGGCCTGATGGGGGTCTGAGGGCGTCATGCGAACCACCGGTCGACGACCAGCGCGCCGAACATCACGAACAGATACAGGATCGAGTATTTGAACAAGGCCTTCTCCGGTTTCATCGCATCGTCGGCATGCGTGGTGCGTTTGGCGACGCGGATGGCGAGCAGCGCGAACCAGCCGGTGAGCAGGACCGCCGCGATGCCGTAGATCGCGCCGGTCAGCCCGAGCGGCCAGGGCAGGATCGCGACCGCGGCCATCGGGATCGTGTAGAGCCCGATCTGCGTCCGCGTGGTGCGCTCACCCGACACGACCGGGAGCATCGGCACGCCCGCGGCGGCGTAATCGCTCTTCATGAACAGCGCGAGGGCCCAGAAATGCGGCGGCGTCCACAGGAACACGAACAGGAACAGCAGCACCGGCAGCAGCGCGATGTCGCCGGTCGCCGCCGCCCAGCCGATCAGCGGCGGGAACGCGCCCGCGGCACCGCCGATGACGATGTTCTGCGGCGTGCGGCGCTTGAGCCAGACGGTGTAGACCAGCACGTAGAACAGGATCGAGACGGTCAGGATCGCGGCGGCCACCGCGTTGACCGCGAACCCCATGAACAGCACCGAGAACGCGCCGAGCCCGACGCCGAAATGCAACGCCGCCTGGCGGTCCATCCGGCCATCGGGCAGCGGCCGCTTTGCCGTGCGTCGCATGACCGCGTCGATATCCGATTCGTACCACTGGTTGAGCGCCCCCGCGGCGCCCGCACCGAGCGCGATGCAGAGTATCGCGGTGAAGCCGATCACCGGATGCACGCCGACGGGCGCGGCGAGCATCCCGCACAATCCGGTGAAGACGACGAGCGTCATCACGCGTGGCTTGGTCAGCGCAAGGAAATCGCGCCAATGCGCCGGTGGGAGAAGGGGAGTGGCAGGAGTCATGGTTCGGCTACGCTATACGCGTTTGCGACGTGGTGCGCAAAGCTTCAGCATGTCCGGCGGTTAGCCCCGCGGACGCGCGCGGTGGATCACCGCGACGTCGTCGGCATAGATACGCTGCCACGCGGGATCGTGGTCGAGCATGCGGACCAGGCGCGAGCGTGGCGGCAGGATCGTCCAGCCGAATTGCCAGCGTGCGTTCGCGGCGCGCCAGCGGGCGGTGTCGCCGCCGGCGGTCGCGAAATAGTCGAGCGTGAACGGGTCGCCGTACATGTCGGAACGGCCGTCGATATAGGGGCGGATGCCGGCAAAGATCAGCGACCCGCCAAAGCCGTATTCGTTGAAGACGCGCTGACTGCGCAGCGACGGCGGCAGATGGCGGAGTGCGGTCGCGGGAGTGCCGGCGCTGTTCCCGCGTACTACGGGCAAGGCGATGCGGTAGCCGGCGAGGCCGATCGCGAGCAGCAGAATGAGGATGCCGATCGATCGACTCTCGCGGCGGGGCGTTTCAGAAGGCGCAGTCTTCGCGGACCAGGCTTTGCCGAGCGGTTCTGCCAGGACCAGGATGCCGACGACCACGAGGACGATCTCCTGACGGGTATGCTGGAGAGCGAGGTGCAGGACGCCGAGCATCAGGAGCAGGCGGATCGGCGGGATGCGTACCGGTCGCAGGAGCAGGGCCGCGAGCGTGACGAGCAGGATCGCCTCGAACCCGGAGAAGGTCGCGAAGTCGGCGGGTTGCCACTCGTTGAGATGCGCGAGCAGTTTGAGGCGGTCGACGTAGAATGGGAAGACGATACCGTCGATGCCGGCCGGCGTCGCGGTGGCGGCGACCGCGCAAACCACGCCGAATACGCCCCAGCCGAGCACGACGCGGCGACGGTCGGACGGGGCGGCGGCGATCAGTGCTTCGAGCGCGAACACGCCGACGAGCGCGAGGCCGAACACGAAGCTGCCATGCGCGTTCGCCCAGACCAGCATCACCAGCGCGACACCGAGCGGTGGCGCTCTGCCGCGCTCGCGGCAGTGCAGCAGGACGATCAGCCAGGCGGCGAGGATCGGCAGCGCGAGGATGTGCGGTCGGGCGAGCAGCGACGGGAGTAGGCCGGTGACGAGCATCAGCAGCGCGACGATGCTGGCGCGCGGGCTGAGCCAGCGGCGGATCTCGTACGCGACGATCGCGAACAGCGTGGCCATCACAGTGCCGATCAGGATGATCAGGCCACTCCAGCCGGCGGCGCGATAGCTCGCGTACATCGCCAGTTCGGAGAGCCATTCGTGCGCGACCCAGAGGCGGCCGAGGGCAGTGAACGAGAACGGGTCGGCGGTCGGGACGCGCGCGTGCGCGACGATCCACGCGCCGGTCGCGAGGTGCCAGCCGGTGTCGCCGTCGCGAAGGGCCGTCGGCACGATGATCGTGAATGCAAACGCGGCGAACGCGGCAAGGAGCGCGAAGGTGGCGCGCGGGATGCCAGGCGGTGCGTGGGGACGGACTGGGGGTGGCGCGCTCGGCATGAAGGCGGATTAGCGCGATTGTCCTTTGGAATGGTGAATGAAGGATAGTGTCAGAAACATACCGTCACCCCAGCGAAAGCTGGGGTCTCCAGTTTGACGCGCGGTCGGACTCGCAATGGAAGATCCCAGCTTTCGCTGGGATGACGGCGTTTGGGGGGCGGGGCGGGGGATCGTCGTACAACAAAAAACGCCCCGGGTTTCCCCGAGGCGTTCTCTTTTCTGGCTGGCCCCGACACGGGAGCAAGTCCCGTGTCGTCGGACGCGGCGAGCCGCGCCGGCCGAGCGGATGCGTGCGCGTTGCGCACCGGCGCGTAGCGTACGCTACGTCGCCTCGCATCCTCAGTCGATCTTTGGCAGCGTTTCGAACTGGTGATACGGCGGCGGCGAGGAGATCGTCCACTCCAGCGTCGTCGCGCCGTCGCCCCAGGGGTTGTCGCCGGCCGGCTTGCCCGCGATCATCGACCAGATCAGGTTGACGAAGAACACCACCATGCCCGCGGCCATGATCATGTAGCCGACCGAAGCGACCGTGTTCCAATGCTCATACTGCGGGGTGTAGTCCGGAATGCGGCGCGGCATGCCCTGCAGACCCAGGAAATGCATCGGGAAGAACATCACGTTCACGCCGATGAAGAACACCCAGAAGTGCAGCTGGCCGAGGAACTCATTATACATCTTGCCCGACATTTTCGGGAACCAGTAGTAGAAGCCCGCGAACAGCGAGAACACCGCGCCAAGGCTCAGCACGTAGTGGAAATGCGCCACCACATAGTACGTGTCCTGCATGTAGTCGTCGATGCCGCCGTTGGCGAGCACGACGCCGGTCACGCCGCCGACGGTGAACATGAAGATGAAGCCGATCGACCATACCATCGGCGTCTTGAAGGTGAGCGATCCGCCCCACATCGTCGCGATCCACGAGAAGATCTTGATGCCGGTCGGCACCGCGATGACCATCGTCGCGGCGGTGAAGTACATCTTGGTGTTCACGCTGAGGCCGGTGGTGAACATGTGGTGCGCCCACACGACGAACCCGACCACGCCGATCGCGACCATGGCATAGGCCATGCCGAGATAGCCGAAGACGGGCTTGCGGCTGAACGTCGAGATGATCTGGCTGACGATGCCGAAGCCCGGCAGGATCATGATGTAGACTTCGGGATGGCCGAAGAACCAGAACAGATGCTGGTAGAGGACGGGATCGCCGCCGCCGGCCGGATCGAAGAACGTCGTGCCGAAGTTGCGATCGGTCAGCAGCATCGTGATCGCGGCCGCGAGGACCGGGAGCGCGAGCAGCAGCAGGAACGCGGTGACGAGCATCGACCAGACGAACAGCGGCATCTTGTGCAGCGTCATGCCCGGCGCGCGCATGTTGAAGATCGTCGTGATGAAGTTGATCGCGCCGAGGATCGACGATGCACCCGCGAGATGGAGCGCGAGGATCGCCATGTCGGTCGACGGCCCGGGCTCGCCGTACGTCGAGAGCGGGGCGTAGAGCGTCCAGCCATTACCCGCACCGCCGAAGAACGGCGAGGCGAGCAGCAGCGTGAAGGCGGGGATCAGCAGCCAGAACGATACGTTGTTCATCCGCGGGAACGCCATGTCGGGCGCGCCGATCATGATCGGCACGAACCAGTTGCCGAACCCGCCGACCATCGCCGGCATGACCATGAAGAACACCATGATCAGGCCGTGCGCGGTGATCAGCACGTTCCAGAGGTGGAGCGACTCATCGAGGCTGGCGCTGCCGCCGTGCAGCATCGACGCCCAGCCCTGGAGATACTGGATGCCGGGGTGCGCGAGCTCGGCGCGCATGAGCCCCGAGACCGAGCCGCCGATGATCCCCGCGACGATCGCGAAGATCAGGTACAGCGTGCCGATGTCCTTGTGGTTGGTCGACATGAACCAGCGCGCGAAGAAACCCGGCTTGTGATCGGTGTCGTGATGATGGTCGTGCGCCTCGTGCGAAACGAACGCCGATGGGTTGAGAGCGGTGTCGGTCATCTTAGAGTCCCGCGTTGCCGGCGCCGGCCGGGTTTGAGGTGGCGCCCTGCGTCGTCGCGGGGGCTGCGGTTGTCACGTTTTCAACAGGGCCGGTCGCGTTCGCGGTCTCGGCAGCCTCCTCGACCTTCGCCGCGGAGCCGTCGGCGCCGGGCTGCGGGATCACCTTGTCGGAGGCCTTGCCGGGGGTCGGCATCGTGCCGCCCTTGGCGCGAACCCAGGCGGCATATTGCGCGGGCGGAACCGCCTCGACCGCGATCGGCATATAGCCGTGGCGCGCGCCGCAGAGTTCAGAGCACTGGCCGAAATACAGGCCGGGCTTGTCAATCGTGAAGCTTGTCTCGTTCAGGCGGCCCGGGATAGCGTCGAGCTTGATCCAGAACGCCGGGACCGCCCAGCTGTGGATCACGTCGTTCGACGTCGTGATCAGGCGGATCGGCACGCCGACGGGCAGGACGATGCGGTTGTCGGTGGCGAGCAGCTTGGGGCCGTCGGCAGCGGTGCGGGCGCGTTCGCCGGCGGCGACCTCACCCTTTTCCTTCAGCATGTTGGCGGTGATCTCGAAGCCGCCATTGTCGGGATACTGGTACGTCCAATACCATTGGTTGCCGATCGCCTTGAGCGTGACGGCACCCGACGGCGCCGGCTTGAACTGCGCCTGGAGCAGCCCGATCGAGGGGACTGCGATCAGGACGAGGATCACGACCGGCGCAAGCGTCCAGATGATCTCGATAAAGGTGTTGTGGCTCGTCTTCGACGCCACCGGGTTGCGCGCCCGGCGATAGCGGAACGACACCCAGAACAGCAGGCCGAGCACGAGCAGCGAGATGATCGTGATCGTCGGCACGAGGATCGAATTGTGCATCCAGTGCGCGAACTGGCCGTTCTTCGTCACCTGCGGCTGGAGCCCGAACAGGCCGTCGGTCGGCTGGCCGATCATCGGCTTGGCCGTCATCGCGGGGGCGCCGTCCATCGCGAGTTCGGGGCTGGACGGGTTGGCGGTCGGCGTCGCGGCCGACGTGGTCGGCGCGGTGTTGGATACGCCGCCGGGCGCCGCCGCTGCCTGCGGTGTCGCTGGCTGGCCCACTGGCTGGGCCGCATGTCCGGCGACACCACCGAGACTCGCCAGTGCGAGCCCCGCTGCCATCGCAAATCCTCTCATCCCCATCTTGCGCATCGTTGTTCTTGACCCCGGTTTATAGCGAACCCGATATCACGGACGCGCGGATGTCTGTTTATAATTTTGTCAGGGCTATACGCGGCGGGGGGGGATGCCTCAAGCATTGTCTGGCAAAGGCGGGAATGAGCCTAGTTACCGTCATCCTGACGAAAGTCAGGATCCAGAGCCAAGAATGGTGCGCTCGGGACGCTGGATCCTGACTTTCGTCAGGATGACGGGTGGGGTGACGTGTGATGCCCGAAGCGTCGGTAGTCGTTGCGCGGCCATTCGCGCGCTCGTATCAGCGCGGCAGATCCTTTTGGAGCGATGACCCGCGATGACCGAAGACGACGTGCTCGCCGAATTCCGCGCTGCCGAAGCGTTGCTCGAAGGGCATTTCATCCTGTCCTCGGGGCTGCGCAGTTCGCGCTACCTGCAATGCGCGCGGGTGTTGATGGACCCGGCGCGGGGCGCACGGTTGTCGGAGGCGCTGGTCGCGTCGATCCCAGCCAATCTGCGCGCGCAGATCGGCGCGGTGGTGTCGCCGGCGATGGGCGGCGTGATCGCGGGGCACGAAATGGCACGTGCGCTCGGCGTCGAGGCTATGTTCCTCGAACGGCCCGACGGCGTGTTCGAGCTGCGCCGCGGGTTCCGCCTGACGCCGGGGCAGACGGTGCTGATGATGGAGGACGTGGTCACCACCGGGCTGTCGTCGCGTGAGGCGATCGCCGCGATCGGACGGGCGGGCGGCGTGACGGTCGCGGCGGCGGCGCTGGTCGATCGCTCGAACGGGACGGCGGATCTGGGCGTGCCGTTCTTCCCGCTGATCCGGCTCGACGTCCCGACCTATCCGGCGGATGCCTTGCCCGCCGAGCTGGCGGCGATTCCGGCGATCAAGCCCGGCAGCAGGGCGGCGGCATGAGCCTCCCCGGTAGCGAGCATCTGCGCCTGGGCGTGAACATCGATCACGTCGCGACGGTGCGCAATGCGCGCGGGGCGGGGTATCCCGATCCGGTGCGCGCGGCTTTGGTCGCGGCCGCGGCGGGGGCTGACGGAATCACCGCGCACCTGCGCGAGGACCGCCGGCATATCACCGACGACGACATTGCGCGGTTGTCGGGGGAGTTGGCGATTCCGCTCAACCTGGAAATGGCGGCGACCGACGAGATGCTGGGCATAGCGCTGCGTCACAAGCCGCACGCGGCGTGCATCGTACCTGAGAAGCGCGAGGAGCTGACCACCGAGGGCGGGCTCGACGTCGCCGGACATTACGACCGGATGGCCCGGCTGGTCGACGCCTTGGCGGGGGCGGGGATACGCGTGTCCTTGTTCATCGAGCCGGACGCGCGGCAGATCGAGGCGGCGGTGCGGCTCAAGGTGCCGGTGGTCGAACTGCACACCGGCTTATACGCCGAACTCTCGGGCGAGGCGCGGACGGCGGAGCTTCGGCGCCTGACCGACGCGGCGGCGCTCGCGGCGAAGAACGGCATCGAGGTGCATGCGGGGCACGGGCTCACCTACGACAACGTCGCGCCGATCGCGGCGATCCGGCAGGTTCGCGAGCTGAACATCGGGCATTTCCTGGTGGGCGAGGCGCTGTTCGTCGGGCTTGGCGAGGCGGTTCGGCTGATGCGCGAGGCTATGGATGCGGCGCGGTAGGCAAGAAGGTTTGGTCGCGCGGAGGCGCGGAGACGCGGAGGAGAAGGGAGCTTCCGCACTTCGTTCGATCGGCCCTCTCCAATCCCCTTCGCCGCACTTGCGGCTCTCAAACTCTCCGCGCCTCCGTGCCTCCGCGCGAACAAAATCTTTTGTCTTCCGACTACAGGCGTTGCGATGATTATCGGGCTCGGGTCCGACCTGTGTAATATCGAGCGGATCACGGCGTCGCTGGAGCGGTTCGGCGCGCGGTTCGAGCAGCGCGTGTTTACCGATGTCGAGCGCGCCAAGGCGGCGCGGCGACCGTTTACCAAGGCCGGGACGCTGGCCAAGCGGTTCGCGGCGAAGGAAGCGTTTTCGAAGGCGGTCGGGACGGGGTTTCGCGCGGGCGTGTTCATGCGCGATATCGGCGTGGTCAACGCCGCCAGCGGGGCACCGACGCTGGTGCTGACCGGAGGCGCCAAAGCGAGGCTTGACGCGTTGACGCCCGAAGGCCACGCCGCGCGCGTGCATCTGACGATGACGGATGATCACCCCTGGGCGCAGGCCTTCGTGATCATCGAAGCTATACCTCTGATATCTCAAGTAGATATGAATCGATGAAGGACGCGGCGTTGGACGGCAACGAGTTCCCAGACAAGCCCCTCGCGCAGCAGGCGACGGCGGCCGATGCCACCGCTCCGACGGTCGCCGCACCGGACACCCCCCGCCGCCGCGGCACCGACTGGTGGGGCGAGGTGAAGGGGATCTTCTGGCTGATCCTGGTCGTGCTCGGCTTCCACAGCTTCATCGCCAAGCCCTTTTATATCCCCAGTGAATCGATGCTGCCGGGGCTTCGGATCGGCGACCGGCTGGTGGTGACCAAGTTCGCCTATGGCTGGTCGTTCGTGTCGCCGACGATCCCAAACCCGGTCGCGATCTTCAAGGGCGTCGTGCTGCGCCAGCAGGAAGACAGCTGGAGCGTATCGCTGCCGTTCATCCACGGGCGGCTGTTCGGATCGCTGCCGACACGCGGCGACGTGGTGATCGTGACGCCGCCGGGGACGCATAACGACTATATCAAGCGCGTCATCGGGCTGCCTGGCGACAAGCTAGCGGTGCGCGGCGGGATCGTGTTCCTCAACGGCGTCGCGGTGAAGCGCGGGCCCCTTCACGACACGCTAATCCCGGTCGACACCAACAGCCCGTGCAGCGAGATCGACTATCCCGGCGCGCGCGAGACGCTGCCCGACGGGCGCGAGATGTGCCGCCTGCCGACCTATACCGAGACTCTGCCGAACGGCCGCCGCTACGAGACGGTGGACCTCGAATCCGACAGCCAGGGCGACAATTTCGCGGAGATCACGATCCCTGCGAACCACGTCTTCCTGATGGGCGACAACCGCGATCGCTCCGCCGACAGCCGGTTCGCGCTGAGCCAGCTCGGGCTCGGCGGTCCGGTGCCGTATGAGAATCTCGGCGGCCGCGCGGAGTTCATCACCTTCAGCCTCGATGGCGATGCGACCTTCAACCCGCTGACCTGGTGGGGATCGCTGCGCTCGGACCGCGCCGGCACGTCGCTGCACCCTGCCAAGGCGAACTGAGATGGCCGCAACAAGGCCCGTCGACGAGCTCAGCCCGGTCGAGATGCGCGATCCGTTCCTGCGCAAGGAACTGAAGCGCGCGGTAATCTGGCTCGGTCTCGCCTGCGTGATCGCGTTGCTGATCGTGCTGGTCCAGCCGTTGCTGATCATCTTTGCCGGCGTCGTGTTCGCAGCTCTACTAGATGGCGGCGTGCGGCTGCTCGGGCGGGTGTTGCCGATCGGGCGCGGCTGGCGGTTGCTGATCGTCGTGCTGCTGACGTCCGCGTTTCTGGTCGGGACGTTCGTTCTGACCGGGGTGCAGGTGACCGAACAGGTCAATCAACTCCGCTCGACGCTCGAGATGCAGGCGAACCGTTTCACCGGCTATCTGACGTCGCAGGGGCTGATGCCGGGCGCGTCGGACGTCAACGGCATCGTCAAGGAGGCGCTTGGCTCGGTCGGGCGCGTGACGTCGTGGGTCGGCACTGCGATCGGCGCGATCACGAGCATGTTCATGATCCTGATCCTCGGGCTGTTCATCGCTATGGATCCGGGCACCTATTCGCGCGGGCTCCAGTGGATGGTGCCGGTCGATCTGCGGCCCGAATTCGCCAGGACGCTGGTCAAGATGGGCGAGACGTTGCGCAAGCTGCTCGCCGGGCGCCTGCTGGGCATGGCGGTCGAGGGTGTCGCGAGCGGTATCGCGCTGGCGATCGGCGGCGTGCCGATGGCGATGCTGCTTGGCATCATCGCGGGCATCCTGGCGTTCATTCCGAACGTCGGCGCGATCGTGACGGGCGTGCTGATGGTCGCGGTCGGGTTCAGCGCGGGCGTCGACACGGGATACTGGGCGATCGGCACGTATCTCGTGGTGCAGACGATCGACGGCTACGTGATCGTGCCGATGGTCGCCAAGCGCACCGTCGACCTGCCGCCGGCCTTGACGCTGGGCGCGCAGATCATGGCGAGCGCGCTGTTCGGGATCTTGGGGCTGGCGCTGGCCGACCCGATGACTGCGATGATCAAGACCGCGCTCGAGCGGCGCTCGGAGCGGGAAGAAGAGAAGGTGGAGGCCGAAGGTACGGCCTGATCGGGTATAGGCGCTACCGCCGCACCAACTGGTCGAAGAGCGCGAGATAGCGGGCGGCGGAGTCCGCACCGGGTTGCGGCACCGGTTCGGGTCGCGGTGCGGTCGGCGCCAGCCATGAATCCAGCGCCGCGATCAGCGCCGCCGGATCGTCCCGCGCGACGATCGTACCGCGATCAGGCCGGTCGATGATCTCCGCCACCGCGCTGCTCGATTCGGTCGAAATCACCGGCGTCCCCACCGAGAGCGCCTCGCGCAACACGCCGGGAACGCCTTCATAGTCCGAGGTCAGCACGACGACCTGCGCGCGCGCCATGATCGGCAGCGGGTCGGTGCTGTGGCCGAGCAGGCGAACGCGGTCCCCCAAGCCCAGCGCGCGGATCTGCGATTCGATTGCCCCCCGCTCGTCGCCTTCGCCGAGGATCACCGCCGGAATGCTCTGGTCCGCCAAAGACGGCAGCGCCGCGATCAGGCGATCCCAGCGCTTCTGCGGTTCCAGCCGACCGACGCCGAGGATGTAGCGTGCCGGCAGGTCAGGCACTGCACCCGGGATCCGTACCGCCGGCGGGTTCGGGATGACGCTCGTTCGCCCGACCATGTGCGTCGCGCGCGCCGCCTCGTCCGCCGTCGCCGGGGTCATCGCGACGAGGTGGTCGAGGAAGCTGCCGTGCCGCGCGAGCCAGATCTGGTGTGCGGCGTGCATCAGCCGGCCGTGATCCGCGCGTGCGGGGGCGTTGGACATCTTGGCGACGATCGGCGGGCAATCCCGGCCGAGCCGGAGCCGGGTCCATGCCGCGATGCCGGTGTAGAAGTTGCCGGGGCAGAAGATGACGTCGGGCGCGAGACGGCGCACCACGTTCGGAAGCGCCAGCAACCGCGACGGCGAAACGATCTCCAGCCCGTCCGGCAGTTCAACCGCCAGCGGCCCAGCTAGATCCTCGATCGCCAGCGTTACCCGCCGCCCCGCCGCCAGCCAGCCGCGCACAAGGCGCAATTGGGCACGCTCGACGCCGCCACCGCGCAGGTCCTCGGCGTAGGTCAGGATGTGCCGCGCGCGCGGTGGCGGGGACGTCACTGAAATATGGCGGTCATCATAATGCGCGATTGGTAGAGCGGAGATCGCGACCGAATGAAACCGACTTTACGTGCATGCGCGCCGACGGGCGGCTATTGGACCGCGCGACACGCGGCAGAACGGCTTGAGGACCGGCAATTGAACACGCGAGCGAAGTCGACCGATGCCGACAGCTATGCGGACATAGCACGCGCCGGCCTCGAGCCGCTGAAGACGATCGGCAGTCGCTGGCCAGCCATCATCGGCGCGGTCCTGACGCTGGCGATGATCGCGGGGCTCGGCCGCGCATTGCTCGGGCAGGGCCTTGCCGGGCTGTCGCGCTCGGTGCCGCACGATCCGCGCTTCTATCTGTGCTTCGCGCTGCTCTACATGTCGCCGCCGACCGGCGACTTTGTAATCTTCCGTCGGTTGTGGGGTATCCCGCTCGGCGGCCTCGTCGCGCTGATCAAGAAGCGGATCGCGAACGAAGTCGTGTTCGGCTATTCGGGCGACGCCTATTTCTATGCGTGGGCGCGGGCCAGGGCGCGGATGGTGGCGTCGCCGTTCGGCGCGGTGAAGGACGTCACGATCCTGTCGGCGATCGCAGGCAATGCGGTCACGCTGCTGCTGGTGGCGATCGCGTTGCCGCTTGGTCGGCATCTGCTGACGCACGACCAGTTCCGCACGGTGCTGGCATCGGCAGGAGTGACGCTGGCGATTTCGCTGCCGTTCCTGATCTTCTCGCGCCGCGTGTTTTCGCTGCCCCGCGCGCGGCTGTGGTGGGTGTTCGGGATCCACTGCATGCGGTTGTTGTGCGGATCGGTGCTGATCGCGTTCGCGTGGCATTACGCGCTGCCGGGGGTGCCGATGGGGATGTGGCTGTTCCTCGCGGCGGGCCGTCTGCTCGTGTCGCGCCTGCCGCTGGTGCCGAACAAGGATCTGTTGTTTGCCAATATCGCAATCCTGCTGATCGGCCAGGATCAGGCGCTGTCGGAGTTGATCGCGTTTACCGCGGCCGCGACCTTGCTCGTGCATGTCGGCCTGATCGTGCTGTTCGGCATCCACGCGGCGCTGACCAGGATGCGGGCATGATTCGCTATGGTCTGGCGGTGATCGCGTCGGTCGTATCGGCGGGACCCGCGCGCGCGCAGGTGCTCGGCAGCGACGCGGCGGCGTGCCGGCCGGGAGAAGGCCCGGCGATCGCGGTCGAGATCACTGGGCTGAAGGATCGCACGGGCGCGTTGAAGCTCGAACTTTATCCGGGCGACGAAGCGGATTTTCTGAAGGACGACCGCGATCTGATCGCGGCGGGCAAGACGTTTCGACGGGTGGTCGTGCCGACGCCCGCGAGCGGCCCTGCGACGATGTGCATCCGGGTGCCGCGGCCGGGCCGCTACGCGCTGTTGCTGACGCACAATCGCGACGGGAAGAACAAGTTCAGCGTCTGGTCCGACGGCGCGGGGTTTGCAAGCAACGTAAAGCTCGGGCGGTCGCGGCCCAAGGTCGAGCAGGCGCTGGTCGAGGTGGGGGCCGGCGTGACGAGCGTGCAGATCGCCGCGCAATATCTGCGCGGGCTCGGCGGGTTCGGGCCGGTCACGCCATGAGGATCGTGACGTGAGAATCGGAGCGTGAGGATCGTCGACGTCAACGAGTTTTACTCGCCGACCGGTGGGGGCGTGCGGACCTATGTCGACCGCAAGATGGGGATCATGGCGGATATGGGTCATGAACTGATCGTCGTCGCGCCGGGCAAGGAGGACCGCATCGAGGAACGGCCGGGCGGCGGGCGGATCCTATACCTCAAGTCGCCGGGGATGCCGTTCGATAGCAACTACGGGCTGTTCTGGAACGAGCGCGCGATCCACCGCGTCCTCGACGACCTCGACCCGGACGTGGTCGAATGCTGCTCGCCGTGGCGGCCCGCGTGGTTCGTCGGCGACTGGCAGGGCCGCGCGGTCAAGGCGTTCTTCATGCACAACGACAACATCGCGGCCTATGCGCAGCGCTGGTTCGCGGGCGTGGCGAGCCATGACCAGATCGAGCGCGGGTTTGGCTGGTACAGCCGGTACATGCGGCGCTTCCTCGAGAAATACGACGTCGTCGTCACCAACGGCCCGGCGTTGGAAAAGCGTTTGCGCGCGCGCGGCGTGCGGATCGACGTGGCGATGCCACTGGGAATCGAACGCGGGCATTTCTCGCCGGACCTGCGCGACCCGCGGTTGCGGGCGGCCTTGCTGCAACAGTGCGGCCTGCCCGAGGACGGTATGCTGCTGCTCGGGCTCGGGCGGCATCACGGCGAGAAGCGCTGGCCTTTGGTGGTCGATGCGGTGGCGCGGGCCGGCGCGACGTTGCCGGTCGGGCTGATCCTGATCGGCACCGGTGCACAGAGCAAGGCGATCGCGCGGCGGATCGGCGGATCGCCGCATATCCGGATGTTCGCGCCGGTCTATGATCGCGAGCGGCTGGCGCGGATCATGGCGAGCTGCGATGCGCTGATCCACGGGTCGGAAGCCGAGCCGTTCGGGCTGGTCGCGTCGGAGGCGATGGCGTCGGGCCTGCCGCTGATCGTGCCCGACACGGGGGGCTGCGCGGAAGTCGCGGACGCCCACGCGAGCGAGCTCTACGCAGCGCGCGAGGCGGAGAGCGCGGCGGCGGCGATCGGTCGGCTGTTCGCGCGCGACCGCATTTTGCTCAGGCGCGCGGCAGCGGTGGCGGCCCGGCACGTTCGCAGCGATCGCGAGCATGCGGTCGAGCTCATGGACTATTATGCGGGACTGGTCGCGGCGAAGCAGGGCGTGCGACGTACAGCGTGAAGCGGGTGCCGGGGACCGGTACCGCCTGGTATCCGCGGCGGATCGCGTAGGCGGCGAGCAGCGCGTCGATCCGGTCGTCGCCGCTGCTCCAGGCGCCTTCGCCGCCGGTCAGGATCGCGGGCGGATCGCCGAGCAGTCCGACCCGCGCGTGCGAGACGAGGTGGAGGCGGCGTTCCTGCCCGGCGTCGAGCAGCGCCGTACTGCGAAAATAGAAGGGGCCGGGGGCGAAGCGCGGGTCGATCGCCGCGCCTGGGAGGAATTGCGGGGAGAGCGTCGCGACCGGGCCGGTGACGTGCGCGCGGTCCAGCGTCTTCCGCACCGCGGTGGCGGTCCGCAGCGCGTCGCGCATTGGGATGCCGCCGTTCGCCACGGCCTCGACGGTCGGCGCAAGACCGGCGCAGGCAAACACGACAGCGGCGATCCGCATCGCCTTGCCGGGTGGGTGTGCGTGCCAGACCAGCGCCAGGCGCACGAACAGGGCGGGCAACATCGGGAGCAGATATTGGCGCCATGTCGGCACCGGTGCGAGCGCTGCGATCAGGCCGGCGAGGATCAGCAGGTCTAGGATCAGGTGCCAACGGTGGCGCCTGCCCGTGGTGGCGACGATCGCCAGCAGGGCGGGGCCGAGCGCGAGGAACTTGAGCGTGTCGATGAGCTTCGCTGCGTTCGATAGCTTCCAGGGGAGCGCCTGATACCATTCGGTCGGCGCCCGGCCGGGAAAGCCGAGCACGCCGAACAGGAAGGCGTCGGGGGCCTGGAGGAACACTGCGCCAGTAAGTGCCGCGAAGGGGAGCGCGCCGAGCAGCGTCCACCAGGGGCGGCGGTCGGCGCGGAGCAGAGTCCAGATGCCGTAGGTGAGCGCGGGCAGCGCATAGGAGATCTTGGCGGCGGCGGCGGCGGCAAGCAGTGCGCCGATCAGGAGCGCGTCGCGACGGCGCGCCTGGGTGCGCGCGGTCCTGACGATGGCGGGGAGTGCGAGCGCGAGACACGCGGCGGGGAGTGCGTCGTTGCGCGCGGTACCGATGCTGAAGAGCAGGATGTCGCAGGTGGCGAACAGCGCGGCCGCGATGGCGGCGGCGCGGGGGCCGGCGCCACCGATCCGCGCGGCGCGGTGGACCGCGGCGATCGTGGCGAACCCCAGCAGCGCGTTGGCGATGCGGAGCGCTGGCCAGGTCCATGCGCGGGCGAGCAGTGCGAGGGGGGCGAAGAGGTAGGGCTGAAGTGGTGTCTGGAGGTACGCGAAGTCGCGATAGGGGAGCAGCCCGCGCGCAGTGAGCGCGGCGGCGGCGACGTACTGGCTTTCGTCGTGGTCGACGGGGCGGAGGAGGGCGAGGGTGATAAGGAATATCGCCGGCGCCGCGAGCAACAGAAGCATGTTCACCCGCGAAGGCGGGTGCCCAGACTGGGCCCCCGCCTTCGCGGGTGAACAGCGTTGGGGAGGGGGGCGCTCAACCACTGATGCCACCATCCTGATAGGCCCCACCCCGGCGGAGGCCGAGGCCCAATTGGGGGACGGCGGTGATCAGGGGCAGCGTTTCGTTACCACGGCCTTCCCAATTGGGCCCCGGCCTCCGCCGGGGTGGAGGGGAAGAGGCCACGGATCAGGCTTTTACCGCGGTCAGGAAGTAATCGAGGCTGGTCGAATCGCTCAGCGTAAAGCCGGTCGCCGGCGAGAAGCTCAGGCCGCGCGTGTCCGTCACGCGCAGCCCCGCATCCTTCAGCAACGCCGTCAGTTCCTCGGGCGTCAGAAACTTGTTCCAGTCGTGCGTGCCCTTGGGGATCGTGCCGGTGCCCTCCGCCAGCGTGATCATCGCGAGCCGCGACAGCGGCGTGCGGTTGGGCGTCGACAGGATCAGCAACCCGCCGTCCGCCAGCACGCGGGCGAGGCCGCGCACGAATCCGGCGGGATCGCTGACATGCTCAATCACCTCGAGGCTGGTGACGAGATCGAACTGGCCGACGAGCCCCTCGACGCCGCCCGCGCGATAGTCGATCGCCAGACCGCTCTGCGCCGCATGGATCTCCGCCACCGCGATATTCTCGGGCGCGGCGTCGATCCCCGTCACCGCCGCGCCGAGCCGGGCGAGCGGCTCGCAGAGCAACCCCGCGCCGCAGCCGACGTCGAGCGCGGTCTTGCCCGCCAGCGGCGTGAAGGTCGCACCGTCGCCGCCCCAATGCGCGTCGACCTGCTCGCGGATATAGCGCAGCCGCGGTGGGTTGAGCTTGTGGAGTGGCGCGGACGAGCCCTTGGGGTCCCACCAGTCCTTTGCCATCGTGCCGAAATGCGCGGCCTCGCGCGGATCGATTGTTGCGCCGTTTACGGTGTCACTTGCCAGTATCATGCGCGCTACCTATCAGGGCCGCCGCTTCGACCCAAAGGGATTTGCGCAGTTCATGGCCCGTATCGTGATGAAATTCGGCGGCACGTCGATGGCCGGGATCGAGCGGATCCGCAACGTCGCCGCGCGCGTGAAGCGCGAAGTCGATGCGGGCAACCAGGTCGCGGTCGTCGTCTCGGCGATGGCGGGCGAGACCGACCGGCTGGTCGGCTTCTGCCGCGAGGCGTCGTCGCTGTACGATGCGAAGGAATATGACGTCGTCGTCTCGGCCGGCGAGCAGATCACGAGCGGGCTGCTTGCGATCGCTTTGCAGGCGGCGGGCTGCAAGGCGCGGTCGTGGCTCGGCTGGCAGCTGCCGATCAACACCTCGGACGCGCACGGCTCGGCGCGGATCGGCGAGATCGATACCGCCGCGCTCGACGCGAGTCTGGCCGATGGCGTCGTCGCGGTGATCCCGGGGTTCCAGGGCGTGGCGGAGGGCCAGCGCGTCACGACGTTGGGGCGTGGCGGGTCGGATACGTCGGCGGTCGCGATGGCGGCGGCGATGAAGGCGGATCGCTGCGACATCTATACCGATGTCGACGGCGTCTACACGACGGATCCCCGGATCGTCCCTCGCGCGCGGAAGCTCGGCAAGGTGACGTATGAAGAGATGCTGGAACTCGCCAGCGTCGGTGCCAAGGTGCTGCAGACCCGGTCTGTCGGCCTGGCGATGAAAGAGAATGTGCGCGTGCGCGTGCTGTCTTCGTTCGAAGACGGCGATACCAATGACGGCCACCGCGGCACGCTGATCGTGGGCGAAGAGGAAATCGACGATATGGAACGCCAGCTCATCACCGGCATCGCCCACGACAAGAACGAGGCGAAGATCACGCTGACGCAGGTCAGCGATCGCCCCGGCTCGGTCGCGGCGATCTTCGCGCCGCTCGCGGACGGCGGCATCAACGTCGACATGATCGTGCAGAACGTCGCGCATTCGACCGGCTCGACCGACGTCACCTTCACCGTGCCCGCCGCGGACCTCGCGCGCTCGCTCGATATCCTCGACAAGGCGAAGGACGCGATCGGCTATGCGACGATCGTCCACGATACGCGCGTCGCCAAGGTCTCGGTGGTCGGCGTCGGCATGCGCAGCCATGCGGGTGTCGCCTCGACGATGTTCACGACGCTCGGCGAACGCGGGATCAATATCCAGGCGATCGCGACGTCGGAGATCAAGGTCAGCGTGCTGATCGAAGAGGATTATACCGAACTTGCGGTGCGCGTGCTGCATACCGCCTACGGGCTCGATGCCGAGGATGCAGCGTAAATCTCTCCCCTCCCGCTTGCGGGAGGGGTCGGGGGAGGGCTAGGCGGGTCGGATGACCGACATGTCCGCGCTTCAGGCTACTTCCTCCCCCGCCCCCCTTCACTCGGTAGGCGCCGAGCGGCTCGCACGCCGCATGGCGCGCGGCGCGGAGTTCCTCGGATCGCAGGTCGCCATCCTTGGCGGTGCGATGTCGTGGGTGTCCGAGCGGCATCTTGTCTCGGCGATCTCGAACGCGGGCGGGTTCGGGGTGATCGCGTGCGGCGCGATGACGCCGGCGCTGCTCGATACCGAGATCGCCGCGACCAAGGCGCTGACCGACAAGCCGTTCGGCGTGAACCTGATCACGATGCACCCCGATCTGTTCGAGCTGATCGCGGTGTGCGCCAAGCACAAGGTGGGGCATGTCGTGCTCGCCGGTGGCCTGCCGCCCAAGGGCAGCATCGAGGCGATCAAGGAAACCGGCGCGAAACTGATCGCGTTTTCGCCCGCGCTGGCGCTCGCCAAGAAGCTGATCCGCAGCGGCGTCGACGCGCTGGTGATCGAGGGCATGGAAGCCGGCGGGCACATCGGCCCGGTCTCGACCAGCGTCCTCGCGCAGGAGATGCTGCCCGAGATCGCCGAGCAGGTGCCGGTGTTCGTCGCGGGCGGGATCGGCCGCGGCGAGGCGATTGCGGGCTATCTCGACATGGGCGCGGCGGGTGTCCAGCTCGGCACGCTGTTCGTGTGTGCGACCGAATCGATCGCGCATGCCAATTTCAAAAAGGCGTTCATCCGCGCGTCGGCACGCGATGCGATCGCCAGCGTGCAGATCGATGCGCGGTTACCCGTCATTCCGGTCCGCGCGCTCAAGAACGCGTCGAGCGAGCTGTTCACCGCCAAGCAGCGTGAGGTTGCCGGGCACCTCGACGGTGGCCGCGTGGAAATGGCCGAGGCGCAGTTGCAGATCGAGCATTACTGGGCAGGCGCGTTGCGCCGCGCAGTGATCGACGGCGATGTCGAGCATGGCTCGGTGATGGCGGGCCAGTCGGTCGGCATGGTCAAGCGCGAGGAGCCGGTCGCGGACATCATCGCCGGGCTGATGGCGCAGGCCGCGGCTGCGCTCGAAGCACGCGCGGCCTGAGACGATCGTGATCCTCCTCCGCCAAGGGGAGGTCGCGCCGAAGACGACGGAGGGGGAGGACACGGAACAGCGGTCAGCGCTGACCTCCCCCTCCGTCAGGCTGACGCCTGCCACCTCCCCCTTGCGGGGGAGGATCGAGCCGAGCGTTTTCTCATTGAGCCAGCATTCTGAACAGTGGCCTCCCACCACCACCACCCCGGCGAAGGCCGGGGCCCAATTGGGGGACGTCGCTGACGGAGGTCGCGCGCCGTTACCGCAACCTCTTCACTTGGGCCCCGGCCTCCGCCGGGGTGGAGGTGATCCGCGAGCCCCCCGGCTCGGCACGGGCCCAACCCCGCCCCCGCTCCATTCGCCGCAAACCGCGTACGGCTTACGCCTCGTTAACCTTATGCGTGGCAAAAGGTGTCCGGTCGGGGGACGTTACGAGGTGTTGCGATGAGTCGTCGGTTTGCGTTGCTGTCCGTTACCGCGCTTGGCCTGCTGGCCGGCTGCGCGCAAAAGCCTCGGACGGTGGCGGCGGTCGCGCCGCCCGTCATCATGGTGCCCGTGCCCGCGCCGGTGATGCCCAAGGGCGCGTCGCCGACCATCGTCATCCCCGTGGCGCTCGCCGACGGCACCTATCCGACGCCGAATCGCAACCTGACGACCTCAGCCAAGGTCTGGCATCTGCGCGCGGCGTTGAACGTCGCCGCGCTCGCGTGTCGCGGGCCGCAGGAAGTGGTGATCGTCGCGGGCTACAACGCGCTGCTGTCGGCGCAGAAGCCGGTGCTCGCCAAGGCCGAGGCGACCTATGCCAGCGAATATAAGTCCGGCGGCGGCGACTGGCAGGATCGCTACGACGATTCGATGACGCGGCTGTACAACTTCTTCTCGCAATCGCCCGCGCGCGACGACTTCTGCACCGCGGCGAATACGGTCCTCGCCCAGAGCGCGGGCCTGTCGGCCGAGGCGCTGCCGGCGTTCGCCGCGCAGAACCTGCCCGTCCTCGAGCGGCCGTTCACCGATTTCTACCGTGCGGTCGATGTGTGGCGCGGGCGGGCCGTGCCGCGGCCTGCCCAGCCCGTTATGGCCTCGCGCCAATATGCGTCGAACATGCCGGTCCAGACGATCACGCAGGCGCGCCTCCAGCCGGTCTCGCAGCCGGTACCGCCCGCGCAGCCCCGGCTGAAGCTCGACGCCAGCGTCTTCCAGTAAATCCTCCCCCGCCAGGGGGAGGTGGCAGGCGCCAGCCTGACGGAGGGGGCGGCAAGGGAAACCTTTGTGCCGTGTCCTCCCCCTCCGTCGCCTGACGGCGCCACCTCCCCCTTGCGGGGGAGGATCGCATCGCCGCGTATCCCGACCATATTGCAGCAAAGCTTGGCTTCCCTGCGCAGACTGGGTTAACAGCCGCGGGAATGGCTGAGGTTTCAGATCGTCCGGCGGAAGGCCGCTTCGAAGGGCGCGAGCACCGGTTTCCGGTGCGCGTCTATTTCGAGGACACCGATTTGTCGGGTGCGGTCTATCACGCCAATTACCTGCGCTACATGGAGCGCGCGCGCTCGGACATGCTGCGGCTCGGCGGGATCGACCAGCGGGCGACGTTCGAGGCGGGCGAGGGATCCTATGCGATCGTGAGCATGGCGATCCGTTACGCGGCGCCGGCCCGGCTCGACGACGCGTTGATCGTCGTCTCGCGGATGACGCAAGTGCGTGCGGCCGGGGTCGCCATTCATCAAAGAGTCATGCGCGACGGGCTTGTCTTGGCCGAGGCGGACGTGGTGGCGGCATTGGTCGCTCCCAACGGCCGCCCGCGCCGCCAGCCGCGCGCCTGGATCGATATCTACGAACGCCTTGTCTGGCAGGGGGAAGCATGAATCCGGTGTTGACTATGGATAGCGCGACGCTGTCGCCGATTCACTTGTTCCTCCAGGCCGACTGGGTGGTGAAGGGCGTGATGATCGGGCTGTTGCTCGCCAGCATTTGGACCTGGGCGCTGATCGTCGCGTTCTGGCGGCGGATCGGCAAGACGCGCAAGAACATGACCCGGTTCGAGCGCGATTTCTGGAAAGCCGAGGATATCGACGTCTTCTACAAGGCCGAAAGCGAGAGCGACCTGCCGTCCGCGCGCGTGTTCGCGGCGGGCGTGACCGAGTGGCGCCGCTCGACCGCGGGCGGCACGATCGACAAGAGCGGCACGCGCGAGCGGCTGGCGACGACGATGGGCGCAGCCGTTGCAGGCGAGATCGACAAGCTGTCGGATCGGCTGAACGTGCTGGCGACGGTCGGCTCGGTCGCGCCGTTCGTCGGGCTGTTCGGCACGGTGTGGGGGATCATGCGCAGCTTCACCAGCATCGCGGCCGCGCAGAACACGTCGCTGGCGGTGGTGGCGCCGGGCATCGCGGAGGCGCTGTTCGCGACCGCGATCGGCCTGTTCGCGGCAATCCCCGCGGTGATCGCGTACAACCGCTTCAGCCACGGCATCAACCGGATCGAGGCGAGCCTCAACCGGTTCGCCGACGGTTTCCACACGACGCTGAGCCGCCAGCTGGACGGGTCGCGCTAAGGTGGCGATGAACCTGCCTTCTTCCCGCGGGCGCGGGCGTCGCGCGCCGATGGCGGATATCAACGTCACGCCTTTGGTCGACGTGATGCTGGTGCTGCTGATCATCTTCATGGTGACCGCGCCGCTGATGACCGCGGGCGTGCCGGTGAACCTGCCCGACGCGCGCGCCAAGGCGCTCGACCAGGAGCAGAAGCCCGTCGAGATCTCGATGGACGAGACCGGCGCGCTGTTCATCGACAAGGATCAGGTGACCGACGACGCGCTGCCGATCAGGCTCGCGTCGATCGCCGCCAGCCGCGCGGTCGGCGACGAGCCGCAGGTGTTGCTGCGCGCGGATCGCAAGCTCGATTACGGCCGCGTGATGCGCGTGATGGGCGAACTCAACCGCGCCGGGCTGAACCGCGTCGCGCTGGTCACCGTCGAGGGTAATCAGAACTGATGGCGCTCGGCTGATGGATCGCTCGGAGAAGATCGGCTTAGGCGTCGCGCTGGTCGGGCATGTCGTGCTGTTCGGCCTGTTGTCGGTCGGGTTTCTCGATGCGCCCGAACCGCCGAAGATCCAGCAGCAGCCGATCGACGTGAGTCTCGTGCCCGACGTCGCGCTCGAGGCGACGGCGCCGCAATCGACCGAAGCGCCCGCGCAGTCGATCGCGCCGGACGAGGGCGCGCCCGAGGATGCCGCGCCGCCGGCGCCGCAAGAGGCCGAGCCCGAGCCGAAGCCCGATCCCGTGCCGCCGGCGCCGCAGCCGAAGCCCGCGCCACCCAAGCCTGCACCCAAGCCGCAGCCAGCGCCCGAGCCCGCGCCAAAGCCGCAGCCCAAACCCAAGCCTGCGCCACCAAAGCCCGCCGCGAAGCCGGCGCCGGTCGCCAAGCCTGTCGTGAAGCCACAGCCCAAGCCTGCGAAAGCGCCGCCCACCAAGTCTGCGCCCGCGAAGGCTGCACCGGCGAAGTCCGCGCCGACCAAGTCCGCGGCCAAGCCGAGTGCCGCTCCGGCCAAGACGTCCTCCACGTCGGGCAAGACGTCGTCTGCGTCGTCGGCCAAGCCCGCCAAACCGTCCGCGACCAAGGGCTCAGGCTCGACTGCGGAAGCCAAGACATCGCGCCCGCGCGGCTCGCGGCTCGGCGACAATTTCCTGAAAGGGCTGTCGGCCGATCCGTCGCCGAGCAAGTCGGACGCGCCCAAGGCCGCCAAGCTCGGCGCACAGGCGGCGGCGAATATCGGCTCGGCGATCCTGCGCCAGGTGCAGCCCTGCGCCAATCGCCAGGTCACGCCGGGGCCGGGCGCCGAGCGGATCCGCGTCACGATCAACCTGAAGCTCAACCGCGACGGCACGCTCAAATCGCGGCCTACGATCAGCGGCCATGCCGGCGTCGACGACGACAACCGGCGCTATGTCGACCGAGTCGACGATCTGGCGATCGCGACCTTTGTCGGGTGCTCGCCGCTGCGCGGTTTGCCCGACGACCTGTATGATGTGCAGAATGGCTGGAGCAATTTCAGCCTGCGCTACAAACTTCCCGGCTGAGGATGTCCGTTATGACTCGATTCGATCTGGGTTTTCGCCTGTCACGCACGACGCTTCTAGTTGAGAAACTCCACCCCGGCGGAGGCCGGGGCCCAATTGGGAAGGCCGATGTAATGATGCGCAACGCGCCCTCAGCGGCGTCCCCCAATTGGGCCCCGGCCTTCGCCGGGGTGGGGGCTGTGATGGGAGGCCGTAAGGCTCGATCGATCCTCGCCTCGGTCGGTTTGCTGGCTTTTGTCTCCGCCGCCGCCAGCGCGCAGGACGCACCCGCGCCCGCCCCACAACAGGCCCCCGCCGACCCGGCCGCACCCGCACCAGCCGGCGACCAGTCCGGCGGACTCGTTGTCGACGTGACCGGCGGCATCTCCGCCCCGATGCCGATCGCGATCCCCGTGATGCCGACCGCCGCGGTGGTCTCGACGCCGGCGGGCTCGACCGACGTGCTCGGCCGCCAGCTGGCCGAGATCGTCACCAACGATCTGCGCAATTCGGGCCTGTTCACGCCGCTCTCGCCCGGCCAGCTGCGCCCGATCACCTTCCCCGAAGTCACCGCGCCGGGTTTCGATTATTGGGGCAGCACGGGCGCGCAGGCGCTGGTGCAGGGCTTCATCCGCGCGACCGGCGACGGCAATCTGACGGTCGGCTGCTATCTGTACGACGTCTCGTCCAAAGCCGAACTGACGCGCACCGGGTTCGTCGTGTCGCCATCCGACTGGCGTCGTGCCGGGCATAAATGCGCCGACATGGTCTACACCCGCCTCACCGGCGAGGGCGCCTATTTCGACAGCCGCGTAGTCTATGTCTCTGAAACCGGACCCAAGGGACGCCGGATCAAGCGGCTCGCGATCATGGACCAGGACGGCGCCAACCACCGCTTCCTGACCAACGGCCAGTCGATCGTGCTGACGCCGCGCTTCGCGCCGAACCAGCAGTCGATCGTCTATATGAGCTATCTCAACAATCGCCCGGCGATCTATGTCTACGATATCGGCTCGGGCAAGCAGCGGCTGGTCGTGGCGAACGCCAACCTGACGTTTGCGCCGCGCTTCTCGCCCGACGGCCGCAACATCCTGTTCTCGATGGCGCAGGGCGGCAACACCGACGTGTACCGCGTATCGTCGCAAGGGGGGACGCCGCAGCGGCTGACCAACTCGCCGGGGATCGATACCGGCGGCAGCTATTCGCCCGACGGCTCGAAAATCGTGTTCGAGAGCGATCGCTCGGGCGGGCAGCAGATCTACGTGATGAACGCGGACGGCTCGAACCAGCAGCGGATCAGCTTCGGCGGCGGGCGCTATGCGACGCCGGTGTGGAGCCCGCGCGGCGATCTGATCGCGTTCACCAAGCTCGGCGGCGGCTTCCGGATCGGCATCATGAGCCCGAGCGGCGGCGGCGAGAAATTGCTGACCAACGACTGGCAGGACGAGGGGCCGAGCTGGTCGCCGAACGGTCGCGTGATCAACTTCTATCGCTCGGGACGCGGCAGCGGCGGCAAGGCGGACCTCTGGTCGGTCGACCTGACGGGCGTCAACGAGCGCAAGATCCCGACGCCGCTCGACGGCTCGGATCCGGCATGGGGCCCGCTGCGGCCCTAAACCTGCTATGGGGGCATAACGGGGAAACGTGATTTTCTACGGGAGACTATCTATGTCGAAGCTTTCCAACATCTTGCTCGCGTGCACCGCGCTGATCGCCGTGTCCGGCTGTGCCAAGAAGCGTCCCGCGGTGCTGCCGCCTGCACCGGTCGACAATAGCGGTTCGGTCGATACCAATGCGGGCATGAACAACGGCAATGTCGGCGGCGCGATCGTGCCGGGCTCGGATGCCGACTTCCAGCGCTCGGTCAGCTCGAACACGGTGAACTTCGCGCTCGACATGTACGATATCGATCCGACCGCGCGCGCGATCCTCGACAGCCAGGCGCAGTGGCTCGCCAAGTTCCCGAACCAGCGCATCACGATCGAAGGCCATGCCGACGAGCGCGGCACGCGCGAATATAATCTCGCGCTCGGCGATCGTCGCGCGAACGCGACGAAGAACTATCTGGCGGCGCGGGGCGTGTCGTCGTCGCGTATGACGACGATCAGCTATGGCAAGGAGCGCCCGGTGGCGATGGGCTCGGACGACCAGAGCTGGGCGGCGAACCGTCGCGCGGTCACGGTGGTGCTGAACTGACGTTGCGTGTCCCTCTCCCCTCCGGGGAGAGGGAAGGAGGAGCCGAAGGCGACGGGAGGGAGAGGGGCTTTGGGATTCGCGTCGCGAGCCTCACGCCCCTCACCCTCCCACGTGCAAGAGCACGCGGGCCCCTCCCTCTCCCCGGAGGGGAGAGGGGACTTTCAGCCCAGCGCCTTGTCGAGCAGTTTCGCCAACCGGATCCCCCCGCGGCGAATCTCTTCGCGAGAGACCGGGACCATCTTCGCGATCGTCGCATCGTCCATCTTCACCCGCGCCGGCACCGCACCGCACGCATCGCCGCCAAGCGCCGCCGCATACGCCGTGTGCGAGGCGTCCCACGACTCCCGGCTCCAGTCGACGACCGTCCCCGCGCCGATCTTCGCGCGCTCGGCCGCCGGATAGCGCCGTACCAGCGACGGCGGCGTCGAGATCGCGCGCTCCGCCAGCGGGCCGTCCCAGACCGAATGCAGGTTGAACCGCGCCGGGCCATAGATGCCGTAGTCCGCCTTCACGTCGTTCCCGCCCTTGTCGTGGCGATCGCCGGCGTGGAGCGGCTGGTGGAGATCGCCGACGAAGTGGATCAGGAATGCCAGAGCCTGGACGCGGTCCTTCGGCGCAGTGGCGCGATCGCGCAGCAGCGTCACGTCGCGGTCGATCTGCGCCGAGACGCAGTCGCCGTCCTTGCACGCGGGCGTCAGGTCGAACGGCGCGCAGACGTCGGCGTTCTGGTAGTGCCAGCTATAGGCGAAGCCGAAGCGCGACTTGCCGTCGGCGGTTTTCAGCGGCTTGATGCAGTCCGCCCAGACGCTGGCTTCCTCGATCGTGCCGGCGGGGCATTCGGGCGTCTCGAGCAACGCCTGTTGCGCCAGCAGCCGGCGGATCGCCGCCTTGGTCTTGGGCGTGACGTTGGCATAGGCGATCTGCGCGACGGTCTGGTGACCATATTCCCAGAACGCGGTGGCGGGGGAGGCGAGGCCGAGCATGGCCAGCGCGGACGATGCCGCGGCGAGGATAAAGCGCTTCATACCGGCTCGTTAGCGTAGATCGCGACGGTCCGGCACCCCGCGGACGATGCCGTCCCGCGGTACATGCCGACGGTGTTGAACCCCCATGCCATGTCGCCGTCCGGGCCTGCGACGATCACGCCGCCGGTGCCGCCGAGCGCCTTCACTTCGGCGAGTACCGCGTCGGCGGCGACCTGCAGCGATTCGCCTGCCAGGCGGACTCGTGCGGCGATCTCATGGCCGACGCCGATGCGCAGGAAGAACTCGCCCGAGCCGGTGCACGACACCGCGCACGCGCGATCGTCGGCGAAGGTGCCTGCGCCGATCACGGGCGAATCGCCGATCCGGCCCCAGCGCTTGCCGGTCACGCCGCCGGTCGAGGTGGCAGCGGCGACATGGCCGTGCGCGTCACACGCGACCGCGCCGACGGTGCCGTATTTCATGTCGACGTCGAACCCGCCGCCATCGGCCTGGAACTCGGCGAACTGGCGCGTGCGCTCGGGCGTGGCGAACCAGTCCGCCCCCGCCTGTTCGAGCCCGTGTTCGCGCGAAAAGGCGTCGGCGCCCTTGCCCGCGAGAAAGACGTGCCGGCCGTCGTCGAGGATCGCGCGGGCGAGGCCGACCGGATTGCGCGTGGCGGTGGCCGCCGCGACCGCTCCAGCGGCGCGGGTGCGCCCGTCCATGATCGCGGCATCGAGCTCGAGCGTGCCGTCATGCGTGAACACCGCGCCGCGCCCCGAATTGAAGTGGAGGTCGTCCTCCAGCACCCGGACCGCCGCCTCGACCGCGTCGAGCGCGCTGCCGCCATCCGCCAGCACCGCGGATCCGGCGTCGAGCGCGTTCGACAGGCCGGCGCGCGCGCCCGCGTCCTGCTCTGGCGAGACCATCTCGCTGTCGAGTTTGCCAGCGCCGCCGTGGATGACGAGAGTCCAGGTCATGCTGAGTCTTTCGAGGGGAGGGCGCGCAGGCCGATGAGCGGGCGGAGCGGCGCGATGCCGCGGCCGATCCGGTAGAAGGCGATGCAGCCGACGATCGTCGCGGCGAGCAGGCAGGCGAACTCCGCCCAGCCCGGCAGCCCGGCCGGGAGCAGCGCGTACATCACGAGCACGATGATCGTCTGGTGGATCAGGTAGAACGGGAACACCGCCTCGGTCAGCACCGGGCGCCAGCGATGGTCGTGGTTCCAGTGGCGTTCGGCGATCCCGATCAGCGCAACGATCGCGCCCCATTGCTCGAGCGCGTGCGCAACGCCGTACGCCGGGTAGATCCAGCGCGGTGCGACGATGTCGCCCGGCCATTCCAGCTCGACCGCAAGAACCGCGAGATAGCCGAGCAGCGCGACCGCGGCGCCGGCTTTCCACCAGCGCGCGATCGCCGCCATTGCGGGGTCGGAGCGGGCGAGGCCGAAGCCGAACAGGAAGGCGGGGAAATAGGTGACGTGCGCGACCCAGTCACCATAGAGCGCCTGTGTTTCGGCGGCCATCAGGAACCACCAGCCATGCACGAAGACGAGCCATGCGACGGGGAGAAGGAGGACCGCCGGGCTGCCAAACATCCAATCGAACGCGCGTTGCAGCCAGGGGCCGCGGATGACGATCAGGCCGAGCGTCAGCGCGGTCGTATAGGCCCAGAGATAGACCACGAACCAGAGATGGTTCCACGTCGGCAGCATGATCCCGGCGAGCTTGCCGAACCGGAAATAGTCGTGGCTCCAGAACGTCAGATAGCTGCCGGCATAGCCATGCTTGGTGACCAGCTCGACCCAGGGTTGCGGTGGCACGACCACCGCGATGCCGAACAGCAAAGGCACGAGCAACCGGTAGCAGCGATTGGCGAAGAACGCGCCCGTGCCGCGCGACCGGTTCAGCAGCGCGCGGCTGGCATAGCCCGAGACGACGAACAGCAGCATCAGCCGCCACGCATTGCTCGCCAGCATCGGCAGCCGCACCCAGTTCTCGACATGGAGCGACTTCACATGGAAGTTCCACGGCACGAAGACCATGCCGATATGGTAGAGGATCAGCAGCGCGAACGCGCCGATCCGCAGCCAGTCCATGCCGTAGTGCCGGGTCATCGCAGCGCAGTAGGGGGCGGGGGGCAGTGCGGCAAGCGCGAGACGGGCGGGGTGGTGTCCAGAACGCGCCGGTATTCAGCATCTTGCTCGAAAATGCGCAAACGGCCAGCCATTGCTTCGGACGTGGATTGGTCTGCATTCGGACCTGCCATCGGCGGCGCGATCCTGCTATCTGCCGAAAATGTTGAGAACACGGATCAAAAGACGCGCGGCAAAGGCCGACCACGCGGTCGTGCGGCTTGCCGCTGTACAGGCGTCGGTGACGGCGCTTGGCGACGAGGACCTGCTCGACCTGGCGGACATATTTTCCGGCGACGGGCGCGGCCCGTTGGGCGAGATGGCCTCTGCGGAAGTGCTGAAACGCAATCTCAGCCTGTAACGCTCCTCGGTGCATCGGCGTCAGGCCTATCGGAAGCGAGGTCCGATCCCTGCGATGACGCGAGGCGGCTCGGCTCGCACACTTGGGGGCGACGCCACCGTAGAGGAGCTCGCCGTCGCGCCGCTGTCCGTCAGGATGTCGCCCCCAGCGATGAACACACCCCCCAGCCCTGGCCATTTGCGCGGCATGCCGGCGGGGGCGATCCGCACGACCACTCCCAGGACCGCTGAGCGGGCAATTGGCCGACGGCCGCCTCGTCCGTGCTTCTTCGGACCAAGGGCCACGGGTTGCGGGCCGTCATCGGAGCGGCCGCGAGCCGGAATGATGCGCCAGCGATAGAGCGCGGGCGAGGGGACGCCTCAGCTTCCCGCATCCTTTAGCGCCACATAGGCATAGGCGATCATCGCGATACATGCCGCGCCTGCCACCAGGTAGGGCAGCGAATGCTGGGCTTCGTACAGGCCGACGCCGATCGAGGGGCCAAGCACGAAGCTCGCGCCGTTGATGCTCGTCACTTTCCCCGCGACCGAGCCCTGCGCATTGGCGCCGACCGCCAGCGACGACCCCGCGGTGAACCCCGGCCGGGTGAAGCCGAAACCGAGGCTCGCCAGCGCATAGGCGGTCGCGATCGTGTAGAGCGACGTCGCCAGTCCCGTCAGCGCGGTGCCCGCCGCGGCCAGCACCAGCCCGGTCAGCACAAGCTGGCGCGGGGTCAGGTTCAACCGCGGGATGATCCCCCATTGTGCGAGCAGCGCGGCGCCGGCGCCCATCATCAGCACGATCCCGGTCGGCTCGAGCGCGGACGCCGGTGCAAGGTGGAGGCGGTCGATCACCAGGAAGCCGATCGCCTGTCCGGTCATCGCCTGCGCATGGCCCATCACCAGCCCGGCGATCATCCAGGCACGAATCCGGGGATCGGTATAGGCGACATGCTCGGCGTGCGATTCGGTCGCGGCGGCGACCGAGGCCCCGGTCGGCGCGCCACCGATCGAGGGATAGGCGGAGCTGGCACCATGCGTTTCGTGCGACGCGACGATTCGGTCGTCCGGCAGCATCCGTCGCACGGTGATCCACACCGCCACCCCGAACACCGCGAACAGGAACGCCGGGCCCGACAGGCCGATCTCGACGCCACCGATCGACCCCAGGATCAGATATGGCGCGATCGCCGGCCCCAAAATGGTGCCGAGACCAAATGCGGAGGCGAGCAGGGTCAGCGCCTTGGTCCGTTCCTCGCGTGTCGTCTCGCCCGCGACGAGCGCCTGTACCGCCGGCGGCGCGGCGGCGCCGAACGTGCCGTAGATCAGTCGCCCGCCGATGAAGCACAGGAACGCCGCGGTCCCGCCAATCCAGGCGTTGATCCCCGCCAGCAGGAAGACGCCGCACACGGTGAGCGACACGCTGAACCCGCCGACGCCGAGCAGGATCATCGCCCGGCGACCATGCCGGTCCGATCGCTTCGCCCAGAACGGCGCGGCGATCACCCACAGCAGCGCGGATACCGAGAACGCCGCCGCAACCGCGCTGTCGGCGACGCCGAGCGACCGGCCGAGCGCCGGCAGCACCGATTGCAGCGCGGTGTTCCCCGCTGCGATCGTCAGCATCACGAGAAACATCAGTGCGAACCGCCGATCGATCCTCGGTGTGTCGGTCGATGCTCCGGTCACGGCCGCGTCCAGGCATAAGCGCGCTCGACCCGCGTCACGCTCACCGCATAGCGGTCGTACCAGCGCGCGCGGCCCCGATCGCGAATCGCGGCATGCTCGGGATGGTCGCGCCACGCGATCGCGGCCGCATCGTCCGCCCAATAGCTGACGGTGATCCCCATGCCGTCCGCCTCGCGCGCGCTGTCGACGCCACGATAGCCTGGCTGCACGGCAGCGAGTGCGTCCATCGCCGCCGCGGCCTCGGCATAGCCGATGGCGTCCGCGTCGTTACGGAACGACGTGAAAATCACCGCTATCTGTCCTGTACGATCGTCGTTCATGATCGCTTGCTTAAGCGATCGGACAGGCTTGGCAACGCCGGCGGAACATCGACCGAACCCACGGGCGCGGCATGATGTCGCGCTCGGTTCGTCGCCGCATGCAACTCGCAGGCCTTGAAACGCGTTCGGAATTCGTGCGACGGGAGGTGCAAAGCCTCGCCGTCGTTGCGGGACCCCTGACCGTAAGGAACACGATGCCCAGTTCGACCACCGCCACCCGGCGCGCACGCAGCCGCCCCGCCGGCGTGCCGTCTCCGTGGCAGATGTTCTTTTCGGGGTTTCTGAAACATCCCGTCATGGTCGGATCGATCGTGCCGTCGTCGGACAAGCTGATCCGCAAGATGCTCGACCCGGTCGACTGGGCAAACTGCAAGCTGTTCGTCGAATACGGCCCGGGCGTCGGCACCTTCTGCCGCCCGATCCTCGACCGGATGGCACCCGATGCCAAGCTGGTGGTGATCGACACCAACCCCGATTTCATCCGATATCTGCGCCACACGATCACCGATCCGCGATTCTTCGCAGTGCTGGGCTCGGCGGACGAGGTCGAGACGATCGTCGCCGATCATGGCTTCGAAAAGGCCGATTACGTCCTGTCGGGTCTGCCGTTCTCGACGCTGCCTCCCGGCGTCGGTCCGGCGATCGCCACCGCGACGCATGCCGTACTGCGCAGCGGCGGTGCATTTCTGGTCTATCAGTTCTCGCCCAAGGTGAAGGACTTCCTCACCCCGCACTTCGAGTCGATCGATCACGACATGGAGTGGTGGAACGTACCGCCGGCGCAGCTGTACTGGGCCTGGAAGGACTGACGCGCACCGCAGACCTCGCCACCTCGCTCTGGCGGGGAGGGGCGGCCGCGCCTATTCGTCGATCCCGAAGTTCAACCCGCGCGACAGGCTTGGGTCGACGACCGCAACGACGAAATAGGCCGCGAACTGCTTGATCCGCTGCACCCAGCCGGTGTTGGCGCGGTAAAGCGCTCCGGTCACTTCGGTCGACTTGGCGATCTCGCCGTCGACATAGCGGCGGACGTGCGCGGCGAACGCGGCATCCTCGATCCGCAGCATCAGCTCCATGTTGATGAACAGGCTACGCATGTCGAAATTGGCCGAGCCGATATGGACCGCATCGTCGATCACGTAGAGCTTGGTGTGGAGCTTGGTCGGCTGGTATTCGAACACGCGGACGCCCTTGCGCAACAGCCCCGCATAGGTGAACCGCGCGGCGGCGATCGTCGCGTTGTTGTCCGATTTGCTGGCGGTGACGATCCGGACGCCGGCCTGTCGCCGTCCCGCCTTGTCGAGGCGCCGCAACAAGGCGGGGCTCGGCGTGAAATAGCCCGCGATGATGTCGATCCGCCGTCCGCGCCGCATGTCGTCGCGCACCGCGCGCGCCCAGGGGGACAGCTTGCGGGTCGGTCCGCCGATCAGCCAGCGGGTCGCGCCCGTCGTCTCGCTCCAGCGCGATAGCGCGGCGTTCAGGTGGCGCAGCTTGCCCTTGGGGTCGTGGATCCAGTCCTTCAGCGCATCGAAATACCCCGCCAGCCGCCCCGCTGCCGGCCCTTCGACCAGCAGGCCGAGATCGCGCCAGGCCTGGTCGGCGGCGGTCCCGAAATAATCGTCCTCGATGTTGAAGCCGCCGATGATGATCCGGGCTTCGTCGGCGAGCGCGAGCTTCTGGTGATTGCGCAGCAGATAGCGGCGGCCGAACCGCGCGGAAAAGCGGCAGACCGAAATGCCGGCGGACTCCAGCGGTTCGAAAAAGGCATGCGGCGCGTCGTCGCTGCCGAAGCCGTCAACGATCAGCGCGACCGCGACACCGCGCTCGGCGGCGGCGATCAGCGCCGCGTTGACGCGTTTGCCGGACTCGTCGTCGGCATAGATGTAGTAGAGCACGCGCAACGACCGCTCGGCCCCATCGATCAGCGCCAGCACCGCGTCGAGGCGCCGGGGGCCGGTGTCGAGCAGGGTCATCTGGTTGCCGTCGACGGCAAAGGTCGGCTGGTCTGCGGGATCGTCCATGGCGCGAGTGATGACCACGCGGCGGCGGCGGTTGCAACCCGCGGCGGTTTTCTTGACTTTGCGGGCCATCGCCCGTAGGCGACGCATTCTCATTCTATCGTTGTTACGAAGGAAGCCGCATGGCGCGCGTTACCGTCGAGGATTGTGTCGACAAGATCCCAAACCGGTTCGACCTGGTGTTGTTCGCGGCGCAGCGTGCGCGCCAGATCTCGGGCGGCGCCGAACTGACGCTCGACCGCGACCGCGACAAGAATCCGGTCGTCGCGCTGCGCGAGATCGCCGACGAGAACGTCAAGCCGGCGCATCTCAAGGAACAGGTCATCCAGGGTCTGCAGAAGGTTCGCGTCGACGACGACGATGAAGTCGATGCCGTCGGCAGCCTGGCCGCATCGGCCGAGGCGCTTCGCCTGACCGCCGCTGCACCGCCGCGGAACCAGAATCTGGGTGCGGACTACGAAGGTTGAGGCAGCGGGATTAGCGAAAGCTAATCCGCGGCTCGGCCGAAACCCCGGCCGTCGGGCATCGCCCGACCGACGACGCGGCTTTGCCGCGGCGCCCGACATAGAGAGAGCCCGTGGACCCAAGTCCACGGGCTTTTTCTTTGACTGGTTTCCGTAGAGGGACGCACCGTTCACCCTCGGAAAGGGGAGGGCAGGCGCCGCGCGAGTCCCGGCTCCTTGTTCTCCCGCGAAGGCGGGAGCCCAGGCTGGGTCCCCGCCTTCGCGGGACACACATTTTGTCACGAGCCGGTGCGGTTGGTATCACCCCGAGGCAGAGCGTCGCGGCGAAGCCGCGTCGTCAGTCGTCGCTGCGCGACGCTGGCCGGGGGCGGTCCGCGACGCGGATCAGCGAGGCTGATCCGCTGACCGACCCTTGAACCCCTGCGCCACCACGAACCACTCGACCGAGCCTTTCCGGCTCGCCGGCGGCTTGGCATGCTTCACTGTCTTGAAGTTCCGCTTCATTTCCGCGACCAGCTCGGAATCGGCACCCCCTGCGAACACCTTCGACACGAACGTCCCGCCGGGCTCGAGCACCTCGCACGCAAAGTGCAGCGCGGTCTCGACCAGCGCCATCGTCCTGAGCGCATCGGTCTGCGGATGGCCGACCGTGTTCGCGGCCATGTCCGACAGCACCAGGTCGGGTGCGCCGCCCAGTGCTTCGATCAGCTTGCCGGGGGCGGCATCGTCGAGGAAGTCCATCTCGAAGATCGTCACGCCGTCGATCGGATCGACCGGGAGCAGATCGATCCCGACCACCGCCGCCTTGGGGATCCGCCGGCGGATAACCTGCGCCCAGCCGCCCGGCGCGATCCCCAGATCGACCACGCGCTTGCTTCCGCGGATCAACTCGAACCGCTCGTCGAGCTCGATCAACTTGTACGCCGCCCGGCTGCGATAGCCGTCGGCCTTGGCGCGCTTCACATAGGGATCGTTCAGCTGCCGCTCGAGCCAGCGCGTCGACTGCGCGGTGCGCTTGCGCGCGGTGAGGACGCGGACATGCCCGCCGGACCCACCCCGACTCACGCTGCGATCCCCGACTTGCCCGGCTTGGGGGCACCCATCAGCCGGCGGAGGATGCCTTCGCGAATACCGCGGTCGGCGATGCCGAGCCGCTCGGCGGGCCACAAATCCATGATCGTCTCCAGAATCGCACAGCCCGCGACCACCAGGTCGGCGCGCTCGTTGCCGATGCACGGCAGTTTGGCGCGCTCCGTGATCGACATATGGGAAAGGTCGGCGCTGATCCGCCGCATTGCCGACGCCGGCACGATCAGCCCGTCGACCACCGACCGGTCGTAATGGCTGAGCCCGAGATGCACGCTGCCAAGCGTCGTCACCGTGCCGCTGGTGCCGAGCAGCCGCGGTCGTTCGATGTGTCGCGGCAACCGCGCGGCGAATCCCGCGAAACTGTCCGCGACGACGGTGCGCATCCGTGCATAGGCGGCACGACGTCCGTCTTCGCCTTCGCCGCCGCCGGCATGTTCGGTGAGCGACACGACGCCCCATGGTGCGGAGTGCCAGTCGAGTACGGTCGGGATTGGCGTCGAGGTATCGACCAGTACAAGCTCGGTCGACCCGCCGCCGATATCGAACACGAGTGCCGGGTCCTCGCCGGGCTCGATCAACGCATGGCAGCCGAGCACGGCCAGCCGCGCCTCTTCCTCGGCCGAAATGATATCGAGGTGAATCCCGGTTTCCGCCAGCGCGCGTGCGATAAACGCAGGGCCGTTCGACGCTTGCCGGCACGCCTCGGTCGCGACCGATCGCGCCAGGGTTACATTGCGCCGTTGAAGCTTTTCGGAACACACTCGCAGAGCGGCGATCGTCCGCTCGATCGCCGCGTCGCTCAGCTTGCCGGTCGACGCCAGGCCCTCGCCAAGCCGGACGATTCGCGAGAACGCATCGATCACCGCAAACCCGCCCGCCTGCGGCCGCGCGATCAGCAATCTGCAATTGTTGGTACCCAGATCCAGCGCGGCAAATGCCTGCGCATCGGCCCACCGCCCTCGACTGGGCCGGGTCGCCGCCGGACGGGCAGGACTGCCCTGCCGGAACGGCATTCGGGCGGAAACATCCCCCATCGCCGTAAAACTCGCTATCTATATCTGCCGCCGCGGGAAAATACCCGCCCGGTGCTTGAGGCCGAATGTAGCGCGGCGGCACGATTACGCAAGCGAAGTGGCGAATCGGTATCATCTTAGCGTTGACAGCACGAAACCGCCCGCCTAGATCGCGCCCTCGCTGATGCCCCGTCGTCTAATGGTAAGACTGCGGTTTCTGATACCGCCTATTGAGGTTCGAATCCTCACGGGGCATCCAGCGCGTTCTGGCCGCTTGCGTCCCCTTGCCGATGCGCCGCCGAGTGCTTTTGCACACCGATACGCGCAAATTCTTGGATCATGAGACGGATGGTCGCCGCGTTCGCACGCCCGTCATCGCTATGTTCAGGTTCGCATGCTATAGGATGCGTGTGTCTACAGCGCTCCCTCATCAATACGCCATCGGCATCGAGCCGGCCGACATCGACTTCATGGGTCACGTCAACAACGCGAACTATCTGAAGTGGGTTCAGGCGGCGGTGATCGATCATTGGCAGCGGCTCGCGCCTGCCGATGCGGTCGCAGGGCATCTGTGGGTCGCGCTCAAGCACGAGATCACGTACCGCAAGCCGGCGTTCCTCGACGACGACGTCATCGCGACGGTGCTGCTCGAAAAGGTGCAGGGCGCGCGCGCGTTCTACGAGACGATCATCAAGCGCGGCGAGGATGTGCTCGCCGAGGTGAAGTCGAGCTGGTGCTGCCTCGACGCGGAAACGCTGCGACCCTCGCGACTCGCGAGCAACGTGGTCGAGCGCTTCTTCCCGAAGGATTGATATCGCCCGACGATAGAGCCACCACCCCGGCCTTCGCCGGGATGGTGCGTCGAATCAAGCGCGTTACACGACCTCGTACGGCACAGCCCCGCGGCGGTTCGGATCGACTCGGATGTCGCTGGCCGCCGGTGGAAACGCCCGCTGGTCGCAGTCGGTGCGCAGGCAGATGCGGCACGACGACCCGATCGGGGTCGCGATGCCTCCGGTCCCCAGCGCGTCCGCATAGATGAACTCCGACGCATTCGCCTCCTCGCACCCCAGCGCCACAGCATAGCGCCGCGCCGGCCGCGTATAGGTCTCGGACGGCTTCACCAGCCCCTTCGCCATCGAGACGTAGCGGATCCCGTCGGTCGTCTCGATCAACTGCGTCAGGATCCGGTCGGGGATGGCGACCGCCTCGTGAACGATCCACAGCGGGCACGCCCCCCCGAACCGCGCGAACTGCAACCGCGTGGCCGAATGCCGCTTGGTGATGTTGCCCGCCATGTCGACCCGGCAGAAGAAGAACGGGATGCCGAGCGCACCGGGGCGCTGCAATGTCGAGAGCCGGTGGCAGGTCTGCTCGAAGCTCGTCCCGAAGATCCGCCGCAGCCGGTCGATATCGTGGCGGACGTTGCGCGCCTCGGCACGGAAGCGGGTATAGGGCATCACGATCGCCCCTGCCGCGTAATTGGTGAGCCCCGCGGTGAGCAGCGCGCGCGCGGTTTCCGACACCATCTCCGATGCGGCGACGATCCCGCCGATCACGTCGCCGAATTCGTGCCGTGCGACCTGATGCGCGAGCGAGAACAGGATCGTCTCGCCCGGCTGCGACCCATCGAGCCGCAGCGTCGCGCCGTCATACTCGCGCAGCGGCGCGGCGAGTGCGCCCGAGATGGCCACCGATACGCCGCGCGCCGCGAGCCGCGCCTCGAGCGCCGCGATCCGGTCGCTGCCAAGCGTCTCGCCAATCTCCTCCGCGCGGCGGTCGAGCGTGTCGACATAATTGCCCGCCGCGTGAAACCAGTCGCGCACGTCCTCCCAGGGGAGCAGCCCCGGCGCGCCCGATCCCGCGACCAGCCGGTCGTCGAGCGCGCGCAACTGCTCCTGCGCGCGGCGATAGGCGTCGTGCATTGCGACGAGCCGCTGCGCGAGCAACGGCTGGTGCTTCACCGCGCGACGGATCGCGCTTTCGTCGAGCGTCGGGGCGGCGACGCTGGTGTCGGTGACCGCCTCGAGCGTCGCGACCAGCAGTGCGGTGTCATCCGCGGCATCGATGCTGCCCCAGTCGGCGGGAAATTCGCGCGCGAGCGTCACGAGCACCGCCTCGCTCACCGGGCGATCGCCATTCTCGATCTGCGAGAGATAGCTGACCGAGATGCCGATCCGGACCGCCATCGCCGCCTGGCTGATCCCGAGCGTCCCGCGAAGCGCGCGCAACCGGTGTCCGACGAAGAGGCGGCGAGGGGGCGTGGTCATACTCTGTGCCTAGTTTGCAAACATGGGCGGCACAAGTTTGCAACATTGCATTTGCGCGAAGCGTCCCGCTCTGTGAAGGCCAGCAACAGGACGGAGAGACGATGTCATCGACGATCGAAGAGCTTGAACGACGCCGCGAAGCCGCAAGAGTGGGCGGGGGTATCAAGCGGATCGCAGCGCAGCACGCCAAGGGGAAGCTCACCGCGAGGGAGCGCCTTGACGTGCTGCTGGACGAGGGGTCGTTCGAGGAGCTCGACATGTATGTCGAGCATAACTGCGTCGATTTCGGCATGCAGGACCAGGTGATCCCCGGCGACGGCGTGGTCACGGGCTCGGGCACGATCAACGGCCGCCTCGTCTTTGTCTTCAGCCAGGATTTCACGGTATTCGGCGGGTCGCTCAGCGAGCGTCATGCGCAGAAGATCTGCAAGGTGATGGACAGCGCGATGAAGGTCGGCGCGCCGATCATCGGGCTGAACGACAGCGGCGGCGCGCGCATCCAGGAGGGGGTCGCCTCGCTCGGCGGCTATGCCGAGGTGTTCCAGCGCAATGCGCTCGCCAGTGGCGTGGTGCCGCAGCTTTCGCTGATCATGGGGCCTTGCGCCGGCGGTGCGGTCTACAGCCCTGCGATGACCGACTTCATCTTCATGGTGAAGGATTCGAGCTACATGTTCGTCACCGGCCCCGACGTGGTCAAGACGGTGACAAACGAGGTCGTGACGCAGGAGGCGCTCGGCGGCGCGGTGACGCACACGACCAAAACGTCGGTCGCCGACAACGCGTTCGAGAACGATATCGAGGCGCTGCTCGCGGCGCGCGACTTCTTCGATTTCCTGCCCGAATCGAACCGCGCCGGGGTGCCCGAGCGGCCGACCGCGGACGAATGGGACCGGATCGAGAACAGCCTCGACACACTGGTCCCCGCATCGGCGAACCAGCCCTACGACATGCACGAGCTGATCCGAAAGGTCGTCGACGAGGGCGATTTCTTCGAGACGCAGCCGGCGCATGCGGCCAACATCATCACCGGCTTCGGCCGGATCGAGGGGCGCACCGTCGGCTTCGTCGCGAACCAGCCGATGGTGCTGGCGGGCGTGCTCGACATCAATTCGTCGAAAAAGGCGGCGCGGTTCGTGCGCTTCTGCGACGCGTTCGAGATCCCGATCGTGACGTTCGTCGACGTCCCCGGCTTCCTGCCCGGCACCGCGCAGGAGCATAACGGCATCATCAAGCATGGCGCAAAACTGCTGTTCGCCTATGCCGAGGCGACCGTGCCCAAGATCACCGTCATCACGCGCAAAGCCTATGGCGGTGCGTACGACGTGATGGCGTCGAAGCATCTGCGCGGCGACTTGAACTATGCGTGGCCGACCGCGGAGATCGCGGTGATGGGCGCGAAGGGCGCGGTCGAGATCATATTCCGTGGCAAGACGCCCGAGGAGATCGCCGAGCGCACCGCGGAGTACGAGGCGCGCTTCGCCAATCCGTTCGTCGCGGCGTCAAAGGGGTTCATCGACGAGGTGATCCAGCCGCACTCGACCCGCCGCCGGATTGCGCTCGGTCTACGGAAACTCCGCGGCAAGAGCCTGGAGAATCCGTGGAAGAAGCATGATAACATTCCGCTGTGACCCCGCTTGTCATGCGGTCCGGCCCGGCCTCCGTCACCCCAGCGACTGCTGGGATCTGGCGCGGGCGGGGTGTGGTTCGCGTGCTGAAACTTCGGTATCCGCTGGAGTGATGAGGTGCCGGGGGACGGAGGTATCATGCTAGCGTTTCTCCTGCTTCTCCAGGCCGCCGCACCCGCGCCAGCCGCCCCCGCCTGGAAGCTCGCCGACCGCACCAGTCCCGCGGGCGTGCGCAGCATCTCCGCATCGGTTACCGGCAATGACGGGCTCTCACGGTTCGTCGTGAAATGCGACGTCGCGTCCGAACCGATCGTGTCGATCCAGTTCATCCAGCCGCAGCCGCTCGGGTCCGGTGCGGACAAGCCCGTCGCGGTGCGGTTCGATGGCGGGCCGGCGTTCACCTATAATTGGCAGTTTCCGGGGACGGGGACCTATGTCACCGATCCCGAGGCGATCACCAAGCTGACCAGTTTCCTGGTCAAGTCGAAGACGGTGCGCGTCGAGACGACCAATGGCGCAAGCTTTGCGGTGCAGGCGAACTTCGCCGCGCCGGCCAGCGATGCGATGGTGCGGCAGGTGCTCGGCGTCTGTGGGTACACGCTCGGGGTCGTTCCCCCGGTGCCCGCCAAGCCCGCTGCGGAGTCGGCCGAATGACGCGTTGTATCGCTGCCAGCCGCACATTATCATGTCATGATAAGGAGTCGTGACATGCAGACCGAACGCGTGACGTTTCTGACCTCGCCCGATCACAAGGCGGCGCTCGATGCCTTTGCCGCCAGCAACGGTAAATCCGTCGGCCACGTCCTGCGCGAGGCCTCCACGCGGTATCTCGCGGCGGAGGACCGTGCCGACGGGGACGATGACAAGGCGCTGGCGCTGATCCTGCCGGAGATAGAGGCGATGTTGCCGCACTGGCATGCGAAGATCGATTCGATGGAGCAGTCGATCGACCGCGCGCTCGAGGCGATCGAGCGTGCGCTGGCGGGCGACCCGGTCCCGCTGAGCCACGCCGCATGAGCGCGACCGAGAAGGCATTCGGCGTCATCAAGGCGTTGCTGACGTACCAGGAAAGGCTCGATGGGCTCGACGCGAAACTCACCGGGCTGAGCGCGGGGCTCGCGCGCCTCGCCGACAGCCACGTCGCGTTGCGCGAACGCGTCAGCCGCATCGAGGGACTGATCGAGGGCGCCGCGATGGCGCGCCGGACGCCCGACAGCCCGAGGATCGAGGGATGACCGCTGTGCTTGGCCGCCTCAACCATGTCGGCGTCGCGACGCCGTCGATCGCGAAGTCGATCGAGACGTATCGCACGCTGCTCGGTGCGACTGCGATCGGTGAGCCGTTCGATCTGCCGGCGCAGGGGGTGAAGGTGTGCTTCATCGACGCGCCCAACACGCAGATCGAGCTGATCGAGCCGTATGACGAGAGCTCGCCGATCGCGGGGTTCCTGCGCAAGAATCCGGCGGGCGGGCAGCATCATGTCTGCTTCGAGGTCGCGGATATCGACGCGGCGGTCGCCGATTTGAAGGCGAAGGGCGCGACCGTGCTGGGTGCGCCGCGGATCGGCGCGCATGGCACGCCGATCGTGTTCGTGCACCCGAAGGACTTTGGCGGGATGCTCGTCGAACTCATGGAAACACCGAAGGGCGCACACTGATGGCCGAGCATATCCTGAGCGAACGGCGCGGCGACGTGCTGGTTTTGACGCTGAACCGCCCCGACCGGCTGAATGCCGCGCCGCCTGCGATGTTCGAGGAACTGGCGGCGGCACTCGGCGATCTGGACGGCGCGCGCGCGGTGCTGATCGCGGGCGCGGGGCGCGCATTCTGCTCGGGCGCGGACGTCGGCGGCGGGGCGCTCGGCTCGGACAATCCGGGCGAGGCGACCTATGCGGCGCTGACCGGCAGCTATAATCCGACGATGGTGGCGATCGCCGACCTGTCGGTGCCGGTGGTCAGCGCGGTGCGCGGGCCGGCGGCGGGGATCGGCTGCAGCCTCGCGCTCGCCGCCGATTTCTGCGTCGCGAGCGAGAGTGCGTATTTTCTCCAGGCGTTCGTCAATATCGGGCTCGTGCCCGATGGCGGCGCGTCGTGGATGCTGCCGCGGCTGATCGGGCGCGCGCGCGCGACCGAGATGATGATGCTGGGCGAGCGCGTGCCCGCGGCCAAGGCGCTCAACTGGGGGATGGTGCACAAGGTCGTCGCCGACGACGCGCTGGACGGCGAGGCGTTTGCGCTGGCCGAGCGGCTGGCGGCGATGCCGACGGTGGCGCTCGGGCTGATGCGGCGCGCGATCACCGCGGCGTATGAGAGCGATTATGCGGGCGCGATGGAGGCCGAGGCGGTCAACCAGCGCGCGGCGCGCGGGTCGGCGGATTCGATGGAGGGCGGCATCGCGTTCCTGGCGAAGCGCAAGCCGGTGTTCACGGGAAAGTGACTTCCGTTTTCCGCACCACCCCGGCGAAGGCCGGGGCCCAATTGGGTGGCGGCGAATTGGCCGGTGCTCCGCTGCGTTACTGCGATCTTTCCAATTGGGCCCCGGCCTCCGCCGGGGTGGTGTTTTAAGCATGACTGACAAACCGAACCCAACCCTCGCCGACTGGCAGGCGCTCGCCGCCAAGGAAGTCAAAGGCGCCGACCTCACCTGGGCCACCCCGGAGGGGATCGACGTCAAGCCGCTCTACACCGCGGACGATGTCACCGCCGACCCCGGCCTCCCCGGTTTCGCGCCGTTCACGCGCGGCGTCCGCGCCTCGATGTACGCCGGCCGCCCGTGGACGATCCGGCAATATGCGGGCTTCTCCACCGCGGAGGCGTCGAACGCGTTCTACCGCCGCAACCTTGCCGCGGGGCAGAAGGGGCTCTCGGTCGCGTTCGATCTCGCCACGCACCGCGGTTACGACAGCGACCATCCGCGCGTCACCGGCGACGTCGGCAAGGCAGGCGTCGCGATCGATTCGGTCGAGGACATGAAGATCCTGTTCGACGGCATCCCGCTCGACAAGATGTCGGTCAGCATGACGATGAACGGCGCGGTGATCCCGATCCTCGCCTTCTTCATCGTCGCGGGCGAGGAGCAGGGCGTGCCGCGGCACCTGCTCGACGGGACCATCCAGAACGACATCCTCAAGGAGTTCATGGTCCGCAACACCTATATCTACCCGCCCGAGCCGAGCATGCGAATTATCTCGGACATCTTCGGCTATACGAGCCGCGAGATGCCCAAGTTCAACAGCATCTCGATCAGCGGCTATCACATGCAGGAGGCGGGGGCGACGCAGCTCCACGAGCTCGCCTTCACGATCGCCGACGGCATGGAATACGTCAAATACGGCGTCGCGAGCGGGCTCGACATCGACAAGTTTGCCGGCCGGCTCTCGTTCTTCTTCGCGATCGGCATGAACTTCTTCATGGAGATCGCCAAGCTGCGCGCCGCGCGCGTGCTGTGGCACCGCGCGATGACGCAGCTCGGCGCGCAGGACGAACGCTCGAAGATGCTGCGCACGCATTGCCAGACGTCGGGCGTGTCGCTCACCGAGCAGGATCCGTACAACAACGTCATGCGCACGACGATCGAGGCGATGGCGGCGATGCTGGGGGGCACGCAGTCGCTCCACACCAACGCGCTCGACGAGGCGATCGCGCTGCCGACCGATTTCTCGGCTCGCATCGCGCGCAACACGCAGATCGTGCTGCAGGAAGAGACGGGGATGACCAAGGTCGTCGATCCGCTCGGTGGCAGCTATTATATCGAGAGCCTGACGCAGAGCCTGGTCGACGGCGCGTGGACGCTGATCGAGCGGATCCAGGCCGAGGGCGGGATGGCCAAGGCGGTCGCGGCGGGCTGGCCCAAGGCGATGATCGAGGAAGCCGCCGCCGGCCGCCAGGCGCGCGTCGATCGCGGCGAGGACGTCATCGTCGGCGTGAACAAGTACAAGCTCGCCGAACAGGACGCGATCGAGATCCTCGACGTGGACAACGTCGCGGTGCGCGCCGGCCAGGTCGAACGGATCGCGCGCGTGAAGGCGACGCGCGACGAGGATGCGTGCCGTGCCGCGCTCGATGCGCTGCGCGAGGGCGCGCGAATTCCTCCCCGGAACGGGGAGGGGGACCAGCCAACGGCTGGTGGAGGGGGGGCTCCACACACGGATACGCCCGTGGACACCCCCCTCCGTCAGCCTTCGGCTGCCACCTCCCCGGATCGGGGAGGATTTGAGAACAACCTCCTCGCGCTCGCCGTCGAATGCGCCCGCGCCCGCGCGACGCTCGGCGAGATTTCGTCGGCGATGGAGGACGTGTTCGGGCGCTACGGCACGCAGCCCACCCCCGTGTCGGGCGTCTATGGTGGCGCGTATGAGGACGATGCGCGCTGGACGCGGCTGACCGACGGTGTCGAAGCTACCGAGCGCCGTCTTGGTCGCAAACCGCGCATGCTTGTCGCAAAGATGGGGCAAGACGGGCATGACCGCGGCGCCAACCTCGTCTCATCGATGTTCGGCGACCTGGGGTTCGAGATCGTGCCGGGCGCGCTGTTCCAGACCCCGGCGGAGGTCGCCGCGCTGGCGCTTGCCAAGGACGTCGACATCGTCGGCGCCTCCAGCCTTGCGGCAGGGCACAAGACGCTGATCCCCGAGCTGATCGGCCATCTGCGCGAGGCGGGGCGCGCGGATATCAAGGTGATCGCGGGTGGCGTTATTCCCGCACAGGACTATCAGGCGCTGCGTGATGCCGGGGTCCAGGCGATCTTCGGACCCGGCACCAACCTGATCCAGGCCGCCGAGGACGTCTTGAAGCTCCTCGGCCACAATATGGGCCCGCAAGAGGAAGCCGCAGAATGACCGATACCCTTCTCCGTTCTCCTGCGCCCGCAGGAGCCCAGTCTTCAGAGCGCGGCGTTCGCGACACTGGGCTCCCGCGCGCGCAGCAGACCACCAGGACCGACTGGACCCGCCCGGAAATCGCCGCGCTGTTCGACCTGCCGTTCGACGAACTCATGTACCGCGCGCAGACCGTCCACCGCGCGCATCACGCGGTCAGCGAAGTGCAGCTGTGCACGTTGCTGTCGATCAAGACCGGCGGCTGCCCCGAGGATTGCGGCTATTGCTCGCAGTCCGTCTCGTCGGACTCCGGCCTCAAGGCGGAAAAGCTGATGGACGTCGACGCCGTCCTCGCCGACGCCGCGCAGGCCAAGGCGGCCGGCTCGCAGCGTTTCTGCATGGGCGCCGCCTGGCGCAACCCTAAGCCGCGCGACATGCCGAAGGTCGTGGCGATGGTCGAGGGCGTCCGCGCGATGGGGCTCGAGACGTGCATGACGCTCGGCATGCTCGACGCGGACCAGGCGAAGCAGCTCGCCGACGCCGGCCTCGATTACTACAACCACAATATTGACACCTCGCCGGAGAATTACGGCAACGTCATCACCACGCGCACCTTCGGCGATCGGCTGGAGACGCTGGCGAACGTCCGCGACGCGGGCATTTCGGTGTGCTGCGGCGGGATCGTCGGGATGGGTGAGACGCGCAGCGACCGCGTCGGCTTCGTCCACGCGCTCGCCACGCTGCCGCGTCACCCGGAGAGCGTTCCCGTCAACGCGCTGGTCCCGGTCAAGGGGACGGTGCTGGGCAACATGCTCGCCGACACGCCGCTGGGCCGAATCGACGACATCGAATTCGTCCGGACCGTCGCGGTCGCGCGGATCACGATGCCGCTGAGCATGGTGCGGCTGTCAGCTGGGCGCGAGAGCATGTCCGAGGCGACTCAGGCGCTCTGCTTCATGGCGGGCGCGAACTCGATCTTCACCGGCGACAAGCTGCTGACCACGGGCAACGCCGGCGACAGCGCCGATGCAACATTGCTCGCGAAGCTGGGGATGACGCCGATGGTCGGGCCGGAACCGATGCGCGAGGCCAAGACATGCTGCTGATCGCGCTGTTGCTGACCGCCGCCGCGCCGATCCAGACGCAGGCCGACATGAACCGGTCCGCGGGCACGAGCTACACGCAGGCGGATGCGGCGATGACCGCGCAGTGGAAGCGCACCTATGCCTATATGAAGCGGCGCGATGCGCAGGACGGGTCGCGCGGCGGCGGGTTCGGTTATGCCGCGGCGTTGCTCGAGAGCCAGCGCGCCTGGCTCAAGTTCCGCGACACGCAATGCGTGATCGAGGGCGGGCAATATGCCGGCGGTTCGGCGCAGGGCATGACGACCGCCGGGTGCCGCACCGACCTGACCAAGGCCCGGACGGCGCAGCTCAAATCGATGATTTGGTACCAGTAACCCCAAGTCCGCACCCGGGCCATGTCCGGGGAGACGGCACAGAGTAGGGCGAGAGATGTTCAAGAAAATCCTGGTCGCCAATCGCGGCGAGATCGCGTGTCGGGTCATGCGGACCGCCAAGGCGATGGGCATCAAGACCGTCGCGGTCTACTCCGATGCCGATTCGCGCAGCCCGCACGTCCTGATGGCGGATGAGGCGGTCCGGCTCGGGCCGGCACCCGCCGCCGACAGCTATCTCAAGGCCGAGCTGATCCTGCTCGCCGCCAAGGAGACGGGCGCGGACTGCATCCACCCCGGTTACGGCTTCCTGTCCGAGCGCGAGAGTTTCGCGCTGGCGTGCGCCGAGGCGGGCATCGCGTTCGTCGGGCCACCGCCGGCCGCGATCGCCGCGATGGGCGACAAGATCGAATCGAAGAAGCTCGCCAAGGCGGCGGGCGTCAACGTCGTCCCGGGCTATCTCGGCGAAATCGACAGCACCGATCACGCGGTCGAGATCGCAGGCGGCATCGGCTATCCGGTGATGATGAAGGCATCGGCGGGCGGCGGCGGCAAGGGCATGCGCCTGGCCTATAGCGAGCAGGACGTCCGCGAAGGCTTCGAGGCGACCAAGCGCGAGGGGCTGGCGTCGTTCGGCGATGACCGCGTGTTCATCGAGAAATTCATCGAAAGCCCGCGGCATATCGAGATCCAGCTGATCGGCGATCAGCACGGCAACATCATCTATCTCAACGAGCGCGAATGCTCGATCCAGCGGCGGCACCAGAAGGTCGTCGAGGAGGCGCCGTCGCCGTTCGTCACGCCCAAGATGCGCAAAGCCATGGGCGAGCAGGCGGTCGCGCTGGCGCGCGCGGTCGGCTATTATTCCGCCGGGACGGTCGAGCTGATCGTGTCGGGGGCGGATACGACGGGGGAGGGGTTCTACTTCCTCGAGATGAACACCCGGCTCCAGGTGGAGCATCCGGTGACCGAGGAGATCACCGGGCTCGATCTGGTCGAACTGATGATCCGCGTCGCCGCCGGCGAGCCGCTCGGCTTTTCGCAGGACGACGTGAAGCTCAACGGCTGGTCGATCGAGAACCGGGTGTACGCCGAGGACCCGTATCGCGGCTTCCTGCCGAGCATCGGGCGTTTGGTCCGGTACAACCCGCCTCTCCCGTTCGCCCTGAGCGAAGTCGAAGGGCATGGCTCGCGCGAAGGTGCTTCGACTGCGCTCAGCACGAACGGGGTGGGAGGCGCGGAGTCCGCCGAACCCCGCGTCCGCGTCGACGACGGCGTCCGCGAGGGCGGCGAGGTCAGCATGTTCTACGACCCGATGATCGCCAAGCTCATCACCTGGGCCCCCACCCGCGACGCCGCGATCGCCGCGCAGATCGCCGCGCTCGATGCGTTCGAGCTCGAGGGGCCGGGCAACAACATCGATTTCCTGTCGGCGATCATGCAGCACCCGCGCTTCCAGTCGGGCGCGCTCACCACCGGCTTCATCGCCGAGGAATATCCCGACGGCTTCCACGGTGCGCCCGCCGATGCCGGCTTGCTCAAGACGCTCGCCGCGGTCGCCGCCTTCGCCGCCACGGCGGAGGCCGACCGTGCGCGCCGTATCGACGGCCAACTCGGCAAGCGCCTCCGCCCGCCCGCCGACTGGTCGGTGACGATCGACAAGATCGACCATGCGGTAAGCGTTTCGACCGACGGCATCGCGGTCGACGGCGAGGACCTCGACCTGTCGCTCGAATACACGCCCGGCGACCGGATGGTGGTCGCCGACGGTCACGGAGTCGATGGCGACGAGCATCTGACGATCCGCATCGCCAAGGCGCGCGCGGGCTTCAAGCTCACCACGCGGGGCGCGAGCCACGTCGCGCGCGTGCTGCCGGCGCGCGTCGCCCCCTATACCGCGCACATGATCGAGAAGGTCGCGCCCGATCTGTCGAAGTTCCTGATCTGCCCGATGCCGGGGCTGCTGGTCCGACTCGACGTCGCGGCGGGCGACAAAGTCGAGGCGGGGCAGCCGCTCGCGGTGGTCGAGGCGATGAAGATGGAGAACATCCTGCGCGCCGAGAAGACCGGCACGGTCAAGTCGGTCGCGGCGAAGACCGGCGACAGCCTTGCGGTCGACCAGGTGATCCTCGAACTCGACTGAGCGCGCGCGAGCGGGCCGGGTCTAGGCCGGGGTGACGGGGGCGCAATGTGTTTCCCCGCGAAGGCGGGGACCCAGTCTGGGCTCCCGCCTTCGCGGGAGAACAAGGGGGTGGGCGTCTGTATTTCGCGACCACGCCCCCATAGGAACACCACCCCGGCGAAGGCCGGGGCCCAAGTGGTAAGGCCCTTGTGACGGCACGCCGACTTTCACCATTATCGGCCCCCAATTGGGCCCCGGCCTTCGCCGGGGTGGTGTTTGCGAGGGCAGCGGCGTGCATCTTGGCCTGGTGATTCCGCCGCCCCCTCCCGTTTACCCGCCCAGCGCTGTAAAGCACCCCGGATGACTCTCCTCCGTTACCTTGCCGCGCTGCTCCTCGCGGTCGCCGCGATCACCGCACTCCCCGCCGCCGCGCAAAACGAGACCAGGGTCGCGACCGTCGCCGCCGGCCTCACCCGGGCTTCGGCCGAGCTCCAGGCGATCGACGATGCCACGCCGGCGGCACGCGACGACAAGGCGCGCCAGGCGTTGCGCGATCGTGCGCAGGCGGTGCAGACCACCGCCGCCGACGCGGTCCGCACGCTGACCCCCGAGATGGCGCTAGTGCAGGCGCGCGTTGCCGAACTCGGCGCGGCGACGCCGGGCGTGGTCGAGGCGCCCGAGATCCGCCAGCAGCGCCGGCTCCTCGCACAGAGCCAGTCGGCGATCGACTCGGCGATCAAGCGCGCCAAGCTGATCGGGATCGAGGCCAAGCAGCAGATCGACGATATCGGCGCGGCCGAGGCGGAGGAGCTCGGCCAGCAACTGTCCGAGAACACCGGCTCGCCGCTGTCGCCGACGCTGTGGGCGGCGATCATCGATCACCTGCCGCGCGACACCGCGCGGCTCACGCGGTTCGCCACCACCGAACTGCGCCAGTTCGCGGCGCGGTTCGATACGCGCGCGGGCACCGGCCTGCTAGTCGGGCTGCTGGCGGCGCTCGTCCTGATCATCCCGCTGCGGCGCTGGCTGCACGGCGTCGGGCGTCGCTATGCGGCCAATCACACGCCCGGCGGCCGGCTGCGCCGCTCGGCCTATGCGTTGTGGCTGGTGGTGATCGGGACCGCACTGCCGGGGTTTGCGGCGTGGGCGATCGTCGCGTCGCTGCGCTGGGGCGGGCTCGTCACGCCCGCGTGGAGCCGGTTCGGCGCGATCTTCGTCGGGATCTCGTGGTTCTGCGCGTTCGTCTCGTCGCTGGGCGGCGCGCTGCTGCTGCGGAGCCAGCCGACGTGGCGGCTGCTGCCGATCGGCGACGCCGCCGCGCAGGCGCTCAGGCCGTATAGCTGGATGGCGGCTGCGCTGATCTTCGGCGGCCAATTGCTGATCGCGACCAACACGCTGATCGGCGTCAGCGCGCCCGCATCGAGCGCGGCCAACGCGGTCGTCGCGCTGTTGCACATCGTCCTGCTCGGCGCGATCCTCGTCACGCTTGGCCGGCTGCGCGCCGCCGCGCTGCCCGATCCGACCAAACCCGCGCGCAACACGCTGCTCGCGATCGTCGCGACGCTCGTCTGGCTGGTTCTGATCGTCGCGCTGATCGCCGGGCTGATCGGCTATGTGAATTTTGCGCTGAAGGTCGCGACATGGCTGGTCTGGGGCGCGATCGTCGGGGCGAGCCTGTACTTGATGATGACCTTCACCGACGACGCCTGCCGGACCTTGCTGTCGAGCGGCAACCGCCTCGGCCGCTCGGCCAACAGCGGTTTCGGCGTCGACAACAAGACCGTCGACCAGATCGGCGTGCTGCTGTCCGCGGTGCTGCGGCTGTTGCTGATCATGCTGGCGGTCGGCGCGGTCATGGCCCCGTTCGGCGCGGGCGTCGGCTCGGCGTTCGAACTGTTCGGGACGGTCGCGAACGGCATCACGATCGGCCAGGTCACGATCTCGCCGGGCGCGGTGCTGCGCTCGCTCGCGGTGCTGTTCGTCGCGCTCGCGATCATGCGCGGGCTGCAGCATTGGCTGGTGAACAGCTACCTGCCGACGACCGCGATGGATGCGGGCGCGCAGAATTCGGTGACGATGGTCGCGCGCTATGCCGGGATCATCGCCGCGGTGCTGTGGTCGCTCGGGGCGCTCGGCATCGGCATGGAAAAGCTCGCGGTCGTGCTAGGCGCGCTGTCGGTCGGGATCGGCTTCGGCCTCCAGGCGATCACGCAGAACTTCGTCTCCGGCCTGATCCTGCTCGCCGAACGCCCGGTCAAGATCGGCGATCTCGTCCGGATCGGCAACATGGAGGGCGACGTGAAACGGATCAACGTCCGCTCAACCGAGATCCAGGTGGCGGATCGATCGACGCTGATCGTGCCCAATTCAGAGCTGATCACCAAGACGATCCAGAACATGACGCTGGCCGCCCCTCTAGGCCGCATCCAGCTGCAATTCTCGGTCCCGCTCGAAGAGGATCTCGATGCCGTGCGCACCATGTTGTTCGCCGCGTTCGCAGACAAGCACGAGGTGCTCGACGACCCGGAGGCGAAGGTGTTCATCGATTCGATCGACGCCGGCCGCGCCAAGTTCAACTGCTTTGCCTATGTGGCGAGCCCGCGCGATGCCTATCCGATCCGCAGCGAACTGCTGTTCACGCTGCTCCGCCAGTTCCGCGAGGCGGGGATCGAGGTGGGGACAACCGCGACCAAGATGGAGCTGGTCGGGTCGTTCGCCCCGACCCCGCAGGCCGGGGACGATAATTCCGGTTAGAACAGCGCATAGGGCAACGACACGCTGAAGCTCGATCCCGCCGCCATCGTGCCACGCGGGCGGACGCGGACAGTGGTGACCGCCTTCGGCGCGGTCGTCGGATCATAGGTCCAGGTGGCGCCGTTGTCCGACGAGAAATCGACGTCGTCGGTCGTGCTCCCTGGCGCGGTGTAGGTGGCGCCGAGCGACGAGGCGGGGGATCCTTCCGTGGGAACGAGATAGGCCGTCGAGGCGGTTCCGTCGCCGTCGAGTGCGATCGCCCCGCGCGTCGGCGTCGGCACGACGACGGCGAGCGTATTGGCGTCGACCGCGACGATGTTGGGGTTGCTCAGCGTGATCGACGTGCGCTGTTTGCTGCCCGGGATGGCGCGCGGATTGACCGTCGTCGACTGCGGGTCCCAGGTCGTGCGCGTGGTGATGACGACCCCGACCGGCTTGGCCTGCACGACCATGGTGATCGACACCGTCGCGGTCACCGGTCCCGTGCTCTGCGTCGAGCCAAGGCAGACCGCGACGCCGACCGTGCACAGCTTCCACTCCCAGGCGAGCTGGAAATTGCCCGTATAGGTGCCCGGTGCAATCTCCGCCGTGGCGGTGGGTTTGACGTAGATCGGGACGTTGCGGACGCTGTTGCCGAGCAGCCCAAGCAGGTTGATGAGCGTGCCGTTCAGATAAAAGAATCTGGTGCCGGGCGTGATCGGCTTGGTCGCGGCGCTGTCGGCGGCGAGCACATAGCTGACGCTGCTGCCGGTGGTGGCGGAGGTCAGCTTGAACGCTTGCGTGCTGGTAGCGGTGACGCTCAGGCTGTCGCCGCTCAGCGCCGTCAGGATCGCGTCGGCGCAGTCGAACCCGGCCGGCACTTTCGCGTAGATCGCGGTGCCCGCCTGTATCGTCGACGAGGGATAGCTGCCGATCGAGGTCGGCCCGGTATTGGCGACGGTACACGCCGCCCATGCCGGGGATGGTGCGACGCAGGCGGCGGCGAACAGCAGTTTCGTCAATCCGGTCGTCAACGTCTCGCCCCTTCGCCCCTGTCGCCGGGATGGGCTAGGGGCCAAGTCGTTAACGCGCCTTCAAAGACTTGATACGGGTGTTTTTGCTGTCTGAAACGGCGTGCAGTGGCCTTGCCGCAAACCGCGAACTGTTCGAAACGGGGGCATGGACGCTTCCCCCGGAACCCGCCGCGCATGAGCGCACAGCCACCGACGACCCGCCCCGGTACGGTCCTGATCGCGAGCATCGCCACCGCCGCGCTGGCGGGCCTGTTGTTCGGGTTCGATACCGCGGTGATCGCCGGCGTCACCGGCGCGCTGAAGGCGAAATTCGCGCTCAGCGAGGCGTGGCTCGGCTTTACCGTCTCGTCGGCACTTTGGGGTACGCTGATCGGCGCGCTGTTCGTGGGGACGCTCGGCGATCGCTACGGCAGCCGCAACGTGTTGCGGATGCTCGCCTTCCTCTACGTGGTCACCGCGCTTGGTTGCGCGCTGGCATGGAACTGGCACAGTTTCATCGGCTTCCGCTTCATCAACGGCATCGCGATCGGCGGTTCGTCGGTGCTCGCACCCGCTTATATCGCCGAACTCGCACCGCCGGCACAGCGCGGCAAGATGGTCGGCGGGTTCCAGTTTGCGGTCATTCTCGGCATCCTGCTCGCCTATGTCTCGAACGCGATCATCGGCGCGCTCGACCTGGGCGATGTCGAGTGGCGGTGGAAGCTGGGGACCTTCGTGGCACCGTCGCTGGTGTTCTTTGCGCTCCTCTTCCGCATTCCGAACTCGCCGCGCTGGCTGCTTGCCAAGCGGCGCGACGCGGAGGCGAAGCAGGTGCTCGCGCTGGTCGGCATGAGTCCGGACGTCGCGCGCGCCGACCTCGATGCGCCCAAGGGCGATTCGTCGCTCTCCTGGATGCGACACCGCAAGCCGATCACGCTCGCCTTCCTGGTTGCGATGTTCAACCAGTTCAGCGGCATCAACGCGTTCCTCTATTACCTCAACGACATCTTCAAGGCGTCTGGCGGCAGCCTGTCGCCGGACCTGCAGGCGGTGATGATCGGCGTCGCCAACATGGTCTTCACGCTGCTCGGGATGCTGCTGATCGACCGGATCGGACGGCGGACGCTGCTGCTATGGGGCTCGGCGGGGATGACCGCCGCGCTCACCGTCGGCGGGCTGGCGCTGCTCGGCGTGCTGCCGGGCTGGCTGCTGCTGCCGTCGCTGATCGTCTTCATCATGTTCTTCGCCCCCGGCTCGGGTGCGGTGATCTGGGTCTATATCTCGGAGGTGTTCCCGCAGAATGTACGTGCGCGCGGCTCGAGTATCGGCTCGTCGAGCCATTGGGGCTGGAACGCGGTGATCGCGCAGGTCTTCCCGATCGCCGCGGCATGGTCGGCAGGGCTACCCTTCCTGTTCTTCGCCGCGATGATGGCGGTGCAGTTCGTGACGGTGTTCCTCTACTTCCCCGAGACGAAGGGCGTACCGCTCGAGGAGATGGACGCGCTGATGGCGCGCTGATCGGTCGTCGAACCGGCATAGTCCTGCGACAATTCTCGGCTAGGGGGAACACCGGGTCGACGGTCGATCCTCGGGGTGACGAGTATGCGTAAACTGGGTCTGGTTCTGGCGGTGAGCCTGCCCGCGATGGCGGCGGCGCAAACCGCGCCATCGCGACCCGCGACCACTCCCGCCGCGCAGGCGGCGGAGCAGGACGAGGGCGCCGAGTCCGAGGAGATCGTCGTCACCGGATCGCGCAAACTGCCCGGCGCGGTGATCGGCGACATTCCGCCCGACCAGACGCTGGGCCAGGCGGAAATCCGATCCTACGGCGTCAGCTCGATCTCCGACCTGCTGAATGAACTCAGTCCGCAGACCACCAGCGGTCGCGGCAGCGGTGGCGCGCCGGTCGTGTTGCTCAACGGCCGCCGGATCTCCAGCTTCTCGGAAATCCGCGACATCCCGACCGAGGCGATCCAGCGCGTCGAAATCCTGCCCGAGGAGGTCGCGCTCAAATACGGCTATCGCGCGGACCAGAAGGTCGTGAACTTCGTCCTGCGCCGCCGCTTCCGCGCGGTAACCGCCGAGGCCGTCGACAAGATGCCCACCGAAGGCGGCAGCACGTCCCCGAATGGCAAGCTCGACCTGCTCAGCATCGCGCGCGACCGCCGCGTCAACCTGCATGCGGAATACAGCTCGACCTCGGCGCTGACCGAGGCCGAGCGCGATATCACGGCCCCCGCGCCGACCGCGACCAGTGCGGTCGGCGCGGACAATGCGATCGTCGATCAGCGGCCGTTCCGCACGCTCCAGTCGGCCAGCAGCACCTTTACCGTGAACAGCGTGTATGCACGCAACATCTTCGGCAACGTCGGGGCGACGATCAACGGCCGCCTCGAATCGACCGACAGCCGCAGCCGCAACGGCCTGCCCGTCGCGACGCTCGACCTCGGCGGCGCCACCCCGCTGTACCGGGCGCTCAACGACGATGGCTTTCTGCCGCTCACCCAGCGCACGTCATCGATCGCGGCGCATCTCGGCACCACGCTTAACGGCGATGTCGGCACGTGGCGCTGGAACGTCACGGGTAATTACGACCGCAGCGACACGCAGACTTTTACCGAGAATGGGGTGGATGCCAGCGCGTTCCAGGCACGGCTCAGGGCTGGCGATCCGACTGCCAACCCGTTCGCGCGCCTCACCACCGGCGATATCGGCGCCGCCGCCGGCAACCGCGCTTATGCGACGCAGAACACCGGCGAGATCAATGCGGTGGCGAACGGCAATCTCTTCAGCCTGCCCGCGGGCGCGGTCTCGACGACGATAAAGTTCGGGGGGCAGACCGCGGATTTCGACAGCCGTTCCTATCGTGCGGGCCTGACACAGCGCGGCCAGGTGTCACGCGATACCGTCAACGGCCAGGTCAATGTCGACCTGCCGCTGACAAGCCGGTCGAGGGACGTGCTGCCGTTCCTCGGCACGCTGTCGGCGAACTTCAATCTCGCTGCGGATCATCTGTCCGACTTCGGCACGCTGACCACGCTCGGCTATGGTGCGAACTGGTCGCCGATCGAAGGCGTGCGCGTCATCGCATCGGTCACCGACACCGACGAGGCACCGACCGCGCAACAGCTCGGCAACCCGTCGATCATTACGCCCAACGTCCGTATCTTCGATTACGTCCGCGGCACGACAGCGACCGTCACGACGATCAGCGGCGGGAATCCCGGGCTCGTCTCGGATAACAACCACGTCAAGAAAGTCGGGCTGACGCTGAAGCCGTGGTCGGCAAAGGACCTGTCGATCACCGCGAACTATGTCGAAAGCCGGGTCGACAATCCGATCGCCGCCTTCCCGTCGGCGACCGCGGCAATCGAAGCGGCGTTTCCCGATCGGTTCACGCGCGACGCCGAGAGAAACCTGCTGCAGGTCGACCGTCGGCCGATCAATTTCGCGCGCAGCGACCGTTCCGAACTGCGCTGGGGGATCAATTTCTCCGCGCCGCTCAAGTCCAAGATCCAGAAGGAACTCGAGGCGTATCGCGCGGGGACCGGTCCCAATCCGTTCGAGGGGCTGCGCCCGCCCGGCGGTGGCCGTCGTGCGGAGGGTGTGGGGGGTGGTACTCCCCGTGGCGGCGGACGAGGCGGCGGCGGACAAGGCGGCGGCGGCCCAGGCGGTGGCGGTCCGGGTGGCGGCGGGCGCGGGTTCGGCGGGCGTGGCGGGCAGGCGGGTGGCCGCCTCCAGTTTGCGGTCTACCACACGTGGCATTTCACCGACCGCGTGCTCGTCGCGAACGGCGGCCCGAGCCTCAATCTGCTGAACGGCGACGCGATCGGCAACAGCGGTGGTCAATCGCGCCATGAACTCGAGGCGCAGGCGGGCTACACCAACAACGGCCTCGGCGCGCGAATCTCCGCCAATTACGCAACCGGTACGCGCGTCAACGGCGGCACTGCGGCCGCCCCGGAGACGCTCAACTTCGGCGGACTCGCGACCGCGAACGCGCGACTGTTCGCCGATCTCGGCCAGCGGCTCGAATGGGTGAAGGCGCACCCGTGGTTGCGCGGCATGCGGGTCAGCCTGTCGGTCGACAATGTGTTCAACACCCGCCAGCGGGTCACGGACGCAACCGGCGCGACGCCGAACACCTACCAGCCGGATTACCTCGATCCTCTCGGCCGTACCGTTCGCCTCAGCATCCGCAAACTGTTCTTCTGAGGCCCTCTACCTGGAGCGGCGAAGGACTATAGCCCGACCTTCGCCGCCAGCCACCGCGCCGCCGCCTCGGGCGTCTGCTTGTCTGCATCCCGGTCTACGCGGTAGTTCGCCGCGCGCATCGCCTCGACCTGGATGCGGCCCACCAGCGGCTTCAGCGCGGCAGCGAACTTGGCATCCCCGGCGCGCTTCGGCGCGACCATCAGGATCGCATCGTAGCCGGGAATCGCCCGCCGCGGATCGCTCAGCACCGCCAGCCCGTCTGCAGCGATCCGCCCGTCCGACGAAAACGCCGAGATCACGTCGACATTCCCGCTTTCCAGCGCGCGGTACATGAAGGTGGGGCTGTACGGCGTGGTCTTGGCGAACCGCAGCGGATAGGCGCGCTTTACCGCTGCCCATTCGGGGCGCTCGAGAAACTCCAGATCGCTGCCCAGCGTCATCGCCGGCGCGGCCTTCACCAGATCGTCGAGGCTCGAAATGTTCTTCGCCTTGGCCACATCGCCCTTCATCGCGAACGCATAGGCATTCTCGAACCCGAGCGAGCCGATCAGCCCGACGCCGTGTTCGCGCTTCGCCCACGCACCGATCGCCGCGACCATCGCGGCGTGCTCGGGGACATCGTTGCGCTTCATTTCGTTCGCCCAGATCGTCCCGGCATAATCGACATACACGTCGATATCGCCGCCCGAGAGCGCACCGAACACCACCGCGGATCCGAGCCCGTCACGATATTCGACGGTGTAGCCTGCACGCTCCAGTCGATCGCCGATCAAACGGGCAAGGATGTATTGCTCGGAAAAGTTCTTCGCGCCGACCACCACGGTCCGGTCGCCGCCACTTTTCGGCCAGAGCGGCAGGGTCGCGACCGCCGTCCCTGCGACCAGCACGACTGCGCTCGCGAGCCACACCCACCGCCGCCGCGCGCGAAAACCATATTCGATCCCACCGATCAGCGCGTCGACCGCCAGCGCCAGCGCCGCTGCCGATACGCAGCCCGCAAGCACCAGCGCCCAGTTCTGGGTCTGCAACCCCGCGAAGATCATGTCGCCCAGGCTTGGCTGGCCGACCGTCGTCGACAGCGTCGCCGCGCCGATCGTCCACACCGCCGCCGTGCGGATGCCCGCGATTAGCACCGGTGCCACCAAGGGTGCTTCGACCAGTCGCAGTTTTTGCGCAGGCGTCATGCCGACCGCATCCGCCGCCTGGATCACGGCGGGGTCGATCCCGTGCAGCCCTGCCACTGCATTGCGGATGATCGGCAGCAGCGCATACAGCGTCAGCGCGATCAGCGACGGCAGGAAGCCGAGCGCGGGGATCCCGCCGCCGACCAGTGCCGACAGGCTCAGCAGCACAGGATAGAACAGGGCGAGAAGTGCCAGGCTCGGGATCGTCTGGACCAGGCTCGCAAACCCGAGCGATACGCGCGCGACGGTGGCGTTGCGCGCCGACCATATCCCCAGCGGCAGGCTGATCGCGATCCCCAGCATCAGCGCCGACGCCGACAGCAGCACATGCGCGGCGAGCAACGGCGGCACGCGGCCCAGCGCGTCGAGAAACGCGGTCACGAAACGCTTCCGATCATCGCAGCGCCTGCAATCGTTCGGCCTGCGCGCGTGGTACCTGGACGAGCGCCTGCGCGTCGTCGCCGCCCTTGCCCGACGCCAGTTCGGCAGGCGTCGCATCGGCGACGATCCGGCCGGCCTTCATGACCAGCACGCGGTCGGCGAGCAGCAGCGCCTCCGCCATGTCGTGCGTCACCAGGATGGTCGTCAGCCCGAGCCGGTCGTGCAGTTCGCGGATCCGCGTCCCCAAGGCATCGCGCGTCACCGGATCGAGCGCGCCGAACGCCTCGTCTAGCAACAGCAGCTTGGCGCCCGGTGCAAGCGCCCGTGCGATACCGATGCGTTGGCGTTGTCCGCCCGAGAGCGCCTCCGGCATCCGTGCGGCGATAGCGCGCGGCAGGTCGACGAGATCGAGCAGTTCGCCGACCTTCGCGTCATCCTTGCGCCCGGCGATCCGCAACCCGATCGCGATATTCTCGGCGATCGTCATGTGCGGGAACAGGCCGATATTCTGGAAGACATAGCCGATCCGTCGGCGCAGGTCGGGGGCCGGCTCGGCGGCGACATCGGCGCCATCGATCGTCACGCGGCCTTCGCTCGGCTCGACCAGTCGGTTGATCGTCTTGAGCAGGGTCGACTTGCCCGATCCCGACGTGCCGACCAGCGCGACGAAGCTCCCGCCCGCGACCTCCAGCGAGACCGCATCGACCGCGATCGTCGACCCGTAGGTCTTGGTGACGCGTTCGAAAGCGAGCGCGGGGGAATTGTCTGGCATCTGCCTGCAGGATGCGGGAAACATACCGGAAAATCAAATCAAGAGAGAGGCGTCATGACCGAGCAGAGCATTTTCATCACCGGCGGGGGATCGGGAATCGGTCGAGCCACTGCGATCCTGTTCGCGCGTAAGGGCTGGCGCGTCGGCTTGGCGGACGTCAATGCCGCAAGCCTCGCCGAAACCGTCGCGCTGCTCCCGGCGGGCATGGCGACCAGCTACCAGATGGACGTGCGCGACCGTGAGGCCTGGGTGACGTGCCTCGATGCGTTCGTCGCGACCACCGGCGGACGCCTCGACGTATTGTTCAACAATGCCGGGATCGGCTCGGGCGGTCCGCTGGCGGAAACCGATTTCGCCGAGATCGACCGCGTGATCGCGATCAACCTGATCGGCGCGATCAACGGTGCGCGGATCGGCTATGCCTATCTCAAGCGCACCCCCGGATCATGTTTGCTCAACACCGCATCCGCCTCGGCGATCTATGGCTCGTCGGGGCTCGCACCGTATTCGGCGACCAAGTTCGGCGTTCGCGCGATCACCGAGGCGCTCGATGGCGAATGGGCGGCGGACGGCATCAAGGTGCGCGCGATCGTGCCGAGCTTCATCGACACGCCGCTGCTCGATTCGGTCGCGGGCGACACCAATCACTCGATCCGCGAGACGGTGACGGGCGCGGGGCTCGAACTGACCGGCGTCGAAAAGGTCGCGGAGGCCGCGTGGGCCGCGGTCCATGGCGATAGAATCCACACCTATGTCGGCAAGACCGCGCACCGCATGGCGTTCGCGGCCCGTTGGATGCCGGGCGCACTCCGCAAGCGGATGCGCCGGGATCTTCGCGAGGAACGGTGACCGCACCGCAGGCCAGCACCGCGCCGATACTGGTCGGGGCGCAGGGGGGACGCCGCTAACGAAGCCGAGAGCTTCGTGTCATCGACCTTTCCACCTCGACCCCCAACTCCACCGGAGAGGGGGCGATCGTCGGTGCCGTCTCACCCTCAGGCGTCGCCGACGATCGCATCGATCGCTTCCGCCATTTCGATATCGCGCGGGCTCAAGCCGCCCGCGTCATGCGTCGTGAGCAATATCTCGACCCGATTCCACACGTTCTTCCACTCCGGATGGTGGTTCGCGCGTTCGGCGATCAGCGCGACCTGCGTCATGAAGCCGAACGCCTCGACGAAATCGGCGAACACGATCGTCCGCGTGATCGCATCGCGCGCATCATCGTAATCCCACTCGTCGAGCCCATCGAGCGCTTCGGCCCGCTCGGTATCGTTCAACGCTTCGATCATTCGCGTGTCCCTTGCCGCTATCCTCAGGCAACGACTATGGCTGGTCGGATGAGCGGGCAAGCTGCAATCCAGAGTGGGGGGTATGGGGAAGCACCCGATGCCGACGTGATCGAGGCGATCGCGCGTGCGACGATCGCCAGACTGCCGGCGCAGTTCGCGGTCCATCTCGGCGACATCGTGTTCGCGGTCGAGGAATTCGCCGACGACGAAACGCTGGCGGCGCTTGGCCTCGACCACCCGCTCGACCTGTCCGGCCTCTACCACGGCCGCCCGCTCAGCGAGAAATCGTCGATGGAGTCAGGCGCGATGCCCGACCGGATCGTGCTGTACCGTCGCGCGATCCTGGAAGAGTGGGTCGAGACCGGCGTCCGTCTCGACGATCTCGTCGCGCATGTGACGATCCACGAGATCGGCCATCATTTCGGTCTCAGCGACGACGACATGCACGCGCTGGAAGATTCGGCCCCGTGACGCTCGCGTTTCGCGACGTCGCGTGCGTGCGGGGCGGAAGGTTGCTCTTTTCAGGCGTCTCGTTCGATCTCGGTCCGGGGGATGCGGCGATCGTCACCGGGCCCAACGGGATCGGCAAGTCGAGCCTGATCCGTATCGCCGCCGGCCTGCTCGCACCGTTCGACGGTGCCGTTACCTGTGAGGTGGACAGGGCGCTGCTCACCGAAGCGAGCGCGCTCGACACCGACCGATCGCTCGTCGCCGCGTTGCGCTTCTGGGCTGGACTTGACCGCGCACCCGATCCGGACACGCGCGTTGCCCGCGCGGTCGAGGCGCTCGATCTCGAGGCGCTGGCGGGCATTCCCGTCCGCCTGCTTTCCACCGGCCAGCGCCGTCGTGCGTCGATCGCGCGGGTCGCGGCGAGCGCTGCCTCGGTGTGGCTGCTCGACGAACCTGCCAACGGACTCGACCTGGCGTCCGTCGCGCGGCTCGAAGCGCTGATCGCCACCCACCGGGCAGCCGGCGGCATGGCGCTGGTCGCCACGCATCTGCCGCTGGCTTTACCCGGCGCGCGGGAGATCGCGCTGTGATCGCGGTGATCCGCCGCGATCTCCGGCGCAGCGTGGCGAGCGGCGGTGCGACGCTGGTGGTCGCGTTCTTCCTGTTGGTGGCGACGCTGTTCCCGTTCGCGATAGGCCCCGATGCCGCGCTGCTGACCAAGATCGGCGGCGGCGTGATCTGGACCGCGGCGTTGCTCGCGGCGCTGCTTCCGGTCGAGCGGCTGGTCGGTCCCGATCTGGAGACCGGCGTGTTCGATCAGTTCTCGGTGCGCGGCCTGTCGATGGCGGCGGTCGCGGTGGCCAAGACGATCGCGCTTTGGCTGAGCTTCGGTCCGCCGCTGATGCTCGCTGCGGTCCTTGCCGCGGGGTTGCTCAATCTTTCGGCGGACATGCTGCTGCGCGTCGAGATCGGCTTGCTGATCGGCACGCCGGGTCTCGCTGCGTTGGCGGTCGTCACCAGCGCGCTCGTCGCGGGCGTGCGCGGCGGCGGTGCGGTCACCGGGCTGGTGATGCTCCCGCTCGCGGTGCCGCTGTTGATCTTTGGCGCAGGCTCGCTCGATCCGGCGGGCGGCGCGGGCGCGATAAAACTGCTCGCCGCGGTCAGTCTCGTGCTGGTCGCGGGCGCGCCGTTCATCGCCGCCGCCGCGATCCGTGCGGCGTTGGAGTAAGCGCGATCCGCGGGGCGTTGGAGTAAGCGCGATCCGCGCTCGCGGACTCCTCCGCGACCACCCGGCTGTGGGAAGGGTGAGGGGGGCGCGGTTCGCGCCGCCCTCCGGTCCGCGTTCAGTTGAGCGTCGTCATCTCCACGGCCTTGCCCTTGCTGGTCGGGTTCGACGCATTCGCCTTGGGCGCCTTTTCGGCCTTGGGCTTGCGGACTTCCTTGTTCGATTTCTTCTGGCTCTTGGCCATGACGTCACCTCGCGAGGCGGAAGGCCCCGGATCGATCCTATACCCATGTCGTCCGCGATGCCCGTCTTATCGGCGCCGCTCGACACGACGCAACTCTGGCGAGGGGCGATACGTTGATCCGTCAATAAAAGAGGTGGCGCATGAAGACGATGATCACGATCGCGATGGCGGCGATGCTCGCACTTCCCCTGCTGAGCGGTTGCGGCAAGAGCGACGATCCGACCGACACGCTTGCCGCGGGCAATTTCACGCCGCCGCAGACCCGCGCGCCGACGCCGATCCCGGGACAGGCGCAGAGCACGCCGATCACGGCCTATATCGGGAAATACCCGCATGACGCGGTTAACGGCGTCGATTTCTTCGACCGCACCGACGTCGCCTCGGGTCTGGTCGCCGCGGTCGGCGATGCCAAGCTCCGCGAGACGATCCGCGGTCGCTCGGGCCCGGAGACGCCGATCTTCACGCTCGGCGACCGCGTCGCGGCCTGGGGATGCGAACAGCATGATTGCGGCGATCACAACTGGACGGTGATCGTCGATGCCAAGCACGCCAAGACCGAGGTCTGCTATCACGACGCCGCCAAAATGGGCGCACGAAGCGACTGGTACGACGGTGCCGCCCCCGTCCGCCGCGCCGAAACCTGTCCTTCGGAAAGCTGAGCCGATGCTCGAACACATTCCCGCTTGGCTCGGCCACGCGATGAGCGGCCTGCGCGCCGGTGCCGATACCCTGGCGATCGCCCAGCTCGAGGGCGATTTCGCCACGCTCGATCTGACCAGCCCGGCGTTCGCGCACGAGGCCCGCCTGCCGCCGCGATTCACTGCGGATGGCGAGGGCGTCTCGCCGCCGCTCGTCTGGAGCGCGCCGCCCGCCGGCACCGCGCGCATGGTGCTGATCGTCGAGGATGCCGATGCGCCCACACCGCAACCGCTGGTCCACGCGATCGTCTGGGGGCTCGAGGCGGACTCGGGGCATCTGGCCGAGGGCGCGATCGTCGCCGATGGCGCGGGTGATACGGGCGGTCGCGACGTCGGCCGCAATTCCTATCTACGCGAGGGCTGGCTTCCACCCGATCCGCCCAGCGGGCACGGCGAGCACCGCTATGCGTTCCAGCTTTTCGCGGTTGGTGCAGGGGCAGGGGACGTCGGCGTCACGCCGGGACGCTCTGCTGTTGTCGCGGCGATGAACGGCCATGTGCTGGCGGCGGGGCTGCTGATCGGGCTTTATTCGAGGGACGAGGAGGCGCCGGTCGGCCCGGTCGGAGTCGGCGCGGCGGTCTGACCCGGGTTCAGGCGAGCGTCGTGCCGGCGTGGGTGACGATCAACAGGACAGTGGTGGAAAAGGCGGCAAGCCCGACGAGGATGCTGCGACGCATGATGGCGCTCCGTGGCACGAGGTTGAGGCGGCGGGGGAACCGACCGCGCGGGATCATGCGATCGGGATGATCGGCGTGGCGGCGCTGACGGCGATCGCGGCGAAGAACAGTGCGCCGACGCACGAGAGGGCGATACGCTGAGCGGTTTCAAAGCGGAACGACATGGTGATTTCCTTCGATTGGCGGGGTGTCGGACCATCCGGCCCCCGATATCGAATGCTTTGCATGGCGCGTGCCAGTTTCTTAACCGGCTGAGATCATGGAGAAAACCTGGTCCGGCGCCAGGCAAGTTGGGACATGGTGCCACATCGGCACCGTAGATCGCGCCAATCTTCGGGATTACCCCGCGCAGACCTGGTCCCGCCCCTGGTCTTTCGCGGCGTAGAGCAGTCGGTCGGCGCGCACGAACGCGGTTTCGGGCGCCTCGTCGGCATGGATTGCGGTGATCCCGGCGGAGAAGGTTATCGCCCCCAGCGGGGTATCGGTGTCGCGATTGCGGAACCGCTTGGCGGCGACCGCCCCCCGCACCGAATCGAGCAAGATCGCGGCATCGGCCAGATCGACGCCGCTGAGCAGCACCGCAAACTCCTCGCCGCCGTGACGAACCACGAGATGCGGCGCGCATTCGGCCGCGATCGTCTGCCCGATCGCGGTCAGCACGCGGTCGCCGACACCGTGGCCGTGAATGTCGTTGATGTGCTTGAACCGATCGATGTCGCACACCGCGACGCAGTGCGGACCCGCGCGCGTATCGCGCGCCGCAAGCGCCTCTTCGAACGCCCGGCGGTTGGGCAATCCGGTTAGCACGTCGCGTCGCGCGCTTTCCTGCGCTTCGGCAAGCTTGGCCCGCAACCCGTCGGCCTCGGCGGTCGCCTCGGCCAGCCGGACTTCGCTGTCGTGGATCCGGCTGATCATCGTGCTGGTGATCTGCGCGATCTCGTCGATCTCGGCCATCTGCGTGATCGCATCGGCGCTCCGGGCGAGATCGCGACCAAAGCCGCGCGTCTCGTCCTGCATCGTCCGCACGATCCGCGCGAAGCCGTCCACCTGCTGCTGCGTCTCCACCACCAGCGCGATCGCCGTATCGACCTCTTCGCGGCGGACCGGATCGGCGCGTGCCGCGCGCGGTGGCGAGGGCTGGATCAGCGGGGCGCCATCGACGACACGTCCGCCCAGGCGCTCGATGTCGCGCCGGGTCAGGCGGACGCCATTCTCGGTCAGTCGCGCGACCGCCTTGGCAAGGGGCATGTCGGGCGCGGAGAGTATCGCGAACGCGAACTCATAATGGGGCGGTGCGGGGCTCAGCCCCTGCGCGGTCAGGAAGTGTCCTATCCTATCGAACAGCGTGCCATGCTCGTCGGACACGGAATCCGAGCGCCGAGGGCTCGCCGACGACACCGTCTTCGCCATGCCGGCCTGCGATAGGCCCGCGTCCCTTCTGGCTGGTCCCGTGTCCTGCATGATAAATCCCCGCGTCTCGCCGAACAGATAGACCCGAAAGCGTTATCATACTGTCACCGGACCGGCAGATATCTGCCGGTCCGGTGGGAAACGATTACTTCCCCGTCAGCTTCTGCACCGCCGCCAGCGTCGTTGCGACATGCGCGGTGGGGTTCATCTCGTCGTGCACGAACGCGATCCGGCCGGTCTTGGCGATGACGTAGCTGGTGCGCTTGGTCACGTCGCGACCCGCAATCTGCTGGCCGAGCGCGACGTCGTAGCCCTTGACGACGTTGGGGCCTGCGCTGGCGACCGCGAACTTGCCCGCGCACTTCTCCGCCGAGAACTTGCTGAGCGTCTCGACATTGTCCGCCGACATGCCGATCACCGTCGCGCCCGCCTTGGTGAAGGCGGGAATCGCCTCGGCAAACGCGTGTGCTTCGGCGTTGCAGCCGCCGGTATAGGCCGCGGGGAAGAAGTAGAGCACGACCGGGCCCTTCTTCAGCTGCTCGGCGAGATGCACCGTGAACACCTTGCCGGCGATCGCGCCACGCGTGGTGAAGTCCGGCGCCTTGGCGCCGGGGGCGAGCGCCGCGAACGCCGGCGTTGCGGCGAGAAGAGCGGCGGTGGCGAGGGTCGAGACGAGGCGCATGGACGATACTCCGGTTGGATTGCAACGGCCTACGCCGCCGCGGACGATCCGTCCATTGCTCGCGCCATTGCTCCTGATGCCGGTCGCCGATAGGCAGGGACAATGCCAGTGACCCAAGCCGATATCGATCTCGCGCACCGCCTCGCGGATGCCGCGGGCCACGTCATCCGACCCTATTTCCGCCACGAGCACGGCGTCGAGATCAAGGACGACCAGTCCCCCGTCACGCGCGCCGACCGCGAGGCCGAAGCCGCGATGCGCCGGCTGCTCGATGCCGAACGCTCGGGCGACGGCATCATCGGCGAGGAATATGGCGAGAAGGCTGGCGTCACTAACCGCAAATGGGTGCTCGACCCGATCGACGGCACGCGCAGCTTCACCGTCGGCCGCGCGATCTTCGGGACGTTGATCGCGCTTGTCGAGGACGGCTGGCCGGTGCTCGGGATCATCGACCAGCCGATCCAGCGCGAACGCTGGGTCGGCGTGGCGGGGCGGCCAACGACGCTCAACGGCGTGCCCGTGCGGACGCGGATGTGCCGCGAACTGAAGGGCGCGACGATCGCCACGACGAGTCCGCATCTGTTCGACGAGGTCGACGTGGCGCCGTACCTCGCGCTGGTCGCGGCGATCTCGGGCGGCAATCCGCGGCAGGGGCCGGTCTATGGCGGCGACTGCTATAATTACGGGCTGCTCGCGAGCGGGCATCTCGATGTCGTGTGCGAGTCGGGGCTCAAGATCTACGATTTCGCCGCTTTGGTCCCGGTGGTCGAAGGCGCGGGCGGGATGATGTGCGACTGGAACGGCGACCCGCTGACCGCCGACAGCGAAGGCCATGTGCTCGCGATCGGCGACCCGGCGCGGCTCGACGACGTGCTCGAGGCGATGCACCGGATCCAGGCCGATCCGCACGATCATGGCAGCCACGACGACGGTCCACACGACCACGGCCACTAAAGTCGTATCGGCGACCGACGGTCATCGCCGTCCATCCCCAGCCCCCCTTCCGTCATCCCGGCGAAAGCTGGGACCCATGGACACGGAACGTCCGCCAACTGCGCTGGCCGTAACCATGGGCCCCGGCGTTCGCCGGGGTGACGGGAGAGGTGTGGTGGGCGAGAATGGACTCGCAGCTTGGCCCCACCGCCAATCGATGCGCACCTAAACGTCTGCCCCTACGAACGCGACCGCCGCCAAAGGCGCGCCCCCCCCCTCAGAAAATCCCGAGAAACTTCTTCGTCTGCCCCTTCTTCTCGGCATCGGATGCCTTGCCGTCTTCACCTTTCGCCGTCGTTCCCCGGCCGACGTCGTCGCGCGCCTCGCCCTTGGTCGTCCGCTGCGCCTTCGCCGTCGCGCCCGCCAGTACCGGCCCGCACGCGGTCGACTTCGCATCGCCGACATCGACGAATGCCAGGATCCCCGCCACTGGTGTCGCGACCAGCGCGAGCCCGAGCCCGCTTCCGACGCGCGCCAGCAGGTCCTTCGAGATCACGTTCAGCTTCGGCGCCGCGAACATGCCGCCGACGCCGACCGGCGATTGGCCCGCAAACAGGCTGAACTTCTTCGAATCCGCACGGAAGGCCAGGTCGACTGCCTCGTTGCGGAAGCTGAACCCGCCGCGGCCGACGATCACGTTCTTGCGCGTGTCGATCAGGATCGGATCCGCCGCCGCCACGCCGCCGCGCACGGTAAAGCCGATCAGCCCGCAATTCACCTGCACCGGCTCTTTGAGCTTCCCCTGGAACATCCGCTGCGCAAACGTGCCGATGTCGAGCTCGGCGAGCTGGATGTTGCGCACCGACAGCGCACCCGACGGCATCACGAAGGCGATCCGGCCGCGCGACGATGCGAGCGAATCATGGACCGAATCGCCGCGGCCCTTCAACTCGATCCGGCCCTTGATCGTCCCCGTCGTTCCCGCCTCGGCGAGCCCATATCCCTTCAACAGCCGCCCAAGCGGCGTCGGTGCGAGCCGGATGTCGTAGGACACCGCGCTCGGCCGTGCGCGCGTGTCGAATACCACGTCGGACGCCACATTGCCGCGCGCCATCGCAAAGGTCAGCGGCGACAGCGCAAGCCGCCCGCGCTCGAGGTCGAGCGTCAGGTCGACGTTGGAGATCGGGATGTTCTTCGATTTGACGACGCCGATCGTCCATTTCAGATCGGCATCGAACAGCCGCATCGTCTCGATCGGCAGCGCCGCGTTGGGCAGCAGACGTTGCGGTGCCGCCCCCGTCGCCGCCGCTGCGGCGACCGCGCCCTTCGATTCGACGATGTCGGGATTGTAGCCGATGAACGGCGCGGCATCGACGATGTCGAGGCTCTTTGTCGCCAGCACCGAATCGAGATGGATGCGATCGCCGTTCACGATCGTCAGCTTGCCCGCTAGATCGGTGCGGCCCGCGACGCCCTTGATATGCGTGAAGCGATATTCCTCGCCATGCTTCACCATCTGGCCGCGCAGCCGGTAGGTGCGCGTGTTCGGGATCGCGACATCGATCACACCCAGCAGCGTCGACAGGTTGGCGCCGCGTGCGGTGACGGCGAGCGGAACGTTCTCGATATCGGCAATGCTGGGCAGCGTGCCCGCGACGTCGATCACGTTGCCCGCCGCGCGCATCCGCGCGACCAGCTTGTTCTGCCCCCGATTGGCGGTCGCGTCGGGCGACAGCAGCTGCGCGGTCACCGTGAACGGCGTCTCGCGCAGGCGGCCGGTGCCCTTGAGGCCGACGGCGCGTCCGATCGTCGCATCGACCGAGCGGATGTCGGCGACGTCGAGATTGGCGAGCACGCGCATCCGCGGATCGAGATAGCGCACGCTCGTGCCCGTCACCGTCGCCACGTCGATCCGCGGGAATTCGAGCGGCTTGCCGCCCTTCTTCTCGCTGAACGTCCACGTATTGGCGGTATGCGCCGCGTTCCACTCCAGATCGACCGCGCCGTTGACCAGATCGAGCCAGTAGAGCCGACGCTTGCCGAAGATCAGCGACAAGGGTGCGATCCGCGTGTCAAGCTTGTCCGCCTGAAACAGGTTGGGTCGGCTCGCCCAATCGGGGTTGGAGAGCGTGAAGCGCTCGGCGTAAAACTTGATTCGGAACGGTGCGAAATAGAGCTGGAAGTCGCCGCCGACCGTCACCGTGCGGTGCGTCATCGACCCGACGATCCGCTCGAACGGATGCTTCAGGAAGCGCCCCTTTGTGATGTAGAGCACCAGCCAGATCGCCGCGATCACCGCGACGATCCCGATCAGAATGTTCCGCAGGATCCGCCGCTTGCGACGCGCTGGCGGGTCCGCGGGTCCTGGGGCCGGGGAGGGGGCGTCGATCGGCTGCGTCGGGCTGGCGTCCATGATAAGCCTATCGCATGGCGGGCGTAGCGGTTCCACTATGGTCGGATGCCGCATTATTGCGGGAATGCGACTTGAGATTTCGGACCGATGCGGGTATCGGCGCCGCTTCCTCGAAGGGATACGCATTCGACGAATCGCCCGGCCAGTGTGGGCTGCCGCGGCGATTTCAGCGTTTCCCTTCGTCAACCGAAAGGATGAAAATGCCCAAGCTGAAGACCAAGAGCGGCGTCAAAAAGCGCTTCAAGCTCACCGCCACCGGCCTGCTCAAGCACGGCGTCGCCGGCAAGCGTCACCGTCTGGCGCATCACAACGGCAAGTACATCCGTCAGAACCGCGGCACCAAGCTGCTGTCCAAGGCCGATACCGCAGCAGTGAAGGCCTGGGCGCCTTACGGCCTGCGTTGAGCTGAGAAGGAATTAGACAATGGCACGCGTAAAACGGGGTGTTACCACCCGCGCCAAGCACAAGCGTATTTTGGTTCAGGCGAAGGGCTATTATGGCCGTCGCAAGAACACCATCCGCATCGCCCGTCAGGCCGTCGAAAAGGCCGGACAGTACGCATATCGCGACCGCAAGGTTAAGAAGCGCACGTTCCGCGGCCTCTGGATCCAGCGCATCAACGCCGGCGTCCGCGCCGAGGGTCTGACCTATTCGCAGTTCATGCACGGCGTGAAGCTTGCGGGTATCGAGCTCGACCGCAAGGTCCTGGCCGACATCGCCATGCACGAGGGCGCAGCCTTCAGCGCGATCGTCGCCCAGGCGAAGGCCGCACTCCCCCAGGCCGCGTAACTCGCGATCTGCAGGTTGAGGTTCGAAAGGGCGCCGGTGGGAAACCACCGGCGCCCTTTTCGTGTCTGGGGTTCGCCGACCCGCCATCCCCCCCTCCGTCATCCCGGCGAACGCCGGGACCCACGGTTACGGCGGACCCAGCGATAACGTGCTATCATCACCCGGCCCGCAGCCATGGGTCCCGGCGTCCGCCGGGATGACGGATTTAGAAGATCCGGGGGGAGGGCGATCAAGGGGGAGCAAGAAATGCGCGAAACCTTTCAGCCCTGCGTCTACATCCTCGCCTCCCGCCGCTACGGCACGCTCTACATCGGTGTCACCTCAAACTTGCTCGCGCGGCTGGTTCAGCACCGCGAGGGGTTGATCCCCGGCTTCACTCGCCGGTACGGCATCAGACGTCTCGCCTATTACGAGATGTTCGACAGTATGGAGGCCGCGATCGTTCGCGAGAAGCGGCTGAAGGAATGGCGAAGAGCGTGGAAGATCGAACTGATCGAAGCGCACAACGAAAATTGGGACGATCTGGGTATCGGTCTGGGGCTGCCCCGCCTACCCGATCTGCCGACCGAACCCGCCCTGGGAGTATGACGTGACGCAAGACCTGAACCAGATGCGCGAACACATGTTGACGGCGATCGCCGCGGCATCCGGCCTCGACGCGCTGGAGGCGTGCCGGGTCGAGGCGCTCGGCAAGCAGGGCACGATCACCGCGCTGCTGAAAACGCTCGGCAAGATGACCCCCGACGAGCGCCTCGTGCAGGGCCCGCTCATCCAGGGGCTCCGTGAGGCCGTGGCGAACGGCATCGCCGAGCGCAAGGCGACGCTCGAACGCGCCGCGCTCGACGCACGCCTCGCCAGCGAAACGCTGGACATGACGCTCCCCGCCGACGCGCCCACGCCCGGCACGATCCATCCCGTCAGCCAGGTCATGGACGAACTCGCCGAGATCTTCGCCGACCTCGGCTTCGCGGTCGCGACCGGGCCCGAGATCGAGACCGACTGGCACAATTTCTCCGCGCTCAACATCCCCGAGACGCATCCGGCGCGCGCGATGCACGACACCTTCTATCTCCAGCAGGGGATCGACGCGAAGGCCGCGGGCACCGCCGATGAGAAGACGACCTTCTCGCTGCTCCGCACGCACACCTCGCCCGTCCAGATCCGCACGATGCTGAGCCAAAAGCCGCCGATCCGCATCATCGCGCCGGGCCGCACCTACCGCTCGGACTCGGACGCCACGCACACGCCGATGTTCCACCAGGTCGAGGGCCTCGTGATCGACAAGGGCATCACGCTCGGCCACCTGAAGTGGACGCTCGAAACCTTCGTGAAAGCGTTCTTCGAGCGCGACGACATCGTGCTGCGGATGCGCCCGAGCTATTTCCCGTTCACCGAACCCTCGGTCGAGATCGACGTCGGCTACACGCTGGTGAAGGGCAAGCGCGTCGTCGGCGGCGCGGAGCCCGATGGCTGGCTCGAAATTCTGGGCAGCGGCATGGTCCATCGGAAAGTGATCGAGGCGTGCGGGCTCGATCCCGACGAGTGGCAGGGCTTCGCGTTCGGCTGCGGGATCGACCGGCTCGCGATGCTCAAATACGGCATGGACGACCTCCGCCCGTTCTTCGACGGCGATATCCGCTGGCTGAAACATTATGGTTTCTCGAGCCTCGACGTCCCCACTCTGTCGGCAGGAGTCGGCGCATGAAGTTCACGCTCAGCTGGCTCAAGCAGCACCTCGACACCACCGCCACGCTCGACCAGATCGTCGACGCGCTGACCCGCATCGGCCTCGAAGTCGAAGGCGTGGAGAATCCCGGCGAGAAGCTCGCCGCGTTCCGCATCGCCAAGGTGCTCAGCGCCGAACGCCATCCGCAAGCCGACAAACTGCAGATCCTGTCGGTCGACGCCGGTGACGGCCCGCTCCAGGTCGTCTGCGGCGCGCCCAACGCGCGCGCCGGGCTGGTCGGCGTGTTCGGTGCGCCGGGCGCGTACGTCCCCGGTCTCGACGTCACGCTGAAGCTCGCGAGCATCCGCGGCGTTGAATCGAACGGCATGATGTGCTCGACGCGCGAACTCGAGCTCGGCGAGGACCATGACGGCATCATCGAACTGCCCGAGGACGCGCCGATCGGCACGCCGTACCCCGACTATGCCGGGCTCACCGATCCCGTCATCGACGTCGCGATCACGCCCAACCGCCAGGACTGCATGGGCGTGCGCGGCATTGCGCGAGACCTCGCCGCTGCCGGCATGGGCACGCTCACGCCACTGATCTTCGATCCGATCGTCACCGACGGCGCTGGCCCGTCGGTCCGCACCGAGGACACCGCCGGCTGCCCCGCCTTCTTCGCGCAGACCGTCGCCGGCGTGACCAACGGCGACTCGCCCGACTGGATGCGCCGCAGCCTGCTCGCGATCGGCCAGAAGCCGATTTCCGCGCTGGTCGACATCACCAACTATCTGATGATCGACCTCGGCCGCCCGCTGCACGTCTATGACCGCGCCAAGCTGTCGGGCGGCCTCGTCGCGCGGAGAGCGAAGGACGGCGAACAGGTCGTCGCGCTCAACGGCAAGACCTACACCCTCGACGAAACCATGACCGTCATCGCCGATGACACCGCCGTCCACGATATCGGCGGCATCATGGGCGGCGAGCATTCGGGCGTCTCCGCGGACACCACCGACGTGCTGATCGAATGCGCTTATTTCGATCCCGACCATATCGCGCGCACCGGCCAGAAGCTCACGCTCACCTCCGACGCGCGCAGCCGCTTCGAACGTGGCGTCGATCCGGCGTTCCTCGACGACGGCCTCGCGATCGCCACCGCGCTCGTGCTCCACATCTGCGGCGGCACCGCGAGCGCCGTCACGCGCTCGGGCGAAGCACCGGTAGAGCCCCGCGTGATCCACTACGACCCCCGCCTCAGCGCAGACCTGGGCGGCCTCCACGTCGCCCCCGAACGCCAGGCGCGCACGCTCCTGTCGCTCGGCTTCACGATCGGCGCGATCAAGTCCGCTGATGCGTTCAGCGACGCGCTGTTCTCGACGATCGAGGGCAAATGGCCGGTGACGGTCCCCACGTGGCGCCGCGACGTCGACGGCCCCGCCGACCTCGTCGAGGAAGTCGTCCGGATCGAAGGCATCGACAATATCCCCTCGACCCCGCTGCCGCGCCTACCCGGCGTCGCCAAGCCCACCGCCACGCCCGAACAGAAGCTCGAACGCCGGGCACGCCGCGCCGCCGCAGCCCGCGGGCTCGACGAAGCAGTGACGTGGAGCTTCCTCTCGGAGGCCGAAGCCGCACCGTTCGGCGGCGGCGCGTGGACGCTCGCCAACCCGATCAGCGAAGACCTGAAGGTCATGCGCCCCTCGCTGCTCCCCGGCCTGCTCGCCGCCACGGCACGCAACCTCAAGCGCGGCCAGCAAAGCGTCCGCCTGTTCGAGATCGGCCGCCGCTACCTCGCCGAGGCCGAACGCGCGACGCTCGGCGTGGTGCTGGCCGGCGACCGCCGCCCGCGCGGCTGGCGCGACGGCAAGGCCGCGAGCTTCGACGCCTATGATGCGAAGGCCGAGGCGATCGCCCTCCTCGCCGCCTCGGGCGCACCTGCCGACAATCTGCAAGTGATGGGGGAGGCGGGTGATGCTTGGCATCCCGGTCAGTCTGGCACGTTGCGCCTCGGGCCGAAGACCGTGCTGGCAAGCTTCGGCATGCTCCACCCGCTGGTCCTGAAAGCGTTCGACCTCGACGGCGCGGTCGCGGCCGTCGAAGTCTATCTCGACGCGATCCCACCCAAGCGCGCCTCAGGTTTCGCCCGCCCCGCCTACACGCCGCCCGCGCTCCAGGCGGTCCGCCGCGACTTCGCGTTCCTCGTGCCGGCGGCGCTCGCCACGGACACGCTGGTCCGCGCGGTCAAGGGCGCCGACAAGGCTGCGATCGTCTCGGCGCGCGTGTTCGACGTGTTCACCGGGGAGGGCGTCGAGGACGGCCACAAGTCGGTCGCGGTCGAGATCGTCCTGCAACCCACCGCCAAGAGCTTCACCGACGAGGAGATCAAGGCGGTGGCCGACAAGGTCGTCGCCGCGGCGACGAAACAAGGCGCGAGCCTACGCGCGTAACGCTCCCCAACACCCTTCGTCATCCCCGCGAAGGCGGGGATCCATACTGGCTGACCAAGCGCTTCTATCGGGAGCGCTGCCACTCTGGATCCCCGCCTCCGCGGGGATGACGCGCGGCGTAGCGTACAAAATGGCCGACCGTAGCGGAGTACAGACATGACCGACCTCATCACGATCGCCAACGACCACCTGACCGCGCAGATCAACCCGCTCGGCGCCGAACTCACCTCGCTCAAGGACGCGGCCGGCCGCGAGCTCATGACCGATGCCGACCCGGCTTTCTGGACCGGCCACGCGCCGATCCTCTTCCCCGTCGTCGGTCGCCCCTACCGCGACACGATCCGCATCGACGGCACCGAATACCCGATGAAGCAGCACGGCTTCGCGCGCCGCATGGCGTTCGCCGTGTCCGAACAGCAGCCCGGATCGGTCGCCTTCACGCTCGAGGCCACGCCCGAGACGCGCGCGGTCTATCCATTCGACTTCGCGCTGACGATCACCTTCGTCCTGGCCGACGCGACGCTCGCCATCGACGTCGCGATCACCAACCCCGCCGCGCAAGCCCTCCCGGCGAGCTTCGGCTTCCACCCCGCCTTCGCCTGGCCGCTGCCTTACGGGCAGGATCGCGCCGACCACCGCATCGTCTTCTCGGCCGACGAGCCCGACACGCTGCGCATGATCGCCGACGACGGCACGATCGCCGAGGGCGAGCGTCCCTCGCCGCTGGAGGGCCGCACGCTGCGCCTGCGCGACGACCTGTTCGCGAAGGACGCGCTGGTCTGGGACACGGTCCGCTCCGACTCGGTCACCTATGGCGCCGAGCACGGCCCGCAGCTGCGGATCGATTTTCCCGACACGCCCAAGCTCGGCCTCTGGACCAAGCCCGGCGCCGCCTATGTCTGCGTCGAACCCTGGCACGGCATCGCCGACCCCGAAGGCTATACCGGCGAGTTCCGCGACAAGCCCGGTGTGTTCGAGGTGGCGCCGGGGGACGTGAAGCGGATCGCACTCCGCGTCACGCTGGTCCCACCCGCGCGCTGACCCGAAACGATCCTCCCCCGCCAGGGGGAGGTGGCGCCGAAGGCGACGGAGGGGGAGGACACGGAACGAGCGTTTCCCTTCCCGCCCCCTCCGTCAGGCTGCGCCTGCCACCTCCCCCTTGCGGGGGAGGATGACGGTGTGGTCAAGGACCCCTCTGTCCTACACGCCCCGCATCTGCCAATAGCACGCGATGATCGCTGCAAGCCTTCTCCTCCCGCTCCCGCCGCGTCCCGCGCGGGGAGGGGATTCCGAGCGGTACGTAGCCTGAACTTCCTTAACTTCCGAGCCCCGACTCGGCTCCCCGGATCCACGCCATGACCCAATTTCCCCGCCGTACCTTCGCGATCATCTCGCATCCCGATGCCGGCAAGACCACGCTGACCGAAAAGCTCCTGTATTTCGGCGGCGCGATCCATCTCGCCGGCGAGGTGAAGGCGCGCGGCCAGAACCGCCGCGCGCGCTCCGACTGGATGAAGATCGAGCAGCAGCGCGGCATCTCGGTCACCTCGTCGGTGATGACGTTCGAACGCCAGGGTATCACCTTCAACCTGCTCGACACGCCGGGCCATGAAGACTTTTCCGAGGACACGTATCGCACGCTGACCGCGGTCGACTCGGCCGTCATGGTGATCGACGCCGCCAAGGGTATCGAGCCGCAGACGCGCAAGCTGTTCGAGGTCTGTCGCCTGCGCAACGTGCCGATCATCACCTTCGTTAACAAGGTCGACCGCGAGGGCCGCGACCCGTTCTCGCTGCTCGACGAGGTAGCGGAGATGCTCCAGCTCGACGTCTGCCCGATGAGCTGGCCGGTCGGCATGGGTGGCGAGTTCGAGGGCGTGTACGACCTGTACGCCAACACGCTCAGCCGCCCCGAGGGCGACAGCCGCGAGTTCATGGGCAAGGCGATCCCGTTCGCGGGCATCGACGACCCGGAGCTGGCCAAGATCCTCAGCCCCGAAGGCATCGCCCGCCTGAACGACGAAGCCGAACTCGCCCAGGGCGGGTATTCGAGCTTCGACGCCGAGGCGTACCGCGCGGGCAATCTGACGCCGGTGTATTTCGGTTCGGCGCTCAAGGATTTCGGCGTCGCCGAACTGATCGCCGCGCTCGCCGACTATGCGCCGCCACCGCGCGCGCAGCCCGCCGAGCCCGCGCCGATCTCGCCCGAAGAGAGCGAAGTCACCGGCTTCGTGTTCAAGGTGCAGGCGAACATGGACCCCAACCACCGTGACCGCATCGCGTTCATGCGACTGTGCTCGGGCGTGTTCAAGCGCGGCATGAAGCTGACGCCGACTGGCCACGGCAAGCCGATCGCGGTCCACTCGCCGATCCTGTTCTTCGCGCAGAACCGCGAACTGGCGGACGAGGCGTTCCCCGGCGACATCATCGGCATCCCCAACCACGGCACGCTGCGCGTCGGCGATACGCTGAGCGAAAAGGCCGCGATCCGCTTCACCGGCCTGCCGAACTTCGCGCCCGAAATCCTGCGCCGCGTCGTGCTGAAGGATTTCACCAAGACCAAGCAGTTGCGCAAGGCTTTGGACGACATGGCCGAGGAGGGGGTGACTCAGGTCTTCTACCCCGACATCGGCTCGAACTGGATCATCGGCGTCGTCGGGCAATTGCAGCTCGAAGTGCTGCTCTCGCGCCTCGACGCGGAGTACAAGGTCGCAGCCGGGCTCGAGCCCGCGCCGTACGAGACCGCGCGCTGGATTTCGGCGGAAGACCCGCAGGAACTCAAGACCTTCGCCGAGATCAACCGCGGCGCAATGGCGAAGGATCGCGACGGCAACCCCGTCTTCCTCGCGAAAAGCGCTTGGGAAGTGAACTACATCGCCGAGCGCTATGCCAAGATCCGCTTCGCTGCCACGCGGGAACGGTAAGGGACCGCAACCGCCATCCATCGTCATCCCCGCGGAGGCGGGGACCCGGATGCTCAAACGCCTGTGGATTGATCGCTACGGTCAGTCACTATGGATCCCCGCCTGCGCGGGGATGACGAGACCGGGTCAGTCCGCGGCCAGCGCCTCGGCGAGCATGTCGCGGATCGCGCGCAGCGCGGGCATCGGCGACTCGGCCTGCGCGACGAACTCGGCGGGGCCGGGTATTGCCGGCGGCGCGGTCTTCTCGCCCGCCAGCAACTGCTGCACGCCGCGGACGGTATAGCCCTCACGGTTCAGATACTGGTCGATCCGCCGCACCAGCGCGACGTCCTCGGGCCGGTAATAGCGCCGGTTGCCTGCGCGCTGCAGCGGTTTGAGCTGGGGAAAGCGCGTTTCCCAATAGCGCAGGATATGCTGCGGCAAACCGGTATCGCGCGACAGCTCGCCGATCGTCCGGAACGCTGCCCCCGCCTTGGTCGTCGGTGGCGGGGTATCGTCGTTCATCGAGACGGCATCGGCGTCGTCAGGCACGCTGGATCAGTTGGCGCCGACAATGCGTTCACGCATCATCTGGCTCGCCCGGAACGTCAGCACGCGGCGCGGCGCGATCGGCACCTCGATGCCGGTCTTGGGGTTGCGCCCCACGCGCTCGCCCTTGTCGCGAAGCACGAACGTACCGAATCCCGAGATCTTGACGTTCTCGCCGCCGGACAGTGCACCGCACATCTCGGCAAGAATCTGTTCCACGATCTTGGAGGAATCGGCACGCGACAGCCCCACCTCGCGGTGGAGGGATTCGGCCAGATCGGCCCGCGTCAAAGTACCGGTCATCGTCATTGCATGCTCCCACACCCGGCGTTTCTCCTACACATGCGGGCAGGCGAGCGGAAGAACTTTTGTTCTAGAAGCGACCCGGCATGTTTGGAAACGATTAGAAGCGGATAACCGCGGCGCCCCAGGTGAAGCCGCCACCCATCGCTTCGAGGATGACGATCTGTCCCTGCTGGATGCGCCCGTCGCGGACCGCGACATCGAGCGCGAGCGGCACCGAGGCCGCCGAGGTGTTGGCATGCTGGTCGACGGTGACGACGACCTTGGCGGGTGCGAGGCCCAGTTTGCGCGCGGTCGCATCGAGGATCCGGGCGTTCGCCTGATGCGGCACGACCCAGTCGACCTGGTCCGCGTCGAGCCCGGCCATCGCCAGCGACTCGGTCATTACCGACGCCAGGTTCGTCACCGCATGGCGGAAGACCTCGCGGCCCTTCATGCGCAGCTTGCCGACGGTGCCGGTCGTCGAGACGCCGCCATCGACGTACAGAAGCTCGTTGTGCCGCCCATCGGCGTGCAGCTTGGTCGTCAAGATACCGCGCCCGCCCTCGTCGGCCGTGTCCTGCGCCTCCAGCACGATCGCGCCGGCGCCGTCACCGAACAAAACGCACGTCGTCCGGTCTTCCCAGTCGAGGATGCGGCTGAACGTCTCCGCACCGATCACTAGCGCGCGCTTGGCGACGTTGCTGCGGATCATGCTGTCGACGACCTGGACCGCGTAGAGGAAGCCCGAGCAGACCGCGGCCACGTCGAACGCGACGCAGTCGTCGATACCGAGCATCGCCTGCACCTTGGTGGCGCTCGATGGAAACGTCTGGTCGGGAGTCGCGGTGGCGAGCACGATCAGGTCGATGCTCTGCGCGTCGATCCCGGCGGCCGCCAACGCGGCCTTGCACGCGTCGGCCGCCAGCGTCGCGGTCGTCTCGCCTTCGCCGGCGATGTGGCGAAAGCGGATGCCGGTGCGCTCGACGATCCAATCGTCGCTGGTATCGACGGTCTCCGCGAGCTCGGCGTTCGAGACCCGGTGGGCGGGCAGGGCGGAGCCCGTGCCGATGACGACCGAACGGATCATGCCGCCTTCTCCACATTGCCGAGATCGTCGGCGATGCGCCGGATCAGATCGTTGCGGACCATCTTGGCGGCATTGCCGATCGCAGTCGCGACGCCGCGATCGGTGGCGCCGCCATGGCTCTTCACGACGATGCCGTTGAGGCCGAGAAAGACCGCGCCGTTGTGATTGTTGGGATCGAGGTGATCGCGCAGCAATTCCGTCGCGGGCTTCGAAATCAGGAAGCCAAGCTTCGAGCGCACCGAACTGCGGAACGCGCGCTTGAGCAGGTCGGCGACGAATCGCGCGGTGCCCTCGGCGGTCTTCAGCGCGATGTTGCCCGAAAAGCCGTCGCACACGACCACGTCGACCTCGCCGCGCGACAACCGGTCGCCTTCGATAAAGCCGTTGAACTGCATATCCACCGCCGGAGTCGCGCGCAGCTGGGCTGCGGCATCGCGAATCTCGTCGGTGCCCTTCATGTCCTCGCTGCCGATGTTCAGCAGCGCGACGCGGGGGTGTGGAATGTCGAGCGCAGTGCGCGCATAGGCCGCGCCCATGATCGCGAACTGGACGAGGTTGCGCGCATCGCACTCGGTGTTCGCGCCGAGGTCGAGCATCACCATGTCGGTGTCGCCCAGAGTCGGCAGGCGCGCCGCGAGTGCCGGCCGGTCGATCCCGGGCAGCATCCGGAGCGACAGCTTCGCCATCGCCATCAGCGCACCGGTGTTACCCGACGACACCGCGGCGGCGGCGCGACCCTGTTTGACCAGGTCGATCGCGATGCCCATCGAGGTCTTCTTGGCACGTCGGATCGCCTGGGTCGGCTTTTCGCTCGACCCGACGACTTCCGGCGCGTGGACGATCTCCGAATGCTGCGACAGGTTCGGATGCGCCTTCAGCCCCTCGCGAATCGCAGCTTCGTCTCCGACCAGCAGGAAACGCATGACCTCGAATTGATGACGCGCGCGAGCGACACCGGCAAGCATCACTGCCAGCCCGTCGTCGCCACCCATCGCATCGACCGCGATCCAGCCGCTGTCGGGCATCGTCAATCCTTCGTTCAAGTTAGAGGTTCCGGACGGAAGCCTCAGCCCTCGATCGAGAGGATTTCACGACCGTTATAGTGGCCGCACGAACCACACAGGTTGTGCGGACGCTTCAGTTCGCCACAATTGGGGCATTCCTGGAACGACGCGATCGTGAGCGAGTCGTGGCCACGGCGCATGCCGCGCTTGGAGGGCGAGGTTTTTCTTTTGGGGACGGCCATTTCGGCACCTTGTTCAATCTAAAGGTCGGGGCTCTGAGTACGCCCGGACACGGAACTCGGCAACCGACATGAATGCCGGCCGCCTGAAGCAACCCATGCGGCCTGACGCTCGCGAAGCGTGGCGCTATAGCGATTTCGTGCCGCGTTGCAAGCATTGGCCCTCGCGTTGCAACCATGGGTCGCGGGTGGCAGGAGCTGGTGCGACATCAAACGAGGGGCAACGCCGTGATATTACCCGTGACGCTGACGATCGCAGCGGCTGCTGCCGTCGTCAATCTATGGCTCGCGTTCCGAATCGTGCCGATGCGCGTGAAGGGGAACGTCCTGATCGGCGACAACGGCGATGCGCTGTTGCAGGGCCGGATGCGCGCGCATGCGAACTTCACCGAATATGCGCCGTTCATCCTGATCCTGCTCGGGCTGATCGAACTGGCGGGTGGGTCGACGCTGTGGTTGTGGATTGCCGGCGCGGTGTTCGTGATCGCCCGCGTCGCGCACGCGTTCGGGATGGACCGGCCGACGTCGAGCGTACCGCGCGCAGGCGGGGCGCTGGCGACCTGGGCGCTGATGGCGCTGCTCGCCGGCTGGGCGCTGACGATCGCCTATCAGGCCAACACGGTGCCGGCTGCCACGACCTTCCAGGTCGTGCCGTCGGGTGGCCGCGCATGAGCGCGCGCCGCCTGTTCGTCGCCGCAGCGCTGCTGACGGCGTCGCCTGCCGTCGCGCAAGGGGCACCCGAACGCCTGTCCGCAGACGTGAAGACGCTCGCGTCCGACGCGTTCGAGGGCCGCGCGCCCGGCACGCCGGGGGAGACCAAGACGATCGACTGGCTGATCGCGCAGTTCAAGGCGATGAAGGCACAGCCCGGCGGCCCGAACGGCAGCTGGACGCAGCCCGTGCCGCTCGTCCACACGCGGATGGGCACCGGCACCGTCCGCGCGGGCGGCACGCCGCTGGTGCAGGGCCGCGACGTCTATCTCAGCACCGTCCGCGGGGTCGACCGCGTCGCCATCGCCAACGCGCCGATGGTGTTCGTCGGCTACGGCGTCAGCGCGCCCGAACGCGGCTGGGACGACTTCAAGGGGCTCGACCTCAAGGGCAAGGTCGCGGTCTTCCTCGTCAACGATCCCGATTTCGAGGCAATCGCGGGCGACGATTCGAAGGGCAAGTTCGGCGATCGCCGGATGACCTATTACGGCCGCTGGACGTACAAATACGAGGAGGCGGCAAGACGGGGTGCCGTCGCCGCACTGATCGTCCACGACACGCCGGGAGCTGGCTATGGCTGGAACACCGTCACCGCGCCGGCGGGCGAGAATTACGACATCGTGCGGAAGGATCCCGACTCGCGGGTGATGCTCCAGGGCTGGCTCGAGGGTGGTGCCGCGACTCGGCTGTTCGCCGCCTCCGGCCTCGACCTCGCAGGCTTGCGCAAGGCCGCCCGCCGCAGCGATTTCCGCCCGGTACCGCTGAAACAGGCGTTCACTACCGACCTGCCGGTCAAGCACGACACCGCCGAGAGCCGCAACGTGCTGGCAAAGCTTCCCGGGACCAAGCACCCGGACGAGGTCGTGATGTTCGGCGCGCACTGGGATGCTTACGGGATCGGCGCGCCCGATGCGCAGGGCCGCACGATCCGGCCCGGTGCCAACGACGATGGGCTGGGCGTGGCGGGCGTGCTCGAACTCGCGCGCACCTTCGCCAAGGCACCGCGGACCGACCGCAGTCTCGTCTTCGCGCTCTGGAGCGGCGAGGAGCGCGGGTTGCTCGGCTCCGAAACCTATGCGGTGAACCCGGTCTATCCCGCCGCGAAGACGGTCGCCAACCTGACGCTCGACATCCTCCAGACCGCGGGTCCCGCAAAGGACGTCATGCTCGTCGGCGCAGGCCAGAACAGCCTCGAGGACATGCTGGGCGATGCCGCCAAGGCGCAGGGCCGCGCGGTAACCCCCGAAGCGCTTCCCGAACGCGGGCTGTTCTACCGCGCCGATCATTTCTCGGTCGCGCGCCGCGGCGTGCCGACGCTGCTGCTGATGGCGATCAGCGGTGCGCCCGATCTGGTGACGGGCGGGCGGACTGCGGGGCAGGCTTGGCTCGACGGCTATATGAAATGCTACCATCAGACGTGCGACGCCTGGGGGGCGGACTGGGATCTGCGCGGCGCCGCGCAGGATGTCGGTCTGTTCCAGACGATCGGGTCGAAGCTAGCGAACAGCCGGTCGTGGCCGGAATGGCGCGATGGCTCCGAGTTCAAGTCGGTGCGGGCCGAGACGGCGGGCGAGCGGAAGTAGGATCTAGCCCACGCGCACTACCACCCCGGCGAAGGCCGGGGCCCAATTGGAAAGGTTGCTGTAACGGAGCGCCACCTTCGCCAATCGTCGCCCCCCAATTGGGCCCCGGCCTCCGCCGGGGTGGGGCGGCTGGGAGGCGGCGCCTCTTCAGCCCCTTCCTGTTTTCCCGCGAAGGCGGGCGTCCAGGGTCACGAACGCCACCGCCTGATACCCTGGGCTCTCGCCTCCGCGGGGGAAGGGGTAGGTTTGCGAACGGACGTCAGGCCGCCAAAGCCCGATCGCTCACGAACATGTTCGTCGCCCGCTCATGCGCAAACGTGCTCGCCGGCCCATGCCCCGGGATGAAGCTCGTATCGCTCCCCAGCGGCCACAATTTCTCGACGATCGACTTCACCAGCACCTGATGATTCCCGCCCGGCATGTCCGACCGCCCAACCGACCCCTGGAACAGCACGTCGCCGACCTGTGCGAACTTCGACGGCGCGTGGTGGAAGATCACATGCCCCTCGGTATGCCCCGGCGTCTCGTACACATCGAGCACGAGGTCGCCGACCAACACGGTGTCGCCCTCGACCAGCCACCGGTCGGGCTCGAAATTCACGCCGCTGATGCCGTATTTCGGCCCGTCCTGATCGAGCCGCTGCAACCAGAACCGGTCCGCCTCGTGCGGCCCCTCGATCGGCACGCCCAGATCGTTCGACAGCCGCTTGGCGCCGCCGGCATGGTCGATATGACCATGCGTCAGCAGGATCTTCTCGACCGTCACGCCCGCCTGTTCGACCGCCGCCATGATCCGCGGCAGGTCGCCGCCCGGATCGATCACCGCCGCCTTCATCGTCGCGGTGCACCAGATGATGGTGCAGTTCTGCTGGATCGGCGTGACGGGGACGATCGCGGCGCGGAGGGGAGGATTTGTCATGGCCTCGAAATAGGATAGCGCATCGGTTGGAGCAATCGCCGCTTGCGATTTGCACCGCGGCCCGTGCAACAGTCGCAACGATGTGGACTGCGCCCTTCGTTTTGCTCGACGACGCCCGCGAGGGCGGGGCTCCAGCCCGGCTGTACCGCGATCCTATCCGGATCGTCCGCGCCGATACGCTCGCCGAAGTCCGCCCCGCGCTCGACGCGCTGCGCGCCGCCCGTGCGGACGCTCTCCACGCCGCCGGCTACCTGACCTACGAAGCCGGCGCTGCGCTTGCATCGAAGCCCGTCGATGTCCGCACCGAGGGTCCGCTGCTCTGGTTCGGCCTGTTCGCCGGGTACGAGACGATCGCCGCGCACGACGTCGCCGCGCTGCTCCCCGATCCCGCCGGGGCGTGGACCGGCGCACCCCGGCCGCATATCGACCGCGACACCTACGACGTCAGCCTGAAGCGCGTGCTCGAGCTGATCGCGGCGGGCGACATCTACCAAGCGAACCTCACCTTCGCCGCGACCGTGCCGTTCGTCGGCGACCCCCTCGCGCTCTACGCCCGGCTCCGCCGCCAGGCCGGCGCGGGCTATGGCGCGCTGATCGACACCGGCGAGACGCGCTTCCTGTCGCTCTCCCCCGAACTGTTCTTCGCGCTCGACGGCGACACGCTCACCTGCCGCCCGATGAAGGGAACGGCACCACGCGGCGACACGCCCGAGATCGACCGCGCACTGGCCGAGGCGCTCGCGGCCGACCCGAAGCAGCGCGCCGAAAACCTGATGATCGTCGATCTGATGCGCAACGACCTGTCGCGCGTCGCGACCCACGTCGCGGTCCCCGACCTGTTCACCGTCGAGACCTATCCGACCGTCCACCAGATGACCTCGACCGTCACTGCCACGCGCAAGCCCGATTGCGACGCGGTCGACGTGCTCGCCGCGCTGTTCCCGTGCGGCTCGATCACCGGCGCGCCCAAGCAACGCGCGATGGAGGTCATCGCCGAGGTCGAACACGCGCGCACCCGCGGCATCTACACCGGCGCGATCGGTCGCTTCGATCCGAGTGGCGATGCGATCTTCAATGTCGCGATCCGCACGATCGCGATCGAGGACGGTGCGGCCGCGATGAGTCTCGGTTCGGGCATCGTCGCCGACAGCGCGGCCGACGCCGAGTGGGCGGAATGCCACGCCAAGGGCGCGTTCGTCACCGCCGGCCAGCGCCCCTTCGACCTGATCGAGACGATGGCATTCGATCCCGAAGACGGGCTCACCCGCCTCGAAGCGCATCTCGCACGGATGAAGGCGAGTGCGGAGCGGCTCGGTTTCACCTTCGATCGCCACACCGCGCGCAACGAGCTGCAGGCCGCGACCTTCCGGTTGCGCGGCCCCCGCCGGATCCGCCTGCTGCTCAGCCCGTCGGGCGCGATCGCGATCGAGGCGGCACCGCTGCCGCACTCGCCGGCCGAGGCGCACGTCGCGATCGTTCCGCTGCCGGTCGGGCCCGCCGACTTTCGCCTGCGCCACAAGACGAGCGCGCGCGGCTTCTACGACGCGGCGCGCAAGGACGCAGGAACGTTCGAGGTCGTGTTCGAGGATGCCGACGGCTTCCTGACCGAAGGCAGCTTCACCTCGCTGTTCGTGCCGCGCGGCGACGTGCTTGCGACTCCGCCGCTACGGCATGGCCTGCTCCCCGGTATTCTCCGCGCCGAAATGCTCGAATCGGCGCGCGCGATCGAGGTGCCGCTCACTCGCGCCGACCTCACGGGCGGTTTCTTCATCGGAAATGCGGTCCGTGGCCTCATTCCGGCGATTGTTGCGGTTGCGAAATCGGTCACCCGGGGCGTATAGCCCGCGCGAATTCCGCGGCTCGAAACTGCGGACAACCGCAAAGGTTCCATCATGCACGCATCCGCCGCGCTCGGTCGCATCAGCCCTTCGCCGACGCTCGCGATCACCAGCCGCGTTCTCGAGCTGAAGCGCGCGGGCGTCGACGTGATCGGGCTGGGCGCGGGCGAACCCGATTTCGACACGCCCGACTTCGTCAAAGAGGCCGCGATCCAGGCGATCCGCGACGGCAAGACCAAATACACCAATGTCGACGGCACGATCGAGCTGAAGCAGGCGATCGTCGCCAAGTTCGCGCGCGACAACGGCCTGATCTACACCACCGACCAGGTCAGCGTGAACGTCGGCGGCAAGCACACCCTGTTCAACGCGATGGTCGCGACGATCGATCCGGGCGACGAGGTCGTCATCCCCGCGCCCTATTGGGTCAGCTATCCCGACGTCGTGCAGTTCGCCGGCGGCGTGCCCGTGATCGTCAAGGCAGGCCCCGAGGTCGGCTACAAGCTCGATCCCGCGGCACTCGACGCGGCGATCACGCCCAGGACCAAGTGGGTGATCCTCAACTCGCCGTCGAACCCGACCGGCGCCGGCTACACGATCGACGAGCTGAAGGCTTTGGGCGCGGTGCTGGCGAAGCACCCGCACGTCTGGATCTTCGCCGACGATATGTACGAGCATATCGTCTATGACGGCTTCAAGTTCGCGACGATCGCCGAGGCGTGCCCCGAGCTGTTCGAGCGCACGCTGACCGTCAACGGCTGCTCGAAGGCCTATGCGATGACCGGCTGGCGGATCGGCTATGCCGGCGGTGCGAGCTGGCTGATCAAGGCGATGGCCAAGCTCCAGTCGCAGTCGACCTCGAACCCGTGCTCGATCGCGCAGGCCGCCGCCGTCGCCGCGCTCAATGGCGACCAGTCGTTCCTCGCCGAACGCAACACAGCGTTCCAAGGCCGTCGCGACCTGGTCGTGAAGATGCTGAACGAGATCGACGGCATGGAATGCCCGACGCCGGAGGGCGCGTTCTACGTCTACCCGTCGTTCGCCGCGCTGATCGGCAAGACGACCCCGAACGGTCGCCTGATCGACACCGACGAGGCGATGGTCGGGTATCTGCTCGACGACGCCAAGGTCGCGGTCGTGCAGGGCGCGGCGTTCGGCCTCAGCCCGGCGTTCCGGATAAGCTATGCGACCTCGGACGCGCTGCTGCGCGAGGCATGCACGCGCATCCAGACCGCCTGCGCCGCGCTGAAGTAACTGCCTGATCCTCCCCCGCAAGGGGGAGGTGGCTGGCCCTTGCCAGACGGAGGGGGAGGAAAGGAATAACCTCTGCTCCGTGTCCTCCCCCTCCGCCACCTTTCGGCGACACCTCCCCCTGGCGGGAGAGGATTTGCGGCTGGAGCAACATTTCGGAAACGCGGCGACATCGCCCGGCAATCCTGCCGGGAGATCCCTGCTGCACGATGAACGCATCGGCCACGCCGCGTTAATCGAGAGTTTCTAAAAACGACATTGTGGTTGGCCGGCATCTCTACGACATGCCGGTTCGTAGCTGATGCTAACCCATCCGGTTGGCGTCATCACTTGGTTTCATTGGGATCGCATCATGCGCAGCATCGTAAAGTCGAGTTTCTTCTGGCAGTTCAGCGGCGGTTTCGTCCTCGGCGCCATCGGCTTGCTCGCGCTGCAGCCCGCTGAAGCCCGCCAGACCTTCGCAAGCCATTTCGAACACAGCGCGTCCACCACGCGATAAACACCCGGACGGCTTGGCGAAACGGAGCGGCAACCCCATGTATCTAAACATGAAAAAGCCGCTCATCGCCACGCTCGCCGCCGTCGGTATCGCCGGTGCGATTCTTGCCACCGGTGCAGCGCAAGGCGCCCGCGCCGTCGTCATCCCCGCCGTCAAGACCGACCTGCCGCCCGCGCCCGGTATCCAGACCGCGGTGCTCGCCGGCGGCTGCTTCTGGACGATGGAGGCGGTGTTCGAGCATGTGAAGGGCGTGAAGACGGTCACGACCGGCTATGCAGGCGGCACCAAGGCCACCGCGACCTACGATCAGGTTTCCGCCGAGACGACCCGCCATGCCGAAGCGATCCGGATCGCCTATGATCCCCGAGTCGTGAGCTATGGCACGCTGCTCCGAGTCTATTTCTCGATCGCGCATGATCCGACGACGCTGAACCGGCAGGGCCCCGACAGCGGCACCAGCTATCGCTCGGCGATCTTCCCGCAGTCGCCCGCGCAGGCGCAGGTCGCCCGTGCGTACATCGCGCAGCTAGGTGCGACGCGCGCGTTCTCCGGCCCGATCGTGACAAAGCTCGAAACCGGCGCCTTCTATCCGGCTGAGGCGTATCACCAGAACTTCGCCGACCGGAACCCGACGCATCCCTATGTGGTAACATGGGACAAGCCCAAGCTCGCCGCATTCCGCGCAGCGTTTCCGACGATTTCGAGCTGAGAGACTACCAGCTTTCCCAATGATCCACCCCGGCGAAGGGCGGGGCCCAAGTGGGAAGGCTTAAGTAACCGCGGACCATCCTCCGTTACACGCGGCCCGCAATTGGGCCCCGGCCTCCGCCGGGGTGGTGGCCTAGAGCCCCGAGTAGCGACCCGATTCAGGCCGCAACCGGAAACCGCAGCATCCGGTCCGCCACCGGCACCATCGCCTCCGCGCCCGCCCCGACCGCGCGGACGATCTCGGGGTGGTCGACATCCAGCCCCCCGGTCAGCGATCCGAACGCAGGCAGGATCAGCTTCGTCGCGGTTGCCACGAAGCACCGCCGCGCCACCGATTTGCCGCGCACGCGCAGCCGCAGCTTCGGGTGGAAATGCCCCGACAGTTCGGGCCGCGTCTCCGCGCGGTCCGCCTCGTGGCGTAGCATCAGCCCGTCGACGACGACCTCGTCCACCACGGTCCCGCCGCACCGGTCGAGGATCGCCGGATCGTGATTGCCCGTGATCCACGTCCAGCGCGTGGCCTGCGTCATCGCCTGGAGCATGGCCTGCGCGCGCGGCGGCAAGCGCTCGCACCCGTCGCTGTCGTGAAAGCTGTCGCCCAGGCACCAGACTTCGCGCGCGCCGGTCGCCGCGATCAGCGCGGTCAGATCGGCCAGCGTCGCAATCGAATCATAGGGGGGCAGCATCTGGCCCGACCGCGCGAACCAGCTCGCCTTCTCGAAATGCAGGTCGGCGACCAGCAGCGCGCGCCGCTCCGGCCAGAACAGCGCGCCTTGCGCCAACGCCAGAAGCGCATGTCCGCCGAACGAAAAGGGAACCATTCGCCTGCCATGCCGCTGTGCGCGCGGTGAATCAACCCGCCTTCGCGTCAAAGCGGCAACAGGTCGGCAGGACTTGCGCATGCCCCCAATCGGCGTAAAGCGCGCCGTCCCATCAGGAGGAGCGCTCTTCGCGCCATGACGTCCGTAGCCGGAACACCCCAGACCGCAGTTGTGACCGAACCGACCGCCGATCAATCGGCGCCGGCCGATCTGTCCGCGGCGCATCTGCATCCTCATCCGGCGCTGGCCGCGCTGACCGTCGGCGCGATCGGCGTCGTGTTCGGCGATATCGGCACCAGCCCGCTCTACGCGTTCCGCGAAGCGCTGGGCCAGACGTCGGCGGGTGGCATCGACCCGAGCGAGATCCTCGGCGTGCTGAGCCTCGCGCTCTGGTCGCTGTTCCTCGTCGTCACCGTCAAATACGTCATCTTCCTGATGCGCGCGGACAACCAGGGCGAGGGCGGCGTACTGGCGCTTGCTGCGCTGGCCCGTCGCGCGCTCGGCATGCGGTCGCGCATCGCGATCGTGCTCGGCGCGGCGGGGGCGTCGCTGTTCTACGGCGATGCAATCATCACGCCGGCGCTGTCGGTGCTGTCCGCAATGGAGGGGCTGCGGACGATCCCGAGCGCGGCACACATCTTCAACGAGGGCGTGGTGCGCGCGTTGACGATCGGCATCCTGATCGCGCTGTTCATGATCCAGTCGCGCGGCACCGCGCAGGTGTCGAAGCTGTTCGGCCCGGTCTGCATCCTCTGGTTCGTCACGATCGGCGCGCTCGGAATCTGGCACATCGCCGACGAGCCCTCGATCGTCCGCGTGTTCCTGCCGACCTATGGCATTTCGTTCCTCGCCACGCACGGCGTCACCGGGCTGTTCGTGCTCGGTGCGGTGTTCCTGACCGTCACCGGTGCGGAAGCGCTGACCGCGGACATGGGCCATTTCGGCAAGCTGCCGATCCGCATCGGCTGGTTCTTCCTCGTGTTCCCCGCGCTCGCGCTCAATTATCTGGGGCAGGGCGCGTTCGCGCTCGCCAAGCTAGAAGATGCGGCGCGGCAGGGCATTCCCTTCGTCAATCAGGACTGGTTCTTCCTGATGGCGCCCGAATCGCTGCGCCCCGCGCTGATCATCCTCGCAGGCTTTGCGACCGTGATCGCCAGCCAGGCGGTCATCACCGGCGCGTTCAGCCTCACGCAGCAGGCGATCCAGCTCGGCCTGCTCCCCCGCCTGCGCATCCGTCAGACCTCCGCGGTGTTCGCCGGCCAGATCTATCTTCCGGCGATCAACTGGCTGTTGCTGATCGGCGTGCTGGTGCTGGTGATCCAGTTCAAGACGTCGTCGGCGATGGCCGCGGCGTACGGCATCGCGGTGACCGGCACGATGGTCGTCACCACGCTGCTCGCCTACATCGTCGTGCGGCATCGCTGGAACTGGTCGCGCCCGCTGGCGCTGGCGGCGATCCTGCCGTTCCTGACGCTCGACCTGATCTTCTTCGGCGCGAACATCCTCCGCGTGATCGAGGGCGGCTGGGTGCCGCTCGTGATCGCCGCGTCGATCGGCCTCATCATCTACACCTGGGTCCGCGGCAAGAAGATCGTCAGCGCGTTCGAGAAGCGCCAGAGCATCCCGCTCAGCGACCTCGCCGCCGCGCTGGAGAAGCGCCCGCCCGAGCGCGTCTCGGGGACCGCGGTGTTCCTGACCGCGAACCCGCATGCGACGCCGGGCGCGCTGCTGCACAACCTCAAGCACAACAAGGTGCTGCACGAGCGCAACCTGATCGTCAGCATCCGCACCGCCGACCGCCCGTTCGTCGACGAGGCGAGCCGCGCCAAGGTCGAGCGTGTCGACGACAATTTCTCGATCGTCGTGCTGACCTATGGCTTCATGGAATCGCCCGACGTGCCGCGCGATCTCGGGGTGGGCAACAAGACCGAGCAGCTCGGGCTCGACCCGATGCGCACCTCGTTCTTCATCGGCCGCAACACGCTGAAGCCCGATGCGGAAAAGGGCATGCCGCCGTGGCAGGACCGGATCTTCCTGTTCCTGCAGCGCAACGCCAGCGACCCGACCGACTTTTTGAAGATCCCCCCCGGCAAGGTGCTCGAGCTAGGCGAACAGGTCACCGTCTAAACTCCCTCTCCCCTCCGGGGGGAGGGAAGGGGCCCGCACGGCGAAGCCGGGTGGGAAGGGAGAGGGGCGTGAGGCTCGGGACGCTGATCCCACCGCCCCTCACCCTTCCGTCGCCTAGGGATCCTCCCTCCCTCACCCCCCGAGGGGAGAGGGATTCGGGGTCACCCCGCGAACGCCTTCACCAGATCGAACAGATAATCGCGGCCGTCGTAGAGCGACGCCACGCGGATCCGCTCATTCAGCCCGTGGATCCCGCCCATGTCCTTGTCGATGAACATCCCCGGCACGCCGTAGACGGGGATCCCGATCGCCTCGAAGAAGATGCCGTCGGTCGCGCCCGTCGACATCATCGGCAGGATCGGCAGCCCCGGAAAATGCTTCGCCGCGACCTTCGCCACGGGGCCCATGATCTTCGGATCGAGCGTCGGCGGGATTGCGGTCGGGCGCACCGGCTGGTTCGCGGTCACCGTCACCTTCGCGCCCGCCAGCTCCTTCAGCTTGGCGAGCGTGCCGTCGACCGTCTCCCCCGGAAAGATCCGGCAGTTGATGTTCGCGGTCGCGCGCTGCGGCAGCGCGTTCTCCGCATGCCCTGCGCTCAGCAGCGTCGCCACGCAGGTCGTGCGCAGCGTCGAATGCATCGCCTTGTCGCGGCTGACGATCGCATCCGCCGCCTTGTCCTCCGGATTGGCGAGCAACGCCGTGATCGCGCTCCCCATCTCGCCCGGCATCGCCTTCGCGCTGGCCGTGAAGAACGCCCTGGTCGTGTCGGTGAACGTCACCGGGAATTCATAGCCCTGCACCGCCTTCACCGCATCGGCGAGTTCGTAGATCGCGTTCTCCGGCGTCGGCTGCGAGCTGTGTCCGCCGGGATTGGTGGCAAGGAACGTGTAGTTCTGCGCAGCCTTCTCGCCGACCTGGATCGCCAGCAACTGGCGCTTGCCGCTGTCGTCGAGCCGCCCGCCGCCACCTTCGTTCAGCGCAAACTCCGCCGCGATCAGGTCGGGCTTCGATTTCGCCAGATACTGCGCGCCGTTCCACGCGAACGTGGTCTCCTCGCCGCAGGTCAGCGCCAGCTTGATCGTGCGCCTGGGCTTGTACCCGGACGTCTTGAAGCGGATCATCGCGTCGGACCAGATCGCCGCCTGCGCCTTGTCATCGACGGTGCCGCGCGCATAATAATAGCCGCCCTCCTCGATCAGCGTGAACGGATCGCGCACCCAGTCCTCGCGCTTGGCCTCGACCACGTCGAGATGCGCGAGCAGCAGCATCGGCTTGACGCTTGCGTCCGATCCTTTGAGCACCGCGACCAGCCCGCCGTCCTTGGGATGCTCGGGCACCGAGAAATAGGTGATGTCGGAATCCGCATAGCCCGCGCTCTTCAACCGCGCGCCGATCTGCGCCGCAGCCTGCGTACAGCTGCCCGCGGACAGCGTCGTGTTGGTCTCGACCAGTTCCTTGTAAAGCCCGAGAAACGCCTTCTGGTCGGGCCGCGATTGGGCCTGCGCCGAGACGGGCGCGGCGAGAACCGCCGCCGTAAGTAGCCAACCTGTCGCCCGCATCATCGTCCCCTTTATCGTGTCATGCCGGAGCGTTGCAGCGAACGGGGGCGGACGCAACCTCAACGGCGTCGGGTGCCGCGCGGCAACGCCAGCCGTACCTCGCGGTTGGCGAAGTCGATGTCGACGCGGCGGAACAGCTGCAGCACGTCCATTCCCAGCAACATCGCGGGGCGCTCGGCCAGGCCGAATACCGCGAATGGCGGCGCGTCGACCGCGGTGAACGCCACGGGCAGGTCGCCCAGCGTCAGGCTGCCGATCGAGACCCGGTCCATCGTGGTATAGTCGGCAACCACCGTCTCGCCGGTGACCCCGGTCAACGACACCGACTGAGTCCGATTCGCGCCTCCCAGCGCCTTGCGAGTCACCTTCCGGCGCAGCGCGGCATTGGCCATGCTGATCGAGGTGCCGGTATCGAGGATCACGCGGATGCGGATGCCGTTGCAATAGGCGTCGGTGACGACGAGCTGCCCGAACAGGCTGCGCGCGCGGATGACGATCTCGTCGGGGGCGGCGCGCTCGCGGAGGCGGCGTTTGCGCGAGGGGGTGACGGTCATGACGTTGGTGTCGAAGTCGATCGTCACCGCATGATCCTGCAACGTGTCGATCCCAAGCAACCCGCGCGCACCGAGGTTGATCGCGCCGATCGCCGGCGCCTCGATCGGTGCGCTGCCGATCACGCCGACCTTGAGCGAGGGGATGACGACGGTGGCCACGCGCTCCGATCCGGTCATCCCCGTCACGCGCACCGTACGGCCCGGCGCGAGGCCGAGCGTCGCAGCAAGCTCGCGCGCGATGACGGTCCGCTGCGCCCCCGTGTCCACGACGAACGGAAAGGGCCCCGCGCCCGCGATCGTCACCGGCACCGTCATCCGCGTCTGGTCGTCGCCGAACAACAGCGTCGCGGCATCGGGGTCTGCTGCGGATGCTGCAGCCGTTGGCGGTGCAGCATTCTGGCGCGGAAGCACGCCGTCCTGGGCGCTTGCCTGGGCGGTGATCACGAACAGCAACGGGCCCAACCACCTGCGCATGCTGCAAATGCTGCGCCGGATTTCAACCGCGCGCAACTGGCGTTGTTGGGGGAGAACGACGCTCCACAAACCACCACCCCGGCGGAGGCCGGGGCCCAATTGGAAAGGTGGTCGTAACAGCGCATTTCCCCCAATTAGCAGCGTCCCCCAATTGGGCCCCGGCCTCCGCCGGGGTAGTAGAACTTAGGAAGTCCCCCCTCAATCCGGCCGCATCGCGTCGGCGATCATCGCCTCCGCCTCGATCAGCAGCGCGTCTTCCGAACTGCTCGTCGTCACCTTCTCGCGCCCGATCAGCGTCAGCACGGGCACCGCCAGCGGCGTCACCCGCTCCAGGTCGACATGCACCATCGTCGCCGCCGCCCGGTCGAGCAGCGACGCCAGCCGCCCGACATCGGTCATCCGCGCGCGCGCATCCGCCCACGCCGCCTCCAGCAACAGATGCGTCGGCTCGTATTTGCGCAGCACGTCGTAGATCAGGTCGGTCGAGAACGTCACCTGCTTGCCGGTCTTGCGCTTGCCCGGATGTTGCCGCTCGACCAGCCCGCCGATCACCGCGACCTCACGGAACGCGCGCTTGAGCAAATGCGATTGCTGCACCCATTCGACGAATTCATGCTCGAGGATATCCGCCGAGAACAAAGCCGCCGGATCGGTGATCTTCTCCAGCCCAAACACCGCCAGCGCATAGTCGTTCGCGACGAAGCCGAGAGGTTTAAGTCCCTGCGTCTCCATCCGCCGCGTGATCAGCATCCCCAGCGACTGGTGCGCGTTCCACCCCTCGAAGCTGTACGCGACCATGTAATGCCGCCCCTCGCGCGGGAACGTCTCGACCAGCAGCTGGCCGGGTTCGGGCATCACCGACCGATACGCCTGCATCTCCAGCCATTCGCGCACGTCGTCGGGAAACCGCGCCCAGTCGCCTGTATGCGCGAGGAACCCGCGAACCCGGTCGGCCAGGTTGGTCGACAGCGGCATCCGGCTGCCGCCATAGGTCGGGATCCGCGCCGGCTTCGACGTCGCGCGCACGACCAGGTCCTCGAGGTCGATCTTCATCACCTCGAGGCTGAGCCCCGCGAAGAAGAACGTGTCGCCGTGGCTCAGCTGCGCCGCGAACGCCTCCTCGACGCGACCCAGCACGCGGCCATTGCCGAACCGCACATTGAGCATCGTCGCCTCGACGATGATCCCCGCGTTCAGCCTGTGCTGGCCGATGAACTTGGGGTGGCTGACCCGCCACGTGCCATCCGCGTCCTTGGTCAGCCGCTTGAACCGGTCATACGCCTTCAGCGAATAGCCGCCGTCACTGATGAAATGGAGCACGCGCTCGAACGTTTCGGTCGGCAGCGCCGAATAGGGCAGCGCGGAGCGAATCTCGTCGAGCAGATCCGCCTCGCGGAACGGCGCCGCACACGCGCACGCCATCACATGCTGCGCCAGCACGTCGAGTGCACCGACGCGGAAGATGTCCGAATCGAGCTCCCCCGCCTCGACCGCGTCGAGGGCTGCTCGCGCCTCCAGATATTCGAACCGGTTGCCGGGCACGACGATCGCCTGGCTCGATTCATCGAGCCGGTGGTTGGCGCGTCCGATCCGCTGCAACAGCCGCGACGATCCCTTGGGCGCGCCCATCTGGATCACGCAATCGACATTGCCCCAGTCGACCCCCAGATCGAGGCTCGAGGTGGCGACCAGCGCGCGCAGCTTGCCCTCGGCCATCGCGTTCTCGACCTTGCGCCGTGCCTCCTTGGCCAGACTCCCGTGATGGACACCGATCGGCAGATTGCCCGCATTCACCTTCCACAGATCCTGGAAGATCAGCTCGGCGAGGCTGCGCGTGTTGCAGAACACGATCGAAGTCTCGTGCGTCTCGATCTCCGCCATCACCTGCGCGGCGGCATAGCGGCCCGAATGCCCCGACCATGGCACGCGACCCTCGGGCAGCAGGATCGCGATGTTGGGATCGGCACCCGCCTCGCCGCGCACCATCGCGACCTGGTCGATATCGCCGTCGGGGGCGAGCCATGCGCGATAGCCGTCGGCATCCGCGACCGTCGCCGACAGCGCGACCCGGCGCATCCCCGGCGCGATTGTCTGCAACCGGGCCATGCACAACGACAGCAGGTCGCCGCGCTTGCCGGTCGCGAACGCGTGCACCTCGTCGACGACGATCGTGCGCAACGTGTCGAACATCGTGATGCTGTCCGGATAGCTCAGCAGCAGCGACAGAGACTCAGGCGTCGTCAGCAGGATCTGCGGCGGCTTGATCCGTTGCCGCGCCTTGCGGTCCGAGGGCGTGTCGCCGGTGCGCGTCTCGACGCGGATATCGAGCCCCATCTCGTCGATCGGGGTCAGCAGGTTGCGCTGCACGTCGACCGCGAGCGCCTTCAACGGCGAGACGTAGAGCGTGTGCAGCCCCGCGGTCGGCGCCTCGATCAGCTCGGCGAGCGTCGGCAGGAACCCCGCGAGCGTCTTGCCCGCGCCCGTCGCCGCCACCAGCAGCGCGTGATGGCCCGCCCGGCCTTCCGCCAGCATCTCGCGCTGATGCCGCCGCGGACGCCATCCCCGCGTCGCGAACCAGTTTTCCAGGGGGAGGGGAAGGTCGCTCACGGCCTGTTCACGCATCGTCGTCATATGGGGGCAACGCGCCGCACCGCTATGGACCGCGTGCAGAACGACCGGCATTTCGGCCAAAGCTCTGTTGTGAAAGACAATCGGTGTCGCTTTTTCGCTATCTTCTGCCGCTCCCGTTGCTTGCACTCCTGCCCTTCGCCAATGCCGTCGCCGCCGACAAGTCGTTCGTTGGGGGCGGAGGAATGGTTCGGCTCTCCCATCCATCCAGCGTAATACCGACCCGCAACTTCGCCGGTCGCGCGCTGCTGAACAGCGGCTGGCGGCAGATGTGGGACGGCTCGGCGGTCGGCCGCGGCGTCGGCATCGTCCGGTTCTGGCAAGTCGCCAAACCGACCGGCGGGCAGGGGCAGGTGACCGAGATGCTCCAGGTCGGCTTCAGCCGGAGCGCGGGCGTGGTGGCCACATGCGGTACCGAGGGGCTGGTCGCGGGTCATGCTCGGCGGCTTCCCAACCGGATGCTCGGCGGGCATCGCTGGACGGTCTACACCAACGGCGACGCGGGAATGAGCCAGCAGGTGAGCGCGACCAATTTCCGCAGCGTCATCAACGGCGCGTGCTACGCGATCGATCGCATAACCTACGCGGTCAAGGCCGGTGCCCCGCCTCCGCGCAATGCACCGACCCAGGCGGCGGCAGCGGCGCAGATGGACGCGATCCTGGCGACGATCAAGGTCGGCGGTCGACGCTGATCCGAGCGCTGCATCCGGCAAGGCGAGCGGCGCCCGCTCCCCTTTCTTCCGTCAGGATGACGGGGCTTGGGTGATACGCCGTGCTGCGGTCCCCACCGTGTATCCGTCTCACCCCAGCGCCACGCGATCACGGCACCGCACCCCGGTCCACGCGTTACCCCCGCATGGCAAAACTCGGCGACTGGCTCGAACCGCATCCGTACGGCATCCTCGTCAAGCCGATCGACGCGTGGATAGACCCCTCGATCCCGACCGCGAAGGCGCTCGTCACGCACGGTCACGCCGATCACGCGCGCGGCGGTCACGAGGCGGTGTGGGCGACCCCCGAAACGCTCGCGATCATGGACGCGCGCTACGGCCCGCAAGCCGGCAACCCGGTCGCGTATGGCGAGACGATCCGGATGGGCGAGGTGGATATCGGCTTCGTGCCCGCCGGCCATGTGCTCGGCTCCGCGCAGATCGTGCTCGATTACCGCGGCGAGCGGATCGTCGTCTCGGGTGATTACAAGCGCCGCGCGGACCCGACCTGCACGCCGTTCGAACCCGTCAAATGCGACGTCTTCATCACCGAGGCGACGTTCGGCCTGCCGGTCTTCCGCCATCCCGATACCGGCGACGAGATCGACAAGCTGATCGCCGCGCTCCACGCCAACCCCGATCGCTGCGTCGTCGTCGGCGCCTATGCGCTCGGCAAGGCGCAGCGCGTGATCGCCGAACTGCGCGAGCGCGGCCATCACGCGCCGATCTACATCCACGGCGCGCTGCAACGGCTGTGCGATCTCTACGCGGATCACGGCGTCCGGCTCGGCGAACTGCTGCCCGTCGCGGATACAAAGAAGGCGGACATGGCGGGGCATGTCGTGATGTGCCCGCCCGGCGCGCTCAACGATCGCTGGTCGCGGCGGCTGCCCGATCCGATCACCGCGATGGCGAGCGGCTGGATGCGCGTCCGCGGCCGCGCGCGACAGAAGAATGTCGAGCTGCCGCTGATCCTCAGCGATCACGCCGACTGGGACGAGCTCATCGCGACGCTGACCGAGATCGCGCCGCGCGAAGTCTGGGTGACGCACGGCCGCGAGGATGCGCTGGTCCACTGGTGCATGACCCGCCAGATCAAGGCGCGCGCGCTGGCGCTGGTCGGGTTCGAAGACGAGGACGACTGACCCGCGCGCGCCGCCGGCCCCGCCGCCCGTCATCCTGACGAACGTCAGGACCCAGAGCCACGGAGCGGATCGTTTGTAACCCTGGGTCCTGACGTTCGTCAGGATGACCGCGATAACCAGCGTGAAGCTTGCGCTTCGCTCGCCAAACGGCAGGATAGGGCATTACCCCTGTCGCAAGGATGATCCGTGGCCCGTTCGACGAAGTTCGCCGCTCTATTGCCGCTCGCGCTCTCCACGACTGCCCCGCCGCCCGCGATCGCGCAGGACGTGCCCAAGACGGACAAGACCGAGAGCAACGCCGATCGGATGAAGGCCGAGGCGGAGGCCGATTACGCCAACGCCCCCGTCGCCGAGCAGGAGGTCAAGACCAAGGGCCGCGTCACCGTCGGCGGCAAGTCGCTCGGCTATACCGCGACGGTCGGCACGCTGACGCTGCGCGATACCGAGGGCAAGCCGACCGCGAGCCTGTTCTACACCGGCTACACGCTCGACGGCACCAAGCCCGGCACGCGGCGCCCCGTGACGTTCTTCTACAATGGCGGTCCGGGCTCGCCCAGTTTCTGGCTGCACATGGGGTCGTTCGCGCCCGTCCGCCTCCGGACCGCCAACCCCGAATATATCAGGCCCGCGCCCTATGACTTTGGCCCCAATCCCGACACGCTGCTCGACAAGACCGACATGGTGTTCATTGACGCGGTCGGCACCGGCTATTCGCGACCCCTGGGCGATACCAAGCCGTCCGCCTTCTATGGCGTCGACGAGGATGCCGACGCATTTGCCAAGGGCATCCTGCGCTACGCCACCAAATATGGCCGCTGGAACAGCCCCAAATTTCTGTTCGGCGAAAGCTATGGCACCACCCGGTCGGGGGCGCTCGCCTATCAGCTGCAGGATCGCGGGATGGCGCTCAACGGCGTCGTGCTGCTGTCGTCGATCATGAACTATGGGTACCGTCAGCCCGGGCTCGACGAGATCTACCTCAACTATTTGCCAAGCTATGCGGCCAGCGCCTGGTATCACAACCGCCTGCAGAACCGTCCCGCCGACGTCGCCATGACGGTGGCCGAGGCGCGTGCGTTCGCGACCGGGCCCTATGCCGCGGCGCTGTCGAAGGGGCAGACGATTTCGGACGCGGAACGCGATTCGGTCGCGACGCGGATGAGCCAGCTGATCGGCATCTCGCCCGACTTCATCAAGCGCGCCAATCTGCGGATCGACCTCGCGCGCTTCCAGAAGGAGCTGCTGCGCGATCAGCGGCTCACGCTCGGCCGGTTCGATTCGCGCTATACCGGCGTCGATAGCGACGCGGCGGGCGAGCGGCCCGAGACCGACGCGTCGGACACCGCGATCGCGGGCGCGTTCATCGCCACCTTCAACGATTATGTGACGCACACGCTCGGCTACAAGACCGAGATGCCGTACCGCCTCAGCGCCCGCGACGCGCCCGGCTGGACGTGGAACTGGAAGCACGACGCCCCCGGCCGCGGCGGCCAGTCGCAGAACAACCCCAACACCGCGGTCGACCTGGCCGCCGCGATGCGCGAGAATCCGTATCTCAACGTGCTGTCGATGAACGGCTATTACGACATGGCGACGCCGTTCTTCGGGACGGAGAACGATCTCGGCCACATGATGCTCGATCCCTCGCGCCAGCGGAACCTGGCGTTCCGCTATTATCCCGCGGGGCACATGACATATCTCAACCCCGAAGCGCTGCACCAGATGAAGGCCGACCTGTCGCGCTGGTACGACGTTGCAGTAGGGGAGGCGCGGAGTGCAACGCCACCGGGCGGCGCGAGCGTTTCCGGCGCGGATGGGGCAGGGCAGGTACCGAACTGAGCGCTTCAACCCACGCCACCCGAAACTACACCTCCCCCGAAAATACACCTCCCCAGACACTATACCACCCCGGCGAAGGCCGGGGTCCAGTTGGGAAACGTCGCTGAGGAATGGTGCGCGTCGTTACTCCGGACGCTCCAACTGGACCCCGGCCTTCGCCGGGGAGGTGTGCTTCTGAGGACGGACTGGCGTTCGAGCCGCGCGCCACTAACGCGCCCCTACCTTACCCCTTCCAGCGCCTTCGCCCGCCGCCGCTGCACCGAACTCCCGATCCCCAGCGCCTCGCGGTATTTCGCGACCGTCCGCCGCGCGATGTCGAAGCCTTTCGCGTTGAGCAGCTCGACCAGCGTATCGTCCGACAGGATCTTCGCGCCCTCGGTATCGATCAGCGCGCGGATCGCCGATTTCACCGCCTGCGCCGATACCGCTTCGCCGCCATCCGCCGACTGGATCGCGCTCGTGAAGAAGTATTTCAGCTCGTACAGCCCGCGCGCGCACGACACGTACTTGTTGCTCGTCACCCGGCTGACGGTCGATTCGTGCATCTCGATCGCGTCGGCGACCTGGCGCAAGGTCAGCGGCCGGAGATGCGCGACGCCTTTCAGGAAGAACGCCTCCTGCTGCTTCACGATCTCGGTCGCGACCTTGATGATCGTCCGCTGGCGCTGGTCGAGCGCTTTCACCAGCCAGTTCGCGCTGGCGAGGCAATCGCTCAGCCACGCCTTCGACGCCTTGTCCTGCTGCCCGCCCGACAGCTCGGTATAATAGCTCCGGTTGACCAGCACGCGGGGCAGGGTGGCGGCGTTGATCTCGATCGCCCATCCCGCCTTCGTGCGCGCGACGAACAGGTCGGGCGTCACTGACTGCGCAGGCTCGCCACCGTAGCGGCAGCCGGGCTTCGGATCATAGCCGCGCAGCTCGCGGATCATGTCCGCCATGTCCTCGTCGTCGACGTCGCACATGCGCTTGAGCCGGGTCAGTTCGCCGCGCGCGAGCAGGTCGAGATTGTCGATCAGCCGCGCCATGCACGGATCGTAGCGATCCGCCTCCTTCGCCTGCAACGCGAGGCACTCGCCGAGATCGCGCGCGCCGACACCGGTCGGGTCGAACGTCTGGATGGTCGCGAGCACGCGCTCGACGCGCACCAGCGGCACGCCAAGACGGTTCGCGACGTCGAGCAGCGACGCGGTGAGATAGCCCGCCTCGTCGATCTGGTCGATCAGGTGCGCCGCGATGAACGCGTCCTCGTGGGGGATTGCGGGGCCCGCCTGCGCGAGCAGATGGTCCGCCAGGCTCAGGCTGGTATCCGCGAACGCCTCGAGATCGGGGCCGTCTTCGCCGCCGAGCCCGCCTGCGCTCGCACCGGTCATCGACAGCGCGCCGTCCATCCCGCTGCCGCCGTCGGCGACGCTGTCCTGCTGGTGGCTTTCGGTCGCATAATCGACGTCGAGCGCCGGTTCGCCGCCGTCTCCGGTGCCCGCGACCAGCTCGTCGGCGGCCACGCGTTCGTCGCGAACCTCGGGCACGGGCTCGCGGTCGGGGGCGTCGCTATCCTCGGCGGCGCTCGATTCGAGCAGCGGGTTGCGCTCGACTTCCTCGGCGATGAACCCCTCGATCTCCAGGTTCGACAGCGCCAGCAGCTTGATCGCCTGCTGAAGCTGCGGGGTCATCACCAGCGACTGCGACTGGCGGATGTCCAGACGAGGGGCGAGGCTCACCAGATCCTCCCCTGCAAGGGGAGGTGGCGGCGCGAAGCGTCGACGGAGGGGGCGCGCGTCAGACGCTGCGTTCGCGGAGGCCCCCCTCCACCAGCTTTGCTGGTCCCCCTCCCCGTGCCGGGGAGGAATGGATGCACCAGCCTGTCCATAAATCTAAAGCGAGAAGCCTTCGCCCAGATACAGGCGGCGGACGTTCGCATCGGCGACCAGCTCGGCAGGCGACCCCGAGAACAGCACGCGCCCGTCATAGATGATGTACGCGCGGTCGACGATTTCCAGCGTCTCGCGGACATTGTGGTCGGTGATCAGCACGCCGATGTCGCGGCGCTTCAGGTCCTTCACCAGATCGCGGATGTCGGCGATCGAGATCGGGTCGATCCCGGCGAACGGCTCGTCGAGCAGCATGATCGACGGATCCGCCGCAAGCGCACGGGCGATTTCCGCGCGCCGCCGCTCGCCGCCCGACAGCGCCATCGCCGGTGCCGCGCGCAGCCGGGTCAGCCCGAATTCCTCGAGCAGCGTGTCGAGCTTGCGCTGCCGCGCCGCCTTGTCGGGTTCGGACAGCTCGAGCACCGTCAGGATGTTCTTCTCGATCGTCAGCCCGCGGAAGATCGACGTCTCCTGCGGCAGATAGCCGAGGCCGAGGATCGCGCGCCGGTACATCGGTAGCTTCGTGATATCCTCGCCGTCGAGCATGATTCGGCCCGAATCGGGCTTCACCAGCCCCATCACCGAATAGAAGCACGTCGTCTTGCCCGCGCCGTTCGGGCCGAGCAGCCCGACGACCTCGCCGCGACCGACCGACACCGACACGTCGGTCAGCACGACTCGCTTGTCGTACGACTTGGCGATCGAGACGACCTGCAGCCCGTTGCTGACGGGCGGCTCCGAGATCGGCTCTACCGCTTCGATCGGGGGCAGCGTGGTGGCGTCCATGGGATCAGGCCCTCGCAAAATTCAGCTGCCGGACGTCCGGCATGGGGTGTCGCCGCGAAAGTCGGCGGGGATTGGCAGGAAACATGCATGACCACGCCGCCGGAGGGAAGCCCCCGCGACGTGCCGATGCGTCAGTTGCGCTTGGGGACCGAGAAGGTGCCGGTCACGCGTCCGCCCGACTGAGTCACGGTGCCGCCGCCGGCGGTCGCCCCCGCGCTGCCGCCGACCGACGAGCCGTCGATGACCGCCCGACCGGTGTCAAGATTCATCGTCAGCCGGCCGCCGTTCACGACATTGCCGCCCTGGTTCAGCGTCACCGCACCGAGCATCGTGATCACGCGCTTGTTGAGGTCATAGATCGCATACTGGCTCTTGGCGGTCTGGTCGGGGCGCCGTACCGTCACGCCGCCCGACGCGTCGAGCCGCGAGACCTGCGGGTTTCCGCCGATCACCTGGCCCGTATAGGCCACCGTCATCCGCGCCGAGTTGAGCGTCATCTCGGCCTGCTTGACCGCGACGTTGCCCGCCAGCACGGCGCGATTCGCCTTGTCCTGCAGCTCGATATGATCCGCACCGAAGTTGATCGGGGCGTTGGAGTTGTGTGGCTGCTGCGCGACCGCGGTCGTGGAGAGCAGAACGGACAAGCCGGCAAGAATATGGGGGACGCGCATGGCTGTTATTTCGGCCCTCTGGGGATGATCCGCAAGCGGGCATTGCCATCAAGCGTCACGGTGCGCTGTTCCAAGTTCGCGCGCAGCTTGTTCGCGCTGAACGTGCCCTGCTGCACGGTGCCGGTCGCCGCCCCGCCGCTTTCGAGCGTGCGCGCCTTCATGTCGATCGTCGCGTTAGTGGTCTTCAGGTCGTAGCCGCCCGCCGCGGTCGCGTTGAGCGGGCCGAACAGCTGCACCTTCTCGGTGTCCATGTCGTAGCGGCCGGTGTTCGCCTTGATGTTGGCGGGCCCGTCGGTCAGCTGGATCTGCGCCGCGAGCTGGTTGAGCTGGACGATCGGTTCGGCCGAGCTCTTCTGGATCGCGGAGGCGGCGTCGAGCGTGAACGCCTGGCCCTTGGCATCCTCGCCGCGATAGCGTGCCGCCTGGATCTTCATCCGCTCCTGCGCGACGTCGACCTTGTTCTTGTCGAGCAGGAACGACACGTCGCCGCCCGCGGTCAGCGGCGCCATCACCAGGAACGCCGCCAGCACGCCGATCGCGGTCGGCAGCGCGACGCGCGCGATCGCCACGAAGCGATCATGGCTGCCGCCGGGCGCGGCCCAGTCCTCCCGCGCGGTGCGGGCGCGGCGGGCTACCGGAGAAGGTGGCGGCGTATGCGTCATGCGTGTGCGAAGATGTCGATTTCGGGCCAGCCGGCGAGATCGAGCGCGGCGCGGGTCGGCAGGAAGTCGAAGCACGCCTGGGCGAGCTCCATCCGGCCTTCGCGGATCAGCCGCTTGTCGAGCTCGGTCCGCAACCGGTGGAGGAAGCGAACGTCAGACGCGGCATAATCCTTCTGCGCGTCCGACAGTTCGGGGCTGCCCCAGTCGGACGATTGCTGCTGCTTCGAGATGTCCTGGCCGAGCAGTTCGCGGACCAGCTCCTTCAGGCCGTGGCGATCGGTATAGGTCCGAACCAGCCGCGAGGCGATCTTGGTGCAATAGACCGGCGCCGCGACGACGCCGAGATAATGCTGGACCGCGGCGATATCGAATCGTCCGAAATGGTACAGTTTCACGCGTGCCGGGTCGGCCAGCAGCGCCTTCAAATTGGGGGCGTCATAGCCGGCGCCCGCGGCGAAGCGGACGAGATGCTCGTCGGGGCCGCCATCTGACAGCTGGACCAGGCACAGCCGGTCGCGCGGGGTGATGAGACCCATCGTCTCGGTATCGACGGCGATCGCGGCGCCCGCCGCGAACAGATCGGCGGGGATGTCGCCTTCGTGGAGATAAACTGTCATGACCGTGGCCGTAGCGGCCCGCGGCTGAACGCTCAATGGCTCTGTCATGCGCTGCCGTACGGAATCGGGCAATAAGATGGCTCGCCCGGCGCCGGTGCGACGAGCCGTGGCGCACAAGCGACACTTGCGTCAGTATCGGTCCAATTCGCTGGCCGTCGCATCAGATTCTATTCGCGACCGCTTGTATTTTGCGCTAAGGGTCCCCTCAAGGCGCAAAAGGTTTCGCGCTGGAAAACCCGCGTTCGTCGTCCGGCACAAGGGTTTTGAGAAATTTGCGGGCGAACCGGGAAGACGAACAGAGCTTATGGGTTTCGATAAAGGTGGCCGCGGGAACCGTGGCGGGCGTGGCCGCGATAAGCGCGACAGCTTCGGCGGCGGCGACAACGAGTTCGGCGGCGGCAGCAGCTTTGGTGGCGGCGGCGACCGGTTCGGCGGCGGCAACAGCTATGGCGGCGGCGGCGGTTCGAGCTACGGCGGCGGCGGTGGCAGCAGCTACGGCGGCGGCAGCAGCTTCGGCGGCGGCGGCGGTGGCGGCGGTGGTTACCGCGGCGGCGGCGGTGGCGGCGGCTTCTCGGGCGGTGGCGGCGGCGGCGGTGGTCGCGGCATGCCTCCCCAGGTCGTCGGCGAAGGCACCGGTGTCGTAAAGTTCTTCAACGCGCAGAAGGGCTTTGGCTTCGTCGTTCGCGATGACGGCGGCGAGGACGTGTTCGTTCACATCAGCGCTGTTGAGCAGGCCGGCATGGTCGCGCTCGCAGAGGGTCAGCCGCTCGGCTTCACGCTCGTCGACCGCGGTGGCCGTATCTCGGCAACCGACCTCAAGATCGACGGCGAGCCGATGGCCGTCACCGATCGCGGCCCGCCGCGTGACCGTGATGCCGGCCCGGGTGCACCCCGTGGTGGTGACCGTGACGGTGGTGGCGCACAGCGTCAGCTCACCGGCGAGAAGGCAACCGGTACGGTCAAGTTCTTCAACGCGATGAAGGGCTTCGGCTTCATCCAGCGCGACGACGGACAGCCTGACGCATTCGTCCACATCTCGGCCGTCGAGCGCGCCGGCATGGCGACGCTGAACGAGGGCGACAAGCTCGAGTTCGAGCTCGAGGTCGATCGTCGCGGCAAGTACGCAGCGGTGAACCTGAGCGCAGGCGGCTGATCCAGCTGACTGAAGCAGAACGCTGATCCATACCATGTTTGGTAGGATAACGATCGCGGCCGGCCTCGCTTTTGCGGGGCCGGCCGTTCTCGTTTCATCATCGGTGCTGTCGTCGGCGGCACCCGCCCGCGTACAGGCGGCCGCCGCGCCGGATGTGCGCGTGCCGATGCTGTCCGCGACGATCGTCGCGCGTTATCCGCACGATCGTACCGCGTTCACCGAAGGCCTGCTCTGGCACGATGGCGCGCTGTACGAGAGCACGGGGCAGGAACGGCAATCCGACGTCCGCCGCGTCTCGCTCGCCGATGGCAAGATCCTCGCCAAGGCGCGAATCGATCCCGCGCAGTTCGGTGAAGGTCTCGCGCTGTGGAAGGACCAGCTCGTCAGCCTCACCTGGCATGACGGCATTGCGCATCGCTGGGACGTCCGCACGCTGAAGCCAAGGGGCCAGAACCGCTACACCGGCGAGGGCTGGGGGCTGACCAGCGACTCGCGCGGGTTCATCCAGTCCGACGGCAGCGACAGCCTGATGATGCGCGACCCGCTGACGCTGGCCGAACGCAACCGGGTCGCGGTGACGATCGACGGTCGTCCCTTACGCGACATCAACGAGCTTGAATATGTCCACGGCGCCGTGCTCGCCAACGTCTGGCACACCGGCTTCCTGGTCCGCATCGATCCCGCCACGGGCAAGGTGACCGCGATCATCGACCTCCGCCCGCTGGTCGCCGAAATCGCCGCGACCGACCCCGAGGCGGTCCTGAACGGCATCGCCTGGGACGCCAAGGCCGACCGGCTGTTCGTGACGGGCAAATACTGGCCCACGCTGTTCGAGATTAAGATCAACGCCCCGCGCTAAGTCGCTGCTTGCCGCTCTACACTACCCATGCCCTTGCTCTCCCGCGAACGCGGGAGCCCAGACTGGACCCCCGCCTTCGCGGGAGAACAAGGTGGCGATCCGGGACGTGCCAACCTGCCGCACCCAAATCCCGTCACCACACCTCATCCGTCACCCCGCCTCCCCCGTCACCCCAGCGAAAGCTGGGGTATCCCCGTGTGGCGCGCTTCCGCTGCCACCGCTGGAGACCAAGGCACAGGCCAGCGCCCCCTCAGGACCCGCGTTCCGTCCCCGGTGCCACCGCCTCGATCGCCGCCAGCACATGCCCCAGCAGCCCATCCGCATCATGATGGATGTTATGCCCCCCAGGCATCCCGACCTTCCGTACGCCGGCCACGCTCAGCAACGGGCACAAACTGTCGGTTTCCTCGACCCCGTAAATGCACGTGAGCGGCGCCCAATCGAGCCGGTTGCCCGTCGAAACCCCCATGCTGTCGGGCGTCCCGTGATCGTACAGCAGCCCCGACGGATCCGCGCGGTAGAACACCGTGTCCCCCGGCAGGATCAACACGATCCCCGCAACGCGCGGCCGCAGCGACGCCGGCAGATCCGCCAGCCCGGTTTGGACGATGTCCGCGCCGTAGGACTGGCCCATCACCACCACCCGCTTCGCCCCGGTCCGCGCCAGCGCCGCGCGAACCCCGTCCGCGACGATCGCATCGAGTTCCTCCCGCGACCGATGGCGCGCGAACAGCGCAGGGGTGGTGATCCCGACGACCGGAATCCGATGCTCGGCCAGCCCACGCGAAGTCGACGCGCCGAGCAGGAACCGCAGCCCCATGTCGCCAGAAAAATTGACCACCGCGATCGGCGGCGCGCCCGACGCGTGGATGCCGATCGCCGGGTACACATGCACCGGATCGCGGTCGAAATACCCCGCGAGATAGACGAACAGCACGATGATCGCGGACAGGATACCGCTCACCCACACGCCACGCCGCCACCGTCGTGCCGCCGCCGTGCGGGGATGTTTCGTTGTATTCACCGGACCATCCTCACGCTCGCCAAGATCGGCGGCGATACCCCGCAATGCCGCCCGCTTCGATGACGCGCGGATTATGTAATCATCCGCTTCAGCGTCTCGATCCGGTCCGCTTCCGCCGCGGGCTTGTCCGTCCGGATCCGCGCGATCCGCGGAAAGCGCATCGCCACGCCCGATTTGTGCCGCTTCGAATCATGCAGCGAATCGAACGCGATCTCCAGCACCAGCGTCTTCTCCACCTCGCGCACCGGCCCGAACCGGTTCTGCGTATGGTTGCGCACGAAGCTGTCGAGCATCTTCAACTCCTCGTCGGTGATCCCCGAATACGCCTTACCCACCGGCAGCAGTTCGCCCTCCTCCGTCCAGCAGCCAAACGTGTAATCCGAATAATAGGACGAACGCCGCCCCGAGCCACGCTGCGCGTACATCATCACGCAATCGGCGGTCAGCGGATCGCGCTTCCATTTGTACCAGAGCCCCGCACGACGCCCGCCGACATAAGGCGAGTCGCGGCGCTTGAGCATCACGCCCTCGATCGCCGCGTCGCGCGCGGTCGCGCGGATCGCCTCCAGCGCGGTGAAGTCGTCCGCGTCGATCACCAGGCTCAGATCGAACCGCTCGGGATCGAGGTGCGGCATGAACGCTTCCAGCCGTTCACGCCGGTCGGTCCAGGGCAGGGCGCGTAGATCCTCCTCGCCATCGATCAACAGGTCGTAGAGCCGTACGAACGCGGGATACTCGGCCAGCATCTTCGCCGACACCGTCTTGCGCCCGAGGCGCTGCTGGAGCGCATTGAAGCTGGCCGCACCCCCGCCATCCTCCAGCGTACCGCCCTGATGCTCGCCCTTCACCAGCAACTCGCCATCGACTGTCCCCGGCGTCCGGAACGCAGCGGCGATCTCGGGGAAGCTGGCGGTCACGTCGTCGCCGGTGCGGCTGTAGAGCCGCGTCTCACCCGCGACATGGACGATCTGCACGCGGATCCCGTCCCATTTCCACTCGGCGGCATAGTCGGCCAGATCGACGCGCAGATCCTCCAGCCCGTGCGCGAGCATGAACGGCCGGAACACGGGCACATCGGCAGGCGTCGGCTGTTCGCCCGTCCCCTCGGCCCACGCGAACAGGCTCGGATACGGCGCATCGAGCCCGTGCCAGACCTCCTCGACCGCATCGACATCGAGCCCGAACGCGTCGGCAAGCGCGGTCTTCGCCAGCCGCGCCGACACCCCGATCCGCAGAGCGCCCGTCGCCATCTTGAGCAGCGCGAACCGTTCCTCGGCATCCGACCGGTCGAGCATGTCGGCCAGCGCGGCGGGGGCATCCGCGCGCGACAACGCCGCCAGCCGCTCGACCACGTCGGTGATCGACAAAGGCGTGGGATCGACCGGAACCGTGGGTTCGGGCCAGAGCAGCGCCACGGTCTCCGCGGTATCGCCGACATAATCGCGGCTCATCCGGAACAGCACTGGATCGACGCGCTCCTCGATCAACCCGCGGATCACCGCCGACTTCACGCCCTTGAGGTCGAGATCACCGGTCAGCGCCGCCATCGCCCAACCGCGATCGGGATCGGGCGTCGCGCGCAGGTAATCCGCGATCAGCTTCAGCTTCGCGTTGCGCGACCGGGTATAGGTAAGGGAGTCGAGCAGGGCGGCAAAGGCATGCATCGTCGTTGAACGCGCATCTTACCCGAAGGGATGCAGACACGAAACGACCGCCGCCGGAGGGTCCGGCGACGGTCGTTATGGTCCGATCTAAGCGAGGCGCCTCAGTCGATCGCGTTCTTGATCCCCTTGCCCGCGAGCAGGCCGAGCACGAGGAAGATCACGAACAGCGCGATCGCGATGAAGAACAGGATCTTGGCGATGCCGATGAACGCCCCGCCGATGCCGCCGAAGCCGAGCAGCGCGAGCACGGCACCGATGACGAGAAAGGTGATTGCGAGCTTCAGCATGACGGCCTCCAATGTGGTAAGGTCACTCAACCGGTGTCACAACCAGTTGGTTCCTGATCCGTAACGATCGGACCGGGACAGCGCAGGGTGCCAGCGCCCGGCTCGGGTCAGACGAGCCGCAATGCACCGAGCGCGAAGACGAGGCCGAACAGCACGAACACCCCGCCGATCGCGATCCGCAGCGGCTTGAGCGGCAGTTTCAGCCAAGCCGCCTCGCCCATCAGCGCGGCGGGGACGATCACGACGAGAGATCCGATCGTCGCGCCGACCGCGGCGAGCGCGGGGACGGGCGTGCGTGCGGCCAGCGTCAGGACGATGAACTGCACCCCGTCGCCGAACGCGAGGATGAAGAGACCGAGCATCGCGGTCGCGAATGCACCGATTCGCCAGCGGTCGAGCCGGTCGGGCGCCTTGGCCGGGAAAAATGCGCCGCCGCCCTGCAGCAGCAGCGCAAGCGCGAGCATCAGCTGTTGCGCATTGGGCGCGAGCTTCGGGCCGATCACCGTGCCCAGCGTGGCAGCGAGCCCGCTTGCGGCGAGCAGGGCAAGCGCGGCCATCGCGATGATCCGCGCGGGGCTGCCATACCGGTCCGACAGGATCGCGGCGAGCCATGCGGTGCGATCGCCGACCTGCGCGAGCGCGGCCGCGACGACGGCCGCCATCAATGCGTCCATGAATTATCCAGCGAGCCGCACCGAGCAGGCGGCGGCGAACGCGTGGCACGCCTGGACGTCCTGCCGCTCGCAGCCGACCGCGTCGCGCAGGATCGCCAGCCAGCCATGCACCAGCGCGCCATGCTCGCCGCGCGACAGCGCCGAATCGACGAAGTGCGCGACGGTGACCGCCGGGTTCAGCCCATTGCTGTGCGCGATCACGCGGATCGCGTCGATCTCGGTGGCGATGTCGCAGGGGCGCGAATAGGGCGCGCGGACGTCGATCGCCGCGATTCGCGCGGCCAGATCGGCCTTCACCGCGACCATGTCGTCGATTCGAACCAGCGCCTGCCCCACGATCCCGCTCCTGCCTTTATCTGACGTTACTCTGCGCGCCGGGTGGTGAATAGCGGGTTAAATGCGCGTGATTCCCCTGCGACGATGGGGTAAAGCTTGACTTCGCCGCAGCCGTCCGCCATGCGCCGCCCCTGATGGAGCGGCGGCGCGAGTTCGCCGCTTTCGCATTTTCAAGCCATAGGAATTGGGCTCATGGCCAAGCCGACCACCGTAAAGATCAAGCTGCTCAGCACCGCTGACACCGGCTTCTTCTACGTCACCAAGAAGAATCCCCGTACCAAGACGGAGAAGCTCTCCTTCTCGAAGTACGATCCCGTCGTGCGCAAGCATGTCGAGTTCAAGGAAGCCAAGATCAAGTAATCCGGCCGGTGGTGCGAGCCGCCGACTGATTGCGAAGATCCGAAAAGCCGCGGGCATCCCCCGCGGCTTTTGGCGTTTGTGCGTTGAAGACTCCGTCATCCCAGCGAAAGATGGGATCTCGTGCCGCTAGGGCCCGCTCCTAGCGAGAGGGGCGAGGTACACCTTCCGTTCGTCCTGAGTAGCCGTCGAGTAGTCGCCATAGGCGGCGTATCGAGAGGGCGTATCGAAGGACAGGTTGGCGCGCGGAACGCGTGCCTCGGCACGCGCCCTCGATACGCTCCTTGCGGAGCTACTCGGTCTCTACTCAGCACGAACGGGAGTGGGGCAAGGCACAGGACGGGGGTGGACGCGGCATGCCGGGTCAAACTCAATGGACCGCCCCCCCTCTCAGACCAGCGCCCCGACCGCGTCCATGAACCGCGCGAGGCTGATCGGCTTCGACACATAGGAATCCGCCCCCGCCGCGCGGATCCGCTCCTCGTCGTCGCGGCCCGCATAGGCCGTCACCGCCATCACGGGGATCGCGCGCAACGCCTCGTCCGCCTTCAGTTCGAGGATGATCTCATAGCCGGTGACGTGCGGCATCTGGATGTCCATGATGATCAGGTCGGGCGTGAAGTCGCGCGCGCGCGCCACCGCGTCGCGGCCGTCGCGCACGGGTTCGACCGAGAACTGGTGCGCACGCAGCAGATCGCAGAATAGTTTGAGGTTGAGTTCGTTGTCCTCGACAACGAGCACCTTCTTTGTCACCGCCGCACCTTATCCGGAAAGAGGGCACGATAGGCAATGCGCGACCGCGATTCAAACGAAGACGCCGAGGCGCTCGCGCTGCGCGCGCTGGTATGGACCCTGGTCGAGCCCGACCGCGCGATGCGGCTGTTGTCGGTCACCGGCCTCGAGCCGCACGACCTGCGCGCGCGGGCGAGCGACCCGAGCGTGCTGTCCGCCGCGCTCGGCTTTCTCGAAAACCACGAGCCGGACCTGATCGCCTGTGCCGAATCGCTCGGCGTAAAGCCCGAGGCGCTGGTTCGCGCGCGGATGGAGCTCGACGCATGAGGCCGCTGCTGATCAGCGATTGCGACGAAGTGCTGCTGCACATGGTCAAGCATTTCGGCGTCTGGCTCGACGAGCGCCACGATATCGATTTCGCGATCCAGCACGGCGATTTCTCGACCGCGATGACCCGCCGCGACGGTGGCCCACCGCCCTCGCGCGAGGATATGTGGGCGATGCTCGGCGAGTTCTTCCCCGCCGAGATGCACCGCCAGACGCTGGTCCCGCATGCGGTCGAGGCGCTCGAGCGGCTGGCGCAGGTGGCGGACATCGTCATCCTCACCAACCTCCAGGACGAATGCCGCCAGCCGCGGATCGAGCAGCTGGCCAAGTTCGGCATCGCGCACCGGGTCGAGTGCAACCAGGGCGGCAAGGGCACGCCCGTCTCGCGGCTGGTCGCGGAATATGGCAACCCGGTCACGGTGTTCGTCGACGACCTGGCAGTGCACCACGAATCGGTCGCCAAGCACGCCCCGGGGGTACACCGGCTGCACATGGTGTCCGAGCCGACGCTGGCGGTGAACGTCCCGAAGGCGCCCGAGGCACATGCGCGCATCGACGACTGGCGCGAAGCCGCGGACTGGATCGCGACCCGGTTCGAAGCGGGTTTGCCGGCGGACGCCTGACGCGCCCGGAATAATCCTCCCCCGCCAGGGGGAGGTGGCAGGCGCAGCCTGACGGAGGGGGCGGTAAGCGAAACATCTGCTCCGTGTCCGCCCCCTCCGTCGCCTCCGGCGCCACCTCCCCCTGGCGGGGGAGGATTGATCGGGGCGGCCGGGTCTCGCCACGGCGTCCCGTCTTCGCGAAACTGACGGTGGCAGAGTCCCTTGACCCATCCCCCACCGCTGTGGTGATACCGACCCCATGACCGATCGTATCGACCGCAAGCTCGAAGAGCTGGGCCTCACCCTTCCGCAGGCTGCCGCACCCGTGGCGTCCTACGTCCCGACCGTGCTGGCGAACGGCATGCTCCACATCTCGGGCCAGTTGCCGTTCAAGGACGGACAGCTCGTCACCGGCCGGGTCGGAGACGGTGTCTCGCTCGACGACGCGCAGGACGCGGCCAAGCTCTGCGCGCTCATGCTCGTCGCGCAGATGAAGGCGGCGCTCGGTACGCTCGCGCGCGTCGAGCGGATCGTGAAGCTCGGCGTGTTCGTCAACTCGACCGGCGACTTCACCGACCAGCCCAAGGTCGCCAACGGCGCCTCGGACCTGATGGTCGCGCTGTTCGGCGATGCCGGCAAGCATGCGCGCTCCGCGGTCGGCGTCCCCGTCCTCCCGCTCGGCGCCGCGGTCGAGATCGACGCGATCGTCCAGGTTTCCGCCTGACCCTTGTTCTCCCGCGAAAGCGGGAGCCCAGGGTTGCCAAGCGCATCCCTCGCGGTCCTGGGCTCCCGCCTTCGCGGGAGAACAGTGTGCTTACCGTCGCCTTTTCCCAACGGTAGCGCGACCCGGCCTTTGCTATCGGCCGCTCGCCACCCCAAATGTCGCGGATGAACGCCGTCACAGCCCGCATCGCCCAAGGCGTCACATCGATCGCGGCCGAGGACTGGGAGGCGTGCTCCGGCACCGCCAACCCGTTTATCGGCCACGCTTTCCTCTCCGCACTCGAAGCCTCGAAAAGCGTCGGTGGCCGCTCGGGCTGGCAGGCGCTGCCGGTGGTAGTCGATGGCCCCGACGGCAAGCCCGCGGGGATCGCGCCCGCCTACGCCAAGAGTCACAGCCAGGGTGAATATGTCTTCGACCAGGGCTGGGCCGACGCATGGGAGCGGGCAGGGGGGCAATATTACCCCAAGCTCCAGATCGCCGCGCCGTTCAGCCCGGTCCCCGGCCCGCGTCTGCTGCTCCGCGATCCCGAACAAGCCCCCGCGCTGATCGCCGCGCTCGAAGCCGTTACCGACCAGAGCAGGCTGTCCTCGGCGCACGCCACCTTCATCGACCCCGACGAGGTGGCTCTGTTCGAGGCGGCCGGCTGGCTGATCCGCCAGGGCACGCAGTTCCACTGGAAGAACGACGGCTATGCCAGCTTCGACGATTTCCTCGCCGTCCTCGCCAGCCGCAAGCGCAAGGCGATCCGCAAGGAGCGCGCCGCCGCGGTCGAAGGCCTGACGATCCGCCACCTCGTCGGCGCCGAGATCAGCCAAGCGCACTGGGACGCATTCTGGGTGTTCTACCAGAACACCGGCAGCCGCAAATGGGGCCAGCCTTATCTCACGCGCAGCTTCTTCGACCAGATCGGCCAGACGATGGGCGACCAGGTCCTCCTCATCCTCGCCGAGCGCGACGGCGTCCCCATCGCGGGCGCGCTCAACCTGATCGGCGCGGACACGCTCTACGGCCGCTATTGGGGCGCGACCGAGGAAGTGCCCTTCCTCCATTTCGAGCTCTGCTATTACCAGGCGATCGACGCCGCCATCGCGCGTGGCCTGCAGACCGTCGAGGCGGGCGCACAGGGCGAACACAAGCTCGCGCGCGGCTATGCCCCCGTCGCGACCTATTCCGCGCACTATATCCCCGACCCGAGCTTCCGCCGCGCGATCGCCGACTATCTCGTCCGCGAGCGCGAGGCGGTCGCCGAGCAGCAGGAGTATCTCGGCGAGCTTACTCCGTTCCGGCGGGGCGAGCACCCGGTTGACCCGCGACGCCCCGGTTGACGCGGTAGAGCAGGCTCGTGCCATCGCGCCGGATCAGCGTGAGGTCGCGGACCAGCGCCGGATCGAACGGCTGCGGGTGGATCAGCCAGACATAGTCGAACGCATCGCGCGGAAATTTCGCCAGCGCCAGCGAGATCGGCCGCCAGAACTGGCCGCGGCACCGGATATTGGTCACCACCTCAGACGGATCGTGCGCAAAGCCCCTTGCCGCCGCGTAATTGGTCGTCAGCAACTGCGCGCCGGCCATCGACCATTGGTCGTTGGTAAAGGCGAGGCGCCGCTCGAGCAGCAGCGCCGGGACATGCTCGAGCCGCGAATACGCCCAGTCGTCGCGACACCGCCGCCCGACGAACGACACGACGCGAGAGCGCTCGGGGACGGTATCGATCGCCGCGATCGCCTGGTCGTAGCTGCGGTCGTAAATGAGATAGCTGATCGTCGTTCCGGCCAACCGCACGCCGAAGAACGCAAACCCCAGCACCGCCAGCACCGCTGCGCCACGCAACGACAGCCCATGCCTCGGCCGCAGCGCGATCACCGCAATCGCCAGCACGAACGGCGCGAGTCGCATGTCGGCATAGGCCGACCCGAACACGATCCGCGGCAGCACCACGTACACCGCCGCCAGGAACAGCGCCGACAGCCCCAGGTTGCGCGAATATTCGATCGTCTGGTCGCGCACGCCGCGGAACAGGATCACGAACAGCACGGTGACCGATGCGATGTCGAACGCCATCCAGCGGTCGCGCAGGACCATCGTGATCCAGTTCATCTTCCAGCGCCAGTTGAACCAGTCCTGCGTCTTGCCGCCGACATGGTCGCCCGATCGCCACACCACCATCATCACCATCGGCAGCGCGAGCGGCAGGCAGTTCAGCCCCGCCTGGACGAACGCCCTGAACCAGCCATGCGCCCAGCTCTTGGGATCGCTGTCGCGGCGGATGTCGTGCTGGCGGATCAGTTCGGCGGAGAAGGCGAGCACCCCCAGCACGCCCCAGCCGAACGTATGGCACAGCCACAACAGGCACGAGACGGGAATGAAGATCGCGGTCCGCAACGTGGTGCGCCCGAGCCGCCCCATCCGCAGCCACAGCGCGAACAGGTTGAGCGCGAGCGCCATCGCGAGCGCGAAATTCACGAACCCGAACTGGAACGGATAGCTGTAGGCGAGCGGCAACGCGAACAAGGCAGTCGCCGGAATGCGCCCATGCACCTCGCGCGCGATCCATAGCAGCCCCGTCACGGTCAGCGCCGGGATCGCCATCACGATCAGCTTGACCGCCAGCTGCAACCCGAAGATCGGCGCGAGCGGCTCGATCAACAGGTCGATTCCGAGGTTGCCGATCATCTGCCAGCGGAAGGTATACCACTGCGAAAGCCAGGGATTCTCGCCGATCGCCAGCTGGACGCGGTACCGCCCCATATGTCCCGGCAGATCGACCAGCGGCGGGATCTCCGGCCACAGCAACGGTATCATCGACGCGAGCGCCACCGCGACGACGAAGCCCCGCGTCTGCCACCAGTGCAGCGTTTCCCCCTGAGTATTCATATCGTCGGACCCTAGGGGCGGACGGGCGCTCCAGACAAGGGTGCGCGCGACGAGTTGTTGATGCGCCATGCAAGAACCGACGACCCGGGGATCGAAACGGGGACGAGCCACGCGAATCGCTCGCCGCGATCGAGTCGCGCCCAGAGGCCGCCCGGTGCCGCGTCCCGATAGATATCCATCTCGACCGCGCCGGGGCAGGCAACGAGATATGTGGCGCTGCTTGCGATGATGGCTGCGCGTGCGGCCTCGGGGGTGTCGGTGAAGCCCGCGATCACGCGGTGAAGCGCGTGCGTGTTGCGGTGATAGCCGCCGGCGATCGCATGGTGGTGCGTCATCGCGACGATCTCGGGCGTAACGTCGATCGGCGCGAAAAGCGTGCTCGCCGGGAGTTGCGCGAGGGCGCGAACATCCGCGACGCCCTGGCAGGGGGGGGCGTTCGACCTGGTGACGGACGGATGCGCCGTCGATCCCGGTGTCGCGGCGAACAGCGCGCCGGCGACGAGCCCCGGCGACGCGGCGAGCAACGCGCCCGCGGTCGCCAGCGTGCGCACCAGCACCGGCCCGATCCGCCGCGTCCGCTCCAGCATCGCCAGCAAGGCCCAGGCGCCACCCGGCAACGCCAGTGCATTCGCGGTCGCCCCCGTCCGCATCACCAGCAACGACAATGCGCTCGCGAAAACCAGAATGGCGAGCAGGATCGCCCAGCGCATCTTCGCCGTGCCGCCGGCGCGACGCCAGGCAAGACCCGTCCCGATCACTCCGACGATCGGAAAGCCCATCGTCATCGCCGCCCAGCCCGCATCCTGTCGCCAGATCGGCAGCCCTTCGGGCACGTTCTGATACCAGATCCGGTACACCAGCGGATCGAGCGTCGCGAACGGTCCACGCAGGCAGTCCGGGGCGACGAGCAGCAACGTCGTCGCGCAGGCCAGGCCGGCTACCGCCAGCGCCCCGAGCCGAATTGCCAGCGATCGCGCGCCGAACTGCGTCGCGATCGACAGGCCGACAGCCGCGACGCCGAGCATGGCCAGCCACGCCGGCGACACCGCATCGCACACCGCGGCGAACATCCCAGGGCCGCGCGTCACGACATGCAGCAGCACCGCCGCTGCGAATAATGACGTCGCCAGCCCCACGAGGAACGCGCGCCGCGACGGCTCCCACGCCCAGGCGAGCGCTGCGACCGTGGTAATCGCGACGGCAACCGGCAACCCTTCGAGCGAGATCGTCACCAGCGTCGCCAGCGCCAGTCCCGCGAGCATCCCGTTCCGCGCCGTCGCACGCCCGACGAGCAGAGTCGTCGCCGCCATCGCCAGCACCACCTGCCAGCCATGATGATCGATCCGCAGCGGTCGCATCTGATAGACGAGCGGGATCGATAGCGGCGCGAGCAGCAGCGCGAGCTTGGCGCGTTCGACATCGCTCACGCGCCGCGTCAGGTCGGCGGCGAGCGCCATCAGCGCGAGCAGCGTGAGCAGCGGCACGACCGTCATCGCGATCCGGTTCGCCGCAGCGGGCGCTAAAAACGGGTCGAGCACCAGCATCGCCGCGGCGATCGGCAGGTCGACCAGCCGCGACCAGTGCATCGCGAAGTCGCCCCCGTTCAGCCGGTGCTGGCCGACGTCCCACCAGCTCTGCCCGCCAAGCCAGTCGCGTACTTCGAGCAGCCGCATCGCGTCGTCGGGATCGGGAAAGCGGAGACTTGCGATGGCGCCTGCGAACGCAAGGCAGAGGACGAGCGCGGCAAGCACCCAGCCGCCGAGCACGGTCGGCCAGAGGCGTGCGGCCGGGGGCTCGGTTGGGGAGGGTGGGACATCATCCGTCATGCCGTACTCGTTCCAGCGATAGCCCCACTCATGCCACCCCGGCGAAGGCCGGGGACCAGTTGGGGAACGTCGCTAACGAAGGGCATTGCGCTGTTACTACACCCTTTCCGACTGGGCCGGCCTTCGCCGGCGTGGTGCTCACAAATGATGTAAGCGTCGCCCCATCACGCCGCCTTGAGCCGCTCCGGCACCGCCCGCACGCTCCCTAGCGCCGCGGCAATCCCCGCCTGCTCGCCCTCGTTCCCCGCCTCGTGATATTCGGCGTCCTCGTTGACGCTCCAGATGTCGTGGATCCGGGCCCCCGCCTGGATGTTGCGCACCGTCAGCATCGCGGTCATCATCGCGTGATCCTGGTTGTTGTAGCGATGCATYCCGTTGCGGCCGACGCAGTGCAGCGTGGGATGCCGCGCCTCGATCTCCTCGCGCAGCGCGTCGACATTGTCGCGATAGTCCTCGTCGTACACCGGATACGCCTTCTCCTGCCGCACCACCGCGCCGCCGGTGACGTGCGCCGGATCGCCCNCGATCAGCTCGTCTTCACTTCGTGATATTCSGCGTCCTCGTTGACGCTCCAGATGTCGTGGATCCGGGCCCCCGCCTGGATGTTGCGCACCGTCAGCATCGCGGTCATCATCGCGTGATCCTGGTTGTTGTAGCGATGCATTCCGTTGCGGCCGACGCAGTGCAGCGTGGGATGCCGCGCCTCGATCTCCTCGCGCAGCGCGTCGACATTGTCGCGATAGTCCTCGTCGTACACCGGATACGCCTTCTCCTGCCGCACCACCRCGCCGCCGGTGACGTGCGCCGGATCGCMCAAGCCCAGGATCGCCATTTCCTTCGTCGCCAGCGCGATCAGGTCGGCGTCGCTCGACGCCCACAAGCCGTCGCCTTCGAAGCAGAAATATTCGAGCCCGACGCACGCAATGTCCGGATCGGGCACCATCTCGGGGCTCCAGCTGCGGAAATTCTGGACGCGGCCCACTTTCACCTTCGAATCGTGGATGTAGATCCAGTTGTCGGGGAACAGGTCGGGCGACTTGATCATCAGCGCGACGGTCAGGAAATCGCGATACCGGAGCGCGCTCGCCTGCGGCAACGTCGTCGGCAACGGGTGCAACCGGCCCGCCAGCTCGCGCATCGGCGCGCTGCTGATCACATGGCCCGCATCGATCGTGACGGTCGCGCCGTCGCGATCGGTCGCGGTGACGCGCCAGCGACCGGTAGAATCCTCGGCNTGACGATGCTGACCGCGAGCGAGAAGGCGCTCGCGCATCGGCGCGCTGCTGATCACATGGCCCGCATCGATCGTGACGGTCGCGCCGTCGCGATCGGTCGCGGTGACGCGCCAGCGACCGGTAGAATCCTCGGCCAGCTGCTTCAGCGCATGCCCCATCAGGATCGTGGTGCCATGCCCCAGCACCTTGTCGCGCGCCGCGTCCCACATCATCCCCGGCCCGAGCCGCGGATAGCGGAAGCTCTCGAGCAGCGTCTTGGTCTGCATCCCGTCATTGGGCGTCTTGTTGAGCCCGAGCGAGCGCTTCAGCCCGTCGAGCACCGCGCCGCCAAGGCTGAGGCCCTTGATCCGCTGCGCAGCCCAGTCCGCCGACATCGTGTCGCACGGCATGCCCCAGACCTTCTCGGTATAGGTCTTGAAGAAGATCGAATACAGCTTGTGGCCGAACTNATAGGTCTGTCCTTCAGGCGAGCGGCGCCAGCGGGCGGCCGTCATAGGGAAAGGGGCTGTCCCCCTTGATCCGCTGCGCAGCCCAGTCCGCCGACATCGTGTCGCACGGCATGCCCCAGACCTTCTCGGTATAGGTCTTGAAGAAGATCGAATACAGCTTGTGGCCGAACTGGTTGACCACCCAGTCCTCGAAGCTGCGGACGGTGGGATTGGGGCGCAGCTTRGCCTTGGCATAGCTCGCCATGCACMAAGTCGAGCGCCAGATGCCCAGATTGCCGAGCGCCTCGAACGCGCGCAGCGGATAGCTGTAGAACTTGCCCTCGTAATAGATCCGGCTCATCCGCGGGCGCTCGATGAAATCGTCCGGCACCGCACGTTCACGACCGACGCCNGTCGAGCGCCAGATGCCCAGATTGCCGAGCGCCTCGAACGCGCGCAGCGGATAGCTGTAGAACTTGCCCTCGTAATAGATCCGGCTCATCCGCGGGCGCTCGATGAAATCGTCCGGCAGGATCTCGTTCCAGAGATCGACCACCGGCTGCGACTTCGAGAAGAACCGGTGCCCGCCGATGTCGAATCGGAAGCCCTCATGCTCGACGGTCCGGCTGATCCCGCCGACATAGACGGGGTCCTTTTCGATCACGGTGACCGAATAGCCCGCCTTGCCGAGCAGATAGGCGGCGGTGAGACCGGCAGGACCGGCTCCGATGATCGCGACGTCCACGCTCGGATCTGAGATCATCGCATTCTCCATAAGCTGCAAAATGCCATGGCGTATGCGAGCCTAAGACGTGGTTAACTTACAGGTGTCGACTGCATTGGTGCAGTCCTGAAGGCGCATGACGGTGGCCTGGTTCGTCGTGCGGTTCATCCGCTCGACCCCACCGATGGTTCACGGGTGGTTCGGGTCGAAACGCCGATGCTCCATGTATTGCCCTCGCGGATCAGAGGCGTGGTCGTGCCGCTCCCATGTCATAGCGATCCATACGGATCCCTTCATCCTGACGTTGGGATCACGCTATCAAACCGCAGGATCAAACAGCGGTCCCGGCGCATAATGCGATAGGTGGGGTTCACACATTGGTATAGCGAGCGGCTATATCGGCAATTGACCCACGCCGTATGATCGGCAAGGAGAATGCAATGTTTCGTCCAATTTGCCTCTCGATAATGGCTCTCGGCGTCGCAGGATGCGCCGAAGGTTCGGTCTCTCCTGGAACGTTGCCGCAAGGCGCAACAAGTGGCGTCTATACCACGGCGGACCAGCAAACGGTCGCAGCGTGTATTGCCACGGCCATCGGTAGCACCGCGCAATCCGTCGACGGACGGTTTGTGATCGCATCCGTACGCAATCCCGGTCTGAGCTACAGCGTTGGACCGAATAGTCGTGACGATGTGTATCCAACTCAAGTCGCAGTCATGGGGACTGAGGGCGACATGGACGAGTCCAAGAGCGTTAATGGTTGTGTCGTAGCGCAGGCTAATCCCCGTTGAGGATACGGGGAGCAATCGCCCTTCTGATGCTAGGGACGGGCGCCACCGCTGCTGCGGCGCCGGCGCCGCCAGCATTCGTGTACTGCAAATCCCCCAGTACGAGCCCGCGCGGCTCGGGGCTGATCATATCGGCGATCTTTCGCTCTCGGTCGGATATGGCCTTCGTCAAAACCGCGTTCGTGAACTATCTTCGGACATCCTATGCGCCGTACGGCAATGGGTGGATATTTCCCGAATTAGGACCGACGTGCCTAAGCTTCACCGACCGACGTAAGGCCGAAGTGCAACGTGGCCTGGACATCTCGCGCACGCCCCAGCCTACGCAAACGGTGTATAATGTAACGTTTGAGATTGGGTAGTCGCCGGGTTATTCCCCGGCGACGGCGTTGAGGATTGCACGACCATACGCGGTCTTCTTGAACCGCTCACCGGCCTGGCTTGCCTGGTCGGCGTTGATAAAGCCCTGGTGAAACGCGATCTCTTCTAGGCATGCGACCTGGATGCCTTGCCGGTGCTGGATCGTCCGCACAAATTCGCCGGCTTCAAGCAGACTATCATGCGTGCCGGTATCGAGCCAGGCGTAGCCACGGCCCATCTGTTCGACGAACAGGTCGCCGGCGTCCATGTAGAGCCGATTGAGATCGGTGATTTCGAGTTCGCCGCGTGGTGACGGCTTCAGGTCGCGCGCGAGCTGGACAACGCGGTTGTCGTAGAAATACAGGCCCGTGACCGCGTGGTTCGACTTGGGACGTGCGGGCTTTTCTTCGAGGCTGATCGCCTTACCGCCTTCGCCGAACTCGACCACGCCGTAGCGCTCGGGATCCTCGACGCGGTAGGAGAACACGGTCGCGCCGCTTTTGCGCTCGACCGCGCTCGCCAGCAGATCGGTCAGGTGGGCGCCGAAGAAGATATTGTCGCCGAGCACCAGCGCGACATTGTCGTCGCCGATGAAATCCGCGCCGATCGTAAAGGCCTGGGCGAGACCCTCTGGCTTGGGCTGCTCGGCATAGCCGATGGTGAGACCGAGCGCCGAACCGTCACCGAACAGGCTCTTGTAATTGCCGATATATTCGGGGCTCGAGATAATCAGGATGTCGCGTATGCCGGCGAGCATCAGCACCGAGAGCGGGTAATAGATCATCGGTTTGTCGTAGACCGGCAACAGCTGCTTGTTGACCGCCAGCGTGGCCGGATGGAGGCGCGTGCCCGAACCGCCTGCCAGAATGATGCCCTTCACGCGCGTGTCTCCTTGTTGGGTGCCCCGAGCAGGTCGTCGAGGATATTGCCGAGGGCGGTCTGCCATGCGGGCGGATGGATGCCGTAGTCGCGGGTGATCGCATCATGGCTGAGCAACGAGTTGGCGGGCCGCGTCGCCGGGGTCGGATATTCGGCGGTGGTAATACCCTCCACCTCGGCATTGACGCCGCCGCGTGCCGCGCTTTGCGCAAAAATCTCACGCGCAAAGCCGGCCCAGGTCACCGCGCCGGCGTTGCTGAAATGATAGGTGCCGGTGGGGGCCGCAGGATCGTCGACGAGGCGCATCGTGATCGTCGCGAGTGCCGCCGCGAGATCGGTCGCCGACGTCGGACTGCCGTGCTGGTCGTCGACGACACGCAAGCGCGGGTTGGTCGCGCCGACGCGTAGCATCGTCTTTATGAAATTGTTGCCGTGCGCGCTGACCACCCAGGCGGTGCGGACGATCGCGTGGCGCGCACCCGAGGTCTGCACGGCGAGTTCACCGCCGAGCTTCGACGCGCCGTAGACACCGAGCGGGGCAACCGGATCGGTCACCTCCCACGCGCCGTCGCGCGCGCCGTCAAAGACATAGTCGGTCGAAACCTGGACGATCGGGATACCGGCCTTGGCGCAGGCCTCCGCAAACGCGGCGGGCGCCATCGCATTGACGGCCCAGGCGGTGACGATGTCGCTCTCGGCCTTGTCGACGGCCGTGTAGGCGCCAGCCGAAATAACGGCCGCCCAGGGCTCAGATGCGACCATCGCGCCGATCGCCGCGGTATCGCGCAGGTCGAGCTCGTCGATATCGATCGCGGTGACCGCCCAGCCATCAGGCCATGCGTAGCGCTTGAGTTCGGTTCCAAGCTGGCCGTTACCGCCGGTAACGAGGATCCGTTTCACGTCGCTCATACCGAAAGCCCGCGGCGCTGATCGGCCTTGTGTTCGGCGACAATCGCTTCCCACCATCCCTGGTTGTCGAGATACCAGGCGACCGTCTTCTCGATGCCGGTCTCGAAGGTTTCAGCGGGCTCCCAACCGAGCTCGTCCTTGATGCGGCTTGCATCGATCGCGTAGCGCTTATCGTGACCAGGTCGGTCGGCGACATAGGTAATCTGCGTCGCATAGGATTGGCCATCGGCGCGCGGCCGCAAGCGGTCGAGTATCGCGCAGACGGTGTTCACGACCTCGAGATTCTGCTTCTCGTTGTTCCCGCCGACATTGTAGGTCCGACCGGGCTCGCCCTTCTCAAACACCGCGTGCAGTGCGCGGACATGATCCTCGACGAACAGCCAGTCGCGGACCTGGTCGCCCTTGCCGTAGACCGGCAGATCGGCACCGGCGAGCGCCTTGACGATCATCAGCGGGATCAGCTTTTCGGGGAAGTGGTACGGCCCGTAATTGTTCGAGCAGTTGGTGATCAGCACCGGCAGGCCATAGGTGTGGCCCCAGGCGCTGACGAGATGATCCGAACCCGCCTTCGACGCCGAATAGGGCGAGCGCGGGTCGTATGGCGTTTCCTCGGTGAACAGCCCGGTATCGCCGAGCGAGCCATAGACCTCGTCGGTCGAGATATGGTGGAAGCGAAACGCAGCCTTGGCCTCGTCGTCAAGGCCGAGCCAATAGGCGCGCGCTTCGCTCAGCATCGTAAAGGTGCCGACGACGTTGGTCTGGACGAACGCGCCCGGACCGTCGATCGAGCGGTCGACATGGCTTTCGGCTGCGAGATGCGTGACGATTTCGGGCTTGAACTCGGCGATCGCGGCCTTGACGGCGTCGGCGTCGCAGATGTCGCCCTGGACGAAGCGATAGCGGTTCGAACTCGCGACGCGCTCGACCGTCGACAGCGTGCCGGCATAGGTCAGCTTGTCGAAGTTGAGGACCTCATGGTCGGTGTTCTCGATCAGGTGACGGACGAGAGCCGAGCCGATAAAGCCGGCCCCGCCGGTGACGAAGATACGCATAGGTCTGTCCTTCAGGCGAGCGGCGCCAGCGGGCGGCCGTCATAGGGAAAGGGGCTGTCGAAGTCGGCAAGGGCTGGCTGCACTGCATCCTTCGCGCTCAGCTCAGGTTTGATATCGATAGGGATTGGCCAATCAATTCCCGCGCTGTCCCAGCGTATACCCCCATCGTGGTCAGGAGCATAGGTATCCGAGCATTTGTACGTCACCTCACAGTTTTCCTCCAGCGTGACGAAGCCGTGCGCGAAGCCAATCGGAATGAACAGCTGGTGTCCGTTGTCGGCGGACAGTTCTGCGCCGACCCACTGGCCATAGGTCGGCGAATCCTTGCGAACATCGACGGCCACGTCGAAGATACGCCCGCGGACGCAGCGCACCAGCTTGTCTTGACCGCGAGCGGGTGTTTGGAAATGCAGGCCGCGCAGCGTGAACGCGGGCACTGACAAGGAATGGTTATCTTGCACAAAGGCGCAAGTGATGCCGAGCTTTTCGAATGCCGGTATCGAATACACTTCGGTAAACCATCCACGGGCATCGCCGAAGCGCTTGGGGCGGATGAGTTGTACGGGGGAAAGAGCTTCAGTCATTTTCGTGGTGCGTTCCGGTAGTGGGGATATGGGCGAGCCAGCAGCACAGGATCGTGAAAACGGCTCCAAGCAAAGGCGTTCGCAGCGGATAATCCGTCAGGCTCGCAAGCAGCAGGATCAGTATGGCGAATGCTGAAGCACGCTGCAAGGCGCGCCACGGGCTAGCAGGAGGCATGACGATGCTCTGCCAACTAGCCCGGATCCACCAGACGACGAACCCGGCAAGAACCAGCAAAGCAGGTACGCCGCCGGTAATGGCCAGTTCGATCAGATCGTTATGTGCGTTGTTGAAATAGCTCGTCTTGAGCAGGGCATCCGGTTCGTAGCTGGCGTAGACCGCAACAAACGACCCGAAGCCGGTACCAAAGGGTAGCGTCTGCGCGATAATGTGAAGAAGTGTTGGCAGAGCGGCCAGGCGGCCTTCCGTCCCCAAGTCATTGTCGACGAAGCGACCGATCGCAACGGCGCGGTCGGCCGTTAGTGCCACTGCCAACAAGACGGAAACGCCGATGACCAGCCCCCCGGCCATCAACCAGCGTTGCCGGGCGGACAATCGGCTTGCGCCCGTCGATGGCTCGACAAGGAATGCCGTGATCAGGCCTAGCAACACGAGGACCAGACCGGCGCGCGACCCAAGGACGAGAACGAATAGGATAATGACGGCCGCCACCGCCAAGCCGATGATGTTTCGCGCTCGTGCCGTCTGCTTGCGCGACGTGGGAGATAGCGTCCATGCACGCAGCAGCGGTAGCGCAATGGCCATCAACGCGCCTTGATGATTGCGATTGGCAAGCAGGCCGATCAATTGTCCCCGACCGCTCACCCTGTACCAGTAGAGCGGCGACGTCTCGCCGCCAGCAACCTGCATCACGCCTAGCACCATGCTGACGGCGACGATGCCCAATACCGGCAAAAGCAAAAGGCGGCGTTGACGGTCGGTGAGCGTGCCGAAACCGATCATGACACCGAGCGGGACAAGGAGCGACACCAAACTATTCCACGCACGGTCGGGCGATAGGGCAAGGGGGTGCCAAAGGTCGGTTCCGCCCAGCAACTTAGCCACGGTATCATAGCTTTCGCGACCTCGCAGGCCATACCAGAGCGATGGCGGTAGCGGGATGAGCTGGAGGGCTATCGTTGCGGCAAACAGCGCCAGCAGGAGAGGGAGCGGTTTGACGCTATTCCATTCGACCCGGCTCTTCAGCAGCATGGCGACGATGCACAACACACATACTGGCCGCAAAATGAGCAGCGAGTTGATGTCGGGGCGCGAAGACCCGCCGAGAAATGCCACCACGACGGCCAAGACGGCAAACGCCACGACCGCTACGGAGGGGCGGCCCAACGCGCCGAGGTTAAACCCGGTGCGATGCCGTCTGTGCGAGCGAGCATGACTTGGAGGCACGTGTCGATCCCGTCTCTTCGATGTGTAAAAGCGGTAATGCATTCGCAGCGTGGCGGAACTCCGGGCTCCTTAGGCACCCAAAGTGTATTCGCCAACGATATTCAAAACGCGTTGCGATGAGTCAAAACGCCAAACGTTTGGATGACCAGCATAAAATCGCGCCAGATAGACCAGGCTTCTAAGTAGGCCAAGTCTGCCTGAAGGCGGTTGATCAGGTCATCGCCGGTTTCAGTGTTGCCGCGAAACCCACGAACCTGCGCAAGGCCGGTAAGTCCTGGTTTCACGGCATGCCGGCTCCAATACTCGGATGCGACTTCCCAGTACAAGGCCTTGCCAGCCAAAGCGCCCGTGGCGTGCGGCCGTGGCCCTACGATGCTCATATCGCCGCGCACCACATTAAAAAGTTGCGGGAGTTCATCCAGGCTCGTTTTACGGATAAACCGCCCAATGCGCGTTACGCGAGCGTCGTTGCGCGTCGTGAGCTTGCTGGCGCTGTGATCAAGTCGATCGGTCCGCATGCTACGAAACTTGAACATGCGAAACAGCCTGTTGCCTTTCCCGATACGCGGCTGAACGAAAAGCGCCGAGCCGGGAGAGTCGAGTTTGATCAGGATCGCAATAACGCAGAGTAGGGGCGCCAAAACGATAAGGGCTGGTACTGCAATCGCCAGATCAAACAACCGCTTGGTCGCACGATCTACGGCGTTGAGTTGTCCTGTCGCGATGAGGGTGGTTGCGACGCCATAGTAGCGTGTCGTGCTGATCGCACCAATCGCATCGAGTTCAGGCGTCAGAACCTCTACATTGACGCCTGCGCCCTTCAGGGCAAGCGACCATGCGGCGCGCCGGTCCGGTTGGCAGGCGACGATGACGCGGTCCGTCTCGTGAATGATCCGGCCGAGATGATCGAGCATGGCAGGATTGTTGATATCGGGGCGGATATTGATCGCGTTGACGTCGATCTTAAAGGCTGTGCATCCTTCCAACGGAGCGAAGTCATCGATCAGGACGATTTCGCTTTCAGGGCTGCCATCGAGCGCCGCGAAGGCGTATTTTGCAAACGCGGTGCGTCCGACAATAAGAAGCGCACAGCTTGTCAGCGTGCCGCCGATCGCGATCGCCCGGGATAGCGCATCGGAGGACTTGATGATGAACGTAACGCTTATCACGATCAGGACGGCGGTGAGCAGGGATAGGCCCGCGCGTCGCGTACTGCGCGATGCGCTGATCACGACCGCCAGACGATACGCCCGCTGCCTGATCGCGCTGAGATAATAGATCGGGATAAGCAGCGGAAGAAATCTCAGCAAGCGTTCGTGATCGATGCTGCCCAGATACAGCCACGCAATGGCTATTGGTCCGGCACTGATCATAAGCAGGTCGAGCAACGCGAGAAAGGTGAGCAGTCTCACTCGGATGCCATGCTTTGTCGCTCCGGACTGAAAGCGCTGCTTCTCGTAGGTTGGCGGTGGAGAATCGAATGAGGTTCGGGGGGGCTGGCTGCTCGGCATGTGGCTCACGCATACAAATTGTTTCATGGTACGCTGGCCGCTCTCGGCAAAATAAAAATCAAGCCGATCTGATGTAGCGGCGCAGCCAGCGCGTAATTGCGACTCTGCATACTCCGCCGTTCAGGTTTAGGCGATAGCAAAACCAGAGTGCTCCGAGCTCGAGCGCAATGACGAAAGCGGCCGGGTTTGGACGTGCGGCCCTGTGCCTGATCGGCCCGGCGAGGGTTGCAACTTGGGTGCGGCGGAGCTAATCCCCCGGAGCCCAACAGGGCCTGCAGCTGGCAAGGTCTCAATGAATAGTAGAGTGTTTTCCTTCGGCGTGCTGATTGTTGCGCTGACAGCTTCCTCCTGTGCCTCACCTCGTTTTGAAGGTCGGCCGGATCTCACCGTCTTTGACAACAAGCCGCTTCCGGAGCCGGTTCGTCAGGACCTGGTGATCCCGTCCCGGCCTTACGTCATTGGCCCATCAGATCAGTTGTCGATCGACGTTTTTGGCATCGACGAACTTAGCAAGAACGTAACGGTCGACCTGACGGGCCAGATTGCGCTGCCGCTTGTAGGCTCGCTGAAGGTGTCTGGGATGACGGCAGACGAGCTCACGGCTGACTTGGTATCGCGTCTGCGTCGGGCCTATGTGCGTAAGCCACAGGTAACGGTGAACATCGTCACTGCTGCAAGCCAGGTCATTACCGTCGACGGGTCCGTTACCACGCCGGGAATCTACCCGCTATTGGGTCGGATGTCGCTGATGCGCGCGATCGCGCGTGCGTCCGGCACCTCGGAATTCGCGCGTGAAAACTATGTGGTCGTATTCCGCAATGTGAATAGCAAGCGATATGCTGCGCTGTACGATCTGCGCGCGATCCGTCAGGGCATATATGAGGATCCCGAGATCTTCTCCAACGACGTGATCTATGTCGGTGATGATCCGGCTCGACGCCTATTCCGCGATGTTATAGCTGCTGCGCCGCTGCTTTCCGCGCCGTTGATCTATTTGGTCACTCAGTAAATCGTATCAGAGTTAGACAAAAGCTATGCAGTACGAACGCACCCCGGATGCGATGCGCGACCTTGATGGGCCACTGATTGACGTCGGAGGCGGCGGAAAGTCGAACTTCTCGCTCAGTCACCTTCTTGCGATCCTCAAGAAGCGGAAGTGGCTGATCATCGGATCCGTGGTCGGCGCGCTACTGCTTGGTATCGTCATAACGCTATTGATGACGCCGCAATATACATCTGTTTCCGTTGTTGAAATCCAGAGAGAAACGCGGAATTTCACCAATGTAGACGGGGTGGATTCGCGTTCACCGTCCGCCGTCGATTCCGAATTTTACGAGACGCAGGCCGGGCTGTTGCGGTCCGTCGCGCTTGCGGGAAGTGTAGTGACCGATAGTCGCCTGCAAGACAGCGCGGCATTTTTCACGATGTTCAAATCGAGCAAGGCGAAGAACTGGTTCGACAACGGGAAGCTCGTTCCGCGTGCGTCCACGCGCGATGAGCGGGTTCGCGAGGCAAGCGAGATCTTGCTCGACCACATCAAGATACTCATCCAGCGGCAGTCCAGGCTTGCTACGATCAGCTTCACAAGTCCGGAAGTCGGTTTTTCGAAAAAGATCGTGGATTCGTGGGCTGCACATTTCGTTCAGGCGACGCTCGACCGCCGATATGCCGCTACTGCGTATGCGCGTAAGTTTCTTGAAGACCGGCTGAGCCAGTTGCGCATTCGTATCGATCAGGCCGAACGGCAGCTGGTTGATTACGCGGCTCGCCAGGATATCGTTAACTTGCCAAGCGAAGTCGCCTCGACCCCGGGGTCGGGTGCGGCGCCCGAGCGCTCGCTGGTCGCCGAGAATCTGGTCGCGCTCAACAAGGAACTGGCAACCGCCACGGGCGAACGGATCGAAGCGCAAAGCCGGCTAGGCGCCAAGGGCGGTGACGTTCAGGAGGCGCTGTCGAACAGCGGTATCTCGCAGATGCGCGCCAAGCGGGCGGACTTGTCATCGGAATATGCCGAAATGATCCAGAAGTTCGATCCGGCTTACCCACCTGCGCAAGCGCTGCGTGCGCAGATAACGACGCTCGATCAATCCATCGGGCGTGAAGAAGGTCGTGTCCGATCCACGCTGCAGGAAACCTATAACGCAGCTCAGGAGCGCGAGACGGCGCTTGCGAGCAAGGTCGACGGCCTGAAATCGAGCCTGTTCGATCTCCGTCGGCGCAGCACGCAATATAACATCCTGATGCGGGACGTTGATACCAATCGCCAACTGTATGACGCGTTGTTGCAGCGTTATAAGGAAATCGGCGTGGCAGGCGGTGTCGGCGCAAACAATATTGCCGTCGTCGATGCGGGCGATCTGCCGGATAAGCCGTCCAGCCCCAAATTGTTGCTGAACCTCGCATTCGCGTTGATCGGTGGGTTGATCGTCGGTGCGTCGCTGGCCTTTGCGCTCGAGCAGCTTGAGGACTCGCTCTCCGACCCGGCCGAAGTGGCAGAACTGTTGCGCGTCCCGCTGATCGGCGTTGTGCCGCAGGTCAGCGAGGAACCGCTGGCAGCGCTGCTGGATGTGAAGTCGCCACTGAGCGAGGCGTATTTCTCGGTGCAGACTTCGCTCGCACTGGCAACGATGAACGGATTCCCGCGCTCGCTCGTCATCACCAGTTCGCGTCCCAACGAGGGCAAGTCGCTGACATCCTTCGGCCTGGCGAAGACGCTGGCGGTGCAAGGCCGTCGCGTGTTGCTGATCGATGCCGACATGCGCTCGCCAAGCGTCCATTATATGTTGGATCTCGAAGCGACACCCGGCCTCAGCAGTCTCCTGACGAACGCGGCTTCGATCCAGGATACCGTGCAGCAGACCAGTATCGCCAATCTTTCGGTTATCGCCGCCGGTCCTACGCCGCCCAGCGCGGCCGAGTTGCTGTCGGGCGGACGTTTCAAGGATATGGTCGTAGCGTTGCTCGAGACATTCGATCATATCGTGATCGACGCGCCACCCGTCATGGGATTTGCCGACTCACCGCTGATCGCCAGCCAGGTCGAAGGCGTCTGTTTTGTCATCGAGGCCCATGGAACGAACAAGTCGAGCGCACGGACGGCAATCTCGCGTCTGCGTAGCGCCGACACGACGATCTTCGGTGCGATCGTGACGAAGTTCAATTCCAAGCGCGCCTTCAGCGGCTACGGCTACGATTATGGCTATGGCTATGGCTATGGCGAAAGCGCGACGAAAGCGAAGCGGTAAGGAGGGGGCGCTCGTCGTGTCGAGAGGGCTTGGTGTTCTTCGGGTCGTCGTCATCCTGGTGGGCGGCGCGGTCGCCCTCTGGGTGTCGATTGGCGTTACCCTCAACCTGACGATCGCGCGATTGCAACCCGCGCCGTCTGCGTCGTGGTGGCCCGTCGGCGTCACGGCCAAGGTGACCCGGGGCCGTGAGCTGCTGACGACCGCCGCCCAGCAGCCTGTAACGGACATCGACCCTGTTCGCGCGAGTTTGCGCGACGCAGCGTTGCGCGAACCCGTGAACACGCAGGCACTCGGCACTCTGGCGGCGCTCGATGAACTTCGGAATGATACGCGCCGGGCGCGGGCGCTCTTTCGCGCTTCGGAAACCGTGTCACGCCGCAATGTGCTCACTCAGTTTTGGCTGATCGAAGATGCCGTTGCTCGTGGCGATGTCGCAGAAGCGATCAAGCACTATAATCGTGCTATGCTCGTATCGTCGGAAGCGCGGACGACGCTTCTCCCGGTATTGGCCCAGGCATCGTCCGATCCAGCCATTCGCAAGGAACTTCTGCCGTTGCTGGCAAAGCGCCCGCTGTGGTGGAAGGACTATCTGCAGCAACTTGGGACGAGCGGGGCAGATCCGACCGCGATGGCGCTCGCACTCGCGGCGACGCGCACCGATATTCGCAACCCCGATGAACGGGGACTCGCGCAGGCGATCCTTCGGAGAATGGTGGCGCTCAAGGACGGCCGCGGCGCGCTGCGTGCCGCGAACCGTTTGGAACGCGTGCCCGGATCGACCCGGTCGATACGTGAGGGTGATTTCGAAACAGCGGACGGCCTGGTTCCGTTTGCGTGGTGGATGCGCGACGAGGACAGCATCCGCGCATTTCGCGATACGGTTCCCGATGGCGGCATGGGCCTGCGGATCGAGACGAGCTCGGGCGCGTCCGGGGGGGTGGCCCAGCAGCTGATCGGTCTCGCCGCCGGCCGTTACATCATGCAGGGTCGCGCCGGCGATGTGTCGACCGACCAGACCGCACGGCCGACGATCAACGTCACCTGCGAGACGGGAAAGCCGCTGTCGCGGTTCTCGCTACCGTCCGCTGGACCGAATGGGCGCAGCTTCCGGTTTGCGTTCGATGTGCCCGCAACCGACTGCGCACTGCAGTGGGTAACGATCGTGACTGCCCCGGCGGTAGATACCAATATCTGGCTCGACAACCTCACCGCCACGCGCTGAGCAAGGTCCGGGAGCAAGGTCCGGGAGCAAGGTCCGGGAGCAAGGTCCGGGAGCAGGACGAGCGTGCGTTACCCGAGCATGTCGTCCAGCCATCCTGACAAGCTGTAGCTCCTGAGAAGCGCAGGATCCTGAGGCAGCCAAGGCGAGTCCAAGAACGACGGGTCGATCACCGGCCGATCACGGTCGACATAGGACTGGTTCTGGGGATGATAGAAGTCGGCCTTCGCGATCGAAGGATTGGTCGTGATAAGCTTGCGTGACGCGCCGAGCATCTCGATCGTCCGCATCGTGAAACCGGTCTGAACGTCGCGCTCGATGTCGAGAACGATCTTGGCACGGCCGATGAGCTTCTGCACTTCGTGCTTTGGAATAGGGCTGAAAATAAAATCGCGTTCGTCGGTTCGGCGATATGGCGCGCTCACGACATTCTGAATTCTGTGCAGCATCTGGCTGCGCGCGAATAGGATCTTTCGGAAATCATAGCCGGGTGGCATGGCTCGCGCGATTTTGTCGAGGACCGTAACCCGGTCGCTGTGCGCGGTCCCCAGAAACAGGAGATCGATATCCTGCTCGACGGCGCCGACATCGGCATATTGCTCGATGTAGAATAACGGGCGGTATTTCAGCCGGGGATCGGTCTTGACGTCTTCCAGGTCGAAACTGAAGGCGCGATCGAATAGGTCCACCTTGTCGGCCGACCCCTTCGGCATGTTCCGGTAACTGTCCCAGAAATACAATGTGAGCCTGGCTTTCGGAAAAAGCGCGCGCATCCGGCGGATCATGTAAACCGATAGCGCTTCACCCTTTATGACCAGAATGTCGCGGATGTCGTGACGTGCCGCATCGGCGAAGATCTTGGCAAAATATTCGTCGCTGCGGCGCTGGATGACGCGGGGCGACAATCGGACCAGAGCCTTGGTAAGTGTGTCTGACGCGGGGCGATCGTCATACCAGAGCGCCGAACGGCCGCGTTCGGCGAGTGCCTTAACGATTTCCTGCGGATAGCCGAAAAAGTTTGTCGAGATAAGCAACGTGTCCATCGGGCTCTCCTAGCCCGGAATACAAGGCTTCTGGAAGGGGCGGCGTCGTGATCGTGACTTTGACTAACCGGTAGCAAGCGGGCAAGGCGACCGGCGCCCTGCCATCGCGCGCCCAGACCACAGGCGGAACCATTGCCCTCATTCGAATGCCGACCCTGCGTGTCGGATCACCGTTGCGAGCACCTGCGATGAGACAGCTGCTTCGAGCCGTCATTGCGCGTCGCGGGCTAGCGATCGCGGCGGTCGCACAGGCCCTGCAATATGGCTCGGGCCTGCTGCTGCTGCCGCTTGTCGTACGCATGCTGAGCGCACAGGAGGTCGGGCTTTGGTATATCTTCATCGCCGCGCAAGGGTTGTCAGCGGTCGCTGATTTCGGTTTTCAGCCGACTATCGCCCGATACGTGTCGCTTGTCTGGTCCGGGGGATCGAGTTTCGACGACCCGACCGAGGGGAACGTGGGCTCGCACGCGCCCAATCTACCGCTGCTTGCCAACCTGATCGTGACCGCACGGCGGCTATATGCCGGCCTGGCGACGGGCCTGTTCCTGCTCCTGGCGGCGGCGGGGGCATTCTACGTCTTGCCGCTCGCGCGAGCGGGCGGACTTGCAACGACGCCCGTATTGATGGCTTGGACCATTTTCTCGACGGCCACGGCGCTTGGCGTCTATTTTCTCTGGATTCCAGCGCTGCTGCTCGGATCGGGGCGGATCGCGCAAAACTACAGCTTTCTGGTGCTCGCGCGCGGAGGGTCCGCCGCGCTCGGGATCGGTGCACTGCTCGCGGGGGGCGGATTGATCGGACTGTCGGCGGCGTTTCTGCTGGCGCAGATCATTGCCCGCATCGGTGGGGCGATGTTCCTCAAGGGACTGCCGCTGAAAAGCCGTACGCGCGACGCGGAACGATCGCGTGCGCTGCTGCGCGAAATCGCCCCTAACGCCTCCCGTCTCGGCCTCGTCGGCATCGGGGCCTTCCTTGTTACCCGGTTGAGCGTCTTTGTCGTGTCGTCCTTTTATGGCCTGAAGGCTGCCGGCTCGTTTTCGATCAGCCTCCAGATGCTGATGGCCGTAACGACCGTCGCCCAGTTGCCGGCGCAGATCTCGCTCGCCCGGATCGTCGAAGCCCGCATGGCGCGCGACCGCACGCGCTTACGCCAGCTTGCCCTGCGCGGCGTGGTCGGCTTCTTCGTCATTGCCGTTTCCGGCTCGATCGCGGTGATTGTACTGGCGCCATATCTGCTGGTATTTCTCAAGAGCAGCGTGCCACCGCTGCCATCGGCGACCATGATCCTGCTGGCCGTCACGATGGTGCTGGAGGGTAACCATTCGGTGCACGCGTTCATCATCACGACCGCGAACAAGGTTCCGTTCGTGATACCATCGCTGGTATCCGGCGTGGTGGTGGCGATATTGGCGACCACGAGCTGCTGGCTGGGTCTTGGCGTGATAGGCGTGATCGCCGCTCAAGGGCTGACCCAAGCGGCGTACAACAACTGGAAATGGCCATTGATGGTCTGGAAGGACCTGGCGCCGCCCCGAGACGAGCCGCTTCTAAACGACTCGCCCCGTATCAAGCTGTGACGCTGTAGTTCCCGGACAGGATCAGATCGCCATCGCGCGGCAGCGCTATGGGGCCTCCATCGGCGGTCAGAAAGGCTATTGCGCCGTTTGCGAAATTTGCGCGGACATTGCGGCCCGCAAAGCTGCTGCCGGAATATTCGAGCGTCACCGTTTCCACGCCATCGGCATCAAACTCGAGCGGCAAGCCTAGGATATAGAGGCTGGCATTGTTTCCTGCCGCACTGTGCCCCGACCATTCGATGCGAAGGCGGAAATGGACGATGTTGCCCTGACGACGATACCGGCCGAAGGTCTTGCCGCCCCGCGCATAGGTGCCCGGGGTTCGGCCATTGCCGCGCACCTCGGGCACAAAGCTCCCGCCCCGCGCCTTGGTCACCATTCGTCCGGTGGCGTCGTTCATGAATGCGTCGCATTCGATCTCGAATCCGGGGCGATCGCCAAGCGTAAGCTTGCCGGTGTGGGTACCACCTTCGATCCGCACGAGAACAGTCGCATAGCTGTCGGTGCGTGCGCGTGCGCCGATCAGGGCAGGCGTTGGCCCGAGCCACTGGCAGGCGGTGAATTTGAGGATGCTGTATGCGTTGAGATCGAAATAGGCGGCCGTCGGCGTGTTCTCGGTGACGAACTGGGTTGCGGTGCAGACCAGGGCGCGCACCGAGTTGAACGAACTGTAGCTTTGCGACCAGAACACGCTCTTGTGTGTCGGGTTGCCATAGAAATAGCCCGCGCTGATCTCGACATGGTTGGTGCAGCCCTTGGCAAATTCGATGCCGTGACCCCAGCAGCCGTCGATCTTGCCGTTCTGCGAGCCGAAGCGCAAAAAACATCCCGACCAGATGCATCCGCGGAGCAGGCTGAGCCCGCCGCCCTGGACCATCGAGATCCCGCATGACGCCGCCTGGCGATCATCGACGCGTACCGTGACCTCGGTCGGATAGGTATCGTTCAGATTGTCCCAGTTGACGTGAACCGGTGCTGTGCCACCGGTAACGATGATATGGCGTATGACATTTTGGGTCGACGGTCCGTCGCCCGCTTTCCAACGGCAATCCCAGGCCATCGCCGCCGTTCCGGCGGTTTCGATCGTGAAATCCGAAAAGGTTACGCCGGTGACGGACCAGGATTGGAGAACCGTGCCGGTCAGGCCGGCGCGTGCGCGCAATATCGTGCCGAGCTTGCTTTGCCCCAGCAGGCCCAGCGGCGATAGCGAACCGGCTGACGTGCTCTGTGAACCGAAGCGGAGGTTTCCGACCAGATAGACGCCGTCCGGCACGTACACGGTGCGTCCGCTGCGCTGCGCCGCATCGAAGGCGGCATTGAACGCCGCGGTGCAATCGATCCTGCCCAGCCGCTGCCGAGCATCCGAAATCTGCTCGGGCGACATAAAGTCCATCACCGACAGCGCATAATCGTCGAGTTTTTCGGCAAAGCTGCGCGTGTGCGCACCCTCGGCCTTCGCCGTGAACATGCCCGCTGCTCCGGGTGTCGGCCGTACCTGTGGTGGCGTCTGTGCAGCGGCTCCCGACAGGGGCAGAGTCAGGAGCAGCCCGCAGCTGGCGCGACGTGTCAGGCCGGGCCGTGCTTCCACGCACAGGGGTTCGGTATCGGGGGTGTCTGTCATCGTTCCTACTCGAATTGGTGGCGGCGACGTCAAACGGGGTGCGTTCCGGACATTCGTGATGAAAGTCGGTCGGTGGGCACCTCGGCCTGCTTGATCGGCTTGAACGCCCACCAGAAATAAAGCGCGGCAGCGATCGCAGGCAGCGCATGGATGCTGAGCGTGTACCATTGCACGATGAATTGCCCGAGCGTGGTATAGATCATGAGCGCGACGGCGGCCTGCAACACGCTCAGTCGTGGCAGCAACGCCTTGAGCTTCTCCAGAATGGCACCATTCGCCATGCCGGAGAGCAGGGGTATCAGGATCACGCCGAGCCAGCCGAAATTGGCATATCCCCATTCCGCCGTCGTCAGGCGCAGGCCACCAGTGACGAGTTCGGAGATATCCCCGCCGACATCGTTGTACGTCAGTGTCCAGACCTGCGGGTTCCAGGCGTAGTTGCTGGGAACGAGGCCGCCGAACACCGTGCGGCCCATCGAGAAATACTCGCCTTGCACGAAGCCGTGGAGCCAGTTGAGCTGGTCCATGATGTCAGGCGCGCCTGCCGCGATGAATTGCGAGAAATCCTCGCCGACGTAACCGCTACGAAGCGCCTGCACCTCCAGGATCTGGCCAAGGACGTAGTAAAAGACGCTGCCGAACGGGAAAATGACGATGACGAGGACGATGTACCATTTGAGCCAGCCACGGTTCTGCGCCGCCAGAATTCCGAGGAAGAATATGACGCCGGTGGCGGTGGCGCCGCGGGCGAGGGATATGAGCAGGACGACGAAGCTGGCGGTGGCCAGCGCGATCAGGAAAGGCGACCGTCGATACCAGCCAATCGTCAGCAACAGCGGGATCGATGCCTGCAGGACCGAAAAGCAGAAACGGAACAGATAGGCGGCGCGATAATAGGGATCGCGGTAGGCGCCTTTGAACTGCTTTGCCGAAAACGGATCGGCCGCGAACATCGGGATAAAGCCCATGATCGCATAGGCCACGCACATGCCAATCACGCACGGCGCGGCCACGATGATGACACGACGCACCATCGGAGAGGCATTGAGCGACAAGCGCGGTCCTTGCGCAAGCATGTGAAGCCCGCGCTGCTTGGCAAGGAAACTGCCGAACAGGACGCCTACGCACAAGGCGGCGGCGCCTAGAACATTCACCTGGATGAAAAAGTCCACCGTCGAGGCGGGAACGCCATCCCATACGTCGGTGAAGAGGCCGGGGATGGCATAGGCCGTAACGCAGAACCCCGCCGAGATATGCGTCGGAATGTTCCAGCGGCTGCGCCACACGAGATAGGGTGCAAGGAGCTGCGCCGACAGCGCAAGCACTGCGATCAAATTCAGCACGTTCGAAACCTACTCATGCACGCCTACTCATACACGCGGTGCGGTCGTGCGCGAGTGCGCGAACCGGAGCGCGTTCTTTTCGATCACGTGCCACGAAACCAACGCGGCGGCAAACGCAAGTCCGCACACGGCGAAGAGACTTGCGATCGGGGCCGCCTTGAACGCGCCAAGTGCAATTAGGACCTGCACGATCGGGAAATGATAGAGATATAGGCCATAGGACAGGTCGCCCGAACGCTTTGCGCTCCACAGCTGCGGCACCCGGATCGATGCCCAGTAGACGATTAACGTCACGCAGATGGGCGCCAGGACCAAAAAGACCATGCCCTGCGTCAGCGCATAGCCGGCGACGGCACACACGACCATCCACGCGGCAGGTGGAGGGAGGCCATCGCGCGTTCTGTAATACGCAAATGTTCCGCCGGCGAAGAAGGCGAGCTGGCCGGGCAGCTGCTTTGCAAAGCGTGCGGCCAGATCGGAGTTATGCGCATCGGCATAATAGGCGAAGGCGCCGTGCCACAGGATCGAGAACACGAACAATGCCGCAACGACCGGCTTGTAACCAAACCGCCGGCTGGCCCAGACGATGAAGGGCACCAGGCAGTAGAACATCACCTCGAGCTTGATGGTCCACAGCGACCCGTTGACCGCGGGCTCGAAGTTGTTGGTGAAGACGCCGGGCAAGGTGGGCTGACGGAAGTTCGACAGCATCAAATTTGATGCAACGTACGATCGCCAGCGGGGATCGGCAAAATACTGCCCCGGCGACAGCGTCGATATCGCGACGAGGGCAAAAGCCGCGACGAGGATGACGACGATGTACGCCGGTGCGATCCGGAAGATACGCTTCTTGGCATAGCTCACCAAGGACGTGGTATTATCGAAGCTCATCGTCACGAGGAAGCCGCTGACGACGAAGAACGCCTGAACCGCGAAGCCCGACGATACGTAGCGGTACAGCCAGTCCAACTGCGGTGCCTGCGAAAGCAGCGCCACATGGAAAACCACCACCATCGCCGCGAAGATCAGCCGCAGGCCGTCGAAATTGTTTACGCGGAGCCGGCTTTGGACCGGTTGCGGCGCATGCTGCGGGGCATCTACCGATGTGGAGGTCGGCACATCGGACTCAAATATCGTTTTGGTCATGAAAGAAGCAGAGTCCCGTCAGCGAACGCAGGTTTGCGCGGTCGCACAAGTTCGGCGCTGGCACAGCATAGGCAAAAGCCCTTGATTGTACCAGCGCGGCAACACTTTAGGCTACCTTGCCCGTGCGCAGAAGCTGGCGGTCACTCAATTCCTTCAGCGACTTGTCGAATCCCGAGTCGGCTGCCTCATGCCCGCCGGCCCAGTCCAGAAATGCCTTGAGACCGTCGGCAAACGCCCATTTCGGGGTAAAGCCGGTCAGGGCCTGGATGCGTGAAATGTCGGCGACGTTGTGGCGGATATCGCCCAGGCGGTAGGCACCGGTCACCGCGACAGGGACGTCCGCGCCGTAATAGTCGATCACCGTGCGCGCAACGTCCAGCACGCTGGTCCGCACACCCGCGCCGACGTTGAGTGACATCACTCCATGCACATCGGGAGCGCAAACGGCGGCGGTGGCGTCGATCACGTCGTCGACGAAGACGAAGTCGCGGCTTTCCTCGCCATCCTCGAAGATATTGAGGCCCTTGCCCTGGCGCACCAAGTTCGAGAATACCGCAAGGATGCCGGTATATGGATTGTTCAGGCTCTGTCCCGGCCCATAGACATTCTGATACCGCATGGCGAAGCCATCGACGCCCAGCGTCGCGGCGAACATCAGCACCATCTGCTCCTGGACCTGCTTTGTCAGGCCATAGAAGGACGAAGGGCCATAGGGGGTTGCTTCCGCGGTGGGCTCTACCGTTACGGCGTTGCCACAGGTTGGGCAGACGGGATCGAAGCGGCCCGCGTCCATCGCCTCGACCGTGCGTGCATCTGGGTAAATGCTGCCATGCTCCGCGCAATGATACTGGCCCTCGCCATAGATCGCGCGCGAGGAGGCCACGACGAGCTTGCGCAACGCGGGCGGGCGTTCGTTGACGAGCAGATCAAGAAGGACGGCGGTGCCTTGCAAATTGACGTCGGCATAATGCTCGACCTGGTACATCGACTGGCCCGTGCCGGTCTCGGCGGCAAGGTGGACGATCACCTCTTGTCCAGCGATCGCGGCGCGCATTGCGTCACGGTCGCGCACATCGCCGATGATGCAACGGGCGACGTCTTCCAGCCCGTCGGGAAACGCGCGTCCGGCCCCGTGAATCTGCTCGCTCAAATTGTCGATGACGGTGACCGTGGCATTGCCCTGGTGCAGCTTGTGCGCAAGGCGCGAACCGATGAACCCGGCGCCGCCGGTGATGAGCACGTTCATGATATTTTCGACTCCACTTGTAACCAAGTCAACGGCTATCGACCAGGCGCTGGCCGCGGACGATCGGCAATCCGCGCCGTCCTTAGCCAACGCGGGGGGATACGGCCATAGCCATGGCGTACCACGGGTGTCCGACGGTAATGGATAAAGCACGCTTTACCCGCGAGCGGAGAGCACCTTTACCAGTTTGCGCGCGACCGTAGCGGGCTCATAGGTAGCGCGGATCTCGGCGATCGCGGCGGAAGATGGGCGATTGCCGGATGCGAGCGCTGCTTCGATGGCATCCGCCCATACTGCCGGGTCGCGAGGCTGATCGATCACCCCCGCGTGCCCCAATGTGACTTCAGGCAAGGCATACGCGTTGCTCACTAGGGTCGGTATGCCCAGACCCAGCGACTCCACGGCCGGCATGCCGAACCCCTCGTACAGCGAGGGCAGAACGAATAGTTGGGCATGCGCATACAACAGCCCCAGATCGGCATCGCTGACGAAACCGGTCAGATGGACCCGGTCGATAATTGCCGGCGTCGATGCTGCCCGGACAAAATCCCGATTGGCCGCCGAGGACGATCCCACAAGGTAGAGCTGCAGCGACGGATCCCGCTGCGCCACGTTGGCAAAGGCGGCGAGCAGCGTGGGCACGTTTTTGTGGGGGAACTGATGGCATACCGATAATATGTACCGCTTCCCGACCATTTGGCGGGCCTCGGCGCTCGGCTTGCCGGTGCCGCCCTGCAAGCGCACGAAATCGATCGCGTTGGGTACGACGTCGCAGCGGGCCGCGATCGCCTCCCCGAAATATTCGCGCACGAGCGAGAGCTCGGATTGGGAGATCAGGATGATCGCATCGGCCGAACGGAGCATCCGCGGTAGATAGAAATCAAGCCAGGCGCGCCGCTTCGGCGAATGATATTCAGGATAACGCTTATACTGGATATCGTGCAGGATCACGCAGTTCCTGCCCCGGCGGCCGACGAGCGCGGGCGGGCAGAAATAATTGGGAAAGATCGCCCACTTGTCGCCACGACGCCGGTTTTGGAACAGCGCTTCTTCGATGAAACGCGTGCTTTTCGGTCCGGGCAGTCCGCCGCCTCGACGCATCGATATACCAGGGACGCCTCTCGTCCAGTCCAGGAAATCGGGCGAAAGATCAGCGTCACGACCGTAATTTAGCACCAGCGGCACGTCGGTCGCGGCTAGGCCGCGTATCAGGTTGTAGATCGCGAATTCGGTCCCGCCGATTTGGCCATGGCGTATCGCATAAAGGGGAATTTCGATTGGCAATGTCATCGATTGGCGAGGTATCGCGAAAAGCAAGTCATGGCGAGGGCGGTCGCGGCACCTTTTTATCCATGAGCGATAGACCGTCGGATCGGGGCGGCGGGGTACCAGCGAGGCGGCGCTAGCCCGGTGCTTCCTTTTGCACTGGCTTCTCCGCTACGGGAGCGCAGCGGCACAGAAGGTGCCATGGAAAGGCTGCCCATGAACGTTATCGTTACCGTCACCTTCAACGCGCTCAACGACGACATTCTCGAGCCATTTCTGGACTCCATCGAAGCGCAACGCAATCGCGATTTCATCCTGCTCATCGTGGATAACGCCTCGACCGATGGAACGGCGGATTATTTGCGTCAGCTTGACCGACCCAACACGCACGTCATTCTGAATGATGAGAATGTTGGATTTGCGAAAGGCTGCAATCAGGGGCTAGCTTTCGCGCGCAGTCACGGTGCCACCCATATTACCTTCATCAACAACGATACCGAGTTTAATGACAGCCTCATGCATGCGATGGTTGGCTCGTTGGAGGAGCAAAAGGCGGACGCCCTCGTGCCGCTCATCACATATTATTCGCAGCCCGACCGGATATGGTTTGTGACTGGTTCTTTTAGGTTGGCACGGGGCATCATACCGTTTCACGACCACATCGGTCGCCTGCGCCGTGAAGTGCCGATGAAAGCGATCGAAGACACCAAATTCGCATCGGGGTGCTGCATCACATTCAACATCGATTCATTCGAGGCGATGAATGGCTTTGACGAGCGCCACTTTGTGTATTGGGAAGACGCCGAGCTTTGTATGAAGATGGCGGCGGCCGGTCAGCGAATTGTTGTTGATACGCGATTGGAGTGCCGGCACAAGGTTTCGGTTTCGACCGGCGGGTCATTCAGCGCTTTCTCGATTTATCACTTTACACGTGGTCACATGATCTTCGTGCGCGATCACTTCGGTAAGGTCATTACCGCGCTGGTGATATGTGTTTCCCTTGCCAAAGCGGTATTGAACGTAATTCGGGGAAGGATGAAGATTCGGGGTCTTAAAAGCTGGTATCGAGGAATTGCCTCGGGCTTGCGTGGTTGACGAAAACGTGAAGAATTGCGTTGCCGAATGAGGCGCATGATGAAGTACAAAGTCTGCATTGGGCATGATGCTCAGGATCAGCCAGGTTGTCGTGATCGATCTGGTTGAGGAGTCGCTGCGTACGATAATGTTTCAATTTACTGCGCCTGGAAACGCGAATTTAGCCGACGCTTGGGCGATGGGTGAACTGACGATAGGCTGACTGAAAGTCGGTGGATCCGGCTTCGCCTCCACGTTCCGATGAAAGCCAGCATGCGGTCGATCCATGGCTGATCCTGTCCGCCGATCGACCGGTGGCGCAAAACCATCTGATTGTCCGCAAACGGGGCGTTACCCTCGTCACACCCGACAAAACCATCAGGAAACAGCCATGAGCAAGCATGATGAACGGCATCTGGTTTCGCGCACCGGCTGGTTGCGCGCGGCTGTGCTCGGTGCAAACGACGGCATCGTCTCGACCGCCAGCCTGATCGCCGGCGTTGCGGCTTCGGGGGCGAGTACCGGTACGGTGCTGGTCGCGGGTTCGGCGGCGATGGTCGCCGGCGCGATGTCGATGGCGGCGGGCGAATATGTCTCGGTGAGTTCGCAGGCGGACAGCGAGGCCGCCGACCTGACGCGCGAGCATGCCGAACTCGCGAGCGATTGGGCGCACGAGCATGACGAACTCGCGCAGATCTATGTGGCGCGCGGTCTCGACGCGACACTGGCGCGTCAGGTTGCCGGGCAGTTGATGGCGCATGATGCACTCGGGGCGCATGCCCGCGACGAGCTCGGCATCTCCGAGATCGTCCTCGCGCGCCCGGTACAGGCCGCGTTCGCATCGGCGGTCAGCTTCGTTGCCGGTGCGGTTGTCCCGCTCCTGGTCGCCGCACTGGCGCCGGCGCCGCAGCGGTTGGCTGTCGTGATCGGCGCGACGCTGGTCTGTCTTGCCATCCTCGGGATCGTCGGCGCGAGGGTTGGAGGCGCGCGTCCGTTTCGCCCTGCCGTCCGCGTGTTGCTCTGGGGGGCGGCGGCGATGGCGGCGACCGCCGGGATCGGCCACCTCGTCGGCACTGCGGTATGAGCATGGCCGTACCCGGGCGCAGCATAGCTCGGAGAATGCGACACAAGCCCAGACGATCCGCCGTGCGCGCGCTTAGTCTTCCCATCGCGTACCGTCGGCCTCGGCGATCTGCGGCATCGTCATCGCGCTCTGCAACCGCACCAGGCCACGTCAACGGCTTGAACAGGCGCGGGATGGCATCGACAAGGATGCTATGGTCAGCATGTGGTGGCCGTTGCGGACGGACCGCGTGCCGGTGCGTTTCGTCACGCCTTGCGCCGCCGTGTAGGCGCGCGAAAGTCGGGCGGCTTGCCAGCGATCCAGCGAAGATATTGCCGGATATCCTCGCGTTCGCGCAGCTGGTCCATCGTCGCATAGGACGAAGCCAACGCGTGGTTCGCGACAAAGGCATGGATGGTGCGATGGCAGATCGGATGCACCGGCACGGTCGTCGTGCCGCCCTCGCTCTTGGGAACACTATGATGTCGCTCCACGCGTTGCCCAAGACGCCGCCCGCATAAGGCGCAGCACGGATCGTCCTGCTCTGGTGCAGCTCTTGCGGCAGCCGCCGCCAGCCCAGCTATCCGTTTCACGCGACCGCCCATGCGCACCATATGCGCATTCCGCGGGCATTTTCGAGACCGTGTCGGTGCGGGACGCTCCGGGATGGGCTTGATGCGACGCGCATGACGGGGAACAATCGCGCCGTCCATCCGCTGGCCGATCTTCAAGGATCCTCAATGTCCGATCGCTTTACCGTCCTGCTGCAATATGCCCTGCCGAAACAGCGGCTGACCCGTCTGGCGGGTCGTATCGCGCGGGCGCGGGGCGGTGCAATGACCACCCGGCTGATCCGCTGGTTCGTCGTGCGCTACGGCGTCGATATGAGCGAAGCCGACAATCCGGACATCGCCAGCTACGCCAGCTTCAACGACTTCTTCTCGCGGCCGCTGCGGCCGGGCGCTCGGCCGCTGGCGGATGCCGATTTCATTTGTCCGGTGGATGGCGCGATCAGTCAGGTCGGTGCGATCGACGACCATCATATCGTGCAGGCCAAGGGGCACCGGTTCACCACCACCGAACTGATCGGCGGTGACGGCACACTGGCCGCGGAGTTCCGTCATGGCAGTTTCGCAAATCTTTATCTGTCGCCGCGGGACTATCACCGTCTCCATATGCCGTGCGCCGGCCGGTTGACGGGGATGCGCTACATTCCCGGCAGCCTGTTCTCGGTGAACCCCGTCACGGCGCGCGGAGTGCCCAATCTGTTCGCGCGCAACGAACGCCTTGTGTGCGTCTTCGAGAGTGCGGAGCACGGCACATTCGTCATGGTGCTCATCGGCGCGACCATCGTCGGCAGCATCGCGACCGCATGGCACGGCGTCGTGAATGCGAAACGTACCGGCACGCTGAGGGAATGGCACTATGCCGATCATAACGTCGCGCTCGAACAGGGCGAAGAAATGGGGCGCTTCCTGCTTGGCTCGACGATCGTGATGCTGTTCCGGCAGGGCGCGATCGCGTTTGACGAAAACTGGGGGCCGGCGCGGCCGGTGCGGCTCGGCGAACGCATGGGCGATCGTCCGGTTTGATCGCCGGGACCTAAACGCCCGATCGGGCCGGAGCATGGCGGCAAGCGTATGCGTGCGCGGTAACGGCGGCGGCGGCGGCGGCGGCGGGGGCGGGGGGACACCCTGTCGATACGGCTCGATCCTTTCGGACGCGAGCCTGCGGCCGCGGCAGAGCGCCCGAACGCACCGTGCGCTATTCGCTCTCGGCGCTAGTGACACACCCGCCTCGCACCGCCTAAACGGAGGGGATGTGGCAGCTTTACCAATTCCCCTTATGTCCCTTCTCGCGAAAGGTGCGCCTGCTGCTGGGCGAGAAGGGGGTCGGGTATGAACTCGTCCGCGAATCGCCTTGGGATCGGCGCGACGAGTTCATGGACATGAATCCCGCCGGGCAGACGCCGGTGATGGTCGACGCGTCGCGCGGCGTGGCGCCGCTGATCGATTCGATGGCGATCTGCGAGTTCTTCGAGGAGACCGTCGAAAAAGCCGCGATGATCAACGGCACCGCCACCAACCGCGCTGAAATCCGCCGGTTGGTGACGTGGTTCGATACGCATTTCTACCGCGACGTCACCGGACCCTTGTTGCACGAGCGCATGGTCAAGCGGCTTGCGCATCGCGCCGCACCCGATGCCAAGGGCCTGCGCGAGGCGATGAAGGCCGCGGTCGGGCATCTCGATTACATGGACTATCTGCTCGATCATCGGAACTGGCTGGGCGGTGCGACGATGAGTCTCGCCGATCTTGCCGCGGCCGCGCAGATTTCGGTCACCGATTATCTCGGCGGGATCGACTGGAAGGGGCACGACCAGACCGCGCGCTGGTATCGCGGCTTCAAGAGCCGCCCGAGCTTCCGCCCGCTGCTGTCCGAACGGATGGAACTGATCTCGCCCCCGTCGCACTATGACAATGTTGATTTCTGAGATGCCGTCCCCTGAGATCAGCTTCCCCGATTTCGAGAAGGTCGACATCCGCGTCGGCACGATCGTCGCGGCCGAACGCTTCCCCGAAGCGCGCAAACCCGCGTTCAAGCTGCGGATCGATTTCGGTCCGGAGATCGGTGAGAAGCGCTCGTCCGCGCAGATCACAGACCATTATGCACCGGAGACGCTGATCGGTCGCCAGGTCGCGGCGGTGGTCAATTTTCCACCCCGCCAGATCGGGCCGATGATGTCCGAAGTTCTGACGCTCGGCTTCCCCGATGCGGCGGGGAAGGTGGTTCTAATCTCGCCGACCGCGCAGGTCCCGAATGGCGGTCGGTTGTTCTAGATGGCTGCTCCTCCCCACGACGGGGGAGGAGTGGCGCCTCTGACTACCGCAGGTCGCTTTGCGTGATCGGCACGATCTTCACCTCGACGCGACGGTTCGCAGCGCGGCCGGCATCGGTATCGTTCGACGCGATCGGCTGCGTCTTGCCATAGCCGCGCGTGCCGATGCGGGCGCTCTGCACGCCGTGACCCGACAGGTAATCCGCGACCGAGCGCGCGCGGCGTTCGGACAGCGCCTGGTTATACTGGTCGCTGCCGGTCGAATCGGTATGGCCGTACACGTCGACATAGGTCTGGTTGTACTGCGCCAGCGTGTCCGCGACCTGGTCGAGCGTACGCTGGAACTGCGGCTGCACGGTAGCGCTGTCATATGCGAAGGTGATGCCCGACGGGATGTTGAGCACCAGGTCGTCGCCCTGTCGGATCACCTGGACGTCGGTGCCAGCGGTGCGGGCGCGCAGGTCGCGCTCCTGCTTGTCCATGTACGCGCCGATCCCTGCGCCGGCCAGGCCGCCAATGCCCGCGCCGAGCAGCTTCTCGGTACGATCGCGACGCCCACCGACCACGTCGCCGAGCAGATAGCCGCCGAGCGCGCCGCCGATGCCGCCCAGCGCGGTCTTCGAGATCGTCTGGCGACCGGTCTCCGGATCGGTGGTGCAGCCGCTGGTGGCGATCAGCGCAGCCAGTGCCGCACCCGCGAACATCTTGGTTTTCATAAACACTCTCCCTGGAACGATGGACGGCAACGATATGCCCGATACGGCCGATAACCCGATTTCGGTAGCGATTGTTCCGCCTGCGCATCAAGCCGCGGCGCAACTATGCCCAACTCCGTCGTCGCGCTAACATGCAAGGACGGTTGTGCGATCGCCCGTTGTCCTGCAAAGAGCGGTCGAGCCAATGGCACCGCTTCCCCCCTTCCCCTGGATCGACGTTGCGATCATCCTCGCGCTCGTCGCGTTGAACGGCGTGTTCGCGATGAGCGAACTCGCGATCGTCTCGGCGCGCAAGGCCCGGCTCGAGGCGATGGCACGCTCGGGCAAGAAGGGCGCGCGCGCCGCGCTGCTGCTCGCGGCAGACCCCGGCAAGTTCCTCTCGACCGTCCAGATCGGCATCACGCTGATCGGCATCCTCGCCGGTGCCTATTCGGGGTCGAGCCTCGGCATGCCGACCGCCGCGCGACTGCAGGGCTGGGGACTGTCGGCCGCGACCGCGGAAACCGCCGGGTTCGCAATCGTCATCGGCCTGACGACGTTTGCCTCGCTGATCATCGGCGAGCTCGTCCCCAAGCAATTCGCGCTGCGCTCGCCCGAGGTGATCGCGTCGTTCATGGCGCCCGTCATGCGCTGGCTCGCGATCGGCACTGCGCCGATCGTCTGGGTGCTCGATTCGACCAGTGGCCTGATCTTCCACCTGCTCCGCCTCGACCGCGAGAGCGAGGAGCACGTCACCGCCGAGGAACTCCACCTGATCGTCGCCGAGGCGTCCAAGTCGGGTGTGATCGAGGAACATGAGCGCTCGATCATCTCGGGCGTGGTGCGCCTCGCGGATCGCCCGGTTCGCGAAGTGATGACGCCGCGCACGGAGATCGACTGGCTCGACTGCAACGGCACCAGCGACGAGATCCGCAGCACCTTGCTCGGTTCGCAGCACACGCGGCTTCCGGTTGGCGACGGCTCGATCGACAAGGTCCAGGGCGTCGTGCAGGCGCGCGACATCGCCGCCGCGCTGTTTCGCGGCGAACCGCTCGACCTGCGCGTGCTGATGCGGAAAGCGCCGGTGGTGATCGACCAGATCGACGCGATGGACGCCTTGCTCGCGCTGCGCGAGGCCGAGGTGCCGATGGCGCTGATCCACGACGAATACGGCCATTTCGAAGGCATCGTCACGCCCGCCGACCTGCTCGCGGCGATCGCCGGCGAGTTCAAGTCGGATTCGGATCCGGACGACGCGCCCTCAGTGGTCGTCCGCGACGATGGCTCGTTGCTCGTGGCGGGGACGATGGCGGCCGATTCGCTCGCCGACCGCCTTGGCATCGATCTGCCCGAGGACCGCGATTACGCCACCGTCGCGGGTCTTGCCCTGTCGGTGTTCCGCCATCTGCCGGGCGAGGGCGAGAGCTTCGTCGAACAGGGCTGGAAGTTCGAGATCGTCGATCTCGACGGCCGTCGCATCGACAAGCTGCTGGTGAGTGAAGTCTGACGCCGGTGCGCCTGCGTTTCCGGAAGATCCCCCGGTAAATCACCCCCGGTAAATCAGACGCCGCCGCCTCAAAATCGCCTCCTCTCGGCAGAGGCTGGGATATCCCGTTGGAATGCGCGACCCGGGCCTTGCTGCCGGCGCGTCAGCGTGCGCTTGCGGGCCGTTCGACGGACGTATCGGCGGACGTATCGACGGACGTATCGGCGGACGTATCGACGGGGGGCGCCCCGGCGGCAGGCGTCTCCGAGACCGGCTTTGCCCCAGGTTCCAGATCGCTCGGCACGAACGGCACCACGCTCGGCGGTGGCCCGGACATGCCCGCGGGGTCTCCCTCGACACGGCCGTGGAGATGATCGATCTCCGCCTGCCGCCGGTTGAGATAGAAGGACCGCGTCGCCGCGTACGGATCGGGCGAATTGTCGTGCAGGTCCTTCAACGTCTGGTCGAACTCCGACCGGTGGTCGAGTGCGCCCAGGATCCCCGCCGGAGCCGTGTACGACGTGCTGTTGAACGGATGACCGACGCCGACCGGCAGGATCAATCGGTCGATCGCGCCACCGAACAGATCGCGGATCGTCGTCGGACCGACGATCGGCAGGAACAGGAACGGGCCGTTCTTCACGCCGTAATAGCCGAGCGTGTTGGCAAACCCGTTCGACCGTCGCGGCAGGTGGAACGGCTTGCGCTTCGCCATGTCGATCACGCCGGCCACGCCGATCGTCGTATTGATGGCGAACCGCCCGACCGTCTCCGCTGCCTTGCCCGGCTTGAACTGCAGGAGGAAGTTCAGGAAGACGATCGGCTCGCGCAGGTTGTACAGGAAATTGTGGATGCCGCGCCGGATCGGGCTCGGCACGGTCTTCTTGTAGGTTCGTGCGACCGGACCGATCACGGCGTCGTCGACCTTCTGCGTCACCGCGAACGATTCGGCATTGACCGCGCGAAGCGGATCACCCGCGGTTTCCTTGCGTCCGGTAACGACGATATCAGACGGGGACCGTTCCGAAGCGGGGGTGCCGATCGGGGGAGGGCCGATCGGCGGAATCTGCTGGGTCGGCACGCCTTGCGGCCCGACCTGTGTCTGACCAGCCTGTGTCTGAAGCGTGACCGCCGGAAGCGATGCGTTTAACGCCAGCGCAGAGACGGCCATCGACGCGATCGCGGGGACGTCATCGGTAAACGGCGATGGCACGGCACCGGGCGATACGCCGGACACCGCCCACGCATCGTCTCCGATCACGACCGGACCAGCCGGGAGATGCACCGGAGCGGCCGTCAACAGCATCGCACTCATCATTACCAGCATGTGAACTCATCGCCCTGTCTACCGCCCTCATACTTCGAGGTGCGACGCGTCGAGACATGCCCGTCGGCACGCGTCCGGCATAGAGCCAATCGACAGTACCGGGCGTGTTGGCAGGCTGTTACGTGTTGAACGCGCGGCCTATCACGCGGGTGGCGATGGCATCGCTCACAGTTTGCCGAACACGCTCTCGAACCCGGCCTTGTCGCCCGCCGCGAGCAGCCGTGCCTGCTCGATCCAGCGATCGCGGCCCATGCGCCCGGTGAAATTGCCGAGTTGCGCGTCGATACGCTGCGCCTCGCTCTCTGACAGCGCTGCCATCTGACCGACCGTCGCAACGCCGAGCGACGCCAACTGCGCGGCGACCTTCGGTCCAAGCCCCTTCAACTGCGTGACGGGGCCGTCCGCATAGGCAGGCATTGGCTGGCTCGACTCGACGGGGTCGGGCGCGATCGGGGTGGGCTTGATCGGGGCGGACTTGACCGCATCGGGTTCGACGGCTGCCGGCGGTGTGATTTCGGTCGCAGGGCGCGCCTCCGGCGGCGCGGCGGCGGCGATCGGCTCGTCTGCCATCCGGTGCGGCGTTGCCGGGGGGGCGGCGCGCGGGATGTCGGAAATCGGTGCCGGTGCATTTCGCGCCTCAGGGGTGCGCTCGGGCTCGGATTGGGGCTGGATCGGGACCTGCGCCTGGGCCTGCGCCGGTGCGACGGGTGCTACGGTCTGCGCCTGCCGCTGCGACTGTGAGGCGTTGAAAGGATCGGGTGTGGCCTTGCCCGGATCGGGAACCGGCAGTGCCGGAACGCCGGCTTCCTCGGCGTTCGCGATCACGTCGCGCGATGCCTGTACGCGGCCGCGTTTCGCCTTGATGCCCCACAGCAGACCGATGATCACCAGGATCGCCACGACGGCGATGATCGTGAAGTGGATCGCGGTCAGCGTGGCGATGCCGTCTGGCAGCAGGCTCAGACCCGAGGCGGAAGTCGCGGAAGTTTCGTTCATGCTCATACTCGTAGCGATGCGCGCGAAGGGCGGCGAGGCCTAATCGGCAAGGCGGTCATGTCTGATCCTCCCCCTGGCGGGGGGGATAGCCAGCGTATCACCCGCGCGCAATTTCGCGCCAGCCGATGTCGCGGCGATAGAAGCCCTCCGCGAAGTCGATCGCCTCGACCGCGCGATAGGCGTTCGCCTGCGCCACGGCGACGTCGTCGCCGGTGGCGGTCACGGCCAGCACGCGGCCGCCCGATGCGACCAGCCCACCGTCCTCGAGCCGCGTCCCCGCGTGGAACACGGTGCCGCCGGCATCGCGCGCCGAATCCAGCCCGATGATCGCGCCGCCCGCCTTGGGCGTGCCCGGATAGCCGTCCGCGGCCATCACCACCGTCAGCGCGGTCTCGTCGCTGAACTGCGCCGCGGGCATCTCGCCGAGACGCCCTTCCGCGGTCGCCAGCATCGTCGCGAGCAGATCTCCCTGGAAGCGCATCATCAGCACCTGCGTCTCGGGATCGCCGAACCGCGCATTATATTCGATCAGCTTGGGCCCCTGCGGCGTCAGCATCAGCCCCGCATACAGCACGCCCGAGAACGGCATGCCCTCGGCTGCCATCGCCGCCACCGTTGGCGCGACGATCTCGTCGATCGCGCGCTTTTCCAGCGCGGGCGTCAGGACGAGCGCGGGGCTGTACGCGCCCATCCCGCCGGTGTTCGGCCCGGTATCGCCCTCGCCGACGCGCTTGTGATCCTGCGCGGAGCCGAACGGCATCAGCGCCACGCCGTCGGTCAGCACGAACAGGCTCGCTTCCTCGCCGTCGAGAAATTCCTCGATCACCGCCTCGGCTTCCCCATCGGCGAACAGCGCATCGAGCGCAGCCTCGGCCTCGGCGGCGCTGAACGCGATGACGACGCCCTTGCCCGCGGCCAGGCCGTCCGCCTTGATGACGACCGGCAGCGAGAAGGTGCGCGCGAGCGCGGCATCCGCCTCGGCGCGCGTCTTGACCCTGACATAGCCCGCGGTCGGAATCCCGGCGCGCAGGCACAGATCCTTGGTGAAGCCCTTCGACCCCTCAAGCTGTGCCGCCGCCTTCGAGGGGCCAAACACCGGGATATCCGCTGCGCGCAACGAATCCGCCAGCCCGTCGACCAGCGGCGCCTCCGGCCCGATCACGACCAGCCCGACCGCATGGTCGCGCACGAACGCGACGATGGCGGCGTGATCCGTCGCATCCAGCGACACGAGCGTCGCAAGCCGTGCGATCCCGGGGTTGCCCGGCGCCGCATACAGCGTATCGAGGCCTCTCGATTGCACCAGCTTCCACGCGAGCGCATGTTCGCGCCCCCCCGAGCCCAGCAGCAGGACGTTCATGCCCGATCCCTTTTCCGATGACGTGTCGAGTGACATGGGGCGGCTGGTAGCCGAGCCGGTCGCCGGCGACAACGCACTCGCCATGTCGGTCGGCGAGCTCGCGTTCAAGCTGAAGCGGATGGTCGAGGGCGAATTCGGCCATGTCCGCCTGCGCGGCGAGATTTCCGGCTGGAAGCGCGTTGCCTCGGGGCATTGCTACATGTCGCTCAAGGACGACCAGGCGGTGATTGATGGCGTCATCTGGAAGGGCAATGCGTCGAGCCTCGCCTTCGTGCCGCAGGACGGCATCGAGGTGATCGCGACCGGCAAGCTGACCACCTATCCCGGCCGCTCGAAATACCAGATCGTGATCGAGCGGATGGAGCTGGCCGGCGCGGGCGCACTGATGGCGCTGCTCGAAAAGCTCAAGGCGAAGTTGGCGGGCGAGGGGCTGTTCGACCGGGCGCGCAAGCAACCGCTGCCGTTCATGCCGCGGGTGATCGGCGTCGTGACATCGGGCACCGGCGCGGTGATCCGCGACATCCTCCACCGCCTGGAGGATCGCTGCCCGACGCACGTCATCGTCTGGCCGGTCAAGGTGCAGGGTGAGGGCTCGGCGAACGAGATCGCCGCCGCGGTCCGCGGGTTCGACGCGATCGCGCCCGGCGGACCGGTGCCCCGCCCCGATCTCGTCATCGTCGCGCGCGGCGGTGGCTCGGTCGAGGATCTTTGGTCGTTCAACGAGGAGGTCGTGGTGCGCGCGGTCGCCGGCTGCACGATCCCGATCATCTCCGCGGTCGGACATGAGACAGATACGACCTTGTGCGATTTCGCCGCCGATCTGCGCGCGCCGACGCCGACCGCGGCGGCCGAGATCGCGGTGCCCGTGCTCGCCGACCTGCGACTGACGATCGACAGCCACCGCAACCGCACCGAACGCTGCGCCCGCCGCCACGTCGAGCGCGGCCGCGAGCGGCTCGACGCGCTCGCGCGGTTGCTGCCGAAGCGCGACCAGTTGCTCGGCCCGCAGCGCCAGCGCGCCGACGATTTCGGCCAGCGGCTCGATCGCGGGCTGGAGCGGCGGCTGACGCTTGCGCGCGGCAGTCTCGATCGGTCGGGCGCCGCGCTGCGTCCCGCCACGCTCGAGCGCAAGCTCGAGGCGAAACGCGCGCAGTTCGACGCGACATGGCGCCTCGTCCAGTCGCTCAACCCCGACGCGATCCTCGACCGCGGCTATGCCCGCGTCACCGCGCGTCCCGGCGGCGAGACGCTCGCCTCGGCCAAGGCGGCGCGCGAGGCGGGCACGCTGACCCTCCACTTCCGTGACGGCGTGGTCGACGCGGTGACCGACACCGGTCTTGAGCGCCCCGCCGCCAAAACCTATGCTGCGCCCAAGGCCAGGCCCGCGCCGGACGCGTTGCCCCGCCAGCCCACCCTTCTATAGAAGAGCCCGATCATGCTGATGTCCAACTCCGACCGCGCCGCGCGGCTGCACTATATGGCCAATGGTTTTCGCGTGCTCAGCCCGGGCGACCATGTCGCCTGCGCCGCGACCGGCCACCGCATCGCGCTCGAGGATCTGCGCTACTGGAGCGTCGCCCGCCAGGAGGCCTATGCCACTGCCGCCGCCGCCAGCGAAGCGATGGCGCCACGATGATCCGCGCGGCGGTGCTCGTCCTGCTGGCAGCGACCAGTGCGACTGCCCAGCAAGCGCCGCCGCCTACCACCGCGAGCCAGCCCGCATTCCGCTGGACCGGCACGCTGAGCCAGGGTGGGCTGATCCTCGGCACAGCGCCTACCGGAACGCGGGCGGTCACGCTGAACGGCAAGCCGATCGCACTGGCCCCTGACGGCCGCTTCCTCGCCGGCTTCGACCGCGACGCCGGCCCGCAAGCGTCGCTGACCGCGACATTCGGCGACGGTCGCAATGTTACGCAAAGTCTCAGGATCGCGCCGCGCGCGTGGCGGATCGAGCGCCTCGACACGCTCCCGAAATTCCCCGCGCCTGACCCGGTCTTCGCGAGGCTCCGCCCGCCCGAACTCGCGCAGATCGTCGCCGCCCGCGCGCGCATGACCGATGCGCAAGGCTGGCGTCGGGCGTTCGCGTGGCCCGCCACCGGTCGCATCTCCGGGCTGTTCGGATCGCAGCGCGTCTACAAGGGCGAACCCGGCAGCTATCATTCGGGCACCGACATCGCGAAGACCACCGGCGCGGTCGTCACCGCGCCCGCCGACGGCGTCGTGATCCTCGCGGCGGATCACCCCTTCACGCTGGAGGGCAATCTGCTGATGCTCGACCACGGCATGGGCCTCAACAGCGCGTTCCTGCATCTGTCGCGGATCGATGTGAAGCCCGGCGATCACGTCACACAGGGGCAGCCGATCGGTGCCGTGGGCATGACCGGTCGCGCGACCGGCCCGCACCTCCACTGGAGCCTGCGGTGGAACGACGCGAAGCTCGACCCGATGCTGGTGGCGGGACCGATGCGCCCCTAATTCTGGCGCTTGGCCTTCACCCCGGGTTGGCCGCCGACGCTCAACCGGAAGCTGCCGAGTGCGGCGCGCTTGATGATCACCTTGTCGTTCGCCCTTGGCCGACGCGCGATGATGTTGTCGTCGGTCTGCACCCAGTGCGCCCCGTCCGCCAGGATGAAGCTCCAACGCCCTGCGTCGTCGACCGAGGCGTTGGCCAATGTCGTCTCGATCTGCGGCAGGTCATCGCCGCTGCCGAAGAGGCCGATATCGGGCAGGCTGATGCCGAACAGGTTCCGTCGGGTTTCGCGAACCTGCTGCTGATCGATCACGACGACGGTCTGGGTTTTCTCTGCGGAGTCCAGCGCGGCCACCGATGTGTCGAAGCATGTCAGGCGCGCCGCCGGATCGGCAATCGTCCGGCATTGCGTCACTGCCATCAGCAGCGGCGCGCGTCCCGTCTTTCGGGGTTTTGTCGCCCCCATGGCGGGGCCCGTCACGGCAATCGCCACTCCCCAGGCAACCATAATCATCGCGATCCGCATCGTCGTCCAGCCCCCGTTGCAACACGCGTGGCGTAGGCCGACGCCCGCAGTGCGGCAAGAGTCTCGTCGCGCCAGCGCGTCGGGCGGTCGTGTCGGCATCGAAACGGATGTTGCTATTTGGTGACATCCGGATCGCAATGCGACGAACGGGCGCCGCTTTGTTACTTTCTTTTGGACAAGGGCGTCGCGTCTTGCGACATCGCCCTCAGCTGCGGCCCTTCGGTCGCACAATGGATCGTGTCGGGCGGAAAAATTCGCCGATTCAAAGGGACCAAATAACCATGCGCAACCACATGTTTCGCGACTGCCTGCTGGCATCGACGATGATCGCAGGCGCGGTCATCGCGCTGCCGGCCTTCGCGCAGAATGCCCCGGCGCCAGCGCCCCAGGGTACGACGAGCGATGACGGCGCGGCGGCGACCACGCCCGCAATCTCCAATACGCCAAGCCAGGATCCCGCCGCTGCGGGTACGGCAGGCGGCGGCGACATCGTCGTCACCGGTTCGCGTATTTCGAACCCTAACCTGACCTCTGCCAGCCCGGTCACGGTCGTGAACGCTGCGGACATCAAGCTGCGCGGCGCGACGCGTATCGAGGACGTGCTCAACAGCCTGCCGTCGTCGTTCGCCACGCAGACCTCGTCGGTCTCGAACGGTTCGACCGGCACCGCGACGATCAACCTGCGCAACCTCGGTGAATCGCGCACGCTGGTGCTGGTCAACGGCCGCCGCCTGATGCCGGGCAACCCGTCGTCGAGCAGCACCGCCAGCGCTGCTGCCGACGTCAACATGATCCCCGCTTCGCTGCTCAAGCGCGTCGACGTGCTGACCGGCGGCGCCGGCTCGGTCTACGGGTCTGACGCCATCGCCGGCGTCGTCAACTTCGTGCTCGATACCGATTACGAAGGGTTCAGCATCGATACCTCGGGTGGCATCTACAACCACAACAACCGCAGCGCGCGCTTCAAGGCGCTCAACACCGCGCGCGGCTATCCGGCGCCCACCGGCCAGTCGTTCGACGGCACGCAGTTCGACATCAACTTCAAGGTCGGTGCCGGCACCAGCGACGGCCGCGGCCATGTCGTCGGCTATGGTGGCTACCGCAAGATCGGTGCGATCCTGCAGGGCTCGCGCGACTATAGCTCGTGCGGTCTGAACGCACCGGCGGGCAACGTCGGCAACGACTATGTCTGCGGCGGTTCGACCACCGCGTTCCCGGCGAACTTCTCGCTCGGCGATGCGGTCGTCAACGGCGCGGCAAGCGGCCTGCAGCAGCAATACACGCTGAACGGTGCGGGGGCGCTGATCCCCGGGCGGACGCTCTACAATGCGAACCCGCTGAACTATTACCAGCGTCCGGATACGCGCTATACCGCGGGCTTCCTCGCCAACTATGAAGTGAGCGAGGCGTTCAAGCCTTATGCCGAGTTCATGTTCATGGACGATCGCTCGGTCGCGCAGATCGCGCCGTCGGGTGACTTCAGCAACACCACCGTGCTGAACAGCAACAACCCGTTCCTGTCGGCGGCACAGCGCGCGACGTTCTTCCGCAACACGAACCTCCTGCGCGATGCCAACGGCAACGTCATCAACCTGACCAACCCCGACGGCACGCAGTACCAGCAGGCGAACGTCACGATCGGTCGCCGCAACGTCGAGGGCGGCGGTCGTCAGGCCGATCTTCGTCATACCCAGTATCGTTACGTCGCAGGCGCGCGCGGCGACATTGGCAAGGGTGTTTCGTACGAGGCCTATGGCCAGTTCGGCAGCACCGTGTTCAACCAGGTGTATCGCAACGAGTTCTCGATCTCGCGCACCACGCGCGCGCTCGACGCGATCACCGACACGCGTCCCGGCTTGGCCACGACCGGCCAGGCGGTCTGTCGCTCGTTCGTCGACGGTACCGATCCGAACTGCGTCCCGCTCAACATCTTCGGGTCCGCAGGCATCACGCCGGGCGCGTTGAGCTATGTTCAGACCCCGGGCTTCCAGTCGGGCGAGAACAAGGAAACGGTCGTCAACGGCTCGTTCACCTTCAAGGGTGCCGAGTACGGCGTGCAGTCGCCGTTCGCGAGCGAAGGCATCGCGCTGAACGTCGGTGGCGAGTACCGCAAGGAGTCGCTGAGCCTCGAGGTCGACAATGGCTTCCTGAGCGGCGATCTCGCCGGCCAGGGTGGTGCGACCTTGCCGATCCGTGGCAGCTACAACGTCAAGGAAGCGTTCGGCGAGCTCCAGGTGCCGCTCGTCAGCGATCGCCCGTTCTTCAACGAACTGACGGTCAACGGCGGCTACCGCTATTCGAGCTACAGCACGGCTGGTTCGGCGCATTCGTACAAGGGTGAGCTGGTCTGGGCGCCGATCTCGGACATCCGCTTCCGCGGCGGCTACAACCGTGCGGTCCGCGCCCCGAACACGCAGGAACTGTTCGCCCAGCAGTCGGTGCAGATCGATGGTGCGACCGATCCGTGCGCAGGCCTGGCCGTCAACGGCCTGGTCAACGGCAACACGCCGGCGCAGTGCGCACTGACCGGCGTTCCGGCGAGCCGCTTCGGTCTGGTCCAGGACAATCCTTCGGAGCAGTATAACGGCCTGGTCGGCGGCAATGTGAACCTGAAGCCTGAAAAGGCCGATACGTTCACCGCCGGCGTGATCCTGCGTCCTTCGTTCCTGCCGGGCTTCAACCTGTCGGTCGACGGGTTCCGGATCAAGCTGAAGGATCGGATCGGCGTCATCGGTGCCGACACGATCATCGCGCAGTGCCTTCAGACCGGCCAGCAGCAGTTCTGCAGCGCCATCAACCGCGATGCCAACGGCACGCTGTGGCAGGGTACCAACGGCTTCATCGTCGATACCAACGTCAACGCGGGTTCGCTGACCACGCAGGGTATCGAGACGTCGGCGGGCTACACCTACCGTTCGGACAGCATCGGCACGATCGGGCTGTCGTTCAACGGCACGTATGTCGACAAGTTCACGTCGGACAAGGCCGGCGCGAAGTTCGACTGCGCGGGGCTCTACGGCGCGCAGTGCCTGTACCCGATGTCGAAGTGGCGTCACCAGGCCCGCATCTCGCTGACCACGCCGAACGGCATCGGTCTGTCGGGTAACTGGCGCTACCTGTCGGCGACCAAGTTCGAGCGTACCAGCGGCGACACCGATCTGTCGGGTGCGTTCTACGCACGGGATGCCCGCGTGAAGGCGCAGAACTACTTCGATCTGGCCGGCACGGTTCGCGTCGAGGACAAGTTCACCTTCCGTCTCGGGGTGAACAACATCCTCGACAAGACCCCGCCGATCCTGAGCGCAACGGCATCGCCGATCGGCTCGTTCGGCAACGGCAACACCTATCCGGGTATCTACGACGCGATCGGTCGTTACCTGTTCGTTGGTCTGACCATCGATATGTAAGCGATCCTTCGGGACAGAAATCGGGGTGGCGGATCATCGATCCGCCGCCCCTTTTTTTATCATTCGACGATCGGCGGATCAGGCGACGTGAAGCTCCAGCTTGCCGTCGCCTTCGTCGACCTTGACGGTCGACCCGTCCTTCACCTCGCCGCGCAGGATCATGTCGGCGAGCGGATCCTGCAGATAGCGCTGGACCGCCCGCTTCAACGGCCGTGCGCCGTACACCGGATCATAGCCCACCCGGCCAAGCCACGCGCGCGCGGCATCGCTCAGGTCGAGAACGATCTTGCGGTCCGCCAGCAGCTTGTCGACGCGGGATACCTGGATGTCGACGATCGGTGCCATGTGCGACTGGCCGAGGCGGTGGAACAGGATCACCTCGTCGAGCCGGTTGAGGAACTCCGGCCGGAAGTGCGACCGGACGATCTCCATCACCTGCGGCTCTACCGACGACACGTCGTCGCCTTCCGCCATGTTGGCGAGATACTGGCTGCCAAGGTTGCTCGTCAGGATGATCAGCGTGTTGCTGAAATCCACCGTCCGCCCCTGGCCGTCGGTCAGGCGGCCGTCGTCGAGCACCTGCAACAGCACGTTGAACACGTCGCCATGCGCCTTCTCGACCTCGTCGAACAAGATGACCTGATAGGGCCGCCGGCGGACCGCCTCGGTCAGCACGCCGCCTTCCTCGTATCCGACATAGCCGGGGGGGGCGCCGATCAGCCGGGCGACCGCGTGCTTCTCCATGAACTCGCTCATGTCGATGCGGACCATCGCCGACGGATCGTCGAAGAGGAATTCGGCGAGCGCCTTGGTCAGCTCGGTCTTGCCGACGCCGGTCGGCCCGAGGAACAGGAACGAGCCGAGCGGCCGGTTCGGATCCTGCAACCCCGCGCGCGCGCGGCGAACCGCGGTCGAGACCGCCTTCACCGCATGCGCCTGGCCGATCACGCGCTTGCCGATCGTCGCCTCCATCGCGAGCAGCTTGTCGCGCTCGCCCTGGAGCATCCGCTCGACCGGGATGCCGGTCCAGCGGCTGACGACGCCGGCGATGTCGTCGGCAGTGACTTCCTCGCGCAGCATCGCGCCCTTGGTCGCGCCGGCGGCCTCGTCGAGCTGGCGTTGCAGGCCGGGGATCGTGCCGTAGGACAGCTCGCCTGCCTTTGCGAGATCGCCCGAGCGTTGCGCCTGGTCGAGTTCGAGCCGCGCGGCATCGAGCTGTTCCTTGAGCCGTGCCTCGGCGTTGATCTTGTCCTTTTCACCCTTCCAGCGTGTCGTCAGCTCGGCGGACTGCTCCTCGAGATTGACGAGATCGCCCTCCAGCGTGTCGAGCCGGTCGACCGACGCATCGTCGGTCTCGCGCTTCAACGCCTCGCGCTCGATCTTGAGCTGGATGATCCGCCGGTCGAGATTTTCGATCGCCTCGGGCTTTGATTCGACCTCCATGCGGATCCGGCTCGCGGCCTCGTCCATCAGGTCGATCGCCTTGTCGGGGAGGAAGCGGTCGGTGATGTAGCGGTTCGACAGCGTCGAGGCGGCGACGATCGCGCCGTCGGTGATCCGCACGCCGTGGTGGAGCTCGTATTTCTCCTTCAGCCCGCGCAGGATCGAGATCGTATCCTCGACGGTCGGTTCGCCGACCATCACCGGCTGGAACCGCCGCTGGAGCGCGGGGTCCTTCTCGACATATTTGCGATATTCGTCGAGCGTCGTCGCGCCGACGCAGTGGAGCTCGCCGCGCGCGAGTGCGGGTTTCAGCAGGTTGCCCGCGTCCATCGCGCCCTCGGATTTACCCGCGCCGATCAGCTGATGCATCTCGTCGATGAACAGGATGACGTCGCCCTCTGCGGCCTTCACCTCGTCGAGCACCCCCTTGAGCCGTTCCTCGAACTCGCCGCGATATTTCGCGCCCGCGATGAGCGACCCCATGTCGAGCGACATGAGACGGCGGTCCTTGAGCGTATCGGGCACGTCGCCATTGGCGATCCGCAATGCGAGGCCTTCGGCGATCGCGGTCTTGCCGACGCCGGGTTCGCCGATCAGCGCGGGGTTGTTCTTGGTGCGGCGCGCGAGGATCTGGATCGTGCGGCGGATCTCCTCGTCGCGGCCGATCACGGGGTCGAGCTTGCCGTCGCGCGCCGCCTGGGTCAGGTCGCGCGCGAATTTCTTGAGCGCATCATAGCGGTCCTCGGCGCCAGCGGTGTCCGCGGTGCGGCCCTGGCGGACGCTGTTGATCGCGGTGTTGAGACCCTCGGGCGTGACGCCGCCCGCCTGCAACGCCTTGCCTGCGGCGGTGTTGAGCGACAATGCGAGCGCGACGAGCAGGCGCTCGACGGTGACGAAGCTGTCGCCCGCCTTGGTCGCGATCTGTTCGGCCTGGTCGAGCACGCGCACCGCGTCGTTGTCGATGCCCGGCGTGGTCTGCGCGCCCGAGCCCGACACCGCGGGGATCTTGGCGAGCGCGAGATCGGTTTCGGAGGTCGCGCGCTTCGCGTCGCCGCCCGCCGCCTTGATCAACCCGGCGGCCATGCCCTGCTCGTCCTCGAGCAGCGCCTTCAGCAGATGCTCGGGCGCGATCCGCTGATGGTTCATGCGGATCGCGACGGTCTGCGCGGATTGCAGGAAGCCTTTCGCGCGGTCGGTGAATTTGTCGATGTTCATGACGAATTCCTGTGGGATTGGTTCGGTATCTGGGTGAAAGATGGTGTTGCATTTGGGCAACACAAGAGGCGGGTTGCCGAAGCGGGCCCAGCATGGCTAAGCGCGATTTACAAAGCCGGGGCCGGTACGGACAAAGACCCGGGAGGCCGAAACCGTTCGTTTAAACTTCGCGGCTAGAGCGGATCCAATGCCGACGTCCGCCCCCCCTCGACCCACGCCTTATCCCGCCGGCGCCGGCAACGTACTTGCCGCGGCCGTCCGCGGGTGTCGGCGGCATCTCGTCTTCGCGGCGGCGTTCTCGGGGCTGGTCAATATCCTGTACCTCGTCCCGTCGATCTTCATGCTGCAGGTGTACGACCGCGTGGTGCCGACGCGCGGCGGCGCGACGCTGCTGTTGCTCACGCTCATCCTCGTCGTGTCGCTGATCGTGTTCGCGATCCTCGACGCCGTCCGCATGCGCCTGTTGTTGCGCGCGAGCATGCGGCTCGAACGTCAGGCCGCGCCCGGGATCCTGCTGCGGATTCTGGGCACCGATGGCGCGACGATCGGTCAGCGCAGCCAGGCGATGCGCGATTTCGACACGGTGCGCGGCACGCTGACCGGGCCGACGATCGTCGCGCTGTTCGATGCGCCCTGGGCACCGATCTATATCGGCATCGCGTTCCTGCTCCACCCGTGGATCGGCGTGCTGGCGCTGGTCAGCGCGCTGTTGCTCGGCGGGATCGCGATCCTCAGCGACCGCGTGACCGCGCATGCCGCGCGCGACACGCATGCGCGCGCGGTGCTGGCGACGCGCGAACAGGATGTGTCGATCCACGGGTCGGAGGTGGCGCGCGTGATGGGGATGCGCAACGCGCTCATCACCCGCCATCTGCTCGAGCGCGCCGAGCTGGTCCGCCGCCAGTCCGCGCTTGCCGGCACCGCGGGGCAATTCCTCGCGATCACCAAATTCCTCCGCCTGTTGCTGCAATCGCTCGCGCTGGCGCTCGGCGCGCTACTGGCGATCAGGCAGGATATTTCGGGCGGTGCGATCTTCGCCGCGTCGCTGTTGCTCGGGCGGGCGCTGCAGCCGGTCGAGCAGATCCTCGGCGCGATGAAGCCGCTTGCCGCCGCGCGCAACGCCTACCGCGATCTCGACGCGTTCTGTGCGCTGCCGGGGCCGTCGATCGACGCCACCACGCTGCCCGCGCCGGTCGGCCGGATCGAGGTGCGCGGCGTCACCGTCCGCGCCGAGGGCAGCGATCGTGCGTTGCTGTCGGACATTAATTTTGCGGTCGCACCCGGCGAGATCATCGCGCTGGTCGGCCCGAGCGGGGCCGGCAAGTCGACGCTGTTGCGCGTGCTGTCTGGGGCGCTGTCGCCCGATACCGGCGAGGTCCGGATCGACGGCGCAAGCCTGTCCGACTGGAACCGCGAACAGCTCGGGCGTCACGTCGGCTACATGCCGCAGTCACCGTCGCTGTTCCCGACCTCGGTGCACACCAATATCTCGCGCTTCCAGTCGGTCATCGCGGGCGAGAGCGAGCAGCTCGATGCCGCGGTGGTCGAGGCGGCGCAGGCGGCGGGCGCACACGAGGTGATCCTCGGCCTGCCCAATGGCTATGCGACGATGCTGAGCATGGCGGACGGATCGGGGCTGTCGGCGGGGCAGAACCAGTCGGTCGCGCTGGCGCGTGCGATGTTCGGGGCGCCGACGATCCTGTTCCTCGACGAGCCGAATGCGCATCTCGACAGCGACGGCGAGGCGCGGCTGGTCAGGACGCTCGCCGCACTGCGCCAGCGGGGGGCGACCGTGATCGTCTCGACACACCGCACCGGGCTGCTGCAGGCGGTCGACAAGATCATGGTGTTGCGCGGTGGCACGATCCAGATGTTCGACGAACGGACCAAGGTCGTCAGGCCCCAGGTCGCCGCTGCGGGAGGGCCGCGATGATCCCCGCCGACCTGGCCAGCCCGGTTTCGGCCGCGGGCGGTGCGAGCCTCGCCGAGCGTCTCCGCCTCGACGACTCGCCGCGTCATGCGATCCTGGTCGGCGGGCTCGTCGCGATCCTGTTCTTCGTCGTCGGGTTGGGCTGGGCGGCGTTCGCGCGGCTCGATGCGGCGGCGGCGGGCGAGGGGCAGGTGGTCGTCGCGGGCAACCGCCAGACGGTCCAGCACCGCGAGGGGGGGATCGTCGCGGCGATGGCCGCGCGCGATGGTCAGCACGTCCGCGCCGGCGACGTCCTGTTCCGGCTCGAAGGCGCGGAAGTCACCGCGAGCGAGCGCGCATTGGCCGCCAGCGTCATCGACCTGCAGGCGCAGCGCGCACGGCTGGAGGCGGACGTCCGCGGCGGCGCGATCGTCTGGCCCGCCGAGTTCGCGGCCGCGCAAGGCGACGACCGGCGCCTCGTCGACCGCGCCAAGTCGCTTCAGGTCGCCCAGCGCACCGCGCGCTCGGCGGCGCTCGCGGCGAACGGCGCGGTGCTGCGCCAGCAGGCGGCGACCGTCGCGCAGCAGACGACCGGCTTCAACGCACAGGCACAGGCGACCGCTCGCCAGCGCGCGTCGCTCCGCCAGCAGCTCGAGAGCACGCGGGCGCTGGCCGACGAAGGCTATGTCTCGCGTAACACCGTGCGCGCGATCGAACGATCGATCCAGCAGCTCGAAGGCACCGACGCCGACTATGTCTCGCGTTCGGCCGCGGCGCGCGAACAGATCGGCCAGACGCGCGCCGAAGGCGTCCAGACCCGCCGCAAATATGTCGAGGACAGCGCCACGCTGCTGCGCGACACGCAGTTCCAGCTGAACGAGGTCATGCCCAAACTCGCCGCCGCGCGCGAGCAACTCGCACGCACGATCATCCGCGCGCCGGTGACCGGGCGCGTCGTCGGCCTGCGCGTGTTCTCGGTCGGCGGTGTGATCCAGCCGGGGCAGGCGATCCTCGACATCGTCCCCGATGCGGCGCCGCTGGTGGTGCGGGCGAACTTCTCGCCGGGCGATATCGACGGCGTGTTCGCGGGGCGTGAGGCGGAGGTGAAGTTCCTGTCGCTGCACGAACGCGACCTGCCGATCCTGCTCGGCACGGTCGAGACGGTATCTGCGGATTCGCTGCGCGACGAGCAGACCGGTCGCAGCTATTTCAGCGCCGAGATCACCGTGCCGCGCGACCAGATCGCCAAGATCGAGGCGGTTCGCGGACGCGATACGGGCATCCGCGCGGGCGTCCCCGTCACCGTGCTGGTCAAGCTCCGCTCGCGCACCGCGCTCGACTATCTGCTCGATCCGCTGACCGAAGCCTTTTCCAGGTCGCTCCATGAACGCTGATACGATCCGCCTCGCCGGGGCGCTGCTCCTGCTCCCCGCAGCGCCGGCGGTCGCGCAGAGGGTCGTCGGGACGCAGGTCGCGGCGCCCGAGACGCTCGGTCAGGCGATCGCCGACGCCTATCGCACCAATCCGTCGCTGGAGGGGCAGCGGGCGCAACTCCGCGCGCTCGACGAACAGATCGTCCAGGCCGGCGCGGCCTACCGGCTGACTGCGGGCGTTAACATGACGCTGCAATACCAGTCGCAGGACCAGCGCGGCCTACTCGGCGATTTCGCGGTGGCGCGTGGGCGGACCATGGGCGCCACGCTCACCGCGTCGCAGATCCTGCTCAACGGCGGACGGACCGCGGCGCAGGTTTCGGCGGCCGAGGCGGGCGTGCTGGCGGGGCGCGAACGGCTGCGCGAGGCGGAGAACGCGATCCTGTACGAGGTCGTCGACGCCTTCGTGTCGGTACGCCGCGACCAGGCGCTGGTGGCGATCCAGCAACGCTCGCTCGACTCCTATGGGCGGCAGGTGACGCAGGCGATCGCGCGCGAACGCGGCGGCGACCTGACGCGTACCGATATCGCGCAGGCGCAGGCGCAGCGCGAGATCATCCGCGCGCAGCTTGCGCAGGCGACGGTTAATCTGCAGGCGAGCCGCGGCCGGTTCGCCGCGGTGGTCGGGCGCAATCCGGGTATCCTACTCGCGCCGCCGACATTGCCGGGGCTGCCCAATTCGCTCGATGCCGCGTTCGCGATCGTCGAGAAGGAGAGCCCGAGCCTGTGGCAGGCAATCCTCGCGACCAAGGCTGGCGATGCGCGGATCGCTGCGCAACGCGCCGAACGCGCGCCGATCGTCGCGTTGTCTGGCAGCTATGGCTATGCCAGTCCCTATACCTATCAGTTGCGCGATCTGGGCGCGCAGGCGAGCGGCGCGGTCACGTTGACGATGCCGCTGCTGAGCGGCGGCGTGATCGGATCGCGCGTCCGCGCGGCGGTCGCCGAACGCCAGCAGCTCGGCTTCGAGGTGGAGACCGCGCGTCGCGCCGCGCTCGCCAATGCGCAGAACGCCTGGAACCAGGCTGTCGCTGGCGGCGAGCAGATGACCGCGGGGCAACTGGCGACCGAGGCGGCGGAATCGGCGCTGACCGGAGTCCAGCGCGGCTTTGCGGAAGGGTTTCGGTCGAATTTCGAGGTGCTCGATTCGGAACAGCGGCTGCTCACCGCGCAAATCGTCTTCGTCAACGCGACATACGGCGCCTACGCCGCGGAGGCGCGCCTGCTCACGACGTTAGGGCGGCTCCAGGCGGCGGCGATCGACCAAGGCGTCCCGGCCTATGATCCCGCGCGCAACACGCGGCGCGTGCGCGCGCAGACGTTCGGCCCGTTCGACCCGATCCTCGCGCCGATCGATCGCGCGCAATTGCCGAGTACGCATGCACGCGCCGCGCCGGTCGTCGCCCCCGCCACCGACGCGCGGATCCGCCCTGCGATCGTCCAGGTCCTGCCCGGCCCGCTCGGCACGACGCTGCCGATCACGCCAGTCCCGGTACTCGCGAGCCCGGCGATCGCCGACCTGAGCGACGCGGTCGTCACCGGCGGCGCTTAGACAGGGACTCGCGTCGCCCCCGATCCGTCCTTCGACGCCGGGGGCAGGAGACGCAACGCCAGCGGCGCGTCGCGCTAGCGTTCGAGCCCCTCGGCGCGGTAGAAGTGCGCCAGGTCGCGGCTTGTCGACAGCGTGAGTTTAGGCAGGCCGATCTGCTTGCACAGCGTCGCATCGCGCTTGCGACTGCCGGGCGTGGTGACGACGATGTGCCGGATCATGGCCCATGTGACGCGGTCGCTGCCGCCATCGAGCGCACCGTGTCGCGCTCGCTCGAACCAGGATCGCCGGAAATAGCGCACGAGGCGTGTCGTGGTCGGTGATTCGAGCAGTATCACGCCGGTCGCGCGCGCGAGACGCTGCGGCAGGCATCGCGAATAATTGCCGTCCATGACCCAGCGGGCGTCGGTGATGGCGTGATCGTGCAACGCGACGAACGCCGCGTGGGGGCGCGGCAACCAGTCGGTGTTCGGGTGATGGTGCAGCTGATCGAGATGAACCGGTGGCAACCCGCGTGCCCGCGCGATCGCCACCGCCAGCGTCGACTTGCCACTGTTCGACGGCCCCATGATGCAGATTCGCGGGCCGAGATCGTCGAGCGTCATGTCGGTCTACGCCTCCATCAGCGACCCATATAACGCCGCATAGGCGCCGATGATCGTGTCGTGGTCGTAATCGCGTCGCACGCGCTCGCGCATCGTCTCGCCCATCGTCCGGCGCAGCGCGGGATCGCCGGCGATCGCCAGGATTCCCGCCGCGGTCGCCGCCGGATTGACCAGCGGCGTGACGATTCCGCCATGCCCCGAATCCGCACCGCCGCGGCCCTCGATCATTTCGCGGCAGCTGCCGACATCGGGCGCGACCACCGGGATCCCGCACGCGCCACCCTCCAGGATCACGAGCGGTTGCGCTTCCGACAGGCTGGTCAGAACGAGCAGGTCGATCGTCGCCATCCAGTCTTCGATCCGCACCCGGCCGGCAAATCGGAAGACCGCACCCAGCGCCAGGTTCTCGACCAGCCGCGCACATTCCGCGGCATATTCGGGATCCTCGTCCTCGGGGCCCAGCACCACGAAACGCAGGTCGGGGCGTTCGGCGTGGGCGATCGCCGCCGCACGGATGAACGTCTTCACGTCCTTGATCGGCACCACCCGGCCGAGCAGCGCGACCAGGGGATAGGCCGGATCGCGGCGGTCGGGCAGCGCCGCGAACCGGCTCGAATCGATGCCGTTGGGGATCACCCGGACGCGGTCGGCGGCGGCGCCCAGCCGGCGCTGGACCGCGACGTTCTCGCCGTACAGCGCGACGATCGGGTTGCAGCTGTCATAGCAGGCGGTGGCGTAGCTGGTGAAGGCGCGCACCCACAGGTCGCGCAGATCGCGGACGCTGCGATCGAGCTCGAGTCCGGTATCGACCTGGTCGCCGATCCAGTCGGCCATCATCACCTCGATCTGGCGTTCGAGCAGGTAGATGCCGTGCTCGGTGATGAATGCCGGCCGCCCGGTCTCGCGCGCCGCCCGCGCGGCCAGCAGCCCGGCGAACCCGGTCGAGATCGTGTGATACGCCTTGGCGCGCGGCAATGGCGCGGTCAGCACGGCGAGCAGCCCGCCGAGCAACGTCCGCATCGCCCAGAAATAATGGTGGAACGACGCCTTGGGCAGCATCGCCTCGTAATGTCGCCGCAGCCTTGCGAAGACCGCGGGGTGCGACAGGATATCGCCGGGTGCAGGCGCGCGCGGCATCGCGGCGATCAGGTCGATCAGCGTCGCCAGTCGCGCGCCGCCGCCGGTCGCGAGGAACGCGACGAGCGCGTCGGCGATCGGCACCGCGATCCGGTCGGGGATCGCACGCGGGACCGACGGGGCGGGGGCCAGCCCGATCTCGACGACCGCCACGACGTTGGGCGGCGGGGTCAATCGGAACGGCAACGTGCCGGCACCCGGCTTGATCGCGGCGATCGCGAAGCGGATGTCGGGCAGGTGCGTGATCAGGTCCTGCAGCCAGCCGGAGACGCCGCCGATCACATAGGGGTACGCGCCTTCGACGATCAGGCAGATATCCGCTTCGGGGGGCTCGGCCGGCGCGGTCGCGGACATCGCGGCCAGTGCGGTCAGCGGGATCATGCCGCTGCTTCCGCGCGCCACCACGTGGCCATCGCGTCATCGCCCGCCGCGGTGAGCCGGTCGATCGCTGCGTAGTCGCCGACCGCCCACAACGCCTCGATCTGCACCACCGTGCCCGCATCGTCACCCGCCGCTGCTGCCGCCCCGCGCAATGTGACCGCATCCTCGCGCAGATGCGCGCGCTGCGAATCCGACAGCAGCACGTCGGCCCGCGCATGATCCGCGAGCAGCGCGACCAGGGTCGTCGTCGCCTCGGGATCGGACTCGTCGGCGATCCGCGTGGTCAGTCGCGCGCGCGCCAGCACCAGATTTTCCGCGACCCGCGCCGATGCGGCGGCGGCCAGCGCGCGAATGGTCTGGTCGCCGTCGGTCAGCGCAAGCGCGATCAGCGGCGACAGCGCGGGCTCGAACGACCGCACCACCGTCTCGAGCGCGCGCCGGCGTGCCGCGACATCGCCGTGGCGCATGATCGTGACGAGCGAACTCACCGTGTCGGGGGTCGCGTGATGCACCCGCCCGTCGAGCATCCGCGCCACCTTCAGGCCGGCGCCGCGATGCGCGCTGTGCCGCGCCCGCGGCCCGAACATCGCGTCGTCGCTGCGCGGCGACACCGCCCAGGACGCGCGGCCGAGCGGCAGCGTCGCGAGGATCCCGATCGGCCCCAGCACGCCCAGCATCGCCGCGGCGAATCCACGGCTTGCGCCCCACCGCAACCAGAGCGCGACGCTGATCGTGGCAATGACGGCATGCCCCGCCAACGCCCAGCCGACGGTGCGGCCGATTGCCGGGCCGAACGCGGCGCACGCGACCGGCAATGCGAGATCGACCGCCGCGAGCAGGAGCAGGCCGGCGACAAGATGGCCATGCGAAGGCGCGCTCATGCGACCCGTTCCGCCGATCGCAGCGTCCAGGGTGCCGCGCGCAGCGTATCCGCCAGCAGCGGCGTCAGCCACGCCGCGATTTCGGCAAGGTCTGCGGTACGGCGCGCATCAAGCGCCTCGAACGGCAACGTATGCAGCACCAGGCACCCGACGATCTCGCCGGACGCACGGTCCGCCAGCGCGATCGCCGCAACCCCGATCCCGTCGAGCACGCGGCGATCGCCGCGCCGCGCGACATGCAGGATCCCGCCCCTCTGCTTGGCCTGCTGCGCGCGCTCGACCCGTTCGAGCAGGGCCGCCGGCAGGATCTCGCGCCGCCCCGCGGTCACCGGCCCGTGCAGCCATGCGCGCGCGTCGCGGCCGGTGATCCGATAGCAGGTGAAATCCTCGGTCCGCGCGGACAGCGCGATCAGTGCGCCGATCGCGTCGCGCCGTTCCGCGGCATCCGCCGACGACAGCCGGGTCGCGACATCGATCACATGCCCGGCGGTTCGGTCTTCGGTCGCGATCTGCACCTGCAAGGCGCGGTTGGTGCGCGACAACGTCGCGAACGCCTCGGTCAGCCGCGCGACGTTGCGCGTCGCGGTCCGCGCGTGTTTTTCGAGCCTGTGATGGCGCGCGGTGCGCAGGATCGTCACCTCGCCGATCGCGATCGCGACGACGAACCACAACAAAGGCTGCACCGACAGGTGCAGGACATGGTCGAGATAATCGCGCTCGGGCGCCACCGCGTGGCCATGCGCCAGCCACAACGCCGACGCTGCCGCGGCGGCGACCAGCCCCGGTCCCGTGCCATAGGCCAGCGCCATCGCCAGCACCGGGATCCAGAGCGGGTTGGGCTCGATCCGCGCAAAGCCGGTACCGCCGGTCAGCCACGCATCGACCGCGACCAGCGCTGCGAAGCCGGCCGCCATCTCGATCGCGATCCGTAGCGGGCGTTTCCATCGCGAAATTTGGGTCATCGGCCGTCCCCCAGACTATGGGTCAATTGCGCGCGCGCGAACAGCTGGCGCCCCGAAAAGCCCGGTCGCGCGATCGAGGTGATCCCGCCGCTTCCCTCGACGCGCCACGCGACCGCGATCGGTGCGGCGATGCCGAGGCTCGCGGTCGGGCCGTCGCCGCCGAACCGATCGACCGTCCAGCCCGCCAGGCCGGTCATCTGCACCGCGCCCAGGCTGCCGCTGATCAGTCCCTGCACAGTATGGTTCTCGCGGCTGGCAAGCGGCACGACCGCGAGCCCGTCCAGCCCGACCCGCATCCGCTGGACATATTCCGCCTCGAACCGATAGGTCAGCCCGAGCGCCGGGAACTGCCGCCGGATCAGGTAATCGAGCCCCGCATTGGCGACGATCGTGTCGCTCGCCCCGGCCATCCCCGCCAGCCCGTAGCGGTTCGCGCCGAGATCGGCCTGCGCGACCAGCCCCGGCGTCAGGCGATAGGTCGTGCCGATCAGCGCACGCGACAGATAGCCGCCCGCGATCACTTGTGCCGGTGTCGAATAATCGGGCATGTGCCGCGTCAGCGTCACGCGGACCTGCGCGTCGGCGGACCCGGCAACGGCCTTCACGCCGCCGCCCGTCACCGCATCGTCGAGGGCGGCGGAGGCGAGCAACTGGACGCGGACGCCGCTCTCCAACGCCGCGAGGAGCGAGGCATCGACCACCGTATCGCCGGTTCGCGCGCCGCCCTCGACTCGGCTGACGATATGGCGGATGCCGCCGCCCGCCACGAGCGTGTCGCCGACCGCGGCATCGATCCGCGTGGCGAACTCGGTCTGCGACAGGTCGCTGCCATCGCGCGCGGTCACGCCGAGGCTGGCGGTGCCGGGGGCGGCAGCGATCGCCCGGCGTGCGGTCACATCGTCCGCGGCCAGCGCGCGGTACGCGCGCGCCGCGCCGCGCACGTCGCCATCCGCCATCCGCGTATCCGCCAGCAGCCGCGCCGCGCGGCGATCGGTGGGATAGCGCGCGGCCAGCCGAGTCGCAGCCCGCAGCGCCGGTCCGGGATACCCGGCGGCGACGTCCGCCTCGATCGCCGCCAGCGCGGTGTCCGGCGCGCTATCGTCGGCCAGGTCCGTGGTCGCGTCGTCGCCCGATGGCGGCATGAACGCCAGCGCGACGATCGCCCCCGTTTGCCGCCACGTCATGTCCCAGCCGGGTGCCGCGCGAAGCACCAAGCTGTCGTCGTTCCAGCGCAGATCGCCGATCGCATCGCCCGCCGCGTCACGGAATGCCGCGATCCGCGCGGGCGATAACGGACGATCGAACCGCGCGACCAGCTCGCCATCGCTCTCCGAAACGCGCACGGTCGCGTCGTCGGGCCAGGCGAGGATCGGCTCGGGCGCAACCACGCGGCTATCCGCAAATACCGCGCGCGGCACCGCGATGACGGGGGCGTCTGCCAGCAGGAGCATGAGGATGATCATTCCGCGAGCACCGTGCGCGCGCGTCCCGGCTGCCCCTGGGCGATCAGCAGCCGCGCGTGCAACGCCGCCAGCATGCGGTCCTGCGGCGCGTCGTTGCGCAACGTTTCGACCAGCGCGACCGCCTCGCCACGCCGTCCCAGCCGTTCGAGCAATTCCACCCGCGCCCGGCTCTGCGCCGGCGTCTGCGCGAGCGCGCGTTCGAGCCACGGCCGCGCGGCAGCCGTGCCGCCAAGCCGCGCCTGTACGTCCGCCATCAGCCTGAGCGCGGGCAGGTCGGTCGGGGCCGCGGCGAGGTGATCGCGCAGCCACCCTGCCGCACCCTTCGCGTCGCCCGCATTCCACGCGGTCCAGGCCAGATCGAGCTGGTCGCGCGGATCGGCGACACCCGCCGCAACCCGGCGCCGCGCGATCGCTCCCGCCTGCGCGGGATCGAGCCGGGCAGGGGCGGCTGCCGACAAGGCGCGCATCTGCGCCGCATCCAGCGCCCGCCCGTCGAGCAACCCCGCCAGCACCGTACGTCCCGCCGCCGCATCGCCCGCCGCCCGCGCGAGCGCCAGCCGCAACAGCATCACGTCGGTCCGCGCCGCCAGCGGATGCCGCGCCAAGACGGCGAGTGCTTCGGCCGGCCGGTCGTGCTCGGCATACACGCCCAACCACCCGCGCTGCTCCGCCGCGTCGCCGCGCGTCATGCGCTGTTTCAGCCAGCCGAGATCCTCCGCCGCCGGACGCGGTCCCATCAGGTACAACAGCCGCTGCGTCGCCGGTGCGCCGACCGGCAGATCGGTCGCCGCCCGTCGCAATACCGCACGCGCATCGTCGCGATACCCGGCGGCGAGCAACCGTTCCGCCATCGCCTCGGGCTGCGCGTCGGCCCGCGCGAGCAGCTCGGTTCGCAGGCCCTCGCGGTCGCCCGCCAGGATCGTCTCGCGCGCCGCTGCCCGCTGGTCGACCGGCAAACGGTCCGCCGCCCGCAATGCCGCCGCCCGATCGCCGGTCCGCGTGGCCACGCGGATCGCCAGCCACGGATCGGCCGCGCGCCAGTCGACGCGCGTCCGGTCGAGCAGCGCGATCAAGTCGTCGCGCCCGGCCTTGTCCGCGCGCCGCGCCAGATCGAGCGCGAGCGCCGCATCGGGTGGCGGAATGACCTGGTTTGCCGCCGCGACGATGACCAGGTCCGTGCGGTCGATCGCATAGGCCGCGGCGATCAGATCGGCCGCGACCACGCCGTGCGTACGTGTCGCACGCGTCACCAGCGCCGCGGCATCGGCCGTACGCCCGGTCTTGTGCAACAGATCGACGCGCAGCCGCCACGTCGCCGGACTCGCGCCATCGGGGCGCGCCGCCAGATAGCCGAGCGCCACCGCCGGCCGTTGTGCCGCGACGAGGTCATATGCGACCTGCACCGTCGTCACCGCGACGCCCGCGTCGATCAGCCGCGCGGTCAACGCCGCGAGCGTGGCCGCATCGGCCGTCTGGATCGCGGCGGCGATCGACGGCGGCGAGGGTGGCGGCGTCACCGCCGGCGCCGCCGACGGCAGCGCGCTGACCGCCGCGACCGGTTGCGCACGACGCTCGGCGTGAAGGATCTCGCGCCGCCCGGGCAACAGCATCAGCCCGCCCGCCAACAGGCCCAGCCCCGCCAGCGCGGGAACGATCAGCGCCAGGCGGCCCTTGTGTCGATCTATCCTCAACCGGCTGGCTCCGGAATCAGCCGATCGAGCGCCAGCGTCGCGACATAGGGCCGGAACCCCGCCGCCCGCTCGCGCGCATAGAGTGCGGCGACCTGCTTGCGATCGGCCGGATCCCAATAATCGAGCGTCATCAGCGTGATCGCCGGGTTGCGCGCCTGCGCCGCCTTGAGGCGCGCCGCCTGCCAGGCCCAATCCGAATCGCTCAGCGCATCATAGCGTTTGGTCGTGAAATTCCATCGCGATGCCATCGCCTCGCCGAGCAGATAGTCGATCTGCGGCGCGATCTCGGGCAGCATCGCGTAGCCGCGGTTGAGCATGATGCGGATCTTTGGAAAGCGCGCACGCACCGCGGCGATCAGCGTCGTACCGGCCGCTATCATGCCGCTGTTGGCTACCGGGTCCTGTCGTTCCATCGCCTCCGCATTATCCATCGTATCGATGAAGATTCCGTCATAACCGAGCGCCAGGATCGCGGGGACGAGCTGATCGAGGACCGCCGCGCGCCACGCGGGGTGCCGCAGGTCGGCCAGCCGCGCGTCGGGCCAGTTCGGATTCGCCGGGCCCAGCGCACCGGCCGCATCGAGTGCCGCGAAATAGGGCCGGCTGCGCTCGACCTCGCCGAAGCTGACATAGCCGAGCAGGCTGCTCCCGGGCCCCCGCAGCGGTGCGATCGGCCGCGCATGATGCGGCTCGAGCACCAGCAGGCGGCATGCCCGCGCCAGCACCGGATCGGTCGCCGCACCGTAATCGACGCCCCAGCGCCAATCGTCGTTCGCCGTTGCGCGCGCCGGTGCGCGAAACCCCAGTGTCGTCCCGATCGCGCCCAGCGCCAGCATCCGCCGCAGCATCAATCGCCGCGCGATCCCCGAAAATCCGGTCATAGCAATCGTCCTCCCTGTCCCACGACCGAGGGATTGTTGCCGACGAACAGCAGGTAGGTGAGGTTGACGCTGGCCTCGGCGACCAGCGCGATGCCGACCGACGCGCCCACCACCGCACCCGCCATATACCCCCAACCGAACGCTGCGAACCCCGCATCCCATTGCAGCATTGTCGCGACCGCGCTGCCGATCGCGAATGCGGTCCACGTCAGCAGGATGCGGCCGAACAGATCGTAATAGGCGAGCACGACCGTCGTCGCGATCGCGACCAGATGAAACACCGTGCCGAGCGAGGTCTGCCGAAACGCGAAGATCGCGCGGGCATCCGCGCCGATCGCCTCGAACAGCGGCACCGCCAGCACCCAAGCCAGCGCCGCGACCAAGGCCTGCGCCAGCACCATCAGCCGCAGCCCGTCGACCATCGTCCGCATCAGGTCGCCGCGTGCCTCCTCGATTCGTTGCAGCGTCGAGGTGCCGGTGCAGCGCACGATCATGTCGTCGAATGCACGATCGAATCGCGTCTCGGTGACGATCAGCAACAGCGTCAGCCCGGGCACCATCGACAGCAGCCCCAGGAAGCTCCCCTGGTCGTTGATCGGATTGAGCCGCAACACGCCGATCGCGCGGACGCTATCGGGGCCGAGCCACAACAGCCATTTGTCGATCCAGATCGCGGCGACGCCCGCAATCCCCGCCGCTGCGACGATCTGCGCGAGCCGCAGCGCCATCGCGTCACGCCGTGGCAGCACCGGCGCCGCGGTGAAATGGCGGCGGATGACCAGCATGATCGCCGCCAGCGTCAGCGCGACGCCGCCGGCGATCACCGCCAGCACCAAGTCGACCGCAGGCCGGGGGATCAGCATCAGCATCAGCGCGGCGACGCCGATCCCCAGCAGATAGGCGAGCGGGATCGCGCGATAGCGGCGCAGCGCGGTTAGCAACGGCGCGGCGATCCACACTTGCGTCAGCCAGGCGAGGATCAGCGTGGCGAGTGCGGCCTCCACCAGCGGCAAGGCGGCCAGCATCCCGAACACCACCGCGCCGATCGCCAGCGCGATCCCGCCTCCCGCCGCCAGCGCGACCAGCATGATTCCGGTGACGCCGCCCGCATCGCGCGCGAAGATGCAGTCCGCCACCATCCGCGTCGCCAGGATGCCGATCGGCGCTGCGGCGAGTGCGGACAGGCTGAACGCATAGACCAGGACGGTCTGCACCGTGCGCGCGCCGTCAGACCCGAGATGGACGGCCGACCAGCGGTTCAGCAACGCCATCGCCACTGCGGTGATCAGCCAGGGGCCGGCGCTGATCACCGCACCGAACGCGGCGGCGCCGACGATCCCGCCAATGCCACCGTCACGCGCGGTCTTCGCCAGTTGAAAGCCTATGCCCGCCATATCACCGCCGGCCTATGCGGCGTTTTACATGAAGAAATCGTTCGCGCTCAGAACATGATGGCCGGTCAGTGCGATTGAGAAATCGGCCGCCGAACCGCTGTCGGTATTGCCCTCGACGATCGTGAATTCCTTCCCGCCGATCATCTGATAGCTGTAGCGAAGCTGGCCTGGTGCGGAAAACTTCGCGGTCGTGCCGATGAAGCTGAACGCCTGGTCGCCGCGCGCGAACAGCGAGCTGTTGGCGTCGATCATCGACAGGTCGATCTTGTCCTGCCCGACGGTGAAGTCGGTGATGACGTCGCGCGACGTCGATGCCAGGCTGTCGCCCTTCACCTCGAACCGGAAGATGTCCGCGCCTGCGCCGCCGGTCATCATGTCCATGTCGTCGCCGCCGATCAGGATGTCGTTGCCGTCGCCACCGACGAGAATGTCCTTGCCGTCGCCACCGATCAGCGTGTCGTTGCCCGCACCGCCGTTGAGCGTGTCGTTGCCCATGCCGCCGATGAGGCGATCGTTGCCGCCGAGCCCGTTCAGGAGGTCGTTGCCCCAGCTGCCATCGAGCATGTCCTGCTCGCCGGTGCCGTTGATCACGTCGGCGAAGTACGTCCCGGTCTTGGTGATGCCGACCACATCGGTCACGCCGATCGTCAGCGTCTGCGTGTCGATCGCACCGCGGGCGTCGGTGGCCACCACCGTCACGCCGTAGATATTGTCGCGGTTGGCGTCGGTTGGCGCCTCGAAGTCAGGCGCGGTGACGAACTTGAGCACGCCGGTCGTCGCGTCGATCGAGAAATTGGCGCCGTCGCCGCCCGCACCGATCGAATATTTGATCGAATCGCCCCAGACGATGTTGGCGTCGGTGGCGGTGATCGTTGTCAGCGCGGTGCCGTTCTCGGCGATCGACAGCGCGCCGGTGGTGCCGCCGCCGAACGCGGTCAGCACCGGATCGACGTTCGCCTGGTGGCCGATCTTGACGTCGTGCACGCCGATCGCGCCGAGGTCGATCGTCAGGATCTCGCCGATCTGGCTGGCGATCGTACCGCCGCTCAGCGTCGTCCAGTCGGTGCCGGGCGCCTTCAGGTCGACCGTCACCTTGCCCTCGCCCTCGACGGTGAACGCCAGGTCGCGGCCGTCGCCGCTCAGCGTCGTCAGCGTCGCGCGCATCGGCAGCGCGGTGATGTGCGTCACGTCGTCGGCGACCGCGCCCATCGTGATCGCATAGGTCCCGCCCGCCTTGGGCAGGAACACCGTGTCCGCGTCATAGGCATACCAGTTGGCGACGCCCTTGATCACCTGGCCGCCGCTCTGCCCATCGACGTCAAGCGAGAAGGTGCCGGTGGTCGCGCCGACCGTCGCGGTGATCGTGTTGCCGACCACGGTCGAGGTGATCGTCGCGTTCTGGAACGCGCTGACCCGGCCCGCGAGGTCGGCGAGCGTCACGAACTCGACTCCGGCCGCTGCGGCCTGCGCGATGAAGGTCGTGAACATCTGCTTGGTGTACAGGCTGGTCGCGCCGTCGGCGGCCCACATCGTCGGGCCGTAGTCATGCCATGGCCACACGATCACGGGCGCATCGGCATTGGCGGTCAGCGCGCCGAATTCCTTCGCCCAGATCGCGCTGGCCTCGGCGACGGTCTTCTTCTGGAACTCGATCAGCGAGAAGTCGAACGACGTGTTCGGCGCCAGATACACCTTGTCGTCCGCGGCGTTCTGCGGCGTCATATAGCCGATCGCATTGGGATAGCCGGCACCCACCCCCGAATAGCCGCCGCTGAGATACGTCACATATTTCAGGATTTCCTGGCTCGTCGCGATCTGCTCGGGCGCGCCGGGCACTGCGGCCCCGCCGACCGTCACGGTCTTGCCGAGATACGCGCTCAGCTGCTGTTCCAGCTCGGCACGCGACTGGCCGAACTCGAAGGCGATCTGCGCATCGGTCAGCAGGTTGGTGTCTACCGGATGCGTGTAGCTGTGCGTGCCGATCTCGTTGCCCGCATCGAGCAGCGCCTTGTAGAACGGCAGCGACACCGCCCAGTCGGTCGCCTGACCATTGGCCGGATCGTTGCCGATGTTGACGTAATAGCTGCCGACGAAATTATAGTTCGTCTTCCACTCGGTCAGGATCGGCAGCAGCTTGTCGTAGATCCCGGGTGCGGTGCCGACCGGGTTGACCTCGTCGGTCTGCTGGCTCTGGTCCATGTCGACGCGCGACGCGAACAGCCCGGCCTGGCGGGTCATCTGCAGCCCGACCGACAGGCCGTTGCCGTTGACCGAATAGTCGATCGCCTTCTGCAGCAGATTGTCGTCGGCCATCACCGCTTCGCTCGAGAACAGCACGTTGCGCCCGCCGGTCTGTGTGGCGAGCGCAGCCGAATAGGTCTGGCCGTTGACCGTCTCGGTCGCGATCGTCGTGCCCGTCCCGCTGACGCTGGTGAACGCGTTCCAGCCGATACCGGTATATTGGCGGATGACCTGCCCGTCGCCATAGCCGTCGAGCACGAGCTGCGACGCATCGCTCGCCTTGACCGTCACGTCGGCCGGAAAGCCGCCGGTCACGCGCGTGGCGTCGAACAACAGCTTCATCCGCGAATAGGAGTCGCCGGCGAGCGCTGCGTTGTCCGCGCCGTTGGTCATGAACTCGCCCGCCGCGACCAGGCCGATGCCGAACTGCTTGGTCGCCTGCTCCAGCGTCTGCGCGATCAGGTCGGCCTTGCTCGCCTCGACGTTGCGGAACGACGGGAAGACGATCGTGTCGTATTTGGCGAGCGTCGCCAGGCTGGTCAGGTCGCCCTCGGTCAGGATGTCGAACGGCACGCCCGCCTGCATCGCCTGGCTCTGCGCGGCCATGAACAGCTGCGAATAGGCGGTCTTGCTGAAATAGGCGTTGGCGGTCGAATCGGACCAGACGATCGCGATCCGGTGCGACGGGTCGGCGACGATGCCGGTGTCGTTGAAGACGGTGAAGGCGGGGTTCGAATAGTTACCCGGCAGGAACGCGGTGTCGTTGACGTCGTAGATCGTGTCGATCGCCTGCGGGTTGCCGATCGCCGCCTTGGGCACCTTGAACTCGACGGTGGTGCGATCCGCCGACCACGCCGCCTGCAGGCCGCTGGCGATCAGCGTCTGCCCCGCCGCGCCGCTGTACAGCGATACCGTACCGTCGGCGGCGAAGTTGACGTTGTATTCCGCACCGCCCGCAAATCCGAACACCTGATAGCCGGTGGTCGCGTTGCGATCGGTGTTGAGCCATGCGGTGGTATTCGCGCCGATCGCGGTGGGAGCGGTGATCGCGAACGCGAAGTCCGCGCCGTCGCTGCGGGCATAGATGGCGTATCCTGCGCCGAGACCGCGATCGATCCGGTCGCCGACGGCCCATTCGTCGAGAGTGCCGTCCAGCGTCACCGATGTCGCGTTCGCCATGCTCAGTCCCCGTAAAATCGCGTATCCCACCGCGCCGGGCCTTGACCCCTCGCGTTCCGCGCGAGCGCCCTACCAAGACTCGGGTGATGTCCGAAACCACTAAGATCGTTGTGCAAAGGTCGGTTTGTGCCAACGCGGTACGCGGGCATCGCGGTCAGAAACTATAGCTCAGCCTGACGCTGATCCGTCGCGGCAGGACCGGGCGGCCGACGAAATAGGGGCCAGCCGCCTGCGATGGCAGGCGCGCCGACGCCTCGGCCGGCGCTGCCGTGTCGAACAGATTGTACACGTCACCCGCGATCCGCACCGCCTGCCGCCCCGCCATCTTCATGGTATAACCCGCGATCAGCCGCACGAGGTCGAAGCCGTCGAGCCGCGTGGTGTTCGCATCGTCGGTGAACAGCCGCCCGGTGTGCGTCGTCGCGATTGCGGCGTCGAGGGCGCCGTCGTCGTAATACAGCCCCGCATTGTAGACGAGGTCGGGCTGCCGCGGGACGCGGTTGCCGATGAACTGCCGGGTCACGTCCAGCGCGGTGTAGACGCTGTGGACGAGGCCGATATTGCCGTCGAACCGCAGATGATCGGTCACCCCGACGCGCACCGCGCCTTCGATCCCGTGCGCCTTGGTCGAAACGATCGTCACCTGTTCGATGACCCCGCCGCTCGCCGTATTGGCGAGCACGACGGAGCGGCGATTCTTGAGATCGTTGACGAACACCGACACTGATCCGCCAACCCTGCCGCGATCATATTTCACACCCGCCTCCGCCTGGCGGATGATCTCTGGCTGGTACGACTGCGTCTGTCCCGATGCGCTGATCGATACCGAGTTGAGCGCCGGAAAGAAGAATCCGCGGCTGGCGTTGGCATAGAGGTTGATCGCCGGCGTCAGTTTGTACAGCGCGCCCGCCGACAGCGCCCAGCTGTCCGCCGCAACCGTGCCGCGCGCGATCGCGCCAGTTTCCCAAACCACGTTACGCAGCGCGGTCGACAGGTTCGGAGTCGTCGCGTCGGTGATCGTCGTCGCGGTCGCCGCGCGCGTGATGACGCCCTTCGCCCGCTCGATCCGGCCGCCGAGATCGAACACCAGCCGACCTGCTTCGATCTGGTCGGCGAGATACAGTGCGCGGTGCGATTGCCGGGCGGTGCCGTCGGTATAGCCGAGCCCGGCGTCGAGCAGCCCGTCGTCGGCGATGATCGTCGGCGTGCCGGCGGCGTCGCGTACGACCAGATCGACGAGCCGCGCCCTGGTCTCGAACGTCCCGAGATACGCGGTCGTGATCATGGTGTCGCGCGCCCACGCGTCGGCGACATAGCCCCCCAGCGTAATCATATGGCGGACATCGCCATGGGTCAGCGTCCGGGTCAGGTCGAGTTCCGCGCTGCTGTCGTGCGTGGGGCGGATCCGGTCCTGGATCCGGTTGGCGTACACGAGCGCGTCCGCCGGCAGCGCTGCGCCGGTCTCTGCCAGCGTGAACATCGCGTCGCCCGGCAGCTGTCGTCGCACGAGAAAATCCGCTTGAAACTGCGGCACGTTGGCGATGCCGTCGCCGTCGAGGAAAAAGCCGAAGCGGTGCGCGTACTGCGAATATTTCGCCTTTCCCCGGATGCCCCAGCCGCCGCCGAGGTCTCTGGTCGCGGCCAGCGCGATCTGCCCGCCGCGGGTGAAGACGCCGTCGGTCACCTGAGTCTGGTAGCGTCCGCCGGGCCGCGCGAATCCCAGGTCGGCGACCGCGTCGGTCAACATCGATCGCACCGGACGGCTATCGTTGCCGACCAGCCGGTCGCGCGTCGCGCCGTCGAGCGGAAGCGGCGGATAGAATTGCACATGGTCGTCGATATATTGCGCGAACAGCGTGACCGACCCCGATCCGTCGGCGAACTCTTTCCGCAGATTGCCGCGGATCTGCCCGCCGCGGGTGACGAGTCCGGTCCGGATCGGCCCCTCGTCGCGGCGCAGATAGCCCGATACGGCGTAATACAGCCCGGCATCGCGGCTCAGCGGACCGCTCGCCGCCAGATCGCCGCGGAACCGTCCGCGTTCGGCGGCTTCGAGCTGGACGATACCTTCGGGCGTGTCGTGCCCGGACTTCGAGATATAGTTGATCAATCCGGCGACCGATCCCGTGCCGAACAGGTTCGAAACGCCGCCACGGACCAGTTCGAGCCGTTCGATCCCCAGGTCGTTGCGGAAATAGACATCATAGCCCGATCCGTTGAGCCCGAACGCGCTCAACACCGGGATGCCGTCATATTGCAGCGGGGTCGCCTGGAAATTGTTGCTGATCGGCAGCCCTTTCAGGAACAGGTTCACGCCGATCTCGCCGCCGCTGCTCCCCGCCTTGATCGATGGCAGCGTCGCCAGCACATCGGCCTGGCTCGCCCCGACGATCCGACGAAGCTGATCCGCATCCAGCGTCGCGATCGACAGCGGCATGTCGCGCGCGCGCCGCGCCGCGCTCGTGCCCGTCACGACGACCTCGTCCCGCGGCGATGGCGCCACGGCCTGCGGCTGACCGCGGGGTGGCGGTCCTGCCGGCGGCGCCGCCCGCGCCGCTGCCGAAAGCGCCGTCGCCACTATGACTACCGCATGTACCGACCGGAAAGGCTTCGGAAAAAAGATGAGTGGACTCGGTGAATCGAAGAGGGCGCGGGATTCTTATCGGGCCGCGGACCAGCCGCAACCCGTCAAGTTGTAGGTCCATATACTAATCTGCACTAGCAATATGGATCAACTACATGCGGTGGTGCGCCCGCTCCACCGGCCTCTCCGCCCTCCGGTCGCTGCGCCCGCCGGTTACGGCCCGCTGGTTACGGCCCGATGTCGATCGCCTGCGCCTCGGCGCGCTTGGCCGACGCCTTGGCGAAGCCGAGCTGCTCGGCGATCGGATCGTTCCAGCCATAGGGATCGGTCCGGAACGCCACCCTGCCGCCGTCGTCCACATAGACGTTGTGGTAGAGCAACCGGACCGGAATCCGGCGCGGCAGCGGTACGAACGTCATCTCACCCGAATTTTGCGCGGTCTGCCACGCCTCGGTCACGCCCTCGTCCTCGGCAAGCGTCTGCGCGAACCCCAGCGCATCCTCGACGCGAACGCACCCATGGCTCAGATGGCGCTGGCTGCGATCGAACAACGCCGGCGCGGACGTATCGTGAAGATAGATCGCCTGATCGTTCGCCATGTCGAACTTCACCAGCCCCAGCGCATTGCTCGGCCCCGGCTGCTGAACGATCCAGCCGTCGCGCATCACCATGTCGTGTGCGGCCAGATACTCCTCGCCCACATTGGCCATCTCGCCATTCTGGATCGATTTCGGCACCGTCCAGGTGGGGTTGGCCACCAGGCGATAGATTGGCGAGAATAGCGGCGGGGTTTCGTGGCCGGCTTCGCCGACGATCACCTTGCGCTGGTCGACCATCGTCCCGTCGCGGTAATAGCGAAGCTGCGCGGCGGCGGTGTTGACGTCGATCCGCGTCGCCGGCGGAGTCCGCGCCAGCCAACGCCGCCGTTCCAGTCCGACCGCCAGCGCCCGTGCGCGATCGCCCGCGCCCAGGTTGAGCACCTTGAGCGTCTCCGGACCGACCACCCCGTCCGCGGCAATCCCGTAATCGGTCTGCAAGCCCTTCATCGCTTCGGCGATCGCCGACGTGTACAGCGGCGCAGCAGGAGCCACGCGCTGCCCGGTACCAAGGGCTATGCCCGGGCTGGCAGCGGGGGTGGGGGCCGGGGCGGAGACTGGGGCGGAGACCGGGGCCAGACCGGACGGTGCGGCCAGATACCCGCTTTCGACGAGCTGCTCGACGATCGTGACGACACGCGGATCCCGGTTGCCCACCCGGATCAATCCTGCGGGGATCGCCTCGACGTGGGTCTCGGCGGCTGCCTTGGTACTGAAGGCGAGGTACGCGTCGGACAATTGTCGATATTCCGGATCCTGCGGCGGCAAGCTGGCGAACCAGGCCGCAAGATCGCCCTTCGCCAGCGCGCGGGCGAACGCGGCGACGAGATCCGCCTTTGGTCGCGGCAGCGTATAGACCGGCTGCAGCGTGGTCGGATCGACCCGGCCCTGCGCAAGCGCGGTGGCATAATCGAGCGCCGCCTTCGTGCGCGCGATGTCGGTGTCGGCCGCCGTCATCCCCTCCGTCGGGGTTGGCAGGAAAATGACCTGGTCGAGGCCGTGCCGCGCGCGATCGGCAAGCACCTGGTCGAACGCCGCAATGGTCGAGGTGGACCAGAGACCGCGCCAGCCCGCCTTGGCATAGAGCCCACGCAGGACCGGATCGGTGATCGTCTGCTTGTCGATGACGGCTGATCGTTTGACGGGCCCGGCCGTGTCGGCCGTTTTGCCCGTGTCGGCCGCCTCGGCTGCGATCGCCGGTGTTGCCGCGTCCTGCGCAACGGCTGGTCCTGCCAGCGTCAAACCCAAAAATGGCACCACGCCGACGGCGAGCCGTGCCCGCAATTTCCTGATTGTCATCACGGTTCAACGTGCAGCCCGCCGTATAGGATCATCCGTGCCCGGAAAATACGCCGCCAGGGCCGCACGGGCGGATCCTGCGTTTGCAAAAGACGCACGGCGTCCGCCCGTTTCCCTGCTCGGTCTTCGCCGATACAGAGGCGCGATGACGAGCAGACGCGCCAGATCCTCCCCACCGCGTCCACTGCACACCCGCGGGGGGCGGGGGGCGTCGCGCCGTCCGTCGTCGGAGCATTGGCTGCTGCTGCTCGGCGTCGCGGTCGTGTTGGCGGCACTTTTCGGGTCGCTGACGGACTCGCCCTGGCCGACAGCCACCTCGGATCGGCGGCGTCCGCAACGATTGACGATGGCGCAGGCCCGCGCCTCGAATGCGCGGGTGCCGATCGTGACCGCGAAACGCCGATCCGCGGCACGATTCCGGTTCGCAGGTGGGCCAGCCGCGCGCGAACAGGCCACCGAGTGTCTTGCGACGGTGGCGCTGTACGAGGCCGGCGACGACCGCGACAGCCAACGGGCGGTGATCCAGGTCGTGCTCAACCGGGTCGGCGCGGCGGGATTTCCCAAGACCGTGTGCGGCGTCGTCTATCAGGGGGCGAACCGCACCACCGGCTGCCAGTTCTCGTTTTCGTGCGACGGATCGCAGGCCCGCCGGCCCGAACATGCCGGATGGGCGCAGGCACGGCGCGCCGCGCGCCGTGCGCTGGCCGGCTATGTCTATGCGCCGGTCGGCCGCGCGACGCACTATCACACCGACTGGATGGTGCCCTATTGGCGGGGCTCGCTCGTCAAGGTCGCGACGGTCGATTCGCACATCTTCTACCAGCGCCGATGACGCAGGATCTCTTATGCTGACTCTCTCGCGCGTCGCGCCGCTCGTCATCGCCCTGGCGCTCGCCGGCTGCGCGGGCGGCCACTACCGCCCGGTCAGCGACATGCCGGTCAAGCTCGGCGTCCCCTATCGCGTCCGGGGCACCACCTATGTTCCCGCTGTCGATCCCACCTACAACACCCTCGGCTATGCCAGCTGGTACGGAACGGAATCGGGTAGCCGCACTGCCAGCGGCGAACGTTTCCGCTCTGATTGGGTGACCGGCGCACACAAAACGTTGCCGCTGCCAACCTATGTCGAAGTAACCGCGCTCGACACCGGACGTCGAATCATTTTGCGGATCAACGATCGCGGCCCGTTTGCCGGCGGCAGCGCCAGGATCATCGACCTGTCGCGCGGCGCGGCCGAGCAGCTCGGCCTCCGCAAAATGGGGCCAGTCGCGGTCCGCGTCCGTCGCATCGAACCATCCGCCGACGATCGCGCGCGTCTGCGAAAGGGCAAGTCTGCGCATCCGCTCCCGCCGATTTCGGAAAATGACCGTCTGACCCTTCGATCACAGCTCGACGCGAGCGGTTTCTAACGCCGTTCGCCAGTGTCTTCGAACAATTAATCGTTGCCTTAGCGTATCCAATCCTTCGCAGTTGCGGCATAGGGGTGGGATAGGGGAATCACGTCATTAGCCGATTGGTGGTGCGACATCTGCCCGTGTCTTGTGCGTCGACGCGTTTTGTCCAATACCTCGGCGATAAGTGCTTCATCTGGTGGTTTTAATTGCCACCCCATAAGTCTTATGCAACCGCCCGAGGTAACGAAGCCTATGTTAAGGTCGTTCGAATGAAGGCAGTACAGTTCGCCAATGGCATCCTGCGGCCGGGTATGCCGTCATCGGCGGCCGACATGCCCGCGGGTCTGCACGTCCGCTACGCCGCGCCGGATCGCGCGCTGGCCGAATTTGTTACCGGCTATGCGATTTATGCGGCGGAAGACCGGGCGCCGATGGTCAACTGGTATCTGCCCTCGCCGGCGATGATCTCGATCGTGCTGGACGCCGGACCGATCACCGTGTCGCTTGGCAACCATCGGTTCGGGCCGCTAGATCCCGTCAGCCTTTATGGCCCGACCAGTCGCGCTTTTCGTACCGTCACGCATGGCGGCATCGCGATTGGCATCGGTCTCAGCGCGCTCGGCTGGGCGCGGATGACCCAACGTCACGCCGGCGATTTCCACAATCGGATCGTGCCGTTGAGTTCGGTAGTGGGCGCGGAGTTCGCAGAGCGGTTGCGCGAAGGGCTCGACGTCTTGGACGACGAAACCTCGATCAAGCCGTTGCTCGACGACATTCTCGTGCCGCTCTTCGCCAAGCCCAGCCTGCGCGAGCCGCTTATCCGTGCGTTCACCGCGCTGACGGTCACCGACGGGGTGATCGAGATGAAAGACGTCGCCGAGCGCCTCGACGTGCCGACCCATGAACTGCGCCGCGTCGCGACCCGCTATTTCGGGATGCCGCCCAAGATGCTGCTGCGACGCGCGCGATTTCTGCGCTCGTTCATCCGGTTGATCGGGGATCACGGTCTCAACGATTATTCGGCGATCGATAGCAGCTATTTTGACGCCTCGCATTTCCTTCGCGATGCCGGTACCTTCCTGGGTACCACGCCGCGCCGTTTTCTCGCGGCCGAGACAATCTTCCTGCGCGCCAGTCTGCGGGCACGGCTCATGGCGCTAGGTGCGCCGACCGCGTCGCTGCACGACGGGGCGCCGCGCGCGCGCTTTTCGCAGCCGCATCATGACGACGGAACACGCGGCCAACCCGAGCTCTGATCACACCGCGCGGGCCAATGCCTTTTTCAACTTTGCGTGTGCGGACGCCTTGATCTGGCAGACCCGCGCTGAGCCGACGCCGAACACTTCGCCGATTTCTTCGAGGTTGAGGTCCTCGACATAATAGAGCTGGATCACCTGCGCCTCGCGCTCGGGTAGCGCCGAAATCGCGGCGATGAGTGCGTCGCGCAGATCGCTGTCCGCCAACTGCGCGAACGCGTCCGGCGCATCGTCGGCGAACCAGGGCAGGTCGTCGGCATACATCTCGTCGATCGAATCGAACCGGAGCGAGTCTGCGGTGACGTAGTCGGTGCGCAGTTTCTCGACGCTGACGCCGATATGCTGCGCGATCGAGTCTTCTCCCGGGGCTTTGCCCGTGCGGGCGGTGAGCGTCGAGATCGCCTCGGCGTACTGGCGGCGGCGCCGCATCGCGCCGCGTGTCGACGTCGCCTGGCGGCGGAGTTCGTCGATCATGCTGCCGCGCAGGCGGGTGACGAGGTAGGTCTTGAACGGCATTCCGCGTTCGTCGAAATTCGCGGCCGCCTCGACCAAAGCGACCAGCCCGACTTGGATCAGGTCCTCGACATCGACGCTGCTGCTCATGCTGCCATGCACGTGCCAGGCAATCCGGCGGACCAGCGGCAGATGCTGTTTGACGAGCTGGTCGGCGTCGCCGCCGGGGCGTTGATGCGGGCGGTAGGTCAGCGGTTGACCTGCGAAAGACTGAGCATCCGCGAAGGCACCGCGCAGGGGCAGCGCGCTCATGCCGCCAGCGCCTGTTGGCCAAAGTTTCCGGCCTGCGCCGGCTGGGACGCGCCGATCACCGCGACGACTTCGACCGCCTTCTCCTCGGGCACTTCAAAGAACGACAGCACCGGCGTGTCGGGCAGGCACGTCCTCACCAGCTTGCGAATCGCGAGGCGGATCGACGGCTGGACGACGAGCGCGAACGGCTTCGCCTCGGCGATCAGCGGTTCGGCGGCGCGTTGCAGCGCCTCGACGATGCGGCGGCCGAGATCGGGTTCGATGACGTGGCGGCGCGATTGATCGGCGCGCATCGCCTGGCCGAGCAGACCTTCCAAGTGACCCTCCAACGTCATGACGCGCAGCGGTTCGCGCACGCCGCACAGTTTCTGGATGATGAGCGCGCCGAGCTCGGGACGGATCGTCTCGATGAGCTCCTCGGCGTCCTGCGTGCGCTGCGCCGCCACCGCGATCGCGCCGGCGATGCGGCGGAATTCCTTGAGCGGCACGTTTTCCGCGAGCAGGCCCTTGAGCACCTGCGTCAACGTCGTGATCGGCAGCGGCGCGAGGGCTGCCACCAGCTGTGCAGCACGCTCCTTCAGGCCGTCGAGCAGCGCCTGCACTTCGTCCTGGCCGAGCAGCTCGGCGGCGTTCTGGCCGAGCAGATGGTTCAGATGCGTCGCCATCACCGTGCCGGGATCGACCACGAGATAGCCGGCACCGGTCGCGGCATCCGCGTCGCTCGCATCGACCCAGGTTGCGTCGAGCCCGAAGGTCGGGTCCTTCACCTTCTTGCCGAACAGGTCGCCATATGCCTGGCCGGTATCGAGCGCGAGCATCTCGTCGGGCGACACGGTGTCCTCGCCGACGACGACGCCGTTGACGAGGATGCGGTAGACATAGGGGGCAAGGTTGATGTCGTCGCGGACGCGGACCTGCGGCACGACGAAGCCGAGTTCCTTCGACAATTGCCGACGAACACCGGTGATCCGGCCCATCAGCGGCGAACCGCGACGTTCGTCGGCGAGCGGCACCAGGCCATAGCCGATGTCAAGATTGACCTGCATCCCGTCGGTGACTTCCTCCCAGCCGATCTTCGACTGGTCGATCGTCTCGACGGGGACGATCACGACCGGGGCAGGGCGGCGCTCGATCTGGCGCAGCTTCCACGCGGCGAACCCGGCGATGGCGGCGGCGGGCAGGATCACCATGTGCGGCATGCCCGGCAGGATGCCGAGCAGCGCGAGGATCACCGCGACTGGCGTCCAGGTGCGCGGGGACCCGAACTGGCCGCCGATCTGCCCGGCGAGATCCTTGTCCGAGGTGACGCGCGTGACGATCGACGCCGCGGCGATCGACAGCATCAGCGACGGCAGCTGCGCGACGAGCGCGTCGCCGATCGCGAGCAGGATGTAATTGTGCGCGGCGTCGGCGATCGACATGCCGTGGCTGACAGGCCCGAGGATCAGGCCGCCGATGATGTTGGCGGCGAGGATCAGCATGGCCGCGACCGCGTCGCCCTTCACGAACTTCGACGAGCCGTCCATCGAGCCGTAGAAATCGGCCTCGGTCGAGACCTCGACGCGGCGCGCCTTGGCCTCGTCGGGAGTAATGAGCCCCGCGTTGAGATCGGCGTCGATCGCCATCTGCTTGCCCGGCAGCGCGTCGAGCGTGAAGCGCGCGCTGACCTCGGAGACGCGGCCTGCGCCCTTGGTGACGACGATCATGTTGATGATCATCAGGATCGCAAAGACGAAGATGCCGACGACGTAATCGCCGCCGATCAGGAACGTGCCGAACGCCTCGATGACGTGGCCCGCCGCGCTTTCGCCCTCATGGCCGTGGACCAGCACGATCCGCGTCGAGGCGACGTTGAGACCGAGGCGGAACAGCGTGGCGAACAGCAGCACGGTCGGGAAGGCCGAGAAGTCGAGCGGCTTCTGCGCGTTCAGCGCGACCATCAGCACCGCGAGGCTGATCGCGATGTTCGCGACGAAGAAGATGTCGAGCATGAAAGCCGGGATTGGCACGACCATGACGAGCACGAGCATCAGGATCGCGAGCGGCAGCACGGATGCGCGGGCGTTGGAGAGCAGGCGGTTCATCGCTTAGCCGCCGAGCCGTGCGAGCATCATATAGGCGAGCCGCGCGGTGTCGGGCGTCGGCCGCAGCACGTTGACCGCCGCCTGCGTTGTCTTGCCGGAGAAGCGGCCCATTGCCGAACCCATGGCGGATTGTGCCCAAGCGAGCGCATCGTCCGCGCTTTCGTTCGAGCCGGTGATGACCGTGCTGCCGTCCATGTCGATCGCCTGCGCGGCGTAGCTGGTGGCGCTCGCGGTCGAACTCGCGCCCGCTGCCGCGCCGCCGAGCTTGTCGGCGAACCGGTCGTAGATCGCCGACAGCGTGCGCGGCTGATTGTTCTTATCGTAGAAGACGTTGTGGTTCGCGCGCGCCGCGGCGGGGAACAACGCCGCGCCGCTCGCCTTGGGGTTGGCCTGCATCGTCTTGAGAAACTTTGTCGCACCGCCAAGACCCATGAAATGCGCCATATAGAGGTCGGTGCCCGACGCTGGACGGTTCAGCGTGCCCTCAAGCGACGCCTTGTTGTCCGACGCATATTCGGCCGCCATCAGCGAGGCGGCGTTGGGATCGTTGCGCAGCGCAAGGATCGCCGCCTTGGTACCGGCGTCGCCGACCGACAGGCGGCCGCTCGAGGACTGGCCGATGCTGTTCGCAGCCCAGCCGAGCCCGTGCTCAGCGCCATGCTTCTTGACGACCGACAGCCAGCTCTGCTCGATGAACTGGTAGAGGCCGGAGGCGCTCGACGTGCCGGCGCGCGCGTTGGCGTTGAGCCCGCTTTCGAGCTTTGCTTGGCCGAGCAGATAGTCGAAATCCACGCCGGTCTTGCTGCTCGCAAGCGCGATCGCGGACTGGATCCGGCCGGGAGTGATGGAATTGACGGTCATGCCCGTATGTGGTGCCCCTGGTTCAGGGATTACTCAGCAAGGGGCGTGCCAGTTTTGGAGTATGCTCAACCGCCAATCGTCATTCCCGCGAAGGCGGGAAGGCATATTGGCTGCCGGTGCGATAGAATTGGGTACGCCGGAGTATACGGTTCACCGCCTGCGTTGGGACGACGAGGGTGGGGAGGTCTCGTCCGCGAAAGTCAGGCGTAGGCGGCGCGCAGACCCGGCCGATAGCCGGCAACGGCACCGTCGCCGGTCAGCGTTTGCAGGCGGCGGCGAACATTTGCCGCCATCAGGTTGGTATAGATGCGGCACGTCTCGTTGAGCCGGTTCGCCTCGTCCGCGAGCTCGCGGATCTCGGTGCCCGCAGGGCCGGTGCCCAGCAACGCGACCTGTTCGATCCCGGCAAGCTTGTCCGCGGTCGCGCGCTCGAGGCTGGCGACGTCGTTCGATTTGAGCGCGGCGATCTCGGCGTGCAACGCGTCGATAACGCGGATTAGGGCATCACGCCGTTTCATTGGAATTCCAGGCCAGGCTGAGCGCCATCAGCCGATCGGCGATGGTCGCGGGAAGGATCGGAAAGGTGCCGCTGGCAATCGCCTTCTTGATCTCGGCGACGCGCGACGCGTTGACCGGCGGCGACGACGCCATCGATTTCACGAGCGCGATCGACTCGGGCAATGCCGGGGGCGCCGCCTGGGGCTGCGCCTGGGCAGGCGTCTTTACGGGCGTTTGCACGACCATTGCCGGCGTCGCGGCGGCGATGCGCGCAACGGAGCGATCTCCTGCTACAGACGGCTTCGCGCCGATCGGGTCCACCATGTCCGCATCCTCTAATTTGCGCTGACATCAGGAGAAACGGCCGCACGTCGAAAACCTTTAGCAAAATTAATTTTTGGCCTGAAATTAGTTCGACCAGCCCGGAAGCGTCGCGCGCCCCGCCTCGACCGCGATTGCCTGGACCGGTGTGCGTGTGTCGTCGACCTTGACCATGAAGCGGCCGCCAGGGGGGGCATCGCCCATCGCGACGCCTTCACGGCTGATCGAAAACCCTTCGGTTCCCGCCTCGATGACGATCGGATCGCCACGCTTGACGACCGGTGCCGCCTTGATCACGGGGACGAATGCAGGGCCGATCGCGGCCGGGGCGTTTGCCGGCCGGATGACGGGAACGAAGATCCGCCAGGCGGGCCCAGCGCACGATACGACCACCGCATCATGCTGTTCGGTGCGCCACGAGAGCGACACGGTCGGGCAGGTCGCGAGCCGCAACCGCGCGTCCACCGGCGCGCGCGCGCCACCCTCCGCGCCGGTCGGGCGGCCAGTAAAGGCGGCTACCGAGGCGTCGAGCGTGGCGGTATCCTGGAAGCTCGCGGCCATGAGCAGGAACGGAAGGATCATGGGGTTGTCCTAAGCGGGTCGCCGACAAAGGCGACGGAGACGATGGCGGCGCGACGGCCGGGTTTGGTGGCGGTGACGATTGCAACGCGAGAGGGGGCAACAGCGGCGAGCGCGGCGGCGACGGTACGCGCACGGTCGGCGGCAAGGACTGCGCGGCTACCGGTGACCCGGTCGACATCCGCGGGCGTGCCGTCGGTGGAGCCGGTGACGGTGAGCATCACGCGCGGATCACGCGCGGCTTCGCGGGCCCAGGCGACGAGCGCGCCGGGCGTCGTCGGCAGGATCGCCGAGCCGGCTGCGAAATCGAGGACGCCAGCGGCGGCGACGGGCATCGGCGCAGGTTCGGTATCGTTTGCGCCAAAGCCTTCGCGAATACCGTTGGCGAGATCCCGTTTCGACAGACCGGCGCCGCCGATATGCTGGGTCGCCTGGAGGAGAACGAGGAAGCCGACCAGCAGCAGAGCGAGGTCGGCGAGCGTGATGAGCCAGAGTGGCTTGCCGGTCGGCGCGTCGGGATATTCGCTGGCGTTCACGCGACGGTTGCCAGCGTCGGTGGCGTAACAGGCGCGCCATAACCGCGCGGCGTCTCGCGTTCGGCGAGCGCCACGAGCGGGGCTTCGATCCGCGCGCGCTCGAAGGCTTCGTTGCGCCCTTGCGTGCGCAGCCGGTTGGCAATCGGCATGAAGAGCAGGTTCGCGAGCAGCGCACCATAGAGCGTTGCGAGCAACGCGACCGCCATCGCGCCGCCGATCGCGCCGGGATCGCTCATCGTCGCGAACATCTGCGCAAGGCCGATCAGCGTGCCGACCATCCCCATCGCCGGTGCGATTTCGGCGGCACCCGCCCAGACGTCGGCGGCGGCGACGTGACGCTCGATGCGAGCGCGACGGCGGTGCTGGACGAGCGTTGCGACGTCCGTTGCGGAGGCCCCGTCGACGATCGCAGCGATCCCGGCGGCGACGTCGGCATCGGTGATGACCGAGCGATCGAGTGCCATCACGCCGTGGCGCCTGGCGATACGGGCGAGCGCGGTGATCTGGAGGAGGAGCGGGTCGGCGTCGAACCGGCCGCGGCCGAGCGTCGTCATCGCCGCGAAGGCGCGGCCGAGATCGCGCAACGGCGTGCGGAGGACGACGGCCAGCATCGTACCACCACCGACGATGGCGAGCGCTGCAGGGTCGAGGAATTGGGCGAGCGTGATCATGTGCGGGGGGTGATGCAAGGGATGGGCCAGATCGCGCGGGGTTAGCCGCTCCGGATACGAGCGTACCCTATCCGCGCCACCCCGGCCTCCGCCGGGTTGTTGGACATGACCAGCGAAACCCCCCGCCCCATGTTCTCCCGCGAAGGCGGGAGCCCAGCCTGGGTCCCCGCCTTCGCGAGGACACATCGGAACAGGTGCGGGGTGACGGATTGGGTAGCGCAAGCGTCTCGCGCATGAGCGATGCCCACAAGCACCACCCCGGCGGAGGCCGGGGCCCAATTGGGGGACGTCGCCAACTGAGGCTGCGCTTCGTTACTGCCAACTTTCCAACCGAGCTCCGGCCTCCGCCAGAGTGGTGGATGGGAGCAGCGACACCCTTCGTCTCCTTGTTCTCCCGCGAAGGCGGGAGCCCAGTCTGGATCCTCGCCTTCGCAGGGACACATCGTGACAGCGAGTGCCCCCAGGCCGGTTTGCCACCCTGAACCAGCCAGCCGGCAACCCGATTGCCGCTCACCCCCACCGCACCGGCAATCGCTTGCCGTTCGCCTTGCCGCCCACCTGCCGCCACCCGGCAAACGACCGTCCCCCGCCCTTGCCGCGCAAACTGGCACAGCCATTGCTTATGTCCGGTTGCGCAATGGGTGCGCCAGGAGACGGGCTTGTGTCAGGCGACACGCTTTTTGGAGTTCATGGGGCAGCACTCGAGGTGCGCTCGCAACGCATGGGTGTGCTGGCGTCGAACATCGCCAACGCCTCGACGCCCGGCTTCAAGGCGCGTGACATCGATTTCCAGTCGGCGCTCGCGTCGGTCGAGCATGACGGCGGCACCGGCGGCGCCACGAAATACCGTATCCCGACGCAGACCTCGATGGATGGCAACACCGTCGAGCTGAGCCAGGAGCAGACCGCCTTCGCCGAGAACGCCGTCCAGTATCAGACGACCTTGTCGTTCCTGAACGGGCGGATCGGCCAGATCACGCGCGCGCTGAAGGGGGAATAAGATGTCCGGTCAGCCCATGACGATTTTCCAGGTGGCCGGCCGCGCGATGTCCGCGCAGCTCGTCCGGATGAACACGACCGCGTCGAACCTCGCCAATGCCGGCGGTACCACCGGTTCGGCAGAGACCGCCTACAAGACGATGAAGCCGGTGTTCCGTACCAGCTTCGACCGGCTGAGCGGCATGTCGACGGTCGATGTCGAACGCGTCGTCACCGCGGGCGATGCGCCGACCAAGCGCTACGATCCCGACAATCCGATGGCCGACAAGGATGGCAACATCTTCGAGGCGGCGGTCGATGAAACCCGCGAGATGGTCGACATGATGGAGACCGCACGCAACTACCAGAACAACATCGAAGTGATGAACACGGCCAAGTCGCTCATCATTGATACCCTCAAGCTAGGCCGCTGATCATGGCAACCTCCTTCGACACCACACTGTCCAACCTCGGCATCACGCGTTCCTCGTCGGCCGCGGCGGCGACCACGACCAAGTCGTCCAGCGCGCTCGGCCAGTCCGACTTCCTGAAGCTGATGACCGCGCAGATGCAGAACCAGGACCCGTTCAACCCGGTCGACAACACCCAGATGGTCGCGCAGATGGCACAGATCTCGACCACCTCGGGCATCTCCGAGATGAACTCGACGATGAAGGCGATCGCCGACAAGCTGGGCGTCACCAGCACCAGCGAAGCGATGGGCTATGTCGGCAAGACCGTCCTGACCGCGGGCGGCACCGCCTACGGCCGCGCGGCCGGTGGCATCGCCGGGTCGGTCGAGCTGGCTGGTGCCGCGACCGACGTCAACGTCACGATCAGCGACGCGAACGGCGCGGTCCTGAAGACCATGTCGCTCGGCAAGCAGGCCAAGGGCACGATCGGCTACGACTGGGACGGCAAGGACAGCGCAGGTGCGGACGCGGGCAGCGGCCCGTTCACGGTCGCGGTTGCCGCGCAGAACGCCGGCACCACGGTCGCCGCGACGGGCCTGGTCTGGGCGCCCGTCCAGTCGGTGTCGACCACCACCGGCGCTGCCATCCTCACGCTTTCCGGCCTTGGCGAAATCCCCGCCACGGCCATCCGCCAGATCGGCTGACCCCAGAGTTTCCAGGAGCTAAACCGCCATGTCCTTCTACACCTCGCTCTCCGGTCTGCAGGCATCCCAGACCGAAATGTCGACGATCTCGCACAACCTTGCGAACGTCGCGACCAACGGCTTCAAGAAGAGTCGCACCGAATTCGCCGACGTGATCGCGTCGAGCGTGTCGCAGGCGCCGTCGCAGCAGATCGGTTCGGGTGCGGTCGTCAAGGCCAACCGCCAGCAATTCTCGCAAGGCAATCTGATCCAGTCGTCGAACAGCCTTGATCTCGCCGTGTCGGGCGACGGTTTCTTCGCGGTCAAGCCGAACGCGGAGTCGGCGACCGTCAACTACACGCGCAACGGTGGCTTCCTGGTCGATTCCAACCGCTACGTGGTCGATAAGCAGGGGTCGCATCTTCAGGTGTTCCCGGTCGATGGCTCGGGCACCGTGGTTGCGACCGGCGTCGATTCCGCGCTCAGTCTGCGCCTGCCCGAGACGAGCGGTACGCCGGTCCCTACCAAGGCGGTCACGATGACGGTGAACCTCAACGCGAACTCGGCCGTCCCGCCGACGGCGACGTTCGACCGGTTCGATCCGTCGAGCTACAACCAGTCCGCGCAGACCACCGTCTATGACGCGTCGGGCAACGCGATGACGCTGACGAATTATTTCAAGCGCATCTCGGCCCCGACCGATGCCAATGCGACCAGCAGCTGGGAGGTCCGCAGCTTCGTCGGCGACAAGGAACTGACGACGGAGAGCGCCAAGGGGACGACGATGACGTTCGATGCGACGGGCAAGATGACCGCGCCTGCCGCAACCATCAAATATGACGAGTTCACCACCGCGAGCTCGACCGATCCCCAGCAGATCGATTTCACCTTCGGCGCTGGCACGACGCAATTGTCGAGTGCGTTCAACGTCGCCTCGCGTTCGCAGGACGGCAAGGCGGTCGGCCAGATCCAAGGCGTCACCGTCGATGAGAAGGGCATGGTCAATGCCAGTTTCTCGAACGGCGACACGCAGGTGCTGGGGCAGGTGATGCTGGCCAATTTCGCGAATCCCGAAGGACTGCGGCAGCTTGGCAGCAGCTATTGGTCGTCGACCGGCATTTCGGGCGAGGCAAAGCTCGGCTCGGCGGACACCAACGGTTTCGGCAAGCTGATGTCGGGGACGATCGAGGGGTCGAACGTCGATATCACCGAGGAGCTGGTCAATCTGATCGCGGCTCAGCGCAACTTCCAGGCGAACTCGAAGGCCTTGGATACTGCCAATCAGATCTCCGAAACCATCTTCAACATCCGCAGCTAAGCAAGAGCGAGCGGGAGGAACCTGAATGGACAAGCTGGTCTACACCGCGGCGACGGGTCTGCGCGCGCACATGGCGGCGCAGGCGGCGATCGCCAACAACATGGCGAACGCGTCGACCACCGGATTCCGTGCCGATCGCGTGGTGTTCGACCGGCTCGACCTGAAGGGCGACGGCTCGACGATCGAGGCGCGCGCGCCGACCTCGGAAGAGGTGACCGATGCGGACCGTGCACCCGGGGCGATCCAGCTGACCGGGCGACCGCTCGACATCGCGATCACCGGCACCACCGCATGGCTGGCGGTGCAGGCATCGGATGGCTCCGAGGCCTATACCCGCCGCGGCGATCTGGAGGTCGCGCCGTCGGGCGTGCTTCAGACCGGCGACGGGCATCCGGTGATCGGCTCGGGGGGGCCGATCACCCTGCCGCCCTACCAGTCGCTGACGATCGCCGGCGACGGGACGATCTCGATCGTGCCGCAGGGCGGCGACGCCAACGCGCCGCAGGTCATCGATAAGCTCAAGCTCGCCGACACCAAGGGATCAGACACGGTCAAGGGCCTCGACAATCTGCTGCGCGTGCGCGGCGGGGGGGCGTTGCCAGAGGATCTCGACGCGAGGGTCCAGGGCGGTGCGGTCGAGGGATCGAACGTCAACATGACTCAGGCGCTGGTCGACATGATCGAGAACCAGCGGTCCTACGAAGTCCAGGCCAACATGATGAAATCCGCCAAGGAAATCGACGAAAGCGGTGCATCGCTGATGCGCCTGCCGAGCTAGAGGGAACAGACGAATGTCATCCGCAGCCATGCATATCGCGCGCACCGGGCTCGACGCCCAGGACATGCGCATGCGAGTCATCTCGAACAATCTTGCCAACGTGAACACCACGGGCTTCAAGAAGGACCGCGCGGCGTTCGAGACGCTCGCCTATCAGACCGTCACGACGCCGGGCACGCAGAGCACCGCCGAGACCAAATACGCGACCGGCCTGAATCTCGGCACCGGCGTCCGCATCCAGGGCACCGCGCGGATGGACACGCAGGGCGCGATGCAGACGACCGGCAACAGCCTCGATCTCGCGCTCGATGGCGACGGCTATTTTCAGGTGCAGATGCCCGGCGGCACGCTCGGCTATACCCGCGCGGGCAATTTCTCGCGCTCCGCCGAGGGCCTGCTGGTCACCAGCGAAGGCTATCAGGTGCAGCCCGGCATCACCGTGCCCGAGGGGACGACCGGGATCACGATCGGCCGTGACGGCACCGTGTCGGCGACCGTACCCGGCCAGACCGAGGCGTCGCAGATCGGCCAGATCCAGGTCGCGAGCTTCCCGAACGGCGCAGGGCTTCAGGCGACCGGCGACAACTATCTCGTCGAGACCGCGGCGAGCGGCGCGGCCAATGTCGGTGTCGCGGGCCAGGACGGTCGCGGCGGGATCAAGCAGGGCATGCTCGAGGCGTCGAACGTCAACGTCGTCGAGGAACTGGTCGACATGATCGAGACGCAGCGCGCGTACGAGGTCAATTCGAAGATGATCTCGGCGACCGACGACATGCTCAAATACGTCAACCAGAACCTCTGATTTCCGGGCACATCATGGCATCCAAGGCACCCACGCCGTTCCGCTTCGGCGCACACTGGATCGAGATCACGTTGGCGGCGATCGCCGGCGCGCTGATCGTCGCGGGGATGACCCCGCAACCGGCGGACGCCGGCATCTTCGGCAAGAAGGCGCCGCCCGAGGATTTTTCGGTCGCGCGGCCTTTGCCGGTCGCGCCGGTGCCGGTCGTGGCCACCGGCTCGATCTTTCAGGCGCAGGACGGCTATGCGGCCCTGTATGAAGGGTGGCGTGCGCGCAAGGTCGGCGATCCGCTGACGATCGTGCTCGTTGAGCGGACCGCCGCGTCGAAGTCGTCGGGCTCGAAACTCGACAGCAATGGCTCGGGAACGATCACGCCGCCGACCACCGGGTTCCTCAACCTGTTCAACAAGACCGATGCGACGCTCAGCGGCGGGCGCACCTTCAACGGCACCGGTGCCGCCGACCAGGCGAACTCGCTGTCGGGCGAAGTCAGCGTCACCGTCGCCGAGGTTTATCCGAACGGCACGATGCTGGTGCAGGGCCAGAAGCGCGTCACACTGAACCGCGGCGATGAATTCCTCAAGATCAAGGGCCTCGTCCGCACCGCCGATGTCGACCGCGACAACCGCGTGCTGTCGACGCGCGTCGCCGACGCGCAGATCTCGTACACCGGCAAGGGCGACGTCGCCCGCGCTGGCCGCCAGGGGTGGCTCAGCCGCTTCTTCTCCGTCGTCAGCCCGTTTTGATGGTAATGCTCATGCGCGCGCGCACATTCTGCTCAAAATTCCGTTCGTCCCCGGTAGCCATCGAGCTTGTCGAGATGGCGTATCGAGGGGCCTGTATCGCGATACGAGCTCTCGACACGCTTGGTCGCTACTCGACACGAACGGCAGGGTGGCTTGTCCTCGCGCTGGCATCGCTCCTGATCGCCGCGCCGGCCTCCGCCGACCGCATCAAGGACCTTGGCGGGTTCCAGGGTATCCGATCGAACCAGTTGACCGGCTACGGCATCGTCGTCGGCCTGCCCGGCACGGGCGACGACAATCTCGAATATACCGTACAGTCGCTGAAAGCCGTCGCCTCGCGCTTCGGCCTGCAGCTGCCGCCGTCCGCGAACCCGGGCATGAAGAACGCGGCGGTCGTGATGATCACCGCCGAGCTGCCGCCGTTCGCCAAGCCCGGCCAGCGGCTCGACATCACCGTCGCGTCGATGGGGAAGGCCAAGTCGCTGCGCGGCGGCAGCCTGATCATGACCCCGCTGCTGGGGGCCGACAACCAGATCTACGCGATGGCGCAGGGCAACCTCGCGGTCGGCGGGCTCGGCGCGGAAGGCGCAGACGGGTCGAAGATCGTCGTCAACGTGCCCTCGACCGGGCGCATCCCCGAGGGGGCCACCGTCGAACGCGCGGTCGCAACCGGGTTCGACAGCGCGCCGACGCTCACCTTCAATCTCGCGCGCGCCGACTTCACCACCGCGCAGAACGTCGCCGGCGCGATCAACTCGAAACTCGGCCTGGGCAGCGCGCAGGCGATCGACGCCGTCTCCGTCGCGGTGCGCGCGCCGGTCGGCGCCGACGTCCGCGCCACGCTGATGTCGACGATCGAGAATCTCGATGTTGTCTCCGCCGAACCGTCGGCCAAGGTGATCGTCAACGCCCGCACCGGCACCGTCGTCATCAACTCGGCGGTCCGCGTCGGCCCGGCGGCGATCACGCACGGCAAGATGACGGTGCGGATCGACGAGAAGCCGCAGGTCAGCCAGCCCGCGCCGTTCAGCGGCGGCCAGACCCTCGTCACGCCGAACAGCGCGGTCGCGGTCGAGGAGGAGCGTCGCCCGATGTTCCTGCTCGCGCCCGGCCCCAAGCTCGCCGACATCGTCAAGGCGGTCAACGCGATTGGCGCCTCGCCGGCCGATCTGGTCGCGATCCTCGAGGCGCTCAAGGAAGCCGGCGCGCTCAAGGCCGAGCTGATCGTCCTGTGAGCCCGCTCGACGCGCCCGCCCCCACGACCGGCATCTCGAGCGACACGAGCCGCCTCCAGTCGAAGGACAATCTCGAAAAGGCAGGTCAGAAGTTCGAGGCTGTCTTCACCGGCATGATGCTGAAGAGCATGCGTCAGGCCAAACTCGCCGATCCGCTGTTCGATTCGAAGGCGATCGACACCTTCACCGACATGCAGGACGGGTTGATCGCCAAGTCGATGGCCGAGCACACGCCGCTCGGCATCGGCAAGGCGATGACCGATTTTCTCGCGAAATCTCAATCCGATCTTAACCAGGGCGCGGCAGACTCGCCGCCATGAGCGATCTCCTTTCGATCGGCGCCTCGGGCGTGCGTGCGTACCAGACCGCGCTGTCCACGGTGTCGGAGAACATCGCGAACACCGGCACTGCGGGCTATACCCGGCGGACGACGACTCTGTCCGAAGTGTCGTCGGTCGGCGGTGGGCTCAACGCGCGGAGTTCGGTCAGCAGCAGCGGCGTCACCATCGCGGGGATAGGTCGCAGCGCCGACGCATACCGGTCGCAGGCAGTCCGCTCGGCAGGCACCGATCTGGCGAAGACCGAGGCCGGCGTCACCTGGATGAACCGGATCGAGACGGCGCTGGGCGACAACCAGCTCGGCGATCGTCTGACCAGCTTCTTCACCTCGGCGCAAAAACTAGCCGCCGATCCGACCTCTGAACCGGCGCGTGCGGTGATGCTCGCATCTGCCGCCACCGCCGCGGCCGCGTTCACCGCGACCGGTCGCTCGCTCGATACCGCCGCGTCCGATCTGGATACGACCGCGACGCAGGCGGTCCAGTCGCTCAATGCGCTCGGCACGGCGCTTGCCAGGATCAACGACGGCATCGCCCGCACGTCGCCGGGATCCTCGACCGCGGCGCAGCTCGCCGATCAGCGCGACCAGATGCTCGAACAGATGAGCACGATCACCGACATCAATACGTCGTTCGACGATCTTGGGCGGACGACCGTCCGGTTCGGCGGTGCTGCGGGTTCGGTGTTCGTCGCGGGTGGGGACAGCGGGCAGGCGTCCGTTGCGCGCAACGACGAGGGCGCGATGCAGTTCGCGGTCACTAGCGGGGCTGTCACTTCCGCGCTGTCGCCGACCGGCGGTGCGCTGGCCGGGTTCGCCGAGGGCGCGCAGCGGATCGCCGCGGCGCGAGGATCGCTCAACGCGATCGCCACCGACTTCGCGAGCCGGATCAACGCGGTACAGGCGCAGGGCCGGGATCTTGACGGCAATGCCGGCGCGGCGCTCTTCGCGACCGGGACCACGCCGACCGATATCTCGGTTGCACTCACGGACGGACGCGGGATCGCGGCGGCGAGCGCGACCGGCGGCAAGCGCGATGCGGCCAATCTTTCCGCGTTGCAGGCGGTCCGCACCAGCGGCGGCTTTGAGGCGCGCACGACGACGCTGATCGCCGGCAACGCCGCGGCGCTCGAACAGCGCAAGGTGGTCGCCGATGCGCAGGGCGCGATCCGCGACGGCGCGGTCGGCGCGCTTGCGGCCTCGTCGGGCGTCGATCTCGATAGCGAAGCGGTCGACCTGCTGCGCTTCCAGCAGGCCTATCAGGCGTCGAGCCGCGTGATCCAGACTGCGCGCGACACGCTCCAGACCATCCTCGATCTACGGTAACGCGCATGCAGGTCGCCACCAGCCTTTTCTATGATCGCTCGTCGACGTCGATCAACGCCCTCGGCGCGAAGGCGGAGGCGTTGCAGAGCCAGATCTCGACCGGCACCAAGCTCGCGGCGCCGTCGTCGGACAGTGCGGCGTATCAGCGGCTTGCCGGGCTCAAGCGCGATGCCGTCGCCGACAAGGCCTATGTCGCCAATCTCGGCACCGCCGAATCGGTGCTGAAACAGGGCGATACCAGCCTTACCGCGATCACCGACCAGCTTCAGAGCGCGACCGAACTGGTGACGCAGGCCAAGACCGGGACGCTGAACGCGGCGAACCGCAAGGCGATCGGCGAGCAGATCGCAGGCCTCGTGGCGACGCTGACCAACCTCGCCAACGCCAAGGATGCACGCGGGCAGGCCCTGTTCGGCGGCGCCGATGGTGCCCCCGCGGTCGCGATCTCGGCCAACGGTACCTATGCGCTCGCCGCGAAGCCGGTTTCGGGAATCCCGATCGGCGACGGCCAGACCGTCCAGGCGAACGAAACCGCCGCACGTGTCTTTACCGTCGGCGGCAAGACCAGGGCGGATGGAAGCATCGCGGGCGGCACGAACACGCTGGCGATGCTATCGGCGATCGCGACCGCGCTGCAGTCGGACGATTTCAAGGCGAGCGCGCTCGACACGTCGCTCTCGGATATCGCCGCCGCGTCGGATCAGGTGTCGACGGTGCAGGCCTCGCTCGGCGCGCGCGCCGCCCGCGTCGATCTCGAAACCGCGCGGCTCACCGACGTCGCGGCGGACCGCGAGGCGACCCGGTCGGGACTCGAGGATACCGACATCACCACCACGGTCGTCGAGCTGCAGAAGACGATGACGATTTTGTCGGCGACGCAGGCCAGTTTCACGAAGCTCTCGGCGCTGTCGCTGTTCGATTATCTGCGCTGAGCGATTTAATTGGCGCGCAGGGGCGCCTTGGTAACCGGTTGGCTACGAAATCCGGTTAATTCTCTGGCTACGCTAATGCCGCTGTCGGCCCAGGGGGAATTTCGCACACCATGTTTCCGGTCATCGGCATCGTCGTTCTGCTCGTCATGGTGTTCGGCGGATTCGCCTTCACCGGCGGTGCGCTCGGCCCCGTCATGGAGGCTATCCCGCACGAAATGCTGATCATCGGCGGCGCCGCCGCCGGCGCGCTGATCATCGGCAATTCGGGCAAGGAGCTCAAAGGCCTCGGCGCGGGCCTGGGAAAGGTCTTCAAGGGTCCGAAGTACAAGAAGCAGGACTATCTCGACGTCATCTTCCTCGTCAGCAAGCTGATGAAGATGCTCCGCATGGACGGTCCGATCGCGCTCGAGCCGCATGTCGAGGATCCGCAGTCCTCCGCGGTCTTCGCCGAATATCCCAAGCTCCTGAAGGACCATGCGCTCGTCAACCTGATCGCGGACACGCTGCGCCTGGTCGTCGTATCGTCGGGCACGCTCGACGTGCACGCGGTCGAGGAGGTGATGGATCACTCGATCAAGACGCATCACCACGAGGAGGAGGCCGCGCACGGCACGCTCGCCAGCCTCGCCGATGCGTTGCCCGCGCTGGGCATCGTCGCCGCGGTGCTTGGCGTGGTGAAGACGATGGGCTCGATCGACAAGCCGCCATCGATCCTGGGCGCCATGATCGGCTCGGCGCTGGTCGGCACGTTCATGGGCGTGCTGTTGGCGTACGGCATGGTGGCCCCCCTCGCAAACCGGCTGAAGCAGGTGCTCGACGCCGACGCGTCGATCTACATCGTCGTCAAGCAGATCATTATCGCCTCGCTGCACGGGCACCCGCAGCCGCTGGTGATCGAGGCCGCGCGCTCGGGGATCGCGCACAAGAACCAGCCGGGCTTCGCCGAAGTCTTCGACGGGCTGAGAGGGAAGTAATCCGGTGGCCGCACGCGCGCCGCACGGCACCAACCAGCCGCCGAAGATCATCGTCAAGAAGATCTATATTGAGGGGCATGGCGGCCATCATGGCGGCGCGTGGAAGGTTGCCTATGCCGATTTCGTGACCGCGATGATGGCGTTCTTCCTGTTGCTGTGGATCGTCGGCGCGACCACCGAGAAACAGCGCAAGGGCATCGCCGATTACTTCGCACCGACCATCCTCAACACGCGCTCGCTCGGGATCGGCGGCGGCGGGCTGTTCGGCGGCGAATCGATCCTCGACAAGAATCGCATCGGTCCCAAACCCGGCCAGACCAGCATGGCGCAGCTCGCGATTCCCGATGCCGGGCTGGGTGGACCGTCCGCTGGCACCGGTTCCAAGGGCTCGCTGAAGAACCGCACCGCGATGACGAAGGAAGACCAGAAGAACTTTCAGGCGTTGCGTCGGCGCGTGCTCGGTGAAATGTCTGGCAATGCGCGAATGTCGCGGTTGCAAAGCCATGTCCGCTTCGTGCCGACGCAGGACGGGATGCGGATCGACCTGGTCGACGACGCCAATTACTCGATGTTTGCCAGCGGTACCACCGCGCTCGATCCGGAGGCGGCGGCGCTGATCGGAATGATCGCGGGATCGGTCCGGGGGATGCAGAACCCGATCATGATCCGTGGCCACACCGACAGCGTGCCTTACGGCGACCCGCGCGCGATGAACAACTGGATGCTCTCGTCCGGTCGTGCCGAGGCGACCCGCCGTCGCCTGCTGGCGGGGGGCACCCCCGAGCGAAGCTTTGAGCGGATCGAGGGTGTTGCCGACCGCGAACCGCTGATCATCAACGACCCGGCCGATCCGCGTAACCGCCGCGTCGCGATCACGCTGCTTTATCGGCGAGGAACGTTCGGCAAGTAACGCACCCCGTCAGCCCACCCTCAGATCGACAAAAAGACCGGCGTCGCGAGACGCCGGTCTTTTTCGTGCCATAGACGGCGCCGCGGATCAGGCCGCGGCGGTCTCGGTCTTGCGCTTGCGCGTCGTCGCGGCAGGCGCGGCGGCGGCGGTGGCGGCGGGACCATCGGTCTTGCGGGCACCGGGCTTGCGACCCAGCCCGATCTTCTTCGCCATGGCGCGACGGCTCTCGGAATAATTCTCGGCGACCATCGGATAATCGGGCTTCAGGCCATAGCGTTCGCGGTACTCAGCGGGCGTCATACCGTGCGTCGCGAGGTGACGGCGCAAAGTCTTGTACGACTTTCCGTCGATCATCGAAATGATGTGATCCTTCGACGCCAGCGACTTCCGCACCGACACGGCGGGCGTATATTCAGTGGGTGCTTCGACCGGTTCGGGTTCCGTGGTAGCGCTTAGCAATGCGGCGACGGTATCATGCATCTTGCCCAGAAAGGCAGGCACGTCATCGGCCGAGCTGCGCGTATTGGGATTTCCGAGCCAGGCAATGGTCAGTTCGGTGGCGAGTTCGATGGCATTGAGGTCGGTAGCATCTTCAGTCATTTCAAGCTCCATTGGCTGGCTACGCCGTAACAACGTCGGACACTGGGTTCAACCATCTTCCGGGGATTTAGGATGCAAACTTTGTAAAATCGTGCACAGAAATACTCTGATCCATGGAGCAAAGATCATGGTCATTGCTATACGTTAAATATTGGGTGATGAATCGTCTCATCGAACCACCAGTGCAGCATGATCGTCGCCAGCCTCTAGGCGACGACGGCGGCACCGCGTATCCGAGCGCAGACTGCAGCAAGAAAGAAGACGTTCATGATCGCATCCGGCACCAAGGCACCTATCGGACGACGTCTTGCGGGCTCGGCGGTGCTGATCCTTGCCGCGCTGTCTCCGGCAGTGGCGCAGACGACCAACAACGCGCCCGCCGCCGCGGCAGCGCGGACCCAGGCGCCCCAGGCGCGGCCATGGATGGATACGAGTCTGAGTGCGGACGCGCGTGTCGACCTGCTGCTCAAGCAGATGACGCTCGACGAGAAGCTGCAGCTCACCTTCGGTTACTTCGCGACCAGCGCCGACTGGCTGAAGACGCCGATCAAGAACTGGGTCTATCCCAAGGACGGTCTGGCCGCCTCGGCCGGGATCGTCCCCGGTATCCCGCGGCTGGGCATCCCCAACCAGTGGCAGACCGATGCCGGCGTCGGCGTCGCCAGCCAGCGCGGCCCGACGCCGCGCCTACGCACCTCGCTGCCGTCGGGGATCGCGACCGCGGCGACCTGGAACCCCGAGCTCGCACAGGCAGGCGGCGCGATGATTGGCCGGGAGGCGTTCCTGTCGGGCTTCAACGTCCAGCTCGCCGGCGGGATGAACCTGACGCGCGAACCGCGCAACGGACGCAATTTCGAATATGGCGGCGAGGATCCGTTGCTGGCGGGCGTCATCACCGGCCACGAGATCAAGGGGATCCAGTCGCAGCATGTCGTGTCGACGATGAAGCATTACGCGTTCAACGGACAGGAGACGAACCGCAACAACATTGATCACAGGATCGGCGAACAGGCCGCGCGCCAGTCCGACCTGCTCGCGTTCGAGATCGCCAACGAAGTGGGCCAGCCCGGCTCGGTGATGTGCGCGTACAACCGCGTGAACGGCCATTATGCGTGCGAGAACGACTGGCTGCTGAATAAAGTCCTCAAGCGCGACTGGGGCTTCAAGGGCTATGTCATGTCCGATTGGGGCGCGACGCATTCGACCAGCGAGGCGGCCAATGCCGGGCTCGACCAGCAATCGGGCTGGGCGTTCGATCGCTCCGCCTACTTCGCCGATGCGCTGCGCGAGGCGGTCAACAACGGCCATGTCAGCGAGGCGCGCGCGACCGACATGGCGCGGCGCGTGCTGTGGGGCATGGTCTCGGTCGGCGCGTTCGACACGGTCGTGACCGGCGACCAGGCGACCAAGATCGACTATGCGGCGCACGCCGCCGTCACGCGCGCCGATGCCGAGGAGGGCATCGTCCTGCTCAAGACCACCGCCGGGCTGTTGCCGATCGCCAAGACCGCCAAGTCGATCCTGCTGATCGGCGCGCATGCCGATGTCGGCGTGCTGTCGGGCGGCGGCTCGAGCCAGGTCTATTCGCACAACGCGCCGACCAACGGCCTCGTCGTGCCGGACGCGTTCCCGAGCGGGTTCCCCGGCCCCAAGACCTATCACGCCTCGTCGCCGATGAAGGCGTTGCAGGCGCGGACCGGCGCGACCGTCACCTATCTCGACGGCAAGGACGTGAAGGCCGCAGCTGCGGCGGCGCGCACGGCGGACGTCGTCGTCGTGTTCGGCGAGCAGTGGACCGGCGAGTCGATCGACGTGCCCGATCTCAACCTGCCCGATGGCCAGAACGCGCTGATCGATGCGGTCGCGCGCGCGAACAAGAAGACCGTCGTGGTCCTCGAGACCGGCGGCCCGGTGGTCATGCCGTGGCTGGGCAAGGTCGGCGCGGTGCTGGAGGCGTGGTATCCGGGCACGGCAGGCGGCGAGGCGATCGCGCGCGTGCTGACCGGCGCGGTCAATCCGTCGGGTCATCTGCCCGCCACCTTCCCCGCATCGCTCGCGCAGACGCCGCGGCCGGTGCTGGAGGGCGATCCCAAGCTCGACCGCGATTCGCACCCGATGGGCAATTACGACATCGAGGGTGCGGCCGTCGGCTATAAATGGTTCGACAAGACCGGCGCCAAGCCGCTGTTCCCGTTCGGCTACGGGCTCTCCTACACCAGCTTCGCGATGAGCGGGCTGACCGCCGCAGCGGATGGGAAGGGCATCAAGGCCGGGTTCAACGTGAAGAACACCGGCGCCGTGCAAGGCAAGGCGGTCGCGCAGGTCTATGTGTCGGGCGCGGGCTGGGAATCGCCGAAGCGGCTGGGCGCGTTCCGCAAGGTCGATCTCGCACCGGGCACCGAGCAGACCGTATCGGTCACGATCGATCCACGCCTGCTCGCGACGTTCGACGTGGCGAGCGGCGGGTGGCGTATCGCAGGCGGCGAATACAGCGTGATGCTGGCGACGTCGGCGGCGGATGTCGTGCAGACGGTAAAGGTGCAGATCGCCGCGCAGACGCTAGATCGCACCGGCAAGTAACCCACTCATCCTCCCCCGCCAGGGGGAGGTGGCTGGCGCTTGCCAGACGGAAGGGGAGGAGAGGGCGACCGCCGTTTCGTGTCCGCCCCCCTCCGTCACCTTCGGTGCCACCTCCCCCTGGCGGGGGAGGATTGGCGCGCTTGATTTACCCCCGCGTCTTCAACGCGGCGATCCGCTCGTCCACGCGGCGTTCGAGGATCGTGAGCGGCATCGCGCCTTCCTTGAGGATGTCGTGGAACTGCTTGAGGTCGAACCGGTCGCCGAGTGCGGCCTTCGCCTTCACCCGTGCGCGCGTCCACGCCATGTGGCCGACCTTGTAGCTGCAGGCCTGCCCGGCCTGCGTGCAATAGCGCTCCACCTCACGCTGCGTCCGTGGCCGTGCGAAGCCGGTCGTCGCGACCATATAGTCGGTCGCCTTCTCGCGGCTCCACCGCTTGGCATGGATGCCGGTATCGACCACCAGTCGGGTTGCGCGGAACAGGAAGGACTGGAGATAGCCTGCGCGTTCGAGCGGCGACGCATAGGCGCCCAGCTCGTCCGCCAGCTGCTCCGCATACAGCGCCCAGCCTTCCGAATAGGCCGAGAAGAAGCCGATCTTGCGCAGCGTCGGAATGTCCTTCGATTCCTGCGCCAGGCTGATCTGCAGGTGATGCCCGGGCACGCCTTCGTGATAGGTCAGCGACGGCAGCGTGTATTTCGGCCAGTCGCCGACGTCCTTCAGATTGACGAAGTAGATCGCCGGGCGGCTGCCATCGAGCGAGGCGCGGTTGTAATAGCCGTTGGCCGCGCCGTCCTCGATCTCGACCGGCACCGCACGAATCTCGAGCGGCTGTGTCGGAACTTGCGAAAACGCCTGGGGCAGCTTGGCGTACATCGCCTTGATGCCGTCGTTCAGCCCGCCGATCAGCTCGGTCCGGCCCGCTGCGGTGTTCGCATAGAGCTGATCGGGCATGACGTTCAGCTTGGCGAGCCGCTCGCCGACGGTGCCGGTCGAATAGCCCTGCGACTTCAGGATCGTGTCGAGCTGCGCGGTGATCTCGGCGACCTGCGCCAGACCGATGCGGTGGACCTCGTCGGGGCTCATCGTCGTGGTCGTCGCCTGGTTCAGCGCCATCGCATAGATCGCGTCGCCGTTCGGCACGCGCCAGATGCCGTCGCCGGGCTTGGTCGTCGGTTTCAGCTTCTCCATCAGCGCGATCTGGCGGTCGAGCGCGGGATAGACCTTCTGGTCGACGATCGCCGTCGCGCGCGCCTGCCAGTCGCCGGTGAGGCCCTTGGCCGCGGCACGCTTGACGAGCGACTGGACGATGCTCGACGTCGCCGCCGGCTGGCCCCGCAGCTTGCGCATCTGGCCGAGCGTCAGGTCGAGCGACCAGCCCGGTGCGAGCAGGCCGCGCGCCGCCTCGGCCTGCTGCATCGCGCTTTCCTGGTCGAGCACGGTGCCGAACTGGTCGAGCCGCGCCAGATACGCTTCGGCATCGGGGGTCGCGGTGATCGTGTGCGCGGTGTTGAGGAAGTCGGGGACCTGGAAATAGGCGCCGCCCTGCTGGAAAATTCGGTAGGGGCGGATCGGGCTGTCCATGCCGAACTTCTCTGGCGCGGCGATTTGCGTGGTCAGCGAATAGCGCACCACTTCGAGATTCAGCTTGGCCGCTGGCGACAGGTTGGCGCCATCATAATGCGCAAGCGCGGCAAGGCCCGCCTTGGTATCGGCGAGGTCGCTCGCGCGCTTCTCGGCGGTGCGCGGCGAGAGCAGGCTTTTCAGCGGCGCGCGCGGCCCCTTGTCGAGGCCAAGCGATGTTGCGAGTTCCGGCGATCGCGCCACGCTGCGCTGGAAGATCCGTTCGAAGTCCGCGTTGAGCGCCGTATCGCCGCTCGATTGCGCAAATGCCGACGACGGCAACGTGGCGGCAAGTGCGGCCACGCCTCCCGATGCGAGGAACTGACGACGATCCATAACCCACTCTCCCGGTAACGTTCGCGCATCTAGACCGATCGTTGTAGAAATCGCCAGCGCTTCGCGAATTGGCGTTCGACGCGTCCGCGACCGGAATCGGCGCAGAACAGGGGGGCGGCGCGAAACCGCTGGAACAAGCACGGATATCGGCGGTTTGAGCCGAGAACCGGCGTCATCCTCAACCCCTTGGGACGTCGTCGGATGTATGCGTAGGTGAGGTAGACGTGCGAAACGAGACATCCAGGCGTGACGCTGGCGCACGGTTGCACACTGTCGGCGAAACGCTGCGCTCGTCTTGGCAGACCCCGACCGATACGATGATCACCGAGGATATCCCGACGCTTTTGACGCGGTTGTCGCAGGTGCCGAAGACGCGCAAGACACGATAAGCCGATCGGCCCGGTGGACAGCCGGACCGACCTCGGAGTGCTCTCTCAACCCGTCGGGGCAGCGGTCTTCATCGCCTCGATCAGTTTCTTCACTTCCTGGCTGCGACCGCGTGGCATGATGAGCACATCGTTGCCGCTTGCCACCACGATCAGGTCCTCGACGCCGACCAACGAGACGCGGACGCCATCGCTGCGGACGAAGCAGTTCTTCGTATCGATTGCGAGCACGTTGCCGTCGCCGTGGCTGCGATGCGCGTTGCCATCGCCGTCCGTGTCGCTGATCGCGTGAAGCGCATCCCAGCTGCCAACGTCGTTCCAGCCCATCGCGACCGGTACGACCGCTACACGATCCGCCTTTTCCATCACCGCATAGTCGATCGAATCATCGGGTGAGGCGGCAAAGGCAGCCGCGTCCGGGTAGATCCGCATGCCCTCGGTATGCGCCTTGTCCATCGCCTCCTGCGTCGCGGTCAGGATGCCCGGATCGAACTGCGCGAGCGCCTCGAGATAGGCGTCCGCTTGGAACAGGAAGATTCCGCCGTTCCAGGCATGATCGCCGCTCGCCAGCATCGACTGCGCTTTGTCGAGCGGGGGCTTCTCGACGAACCGCGCGACGCGGTTGACGCCGGGCTGCAACTCGTCGCCGATCTGTATCCAGCCATAGCCGGTCTCGGGTGCGTCGGGCGCGATCCCGAAGGTGACGAGCCAACCCTGCGTGACGAGCGGCATCGCTGCCTCGATCGCGGCATGAAAGGCGGCAACGTCGCCGATGACGTGGTCGGATGGCATTACGAGAAGTGCGTCGCCACCGCCGCCGGCGGCGATCGCGGCGAGCGCGATCGCCGGCGCGGTGTTACGACCGGCGGGTTCGAGGATCAGGGCTTGCGGGGTCGCCCCCGCCGCGGCGAGTTGCTGCTCGACCAGATCGGCGTGACGCGCATTGGCGACCACGATCGGCGCAACGAAGCGTCCGCCGGTCGCGCGCGAGGCGGTCAGTTGGAGCATTGTTTCGTCCGCGGTCAGCGCGAGCATCTGCTTGGGCATTTCGGGGCGCGACATCGGCCAGAGTCTGGTGCCGGAACCGCCTGAAAGTATTACGGGAATTATCTTACGTGCGGTCATGCATCCTCCTGAAGCCGTGTCGCTATAGCGCCAGACGCCGCTCTGCAATCGACGAATGCTCCAACCGAAGCGCGGTCTTTAGGCTTTTTTGGGGAATTGCTGCCAAATACGGTTCAGTGTCGGTAGCGTTTACAATGATGCGTCGGGATAGCGGACGATGATACGGCTCTTCAAGCATTACGTACCTCACGCGGTCCTTATGCTGGGCCTGGTCGATCTGGTGTTGCTGATCGTTTCGGCGGAGATCGGCTGGGTTATCCGTGCGCATCAGATCGGCATGCTGGTCACGCCGATGCACAGCCGCATCGCGCAGCTGCTGACATTCTCGATCGCGCTGCAGATCTCGCTGGTCGCCGTCGGTGCGTATGGCGTCGCTTCGTTCCTCTCGCTGCGGTTTGCGGCCGCGCGGCTCGCAGTCGCGCTCTCGCTCGGCGTGATGGTATTGTCGCTGGTCTTCTTCCTGGTGCCACCGCTCGCGCTGTGGCGCTCGAACCTGTTATATTCGACGGTGATCGCGACCGTCCTGCTGGTGACGGTGCGTGCGCTGCTCGGCAAGACCTTGGGCGGCGAAACCTTCAAGCGGCGGATCGTCGTACTGGGGGCTGGTGTCCGTGCCGCGCGGATCCAGAGCCTGTCGGCGCAGCCGGGCGTCAATTTCGTCGTCGCCGGGTTCGTCCTGATGGGCGAGGCCGAGCCGGTGGTGCAAGGGGCACTGCCACGCAGCGCAATTCCCAACCTCGCCGCGCACATCGTCGATCAGAATGCCAGCGAAGTCGTGCTGGCGCTCGACGAGCGCCGCAACGCGCTGCCGATGAAGGATCTGCTGCGTGTTCGGACCACCGGGGTGCAGGTCAGCGAGATATCGAGCTTCCTCGAACGCGAGACGGGGCGCATCGACCTGAAGAGCGTCAACCCGTCCTGGCTGATCTTTTCTGATGGCTTCGCCTCCAGCCGGATGTTGTCGAGCGTGTTCAAGCGCGCGTTCGACATCATCGCGGGCGGAGTGTTGCTGGCGATCACGCTGCCGATCATCGTGTTGACCGCGATCGCGATCAAGCTCGAATCGAAGGGCCCGGCCTTTTATCGGCAGCGCCGGGTCGGGCTGTACAATGAGGGGTTCGACATCGTGAAACTGCGCTCGATGCGGCAGGATGCGGAAGTTGCGGGGACGGCAGTATGGGCGGCGGAGGACGATCCGCGCATCACCCGGATCGGCCGATTCATCCGCAAGGTCCGGATCGACGAGCTGCCGCAGACCTGGACCGTCCTCAAGGGTGAGATGAGCTTCGTCGGTCCGCGCCCCGAGCGTCCGCAGTTTGTCCAGCAGCTCGAGGACCAGCTGCCCTTCTATGCCGAGCGCCACATGGTGAAACCGGGCATCACCGGCTGGGCGCAGATCAACTATCCCTATGGCGCGTCAATCGAGGATTCCCGACACAAGCTCGAATACGACCTGTATTATGCGAAGAACTATTCGCCGTTCCTCGACCTGCTGATCCTGTTGCAGACACTCCGCGTGGTCTTGTGGCCGGTCGGCGCGCGATGACCGCCGGCACGCCACGGGTATGATCGGGACGATGATCCTGTGGAGCCACGCGCTTGCCGCGTTGCTGTTCGGTGCGCTGGCATTCGCGCAGATCCGGCGCCCCAGCGGGCATTGGCCGCATGCCGCGTTCATGACCGCGCTCGTGATGACGAGCCTGTGGGCGTTGGGGGTCGCCGGGATCGACGCGCGCGACATGGTCACGCGGATCGCCGCCGGTGCGCGCGATATCGCCTGGCTCGCGTTCATGCTCGCACTCGTCCGGCGCGACCGGGCCGGCAATTATGCGATCGGGGCGGTGTACTGCGTCGTGATGGCGCTTGCCGGCACCGCTCTGCTGCTGGCGATCGTCCAGCGGATCGATCTGGGCGGGGATGCGGTCGCCGCGGTCGGGTCGGCGCGAACGGTGTTCCGGATGATGGGGGCGGTCAGCGCGCTGGTGCTGATCCACCATCTCTATCAGGCGGCGCCCGCCTCGCGGGGGGGCGTCAGACTGGTCGTGCTCGCGCTCGCGGCGATGTGGGGCGTCGACCTGATCGTCGCCGGCACGATATATTTCGAGGCGAACTGGGTATCGATCACGGTGTTCGGGCGCGGCGTGGTGATGACCGGTGTGGCGGTCTTGCTGGTCGTCGGCGTGCATCGCAGCGGCGACTGGACGCTCGCCTTGTCGCGGCCGATCGCGGTGCGGGCGCTGTCGGCGGTGGCGCTGGTCCTTTACGCCGGGATCACCGCGCTCGCGACCAGCATCGCGGCGCGCTATGGCGGCGCCTATGCCCGAATAGCGCAGACCGCGATCGTGTTCGGCGCGACGGCGGGGGTGCTGACGCTGGTATCGACGCCATGGCTGCGTGCCTGGACCAGGGTCAAGATCGCCAAGCACCTCTTCCGTCACCGCTATGACTATCGCGCCGAATGGCTGCGGTTCACCGATACGCTGGGCAAACCCGGGATCGGCGTCCAATCGCTCGACATGCGCGTCATCAAGGCGATCGCCGACTTGACCGACTCGCCCGGCGGGCTGTTGCTGGTCCCGGACGGCGCGTCGCTCGGCACCGGCGCGATGTGGAACTGGCTGTGCGCCGCCGATGGCGCGCAGGATGCCGCGCTGGCGCGGTATCTGACGCATGACGCACGGATCATCGAGCTCGATCCGGTCCGCGCGGGCAGCGCGCCGCGCGACGAGATCGCAAGCATTCCCGACTGGGTCCGCCAATGCCCCGAAGCCTGGGCGATCGTACCGCTGGTGCACGGCGGCCTGCTGGTCGGTGCGATCGTGCTCGCGCGTCCGCCGGTCGACCGCGCGCTGGACTGGGAGGACTTCGACCTGCTGCGTGTCGCCGGACGGCAGGCAGCAAGCTATCTGGCGGAGGACCGGGCGCATGCCGCGCTGGCCGATGCGGCACGGTTCGACGAGTTCAACCGGCGGTTCGCGTTCATCCTCCACGATATCAAGAATCTCGTCAGCCAGTTGACGCTGGTCGCGCGCAATGCCGAACGCCATGCCGACAACCCCGATTTCCGCGCCGACATGGTCGCCACGCTCAAGGACTCTTCCGATCGCATGACTGCGTTGCTCGCCCGCCTTTCGCAGCACGGTCCCGTTCGCGGCGAGCCGCTCCAGCCGGTTGAGGTCGCCGCGATCGTCGAGCGTGTCGCGAGCGTCCGCCGGGCGCAGCATCCGATCGTCGCGCGGGGCGGCACGGCCTGGGCGCTCGGGCATGCCGCCCGACTCGAACAGGTGCTTGGCCAACTCGTCCAGAACGCGGTCGAGGCGAGCGGCATGGACGACCCGATCCTGCTGTCGATCGAACCGATCGGCGATCAGGTCGCGATCGACGTGATCGACCATGGCTGCGGGATGACGCCCGGCTTCGTCCGCGACCAGCTCTTCCGCCCGTTCGTTTCGTCCAAGCCCGCCGGGTTCGGCATCGGAGCGTTCGAGGCGCGGCAGTTGGTGCACGCGATGGGTGGTTCGCTCGAGGTCGTCAGCCGTGAGGGCGAGGGGACGCGGTTCAGGGTCCTGCTGCCCGTGGCGGCTTCGCTGGAGGCCGCGGCATGAGTGACAAGGCGCGTCCCATCCTCCTGATCGTCGAGGATGATCTCGGGCTCCAGCGTCAGCTTCGCTGGGCGTATGAAGGGTATGAGATCGTCGTCGCGAGCGATCGCGGACAAGCGCTCGATGCGATCCGCGCACATGAGCCTGCGGTCGTCACGCTCGATCTCGGCCTGCCGCCCGATCCCGACGGCGTCACCGAGGGGTTCGCGACGCTGCGCGATATCCTTGCGATGAAGCCCGATACAAAGGTGATCGTCGCGTCTGGCCATGGTGCGCGGGAAAGCGCGCTGCAGGCGATCGCGGATGGTGCCTGGGATTTCTATGCCAAGCCGATCGATATCGATGCGCTGGGGCTGATCGTCGGTCGCGCGTTCCACGTCCATGCGCTGGAGGCCGAAAACCGGCGACTTGCCGCACGCGTCGAGGCCGGCGGGTTCGGCGGGCTGATCAGCGCCTCGCCCGAGATGGCGGTCGTCACGCGGACGCTGGAGCGGGTAGCGCCCGCCAACGTCTCGGTGATGCTGCTCGGCGCGAGCGGCACGGGCAAGGAACTGCTCGCGCGCGGCTTGCATGACGCATCCCCGCGGTCGCGTGGAAACTTTGTCGCGATCAATTGCGCGGCGATTCCCGAAACGCTGCTCGAAAGCGAATTGTTCGGGCATGAGAAGGGCGCGTTTACCGGCGCGGTCAAGACCACCGAAGGCAAGATCGAACAAGCCGCGGGCGGCACGCTGTTCCTCGACGAGATCGGCGACGTGCCGCTGGCACTCCAGGTCAAGCTGTTGCGGTTCCTGCAAGAGCGCGTGATCGAGCGGGTCGGCGGGCGCAAGGCGATCGCGGTCGATACGCGGATCGTCTGCGCGACGCACCAGAATGTCGATGCGATGATCGCGGACGGTCGGTTCCGCGAGGACCTGTACTACCGGCTCGCCGAGATCGTCGTGCGGATCCCGGCGCTGGTCGAGCGGACCGGCGATGCGGTATTGCTCGCGCGGCACTTCGTCACGCGCTACGCCAAGGCGATGAACCCCGTGGTCACCGGACTTGCTGCCGACGCGCGTGCCGCGATCGATGGGTGGGGCTGGCCGGGCAACGTCCGCGAACTCGAAAACCGGATCAAGCGCGCGGTGATCATGGCCGATGGCAAGCTCGTCACCGCGGCCGACCTCGACCTCGACGGGACAAGCGAGGCGGTCGCCGCGCTCAACCTGCGCGCCGCACGCGAAATCGCCGATCGTAAAGCGATCGGCCAGGCGCTTGCACGCGCCGACGGGAATATTTCGAGCGCATCGCGGCTGCTCGGGATCAGCCGGCCGACCTTGTACGACCTGCTGAAGAGCTACGACCTGCATGGCTGAGGTGCGCTATCCGATGCTGCGGCGGCGCAAGCGACGGCGGCGGCTGAAACTGCCTGCCCTCGTCATGGGCAATCGCGAGCGCGCGGTGGCGATCGGCCTGCTCTGCGCGATCATCGTGGCGATCGGCGTTACGCTGGCGCTGCGCTCGCCCCGCCCCGATGCGCGAAAGTCGCTTATCGACAGCCTGACGACGTTGCAGGCCGGCAATTACAGCGCGGCGCGAAGCAACGCGCAGGCGGCGATCACCGCGGCACCAAGCTGGGCGATCGCGCATGCGGTGCTGGCCCGCGCCTATCTCGAACTGGGCGATGGGCTTGCCGCCGAAGCCGAACTGATGCGCGCGGAAGGTGCGGGACTATCGGCGGATCGTCTGCATCAGCTGCGCGCGCATGCACTGCTGTTGCAGGGCGACCCGGACGGTGCGCTCGACGAAGCTGCCGAGACGGCGCCGCGCTATGCCCTCTACGCCGCCCGCATCGGCGCGCGCGCGCGGGCATCGCGGGGCGAGGTCGTCGAGGCGCGGACGGCGCTCGAAGCGCTGCTCGATCAAACCCCGACCGATGCCGCGGCATGGACCGATCTCGGCCGGCTTCGCCTGACCGCGGGCGACATCGGTGGCGCCACGGTCGCAGCGACGAGGGCCGTGACGCTGGCACCAAGGGAACCCGCCGCGCTGACGCTGCAGGGCGACGTGATCCGCAGCCGATATGGCCCGATCGCCGCGCTTGCATGGTTCGAGGCTGCGCTGGACAGCGATGCCTATTACCACCCCGCGCTGATCGAATATGCCGCTACGCTCGGCGATGCGGGGCGCAATGGCGAGATGCTCGCGGCCACGCGGCGCGCGCTGCTGGCGCGTCCCGGCAGCCCGCAGGCCCTGTATCTGCAAGCCGTGCTCGCCGCACGATCGGGCCGGATCGATCTTGCCCGTTCGTTGCTGCGCCAGCGGGGCGGCGCGAGCGACGGCCTGCCGGGCGCGCTGCTGCTGTCGGGCAGCCTGGATTATGCGCAGGGCAAGTTCGAACAGGCGGCGACCGCATGGCGCCAACTCGTCGCGCAACAACCGCTCAATGTCGGCGCGCGCCGGTTGCTCGGCGCGGCGCTGCTGCGGTCGGACAGTCCGCAGGATGCACTCGACAGCCTCCGCCCGATCGGCGTCCGCGCCGACGCCGACAGCTACACGCTGACGCTCATGGCGCGTGCGTTCGAAGCGCGCGGCGATCGCCAGTCGGCGGCGGTGTTCCTCGACCGGGCCGGATCGGCATCGGTCGCACCCGCGGCGGTGTTCGCGACCGACGATGCGATCGGCGCGCTCATGGCGGACGCGGCGATGGCCGGCGGCGACCCGACCTACGTGCTTGGCGTGATTCGCGGACAGATTGCCAGCGGTGATACCGCAGGGGCCATCGCGCGCGGACGAGCGCTCGTCGCGGCCGGACCCGGCGCACCTGCCGCCTATCTTGCGCTGGGCGACGTGCTGATGTCGGCCGGTCGATACGGTGAAGCCTCGGGCGTCTATGCGCGCGCCGCCGACCTGGCGTTCGACGAGCCGACGGTGTTGCGGCTGGTCGATTCGCTGGGACGGGCAGGGCGTCCGAACGATGCCGCGGCCGCGCTCGCGCTGTATCTGTCGCAGAACCCGCAGAGCCTCGCGGGCCAGCGACTGCTGGGCCACTGGCAGGTTGCGTCGGGCGACTTCGACGCCGCGATCGAGACGCTGGAGGGCGTCCGGCGGCGCGTCGGCAATCGCGATGGTACCGTTTTGATCGATCTTGCACGGGCGTATGCGGGCAGCGACGACGGTGCGATCGCCGTCCGGTATGGCCGTGCAGCGTATACGCTCGCGCCGGGGCGTGCGGCTGCTGCCGACGGCTATGGCGTCGCGCTGGCGGCAGACGGCGATACCGTGGGGGCGCGGCAATTGCTGACCAAGGCGGCGCTGCTGGAGCCCGGCGACGCCGCGATCGCCGAACATCTTCGCCAACTGCGCTGACGCGCTTCGCCGGACGCTTGTCTCGGGCGGATCGTATTGCCAAGACCGGGCGATGACCGACCCGCTTGACCGCATCGCCGCCGCGCTCGAACGCCTCGCGCCCCCACCGCCCGCGGTCGCCGATCCGCGGGCGCATCCCGCCTATGTGTGGCGTTGTGGTACGCTGTCGCCGGCACGAAGCTTTGCACCACTGCCGCTCGACATGCTGATCGGGCTCGATCGGCAGAAGGCGGCGTTGCGTGCCAATCTGGACCGCCTCGCCAGGCGCCATGCCGCGCAGGACGTCCTGCTATGGGGCGCGCGTGGTACGGGGAAATCGGCACTGGTCAAAAGCGCGGTCGCGGCGATCCAGGCCGAGGGTGGCGATCTCGCGCTGGTCGAGGTGTCCGATCTGAACGGCTTGCCGGATCTGTTCGCGGTGTTGGCGCCCGTCGACCGGGCATTTGCGCTGTTCGTCGACGATCTCGGGTTCGAGGTGCCTGCCGAAGCGCGGCGCTTGCGCTCTATGCTGGAGGGTGGGGCAGAGCCACGGCCTGCCAATGTCCGGTTGTTGGTAACGGCAAACCGTCGTCATTTGGGGCCGCGCGATATCGCCGAACAGGAAAGCGCGATTAATCCACGCGACTCGGCGGACGATCATCTTGCGCTGGCGGACCGGTTCGGTCTCAGCCTCGGCTTTCACGCACTGGATCAGGAAGCGTATCTGGCGATCGTCGCGGCCTATGCAGCGTCGTACGATCTCACATTCGAGCCGGGCGAGGCCATCGGCTGGGCGACGCGACGGGGAAGCCGGTCGGGCCGTGTCGCATGGCAATATATCGTCGATCTGGTGGGGCGAGCAGGACAATCGCTCTAGCCCGGACGGATGGGCCGACGCCGAAGCGCCGGCCCGGCAACCTTAGTTGCTGTCCGAATTGTCGTCCTTGACGATCGCCACGACGCCGATTGCAACGACGCCCGCACCGATCAGCAGTGCGAACAGACCGCCGCCGGCAGCCTTGTTCTTGCTGGTGGTTGCCGAACCGACACGCGCATGCGAAACCGACAGGCTGCTGGCAGCGTTCGAGACGGGAGCAGCCGATGCTGCGACCGAGGTGGTCATCATTGCGGCAGCAAGTGCGCCGCCAGTAAGAGCCTTGAACTTCATAAGTATCTCCAGAATTGTCGTCGTCCAATGCGTTGCAACGCAACATTTGTCAATTGGTTCCTGGCTAAACTCGCTCTGGTTCTAGTTGCTTAACGGCCCTCGACTATCTCAGCCAGTTCAAGCCATCGGAGCTCAGCCGCGTCCTTCTCGGCACGAGCCTGTTCGATCGCCTTGGTCAGCTTCGCAAACGTGGCATTGTCGCGCATGTACAGGTCGGGCTTGGCGAGCTTGACCGCATCCGCCGCCATCTGCGCGTCGAGTTCCTCGATCCGCTTGGGCAGCAACTCGTAGTCGCGCTGGTCCTTGTACGTCAGCTTCGCACGGGGGGCGGCGGGCGGTGCCGTGGCGGCGACCTTCTTCGACGCGCGCTTGCCCGTGGTCGTCGAGGCGCGCCGCTTCTCCCAGTCCTCATACCCGCCCGCGACCACGTCGACCGTCCCCGAGCCATCGAGCCCGAGCGTGATCGTCACGGTCCGGTCGAGAAAGTCGCGGTCATGGCTCACGATCAGGACGGTGCCGTCGTAATCGCCGATCACTTCCTGCAACAGGTCGAGCGTCTCGAGATCGAGGTCGTTGGTCGGCTCGTCGAGCACGAGCAGGTTCGACGGCTTGGCGAATTCGCGCGCGAGCAGCAGGCGTGACCGCTCGCCCCCCGACAGCGACCCGATCTTCGCGTCGACCATGTTTGGGTCGAACAGGAAGTCCTTGAGATAGCCGTGGATATGCTTGCGCACGCCGAGCACGTCGATCCACTCGCCGCCATCGACGACGACTTCGCGCACCGTCTTCTCGGGCGCCATCAGGCTGCGCTGCTGGTCGATCACGACCGCGTCCAAGGTCTGCGCCAGCTTGATCGAGCCGCTGTCGGGTTGGATCTCGCCGGTCAGCAGCTTGAGCAGTGTCGACTTGCCCGCGCCATTGCGGCCGACGATGCCGATCCGGTCGCCACGCGTCACGCGCAGCGTCAGGTCGCCGATGATCGTGCGGTCGCCATACGCCTTGGTGACGTTCTTCGCGTCGATCACGACCTTCGACTTGCTGTCGTCGCTGGCGGTGGTCAGGTTCGCGGACCCCTGCGGCCCGATCATCGACGCGCGTTCGGCGCGCATCTCGTGCAGCTTGGTCAGGCGGCCCTGGTTGCGCTTGCGCCGTCCGGTGACGCCGCGCAGCAGCCAATGCTCCTCGAGCTTCAGGCGCGCATCGAGCTTCTCGGCCTGGCGCTGCTCTTCGGCATAGACCTGCTCGGTCCACGCCTCGAACCCGCCAAAGCCGATCTCCGCGCGCCGGATCGCGCCGCGATCGAGCCACAAGGTCTGCTTGGTGAGCCGCGTCAGGAACGTACGGTCATGGCTGATGACGACGAACGCGCCGCGGAACCGCTTGAGCCAGTCCTCGATCCATTCGATCGCGCCGATGTCGAGATGGTTGGTCGGCTCGTCGAGCAACAGCACGTCGGGGTCCTGCGCCAGCGCGCGGACGATCGCCGCGCGGCGTCGCTCGCCACCCGAGGCGGACCCCGCCTCGCGCGACAGGTCGATGCCGAGCTGGTCGGCGATCGAATCCGCCTCGTAGCTGACCGGCGCATCGTCGCCGCCCATTACGTAATCGCGCAACGTCGCAAAGCCGCGCAGGTCGGGCTCCTGCTCCAGGATCACGACGCGCGTGCCGGGGACGATCACTCTGCGGCCCTCGTCAGCCTGAACGGTGCCGCCGAGCAGCTTGAGCAAGGTCGTCTTCCCCGCACCGTTGCGGCCGATCAGCGCAAGGCGGTCACGCGGGCCGATATGGATGTCGAGGTTGCGAAAGAGCCATCCCGAGCCCTGGACGAGCCCGAGGCCTTCGAATGCTAAGATTGGTGCTGCCATGTCCGCGCCACGTAGGGGGGCGAGGTGATGCAGGCAAGTTACACCTCGCACGCTTCGTGCTGTCGGACGGCTGACGCGACTATTCACAGGCTGTTCAATGCGGAAGGCCTATGCCACCGCCATGAAGATGCTGCTTTTCCTTGCAACCTTGGCCACTACGCCGTTCCTGATCGCGGCTGCGCCGCTGCTGGCGGGCGCGGAACAGCGCCGCAGCGACCAGATGTCGGCGTTGCAGGCGCGCAGGACCGGTGCCCCGTCGCTGCGCGAAATTGAGTCGCGCGTGATCCCGACGATGCGGGGCGCGCAGTATCTCGGCTCCGACTATGATTCGGGCAGTGCCATTTACACGCTCAAATTCCTGCGCGATGGAACCGTGATCTGGGTCGACGTCGATGGCCGCACCGGTCAGATCGTCGGCCGCACGGGTCGCTGAAAACCCCAATCGAGAGGAGTATCATGCGCGTTCTGATCGTCGAGGACGAGCCGAATCTCGGCCAGCAGTTGAAGAATACGCTCGAGGGGGCCGGCTATGCGATCGATCTCGCGGTCGATGGCGAGGAAGGGCATTTCCTCGGCTCGACCGAGAATTACGACGCGGTCGTGCTCGACCTCGGCCTGCCCGAGATCGACGGCCTGACCGTGCTCGATCGCTGGCGCAAAGAGGGCAAGGTGATGCCCGTCCTCGTGCTGACCGCGCGCGACAGCTGGTCCGACAAGGTCGCCGGCCTCGACGCGGGCGCGGATGATTACGTGGCCAAGCCGTTCCAGAGCGAGGAGCTGATCGCGCGTCTTCGTGCGCTGATCCGCCGCGCGTCGGGCAACGCCTCGTCCGAGCTGACCGCGGGCGACATCCGCCTCGACACGCGCAGCGGCAAGGTCACGCGCGCCGGCGAACCGGTGAAGCTGACCGCGCAGGAGTATAAGCTGCTGAGCTATCTGCTCCATCACAAGGGCAAGGTCGTCAGCCGCACCGAGCTGATCGAGCATATCTACGATCAGGATTTCGATCGCGATTCGAACACGATCGAGGTGTTCGTCACGCGCATCCGCAAGAAGCTCGGCCAGGACGTCATCACGACGATCCGCGGCCTCGGCTACAGCCTCGAAGATCCGGACGCCTGATCGTCGCGTCATGAATAGCATGCCGGTCACCGACGCCCCGATAACGACGACGACACCGATAGCAGACGGGCCGATCCGCGTGCCGGCCGCGGTCAAGGGGTCGTTGTCCCGGCGGATGATCCTGATCGCGGCGGTCTGGATCGCGGTGCTGCTTAGCGGCGGCGGCTTCGCGCTCGATCGCGTATTGCGACAGGCGGTGACCCGCAACTTCGATGACCAGCTCGAATATGTTTTGCGCTCGCTGCTCAATTCGTCCGAAATCGGCCCTGAGGGCGAGGTGATCTTCTCGCGCGAAGCCGTCGCCGACCAGCGTTTTCTCGAACCCTATTCCGGACTCTATTATCAGGTGTCTGCAAAGGGACAGGATGATCTTTTGTCGCGGTCGCTGTGGGATCGCAAGTTGGCGTTCGGCAGTCCGCACGACGATCGTACCGCGCATTTCTACGACAGCATGCAGTTCCAAGACGAGAAGCTGCGGATCGTCGAGCGCGACGCGGTCATCCCGGGCTCCAAGGTGCATTGGCGGTTCCAGGTCGCACAGAGCCGCGACGGGCTCGATGCGCAGATCACGACGCTGCGCCGCACGCTCGTCCGCAGCTTTGCGCTGCTTGCGCTCGGGCTGATCGTGATGGCCGCGCTCCAGACCTTCTATGGGCTCTGGCCGCTACGCCGCGTGCGCGAGGAGATCGCGCGGATGCGCGCGGGCCAGTCGAACCGCGTGTCGAGCGCGATGCCCGTCGAGGTCGCGCCGATGGTCGAGGAATTGAACGCGCTGATCGAGCATAACGAGCGCCAGGCGGAGGAAGCGCGGCGTCACGCGGGCAATCTCGCGCATGCGCTGAAGACCCCGCTGACGGTCATCATGAACGCCGCCACTGCGCAGTCGGACGACCTTGCGGACACCGTCATCCGCGAGGCGCGAACGATGCGGCGGCAGGTCGATCATCACCTCGCGCGCGCTCGCGCGGTGGGTCGGCGCGGGTCTGCGCACAGCCGCGCCGATGTGTGGCCGAGCCTCGAATCGGTCGAGCGCGCGGTGGGGCGGCTCTACCGCCACGTCCGGATCGACGTGACCGGCCCGCGCGGGCTGCAGGTCCATGTCGAGCGGCAGGATCTCGACGAGATGCTCGGCAATCTGATCGAGAACGCCGCGAAATACGGCGGCGGCAGCGTGTTCGTCACGGTCGGCGCGCAATCGGGGTTCGTCGAGTTCCTCGTCGAGGACGACGGCGTCGGCATCCCCGAGGAGGAGCGCGTCCGCATCTTCGATCGCGGCGTGCGGCTCGATACGGGCAAGCCGGGGACGGGCCTGGGCCTCGCGATCGTCCGCGACGTTGCGGAGATCTACGAGGGAACGGTCTCGCTCGAGGAGAGCGAGGATCTCGGCGGCTTGCTGGTGCGGCTAAGGTTGCCGGCGGCGAATTAGCAATTCCTACGATCCTCCCCCGCAAGGGGGAGGTGGCGCGAAGCGACGGAGGGGGCGGGCACGGAACAGCGGTTTACCCTTACCTCCCCCTCCGTCAGGCTGTGCCTGCCACCTCCCCCTTGCGGGGGAGGATCAGGATCGGGCTACCCCCGCGTCCGCGCCTGACGGTACGTCCCCAGCACGCGCAGCCATTTCGAATGGAACCCCAATTCCTCCAGCGCATGGTCGAGATTCGCGTCGCCCGGCTTACCCACCACGTCCGCATAGAATTCCGTCGCCGAGAAGCTCCCGTTGCGCTGATAGCTTTCCAGCTTGGTGATATTCACCCCGTTCGTCGCAAAGCCGCCGACCGCCTTGTACAGCGCGGCAGGCACGTTCTTCACCTCGAAGATCAGCGTCGTCATCCATTCGCCCCCGACCGGCTCCTGCGCCGCGGGCGGCTTGCCGCCCCGCGCCAGCACCACGAACCGCGTCGTGTTGTGATCCGCATCGGCGATGTCGGTCGCGAGCAGTTCCAGCCCGTACAATCCGGCTGCCGCGGGCGGCGCGAGCGCGGCGATCGCCGGATCGCCAAGCTCGGCCACGACCGCCGCGGCGCCCGCGGTGTCGGGATAGCTCACCGGCTCGATCCCGTGCGCCTTAAGCCAGTGGCGGCACTGGCCGAGCGCCTGCGGGTGGCTCATCGCCTGGCGGATTCCGTCGCGCGGGCCTGTCCCCATCAGCGCGTGGCGGATCGGCAGAAAATGCTCGCCGGTGATGACCAGCCCCGATTCGGGCAGCAGGAAGTGAATGTCGGCGACGCGACCGTGCAGCGAATTCTCGATCGGGATGATCGCGCAATCGGCGCGGCCGTCCTTCACCGCGTCGATCGCGTCCGAGAAGTCGAAACAGGGCAGGGGGAGGCCATCCGGGAACGCCTCGACCGCCGCGACATGGCTGTTGGCGCCCGGCGCGCCCTGGAATGCGACGGCGCGCGCGGGATCGGCAGCGGCGGCTTCTGTCATCCGCGCGACGATGGGGCGGGCGGGTGCGGCGAAGTTTTCCATGCGCCGGGCGGGTAATGGGGCCGTGGCGCATGTTCAAGCGCGGCTTGCGGTGCGCGCCCGCCTTTTCTATGGCTGTCCCAAACAGAACAGGGGCGGACGCGCAATATGGACAATCGGACCAATACGATCGCCGGCTGGGTGCTCGCAGGCTGTGGTGCGGCGCTCGGACTGTCGATCGTCGGTGGGATGATGTTCCACGGCGAACGCCCCGAGAAGATGGGCTACGCGATTGAGGGCGTGGTCGAGGAAGGCGCGGGCGGTGCCGCCGCCGACGTGCCGATCGCCTCGCTGCTGCCGACCGCCGACGCCGCCAAGGGTGCCGAAGTGTTCAAGAAGTGCGCCGCCTGCCACACCATCAACCAGGGTGGCGCGAACGGCGTCGGCCCCAACCTGTATGGCACCGTCGGCGAGGAAATCGCCAAGGGCAAGGGCGGGTACGCCTTCTCGGCGGCGCTCGCCGGCGTCGGCGGCAAGTGGGATTTCGACAAGCTCAACGCGTGGCTGACCAGCCCGCGCAAGTTCGCCAACGGCACCAAGATGACGTTCGCGGGCCTTGGCAACGCGCAGGACCGCGCGAACGTGATTCTGTATCTTAACCAGCAGGGCTCGAACCTGCCGCTCCCGGCGGCGCCTGCGGCCGGCGCTGCGCCGGCGGCGAAGGACGCGGCGGCAAAGGATCAGCCCGCGACCGCGAACGCCGCGGAAGCTGCAGCAACCGAGGGCGCCCCCACCGCGGACATCGCCAACACCGGCACGCCCGCCTCCGGCGCGCCGTCGGTCGATCCCGAAGCAGCGCGCAAGGGCGCCCGCTCGGAGAAGTAATGGCTCCAGGCCGGGATGATCGGCGAGGCTTCATCCTCCCATCGGTAGGGGAGGATGGTTCCAGGATTAGGGGGCGCCGTTTACGGTCCTATCCCGCTCCACTCCGTCATCCCGGCAGAAGCCGGGACCCACGGTTGCGGTCCGCTTCATACGCGAACGCTCCGTGTCCATGGGTCCCGGCGTGCGCTGGGATGACGGAGAGGGTGGTAGTGGGGAACGGAAGAAAAACTCAGCCCTCCGCCGCGTCCCCCGCAGCCCGCTCGCGGTAGAAGGACTGGACTGCGTCCCACGCCTCGTCCGCGGTTTCGACATAGCGGAAGATCCCGAGATCCTTCTCGCTGACGACGCCTTCCTCGACCAGCGCGTCGAAATTCACGACGCGCTCCCAGAAGGCGCGGCCGAACAGCAGCACCGGGATCGGCTGGATCTTGCCCGTCTGGATCAGCGTCAGCAGCTCGAACAGCTCGTCGAACGTCCCGAACCCGCCCGGAAACGCGGCGAGCGCGCGCGCGTGCAGCAGGAAGTGCATTTTCCGCAGCGCAAAATAATGGAACTGTACCGACAGCGACGGGGTCACATAGGGGTTGGGCGCCTGCTCGTGCGGCAGGACGATGTTGAGCCCGATCGATTCGGCGCCGACATCGGTCGCACCGCGGTTCGCCGCCTCCATGATCGACGGACCACCGCCCGAACACACGACGAACTGCCGCCAGCCGCGCTCGTCGCGCGGCAGCACGCTGACCTTGGCGGCGAGTTCGCGCGCGACGTCGTAATATTTCGACTTCTCGACGAGCCGCTCGGCGATCTTCTTCGACTTTTCGTCGGTGGCGAGTTCGAGCAGCGCCTTGGCCTTCAAAGGCTCGGGGATCCGCGCCGAGCCGTAGAACACGAAGGTCGAGGCGATCTTCGCCTCCTCGAGGACGAGCTCGGTCTTGAGCAGCTCGAGCTGGAACCGCACCGGGCGCAGGTCTTCGCGGAGCAGGAAGTCCATGTCCTGGAAGGCGAGGCGGTAATGCGGATGCTGGGTCTGCGGCGTCGACGTGATGTCGCGGGCGGTTTCAGCGTCCTGGCTGGCGTTTGCGAAAACGCGCGAGGGAATGCGTGTATCTGTCATTCAGGCGCGATTAGAGGAAACCCGGCCACGCCGCTAGACCGATGTCCTAGCGGCAGAAATTCGCGCGATCGTCCTCCAGATGCAGGTGGTTGCGGTGCGCGGCGTTGTAGTCGGGGCTGAGCACCGTCCCGAATCGCTTGCACGCGGACGCGCGGATGGTCTGGAGGAACTGCCGGACCTGCGGATCGGGCGAATTCCAGTCGTTGAGGAGCGTGATCCGCCGCCCGTCCTTCAGCACGAACCCGCCGACATCCACCGCGTTTGCGATCGCGTGGCCAGAGCGGCGGGTGGCGCCGCGGGCCGAGCCGACGACGTTGCGGCACGCATAGCTGCCCATGCTGTCGATCCGCGCGAGTTCGCTGCCGAGCATCTGGTACGCGGCAGGCGCGACCGCGTTGCGAGTCCAGCCGATAAACGCCCGCGCCGCGCCGCAGCGCACCGCGGTGAGATTGGCAACGGGCACGCCGATGTCGACGAGCTTCACCGTGCCCGACAGGCCACAGCCCGGCCCGGTCTCGCGATCGGGCAGCACCTGGAACGAGACGTGAAGTTCGCGCAGGTCGGCGAGGCATTGCGCGGTCTCGCGGTTGCTCGGGACCGACAGGTTGGGGCGCGTCTGTTGCGGCGCGGTAGGGCGATCGGCGCGACCGCAGGCGGCCAGCGCCAGCGCCAGCATCACCACCGCCGTCACGCTGCGAGTATTCCCGTGTTCGCCCATCGTCTTACCCCGCATGATGGACGACGTGCTGCACCATCCGCCTCGGAACAAGCGCGGGGTGACGGGGCGAGGGCGCGGCGCGGTGGAGCGAGTCCGGAGCGGTTGACTCCCCGCGCCACGTGTTTAGGGCCGGCAACGGGCCACGCGGTCCCAACGCCGCGCGTGCTCTCTGTGAGGAGAGATACATGACTGATACGACCTACGCCCCCGCCACGGGTGCGCCTGCGCTGCCTGCCACCAAACCGGCACGCCCCTTTTTCTCCAGCGGTCCCTGCGCGAAGCCTCCGGGCTGGTCCGCGGACAAGCTCGCCACCGCCTCGCTCGGTCGCTCGCATCGCTCGAAGATCGGCAAGACCCGCCTCCAGTACAGCATCGACCTGATGCGCGAACTGCTGAAGCTCCCCGACACGCACCGCATCGGCATCGTCCCCGGCTCCGACACCGGCGCGTACGAGATGGCGATGTGGACGATGCTGGGCGCCAAGCCCGTCACCGCGCTCGCCTGGGAAAGTTTCGGCGAGGGCTGGGTGACCGATGCGGTCAAGCAGCTCAAGATCGACCCGACTGTGGTGCGTGCCGATTACGGCCAGCTGCCCGATCTCGACTTGGTCGACTGGTCGAACGACGTGCTGTTCACCTGGAACGGCACCACCAGCGGCGTGCGCGTGCCGAACGCGGACTGGATCCCCGATGACCGCGAGGGGCTCTCTTTCGCCGATGCGACCTCGGGCGTGTTCGCCTACGACATCGACTGGACGAAGATCGATGTCGCGACCTTCTCGTGGCAGAAGGTGCTCGGCGGCGAGGGCGCGCACGGCGTGCTGATCCTCGGCCCCCGCGCGGTCGAGCGGCTCGAGAGCTACACCCCCGCCTGGCCGTTGCCCAAGGTGTTCCGCCTCGTTTCGAAGGGCAAGCTCGCCGAGGGCGTGTTCAAGGGCGAGACGATCAACACGCCGTCGATGCTGGCCGTCGAGGACGCGATCTTCAGCCTCGAATGGGCGAAGTCGCTGGGCGAGGACGGGCTGATCGCGCGCTCCGACGCGAATGCCGCGGCTTTGGATAAGATCGTGGCGGACCGCGACTGGCTCGGCCATCTCGCCGCCGATCCGGCGACGCGTTCGCGTACCAGCGTCTGCCTGACGGTCGAGGGTGCCGACGAGGCGATGATCAAGGCGATGGCCGCCGCGCTCGAAAAGGCCGGCGCTGCGTATGACGTCGCGGGCTACCGCGACGCGCCGCCGGGGCTGCGGATCTGGTGCGGTGCCACCGTCGACACCGCCGATATCGAAGCGCTCGGGCCCTGGCTGGACTGGGCCTACGCGACCGCCAAGGCTGGCTGATCTGGCCTAGCCTCTCTCAACCCCCTATCCGTCATCCCGGCGCACGCCGGGACCCATGGACACGGAGCATCCGCTCATGACGCGGACCGCAACCATGGGCCCCGGCGTCCGCCGGGGTGACGGAAATGGGAGAGGTGAGGGGAAAGTATTCCCCATTCCCGAATTCCCAGGAGCAATCCCATGCCAAAAGTCCTCATTTCCGACAAAATGGATCCCCGCGCCGCCCAGATCTTCCGCGAGCGCGGCGTCGAGGTCGACGAGATCACCGGCAAGACTCCGCAAGAGCTGATGGCGATGATCGGCGCGTATGACGGCCTCGCGATCCGCAGCTCGACCAAGGTCACCAAGGAAATCCTCGAGCACGCGACCAACCTCAAGGTCGTCGGTCGCGCCGGCATCGGCGTCGACAATGTCGACATCCCCGCCGCGTCGGCCAAGGGCGTGGTCGTGATGAACACCCCGTTCGGCAACTCGATCACCACCGCCGAGCATGCCATCGCGCTGATGTTCGCGCTCGCCCGCCAGCTGCCCGAGGCCGATGCCTCGACCCAGGCCGGCAAGTGGGAGAAGAACCGCTTCATGGGCGTCGAGCTGACGTCGAAGACGCTCGGCCTGATTGGCGCGGGCAATATCGGTTCGATCGTCGCCGACCGTGCGCGCGGCCTGAAAATGAAGGTCGTCGCGTTCGATCCGTTCCTGACGCCCGAGCGCGCGATCGAGATGGGCGTCGAGAAGGTCACGCTCGACGAGCTACTCGCGCGTGCCGACTTCATCACGCTGCACACGCCGCTGACCGACCAGACGCGCAACATCCTCTCGGCCGAGGCGCTCGCCAAGACCAAGAAGGGCGTGCGGATCATCAACTGCGCCCGCGGCGGCCTGATCGACGAGGTCGCGCTGAAGGCAGCGCTCGATTCGGGGCAGGTCGGCGGCGCCGCGCTCGACGTGTTCGTCGAGGAGCCCGCCAAGGCATCGCCGCTGTTCGGCACGCCCAACTTCGTCAGCACGCCGCATCTCGGCGCGTCGACCAGCGAGGCGCAGGTCAACGTCGCGATCCAGGTCGCCGAGCAGATGGCCGATTTCCTGATGTCGGGCGGCGTCACCAACGCGCTCAACATGCCGTCGCTGTCGGCCGAGGAAGCGCCGCGGTTGAAGCCCTATATGGCACTCGCCGAAAAGCTCGGCTCGATGGTCGGCCAGCTCGCGCACGGCTCGATCGACCGGATCTCGGTGCATAGCGAGGGTGCCGCCGCCGAGCTCAACCCCAAGCCGATCACCAGCGCGGTGCTCGCCGGGTTCTTGAAGACGCAGACCGCGACCGTCAACATGGTCAACGCGCCGCTGATCGCGCGCGACCGCGGCGTCGAGGTCCGCGAGGTCCGGACCGAGCGCGAGGGCGATTACCACACGCTGCTGCGCGTCGCGGTCCGCACCGAGGATGGCGAGCGGTCGGTCGCGGGCACGCTCTTCGGCGACCAGGCGCCGCGCCTCGTCGAGCTGTTCGGGGTGAAGATCGAGGCCGATCTGGCGGGGCCGATGCTCTACGTCGTCAACGTCGACGCGCCGGGCTTCATCGGCCGCCTCGGCACTGCGCTGGGCGAGGCGGGCGTCAACATCGGCACCTTCCACCTCGGCCGCCGCTCGGCGGGCGGCGAGGCGGTGCTGCTGCTGTCGGTCGACGAGGCGGTGACGCCGGACCTGCTGACCAAGGTCCGCGCGCTCCCGGGCGTGAAGACCGCAATGGGTCTGAACTTCTAAGGCCGCTACTTACTTAGCCCTCTCCCCTCCGGGGAGAGGGTTGGGTGAGGGGCCGTTGGGAAGGGCAGCGCTCGCGGCGCCCCTCACCCCGGCCCGCCCCCGATCCGACCCGGATGTCTCAATCCTCCCCCGCTAGGGGGAGGTGGCGCCGAAGGTGACGGAGGGGGAGGATAGGGCAACCGGCGTTATCGCTTCCGCCCCCTCCGTCAGGCTGCGCCTGCCACCTCCCCCTGGCGGGGGAGGATCGTGCAAGGGCCGGTTTTTGTTGCTGCCTGCTAAGCCCGTACGTCATGCCGACGAACGCGGTTCAATCTCGCGGCAACCTGCTCTAGAGGCTCGCGCATGACTGCTTTGCTCCCCGAGGGATTTAGAGATCGCCTGCCGCCCTTCGCCGATTCGGCGGCGGCACTGGAAGCCCGTGTGCTCGAGGCCGCGCGGCTGCACGGCTACGAGCGCGTCGATCCGCCGCTCGCCGAATTCGCCGATGGGCTCGAGATGCGGCTGAAGGCCGGCGGGCTGCACGACGCGGTCCGCTTCGTCGATCCGGTGTCGCAGCGTACGCTCGCGATCCGCCCCGACATCACCGCGCAGGTCGCGCGGATCGCCGCGACGCGGATGGGGCATCACCCGCGCCCGGTGCGGCTGAGCTATGCGGGTTCCGTTCTCAAACTGCGCGCATCGCAGCTCGCGCCGGCGCGGGAGACGCGGCAGATCGGCTGCGAGCTGATCGGGCTCGATTCGGTTGCCGCCGCGCAGGAACTCGTCGCGGTCGCGGTCGACATGATCACCGCCGCCGATGTTACCGGCGCGTCGATCGACTTCACGCTCCCCGACCTCGTGCCGACGCTCGCCGCCGGCCCGCTCCACGTCGCGCCCGAGCATGTCGCGACGCTGCGCGACCGCCTCGATGCGAAGGATGCCGGTGCGGTCGCCGCGCTCGCGCCCGCCTACCTCCCGCTGATCGAGGCCGCCGGGCCGTTCGCGCAGGCGATGGAGCGGTTGCGCGCGTTCGACACGAGCGGCGCGCTCGCCTCCCGCCTCGACGCGCTCGCGCGGATCGCCGACGCGCTCGACGGTCGCGTCGCGCTAACGCTCGATCCGACCGAGCGGCACGGGTTCGAATATCAGAGCTGGCTCGGCTTTTCGCTGTTCGCCGATGGCAGCGCGCGGGAGGTCGGCCGCGGCGGCACCTACACGATCGTCCACGAAACCGGCGCGGAGGAAGCCGCGACCGGTTTCTCGCTGTTCGCCGATGCACTCGTCGGCCAGACCGCGAGCGTCGATCGCCGCCGCCTGTTCCTGCCGTTCGGCACGTCGGCCAGCGAAGGCGCGGCGATGCGCGCGCAGGGCTGGGTCACCGTCGCCGCGCTCGAGACAGGCGACACCCCCGAAGCACAGGTCTGCACGCATCTTTGGGTAGCGGGCGGCCCCCGCGCGCTGTAGGCGCTGCGGGTAATCCTCAGGAGATAGAGTTTGGCCAACGTAGCAGTCATCGGCGCGCAATGGGGCGACGAAGGCAAGGGCAAGATCGTCGACTGGCTCGCCGAGCGGGCCGATATGGTCGTACGGTTCCAGGGCGGCCACAATGCCGGCCACACGCTGGTCGTCGGCGAGAACGTGTACAAGCTGTCGCTGCTGCCCTCGGGCATCGTGCGCGGCACGCCGTCGTTCATCGGTAACGGCGTGGTGCTCGATCCCTGGGCGCTCAAGGACGAGATCGCCCGGCTCGGCGCGCAGGGCGTCGTCGCGACGCCCGAGACGCTGCGGATCGCCGACACCTGCGCGCTGATCCTGCCGTTCCACCGCGACCTCGACGGTCTGCGCGAGGATGCGAGCGGCGCCGGCAAGATCGGCACGACTCGCCGTGGTATCGGCCCGGCGTATGAAGACAAGGTCGGTCGCCGCGCGATCCGCGTGTGCGATCTGGCGCATCTCGACGATCTGGGCCCGCAGCTCGATCGCCTGACGGCGCATCACGACGCGCTGCGCGCAGGTTTCGGCGAGCCGCCGATCGACCGCGCACGGCTGATCGCCGAGCTGCGCGAGATTGCCGGCTTCGTGCTGCCCTTCGCCAAGCCCGTATGGCGCGATCTCAACGCCGCGCGCGCAGCGGGCAAGCGCATCCTGTTCGAGGGCGCGCAGGGCGTGCTGCTCGACGTCGATCATGGCACCTATCCGTTCGTGACCTCGTCGAACACGATCTCGGGCGCCGCTGCCGGCGGGTCGGGCCTTGGGCCAGCGGCGGTCGGCTTCGTGCTCGGCATCGCCAAGGCCTATACGACGCGCGTGGGTTCGGGACCGTTCCCGACCGAGCTCGAGAACGAGACCGGCGAGCGCCTCGGCGTACGCGGCCACGAGTTCGGGACGGTGACCGGGCGCAAGCGGCGTTGCGGCTGGTTCGATGCGGTGCTGGTACGTCAGGCGGCGGCGGTTGGTGGCATCACGGGCATCGCGCTGACCAAGATCGACGTGCTCGACGGGTTCGAGACCGTGTCGATCTGCACCGGCTACCGCTTGCGCGGCGAGACGCTCGACTATTTCCCGGCGCACGCAGCGGACCAGGCGCTCGTGGAGCCGATCTACGAGACGATGGAAGGCTGGCAGGAAACAACTGCCGGCGCGCGCAGTTGGGCCGATCTCCCCGCGCAGGCGATCAAGTATATCCGCCGCATCGAGGAACTGATCCGCTGCCCGGTGACGCTGGTGTCGACCAGCCCGCAGCGTGCCGACACGATCCTCGTCCGCGACCCGTTCTCCGACTGACACGAAAAAGGCCGGGCGATCACTCGCCCGGCCTCTCATTCGTTAGCCGAGGCTGTGATCAGCGCGGCGTGCCGGTCGTACCGGTGGTCGAACCCATGGCGCCGCCGGTCGTACCGCCCATCGTGCCCGTGGTGCCACCCATCGTACCGGTGCTCATGGTGCCGGTCGTGCTGCCCATCGTTCCGGTCGTGCCCATCGGGCCGGTCGTGCCGCCCATCGTGTCGGCACCCATCGTGCTGCCAGTCGTACCCGACATCGTGCTGCCGGTCGTGCCGGTGCCCATCGTGCCCGAGGCGGTGCCCGATGTCGTGCCACGCGTGCGGCTACGTGCCTTCGTGCCACGCTGCGTGCGCGTCGTTGCGGTCGAACCGGCGGTCGTGGACTTGGTCTGGCCCATGGTGCTGCCCGACATGCCGCCGTTCATGCTGCCCGACGCCGTACCGCCCATCGTGCCGCCCATCGAGCCGCCAGTGCTCGTCTGTGCCATGGCCACGCCCGGAATGATCAGGGCTGCTGCGGCGATCGAAGTCAAAATGCGCATTATCACTCTCCTAAGTTATTGAAGAGCAAGCGCTTCGGCGCGGCAGAGGTTCCCTGATCAGCCGCACTGGCCCCGATGCAGCAACGCCTGATCGGCCAGCACGAGGGCAACCATCGCCTCGACGACAGGAACTCCGCGGATGCCCACGCACGGATCATGACGCCCCTTGGTAGCTATCGTCGCCGCTTCGCCAGTCGGGCTGATCGTCTCAACGGGCGTCAGGATCGAGCTGGTCGGCTTGAACGCGACACGCAGACGGATCGGCTGGCCGGTCGCGATCCCGCCCGCGATCCCGCCGGCATGGTTGGCAAGGAATTCGGGGCCATTTTCGCCGGGGCGCATCGGATCGGCATTGGCTTCGCCCGACAGCGCGGCGGCGGCGAACCCGTCGCCGATCTCGATCCCCTTGACCGCGTTGATGCTCATGCAGGCGGAGGCGAGTTCGGAATCGAGCTTGGCATAAAGCGGCGCGCCCCAACCCGCGGGCACACCCGTCGCCTCGCACGCGATCACCGCGCCGAGCGACGACCCCGACTTCCGCGCGGCATCGACCAGTGCTTCCCAGCGTAGCGCAGCCTCGGCATCGGGGCAGAAGAAGGGGTTCTGATCGATCTGCGCGTCGTCGAAGTTGGCGGGGTCGATCGCGTTGCCACCGATCGCCTCGACCCAGGCGCGCACCCGCACCTGCGGCACGACCAGCCGCGCGATCGCGCCGGCGGCAACGCGCGCTGCGGTTTCGCGCGCCGACGACCGGCCGCCGCCGCGATAATCGCGAAAGCCGTATTTGGCGTCATAGGCGTAGTCGGCATGGCCGGGGCGATAGGCCTTGGCGACGTCCGAATAATCCTTCGAGCGCTGGTCGACATTCTCGATCATCAGGCTGATCGGCGTGCCCGTGGTGCGCCCGTCGAACACGCCGGAAAGGATGCGGACGGTATCCGGCTCGCGCCGCTGCGTGGTGAAGCGCGAGGTGCCGGGGCGGCGCTTGTCGAGCCAGGGCTGGATGTCGGCCTCGGTGAGCGCGATCCCCGGCGGGCACCCATCGACCACGGCGCCGAGCGCGGGGCCGTGCGACTCGCCCCAGGTGGTGAAGCGGAACATCCGCCCGAACGTGTTAACGCTCAAAACCCTCTCCCCTTGGGGGAGAGGGAGGGGCCCGCCGCAACGCGGTGGGAGGGTGAGGGGGCGTTGGCGCGGGCGACGATCGCCGCAGCCACACCGTCGATATTCGTCATCTCGTCATCATTCCCGAACCGGCATATCCGATAGCCTTCAGCCTCTAATAACGCGGTTCGGCGTTTGTCATAGGCCTGCGCATCGGGCGTTGCATGGGTGTCGCCGTCAATTTCGACCACGAGCGCGATCTCGGGGCAGAGGAAATCGACGATATAGGGGCCGAGCCAGACCTGGCGGCGGAATTTGAGGCCGCCCAGCTGGCGATTTCGGAGAATCTGCCAGAGGCGATGCTCGGGCTCGGTGGGCGCTTTGCGCGCATGGCGTAGGCGATCGCGCGCTGCGATGCCGGGTGGCCGTTTCATCCCCTCACCCTCCCATGCTTTGCATGGGCCCCTCCCTCTCCCCTGAAGGGAGAGGGGAAGGTCGATGCGGCGTCTGCTTAGACCAGTGCGATGTCGGGGGCGTCTTCGGCCTTCATGCCGATCACGTTGTAACCAGCGTCGACATGGTGCGTCTCGCCCGTCACGCCGCTCGCGAGGTCGCTCAGCAGGTACAGCCCCGCGCCGCCGACATCGTCGATCGTCACGTTGCGCTTCAGCGGCGAGTTCAGCTCGTTCCACTTCAGGATCAGGCGAAAATCACCGATCCCGCTGGCGGCCAGCGTCTTGATCGGCCCGGCCGAGATCGCATTCACGCGGATATTGTCGCGACCCAGATCGACCGCCAGATACTGCACGCTCGTCTCGAGCGCGGCCTTGGCCACCCCCATCACGTTGTAATGCGGAATGACCTTCTCGGCGCCGTAGTAGCTCAGCGTCAGCATCGCGCCGCCTTCGGTCATCATCTTGGCCGCACGCTGCGCGACCGCGACGAACGAATAGACCGAAATGTTCATCGTCATCAGGAAATTGTCGAGGCTGGTATCGACGAACCGCCCGCGCAGCTCGTTCTTGTCCGAAAAGCCGATCGCGTGGACGACGAAGTCGATCGTCGGCCATTCCTGCGCCAACTTGTCGAAGGTCGCGTCGAGCGCGCCCATGTCCGACACGTCGCAATCGAACAGCCGCGCCACGCCCAGCTGCTCGGCAAGCGGGCGAACGCGCTTCTCCATCGTCTCGCCCTGATAGCTGAACGCGAGCTCGGCGCCCGCTTCGGACAGCTTCTTGGCGATCCCCCAGGCCAGCGACTTGTCGTTCGCCAGACCCATGATCAACCCACGCTTGCCCGCCATCAAACCGTTCACGCCGTCCCCGCCTCTGCCTGCATATCCGTAGCGGGCTGCTCTAGCGTTGTTTCGGGGGGTTCCGCCAGTGCTGCGTTCAGATGCGCGCCGAATACCAGCCCGAGCCCGATGACATAGAAAAATAACAGCATGATGACGACGCCCGCGAGACTACCATAGGTCAAGTCGTACCCGCCGAGCCGTGACAGGATCACCGGCAGCAATGCCGTCGCGCTGACCCACCACGCGGTGGTGAACAGCGCACCCGGCCATTTGCGACACTTCGAATAGCGATAGCGCGACGGCGTCACCGAATAGAAGAGCAGGTACAAAGCACCGAACATCAGGAGGCCGGGGATCAGCCGCGACAGCCCGACCCAGCCCGCGGCATCCTGCGCGAAGGGGAGGAGGCGGTAGATAAACTGCTCGGCCGCAGTCAGGATGCCCTGCACCAGGAACGAGAGCAGCGCGATCACCACCGACAGGATGATGACGGCCGACGAGCCGAGCCGCGACTTCCAGAACGGCGCGGTCGCCTTGATCCCGTAGGCGCGGTGGAAGATGTCGCGGATCGTCTCGACGAAGCTGCCGACCGTCCACAACCCGACGAGCGCGCCCAGCCACAGCAGCGAGCCCGTCCGCGCGGCCAGCACGTCGGCGATCGGCTTGCGCAACAGGTCGCCGACATTGGGCGGCAACACGTTCAGGAACGATTCGACCGCGCGCACCGTCTCGACGCTCTGCCCGAAGATCGACAGGATCGCCGCTGCGACGATGAAAAACGGAAACACCGTCATCAGCGCGAGATAGGCGAGGTTCCCGGCATGGATAAACCCGTCGTTGAACACACCGATCGCCGCGCGCTTGAACACCTCAAACGCGCGGCTTCCCGGCCTGACCTTCGCCATGCCGCGGTTGAAACGGGTGCGCGTGACGCCATGATGGTGCGCGCGCGCTTCGGGCGTAAGGGGACTGTCGTTCACAACGCGTTCAGACGCCCATGGACCCCCGCGGGTTCCCCGCCTCGCGCCCGGTCCAGCCCTCGACGAACGCGGTCAGCGCCGCATCGCTCGCCGGAATGTCGATCATCAACGTCACCAGCTGGTCGCCCCGCGTGCCGCCCTTCTTGTGAAATCCCTTGCCCTTCAGACGTAGCGTCTTGCCCGACGTCGTCCCCTTGGGGATCGTCAGCATGACCGGCTTGTCGACCGTCGGCGCCTTGACCGAACCGCCCAGCACCGCCTCGGCCAGCGTGATCGGCAGCTCCAGCCGGACGTCGTCGCCGTCGCGCGTAAAGAATTTGTGTGGCTGGACTTCGATCGTCAGGATCGCATCGCCCGCGCCGCCGGGCCCTTGCTCGCCCTTGCCGGCAAGCTTCATCTGCGTGCCAGTCTCGACTCCGGCGGGGAGTTTCAGGTCGAGCGTCTTGCCGTCCGACAGCGTTACGCGCTGCGGCTCCAGCGCGGCGGCTTCGACGAACGGGACCTGCAGGCGATAGGCGACGTTCTCGCCTCTCGGCTGCGGCCGTCGGCCAAATCCACCGGAGAAGCCGCCGCCGCCGCCGCGCTGTGCGCCGCCGAACAGCCCTTCGAAGATATCGCTCATGTCGGCCCCGCCGGCGCCGCCCTCATAGCCTTCGCTGCGGAAGCCGCCGGGGTGCGGACGTCCGCCACCGCCACCGCCGAACCCGAACGGCGCGGCCGGGTTGCCGTCGCCGTCGATCTCGCCGCGGTCGAACCGCGCGCGCTTGTCCTTGTCGTTCAGCAGGTCGTACGCGTTGGTGACCTGGCTGAACTTTTCCGACGCTTTCGGATTGTCCTTGTTACGATCGGGATGAAGCTCCTTGGCGAGCTTGCGATACGCCTTCTTGATGTCGGCTTCGGTCGCGTCGCGCGCTACACCCAGAGTCTTGTACGGATCGGCCACTTACGTCCCCATTCTTACTTGCGCGTCTATGTGGGGCGAGGGCGTCCGCAACGCAATTGCGCGCGGGGTGTTTGATGTTCCGAGAGGAAACGATGATGAGCGACAAGCAACCGATGCAGGGCGTGCCGAAGAATGACGACGGCGCCAAGGAGAAGGACGGCGTCAACGACCCACCGGCCAAGGAGCAGGGCGGCGAGAGCGGCGGCGGCGCCTATCCGAACCCGCATGAGGACAAGAAATAGCGTCTTTCCAGGACCCGGCCTTAATACCTTGTTCTCCCGCGAAGGCGGGAGCCCAGGGTAATCAGGGACAACGATCGCGGCTCCTGGGCTCCCGCCTTCGCGGGAGAACAGGGAAGCGAAGAAGTCAGCCGAGCGCAACCTGGTCCATCGGCGCGACATCCACGCTGACGTCCATGTTCTGCGCGCCCGATCCGAGCACCACCCCGTCGACCGGCGCGATCTCCGCATAATCGCGCCCGATCGCCATCACGATATGGTCGCTCGCCATCCAGATCCCGTTGGTCGGATCGACCCCGACCCAGCCGCGCACCGGCCCGCACCACAGCAGCACCCAGGCATGCGTCGCATCCGCCCCGACCAGCCGCGGCTGGCCTTCGGGCGGGATCGTCCGGATATAGCCCGACGCATAGGCGGCAGGCAGCCCCGCCGCGCGCAGGCCCGTGATCATGATCTGCGCGAAATCCTGGCACACGCCTTTGCGTTGCAGGAACGCCTCGTGCGGCGGCGTATCGACCAGCGTCGCATCCGCATCGAACTCGAACTCCTGCTGGATCCGCCGTGCAAGCGCGATTCCCGCCTCCAGCGCACCGCGCGACGGATCGAGATCGATCGCGCAATAGTCCGCGATCGCCTGGTCGAGCGGGATCAGCGGCGAGGGGTATATATAGTTCGCCGGGCTCGCCGCGGACAGATCGGTGCTCGCCCGCGCCATCGCCGCGATTTCGCCGAGCGTCGGATCGCTCGCGTCGGGGACGGGCACGAGCCGGTCGACCGTCATCCGCGACCGGCTTTCGATCGTCAGGTGCCGCACCGGGCTGTCGACCACCAGCCGCGTGACATTGGCGAGCCCCGCCTCCGCGCGCGCGGCGCTGGTCCGCCCAGCCGGGTGAACCGACAGCGCATAGGAATCGAGGTGCTGCCCCGGCCAGTCGATCGGTTTCAGGCGCAGATTGCACCGCGCGAACTTGACGCTCGCGCCGTAATCGAACGTCGTGACGTGGCGGATATCGTAGATCATCAAAATCCTCCCCGGCACGGGGAGGGGGACCGCCAGCCGCTTGCTGGTGGTGGAGGGGGGGCGCCGCGAGCGTTGCGCTGGTGGAGAGCCCCCTCCACCATGCGATGCATGGTCCCCCTCCCCGTGCCGGGGAGGATTTGGGTTACGATTCTCACGCCGCCTATCACGCCAACGTCAGCCCACTGGTCCGCAACGGCTCGGCGCCCTGCAGGAAATACCGCCGCGCCAGCGCGTCCGACACCGCCCCCAGCCGCCGCTCGATATCGCCCAGCGTCTCGGCATCGAGCGCCGCGGCCGTCGCGGTCATCACGATCGCCTGCAACCCGGTCGCCTGCGCCTGTTGCGGTTCCGCCATCTCGTCGTCGCTCAGCACCGGCAGTTCCGCCAGCCGCGCGGCGATCCGCTCCGCTGAGAACGCCAGCGATCGCGGATTGCCCGGATCGAGCGCGACCAGGTCGATCACCGGCACGCGCGCGATCCCGGTCGGATAGCGCTGGCGATAGCTGATCTGGCTGTCGGCAAGATCGAGCAGCACCGACAGGTCGTCGGGCGAGGCCCCCGGCATCCCGAACAACCGGATCGCGCGCGCCATCGCCATCGCCCGCTCGACTCGCCGGCCGAGATCGTGGAACCGCCACGCCGCCGTCCGCCCCATATGCTCGGCCGACAGCCCCGCAATCGCGGCATAGCGGCGTTGCAGCGACCCGGCGCGCTCAAGCATCCCGCGATGCGTGGGGAAGGGCGCCTCAAGCAGCCGCACCATGTCCGCCGACAACCGATCGCGCGAGCCTTCGCCGATCTCGCGCGCGTGCCGGTTGAGCGTCAGGATCGACTGCCACGCCTCGTCCTCCATCGCGGTCCGCGCGAGCGCGGTCAGGTCGGCGCGGCGCAAGCTCGGCGGATGCGGCGCGCTGCCAGCGCCGACGATCAGCCCGACCAGCTTGCCCACCGTCGTCGGCGACAGCCCCGCGCCGCCATCGACGTCGATCGAATTGCCCAGCATCACCCGGATCGCGCCGAGCAGCGCCTCGCCGCGCTCCAGATAGCGGCCGAGCCAGTAGAAATTGTCCGCCACCCGGCTCGGCAACGTGCCCGGATTGCGCCGCACCTGCAGCGAATCCGCGGCGGTCAGCAGCGACACCGGCGCGACCGGCTCCGCGCCATAGACGCAGACATCGGCGGACCAGATGCCTTCGCCCATCACCGCCGCGCGCGCGTCCGGATGCTCGCCGATCCGCGCGAACCCGCCGGGCAGCACGGTCCATTCGCCGTCGCCACCGCGTGCCGCGAACACGCGCAGCGTGAAGGGGCGGGGCACGAGTTCGTCACCGACGACGACGGGCATCGTCGAGAGCCGGACCAGTTCCTGCCCGACATAATCCTGCGGCCGGTTCGCCATGTCGGCCAGGAGCGCCGTGCGCGCGTCGCCGGTGATGTCGGCGCCCGCGGTCGGGCCGCCGGTCATGCCGAGCGGGCGCGCATGGAACGCCGGACCGATCAGCAGGCGGTCGAAATTGGCCTCGACGCTCTCCTTCGCGGCGGTCTGCCCGCACCACCAGGTCGCGATGTTGGGCAGCAAAAGGTCTTCGCCGAGCAGCGACCGCGCGAGGTTGGGCAGGAAGGCGGAGAAGGCCGGCGCCTCCAGCACCGCGGAGCCCGGCGCGTTCGACAGCACGACGTTGCCCGCGGCATAGGCGTCGATCAGGCCGGGCACGCCGATCTGCGAATGCGTGTCGAACGCCAGCGGATCGAGCAACCGCGGGTCGAGCCGCCGCCAGAGCGCATCGATCCGCTTCAGCCCGCCGATCGTGCGGACATAGACCTTGTCCTCGAGTGCGGCGAGATCGGCGCCCTCGACCAGCAACAGCCCCAGATAGCGCGCGAGATGCGCCTGTTCGGGATAGCTCGGGTTGAACCGGCCGGGCGTCAGCAGCCCGATCCGCGGGTCGGTCCGCTTGCACATCGCCGCGATCCCCGCGCGGAACGCGGCGAAGAACGGCGCGTGTCGCTGGACGTTGAGCCGATCCTGCAACCCGCCGAGCGTGCGGCCGACCGCGATCCGGTTCTCGAGCGCATAGCCGGCACCCGCGGGCGCGCGCAGGTGATCGGCGAGCACGCGCCATTCGCCCGTGGGGCCGCGGCCCAGGTCGATCGCGATGAAATCGAGATGGCGGCCGCCGGGGGGTTCGAGCCCGACCATCGGCCGCAGGAAGAACGGGCTGCCGGTGACGAGCGCGGCGGGGATATGGCCGTCCGCGACCAGCTTTCCCTCGCCGTAGAGATCGGCGATCACCGTCTCCATCAACGTCGCGCGCTGGATTACGCCGCGCTCGATACCCGCCCATTCGCCGGCCTCGATCAGCAGCGGGACGGGCGAGACGGGCCAGGGGCGCTCGTCAGGTTCGTCGGCAATGCGAAAGCCCGTGCCGATGTCGACCGCGTGCCGCTGGACGCGTTCGCGGATATGGCCGAGGTCGTCCGAGGCGACCATCGCCAGCTCGGCGAACATCGCCGGCCACGCCGGATCGACGCTGCCATCGGCGGTCGGGCACAGCACGTCGGCGCTGGTGCTACGCGCGCAATAGTCGGCGATCCAGCGGTCGGCATGGACCGCCGCGTCGAACGCGGTCGCCGGCGCCGTAACTAGCGGGGGCGCGGAGTGCGTCGCCATGTCCAATGCCTCAAGCCCCTGAATACAGCCGGCGGTGTTTCACCTTTCGACGCGGCGGCGCAACATAAAATGTCATGCGGGGCGCCGCCACCCTGTCCCCTTGCAACAGTATAGAGTGGCGAAGCACCGCCCCCAAGAGAAGGCCACCACCCCGGCGAAGGCCGGGCCCAGTTGGAAAGGTGGTCGTAACGGAGCGCCGCCCGTCATTAGCACTGGCCCCCAACTGGACCCCGGCCTCCGCCGGGGTGGTGGATGGGGGAGGGGCCTCTTACAAATCCGGCAGCACCTGATCCGCCACACCCCACCCCTCCAAACCTCGTGACCCCGCCCGCTCGATCAGCTCCGCTCTATTCCGAACACCCCAGCGCGCCGCCGTCTCGATATCGCGCAATTCGCTCCACGAGACCGGCGCCGCCACCGGCGCCCCCGCTCTAGCCCGCGCCGAATACGGCATTACCGCCGTCGCGCCGCGCTGGTTGCGCAGCCAGTCGATGAAGATCCGCCCCTTCCGCTTCGCCTTCGCCATCGTCGCGACGAAGCGCTCGGGCTCCGCCCCCGCCAGCGCGCGCGCGAACCGGTCCGCAAAGTCCTTCACCGCCGGCCATTCCGCCTCCGGGGTCAGCGGCACGACGACATGCACGCCCTTGCCCCCCGACAGCATCGGAAAGCTGACCAGACCCAGTTCCGCCAGCTGGTTCTTCAGATGCTCCGCCGCCGTCTTCGTATCGCCAAAGTCGAGCCCCTCGTCGGGATCGAGATCGAACACGAGCCGATCGGGTTTCTCCAGCGTCGCGTTCGACGAGCCCCAGCCATGGAACTCGATCGTCCCCATCTGCACGCATGCGACCAGCCCGTCGGCATCGTCGACATACAGATAATCCTCGGTCGATCCGTCCTTCTCGCGGATCGGCACCTTGTGGACCGCGTCGCCAAAGCTGCCCGCATCGTGTTTCTGGAAGAAGCACGCGCGCGACCGGCCCTGCGGGCAGCGGACGAGGCTGATCGGGCGGTTGGCGGCGAACGGCAGCATGATCCCCGACACCGCGGCGTAATAATCCGCGAGATCGCCCTTGCTGACGTCCGAGTCTTCGAAGATCAGCCGGTCGCGGCTGCTGACCGTGACGGTCGTCACCGGCGCCGCGCTGTCTTCCGCGGGCGGCAGCGGGGCAGGGGTTTCGGCGACGACGTCCTTCGCCGCCTTGTCCTCGCGCAGTCCGATAAAGCTCGAATGGCGCAGCACGCCATCGGGCGTGACCTCGGCGAACGCGATTTCGGCGACCAGTTTCGGCGTCACCCATTTCGCGCCGCGCACCGCGGCCTTGGGTGCATCGACCGTCGGCGTCTTGCGATCGAGCGCGTCGAGTCTGTCGCGCAGCGCGTCCATCATCGCCTGGTCGAACCCGGTGCCGACCTTGCCCGCATAGCGATAGCCCTTGCCCTCGCGCAAACCGAGCAGCAGCGACTTGAACCCGCGTTTCTTGTCCGAGGGCAGCCAGCCGACGATCACGAACTCCTGCCGGTGCGTGCATTTGACCTTGAGCCACGCCTTGGTCCGCTTGCCGAGATACGGCGCGTCGGCGCGTTTCGAGACGATGCCTTCCAGCCCCTCGCGGCACATCGTCTCGAACAACTGCTCGCCCGCACCGACGACGTGGTCGGAATAGCGCAGCCGGTCGTCGTCCGCCGGGATGATCGGCTGCAACCGCGCCTTGCGGTCGAGGTTGGAGAGCCCGGTCAGGTCTTCGCCGTCGAGCGCGAGCAGATCGAACGCGAACAGCGTCATGTCCCCGCCGCTGGAAATCGCGTCCTTCAACGTCGAGAAATCGGGGTGCCCATCCTTGAACGCGACGATCTCGCCGTCGATCAGCGCTGATTTTACCGGCAGCTTGGCGGCGGCCTCGGCGATGGCCGAGAACTTGTCGGTCCAGTCGAGCCCGCTGCGGGTGAACACCTTGGCCTTGCCGTTCGCGACGGACACGAGCGCGCGGTAGCCGTCATATTTGACCTCGTGCAGCCACGCGGAACCACTCGGGACGGCATCCACCAGCGTGCAGAGTTGCAACGCCTGAAAATCCTCCCCGGCACGGGGAGGGGGACCGCCGCGACCTTTCGCGGGGGTGGAGGGGGGGCTGCCCCCAGCGTCACCTTTACGGCTGGTGGTACGCTTGCGGCCCGCCCCCTCCACCAGCTTCGCTGGTCCCCCTCCCCGTGCCGGGGAGGATTTGCCCTCCGCGATCTCGACCATCGTCCGCCCGGTCGAGACGCTCGTCAGCGCCTGCTCGACGAGCACATCCGTCCCGCCCGCCGCCGCATCGTCGATCTTGCGCAGCAGCCAGTTCTCGCGCTTCTCCTTCGCGCGCGGCTTGAGGCGGATCAGCAGCCACTCGCCCTTCATCCGCTCGCCCTCGAGCACGAAGTGGAGATGCCCCTTGTCGAGATCCTTCGCCGACTTGCCCTTGATCGGCGACCACGTTCCCCGGTCCCACAGCATGACCGTGCCACCGCCATATTCGCCCGCCGGGATCGAGCCCTCGAAACTGGCGTAGCTCAGCGGATGGTCTTCGGTGCGGACCGCGAGCCGCTTCTCGTCCGGGTCGAGGCTCGGCCCACGCGTGACCGCCCAGCTCTTGAGCACGCCGTCGATCTCGAGGCGGAAGTCCCAGTGCAGGCGCGTGGCATCGTGCTTCTGCACCATGAAGCGCGCCTGTCCTGAGCCTGTCGAAGGGCCGTTACCGGGGGCAAGCGTGCCCGCGGGTTCCGCGGTCTTCGCGAAGTCCCGCTTGGCATTGTACAGTGCGAGGGGATCGGGCACCTCAGCCACCAATGTTCTCCCGCGAAGGCGGGAGCCCAGTCTGGGTCCCCGCCTTCGCGAGGACACAATGTTGCACGCTACGCACGCTTTTTAGCCGGTGCACGTTTGGCGGGAGCCTTTTTGGCGGGCGTTTTCTTCTCCGCCGCGGCAGTCCCGCCGGCCTTCTCCATTGACTTTTTCAACGCCGCCATCAGGTCGACCACGTTCGATCCCGTCTTCGCGCCCGTATTCTTGTCGTCGATGATCGTCTTGCCCTTCGCCTTGCGCTTGCGCTCGATAAGGTCCTTCAGCGCATCGACATAGCGGTCGTGGAAGTCCTGCGGATGGAAATCCCCACTCCGCTTCGTGATCAGCGCCTCGGCGAGTTCGAGCAGCTCCTCGGATGGCTTGTCGTCGGGAATATCGCGGAAATACCCCTGCGCCTTGTGCACCTCGTCGGCATAGCGCAGCGTCTCCAGCACCATGCCCCGCCCGCAGGGCTTCAGGCTCACGACATATTCGCGCCCGCGCATCGCCAGCTGGCCGAGCCCGACTTTCTTCGTCCGCCTGAGCGCCTCGCGCAGCACGATGAACGCCTCCTCCGCCAGGTCGTCGGCGGGCACCACGAAATAGGGCTTCTCGTAATAGAGCACGTCGATCTCGCTCGCATCGACGAACTGGGTCAGCTCCAGCGTCTTCTTCGATTCGAGCTTGACCGCGTCGATCTCGTCCTGCTCGAGCAGGACATATTCGCCCTTCGAGACTTCATAGCCCTTCATGATCTCGTCGGTGTCGACAGGGCCGACGCCGGTGACGACCTTGTCGTAATGGATCGGCTGGCCCGAGGGCTCGTGGATCTGCTTGAACGAGACCGCGGCGCCGGACTTGGTCGCGGAGTAGATTTCGACGGGAATCGAGACGAGGGCCAGGCGGATCTGCCCCTGCCAATACGCGCGCGCTGCCACCTTGCGTGTTCCTTCGTTGCGGAAACGATTCGATTACCTGGATCAATCATCGGCACGGTGGAGTCGTTCCAAAGTTTCGCTCCCGCGCAAACCCCGCTATGGCGCGCCCATGTCAGACGATCCCTTCACGCTGTTCGATAGCTGGTACGCCGAAGCCAAGGAGTCCGAGCCGAACGACCCCAACGCGGTGGCGCTCGCGACGGCCGATGCCGAGGGGCGGCCTTCGGTGCGCATGGTGTTGTTGAAAGGCCATGGCCCCGACGGTTTCGTGATCTACACCAACCGCGAAAGCCGCAAGGCGGGCGAACTGGCTGCCAATCCGCAGGGCGCGCTGCTGTTCCACTGGAAGTCGCTGCGCCGCCAAATCCGGATCGAAGGTCCGGTGACGCACGCGGCCGACGCCGAGTCGGACGCCTATTTCGCCTCGCGCGGTCGCGATTCACGGATCGGCGCCTGGGCCTCGGACCAGTCGCGTCCGCTCGACAGTCGCGAGACGTTCGAGCATCGCGTCGCGGCGATGACCGCAAAGTTCGAAGGGCAGGACGTGCCACGGCCGCCGCATTGGGGCGGCTACCGGATCGTGCCGACCCGGATCGAGTTCTGGCAGGACCGCGCACACCGCCTCCACGAACGCCGGGTGTTCACGCGAGACGGGGGCAGCTGGACCGAAGGACTGTTGTTCCCATGACGCAGGACGAACGGCGCCGGATCATCCCGCTCGCAACCCGCGCGGCGCTCGCCAGCGTCGCGATGGCGTGCTTCCTGCTGCTGCTGAAAAGCTTTGCGGCGTGGACCACCGGGTCGGTCGCGATGCTTGGCTCGCTCGCCGATACCGCGCTCGATCTGCTCGCGTCATTGGTCACGCTGTACGGCGTGCGGCTCGCCGCGACGCCCGCGGATCACGATCACCGTTTCGGCCACGGCAAGGCTGAGGCGCTGGCCGCGCTGTTCCAGGTCATGCTGATCACCGCCTCGGCGGCGGGCATCGCGTGGCGCGCGATCCTCGCGTTCAACGATCCGCAGCCGACCACCGGCGCGGATTTCGGCATTGGCGTGTCGGTCATCGCGATCGTCGCCACCGTGTTCCTGCTCGCCTATCAGCGCCGTATCATCCGTCAGACCGGTTCGGTCGCGATCCTTGCGGACAACGTCCACTACCAGTCGGACGTGCTGCTCAACGGCTCGGTGATCGTCGCGCTGGTGCTCGACCAGTATCTCGGCTGGAGCGGCGCGGATCCGATCTTCGGCATCGTCATCGCGCTGTGGCTCGCCTGGGGCGCGTTCTCGGCCTCGTCCAACGCGATCGACCAGCTGATGGACAAGGAATGGCCCGAGGATCTGCGCGCGCAGTTCCTCGACGTCGCCGCGCGCCAGCCCGGCATCCGCGGGATCCACGATTTCCGCACGCGGCGCTCGGGCAGCCACGAGTTCGCGCAGTTCCACATGGAGGTCGCGCGCGACCTGACCGTCGGCGCGGCGCACGACATCGTCGAGGCGGTCGAGCGCAACCTGCGCACCGCCTTCCCCAAGGTCGAGGTGCTGATCCACCTCGATCCCGAGGGCCATGTCGACACCGACAATCCGCTGGTCGAGGCGGACGTGACGCCGCATTGGTTTGGGAAACGTCTATGAGAATACCGTTCGCGCAGATCGATGCGTTCGCCGACACGCCGTTCGGCGGCAACCAGGCCGCGGTCATGCCGCTCGCGGCGTGGCTCGACGACGCGGTGCTCCTGAACATCGCGCAGGAGAACAACCTGAGCGAGACCGCCTTCATCGTCGCGTCGGACGAAGAGGGCGTCGAGTTCGACCTGCGCTGGTTCACGCCCGGCGCCGAGGTCGCTCTGTGCGGCCATGCGACGCTGGCAAGCGGCCATTTCGTGCTGTCGTCGGATACCGCGCTCAACCGGGTCCGGTTCCGGACGCGACAGGCGGGCATGCTCGAGGTCGCGCGTGCAGGGAGCGGCTACACGCTCGAGCTGCCGGCATGGGGGCCAAGTCCGAAGGCGATCCCGGAGATCGTCGCGGCGCTCACCATCGAGTCGCCCGTCGAGACCCTGTGGCACGACAAGGGCTATGCGCTCGTGATCGTCGAGAACGAGGGCATGGTCCGCGACCTGAAGCCCGACTTTGCCGCGCTGGCAGCGTTCCCGATCGTCGCGATCGTCGCGGCACGCGGGCAGGCGACCGATATCGTCAGCCGCGTCTTCACGCCCTATTACGCGATCAACGAGGATCCGGTAACAGGCGCCGCGCACGCGGTGATGGTACCGTACTGGGCGCAGACGCTGGGCAACAGCTTCACCGCCTATCAGGCGAGCGCGCGCGGCGGGAAACTGACCTGCCGGCTGGACGGCGACCGGGTGGTGTTGGGCGGATCGTGCGTAACGACGATCGAAGGCACGTTCCTGCTGCCGTGAGCCACTCCCTAATCCTCCCCCGCAAGGGGGAGGTGGCGCCGAAGGCGACGGAGGGGGAGGGCACGGAACGCAAGGTGATCGCTCACCGCCCCCTCCGTCAGCCTGCGCCTGCCGCTTCCCCCTGGCGGGGGGTATTCGGTAGAAGAACGCCAACCCTAGCGCTTCCGCCCCTTGGTCATCGGATCGGGCTTTTTCGGCTTCACCCAGCCCGGCGGCGGGGTCATGCGCTGCTGGCTCGTCCCGAGCCCCATCGCCCCAGGCTGCTGACGGGTCAGTCCGGCGGTGTCGGCCACCTCGCCGCCACCGCGCAACACGCTGATCTGGTCGCGCAGCCGCCCGGCGGTTTCGAAGTCCATCGCGGCGGCGGCGGCTTCCATCTGGCGGCGAAGGTCTTCGATATCCATCCCGCCCCAACGCGTCAGGCGGCGGCGAGTGCCGCCTCGGTCTCCGCGATCCAGCCGCCGCCCAGCACGCGTTCGCCCGCATAGAGCACCGCGGCCTGTCCCGGCGCGACGCCATATTCCGGCGAATCGAACACAACCCGGTCGCCGACCAGACGCGCGGGCACGGGCTTCGCCATCGACCGCACCTTCGCGGTGAGCGGCCCGGTAAAGTCGCCGCCGAGCCAATTGATATCGGTCATCCGCGCCGCCGCGACCGCCAGTGCGCGCCGCGGCCCCACGACGACCCGCTTCGTCGCGGGCTCGACGCGCACGACGTACAGCGGCTCGGGACTGCCCCCGATCTCCAGCCCGCGCCGCTGGCCGACGGTGAAGTGGATCAGCCCGCGATGTTCGCCGAGCTTCGCACCACCCAGATCGACGATATCGCCCGCGGTCTCCGCCGCCTCGGGCCGCAGCTTCTTTACCAGCCCGGCATAATCGCCGTCGGGCACGAAGCAGATATCCTGGCTGTCGGGCTTGGCCGCGACACCGAGCCCCAGTTCGGCGGCTATCTCGCGCACCCGCGCCTTGGGCAGGCCGCCCAGCGGGAAACGCAGATAGTCGAGCTGCGTCTGCGTCGTCGCGAACAGGAAATAGCTCTGGTCGCGCGCCGGATCCGCACCGCGGTGGAGTTCGGCGCCGTGCGTGCCCTCGACCCGCCGGACATAATGTCCGGTCGCTAGGCAATCCGCACCCAGATCACGGGCCAGCTTCAGCAGGTCGGTGAACTTGGGGCCCATGTTGCACTGGACGCACGGGATCGGCGTACGCCCTGCCAGATATTCGTCGGCGAATTTGTCGACGACCTGTTCGCGGAAACTCGTCTCGTGATCGAACACATAATGCGCGATCCCGAGCCGGTCGCACACCGCGCGCGCGTCGCGGATATCGCGCCCGGCACAGCACGAGCCCGCGCGCCCGATCGCCTCGCCGTGATCGTAGAGCTGCAACGTCACGCCGATCGTCTCGGCGCCGGTGGCATGCGCGAGCGCGGCGACCACCGAGCTGTCGACACCACCGGACATCGCCACGACGATGCGCTTTCCGGCCGTCGCCGGCCCGAGCTGAAAATCGGTCTGATCCATGGTCCCCACATAAGCGCGACGGCGTGCGGTTGCAAAAAGATGCAATGATTAACGTGGGTCAGGATGAAATGAGCGAAAAACGCGACCAGCGATTGCAAAAAAGCGACAAGTTCACGAGATCTTTCGACGAGTTTTACGGTCCCTTCACCCCCTCGCGCTAGACCGGGCTTCCCAAGAGTAAACGCGAGTATCCCGTTGGACCTGAGCTTTCCCCGTTTTGATCGCGACGCCGAGATCACCGTCCTTCCGGGTGATCTCGCGGTCCTGATCGTCGGTATCGCCGCCCGCCAGGCAGCGAGCCCGACCGCGGTGGTGCAGGCCAGCTTCGCGCGAACGGCGATCGACCCGAAACTGTTCGCACCGCTTCATGGTGCATTCAACGGGCCGATGGCAGCGGCTTTAACCCGGTGGAAGGACGAATGAAGATGCGGTTTACCGCGGCGTTTCAGCCGATCTTCAACTCCTGCGACTATGTGTCGTGTGTGCGTATCGAGAGGGGGCCCCCCGCCCCGATCAGAGGTTTCAAATGATCGAGAACCAGAAAATCCGTCCCGGCAAGGTCATTGGCCCGCTTGGCGAGCAGCTGACGCTCGACACGCTGCCGCCGCCCAGCACCACGCGGTGGGTGGTGCGTCGCAAGGCGGAGGTGGTCGCAGCCGTGAATGGCGGATTGCTCAGCGTCGACGATGTTTGCGCCCGCTATGGCCTGACCGTCGAGGAATTTGCGGGGTGGCAGCGCGCGATCGACCGGTCCGGCATGCCGGGTCTGCGGGTCACGCGGATTCAGCACTATAAGTCGTTGTACGAGCGCCAACAAAAGTATTGAATTCTAAAACTCAAAACGCGGGCGGAACAAAAATAACCGCTCGCTCGTCTTTCCGCCATCGCCCGGATACGGGTTCAACGGAGGGAAAATATCATGGGTCTCATTCTTTGGCTGATCATCGGCGGCGTCATCGGCTGGATTGCTAGCATGATCATGCGCACCGACGCGCAGCAGGGTATCTTCCTGAATATCGTTGTCGGCATCGTCGGTGCTTTTATCGGCGGCCTCGTCCTGTCGGGTGGTTCGATCAACAACGCACCGCTGACGCTGACGTCGTTCCTGGTTTCGCTGCTCGGTGCAGTCGTGTTGCTGGCGATCGTGAACCTGGTGCGTCGCGGTAGCGTCCGCTAAAAGTTCGCTTCGTCACGCGAAGAAAAAGGGCCGCCCGGGTAACCGGGCGGCCCTTTTTTCGTGCATGCGCGAAACGGCGATCCGCTCATCCTCACCGACCGCCGGCTTCGTGTCCCTCTCTCTGCCGGTCGGAGAGGGAGGCCCCCACCCGGCGCAGGGGTGGGGGGTGACACGGCGGCCGGGATCGGCCGCTATGGTCAGTTCAGCAGGAACCGCACCGACAGCGTGACCGTCACGTCCTTCTCGCCCGGTGCGATCTGCGTGCTGTCCTTGGCCATCGACGCGCGCATCATCATCATTGGTTGCGGCGAGCCACCCGTGTCCTGGCCCGATTCGGTGATCGATACGATCCGCGACACCCGCAGCCCCGCAGCCTTTGCATACAGATCGGCGCGCCGCTTCGCCTGCGCGATCGCGTTCGTCCGTGCCTCGTCGAGCGCCGCGTCGGGCTGGTCGATCGAGAGGTTCGGCCCGTCGATCTGGTTTGCGCCCTCGGCCACCAGCGCGTCGAGGATCGTGCCGGACTTCGCGACGTCGCGGAAGCGGATCGAGACGGTATTGGTTGCCTGATACCCGGTGATCACCGGCGGCTGGTTGTCGGCGTAGCGATATTGCGGCGAGAGCTGGACCGACGAGGTTGCGATGTCGCGTGGCGCCACGCCCGCGCGCTTCAGCGCGGCGAGGACTTTGGCCATGCGTTGCGCATTGTCGGTCAGCGCTGCGGCGGCGGTCGGCGACTGCGAGACGACGCCAGCGCGGATCGTCGCGAGATCGGGTATGCGCGTCGTGCGCCCCTCCGCGGTCACGTCGAGCACGGTGCCCGCGGCGGGAACCATCGGTTCGACCGTGGTCGGCGCGCTCTGCGCGATCGCGGCGGCCCCCGGCAATGCGACGGCGGCGAGCGCGGTAAGGAACGAGGCGGTCTTCATGGATATCTCTCCCGTATCATGACGTGTCTGCGTGTCGCGCGGATCAGGTCAACGCAAGCTGAACGTCCCGCCACCACTGCGAACGGCATTGCGGATAGATCGGATTCGAAGCATGTCTCCGATCCGCGCTCGCCGAGGGGCTTGAGCACGGTGACTTATTCGGATAACACAGCGTGTGAGTGGCGAAGCGGGTCGAGACAAGACCGGTCGGAATTGGGATTGTGGCGCGCATGAATTACGAGACGAAGATGGTCGGCAGCGAGAGCGAAGAGCAGCTGGCGTTGCCGGACTATAGTGCGTCGTCGCACCGCCGCCGCAATATCATCATCGCGGTGATTCTCGTGCTCGCGATCGCCATCGCGGTCTATGCGTTCAAGTCCGGCAAGAAGGACGCGGCAGCGGCAGCCCCCGGGGCACAATTGCCCAGCGTCACGGTCGTGGTGCCGGGGCGGCAGATGGTCGATCGGACGATCTCCGCGACGGGGACGCTGGCGGCACGCCGCGAGATGCCGGTCGGCGTCGCGGGCGAGGGCGGGATGATCACGCGCGTGCTGGTCGAGCCCGGCGCCTGGGTCGCGGCGGGGCAGGTGCTCGCCACGGTCGATCGGTCGGTCCAGACCGAGACCGCGGCGTCGCTCGCCGCGTCGGTCAGCGTCGCACGCTCCGACGAGACGATCGCGCAGGCCGAACTCGATCGCGCCAGGCAGCTGGTCGATCGCGGCTTCATCTCGAAGGCGGATCTGCAGCGCAAGGCGGCGACTCGCGATGCCGCGGCGGCGCGCGTGAAGGTTGCGCAGGCCACGCTCGGCGAGGCGCGCGCGCGCAACGGCCGGCTCGATATCCGCGCGCCCGCCGCCGGGCTCGTGTTGACCCGCGGCGTCGAGCCCGGCCAGATCGTCGGGCCGTCGGCCGGCGTGCTGTTCCGCATGGCGATGGGCGGCCAGATGGAGATGCGCGCGCAGTTGAGCGAGGCCGATCTCACCGGGCTGCGGGCCGGTGCACGCGCGACGGTCACGCCCGTCGGCACGACGCAGGGCTATCCCGGCGAAGTCTGGCAGGTCTCGCCCGTGATCGATCCGCAGACCCGCCAGGGGATCGCGCGGATCGCGGTCAAATATGATCCTGCGCTGCGTCCCGGGGGCTTCGCCGCGGCGACGATCGTCGGCGGCGTGACACAGGCGCCGCTGCTCCCCGATTCGGCGCTGCAGAGCGACGAGAAGGGCAATTACGTCTATATCGTCGGGCCTGGCGACAAGATCGCGCGGCGCAACGTCACGATCGGCCAGGTCTCCGATGCCGGCGTGACGATCGCGGGCGGGCTCGACGGCTCGGAGCGCGTGGTGCAGTCCGCAGGCGGCTTCCTGGCGCCCGGACAGACGGTCAAGCCGATCACCAAGAAGGCGAGCTGACAGCCATGAACTTCCGCAACATCTCGGCCTGGTCGATCCGCAATCCGGTCCCGCCGATCGTGCTGTTCCTGGCCCTGATGCTTGCGGGCATCGTCAGCTTCATGCGGATGGACGTCAACCGCGATCCGGACATCGACTTCCCGATCGCGATCGTCGTCGTCAGCCAGCCGGGTGCCGCGCCGACCGAGATGGAGACGCAGGTCACGCAGCGCGTCGAGGCGGCGGTCCGCTCGCTGCAGGGCATCGACGAGATCAACTCGACCGTGACCGAAGGCAATTCGGAGACGGTGATCCAGCTCACCATCGGCACCCCGATCGACCGCGCGGTCAATGACGTGCGCGACGCGATCGCGCAGATCCGCAGCGATCTTCCCGACGGGATCCTCGAACCGCAGGTCTACCGCGCCAACACCAGCGGCAACGACGTCGCGAGCTTCGCGGCGATCACCACCGACATGACCGTCGAACAGCTGTCCTGGTACATCGACGACACCGTCACCAAGGAACTGCTGTCGATTCCGGGCATGGCGACGATCAGCCGCAACGGTGGCGTCAGCCGCGAGATCCGCGTGATCCTCGATCCGCTGAAGCTCCAGAGCCAGGGGCTGACCGCAAGCCAGGTCAACGCGCAGTTGCGGCAGGTCAATCTGAACGCCGCGGGCGGGCGGGCGGAAATCGCCGGCTCCGAACAGTCGATCCGCGTGCTCGGCAATGCGCGCGATGCGAGCGATCTGGGCCAGACGCAGATCAACGTCGGCAATGGCCGCACCGTCCGCCTCGCCGACATTGCGCAGGTCCGCGATCTCTACGCCGAGCAGCGCAGCCGGGCGACCGTTGACGGGCGCCAGGCGATCACGTTCGATTTCCAGCGTGCCAAGGGGGCGTCCGACGTCACCATCTATCACGCCGCGGTCGATAAGCTGCGCGCGCTCGAGAAGCGCAATCCGTCGGTCAAGTTCGTCCAGCGCTATACCAGCACCGACTATACCGAAGCACAGTATGAGAGCGCGATCCACGCGATGATCGAGGGCGCGATCCTCGCCGTCATCGTCGTCTTCCTGTTCCTGCGCGACTGGCGCGCGACCGCGATCTCGGCGCTGGCGATCCCGTTGTCGGCAATTCCCGCCTTCTGGTTCATGGACCTGCTCGGCTTCGACCTGAACGGGATGACGCTGCTCGCGCTCAGCCTGGTCGCGGGCGTGCTGGTCGATGACGCGATCGTCGAGATCGAGAACATCGTCCGGCACATGCGGATGGGCAAATCCGCCTATCAGGCCTCGATCGACGCCGCCGACGAGATCGGTCTCGCGGTGCTGGCGACGACGATGGCGATCGTCGCGGTGTTCCTGCCGGTCGCGCTGATGCCGGGTATCGCGGGGCAGTTCTTCAAGAATTTCGGCCTGACCGTCGTCGCCGCGGTGCTGATGAGCCTTGCGGTGGCACGTCTCGTGACGCCGATGATCGCCGCGTATTTCCTCAAGTCGTTCGGCCATGCGAGCCACGGCGAAGGTAAGGTCATGGACTGGTACGTCCGCACGCTCCACTGGACGCTCGACAGCCGCAAGGCTGCGGCTTGGCGCGCGCGCGGCGGCATCCGCAAGATGTTCAATCGCGTCATGGATCACCGGATGTGGGCGATCGGCGCGGGCGTCCTGGCGTTCGCGATCACGCTGTTCATGTTCACCGTCATCCCCTCGCAGTTCCAGCCGACCCGCGATGAGGATGATGCGACTGCGCAGATCGAGATGGTGCCCGGCACCACGCTGGCGCAGACCGACGCGGTGGTCGCACGGGTCAGCGCCTTGCTCGGCCAGCAACCCGCGGTCAGCACGGTCTACGCCCGTACCCGCGTCGGCAGCGGCACCGTGACCGCCAACCTGCGCGAGGATCGCAAGGAAAAGTCGGTCGATTTCGAACGCCGCCTGGCGCCGCAACTCACCGCGATCCCCGATGCACGCGTGTCGTTCCGGTCGCAGTCCGGCTGGGGCGGCAGTGGGCGTGACGTGACGATCGTCCTCGGTGGCAGCGATCCCGCCAAGCTGCAACAGGCGGCGGACAAGATCGTCGCCGAGATGGGCGCGCTCAAGTCGCTGACCGCACCGCGCGTGTCGGGCGGGATGCAGCGCCCCGAAATCGTCATCCGCCCCCGCTTCGATCTTGCCGCCAATCTCGGCGTGACGACACAAGCCCTGTCCTCCGCGATCCGGATCGCGACGCTCGGCGATATCGACCAGAACTCGGCGCGCTTCTCGCTCTCGGATCGCCAGATCCCGATCCGAGTCGCGCTCGACCAGTCGGCGCGGACCAGCCTGTCGACGATCCAGAACCTGCCGGTCGCGACCGCGTCGGGGGGCTCGGTGCCGCTCAACCTCGTCGCGGATATCGGCCTCGGCTCGGGCCCGACGAAGATCGACCGGGTTAACCAGCAGCGCCAGATCACGCTGGGCGCCGATCTCGCGCCCGGCGTCGTGATCTCGGACGCGATGAAGCAGGTCCATGCGCTGCCGTCGATGAAGGCGCTGCCCGTCGGCGTCAGCGAACTCACGCTCGGCCAGAGCAAGTGGCAGGCCGAGATGATCACCAATTTCATCACCGCGGTGATCTCGGGCACGTTCCTCGTCTTCGCGGTGCTGGTGCTGCTGTACCGCCGCGTGCTGCCGCCGTTCGTCAACATGGGGTCGCTGCTGCTCGCGCCGCTCGGCGGGTTGCTCGCGCTGTGGGCGACCGGCCAGCCGCTGTCGCTGCCGGTCTATATCGGGCTTCTGATGCTGCTCGGGATCGTCGCCAAGAATTCGATCCTGCTGATCGACTTCGCGCTCGACGAGATGAGCAAGGGCGTCGATGCGTTTACCGCGATCATCGATGCCGGGCATAAGCGCGCGCAGCCGATCGTGATGACGACGGTCGCGATGGTCGCGGGCATGGTGCCGACCGCGATGTCGATCAGCGGCGATTCGTCGTCGCGCGCGCCGATGGGGACGGTCGTGATCGGCGGCCTTGCGCTGTCGACGCTGCTGACTCTGCTGATCATTCCCGCCGCGTTCAGCCTTGCCGTCGGGATCGAGCGCAGTGTCGGGCCGCGGCTCAGCCGTCGCCTGCTCACCTATCGTCCGGGCGACAATGGCGATGACGTGATCGGGATTGCCGGCCCCAATCCCGGCCCGCTGCTGGGCCCGACAACCGGCAAGCTGGGTCATGGCCGCGATCAGGGTGACGGCACGCAACCCGCGGAATGAGGTCCCGACGTCCCACCTCGCTGCACCTGGATGGTCGAACCGCCGCGCCGGCATGAACCTTCGGCGCGCTGGGGGATTGTTTCGGGTATGACGCTTTTATCCCGCACGCGCCCGGTCGGCGAAGCAGCCCCGGCGGCGCTCGTCCGCATGCGGATCGTCGCCACCGGCCTGCTCGTGGTCATGGCGGCGACGTTTTTCGTCAGCCGGGCGCTCGTCCCCGTGCACCCGGCGTTTGCGTTCGTGCGCGCCTTTGCGGAGGCGGCGATGGTCGGCGGGCTGGCCGACTGGTTCGCGGTCACCGCGCTGTTCCGTCATCCGCTCGGGCTGCCGATCCCGCATACTGCGATCGTGCCGCGCAACAAGGATCGGATCGGCGACACGCTGGCGCAGTTCCTCCGCGCGAACTTCCTGATCCCCGTCGTCATCGCGCGGCGCACCCGCCGGCTCGACGTGGCTGGAGCGATCTCGCGCTGGCTGACCGATCCGCCCGAAGGCGCAGGCGGACGTTTCCGGCAGGGCGCGTCCAAACTGGTCGCGCAGATCCTTGAGGGGCTCGATCCTGCGCGGCTCGGCGGCATGGTGAAGGCCGGGATCGCGGCCCGCCTGCGGGCGACGGAGGTCTCGCCGATTCTCGGTCAGCTTCTAAAGGCGGCGATCGCCGAACGCCGGCATGCCCCGTTGCTCGAAAGTGCGATCCGCTGGGCGGCCAAGACGCTGGCGGCAAACGATCACCTCGTCCGCGCGATGGTCCATGACAAGGCTGGCTCGATCCTGCGCTGGACCGGGCTGGATACCACTGTCGCGGACAAGCTCATTGGCGGTTTCGATCGTCTCCTCGCCGAAATGGCGGAGGATCCCGAGCATCCACTGCGACTGAAGGCGGAGGAGGGCCTCGATCGGCTCGCCTGGGACCTGCAATATGATCGCCGTATGCGCGAACGGGTCGAGGGGCTGAAGAACGACCTGCTCGACAATCCGGCGATGCAGCGCTGGCTCGACGGACTGTGGGAACAGGCGCGCGGCGCATTGTTGGCAATCGCGCGCGATCCCGAACGCGCGATGGCGGGCAAGCTCGGGGACATGCTGCGCCAGTTCGGCGAGACGCTGCAGCATGATCCGCGGATGTCGCGGACGATCAACCGGTTCGTGCGCCGCGCCGCGGTCGGCGCGGCGGCGGATTATGGCGACGGCATCGTCAAGCTCGTGTCCGACACCGTGCGCAGCTGGGATGCAGACACGATCACCAGCCGGCTGGAGAACGCAGTCGGGCGCGATCTCCAATATATCCGTGTCAACGGGACGATCGTCGGCGGCCTGGTCGGGCTGGTGATCCACAGCGTGGACGTGCTGGTGTAACGGGTAGCGGCATCCGACCGGCTCGCGGTCCTCCACGGCGACAGGCAATACGCGGCCACGCCGAACAGGATCGGCCGCTGTCTGCAAGCGATCCGTGCGATCGCCGCACCAAGGGTCGCGGACATCTCATCCGGTTGCTTGGTCATGATCCAAAGGCGTTCGAGTCGTTCTATAAGGATGCCATCTGCGTCCTGGTCGCAGAGAAGCGGACCGAGGGACGTGCGGCGATCATCGCTGCGGTCACAGGCATCCATCGGCGCGAAGGCTGGGCGACGAACGCGAGGAGGGCCGGACGCGATCGGCCCAAAGGGCATGTCTTTATGCCCGACATGGCGACGCTTATCTTCGACATTGCTGTCCCCGAGAACGGCAAACCCATCGTCGGGCTCGAGCAGGCGATGATCCTCGTCGCGGCCGCGCCGGCGCGGGTCAGAGCTTGAGCGGGGGGCCGAGCCGCTCCATGCCGTAGGACCGCATCAAGCTATCGTCCTTCTCGGTGAAATAGCCGCCAGGACTAAAGCCGTCCTGCTCCCACGCGTTGAAGAACGCTTCCATCTTGCCGGCGGGGGCAAAGCTCAGGAGCAGACGGCCGGCCGTGGATCCGACAAACGCCCAAGCATGCGGAACGCCACGCGGCCCCAGGATACAGTCTCCCGTTTTCAACGCGTAGCGCGTCTCGCCCACCTGCACCGCATACTCGCCGTCGAGGACGTAGAAGAGTTCGTCCTCGCCGTGGTGGACATGCATCGGCGGGCCGCCCCGGCGCTGATTGGCCTGTTCGATGACGAACAGGTCGCCCTTCGCGTCGCTCGTCACGACCTTGTAGCTTGTCGCGCTGACGCCGATCTGGCGTTTCTGTCCAGCCCGATCGCTGCCGGCCCGCACCACCGCGACCGGCAACGCGCCGGCCGAACGCGGATCGGGCGTAGCACCAACCGGACCGAGGCGCGCCGGCGAGATCGTGTCGTGCGACGCCGCGTGCGACGCGGTGCCGCCAGCCAGCATCGCCAGCGGAAGAGCCAAGATCGATCGGCGTTCCATACGTCCTCCCGATGGTGACGTGCAGTACGGCATTCGTGACGGGCCGGCCGTGACGGGCCGGCCGTGACGGGCCGGCCGTGACGGACCTGCCGTGACGGACCTGCCGTGACGGACCGGACATGACGGACCTGCCATCGCTGTGCGCGGCGATCACCGTATCGGAATACCGGATCAAGGGCCAGTTCTGCCCCGTTTCGGGGACGGCTTCGGCATCGGTTTTCGACCATGTTTACGCCGGTCCTGCGGTATCGTCGGCGCAGGTGGCGACCCACCGTCAGCGGGCCGTCAGCGGGCCGTCAGCGCTCCCAGTCGGGCATCGGCCATCCCTTGGCCTTCGCCAGCAACCGCAGCGGCCCATGCGCATTCACCGCGAACGGCTCGTCCGCCCAATCGAACGTCGGTGCGTCTGACACATGGTCCGAATAGAACCGCACATGCGCATCCGTCCGGGCGATGCACTCGCGCTCCATCCAGGCCTCGATCATGCGCAATTTCGCCGGGCCGTAGCAGTTCTCGCCGTCGATACCCGCCAGCAGATGGCCCTTGGCATCGCGCAGGCTCTCCGTCCCGATTACCGCGTCGAAGCCCAGCCGCTGCGCGATCGCCTCGACATAGAAACGGTACGACGCGGTCGCCATGACCAGCCGGTAGCCCGCCGCGCGGTCCGCCTCGATCCGCGCGCGCGCGCCGGCGAACACGCCGTCGCGCACCACCCGGTCGGCAAACGCCTCCGCGCTGCGGCGTTCCTGCGCCGGCGACAGGCGCTTGCCGAGCATCATCCGCTGCATGACGTACTTCAACCGCCCCCGGCTGATCAGCCGCCCGACATAGCCAAGCGCGGCCACGCCGGCGAACGGCACCAGCGCCAGCCGCCACGGCGCACCGCTGGTCCGCGCGGTATGCAGCAGGAACGGCGTCCAGGTCGGCATATGCGTGATCGTCTTGTCCATATCGTAGATAGCGAGGCGGACGGACGGCGCGCCGGACGGGCGGGCAGGATAGATTTCGGTCATCGTCGCGACTTACGCCGCATTCACCTTGCCGATCCAGTCGGTTTGCCGCAAAGGTGCGGCCGATGAGCGCGATGGCCGATTTCCAACAGGACGGTGCCGATACCGGCACGCTTCGGTTTACCGGCGATCTGTCGCTGGCCAAGCTCGGCAATCTGCCCGACCGGCTCGAGTCGGTCGATGCGTCGTCGGTCAAGCATGTCGATCTCAGCGGAGTCGACCGGATCGACACGATCGGCGCCTGGATCGTCCACCGCTTCGCCGCGCGCAACGATGCGACGATCGATGGGCTCGATGCCAATGACCAGGCGCTGTTCGACCAGGTCGTCGCCTCCGACCAGCCGATCGCCGCCAAGCCTGCCAAGGTCGGCGCGGTCAGCCGCGTGCTCGGCGAGATCGGCGATGCGGTCGTGCTGTCGGGCAAGACGATGCTCGGGCTGCTCGGTTTTCTCGGCGCCACCACGGTCGCGTTCGGCAGCGTCATCCGTCATCCGCAGCGGTTCCGGTTCAATGCGGTCGTCCAGCGCTTCGAGGTGGTCGGCGTCGCCGCACTCGGCATCGTCGGGCTGATGAGCTTCCTGATCGGCATGGTCATCGCGCAACAGGGCGCGGTCCAGCTCCGCCAGTTCGGTGCCGAAGTCTTCACGATCAATCTCGTCGGCCGCCTGACGATCCGTGAGCTCGGTTTGCTGATGACGGCGATCATGGTCGCCGGTCGCTCGGGCTCGGCCTTCGCGGCCCAGCTCGGCACGATGAAGTTGACCGAAGAGATCGACGCGATGCGGACGATCGGCGTGTCGCCGATGGAGGCGCTGGTGCTGCCGCGCGTCCTGGCGGCGATCGTGATGATGCCGCTGCTCGGCTTCTACGCGTCGGTCATCGCGATCATCGGCGGCGGCCTCCTGTGCTGGGTGCAGCTGGGGATCCCGCCGGTCACCTTCATCGCGCGCATCCGCGAGGTCGTGCCGATCACCGACCTGTACATCTCGCTGATCAAGGCGCCGGTGTTCGGCGCGATCATCGCGATCGCGGGCTGCTTCCAGGGGATGCAGGTCGAATCCGACGCCGAGCAGGTCGGCCTGCGGACCACCTCGGCGGTGGTCCAGGGCATTTTCCTCGTGATCGTCCTCGACGCGTTCTTCGCGGTGTTCTTCACCTGGTTGGGTTGGGACTGATGCCCCGCAAGACAGACGATATCCTCATCTCCGTAAAGGGGCTGAAGAACGCATTCGGCGACTCGGTGGTGCACGAAGGGCTCGACCTCGACGTGCGGCGCGGCGAGATACTCGGCGTGGTCGGCGGGTCGGGTACCGGCAAGTCGGTGCTGATGCGGTCGATCATCGGGCTGCAGACCCCCGCGGCGGGCGAGATCAGCGTCTTCGGCGAGCCCAATATCGGTCGCGAAGAAACCGAAGCGACCGAGATTCGCAAGCGCTGGGGCGTCTTGTTCCAGGGCGGTGCGCTGTTCTCGACGCTGACAGTGGCCGAGAATGTCGAAGTGCCGTTGCGCGAATTCTACCCGGACCTGACAGGCGCGCTGCTCTCGGAGATCGCGTCGTACAAGGTCGTGATGACCGGCCTGCCTGCCGACGCCGCGAACAAGTTTCCCGCCGAATTGTCGGGCGGCATGAAGAAGCGCGCGGGGCTGGCGCGGGCGCTTGCGCTCGATCCGGAACTGCTGTTTCTCGACGAACCGACCGCCGGGCTCGATCCGATCGGTGCCGCGGCGTTCGACGGGTTGATCCAGTCGTTGCAGAAGACGCTGGGGCTGACGGTGTTCCTGATCACGCACGACCTCGACACGCTCTATGCGATCTGCGACCGGGTCGCGGTGCTCGCCGACAAGAAGGTGATCGCGGTCGGGACGATCGATGAACTGATCGCGCTCGATCACCCGTGGATCGAGGAATATTTCAAGGGGCCGCGCGGTCGTGCCGCGGTCGCGACGCAGGAGGCGCACGCGCGCGCCGACGAGCAAGCTGCACAACATCCTACCGAAGTCCAGTCCAAGCAGTCCGCGCCGGACGACGCCGACGCGACATACGCCGAGAAAGAAGCAAGGACGCGCTGATGGAAACCCGTTCGAACCACGTCCTAGTCGGCGCCGTCGTGCTGATCTTGCTCGCCTTGCTGGCGCTGTTCACCGTGTGGATCGCGCGGCTTGGCGGCAAGGAAGAGAAGGAATATGACATCTTCTTCCGCCAGTCGGTCGACGGGCTCGCGCGCGGGTCCGCGGTGGTGTTCTCGGGCGTGCCGTCTGGCCAGGTGAAGACGATTTCGCTGTGGAAGAACGATCCGCAGTTCGTCCGCGTCCGGATCAGCGTCAACGACGAGACCCCGGTGCTGCAGGGCACGACCGCGTCGATCTCGGGCGTCGGCTTCACCGGCGTCAGCCAGGTATCGCTCGATGGTGCGCGCAAGGGCGCTCCGGCAGTCGCATGCCCCGACGTCAACGGCCAGCCTTGCCCCTATGGCGTACCGGTCATTCCGACCAAGCAGGGCGGCCTCGGCGCGATCCTGAACTCGGCCCCGCAGTTGCTTGAGCGGCTGTCGACGCTGACCGAGCGGCTGACCGGGCTGCTGACCGACCGTAACCAGGCATCGATCGCGGGCATTCTCGAAAACACCAACCGGTTGACCGATGCGCTCGCCGATCGCGGTCCGGAGATCGCCGCGACGCTTGCGCAGACGCGCGTTGCGATCCAGCAGGCCGGCGATGCCGCGCAACAGTTCGGCGTTCTCGCCAAGACCACCAACGGCGTCCTGTCCGAGGACGTGAAGCCGGCAATGGCCAATCTGAACAAGGCGATCGTCTCCGCGCAGCGGAGCGCCGATACGCTGAATTCGGCGATCGGCGATGCGCGGCCGGGGTTGCAGGCCTTTTCGAAGACGACGATCCCCGAGGCCAACCGTCTGGTCCGCGATCTGCGGACGACCGCGGCGGCCTTGTCGTCGGTCGCCGAAAAGGTCGACCAGCAGGGTGCGAGTTCGCTGATCGGGCAGCAGAAGCTCCCGGATTACAAGGGTAAGTGAGGCACGCCATGAAGACACCGCTCATCCTGATCGCGATGCTGCCGCTTGCCGGGTGCATCAGCTTCGGCGCCAAGCCGCCCCCCACGCTGCTGACGCTGACGAGTGCGTCGACCGTGACGGTCGGGCAGAACCAGGATTCGGCGACGAGCAAGTCGATCACGATCCAGGTGCCCGTCGTGCCGCAGTCGCTGGCGACCGCGCGCGTGCCCGTGCAGGCCACCCCGACCTCGATCGCCTATGTGACCGATGCGCAGTGGGCGGAGCCGCCGGCGCGTCTGTTCGCACGGTTGGTATCGGACACGGTCGCGTCGCGGACCGGACTCGTGGTGCTGTCGACCGCGCAGTCGATCGGCGATCCGGGCGGCTTGCTGGGCGGCGAACTCCGCGCGTTCGGCCTCGATGCGACGACGCGCGAGGCGGTCGTGACGTTCGACGCCTCGCTCACCCGCGTCGGCAAGACGTCGGTCGAGAAGCATCGTTTCGAGGCGCGCGTGCCGGTGTCGGCGATCGACGCGCCCTCGGCGGCGGCGGGGATCAACCAGGCGGCGAACCAGGTCGCGACCGAGGTGGCGGACTGGATCGGGCGGTGAACGCGGCGTCGCTCTGAACGTTGACGCTCCCTGACCAGGAGAGCTGCAATGCCGCAGGGCGACAAGGACGCGTATACCGACAAGCAGAAGCGCAAGGCCGCGCATATCGCCGACGGCTATGAGGCGAGCGGCGTTCCCGAGCCGGAAGCGCAAGCGCGCGCCTGGGCCACGGTGAACAAGGATTCGGGCGGCGGCAACAAGTCCGGCTCCGGCCGGGGCAAGCCAGATACGCACACGGCATCGGGGGCAGGCGACCGGTCTGCCGCCGCGAAGAAGGGCTGGGCCACCCGGCGCGCGAACGCGAAGGGTTGAGCGCTGGCCTGCGTCAGAGCCGCAGCACAGCTTCCGCTTGGGCGAGGTGCAGCCGCTCGACCATCTGGCCATCGAGGCGGATGGCGCCCTTGTCCGCATTATCAGGAACCGCGAACGCCGCGACGATCGCGCGCGCCCATGCCAGTTCGTCCTTGCTCGGACCGAAGGCGGTATTTGCTGCCTCGATCTGCGAGGGGTGGATCAGCGTCTTGCCGTCGAACCCCAGCATCGCGCCTTGCGCGCATTCGGCATCAAATCGCGCCGGATCGTCGAGCGCGTTACAGACGCCATCGAGCGCGACGATCCCCGCGGCGCGAGCGGCCATCAAGATCGACGCGAGCGCCGGGAACAACGGCGTGCGCTCCGCTCCAAGTCGGCACCGCATCTCCTTGGCAAGATCGTTCGTGCCCGCCACCAGCGCGGTCAGTCGCGCCGACGCCGCAGCGTCGGACAGCGCCGGCAGCGACAGGATCGCGGCACAGGTCTCGATCATCGCCCAGATTGGCGTGCCGTCGTCGCCAAGCGAGCTGCGGACCGCATTCAACTCAGCCGGGTAGGACAGCTTGGGCACCAGCACCGCATCGACGCCGATCCCGCGTACCGCAGCGATGTCATCCGCGTACCATGGCGTCTCGAGGCCGTTGATCCGGACCACGAGTTCGCGTGCGCCGAAACCCCCGTCGCGCACGGTCGCAACGACCCGGTCGCGTGCGGCGCCCTTTTCCTCGGGCGCGACGGCGTCCTCCAGGTCGAGAATGACGACGTCGCAGGCGAGCGTCCGTGCCTTGGCGATCGCCCGCGGGTTGGACGCGGGCATGTAGAGCGCGCTGCGGCGTGGTCGATGCGTCATTCTGCCAGCCTGCATCAGGTGATGACGTCGGGCTTCAGGCGTCCGGTATACTCGGTGATACCTGCAATCGACTCCGCGGCGGCGACGATGCTCGCGAGCATCTCGCCAGTGTCGCGGTCGAGGTCGCCGCCGACGGGGTCGTAGCGTTCGAGATACACGCGCAACGTCGCGCCGCTGGTGCCCGTGCCCGATAGGCGGAACACGACGCGGCTGCCGCCGGCGAACAGGATGCGCACGCCCTGGTTGCGGCTGATCGAGCCGTCGGTCGGGTCGGTATAGGCGAACTCGTCCGCGGTCTCGACGGTCAGGTCGTCGAATGTCTGGCCGGGCAGCGTGGCGAGGCTGGTGCGCAACGCCGCTATCAGCGCATCGGCGCGCGCCGTCTCGACACCCTCGTAATCGTGGCGGGCGTAATAGTTGCGGCCGAACTTGGCCCAGTGATCCTGCGCGATTGCGTCGACGCTCTCGCCGCGGACCGCGAGGATGTTGAGCCAGAGCAGCACCGCCCACAGCCCGTCCTTCTCGCGGACATGGTCGGAGCCGGTCCCCGCGCTCTCCTCGCCGCAGATCGTCGCCATCCCCGCATCGAGCAGATTGCCGAAGAATTTCCAGCCGGTCGGCGTCTCATAGGCGGGGATGCCCAGCGCTGCCGCGACGCGGTCCGCCGCCGCGCTGGTCGGCATCGAGCGGGCGATACCCTTGAGCCCGCCTGCATAACCAGGCGCGAGGTGCGCGTTCGCCGCCAGCATCGCGAGGCTGTCGGAGGGGGTGACGAACCGGTGCTTGCCGATGATCAGGTTGCGGTCGCCGTCGCCGTCCGAGGCTGCGCCGAAATCGGGCGCGTCGGGGGCCATCATCGTCTCGTACAGCGCGTGCGCGTGGACGAGATTGGGGTCGGGGTGATGCCCGCCGAAATCGGGGAGCGGCATGCCGTTGCGCACCGTGCCAGCCGCAAAGCCCAGCCGGCGTTCGAGGATCTCGGTCGCATAGGGCCCGGTGACCGCGCTCATCGCGTCGAACGCAATCGTCAGCTTCGCGGCGCGGATCGCGTCGAAATCGAACAGCGTCTCCATCAGCGCGGCATAGTCTTCGACCGGATCGACGACCTCGACGGGCATGTCACCGACCATGACCTCGCCGTCCTGGTCGAGATCGATGTCGGCCGCATCGACGGTCAGCCAGCGGTCGATCTCGAGCGTGCGCGCGTTGATCGCGTCGGTGATCGATTCGGGTGCGGGGCCGCCATTGGCGATGTTGTACTTGATCCCGAAATCCTCGTCGGGACCGCCGGGGTTGTGGCTGGCGGACAGGACCAGCCCGCCGATCGCGCCACGCTTGCGGATCATGTGGCTCGCGGCGGGCGTCGACAGGATGCCGCCGCGCCCGACGATCACGCGGCCAAAACCGTTCGCCGCGGCCATCCGGATCGCGACCTGGATCACCTCGCGGTTGAGAAAGCGGCCATCGCCACCGATCACCAGCGTCGCGCCCGCCTTGTCCGCGACCACGTCGAACACCGACTGGACGAAGTTCTCCGCGTAATTGGGCTGCTGGAAGACCTTCACCTTCTTGCGCAGGCCCGAGGTGCCGGGCTTCTGGTCGCTATAGGGCGTGGTCGAAACGGTGCGGATCATGCGGGCTCCAGAAGGCTCGAATAGAGGTTTGCGTAACGCCGACCGCTCTCGTCCCACGAGAAGTCCGCGCGCATCGCGTTGCGCTGCAACATGGCCCACCGATCGGGGCGTGCATAGAGCGCGAACGTTCGGCGCAACGCATGGCTGAGTGCTTCGGGCGTGATGCCGTCATGCTGGATGCCGGTGGCGACGCCCGCGGCGATCGCGGCCTCGTTTGCGTCGATCACCGTGTCGGCGAGCCCGCCGGTGCGCGCGACGACGGGGATGCAGCCATAAGCGAGGCCGTAAAGCTGCGTCAGGCCGCAGGGTTCGAACCGCGACGGGATCAGGATCGCGTCGGCGCCCGCCTGGAGCAGATGCGAGACCGGCTCGTCATAGCCGATGCGGACGCCGACCCGGCCGGGGTGGCGCTCGGCGGCAGCGAGAAAGGCGCCTTCGAGCGCGGCATCGCCCGAGCCGAGCAGCGCGAGCCGGCCGCCGAGCGCGACCAGTTCGTCGAGCGTCGCGACGAGGACGTCCATGCCCTTCTGCCACGTCAGCCGGCTGATGACGGTGAAGATCGGCCCGTCGCCGCTGTCGAGCCCATAGAGAGTCTCGACCGCGCGCTTGTTCGCGCGGCGACGGGTGAGCGTGCGTGCGGTGTAGCGCGACGGCAGCGCCGCGTCGGTGGCGGGGTTCCAGACTGCGGGGTCGATGCCGTTGACGATCCCCGTGAGGCGATCGGCCCGGACGTTGATCAGCCCTTCGAGCCCCATGCCGAATTCGCCGCGCCGGATCTCGGCGGCATAGGTCGGGCTGACCGTGGTGATCGCATCGGCCGCTTCGAGACCGGCCTTCAGGAAGCCCACACCGCCATAATATTCGACGCCATCGAGCGCGAACGCCGCATCGGGCAGCGCGAGATCGGCGAAGATCTCCGCGCCATAGCGGCCCTGGAACGCGATATTGTGGATCGTGACGATCGTCTTGGCCGGGGCACCGGGGCCGGGGGCATAGCGCAGATAGGCGGGCGCCATCGCCGCCTGCCAGTCATGCGCGTGGAGGATGGCGAACTCCTGCCCCTCGATCACACCCGAGGCGAGATCCGCGGCGGCACGGCCGAACGCGGCGAACCGGAGCCAGTTGTCGACCCAGTCGGCGCCGGTCGCGTCGCCGTACGGGCCACCGCCGCGCGCGAACAGGCTGGGCGCGTCGAGGATCAGGAGCGGATGCTCACCAATCTTCGCCGCCAGGATCCGCGCTTCGACGCCGAGCAAGTCGGCATAGCGATGCACGACCTTCGCCTTCCTGGTGACTGCCGCGAGCGCGGGGTAGCCGGGGAGGAAGGTCGTCATCGCGACGCCGTGATGCGCGAGCGCGGCGGGCAGCGCGCCGACCACGTCCGCCAGCCCGCCGGTCTTGATCAGCGGATACGCCTCCGACGCCACCGAAAGGACGCGCATCATTCGAACTCCCGTTGCAGCGACGCCCGCGCCGGTCGCATGCTCATTCGGTCAGCCGGTCGATCATCGATTTGGTCACGAGCACCACGCCATTGTCGGTACGGCGGAAGCGGTGCGCGTCGAGTGCGGCATCCTCGCCGACGACGAGGCCGTCCGGGATCACCACGCCGCGATCGACTACCACCTTGGACAGTCGCGCACCGCGACCGATCTCGCAATGCGGCAGGATCACTGCCTGGTCGAGCATCGAATAGCTGTGCGCGCGCGTGCCCGTGAAGATCAGGCTGCGATGGATCGACGACCCCGAGATGATGCAGTCGCCCGAAACAAGGCTCGACACCGCTTCGCCGCGCCGCCCGTCATCGGCATGAACGAACTTGGCGGGGGGCGTGACCTCCGAATAAGTCCATAGCGGCCAGCTGCGGTCGTACAGATCGAGCTTGGGCACCACGTCGGTCAGATCGATATTGGCCTCCCAATAGGCATCGACCGTCCCGACGTCACGCCAATAGGCCTCGACTTCGCCCTCCGATCGCACGCAGCTGTCCGAGAAGCGATGCGCGACCGCCTTGCCGTGCTTCACGAGGTACGGGATGATGTCCTTGCCGAAGTCGCGCGCGGAGCCTGGCGTCTCGGCATCGCGGCGCAGTTCGTCGAACAGCAACCGAGTGTGGAAGACGTAGATCCCCATCGATGCCAGCGCGATGTCCGGATTGCCCGGAATCGCCGGGGGATCGGCGGGCTTCTCGACGAACGCGGTGACGTTGTCATGCTCGTCGACCGCCATCACGCCGAAGCCGACCGCCTCCATCCGCGGCACTTCGAGACAGGCGATCGTGACGTCCGCGCCGGTCTCGCAATGCTGTTGCAGGATCAGCTCGTAATCCATCTTGTAGATATGATCGCCCGCCAGGATGACCATGTATTCGGGCGCGTGGCTCTCGATGATGTCGATATTCTGGTACACCGCGTCGGCGGTGCCCTCATACCATTGGAACTCGCTGATCCGCTGCGACGCGGGCAGGATGTCGAAGCTCTCGTTGCGTTCGGAGCGCAGGAAGTTCCAGCCGCTTTGCAAATGGCGGATCAGCGAATGCGCCTTGTACTGCGTGGCCACGCCGATCCGGCGGATGCCCGAATTGATCGCGTTCGACAGCGCGAAATCGATGATCCGTGCCTTGCCGCCGAAATACACCGCGGGTTTCGCGCGCGTATCGGTCAGCTCCATCAGCCGACTGCCGCGGCCACCGGCCAGCACATACGCCATCGCGTCGCGCGCCAGTGGCTGTCCCCGCCGTTCAACCATGTCCGTCTCTCCCTAATCGTCCGCGGTATAACGCCCCGTCACCCGCGGGTTGTTCCGTCATTGCGCCGGATCGGTCTTCGAACTCGATCAGCCTTCATATTCCAGCATGATCGTCGCGAGCGGCGGCAACGTGACCCAGGCAGCACCTTTCTCGGCAACGACGCCGCCGAGATTGCCGAGCCCGCTGCCCCAATATTCATGCGCGTCGCTGTTGATGATCTCGCACCAGCGGCCGTCGAGCGGGAGCGGGATGCGATAGGGTGCACGCGCGATCGGCGTCATGTTGGCGATGATCGCGACCGGCTTCGCGCCCGGTGCCTTGCGCAGCCACGCAAAGACCGAATTGGCGGCATCGTCGGCGATCAGCCATTCGAAGCCCTCGCTCTCGCAGTCTCGGGCGTGGAGCGCGGGCTTCTCGCGATAGACCGCGTTCAGGTCTCGGACGAGATTGCGAATACCCTCATGGCTGCGCGCATTGCGCAGATCCCAATCAAGCGCACGGCCTTCGGACCATTCGCGGCGCTGCGCGAATTCCTGCCCCATGAAGAGCAATTTCTTGCCCGGATAGCCCCACATGAACGCGTAATAGGCGCGCAGGTTGGCGAATTGCTGCCAGTCGTCGCCGGGCATCTTGGTCAGCAGCGACCCCTTGCCGTGGACCACTTCGTCGTGGCTCAGCGGCAGGACGAAATTCTCGCTGAACGCATAGACCAAGCCAAAATTGATCTCGCCATGGTGATGTTTCCGGTGCAGCGGATCGCGCGCCATGTACTGGAGCGTGTCGTGCATGAAGCCCATGTTCCACTTGAACCCGAAGCCCAGGCCACCGCTCTTGCCGTCGTCGCCGACGGGGGCGGAGACGCCCGGCCACGAAGTCGATTCCTCGGCGATCGTGAAGATGCCGGGGTGTTGTGCGTGCACCGCGCGGTTCATGGCGCGCAGGAACGCGACAGCTTCCCAATTCTCGCGGCCGCCTTGCTCGTTGGGGATCCATTCGCCCGCCTCGCGCGAATAATCGCGGTACAGCATAGACGCGACCGCATCCACGCGAATCCCGTCGATATGATAGCGCTCGGCCCAGAACAGCGCGTTGTTGACGAGGAAGGACGACACCTCGCGTCGCCCGAAATTATAGATCGCGGTGTTCCAGTCGGGGTGGTAGCCGAGCCGCGGGTCCTCATGTTCGTAGAGCGCGGTGCCGTCGAAATGCGCGAGCCCGAACGCGTCGGTCGGGAAATGCGCAGGCACCCAGTCGAGCAGCACGCCGATCCCGGCCAGATGCGCGCCGTCGACGAACCGCGCAAATCCCTCGACATCGCCGAACCGTGCAGACGGCGCGTAGAGCCCGGTGGTCTGATAGCCCCAGCTCGGATCATAGGGATGTTCGCTGATCGGCATGAACTCGATGTGCGTGAAGCCCATCTCGACCACATACGGAATCAACCGGTCGGCGAGCGTATCCCAGGTCAGGAACCAGCCCTCGGCGTCGCGGTCCCAGGATCCCGCATGCACCTCGTAGATGCTGATCGGCACGCGGCGCGGATCGACCGAGGCCCAGTGCGCGCGGTGGCTGGTATCCGCCCATTCGTGCGCCAGCGTCCGCGTGATCGACGCGGTCGCGGGGCGCAGTTCGCTGGCAAAGGCGAACGGATCGGCCTTCAGCGGCTGGAGCTGGCCATCGGGGCCGACGATCTCGTATTTGTACGCGCGATACTCGGCGATGTCGGGGATGAAGATCTCCCACACGCCGACGTCGCCGCGTTTGCGCATCGTATGGCGGCGACCGTCCCAGTCGTTGAAGTCGCCGACCACCGAGACGCGCTGCGCATTGGGCGCCCAGAGCGCAAAATGGACACCGTGCGCGCCCTCATGCTCGATCAGGTGCGCGCCCATCTTGTCGTGGAGGCGGTGGTGCGTGCCTTCGGCCATCAGCACGTCGTCGACGGGGCCGAGCACGGGGCCGAAGCTGTACGGGTCGGTCACCCACCAGTCTGCACCGCCACCCTCGGCATGATATTTCACCGGCTGCGGATCGCCGTTGATCGGCCCCTCGAACAGCCCGCGATCGTCGATCAGGGGGAGCGTGCCGAGCGTCGTGCCGTCGAGCGCATGCGCCTCCGCGGTTGCCGCGCCCGGCAACCAGGCGCGCGCGAACGTGCCCCCGGGTCCGGCATGCACGCCGAGCAACGAGAAGGGATCGTCGTGACGCCCCTCGATCAGGGCAACGATGGCGCCTTCGGGTGGCTTCACATCACCGTCCAGATATCGCGCGCATATTCGCGGATCGTGCGGTCGGACGAGAACCAGCCGACGCGTGCGACGTTGCGCACGGTCGAGGCGACCCACGCGTCGCGATCGTTCCAGCGCGTGTCGACGCTACGCTGCGCGGTGGCATAGCTGTCGAAATCGGCGGCGAGCATGAACCAGTCGCCTTCGTACAGCCCGCCCATCAGCCCGGCATAACGCTGGCGATCGTCGGGCGAGAACACGCCCGAGGCGATCGCCGATACCGCCTGGCGCAACTCGTTCGACCCGTCGATCACGCGGCGGGGATCATAGCCCGACGCGCGCTTCGCCTCGACCTCGTCCGCGGTCATGCCGAAGATGAAGATGTTGTCGTCGCCGACCCGGTCCTTGATCTCGATATTCGCGCCGTCGAGCGTGCCGATCGTCAGCGCGCCGTTCATCGCGAACTTCATGTTGCCGGTGCCCGACGCCTCGAGCCCCGCGGTCGAGATCTGTTCGCTGAGATCGGCGGCGGGGATGATCTTCTCCGCCAGCGACACATTGTAATTGGGCAGGAACGCGACCTTCAGAAGCCCGCCGACCGACGGGTCCGCATTGATCCGACGCGCAACGTCGTTCGCCAGTTTGATGACCAATTTCGCATTGTGATAGCTCGACGCCGCCTTGCCCGCGAACAGCTTTACGCGGGGCGTCCAGTCGCGTTCGGGATGGCTGCGGATCTGGTCATAGAGCGCGACCGTCTCGATGATGTTGAGCAGCTGGCGCTTATACTCGTGGATGCGCTTGATCTGCACGTCGAACAGCGCGTCGGGGTCGATGCGTAGCCCCATGCTGTCCTTGATCTGATTTGCCAGTGCCACCTTGTTCGAACGCTTCACCGCCCAAAACCGCTCCCTGAACGCTGCATCGTCGGCAAAAACATCAAGATCGATCAGCCGTTCGGCATCGTCGAGAAAGCCGTCACCGATCGCGTCGCGGATCAGCGCCGTGAGGCCGGGGTTGCACTGCTGGAGCCAGCGGCGCGGGGTTATCCCGTTGGTCTTGTTGTTGATTCGCGTCGGATAGAGGCGGTGGAGATCGGCGAAGACCGTCTTTTTCATCAACTGCGTATGGAGCGCTGCAACGCCGTTGACGCTATGCGATCCGGCAAAGGCGAGGTTCGCCATCCGCACGCGCCGCTCGCCGCCCTCGTCGATCAGGCTGATCGCGGCGATCGCGCGGTCGTCGATGCCGTCCACGCCGCGCGCTTCACGCAGCAGTCTAGCGTTGATCGCATAAACGATCTGCATGTGCCGCGGCAGCAGGCGCTCGAACAGCGGCAGCGGCCAGCTCTCCAGCGCCTCGGGCAGCAATGTGTGGTTGGTGTAGCCGAAGGTGGCGCGCGTGATCTTCCACGCCTCGTCGAACGCGAATTCGTGGTGATCGATCAGCAGCCGCATCAGCTCGGCGACCGAGACCGCGGGGTGCGTGTCGTTCAGCTGGATCGCGGCCTTGTCGGGCAGCGTGCGGATGTCGCCGAAATACTGGATGTGGCGGCGGACGATGTCCTGGATCGAGGCGGACGAGAAGAAATATTCCTGCCGCAGCCGCAGTTCCTGCCCCGCGGCGGTCGAATCATTGGGATAGAGCACGCGCGTGAGCGTCTCGGCGCGCATCTGATCGGCGAGCGCGCCGGTGAAGTCGCCCGCGTTGAACCGGTCGAGCTTGATCGGATCGAACGCGCGCGCGGTCCACAGCCGCAGCGTGTTGACGTGTTTGCCGCGCCAGCCGACGACGGGGGTATCGACCGCCATCGCCTCGACCGCTTCGGCCGGGCTCCAGTGGATGTGGCCGCTGTCGGTCGCGGTCACCTCGCCTCCGAAGCCGATGAAATAGGCGCTCTCGCGGCGTTCGAATTCCCAGGGATTGCCGTGCGCGAGCCAGCTTTCGGGCATCTCGACCTGCCAGCCATCGTCGATCCGCTGGCGGAACATCCCGTTCACATAGCGGATACCATAGCCGTAGGCGGGGAGCGCAAGGCTCGCCATGCTTTCCATAAAGCACGCCGCGAGCCGCCCGAGCCCGCCATTGCCGAGCGCCGCATCGGGCTCGATCTCCTCGAGCGCGGCGAGGTCGACGCCGTGCAGTGCGAGCGCGCGCGTCACTTCGCGGCTGCGCTGCAGGTTCGTCACCGCGTCGCGCAGCAGGCGGCCGATGAGGAATTCGAGGCTGAGATAATAGACGCGCTTGGCGCCCGCCGCATGCGCCGCCTTGGTCGACGCCATCCAGCGTTCGACGATGTCGTTGCGCACCGTCAGGATCGTCGCCGCAAGCCAGTCGTGCGGGAGCGCCGCCTGCGCGTCCTTGCCGATCCGGTGCACGAGCGTGTCGAGGATCGAATCGGCAAGATCCTGGGTGGGCTGCTGTACGGCGATGTCTGAGGTCACGCGGCTTCCGGCTTGATTACGGTCGCGCTGATCGTAGCTCGCCGCGCGGCGTTGTCACGCGCGCTCGACGCCGCTTGGAAGATAATCGGTATCGGGGGGGGGGGAGACGTCGACCGCGTGCAAGGCCGGTCGACGGGGTCTGGGTAGACACTACCCGAGGGTAGTGGTGGACAGGGCTGGATTCGAACCAGCGTACGCTTGCACGGGCAGATTTACAGTCTGCTGCCTTTAACCACTCGGCCACCTGTCCAGATGGGCCGCTTATCAAAGCGAGGCGGCTCAATGGCGAAGCGCGCCCTGTGTGTCAACGCAGGTTTTGCGAAGTTTCGCGCTTCGCTGTTGCCGCGCGGGGAGAATGCCGACAAGGACGCCGCATACACAGACACGATCGAGAGCGAATATGGCACGCAAGGGACACAGGCCGAGCAAGGCGCCGGCAGGCCGCCCCCGCTTCTGGGGCAAGCACGCGGTTGGCGCCGCACTGAACAATCCGGAGCGCACGGTGCGCAAGATCCTCGGCACGCGCGAGGCGCTGGCCGGGTTCGATCTGCCCGCCGACGTCCCCGTGACCTATGCCGAAGCAGCCGATCTGGCGCGGCTGGTGCCCGGCGATGCGCCGCATCAGGGCGTGGTGATCGAGGTCGAGCCGCTCGAGGACATGTGGCTCGCCGACCTGCTCGAGCACGGCAAGGACGATAATCGCCCGCTGGTGATCCTCGACGGCGTGACCGATCCACACAATGTCGGCGCGATCCTGCGCTCGGCGGCGGCGTTCGATGCGCTGGGCATCGTGACCCCCGATCGCAACGCACCACCCGAATCGGGCACGATCGCGCGCGCCGCATCGGGCGCGCTTGAGAGCGTGCCGTGGATCCGCGTCGTCAATCTGGCACGCGCGCTCGAGGAGATTGCGGCCGCCGGCTTCTGGCGGATCGGGCTGACCGGCCACGCGACGCAGACGCTGGGCGAGGCGATGGGCACGCAGCGCATCGCGATCGTGCTCGGCGCCGAGGGCGAGGGCATGCGGCAGAATACCGAGCAGCATTGCGACGAGCTCGCCAAGTTGCCGATCTCGGAAAAGGTCGAGAGCCTGAACGTCTCGAACGCCGCGGCGATCGCGCTCTACGCGGTCACGACGCGGTGAGTTTAGACCCCTTTCCCCGCCGGGGAGAGGGAAGGGCCCCGCCGCGCTTGCGGGGGGAAGGGTGAGGGGTTTGAGGCTCGGGACGGTTCGTCCCAACGCCCCTCTCCCTTCCGTCGCCTTCGGCTCCTCCCTCCCTCTCCCCGGAGGGGCGAGGGACAGTCAGTCCTCCGCGGCGATGCGGACCTTCAGTCCGTCCAGCGCGTCGGTGAGTTCGATCTGGCACGAGAGGCGCGATCCCGCATCGCGGTCGCTGGTCGAATCGAGCAGGTCGTCCTCGTCCGGCCCCATCGGCTTCAGTTTGGCCGCAAACGCCGGGTCGACATGGACGTGGCAGGTGGCGCACGAGCAGCAGCCGCCGCACAGCGCCAGGATCTCGTCGATGCCAGCGTCGCGAATGACTTCCATCACCGAAAGCCCCGCTTCGCCCATGATCTCGCGTTCTTCCCCTTCGCGCGTCACGACGATAAGCTTGGGCATGTCATTCTCCGAAAAATCTGACTTCGTTCATGCCGTTGCGTGGCGCCGGGATCAAGCATCATGGGCCTGAACGCGGACCAGCTCAAAACCGCGATGGCGGCCTTGTGCGAGATCGAGCCCGCCTTTGCGGTGGCGGTCGGCAATGCCGGGCACCCGGCGCCGCGGATCAGCGAGCGCGGCTTTGCGACGTTGCTGCGCACCATCGTCGGCCAGCAGGTGAGCGTCGCCTCGGCGCAGGCGGTGTGGACCAAGCTCGATACCGTGGTCGGCGGCGCGGGCGACCCCGCAAAGATCGCCGCCGCCAGCGACGAGACGCTGCGCAGCGCCGGATTGTCGCGGCAGAAACTCGGCTATGCGCGCAGCCTCGCCGACGAGGTGACGAGCGGCCGGCTCGATCTCGCCAACCTGCCCGAGGACGACGAGGAGGCGATCGCCGCGCTGGTCCGCGTGAAAGGGATCGGCCGCTGGTCGGCGGAGATCTATTTGCTGTTCGCGGAAGGGCGGACCGACATCTGGCCGGCGGGCGACCTGGCGATCCAGATCGAGGTCGGCCGGATCCTCGGCCACGAGACTCGCCCGAGCGAGAAGCTGACGCGCGAAGTGGCGGAGGCGTGGCGCCCGCACCGCGGCGCGGCGGCGATCTTCGCCTGGCATCATTACCAGGCGGACATGAAGGTGATCTGAGGGGAGGATTCCCCACCGCCCGTCATCCCAGCGAACGCTGGGATCTTCCCGTTTAAGCCGTGACGCCCGCCAACGGGGATACCCCAGCTTTCGCTGGGGTGACGGACGGGGAGGTGGCGACTTTGACGCGCCGCCCGGACGCAAGCGCTTGTTCCCGCTCGCCCCCTCCGGCAAAGCAGCGTCCGATGTCAGCGCCCAATCTTCCCGCCTCGGACTTCGCCAACTCGCTCGCCGAGAGTCATCGGACCATCGCCATCCCCGAGGGCGCGTCATTCTGGCGGCGGCTGTTCGCGTTCGTCGGGCCGGGATACATGGTCGCGGTCGGCTATATGGACCCCGGCAACTGGGCGACCGACATCGCCGGCGGGTCGGCGTTCGGCTATACTTTGCTGTCGGTCGTGCTGCTGTCGAACCTGATGGCGATGGTGCTGCAGGCGCTGTCCGCGCGGCTCGGGATCGTTGCCGGGCTCGATCTCGCCCAGGCCTGCCGCGCGCACTATTCGAAGCCGGTTTCGTTCGCGCTCTGGTTCTTCTGCGAAATCGCGATCATCGCCTGCGATCTGGCCGAAGTGCTCGGCACCGCGATCGCGCTGAAGCTGCTGTTCGGGTTTCCGCTCCTCTACGGCGTCGCGATCACCGTGCTTGACGTATTCCTGATCCTCGCGCTGCAACGCTTCGGGTTCCGCAAGCTCGAGGCGTTCGTCGTCGCGCTGCTGGTCATCATCGCCGGCTGCTTCATGTTCGAACTGTTCCTCGCGCGACCCGACATGGCGGGCGTGCTCGGCGGTCTGGTGCCGACGACGCAGATCGTCACCAACCCGGCGATGCTCTACATCGCGATCGGCATCCTCGGGGCGACCGTGATGCCGCACAATCTCTACCTCCACTCGTCGATCGTCCAGACGCGCGCCTTCGCGCGGGACGAGGCGGGCAAGCGCGACGCGATCACGATGGCGACGATCGACGGCACGGTCGCGCTGGGCCTCGCCTTCTTCATCAACGCCGCGATCCTGATCCTGGCGGCGGCGACCTTCCATGTCGCGGGGCGCACCGACGTCGCGGAGATCGATCAGGCGTATGAACTGCTCGCGCCGATGCTCGGCATGGGCGCCGCGAGCGTCCTGTTCGCGGTCGCGCTGCTGGCCTCGGGGCAGAATTCGACGGTGACGGGCACGCTTGCCGGGCAGATCGTGATGGAGGGTTTCCTCAACCTGCGCATGCCCGTCTGGGCGCGGCGGCTGGTGACCCGGCTGCTCGCGATCGTCCCTGCGGTGTTCGTGATCGGCGCGACGGGCGATTCGGGCGCGACGAAGCTGCTGGTGCTGAGCCAGGTCGTGCTCAGCCTGCAGCTGCCGTTCGCGGTCGTGCCGCTCGTCAAGTTCACCGGCGACCGTACGATCATGGGCGATCTGGTCAGCCCGGCCTGGCTGAAGATCCTCGCCTGGGGAATCGCCGCGGTGATCATCGGGCTGAACGCCACGCTGTTGGTTGGGATGCTCTAGGCGACGGGCGCACCGGCGTTGGGGAGGCTGGCGTCCTTGGCGGGCTTCTTGGCGAACAGGGCGCGATCTGCCGGCCCGAACGCGTATTTCCACAGGATGTAGAGATAGGTCGCGGCGATCGCGGGCTCGCCGACGGCCAGTTCGACCCATTCGTAGCGCTTGGGGAGCGCCGTGAACCCGGCCCCGACGACGATCGCGGCGAGCGCGGCCCAGACCAGCGGCCAGCGCCACGGCGACACGTTTGCGCCCAGCAGGCGGCCGAGCAGCTTGGACTTGATGATCGACGTCAGCGCCACCGACAGCATCAGCGCGATCGCCGGCCCCGCCGCCTGGTAGTTGACCGGATAGCCGAGGCGACGGATGACGAAGATCAGCGCAAAGCTCAGCCCAATCTGGAAGGCGAGCATCGCCGCCGAGATCATCAAGTTGCGGTGGCGCGCGATATAGACGAGCGCCGATTCGCAGACCGCACCGGTCGAGGCAAGGAATTCGGCCGTCAGCAGGAACGCGAGCGCGGCGGTGCCCGCGACGAATTGCGGGCCGACCACGCCCATCACCGCCTCGCCGGGGATCGAGCCCATCAGCGCGAGACCACCTTGCGCGGCCATGATCCAGAACGCGACCTGGCGAACCTGGTTGGCGATCGCGGCGCGGTCGTTGATCGCGAGGCTATGCGTGATGACGGGGCCGAGGATCGGGTCGAAGCTGGTCTTCAGCTTCTGCGGCAGGGATGCGACCTGCTGCGCCATGTAATAGATGCCGACGACCTTCGGCTCGAACATCACGCCGAGGATGAAGCGGTCGACGTTGCGGCTGCCCCATTCGAGGATGTCGGCGCCGGCAAGCGGCACGTTGGCGCGGGCGAGCGCGTAGAGCGGGCGCAGGTGCGGCGACCAGCCGCGCGGCACGCCGTAGCTGCGCAGGAACGGCACGAGGCTGGCGATCAGCGCCGCGGTCATCGACGCGACATAGCTGAGCACCAGGCCGTCCCGGATCGTGAAGTAGGAGAAGGCCCAGGCGGCGATCGAGATCGTCCATGGCTCGACCACCGCGCGCGCGGTGACCGCGGCCTTGACGTTGAGGCGGTAGGCGAGCGCGGCGAGGCTGACGTCGGACCAGGCGATCGCGACGATGATCAGCGGCAGGAACCGGTCGAGCCCGGTGATCGCGCTGTTGGGATACATGATCTGCGGGAAGGTGCAGAGGACCGCGCTGGCGATGAGCGAGGCGATGAACGCGACTGCCATCGCATCCCACACGACATTGGCGTGCGGTCGGTCCGCGCTGCTGAGCGCCTGCGCGAGCCCGCGCTTGAGGCCGAGCGTGGCCAGCAACGCGGCGAGTTCGACCACCACGACCGCGATCGCGAAGCGGCCGACCAGGTCAGGGCCGTAGATGCGGCCGGCGATGAACAGGAAGGGGATGCGCGCGGCGAGGCGGAGGACGAAGCCGGCGATGTTGGTCCGACCGCCCTTGGCGAGCGTGTCGATATCTTGCGTGGATTCGGTCACGGGCGGGCGCCGTTGGTGCGGCGCGCCCCGGCAAAGCCGCGTCGTCGGTCGGAGCAAGCGCTCCGCCGGCCGCGCTTGTGCGAGTCAGCCGGGCGCGGCCGGCTGCCGCCCTGCACGTTCAATGTGCCGCGCCCCAGCTTAGACCGGTGCCGATTTCGATACCCAAGGGCACGTCGAGCGTCACCGCCGGCGTCGCAGCGTTGGCCATGACGCGTTCGATCACAGGCTTGGCCGCCTCGACGTCGCCCTCGGGCAGTTCGAACACGAGTTCGTCGTGGACCTGGAGCAGCATGCGCACGTTGGGCAGCCCGGCCTCGAGCAGCGCGGGGCCCATGCGGACCATCGCGCGCTTGATGATGTCCGCGCTCGTCCCCTGGATCGGCGCGTTGATCGCGGCGCGCTCGGCGCCCTGGCGTTCGTGCTGGATCTTCGAGCGGATCCGCGGGAAATGCGTTTTCCGCCCGAACAGCGTCGTCGTGAAGCCGGTCGCGCGGACGCTCTCGGTGGTGTCGACGATGTAGCTGGAGATGCCGGGGAAGCGATCGAAATAGCGGTCGATCATCGCCTGCGCATCGTCCGCGCTCACGTCGAGCCGACCGGCGAGACCCCAGCGCGAGATGCCGTAGAGGATCGCGAAGTTGATCGTCTTGGCGCGGCCGCGCGTGTCGCGGTTGACCTCGCCGAACAGCTCCTGCGCGGTGAGGCTGTGGATGTCGTCGCCGTTCGCGAACGCCTGCTTCAGCGCGGGGACGTTGGCCATGTGCGCGGCCAGCCGCAGCTCGATCTGCGAGTAATCGGCGGCAAGGATGACGTTGCCGGGCTCGGCGACGAACGCGTCGCGGATCTGGCGGCCGATCTCGGTGCGGATCGGGATGTTCTGCAGGTTGGGATCGGTCGACGACAGCCGCCCGGTCTGCGCGCCGGTCAGCGAGTAGGACGTGTGGACGCGGCCCGTCGCCGGGTTGATCTGCGCCTGCAACGCATCGGTATAGGTCGATTTCAGCTTCGACAGCTGACGCCAGTCGAGTACCTTCCGCGCGATCACCGCGCCGGGCGAATCCTTGTCGGCGGCGATCCGCTCGAGTTCGGTGACGTCGGTCGAATAGACGCCCGACTTGCCCTTGCGGCCACCCTTGATCCCCATCTTCTCGAACAGCACGTCGCCAAGCTGCTTGGGGCTGCCGATCGTGAACGGCGCGCCCGCGAGCGCATGGATCTCGGTTTCGAGGCTCGCCATCTGCGCGGCGAACTCGGTCGAGAGCTTCGACAGCTTCGCGGCATCGACCTTGATCCCGTGCATCTCCATCTGCGCGATGACGGGGACGAGCGGGCGGTCGACCATCTCGTAGACGCGCGTCGAACCCTCGGCGGGCAGGCGGCGCTTGAACCGGCGCCACAGGCGCAGCGTCACGTCCGCGTCCTCGGCGGCGTAGTGGGTCGCGGCCTTGAGGTCGATTTCGTTGAAACTGCGCTGCGACTTGCCGGTGCCGACCACGTCCTTGAACGCGATGCAGGTGTGCGAGAGGTGCGTGGCGGCGAGCTCGTCCATGCCGTGGCCGTGAAGCCCTGCGTCGAGATCGAAGCTCATCAGGATCGTGTCGTCGAACGGCGCGATCGTCACGCCGCCGGTGGCGGCATAGGCGCGGGCGAGGACGATGATGTCGTATTTGAGATTGTGGCCGATCTTCAGGATGCTCGGATCCTCCAGCAACGGCTTCATCTTCGCCAGCACGATCGCGCGGTCGATCTGGACCGGGTTTTCCGCGAGCAAATCGGTGCCGCCATGCGCGATAGGTACGTAGCAGGCGAGGTTCGGATGCAGCGCGAGGCTGATTCCGACCAGATCCGCGCGCGTCGCGTCGATCCCGGTCGTCTCGGTGTCGATCGCGATCCAACCCTGGTGCCGCGCGATCGTGATCCAGCGATCGAGCGCGGCTTCGTCGACCACCGTTTCATAGTCGTCGTGCTTGCAGGGCTCGTCCACGTCCATGTCCGCCACGACGGGCGACTCGGCGACCGGCGCCTCGGCCACCGCCGACAATTTGGCGATCAGCGACTTGAAGCCGTGATGCTCGAGGAACGCGCGCAAGGGTGCGTCGGGGATGCCCTTGAGCTCGAGATCCTCGAGCGGCTCGGGCAGCGCGACGTCGCATTTGAGCGAGACGAGCACCTTCGACAGCCGCGCCATCTCGGCATGCTCGATCAGGTTGTCGCGCAGCTTGCTCTTCTTCATGCCGTCGGCAGCCGCCAGCACCGATTCGAGATCGCCATGCTCGAGGATCAGCTTGGCGGCGGTCTTGGGGCCGACGCCGGGGACGCCCGGCACGTTGTCGACGCTGTCGCCCATCAGCGCGAGTACGTCGCCGAGCTGCGCCGGGGTGATGCCGAAGAACTTCTCCGCGACATGCTCGGGGCCGAGCCGGCGGTTGTTCATCGTGTCGTACATGTCGAGACCGGGCTCGATCAGCTGCATCAGATCCTTGTCCGACGAGACGATCGTGACCGACCAGCCCTGCGCCAGCGCGGCCTTCGAATAACAGGCGATGATGTCGTCGGCCTCGAGCCCCTCGGTCTCGATGCACGGCAGCGAGAAGGCGCGTGTGGCGTCGCGGATCATCGGGAACTGAGGTACTAGGTCCTCGGGCGGCGGCGGACGCTGCGCCTTGTACTTGTCGTAGAGATCGTTGCGGAAGGTCTTGGACGACTTGTCGAGAATGACCGCCATGTGCGTGGGGCCGTCTGCGGCGTGGACCTCGTCCGCGAGCTTCCACAGCATGGTGGTATAGCCATAGACCGCGCCGACCGGCTCGCCATGCTTGTTGGTGAGCGGCGGCAGCCGGTGATAGGCGCGGAAGATATAGCCGGAGCCGTCGACGAGATAGAGATGGGGCATCGCGCGCGGTCTAGCGGATGCGGGGGCGGGCTCCAATGGGCGAAGCGTGGTTGTTGGGTATCAGTCGGATGGAAAAGCGGTGGGGTTCTTGGGGCGTCGCTCGCTGCCCTCCCCCGAGCACCACCCCGGCGGAGGCCGGGGTCCAATCGGGGGACGGTAATAACGAAGCGGTGCGCGTCATTACGACCACCTTTCCATTTGGGCCCCAGCCTTCGCCGGGGTGGTGGCATAGTTTGGGGAACACGGCGTAGCTTGCCGCTACGGTCTCCGAAAGCTGTTCTCCCGCGAAGGCGGGAATCCAGGAGTCGCAGGCGGTATCGTATGTGGCTCCTGGACCCCCGCCTCCGCGGGGGAACAAGGGGTTACTTCTTGATCAGCCCAATCTCGACCAGCCGCTCGTACAGATAATCATGCGCGGTGATTGAGGTCGGGTAGCGGTTCGCGTTGTCCGGCGTGATCGTGCCCGGCAGCGTTTCGATCAGGAAATCGGGCGCCGGATGCAGGAAGAACGGCATCGAATAGCGCGAATGGCCGCGGCGCTCGGGCGGCGGGTTGACGACGCGGTGCGTGGTCGAGGGCAGCACGTTGTTGGTCAGCCGCTGGAGCATGTCGCCGACGTTGACGACCATCGCGCCCTCGGGCGGCTTGATCGACAGCCAGCGACCGGTCGCGCGGTCGAGTAGTTCGAGCCCGGCTTCCTCGGCGCCAAGCAGCAGCGTGATGAGGTTGATATCCTCATGCGCGCCGGCGCGGACACCCTCCGCATCGGCGGGGATCGGCGGGTAGTGCAGGAGGCGCAGGATGCTGTTGCCGTCCTTGACCGCGGGATCGAACCAGTCGGGTTTCAGCTTCAGGTGACGCGCGATCGCCGACAGCAGCTTGTCGCCGGCGCGGTCGAACGCGGCGAACAGTTCGAGGAAGACCGGCTTGAAGCCCTCGGGCCGCGTCGGCCAGACGTTCGGCGCCATCGTGTCCGCATAGCGATGACCCTCGGGCAGCTCGCGACCGACGTGCCAGAATTCCTTGAGGTCGACGACCTTGGCGTCCTTGGCGATCTCGGTCTTGAACGGCGTGTAACCGCGCGCACCGCCGCCGCCGGCGATGTGATAGCCGCGCTTTTCGTCCTCGGGCAGGTCGAACAGGAGTTTCGTCTCGGCCCAGGCGCGCTCGATCAGGTCGGCGGGGATGCCGTGATCGGCAACGATCGCAAAGCCGAATCGCTCGAACGACTCGCCGAACGCGGCGGCGAAGCCATCGGGGTCGGGGTCCTGCGTGGCGAGGCTAAGCGTCGGGACCTGGGCGGCTGGCGTGTCGAGCATGGGGGCGTGTCCGGATTGGTGGCTGTCCGATATAGGGGGGCAAAGGCTTGGTGCCAAATGCCTGAATTAGGACTGGGACATTATCGCATTTCGAACGGTTCTCCCCGCTAGGGGGAAATGACGCCGAAGGTGACCGAAGCGGGACACGCAACGACGATTTTCCTTGCCTCCCCCTTCCGTCTGGCTAGCGCCAGCCACCTTCCCCTGGTGAGGAGGATTGTGGACTAGCCGCTGATGACGATCGTGCCTGTCGCCTTGTCCGCGCCGTCGGGCGCAAATTCCAGCCGGAAGGGTTTGTTCTCATCAGTCGTGCCGACCAGGTTCGCACCCTCGGCATGCACCTGGTAGCCAACCTTGCCGAGCCGCTCTGCAAACCAGTCGCGCACGACCGCCGGGTTGGCGGGACTGGCGAAGGCGACGCGGAGCCCGCCGGTCTTATCGTCGCCGACGATGTTGAGCGTCCTGATCGACGACCCCGGATATAGGTGCACGCCGTTGAGATCGAAATTGCCGGTATCGATCTTGATCTTCGGCAGCTTCACCGAGCCCTGGAAGCCGGGGACGTCGATCTTCATCTCACCGGTCTCGCCGTTGATCGCGCCAAACACATTGCCGCCATCGGCGTTGATCGACACCGACGCGCGTTCGTTCGAGCGGTCGCAGGCGGACAGCGCGAGCATCCCGGCGGTGGCGAGCAAAAGGGGGCGGAACATGACAGTCTCCCGAGTGTGTTGCGTTCGCAACACAGGTAGGGCGTGTGGCCCGATCGCGCAATCCGCCACGGCCGGTACGGATTGCGCCGGTTGACGGGTTTCGCAAGACAGCCCGAGCGGGTAAGGCGCTGGCATCATGCAGACCCAGGACCCCCAATCCGACGCGCCGTCGATGCGTGGCGCGCCGATCGGCTTCGTCGAGTTCGTCGCGCTCGTCGCCTCGCTGATGTCGCTGACCGCGCTCGGGATCGACTCGATGCTGCCCGCGCTGCCGGCGATCGGCGACTCGCTCGGCGTCGCGTCGGACAACGGCCGGCAGTTCGTCGTGACTGCGTTCGTGATCGGCTTCGGCGTCGCGCAGCTCGTCCACGGGCCGCTTGCGGATCGGTTCGGACGGCGGACGGTGCTGCTCTGGTCGCTGGTGCTGTACATCATCGCCAACGTCGCGTGCGCGACCGCAGGGAGCTTCACGCTGTTGCTCGCCGCTCGCGCGTTCGGCGGGGCGGTGATCGCCGCCGCGCGCGTCGCGACGATCGCGCTTGTCCGTGATTGTTATCACGGGCGGGCGATGGCGCGGGTCATGTCGATCGCCTTCATGGTGTTCATGATCGTGCCGATCCTGGCGCCGACCTTCGGCTGGACGGTGCTCCAGTTCGGCGACTGGCGCGCGATCTTCTGGACGGTCGCAGTGCTGACGCTGGGGGTGTTCGTCTGGTTCTATCTGCGGATGCCCGAGACGCTCGCGCCCGAGAATGTCCTGCCGATCACGCCGAGACGCATCCTGAGCGACTGGCGCCAGACGGTCGCCGATCGCAATTCGCTTGGCTACACGCTCGCGTCCACCGCGCTGATGGGCGCGCTGTACGGCTATCTCAATTCGATCCAGCAGATCATGGCGGACGTGTTCCACCGGCCGACGCTGCTCGCACTGATCTTCGCGACGACGTCGGTGACGATGGCGGCGTGCAACCTGCTCAACGCGCGGATCGTGATGCGGCTGGGGACGCGGCTGATCAGCCATGGGGCGCTGTCGGTGCTGATCCTGGTGTCGTTGGTGCATCTGTTCGCGATCGAAATCGGCTTCGAGACATTGGTCAGCTTCGCGGTCTTCCAGGCGCTGACGCTGGGCTGTTTCGGGCTGGCGACGTCGAATTTCTCGGCGATGGCGATGGCGAATATGGGGCGGATCGCAGGTACCGCGTCGAGCGTGCAGGGCTTCCTGAGCGTGACTGTTGGTGCGGTGTTCGGGGCGCTGATCGGGCAGGCGTTCGACGGTACCACCGTGCCGCTGGTCGCAGGCTTCCTGTTCGCGGGGATCGCCGCGCTCGTCGCCATTCTGGTGACCGAGCGTGGGCGGTTGTTCCGGCCCGCATCCACCGTGCAGCCGCGCGCTTGAAGGAACCAGCGCGCACGTCCACCGTTCGCATCGGGTAGGCCCGCACCGTGCGGGCGTCCTGGAACGAGGGAGTGTGACCATGGGCGGACATCAGGTGCCAAGTGCCGGATCGGGCGACGACGGCTATGACGAGGAAGGCTATGACGAGAGCCAGCGCGCCGAGATCCTCGAGGCGACGCGCAACGGCCCGAGCGACGGCGTCATCCTGACCGACCTCGACCCAGACCTGGGCGAGAACGACACCGACGACGAGGCGATCGACGAGACCGCGATGGACTCCGAAGAGGTCGGCGAGACCGATTCCTCGGTCACGATGGATGAGGACGACATGGACGAGGACGATGTCCAGGACGAACTCGACGACGGCAGCATCGACGAGGACGAGGATCTCAAGGACGCCGACGACGTCGCGCTAAGGCCCTGAACGATCCGCGACGCGCCGTTACCGGGCGCGTCGCCCTCACCCGACGGCGTTGGCCAGGATCGCCAGATCGTCCGCGTTGAATGCAGTGCCGGCGGCGTCGGTCGACTGCCCCACCACATTGTCCGAAACGCTCGAGACCACGTTCGTTGCGACCGGTTCCGGTGCATCAGCGGCGACGTCATACGCCGTCCACACTGCCCCCGCCGACCAGAACGGGGGGCAGCGGCTGCGGAACAGGCGGGAAAACCCCATCGATGCTGCATCGCACACCGATCGTCACCAGTCGGTAAGCGCACAGCTTTAGACCGCGCAGGACTGCTTTTTGCCGCTTTTCCGCTGTATTTCTGCCCAGTCCGCCGTGGCGTAGCCATGGTTCGTTCATCCAACTGACAGGAACCGTTGCTGTAACGCAACACAGCATAAGAGTTCCCGGAATATGACGGTTTTTGTGCAACCATGTGCCCGCCGGCCTGTTTCGACATGCCTGGACCAACCGACGCACCGTGCAGTCGGGGATCCACGCAACACTCGAGATAAGGTCACACGCATGCGTAAGCTTTCCCTGGCAATCGCCCTCGCCGCCGCAACGGTCGCAGTTCCCGCCTTCGCGCAGGATATGTCGGCACCGGCCCCCACCGACAACAGCGCACAGCCCGGCGAGGCAGCAGCGCCCGACGGCTCGAAGGCTTTCGGCATCGAGCCGTATTTCGGCGTGATGGGTGGCTGGGAGCAGTTCGACAACGAGCGTGGCCACGGCATCCCGCAGGCGCTGAACGCTGACAACTCGCTGCGTCGCGGCTACAAGCCGTCGGGCTCGCTGGTTCAGGGCGTGCTCGGCGTGAACGTGCCGCTCGGCCCGGTTTTCGTCGGCGCTGAAGGCAACGTGATCAAGGGCATCGAAGGCAACATCGATTGGGAATATGGCGCAGCAGGCCGTTTCGGCTTCCGCGCTGGCGACAGCGGCCTGATCTACGGCAAGGTCGGCTACCAGTGGGTCAACTTCGACAAGTTCTCCGCACGCTCGACCAACGGTGGCGACACCGGTCGTGACTACAGCGCGATCACCTACGGCATCGGCGCCGAAGTCGGTCCGCAGAGCATCGGCCTGAAGGGCATCACCGGCAACGCAGGCTTCCGCATCCGCGCCGAGGTCAACACCTTCGGCGACGCGCAGAGCTTCCGTCCGATGCTCGGCATCATCACGCACTTCTAAGCCCCTGCCTCGCAAGAGGGAATTGCTGGACGCGTAACGGGGGCGGGGAGTGGCTAGGGCCATTTCCCGCCCTTCGTGCGTCTGGCGTCCGCAGCGTTGCGAGCGAGTGAAGTATAGAAAGTATAGACGCTCGCGCGAGATCGCGGGAGCGGGCGGAGACCGCACGCGGGCGGGGGATGGCGGCACTGTCCCGCCCCTTGTTCGCCTGGCGCCTGCGGGCACCGGGGAGTGAAGTATAGGAAGTGCAGACGCTCGCACCATGATGGCGCGCGCGCCGACACCGGCAGGATCGCGGGGGTATGTTCGCGCCGTGCGGGCCGGGGGTGGATGGTCGGCATGCTGCGAACTGGGCATGTCGGCCCCGTGTAGGACAGCGAAATCTCGCGTGCCTGCGAGACGGAGGCATTGGTCCGTTTCGCCGGAGACGAGTCATCAGCGATGTTCACGATGCGTTCGCCTCGTTTCCGACTCCGCTCGCCGCAAGGCGGGGCCGCGCTACGGTGACTTTCGCGCGCGCGCGCGTACGCGCGATCGATGATGGAGTATGTGTTTGATTTCATGCGGTTGCTCGGGGGCGATCGCGCTGGCGCCACGCGGGGGCGCGGGGGCGCGCGCGGTGCCCAGCCGGGAGTCCTGCTGCAGCTTCGGCTGGTGTTCTACGGCGTGCTGCTGGGGCTGATGATGCCGGTGATCCGCCAGATCGACTGGTCAGCGCTGGTGCCGCCGGGGCTGAAGATCGAATGGCCGACCGGGTTCGGCATCGCCTGGCCCGCCGGGCATCTGCGCGTACCCGGCGGCTGGGGCTGGGGGGCGGACCTGGCCAGAACGGAGGCGTCGTCCGCTGCGACCGCGACTGCCGGCGTTGCTGCCGATGCCGGTGCCGCGTCCCGTGCGCTCGCCACCGCGGCGGGGGTGGCCGGCGCAGCGTCCTCCGCCGCCGCGCTCGCCTCGGCGCTGTCGGGCGGCAAGCCGGTCTCCGCGCGCTTCACGATCTGCGGTCATGCCAAGCGGATCGACTGCCTGGTCGACGGCGACACGTTCTGGATGGCGGGCACCAAAATCCGCATCGCCGACATCGACACCCCGGAGACGCACCCGCCGCGCTGCGCCCGCGAGGGGCGGCTGGGGGAGGCTGCGACGGTGAAGATGCAAGGACTGCTCAACGCCGGCCCCTTCACGCTGGTCCCGATCAAGCGCAATGTCGATCGCTACGGCCGCAAACTCCGCGTCGTCGAGCGCGACGGCAAGTCGCTGGGCGCGGAACTGGTCCGCCACGGCCTCGCGCGGCAGTATGGCGGGGGGAAGCGATCGCCTTGGTGTGGTTGGGCGTGAGTTGTCGCTGGTCGTGGTTGGCGCTGGGGTGTATCTCTGACGGGTGATCCTTGAGAACATCTTGTTCGATACTTGTGATTCAGCAGCGGAGGCTGAGGCCGATGCGCGGGCCGACGCGGACGTGCGCGATTGATCAGCCACGACGCGGTCAAGCGCTGGCTGTCGTCATGGGGTTCGAGCGAATCTCTGCCCCGACCCCGGGTCGGCGATTAGTCAAGAATTCGCCTCAAGAATCACGCTGTCTCGACGGAAGCCTATATCTAGCCCGGCATTTTCGCAGCATTTGAACGTAACTGCTGTTTAGTGTCGCGTTTCCTGAGCCGAACCGAGCGCTTCACGTTCAATCCTTGAGATAGCCGTCGGCTCGTCGCCTTTGTAGATTGGTAGCGCGGCTAGGCGGTTGGCTGCCCTTCGGCGTAAGTCATGACCGATCACGTTTTCGCGTTCCAATAGAGCAATTACTTGAACGTCCTCATGCACTTCGTAAAGCGCCTGCATCTGCAAAAAGATTGCGTCATTTACGCGCTGAGGGGAAGAGCCGAAAAATACAGCAACAGGCACTCGATTCTGGGCACGAATTACCATGTCTGGAATGGTGTCAGACAGGGAGGCGCTAACCGGAGCGTCCTGAATGACAACAGCCTTCCCTTCCATTTTCTCAAGTATGCGAGCGGCAGCATCCTCCTTGAAGGTGCTCGCAACCTTGTCTTTGGTTAGGAGCAGAAAGTCATTGATGCGCAACATAAGTGACAAAAAGCGCATGGCAGCTTTGGGCAACTCAGCTTCGCGCAAGACCGCCGTGTGAAGCAACATATCGTCTTCATCAAATTCGACGCCATGACTGTCTAGGAGGGATGAGAATGCATCAGAGCGGGCCTCTGTGCCAAAATCGACTCCCGATGCCTCGAGAAACGGAATGGTCGTCCCGTCGTCTTCAATCCTGTAACTGCCGGGGCGTGTTTTATCTCGCACGATATAGAATGCTACGGAATCGCCGTCATCGCGACGGAACGTAGTCGTGACGGCGTAGCCAACCGGCACGTCGGTCAGCTTCAAGTCACCGCAGAAGGCTTGGCAGAGAGCCTCTTTCAATCGAACATGTCCCTTGGATCCAGCTTGAAGAATCGCACGGTTTCAGACCAAAGCCAAGGCTTCAGTCCTCCATGACCATCTCGGCTGAACCCCGTTCGATTATGGCGCGAACGAGCAGCGGGCAGGCGCTTTATCCAAGGGCCGTGGACGAGCGTACCCATTGGCGCTGCGTCGATATCGTTCTTTTCTCCACATAGGGTGTGAAGGTGCCAGCCGGTCACATGGTCCACGTGGTACTCATAGCTGCAAAGTACGATTGTATCGCGCGCCGTTCGCAAGCCAAGATGGATATGCGCCTTGCTCTTATCTTCGCAGACCAGGATTCGGACAACGAATTGGCGTCCTGAGAAACTAAACTCTGCGAAGCGCCATTCCCAAGCCGGCCCAAATGACCAAGCCTTCTTTCCGGCCTTAGAAAGTGGAAATTTCGTTTTCGGCATTTTTCCGTTTCCCCAATCGGAAACGTGCAGACCGTGTTTCTCGCCTTGTATGACATCTTGAACCCGCATGGCACGTGAATGCGCGACTGTTACGCCGCCGTCAATCTACCAGCAAAGTCACATAATTACATTAATACCGATCGCCAAATTATAGCTCACCTGTTATTTCGTGAGTGTCACTGCGAGCAATTAGATTTTACTATTTGCTCGCAGTGGCGTGAATTACTCCGCTGCAACCGAATCGCTGAACATGTCCCGAACCTCGCTCAGGTCCACATTCGCCGCAGGGCCCTTCTTCGCGGTCTGGCGCTTGTCGAACGAGTCCCAGACGTCGTTCCACTGGCCCTTGGTCGCGGCCTTAGAATATTCGGTGGCGCGCTGTTCGAAGAAGTTGGCGTGCTCGACTCCGTTGAGCATCGGGGCGAGCCAGGGGAGCGGGTGCTCGTCGATCATGTAGATCGGCTTGAGACCCAGCTGGTTCATCCGCCAGTCGGCGATGTAGCGGATGTACTTCTTGATCTCCTTGGGCGTCATGCCGTTGACCGGGCCCATCTCGAACGCGAGGTCGATGAAATTGTCCTCGAGCCGGATCGTCGTCTGGCACACGTCGGCGATGTCGTCCTTGACCGCCTTGGTCAGGCACTGGCGCTCGGCGCAGAAGGTGTGGAACATCTTGATGATGCCCTCGCAGTGCAGCGTCTCGTCGCGGATCGACCAGGTGACGATCTGGCCCATGCCCTTCATCTTGTTGAAGCGCGGGAAGTTCATCAGCATCGCGAACGACGCGAACAGCTGGACGCCCTCGGTGAAGCCGCCGAACATGGCCAGCGTGCGCGCGATGTCCTCGTCGTTGTCGACGGTGAACTTCTGCATGTAATCATGCTTTTCCTTCATCTCGGCATATTCGAGGAAGGCGCCATATTCGCTCTCGGGCATGCCGATGGTGTCGAGCAGATGGCTGTAGGCGGCGATGTGGACCGTCTCCATGTTGCTGAACGAGGTCAGCATCATCTTGATCTCGGTCGGCTTGAACACGCGGCCGTACTTCTCGTGGTAGCAATCCTGCACCTCGACATCGGCCTGCGTGAAGAAGCGGAAGATCTGCGTGAGCAGGTTGCGCTCGTGGTCGCTGAGCTTCTGCGCCCAGTCGCGGCAATCCTCGCCCAAGGGCACTTCCTCGGGGAGCCAGTGGAGCTGCTGCTGGCGCTTCCAGAACTCGAACGCCCAGGGGTATTCGAACGGCTTGTACTGCTTGGAGGCGTGAAGGAGGGACATGGGTAAGCCTTTCGGGGAATGTCTTGAATAGGTGAAACTGGTGGGATCAGATGGGGGGTGTCATATCTGCGTGCTCCATCGCCACATCGCGGCGGCAGACATCGCGAGTACGATCGCGCCCGACGTGAGCATGATGCCGATCATCCTGAACGCATAGGTCTGCCGTTCGGTGACGGTGTCGCTGCGCAAGCGGAACAGCATTACGATGCCGACGATTCCGAGCACAGTTGCGACCGCGAACATGATAGCTGAACCATATGTCATGCGACCAACTCGCATGGCGTGCGTTCAGCGACGGAACCCAACACAGGAGAACGACCATGGTCGATGCAACCCAGATTCAGGAACATGCCGAAGTCATCGGTGCGGACGGCGTCCATGTCGGCACCGTCGACAAGGTCGAAGGCAACCGCATCAAGCTGACCAAGAAGGACTCGGGCGCGCAGGTCAACGAGGGCACGGGCAGCCATGAAGGGCATCATCACTTCATCTCGCTCGGGCTGGTTGCGGATATCGAGGACGGCAAGGTCCGCCTTTCGGCCAACGCCGACGTGGCGGTGACGTTCGAAGAAGAGGCCTGACTCGCTGGCGGTACGCGTAACGCGTGCCGCCGAGCCTGCTTGAACCCCGGTCCGCGTCATGCGGGCCGGGGTTTTTTGCGTCAGGCCGCAGCGAAGGGCCTTACTGACAGGCAAGGCACTCATCGTAATCCTTCGATTCCACGTCGATCTGACGCAGGTCGATGGTGTTGTCCGCCTCGACCCCGCCGGCGAAACCGGCGCGCTGGACCGACTTCGAGCGCAGGTAATAGAGCGACTTGATGCCGAGCTCCCACGCGCGGAAGTGAAGCATCAGCAGGTCCCACTTTTCCACGTCTGCCGGGATGAACAGGTTCAGCGACTGCGCCTGGTCGATATAGGGCGTGCGATCGGCGGCGAGCTCGAGCAGCCAGCGCTGGTCGATCTCGAACGACGTCTTGTAGCAGTCCTTTTCCTCGACCGAGAGGAAGTCGAGATGCTGGACCGACCCGCCCTGTTCGAGGATCGAGTTCCACACCGCGTCCGAGTTCTTCGACTTCTCGGCGAGCATCTTCTCGAGATACGGGTTCTTGATCGAGAAGCTGCCCGATAGCGTCTTGTGCGTGTAGATGTTCGCCGGGATCGGCTCGATGCAGGCCGACGTGCCGCCGCAGATGATGCTGATCGACGCGGTCGGGGCGATCGCCATCTTGCAGCTGAACCGCTCCATCGCGCCGACATCGGCGGCATCGGGGCAGGGGCCGCGCTCGATCGCGAGCTGCATCGAGGCTTCGTTCGCCTGGCTGCTGATGTGCTTGAACATCCGCAGGTTCCACGACTTCGCCATCGCGCCCTCGAACGGGATGCCGCGCGCCTGGAGGAAGCTGTGGAAGCCCATCACGCCGAGCCCGACCGAGCGCTCGCGGCCCGCCGAATAGGCGGCGCGTTCCATGCCGGGCTCGTGGCGGTCGATATAGTCCTGCAGCACGTTGTCGAGGAAGCGCATGACGTCCTCGATCAGGCCCTTCTCGTCCTTCCACTGATCCCAGGTTTCGAGGTTCATCGACGACAGGCAGCACACCGCGGTCCGCTCGTTGCCGAGATGATCCTTGCCGGTCGGCAGCGTGATTTCCGAGCACAGGTTCGAGGTCGAGACCTTGAGGCCGAGCTCGCGGTGATGCTTGGGCATCGCCTTGTTCACGTGATCGGCGAAGACGATGTACGGCTCACCGGTCTGAAGCCGCGTCTCGACGAGCTTCTGGAACAGCGAGCGCGCGTCGACGGTGGCGCGGATCGCCTGGTCCTTGGGCGAGCGGAGGTGCCATTCCTCGCCGTTACGCACGGCTTCCATGAAGTCGTCGGTGATCAGCACGCCGTGGTGCAGGTTCAAAGCCTTGCGGTTGAAATCGCCCGACGGCTTGCGGATCTCGAGGAATTCCTCGATCTCGGGGTGCGAGACGTCAAGATAGACCGCAGCCGATCCGCGGCGCAGCGACCCTTGCGAGATGGCGAGCGTCAGCGAATCCATGACGCGGACGAACGGGATGATGCCGCTGGTCTTGCCGTTGAGGCCGACCGGCTCGCCGATGCCGCGGACATTGCCCCAATAGGTGCCGATGCCGCCGCCGCGCGAGGCGAGCCAGACATTCTCGTTCCAGGTGTCGACGATCCCGCCAAGGCTGTCGGGGACCGAGTTGAGATAGCAGGAGATGGGCAGGCCGCGACCGGTGCCGCCGTTCGACAGAACGGGGGTGGCGGGCATGAACCAGAGCTTCGAGATGGCGTCGTACAGGCGCTGCGCGTGGCCGGCGTCATCGGCATAGGCCGAGGCGACACGGACGAACAGATCCTGGTAGCTCTCGCCCGGGAGTAGGTAGCGGTCCTTGAGCGTGTCCTTGCCGAATTCGGTCAGCAGCGCGTCGCGGCTGTGATCGACCTCGACCGGGTAGATCTGCGCGCGCACGGAGTGGCTGTCCTGCGCCTGGCGCGGCGCCTTCGGGGCCTCTGCTTCGATGGCGGGGGCTGTTTGGTCGATCGTGTCTGTGGTCATGTCGCTATCCCGGCTGCTGTCTCTGAAATCCATCGAAACCGCTCCTAGTGTTCTGTATTCGTTCGAATCGGCGTCATGTTGCCATGCTACCATCGGACGGCCCCGAACGGGAGAACAAAAAGTGACCATCGCGGCGGTGGAAGGCGCGCTTACGGTCATATCGCATAGGACTATGCGAGGGTTGTTCTACCAGCGATTGGGTCCGCCCCCGAACGCAACCCCAAGAGATTGTGCCAAACCGCGCAGAGACGCAAGGGGGTGCGGGGGGTGTCCGGGGCTCGGTTCGTCGTGTCCGTCGCGGGTTGAGCAGCGGCGAGATTCGCGACGCGTGGACTTCCGCGGGGTTCGCGATGTGCAAGGGGACGAAGCGGGAACGAAAAATTATTTACGCGGGGAAGATGGCAAATGTTGCTTTGGTTTGGGCGAGGGGGCGGTGCCCGGTATAGCGGCGCGATGCCGTTTCTCGTTCCCCCACGGAAGCGGTGGCCCAGGGGGCACGCGCGCCGCCCTGCTTGAGTCCTGGGCTCCCGCCTGCGCGGGGGAACGGGATGGGAGGATCACGTCCACGCCACGTTCAATCCACCACCGCCATCCCTACTGCACCTCCCCGGCGGAGGCCGGGGAGGAGGTGATCCTGGGGTGGTGGCAATCGGCGCGTGTCTCATCCTTCGATGATTGTGCGGATTTGCATCGCCAGCGCTTCCATCGAGAACGGCTTGGTGATCATCGACATGCCCGACTCGAGGAAGCCCGACGCGAGCGCTGCATTCTCGGCATAGCCGGTCATGAACAGCACGCGGAGTCCGGGACGCAACACCCGGCCTGCGTCGGCAACCTGACGGCCGTTGAGCCCGGGCAGGCCGATATCGGTAACGAGGAGGTCGACGCGTTCCATCGTGCGCAACCGCTCGAGCCCTGCGGGCCCGTCATGCGCCTCGACCGCCTGATAACCGAGCTCTGCCAGCACGTCGACGATCAGCGACCGGACGACCCCGTCATCCTCGACGACCAGCACGACCTCGCCCGCGTTGGTACCTTGGTCCCGGGTCAGGCTCGGGAGCGCCTCGCCCTGCTCCGCCACGCCATCATGGCGGGGAAGATAGAGCTTGATCGTCGTCCCATGGTCGAGCTCGCTATAGATTTTTGCATAGCCTTCCGACTGGCGTGCAAAACCGTAGATCATCGACAGCCCGAGCCCGGTGCCCTGGCCGATCGGCTTGGTGGTGAAGAATGGCTCGAAAGCCTTGGCGATCGTGTCGGCGGACATGCCCGTGCCGGTGTCGGACACGCAGATGCAGACATAATGGCCGGGCCGGACGTCGCGCCCGCTGGCGGCAAAGTGATCGTCGAGATGCGCGTTGCAGGTTTCAATCGTGAGTTTGCCGCCGTCGGGCATCGCGTCGCGCGCGTTGATGACCAGATTGAGCAGCGAGTTCTCGAGCTGGTGCGGATCGCAGAGCGTGGTCCATAGCCCCGGAGCGAGCACCATCTCGAAATCGATCTGCTCGCCGGTCGTGCGGCGGAGCAGGTCTTCGAGCGAGGCGACCAACGCGTTGACCTGCACCGGGCGCGGATCGAGCGGTTGGCGGCGCGAGAAGGCGAGCAGCCGGTGGGTCAGCGATGCCGCGCGGTTGGCTGCGGTGGTCGCACCCTGGATGAAGCGATCGAGTTCGGTGATCCGCCCCTGCGCGACGCGGCGCTGGACGATCTCAAGGCTGCCGGTGATGCCTTGCAACAGGTTGTTGAAATCATGCGCGATGCCGCCGGTGAGCTGGCCGACCGCCTCCATCTTCTGCGCCTGGCGCAACGCTTCCTGAGCCTCGATCAATTCCTGCGTGCGATCGCGGACGCGCTGTTCGAGATCGGCATTGAGCGCCTGCAGGTCGCGTTCGAGCCGCTTGCGATCGGTGACGTCGGCGCCTTCGACGAAGATCCCGACGACCGCGCCACTCGCGTCGCGGATCGGCTGGTAGACGAAATCGACATAACGATTATCAACCGCACCGCCCGGCTCGGCCTGGACCGCATACAGCATGCCCGTCGCGGTGAAGGGGGCGCCTGTCGAAAACACGCTGTCGAGCAGGTCGAGGAACCCTTGCTCGACGGCATCGGGCAATGCCTCGGCGACCGTGCGGCCCAGCACCGGGCGGTGGCCGATCAGCTTGTCGTAGCCGGGATTGGTCAGTTCGAAGCGGTGCTCGGGCCCGCGCAGCATCGCCATGAAGGTCGGCGCCTGGGCGAACATCTGCCCCATCCGCTCGCGTTCGTCGCGCAAGGCGCTCTCGGCGACGACGCTTTCGGTGCTTTCATATGTCGTGCAGAACAAGCCGGCCGCCGCGCCGCTTTCGTCGCGGACCGGCGAATAGGAGAAGGTGAACCAGGTCTGCTCGTCATACCCCTTCCGATTCGTGACGAGCGGCAGATTCTCGAAATACGAGGCCTTGCCAGTGAGAGCGCGGTCGACCAGCGGGCCGATATCGGACCAGAGTTCGGCCCAGACCTCGGGTAACGGCTCGCCCAGCGCGGCTGGATGTTTATCGTGCAGGATGCGCGCGTAATGATCGTTGTAGAGGAAGCCGAGCTCTGGCCCCCACGCCACGCACATCGCGAATTCGGAGGCGAGCATCAACGATACGATCGAACGCAGAGACTGTGGCCAGCGCGCGGGCGGGCCAAGCGGCGAGCGCGACCAGTCGTGCGTGCGGATCATCGCGGCCATGTCGCCGCCACCGGTCAGGAAATCGGCGTCCGTCATCTCAGGTCCTTGCGCGCGCGTCGTTCGGCGCGATCCGATAGCGAATGGTGGGGGCCTTATCCACCATGCGAACGGCGCGTTTGCAGGTCACGCGCCCAGGATGTCGGCAAGCGCAGTGAGGCTGTCGACCCGATATTCCCAGTCCTGCGCCGCATCGGCATCGGGCGCGCGACGACCGCCATACTCCAACGGCCGATCCACATAGGCCGTCTGCAAGCCAGCTGCGCGGGCGGCGGCGAGATCGCTGTGATGCGCAGCGACGAGGCAGAGCTCGGCGGGTTCGATACCAAGCATGCGCGCGGTGCTCAGATAGGAGTCGGGGAGCGGTTTGTAGATACGGCTGACTTCGGCGCCGAGGATCGCATCCCAGGGAAGACCGGCGCGCCGGGCCATTGCCAGCATCAGCGCGATGTTGCCGTTGCTGAGCGTGACGATCGGGACGTTGGCCTTGAGCCGCGTCAGGCCCGCGACCGAATCGGGCCAGGGGTCGAGGCGATGCCAGGCATGCGTAAGGTCGGCGAGCGTGGCTTCGTCGAGCGTGGCGGGATCGATCGCGTGATGGCGGAGCAGGTCTTCGAGCGCCTCGCGGTGGAGCGTGTCGAGGATGACGAACGGACGCCGGCCGCTGCGCACCTCTTCCAATGCGGGCTGATACCGCTTGCGCCAGCCATCCGCGAAGCGGTGCGGGTCGATGTCGCTGCGGTCGAGGCGCGCAAGGACCGGCGCGGCGTCGCGCGCGATCCCGGAGCGCCAGTCGACGACGGTACCGAACACGTCGAACGCGAGCGCCTTGATCGGAGGATTATTCATGTGGGGAAGACTGCGCTGGCGGGTGGTTGGTTCCGCGCGGGCGCCGACGCGTATCTTCGCCTCTCCCTCCCCGACGGGGCGCGCGAGGCGACGTCTCACCCTACGCGGCGGATGCGCGAAGCCTGGCCCTGATTCAACCGCTCCAGGTTGAACGCCTCGTGAAACTCGATTCCCGCCTTGCCGTCGCGGGCCCAACGGACACGGGCGGGGATCATCTGATCTTCGAGCAGTTCGATCTGCAGCTCGACGCCATCGGGATTACCGTCGATCCTGAGCCCGTCGAGCATCGCTCCCGAGGTCGAGATGTCGCGGATGCGCACATCACCGCGAACCCCTCCGATCAGGATCCGGGCCGAGCGAAGCATCTTGGTCCGCGGTGCGCGGCTGACCTTGAAGCCGCTTGCGGTCGCCGTGCCGTTCTCGAGGCCGAGTTGCACGAGTGCCTCCTCGGCGCGGATCGGGCGTCCATAGACATAGCCCTGGATGTGCGTGCAGCCGAGATTGCGCAACAGGTCGATCTCGTCCTGGATCTCGACGCCTTCCGCGGTTGTCTCCATGCCGAGCGTGTCGGCGAGCGTGACGATCGCCTTGATGATCGCGGCGTTGCGGTTGCCGGGTTCGGCAGCGCCCTTCACGAACGACTGGTCGATCTTGATCTTGTCGAACGGCGCGTTGCGCAGATAGCCGAGCGACGAATAGCCGGTGCCGAAATCGTCGAGCGCGAGCCGTACGCCGAGGCCCTTGAGAGCCTTGAACATCTGTTCGGACGAGCGCGTCTCGTCGAGGAATACGCCCTCGGTAATCTCGAGTTCGAGCCGGCCTGGCGCGATCCCCGACTGTGCGAGCGCACTGGTGACGAGCGCCGGGAGAACCGGATTGGCGAACTGGATCGGCGAGACGTTGACCGCAACGCGGATCGTGTCGGGCCAGCGCGCGGCCTCGATACACGCGGTGCGCAGGACCCATTCGCCAATCGCTTCGATCAGCCCGCATTCCTCCGCCACCGGGATGAAGTCGGCCGGCGAGACCAATCCACGCGTCGGGTGGTTCCAGCGTATCAGCGCTTCGTAGCCGACGATCCGCACCGTCTTGGTGCTGACGACGGGCTGATAACATAGATGGAATGCACCCTCGGTAACGGCGACGCGCAGATCGTCTTCGAGCAGCTTGCGCGTCCGGGCGCCGGCCAGCATATCGTCGGAGAAGAACCGGTGGACGCCGCGTCCATCACCCTTGGCGGCATACAGAGCGAGATCGGCGTTGCGCACCAGCGTTTCGGACGTGGCCCCATCGTCGGGGGCGATCGCGACGCCGATCGAGCAGCCGATCGTGACCGCGGTCCCGCTAATGAAATAGGGCTGCGACAGCGACGCGATCAGATCGCGCGCGAGCGCCGCCAGCGTGTCGCGATTGTCGATCCCCGGCAGCACGACCTTGAACTCGTCGCCGCCCAGGCGTCCGACCAGCCCGGCATCGCCGACCCCGCGCTGCAATCGCTGCGCGACCTGTTGCAGCAACGTGTCGCCGGCTTGGTGACCGAGCGTGTCGTTGACCGCCTTGAACCGGTCGAGATCCATCAGGAACAGCGACGTTGCACGGTAGGGGCCGGTATTCTGTGCGAGCGTCTTGTCGAGTGAGACGCGCATCCGCTGGCGGTTGGCGAGCCCCGTCAGCCCGTCGAACAGCGCGAGCCGGGTGATCTCCGCCTCCGACTTGCGTTTCTCGGTCAGGTCGCTGCCCGAGCCTATGAAGCCCTGGAACCGACCGAGATCGTCGACCACCGGCCGGCCCGAGATCGACCACCAGCGTTCGCTATCGGGGGCCGCCGCGGCGCATACCGAATAGTCCGCGAATGACGTCCGCGACGAGATGTGGAAGGCGAGCGTGCGTTCGGTGCCGGGGGCGTCGTTATCCATCCGGAACAGCTCGGGCAGCGACCGGCCGACCGCGCTGCCGCCGGGTGCGAGATCGTGCGCGACCTTGGCCGACAAATACGTGACGCGACCTTGGCGGTCGGCCTCCCAGAACCAGCCTGCGCCATGATCCTCGAACTCGGCGATCATCTTGACCGCAATACGCCCTTCGATCGACGCAGTCGCGCGGTCGAGTTCGAGCGCGTGATCGATCCGCGCCAGGCTGATGATCGCGGCGACCAGGCAGCCCAGAAACACCAGTGCGATCGCCACCGGGATGCACGGTCCGGCAAGAATCGCGAGCGTCGCGACAAGCGCCGCACTGAAACCCAGAGCGGCGGCGCGGATCGGGTGGAGGCTGAGTGCGGTGATGCCGAGCACGCCGCCGACGGCGATCGCGCTGGCGAACTGGACCGGGCCGTCAGGAGCCGAGGTGATCGCCCACAGCAACGACGTCAGCGTCGCGGCCAACGCGGCGGCGCACAGCGTGACGATCTGGTTACGCTTGTGTGCGGCCAGCGCGCCGAACGCCGGCAGCCGGACGGTTGCGAACACCAGCAGCGAGCCGATCGCGAGAACGCCTGCATGTATCGCGATCCCGCCGATCCGTCCGGGGACACGCGTGACATCGACCGCGGCCAGCGCGAACAGCAAGGCGCAAGCGACGACCTGGATCGCCAGCGTGAACGGCCAGACCGCCGCGACCTGCGCGAGCTTTGCCACCAACAGATCGCTCACCTGATCGCGATCGTCTTCGGTCAGCCCGAACAGCCCGCGCAAGGGCAGGCTGCGCGGGCGGCTTTGCGCACGACGTTCAGCAGTGGGGAGCGGCGCGTACATCGGAACCATCCTTAGCGGGGCAAAGCTTGCGAAAGTGCACTCGGGGCAGCGGCATCATCCCCGGCGTGCGCCAGACGACGGGAAACAAACACGGTCATCCGGTGATCACCAAGGCGGGGCGGGGGCCGGATGCGGTGCGCGATGCCCGATCAATCGCGTGCGGCGACAATCCACCCGGATTGGTTTCTTTTGCGTAAACAAGGGGTTCGCGCTGTGCTCGAGTCGTCGCGTCGGGTTCGCTTCGACCGATTCCGTCGTCACCGGGGGAAAACTATCCGCCTTGCCGCGTTCAACACGCAAACCCCTCAGCGAGGCATTTCCCATGAGCGCAGTTTCAACGATCACGTCCGCCCTAGGGTTGGGCAAGAAGAAGGTCCGCTATGCGATCGTCGGGCTCGGCGATATCTCGCAGGCGTCGATGATGCCCGGCGTCGCGCATACCGGCAATTCGGAGATTACCGCGCTCGTCACCGACGATCCGGTCAAGGCACGCGACCTGGGCAAGAAATACGGTGTAGAGGCGACCTATCGCTACGACCAGTTCGACCAGCTGCTTGCCTCGGGCACTATCGATGCGGTCTATCTGGGGACGCCGAACTGGCGGCATGCCGAGTTCGCGATCCCCGCGCTGAAGGCGGGCATCCATGTGCTGTCCGAGAAGCCGCTCGAGATTTCGGTCGAGAAGGCCGAGGCGATCCGCGATGCCGAGCGCGCGTCGACGGCCAAGCTGATGACCGCGTACCGGCTGCATTTCGAGCCGTCGACGCTTGCGGCGATCGAGCGGATCCGTAGCGGCGAGCTGGGTGAACTGATCGCCTTCACGTCATGCTTCACGCAGAAGGTCGATCCCGCCAATCACCGCGTGAAGAACGGCGTGCTGGCCGGGCCGTTGTTCGACATGGCGCCGTATCCGATTAACGCCACGCGCTATCTGTTCGGCGCCGAGCCGACCGAAGTGGTCTCGGCAGTCGCGACGCGACATCCCGATCTGGGGCTGGGCGATCTCGACGATACGTTCGCGGTGACGTTGCGCTTTCCCGGCAACCGTCTCGCGCAGTTCACCGTCTCCTATGCCGCCAACAATGTCGACAGTCTGACGATCGCGGGCACCAAGGGCAGCATCCACATGGACCCGGCCTATGGCTTTGGTGATGCGATGGAGCAGCGCGTGACCATCGGCGAGAAGAAGAGCCATGAGAGCTTCAAGCCGACCGACCAGTTCGGCGGCGAGATGCGCTATTTCTCCGACTGCATCCTCGAAGACCGCGATCCCGAGCCCGATGCGGAGGAGGGGCTTGCTGATCTGCGCGTGATCGAGGGCGTGCTGGAGTCGCTGAAGACGCGTGCCCCGGTGACATTACCGCCATTCGTGCGCTCGCGTCGAATTTCGGCGGAGCAGGCGCAGACGCTGTCGCCGGTCAAGACCCCCGACCTCGTGCATGCCGCCAGCCCGACTGGGTGAGGCGATGCGCCGCTGCCCCCGTGATGGTTTTTGGGGGTGCATAGTTTTGCACCCCCTTCCGTCATCTTGGTGAAAGCCAGGATGACGGAAGGGAGGCGTTAAGACGTGGGAACAAACGGCGTGCCGACGACGCGGCGCGTCAGTTGGTTTCTGGTCGCCGCGCGCCGCTCATCGTCACGGGTTGCGGACCGTTGGCGGTCGCTTCGAGCGTCGAGTCACCGCCGAGCACGCGGTACAGCGTCACCCGGTTGCTCGCGCCGATCAATTGGGTCGCCACCAGATTGCGTTGCGCGGTATAGAGCGAGCGCTGGGCGTCGAGAGAGTTGAGGAACGTGTCGATGCCGCCGCGATAGCGTGCGTCGGTCAGCCGGTAGGTGTCCTGCGCCGCGGCGGAGAAGTCCTGGTTTGCCTTGAGCTGATCGGCGATCGTGCCCTGGCGCGCCAGCGCGTCGGCGGTTTCCTGGAACGCGGTCTGGATGGTCTTTTCGTAGGTGGCGAGTGCGGCGTCGCGTTGCGCCTTTGAATAGGCGACACCGGCGATCCCGGCACCGGCGCGGAAGATCGGGTAGCTGACCGAGGGCGCGACCGAATAGTTGAACGCACCGCCGCTGAAGAGCGAGGTGAGCGATGTGCTGGCGAATCCAAGGATGCCGGTCAGCGAGATCCTCGGGAAAAGTTCGGCGCGTGCTGCCCCGATCTCGGCGTTGGTCGCGCGCAGTTCATATTCCGATTCGACCACGTCGGGCCGGCGCAGGAGGATGCTGCTGTCCAGCCCGGCCGGCAGCGTGGCGATGGTCGGCAACGTCTGCTCGATCGAGGTTGGCAACAGGCGTATGTCGACGGGTGCGCCGACGAGGAGTTGCAACGCGTTGACGTCCTGCGCGAGCGCGGTGCGCTGTTGCGCGAGGTCGGACTGCGCGGTGAACAGGATCTGTTGCGCCTGGCGCAGATCGGTACGCGGCGCGACGCCGCCGCGTAGTCGCGCGTTGGTCAGCGTGACGCTGCGTTGCGAACTGGCGACCGTGTCCTGCGCGATCTTGAGCAAGCTTTGGTCGGACGCGTAGGTCAGCCACGCATCGGCAATGTCGCCGACGAGCGTCAGCCGCGTCGCGCGTGCGGCGGCTTCGGTCGCGAAATAGCGGTCGAGCGCGGCGCTGGTGAGTGAGCGGATCCGGCCGAACAGATCGAGTTCGAACGCGGTGGTGCCGAGGTCAACCGAGAAGGCGCTGTTCGAGTTCGACGAGCTGACCACCGATCCGGTGCCGCCGGTGCCCCCGGTGCCCCCGGTGCCCGTGCCCCCCGTGCCTGTGCCCGTCCCACCCGTACCAGTGCCGGTGCCGGTATTGCCGCCCGTTCCGGTGCCGCTGGTGACAGTGTTGCGCGTGCCGTTGCCACCGTCCGAATAGGTGTAGCGACCGCTCGCATCGACCTGCGGCAACAGGTCGCCGCGCTGGATCCGGTATTGCGCGCGCGTCGCGGCGATGTTGGCGGCGGCGACGCGGAGATCGCGGTTGTTCGCCAGCGCCTGGACGATAATCTGCTGGAGCCGCGGGTCGCGGAACACGTCGCGATAGGTGATCGCGGGCAGCGTCGCCTCGGACTGGCGCAGATACGCGTCGCCGATCGGGAGCGATGGCGGCACCGGGAGTTCGGTGCGCGCATATTTGGGCGCGAGCGAACAGCCGGCGAGCGCGGTTGAGGCGGCGAGAATCAGGACTAGCGGACGCATCATGCGGGCTCCGGCCGGTGAGGGCCCTGTGGTTCGGGCGGACCCAGCGGTTTGTGGCGGTCGCCGTCGCTATCGTGGTGCCCGCCCTGATGACCGGTCGGGCGACCACGCAGCTTGGCGATGCCGTCGCGGGCGCCGCGGCGGACGAGGACGAAGAACAGCGGGATGTAGAAAATCGCGAGGATCGTCGCGGTCAGCATGCCGCCGACCACGGCGGTGCCGATCGCGATGCGGCTGTTCGCGCCCGCACCGGTCGAGAGGGCCAGCGGGAGCACGCCGAGGATGAACGCGAACGACGTCATCAAGATCGGACGCAGACGGATCTTCGCTGCGGACAGTGCCGCCTCGATGACGCGCTTGCCTTTCTTCTCCTCCTGCTCGGCGAACTCGATCATCAGGATCGCGTTCTTCGCGGCGAGCCCCATCGTCGTGAGCAGGCCGATCTGGAGATACACGTCGTTGATCAGCCCGCGCAGCGTCACCGCGAGGATCGCGCCGACGAGGCCCAAGGGGATCACGAGCAGCACCGCGATCGGGATCGTCCAGCTTTCGTAAAGCGCGGCGAGGCACAGGAACACGACGAGCAGCGACAGCGCGTACAGGTACGGCGCCTGGCCCGACGACAGGCGCTCCTGATAGGACAGGCCGGACCATGCGACCGACGTGCCGGGGATCTTGCCCGCGAGCTCGGCGATCTTTTCCATCGCGTCGCCCGAGCTGACGCCGGGCGCGCCCGAGCCCTGGATTTCGTAAGAGGAAATGCCGTTGAAGCGCGACAGCGTCGTCGGTGCCTGGCCCCAGCTCGTCTTGGCGAACGACGAGAATGGCGCCATCTGGCCGTTCGAGCCGCGGACGAACCACTGGCTGAGGTCGGACGGTTGCGAGCGGAATTGCGCGTCGCCCTGGACATAGACGCGCTTGACCCGGCCGCGGTCGATGAAGTCGTTGACGTACTGCCCGCCCCATGCCGTCGACAGCGTCGAGTTCACGTTCGTCTGCGTGAGTCCGAGCGCCGACAGCTTCTGCTGATCGGCCTCGACGCGGAGCGTGGCGACGTCGGGCAGTTCGGTGAGGCGGATCGCGGTCAGCGAGGAATCCGCGCGGGCGAGCGCGAGCAGCTTGTCGCGGGCGGCGTTGAACTGGGTCTGGCTGAGGCTGCCGCTGTTCTGCAGCTGCATCGTGAAGCCGTTCGACGAGCCAAGGCCGCGGATTGCGGGCGGAACGAGCGAATAGACCTGAGCGTCGCGGAAGTTTGCGAAGGCCTTGGATGCGCGACCGGTGATCGCGTCGGCGGTATTCTCCTTGCCCTTGCGCTCGTCCCAAGGTGCGAACGAGATGAAGCCCTGGCCGGTGTTCTGGCCGCTCGCACCGCCGCCGCCGCCGCCGCTGACGGTGAACATCGTGCCGACGTTCGCCTTCTCGTTGGTCAGGTAATATTGCTCGATCTGCTTTTGCAGCGCGAAGGTACGGCCCTGCGTCGCGCCGGCGGGAAGCTGGAACTGAACGATCCCGGTGCCCTGGTCCTCGGTCGGGAGGAAGCCCGTCGGCAACCGCAGAAACAGCACCGCCAGCAAGGCCACGGTCCCCGCGTAGATCAGCAGGAACAGCCATTTGCGGTCGATCACCGACTGCACCCCACGGGTATATTTCTGCGTACCCTTTTCGAACGTCGAATTGAACTTGTCGCCCGCTCGCGTGAAGAAATGCGACACCTTCGGGAATTTGCGCTCGCCCCAGCTCTGCTCGGACTTGCCCTCGGCGTCCTTCTTCTTCTGCTTGAGCAAGGTCGCGGTCAGCGCGGGGCTCAGGATCAGCGCGACCAGCACCGACAGCACCATCGCCGAGACCATCGTCAGCGAGAACTGGCGGTAGATCACGCCGGTTGATCCGCCAAAGAACGCCATCGGCAGGAACACTGCCGACAGGACGAGTGCGATCGCGACGAGCGCGACGGTGATCTCGTTCATCGATTCGATCGTCGCCTCGCGCGGCGAAAGGTCGGGATTTTCCTCCATCAGGCGCTCGACATTCTCGACGACGACGATCGCATCGTCGACGAGAAGACCGATCGCGAGCACGAGGCCGAACAGCGTCAGCGTGTTGATCGAGAAGCCGGCGAGATAGAATACGCCGAACGTGCCGAGCAGCACGACCGGAACGGCGATCGTCGGGATCAGCGTCGCGCGCCAGCTTTGCAGGAACACGAACATCACGATCACGACGAGGATGACGGCCTCGATCAGCGTCTTGATGACCTCGTCGATCGACAGCTTGATGAAGTTCGTCGTGTCGTTGGCATAGGCGAATTTCAGGCCGGGCGGGAACCGCTTCGCCGCGTCGTTGACATAGGCCTTGACCAGTTCGGCAGTCTTCAGCGCGTCGGCGCCGGGCGCGAGCAGCACGGCGATGCCGGCGCCGGGATGCGCGTTGATGCGGCTGCGTGCGTTGTAATTCTCCGCACCCAGCTCGATCCGGGCGACGTCGCGCAGCTTCACGGTGGCGCCGTCGTTCGTCGTCTTCAGGATGATGTTGGCGAACTGCTCGGGTGTCTGCAGGCGCGACTGTGCGGTGACGGTCGCGTTGAGCATCTGCGTATCGGGCTGGGGCTGACCGCCGAGTTCGCCCGCGGCGACCTCGGTGTTCTGCGACTGGATCGCGGTCGTGACGTCACTCGGGATCAGCTGGAAGCTCGCCAGCTTGTTCGGATCGAGCCAGATCCGCATCGCATATTGCGCGCCGAAGACGTTGCTGTCGCCGATGCCCGGAATGCGGCCGAGCGGGTCCTGCAGGTTCGAGACGAGATAGTCCGACACGTCCTGGTTGGTCAGCTTGTCGGTCTCGTCATAGACGCCGACGATCAGGAGGTTGTCCGGGTTCGACTTGCGGACGACGAGGCCCTGTTGCTGGACCTGTTGCGGCAGGCGGGAGATCGTCTGCTGGACCTGGTTCTGGACCTGGACCTGCGCGATGTCGGGATCGGTGCCCTTCTCGAACGTGACCGTGATCGACACCGAGCCGCGCGACGACGAGGACGAGCTGAAATAGATCAGTCCGTCGATGCCGGTCAGCGATTGCTCGACGACCTGCGTGACGCTGTTCTGGATCGTCTGCGCGTTGGCGCCGGGGAAGCTGGCCCGGATCGAGACCTGCGGCGGCGCGACGTCGGGATATTGCGCGATCGGCAATGCCATGATCGCACCGATGCCGCCGAGCATCACGATGATCGCGAGCACCCAGGCGAAGATCGGGCGGTCGATGAATACACGGGACAACATAAGGGCTTAGCCGCCCTTTTTCTGGCTGGACTGGCCACCGGAGGACTCGCCCGAGCCATCATCCTTGGGCGCTTCGATCTTTTGCGCGGTGTTTTCGGGGACCGGCTTCACGCCCTGGCCCGGCGCGATCTTCGACAGGCCTTGCGTCACGATACGGTCGCCGGGGTTGAGCCCGCTGGTGACCACCCAGAAGGCGCCTTGCGTCCGGTCCGCCTTGACCGTCTTCTGCACCGCCTTGTTGTTGGCATCGACCACATAGACCGTTGCATTGCCCTTGGCGTCGCGCGACAGGCCGGCCTGCGGCACAAGGAACGCGCGCTGGTTGATCGCCTGCGCGAACTTCGCCTGGACGAACATGCCGGGGAGCAGCAGTCCTTCGCGATTGGGGAAGCGCGCGCGCAGGGTCACGGTGCCGGTCTCTGTATTGACCAGCGCCTCGGCGAATTCGACGGTGCCGGTGGCGCCGTACTCGCTGCCGTCTTCAAGCGTGAGGCGGACTTCGGCGCGGGTCGGTACGATGCCGTTCTGGCCGAGCGAACGCCGCAGCGCGAGCAGGTCGCCGGAGGATTGCTGGATGTCGACGAACATCGGATCGAGCCGCTGGATCTGCGCGAGCGGATCGGTCTGCGTCGCGGAGACCAGCGCGCCGACGGTGAACAGCGAGCGGCCGATCCGCCCGGTGATCGGCGCGGGGACGGTGGTGAATTTGAGGTTGATCCGCGCGGTCTCGAGCGCGGCACGCGTCTGCGCGACCGAGGCGGTGGCCTGGCGCGAGGTGGCGACCGCGTTGGTATAGTCCTGCTTGCTGATCGCCTCCATCTCGGCGAGCGGCTTGTAGCGGTCCGCGAGCACCCTCTGCGCCTGCTGGTTCGCCTGTGCGCTCTGCAGGTTCGCCTGCGCCTCGTTGGCGGCGGCGCGGTAGAGGCGCTGATCGATCTCGTAGAGCGGCTGGCCCTTCTTGACGAGCGTACCCTCGGTGAAGAAGCGGCGGCGGATGATGCCGGTGACCTGCGGGCGGACGTCCGAGCTTTCGAACGCGGTCGTGCGTCCGCTCAGCTCGGTGGTCATCGCGACGCTTGTCGGCTGGACGACGACATAGCCGACGGTCGGCGTGCCCTGGCCGGGCTGGCCGGCACGACCGGCCTTGCCCTGGGCCTTGTCGTCGCCGCCGGAACAGGCTGCGAGCGCCAGCGCGGGGACGAGCAGAACGGCGGACCGGCGCGCAGAAAATCGTTTGGCTATCAAGTTTGGTATCCGCGATCAGGTGTATGTCGGGCTAAACCACGAGGATGTACCAGAAGTATGTCAGTTGAAAAGCAGGCGTGAGAAATAGGGAAGAAAGAGTAACCTGGTTTGCTGGGTGGGGGTATTCGGTGCCGTAGCAGCCGGGGGACGTCCAGACGTGATTCCCCGCGAAGGCGGGGATCCAGACTGGGCTCCCGCCTTCGCGGGAGACCAGTGGCGAGTCCGCACCATTACGGCACCACCCCGGCGGAGGCCGGGGTCCAGATGGAAAGGTCGTAGTAACGGCGGACTGCGCTCCGTCAGCGAAGTCCCCCCAATGGGCCCCGGCCTTCGCCGGGGTGGTGCTTCGTCCGCGGGTCCCGCAAACTAAATCCTCTCGGATGTGTTGAAGCGTGATGCCGGAACGTGCCCGGCATGACGGATTGGGGGGCGCTATGATCGATGACGACAAGAAGGCAGCCGCGGTTGCTGCCGTGGCGGAAGTTCGGGACGGGATGCTCGTCGGGCTTGGCACCGGGTCGACCGCCGCGTTCGCGATCCGGGCGCTGGGCGAGCGGGTCACGATGGGTTTGGTGGTCCGTGCGGTCGTTACCTCCGACGCCAGCGGCAAGCTCGCGCGCGACGTGGGAATCGACGTCCTCGATTTTGCGGACATCGCGCGCGTCGACCTGACGATCGACGGCGCCGACGAGATCGACGCGCGATGTTTTGCGATCAAGGGGGCGGGGGGCGCGATGTTGCGCGAGAAGATCGTTGCCGCAAGCTCGGCACGGATGATCGTGATCGCGGATGGGTCCAAGCAGGTCGACCGGATCGGCGCGGCCAAGCTCCCGGTCGAGGTGCTGCCGTTCGCCTTGACCTTTGTGATGCGTGCACTGACCGAGCTAGGAGCGGCGCCGGTGATCCGCGACAAGTATCGGACGGATCAAGGTAATTTGGTCGTCGACTGCCACTTCGCCACGATCGAAGACCCCCGCGCTACCGCCGTCACGCTCGCCGCAATCCCCGGGATTCTGGGCCACGGTCTGTTCCTCGACGAGGTCGATGCGGCGTATATCGCAACGAACGGCGTCGTTACGCGACTGGAACGCTCGGGTGCATCCGCCTAAAGGCTCCCTATCTTGGCAACCAGATCGGATGCGCGGCGTTCGGTCAGTCTAGAGCGAGGCTTTCTTTCATGACCGATACCGCAACCGTCGCCCCCAAGGCGGACCCCATGCTGCACGAGGATGGCTCGCCCGAGCGTCTGGCGATCGATACGATCCGTACCCTGTCGATGGACGCGGTGCAGAAGGCCAATTCGGGCCATCCGGGCACGCCGATGGCGCTGGCGCCGGTCGGCTATACGCTCTGGTCGAAATTCCTGCGCTACGATCCCAAGCACGCCGACTGGCCCAATCGCGACCGGTTCGTGCTGTCGGTCGGGCATGCATCGATGCTGCTCTATTCGCTGATCCACCTCGCCAAGATCGAAGAGATCGACGCCGAGGGTAACAAGACCGGCAAGGAGGCCGTGAGCCTCGCGGATATCGAGCAGTTCCGTCAGCTGTCGTCGAAGACTCCGGGCCACCCCGAATATCGCCACACGACGGGCGTCGAGACCACGACCGGGCCGCTCGGCCAGGGCTGCGGCAATTCGGTCGGCATGGCGATCGCCGAGCGCTGGCTCGCGGCGCGCTACAACAAGGACGGCTTCACGCTGTTCGACCATGACGTCTACACGCTGTGCGGCGACGGCGACATGATGGAGGGCGTCTCGGCCGAGGCGGCAAGTCTTGCCGGCCATCTGAAGCTCAGCAACCTGTGCTGGATCTACGACAGCAACCATATCTCGATCGAGGGCGCGACCGATCTCGCGTTCGACGAGGATGTCGGGCTTCGTTTCGACGCCTATGGCTGGAACGTCATCCATATCGACGATGCTAACGACACCGCGGCCCTCAGCCGTGCGATCGAGACGTTCAAGGCGACCACCGACAAGCCGACCTTCATCGTCGTGCATTCGGTGATCGGTTACGGCAGCCCCAAGGCGGGCAGCGAGAAGGCCCACGGCGAGCCGCTGGGCGAGGAGAATATCCGTCTCACCAAGCAGGCTTACGGTTGGCCCGAGGACAAGTCGTTCTACGTGCCCGATGGCGTGATCGAGAATTTCAACGGTGCGATCGCCGAGCGTGGCGCCAAGCTGCGTGACGAGTGGGTCGCGCTGACCGACAAGTATCGCGATGCGCATCCCGAGCTGTCGGCCGAGCTCGACATGATGCTCAAAGACGAGCTGCCCGAGGGCTGGGATGCGGACATCCCCGTGTTCGAGGCGGATCCCAAGGGTCTCGCCAGCCGTGATTCGGGCGGCAAGGTGCTTAACGCCATTGCCGCAAAGGTGCCGTGGCTGATTGGCGGGTCGGCCGATCTCGCGCCGTCGACCAAGACCGACATCAAGGGCCAGCCCTCGTTCGAGGCGGCAAATTATGGCGGCCGGAACTTCCATTTCGGCATTCGCGAACATGGCATGGGCGCGATCGTCAACGGCATGGCGCTGTCGCATCTGCGCTCTTACGGCTCCACCTTCCTCGTCTTCGTCGATTACATGCGCGCACCGGTGCGCCTGTCGGCGATCATGGAGGTCGGCGCGGTCTGGGTGTTCACGCACGACTCGATCGGCGTCGGCGAGGACGGCCCGACGCACCAGCCGATCGAGCATCTCGCCACGCTGCGCGCGATCCCCGGTCTCGACACGATCCGTCCGAGCGATGCGAACGAAGTCGTCGCAGCATGGAAGGCCGTTCTGAAGGACGCCAGCACACCCGCCGCACTGATCCTCTCGCGTCAGGCGCTGCCGACGCTCGACCGGGCGAAGTATGCGAGCGCCGATGGCGTCGCGCAGGGCGGCTACGTCCTTGCCGACAGCGACGGCACGCCAGACGTGATCCTGATCGCGACCGGCAGCGAAGTCTCGCTCGCGGTCGACGCGCACGAGAAGCTGGTCGCGGACGGCGTGAAGAGCCGGGTCGTGTCGATGCCGAGCTGGTATCGTTACGAGCTGCAGGACGCGGCGTACAAGGAGAGCGTGCTGCCGCGTTCGGTGCGCGCGCGCGTTGCGATCGAGATGGCCGGGTCGATCGGCTGGGACCGCTATGTCGGTCTCGACGGCGCGACCGTGACGATGTCGACCTTCGGTGCCTCGGCACCGCTCGCCAAACTGCAGGACAAGTTCGGGTTCACCGTCGACAATGTCGTCAAGGTTGCCCGCCAGGTTATGGAGACCAAGTGATGGGTGCGCTCAACGATCTCGAAGGCTTCGGCCAGGCGGTGTGGCTCGATTTCGTCGACCGGAAGTTCCTGGAGGCCGGTGGTCTCCAGAAGCTGGTCGACGAGGATGGCCTGACCGGCGTCACGTCGAACCCGTCGATCTTTGAAAAGGCGATGGGGCATGGCGACGCCTATGACTCGACGCTGGCGACGTTCGACAAGGAGAACCCCGGCGCGGCGACGATCGACCGGTACGAGCATCTCGCGATCCAGGACATCAAGGCGGCGGCGGAGACGCTGAAGCCGGTGTACGATAAGCTCGATGCGAAGGACGGCTATGTCAGCCTCGAAGTGTCGCCCTATATCTCGGACGATACCGACGCGACGATCGCCGAGGCGAAGAAGCTGTGGGCGGCGGTCGACCGGCCGAACCTGATGATCAAGATCCCGGGGACGCTCGCGGGCGGCCCGGCGATCTCGACCGCGATCTCGGAAGGGATCAACGTCAACGTGACGCTGCTGTTCTCGATCGAGGCCTATGTGCGCGTCGCCGAGGCGTATGCGGCAGGGCTCGAGAAGCGCGTTGCCGAGGGCAAGCCGATCGACCGGATCGCCAGCGTCGCGAGCTTCTTCGTCAGCCGGATCGATTCGACGATCGACAAGGCGATCGATGCGCGGCTCGAAAAGGGCGACGCCGAGGCGGATGCGTTGAAGGCCGTGCGCGGCAAGGTCGCGATCGCCAACGCGAAGATGGCGTATCAATGGTATCTCGAGTTCCTCAAGTCGGATCGCTGGCAGGCGCTGGCTGCCAAGGGCGCGCAGCCGCAGCGGCTGTTGTGGGCGTCAACCGGGGTCAAGGATCCTAGCTATCCCGACACGCTGTATATCGACACGCTGATCGGCAAGGACACGGTCAACACGATGCCGCCGAAGACGATGGACGCGTTTCGCGATCACGGCACGTCGGCGGAGACGATCACGCAGGACGTCGACGGTGCCAAGCGCACGCTGGCGGAAGCCGAGCGGCTGGGTCTCGACCTCGACGGCGTGACGGGCACGCTGGTCGAAGAGGGCGTGGCGTCGTTCGTGAAGGCGTTCGACGACCTGCTCGGCGCGATCGCCAAGAAGCAGCCCGCGACGGCGTGAGCCTTCTGCCCCCTCTCCCCTGTGGGGAGAGGGCCGGGGTGGGGGGCTGCCAAGAGCGCCTCCGCCCGGAACTGCCCCTCACCCCGACCCTCTCTCCGGAGGGGAGAGGGAGAAGACAAGGATTTCCCCTATGAAGATCGGACTTATCGGCCTCGGCCGGATGGGCGGCAATATCGCGCGCCGGTTGATGAAGGATGGCCATGAGGTCGTCGCCTATGATCGCGATGCGGAGGCGGTGAAGAAACTCGCCGCCGACGGCGCGGAAGGCGCGGAGTCGCTCGACGACATGCACGCCAAGCTTGCGAGCCCGGCGATCTGGTGGGTGATGGTGCCCGCGGGCGCGCCGACCGAGAGCACCGTGCAGGCGATCGCCGAAAAGGCGAGCGCGGGCGACATCATCATCGACGGCGGCAACAGCTTCTACAAGGACGACGTCCGCCGCGCGAAGGAACTCGCCGAAAAGGGCATCCATTATGTCGACGTCGGCACGTCGGGCGGCGTGTGGGGGCTCGAGCGCGGCTATTGCATGATGATCGGCGGCGACAAGGAAACCGTCGACCTGCTCGATCCGATCTTCGCGACGCTGGCGCCGGGGATGGGCGAGATCGTCCGCACGCCCGGCCGCGTCGAGGGCAAGGCCGATCCGCGCGCCGAGCAGGGCTATATCCATGCCGGGCCGTCGGGCGCGGGGCACTTCGTCAAGATGGTGCATAACGGTATCGAATACGGCCTGATGCAGGCCTATGCCGAGGGCTTCGACATCCTCAAGGGCAAGTCGGGCGAGCATGTCGTCGAGGAGGAACGCTTCGACATCAACCTGACCGACGTCGCCGAAGTGTGGCGTCGCGGTAGCGTGATCTCGTCGTGGCTGCTCGATCTGTCGGCGATCGCGCTGGCGAAGGACGGCACGCTCGAAGGGTTCAGCGGCAGCGTCGCGGACTCGGGCGAAGGCCAGTGGACGATCGACGCGGCGATGGAGGAGAAGGTGCCGGCTAACGTGCTGAGCGCCGCGCTCTATGCGCGCTATCGTAGCCGGGTGGACCATACGTTCGGCGACAAGCTGTTGTCGGCGATGCGCTATGGCTTTGGCGGTCATGTCGAGATGCCCCAGTGAGCGGCGAAGTGAGCGGGGCGATCAAGCTCCTCGTTTCCGATGTCGACGGCACGCTCGTCGACAAGGAGAAGAAGGTCACCCCCGCGACCGTCGATGCGGTTAAGCGGCTCAAGGCGGCGGGCCTCGGCTTCACGATCATCAGCGCACGGCCTCGCTCGGGGATGATGCCAATCGCCGAGTTGCTCGGCATCGACGAGCCGATGGGCGCGTTCAACGGCGGGATCGTGTTCAAGCGCGATGGCACCGTGATCGAGCATCACATGATCGACGTCGATGTCGTGCGCGGCGCGATGGAGATCGTCGGCGATGCGCCGGTCGATACGTGGTTTTTCGCAGATGACATCTGGTACGCCAGCACCGACCAGGGCGGTCATGTCGGCAGCGAGCGCACGGCGTCGGCGCAGGATCCGGTGATCGTCTCCGACTTTACCGATCTGCTTGCCAAGGCGGACAAGGTGACATTCGTCAGCGACGACGAGGATCTCCTGCGCGACCTGCATGCCAAGGTTGCGGCGAAGTTCGACACGCAGGCGACAATCGTCCAGTCGCAGACCTATTATCTCGATATCACGCCCGTTGCGGGCAACAAGGGTAGCGGGATCGAGGAACTGGCGGACGCGTTCGGCATCAGCTTGACGCAGACCGCGGCGATCGGCGATCAGGCGAACGACATCGCGATGCTCAAGCGCGCCAAGCTCGCGATCGCGATGGGCAACGCGCCGCAGACCGTCCGCGACGTCGCGCACGAGATTACATCGCCAAACGATGCTGACGGCGTCGCGCACGCGATCGATACCTTTATCCTGAATGGAGTTTCCGCATGAAAGAGTTGGTTGCCTTCGACCTCGATGGAACGCTGGCCGAGAGCAAGCAGCCCTTGCAGGAGCCAATGGGCGAGGCGCTGGCGAACCTGCTCGACGTCGCGCATGTCGCGGTGATCTCGGGTGGCGACTGGCCGCAGTTCGAAAAGCAGGTCGCGAGCCGTCTGCCCGAGCGCGCCGATCGCACCAAGCTGTGGCTGATGCCGACGACGGGGACCAAGCTGTACCGGTTCGATGGCGAATGGCGTGCGGTCTATGCCGAGCTGTTCGAGGACGACGAGAAGCAGAAGATCCTGACCGCGTTCGACGAGTCGCTCGAGGCGACCGGGTTCGTGCCCGAGCAGACCTGGGGCGAGCGGATTGAGGATCGCGGCAGCCAGATCACCTTCTCGGCACTGGGCCAGGAAGCGCCGATCGACGCCAAGCACAGCTGGGATCCCGACTTCGCCAAGCGCAAGGTGATCCAGGCCGATCTGCGCCAGCGCCTGCCGGGGCTGTCGATCAACATGGGCGGCGCGACCTCGATCGATATCACGCGCGAAGGCGTCGACAAGGCGTATGGCCTCAAGAAGCTTAACGAGGCGAGCGGCATCGCGCTCGACAAGATGATGTTCATCGGCGACGCGATCTTCCCGGGCGGGAACGACTATCCGGCGGAGCAGCTTGGGCTCGATGTCGTGAAGGTGAGGAATGTCGACGGGACGCTGGCGGCGATCGCCGGGATCGTCGCGTGCCTGAAGTGATCGCATGAGCGTTGCGTTTCGCCGGGAGAGCGACGAGGAACATCTCGAGCCGAAGTTCGAACAGCCGATCGCGCCGGGGCCCAATCTGGTCACGGTGCGTGGGTTGGCGCTGATCGGCGAGCGGGTGGACGCGATCGAGGCTGCCGTTGCGGCAGAAACCGACGAGCAGGCTCGCAAGGTCCTCCTGCGCGACCTGCGCTATCGGCACACGCGCCAGACGACCGCGGAGATCGCGCCGTCGCCCGAGGAGGACGAGGTCGGGATCGGGTCGCGTGTCCGGGTTCGCATGAACGGCGTCGAGCGGGTGATTGCGATCGTCGGCGGCGACGAGGCCGAGCCTGGCGAGGATCGGCTGGCGTTCTCGGCGCCTTTAGCGCGCGCGCTGATGGGCGCAGCGGTCGGCGAAAAGGTCGCGTTCGCGGATAAGGCAGATGCGATCGAGGTGCTCGCGATCGACAAGGATGAAGGCTGATGGCTGAAGCGAAATTCGAGCGGCATCGTCAGGCGTGGACGCAGGACGAGATTCAGAAGCTGCACACGCTCGCCAAGAAGGGCATGGCGCTGAAGGCGATCGCCAAGGCGCTGACCCGGAGCGAGGAGTCGGTAAAGGTAAGGGCGAAAGAAGACTCGCTCAATATCGCTAAGTTGCGGTAGGGGCTTTCGCCTGACGTCATTCTGGACTTGATCGAGGATCCAGAGCCACGAGCGTAGCCGCTTATGGCTCTAGATCCTGACTTTCGTCAGGATGACGGAAAATCGACCCAATGCACCACCCCGGCGGAGGCCAGGGCCCAATTGGAAAGGTCGTAGTAACGGCGCGCAACCTGCGTCATGCCCGTCCCCCAATTGGGCCCCGGCCTTCGCCGGGGTGGTGTTTTCGTTGAGAGCAAGCGCTACCCTAAATTCCCCTTCCGCTTGCGGGAGGTGCTAGGGGAGGGCAGTGCCGCATACGCGCCGGTTCGCTCCTGGATGCGTTCCCTCCCCCGACCCCTCCCGCAAGCGGAAGGGGAGCTTTGGTGATCTGTCTTGGCGATCTCTCCCGACTACGACGCGATCATCCTTGGCGCAGGCGCCGCCGGCCTCATGTGCGCCGCGGTCGCCGGCCAGCGTGGTCGAAAGATTCTGCTCGTCGATCACGCCGAGCAGGCGGGCAAGAAGATCTTGATCTCCGGCGGCGGGCGGTGCAATTTCACCAACGTCCATACCGCGGCTGACCGCTACATTTCCGCCAATCCGCATTTCGCAAAGTCCGCGCTGGGCCGCTACACCGCGCAGGACTTTATCGCGCTCGTCAACTCCTACGGGATCGCGTGGCACGAGAAGACGCTGGGCCAGCTCTTCTGCGACGGCTCCGCCAAGCAGATCGTCGAGATGCTGCTCGACGAGTGCGACAAGGGGCGGGTCGATCTGTCGCTTGGCCGCGCGGTCACCGCGGTCGAGCATGCCGATGGCCGATATCGGGTGTCGCTCGACGGCCGCACCGTCACCGCGCCGGCGCTCGTCATCGCGACCGGCGGGCCATCGATCCCGAAGATGGGCGCGACCGGCTTCGCCTATGACCTGGCGCGGCAATTCGGGTTGAAGGTGGTCGAGCCGCGCCCCGCACTCGTGCCGCTGACGCTGGGCGGCGACGAAATCCTGTTTCGCGAGCTTTCCGGGGTCGCCGCGGATGTCGTCGCGACCGCCGGCAAGATCAGGTTCCGCGAGGCGGCGCTGTTCACGCACCGTGGGCTGTCGGGCCCGGCGATCCTGCAGGCGTCGTCCTATTGGCGCAACGGCCAGCCGATCGGGATCGACTTTCTGCCCGACCGCGACTCCGGCTGGCTGCCCGCCGCCAAGCGTACCACGCCGCGTGCGACTCTGCGCAAACTGCTCGCAAACACGCTGCCGGACCGACTCGCGGAGACTTTGAGCGACCGATTGGGCATGGCAAACGAGATTTCCACGCTCACCGATCGCAAGCTCCAGGACGCCGAACGCGCGCTAAGCCATTGGCAGTTCACGCCAAATGGCTCGGAGGGCTATGCCAAGGCCGAGGTCACCGCGGGCGGAATCAGCACCGCGGAACTCTCCTCGCAAACAATGCAAGCCAAACGCGTACCAATGCTGTATGCAGTCGGCGAAGCGGTCGATGTCACAGGGTGGCTCGGCGGCTACAATTTCCAATGGGCATGGTCGAGCGGGTGGGCCGCGGGTCAAGTCCTGTAGGGACCACCACGCCAGAGCCTTGCCGTTGCGTAAGCCGGCCACCAAGTAGGACGTACATGCCTTTTACAAATATTCCATCGCTTCTTTCCGAGGCGCTCGCCGCGCGTGGCTATACCGCGCTGACCCCTGTGCAGGCGCACGTGATCGAGGACAATGCGATCGGTCGCGATCTCGTCGTGTCGGCGCAGACCGGTTCGGGCAAGACCGTCGCGTTCGGCCTGGCGATGGCCGGCGAGCTGCTTGGTGAAGCAGGCGAAGACGGCGTCCAGCGCCTGCCCGCCCCCCACAAGCCGCTCGTGCTCTGCATCGCGCCGACCCGCGAACTCGCACTCCAGGTCAGCCGCGAGCTGATGTGGCTCTATGCCAAGGCCGGTGCGCGCATCTCGACCTGCGTCGGCGGCATGGACGCCTCGAAAGAGCGTCGTTCGCTCGCACACGGCGCGCACATCGTCGTCGGGACGCCTGGCCGTCTGCGCGACCATCTCGAGCGTGGCGCGCTCGACCTGTCGGCCTTGAAGGTCGCGGTGCTCGACGAGGCCGACGAGATGCTCGACATGGGCTTCCGCGAGGATCTCGAGCAGATCCTCGACGCATCGCCCGAGCAGCGCCGTACGCTGTTGTTCTCGGCGACGATGCCGCGGCCGATCGTGGCGCTTGCCAAGCGCTACCAGAAGGACGCGCTGCGCATCTCGACCGTCGGCGAGGATCGCGGTCATGGCGACATCTCGTACCAGGCCGTCACGGTTTCGCCGTCCGAGATCGAGCATGCAGTGATCAACCTGCTGCGCTTCCACGAGGCGGAGACGGCGATGCTGTTCTGCGCGACTCGCGATAACGTGCGCCATCTGCATGCGAGCCTGGTCGAGCGTGGCTTTGCCGCGGTCGCGCTGTCGGGCGAGCATTCGCAGAACGAGCGTAACGCGGCGCTGCAGGCGCTGCGTGACCGCCGTGCCCGCGTCTGCGTCGCGACCGACGTTGCCGCACGCGGGATCGATTTGCCGACGCTCAGCCTCGTCGTGCACGTCGAGCTGCCGCGCGATGCCGAGACGCTCCAGCATCGCTCGGGTCGTACCGGTCGTGCGGGCAAGAAGGGCACCGCCGTCCTGATCGTGCCGTTCCCGCGTCGCCGTCGCGTCGAGATGATGCTCCGCGGTGCGAAGATCAACGCGGAATGGGTAAACGCCCCGACTGCCGAGGACATCCGCAAGAACGATCACGAGCGGCTGATCGGCATGCTGTTGCAGCCGGTCGAGGTCGAGGAGGAGGATCGCGCGCTCGCCGTCCGCCTGATGGCCGAGAAGACGCCGGAAGATATCGCCGCCGCCCTGGTGCACATGCACCGCGCGACGATGCCGCAGGCCGAGGACCTGATCGACCAGAGCAAGCAGTCGGTCAGCGACGATCGTTCGCAGGGTCCGCGCGCGGGCTTTGAGGACACCGTCTGGTTCCGCATGGATATCGGTCGTCGCCAGAACGCCGATCCGCGCTGGATCCTGCCGCTGATCTGCCGTCGCGGGCACATCACCAAGTCCGAGATCGGGGCGATCCGCATCGGCCCGAACGAGACCGCGTTCGAGATCCCGCGTGCGGTGGCGTCGCGCTTCTCGGCGGCGATCCAGCGCACCGCGCAACAGGGCGAAGAGGAGAGCGGCGTCGCGATCGAAGCCATGCAGGGCGCGCCCGAGAGCGGTGCGCGGCATGACGGCGGCGGCGGTCGCAGCAATGCGGGCGGTCCGCGCTCGACGCTGCACCGGGCGGCCCCGCGTGGCGGTCCGGCTCCGACCCGCAAGCCGCCGTATCGCGGCAATCGCGAGCGGGGCTGAGCCATCGCGATCCTCCCCCACAAGGGGGAGGTGTCGCCGAAGGTGACGGAGGGTGAGGACGCGCAACGGATGTTGTGGATGCCTCCCCCTCCGTCAGGCTGATGCCTGCCACCTCCCCCTGGCGGGGGAGGATCGAGGGGGATCGGCTTTGCGGATTGCGCCCGGTGCGCTGGTGCCGCCCCCCCCTACCTCCGTCATCCTGACGAAAGTCAGGATCCAGAGTAACGAACGCCGTCCTGCTTGATCCTGGGTCCTGACTTTCGTCAGGATGACGAGAGGGGTGAGATGACTATGACCGACCTGCCATCCCCGCTGCGTATCCTTGTCGATGCCGACGCGTGTCCCGTCAAAGACGAGATCTACAAGGTCGCGTGGCGCCATGCGGTGCCCGTCACGATCGTCGCCAACAGCCATTTCCGCATCCCCGTCCATCCGCTGATCAGCCGCGTCGTCGTCAGCGACGGGTTCGATGCCGCCGACGACTGGATCGCCGAGCAAAGCGATGCGAAAGCGGTGGTGATCACCGCCGACATCCTGCTCGCCGATCGCTGCCTGAAGGCCGGCGCTACCGTGCTGGCTAACACCGGCAAGCCGTTCACCACCAGCTCGATCGGCGGCGCGATCGCGACGCGGGCGATCATGGCCGATCTGCGCGCGGGCGGCGACGTGATCGGCGGGCCGGCGCCGTTCTCGAAAAGCGACCGGTCGAGTTTCCTGTCCGCGCTGGACGCGGCCCTGGTCCGGCTGAAGCGCGGCTAGGCGCCCGCGGCACGACCCGTTTTACCGGCTGGCGAGCACGCGCGGGGTTGCCATGCCCGCCTCGGCATCGGCATAGGCGCGCGTTCATTGAAGGACGACGCATGCAGATGGACGCTGGCGGCCCGGCCTTGGGGCTGGATTTCGGCACGACCAACAGCGTCGTGGCCTTGGGGACGAAGGGCGGCGCCCCCGAACTCGTGAGCTTCGCCGCCCCCGCCGAGACGAGCCCGGTGTTCCGCTCGGCGCTGTGCTTCTGGCAGGACGACAGCGGCAAGGGGCTCGCGTCGGATGCGGGGCCGTGGGCGATCGCCGAATATATGGAATACCCGCTCGACAGCCGGTTCATCCAGTCGTTCAAGTCGGTCGCGGCGATGAAGACGTTCGAGCAGGCCTCGGTCTTCGACAAGCGCTATCGCTTCGAGGAGATGGGGCAGCTGTTCCTCGAGAAGCTGATTTCGCATGCGGGCGGCAAGCTCGACACGCGGCCGCACCGGATCGTGGTCGGGCGGCCGGTCGAATATGCGGGGGCGCGGCCCGACGAGGCGCTGGCAAGGACGCGCTATGACGCCATGTTCAAGGGCTTCGGCGCGGAGATCCATTATGTCTATGAGCCGCTCGGCGCGGCGTACAGCTATGCAACGCGGCTGACCGAGCCGGCGACGATCTTGGTGGCGGATTTCGGCGGCGGTACGAGCGATTTCTCGGTCGTGCGCGTGGCCGAGCCGGGCGCGGCGCGGCGGTGTACGCCGCTCGGGCATGCGGGCGTCGGGATTGCGGGCGACCGGTTCGATTACCGGATCCTCGACCGGCTGGTGCTGCCGATGCTGGGCAAGGGCGGCGCGTACAAGTCGTTCGGCAAGGAGCTGGAGATCCCGCGCGCCTATTTCGCCGATTTCGCGGACTGGTCCAGGCTGGCGCTGATGCGCAACCGCAAGACGATGACCGAGCTGGAGCGGTTGCAGAAGACCGCGGTCGATCCGGACGCGATCGGGCGGATGATCGCGGTAATCGAGAATGAGCTGGGCTATCCGTTGTACGATGCGGTGGGGTCGCTCAAGCGCGCGCTGTCGAGCGGCGAGGACGCGCATTTCCACTTCGCGGGGGCGGGGCTGGAGATCGAGGCGGACGTGACGCGTGCGCAGTTCGAGGGCTGGATCGCCGACGACGTGGTGCGGATCGAGGCGGCGGTGGACCGTGCGCTCGAGGTCGCGAACGTCGGTGGGGGCGATATCGACCGCGTGTTCCTGACCGGCGGGTCGTCGCTGATCCCGCGCATCCGCCGGATCTTCGTCGAGCGGTTCGGCGAGGCGGCGATCATGAGCGGCGGCGAACTGACGTCGATCGCGCACGGGCTGGCCCTGATCGGCGATCAGGACGACATCGCGGCGTGGTCCGCCTGATGGTGCCGCGGGTTCTGCTGGGGACGGCGCAGGTCCCGGGCGGGGGCGAGCTTCGGCTGCTCCAGCGGGGTGCCGAGTTTTCGATCATGCTCGGCGCGAACGAGCTGATGAACAGCCGGCTGAGCGGCTCGGAAGAGGCGCTGGCGGAACAGGCGTGCGACCGGATCGGTGCGCGGCCAGGCGTGCGGATGCTGATCGGCGGGTTGGGCATGGGGTTCACGTTGCGCGCGGCGCTCGCGCGGCTGGGGCCTGATGCCGAGGTGGCTGTGGCGGAGATCGTGCCCGCGGTGATCGAATGGGCGCAGGGGCCGATGGCGGCGCTGCATGGGGAGAGCCTGACCGATCCGCGGACTAGAATCTTCGAGGGCGACGTGGCGACGGCGATCGGCGAGGGGGAGTGGGACGCGATCCTGCTCGATGTCGACAATGGTCCGGACGGGATTTCGCGGCCCGGTAACGATCGGCTGTACGGGGCGGCGGGGCTGGCGCGTGCGCGCGCGGCGCTGCGGCCCGGCGGGGTGCTGGCGGTGTGGTCGTCTGCGCCGAGCAAGCCGTTCGCCAAACGGCTCGACGAGGCGGGTTTCGCGGTCGATGAGGTTATCGCGCGGGCTACGCGCAAGGGTGGGGCGCGGCATGTGATCTGGTTCGCGACCAAATCTTGATCGGGCGCTGGACCGTCTTGGTCGCGCTGTCGGCGGTGGTTGCGGCAGTGCTGGAACTCGTCGGGCTGCCCGCGGGACTGTTGCTCGGGCCGATGATCGCGGCGGTGGCGCTCGCGGTGCGCGGGTGGTCGTTGAGCGTGCCCCTATCGGCGTTTCGCGCGGCGCAGGCGGCGGTGGGGACGCTGATTGCGGGCTCGATCACGACGGGGATCGTCGCGACGGTCGCGGATCACTGGCCGGTGTTCCTGATGGTCAACGGCGTCACGCTCGCGGCGAGCAGCGTGCTCGGTTATCTGCTGAGCCGGTGGCAGGTGTTGCCGGGCACCGTCGCGGTGTGGGGATCGACGCCGGGGGCGGCGAGCGCGATGGTGCTGATGGCGCAGGCGTATGGCGCGGATTCGCGGCTGGTCGCGGTGATGACCTATACGCGCGTCGTCTGCGTCGCGGTGGTCGCGTCGGTGCTGGCGGCGGTGATGGTCGGCGGCGGGAGCGGGCATCACGTTGCCGCGACGTGGTTCGCGGCGGTCGATCCGATTGCGGTGCTGCGGACGATCGCGATTGCCGGTGTTGGTGCGGGGGTTGGTGTCGCGCTGCGGCTGCCGGCGGGGGCGCTACTCGGCTCGCTGGTCGCGGGGGCAGCGTTGAACGTCACCGGGATCGCGCAGCCGGTGTTGCCGCAGTGGCTGCTCGCGATCAGCTATGCGGTGGTCGGATGGAAGATCGGGCTGTCGTTCACGCGCGACACCTTGCGCGTCGCGGGCAGGGCGATGCCGCGAATCCTGCTATCAGTGGCGCTGCTGATCGCGTTCTGCGGCGGAATCGCGGCGGCGTTGACGCGCTGGTGGGGGATCGATCCGGTCACCGCCTATCTCGCGACCAGCCCGGGCGGGATGGATTCGGTCGCGATCATCGCTGCGTCGAGCCCGGTCGACGTGCCGTTCGTGATGGCGCTGCAGGTGCTGCGGTTTCTCGGGGTGTTGCTGATCGGGCCGCCGCTCGCGCGGTTCGTGGCGACGCGGCAGGGCGGGGTGCCGCCGGTTATTCCGAGTTAGGGCGATCGGCTGATCCTCCCCCGCCAGGGGGAGGTGGCTGGCACTTGCCAGACGGAGGGGGCGGGAAGGGTAACAGCGGTTGCGTGTCCTCCCCCTCCGTCACCTGCGGTGCCACCTCCCCCTGGCGGGGGAGGATCAGCTAGCTTTTGGTCGGGCGGTAGGCTTCGACGTCGATGTCGTGGCGTTTGAGCTTGTCGTAGAAGGTTTTCCGCGGGATGCCGAGCGCCGCGAGCGCGGAGCGGACGTCGCCGCTAACCTGTTGCAGCGTCGCTCGGATCGTCGCTTCCTCGAACTTGTCGACGCGCGCGGGGAGGGGGATGTCGCTGTCTTCGTCGACCGCGTCCTCCGCCTCGACACGGAGCACCAGCCGCTTGGCGAGGTTGTCGAGTTCGCGGACGTTGCCGGGCCAGTCGTGCTGGCCGAGATAGGCGAGCGTCGCGGTGTCGATGGTCGGCACGTCGCGGCCGAACCGCTCGGCAGCCTGGTGGAGCAGGTGGCCGAACAATAGCGGAATGTCGTCGCGACGTTCGCGCAACGGCGGGATGCGGAGGCGGACCGCGTCGAGCCGGAACAGCAGGTCGGCGCGGAAGCGGCCGTCCTCGACCGCCTGGTCGAGCCCGGGTTTGGCGGCAGCGATCACGCGCAGGTCGAGCGCGCGCGGCAGGTCGCCGCCGACCGGCATCACCTCGCGCTCCTCCAGCACGCGGAGCAATTTCGCCTGGAACGCGGGGAGCGTGCTCTCGATCTCGTCGAGGAACAGCGTGCCGCGGTTCGAGGCCTCGATCCGGCCGGTGCGCGGCAGCCGCGAGTCGCCGTCATGGCCGAACAGCTCGATCTCGGCGACCGCCTCGGGCAGCGCGGCGCAGTTGACCGCGACGAACGGCCGCGAGCGGCGGTTGCTCCAGCGGTGGAGGAGGACCGCGACGAGCTCCTTGCCGGTACCCGTCTCGCCCTCGATCAGCACGTCGATATCGGCCTGCGCGATCTGGCGCATGGTTTCGCGGAGGCGGACCATGACGGGCGTTTCGCCGATCAGCGGCTCGGCGCCGATCGTCTCCTCGGCGGCCGCACGCAGGCGGCGATTGTCGAGGACGAGGCGGCGCATTTCGAGCGCACGCCTGGCGCCCGCGATCAGGTGATCGGTCGCGAAGGGTTTCGGGATGAAGTCGAACGCGCCGTTCTTGAGGGCTGCGACCGCCATCGCGACATCGCCGTGGCCGGTCATCAGCAGCACCGGGATCTCGTGGTCGATCGCGGCGATCCGGCGGAACAGCTCGAGCCCGTCCATCTTCGGCATGCGGATGTCGGACACCACTGCGCCGTCGAACCCGGCGGTCACACGGGCCAGCGCGACGGTCGGATCGCGCTCGGCGATCACCGCGATCCCGGCGAGTTCGAACGATTGTTCGAGCGCGCCGCGCAGGACGTCGTCGTCGTCGACAAGGAGAACGGCCTGCTCTGTCATGCTTTTACCAGGATCATGCGGAAGATCGCGCCTTCGGGGGCTGGGACGAGGTCGAGCGTGCCGCCGAACTCGGTCATGATGTCGCGTGCGATGCCGAGGCCGAGGCCGAGGCCGTCCTTCTTGCTCGTCTCGAACGGGGTGAAGAGATGGTCGGCCATCGCGGGCGCGATGCCGGGGCCGTTGTCGGCGACGGTCAGCACGACGTCGCGGCCTTTCCGGCCGACCGTGACGCTGACTCGGGCGTCGCGCCGGTCGGCGACCGCGTCGAGCGCGTTCTGGAGGAGATTGACGAGGACCTGCTCGAGCCGGACGCGGCCGGCGATCACGGTCAGCCGCGCCTCGGGACCGGTGGGGAGGTCGAGCGTCACGCCCTTCGCGCGGAAGCGGTCGCCGATGAGCAGGCGGACGCCGTCGACGGCTTCGTCGAGCGCGACCGGGCCGATCGACCCTGCGCCGCGTCGTGCGTAGCGGCGCAGGCCGGCGGTGATCGTGCCGATCCGGCTGGTGAGGTTGACGATCGACTGGAGGTTGGTCGCCGCGCGTGCGGGTTCGCCGCGCGCGAGGAAGGCGGCGGCATTGTCGGCGAAGGTGCGGATCGCGGCGACCGGCTGGTTGATCTCGTGCGCGACGCTGGCGGTGATCGTGCCGATCGAGCCGACCCGGTTGGCGTGCGCCAGCTCCTCGCGCGCCTGGCGAAAGCGCTGGTCGGACGCCTCGCGCTGCTCGACCTCGATCTGCAGCCGGTCGGCGGTGGCGCGCAGCTCTGCGGTGCGCCGCGCGACTTCGGCCTCGAGTTCGGCGCGTGCGCCCGCGTTGCGCTTGCGGCGTGCCTGAAGCCACCAGGCGGCAACGATCACCGCGATCGTCAGCAGCGCCGCGATCGCGGTCGCCCAGCGCGTGCGTGCCGCAGCGGTGCGCAACGCGGCGTCGAGCGGCTCCATATGCACCAGCCGCCAGCCTGCGATCGGCACCGGGAGCGAGACCGCGATCGCCGGCGACCCGTTGGGCAGCCGCGACACCCCCTCGTGCCATACGCCGCCACGCAGCGTCAGCGGTGCCGGGTCGAGCGGCGAGGTGCCGAACTGGCGTGTCGCGATCAGTGCCGCGCGACGCGCAGCGGGCAACGTGCGCGTCGTTCGGAATTCGAGCTTCGGATCGCTCGCGATCAGGATGATGCCATCGGGATCGGTGACGAAGGTCGCCATCATGTCCTGGATCCACGCGCGTGCGATCTTGCCGAACTCGACCTTCACCACCACCACGCCGAGCGGCCGGCCGTCCCGATCGATACGCCGCGACAGATACAGGCCAGGCCGCCCGCTCACGCTGCCGAGCGCGAAGAACTCGGTCGCGCCTGACGCCATCGCCTTGGTGAAATAGTCGCGATAGCGATAATCGTGGCCGAGAAAGCTGTCCGCGCGTGCGGCGTTCGAGGCGGCGATCGTCATGCCCTGCGTATCAAGCGCGTAGATTACCGGGGCGCCGGTCCGCGCCGCCAACAGTGCCAGCTTCGCGTTGAGCGCGGGGTCGACCGTGCCCGAGGCGAGTGCGGCACGGACGTCCGGATATTCGCCGAGCATGACCGGGAGCAGGCGATAGGTCTGCAGCTCCGCCTCGAGCAGGCGAAGGTTGCTGCGGGTCTGCTGGACCGCGCGCAGCCGCACCGACGCGGTCGCGTCCGCCACCGCGCGTGGGCCGTAGATCGAGGCAACTCCGGCGACGACGATGCCGAGCGCGGCGAATGCCAGCAGAACGGCCAGCGCGGTGATGAAAAGGGGGGATTTGAACCGCGCCATTTGTGCGGATTATCACACACCAAAGCGTCCCGCTACCGCTGAAAAGTGACATTTTTCGCACATCAGAAGACAGGGTATGTCCATAAACCACGCAAAACCAACGTTTTAGATAGGGTCCGACCCGGTATTGTAGTCCGCGGTCCGGCCCGGCATTACCGTCGCCATAACGTCCCGTGACAACGGGCGAAGGTTTTCAGGAGGCGATGTTGACCCTACCATCCCAGACATATGGCGTCGCGGAAACGCCCGCGCGCAAGCGCTGGAGCGGCCAGCTCTACATCCAGGTGCTGATCGCGATCGCGCTGGGCGCGGCACTCGGGCATTTCTATCCGACGTACGGCGCAGCGCTCAAGCCGCTCGGCGATGCGTTCATCAAGCTGGTGAAGATGATCATCGCTCCGGTGATCTTCCTGACGCTCGTCACGGGTATTGCGGGCATGAAGGAACTGGGGTCGGTTGGCCGCGTCGCGGGCAAGGCGTTCGCCTACTTCCTGTTCTTCTCGACGCTCGCGCTGATCGTCGGCCTGATCGTCGCCAACGTCGTCCAGCCGGGCGCGGGGATGAACATCGACGCCGCCTCGCTCGATACCAAGGGCATCGCCGACTACACCGTCAAGGCGCACGAGACGACGATCACCGGGTTCCTGATGAGCATCATCCCGGACACGATGGTCAGCGCGTTCACCGAAGGGAACATCCTTCAGATCCTGCTCGTCGCGATCCTGTTCGGCATTTCGCTCAGCCTGGTCGGCGAGCCTGCCAAGCCGGTGCTGAACTTCCTCGAGCGGCTCAGCCTGATCGTCTTCAAGCTGGTCGGCATCCTGATGCGCGCAGCCCCGCTCGGTGCGTTCGGCGCGATCGCGTTCACGATCGGCAAATACGGGATCGGCAGCCTCGCCAATCTCGGTGCGCTGGTCGCGACCTTCTATCTGACCGCAATCCTGTTCGTGGTGGTCATCCTCGGCACCGTCGCGCGCCTGACGGGCTTCTCGATCTTCAAGCTGATCAAGTATCTGAAGGCCGAACTGCTGCTGGTGCTCGGCACGTCGTCGTCGGAAGCCGCGCTGCCGAACCTGATCCAGAAGATGGAGGCTGCGGGCTGCGAGAAGTCGGTCGTCGGGCTGGTCGTGCCGACCGGCTATTCGTTCAACCTCGACGGTACCAACATCTACATGACGCTGGCGGCGCTGTTCATCGCGCAGGCGACCAACACGCATCTGACGCTCGGGCAGGAATTGCTGCTGCTGGTCGTCGCGATGATCTCTTCGAAGGGGGCGGCGGGCGTGACCGGCGCGGGCTTCATCACGCTGGCCGCCACGCTGTCGATCGTGCCGACCGTGCCGATCGCGGGCATGGCGCTGATCCTCGGTGTCGACCGCTTCATGAGCGAGTGCCGTAGCCTGACCAACTTCATCGGAAACGCGGTCGCGACGATCGTCGTCGCCCGCTGGGAAGGCGCACTCGACCGCGACAAGCTCGACGCGGCGCTGTCGGGCAAGCTTCCCGAGTTCGTGCCGGCGGCGCTGCCCGCCGATGCCGCGACTGCCCATTGATGTCGGTGGGGACGGCTTGGTCCGTCCCCACCCACCAGTACCGGATTATCTCATGACCCTACCGACGATGCGCCGCTTGCGGTATGCGGCCGGCTTTGCCGCGGCCGCACTTTCGACCACCGCCGCACTTTCGACCACCGTTGCCGCGCAGACCGCGCCGGCGCCTGCCAACGACGCGCCTTCGACGCAGGCGAGAATTGGCGCCAAGGAGCTGTCCAGCACGGCCGAAGCGTCGCCGATCGCCGAGGCCTATCCCAATGCCGCGATCGGCGATGGTGTCACCGCAGGCGGCTACAACCAGTCGCGCTGGGCGGAGGACTGGTCGAAACTGCGCGATCCGAAGAAGCGCAAGGACATCGTAGACCAGCTCAAGTTCATCTCGATCGCGCGTGACGGCGACGTCTATCTGACGCTGTCGGGCGAGGCGCGGTTGCGCGTCAACGAAACGACCAATCCCAATCTGCGCAACGCCGAAGCGCAGCGGCAGGATATTCTGCGCCTGTTCGGGGGCGCCGATCTGCATGTCGGCCAGCATCTTCGCTTCTATGGCGAACTCGCGCACGGCACGCTGGAGGGGCAAAACCTGGGTACCGCGCTGCCGAACCTGCGTAACAGGCTGGCGGTGCAGCAGGCGTTCGTCGACCTGACCGGGACGGTCGCCGATGTCGATGTCGGCGTGCGCTATGGTCGCCAGACGTTTGCCGACGGTCCGAACCTGATGGTGGTGCCGCGCGACAACAACACGCTGTATTTCGGGTTCAACGGGTTCCGGGCCTGGGCGCGCACCGCCGGCGTCCGCGCCGACGTGTTCGATTTCAAGCCGACCGCTTATGGGAACGGGGGGACGCAGGACGACAATGCCGAGAGCGCACGGCGGTTCTCGGGTATCTCGACCGGGCTGGTCGTGCCGGAATCGCTGTTCGGCGGGTCGAAACTCTATGTCGATCCGTTCCTGTGGCGGCTGCGCAACCGCTCGGCGGTGTGGGGCACCGACACCGCCCGCGAAGTCCGTAACTTCTACGGGCTGCACATCTGGGGCGATGCCGGGCCGGTCAATCTCGACTGGACCATTAACTATCAGGGCGGATCCTACGACAACCGCTCGATCAAGGCGTGGCTGTTGCTGCTCGCGCAGACGTATCAGCTGGGGAAGGGCAAGACCGCGCCGCGGATCGGTTTCCATGCGGACTATGCCAGCGGTGGCGGCGCGTACGGGAACGGCACGCTGCGCACCGCGCTCGCGCCGTTCGGCAACAACATCTATTACAGCTACCAGCTGTTCGCGACGCCGACCAACCTGATGGCGCTTGCCCCGAACGTCACGTTCACGCCGTTCGGCAAGTTGCGCATGACCGCGGAATATCAGCTGTCGTGGCGCGATACGACACGCGATGCGGTGTACCGCGCGAACGGGACCGCGTTTGCGGGCACGCAGAATGTTGGCGGTAAGAAGATCGCCGACACGATCCGGTTCCAGGCGGTGTACCCGTTCACCTCGCGGCTGTCGTTCACGGGGCGGTACGAGCATCTGATCGCCGGGCCCGCGCTGGCGAATGCGGGCTATAAGAGCTCGGACTTCCTGGCCGGCTGGATCAGCTACCGGTTCTGATCGGTCTCACGCCGTCATCCTGACGCAAGTCAGGATGACGCGGACGGCGGTGATACCGCCTGAATTAACCTGCGACACATTGCGTCAAGATCCATGCGATTTAGACCATACCGGTCCTTCAATTTCGCGTTCGACTGTGGCACATGGACTCCAACATCAGGAGCACATGGCCATGGATCTTAGCTTCACGCCCGAAGAAGAATCGTTCCGCGACGAAGTCCGCGCGTTCTTCCGCGACAAACTCCCCGCCCGCCTCTCGACTTTGGTCCGCGAAGGCAAACGCCTGCGCAAGGCGGACATGGAGGAATGGCACGCGATCCTGAACGAACGCGGCTGGCTCGCGAACCATTGGCCCGAAGAGTGGGGCGGTCCCGGCTGGAGCGTGATCCAGCGGTTCATCTTCGACAACGAATCGGCGCTCGCGCACGCGCCCCGCGTGGTGCCGTTCGGCGTGAACATGCTCGGCCCGGTGCTGATCAAATATGGCTCTGAAGAGCAGAAGAAGCATTGGCTGCCGCGCATCCTGGATGGCTCCGACTGGTGGTGCCAGGGCTATTCCGAGCCGGGCGCAGGCTCCGATCTCGCGGGGCTCAAGACCACCGCGGTTCGGAACGGCGACGTCTATGTCGTCAACGGCCAGAAGACCTGGACGACGCTCGGCCAGCATGCCGACATGATCTTCTGCCTCGTCCGCACCGACGCGACCGCCAAGAAGCAGGAGGGAATCTCGTTCCTGCTGATCGACATGAAGTCGCCCGGCATCGAAGTCCGCCCGATCACGCTGATCGACGGCGAGCAGGAGGTGAACGAGGTGTTCTTCACCGATGTCGAGGTACCCGTCGCCAACCTCGTCGGCGAGGAGAATCAGGGCTGGACCTATGCCAAGTATCTGCTGACCTATGAGCGCACCAACATCGCCGGCGTCGGCTTCTCGATCGCGTCGTTCGAGCGGTTGAAGGCAGTCGCGCAGATGCAGAAGAAGGGCGGGCGGGCGCTCGCCGAGGATCCGTTGTTCGCTGCAAGGATGGCGCGCGTCGAGATCGATCTCGCCAACATGCAGACGACCAACCTGCGCGTGCTGGCCGCGGTCGCGGGCGGCGGCGCGCCGGGGGCGGAAAGCTCGATGCTCAAGATCAAGGGCACCGAGATCCGGCAGGAGATCACCGCGCTGACGCGTCGCGCCTATGGCTCCTATGCTGCGCCCTACATACCCGAGGCTCTGGAAGCCGGGTGGAACGGCGAGGATGTCGGGCCGGAGGATGCGGCGATGGCGGCGCCGAGCTATTTCAACAACCGCAAGCTGTCGATCTTCGGCGGATCGAACGAGATCCAGAAGAACATCATCTCCAAAGCCATTCTGGGTCTCTGAGCACATGAACTTCGACCATACCGACGATCGCCGCATGCTCGCCGACACGCTCGTTCGCGCGCTGCGGGACGGCTATCCGATCGATACGCGCAATGCGGGCGCGTATAGCGACGCCGGGTACGACCCGGCGGTCTGGCAGCAGTTGACCGAACTCGGCATCGTCTCGGCGCTGTTCGACGAGGCGGCGGGCGGCTTCGGCGGCAGCGGGTTCGACATCATGGTGGTGTTCGAGGCGCTTGGCCGCGCGCTGGTGGTCGAGCCGTTCCTGGGCGCGCTGATGGCCGGTCGCGCGCTGGCCGCGGGCGGCGGGCATGACGAGACGCTCGCCGCGATCGTCGCCGGCGAGACGATCGCCGCGTTTGCGCAGGAGGATGGCGCGACGCCGGTGACCGCGACGAAGAGCGGCGATGGCTGGACGCTCAGCGGGACCAAGGCGGTCGTGGCGCAGGCTGGTGCGGCGTCGGTGTTCGTGGTGGTGGTCGAGCAGGACGACCCGCTCGTGTTCCTCGTGCCCGCGGATACCGCCGGCGTGTCGGTCCGCAGCTACAACGTCGTCGAGGGCGGTGGCGCTGGCGACGTCACGTTCGATGGCGTGACGCTCGGCGCCGACGCACGCATTGGGAGTGGAGGGCAGGGGCAGGCGATCGTCGATGCGGCGGTCGGCGCCGGGTTGCTCGCGTTGTCGGCCGAGGCGGTCGGCGCGATGGAGTTCGTCAAGGAGGCGACGCTCGGCTATCTGCGCGACCGTAAGCAGTTCGGCGTGCCGATCGGCAAGTTCCAGGCGCTCCAGCACCGCATGGCGACGGTGCTGCTCGAGATCGAGCAGGCGCAGTCCGCGGTGATCAATGCCGCCTCGGCGTTCGACGGCGACGATGCGAAGGCGCGCGCACGGGCGCTGGCGGCGGCGAAGTACACGATCGGGCGGACCGGCGCGCTGGTCGCGGAGGAGTCGATCCAGCTGCACGGCGGGATCGGCATGACGTGGGAATATGCGGTGTCGCATTACGCAAAGCGGCTGGTGATGATCGACCACCAGCTCGGCGACGAGGATCATCACCTGCAACGCTACATCGCGCTGGGGTAAGAGCCCGTCACCGCCGCTCCGTCGTCCTGACGCGCCCCGTCACTTCGAGTTGTCCCGTCACCCTGACGAAAGTCAGGGCCCAGGGTCACGGGCATCGGCTTTTGTGGCTTTGGATCCTGACTTTCGTCAGAATGACGGTGAGGGGATGACCGTGAGGGGGGGCAGGAAGGAAGCGCAGCCTACCGCCCGCGCTTCCCGATCATCGGGCGCAGCCGCACGCCGAGGCAGATCACGGTCGGCCAGAGCAAGGTGTTGAGGATGTCCAGCGAGGTATCCTCCCACCGCCACGACCCGAAGCTCAGCCGGTCCATGATTTCGTTGAAGGCTTCACCGGCGACGACGACCCACCACGGAATGAACGTCCCGAACGATCGCCGCGTGACCAGCCGCGCGATCATCAACAATGCCATGCCCGCGTGGATATGGAGGATGGCGTCGGGCAATCCGGTGCCGTCCCCGATCCAGATAATGGCATCATGATAGAGTTTGGGGATCACGCGTCACTCCGAACAAAAACGGCGGTGCCGCGTCAGTGCCAGCCTATACGAGCCTCAGCCGGGAGCGACAATCGTGCCCAGCATCAGCGGCTTCAGATCGCCGATGGTCGCGTCCAGCCACGCGATGAACCGGTCGATCCGCGCGATCCGGCGGACGTCGCGGTGGACGACCAGCCAGAACGAGCGCTGGATATCGACCGCCTCGGGCAACACGCGGACCAGCCCCGGCACGCCGTCGCCGATGAAGCACGGCAATATGCCGCACCCGGCGCCGGCGGCGATCAGCTCGGCCTGCGCGACGATGCTCGAGCTGCGGATCGACGCGTCGAGCCGGCTGTCGATCTCGGCCAGATAGCGGAGCTCGGGCGCGTAGATCATGTCGGGGACATAGCCGATCAGCCGGTGCCGCATCAGGTCCGCGGTGGTCGCGATCGGGCCACTCCGCGCAAGGTGATCGGGGTGCGCGTAGAGCCCGAGATGATAATCGGTGAGCTTGCGTGCGACCAGCGGCCCGCTTTTCGGGCGCGCGAGCATCACCGCGATATCCGCCTCGCGCCGCGACGGGTTGAGGAACCCGGTCGAGGCGATCAGGTCGATCGCGATGCGCGGATACTGGTTGGTGAAGGCGGCGAGCCGGGGCGCGAGGATACGGCTGCCGAACCCTTCGGACACGCTCAACCGGATCGGCCCCGCGAGCACGCCCGCATCGGTGCCGACGACTTCCTGGATGCCGAGCGCGGAGGCCTCCATCGTCTCGGCATGTTCGAGGAGTGCCGCGCCGCGCTCGGTCAGCGCGTAGCCCGCGACGGTCTGCTCGAATAACGTCGTCTGGAGCCGGCGCTCGAGCCGTTGCAGGCGTCGCGAGACTGTGGTCGCGTCCTGTCCGAGCAGTTTTGCGGCTGGGCCGAGCCGGTGCGCGCGCGCCAGGGCCAGGAAATACCGGACGTCGTCCCAATCCATGACCGCCTCACCTCAAGCTGCACATTTGCAGAGCGGATCTGCAAACAGCCCCACTTGGCTGCGAAACGCTTATGGCCGACGATGCCCGCAACTAGAAGAGGATGCCATGCGGACCATCGAGAATTTCACGAGTGGTGCAGCGAGCACCGCCGAGCGTTTCGGCGACGTGTTCGACCCGAATTCGGGCGAGGTACAGGCGCGCGTACGCCTGTCGGGTGCGGTCGATCTCGATGCGGCGGTCGCCGCCGCGCAGAAGGCGCAACCGGGCTGGGCGGCGACCAACCCGCAGCGTCGTGCGCGCGTCATGTTCGAGTTCAAGCGGCTCGTGGAGGCGAACATGGACGAGCTGGCACGCATGCTCTCGTCCGAGCACGGCAAGGTGATCGCGGATTCGAAGGGCGATATCCAGCGTGGGCTCGAGGTTATCGAGTTCTGCTGCGGGATCCCCCACATCCTCAAGGGCGAGTATACGCAAGGGGCGGGGCCGGGGATCGACGTGTATTCGATGCGCCAGCCGCTCGGCATCGGCGCTGGGATCACGCCGTTCAATTTCCCGGCGATGATCCCGCTGTGGATGAGCGGCGTCGCGATCGCCACCGGCAACGCGTTCATCCTGAAGCCGTCCGAGCGTGACCCGTCGGTGCCGGTGCGGTTGGGCGAGCTGTTCGTCGAGGCGGGGCTGCCCGAGGGCATCTTCCAGGTCGTCCACGGCGACAAGGAGATGGTCGACGCGATCCTCGATCATCCGGCGATTGCGGCGGTCAGCTTCGTCGGGTCGTCCGACATCGCGCATTATGTGTACCGCCGCGGCGTCGAGGCGGGCAAGCGCGTCCAGGCGATGGGTGGGGCGAAGAACCACGGTATCGTCATGCCCGACGCGGATCTCGACCAGGTCGTCGCCGACCTGTCGGGCGCGGCGTTCGGCTCGGCGGGCGAGCGGTGCATGGCGCTGCCGGTGGTGGTGCCGGTCGGCGAGAAGACCGCGATTGCTTTGCGCGAGAAGCTGATCCCGGCGATTGCCGCATTGCGCGTGGGCGTGTCGACCGACAACGACGCGCATTACGGGCCGGTGGTGAACGCGGCGCATCGCACCCGGATCGAGAACTGGATCCAGACGGGTGTCGACGAAGGCGCCGAACTCGTCGTCGACGGGCGTGGGTTCGCGCTTCAGGGGCATGAGAAGGGTTTCTTCATCGGCCCGTCGCTGTTCGATCACGTCACCACGGAGATGTCGGCGTACAAGGAGGAGATCTTCGGGCCGGTGCTGCAGATCGTCCGCGCGACGGACTTCGAGGAGGCGGTGCGGCTGCCGAGCGAGCATCAATATGGCAACGGCGTCGCGATCTTCACGCGCAACGGCCACGCCGCGCGCGAGTTCGCGGCGCGGGTGAACGTCGGGATGGTCGGGATCAACGTGCCGATTCCGGTGCCGGTCGCGTATCACACCTTCGGCGGGTGGAAGCGCAGCGCGTTCGGCGACACCAACCAGCACGGGATGGAAGGCGTGAAGTTCTGGACCAAGGTCAAGACGATCACGCAGCGTTGGCCGGATGGGTCGGCATTGCCGGCGATGGCCGAGGATGGCGGGCCGGCGCGGAATACCGACGCGTTCGTCATTCCGACGATGGGGTGATGCGGCTCGCGTCGGTTGCTCTGGTCGTTCGCGACTATGACGAGGCTATCGGCTATTTCGTCGATGCGCTCGGGTTCGCGCTGGTCGAGGATATCGATCTCGGCGACGGCAAGCGATGGGTCCGCGTGGCCCCGCCGGGCGGCGGTGCCTCGTTGTTGCTCGCGCGTGCGGTCGGATCGGAGCAGGCCGATGCGCTGGGCCGTGCGGCTGGCGGGCGTGTCGCGTTCTTCCTCGAAGTCGACGACTTTCACGCCGCCTATGACCGGATGCGGGCACGCGGCGTGGCCTTTCAGGAGGAACCACGCTGCGAATCCTATGGTTGGGTCGTCGTGTTCGCCGATCTATACGGCAACCGATGGGACCTGATCGGGACGCGCGCATGACCACGCAGATACTGACCTTCACCTGCGAGGACCGCGTCGGCATCGTCGCCGCGGTGACGAGCGCGCTCGCCGCGGCAGGCGGGTTCATTCTCGACAGCCAGCAATATGCCGATCTCGAGACCGGGCGCTTCTTCATGCGCGTCGTGTTCAGCGCGCTCGATGACGGCGAGGCGGAGTTGCGCGCGCGGCTCGGCACCGTCGGCGCGGCGTTTGCGCTCGACTGGGCGCTGGTTGCCGCCGAGGCGCGGCCGCGCGTGCTGGTCGCGGTGTCGACGACGTCGCATTGCCTGAACGACCTGCTCCATCGCTGGTCGACCGGCGCGCTGCCGATCGATCCGGTCGGCGTGGTGTCGAACCATGAGGCGTTGCGCGGGCTGACCGAATGGCACGGGCTGCCCTTCCATCACCTGCCGGTCGATGCGGACAGCCGCGCGACGCAGGAGGCGGCGCTGATCGACCTGTTCGAGACGAGCGGGGCCGACCTGCTGGTGCTCGCGCGTTATATGCAGGTACTGAGCGCCGGGCTGGTCGAGCGGCTGGCGGGGCGGTGCATCAACATCCATCACAGCTTCCTGCCGAGCTTCAAGGGCGCGCGGCCCTATCACCAGGCGCATGCGCGCGGCGTGAAGCTGATCGGCGCGACCGCGCATTTCGTGACGAGCGACCTCGACGAGGGGCCGATCATCGAGCAGGCTGCCGAGCGGGTCGATCACCGCGCGACCGTCAAGGATCTGATCGCGATCGGTCGCGACAGCGAGGCGCAGGTGCTCGCGCGGGCGGTGGGATGGATCGCCGAGCGGCGCGTGCTGCGCAACGGCAAGCGGACCGTGGTATTCCGCTGAACGAGAGGACTTGCGCGGACGACCGGAACCGGCGCCGCGCGCTGAAGGACAGATGATGAACCAGTTCGACCTTACCGATGACCAGCGCGAGATCCAGGAGCTGGCGCGCCGCTTCACCGCCGACCGGATCACCCCGCATGCGGCGGAGTGGGACGAGAAGCACATCTTTCCGCGTGACACGATCAAGGCGGCGGCCGAGCTCGGCTTCGCGGCGATCTATGTCAGCGAGGAGAGCGGCGGGATCGCGCTCGGGCGTCTCGAAGCCGCGCTGATCATGGAGGCGATGTCGTACGGGTGCCCGTCGACGAGCGCGTTCATCAGCATCCACAACATGGCGGCGTGGATGATCGACCGGTTCGGATCGGCCGCGGTGAAGGACAAGTATCTTCCCGATCTCGTCACGATGGACCGGCTGGCCAGCTATTGCCTGACCGAGCCGGGTTCGGGGTCGGATGCCGCCGCGCTCAAGACGCGCGCGGTGCGCGACGGCGACGACTGGATCGTGACGGGCTCGAAGCAGTTCATCTCGGGGGCGGGTGAGAACGAGGTGTATGTCACCATGGTCCGCACGGGTGAGGACGGCCCCAAGGGCATCTCCTGCCTGGTGATTGAAAAGGACATGCCCGGCGTGTCCTTCGGCGCGAACGAGAAGAAGCTGGGGTGGCATTCGCAGCCGACTCGGCAGGTGATCTTCGACGGCGTGCGCGTGCCGGGTGCCAACATGGTCGGCGGCGAGGGCGAGGGGTTCCGGATCGCGATGATGGGGCTCGATGGCGGGCGGCTGAACATCGGGGCGTGCTCGCTCGGCGGTGCGCAGCGGTGTCTTGACGAGGCGATCGTCTATACGCGCGACCGCAAGCAGTTCGGGAAGCCCATCGCGGACTTCCAGAACACGCAGTTCATGCTGGCCGACATGGCGACCGAATTGGAGGCGGCGCGCGCGCTGCTGTACATCGCGGCAGCCAAGGTGACCGCGAACGCGCCCGACAAGACCAAGTTCGCGGCGATGGCGAAGCGGCTGGCGACCGACACCGGCTCGTCGGTGGTCGACCGCGCGTTGCAGCTGCACGGCGGCTATGGGTATTTGCAGGATTACCCGATCGAGCGTTTCTGGCGCGACTTGCGCGTGCATTCGATCCTCGAGGGCACAAACCAGGTCATGCGCATGATCGTCGGCCGCGAACTGACCCGGCAATGAGCCCGCGCAGCGATCCCATCTTTCTTCTCCGCGCTCTCTGCGCCTCTGCGCGCAAAGATTTTTCGCGCGGAGGCGCAGAGAGCGCAGAGATGTTGCCCGAAAGGCTTGCGTCGTGACCGACCTGATCGTTGAGAAAGAGGGGCCTGTCGGCCGGATACGGTTGAACCGGCCAAAGGCGTTGCACGCGCTGAACCTCGCCATGTGCGAAGGCGTGCTGGAGGCGCTCGAGGCGTGGCGCGGGGATGCGTCGGTCGAGGCGATCGTCGTGGATCATGCCGAGGGTCGCGGATTCTGTGCCGGGGGTGATATCCGGATGCTGGCCGCATCGGGTGCAACCGACGGCGTCGAGGCGCGGGCGTTCTTCCATGCCGAGTACCGGATGAACCACCGGCTGTTCGTCTATGCCAAGCCGATCGTCGCTTTCATGGACGGGATCACGATGGGCGGCGGCGTCGGGCTCACTTTGCCGTGTACGTATCGCGTGGCGACCGAGAACACCAAGTTCGCGATGCCCGAGACGGGGATCGGGCTGTTCCCCGATGTCGGCGGGGGATGGTATCTGTCGCGGCTGCCGGGGCGGATCGGGCAGTATCTCGCGCTGACCGGGCACCGGATTAACGGCGCCGATTGCCTGGCGCTAGGCCTGGCGACGCATTATCTGACGAGCGCCAAGCTCGAGAGCGTGAAGGACTGGATCGCCGAGCGTCCGCGCGAGATCGACGTCATACTCGAAGGGTCGTCCGACGTACCCGACGATGCCGAGATCATGACGCATCGCGAGGATATCGACCGGCTGTTTGCGTCCGACGTGCTCGAGGAGATCTTTGCCGCGCTCGACGCCGATGGTGGCGCGTGGGCGGCAAAGACGCTTGCGACGCTCAGGACCAAGTCGCCGCAGACGATGAAGGTGTCGCTGCGGCTGCTCCACGAGGGTGCGGCGATGGCGAGCTTCGCGGACGAGATGAAACAGGAATACGCGGTCGGCGCCCATGTCGTGCAGCGGCACGACTTCATCGAGGGCGTCCGCGCGGTGATCGTCGACAAGGACAATGCGCCGCGCTGGGATCCGGCGACGCCCGAGGACGTGACCGATCACGTGATCGACCAGATCTTCGCGCCGCTGCCGGAGAGCGAGGCGTGGACGCCGGGTTAATCCGTCATTCGGACGAAAGTCGGGATCCAGAGCCATTTGCGATGACGCTCGTGGCTCTGGATCCTGGATCAAGTCCAGGATGACGATGCTTATTGGAGACTGACATGGCCGATTACGAAACGATCCTCGTCGAGCAGCGCGGGCAGGTCACGCTCGTCACGCTCAACCGGCCGCAGGCGCTCAACGCGCTCAATTCGCAGGTGCTCGCGGACCTGATCGCCGCATTCACCGCGTTCGATGCGGATCCGTCGCAGGGCTGCGCGGTGCTGACCGGTAGCGCCAAGGCGTTCGCCGCGGGCGCGGACATCAAGGAGATGCAGAGCCAGGGCTTTGCCGACATGTATGCCAGCAACTTCTTCGCCGGCTGGGAGCAGGTGACGCGGACGCGCAAGCCGATCATCGCCGCGGTCGCGGGCTATGCGCTGGGCGGCGGCTGCGAGGTTGCGATGATGTGCGACTTCATCCTCGCCGCGGACACCGCCAAGTTCGGCCAGCCCGAGATCAAGCTTGCGGTCTCCCCCGGCATGGGGGGATCGCAGCGCCTCACGCATGCGGTCGGCAAGGCCAAGGCGATGGAGATGGTGCTGACCGGGCGGATGATTGATGCGGTCGAGGCGGAGCGTGCAGGCCTCGTCTCGCGGATCATCCCCGCCGACGAGCTGGTCGAGGAAGCGGTGAAGACCGCAGCCACCATCGCCGCGATGGCGCCGTTGGCGGTGCTGGCGAACAAGGAGATGGTCAACGCGGCGTTCGAGACGGGGCTCGCGATGGGCGTCCAGTTCGAGCGGCGGCTGTTCCACGGGCTGTTCGGCACCGCGGACCAGAGCGAAGGCATGGCCGCCTTCGTCGAGAAGCGCGCGGGGAGCTGGACGGGGAAGTAGCAGGCGCGTCGCCGCCCGCCCGTTATCCTGACGAAAGTCAGGATCCAGGGTTACGGGCGGTGTCGGTCTTGGCTCTGGATCCTGACTTTCGTCAGGGCGACGGAGTTTGGGGGGCAGGACGTAGCCGCAGATCGCGGGGTTGGATCGCGAGCGACACAGTCGCCGCGGCAGATTTAGGAGAGAGAACATGGCACGCATCGGATTCATCGGGCTCGGCAACATGGGCGGCGGGATGGCTGCCAACCTCGCGAAGAAGGGTCATGACGTCCGCGCGTTCGACTTGAGCACCGACGCGCTGGACCGGGCGAAAGCCGCCGGCTGCCTGCCCGTCGCCTCCGCCGCCGAAGCCGCGGACGGTGCCGAGGCGATCGTGACGATGCTCCCCGCCGGCAAGCACGTCGCCGAGGTGTACGACACGCTGTTCGGCGTCGCATCGCCCTCCGCGATCCTGATCGACTGCTCGACGATCGACGTCGCGACCGCCAAGCAGGTCGCGACGGCGGCGCAGGCCAAGGGTCTCGCCGCGGTCGACGCGCCCGTCTCGGGCGGGATCGGTGCGGCCAATGCGGGGACGCTCACCTTCATGGTCGGCGGTTCGCGCGAGGCGTTCGATCGCGCGCAGCCGATCCTCGCCGACATGGGCAAAGCGGTGATCCACGCCGGCGCGAACGGCGCGGGGCAGGCGGCGAAGATCTGCAACAACATGATCCTCGGCGCGACGATGATCGCGACCTGCGAGGCGTTCGTGCTGGCCGACAAGCTCGGGCTCGACCCGCAGGCCTTTTACGACATCGCCAGCGTATCCTCGGGCCAGAGCTGGTCGATGACGAGCTATGCGCCGCTGCCCGGGATCGGGCCCGACACGCCCGCCGACCATGACTATCAGGGCGGGTTCGCAGCCGCGCTGATGCTCAAGGACCTGCGCCTCGCAATGGCGGCAGCGCAGGACGTCGGCGCGGATACGCCAATGGGCGCGAAGGCCGCCGAGCGCTACGAAGCGTTCGCGGCGGCCGGGCAGGGTGGGCTCGACTTCTCGGCGATCATCCGCACCTTGCGCGACTGAATCTCAGAGGAAGCGGATCAGCATCAGCAGAAGCCCGAGGATCGACGCCAGCCAGCACAGGCTGCGGACATAGCGGATGCCAAACAGATATAGCGGGATGTACGCGATCCGCGCGCCGAACCACAGCCAAGCACCGATCGCGCCGAGCCCGCCGGTGCGATCGGTCACCGCCAGCCCCAGCGCGAGCGCGACGAACACCGGATAGGTTTCCTGGAAGTTCTTCAGCGCGCGTTCGGCGCGGCCGGCCATCTCGCCCAGCGGCTTCTGGTCGCCGTCGCGTGGGCCGGCATTCCAGTCGAGCCCGCGATCGCGCGTCGCGGTCTGTCCCTGGATCATGACATAGGCGAACAGCAGGACCGTCGACCAGCCCAGCAGCAGCAATTCGGTAGGCAGCGTCATCGTCGATCTCCGCAGGGGTGCGGGTCTCGAACGCCGCTACCCGCGCGAGGTTGCGCCGTGTCGGGGTGCGCTGGCAAGCTGCCGCGCATCATGCGCGCGGTGGAACGCGCGGTCGGCATCGTCGATCGCGCCGAGCAACGCACCGAAGCACGGCGCCTCGTCGATCGGATAGACTCGCGACAGGTCGTGGCCGAGCGCGAAGACGTCGCGCTGCGTGAGCAACCCGATCGCGACGATGCGGTCTTGATCAGGCATGTGTCAGGCTCCCATAGTGTAACACATGTTAACACGCCAAAGCGGTTATGTATCACAACTATTATACGACAAAGGGATCAAGCGAGGCTTAGTCAAGTCCAAGCCGTTCGCGGGCGTGCCACCGCGTCATCATCAGCACCGCCACCACCGCCAGGCCGGTCGCCAGTCCCGTCCAGATGCCGACCCCGCCCCAGCCGTGTGCGAAGGCGAGCCAGGCGCCGACGCCGATGCCGATCCCCCAATAGCCGATCGCCGCGAAGATCATCGGCACCGTCGTGTCGCCGAGCCCGCGCAGCATCCCCGCGCCGATCACCTGCGCGCCGTCGACGACCTGGAACACCGCAGCCACCGCGAGCAGCGAGATCGCCAGCGCGACGACCGGGGCGTTGGCAGGCGCGTCGACGTCGAGGATGATACCGATCAGCAGTTGCGGCGCGAGCACGAGCAGCAGGGCGGTCAGCACCATGAAGCCCTCGCCGATCGCGAACGCCGTCCAGCCGGCGCGGCCGATCCCGGCGCGGTCGCCCCGCCCCGAGGCGAGACCGACGCGGATCGTCGCCGCCTGCGCGATGCCGAGCGGGACCATGAAGGTGACGCTCGCGATCTGGATCGCGATGGCATGTGCGGCAAGTGGCACGGTGCCCAGCAGGCCCATGAGGAAGACGGCGGCGATAAACACGGTCGATTCGAACCCGAGCGTGATCGCGATCGGCAGCCCGAGTGTCCACACCGCGCGGTACCTCGGCCAATCCGGGCGCCAGAACCGGCCGAGCAGACGGTAGCGGCGGAACGGCCGAACGTAGACGATGACGGCGGCCATCGCGACGAAGCTCAGACCGTTGGCGATGCTGCTCGCGGTGCCAGACCCGAGCAGGCCGAGCGCGGGCAGCCCTGCATGGCCGAAGATCAGCAGCCAGTTGAGCGCGGCGTTGACGACCAGCAATCCGACCATCACCACCAGCGACCAGGCCGGTTTCTCGAGCGCGGCGACGAACGCGCGCAACACCAGGAAGGCGAGGCTCGGCAACATCCCCCACATGACCGCGCGTACGAACCGCGCCGCTTCGTGCGCGAGGCGCGGATCCTGATCGAGCAGGTGGACGAGGATCGCTTCGGCGTTCCACAGGATGATCCAGGACGGGATGCAGAGCGTGGCGGCGACCCAGATGGTCTGGCGCACGGTCCGCCGGATATCGCGCACCGCATGCGGCCGTGCGCCACGCTCGCGCGCGATCATCGGCACCGCCGCGGTGGTCAGGCCCATGCCGAAGATCAGGAAGACGAGATAGAGGTTGAGCCCCAGCGTCGCCGCGGCCAGCGTATCCGACCCGAGCCGCCCGAGCATCGCCACGTCGGTCGCGCCGACCAGCGCTTGCGCGAGGTTCGTCGCGACCAGCGGCCACGCGAGTGTCAGCGTGGATTTGAATTCGGTGCGCCAGGGGCGGGGCGGGGTGATCATGTCCCGGCTTTACCCCGGTTCGCCGGCAAGTCGATCACCGACCGATGCTTCGGCGTGGGGCAATCCGGCGCGCGCTCGCGGCGAGGACCCCGCCACTACCTACTCCGTCATCCTGACGAAAGGGGGGTGAGTGCGCATCAAAGACCTTAACGCTAGTCGGTATGCCGCCCTATCGCATCAACCCGGCGGCGCGGAGTGCGTGTTCGATCGTCGCCTGGACCCCCGCCGGAGCCGCCGCGCGCGGCTTCGCGGCGGGCTTGGGCGTCACCGGAATCGCGATCTTCGCAACGCGGTCGCCCGCCGCGGGCTTGGGCGCGGCGGCGGTGTCGATCAGGCCCCAGGAGCTGGCGATGACCGCGGTGCTCGAAATCCCGACGTCGAGCATGAACGGCCCCACAGCGCCGAGCCGTTCGCCGCGCGATGGATCGATCGGCGTGCCGTGCCCCATCCCCGGCACGGTCCAATCCTCGACCACCGCGCGCCCCTGCGCGTCCGACCAGGTCCGGTGCACCGCGTTTCCCTTGCGGTCCTCACGCACCGTTTTCGCGTCGACGCCGTGGATGCCGCGCCACTGCCTTGCGATCGTGTCGGCGTTGGCGACGCTAACGGTCGCGTCCGCGCCGCCATGCCAGATCGCCAAGGTCGGCCAGCGCCCGTCATGACCGCGCGCGCCGCTGCGGACGAGCTCGACCAGCGCCGTGTCGCTGGTGTCGCCATGCCCGCGCATCCGGTCGAGCGCCTGCGACACGCCTGTCGCGGTGCCGTAGGCGAGTCCACCGATCGCGGCACCGCCCGCGAACAGGTCGGGTCGCGTGGCCAGCATCGCGACCGTCATCGCGCCGCCCGCGGACAGACCGGTGACGTACACGCGGCTGCGGTCGAGAGCGTGGCGCGCGATCATCGTCTCGGTCATCTGTGCGATCGATTCCGCCTCGCCGCCCGCCTGCGCGGTGTCTTCGGAGGCGAACCAGTTGAAGCAGAGGTTGGGATTATTCGCGCGCGTCTGTTCGGGAAACAACAGCGCAAAGCCGGCCCGGTCGGCAAGCTGCGACCAGCCCGACCCGTGATCATAGCCCGCCGCGGTCTGCGTGCAGCCGTGCAGGACGACGACCAAAGGCGCGCCGGCGCGCAGACCGGGCGGTGCATAGCTGTAGCCGAGTAACGCGCCCGGGTTCGTGCCGAATTCGATCAACGGTGTCAGGCGGGTCGGCGCAGTGTCGCGCGGGATTGGTGCCCCGGCACGCGCCATGCGGGCGATGGTATCGGCGATGTTTCTCACAAATCGAGCCTTTCGTCGCAACGCGAACTCGGCCGCGATCATGTCTCAACGTGGGAAGTACATCATTTGTTGCTGCACTGCAGCAAAAAGGTCAGGTGTCTTGCCCGAGCGTGTCGCACGCTTCGCCAATCGCTGTGTAGATCCGGTCGAGATCGGCATCGTCGATGCAATAGGGCGGCATGACGTAGACGGTGTTGCCGAGCGGGCGGAGCAGCAGGTCGCGGGCGCCGAAGAACGCGAGCAGGCGTGGGCCGATCTGCGACAGATAGCCGTCTTCGCCGCGCAGTTCGACCGCCGTGATGGTGCCGATCTGGCGCGCATTGGCGATGCGGGGATGTCGGGCGAGTGCCTCCAGCCGCGTCGCCTGACGGGCGGCGAGATCGGCGATGCGGTCGCGCACCGGTTCGTCGCGCCAGATCGACAGGTTCGCAGTGGCGGCGGCGCAGGCGATCGGGTTGGCGGTGTAGCTCGACGAGTGGAAGAACATCCGCGACCGGTCGGTGCCGTAATGCGCCTGGTAGATTGCCTCGGTCGCCATCGTCACCGCGAGCGGGATCGCGCCACCGGTCAGCCCCTTTGACAGGCACAGGATATCGGGCACCACGCCTGCCTGTTCGCACGCGAGCAGCGTGCCCGTGCGGCCCCAGCCGGTCATCACCTCGTCGGCGATAAACAGGACTCCGTGGCGCGCGCAGATGCGGCGCATTTCGGCTAGGATATGCGCGGGATAGATATGCATCCCGCCTGCGCCGAGCAGCAGCGGCTCGACGATGAACGCGGCCGGATGCGCGGCGCAGGCCTTCTCCAGCGCGTCGAGCGTCGCCTGCTCGCGCCCCGCGGCGGGAAACGGGATCGTCCCGACGTCGAACAGCAGCGGCGCATATGCCCGGTTGAACACGCCGCGCGCGCCGACCGACATCGCGCCGATCGTGTCGCCGTGATAGCCATGTTCGAGCACGAGGATGCGGTGGCGATACTCGCCGCGGTCGAGCCAATAGCCGAGCGCCATCTTCAGCGCGCACTCGACGCTGGTCGATCCTGAGTCGGAGAAGAACACGCGCGTCAGTTCGGGCGGCATGATCGCGGTGAGGCCGCGCGCGAGGTCCTCGGCGGGCTGATGCGTCCAGCCGGCGAAGATGATCTGGTCGAGCTTGCCCGCCTGCTCGGCGATCGCCGCCATGATCTTTGGGTTGGCATGGCCATGCGTGGTCACCCACCAGGACGAGATCGCATCGACGATCCGCCGGCCATCCGCCGTGTAGAGCGCGGCGCCCTCGGCATGCGTGACGAGCGGGATCGGCTCGCGCAGGCCGTGCTGCGTGAAGGGGTGCCAGACGGGGGACTCGCTCACCGGAACGCCGCCAGGTCGAAATTCGCGACGAACGCTTCGGCCAGCGTCGCGGCGTTCAGCGGATCGAGACGCGGCAGGCGGCCGAGCCGGCGGACCTTACCGAGCGCGGCGATCGTCGCCTCGCTATCCTCGACCGCGTCGCCGACGAACGCGATGCCGAGGATCGGCACGCCGCGGTTGCGCAGTGCCTCGATCGACAACAGGCTGTGGTTGATCGTGCCGAGCCCGGTCCGCGCGACGAGCACCACGGGCTTTGCCCATCGCGCGAAAAGGTCGGCGAAGATCAACTCGCGCGTGACGGGCACCATGACTCCGCCCGCGCCCTCGACCACCAGCGCGCCGTCGACCTCGGGCAGCGCGAGCCGCTCCGGATCGATCGCCACGCGGTCGATCTCGGCGGCGAGATGCGGCGAGCACGGCGTCGTCAGCCGGTAGACCTCGGGGAGGACGCGGTCCGCGGGGACGCCGAGCGTCACGACCGACGCCGCATCGCTGCCGTCCGCCAGCCCGGCCTGCACCGGCTTCCAGTAGCGCGCGCCGAGCGCGGCGGTCAGTCCCGCGGCGAACACGGTCTTGCCGATATCGGTGTCCGTCCCGGTGACGACGATCGTCATTGCAGCGCCTCTTTCATAACCGCACCCAAAGCCTCGATATCCGCCGCGGTCGCGTTCAACGTCAACGATATCCGCAACCGCGACCCGCCCTCGGGCACGGTCGGCGGCCGGATCCCGCGCACGTCGAACCCTGCCGCCTGGATCGCGCCCGCGACGCGCATCGTCCGCGCCGCATCGCCGAGGACCAACGGCAGGATCTGCGACCCGGTCGCCGCCACGTCATAGGGCGCCAGCACGCGCTCGGCGACCGCGACGAGGTCCCACAGCCGATCGCGCCGCGCGGGTTCGTCCGCCATGATCCTCAACGCCTCGCCGACGGCCAGCGCCATCAGCGGCGACGGCGCGGTCGAGAAGATGAAGCCACGACCGCGATTGACGATGAAGTCGCGCATCACCGCGGCGCCACACAGCAACGCGCCCTCGCAACCGAGCGCCTTGCCGCAGGTGCGCAGGCTGATGACGTTCTCCCGCCCGTCGAGTCCCTCGGCAAGGCCACGACCATCGGTGCCGAACACGCCCGTCGCATGCGCCTCGTCGATCAGCAGGATCGCGTCGTGGCGATCGGCGATCTCGGCGAGTGCGGCGAGCGGGGCTTGGTCGCCATCCATACTGTAGAGGCTTTCGACGGCGATCCACACGCGACCGGTACCGCCCGACGTGCGCCATGCGACGATCGCGTCCGCGAATGCGGCCGCGTCATTATGCGCCGCCGCGACGATGGTCGCGCGCGTCAGGCGCATCCCTTCGTGCGCGCTGGCATGGATCAGCGCGTCGTGGACGATCAGGTCGCCGCGCTGCGGCAGCGTCGCAAACAGGATGGTGTTGGCGACATATCCGCTGGCGAAGAATAACGCGGCCTCGGTCCCAAAGAATCGCGCGGCATCCGTTTCCAGCGCCTCATGCTCGGGCGCATTGCCCCGCAGCAGCCGCGATCCGCCTGAGCCTACCGGTACGCCGGTCGCCAGAGCCTCGGTCATCGCGGCGCGCAATCGCTCCGATCCGGCAAGCCCCAGATAGTCGTTCGAGGCGAAGTCGATGCCTGTGCGCGGGCGGAGCGACCGGTACCGGTCGGCGGCGGTCAGCGTGGCGAGGTCTCGTTCCTGGTCGGCGAACATCATCGCGCCGCCCTAGTCATTATGCGGCGCGAAGACGATAGCGCGGGGTCCAAACCTCGCGCCACTGCACGCGGACGGCGCTTCATGCTACGGCACGTCGCTCATCGCTCGATATCGCGACTCCGACGACCGGACATCGACACCCGCGAGTCGCGCTCGTCGCGAAAGTCTCGCGCTGGCCAATCGCACCCGCGGCGCTAGGTTAGGCCTTTAACGCCGCGATGAACCCGCGCGCGCGCGCGCCGACATCCGCTGCGGTCATCCCTGGCGCATACAGGGCAGAGCCGAGGCCAAATCCAGCCGCACCCGCCTTGCGCCAACCCGCCATGATCTCGGGCACGATCCCGCCGACCGGGAGGACACGTGCGTCCTTGGGGAGGATCGCGCGCATCGCCTTCAACACCGTTGGGCTTGCGGCTTCGGCGGGGAACAGTTTGAGCGCAGCGGCGCCGGCGTCAAGCGCGGCGAACGCCTCGGTCGGCGTCGCGATGCCCGGCAGCGCGACATAGCCCTGCTCTGCCGCGGCGGCGATCACGCGCACATTCGCGTTGGGCGCGATGATCAGGGTCCCACCCGCCGCGCCGACCGCCGCGACGTCCTCGACGCGCAAGACCGTGCCTGCGCCGACGACCGCACGCCCTTCGAACCGCCGCGCCAGCCGCGCGATGCTGTCGAGCGGGTCGGGCGAGTTCATCGGCACTTCGAGGATCGTAAAGCCCGCCTCGACCAGTGCTTCGCCGATCGCCTCGACCTCATCGGGTTTCACGCCGCGCAGGATCGCGATCAGCGGGCATTTGGCGAAGGCGTCGTCAAAGGCTTGGCGGTGCGTTGTGCCGGGGGTCATGCTGCAAGATCCTGGATGCGGGTGATGCCGGCCACGAACGCGGCCTGGCTGTCGATATGGTGTGAGATGCCGCCGAGCGCATCGATCGCGTCGGCATAGAGTGCGCCAAGCGCGGGGTCGGCAAGGATATGTACCGTCGTTCCGCGCTCGATCCGCGCGGCAGTATCCGCCCCGATCAGCAAACCACTTGCGAACGAGGCGGCGTGCGCATCGTCGGCGAGTCCGAGCACACCGCGCGCGCGGATCGCAAACAGGCTGGCGGCGAGATCGCGTTTCGCGCCCTCGCTAACGCCTTCGCGGAATGCTGGGCCGGGTTCGACCGGATGGCCGAGCTGGCTGGCGAGAATGCCGTGCGTCCGCAGCAGCGCGAAGAGTTCGCCGGTCATCGCGGTGGTGAAGCGGGTAATCGCGCCGCGCTCGATCGTCGCCCATTTGCAGTGCGTGCCGGGTTGGCACAGCAATGCGTCGGCAGGCACAAGCCCGGCAGCGACCGCACCGAGCAACTGCACTTCCTCGCCGCGCATCACGTCCGCGTGCAATCCGTCGCGGTACGACAGGCCAGGCACGATCGCGGTTCTATCGTCGATCCGGTGGAGCGCGGTGGCGATCTCCGCGAGCCCGGCGGGGGCAGCGACATAGGAAACGGTGTGCCAGCCGATGGTCGACCCGACCATGCCGGCAAGCAGCATCGGCAGATCGCCGAGCCGATCGCGGATGCCGGCGACCTCGCCCGCAAAATCGTCTGATTTCACGCTGGCCGCACCGCGTCCGTCACGCTCGACCGCGGCTACATGGCCATCGTCGATCCGAAACGCGCGCCGATTGGAGGTGCCCCAGTCGACTGCGATGAAAGACGTCATCCCCGCACCCTCGATCCCGTCAGCCTGGTTCTCGCGCCTGCATATCGCTGGCCGTCTCCAGGCAAACCCATATCATGTCCCCAGAGCGACGCTCTGGACGTTAGGGGACAATTATACGACAATTGTTCAAAGTCCAGTGGGGTGCCTGATGACGCCATTATATGCTCGCTCGATCCAGACAGGTGACAGCGCGCTGATCTTGCGCCAGAACTTCGGGCGATGACGGCGGACATGACAGAGCATGATGGGGCGATCCCGGTGACGGCCGGCGGGCGGAACCTGACTCAGGCGCTGCTCGATACGCTGGGTCGCGCGATCGTGACCGGCTATTACGAGACGCGGTCGTTTCCAACCGAGGCGGACATCGCCACCAAGCATGACGTCAGCCGTTCGGTCACGCGCGAGGCGGTCAAGATGCTGACCGCCAAGGGGCTGGTGAGCGCCCGTCCGCGGCAGGGGACGATGGTGCAGCCATCGAGCACCTGGAACCTGTTCGACACCGACGTGCTGCGCTGGACGCTGGAGCGTAAATTCTCGGTCGACCTGTTGCGGCACTTCAACCAGTTGCGGATCGCGATCGAGCCCGAAGGTGCTGCGCTGGCGGCGCAGTTCGGCGACGAATCGGACCTGCTGGCGATCCACCGCGGGCTGGACCGGATGGCCGCGGCGGAGGCCGGCTCGGGCGACCCGCTCGATGCGGACATCGCGTTTCACGTCGCGATCCTGCGGGCGTCGAAGAACCCGTTCTATGCACAATTCCAGTCTGTCGTATCGACCGCGCTGCAGACCTCAATCCGCTTCACCAACCGGATCAAGGGCCGCTCGGCGAACGTCGCCGACCACGGTGCGGTCGCGGCCGCGATCGCCGCACGCGATCCGGACGCCGCCCGGATCGCCATGCGGCGGATCATCGGCGACGTACTGACGTTGATCGGCGACGAGTAACCGTCCGCCGATCTGGCGAGCGCGGCGTTATCCTCGATCACCTTTCCCGGCGGTTTTCGATTCACTTGGCTGATCCACGATAGGATTGCCGGAACGGGCCCGTTGGCGTGCCGTTGATCTGCAAAAGAGGGATGCGGATCGGTGCTCAAGATCAGTGAACGCGTAGAGAATAGTGTAGAATTGATGGCGCCGGCGCCGGTGGCGGCGGCACTGGTCGACCGACTGGCGCACGGCGGCATGGTCTATGTCGCCGCGGATGACCTGCGCGCGACCGAGATCGCCGCGATCGCCAGCGCATTGGCACCCGATGCGGTCGTCGTCGCATTGTCGTCGAGCGATGCGTTGCCAGGTGACGATTCGCCGGCATCGCCCGCCAATGTTGGCTTGCGGGTGGCTGCGCTCCGTCGCTTGCGGGCTGCGACCACGAGTGGAACCGGACCAATCCTGCTGGTGACGACCGCCGAGGCTACTGCGGTGCGCTATCCCGACCCTGCGATGTTCGACGCCGCGCCACCGCGGTTGGCGGTCGGCGAGACGATCGACAGCGACGCGTTCGCCACGACCGCCGCGGAAATCGGCTATTGCGTCGACGACCGTATCGACGAACCCGGGGAGATCGCGGTCCGCGGCAACGTGATCGACATCTTTCCCGCCGACCGCGCCTCGCCCGTCAGGATCGAATTCGCCGATGGCCGGATCACCGCGCTTCGGGATTATGACCCTGTGTCGCAATTGGGGTCGGCGGACGTCGCTTTCGTCGAGATCGGCCGTGCGACCGAACCATCGGCGGACAAGGGCGTCGCGATCCTGGTGCATCTCCCCGGCGCGGCGGTGGCGTTCGATCCCGGCGTCGATCGTCGTCGCGACCGGTTTCTCTCGCTCGCCGCCGATGGCCTGCCGCGGCGCAGGGCGAGCGCCGATCTGGTCACGGCAAAGGCGTGGGACGCCGCAGTCGCCAAGCGTGACGTCGTTGCCCTCGCGCCGGGCGACGACCGGGTACCGCGCTTTATCGAGCTGCGCGATCCGACGCGCGGGTTTGTGCGGCTGGCACGCGATGTCCTCGCCGATTCGCGGCTGGTGCTGATGGGATCGCCGCGCGACCTGCGGTTCCTCCAGCCGCGGCTCGAACGCGGTGCGAAGATCCAATTCGCGACGATCTCCTGCTGGTCCGAGGTGGCGGCCGCCAAGCCCGGCACTGCGATGATGCTTGCTGCGCCGGTCGACCGTGGCTTCGTCGCGGCGGGCGTCACCGTCGTCGCGAGCGCCGACCTGCTGGGTGGCCGTGCCCGCGGTGACGAACTCGGCGCGAGCGGCGGCGCTGCGCTTGCCGGCCTGTCGAGCGAACTGCGCTGCGGCGACGTCGTCGTCCATGAGGAGTTCGGGATCGGCATCGTCCGCGGGCTGGAAATGCTGCCCGATACCGGTGGCGATGCGATCGTCCTGGGCTATGCTAAGGACGGCCGTCGCCTTGTGCCGGTCGCGGAGGCGGATCGTATCTGGCGCTATGGTGCGGATGCGGATGCGGTGACGCTCGACGCGCTCGATGGATCGTCGTGGCAGAAACGACGTGGTGCGATCGATGCGGCAATCGCGGAGAGCGCTCGCACGCTTGCCGCGCTCGCCGCCGAACGTGCGGCGCGTACGACCGACCCGATCGTCCCCGACCGCGCCGCCTATGAGCGTTTTGCGGCCGGATTCGCCTTCACCGAAACCCCCGATCAGGCGCGCGCGATCACGACCACGCTGGCCGACCTCGCGCGCGGCACGCCGATGGACCGGCTGGTCATCGGCGATGTCGGCTATGGCAAGACCGAGATCGCCTTGCGCGCGGCGGCGGCGGTCGCGTTGGCGGGCCGGCAGGTCGCGATCGCCGCACCGACGACGGTGCTCGTCCGCCAGCATATCGAGACGTTCACGCGCCGCTTCGCCGGCACCGGCGTCACGGTTGCCGGGCTGTCCCGTCTTTCGAGCACGGCCGAAAAGGCCCGCGTGAAGGCGGGGCTCGCGGACGGGTCGATCGGCGTCGTGATCGGCACCGGCGCGATTGCGGGCAAGGGCGTCGCCTATCGCGATCTCGCGCTCGTCGTGATCGACGAGGAGCAGCGTTTCGGGGCCGCGGACAAGACCAAGCTGCACGCGCTCGGTGCGGGCCATGTGCTCACGCTCAGCGCGACACCGATCCCCCGGACGCTGCAATCGGCGATGATCGGGCTGCAGGGTTTGTCGGTCATCGCGACGCCGCCCGCGCGTCGCCAGCCGATCCGGACCGCGGTCGCGACCTTTGACGACGCCGCCGTCCGTGCGGCATTGCGGCGCGAACGCGCGCGTGGCGGGCAGAGCTTCGTCGTGGTGCCGCGGATCGACGACATGGCGCCGCTCGCCGCGAAACTCGCCAAGCTCGTGCCCGAACTCGGGCTCGTCCAGGCGCACGGCAAGATGGCCGCCGCCGAGATCGACGAAGCGATGGTCGCGTTCGCCGCGGGGGACGGCGACGTGCTGCTCGCGACCAACATCATCGAGGCGGGGCTCGACGTGCCGCGCGCCAACACGATGATCGTCCACCACGCCGATCGGTTCGGCCTGTCGCAGCTGCATCAGTTGCGCGGGCGCGTCGGGCGTGGCGGGCGGCGCGGGCAGATCATGCTGCTGACCGACGGCGACGCGACGATCGCCGAGGCGACGCTTAAGCGGCTGCGGACGTTGCAGGCGTTCGATAGGCTCGGCGCGGGCTTCGCGATCAGCGCACGCGATCTCGATCTGCGCGGGGCGGGCGATCTCGTCGGCGAAGCGCAGGCGGGCCATATGAAGCTGATCGGCATCGACTTGTACCAGCATCTGTTCGGCCGCGCGCTACGGCTGGCGCGCGGCGAAAGCGTCGACGACTGGGTTCCCGACCTGCATCTCGACATCGGTGGGAGCCTGCCGGAGGCGTGGATCCCCGAGGAGGAAATCCGGCTGTCGCTCTATGGCCGCCTCGCGCGGCTCGAAGACGTCGCCGCGCTCGACCAGTTCGAGGCGGAACTGGAGGATCGCTTCGGAACCATTCCCGATCCGGCCCACCATCTGCTGCTGGCGACCCGCATCCGCCTGCGCGCCTGCGCGGCGGGAATCCGCCGGATCGATGCCGGCCCCGCCGCGATCGCGTTCACGCCGCACGATCGGCGCCGGAATGTACCCGCCGCCGATCTGGTCAAGAAGAACGGCCGCTGGATCGCCAGGCTCGCGATCGACGATCCGGTAGAGCGTGCTGCACGGATCGAGGCGATACTCGACACGCTCGCCGACTGATCACTCGGCGGCGGCCAGCGGGATCGATCCCGCGTCGCCACGCAATGCTTCGTCGGCCAGTGCCGCCAGTATGGCGCGGACCAGGTCGACGACGCGCGCGAACCCGGCACCCGGCGCGTGCAGCTTGCGGTCGAGATACAGCGTCCGGTCGAGTTCGAGCTGGATCGCGTGGATGCCGATAGCCGGACGGGCATGGCGTTCGAGAATGTGCCCGCCGGCATAGGGGGCGTTGCGCGCAACCGAAAAGCCGCGCGTGGCACATATCGCGTCGGCCCGATCGACGAACCGCGGCGCGGCGGCATGGCCGAACCGATCGCCGAGCACGATACGCGTCCCGCCCGGTCCAAGCGGCGGCATCGAATGCAGGTCGAGCAGCACCGCCGCGCCGAACCGCGCATGGGCGGCCTCGAGCGCGGCGGCGACCGCGGCATGATAGGGACGGTGATCGTTCGTGATCCGCGCCGTCACCTCCGCATCGCTGAACCGCCGCGCCCACAGATCGCCCGCGCCTGATACACGGCGCGGCACCAAGCCTAGGCCGCTGCGCAATTTGGCGGATTGGTGCGCGGCGGCGATCGTCGCGGCACCCTCGTCGAGCAGCGGATCGCGTTCGTGCTCGGCGCGATTAAGATCGATCCAGGCGCGTGCCCGGCGCTGGACGATCATCGCCTGATCGGTCCGCGCTGCCCGCGCGACCGCATCGACCAGCCGATCCTCGAGCGGGAGCAATGCCGCTAGCGGGACCCGCAACGCAGTTTTCAGGGCTAGTGGATAGTCGCGCCCGGCGTGCGGGACGGAGATAACCACCGGGCTCGACGGCGGCGCGGCGTCGACCCTGTCGAAGGATGGCCCATCGAGGGAGGGCCCGTCGAAGGAGGGGAGATGCATCGCGCCACGCTATAGCGACGCGTCGGCGCGGGCAATCGATCTGGAAATGTTAACCGCTTTGCGCGTACGAACAGTGTCTCAATGTAGGCGTGAAAACAGGACTTTAGATCGATGTTGCGAATCCTGCTGGCCGAGGACGACCAGGTCATGCGCGAATATCTCACGCGGGCACTCGAACGGTCGGGCTATGCCGTGACCGCGGTCGACCGTGGGACGGCGGCGATCCCGCTGCTCGAAACCGAGACGTTCGACCTGTTGCTGACCGACATCGTCATGCCCGAGATGGATGGGATCGAGCTCGCACAGAAGGCGGGCGAGATGTGCAAGGACCTGCGCGTCATGTTCATCACCGGCTTTGCGGCGGTCACGTTGAAGGCCGGCCGCGCGATGCCGCAGGCCCGCGTCCTGTCGAAGCCGTTCCACCTGCGCGACCTGGTCGCCGAGGTGGATCGGCTGTTCGAGATGGATAATGTCACCGGGATGCATTGAAGGCTTGCGCCCCGCGATAAGCGCGGCTAGTGGAGCGCTCCGGCGGGCGTGTAGCTCAGTGGTAGAGCACTGTGTTGACATCGCAGGGGTCGCAAGTTCAATCCTTGCCACGCCCACCATTGTTTCTGGCGGAGTTCAGCCATTTTTGGCTACTCCGCCCGAAATAAGTTTCAGACTTGACCCAGTCTGTCCGGTGTCCTTCCGGTGGAAGGCACCCGGAACAAAGCTCTCGATTTCGTCGATGATGCCCTCCAAGGCTGTAACAGCATTCGATAGATGCTCGGGGCGGAAAGCCGCGTAGAGGTCCGTTACGGCGTCTAGCTTGCGGTGCCCCATCATAAGCTCGATCTCTTCCGCCGGTACACGGCGATCGCGCAACAGCTGCGCGACTGAACGACGAATCAGCTTCATACCGCTTTCGCCATCCCCCGGCAGATTGAGTTCGATCGCCATGCCACGCCATGCAGATCGCACAGTCGAGACTGGAACGAACTTCCCGGCGACGTTGTCCAGGTGCTCAGCAAACTGCCAAGGCACGCGCACCGTTGCCCGATACTTTTTGGTCTGCCGCCGCCCCCTAGGGTTGAGGTCGAGCACGCGACGCTGACTATTCCACTGTCCGCGGTCTGCGGCCGTCGATATCTCGTGCGCGGCATCGGGCCGGGCCAAGGTCGAGACAGATGCGATAAGGAAGCGATGAAGCCCCGCGCCGTCGCTCTGCCGCCTACGGCTGAGCGCGTACCGGAACATGGCTGCGAGCTCGGGCACCGTAGCGCGATGCTGCGGGGTCGCAGAAAGCTCCTTGAGGGGGATAGGTCGAAAGCCCGCCGGCCTAGAAGCGTCGCCGCGCCGATGTGCCGCGTTGATGACCGCCGCCAGCTGAATGACGCTGTTTTCAACCGTCGATGCCGATCTAGAGCGATGATTGCCTCCGGTGCTCACAATCGGCTGGGCAGTCAGCCACGTTCGGAAGCGCTGTATCCATTCGTCGTTCACCTGCTCACACGCGACCGCCGCACTTGGCAGGGTCACGATGTACCGGACGACGTGCGCCAGCCTCGCCGCAATCGCCTCGGAAGAGGCGCGCAGCTGGCCGTGCAGGATCTGATAGTTTGAGATGGCGTCGGTCACGAGGAAGCCAGACGCCACTGCACGTTGCTGCCCGCAAGTAGGGCAGATCGACGCACCGCGATCGCGCTCAAGATAGTGGGCATCTAGGCGGTACCTTGCCTGCTCAACGTCCGCTGTGCGCGTAGAAGTGCTTCGTTCGCGTCCCCGCTCGGGATCGTACCAGAAGATGGCAAGGAACGGGGAACGAAGGGAGCCGTCGAGCTTTCGATCCCAGCCGAGCCAGAATTGCCCCCGTCGATAGAGTTCCTTCGGCTCACGCGGCATCGAGCCTGCTCCCTTAGTGCTTGTTCGGCTGCTTGATGCAGTACGGCGTAGCCGCCGATCGAGGCGAGTAAATCTAAGTCGGAGTCGGAAAGGCGCAGACCCCGACCGGCTTGCAACGCCCTCGACCACCGTCGATCAAGATCGACTAGCTCTTTCATGAGGCAGCGACATTGAACAGGTCACTTACCCGGTCGGCTTTCCCGACGGAGGTCATTCCGGCAAGTCCGACAACGGCGAAAGATCCAGCAGAATGCAAGCTGCCGAAGGGAGCCTTGAACCGTCCAGGGTGGGATGTCGTTCGACCTTCCACAGCCCGTTATAGATATCCCAATAGGCCATGAGATAGCCTTCGGCGCCGAATAGCTGAACGCAAAGCCAAAGGTGTTCTAGATCCTTGGCGGAGAAAATTGCCGCGGCCTTTTTGACGGCCTCTTCAAATCCATCCTGCTCATACATCTCGAGCAGGTCGGTCAATTCATCGCTGGGGTGTTTAGTCGCCAATCGTCGAATTGATGCCAGGTTATCCTGAAAGTGCCCGGGCGCCTCAATCTCTTCTATGATCGAGGACAGCAGCCGGGGGTGTACGTCCGCTTTTGAGAATGTCTGTATCGCCGTTTGTATGGCCTCAGCGATGGCCCTCAATGCGTCGAGGTTTAGGCCGACCGATCGGCCGTCCGCCAAGACCCTGGCAACCCGAACTTGGTAGGGATCGAATCGCAACGACTTCCCACGACCCACTCCGGCGTCGATTGGCCGGATCAAACCTTGGCGGAGCCAGACGGTAAGCACGTCGTTCTCGACCTTAGCGAGCCGTACGATGTCACTGCGGGAATGATGATCGTTAGTCATAATGACGGAGTATGACCACCGATCATCATTGTCAACATGAACTGCGGGCGCTTTGGCGGCCACGCTTACGCCGGAAAGCCGGTTTGCGGATCCGACATAGCGCGAGCGATGCAAAGCCGCGCCAATTCTAGGCGCTGCTCATTTATGGCTGACCATCGTAACTGATGGCGTCGGCGATTCACGCCCCGGATCAGGCGTTGCGCGAAATAGAGCAGCTGGGTTGGTTCGACAGCCGCCGCGATCATCGGCAAGGTCTCGATAGGCGGGGCAATAATTACGCCAGACTCGTCGGTTGCGAGCGAGGCGGGGAAGTGAAGGCCCTTGCCCTCGATGCTGCGTGTCGAGGTCATGCCTGTGCTCTCCGATCGAGCGCAGACACGTCCGCGACAAGGCTATCGATCACTGCCGGATGTACACCGGCCCACAAGAGCGTCAGTCGAAGCTTTTTGGCGAACGTCGCATGGTCGGGAGCAATCGCCATTGCCAGCACGGCCTGGGCGCGCTCGAGGGCTTCACCGGCGGCGATTTCGTCGTGAATGGTAGAAGTGGACGGCAGGGCGTTCCGAGCGTCCCCGGCTATGGCACAGTGTGCCAGCGCGAGATTGAAACGGGCGCGATCGGTATTGGCCGGCGATGCGGCCGGCTTTAAGGCATGAACAGCCATGATCGATCTCCATAGGATCGGTTGCGGTTAGAGCCGGGCGGGAAGGTACGAACTTCCCCTCGGCTCGTTTCTGCGTTAACGCGGTTTATATGACTGGTCAACAAACTTCGTTAACACGGAAACGCGGCCCTAAGCCCACAGGGCAAGGCCATGTAGTCGGTGTGCGCCTTCATCCCGAACAGTTGGCGCAATTGGATGAGTGGATAGCAGGCCAGGCGACGCCCCAACCATCTCGCCCCGAGGCAATCCGAGCTCTCCTTCGCAGCATTTTGGCGTCAAAGTAAGTGTCAGGAGATTTTTCGATCGGCGCAGTAGGCGCGGCGGTAATTGCCGCGGTCATATCGCTGATTGGTTTGATCGTTGCAAAGGAAAACAAGACTTCAGAGTTCCGACAAGAGTGGATCAACGCTCTTCGTGAAAGTATATCGGATGCAATCTCAGCAGTTGCTGCTATGCATATTATCGCTGATATGATTATCGACGATGATAATGCCGAAATGATTGCCGAGGCTTGGCGAAAAGTTTCTAAGTCCCTCTCTCTTGTCGAACTTAGGCTCAACATAGTGGAGCCCGATCACTTGGAACTCCAGGGGCTAATAAGGCAGTCCGAGAAGCTCATTAAACGAGGGACCGACGGAGAAGACATTTCAGGCGAACTTGAGCTTTTGCAGGACTCAGTTACCGCTCTCTCTCAACAGGTATTGAAACGTGAGTGGGATCGCGTGAAGGACGGCGAGGCAACGTTCCAGCTAACGAAATATGGTCTGGTGATGATTGTTGGCTTCGCGCTGCTCAAGTGGGCGTACGGTTCAGGAATTTGAGGGCGAACGAACCGCGCTAGACAACCTCCAGGCGGAGATCCTGTAATACACTACCAGCCCAAAGCCCCGATCTGCTGGGCTCGCGACCGGGCATGAGGAAGGGATAAGGCTTGCACTGTGCAAGCCCGCCGGGGCGCTTCTGGATGCTTGGATAGCCTCGCAGTCGACACCGCAAAGTCGCCCGGAAGCAATACAAGTGTTGCTCGGAAAGCGCTTCGGGTGAGCGCGCCTCCTTTCACGTCAATGTTGCAACCTGACGAAAAGTTGAGCCGGTAAGAACGCCTAGTTACTCAGACGCGGAAAACATCGCATAAGCCGGTGCACGCGCATTACGTGCTATTGAAGCCATCTCCATCGCGGTTAGCCGTTCGCAGTGCGATACGTGAAGCACAGCCGATCCGGTTAGATTTCGGGCGATAGATGCTAGTTCACTCGAAGTAAAACGTCGACCACTTACGGTAACGCCGCCGCCGTTACGCGCTATAGAAGCCAGTTCATTGGCGGTTAGATGGTTCATTGTGTTTCCTCGTGATTTACTTGCGTCAATGCTGAAAGCTCTTCTTCCAAACCTCGGCTATTTCGCAAATCGGAAGCTCGGCTCTTCGCCCGGCTAAGAATGTTTATTACGACTAGGCTCGTTAATGCGCTAACAACAGTTCCCGTAGTTTGAAGTACGGGCCAAACGTTGAGGCTCAAGCTGGCAACATATGTGGGCGATAAGGACGGGATCGCGGCAAGGGCTGTAACCGCGCTAAAGCATATTCCTGCTGCTACGGCTCCGATAGCTCCTACCAGACTCGATGTGACGACCGCCTCAATCAGTAGCTCAGACGGTTGGATATTATTTGCTGCCGCGGACGCTACCGAATCGAGCCTTTTTCTCAGTTGCTGAGCACGGGCAGTCGCACCTGCTGCGGCGCGATTGGCCAGATAAGTCTGGATTTTCGGCGTAAGAAGGTTCGCCAAAATTGCTAGCGGGATAGCGCACAAGATACCTATAAAGAACGCTACGTTTAGGCTTTCCAATGGCGCACTCCCCTGAATTGGTCAGGTGATAGCAAAGCACGCCGCCTGAGACCATGGCTGGACCCGAATGAGATTGGTGCCGAGCCGCAGGCCTTATCGACCTTCATCCTGCCCGCTGGCGGGCGCAAATACCGTCTGCCGGTTTCCGCAGGCGAGGCTGCTGTAATACCCTGCCACCAGCGACAATATCCCGCCCTAGTCCGATCACAGGCGTTGGGGTTCGATCCTTGCACTGTGCAAGCCTCACAACCTCCGCCGGTTAGTAACCTGCTACCACCGAACATATCCTGCCCTAGCCCCAAACCCTCGATTTACGCGGCTCGCGATCGGACATGAGGGAGGATGAGGCTTGCACTGTGCAAGGCCGCCGGTGGCGGTGTTAAACACTGCTACCACTCAACATATCCTGCCCTCGTCCCAAATCCTCGCAGTGGTTTGTTCGTGTCGACTGGCCGGTCGTCGAGGCCTATCCCTCAGCTGGCTCTGCTGCGTGCTCCCAAACTACGATGGGGGCCGTCTCCGGCCCCACGACGTAGCGCCAGTGGTGGAATCCTACCGCCGGCCCGCCGCCCTTCGCTTCATGCGGCGCAAGGAAGAACCGCATAGGGTCGCCCCAGGAGTTTGACCCATTCGTGACAACAATAGCTGGCACGGCGCCCACGATCACGAGATCGCCTAGAGCCTCGCCCCGCTCGGGATCGAAACTGCTGGCGTGGTCGACCTCAAGGCGTGCACTCAGGAATGTGGCACCCGTAATGCGGCCCCAGCTTTGTTCGATCGGATAGAAGCGAAACCGTTGCGGTCCGTCGTCCAGGAGAACGGCAAATCGACCATCTTGGTCTGTAACGACGAGCATGTTGGCACCAGCCGGGGTTGGCTTGCTGGCGCGGAATAGTCCGTTTCTGGTAGTTCCAAGGCTCGTAGCGGTAATCTGATCGAATGGAACGAACATCGGCGATCCTTGTCTTTGATGATTGCAAGAAAGACCGGCGACACTGCCGCCGGCCTTCTAAGTTACTTCTTCGTCGGTTTCTTTGCTGGGGCACGCTTGATCGTCTCGACGACCGAACCCTTCTTGTCGCCTTGCGCCTTTTTCACAGTCGTGAACTTACCAGTGCCTGCGTTACGTCCAATTTTCATTATCTGTCTCCAAAGGTGGAGAGGCTTCTAGGCGCCAACCCAAGGGGTCCCGGCCGCAGCCGAAGCTGCGACCGGGGGTAGGGTGTCACTCGTCGTCAACGAGCCAGCAGAACGCGCGCTTGCCATATTGGCGAGCAAATATACGCGTACCGTCCGGCAGCGTCTTCCACGGACGACACACCCACCGCTTACCGCGGGGAGGTGGCGACATGAACGCCTCCATTCGTTGGCGGCCCGATGATCTTTGCGTCCCGAATCTTGTCGTGCTAACGCACGTGCTGCCAAGCGAAGTTTCGGATCGCGCACCTGCACAGGGGCCGCGGTTCTGAGCTAGGTTTAAGGGGTGCGGGCCTTAGGTCAGCACCCCTTATTCGTTAGGGATGCTGGCAGGAACGGTAGTCCCAGACCGAGCACCCGATTTCGAACCTCTGCGGCGTCACGCGACAATCCCGACTTGAGCATCAATTCGCTGATGCATTTACAGGACCGTGCCATTTCCTCGGGGGCCAGGAACGAGCCAGCGAAGTTGTTCGCCTGCCACTCCGGATCGAGGAACGCCTTGATTTCGCCGCGCGCCAGCGAGAATGGCTTACCGGTGTGGAGCAGAAGATGCCCAAACTCGTGTGCCAAAGTGAAGGGGTATCGGGCATGACCTCGACGGGCCGCGTCGTAGCAAGATTCGCTGATCTTGATGACGCGTTCCGTGGTCGAAGTCGTTGCTTCGGCGACGCCCAGCTCATGGTCTGGGACAATCTCATACCGAAACCCGTCCATCACTTTCGGCAAAACCCACTCGATCAGACGCAGCATGTCGATGCGATCATGCAACCCGATACCCAGCGCAGCCCTCACGTCGTTGGCGAATTTCTCGATGCTAGCGCGGCTCAATGCCGCAACGACTACCTGACCATTCATTTGCTGCCCCCTCGGAGGAGCTTTGCGATGCCATCCTTCGCTTCTGGGGTTAGGCGGGCAAACTCGTGCGCGAGCTCACCCGCCAGAATTCGGTCCGAAGCCGGCGCGCTGTCGGCGATCTGGATTTTGAACTCAGCCATGGACAGGGCTGCTTCCTGTCGCAGCTTGGCTGCCGCGATCATATCCAAACGCATCAAAGCGGCCACACGATCGGCGAAACCGGGTGGGATGGGCTTTTTGCCGGACTCGATCTGGCTGAGATAGCTCGAGCTTACCGATAGCGAATCGGCCATGCTTCCCAAGAGCATCTCGTGCTCGATCCGGAGATGCCGAACGGCCTTTCCGAATGGGGTCATTGTTGTAATCCTTGATCACGAATGTGTCCCCCATTGCTCGTCTCTACCTTCGTCATACCCAGCCCCCTGCTCTCCGGTGAATTTGTTTACCAAAAAGTGAAACGGAAGCGCAAGGGGTTTGTTCCGAGGCTTGCTGATTCGACGCTGCGCTGACGCCATGCGCCTTTGTTCGAGCGTTTCGGACGGGGTGGAGTCGGAAGTCAGCCCTCAGGCTCGATCGCACCGGTCTGCGTGGTAGCGGTCATGTCGATCACTTCTATGTCGCTAAGGTCGATCAGAGCATCGTTCACGGCTTGGTCGATCCGCTGCCGAAGCGCGGCATCTCCCTTCGCCACGACGGCACCAACCCGCGAGAGGTACGCTTTGGTGAGTTCGATCAGGCCGGTAATGGTGTTCGTAATCTCCACAAGGTCGACAAGCTCGCCGCGCTCCCTCGCATTCTTCCTCTCCTGAGCTTCCGCTTGCGCCGCTGCCAAGCGAGCGCGCTCTGTCGCAAGATCAAGGGCCGCGCCTGGCTGGCTGGCTCGTCCCGCCGCCTGTTCGCGAAGGTGGGAACAGTAAGCCAGCCGGGCTACGTCCAGGTCATAGCTGCCGCGCGCGGCCGGCGTGATGACGCCGTCCCGCACGAGGCCGGCGACTGCAGGCTGAGTGATTCCAAGATGATCGGCAATATCCCGCTGCGTTGCCATCTCAATCCCTCCGCTCGAGCATCGCCGTAGCAAGGTCGGGGTCGCCTAGATCCGATAGCTGCTGGTGGACATGCTCGTTTAGGGCAGCGAACAGCGGATCGAACTGGGTGTTGATCGTCGCGGCGATAAGTGGCGAGATGCGAGACGGCCAGTTCAGCCATGCGTCGCGCGCGGTTCGGCTGACCTCGAAGAACAGGCTTTCGGCTTGCTGCATGTCGATCAGTTCGCCGTCGGCTTCCCTGTTCTTCCGTTCTTGCGCGACGGCTTGCGCTCGCGCCAACCGGGCGCGTTCGAGCACGAGGTTCGGCGCCTCGGGATCGCCGGTCGACCGTCCCGCGGCGACCTCGCGTAGGTGGCGGATATATGCCACCCGGCATTCGTCCAGGCTGTAGCTGCCGCGCCCGTTCGTCGGTTTCAGGATGCTCGATGCCACCAGTTGCGACACTGCCGCCTGCGATAGGTCTAGGTGCGCTGCTACCTGCTTCTGCGTCGTCATGGTTATTATAACCCCCCTAGGGATGCTCATGGCTGGGAATGTTATGCGCCTTTGCCGCCCGTATTACCCGGGGGCGAGGGAAGGACCCAAAAGGGGGCGGGGGCGGCCCGCGCCCCCGCGCCCCGTGGCGCCCTACGCGGCGAGGGGTGGTGGGGCGTCGCCGTCACCCTCGGTGCTGCCGCCGCGCTTGGGCGGTGTGCAGGCGGCGAGCAGGGAGCGGGTGAAGCCTCCCATGCCTTGAGGCACAACCAACGGTACGCCGTCGCCTGCGGCGCGGGGCGGTGCATCATCCCCGCGTAGTCCGGCCCGCGCCGCTGCATCGAGCTTGGCACGCACGCCTGCCTCGTCGGCAGGTGCTGGCGGCGCAATGAGTTGCTCGCGAAGCTCGTCCAGCCCGGCCAAGAGCATCGTGGACAGGAGCATTCCCCGGCCCGCCACTTCGATGTCTCCCCACCATAGATCAGCAGCGGCGAGCAGAAGGATGCGCGCCGCTGTCTCGGTTGCTTCCACGGTGTTGCCTTGCTCGTGCTGCGCCGTCTCGATGGCGCTCACCATCACCTCGCGCGCGACGTCGGGCAGAAACATATCGGTCTCGGGTCCCGGTTGCCCGAGCCGGAATAGCGGCTCGTCCTTCACGAGACGTAGCGGTGTGTCATTCGGCATTAGGGTAACTCCTCTTGTGAACTGGTAGGATTCGATCAGGCGCAGCCGTCAGGGTGCATCAGGTCCAAAGGACCGCCAGCGAAGGCTAGGATGGTGGACGCGCGGGTGAGTGCGTCGTTGAGGGCGGCAAGAGCGGCAGTCGGAACGTCGTCCGACAGGCACACCGCCGCGCCGCTGGCGGCCTCGATCAGCGCGGCGGATGCCGCTTTGCCGTCCGGCATCATGTCGAACGCGATGTGCAACAGGCGGACCGCCGCCTCGATCGTTGGACCGTCACGACGGGTTGGCGCAGACTCATGCATTCGACGTGGCCTCGTCGTCGGGCTCGCGGTCGCCTGGTCCCATTGAGTACGTCGAGCCGTCCGCCCGAGCGCGCATGGCCGTACCGAATTTGCGCATGTTCCGATTAAAGGCGGCAATGTCGGCTGCTGGGATACGATCAGCCTCGGGCGCGACCGCTGCGACCACACGTTCCCAGGGCTTCGCGTCGGCATCGCCGCGGGTCCGGCCGTCCATGACCTGCACCATCGCCTCTAGGCGGTAGGCTTCCTCACGGCGGGTCGCGACCAACGGATCAGCGATCGCGCGGATTTGCCCTACGACGGGCATAAAGCCGCGTTCGGAACGCTTGATCGCCTCGTCTATCGAATAGGCGAGGATATCGTGCGGGAGGTCCAGGAGTAGCCGGCCGGTCTCTTGAAGCCATGCGGTTACGCGGTCGGGGTCTTTCTCGTGGCCGTGTGCCAACGCCATCGACGATAGCCGTTTTTTCAGCCAGTCGCGGGGGCAGGGCGCAAGCGAAGCGCGGTAGGCTCGTGCACCATCCGCGACCTGCCGGCGTTCATCGGTCGACACGATCGAAAACATGGCGTCGGCCGCATTCCACGGCGTGCTGCGGAACCGATTGTCAGCCAAAGTCGACGCGATCGAACGCGGTAACGATGGCGTCACGGGCTGAGCCGCGATTTGGCGCCGATCGTCCAGCCTGGCGAGATTGCTCATTCGAAGTTTCCCATCGTGTGGAATTGCGAACCCATGTTCTCCAGGAAGCCTGCCAGTCGGCGCTGAGCTTCCCTTCCTTTGCGTGCCAATCGGCCATCGCCTCGATCTCAGCTTCCAGCCTGCCGGGAGGCCAACCAGCGACCACGGCCGCGGTTTTACCTGTCATGATCGGAGCGAAATCGGCCGGGATGTCGGCTTTCGCGTGCGCGCGCTTCCTCGAAGAAGACGAAGTCTTCTGAGAGATAGGTTCCTTGGGAGGTTCCGTGTCCCGTTTTTGGGACCCTTTCGTGGGAAAAACGGTACTGTTTAACGGTCCCGTTTCTGGCACTCTTTCCGATAAGGGTGCCGTTTCCGGGACTGTTTCGATCGGGAGGCGATAGACCTTGATTTGGCGCGTCCGTCCGCACCGACGGCCGGTATCGATCAGCAGTCCAGCAGCCTCGAGGGAGGCAACCGACTTCATTACCGTTTTGCGGTCGCAGCCGGTCCACTCGCAAAGCGCTGCCACGGATGGGAAGCACTCAGTCGTCGTTTTATCCGCGTGATCCGCGAACGCGATCAGCACGAGTTTATCGAGCGGACGCGGGGGCGCTTGCCGAGCAGCCCAATAGGCGGCCCTGCTCATCCGACGCGCTCCGGCAACTGCGATACTGTCCGTTGGCGAGGGCAAATAGCTATGCTATTCGATCGATGCCCGCCCGCCTGGTGAGGTAATTCAGCCCCCGTTCCGGTTGCCGCCGGTACGGGGGTTTCTGATTCCGGGGGCGGCGGTGGACGGTACCGTGCAATCACCGCAGCTTCAGGTGCTCCGGTGTCGGTCCGGTGAAACTCGCAACATTTCGCTGTTTGTTCGTGGCCTGTTCTGCCGGCGTCACGCCCGTATGTGGCGGAAATCTGCCGTTTTTGAACCGTGCCCCTGTGTTGACATCGCAGGGGTCGCAAGTTCAATCCTTGCCACGCCCACCATTGAATTGGCTCTATCCGGTCATCTCCTGCCCTGCGGCGGAAACGACGGATAGAGCCGCTTCACCGCACGGTGTGCGCGCGACGCGCGATGTATCGGCGTCGATCCCCCCAAAATGCGATGAACCGCGGGTCAGTCGATCTTGGATCGGCCCGGCGCGCAGAAATCCGGTTCGTGAGGAACGGGAACGATCCTCAATTGCCGTGGTGTGACGAGGCATGGCCAACGGTGGCGGTGCCGACGCGCCGTGGCTACGTAGCGGGAATGAACCCGCCCGCGCCGATGACCGAAGAACGCGACCTATCGTCGATCATCGCAGCGCGGAAATCGGCCTGGATACGGTCCGGGCGTACCACCAGAAGCGCTTCGGTTTCATCGAACCAAACTAGGCTGCGATCTTGAGGTCCTGCATCACGTCGGCGGTGATCGACAAGCTCCGCTTGCGCGCGTCGTGATCGTAGATCGCGCTCGTCACCATGACCTCGTCGACACCGGTTCGGGCAACAAACGCCGCGATCCCGCGCGCGACGGTGGCCGGGCTGCCGACCGCCGAGCATTGCAGGACATGTCCGAGGATCTGGTTGCCCTGCGCGCCGAGCGACTCACGGTAGCCCGCGACGGGCGGCGGCAGCTGGCGGGGGTTGCCGGTCCGCAGCGCGACGAACGACTGTTGCTGCGAACTGGCGAGCAGTTCGGCCTCGGCGTCTGTGTTGGCCGCGAAGACGTTGAACCCGGCCATCGCATGCGGCTTGGCGAGGCGCGCGGACGGGCGGAAATCGCGGCGGTAGATCGCGAGCGCGGCGTCGAGCGCATCGGGCGCGAAATGCGACGCGAAGGCGTAGGGCAGACCGAGCGCGGCCGCCAATTGCGCGCCGAACGTGCTGGAGCCGAGGATCCACATGTCGACGTCGGCGCCCGCGCCGGGCGTCGCGACGATGCCGGTCTGGCCGTCGTTCGCGAAATAGCTCTGCAACTCCATCACGTCCTGCGGGAAGGCGTTGGCGTCGGTCTCCAGCGTGCGGCGCATCGCGCGCGCGACGCGCTGGTCCGAGCCGGGTGCGCGGCCGAGGCCGAGGTCGATCCGGCCGGGAAACAGCGCGTCGAGCGTGCCGAACTGCTCGGCGATCGTCAGCGGCGCGTGGTTGGGGAGCATGATGCCGCCCGAGCCGACTCGGATCGTGCTGGTGGCTGCCGCGATATGCGCGATCACGACCGCGGTCGCGGCGGAGGCGATCCCGGTCATGCCGTGATGTTCGGCGACCCAATAGCGCTGGAAGCCGACACTTTCGGCGTGGCGCGCGAGATCGGCGGCATTGGTGAGCGCCTGGGAGACGGTGCCGCCTTCAACGACGGGGACGAGATCGAGCAGGGAATAGCGTGTCATCCGTCAAAGATAGGTACCGAGCGGTAGCTTATCCACCCCCCGTCATCCTGACGTCTACCGCCGTCATCCTGACGAAAGTCAGGACCCAGGGTTACGGGGGGCGGCGCTTTTGGCTTTGGGTCCTGACTTTCGTCAGGATGACGGATTGGGGGGGGCGTGGCCCTCAAAACCCCAGACTGTACCGCACGGCCATGCCGTGGTCGTCGGGCAGCGCGGCGATGTTGCCGGGGTCGCGGCGCCAGAACAGGTTCGTGTCGAGCCCGCCGCCGAACGCGGCCAGCCCGTAGCGCAGCTCGACGTCGAGTTCGCGGCCTTGCGGGGCGAGGTTGAGGCGTTGCGTGGTCCAGTCGGTGACGGTGCCGCTGGTATAGTCGAAATAGGTCGGGAGGCGGAGGTCGACGCCGCCGCGCGCGACGCGCAAGGGTTGGGCGATGCGCAGGCCCAAGCTGTCGCGGCCGAACACGCCGTCCTTGCAGATGTCGGCGGCAAACGCGGTGGTGCGGATCAGGCCATCGCCGTCGAGCCCGCCGCGGACCAGCGCACGCGTCCAGCCCTTCCGCATCGATCCGCCGACGCTCCAGCCCGCGCCCGCGTCGAATCGTGTCTTCGCATCGACGAACCACGTCGCTGCGCGCGTCGCCCCGAGCGCCGCATCGAAGCGCGCGCCGAGGACGGTGTCGCGCTCGTCCATCCGGGTGGCGGAGATCATCGTGGATATTCTGCCGAAGCGACGATCGACCGTCAGCAAGGCGCGGGTATAGGCCGAGCGCTGCCAGCGATCGCGGAGCCGCACGTCGCCGCCGCGCTGCGTCAGGACGTCGCCGTTCTCGATCCCCGCGGTGAAGCCGAACCCGGCAACGCTCTGCCGCATCGCGCTGGAGGCGCGCGTGGTGCTGTCGAAGCCCATGCCGCCGGTGTTGGCGATCAGGAACGCGGGTTCGGACTGGCCGGAAAGCTGCGCGCTTAGCGCGCCGGATCCCTGCGCGAAGCCAAAACCGAACGACAAATTGCCGCCGAGCCGCTGCGTCACCATCCCGGCGATCGCGCGCGCGCTGGTCGCGTCGGTGGTGGACAGCGATGTGCGATCGAGCGCGACGTCGCCGTTGGCGCGCGGGGCGAGCGTCATGGATACGGTCATCCCGCCTTGTGCTAGCGCGACGGTGCGGAAGCGCGATTGCAGCGCGCCGCCGAGCGAGCGTTCCGGGCTGCGACGGGCAATCGTCTTGGCAAGGTCGATTGCGAACGGGCGGCTGTAGCCGTCGAGGATTACCGCGCCGAGTTCGCCCTGCACTGCGTCGCCCATGGGGGCAGAGAGCGTGGCGTTGCCGCTCGTCGAGACGACGGCTTTCGAGCCCGCCATCGAGGTCGCCCCGAGTGGCTGAAATGCGCGCGTCAGGTCGAGCACGCCATTACCATAGACTGAGTCGACGCCCGGTGCGCCAACGTCGCGCGCGCTTCTGAACAGGATATCGACGATCTGCGCGCCAGTGAGATTGGGGAAGGCCTGCGCCAGCAACGCGACCGCACCCGATATCTGCGGCGCGGCGAACGACGTGCCCGACCAGAGATAGGCGGTGTCGGTCTGGTCGGGCGCGCGGACACTTTCACCGACTGCGGTGAGGAAATGCGCGGCGCCGGTGCCGGCGCGGTCGCTGAAGCTCGATATGCCGTCGCCCGCGCCGACCGAGCCGGCGATGATGACCTGGCTGCGGCCTTGCGCCTCGCTGGCGACGTTGGTGAACGGATCGGGGTTGGTCGAGCCGTCATTGCCCGCGGCGATCACGACGACGAGCCCCGCGGCGGTGGCGCGGCCGACCGCATCCTTCAGGCTTTGCGGCATATCGGAGCCGCCGAGCGAGATGTTGACGACCTTTGCGCCCGCGACCCGTGCCGCGTCGAGGCCCTTGGCGATTGCGTCGGTGCCGAACTTACAGCCCGAATCCTCGTCGTCCTTGCTTGCGGTAGCGCAGGTCCCGGGGCGGTCGGCGCGCAGGACGATCAGGGTCGCGTCGAACGCCACGCCGTGCGTGCCCGTGCCGTTGCGGCGTCCGGCGAGCGTGAATGCGACCGCGGTGCCGTGGCCCCCCTCGTCGTCGATCGACGTGTTGCCGGCGACGTCCTGCGACGCGGATGAGATGCGGCTGCCGAACTCCTGGCTCTGCAGGTCGATGCCGCTGTCGATCACGCCTACGCCGACGCCCTTGCCGGTCGCGCCGACGGTATAGGCCGCGAGCGCGTTCATCGAGACGGCGCCGACGGTCGCGCGATATTCGGTGGTGTCGTTGCTGGACGGAGTCGGGGTCGGCGTAGGAGCGGGGGGCGGGGTCGGTGCCGGAATCGTCACCGACGGCGGAGTCGGCGTGCTGTTGATGCCGCCGCCACCGCCCCCACAGGCCGCAAGGAGAAGTCCTGTTGCCACTGGCGCCGATCGCAACAGGTCGGCCTTGATCCGTCGCATGAGTCCCACCCCTTTTACCCCGCCAAGCTACTGGAATATAAAGCGTTACGCGATGGTAAACATAGCGGGCAGACACGGCGGCGGTCGGAGCCGGCTTGCCCGCCCGGTTCGCGGTGCCTAGAGGTTCGCGCCATGCTTGCCAGCCTCGACCATGTTCGCAACTGGATCTTCGATCTCGACAACACGCTGTACCCGGCGAGCGCGGACCTGTTCGCGCAGGTCGACGCGCGAATGACCGGGTTCATCCAGGATCTGCTGGGGCTCGATCATGCCGAAGCGCGGCGCGTGCAGAAGGGGTATTTCCACAATCACGGCACGACTTTGTCGGGGTTGATGACCGAGCATCACGTCGACCCGCACGCGTTCCTCGCGCATGTCCATGATATCGAGATGGACGTGATCGAGCATGACGCGCCCCTGGTCGCCGCGATCGCCAAGCTGCCGGGGCGCAAGCTCGTCTTCACCAACGGCGACACGCCGTACGCGACGCGGATCCTCGACCGGCTCGGCTTGAGCGAGAGTTTCGAGGCGATCCACGACATCCATGCGATGAACCTGATGCCGAAGCCGCATGCGTCGGCCTATGCCGGGTTCTGCGCGGCGTTCGATATCGATCCGGCGCAATCGCTGTTCGCCGACGACATGGCGCGCAACCTGACGCCGGCCAAGGCGATCGGGATGACGACCGTGTGGATCGACAACGGCTCCGAACAGTCGCCCGACGCGGCGCGCGACCACATCGATTTCACCGTGCCGGTGCTCGCACCGTGGCTCGAAACCATCCTGGAGACATCATGACCTTGCAGACCATCATCGACGCCGCCTGGGACGATCGCGCCAACCTCGGCCTGGAGACGAAGGGCGAGATTCGCGATGCCGTGGAGTCCGCGCTGGCGATGCTCGATGCGGGCACCGCGCGCGTTGCCGAGCCGACGGCTGATGGCTGGCAGGTCAATCAGTGGCTCAAAAAGGCGGTGCTGCTCTCGTTCCGGCTGAACGATAACGTCGTGATAGACGGCGGCTCGGCCGGCGCGCCTGCGTTCGACAAGGTGCCGTCGAAGTTCGCCGGCTGGGGCGATGCCGAGTTCCGCGCGGCGGGGATCCGTGTCGTGCCGGGCGCGGTCGCGCGGCGTGGCAGCTTCATCGCCAAGGGCGCGATCCTGATGCCGAGCTTCGTCAATATCGGCGCCTATGTCGGCGAGGGCACGATGGTCGACGCCTGGGCGACGGTGGGTAGCTGTGCGCAGATCGGCAAGAACGTCCATCTGTCGGGCGGTGCCGGCATCGGCGGCGTGCTCGAGCCGCTCCAGGCCGACCCGGTGATCATCGGCGACGGCGCGTTCATCGGTGCACGCGCCGAAGTCGCCGAGGGCGTTCGCGTCGGCGAGGGCGCGGTTCTGTCGATGGGCGTGTATCTGGGCGCGTCGACCAAGATCATCGACCGCGCGACCGGCGAGGTGTTCAAGGGCGAGGTGCCGCCCTATGCGGTGGTCGTGCCGGGCTCGATCGGCGGCGGCGACGGCAAGCCTGCCTTGTACTGCGCGGTCATCGTAAAGCGGGTCGATGCGCAAACTCGTTCCAAAACCTCGATCAATGACTTGCTGAGGGACTGATCGGGTCGACAACCGGATGGGCGCTGCCTATCCGGGTCGAAACACACCTAGGAGAAATATTTTGACCGCTGCCGCCAGCCAGGTGCTCGACCGCGTCCTCGTTCTCGAAATGGTCCGCGTGACCGAGGCGGCGGCGATCGCCGCGTCCACGCTCGTCGGGCGCGGCGACGAGAAGGCGGCGGATGCCGCCGCGGTCGAGGCAATGCGCGAGGCGCTCAACTCGCTGTACATGGACGGCACCGTCGTCATCGGCGAGGGCGAGCGCGACGAGGCGCCGATGCTGTTCATCGGCGAGAAGGTCGGCTCGGCGATCGGCAAGGGTCCGAAGATCGACATCGCGCTCGATCCGCTCGAAGGCACCACAATCTGCGCCACCGCAGGGCCGAACAGCCTCGCCGTGCTGGCGATCGCCGAAGAGGGCGGGCTGCTCAACGCCCCCGACGTCTATATGGACAAGATCGCGGTCGGGCCGGGCTATCCGGAGGGCATCATCGATCTCGACAAGACGCCGACCGAAAATATCATGGCGGTTGCAGCCGCCAAGGGCGTGCCCGCGCGCGACCTGATCGTGTGCGTGCTCGATCGCCCGCGTCATGAAAAGCTGATCGCCGAGTTGCGCTCGGTCGGATGCGGCGTGATGCTGATCGGCGACGGCGATGTCGCCGGCGTGATCGCGACGTCCGATCCGGAGACGACCGTGGACGTGTATATGGGCTCGGGTGGCGCACCAGAGGGCGTGCTGGCATGTGCGGCGCTGCGCTGCGTCGGTGGCCAGTTCAAGGGGCGTCTCCTGTTCCGCAACGACGACGAGCGCGGCCGTGCGGCGAAGTGGGGGATCACCGATCTCGACAAGCAGTACGACCTGTCCGAGCTGGCCAAGGGCGACTGCATCTTTGCCGCGACCGGCGTGACCGATGGCTCGCTGCTGGCCGGCGTAAAGCGGAAGAAGGGCAAGATGACCACCGAGAGCGTGGTCATGCGCGCGTCGTCGGGTACGGTGCGTTGGGTCAAGGGCGAGCATCGGACGGATTGATCGGGGCAACACCCGGCGAACGTTCGGCCACGGCGTCCGCTGGCATAGGCAGTTCCTCGGCGGGAGGCCGGGGCGCGTCGCCACTCAGGCGACGCGCTTCGGTATCCAGTCCGCTCCGATCGCGACCCGGCCTTCGCCGGGGTGAGGTATTTGGTTCGGGGTGCGGACCGCAATGCTGTTTCCCCGCGAACACGGGGATCCATTCCGACCTCCCGCGTTCGCGGGTGAACGAGGAGGAGGGCCCGGCATGATGCTTCCGACCGTTCTTCTATTCGCCACTCTCGTGGCGATGCTCTGGTTCCTCAAGGGCGACCTGCTCGGCTATCGTCGCACCAAGCGTCTCCCCGACACCGCATCACGTCAAAAGACCTACCGCCTGTGGATCGCCAAGGCGGTGATCGCCTTCGTCCTGCCGGCCGCCGCTGGGCTCGCGCTGCTCGAGCGGCTCGACGCACTTATCATGATCCCGTCGGAGTTCGACGACCTTCGCATGCTGCTCCCGCGTTTCGAGGGGGACAGTCGCGCGTTTGTGCTGGGGATAATGGGAGGCGGTGCGCTTGCAGGACTGGCGATCGGCGCGTTCCTCGCGACCCGGCGAAACGGGCGCATGCTGAAGCCGATCGGCAACGTCGGATCGCTCCTGCCGCGCAACCGCGCCGAGATCGCGAACGCCGCCGCCATGGCGATCGCGGCAGGCATCGCCGAGGAACTCGCCTTTCGGCTGTTCCTCCCGCTTCTGTTGGCGCTCCTCAGCGGCAGCGCGATCGTCGCATTCTGTCTGTCGCTTGCGCTGTTCGGGGCGATGCACCGGTATCAGGGATGGGCCGGCGTCATCGCCACGACGGTCGTCGGCGCTTTGTTGACCGCGATTTACCTCATGGCCGCATCGCTGTGGCTGGCGATGCTAGTTCACGCGCTGATCGACCTGAATGGATTGGTCATACGGCCGATCCTTGCCGGAGCGTGGCGCGTCAGTTCTTCATCCGCCAGCCGGTCTTGAAGATCAGCGCGATGACGATGAGGCATGCGGCGAGGAAGCCCGCCGTGACCGCGAGGCTGATCCCCACCGCGACGTCGCCCTGTCCGAAGAAGCTCCAGCGGAAGCCGCTGATGAGATAGACGACCGGGTTGAACAGGCTGACGGTGCGCCACGGCTCGGGCAGCATGTCGATCGAGTAGAACGCGCCGCCGAGGAAGGTGAGCGGCGTGATCAGCAGCGCAGGCACGAAGTTCAGCTGTTCGAACCCGTTCGCCCAGACGCCGATGATGAACCCGAACAGGCTAAACGCGACCGCGGTCAGCACCAGGAACGCGATCATCGCGAGCGGGTGTTCGATGCGCAGATCCACGAAGAACGAGGCGGTCGCGAGGATGATGAGGCCTAGGATCACCGACTTGGTGGTCGCCGCGCCGACATAGCCGATCACCATCTCCATCGCCGAGACGGGCGCGGACAGGAGCTCGTAGATCGTGCCGGTGAATTTGGGGAAGTAGATCCCGATCGACGCGTTCGAGATGCTCTGCGTGAGCAGCGACAGCATGATCAGGCCGGGGACGATGAAGCTGCCATAGCCGACGCCGCCGACCTGTTGCATCCGGCTGCCGATCGCACCGCCGAAGACGATGAAATACAGCGAGGTGGTAAGGACGGGGGTGACGAGGCTCTGCCACAAGGTGCGCAGCGCGCGGGCCATTTCGAAGCGGTAGATCGCCCAGATGCCGTGGATATTCATGCGCGCTCTCCGACGAGATCGACGAAGATGTCTTCGAGGCTCGATTTGCTGGTTTCGAGATCCTTGAAGCCGATGCCGAGTTCGGCGAGCTTGCGGAGCAACGAGGGGATGCCGGTGTGATCGGCCTGCGCGTCGAACACGTAGCGCAGACGCTTGCCGTCGTCCTGAAGCGACACGTCCCAGTCCGCCAGTTCGGCGGGGATCACGGTCATCGGATCCTGGAGCGACACGTCGAGTTCGCGCTTGCCGAGCTGCTTCATCAGCGCCGCCTTGTCGTCGACCAGCAGCAGCTTGCCCTTGTTGATGACGCCGACACGGTCGGCCATCTCCTCGGCCTCCTCGATATAATGCGTCGTCAGGATGATCGTCGTGCCGCCTTCGCGCAGGCGGTGGACGAGCTTCCACATGTCGCGGCGCAGCGCCACGTCGACGCCCGCGGTTGGTTCGTCGAGAAACAGGATCTCGGGCTCGTGGCTGAGCGCCTTGGCGATCAGCACGCGGCGCTTCATCCCGCCCGACAATTCCATGATCTTGGCGTGGCGCTTGTCCCACAGCGACAGGTCGCGGAGCACCTGTTCGATATACGCGCTGTGGCCGGAGCGGCCGAACAGACGGCGGCTGAAGGTGACGGTGGCGAGCACCGTCTCGAACATGTCGACGTTGAGTTCCTGCGGCACCAGCCCGATTCGGCTGCGCGCCTGCTTATAGTCGCGGATCGCGTCGTAGCCGGCGACCTTGATCGTACCGGCGGTGGGCGTGACGATGCCGCAGATGATGCTGATCAGCGTCGTCTTGCCCGCGCCGTTGGGGCCGAGCAGCGCGAAGATCTCGCCCTTGCGGATGTCGAGATCGACGGGGTGGAGCGCGGTGGTACCGCTCTTGTAGGTCTTGGTGACGCCCGCGACGGACAGGATCGGTTCGGTCATTGGCACCCCTTTTTGTGTGGGGGAGATGGGGGTGGGGGGAGCTTATTGATAGGGGGCGGGCTACCCAAATCCCGTCATCCTGGGCTCGACCCAGGATCCAGAACCATGCACGTTCCGATTGTGGCTCTGGGTCCTGACTTTCGTCAGGATGACGGAGTGGGTGGGGTTAGCCCGCCCGCGCTGCCGCTACGGCCTTTTGCAGGTCTTCGAGCGGCAGCGCGCCGGACAGGACTCGGTCGCCGACGACCCAGCTCGGGGTGCCGGTCAGGCCGAGCTTGGCGGCGGTTTCCATGTTCTTGGCGATCTCGGCGTCGGCGGTCTTCGTGAAGCCCGCCTGCGAGAGGTCGACCCCGGCCTTGCCCGCCGCTGCGGCGATCGAGGCGTCGCTGACCGGGCCGCCGGCGTAGAGCGCGTCGTGGAACGGGGCGAACTTGCCCTGCTGTGCTGCCGCCAAGCTCGCGCGTGCGGCAATGCGGCTTTCGGCGCTGAGGATCGGGAGTTCGCGGAAGACGACGCGGACCTTGGGATCGGCGGCGATCAGCTTGGCGATCATCGGCAGGCTCGCACGGCAATAGCCGCAATTGTAATCGAAATACTCGACCAGCGTGACGTCGCCCTTGGGATTGCCCGCCCAGGCGCTGCCGAACGGCGTGAGAATCGCATCGCGGTTCGCGGTGACGGTTTTGCCGGACTCGCGGTCGCGCAGCTTCTCCATCGCCTCGGGGAGGATTTCGGGGTGCGCCAGCACGTAATCGTGGACGATCGATTCGACCTGCGCGCGCTCGACGCCGCCGCCTTGCCGATCGAAACCCCAGACCGCGAGGCCTCCGATGACGGCGCCGGCGACAGCGATCGCCGGGAATGTGAATTTGCTCATTTGCGGCGCTTATACTGCTTGGGATTGTCGTCCATCACGTTCTGCGCGGCCATCGCGATATCCTGCGCGCGGATCCAGTCGGTGGTGTTCGCAGGGATATTGGCGAGCGCATATTGCGCGCTGGCCGACGCGGTCCGCATGTCGCCGCCCATGCTTGCGCGCTCGGCGGTCGCCAGCGCGGCGCGCGCGGTGTCGCCGGTCAGTTCGTAGACCGTGCCGAGCTGCATCCAGGCGAACGGGTTCTGGTCGTCGCGGCCGACCGCGGTGCGCAGGACGCGAGTCGCCTCGGGATAGTTCGCCTTGTTCTCGGTCGCTATCAGCGCGTGGCCGAAGGTGGTCGCGATCAGCGGGTTGTTGCGCGAGCCTTCGGTCGCCTCGCGCAACGGCACCAGAGCGTCGGTCGGCTTGCCCGCCTCGAGCAGGATCTGACCCTTGATCTCGAGGAAATAGGGGTCGGTCGGCTCGGCCTTCACCAGCGCGTTCGCCTCGGCATCGGCTTTCTCGGGGTAGCCGGCCTTGTGATAGGCATAGGCGCGGGCGTAGTGCGCGTAGATCGACTGGTTGCTGGGCGGAAACGCTTGCAGCGTCTGGTCGGCGGGCAGGACGTAGCCGGCGAGTTTCGCCTTCACGCGGCGGAAGCGTTCCTCGAGCGCGGCATCGGGCTTGTTGGCCCAGGCGGGCGAGGCTTGCAGATCGGCGGTGAGCGTCGCGACGCGCTCGCCCGACAGAGGATGCGACTGCATGAACGGATCGATGTTCGCGGTGCCGAAGCGATATTCCTGCTGCTGCAGTTTCTTGAAGAAGCTGAGCATGCCGCGGCCCGAGACGTTGGCCTCGCGCAGGAATTTCGCGCCGGTCGCGTCGGCGGTCGATTCCTGGACTCGGCTGAACGAGAGATAGCTGCCCATCGCCGCCTGCTGACCCGCCGCCATGATGCCCGCGCCGGCTTCGCCGCTGCCCGCGGCCATCGCGGCGAGGCCGAGCACCATCGAGAGCAGGTACATGCCCATGGCGGGCTTGGTGCCGCGGTCGGCGAGGACGACATGGCCGTCGGCGATGTGGCCGAGCTCGTGCGCGATGACGCCCTGGACTTCGTTGGCGTTGTCGGCGGCCTGGATCAGGCCTGAGTGAACGTAGACGGTCTGCCCGCCCGCGACGAACGCGTTGATCGACTCGTCGTTGATCAGGACGACCTTCACGTCGCGCGTCGACAGGCCGGCGGCCTTGATGAGCGGGTTCGACATCTCGGCGAACATCGTCTCGGTCTCGGCGTCGCGAAGAATCGACTGCGCCTGAAGGGGTTGCGTCCAGAGGAGGAGGGCGGTGGCTGCGGCGGCTACGAAGCGCTTCATGCCGGGGGTTATCGTCGATTGGTGGCGGGGGGGCAATGGCTGGGGGGTTGGGTGTGCGTGGTAGGAGACGCGGGGTCGTTCGCCGCCCGCGCGTGTCGACACCCTCCCGCTGTAAAGGAAGGGGCGCTTCTGCCGGCCACCTCCCCGGCGAAGGCCGGGGCCCAATTGGGGGACGGTGCTGGCTGAGGGTGGCACTTCTTTATTGCCACCTTTCCAATTGGGCCCCGGCCTTCGCCGGGGTGGGGGGTGGGTGGGGGAGCGGCGCGACCCTCAGCACGCCAAACGTCCCAACTGCGCATCGCGCCCGCCTCCTTGTTCTCCCGCGAAGGCGGGAGCCCAGACTGTGTCCCCGCCTTCGCGGGGACACAGGTTTTCGCACAGGGAGCGGTTCACCGAGAGTGCTTGCCCTCCACAAACGAAAACGGGCGCGGCCTTTCGGTCGCGCCCGTTTCTTTGGTAACAGCGTCCGGCGTTAGCCGAAGGTGCGCTGCCACCAGCCGCGGCGGGGAGCGCCGTCGGGGCCGTCGTTGGTGCCATCGTCGGTGCGGTCGGTCGCGACGTCCTGCGGCTGGACTTCGGCCTTGGGCGGGACGGTGTCGATCGGCGTATCGAGCGGTTCGCTGGTCGGCGCGGCATCGCCGGCGTCGACCACGGCAGCCTTGCGCGGGCGACCGCGGAGCTTGGCGGCCTTGGCAGGCGCTTCCTCGACGACGGGCGTTTCGGCCACCGCGTCCGACGCCTTGCGGCGCGCACGCTTGGGCTTCGGCGCCGCAGCCTCGATAGTCTCGGCGGGCGTTGCGCTCACCTCGTCCATCGTCGCTTCGGCGATCGCCTCACGACGACGGCGGCTCGGCTTTGGCGCAGCCGGCTCGGCCGCGACGGGCTCCGGCGCGACCGTCTCGACGTCCGCCTCGACCGCGCGCGGCTTGCGACCGCGGCGGGCCTTGGGGGCTGCCTCTGCAACCGGCTCGGCGATGTTTGCCGCAGCGGCTGCTGCGCGGGCGCGGGGACGACGGCGCATCTTCGGACCGTCCGCGACCTCTGCGACCGGCGCCTCCTGAACGACCGGCTCTTGCGCCGGCTCGTAGGGGGGCTCGGCATAGGTCGATTCAACCGGCTCATACGCCTCGGGCTCGGGGGCCTCGGCGATCAGCTGGGCATCGTCGATGCTGCTGACGGCGACCGACTGGCCGTTCTCCGACCCCTGCTCGTTGCGGCGACCGCCACGACGTCCCCGACGACCGCGACGACGACGGCCTTCGCCCTCCACGCCGTTGGCCTGTTCGGCCGACATGATGGTCTCGGCCTCCTCGCCACCGCCGACTTCGACGATGTCGCCCTCGACCGCGTCGATTTCCTCGACGTTGGTGTCGGCGTCCTCGAACGAACCCTCGCCGTTGGTGCCTTCGACCGCGCCCTCTTCACCGGGACGCGCACGACCGCGACGACCACGGCGACGACGACGCTTCTTGCCGCCTTCACCGTCCGCATCGCGACCTTCACGCGGCGCGCGCTGCTCGCCATTACCTTCACGACCCCCCTCACGACGGCGCGGCTGCTCGGCCTCGGCCTCTTCGACCTCGTCCTCCTCGATCTCGTCCTCGATCTCCTCGGGGAGGTCGTCCTCGTCTTCCTCGATGATCTGGACGAACTTGGGTGCGTGCGCGGGCGGCGGGCCACTGGCCTCGACCGTCATGTGCGCGCCTTCCTCGTCCTGACCGGGGATGATCTCGACGATCACGCCGTAGCGATCCTCGATCTCGGCAATGTCCGCACGCTTGCGGTTGAGGATGTAGACCGCAGCCTCCTGGCTCGCGCGCAGCGTCAGCAGCGAGCCGCGACCGCGGGCGGCCTCGTCCTCGATGAGGCGGAGCGCGGAGATGCCCGACGACGATGCCGTGCGGACCAGCCCGGTGCCCTCGCAATGCGGGCAGGCGCGCGTCGATGCTTCGAGCACGCCGGTGCGCAGCCGCTGGCGGCTCATTTCCATCAGGCCGAACGACGAGATGCGGCCGATCTGGATGCGCGCACGATCGTTCTTGAGCGCCTCCTTCATCGCCTTCTCGACCTTACGGACGTTGGAATTGTTATCCATGTCGATGAAGTCGATGACGACGAGCCCGGCCATGTCGCGCAGACGCAGCTGGCGGCCGATTTCCTGCGCGGCCTCGAGGTTGGTCGCGGTCGCGGTCTGCTCGATCGAATGCTCGCGCGTCGAGCGGCCCGAGTTGATGTCGATCGAGACGAGCGCCTCGGTCGGGTTGATGACCAGATAACCGCCCGACTTCAGCTGCACGACCGGATGGTACATCGCCGACAGCTGATCCTCGACGCCCGCGCGCTGGAACAGCGGCACGGGGTCTGCGTAATGCTTGATGCGACGCGCGTGCGTCGGCATCAGCAGGCGCATGAACTCGCGCGCCTGGCGATAGCCGTCCTCGCCCTCGACGATGACCTCTTCGATTTCCTTGTTGTAGATGTCGCGGATCGCCCGCTTGATCAGGTCGCTGTCGCCATAGACGAGCGCGGGGGCCGACGCCTGCAGCGTGGCCTCGCGGATCCCGTCCCACAGGCGGGCGAGATAATCGAAGTCGCGCTTGATCTCGACCTTGCTGCGCTGGAGCCCGGCGGTGCGGACGATGCAGCCCATCGAGGGCGGCAGCTGCATGTCGGCCATGATCGACTTCAGGCGCTTGCGATCGCCGGCGTTGCTGATCTTCCGCGAGATGCCGCCACCGTGGCTCGTGTTCGGCATCAGCACGCAGTAGCGGCCGGCCAGCGACAGATACGTCGTCAGCGCCGCGCCCTTGTTGCCGCGCTCTTCCTTGACGACCTGGACGAGCAGCACCTGGCGGCGATGGATCACGTCCTGGATCTTGTAGCGGCGGCGCAGGTTCATGCGACGCTCGCGCAGGTCTTCGACCGCGGCATCGTCGCTGCTCGACTTGCGCTTGCGGCGCGGGGCGTCGCCCGCTTCGCCGCCTTCGAGCTCCTCGGCGACGTCGGGATCTACCCCGCCATCGTCCTCGAAGCGCTCGATATCGTCCTCGTCGTCACCCTCTTCGTCGTCCGCGTCATAGTCGGCGCGCAGCGCGGCCTCCTCGGCGGCATGCTCGGCTTCCTCGCGGAGCAGCGCGTCGCGGTCTTCCTTGGGGATCTGGTAGTAATCGGGATGGATCTCGCTGAACGCGAGGAAGCCGTGGCGATTGCCGCCGTAATCGATAAACGCCGCCTGGAGCGACGGCTCGACCCGCGTGACCTTGGCGAGGTAGATATTGCCTTTCAGCTGCTTGCGTTCGGCACTCTCGAAATCGAATTCCTCGATCCGGTTACCTTTGACGACGGCGATCCGGGTTTCTTCCCGGTGGCGTGCGTCGATCAGCATGCGCGTTGTCATTATAGAATCTCCGCGCGCGCGCCGGGCCTGTCGGCAGCCGTCGCGCGCTTGATGGTGGGGCGGTCGGACACGGACGTCCTGAGCCGCGGAAGGTATGCGAAACTGCCTCTGCTCGGTTTGCATGCCGCGGGAACTCTCCCTGCGGCGCCCGCACGACCGCGATCCCGTCGGCGAAGGCCGGTCGGAGAGCGGGGCGGGGGGAATGCGTCATTCGAGCGTCAACCTGAATTGCCGCGCCGGCGAAGATCCGCAGGCGGGCGTCGAGACCAGCGCGTCGCTGGTCAAAACCAGGCGACACACGGCTGTACGACAGGACTAGCACTGCATACCCGATCCCGCAATGCGCCACATTGTGTCGGCAAACCGCCCGCAGACACGCGCGCTTCACCGCGGAACTGGGGCAGCAAGGCGCAGAATTGCCGGAGCGGCAGCGCGTTGCCGGCAAATTCGTGGCAAACGGCAAATTAACCGCACACCGCAACGCGCCCTTGTGACACCGGGGCTTACCTGTCCGTGCAGCGATCGGATGTATCGATCAAAGGGGTGTAGCATGGATTTTCGCTGGACCGGCGGCACGTCCGCACGGCAAGGACGCGGGGTGTTGACCGTCATCGCCCTCATGGCCGGCTGGCTGGCGAGCGTGCCCGCCTGGGCGGCGACCGTGCAGAGCGTCGCGATCCGGGACGGGCGGATCGTGATCCGGTTCGATGAGGCGGTCGGCGATGCCGCCAGCCGCGTGCTGACCGGGCCGCGGCAGATCGCGGTCGACGTGACCGGCGCGACGCCGGGTCGCGAGGTCGCGGCGCGCGGGCTGGTGACGGGCGTCACACAAATGCGCAGCGGACATTCGGGGATGCGGATGGTGTTCGATCTCGCCGAGCCGGCGATCGTCACCGATGGCGGGTTTGATGCCGACGGCCGCGAACTCACGCTGGCGCTGCGCACGGTCGACGACGCCCAGTTCGCGCAGGCCGGGATCGCCGGGCCGATCAATTTCTTCCCTTTCAATTTCGGGGCGGCGTCGCGGCCCAGATACAAGGTGTCGGTGCCGGTGCCGCCCAAGGCGCGCGGGGTCCGGCTGCCACGCGTGGAGGGTGACGACACGCGGCCGCTGGTGGTGATCGATGCGGGACATGGCGGCGTCGATCCGGGTGCGATCGGGCCCAATGGGCTGCGCGAGAAGGACGTGACGCTCAAGGTCGCCAAGGCCATTCGCGACGAATTGCTGGCATCGGGGCGCGTGCGCGTGGCGCTGACGCGCAGCGACGACCGCTATCTGATCCTGCGCGAGCGGTACGGCGTCGCGCGGCGGCTGAAGGGCGATCTGTTCATCTCGATCCACTGCGACAGCACCGGCACCGAGACCGCGAGCGGCGCAACCGCGTACACGCTGTCCGAGGTGGCGTCGGACAAGGAGGCAGCCCGGCTGGCGGCACGCGAGAACAAGGCGGACGTGATCTCGGGCGTGAACCTGGGCGAGGCGCCCGCGGACGTGTCGTCGATCCTGATCGACCTGACTCAGCGCGAGACGATGAACGCGTCGGCGACGTTCGCGCGGTTGCTCGGGCGCGAGGCCAAGCCGCTGATGCCGCTCAAAGCGAACTTCCACCGGATGGCGTCGCTGATGGTGCTCAAGGCGCCGGACATGCCGTCGATCCTGTTCGAGACGGGGTATATCTCGAACCCGCAGGACGCGGCGTTCCTCGACAGCGCCGAGGGGCGGCAGCGGATCGCGGAAAGCGTGACGCGCGCAGTCGAGGTGAATTTCGCGCGGCGGATGGCGACGCGATAGGGTTTGGGGAGGGGGCAGCCCCTTCTTGTTCTCCCGCGAAGGCGGGAGCCCCCGTCTGGACTCCCGCCTTCGCGGGAGAACATGCTTCTGGCGGGCGTTGCGGTTTCCTCCCGCCCCACATCATGCCACAAGTCGCCCGAATTGCTTTGAGGCTGACGACATGACCGACGCGACGCGGGGCGCACCCGAGACGGGGCCCGAGACGAGCCCCGAAACGAGCATTCGCGAGCTTACCTTTCGCGGGATCGTGCTCGGCGGGATCATCACGCTGCTGTTCACCGCGGCGAACGTCTATCTCGGGCTCAAGATCGGGCTGACGTTCGCAACGTCGATCCCCGCCGCGGTGATCTCGATGGCGGTGCTGCGATTGTTCAAGGATTCGACGATCCTCGAGAACAACATCGTCCAGACGATCGCATCCGCCGCGGGCACGCTGGCGGCGATTATCTTCGTGCTGCCCGGCCTCGTTATGATCGGCTGGTGGCAGGGCTTTCCGTTCTTCACCACCGCGGCGATCACGATGTTCGGCGGCGTGCTCGGCGTGCTGTTCTCGGTGCCGTTGCGCCGCGCGCTCGTCGTCGACACAGTGCTGCCCTACCCCGAGGGGCGCGCGGCGGCCGAGGTGCTCAAGGTCGGCGCGGGTAGTCGCGAGGGCGGCGAGGAGAGTGCGCGGGGACTCGGCATCATCGTCGCCAACGCCATCGTCTCGGCGGGCTTCGCGATCCTGACTCAGACCAAGCTGGTCGCCGCCGAGGCCGCGACGTGGTTCCGCGTCGGCGCAGGCGCGACCGGGATTTCGGGCGGGCTGTCGTTCGCGCTGCTCGGCGCCGGCCATCTGGTCGGCATCTCGGTCGGCATGGCGATGTTCGCGGGCGTCATCATCGGCTGGTGGATCCTGCTGCCGATCCTGACCTCGGGCGGGAGCATCACCGGGACCGCGGAGGTGATCGCGACCACGGTATTCCGATCGGACGTCCGCTTCTTCGGCGCGGGCGTGATCGGCGTCGCGGCGATCTGGACGTTGCTCAAGATCGCAGGACCCGTGGTCGGCGGCGTGCGCTCGGCGCTGGCGGCGTCGGCGGCCAAGCGGGGCGGCGAAGTGCTGGCGCTGGAGGAGCGCGACATTCCGATCGGGATCGTCGGGATCGGTTCGCTGGCGATGCTCGTGCCGATTGGCATTCTGCTCTGGACCGTCTTGCAGGGCGGTCCGCTCGAGGCGTCGGCGATCGGGCTGATCGCGGGGAGCTTGATGTTCATTCTCGTCATCGGCCTCGTGATCGCGGCGGTGTGCGGGTATATGGCCGGGCTGATCGGTGCGTCGAACTCGCCCGTCTCGGGGATCGGCATCCTCGCCATTCTCGCCGCCTCGATCCTGCTGGTGTCGTGGTTCGGCCGCGCGGTCGAGCCGGGGACGACGCAGGCTTTGGTCGCTTACGGTCTGATCGTGACGGGCATCGTGTTCGGGATCGCGACGATCTCGAACGACAATCTGCAGGATCTGAAGACCGGGCAGCTGGTCGGCGCGACGCCGTGGAAACAGCAGGTCGCGTTGCTGATCGGCGTGGTGTTCGGATCGATCGTCGTGCCGCCGGTGCTCAATCTGCTCGGCAGCACTTTGGGGTTTGCGGGCGCGCCGGGGGCGGGGCCCAACGCGCTGGCGGCACCGCAGGCGGCGTTGATCTCGGCGCTCGCGAAGGGTGTGCTCGGGGGCAATCTCAACTGGGCGATGATCGGCTATGGCGCGCTGACCGGCGTGGTGGTGATCGCGGTCGACGAGCTGCTGGGCAAGGCGGGCAAGCTGCGCTTGCCGCCGCTCGGCGTCGGGCTGGGCGTGTATCTGCCGATGTCGGTGACGCTGCCGGTCACGATCGGTGCGGTCGTCGGCTATATGTACGACCGCTGGGCGGACCGCGCGCGCGATCCCGAACTGGCCAAGCGGATGGGCGTGCTGACCGCTACCGGCATGATCGTCGGGGAATCGCTGTGGGGCGTCGGCTTTGCGGGGATCGTGTACCTGACCAACCAGGAGACACCGTTGGCGCTGGTCGGCGACGGGTTTGCTAGCGTGGCGCTGGTGGGCGGGACGCTGCTGTTCGGCGTGCTGACGTGGGTGATGTACCGGCGGACGATGACGGCGTCGCTGTAGACGCGTGCCCTCACCCTTCCCATCCCGGCAAGAGCCGGGCGGGCCCTTCCCTCGCCCCCGAGGGGGGGGGGAGGGGGGAAGGTAAGCGTGTTTCCCCGCGAAGGCGGGGATCCAGACCAGGCTCCCGCCTTCGCGGGAGAACACGATTGGGCTGAGACCTTGGCCCATTCCACCACCCGGCGGAGGCCGGGGCCCAATTGGAAAGGTGGGAGTAACGGAGCGCAATCCGCCGCTATCTGCGTCCCCCAATTGGGCCCCGGCCTTCGCCGGGGTGGTGCTATCGCGTAGGATGAGTTGGCGTCCGTCTGAACGCCCCCTCACAGCATCGCGGCGAGCATGTCCTTGATCGGCACGAAGGCGAAGCCCACAGAGCTGTCGGCGATCCCGTACGGCATGAAGATCGTGTCGCCATGCTTCAGCGCGCCGCAGCTGTAGACGACGTTGGGGACATAGCCCTCGCGATCCTGGTCCTTCGCGGCGAGGATCGGTTGCTTGGTGCGGCCGATCACCTTCGACGGATCGTCCTTGTCGAGCAGCACCGCGCCGATCGAATATTTGCGCATCGCGCCGACGCCGTGAGTCAGCAGCAACCAGCCTTCGTCGAGCTCGATCGGCGGACCGCAATTGCCGATCTGGACCAGCTCCCACGGATATTCGGGCGTCAGGATCTTTTCGCCATCGTCCCAGTCGGTCAGCGTATCGGACTTGAGCAGGAACAGGTTCTCGCCGTCCTGCCGACCGATCATCATATACTGGCCGTTCACTTTCCGCGGGAACAGCGCCATACCTTTATTCCGCGCGGCGGGGCCGGTCATCGGCACCAGATCGAACGCGCGGAAATCGCGCGTGCGCATGAGCTCGGATTGGATCACCGAGCCGTTATACGCGGTGTAGGTGCCGATCCATTCGTAATCGCCGTTCTCGTGCTGGAAGCGGACGATGCGCAGATCCTCGAGGCCCTTCGACTGCGCCTGCGTGATCGGGAAGATCACCGTGCCGCTCAGCGTGCTGTCGCGGTGGCGATAGACGGTGACGGGGCCGATCGGCATCTCGTCCTCGCCGCTGCCGACCGCATCGGTCGCGGTCGCGAACGGCGGCTCGGGCGCGAGCTTCATCTGGTTTTCGCAGGTGATTATGCCTTCGCGGAACGCGACCGACGAGATGTGCCCCTCGCCGACCGCGCGCAGGCTCATCAGGATGCGCATCGAGCCCGGCGGCATCCCCGACTGGTCGAAATGCGGCACCGCGCTCGGGTTCATCAGCGCGGCGGCGGCATAGCTGTATTCGTGGCAGAAATAGGCGCCGATCAGCTGGCGCTTCTCGTCGCCGATCTCGGCACCATTCAGCCCGAGCATGTCCTCGATCTGGTCGTAGCGAGTCATGAATACGCGGCGCGTCTGCCAGTGGCGCGCCTCGAAATCCTTCAGCACGACCTCAAGCTGCGACCGCGCTTGTGCGGGCGTCATTTCCAGCACTTCGCCGACGAGCCGCTCGGTGCGGCTCGGCGCGCCGCCATGACCGCCCCAGGCGATGTGAAACGGCCGGACGACGACACGCGAAGGGTCCGCGTGCAGCCGCAGCTGGTGGTTGAACAGATCCATCGTAGCAGTGCCCCGCGTCGTTCCACTCAACGCGCCGTCAAGACCAGGACCCGCTGAGGTCCGGCTAAGCGACGACGCGGGTGGCTCCTGCCACGCTTTGCGCTGCTTTAGATACCCCTGAAATGGCGCAACTTGCGAGTTGCAGTGCCAAAATCGACTCGGCGCCCTGGTTTCGGTTGAGCCCGGTCGGCATCAGACCGTCATAGCAGCCGCCATCCGCGACGCTCGCGAGCGGCAGATCGAGGTCGTTGACGCCGAGGAACCAGCCATAGGCGCGCAACGCCTCGTCGCGCCAGCGCACGTCGCCGGTCGCGTCATAGGCAGCGGCGCACGCGTCGACGGTCGCCTGCGCTTCGAGCGGCTGCTGGTCGAACTGCAACGGCTCGGCATAGGGCCGGTTGAAGCTCTCCGACCCGACCGCGCGGAAGCGGCCTTCGGGCGAGGTCTGCTTGGCGACGATCCAGTCGAGCGTGGCGAGGCCGCACTCGATCAGGTCCTGACGCCCCAGCGTCTGGCCCGCCCGGATCAACGCCTGCGGGAGACGCGTATTGTCATAGGCGAGCACGATCTCGAACCACTGCCATTCGGGGCGGCGGGCCTTGGCGAGCAGGTCGAGATGGACCTTGGGGAACGCCTCGAGGATCGACAGCGACAGCTGGTGGCCGGGCTTGGCCTCGAGCATCGCCGCCGCGCCGAGCATCGCGAACGCCTGCGCACGCAGGCTGCCGAGTTCGAGCGCCATCGATGCGGTCGAATCGAACATCGCGGTCGCCCAGTCGCGATGCTTGGCCGCCTGCGCATCGCGCGCGGTCACGCCGAGCGACCAGAGCGTGCGACCGTTCGAATCCTCCGACCCCGCATCCTCGCACCAGGTGCGATCGAAATTCATGAAATTGCGGAAGCGGCGCGTGTCCGGGTTCCAGGCATATTGCACGAACGACGCGTAGATCGTCATCCACTTGTCGCGCAGGACCTCGTCCATGTCGGGGATCGCGCTCATCAGCATCAGCGCGCGGCAGTTGTCGTCGATGCAGTAGCCGTGACGGCGATCCGGGATCGAATAGATCGAATGCTGGAGCATGCCCGTAGAATCGCTCATCCGCTCGACCGCGGCGAAATCGGGCGCGAGCTGCTTGAGCGGCGCGGGCACCTTGGCAAGGCGGAACGGGCGTGCGGCCACGATCGCGCGGATTTCCGTCATCATCGCCTCGGCGAGCTTGGGCCAGATCATCGTGCGACCGCGCGCATAGGCACGCTCGGCCAGCCGGTTGCGATCGCGATCGTTCGACATCAGCGTGTCGATCTCGCGCGCGAACGCGTCGACATCGCCGAAGGGCACGAGCACGCCGTGGCCGTCCGCGAGGATTTCGGTCGCGTGGACGTATGGCGTCGAGATGACGGGCTTGCCGACGCCGATCGCGTAGCTGAGCGTACCCGACGTGATCTGCGCAGGGTTGGTGTACGGCGTCACGTAGACGTCCGCGGCCTGGAGATAGTCGAGCAGCTCGCCATGTTCGAGAAACGCATCGACGAACGCGACATTGTCGGCCACGCCCTTGTCGGCGGCGAGCGCCTTGAGCTTGTCGCGGTACTTCTCGCCTTCATAGGCGACGAGGTTCGGATGCGTGGCACCCAGCACGACGTAGAGCAGGTCGGGATGCTTCGCGATCACCGCGGGCAGCGCGTTGATGACCGTCTCGATCCCCTTGTTGGGCGCGAGCAGGCCGAACGTCAGCATGACCTTGCGGCCGTCCCAGCCGAACTTGTCCTTGAGCGTCGCGGGATCGAGCAGGTCGCGATCGGGCACGCCGTGCGGGATCATGACGACCTGGCGCGGATTGGCGCCATAGACGCGCTGCAGAATGTCGCGGCCACGCTCGGCCATGACGACCACGCGCGCGGCGCGGCGGAGCAGGCCTTCGAGCACGCGACGCTGGTCAGCGTTGGGCTTTTCGAGGATGGTGTGCAGCGTGACGATCACCGGCAGCGTCGTACGGTCGAGCAGCGCGAGGATATGTTCGCCGGCGGGGCCGCCGAAGATGCCATATTCGTGCTGGAGCCAGATCGCCTGCGCGCCACTCGCCTCGATCTTCCGCGCGGTGTCGATATAGGCCGACAGCTCGGGCTCGGGGATCGTCCCGGTGACTTCGGCCGGATAATCGTATTTACCGGGGTGATCGTCCATCGCGTAGACATCGACGGCGATTTCGGGAAAGCGCGCGCGCATGGCCGTGAAAACGTCGGTCGTGAAGGTGGCGAGCCCGCACTGCCTCGGCAAGAAATTACCGATCAGCGCCAGTCGCGCGATATTCCCACCGTCCGCCGGTTTCACCATACCCTGTCCCTCGTTTGAGCGCGCACTTCTGAGAGAACCCGGTCGCGCATCCATTTGAACGGTTCAGGTAGCATAAAGTTTCATCCCATACTGCAGTGCAGCACGGGAAAAATATCAATCCAAATCAATTTGATATTTCGCAAGCCCTATCCGCGGCCCCGGTACGACGCGACCCCCTGATCGGGCAGCCACAGATCCTGTGGCGGTGCACTCGATTGCCAGAACACGTCGATCGGAATTCCGCCGCGCGGATACCAATAGCCGCCGATGCGTAGCCACACGGGCTTCATCTCCTCGAACAGCCGCTCGCCGATGCCGACGGTGCAATCCTCGTGGAAGCCGGCATGGTTGCGGAAGCTGCTGAGGAACAGCTTCAGGGACTTCGACTCGACGATCGTTTCGCCGGGAACATAGTCGATCACGAGATGCGCGAAGTCGGGCTGGCCGGTGACGGGGCAGAGCGACGTGAACTCGGGCGCCGCAAACCGCACGAGATAGGTCCGTCCGGGCCGCGGGTTCGGAACATAATCGAGCACGGCCTCTTCTGGAGAGGCGGGAAGGGCGCTGTTCTGGCCAAGATGCAATGGGTTCTGGGGAGCGGTCATACGCCGCCATGTAGGATGCGATGACGCGCAAGAAAACCACACTCGTACCGATCCTCGGCGACCAGCTCACGATCGACCTCGCCGCGCTGCGCGGGCAGGATCCCGCGACGACGATCGTGCTGATGATGGAGGTCGACGACGAGACGACCTATGTCCGCCATCACAAGCGCAAGATCGCCTATATCCTGTCCGCAATGCGGCATCATGCCGAGGCGTTGCGCGCGGCGGGCTGGACGGTGGAATACACCAGGCTCGACGATCCCGACAATGCGGGCAGCTTCACCGGCGAGATCGCGCGCGCGGTTGCGCGGCACGACCCCGCGCGGATCGTCGTCACCGAGGGCGGCGAGTGGCGCGTGATGGCGATGTTCGAAAGCTGGGAGACGCTGTTCGGCATCCCCGTCACGATCCGCAGCGACGACCGGTTTTTGGCAAGCCATGCCGATTTCGAGACCTGGGCGGCCGAGCGCAAGTCGCTGACGATGGAATGGTTCTACCGCCAGATGCGGACGCGTACCGGGCTGTTGATGACCGACGGCAAGCCCGAGGGCGACCGCTGGAACTTCGACAAGGAGAACCGCAAGCCCGCCAAGAACGACCTGCTGATGCCGCGCCCGCTGGTGTTCAAGCCGGATGCGATCACGACCGAGGTGCTCGCGCTGGTGGCCGACCGGTTCGTCGAGCATCCGGGGAGCCTCGACGGGTTCGACTATGCGGTGACCGCCGACGATGCCGAGCGGCAGGCGGCGAACTTCTTCAAACACGCGCTGCCGCAGTTCGGCGACTACGAGGACGCGATGCTCACCGGCGAGCGGCATCTGTGGCACTCGATCCTGTCGCCCTATATTAATTCGGGTCTGCTCGATCCGCTCGACCTGTGCCGGCGGGCGGAGGCGGAATATCGCGCCGGGCGTGCGCCGCTCAACGCAGTCGAGGGGTATATCCGCCAGATCATCGGCTGGCGCGAATATATGCGCGGGATCTACTGGCGCGAGGGGCCCGATTACGTCGAGCGCAACTTCCTCGACCACCACCGCGAACTCCCCGGCTGGTACTGGACCGGCGAGACCGACATGCACTGCCTGCGCGAGGCGATCGGCCAGACGCTGGAGACCGCGCACGCGCATCACATCCAGCGGCTGATGGTGACGGGCAATTTCGCGCTGCTGATCGGGGCCGATCCGGCCAAGGTGCACCTCTGGTATTTGGAGGTGTATGTCGACGCGTATGAATGGGTCGAGCTGCCCAACACGCTGGGGATGAGCCAGTTCGGCGATGGCGGGCTGCTGGGCTCGAAGCCGTACATCTCGTCGGGCGCGTATATCGACCGGATGTCCGATTATTGCGGAACTTGCCGGTACAAGGTGAAGCAGCGGATCGGGCCTGACGCGTGTCCGTTCAACGCGCTCTACTGGGATTTCCTCGCGCGACACGAGGACAAGCTCGGGCGCAACAACCGGCTGGCGATGCCGTATCGCAACTGGGCCAAGCAGACGCAGGCGGACCGCGACGCGACGCGCGCACAGGCCGCGCAGTTTCTCGCCTCCCTCGACGCGAGCGGCCCCGCTGGCTACTAATACGTCAGCAAAAGGAGCCGGATATGGACGCGTTGGTGACCACCGAATGGCTGGCAAGCGAACTGGGTGCGAGCGATCTGCGGATCGTCGACGCGACCTATGCCGAGGGACGCGACGCGGCGGCGGAATATGAGGCGGCGCACATCCCCGGCGCGGTGTTCATGAACCTCGCCGAGCTGCGCGACACCGACAGCGACCTGCCCAACATGCTGCCGTCCGCGGAGAAGTTCGCGAGCCGGATGCAGACGCTGGGTTTGGGCGATGGCAGCCGGATCATACTGTACGACAGCTCGCCCTGGCATACTGCGGCGCGCGCATGGTGGATGCTGCGGCTGTTCGGCGCGCATAACGTGGCGATCCTCGACGGCGGGCTGGCCAAATGGCAGGCCGAGGGGCGCGAGACGGCGTCGGGCAAGGAAACGCTGCGGCATCGCCACTTCACGACCTGGGCGGATCTCAAGGGCGTGCGCGATCTTGACCAGATGACGGCGAACGTCGAAAGCGGCGCGGAGCAGGTGCTCGACGCACGCTCGGCGGCGCGCTTTACCGGTGCGGAGGAAGACCCGCGGCCGGGCACCGCGCCGGGACATATTCCGGGTTCAAGCAACCTGCCGCAGGGCGCAGTGTTCAACGCGGACGGCACGTGGAAGACCGGCGCCGCGTTGAAGGCCGAGTTCGACAAGGCGGGCGTCGATCTGTCGAAGCCGCTCGTGATGACCTGCGGCTCCGGCATCACCGCGGCGGTGCTCGCGTTCGGCGCGCATCTGCTCGGCAACGAGGCGGCGCTGTACGACGGCAGCTGGTCCGAATGGGGTGGCGATCCCACGACTCCCAAGGCGACAGGAACGGCATGAGCGAGACGAACAAGTCGGTCGGCGATGCGACCAAGGTCGTTCTCGCCGGTCGTCGCCCTGAATGGACGCAGGGCATCGTCAGCCCGCCGGTCTGGCGCGCCTCGACCATCCTGTACGATTCGGTCGGCCACCTCCGCGACAGCGCGACGCGCGATACGCATCACCGGCTGTTCTACGGCCGCAAGGGGACGCCGACGCAGTGGAGCCTTGCCGATGCGCTCACCTCGCTCGAGCCGGGTGCGGAGGGGACGTTCCTCTATTGCTCGGGCGTCGCGGCGATCGCGGCGGCGTTGCTGTCGGTGCTGTCGCCCGGCGACGAGCTGCTGCTGGTCGACAGCGCCTATGATCCGACGCGCGGGATGGCGGGCGGGCTGCTCAAGCGGTTCGGGATCACGACGCGCTATTACGACCCGATGATCGGCGCGGGCATCGCCGACCTGATCGGCGACAAAACGCGCGCGATCTTCATGGAAAGCCCCGGCTCGCTCAGTTTCGAGGTGCAGGACGTCCCCGAGATCGTCGCCGCCGCGAAGGCGCGGGGGGTGACGACCTTGCTCGACAACACCTGGGCCACCCCGCTGTTCTTCCCCGCGATCGAACGCGGCGTCGACCTCACGATCCTCGCGGGCACGAAATACGTCGTCGGCCATTCGGACGTGATGCTCGGCTCGGTCACCGCCGGCCCCGGGCATTTCAAGAAGCTGCGCGAGACGAGTTTCCAGCTCGGCCAGGTCGCGAGCCCCGACGATTGCTGGCTCGGCAGCCGCGGCTTGCGCACGATGGCGGTCCGCCTCGCGCAGCACCAGTCGAGCGCGCTCCAGATCGCCAAGTGGCTCCAGGCGCGTTCCGAGGTCGCGCAGGTGCTCCATCCGGCGCTCCCCGATTGCCCCGGCCACGACCTGTTCGTCCGCGACTTCAAGGGATCGAGCGGGCTGTTCTCGTTCGTGCTGAACGGCGGCGACGAGGCGGCGCGCGCTGCGCTGATCGACAAGCTAGAGCTGTTCGGGATTGGCTATAGCTGGGGCGGGTTCGAAAGCCTCGCCATCCCCGCCGACCCGCAGCGGTACCGCAGCGTCACCAGACGCGACGCGGCGGGGCCGATGGTCCGTCTCCAGATCGGCCTCGAAGACCCCGTCGACCTCATGACCGATCTCGAAGCAGGGCTGGCCGCGTTCGCAGTCGCGCGGGGGTAAGCGCAAATACCCTTGCAAGTGCGTGCTCGGTTCGACGCGATGCGCGCGCGCGTGTCGCGCATCACTGTGGCTGTTGCGCAACATCCGTGTCGTCAATCCCACGGTTGGCGCAATATTATCTTGTGCGGCCGGCGCTCCGCTGTCACATGTTGGTCATCGCAAGGAAAGACCGCACTCGGAGGGCACGCCCTTGATAGATGCGGCGTCCGCGGTTGCAGGCGGGGACATCGCATTTCCAGTATCGAAAGGGAAACGATGCGCTTCACCACACTTCTTCTCGGCGGCATCGCACTGGCCGCTGCTACCCCCGCGTTCGCACAGGACGAGGCGACCGCACCGCCCAAGGACATTACCGTCTCGGGCTCGGTCGGGCTGGTCAGCGACTATCGCTTTCGCGGCGTGTCTCAGTCGGACGAGAATCTCGCCGTGCAGGGCGGCATCACCATCGCGCACAAGAGCGGGCTGTACATCGGCACCTGGGGATCGAACCTGGCGGGCTGGGGTACGTTCGGCGGCGCGAACATGGAGCTCGACCTGATCGCGGGCTACAAGCTGCCCGTCGGCGGCGGCGGGACACTCGACGTCGGGGCGACGTGGTACATGTACCCGTCGGGCTTCAACAACACCGACTTCATCGAACCCTATGCCAAGCTGTCGGGCACCGCCGGACCTGTCGCGCTGACCGCTGGCGTCGCCTATGCGCCCAAGCAGCAGGCGCTGGGGCCGTGGTACAGCAGCGGCGCCTCGGTGGCGGTCGGCTATGACCGCGTCAACGCCAAGGACAGCAACCTGTATCTGTGGGGCGACGTCAGCAGCGGTATTCCCAACACCGGGCTGACCGTGAAGGGGCATGTCGGCTATTCGAACGGCAACAAGGGGCTCGGGCCGTTCGCGACCAGCGTGTCGCCGACCGGCGAGTATTTCGACTGGCTGCTCGGCGCAGACTATGTGATCCCGTCGACCCCGCTGACGCTTGGCGTTGCGTATGTCGATACCGACATCGGCAAGGGCGAGTCGGCCTATCTCCAGCCGAGCTTCAGCCGCGGGCAGGACGGCAATGGCTCGATCGCCAACGGCAAGGTGCTCGTCTCGCTCACCGCGGCGTTCTGAACGGTTTCGGAAGACGGCGCTCCTGACCCTTGCGTCCCCGCGAAGGCGGGGACCCAGACTGGGCTCCCGCCTTCGCGGGAGAACAAGAGGGCGAGATGAAACTTGCGGACTTCGTCGCGAGAGAACAAGGCGCGCGCCGAGACTTCCCAACTCTTTCGGGAGAACACGGGAGCCGCGCCGAGACTTCCCAACCCGTCACCCCAGCGAACGCTGGGGTATCTCTCGGGGCAGATGACGTCTGCCACAGGGGGAGATCCCAGCGCGCGCTGGGATGACGGTGGGGTGGGCCCTTCCCGACGAGGGACCAAGCCTTACGGAGCAAGTCTTACCGGCACAAAAAAAGGGCGGCTCCCGCGCGGGAGCCGCCCTTTTTCGTTCGTCGCGATCAGTTCGCGGTGGTGCGCGCGTCCTGGCCGTCGCCCTCTGGCGCAGCGACGATGTCGCGCGTCGTCGAGCCCTTGTCCACGACCGTCGTGCCCGGATCGCCCGCGCTCGATCGGATGCCGGGATCGTCGCTGTCCGCGCCGGCATTGGCGACGACCCCCGATTCCGCCGGGCTGCGCGCGGCGGCGCCGCCGAACAGCGCGTCGAGCGTCTGCGCGTTGGCGGCGGTATCCTGCGGGCGGGCGGCACCCGGCTGCGGCGGGACCAGCGCGAAGTCGGGCGGGATCACGAGCGGGGCCTGGCGCGCTACGGCGAACTCGTCCGGGCGCGCACGGTCGAGGCTTCGGCCTGCGCCGCAACCGGACAGGAGGGCGACGCTCGCCAGACCGGCAGCCAGGGGTACGAACTTACGCATGGGAATTCTCCACAGGGGGCTTCTCGCGCACGAGCAGCGCCCGAACAAGCAGGACGAGCACGCCGACAGTAATCGCTGCATCGGCGACATTGAAGACCAAAAACGGACGCCACTCGCCGATGTGTAGGTCGGCGAAATCGACGACATAGCCGAGCCGGATCCGGTCGAGGATGTTGCCGATCGCGCCGCCGAGTACGAAGCCCAGCGCGACCTGATCGGCCGGGTTCTTCTCGCGCGTCATCCACACCGCGACGCCGACCGCGATCGCGCCGGTCAGCAGCACCAGCGCCCAGCGCGTCAGGTGGCCGTCGGCGGGGAGCAGCCCGAGCGAGATGCCGATATTCGGCACGAACCGCAGGTCGAAGAACGACGTGATCGTCTGCGAATCGCCGAGCGTATCGATCCCGAGCAGCTTCGTCACCGCCCATTTGCTCAGCTGGTCGGCGAGGAAGAGCGCGGCGGCGGCGGCGAACCCCACCTTGGGGAGGTTACGCATGCGCCACGACCCCTTCGCAGCGATCGCATAGCTCGCCATCGACCTTCACCTCGGGAAGGTGGCGCCAGCAGCGGCCGCATTTGTGGAAGTCGGTGCGCGTCACGGTAACCGTGTCGCCGGGCGTGACCTTGGCGACGATGAACGCCTCGGCCAGCGCGTCGGCGTCGAGCAGCATCGCGGGGACGGTGACTTCGGCCTCAAGGCTGGAGCGGACCGTCTTCTCGCGGCGCAGCGGCTCGATCGCCTCGGTGACGGCCACGCGCAACTCGCGGATCTCACGCCACTTGCTGCCGACCACGTCGTCCGCGTCGAGCGACGGGAGCGACGGCCATTCGAGGTAATGCACCGAACTGTCGTCGCTCGGGAACCTCGCCTGCCAGACTTCCTCCGCGGTGAAGCAGAGCACCGGTGCGGCGTAGCGGACCAGCGCGTGGAACAGCACGTCGAGGACGGTACGGTACGACCGTCGCTTCACATCGTCCGACGCATCGCAATAGAGCGAATCCTTGCGGATATCGAAGAAGAACGCGGACAGATCCTCGTTCGCGAAGTCGGTCAGCAGGCGCGTGTAGCGGTTGAACTCATACGCTTCGGCCGCCTGGCGCAGTTCGGTGTCGATCATCCGCAAGCGGTGGAGGACGTAGCGCTCCAGCTCGGGCATGTCGGAAACCGCGACGCGCTCCGACTCCTCGAAGCCTTCGAGCGCGCCAAGCATGTAGCGGAACGTGTTGCGCAGTTTGCGATATGCGTCGGAGGCGGTGGCGAGCACCTCCTTGCCGATCTTCACGTCGTCGAAATAGTCGGTCGAGGCGACCCACATGCGCAGGATGTCCGCGCCGCTCTCGCCGATGATCTTCAAGGGATCGACGACGTTGCCGAGGCTCTTCGACATCTTCCGGCCCTGGCCGTCGAGCGCGAAGCCGTGCGTGAGCACCGCGTCGTACGGTGCGCGACCACGCGTGCCGCACGATTCCAGCAGCGACGATTGGAACCAGCCGCGATGCTGGTCCGAGCCTTCGAGATACAGGTTCGCGCGGGTGCCTTCGCCGTAGCGCGCCTCGACGGTGAAGACGTGCGTGCAGCCCGAATCGAACCAGACGTCGAGGATGTCCTTCACGACCTCATAGTCGGCGAGCGCGTAGTCGGGGCCGAGCAGCGCCTGGTGGCCGTCGGCATACCACGCATCCGCGCCGTTCTCGCGAAAGGCTTCGACGATGCGCGCGTTGACCGCGGGGTCATTCAGATACTGGCCGGTGGCGCGGTTGACGAACAGCGCGATGGGGACGCCCCAGGCGCGCTGGCGCGAGATGACCCAGTCGGGTCGGCCCTGCACCATCGACGTGATCCGGTTTTCGGAGCGCGCGGGGATCCAGGTGGTCGCGGCGATCGCGTCGAGCGCGATTTCGCGGAGCGTGGCGCCGTTGCTCGACCCAGGCCCTTCGACTTCGCTCAGGGCGAACGGGGTGGGTGTGGATGCATCCCCAACCCCGTTCGTGCTGAGCGCAGTCGAAGCACCTTCGGTCCCGACCGATGAAGGCGCATCCATCGGGATGAACCATTGCGGGGTCGCGCGGAAGATCACCTTGGCCTTCGAGCGCCACGAATGCGGGTAGCTGTGCTTGAAGTCGTCGCTCGCCGCGAGCAGCGCGCCGGTCGCGCGCAGATCGGTGCAGATCGGACCGTCGGCGGCCACGAACTTCTTGTTGATGACCGACCCTTGCCCGCCGAGCCAGGCCCAGTCGGCGCGGTACATCCCCGCGCCGTCGACCGCGAAGACCGGGTCGATGCCGTATTGCTTGCAGAGCTCGAAATCGTCCTCGCCGTGGTCCGGCGCCATGTGGACGAGCCCGGTGCCCGCGTCGGTCGTGACGAAGTCGCCGGGTAGGAACGGGCGCGGCTTTGCGAAGAACCCGCCGCGCGCGTGCATCGGGTGGCGTGCTGTGGCGTCGGCGAGGTCGGATCCTCGAACTGTTTTCACGACGTTCGCCCAAACGCCATACGTCGAACCGCCAGCAAGCGGTGCTGAGATGCGCTTCAGTTCCTCTCGGAGACGAGCCTCAAGGGATGGGACCAGAGACGACGCGACAATGAACTGCTTTTCCCACAAATTCCGAAACGGATGATTGGCTAGTTCTGTTTCAAGACTGGCCATGCCAACGACGCCAGCGTTGTAGCCAAGGTCTACCAAAGCATACTCGATCTCAGGCCCATAGCTCAGCGCCTGGTTCACCGGGATCGTCCACGGCGTCGTCGTCCAGATCACCGCATAGGCGCCCTCCAGCTCACGAGCGTTCGGCGCGTCGACGATCTCGAACGCGACGTCGATCTGAGTCGAGACGATGTCCTCATACTCGACCTCGGCCTCGGCCAGCGCGGTCTTTTCCACCGGCGACCACATTACGGGCTTGGCGCCGCGGTACAGCTGGCCGCTCTCGGCGAACTTGAGCAGCTCGCCGACGATCGTCGCCTCGGCGTCGTATTTCATCGTCAGGTACGGATCGGCCCAGTCGCCCATCACGCCGAGCCGCTCGAACTCGCCCTTCTGCACGGCAACCCATTTTTCGGCATAGGCACGGCATTCGGCGCGGAACTGGTCGACGGGGACGTCGTCCTTGTTCAGCTTCTTGGCACGATACGCTTCCTCGACCTTCCACTCGATCGGCAGGCCGTGGCAGTCCCAGCCGGGGACATAGGGTGCGTCCTTGCCCATCAAGGATTGCGAGCGGACGATGATGTCCTTCAGCACCTTGTTCATGGCGTGACCCATGTGGATGTCGCCGTTCGCGTAGGGGGGGCCGTCGTGCAGGATGAACCGCTCGCGCCCGAGCCGCTGTTCGCGCAGCCGGTCGTAGATGCCGAGTTTCGCCCAGCGCTCGAGGATCGCCGGCTCCTTGGCGGCGAGGCCCGCCTTCATCGGGAAGTCGGTCTTCGGCAGGAAGACGGTGTCGCGGTAATCGCGGGCGGGCGCAGGAGTATCGGTCATAAGTGGGCCGGGCTGTAGCCGAGCGGAGGACGCGTTGCCATCCCCCCTCCCACCTCTGCCGTCACCCCAACGAAAGCCCGGATCTCGTGCGGCGGGGCCCGGTTCCATGACCGGGATACGCCAGCTTTCCGTGGTGTGACGGTATGAGGCAAATGGCGGCGACGGATTGAGGTAAGTCTAGCGCGCCAAAATCGCGCGTGCCCGCGCACAATCGGCATCCATTTGCGTCATCAGCGCGTCGAGGTTGTCGAACTTGGCCTCCGGCCGGAGATAGGCGATCAGCGAGACCTCGATCGTCTGGCCGTACAGATCCTCCGAGAAATCGAAGAAATACGGCTCCAGCAATTCCTTCGGCGGGTCGAAGCTGGGGCGGATGCCGAGATTGGCGGCGCCCTTCAGCACGCGGCCATCCTCCAGTCGCGCGGTGACCGCGTAAATCCCGTAGGCGGGGCGGAGATATTTGCCCATGTCCACGTTCGCGGTGGGGTAGCCGATCGTTCGGCCGACCTTGTCACCGTGCTGCACCACGCCCTGGATCGCGAACGGGCGGGTGAGGAGGCGCGTCGCGGTCGCCATGTCGCCGGCGCGCAGCGCGTCGCGGATACGGGTCGAGGATACGGTCTCGTCGTTCAGCGACACCGCGGCGACCGACACCGCGCGAAAGCCGTGCGCTGGGCCGTGCGACGCCAGCGTGTGGACCGTGCCGGCCTTGCCCTTGCCGAAGGTGAAATCCTCGCCGGTAACGACGCCGCCGACGCGGAGATTATCCCCCAGCCGCTTAGCGATGAACTCCTCGGCGGTCAGCGCGGCGAGATCGCCGTCGAAATGGAACACCACCATCGCATCGGCACCCGCCTCGGCGAACAGCCGTTCGCGCTGGTCGAGCGTGGTCAGGCGGAAGTGGGGCGCGTCGGGGCGGAAATGGCGAACCGGGTGCGGGTCGAAGGTGGCGACGAGCGCCGGGCGGCCCTCCGCCTTCGCCCACGCGATCGCGCGCGCGACGACCGCCTGGTGACCGAGGTGAAATCCATCGAAGTTGCCTAGCGCGACGATCCCGCCCGCAAGCTGCGAAGGAATGGCCGCGCCGCCGTCGAGCCGCTGCATGGGGGCGGGCTATAGGGGCGAGGAAGGGGGCACGCTACACCTCTTGTTCCCCGCGCCTTGTTCTCCCGCGAAGGCGGCAGCCCCGTCTGGACTCCCGCCTTCGCGGGAGTCGTGCCCTTACCGGCGGGTGAGGGTGACGAAACTGAAGGCGGGGCGCTGCTTTTCGCCTGCATGGTCTTCGCGGGCGATCTCGTGCCAGCCCTCGAACGCGGGGACGATGGCGTCGCCTTCGGGTTCGTCGTGGACTTCGGTGAGTTCGATCCGGTCCGCATGCGGGAGCAGCTGCGCATAGATCTGCGCGCCGCCGATCACTGCGACGTCGTCGCCGGCCAACGCGAGCGCCTCGTCGATCGAGTGCGCTACCTCCGCACCATCGGCGTGCCAGTGGCCGCGCGTGAGCACGATGTGGCGGCGGCCGGGAAGCGGGCTGGGGAAGCTCTCGAACGTTTTCCGGCCCATCACCATCGGCTTGCCCATGGTCAGCGCCTTGAAGCGCTTCAGGTCGGCGGGGAGGCGCCAGGGGAGCTGGCCGTCGCGGCCGATGACGCCGTTGCTGGCGCGGGCGATGTAGAAGGTGATCATGCGGACATCATGCCGGATCGGGGGGCTGGGGGCTACTCCCCCGTATAGGGTGGCACCCCAGCCTCCTCCACCCCGGCCTTCGCCGGGGTGGTGGTGAAGGGATCAGTTCGGGGCGTGTTCCTTCACATACGCCTCGGGATCCTTCTCAACGACCTTCACGCCGTTCAGGTGGTTCGCCTCGAACGCCGCGAACCGGACGCCCAGCTCGTGCCGCTCTTCCAGCGTCGCATGCTTGCGGAAGTCGGTCAGGCCCTGGCGCTCTTCCTCGGCGAGGTGATCGCTGTTCGCCTTGTTGCACTCGCCGACCGCCTCGAACCACGCGTCCGAGCCGACCGGGTGCTTGTCGACCGCTTCGCCGGTCTCGCGAATGTCGTTGTGATCCTCGATCGCGTCCTCGGTCTCCTCGGCCGCCGAGTCGGCGTCGTTGCCGCCGGTGCCGATCTTCATCAGCCGCGGGTAGAAGAATCGCTCTTCCGCCTCGGCATGCGCGTCGAGCAGGTTCTTGAGGCGGGTCCACAGTGCCGACAGCGCCTCGGTATCCTTGGCGTCGATCGAATCGATCTGCGCGAACAGCGCACGCTGCTGCGCGTGTTCGTCGAGGATGAGCTGGGTGATGTCCATGATAGGCCTTCCGAATAGGTTCGGACGGTCAACCGTGCGGACGGCACCCAGTTCCTATTGCGATTCGCTCTCTGTTCAGACGGCGACGGGCGCTTTGATGTGCGGCTGCGCGACATAGTCGTGGAGCACGAAATCCTCATACTCATACGCGTCGATCGAGTCCGGCTTGCGGACGATATCGAGCCGCGGGAGCGGGCCGGGGTCGCGGCTCAACTGCAGCCGCGCCTGCTCGAGATGGTTCGCATAGAGATGGCAGTCGCCGCCGGTCCAGATGAACTCACCGACCTCGAGCCCGCATTGCTGCGCAAGGATGTGCGTCAACAATGCATAGCTGGCGATATTGAACGGCACGCCGAGGAAGATGTCGCCCGAGCGCTGATAGAGCTGGAGCGACAGCTTGCCGTTCGCGACGTGAGTCTGGAACAGGCAGTGGCACGGCGCGAGCGCCATCGCATGCAGGTCGCCCGGATTCCACGCGCTGACGATCTGGCGGCGCGAGGCGGGGTTGGTCCTGATCTGGTCGATCAGCGCGGCGATCTGGTCGATATGGCGGCCGTCGGCGGTCGCCCAGTCGCGCCACTGCTTGCCATAGACCGGGCCAAGATCGCCGGCCTCGTCCGCCCATTCGTCCCAGATCGCGACCTTGCGCTCCTGCAGCCAGCGGACATTGGTGTCGCCGCGCAGGAACCACAGAAGCTCGACGATGATCGAGCGGAGGTGGAGCTTCTTGGTCGTGAGGACAGGGAAGCCCGCCGCGAGATCGAACCGCATCTGCGCGCCGAAGACGCTCAGCGTGCCGGTGCCGGTGCGGTCCATCGTCTCGACGCCGGTCGAGAGCACGCGGTCCATGAGGTCAAGATATTGGCGCATTGGGCCTGCGTAGCGGCGGGGGGGCGGGGGCTCAAGCGGATGTAGTTGCGCGTGTGGTCGCGAATGGCGCGGGGCAGGCTGATCCGTGCCGCCATCGCCCGAGCCTTTGCGTTCTGTCACCGACCTTGCCACCGCGTGTGCGCTGTTCGCGGGGTTGGGTGAGGCCTGCGTCGAGATGGCGGCGGTCGCGTATCTTGATCCGAATCGGAGGCTTCTGGGCCTGCGGCATATCGTCGGGGGGAGGGACCATGTCGCGATCTCGATCCGGACGGTCGCGGCCGATGCGTTGGCGTTCGATGCGGCCGGCGTGGTGATCGCGCACAACCATCCCAGCGGGGATGCGACGCCGAGCGCGCGCGACCTGGCGTTCACGCGCGCGCTGGCGGCGGCGTTGCGGACGCTGGAGGTGGTGTTGCTCGACCATCTGGTGATCGCTGGGGGCAAGGTCACGAGCCTGCGGGCGATGGGCGTCGTGTGAGCGACGGGTCTTCTATCCGGCACCACCCCGGCGGAGGCCGGAGCCCAATTGGGGATGGTGCTAACGGAGTCCAGTACGCAGTTACTGCGACCTCTCCACTTCGGCCCCGGCCTCCGCCGGGGTGGTGCATCTGGTTCGGTCAGGGCCGAAGCCAAAACTCACTGCAAGCGACACCCCCGGATTGCCTCCGGCGCCGGCCGCGGCCCGGTCGCGCGGAACGTCGCGAGATAGCCGCCGGCCGACGGCATCTCGTCCATATCGACCTGCGTGTATCCCACCGCGGCGAACTCGCACTTCAGCAACGCCGGCGGCGTCCCGTGGTCCTGCGTCGGGCGGTTCGCATCGACCACCACGACCAGCCCGTCGGGCTTCAGCGACGGTCGCAACCGCCACAGGAACTCGTAGGGCTGCTCGATCTCGTGATACATGTGCACCATCACCACCCTGTCGAAGCTTGCATCGGGCAGCTTCGGGTCGTTCGCCTCGCCCAGCTTCACGCTGACGTTCGCCAGATCCTCGCGCGCGACCCGCTCCGCCAGCTGGTCGCGGACGCTCGCGACGATGTCCTCGGCCAGCACGCGTCCGTCCTTGCCGACACGGGCGGCCATGCGAATCGTGTAATAGCCTTCGCCCGCGCCGATGTCCGCGACCGTCATGCCCTTGCGGATCTCGGCCTTGTTCATGACCTCGCCCGCCTCGTTGAGCCGGTCGCGCGCCTCCTCGTTCGACCAGCGCGCCGAGACGATCGACGCGACCGGCCGATCGGCGGCGGGGAACGCCAGTTGCTTCGGCTCGCGCTTGATCAGCGGCTTGCTGCCATCGCAGGCCGCAAGCAGGAAAACCGGCGACAGCATCAGGGCAAGGGCACCCCTCAGCCTCAATCGACGTCCTCCACCTCGACCGCCTCGCCTGTCACGCGCTGCGACAATGCCGCGGCCATGAACAGCTCGAGATCGCCGTCGAGCACGTCCGACGGGCTGGTCGAGACGACCCCGGTGCGGAGGTCTTTCACCATCTGGTACGGCTGAAGCACGTAGCTGCGGATCTGGTGGCCCCAGCCGATATCGGTCTTGCCCGCATTCTCGGCATTGGCGGCAGCTTCGCGGATCGCCAGTTCACGCTCGTACAGACGCGCACGGAGCTGGTTATACGCCTCGGCCTTGTTCTTGTGCTGCGATCGCTGGTTCTGGCACTGGACGACGATGCCGGTTGGCACGTGCGTGATACGCACCGCGGAATCGGTCGTGTTGATGTGCTGACCGCCGGCGCCGCTCGCGCGGTACGTGTCGATGCGCAGGTCGCTTTCGTTGTATTCGACCTCGATATTGTCGTCGACGACCGGATAGACCCAGACGCTGGCGAACGAGGTGTGGCGGCGTGCGGCCGAGTCGTAGGGGCTGATCCGGACGAGGCGGTGGACGCCGCTCTCGGTCTTGGCATAGCCATACGCATTCTCGCCTTTCAGCAGCAGCGTGGCGGACTTGATGCCCGCCTGCTCGCCCGAATGCTGGTCGATCAGCTCGACCTTCAGCCCGTGGCGTTCGCCCCAGCGCGAATACATCCGGCTGAGCATCCCCGCCCAGTCCTGGCTCTCGGTGCCGCCGGCGCCGGCGTTGACCTCGATATAGGTGTCGTTGCCATCGGCCTCGCCCGCGAGCAGCGCCTTGATCTTGTCCTTGTCGGCACGCGCGGCGAGTTCGGCGAGCGCGGCGACGCCGTCCGCCTCCATCGCGGTGTCGCCCTCGGCCTCGGCCATCTCGATCAGCTCGGACGTGTCTGCCAGCTCGCTCTCGATCGCGCGGGTCGCGCCGATCGCCTCGTCGAGCCGACGACGCTCGCGCATCACCTCCTGCGCGGCCTTGGGATCGGACCAGAGCGCCTGATCCTCGACGCGCGCGTTCAGCTCGTCGAGACGACGCAGCGCGCGGTCCCAGTCGAGGAAGCGGCGCAGCAAGGCCAGCGCGTCTTTGATGGTGTCTACGTGAGCCTGCGCTTCGGCGCGCATGGGTATTCTCCAAAATGTCCGTCATCCCTGCAGACGCCGGGATCCCCGTTCGCGAGCGCGCGGGTGTAGGCAGAGATTCCAGCGTACGCTGGGATGACGATGTAGGAACTGCGCTAGTAGATTCCGCCTTCTCTTTGCAAGAAATCGCTGTCGCGCGGCGCTTCGGCCTTCTTCACGGCGACTGTCGCGGCGGCCGCCGGGGCGGGGCCTGCGCGGCGTGCGGCTCGGCGCGGTTCGCTTTCGGGCTTGAACGCTTCCCAGATCACCGCGGGCTTGGGATCGTCGGTGTTGGGCCATGTGCCGTAGACGGGACGCCCGCTCGCGCGATCGATCCGGACCATGCGGATGCCCGCCGGCGCGCGGAACGGCAGCTTGGGCAGATCCTCATACGCCTTGACCGCAAACTGTTTGAAGATCGGTGCGGCGAGCGTGCCGCCCTGTGCGGCCCCGCCCAGGTTCCGCGGCGTGTCGAAGCCGATATACAGCCCGCCGACGAACTGCGGCGTGCCGCCGATGAACCACACGTCGGTCGGGCCATTGTTGGTCCCGGTCTTGCCGAACATCGGCCGGTCGAGATCGCGCAGCGTCACCGCGGTACCGCGCTGGACGACGCCTTCGGTGATATGGACCATTTGGTACGCGGTCATCGCGTCGAGCACCTGGCGCTGGCGCGTGACCGGACGCGGCATCGGCTTGCCGTCCCAGTCGGGGGCGTTGCAGCGGTCGCAGGCGCGCCAGTTCTCGGGCCAGATCACCTTGCCGTGACGATCCTGGACGAAGTCGATCAGAGAGGGCGGCCCGCCCTTGCCGTTGTTCGCGAGGATCGAATAGGCGTTGACCATCCGTCCCACCGTCGTCTCGCCCGCACCCAGCGCGAACGAGAGATAGGGCGCATAGTCGCCGACGCCCATCTTCTTGATGGTGGCGACGACCTTCGGCATCCCGGTCTGCGCGGCGGTGCGCACCGTCATCAGGTTGCGCGACTGCTCGATGCCCCAGCGCATCGTGTGCGGCCCGGCACCGCGCGAATTGCCGAAGTTGCGGAAGCATTTCTGCCCAAGCCGCGCGCCCTGATAGACGCAGAACGGCCCGTCGACGATGATCGAGGCGGGCGTCATGCCGTTGTCGAGCGCGGCGGAATAGACGATCGGCTTGATCGTCGATCCCGGCTGCCGCATCGCCTGCGTCGCGCGGTTGAACGCCTGCAACCGGTCGTCGAACCCGCCCTGCATCGCCAGCACGCGGCCCGATGCGGGCTCCTCGACGACGAACGCGCCCGACACCTTGGGAATAGCGCGCAACGAGAAGTCGCTGCCGTCGGGCGCCACCGCGATGATGTCACCCGTCTTGATCGCGCCGAACGCGTTGCCGCCCTTGCCGCGCACCGCCATCTGCGCGGCATAGCGCGGCAGCGTGCCGGTCTTGCCGGTGCGGAAGCCGAGGCTCCAGGCGTTGCCGTCCTTGCCCGTCACGATCGCCGCGACCCAGTCGCGGTAATCCAGCGCGATATTGCTGTTGAGCAGCGGCTGGAGCCAGTTGTCATCCTCGATATCGACATGGCGAATGGGGCCGTTCCAGCCGCGCCCGCTGTCGAACCGCACCAGGCCATCACGAAGCGCCTGCTGCGCGAGATCCTGCAACTTCGCGTCGAACGAGGTCCGCACCCATAGCCCGCCCGAATAGACGCTGTACGGGCCGTCCTTCGCGTTCTCGCCGAACTTCGCCATCAGCTGGCGGCGGACCTCCTCGACGAAATAGCCGCCGACGCTCTCGAACTTGGGCGTGCGACGCAACACCGCACCCAGCGGCTCGGCATTCGCCTGGTCATGCTGCGCCCGCGTGATGAAGCCGTTGTCGAGCATCCGGTTGAGTACGTAGTTGCGGCGGATCATCGCGCGCTCGGCATTGCGCACCGGATCATAGTTCGACGGACCCTTGGGCAGGATCGCGAGATACGCCATCTGCGCGAGATCGAGCTGGTCGAGCTCCTTGTCGAAATAGGCATGGCTCGCCGCCTCGACGCCGAACGCGTTGCGACCAAGCGCGATCTGGTTGAGATAGAGCTCGAGGATCTGCTGCTTGGTCAGCGTATCCTCGATCTTGTACGCCAGCACCGCCTCGCGCAGTTTGCGCGATGGCGAATAGGCGTTGCCGATCAACAGGTTCTTCGCGACCTGCTGCGTGATCGTCGATCCGCCCTTGGCGCGCTTGCCGGTGCCGAGCTTGGTCGCGTAATCATAGACCGCGCCCGCAAGACCGGGATAGTCGACGCCGTGATGCTCGAAGAACGACTTGTCCTCCGCGGCGAGGAACGCCTTCACCAGCAGCGGCGGATATTCGGCATAGCTGAGCTCGACGCGGCGTTCGCGCGCATAGCTGTGGATCGGCGCGCCATCGATCCCGCGGACGTTGGTCGGCAACGGCGGCTCGTAGGTGCGCAGCGTATCGACCGACGGCAGGTCGCGGATGACCGCGAGCCAGAACGCGAAGATCGCGACGAAACCGAGCACGACCAGCGCGAGCGCGGCCTTGGTCCAGCGGCTTGCCCAGGCGCGCGACAACCCGCCCCGCAACCTGTCGGTGGTGCGGCGGGTCGCCGTCGTCGGATTGGGGGAGGGGTCGGACGCCATAAATATTGGCGTCGCATCTAGCAGGTTCCCGGGCGCTTGCCAGCCTTCGGTGGCGCAGGGGTGGGCCAGTCGCCGTCGCCGAAGCCGATCGCAAGCGATCCTCCCCCGCCAGGGGGAGGTGGCAGGCATCAGCCTGACGGAGGGGGAGGAAGGAGAAACGCCTGTTCCGTGTCCTCCCCCTCCGTCGCCTTCGGCGCCACCTCCCCCTGGCGGGGGAGGATTGAACCGCGGCATGCGACGTTTTGCAGCCCGAACGCTGTCGCCGCGGCTTTGCTTGTGGCAGCAGGCGCCGATGACTCCGCCTGCTCTGCCGATCCTTGCCGTGCTGCCCGACCTGCTCGCCGCTTTGCGCGCGCGATCATCGGCGGTGCTCGTCGCGCCGCCGGGTGCGGGCAAGACCACCGCGGTTGCGCCGGCCCTGCTAGCCGAGCCATGGTGCGCCGGCGAGATCCTGCTGCTGTCGCCGCGGCGCCTGGCGGCGCGGGCGGCGGCCGAGCGGATGGCGGCGACCGCGGGCGAACCGGTCGGCCAGACCTTCGGCTATGCGACCCGCATGGACAGCAAGCGGTCCGCCGCGACCCGGGTCACGGTGATCACGGAGGGCATCTTCGTCGCGCGAATCCAGGGCGATCCCGAACTCGCGGGCATCTCCGCGGTGCTGTTCGACGAGGTGCATGAGCGCAGTCTCGACGGCGATTTCGGTCTCGCGCTCGCGCTCGACGTGCAGGCGGCGTTCCGGCCCGACCTGCGTATCGTCGCGATGTCGGCGACGCTCGATGGCGCTAGGTTCGCTGCGCTCATGGACGGCGCTCCGGTGATCGAGAGCGAAGGGCGTAGCTATCCGCTGACGCTGCGCCATATCGGCCGCCAGGCGGAATTGCGGATCGAGGATTCGGTCGCGTCGGCGATCCGTCGCGCGCTCGGCGAAGCGGAAGGCGGCGTGCTCGCCTTCCTTCCCGGCGTCGCGGAGATCGAACGCACCGCCGACCGGCTCGCCAATCTTCCCGACGATATCGTGCTGCACGAGCTTCACGGCAGCCTCGACCCCGCCGCGCAGCGTGCCGCGATCCTTCCCGAACCCGATGGCCGCCGCAAGGTCGTGCTCGCCACCAGCATCGCCGAGACCAGCCTGACGCTCGACGGGATCCGCATCGTCGTCGATTCAGCCCTCGCCCGGCGCCCACGCTACGACCGCGCCGCGGGGATGACTCGGCTGGTGACCGAGCGCGCAAGCCAGGCCGCGGTGACGCAACGCGCCGGCCGCGCTGCCCGCCTTGGGCCGGGCGTCGCGTATCGCTTGTGGGAAGAGGCGGCGACCGCGGGGCTGCCGCGCTACGATCCGCCCGAGATCCTGGAGGCGGACCTGTCGGCGCTGGTGCTCGCCTGCGCGCTGTGGGGCGTCGGCGATCCGCGTGAGTTGCGCTGGATCGATCCGCCCCCGGCTGCTGCGATCGACGAGGCGATGGCGCGACTGACGACGCTGGAGGCGATCGAGGACGGCCGCCCGACGCCGCACGGACGCGCGATCGCGAAGTTGCCGATGCCCCCACGGCTGGCGCATATGCTGTTGCGGGCGGGGGAGCGCGGCCTCGCGCCGGTCGCGGCGCAGGTTGCGGTGCTGCTCGGCGAGCGCGGGATTGGCGGGCAGGACGTCGATCTCGAAACGCGTCTTCGCCGGTGGAAGACCGAGCGCGGGCCGAAGGCGCAGGCGGCGCGGGGGATGGCCGAGAGATGGGCGAAACTTGCCCCCCTTCCGCTTGCGGGAGGGGTTGGGGGGGGGCGTGACATACACCAGGGGCGCGGCGTTGCTGGGTCAGCCCCTCCCCCGACCCCTCCCGCAGGCGGGAGGGGAGCAGAGGTATGCGTCGCGCTTGGCTTCCCCGATCGGGTCGCGCGCCGGCGCGATGCCTCCGGGGAGACCTGGGCTTCGGTCGGCGGGCGGGGGTTCCGGCTCGACCCGACCTCGCCGCTGGCGCGGTCGGAATGGCTCGCGGTCGCCGACACGCAAGGCTCGGCGGCGGGCGCACGCATTCTCTCGGCCGTTGCGATCGAGCAGGCCACGGTCGAAACGCTGTTCGCGGACCGGATCGAATCGCGCCGCACGGTGGTGTTCGATTCCACGACCGGCGGGATCCAGGCGTTGCGCGAACGCCGGCTCGGCGCGATTCGTCTGTCCAGCGGCCCCGATAGCGGCGCGGATCCGGACTCGATTCTCGCCGCGCTGCTGGCCGGCGTCCGCGAGCATGGCCTCGGCCAACTCGCGTGGAGCGACGGCGCGCAGGCGTTGCGTGACCGTGCCACCTATGCCGGCGTGCCGCTCGACGACGCGACGCTGCTCGACCGGGTGGAGGAATGGCTCGCCCCGCTACTGGCGGGCAAGCGCCGGCTCGATGCGATCGCGCCCGGTGCGCTGGCCGAAGCGTTGCGCAACCTGCTCGGCTGGGACGCGATGCAGACGATCAACCGCCTTGCCCCGCCCGATTTCACCAGCCCCGCCGGCAGCACGCACGCGATCGACTATGCGGCCGAGGGCGGCCCGCGCGTCGAACTCCGCGTCCAGGCGCTGTTCGGGCTCGGCGTGCATCCGGTGATCGGCGAGGGCCGCGTGCCGCTGGTGCTGAGCCTGACATCGCCCGCCGGCCGACCGATCCAGACGACGCGCGACCTGCCGGGATTCTGGGCGGGCAGCTGGACCGCGGTGGCGAAGGAAATGCGCGGGCGCTACCCCAAGCATCCCTGGCCCGACGACCCCGCCGCGGCCTCGGCCACGCTGCGGACGAAAAAGGCGGATGCAAGGGGCGCCGGTTCGCGATAAGGGAGCATCCATGCCTACCGCCCGTATTTTCCAGCGCCCCAAGAACGCCATGCAGTCCGGCAAACACCGGACCGACGCCTGGCAGCTCGAATTCGAACCCTCGGAGGCCAAGCGCCCCGACCCGCTGACCGGCTGGGCCGGCAGCGGCGACACGCGCGACCAGCTCCGGCTGCTGTTCCCGACCGCGGAGGCGGCGATCGCGCACTGCGAGCGTGAAGGGTTCGGGTACACCGTCGTTCCTGCGCCGCAGAAGACGCTGAAGCTTCAGAGCTACGCCGACAACTTCAAGTAAGCGGGGCGCGCTCGCCGCGCGGCTGCTGTCTTACCGGCATCCCAGCGAAGGCTGGGATCCAGAGTTACGGGCACGGACGCTCGTGGCTCTGGATCCTGGGTCGAGCCCAGGATGACGGCCTGGGGCTGGGCTAGAGTATGGACCCCGCCAGGATCAGCAGCATCTTAGTGTCGATCGCGATGCCGGCCTTGCGCTTCGCCGCGACGAACGCCGGCACCTCGGCCAGCGGAACCCGGTGCACGGTGATGTTCTCGTCGCTGTCGCCGCCGCCGTTACCGACCTTGGTCAGCCCGGTCGCACGCACCAGCGTGAAGCATTCCGAGGTCATCCCGGGCGACGAGTAGAACACGCCCAGATCTTCGATCGAGTCGGCGCGGTAGCCGGTCTCTTCCTCAAGCTCGCGCCCGGCCGCCACCGCGACGCTCTCGCCCGCGGTCTCGTCGCCGACCAGCCCCGCGGGCAGTTCGAGGCAGGCGCGGCCCAAGGGAACGCGGAACTGTTCGACCAGAATCACGTCGCCATCGTCGATCGCGACGATGACCGCCGCGGCGATCTGGCCCTGACGCGCGGCGAATTCCCACGTGCCCTCGGTCTGGACGGTCAGGAATTTGCCCGCCCATACGGTCTTGCTCATAGTTCGATCAGCCTGTCGGGAAGTTCGTTGACCGGCGCACCGGTACGCGGGAAATGCTCGGCGAGCACGCGGCCGATCTGCGCGACCGCATCGGCCATGCCGTCGGCGGGGCGATCGTCGCGGACGCCGGCCAGCACCGCCGCCATCGCCGCACCCCAGGTTTCGTTCGGCACGCGCGAGTGGATCGCATCGTCGGCGATGATCTCGGCACGGTGCTCGGCAAGCGACAGATACAGCAGCACGCCGGTCGCGCCCTTGGTCCGCTTCTCGGCGCCCGCGCGGAACAGGAGCAGCGCGCGCCGCCGGACGCGACGCGCCTTGGTCGCGCCGGGGGTGAGCGCGACGCGCACCGAGGTCGCCGCCAGAACGAGCCGCACGCCGAGGAACACCAGCGTCACCAGCACCAGCGCGATCGCATAGAGCGCGCCCTGCGGGGCGGATTGCGCCCAGGGATCGACGAGACGCACATAGATATGATCCGCCACAATCGGCCGGAACGCGAGCAGCGCCAGCGTCAGCAGCATGCCCAGCACGGCCCAGTGCATCGATACGTCGTGATAAGAATCGGACTGCCGCGCGACGATCGTGACGATCTCGCCGGTCGTCGCGGTCTCCGCCTGCGTCACTGCCGCGGTGACCCGGTCGTGATCGGTTTCGCTCAACCGCATGTCACCAACTCCCCGATGCGCCGCCGCCGCCGCCGGATCCACCGCCGCCACCGCCGAAACCGCCGCCGCCCCAGCCGCCGCCGCCGCTGTCACCGCCGCCGCTGTCACCGCCGCCGCTGTCACCGCCGCCGCCACTCCAGCCGCCGCCACCACCACCGCCGCCACGCGTCATCGCGTCGGCGATGCTCCACAGCACGATCGGCAGGGCGCCGCTGCCGCCACCGCTGCCGCCATCGGTATAGCGCCTGCCGCCGGCGCGCCGCGACAGCATCGGGATGATGATCGCCGCGAGCACGATCCCGAAGAAGATCAGCCCGATCGGCACGCCGCCGCCGCCCGACGTCGACCGCCGATGCGTCTTGTCATATTCGGCCGCCGCCGCCGCCACTTTCGCGCGCGCCTCGGCATCGGGCAGCGCGAGCTGGTCCGCGACCGCATTCGTCCCCGCGACGATGCCGCCGGGAATATCGCCTGCCTTGAACCGCGGCAGGATCTGCTGGTTGATGACGACGCTGGAGAACGCGTCGGTCAGTACGGGTTCGAGCCCGTAGCCGACCTCAATCCGCACCTTGCGGTCGTTCGGCGCCACCAGCAGGATCGCGCCGTTGTTCGCATCCTTCAACCCGACACCCCAGCCCCGGATCAGGCGATTGCCGTAATCCTCGATCGGATAGCCTTCGAGATCGGGCACGGTCGCGACGACGAGCTGGTTGCCCGACGATTTCTTCAAATCGTCGAGCCGCTTGGTCAGCGCCGCTTCCTGGTCGGGCGGAATGACATTGGCCGCATCGACGACGAAGCCGGTGAACTTGGGCAAGGTCTGCGCGGTGGCGGCCCCGGTGACGGTGCCGCTTCCCAGCAGCACCGCGCAGGCCAGCGTGGCAAGGTAGCGGGTCATCGCGCAGACCCCATCATCAGCTCGCGTTGCCGAAGTTTACCGTCGGCGCGGTCTCTGCACCGGGCGTGGTCGCCGCGAACGGCACCATCGGCTTGGCACCGTAGAAGATCTTCGCGCCGACCGCGTCGGGGAAGGTGCGGATCTTGGTGTTGTACGCCTGCACCGCGCCGTTGTAATCGCGGCGCGCGATCGTGATGCGATTCTCGGTACCCTCGAGCTGGCTCATCAGCGTGGTGTAGTTGCCCTGGCTCTTCAGCTCGGGATACGCCTCCTGCAGCCGCTGGAGCGAGACTCCGACCGCGCCCTGGACGCGCTGATACTGCGCCATCTTGGCCGGATCGGAGAGATCGTCCGCCGACACCTGGACCGAGTTCGCAGCAGCACGTGCCTGCGTCACCTGGACTAGGATATCCTTCTCCTGCGCGCCCGCCGCCTTCACCGTGGCGACGAGGTTGGGGATCAGGTCGGCGCGGCGCTGATAGTCGTTCTGCACGTCGGCCCAGCGCGCCTTCACATTTTCCTCGGCGGTTGGGATGCTGTTGATCCCGCAGCCCGCGAGCGCGAATGCGAGGAGGATCGCGGCGCCGCCGCGGGCGATTGGGGCACGTGACATCGGGGTTCTCCTGAATAGCTGTATCGCCCTCATAGGACAGCCGGCAGGGTTGGCGAAACCGAAATCGGCGGTTAACTTTATGCGGGATTTAAGAAGGGGGCGCGGATGCTCAAGGAATTCAAGGCGTTCATCATGCGCGGCAACGTGCTCGATCTCGCCATCGCGGTGATTATCGGCGCGGCGTTCGGGAAGATCGTCACGTCGCTGACCGACGACGTGCTGATGCCGGTGATCGGCAAGATCTTTGGCGGGCTCGATTTCTCGAGCTATTTCTGGCAGATGGGGCCAGTGCCGGCGAATTATGCGGGCTCGCTCAGCGATTACGCGGCGCTCAAGAAGGCGGGCGTGCCGCTGCTCGGCTATGGCGCGTTCGCGACGCAGCTCGTCAATTTCGTGATCGTCGCTGGCATCATCTTCATGATCCTGCGCGTGGTGAACCGCACCGCGGCGCTGATCGAGCGCGAGACCGCGCGGCTGAAGCGCGAGGAAGAGGCGACCCCGGTCGCGCCTGCACCCGAGCCGGTCGAGATCGCGTTGCTGCGCGAGATCCGCGACGAGCTGAAGGCTAGGGGGTGACCGCCCTGTCCCTCTCCCCTGCGGGGAGAGGAAGGAGCCGTTAGGCGACGGAAGGGTGAGGGGCCTGAGGCTTCGGCGCGGGATCCCAACACCCCCTCATCCGGCGCTGCCGCGCCACCTTCTCCCCGATGGGGAGAAGGAAAACTTCACGCGGCGGCGAGATCCTCGGCGTTTGCATCCGCCAGGCTCGTGCCGTCGAGGATCCGCGCGGTTTCGTCGCGGACGCGCATCATCGCATAGCGGATCGCGCAATCCGCCTCGCTCTTGCAGTCGAGGCAGGGCCGGTAGGCCGTCCGGCTGACGCACGGGACGAGCGCGAGCGGCCCCTCGATGATCCGGATGATCTCGCCGAGCGAGATCAGGTGGCTGGGGCGCGACAGGCGATAGCCGCCCATCTTGCCGCGATGGCTGTGGAGCAGGCCGGATTCGCGCAGATCGGCAAGGATCAGCTCGAGAAACTTGCGCGGCACGTTCGCTTCGGCAGCGATGCGAGTCATCGGGATCGGAGGGCCACCGACGGGGGCCCCGCCAAGAAAGATCATCGCGCGAAGCGCGTAGCGGGAGCGCTGCGTCAACATAATGCAAATTGCTATGCACGCGGTTTGTGGCGAGTGGAAGGCGGTTTGGCACGTTGCGTGCGGTGAGAATGGCGATCGGGGCCGATCGGGCCAAGAAAGCAGCATAAGCCGGGCTTTTCATCGCGCTGCGCCTTCCCTATATCGGGCTTGCCGTTGGGGGAATTCTCTCTTGGCGGCTATGGCGATAAACCGTGGCGTGTCATAGACACAGCGGACCCGGGGGCAGTACCCGGCGACTCCACCACCGCCCTCTTCGCAAGAGGGGGACGATGACGGGGTCGAACTAGGATCGACGTGTGTTCAACGACGCTATGTTTCGCTCGGAATGGGACCACCGCAACGGCCCATACACAAGTGCCAACGATAACGAAGCACTCGCAATTGCCGCATAACTGACGGTCTAACGACCTAAGTTATACGGACGAAAGCGCGGTTCGGGCCACACCGGGCAACAGAAGTGGACACCGGCGGTACGGGGGGCACCGAGCAACAGAAGCTCCCCACTTCATGCATGGTCAGTCCAAGATGCGGCTTTTAGGCCACGGCGGTCGTTATCCTCACGCGATCGTGTCGGCAGATGCCTTTGCCGCCTCCAGATAGCGCCCGTTCAAGAGAAACGCCGCGGGTGCGTAGCGTTCGACCAGCAGGACGTGCGCCGCGTATGCGACTGCCGATGCCAGCGCGACGGTGAATGCGAACGCGGCATAAGGATTCCACGACACGCGCACGAGTATCAACTTTGTCGCGATGATGATAGGGAAGTGCAGGATATAAATCGTGAACGATGCATCGGCAAATTGCCGAACGATCGTCGGGATGGTCCGTATCTTCACGGCCGAGCGCAGGATCAAGATCGATGCGGCGGGCGGGCAGACCGCCATGCCGATAAGCTCGACGAGATCGCCGACGATCGCCCGGCGGAGCGGATCAAGCGCCAGGCTCGCGCCGCCGAACCAACTCGCATAGGTGATACCAACGCAGACCAAGATGATGACCGGTGTCCGGATCGAGTGAGTCATCGTCCGGAACAGCATCGGCGACCGCGCGAGCAGGAACCCGAGCAGATAGAAAGGCGCATAACCGAGCATCAGCTGGATGTGCGACAAAGGCGCGGCATAGCGCGGCGGGGTTTGCCCCGCCAGAACCTGTCGCGTAAGCATCATCAGCGCGCAGCAAGCAAGCGCGGTCGCGAGGAGGATGATTGTCTGCGCCGACCGGCTGGAGCCAATTGAACGATTGGTGAGAGCGCGCTCGATCCGAGCGATTGCGCCGGAGCGGCGATCCCACTGGTGGAACGCGTAGCTGAGCGGCGCGTAGGCGAGTAACGCGACAAGGAACCAGAGGTGATACCAGTCCTGCGCGATCACAAAGGGCCAGCGCGTGCGATCGGGAAGATCGTCGAGCATGTAGCCGATCAGCGGACATATCACGAGTAGCCCGACCAGCAGCGGCATGCCGATCTGAACGGTGCGCCGACCCAGCCATGCCAGCGGTGACCGGCGGCGCGCCAAGGCGTACCCGCACAACAGCCCGGAAATCAGCATGAAGCTCCCCATCCGGAATGCGTGCGATATCAGCGGGATCGCGGCAAATACGGGGATATGTTCCAAGCCGATCGCACCGTGCAGGATGACGCCGCCGAGCATCAGGATCGCCCGCCACATCGACAGACCTTCGATCCTGGTGCCAGCTGCGCCCGGGCTCATAGCCGAACGATCGCCGGACCTGTGGACCGCGCTTCGAGCGATGGCGGACACGCCCGTGCAGACGTGTGTCGAACGATTGCCGTCAGTACCGGCTTCATCGCAGAGGTCAGCCTGCCATAGCCCTTCGAATTCAGATGGATGCCGTCATCGACATAAAATGCACCGGGCCGATGGTTGACCAAGAAGAGCGGGACGATGTTGACGAAGGTCGCGCCGGGCGTACGCCGCGCGATCGCGCGCGCGGCAGTATTGAAGCTGGTCTGTTCTGGGAGGTTGCCCCACCGGGTCGGCGTCGGTTTGAGCGACACGATCACGACCGGGACATTACCCCATTTCGCCGACTTAAGTGCCAGGAATGTCCGTAGATTGGCGACATCGTCGGCGGCGCTTGCTCCTTTGGCGATATCGTTCTCACCCGCGTAGAAGACGATCGCGCGAGGCGGCGCTCCATGGGGTTCGTTACGGACCATTTGCAGCAACTCGGGCATCGTCGCGCCGTCGACCCCGCGGTTGCGGACGTCAAAAGGCGCCATGTCGCTCGCCAGCGTCGTCCATTTCTGGATTGTCGAACTGCCGATAAACCACAGCGGGCATTCGCTTGGGTGCGCGCGGTTGGGCAGCGTCGCGGATGCTGCCCGCATCGCGGCGCGCGATTGCATCACGAACAGACCGCCCCCGAAAATTACCGCAAAAACCAAAACGGCGACGCTTAGCTTGCCGAGTTCAGCCAATCGCGATGTGGACAGCGTGAAGCGTCTAAGACCTTCATGACGCCGGGCCGCAGGAATATCGTTGTCGCCTCGCGCCACTGCGCCTCACCTATTGCCTCGGTAGGGCGACATAGCGGCGGGGCGTAAGCCAAACGTTAATCCGCGACGGTCGTCGCGAACGCTGTCAATCGAGCTGCTTGTGCAACAGCCGGCTTAACTGCGCGCCGGTATAGGGTTTCGCGATGAAGCGGGCCTCCCCGGGTAACGTCGTCTCGCAAATCTCGCCCGCACCCGACGTGACGAGAATGGCGATGTCCGGACGCCGATCGTAAACCGCGTTGGCCAAGCCCACGCCATCGAGGTGGCCCGGCATTCTGATGTCGGTGAACAGCGCGCCGATGTCGGGGCGTTCCTCGAGACGCGCCAAGGCGTCGCGGGCGTTACTGGCCTCGACTACTTCGAAACCTGCGTCCTCTAGGGCCAAGTGAGAGTGGACGCGGACGAGAGGATCGTCGTCGACGACGAGGATGACGGACTTCAGGGTGCAATTCATATCGGTTCGAACTGCTGGCCCATTGCTCCGTTCCGAGATTAACCGTCTTCTTCGTGAAACAATGCGGCAGGCGGTTGGTCTAACGAGAAAGGGGCCCGGTTTCCCGAGCCCCTGCATTAATTTATGTTAAGTCGCAAAGACTTAGTCGCGATCGCCCGTCAGGAACGCCGGCGCGAACTCGGGGGCCTTGTCGCCGTCCGAACGCTCGGCGCGGGGTGCGCGCTCGCCGCCACCGCCGTCACGACGCGGGCCACGGCCACCGCCGTTGCCGCCGGCATCACGACCGCCATCGCCGTCACGACGCGGGCCACGGGGACCACGGTCACCGCCGCCTTCGCCGCGCGGACCACGACCGCCGCCGCCGTTACCGGCATCACGACCGCCATCGCCATCGCGACGCGGGCCGCGCGGACCACGATCGCCACCCTCACGGGGCTCACGCGCCGGGCGGGTATCTTCCAGCTCTTCGCCGGTCGTCTGGTCGACGACGCGCATCGACAGGCGAACCTTGCCGCGCGGATCGATCTCGAGGACCTTGACCTTGACTTCCTGGCCTTCGCTGAGCGCATCCGAGACCTTCTCGACGCGCTCGTTCTTGATTTCGGACACATGGACGAGACCGTCCTTGCCACCCATGAAGTTCACGAACGCACCGAAGTCCACCAGGTTGACGACCTTGCCGTCATAGACCTTGCCGACTTCGGCTTCCTCGACGAGGCCCTTGATCCACTTGATTGCAGCTTCGATCTGCGCGGGGTCGGACGACGACACCTTGATCACGCCCTCGTCGTCGATGTCGACCTTGGCGCCGGTCTGCGCGACGATCTCGCGGATCACCTTGCCGCCGGTGCCGATGACTTCACGAATCTTCGACTTCTCGATCGTGAAGGTCTCGATCCGCGGTGCGTGTGCCGACAGCTCCTCACGCGTGTGGTCGAGCGCCTTGGCCATTTCGCCCAGGATGTGCGCGCGGCCTTCCTTGGCCTGTGCCAGCGCCTTGCCCATGATCTCTTCGGTGATGCCGGCGATCTTGATGTCCATCTGCATCGTGGTGATGCCCTCGGACGTGCCAGCCACCTTGAAGTCCATGTCGCCGAGGTGATCCTCGTCGCCCAGGATGTCCGACAGAACCGCGAAGTTCTTGCCCTCGAGGATCAGGCCCATCGCGATGCCCGACACCGGACGCTTCAGCGGAACGCCAGCGTCCATCATCGACAGCGAACCGCCGCAGACCGTCGCCATCGACGACGAGCCGTTCGACTCGGTGATGTCCGACAGAACGCGGATCGTGTACGGGAACTCTTCCTTCGACGGCAGCACCGGGTGCAGCGCGCGCCAGGCGAGCTTGCCGTGGCCGACTTCGCGACGACCCGGCGCACCGAAGCGACCGACTTCACCGACCGAGTAGGGCGGGAAGTTGTAGTGCAGCATGAAGTTTTCGTACGAAAGCCCGTTCAGGCCGTCGATCATCTGCTCTGCGTCGCGCGTGCCGAGCGTGGTGGTGCAGATCGACTGCGTCTCGCCGCGCGTGAACAGCGCCGAGCCATGCGTGCGCGGGAGGAAGTGGACCATCGCCTCGATCGGACGGATCTGCGTAGTGGTGCGGCCGTCGATGCGGGTGCCGTCCTTGAGGATGGCGCCGCGGACGATCTCCGCCTCCAACTTCTTCATCAGCTTGCCGGCCGCCATCTGGTCCTGCGGGGTCGCATCGGCAAAGGCGGTCTTGCCCTTCCCACGAGCGGCGTTCAGCAGGTCCGAACGCTTGGACTTGTCGGTCACCTTGTAGGCAGCCGCAATGTCCTTGCCGATCAGCTTCTTCAGCTTGTCCTTGGCGGTCGACAGGTCGGCCTGCTCGGCCATTTCCCAAGGATCCTTGGCGGCCTGCTCGGCCAGATCGATGATCAGGTTGGCGGCTTCGCGGCATGCCTTGTGCGCGAACTGGACCGCGCCGAGCATGATCTCTTCCGAAAGCTCCTTGGCTTCCGATTCGACCATCATCACGGCCTGGCCGGTGGCGGCGACGACGAGGTCGAGATCACCCGCCTTGGCTTCGTCGAGCGTCGGGTTGAGGATGTAGGCGCCATCGACATAGCCGACGCGCGCTGCGCCGATCGGGCCCATGAACGGCACGCCCGAGATCGTCAGCGCTGCCGATGCCGCGACCATCGCGAGGATGTCCGGCTCGTTCTCGCCGTCATACGACAGAACCTGGCAGATCACGTTGATCTCGTTGTAGAAACCCTCTGGGAAGAGGGGACGGATCGGGCGATCGATGAGACGGCTGGTCAGCGTCTCCTTTTCGGTCGCGCCGCGCTCACGCTTGAAGAAGCCACCGGGGATGCGGCCGCTTGCGGAGAACTTCTCCTGGTAATGGACGGTGAGCGGGAAGAAATCCTGCCCTTCCTTGACGGTCCGTGCAGCCGTGACGGCGCACAGAACGACGGTCTCGCCGAGGGTGGCGAGCACGGCGCCGTTTGCCTGACGGGCCACGCGGCCGGTCTCGAGCGTCAGCGTCTTGCCGCCCCACTGGGCGCTTACTGTTTTGGTATCGAACATTTCGTTTCCTTCACTCCGGCGGCCAGATGCCGACCGGGGCCTATGTGCGAGCTAAGCCGGCTCGCGGCGGTGTGGAGCGAGTTGTCGCTCCTAAAGGGATCGGCCGAATTGCCTTTCCCTTAAGTCTTCCCCGGCGAAGGCCGGGGCCCAATCGGGGTACACTGCGTGTCGCGCGCGCCGCCATTCTAGAATCTTTTTGCCATAATGCCAAAAGGGGCGACCTTTCGGCCGCCCCTTCGGTTACTTGCGAAGGCCGAGCTTCGCGATCAGATCCAGGTAGCGCTGGCCGTCCTTGTGACGGAGATAATCCAGCAGCGTCCGGCGCTTGTTGACCATCATGAGAAGACCACGACGCGAGTGGTTGTCCTTCTTGTGGCCCTTGAAGTGCTCGGTCAGGTTCTTGATGCGCTCGGTCAGGATCGCGACCTGGACTTCCGGCGAACCGGTATCGCCCTCGGCGCGCGAATGCTCCTTGACGAGCTCGGTCTTGCGTTCAGCGGTAATCGTCATGAAATTCGTCCTACGACATCACAGATTGAAACCGCGAACGACCCGGACGTCTCCGTCCTCGACCTCGACCAGCGCGACCGGGACGGCGTCCAGCTCGGCAAAGTATTGGCCATCGTCTGCGGCGATCCCGGCCAAGATACGCCCCTGTCGGAGCGCCCCTGCCTGGTCGGGGGTGAGGGAGAGAGCCGGGATGTCGTCCAGCGCCACCCTCAAGGGCAGAAGTACATCTTCAAGCGCGGAGGCCTTAGCGAGTTCGTCCAGTTTGTCCAGCGATATCGCGGCGGAGAGGTCGAACGGACCCGCCTTGATGCGGCGCAGCATGGTAACGTGACCGACCGTGCCGAGCGCCAGCGCGATGTCACGCGCGAGGCTGCGGATATAGGTGCCCTTGGAGACGTGCGCGGTCAGCGTGACTTCGTCCAATTCCTCCCCGGAACGGGGAGGGGGATCAACGTCCGCTTGGACGGTGGTGGAGGGGGACTCGCCGAGACCGTCCCGTTCGCCGAAGCCCCCCTCCACCAGCTTCGCTGGTCCCCCTCCCCGTACCGGGGAGGATAGCGAATAAATTGTCACGTTGCGGCTGGCCAGCACCACGTCCTGCCCGGCGCGCGCGAGGTCGTAGGCGCGCTCGCCATCGACCTTCAGCGCCGAATAGGCCGGTGGCGCCTGCGAAATCGGCCCGGTGAACTGCGCCAACACCGCCTCGACCGCCGCCATCGTCGGTCGCACGTCGGAGGTGGCGATGCTCACTCCCTCGGCATCGAGCGTGTCGGTCTGCACCCCGAACATCACCGTGAAATCATAGATCTTGTCGCTGTCGAGCATCCGCCCGGCAAGCTTGGTCGCCTCGCCGACCGCGATCGGCAGCACGCCGGTCGCGAGCGGATCGAGCGTACCGCCGTGGCCTACCTTAAACTTGCCATAGCCGCCCTCACGCAGCGCGCGCTTCACCGCGGACACACCTTGGGTCGAGCCGAGCCCGAGTGGCTTGTCGAGAATGATCCAGCCATGCATGAGAAAAGTCCTTGAAGATCGTAAGTCGGGGCGAGCCCCGCACGCTCCGTCATCCTGACGAAAGTCAGGATCCAGAGCCATGTAGGCCGCGATCCGTAACTCTGGATCCTGACTTTCGTCAGGATGACGGGGTAGTGGGAAGCCGAAGGGCATTGGCACGAGTGCTTCGACTTCGCTCAGCACGAACGGAAGGGGGTAATGGGAGGGCGGCGGAGCTACCCCAAAGCCTCGGTGAAATGCCGGCGGCATAGCGCGACATAGCGGTCGTTGCCGCCGATCTCTGTCTGCTGCCCCTCGGCGATCGCCCGCCCGCCCGCATCGACGCGCAGGTTCATCGTCGCCTTGCGCCCGCACATGCACACCGACTTGATCTCGACCAGCGAGTCCGCCAGCGCCAGCAACCGCGCCGACCCCGGAAACAGCGCACCCTGGAAATCGGTGCGCAACCCGTACGCCAGCACCGGAATGCCAACGACGTCGCAGACATGGGCGAGTTGGTCGACCTGTGCGGGCGTCAGGAACTGCGCCTCGTCGACGAGTACGCACGAGATCGCCTCCTCCCCGTGCTGCTGGGTGACGCACGCACCGATATCGGTCGTCGCATCGAACGAGATCGCGGGTGCCTCCAGTCCGATCCGCGAGGTGATCGTGCCCGCCGCGAACCGGTCGTCGATCGCGGCGGTGAACAGCATCGTCCGCATCCCCCGCTCGCGATAGTTGAAGTCCGCCTGCAACAGGTTCGTCGACTTCCCCGCGTTCATCGACGCGTAGTAGAAATACAGCTTGGCCATGGCGCGTCTCTAGGCGTGCGCCCTATGATGCGTCCACTGCGCGTATGGACATTGCATCCCGGCCAGATACCATCGGCGACGATATCGGGGGATTGTCATGCGCGGTGCCATCTGGGTTCTTAATATCTTCGCGACGGTTTGGGGCGCTATCGGTCTTGCCGGGTTCGGATGGCCGGCGAAGGCTATCCCGATGGTGATCTCGGTTATTTTAATCACCTGGGCGAGCCGTATACCCGCGCCGGAGCGGACAGCGGCGGACTCCAAGCGCATCGGTCGGCTGATCGGAATCTGGACGATGGTCGAGGGAGTCGCGATATTCGCGACGTTCGCGCTGACCCCGAAGCTCGGCATCCCCGATGCCGCGGTTCCGATCCTGGCGATCGTCGTCGGGTTGCACTTCCTGCCGCTCGCGCGCGGCATCCCGATGCCGGTCTATTATGCGACCGGGCTGGCGATGATCGCGACGGGCGCGGTCGCTTTGCTGCTGCCCGGGGCGGATCGGCACACCGCAACGGGTATTCCCTGCGCGATCATTCTTTGGGCAAGCTGCGTCGCCATCGGCCAACGGGCGCGACGAGGCGTCCTCTTCTAGCCCTCGTCGGCTGCCAGATCGCGGGCGATGTGCGGGTCGCGCAGCAGCGTGTCGATATGCGTGCCCTCGTCAAAGCTCTCGTCGGCGAGGAACTTCAGCTTGGCGGCATACCGCATCTGCACCCGGTTCGCGACTTCGCGCTGGAGATAGGCGGTGTTGGTCCGCAGCGCCTTCAGCACCTTTTCCTCGTCCTTGCCGAGCAATGGCTTCACGAAGACGGTGGCGTGACGCAGGTCGGGGGACATGCGCACCTCGGTGATCGTCACGAGGTGCTTTTCGAGCACCGGATCATGGACGTCGCCGCGTGCGAGGATGTCCGACAGCGCGTGACGCGCCTGTTCGCCGACCCGCAAGCTGCGGACGACTTTTACTTCTGAGGTATCGGCTTTCATTCTTCTCTCTCCCTCGCCCCTCCGGGGAGAGGGTGGGGGTGAGGGGAGGCCGCGAACGCTATCGCCCGGGGCAGCCCCTCACCCGACCCTCTCCTCCGAGGAGGAAAGGGCTCTACGTCATCAAAGCGTGCGTTCGCGCATCTCGACTTCGAACGTCTCGAGGACGTCGCCGGCCTTGATGTCGACGAAGTTCGACGTGAACGTCACACCACATTCCAGCCCGGCGCGGACTTCCGCGACATCATCCTTGAAGCGACGCAGCGATGCGATTTCGCCCTGGTAGATGATGACGTCGTTGCGCGTGATGCGCGCCTTGAGCGCCTTGCGGATATTGCCTTCGGTGACGAGCAGACCCGCCGCCTTGCCATGCTTGCCCGCCGAGAAGACCTCGCGGATGTCGGCACGACCGACGACCGTCTCGAACGCTTCCGGCCCAAGCTCACCGGCCATCCCCGCCCGGATCTCGTCGATCAGGTCGTAGATCACGTCGTAATATTTGAACGCGACCTTCTGGCGCTCGGCGATCTCGCGTGCCTTGGCGTTCGGACGGACGTTGAAGCCGATGATCGGTGCACCCGATGCCGCCGCCAACGTGACGTCCGACTCCGTGATGCCGCCGACGCCCGAGCTGAGCACGCGCGCCTTGATCAGATCGGTGGAGATCTTGTTGATCGCCCCGACGATCGCCTCGACCGTGCCCTGCGTATCGGCCTTGACGACCAGCGGATATTCGATCGCCTGCTTTTCCTTGAGCGCCGAGAACATGCTCTCGAGGCTGGCAGGAACCGAGGCGGTCCGCTTGTCGGTCTTCACGCTGCGACGATATTCCGCGACTTCGCGAGCCCGTGCCTCGTTCTCGACGACCTGGAACGGATCGCCCGCAGACGGCACGCCCGACAGACCCAGGACCTCGACCGGCATGGCCGGACCCGCTTCCTTGATCTGCTTGCCCTTGTCGTCGACCAGCGCGCGGACCTTGCCGCTCTCGCCGCCGACGACGAAGATGTCGCCGACCTTGAGCGTACCGCGGTTGACGAGGATCGTCGCGACCGGGCCACGACCCTTGTCGAGCTTGGCCTCGATCACCGTACCCTCGGCCGCGCGATCCGGATTGGCGCGCAGTTCGAGCAGTTCGGCCTGGAGCTGGATCTTCTCGATCAGCGTGTCGAGACCGATCTTCTTGGTCGCGGAGACTTCGACGTCCTGGACGTCGCCGCCCATGTCCTCGACCACGATCTCCTCGCTCAGCAGGCGCTCGCGCACCTTCTGGGCATTGGCGCCTTCCTTGTCGATCTTGTTGATCGCGACGATCATCGGCACGCCCGCTGCCTTGGTGTGGGCGATCGCCTCCACCGTCTGCGGCATCAGGCCGTCGTCCGCCGCCACCACCAGGATGACGATGTCGGTGACGTCCGCGCCGCGCGCACGCATCTGCGTGAACGCCTCATGGCCCGGCGTGTCGAGGAAGGTGATCTTCGACTTGTCCTTCAGCGTGACCTGATACGCGCCGATATGCTGAGTGATGCCACCCGCTTCGCCGCGCACCACGTCGGTGCCGCGCAGCGCGTCGAGCAGGGACGTCTTGCCGTGATCGACGTGACCCATGATCGTGACGACCGGAGCGCGGGGCTTCAGCGTCTCTTCGGCATCGTCGATCGTGTCGTTGGCCAGATCCTGGTCGACATCGCTGACGCGCGTCAGGTTGTGGCCGAACTCGGTGACGAGCAGCTCGGCGGTATCCTGGTCGATCGTCTGCGTCATCGTGACGGGCATGCCCATCTTGAACAGCGCCTTGACGAGGTCGGCGCCCTTCTCGGCCATGCGGTTGGCGAGTTCCTGCACCGTGATCGCCTCGGGGACGACGACGTCGCGGATCTGCTTGGCCTGCGCCTCGCGCGGACCACCCGTGCCGCGACGCTCCTTCTCGCGCGCACGCTTCAGCGCGGCGAGGCTGCGGGCACGTGCACCATCACCATCGCCGAGCGCGCGGTTGACGGTGAGCTTGCCCGAGGTGCGACGATCGTCACCCTTGCGGTCACGCTGCTGCGGACGCGCTGGCACTGCGTCGCGACGGACGCCACCGGCCGGAGCATTCGCACCGGTTGCACCTGGGCGAGCGGCGGTCGTGCCGGCGTTGCCGGTCGTTGCCGGCGCCGCGGCAGCGGGGGCAGCGACAGGCTTCGGCGGCGGTGGAGGACGCTCTGGACGTGCGACCGGCGAGAACCGGCGCGGTGCCGGGAATGCCGGATCGCGAGTCAGTTCGATGATGGGCGGCGGTGCCGGCGGTGCGACAGGCGCCGGCGCAGGCTTGGGAGCCGGTGCAGGCGCCGCGGCAACCGGCGCGGGCGCAGGCTTCGGTGCAGCAACCGGAGCCGGGGCGGGCGCCGCAGCAACGGGGGCTTCGACCGGAGCCGGCGCAGGCGCTGGCGTCGGTGCTGCGACCGGAGCGGGAGCCGCTTCGACCACAGGAGCGGGTGCGGGCGCAGGAGCCTCGACGGGCTTCGGCGCCTTGGCTTCAGCCTCGGCACGCGCACGCTCAGCGACGCGGTTACGCTCGTCTTCGATCGCCTTGGCGCGCTCGGCCTCTTGGCGACGACGCCCTTCTTCCAGCGTGTTCATGCGCTGCTCTTCAGCCTCGCGGAGCAGCTTGGCCTGGCGCTCTTGCGGCGACAGATTGCTCTGCTGCTGACGCACAGGGGCGGGCGCAGGCTGCGGTGCGCGCGCCTGCGGTGCCGGGGCTGCGGGGGCAGCCGCCGGGGCGGGCGCGGCAATCGGTGCCGCGTCCGCAACCTGCACGTCGGGCTCGCCCGGACGGCGCAGCACGCGCGCACGCTTGGTTTCCACGATCACCGTATTCGATCGGCCGTGGCTGAAGCTCTGCTTCACCTGGCCGGTCTCGACCGTGCGCTTCACACCCAAAGGTGCGCGCATGCCAAGTTTCGGCTTCTCGTTGTCCGTGTCGCTCACTCAAATTCCTCAGTCATGTCCACGGCCGGGCGTTGTCCGGTCGATCCGGACGCCCCTATATTTTGTGACGCCGATGCGCCCTGCGAGGCCGTTTCGCAAGACACGGAAGAAGGTTCGGAGCCGATAAAATGCAGCCAACGGTCAAGCGCTTCGCTCACCCGCTTTGCTGCAGCGCGGTCTGTCAGGCCAATGTGTACCACATTTTCCCGTCCCAGCGCCAACGCCAATATGGTGCGCGACGCAGGCAGTGCCAACCCCCGCAAACCCGAGCCCTCGACATCGTTGCCGATGCGCCAGGCCTGGTCGAGCTTGCGGTTGCCATCCTCGGCAGCGTCGGACGCGTGATACAGCGCCTTCAGCTTGCCCTGGCGTGCGTTCTGCTCGATCCGGTCGGAGCCGATCAGCACCGTCCCCGAGCGCGATTCGAGCCCGAGCCGGTCGAGCGCGTTACGCGCAAGTGCGGATTCGATCATCGCTGGAAGCTCGGGTGCGATGGTAAACTCGCCGGTTTTGAACGCTCGCGCGAGCGCGCCTTTCAGCTTGCCCTTCTTGATCGCCGCCTCGAGTTCGAGTCGCGTCACCCCGATCCACGCACCGCGGCCAGGAGCCTTGGCACGCACGTCGGGATGAATCTGGCCATCGGGGGCCAGCGCGAGTCGCACCAGATGCGGGCGAACGTCGCGCTCGCCTGACAGGATGCACTTGCGGATGGGGGCGTCTTCATCCCCCTCGCGCAAGCGAGATGGCTTGGGCTTGCGCCCGGCACCATCCTTGTTCTTGGCCGAGGCCGGGCGCCCACCCTTCGGTCCTCTCCCGCTAGCGGGAGGGGAGGAAGGAAGGTCGTCGGTAGCGCCTAGCGTCTCATCGGGAGGGTTCCGCATGTGCGTCCTCCTGCGCTGGAGTTGTCTTGGGCGCGTCGCGGTCGACCAGCAGCTGGCCGCCCGCGCCGTAATTCTCGGTCGAGACTTCCTCGATCACGATCTGCACCGCAGCCGGGTTCTTTCCCAGCCGCTGCACGAGCGACTGGGTGACGTCGGCGACGATGCCGGACTTCTGGTCCTTCGTGGCAGACCCCGAGATGCGAATGCTGACGAAGGGCATCAGGCCTTGTCGCCCTCGCTTTTCGTGTCGGTCTTGTCCGCAGCGTCCTCGACCGAAGCGTCGTCCGCCGGAGCGTCCTCAGCCACGGCTTCGTCGGCCGTCGTCTCTTCAGTTGCAGCGTCCTCGACCACGGCGTCATCAGCCGAAGCCGCTTCCACCGGAGCCTCGTCCGCCTCGTCGGCGTCAGCTTCGGGGGCCTCGTCCTCGAACCAGTGCGCACGCGCGGCCATGATGATCTCGTTACCCTGCTCGTCGCTCAGGCCGTATTCGGCGAGAATGCCGCCCTTGGGCTCGGGACGCTTGGGCGCGTCGTCGTTGCGACGGCGTGGCTCGACGCGCTTCTTCTCGACCAGCTCGTCGGTCGCCAGATCGGCGAGGTCGTCGAGCGTCTTGATCCCCGCCTTGCCGAGCGTGACGAGCATCGCCTCGTTCAGATACGGCATGTCGATCAGCGCGTCCTCCACGCCGAGCGCGGTGCGCTCTTCGCGGCTGGCCGCGTCGCGACGCTCGAGCGCCTCGGTCGCGCGGTTCTGCAGCTCGCCCGCCAGATCCTCGTCGAAGCCCTCGATGCCGGCGATCTCCTCGACCTCGACATAGGCGACCTCTTCCAGGCTGGTGAACCCTTCGGCGACCAGCAGCTGCGCGAGCGTCTCGTCGACGTCGAGCTCCTTCTCGAACATCGCCGAGCGCTCGACAAAGTCCTTCTGGCGCTTCTCCGAAGCATCGGCCTCGGTGAGGATGTCGATCGCCTTGCCGGTCAGCTGCGACGCGAGTCGCACGTTCTGGCCACGACGGCCGATCGCCAGCGAAAGCTGGTCATCGGGAACGACCACCTCGATGCGCTCTTCTTCCTCGTCGATCACGACGCGGCTGACCGATGCCGGCTGCAACGCGTTGACGACGAAGGTCGCGATGTCGGGCGACCAGGGGATGATGTCGATCTTCTCGCCCTGCATTTCCTGCACGACGGCCTGCACGCGGCTGCCCTTCATGCCGACGCAGGCGCCGACCGGATCGATCGACGAATCATGGCTGATGACGCCGATCTTGGCACGCGAACCGGGATCGCGGGCCGCAGCCTTGATCTCGATGATGCCGTCGTAGATTTCGGGGACTTCCTGCGCGAACAGCTTCTTCATGAAGTCGGGGTGGGCGCGGCTGAGGAAGATCTGCGGACCGCGGTTCTCGCGGCGGACGTTGAGGATCAGCGAACGGATGCGGTCGTTGACGCGTACCACTTCGCGCGGAATCTGCGCGTCGCGGCGGATGACGCCTTCTGCACGGCCTAGGTCGACGACGACATGGCCGAATTCGACGCGCTTGACGACGCCGGTGATGATCTCGCCCGCGCGGTCCTTATACTCTTCGAACTGGCGCTCGCGTTCGGCGTCGCGGACCTTCTGGAAGATGACCTGCTTGGCGGCCTGTGCGGCGATGCGGCCGAACTCGATCGGGGGCAGCGGATCGACGATGAAGTCACCGAGCGCTGCGTCCTTCTGGAGCTTTTGCGCGCCCTTGACGTCGACCTGCTTGAAATAGTCATCGACCGCCTCGACCACCTCGACGACGCGCCACAGGCGCAGATCGCCGGTGTTCGGATCGAGCTTGGCGCGGATGTCGTTCTCGGCGCCGTAGCGCGAACGGGCGGCGCGCTGGATCGCGTCCTCCATCGCCTCGATCACGATCGCCTTGTCGATCATCTTCTCCGACGCGACCGAATTCGCGATCGCGATCAGTTCCGCGCGGTTTGCGGTGACTGCCGTGGCCATCAATGCTGTCCTTCTTCGGTGTCGGCCTCGTGAGCGTCAGGCTCATCGGTGGGCGTGTCTTGATAGAAAACTTCGTCCGCGCCTTCGATCGAGAGCGGCGCGGTCGCGGCGATGAGTCGGTCGGTCATGACGAGCTTGGCATCGGCGACCTGGCTGAAGTCGATCGTCATGATCTTGTGCTTGTTCACGTCGACGGTGATCTTGGTCCCCTCGACGCCCATCAGGTTGCCCGAGATCTGCTTGCGATCCTCGAACGGCTCGACGAGGCGGATACGCGCCTCCTGGCCTTCCCAGTCGGCAAAGTCCTGGAGCCGGGTCAGCGGGCGGTCGATACCGGGGCTCGATACCTCAAGACGATACGCGTCCTCGCCGACCGGGTCCTTGCCCTCGGCCTCGAGCGCATCGAACTTGTCCGAGATGCGGCGCGACAGCTCGGCGCAATCCTCGATCACCAGCTGGCGGGTGTCGGGGCGTTCGGCCATCACCTGTAGCGTCGGGTCGGACTTGCCGCCCTGCATGCGCACGCGCACGAGGCTGAGGCCGAGCGCCTTGGCTTCGGGTTCGATCAGGTCGGTCAGCAGGGCGATATTCGCCATCGAAATTCCAAACAGGGCCAAAGCACAGGGGGTTTCCGCCGCGGAGCAAGCCCCGCAGCCTCTTCACCTGGCGATGTAGAGAAGTGATGTCTCTATACGCCGGCTGGTGTCGCTCCGCAAGCGGGAGCAACCTTCGTTCGTCACGCCGCGTTTGCACAGGGATTTCCGGGAGAGAATCATGATCCGTCGCACTCTGTTTGCAACCGTTCTGCTGTCCGCCACGCCGCTCGCCGCAACCGCCTGTTCCGCGCAACCCGCGGCGGCTGGGAAGCCGTTCAAGGAGACGGTGGTCGCCGATTTCGAGTCGCCTTGGGCGATGACGGTGTTGCCAGAAGGTGCGTTGGTGACCGAAAAGGACGGCCGGATGGTCTTCCTGATGCTTGGTTCCGGAGCAAAAGGCAGTGTCGTGGCTACGATGCCCGTCGCCGGCGTCCCCAAAATCGACTCCGCCGGGCAAGGGGCTTTGATGGACGTGGTTCTGGCTCCTGATTATGCACGAAACCATCTCGTCTATTTTTCGGGATCGACCGTCGGCGAAGGGGGTAAGGGCGTCGCGCTTTGGCGTGGCAAATTTGTCTTGAGTAACCGCGGCCCGCGGCTGGAGGGTGTCGAGGAACTGTTTCGTGCCCGCCCGTTCGTCGAGGGCAACGGCCATTATTCCGGCCGCATCGCGTTCTCGCCCGACGGCAAATATTTGTTCTTCACCAACGGCGAGCGCCAGAAGTTCACCCCCGCGCAAGACCCGAAGATGACGCTCGGCAAAGTGCTGCGGCTAACGCTCGACGGCAAACCCGCGCCCGGCAATCCGCTTGCCGCAAAGGGCTTCGCGCCCGAAATCTGGAGCTACGGCCACCGCAACCTGCTCGGGATCGCGTTCGACGCGCAGGGCAATCTCTGGGAGCAGGAGATGGGGCCCAAGGGCGGCGACGAGGTCAATCTGATCAAGCCCGGCCTCAACTATGGCTGGCCCAACGCGTCGAACGGGAGCCATTACGACGGCCGGGATATCCCCGATCACAAGCCGGGCGACGGCTATGAGCCGCCCAAGGTGTCGTGGAACCCCGTGATCTCGCCCGGCGGCCTGATGATCTATTCGGGGGCGATGTTTCCGCAGTGGAAGGGGGATGCGTTCATCGGCGGGCTGTCGTCGCAATCGCTCGTCCGCGTGGACCTGAACGGCACGAATGCGGCCAAGGGTGACCAGTGGGGCATGGGGGCGCGCATCCGCGACGTCGAACAGGGGCCCGACGGCGCGATCTGGGTGCTCGAGGACGGCGGCGATTCGCAAGGCCGGTTGATTAAGCTGACCGCGAAGTAGGCCACAATCCCCTCCCGCTTGCGGGAGGGGTTAGGGGAGGGGGCTACGTACGTACCGGCGTCAGGCTGGTGGCGCGCGCCCCTCCCCCGACCCCTCCCGCAAGCGGAAGGGGAGCAGAAGATCAGTCTCTCACGATCAGATAGTTCATCCGCGCCGCCGCGATCGGCTTGTCGCGCTCGTCCTGCCACGCGGTCGCCTCGACATTGGCCACGCGCGTGCCCAGCCGCGTCACCACGCCCGCCGCCCGCGTCGGCTTATCCCTGCCGCCGCGCATGAAATCGACGGTGACGTTCACCGGCTTGATCGCGCCGCCACCTTCAGCCTCCAGCGCATGCTGCAACGCCGCGATCGCCGCCATCTCCAGCAACCCCGAGATCGCACCGCCATGCAAGAACCCCGGCCGGCCCAAAACGTCGTCCGCAAACGGCATCAGCAGCACGGGCGGCGCGCCTTCCTCGATCTCGACCGAGACGCGCAGGATCTCCGCATAGGGCGGCAGGCCGATGCTCATGCCTCGATCCTTCGGTTGAGGCCCATGCCCGCGACATCGCCCACCACCATGAACGTCCCCGCGACGTGCGCGAGCGGATCGCTCGGATCACCGTCATGCGCCTGCCCGCGCACGAACGCGATCGAGCGCGTGATCCGGTAGCATTCGCCGCGCCCGATCACCGTCTTCCCCGGCGTGGCGGGGCGCAGATAATCGACGCGCAGGTCGAGCGTCGCGTGCGGCACGAACGCGTTGCGCTTGATCCAGATCGCCAGACTCGTCGCCATGTCCATCATCGTGATGATCGGCCCCGACGCGATCACGCCGCTCGCCGGATCGCCGATGAGCTTGGTGTCATAGGGCAGCGCGAGCTCCGCCCAGTCGTCGCCATGCGCGTGATAGCGCATCCCCAGCGCGGCGCCGTGCCCGCCGAAGCCGCGCGTCGCAAACCATTGTGGATCAAAACCAGCCATCCGCCCGCCTCTACACGCCGCGCGTCGGGGCGCAACATTGCGGGCGAGCGCGGGCGCGGTTAGCGTCGCCGCAAAGATCGAGAGGATCGCCTAAATGAACGATGCCAGCAACGACCGGGTCACCATCACCGTCACCGAGGGCGTCGCCGACGTCCGCCTCAATCGCGCGGACAAGATGAACGCGATCGACCCGGCGATGTTCGCGGGCATCGCCGCGGCTATCGACCAGCTCGCGGCCATGAAGGACGTCCGCTGCGTCGTGCTGTCGGGCGAGGGCAAGGCGTTCTGCGCCGGGCTCGACATGGCATCGATGGCGAGCGGCGGGTCGGGGCTGGAGCTCGGCGACCGGACCGCGGGCGGCGCGAACCTCCCGCAGCAGGTCGCGTGGGGCTGGCGCACGTTGCCGATGCCGGTGATCGCCGCGGTCCACGGCGTCGCGTTCGGCGGGGGGTTCCAGATCATGTCGGGCGCGGACATCCGAATCGCGCATCCAAGCGCGCGTTTCGCGATCCGTGAAAGCCATTGGGGCCTCGTCCCCGACATGGCCGGCATCGCGCTGTGGCGCACGCTGGCGCGCGACGACGTGCTCCGCGAACTCACCTACACCGCGCGCGAGTTCGACGGCGCGGAGGCGGTGCGCCACGGTTTCGTCACGCGGCTGTCCGAAGACCCGCTCGGCGAGGCAATGATGCTCGCGCGCGAGATCGCCGCCAGGAACCCCCACGCGATCCAGGGCGCGAAGCGTCTCTACAACCTCGCGGCGGATGCGGACGCGGTGGCGATCCTGCACGCCGAGACCGAGGAACAGCTGAAGGTCATCCGCACGCCCAACCAGGTCGAACAGGTGCGGGCCAACATGGAGAAGCGCGCGGCAGTGTTCGTCGACTAAGGCCCCCGCGGGCGCGCGCGTCATCCTGACGAAAGTCAGGACCCAGGGTTGCGGAGGGCGGCGCGTGGTACTCTGGGTCCTGACTTTCGTCAGGATGACGGGGGAGGGCGTTCGTTACCACCCCGGCGGAGGCCGGGGGCCAGTTGGAAAGGTTGTCGTAACGAAGCGCCGTCCTACACCATCAGCATCGCCCAACTGGACCCCGGCCTTCGCCGGGGTGGTGTGTTACGGATTGGGGGGGTGCCGCTACTTCACCTTGTCGTACGGCGTGAAATCCCGGAACCGGCAATAGCCCGACGGGATCGACATGCCCGGCGACACCGTCCGGAAGCGGTCGTTCTGGCAAAGCTGCCCGCCGTAAACATCGACGATCATCGTATCGAGCGGCCGCAGCGAGGGGCACCCGCCCACCGGCCCGGTCTTCCAGATCCGCTTGCCCGATTGCCGGTACAGGATCGTCTGCGAATCGACGATCTCGGGCCCGTTCAGCTGTTGCAGGTTGATGCACCGCACCGGGGCGCCCGCCGGTCGCCCGGCGAGCGGGTCGGACTTGCCCGCCACCAGCATCAGCGCCACCGCCGCGAGAACCGGTGCGCGCATCATGGCTTCCGATACGGTACGAACGCGCCGAAGCTGCAACTGCCGGTCGGGAAGCGCGACGCCTGGTCGAACGTCCGGGCGATGTCGCCTCGGCACAGCTGCCCGGTCGGCGTCTGCGTGACGAGCACGTCGCCGCGCGCGATCCCCTCGCACCCGCCGACGGTATCGCTGCGATAGACCAGGTTGCCGCTGGCGCGGTACAGGATCGTCGCACCATAGCCCGAACTCTGCTTTTGCGGGAACTGGTTGATGCAGCTTACCGGCTTGCCCGGCACCAGCCCCGCCAGTTCCTTCGCCAGCTTCTCCTGCACGCCCGCCTCGCGGACCTGTGCGCGCTCGACATCGGCCTGCGTCTGCGTACACGCGCCGAGCAGCGCCGCCGGCAGCATCAGGAGTGGCAGGAAAAGCATACGCATCGCAACGCTCCTCGAAAGTCTTGCCACCTCCATACGCCTCTTACCCGCGAAACGCATCCTTCGCCGCGCGATAGCCCGCCAACTGCTCGACCGACGTCGCCCGCAGGAACGGATTCGTCGCGCGCTCCAGCCCCATCGTCGTCGGCACGGTCGGCTCACCCTTCGCGCGCGCCGCGTCCACCTCGGCCATCCGCGCGACGGTATCGGCATTGTCCGGCTCGGCGACCAGCGCATAGCGGCCGTTGCTCTGCGTATATTCGTGCCCGCAGAACACCTCGGTCTCGTCCGACAGCATCGCATATCGCTGCATGTTCGCGAACATGTCGGCGGGCGTGCCCTCGAACAACCGGCCACACCCCATTGCGAACAGCGTGTCGCCGGTGAAGATCGCCGAATCGGCGGCGAAATGGAACGCGATATGCCCCTGCGTATGCCCCGGCACCGTCATCACGGTCGCCGCATGCGCGCCGATCCGCACGACATCGCCTTCGCCGACCTGCTCGTCGAGAGTCGGGATCTTGTCCGCCTCTGCCGCCGGGCCGACGATCGTCGCGCCATACGCCTTCATCTCGGCGTTGCCGCCGGTGTGATCGGGATGCCAGTGCGTCGTCCACACCCGGTCGATCCGCCAGTCGCGCATCTTGGCGGCGGCGATCACCGGCCCCGCCTCGCCCGGATCGACCACCACCGTCTCACCCGAGACGGTGTCGTGAATCAGCCAGGCATAATTGTCGGAAAGGACGGGGACGCGGACGATATCAAGCATCAGCCTCTTACCACTTGCCAGTGTTCGGCATCGACGCCCAGGGCTCGGCCGGATCGAGCGCACCGTCGGCCTGCAACAGCTCGATCGAGATGTTGTCGGGGGTCCGCACGAAGGCCATGTGCCCGTCGCGCGGCGGCCGATTGATCGTCACGCCGGCATCGTGAAGCCGCTGGCAGGTGTCGTAGATATTGTCGACGCGGTAGGCGAGATGCCCGAAATTGCGACCCTCGCCATACTCTTCGGGATCCCAATTGTGCGTCAGCTCGACCTCGGCGCCCTCGTCGCCGGGGACCGACAGGAAGATCAGCGTGAAGCGGCCCTTCTCGTTTTCCATCCGGCGGACCTCCTTCAGCCCGAGTAGCTCGAAGAACGCGATCGTCTTGGCCGGATCGGTCACGCGGATCATCGTGTGGAGGTATTTCATGCTTGCTCCGAGGGTTGTTCGGAACGGGAGATAGGCACTGGGAGGGGGTGGTGAAAGGGCGCGACGTCAGCGTCCGACCGGAACGCCGGCATTGGGCGGGTCGGCACGCGGTGCGCTGCCGCCCGCGTCGAACTGCCGCAGCGCGGTCACCGCGCTCCGTCCCACCGAGGTCTCGGGCGCCAGCCGCGCCGCCTGTCCCCACGCCGCGCGCGCGCCAGCCTCGTCGCCTGCCAGCGCCGCGATATTGCCCGCCTCGAGCTGCACCGACGCGTCGTCCGCCGCGCGCTTCAACGCCTCGCCGATATCCGTCTTGGCACGCGCGGGATTGCCCTCGCGCCGCGCCAGCGTCGCCGACAACAGCCACGCGAGCGGATCGTCCGCGGCATTGGTCAGCGCCAGATCGATATCGGTCCGCGCCGATTCGAGATCGCCCGTCGCGACCAGCGCGCGCGCATGGTCGAGCTGCGCCTCGCCCAGCGGCAGACCGGTGAGCGTCCCCGCGGTCAGCGCCGAATCGAGCGCCGCGCGCGCCTTGGCAGGCTGTGCCGCAGCCAGCCATGCATTCCCCGCCTGCGCCCAGTAGGTCGCGGCGCGTATATCCTTGGCGAGTTGTGCCGCACGCGCGGCCTCCTCGAACTCGCCCGCGGCGGAGGGCCAACTCTTCTCCGCCGCGAACGCCAGCCCGGCGCATCCCCGCGCGAGAAAACGCCCGCCGGCGATCCGCCAGCGTCCCGCCTCGGCGCGCGCCGCCGCCGGATCGCTCTCGGCAAGCGCGACGCAGCGTTGCAACCGGTCGGTCCGGATGTCGAGCGGGCCCGCCATCGCCTTGGGCGATGCTGCGTTCGGCTTTATTGACGCCACGTTGGGCTTGGGCGTGGCGGCCGCGGGGCCAGCCTGCGCCAGCGACAGAAGCAGCAATGGCAGGATCATAAAGCGGCGATCACATCCTCGACCGCCCGGATGATGAGGGAAATGTCGCTGTCGCGCGACAGGCGGTGGTCGCCGTCCTTGACCAGCCATGTCTGCACATCGGCTGAACGCAACAGCTCGGCCAGCCGCGCGGTGCGGTGCCACGGCACGTCGGGATCGCGCTGCCCCTGGACCAGCCGGACCGGGCCGTCGATCGCGATCTCGCCGAACATCAGCCGGTTCGCCTCGCCCGACGACCAGAAGGCGCGGGTATAGACGGTCGGCTCGGGACCGTACGGGTTCTTGCGCTCGAGCCGCCCGTTGGTCAGCAACGCCATCTTCTCGTCGGTGGTGAAGCCCCAGTCGGTAAAGTCGGGCGCGGGCGCGATCCCGACCAGCCCCTTGACCAGATCGGGGCGCAGCTTCGCCACGAGCAGCATCAGCCACCCGCCCATCGACGACCCGACGATCACCGCGCTGTCCTCGACCAGCGCGTCGAGCATCGCCAGCGCGTCGTCGCGCCAATCGGCCAGCGTCTGCTCCTCGAACGCGCCTTCGCTCTGTCCGCACCCGCCATAATCGAACCGCAGGAACGCGCGCCCCTCGGACTTCGCCCACGCCTCAAGAGTCACCGCCTTGGTCCCGGCCATGTCGGACGCGTAGCCCGACAGGAACACGATCGTCGGCGCGGTGCCCGGCGTGTGATGATAGGCGAGGCGCGGGCGCTCCCTGGCGGGCGGCGTATCAGCAGACGGCGTATCAGCAGACGGCGTGTCGGCAGAGTGCGGGGCGGCGGGCGGCGTGGTCGTATCGGTCATCCCGCAGCTTTAGACCGTCTTCGAGGGGCTGGTGAAGATGTCTTCGATCGCCAGCCCGAACAGTTCGGCGATCTTGAACGCCAGCGGCAGCGACGGATCGTAACGCCCCGTCTCGATCGCGTTGACGCTCTGCCGCGACACGTCGAGCCGCTCGGCCAGGTCGCCCTGGCTCCAGTCGCGCTCGGCGCGCAGCACCTTGAGACGGTTTTTCATGCGCCGCGACGCATCGTGGCGATGTTATAGCCCCAGCCGACCCACAGACCGGCAAACCACAATACCGCCGCGTAATAGGCGGCGATGTGCGGCACCAGCCCGAAGCCTTCGAGAAATCCCCATGCGGTCATCACGCTCAGCATGAACCCGCTGGCGACCAGCGACTGGCGGATCATCAGCATCCGCAGATATTCGTCGGTTTCCTCGACGATATAGCGGCCGAGCACGAGGAAGATGCCGATCAGCGGCAGCGCAGGCAGCAGCGCGGCGACATAGGCGATCGGCCCGTGCAGCGCGCCACGCCGGAATAGATAAATCGTGGCGAACAGCAGCGCTACGTAGACGAGACTGAGCACGATGACGCGCCGGTTATACCGGCGAATGGCAGGGTTCGTGAGCATGGAAAGCGTCCTTTCGAATCGGTAAAGGAAACTTGTCATTGTCACCGCGCAGAGTCAATGAAGCTTTACACGTCATCACACACGTCATCACAATCCTCCCCCTGGCGGGGGACGATCGCAGAAGCGTTCCAGGCGTGACTTTATCGTAACCTTTGGAAGCCCGCGGGCTTCCCGGCAATCGTCAGATGATGAACTCGACCGTCTTCATCTGCACCTGGTCCGCCGCGACCGCGCCGCGCTTCTCGACCATCTGCCGGTGCAGTTCGGCGACCGTCTCGCTCCCGCGCGTCTTGCACAGTGCCGGCACGAAGGCATGGACCAGCGCGCCGAGGCCGCCCTTGATCATCGTGATACCGAAGCGTCCGGCGACGCCGAAATGCTCGGCATAGCTTTCGCCGACGGTGGCGGGGTGATCGAGGAACAGGCGGCGGAACATCGGCAGTCTCCTGCTCTCCGCTATATCAGCGCGCGGCCAGGGCGTCGACCATCCCCGCCGCCAAGACGCTCAGCGTGTCGTCGCGCGCGCCCATCACGACGATCCGGTCGCCGGGGCGGGCTTCGGCGACCAGCGCGGCGGCGGCCTCGGCGCGGTCGGCGATGTGCCGCGCGTCGCGACCGCCCGCGACGATCTGCCCGACGATATCCGCACTGGTGACCGCGCGATCGACGGTGCCACCGTAATAGGCCGGGTCGGGGAGGACCAGCACGTCCTCCTCCGCCATCCGGTCGACGAACGTCGCGACGAGTTCGCGACCCATCACCTTCAGCGGGCCATAACCATGCGGCTGGAACAGCAGGAGCAGTCGCCCGGGAAACGCGTGAAGCGTGTCGAGCGTGGCGGCGATCTTGTCCGGGTTGTGCCCGAAATCGTCGATCACCGCGACGCCGGCCGCATCTCCGACGCGATCGAAGCGACGACGCAGGCCCGTGAACCCCGCGATCGCCTTGACCGCGTCGCCCAGCGACACGTCCGCCGCCATCGCCGCGCCGATCGCGGCCAGCGCGTTCGACACGTTGTGCCGGCCCGGAACGGCCAGCCTGACGGGCGTCCGCACGCCGCGCGACACGAGATCGAAGCGGATCGCGAACGGCTCGGGCTTCAGGTTTTCCGCCCGCAGATCGGCGGACGCATCGATCGCAAACGTCGTCACCTGACCGCGCGGCAGCCGCGCGGCGAGTGCCGCGGCGTCGGGATCGTTCGCATTGACCACCGCCGTCTCGGCCACGGCGATGAAGTTGCCGAACAGCAGGCGGAGTTCGTCGAGCGACTTGTGATCGAGGCTGACATTGTTGAGCACCGCGATCTTCGGCGCATAGCCCGCGATCGATCCGTCGCTTTCGTCGACTTCGCTCACGAACACCTCGCCCGCGCCGACCAGCGCGCTCGCGAACGGTGCGTCGGGGGTCGCGAAGTTCTTCATCACCGCGCCGTTCATCACCGTCGGATCGCGCCCGACGGCATGCAGGATCCAGCCGATCATCCCGGTCACGGTCGACTTGCCGCTCGTCCCCGCGACCCCGATCGGCAGCCGGCTGTCGTTGAACAGCGACGCAAGCATCGACGCCCGCGTCGCGCGCTCGCAGCCCAGAGCGTCGGCGGCGATCATGTCGGGCACGCTCGCCTCGATCGCGGCGGAGGCGATCACCAACTGGTCCGCCGAGGCGATCCCGCTGCCGTCCTGCGGGAACAGCGCGACGCCCTTGGCGGCAAGGTCGTCGAACTTGGCGGGGACGCGCCCCTGGTCGAGGTTGCGGTCCGATCCCGCGACGGTCGCGCCGCGGCCCGCGAGGATCATCGCGAGCGGCATCATGCCCGAGCCACCGATGCCGACGAAGAAACAAGATTTGCTGATATCCATCGGCCCGCGATATGGGCGGTTCGGTAACGGGGCAAGGTCGGGAACACGAACAATGCGCATCGGTGTCCTCGCCGCGTCGAGCCGGACCAATCCCGCGGCGATTGCCAAGATCACCGCGTATGCGGCGACCGCCTTCCCGGAGGTCGAGCTCGTCTTCCATCCGCAATGCCTGGAGACCGACGGCCATTTCGCGGGCTCCGACTTTCGCCGTGCCGCCGCATTTCTCGAATACGCCAACGACCCGGCGTTCGACGCGCTCTGGTTCCTGCGCGGCGGCTATGGCGCGAACCGCATCCTCGCGATGGTGATGCCCGAACTCGGCCGCGCGGCGCGGCACAAGACGTATCTCGGCTATTCCGACGTTGGGTTCCTGCTCGGGGCGCTTTATGCGCGCAGGATCGGGCGGCCGGTGCACGGGCCGATGGTCAGCGACATCAACCGCCACGATGGTGAAGCGACGGTCGCGCGGTCGCTTGGCTGGATGGTGCACGGCGATCGGGCAGGATTGGAGCCGGGGCTGGAGGGGCGGCCGTCGGCGGCGTTCAACCTGAGCATCCTGACCTCGCTGATCGGGACGCCGTGGCTGCCCGACCTCACCGATCACGTGCTGATCGTCGAGGAGGTGTCCGAGCCGATGTACGCGATCGACCGCATGCTGTTCAAAGTCGCCAACGCCACGCAGTTGAAGGGCATTGCGGGGCTGCGGCTGGGGGCGGTGACGGCGGTGCAGGAGAATGATCCGCCCTGGGGCGAGACGCTCGACTATATGATGATCCGCTGGTCGCGCGACATGGGCGTACCGTATCTCGGGCGCGCGGAGATCGGGCACACGCAGGCGAACCGGGTGGTGCCGTTCGGTGTGGTCTGAGCGGTAGAACGGCGCGCGCGATAAGAACCAGCACCTCCCCGGCGGAGGCCGGGGCCCAAGTGGAAAGGTCGGCGTAATGAAGCGTGATCCGCCGTTAGCACCGTTTCCCAATTGGACCCCGGCCTCCGCCGGGGAGGTATCTCTTCCTGAAGATGCGCTTTATCGCACCGCCGTCGGATCGATCAGCTGCATCCCGCCAAACCGCACCTTGGGCTGCCCCGGCAAGGTATAGCTCGCCGCCACCTGATCCACCGCCCAGGCGCGCAGATTCGCGACCACCTCGATCCGCTGCTGCCGATCCCGCTCGCGCATGAACACGACCAGATCGTTGCGTCGGTTGCAGTCGCGCGCGTCCGCCGTCGCGCATGGCGAATAGAGGATCGCCAGCGCCACGATTTTCCCGGCGGGATCGAGCACCGCCGCGCCCTTTTCCGGGCAGCTATGCGCGCGACACGCGGTGAAGCGATAGAGACTTCCGATCCGCGTCGGTTCGTCGGGTGGTCCGTGCAAGACCTCGATCTGCTGATCCGCGACGTCGCCATTCGCGTACAGGTACGACGCCTTGCGCGTGCCGATGAACCGCCGGACCGCGGCGGTGAACGCCGGCGCCATGATCAGCTGGTTCGTATCGCGACACGCCGCAAGTCGGGTTGGCGCGCATCGTGGTGCAGGCGCAGCGGCGGCGGACAACATCAGCAAAGCACCCAGCATTCCTGTCTCCCAAACGTTGCCGCCATGCTGCACCGGTCCGTCATGTCCGTCTAGAGTAGCCCTCTTCGCGGATCGCCTTATATACGCACGGCGCGATGCGCGCTCGTACGCACCAATCCCGAGAGAAAGTCTCCCATGTCTGCAATGTTCCGAATCACGCTTCCCGACGGTTCCGTCCGCGAGGTTGCGCCCGGGACTACCCCCGCAGACGTCGCCGCAGCGATCGGGCCGGGGCTCGCCAAGGCCGCGCTCGCCGCGCGGATCGACGGGCAGGTCCGCGATCTCAGCCGGCCGTTCGAGGGTGATACGCAGCTCGCGCTCGTCACTGCACGCGACGAGGCGGAGGCGCTCGAACTCGTCCGGCACGATCTCGCGCACGTAATGGCCGAAGCCGTCCAGCACCTGTTCCCCGGTACGCAGATCACCTTCGGGCCGGCGACCGATGACGGCTTCTATTACGACTTCGCGCCGAAGGACCGGCCGTTCACCGACGAGGACCTGCCAGCGATCGAGGCGGAGATGCGGGCGATCATCGCCCGCAACGAGCCGTTCCTGCGCGAGGTGTGGAGCCGCCAGCAGCTGATCGACCGCTGGACCGCGCAGGGCGAGACGTTCAAGGCCGAATGGGCCGCCGAGCTTCCCGAGGGCGAGGAGCTGACGATCTATCGCCAGGGCGAGTGGCTCGACATGTGCCGGGGGCCGCACATGGTCTCGACGGGCAAGCTCGACCCTGCCGCGTTCAAGCTGACGCGCGTGTCGGGGGCTTACTGGCGCGGCGATCAGAAGAACGCGATGCTCAGCCGGATCTACGGCACCGGCTGGCTCAACAAGAAGCAGCTCGACCAGCATCTCTTCCGGCTCGAGGAAGCCGCCAAGCGCGATCATCGGAAAATCGGCGCGGAAATGGACCTGTTCCATCTCCAGTCCGAGGCGCAGGGGTCGGTGTTCTGGCATCCCAAGGGCTTCGTGCTCTGGCGCCAGATGGAGGCGTATATGCGCCGCCGCCTCGATGCGGCCGACTATGCCGAGGTGAAGACCCCGCAGCTGATGGACGCCAAGCAGTGGGAGCAGTCCGGCCACTGGGGCAAGTACCGCGAGAACATGTTCGTGGTGCCCGACGAGATCCCGAACGTTGAGGACGAGGGCGCGGTCCTGTCGGGCGAGGGTGACCTGATGGCGCTGAAACCGATGAACTGCCCGGCGCACGTCCTGATCTTCAAGCAGGGGATCAAGTCGTATCGCGACCTGCCGATCCGGATGGCGGAGTTCGGCTGCTGCCACCGCAACGAGCCGCATGGCGCGCTGCACGGCATCATGCGCGTCCGCCAGTTCACGCAGGACGACGCGCATATCTTCGTCCGCGAGGACCAGCTGGTCGAGGAAGTCCGGAAATTCTGCGAGCTGCTCGACAGCGTCTACAAGGATCTGGGCTTCGAGGAGTATGCGGTGAAGCTCGCGCTGCGCCCCGAAAAGCGGTTCGGCGAGGATGCGATGTGGGACAAGGCCGAAGCGGAGCTGCGCGAGGCGGTGATGCAGTCAGGCCTGAGCGACACGATCAAGGCGAACTTCGAGGAACTGCCGGGTGAGGGCGCCTTCTATGCACCCAAGCTCGAATTCCACCTGACCGATGCGATCGGGCGGACGTGGCAGGTCGGCACGATCCAGTCGGACCGCGTGCTGCCCGAGCGACTCGACGCGTCGTACGTGGGTGCGGACGGCGAGCGGCACCGGCCGGTGATGCTCCACCGCGCGATCCTGGGCACGTTCGAGCGGTTCATCGGCATATTGATCGAGCATCATGCCGGGCGCTTCCCGCTGTGGCTGGCACCGGTGCAGGTGGTGGTCGCGACGATCGTGTCCGATGCCGACGACTATGCGCATCAGGTCGCTGCGACCTTGCGCAAGGCCGGGCTCCGCGTCGAGACCGATCTGCGCAACGAGAAGATCAACTACAAGGTGCGCGAGCATTCGCTGGCCAAGGTGCCGCTGCTGTTCGTGGTGGGCAAGCGCGAGGCGGACGAAGGCACGGTGGCGATCCGTCGGCTCGGCAGCCAGGGGCAGGAGATGATGAGTCTCGACGATGCAGCGGCACGGGTTGCGGTGGAGGCTCGCGCTCCCGATATGTGAGTCCGTAACGGGCCGGCTATTCGCGAGTGCGAATTTGCGCTATATGCCGGCCCAAATACTTTGTCAGAAACAACAGGAGCAACCCCCATACGTCCTCCCACGATGCGCCGGCCGATGCAGACGCCCGCAATGAACGGCCCGCGATTCAACGAATTCATCCAGAGCCAGAAGGTCCGCGTGATCGATCACGAGGGCGAGAATCTGGGCGTGATGTACACGCGCGAAGCGATCGAGCAGGCAGCCGAGCATGGCCTCGACCTGGTCGAGGTGTCGCCTAACGCCGATCCGCCCGTCGCCAAGTTCCTCGATGTCGGCAAGTTCAAGTACGAGGCGCAGAAGAAGGCGAACCTCGCACGCAAGTCGCAGAAGACGCAGGAGATCAAGGAGATCAAGATGCGTCCGAACATCGACGACCATGACTACGACACGAAGATGAAGAAGGTGAACGACTTCATCGGCGAGGGCGACAAGGTCAAGATCACGCTGCGCTTCCGCGGCCGTGAGCTCAGCCATGGCCAGCTCGGCATGAACCTGTTGAAGCGCGTCCAGGACGACGTCGCGGAGATCGCCAAGATCGAGGCATATCCGCGCATGGAAGGCCGTCAGATGCTGATGGTACTCGCGCCGAAATAACCCCGGCGGCGCTGGTATCAGCGCATGCAGGTCTGGAAGGCCGGTTCGACAGGGGTCGGGCCGGCCTTTGTCATGTCCGCGGCGGTCGCGGTCGGGGTCGGGTCTGCAACGGTCGGACTGCACGGTTCAACCGCGCGGGATCTAAGATTTTTTCCAACGGTGGCGGAAGCGGGGGGTAGCGCCTAGATTCCCCTGCAATGTCCTCTCCCAATTCTCCCGATCGATTCAACGAAGACAAATCCACGTTCGCGGTGCGCGGCGGTGGTGAAGCACCCGACCTTGCGGCGGGCGTCGCAGCAATCCGCAACGTGCTCGACACGCTGCCGGTCCGTCCCGGCGTCTATCGCATGCAGGATGCGCGCGGCGACGTGCTCTACGTCGGCAAGGCGCGCGCGTTGCGGAATCGAGTCGCCAACTATGTCCAGGTCGAGCGGCTGACCAAGCGCCTCCAGCGGATGGTGTCGCAGACGCGGTCGATGACGATCGTCACGACCAACAACGAGGCCGAGGCGCTGCTGCTCGAATCGCAGCTCATCAAGCGCTATCGGCCCGCCTACAACGTGCTGTTGCGCGACGATAAGAGCTTCCCGTTCATCCTGCTGCGCGACGATCACGATTTCCCGCGCGTCCAGAAGCATCGCGGCGCCAGGCGCGCGAAGGGCAATTACTACGGCCCGTTCGCCAGCGCAGGGTCGGTCAACAACACGCTCAACGCGCTCCAGAAGCTGTTCCTGCTGCGATCGTGCACTGACAGCTTCTTCAAGACGCGCGACCGGCCGTGCCTGCTCTACCAGATCAAGCGCTGCTCCGCGCCGTGCGTCGGCCGGATCGACGAGGCCGCGTACAAGGAGCTGGTCGAGGACGCGAAGAGCTTCCTCGCGGGCAAGTCGACCGGCGTGCAGGCCAAGCTCGGCGCGCAGATGCAGGCCGCCGCCGAGAATATGGACTTCGAGCTCGCCGCGCTGCTGCGCGACCGGTTGAAGGCGCTGACGTTCATCCAGGGCACGCAGGCGATCAATGCCGAGGGCGTGGGCGACGCCGACATCTTCGCGATGGCGTGCAAGGACGGGCTGATCGGCATCCAGGCGTTCTTCATCCGCGGCGGCCAGAATTGGGGGCATCGCAGCTTCTTCCCGCAGCACACCAACGACGTGCCCGAGGACGAGGTGCTCACCAGCTTCCTCGGCCAGTTCTACGAGGACGTGCCGCCCGCGAGGCAGATCCTGCTCGACCGCGAACTCCCTGAAGCAGCGCTGCTCGTCGAGGCGCTGGGCGAGCGCGCGGGCTACAAGGTCGCGCTCCAGGTCCCGCAGCGCGGCGATCGCCGTCGCCTGATGGATCAGGCCAAGCGCAACGCGATCGAGGCGATCGAGCGTCGCCAGGCCGAATCGACCACGCAGGCGAAGCTCCTGCGCGAGGTCGCCGACCTGTTCGACCTCGCCGAGCCGCCGCAGCGGATCGAGATCTACGACAACAGCCATATCCAGGGCACCGCCGCGACCGGCGCGATGGTCGTCGCGGGGCCCGAGGGCTTCCGCAAGGGCCAGTATCGAAAGTTCAACATCAAGGACAAGGACACTATCCCGGGCGACGATTTCGGGATGATGCGCGAGGTCTTTACCCGCCGCTTCGCGCGCGCGCAGGCCGAGGATCCCGATCGCGATTCGGGCGAATGGCCGGACCTGGTGCTGATCGACGGCGGCAAGGGGCAGCTGAACACGGTCAAGGCCGCGCTCGAAGAGATCGGCGTCGAGGACGTGTGCCTCGTCGGGATCGCCAAGGGGCCGCAGCATGGCCGCGACGGGCGCGAGGTGTTCCACATGCTCGACGGCCGCGAATTCCAGCTGCCGGTCAACGCGCCGGTGCTGTTCTACCTCCAGCGGCTGCGCGACGAGGTCCACCGGTTCGCAATCGGCGTCCACCGCGACAAGCGCAGCAAGGCGATCGGCGCGAGCCCGCTCGACGAGGTCCCCGGCATCGGCCCCGCGCGGAAAAAGGCGTTGCTGATGCATTTCGGCACCGGCCGCGCGGTGCGCAATGCGAGCCTGCAGGATCTGCAACAGGCGCCGGGCGTCTCGGCGGGCGTCGCGCAACAGGTGTATGACTTCTATCATTCGCGGTAGCGTCTGGACCGTCCAGCGCACGGCCCTGTGATGCGTCGTCTGCGGGGGATGCCCTCGCCGCGACGGGAAGGGTAAGGACGATCATGCACCTCCGCGCAGCCGCCATCGTCGTCGCCGTCCGTCAGCATGGCGAGCATGGCGCGATCGTGCGGGCGCTGACGAGGAACGACGGCGTCCAGCCCGGCTATGTCCGCGGCGGGCGGTCGCGGGCGATGCGGCCGGTGTTGCTGCAGGCGAACGTCATCCAGGGCGAATGGCGGGCGCGCACCGGCGAACAGCTCGCCTCGCTCACCGCCGAGCTGATCCACAGTCGCGCGCAGATGCACGGCGAGCCGCTCGCCGCGGGGGCGCTCGAATGGGCGACCGCGCTGACCGCGGCGGCGCTGCCCGAAGCACAGCCCTATCCGCAGATCCACGACGCGCTCGACGGCGTGCTCGGCGCGATCGAGGCGGCGCCGTCGGCGCGTGGCTGGGCGGCGGCGCTGGTGCGGTACGAATTGCTGATGCTCGCGGAACTCGGCTTCGGCCTCGACCTCGACCGGTGCGTCGCGAGCGGCATCGCGGACGATCTCGGTTTCGTCAGCCCCAAGAGCGGCGCCGCGGTCTCGCGCGCGGCCGCGTTCGGCTATGAGGCCAAGCTGCTCAGATTGCCCAGCTTCCTCATGGTCGGCGGCGAGGCGGACTGGCCCGACATCTTCGATGGGCTGCGATTGACCGGCCATTTCCTCGCGCGCGACATCCTCGTCGACCGGCGCGCCGACCCGTTGGCGGCACGCGATCGGCTGGTCGATCGGCTCAAAAGGGCGGTTGCGTGAGTGCGCACCGCCCGGCAAGGGCCGCGCAGGAGGAACGCACATGCCCTTGATCGCGATACTGGCCGGCGACGGCATCGGACCCGAAGTCACCGCGGAAGCGCGCCGGGTGCTCGATGCGCTCGGCCTCGACCTGACCTATGAAGAGGGTCTCGTCGGCGGCGCCGCGTACAAGGCCGCGGGTCATCCGCTGCCGCCCGAGACGCTCGACCTCGCGCGGCGTGCCGACGCCATCCTGTTCGGCGCGGTCGGCGATCCCGACTGCGATGCGCTCGAACGCCAGTTCCGCCCCGAGCAAGCGATCCTCGGCCTGCGCAAGGACCTTGGGCTGTTTGCGAACCTGCGCCCCGCCAAGCTGTTCGCCGGGCTCGAGGATGCGTCCGCGCTGCGGCCCGAGATCGCCCGGTCGATCGACATGGTCATCGTCCGCGAACTGACCGGCGACGTGTATTTCGGCGCGAAGGGTATCCGCACCACCGCCGACGGTCTGCGCGAAGGCCATGACGAGATGCGCTACGACGAAACCGAGATCGCGCGCATCGCGCGCGTCGGCTTCGAGACCGCCCGCACGCGCAAGGGCAAGCTGTTGTCGGTCGACAAGGCCAATGTGCTCGAGACCTCGCAGCTGTGGCGCGACGTCGTGATCGAGGTGTCGGCCGACTATCCCGATGTCGAACTCAGCCACATGTATGTCGACAACGCGGCAATGCAGATGGTCCGCAACCCGGGCCAGTTCGACGTGATCGTCACCGGCAACCTGTTCGGCGACATCCTGTCGGACGAGGCGTCGATGTGTGCGGGTTCGATCGGGATGCTGCCGTCGGCTGCGCTCAACGACTCGAACAAGGGCATGTACGAACCGATCCACGGCAGCGCGCCCGACATCGCCGGGCAGGGCAAGGCCAATCCGTGCGCCGCGATCCTGTCCGCGGCGATGATGCTGCGCCATTCGCTCGACCTGCCCGACGCCGCCGACCGGATCGAGGCTGCGGTCGCGGCGGCGATTCTCGGCGGTGCGCGCACACCCGACCTCGGTGGCACGCTGACGACGTCCGCGATGGGCGATGCGGTGCTGGCCACGCTCGGTTGACGCCCGACCTGCTCGAACTCGCGGTCGTCATCCCGACGTTCAATGAAAAGGCCAATGTCCCGACGCTGATCGCCAAGCTCGACCAAGCGCTGGCCGGGCGCAACTGGGAGGCGATCTTCGTCGACGACGACAGTCCCGACGGCACCGCCGACGCCGCGCGCGCGATCGCCCGGCTCGACACGCGCGTCCGCGTGATCCAGCGGATCGGCCGGCGCGGGCTGTCCTCGGCGTGTATCGAGGGGATGTGCGCGACCGCGGCGCCGGTCGTCGCGGTGATCGACGGCGATCTGCAGCATGACGAGACGCTGCTGCCGGCGATGCTCGACCGGCTCAAGGATGGCGAGACCGACGTGGTGATCGGCTCGCGCTTCGTCAGTGGCGGCGGCACCGGCGAGTGGGACAGCGACCGGGTCGCCAAGTCGGCGCTCGCCACCCGCATGTCGCGCCGCGTGCTGAAATGCGATCTCAACGATCCGATGAGCGGGTTCTTCATGATCCGCACCGATATCGTCCGCCGCCTCGCCCCCGCGCTGTCGGCGATCGGCTTCAAGATCCTGCTCGACCTGCTCACCGCGTCGCCGACGCCGCTCCGCTTCGTGGAGGTCCCCTACACCTTCCGCTGCCGCACCGAGGGCGAGAGCAAGCTCGATCACGTCGTCGCGATGGAATATCTGATCGCGATCTACGACCGGATGTTCGGGCGCGTCGTGCCCGTGCGGTTCGCGATGTTCTCCGCGATCGGGGTGCTCGGCGTCGGCGTGCATATGGGCGTGCTCACTGCCTCCTATCTCGGGCTCGGCATCCCGTTCCTGCCCGCGGAGATCCTCGCGACGTTCGCCGCGCTGACGCTCAATTTCTTCCTCAACAACGCGCTCACCTATCGCGACCGCCGCCTGAAGGGCTGGCGGCAGATGCTCGACGGCTGGGTGTCGTTCGCGCTGATCTGCGCGGTGGGGGCCGTCGCCAACGTCGGCGTCGCGGCGTTCCTCCACGATTTCCGCAACGGCGCGTGGGCGGCGTCGGCGCTGGTCGGCGTGCTGGTCGGCGCGGTGTGGAACTACGCGCTGTCGTCCAAATTCACCTGGGGGCGGTACTAGCGACGTCTCCATAGTCCCCCTGGCGGGGGAGGATGGAGACGGCACGGTGCATCTCCGCCGCCCGACAAGACCGCAAGGCTTGTCATCGCGGCTCCCCAGCGGCAAAGCGGCGGGCATGAAGCGCAAGACCGGCCAGGATCGTTCGATCACCCAGAATTGGCGTCCCGCGACGCGCGCCATCCGCGGCGGCACCGCCCGCAGCGAATATGGCGAGACGTCGGAGGCGTTGTTCCTCACCTCGGGCTATTGCTACGACAAGGCGGGCGACGCCGCGGCGCGCTTTGCCGGCGAGCAGGAGGGGATGACCTATTCCCGCCTGCAGAACCCGACCGTGCAGATGCTCGAGGAGCGGATCGCGCTGCTGGAAGGCGCCGAGGCGTGCCGGACGATGGCGACGGGCATGGCGGCGATGACCGCGGCGTTGCTATGCCAGCTCCAGACCGGCGACCATCTGGTGGGCGGCCGCGCGGCGTTCGGCTCGTGCCGCTGGCTGACCGACACGCTGCTGCCGAAGTTCGGGATCGCGACGACGATCGTCGATGCGCGCGATCCGCAGGCGTTCCTCGACGCGGTCCGCCCCGAGACCAAGGTGTTCTTCTTCGAGACGCCCGCCAACCCGACGATGGACATCGCCGACCTCAAGGCGATCTGCGACATCGCGCGCGAACGCGGCATCACCACCGTGGTCGACAATGCGTTCGCGACGCCGGCGCTCCAGCGGCCGATGGAGTTCGGCGCCGACGTCACCGCCTATAGCGCGACCAAGATGATGGACGGGCAGGGCCGCGTGCTCGCCGGCGCGGTCTGCGGGACCGAGGATTTCATTACCAACACGCTGCTGCCCTTCACGCGCAACACCGGCCCGACGCTGTCGCCGTTCAACGCATGGGTGGTGCTCAAGGGGCTCGAGACGCTCGACCTGCGCATCCACCGCCAGTCCGAGAACGCGATGAAGGTCGGGCAATTCCTCGAAGGCCGGGTGCCGCGCGTGCTGCACCCCTTCCTGCCGAGCCACCCGCAGCACGAGCTCGCGATGCGCCAGATGGATGCGTGCGGCCCGATCTTCGCGTTCGAGGTCGAGGGGCGCGAGCAGGCGCACGCATTGCTCGACGGGCTCGAACTGGTCGATATCTCGAACAACATCGGCGATTCGCGCTCGCTGATGACGCATCCGGCCTCGACCACGCATGCGAGCGTCTCGCCCGACAAGCAGGCCGAGATGGGCGTGACCGAAGGGCTGCTGCGAATCAACGTCGGGCTCGAGGACGCGCAGGACGTGATCGACGATCTTGACCAGGCCCTGAGCAAGGCCGGCCTGTGAAGGCGCTGTTCCCCAACGCGGCGACGACCGATGGGGTAACGGTCCGCGTGTCGGTCAGCTATCTGCCCGAACAGTCCGAGCCCGATCGCGGCCGCTGGTTCTGGGCGTATCATATCCGGCTCGAGAACGGGGGCGACGAGAGCGTCCAGCTGCTCACCCGCCACTGGGTTATCACCGACGGCCGTGGCGCACGTCACTCGGTCGAGGGCGAGGGCGTGGTCGGCGAGCAGCCGGTGATCGAGCCGGGGGCGAGCTTCGATTACGTCTCGGGCTGCCCGCTCGCGACGCCGTCGGGCGCGATGCAGGGCACGTACCGGATGGTCCGCGAGGACGGCGCGATCTTCGACGTCGAAATCCCCCGCTTCGCGCTCCTCGCACCCGCGGTGCTGCATTGAGAAGTCCGCGATGAAGCGCACGCATCTCCCGCTCAACGGCCTGCGCGTGCTCGACGCGGCGGCGCGGCATTTGTCCTTCACGCGCGCCGCGGACGAGCTGGCGGTGACGCCGGCCGCGGTCGGCCAGCAGATCCGTGCGCTCGAGGATACGCTCGGCGTCGTCCTGTTCCGCCGCACCACGCGCGGGCTTGAACTCACCCCCGAGGCGGAGGCGGGGCTGGGCGCGCTGCGCGGCGGCTTCCTCCAGTTCGAGGAAGCCGTGCGCGCGATGCAGGCTGGCCAGTCGTCCAAGTCACTGACGATCGCCGCGCCGCGCGACCTGACCGAAAAATGGCTGATGCCGCGGCTCGCGCAGATCGCCGAGGCCGATCCCGAACTCCGCTTCGTGCTGATCACCGCGGACGAGAATGTCGACTTCACCGAAGCCAATCTCGATCTCGCGATCCGCTGGGGCGATGGCCCGGGCGAGCATGAGGGCGAGGCGCTCGAGTCCGAAGGCATGGTGACGATCGCCGCGCCCGGCATGGACGGCGACTCGGCGATCGCGTGGTCTGGTGAGGAGGGCGTGGCACTGGTCCGCGTTACCGACGCCGGGCTCGCGATCGATGCGGCGGCGGCGGGGCTGGGGCGTGCGACCGTCCCCGAATTGCTGGCGCGGCGCGATCTGGCGCAGGCCCGCGTGCGGCTGATCGGCGAGTCGCAGCCGTCCAAGGGCGGATATTGGCTGGTCGCCCCGTTGCCGCAATGGCGCCAAAAGAAGGTCCGCGCGCTCGTCGACGCGCTCACCGCGTGAGGCAGCCCGGGCGCAGACCGCGGCGTGCCGGCGTTTCGCCGGTGCTGAAGACCCGCCGGCTCCGGTTGCGCCCGCTCGTCGAGGGGGATGCGACGGCGTTGCATCCGATGCTCGCCGATGCGGACTTGATGGCCTATTCCGCCGACGGCCCGCTCGACAGCGTCGACGATGTCCGCAGCTATCTCGCCGAGGAGGCCGCGCCGGGCAACCAGCGCACCTGGGCGATCACACGCACCGGCGACGACCGCGCGATCGGCTGGGTCTCGGGCAGCGAGGCCGACGGGGCCGGGGTAACCGAGATCGGTTTCATCCTCGCGCGTGAGGCGTGGGGACGGGGGATTGCGCGCGAGGCGGTGTCGGCGGTGATCGACCGGCTGTTCGCCGAGGGGCGCAAACGCGTGTTCGCCGACGCCGATACCGAGAATACCGCGTCGATCCTGTTGCTCGAGCGCCTGGGATTTCGCCGCGAGCGACTATTGCGCGACGAATGGGAAACGCATCTCGGCCTGCGCGACAGCCTGATCTACGGTCTGTGCGCGGACAGCTGGCAGGCCGCCGGGCGCGCCTAGGCCGTTTCTCCCACCCCGGCGGAGGCCGGGGCCCAACTGGAAAGGTCGGCGTAACGAAGCGCCGCCCTTAGTTAGCGACGGTCCCCAATTGGGCCCCGGCCTTCGCCGGGGGGGGCTCCAGCTCCACAGGCCCCACTGCCGTTCTCCCGCGAACGCGGGAGTCCAGGTTGCGGGCGATGGCGTTTGGTATCCTGGGCCCCCGCCTTCGCGGGGGAACCGTGGTGCGATGAAGCTATTTACCGCGCCGCCAGCAACGCCAGCGCCCGCCCCATCAGCCCCGCGAACCGGACCTCGCTCACCGCGTCATCTGCGCGGTGCCAGTTACCGGTCGCGGCGTACCAGCGTCCGTCCTTGGCCTGGACGAGGTAGTTCAACGTCTGCACCCCAGGCTCGCCGCCGCCCTTGAACCCGACATAGCCGAACCGCTTGGCGATCGCCGGATCCACCCCCGCGTTGATCGACATTATCGCCCGGGTCGTAGCATCCGCCCCGCGCAACCGATCGAGCAGCCCCGCCATCGCCGCGGGGCTGGCAAACCATTCGACGCTGTCGATCGCCACCGGCTTGCCGGCGAACACGGTCGGGTCGAGCGTGGCCGTCGCGATCGTCGCCGCCGTCTCGGCCAGCAGCGACCGGCGCGCATCGACCGAGCCTGCCGCCCAGGCCCTGGTCAGCGCGGCATCGCCCTTCACCGCGAACATCTCGCGCGTCGTCATCACCGGCACGCTGCCGCCGGCCAATGCGGCCATCGCATCGACCTTTGCGCGTCCGAGCGTCGCCAGCAGCGTATCCGTCGCGGTATTGTCGCTGATCGAGACCATCAGCGTCGCCAGCGTCTGCACCGTCACCGGCGATCCCGCCGGCCAGGTCTGCAACACACCCGAGGGGAGCGACGGCGCGCCGACCGTCACGACGTCCGCCCAGTGCCGCTCGCCCGCCGCCACCTGTCGCGCCAACTCCGCCAGCACCCACAGCTTGAACGCCGACCCGAGCGGCGCGACGACGTCGGCACGATAGTCGAGAATCGGCACGGGTTTGCCCTGACCCAGCGCATACAGCCCGAACCCGCTGGCCCCCGGCAGCGCGCGAAACTCGGCTTCAAGCTTGGCCATGCTGTCGTCGCGCGGCGCCGTGCCGGTAATCAGCAGCCCGGTCGCGGCATGCGGCGGGGCGGGATCGATCACCAGGCGGACGCTCGCCGTGCCGCGCGCATACCTGACGGTCAGGTCGGCCGACCATGCCGAGGTCGCGGTGAAGGCGTCGATCCTTTGCGGCGCGCCGATCGCCGCCTTCAACTGCGCGGCGATCGCCGACAGCTGCGCCGCCGGCACCTTGTCGCGGAAGCTCGCGGCGAAATAGGTTCTGTACGCCCCGCGACCGTCCAGTATCGCCACGAGTGCGTCCGCCCTGGCGCGCAACGCCGGGTCTGGCTGAACCCCCTGCGCGCCGACTCCGACGGGCAACAGCGCCATCAGGATCGCGAGCAGCCGGAGCGCCAGCCTGCGCATCAGTTCTTCAGCTTCCACCCGCTCTTGAGCAGTCGGTAGCAGAGCGTCGCGAGCACCACGTCGATCACCAGGATCACGATCCCGCCGATCATCACCGGCGAATCGGCGATCCCCAGGAACCCGTAGCGAAAGCCCGAGATGATGTAGAAAAACGGGTTGGCATGGCTGAACGCGCGGAAGGCGGGCGCGAGCTTGTCGACCGAATAGAAGGTGCCCGACAACAGCGAGAGCGGCGCGATCACGAAGTTGGTGACCGCGGCGGCATGATCGAACTTGTCCGCCCAGATCGACGTCAGCACGCCCAGCAATGCCAGGAATACCGCGCCGAGCAACCCGAACCAGATGATCGCGAGCGGTGCATGCGGCGTCACGTGCACGCCGGGATACAGCGCCATCGCAGCCCACACCACGACCCCGACGATGACCGCGCGCGTCACCGCGCCGCCGACCAGCGCGGCGAGCAACTCACCCGTCGACAGCGGCGGCTGGAGATAGTCGACGATCGTCCCCTGCATCTTGCCGACCAGCAGCGAGAAGCTCGCATTGGCGAATGCCGGCCCCATCATCCCTTGCGCGATGATCAGCCCGGGGGCGATGAAATCGGCGAACGCGACGATCTGGCCATCGACCGGAACCGGGCTTTTCGCGCCGGTCGCGATGGTGAACACGATCAGAAACAGCAGCGTCGTGATCGCCGGCGCCCACACCGTCTGAAGCTGCACCTTGAAGAACCGGCGCACCTCCTTGATATAGAGGGTGCGCAGTCCCTCCCAGTTCACGCTCTTGATGACGGGAACGCCGGGGGCGGAGTGCACCGCCGAATGGATTTCACCGATTGGGGGCTGGCTGCTCATAGGCATTGCGGGTAATCGCTGCCGCCGCCGCCCGCAACCGCTTAACACTGGCCGGCTGACGCTGACTAAGGAACGAATATGTCCTGGACCGACGAGCGCATCGAGACGCTCAAGACGATGTGGGAGGCGGGGCAGACCGCCAGCCAGATCGCCGAAGCCTTGGGTGGCGTCAGCCGCAATGCCGTGATCGGCAAGGCGCATCGCCTCGAGCTGCAGGCGCGCCCGTCGCCGGTGAAGCCGAACGATCCCGAAGCGAAGGCGGCGGCGGCTGCTGCAGGGGCAGGGGCTTCGGCCCCGGTTGCGGCGGACGCGGCCGAGCCGGTATTCGTCACGCCCGAGCCTGCGCCCGTCGCGCCGCCGGTGGCGGCACCGCCCAGCGCGGCGGCCAAGCCTGCTGCGCCGGTCGCGCCCGAGCCGGTCGCTGAAGAGCCCGAGGACGCTGAGGACGAGAACGGCGACGAGGACGGGGACGAGAACGGGGACGAGGACGAGGTCGCTCCGGTGGCACCGGCCGCTCGCGCGCCACAGCCGATCCTGCGCTCGGTCGGCCCCGGCGGCTTCCTCCGCCAGGCCCCCGGCGAACAGCAGCCGCCGAGCACGCCCGCGCCGCCGCGCCGTCTGGTGCCCGCCAAGCCGTCCGCCGAGATGGCGAACAAGACGAGCCTGCTCGAGCTGAACGATCGGATCTGCAAATGGCCGCTCGGCCATCCTGGCGAGCCCGACTTTCATTTCTGCGGCAAGGCGGTGAACCCCGGCTTCCCCTATTGCGTCGACCATTGCGGCCATGCCTATCAGGCGCAGCTGCCGCGGCGCGATCGCCGTCCGACTCCGCCGCTCCCGTTTGGCGGTCCTCGGCCTCGATAAGCCTGCTTCGATGCGGGCGGGCCGCAAACCTCATCCGTCATCCTGACTTGGGTCAGGATGACGGAGTGGGTGGTACATCGATCGTGACATAGAAGAGGCCGCTTCCTCAGCTGGGGAAGCGGCCTCTTCTGTATTAGCTAGGCATGGGCAAAGCCCATGTCGTCGGACGCGGCGGGGGACGCGGCGGGCCGCGCCGGCCGGGGCTTGGGCGGCCGCTGCCAGCGTGGCAGCGGCCGCCCTTCGCCTCAGAACCGGAACGCGGCCGTGGCGCGCAGGCTGTGCCAGCGGAAATAATCGAAGTTACGACGGAAATCGGTGCCCGACGCGTTGCCGCGCGTGAAGGGGCCGCCGGTCGGTCCACCCGAAGCGCGGACGCGGTAGTCGGTGTCTTCATACTGGTGGTACTGATATTCGAGGCCCACCGAGAAGTTCTTGCCCAGCTTCTGCTCGATACCGCCGCCGCCGACGATGCCCCATTCCTTGCTGCCACCGTTGGTGGTGAAGGTGTTGGCGGTGTTGCCCGTCGTGAAGCTGTTGTCGATGTTGGCATAGCCGACGCCGAACGTGCCGTAGAACAGCGTCGTGTTCGCCGCATAGCCGAGGCGACCGCGCGCCGAGGCTTCCCACTTCAGGTCGCGCGTCATGGTGTAGAAGGCGGGCGTGGTGCTGAACGCCGAAACGCTGTCGCTGACCTCGTTCTTGCCGAACTCGCCGACGACGCCGACGACGATGTTGCCGCGCTGGTAATCCGCGCCGACGCGCGCCGAATAGCCGATGCCATCCTTGTCGCTACGGCATCCGCGACCACCGTTGCCGGGTGCGATATTGCTGGTCGCGCGGCCGTTGCAGAAACCGGGCGAGAACGCGTTGGCGACGGTCGCAGTCGAGATGGTATCGCGGAAGACACCGTCCAGATTGCGATCGAACTCGATCGTCTCGCCGACATCGTTCGGCTGGACGTCATAGCCGAAGGATCCGCCGACATAGACGCCGCTGAACGGTGCGTCGGCGGTGACCTCCTGCGCGGCGGCAGGCGTTGCGGCGAATCCCAATGCGGCGCTCCCGATCAAGGCCGACATCATTCTCTTGCTCATATTCACTCCCGGAAACCACATGACAGGTTTTTCATAAACGGCGATCGACGGAAAATTTATCCCTTCGCCACAATAATCTGCGTCAATGTGGCTTTCGGGTTACACGAGAACAAACGGAGCCTGTGGCTTTGTCCGACGCCTGCGGCTACGCTCGGCGCATGGCTGAAGATCTGTTCGCGTCCCCGGGCGCACCTGGCGTCGGCAAACCCGCCGCCACTACCTATGACGCCTCCTCGATCGAGGTCCTCGAGGGACTCGAACCCGTACGCCGCCGCCCCGGCATGTATGTCGGCGGCACCGACGAGCGCGCGCTGCATCACCTTGCCGCCGAAGTGCTCGACAATGCGATGGACGAGGCGGTGGCGGGGCATGCCACGCGGATCGAGGTGACGCTCGACGCCAATAACCGCCTGACGATCGTCGACAATGGCCGCGGCATTCCGGTCGATCCGCATCCGAAATTTCCCGACAAGTCGGCGCTCGAGGTGATCCTCTCGACGCTGCACTCAGGGGGCAAGTTCGCGGGCAAGGCGTACGCGACCTCGGGCGGCCTGCACGGCGTCGGCATCAGCGTCGTCAACGCGCTGTCGTCGGACACCGTCGTCGAGGTCGCGCGCGACAAACAGCTCTACCGACAGCGCTTCGCCAAGGGGCAGACGCTCGGCCCGATCGAGCATCTCGGGCCCACGCCCAATCGCCGCGGCACCAGCGTCGCGTTCACCCCCGATACCGAGATTTTCGGCACCGAACTGAACTTCAAGCCGCAGCGCCTCTACAAGCTCGTCCGTTCGAAGGCGTATCTGTTCGCGGGCGTCGAGATCCGCTGGCATTGCGCGCCTGACCTGATCGGCGACGACACGCCCGCACAGGCTGTCTTCCAGTTCCCGGGTGGCCTCGCCGATCACTTACGCGACCAGATCGCCGGCCGCGAATGCGCGACCTCCGATTTCTTCTCGGGCTCGCAGGATTTCCCGAGCGCGAACGGCGAGACGCAAGGGCGCGTCGAATGGGCCGTTGCGTGGCCGCTGTGGAGCGACGGCTCGTACAGCTGGTATTGCAACACCATCCCGACCCCCGACGGCGGCACGCACGAGCAGGGCCTGCGCCAGGCGCTCGTCCGCGGCCTGCGCGCGTTCGGCGATCTCGTCGGCAACAAGAAGACCAAGGATATCAGCGCGGACGACGTGATGGTCGGCAGCGAACTGATGCTCTCGGTCTTCATCCGCGAACCGCAATTCCAGAGCCAGACCAAGGATCGCCTCACCAGCCCCGAGGCAGCCGGCCTCGTCGAAAAGGCGGTCCGCGATCATTTCGATCATTTCCTCAGCCACAACATGGATCGCGGCAAGGCGCTGCTGAACTATGTGCTCGAGCGGATGGACGAACGCCTGCGCCGCAAGCAGGAACGCGACGTCAAGCGCAAGACCGCGACCTCCGCGCGGAAACTCCGCCTGCCCGGCAAGCTCACCGACTGCTCCGCCAACTCGCCCGAAGGCACCGAGTTGTTCATCGTCGAGGGCGATTCGGCCGGTGGTTCGGCCAAGCAGGCGCGCGACCGGAAGACGCAGGCGATCCTCCCGATCCGCGGCAAGATCCTCAACGTCGCGTCCGCCACCAGCGCGAAGATCTTCGCCAACCAGGAAATCGCCGACCTGACGCTGGCGCTTGGCTGCGGCACGCGCAAGGACTGCACGCCCGACACGCTGCGCTACGAACGCATCGTCATCATGACCGACGCAGACGTCGACGGCGCGCACATCGCGACGTTGCTGATGACGTTCTTCTTCCAGGAGATGCCCGAACTCGTCCGCCGCGGGCATCTCTACCTCGCGCAGCCGCCGCTCTACCGCCTGACCGTCGGCACCAAGAGCGTCTATGCGAGAGACGACGCGCACCGGGCCGAGCTCGAACGCACTGTGTTCAAGGGCAAGAAGGTCGATGTCGGCCGCTTCAAGGGCCTTGGCGAGATGAACCCCGGCCAGCTCCGCGAAACCACCATGGACCCCGCCACGCGCGGCATGCTCCGCATCACGCTCCCGCAGGAATATGAGGAGCGGGCTGGTGTGAAGGATCTCGTCGACCGCCTGATGGGCAACAACCCTGCCCACCGCTTCGCCTTCATCCAGGAAAATGCGGGCCGGATGGACGAGGAAGCGATCGACGCGTGAGACGCTAATCGTATTGACAATTTGGCGGGGTGGGCTTAGGTGGAATTTACGTTCGACCCTGAAAAAGACGCGGCCAACATCGCCAAGCATGGCGTGTCTCTGGCGGCGTTCGCAGGGTTTGACGATGATCCGATCGTCAGGATCGACGGTCGATACGAATATGGGGAAGTTCGCTACCGTGCGTATGGCCGGATCGCTGGCCGCGGTTTCTGTATCATCTTCATGCGGAGAGAGGCGATGATCCGCCTCATCAGTTTTCGACGAGCGCATGAAAAGGAGATGCGGCGTTATGAATAGGATGCCCCCACCGCCCGACTTCGACGAGAATCCCGAGTGGACCGAAGAGGACTTCGCCAAGGCCCGCCCCGCATCCGAAGTCCTGCCCCCCGACGTCGCCGCGCTGCTGGTACGCCGCCGCGGGCCGCAGGCCGCGCCGACCAAGAAGACGGTGACCCTTCGCCTCGATCCGGACGTGCTCGACAAGTTCAAGGCCACCGGCCCGGGGTGGCAGTCGCGGATGAACGAGGCGCTGCGACAGGCCAAGGTCTGAGCCGCGCCACGTCCGGCCAAGGTTGACGCACCTCCCTCACCGCCCGTATTAGGCATTCCGGGCGGTCCATCGGGGCCGCCCTTCTCGTTTCGAAGAGGAAGCGCCTGTGACCATCACCCCGCTCATGCCCGTCTACCCGCGGTGTGGCGTGCGTCCGGTCCGAGGCGAGGGCGCGTACCTCTTCGGTGAGGACGGCCAGCAATATCTCGATTTCGCCAGCGGCATCGCGGTCAACGCGCTCGGCCACGCGCACCCGCATCTGACTAAGGCGATCGCCGACCAGGCCGCCACGCTGATGCATGTGTCGAACCTGTACGGGTCACCGCAAGGCGAGCATCTCGCGCAGCGGCTCGTAGACAACAGTTTTGCCGACACCGTCTTCTTCACCAATTCGGGTGCGGAAGCGGTCGAATGCGCGATCAAGACCGCGCGGCGCTATCATTTCGCCAACGGCAATCCTGAGCGGCACACGCTGATCACGTTCGACACCGCGTTCCACGGCCGCACGCTCGGCGCGATCTCGGCGACCAACCAGGCCAAGATGCGCGACGGGTTCGAACCGTTGCTGCCCGGATTCGCCTATGCCAAGTTCAACGATCTCGAAGGCGCGCTCGCGCTGATCGACGACAACACCGCGGGCTTCCTGGTCGAGCCGATCCAGGGCGAGGGCGGTATCCGCCAGGCGAGCCCGGAATTTCTCCAGGGCCTGCGGAAAGCGTGCGACGAGCACGGCCTGCTGCTCGTCCTCGACGAGGTCCAGTGCGGCTATGGCCGGACCGGCAAGTTCTTCGCGCACGAGCTGTACGGCATCACCCCCGACATCATGTCGGTCGCCAAGGGCATTGGCGGCGGCTTCCCGCTCGGCGCGTGCCTCGCGACCGAGGAGGCGGCCAAGGGCATGGTCGCGGGCACGCATGGCTCGACCTATGGCGGCAACCCGCTGGCGATGGCGGCGGGCGAGGCGATCCTCGACGTCATCCTGGAGGACGGGTTCCTCGACCACGTCGCCGCGATGGGCGACCGGTTGCGGCAGGGGCTCGAGCAGATGATTCCCAATCACGATCATCTGTTCGACAGCGTCCGCGGCACCGGGCTGATGCTCGGGCTGAAGCTCAAGAGCGACAGCCGCGCGTTCGTCGCGTTTGCGCGCGATCATCACAATCTGCTGCTGGTGTCGGCGGGCGAGAACGTCATCCGCATCCTGCCGCCGCTGGTGATCGACGAGAGCCATATCGCCGAGTGCATCGACAAGCTGTCGACCGCCGCGCGTGTCTACGTGCCCGCCGCCGACGATTAAAACCGATCCTCCCCGCATGCGGGGAGGGGGACCATGCGAAGCATGGTGGAGGGGGATCGCCCCGCGGTGTTGCGTTCGTGGAGGGCCCCCTCCACCCTTCGCCATGCGAACGGTCCCCCTCCCCGTGCCGGGGAGGATAATATGACCCGCCATTTCCTGAATCTCACCGACGCGGGTGCCGACGGCATCGCCGCGATGCTGGCCGACGCGCTCGATCGCAAGGCCGCGCGCGCCGGCTTCCCCAAGGGTCGTGCCGATGCCGACGCGCCGCTCGCCGGTCACACCCTCGCGATGGTGTTCGAGAAGAATTCCACCCGCACGCGCTTCTCGTTCGACATGGCGATCCGCCAGCTCGGCGGCACCTCGATCGTGTCCGACGCCGGCTCGATGCAGCTCGGCCGCGGCGAATCGATCGCGGATACCGCGCGCATCCTGTCGGGCTATGTCGACGCGATCATGATCCGCACCGACGATCACGCCAAGATCGAGGAGATGGCGCACTATGCCAGCGTCCCCGTCATCAACGGCCTGACCGACGCGTCGCATCCGTGCCAGATCATGGCTGACCTGCTGACGATCATCGAGAGCGGCAAGACGCTGCCCGGCCTCAAGGTCGCGTGGCTTGGCGACGGCAACAACGTGCTCGCCTCGATCGTCGAGGCGGCCGGGCTGATGCACTTCGACGTCGCCGCGGCCTGTCCGCAAGGCTACCAGCCGACCGAGGCCGACGTCGCGCTCGGCAAGGGCCGCGCGCGCGTCGTCGCGTCGCCGCAAGAGGCGGTCGAGGGCGCGGACATCATCGTCACCGACACCTGGATCTCGATGGGGCAGGCACATGCCGAGACCAAGCTGAAGGCGCTGACACCGTATCAGGTCGACGCCGCGCTGATGGCGATGGCCAAGCCCGACGCGAAGTTCCTCCACTGCCTCCCCGCGCATCGCGGCGAGGAGGTCACGCCCGAGGTCATCGACGGCCCGCAGTCGCTGATCTGGCAGGAAGCCGAAAACCGCCTCCATGCGCAGAAATCGGTGCTGCGCTGGTGCTTCGGGCAGATCGGCTAGTCTGAACCCCGTCCGTCATCCCAGCGAAAGCTGCGATCCCCCCGTTTGGGCCGCTGCGTCCGCCAATCGGGATGCCCCAGCGTTCGCTGGGGTGACGGACGGGAGCGAGATCGGGCGATCGCCAGATTACCCGATCGGTTGATCGAGCGCCTGCGCGCCCCCATTTCCGTCATTCCCGTGGAGACGGGAATCCATAAACTCCGAGCCGGCGTTGAGACCGTGAGCGTTTGCCGCTCTGGATCCCCGCCTGCGCGGGGATCACGACGCGGTGGGGAATGACGAAGGAATGATGGTGAACGACCCCAACATGACCGATCTCGATCGCGCGCTGGCGTTTGCGATCCCCGCGCGCAGCGCGCGCGGCCGGATCGTCCGGCTCGGTACCGCACTCGACGAGGTGCTCGCCGCGCACGCCTATCCGCCCGCGATCGAGAAGCTGCTCGCCGAGGCGCTGACGCTCGCCGCGCTGATCGGTTCGACGCTGAAGGACGCCAGCGGCCAGCTGACGATGCAGACGCGGACCGACAATGGCGTCGTCCAGCTGCTGGTCTGCGATTACCGCGGCGGCGAGGTCCGCGGCTATATCGAATATGACGCGGACAAGCTCGCCGAGGCGCCCGCCGAGCCATCGCTGTTCGCGCTGTTCGGCGCGGGCTATCTCGCGATTACGTTCGACATGGCGAGCAGCAACGAGCGCTATCAGGGCATCGTCCCGCTCGACGGCGACACGCTGTCGGAGGCGGCGCAGAGCTATTTCACGCAGTCCGAACAGATTCCGACGATGGTCCGCACCGGCATGGCCAAGGGCCCCGACGGTCGCTGCGTCGCGGGCGGGCTGTTCCTCCAGCACCTGCCCGAAGGCGAGGACGGCCGCGAGCGGCTGCATACCAAGCTCGACCATCCCGAATGGGAGCATGTCGCCACGCTCGGCAACACGATGGGCGTGGACGAACTGACCGACGCCGCGCTGCCGCTCGAGACGCTCGTGTGGCGGCTGTTCAACGAGGAGGAGGATGTCCGCATCCTCGCCGACATCCCGATCACGCGCGGCTGCCGCTGCGATCCGGCGTACATCAAGGGCGTGATCTCGAAATTCCCGATCGAGGAACGGCGCTCGATGGCGGACGAGACGGGGTTCATCATCGTCGACTGCGCATTCTGCGCGAAGAAATTCCCAGTGGCGGTGGGTGAGTAATTCCTCGTCCTTGGTAAAGCCAGACCAGCCCGCGACGCACGCATGCGAGGTGAGGGGATTGATCGTGGGGCCGCCCAGGCCAGGGGCCGTCTCCTAGGGCGCTGCCTTGGCTCGTCTTGGGGGCGAGAGGGATAAACGGAGCGTTAACGTCCTTTTCACCCTTTGCCGCTAGCCCTGAACCGGTGCTTTTATTCGGCACGTTTTTTCTCCCTTATGGCGCGGTTCGCGCCAACCTTCGGGGGCCGCTCACTGGGCGGCCCCTTTCTTTTTGCGCGCCGCTGGCCTAGCGGACGTCGCATCATGACATCTCCTGCTCCTTTTGCGGTCGCGCTCGTTTCGGGCGGGCTCGACTCGATGATATCCGCCGCGCTGGCGCGTGAATCGGGCAAACGTCTGCTCGCGCTCTCGTTCGACTATAACCAGCGCCACCGCGTCGAACTCGCCGCCGCGCGGCGGATCGCCGATGCACTCGGCGCCGAACGCCATATCGTCCTGCCAATGGACCTGTCCGCATTCGGCGGCTCCGCGCTGACCGCCGATATCGACGTGCCGAAGGACGGCGTGGGGACCGAAGACGGCGGCGGCATTCCGGTGACCTACGTCCCCGCGCGCAACACGATCTTCCTCAGCCTCGCGCTCGGCTGGGCGGAAGCGGCGGGCGCACGCGACATCTATATCGGCGTCAACGCGCTCGATTATTCGGGCTATCCCGATTGCCGCCCCGAGTTCATCGCCGCGTTCGAAGGGCTCGCCGAACTCGCGACCAAGGCCGGTGTCGAGGGCGATCCGTTCCGCATCCAGGCGCCGCTGCAGACCATGACCAAGGCGGATATCGTCCGCGAAGGTACGCGGCTCGGGCTCGACCTCGGCCTGAGCTGGTCGTGCTACGATCCCGCGCCGGGTGGTCTGCATTGCGGCGAGTGCGACAGCTGCCGCCTGCGCGCGCGCGGCTTCGACGAGGCGGGGATCGCCGACCCGACGCGCTACGCCGTGAAGCCCGTCTGACGATGAGCTACGCGGTCAAGGAGATGTTCCTGACGCTGCAGGGCGAGGGCGTCAACGCCGGGCGTCGCGCGGTGTTCGTGCGGTTTGCCGGCTGCAACCTGTGGTCGGGGCGCGAACAGGATCGCAGCACCGCGGTGTGCCGGTTCTGCGATACCGACTTCGTCGGGACCGATGGGCTGGGCGGCGGCAGGTTCGTCGATGCGGCGGCGCTCGCCGCGGCGGTTGCGGGCCTCTGGGGGGAGGGCGTGCGCGACCGCTTCGTCGTGCTGACCGGTGGCGAACCGATGCTCCAGATCGACGACGCGATCGTCGATGCGCTCCATGCCGAGGGGTTCCGGATCGCGATGGAGAGCAACGGGACGATTGCCGCGCATCCCGGCATCGACTGGGTCTGCATCAGCCCCAAGGCGGGCAGCATCGTCGTCCAGCGCACCGGCGACGAACTGAAACTGGTCTGGCCGCAACCGGGCACCGATATCGCCGATATCGAAACCTGGGATTTCGCGAACCTGCTGCTCCAGCCGCTCGACGATCCGCAGGCGGACGCGAACCGCGAGGCGTGCGTGGAGACGGTGATGCAGCGGCCGCAGTGGCGATTGTCGTTGCAGACGCACAAGCTGCTCGGATTGCGCTGAACGACCCGCGGGGAAGATGGGGTCTGCGATGCTGCTGTCGCGCGTCCGTCATCCCGGCACGCGCCGACCCGCCCGATACCGTTGACCATCGCCGCCGCGCCCTGTCTCAAAAGAGAGGGGCGGCGTCCGCCGGGACGTCGCCCCGGAGGGTGGCGGCCTCCAGCAGGACGGCCTTGTTACCGTCCGGCTATGCCCAGGCCGACCGGCGGCCAGTTCTGCGCACCGCATTTCTTGACGACCCACTCGCCCTTCTTGTCCCAGCAGATCGCGTCCAAGCGCACGATGGGGGCGTTGCGGTCCCGGCCGATATAGCGCGGGAAACGCTGTTCGCCCCACGGTATCAGGCTGTTGCGCAACTCGCGCGAGCGGGCGAGCGCCACGTCGGCGAAATGCCCGCGGGGCGCAAATACCGCATCGCGACCGATCGACGCCGCCGTCTGGCAGAAGCCATATTGGGCGGCGACGGTGGCGAAGCTCGAATAGGTCCGGGTGCCGAACTGGTCGAGCGCGGCCTGGCCCGCCCTGGGGCCCGCTGCCTTGTTCACGCGCAGGAAATACTTGGTCAGCGTGTCGAACGCGCCCTTCAATTCCTCGCCGTGATCGGCGAGGATCGCGTTATAGTTCGGCACCGTCAGCAGGGTCGGTTCGAACTGGCACTGGAGCGCCGCGACGTTGAGCGCGGCGCGCATGTGCCACACCAAAGCGGCGCGCGTCTCCGTCGACGTGGCGCCGGGCAACACCTGACCCAGGTCGGATTCATCACCCGTGACAGCCGCCCCCGAAAAATCGCGCGACTGCAAGAAAAACTGCGCCGACGCCGACTGCGCCATAGCGAGCCCGCTCGACGCTACGCATAGCGCGAGCGCGGTACGCAACACCTTCATTCAAACCTCCCCAGGGCATTCCAAGTCGACGAATCTAAAGCGTTTCCGTCAAACCCCCAAGCGATTTTAACCTTTTGGGCAGGACGATTTCGCGCGGGCCGCCGGTCGATTCGACGGCTGCGAAACGACCCAGCTCTACGGCCATTTGCGCACCGGCCGGGTTGCCTCATCATCCCCGGTATCGCGTCCCGGTGCACGATAACGCGAAAGGGCCGCCCGGTTGCCCGGACGGCCCTTCACACAAGCAATGTCTTTGAAGGCCGGCTGCCGAGGCGGCTGGCCCTCGCGACGATTACATCGCGTTGTTGGTCATCATGGTGTCGTTCGACATCATCGTGTCGTTCGCCATCATGGTGTCGTTGGCCATCATGCCACCGTTCGACGCACCGTCAACGGCGGTCATGTTGTCGGTCATGGTGTCCATGCCCTCGGTGGCGTTCATGTCGGTGACCATCGTGTTGTCGGTGGTCGTCTCGGTCTTCGGACCGCAGGCCGACACGGCGAGTGCCGCGCTGGCGATCAGCGAACCGGTCAGGACCTTGGAAATGAGTGCACGCATGTGGAAGCTCCCTAGATAGAGGATTTGGCTGGCTGCTCGCCCTTAATACCCAAATCGTAGTGGACATTAATCCGATAACGCTTTGCCCTCAAGCCTCGTTTTCTTGAGGACAAGAAACTGTTTCAAGGAAAGCATCGACCGTCAACGCAAGCGCAGCGTCGAAGGTTGCAAGGTCCGCCGAAATGCCAAGCGATTGCAGGCTGGTAACACCGTATTCGGGAAGGCCGCACGGGACGATGCCACCAAAATGGGCCAGGTCGGGTGCCACGTTCACCGAAAAGCCGTGGAGCGTCACCCAGCGTTTCACGCGTACGCCGATCGCACCGATCTTCGCTTCACGTCCGTTATCGAGCGTCCAGATGCCGACGCGGCCCTCGACCGCGAACGCCGCGACGCCAAGTTCGCCGAGCGCCGCGATCACCCAGGATTCGAGCGCATGGACGTAGCAGCGCACGTCGCGCCCGCGCTTGGTGAGGTCGAGCACGACATAGCCGATCCGCTGGCCCGGCCCGTGATAGGTGTATTTCCCGCCGCGCCCGGTCGGGATCACCGGAAAGCGCGCATCGATCAGGTCGCCCGGCTCCGCGCTGGTCCCCGCGGTGTAGATCGGCGGGTGCTCGAGCATCCACAGCAGTTCGCGCGCGTCGCCGGCGCCGACCGCGGCCGCGCGCGCCTCCATCTCGGCGAGCGCATCGGCATAGGGGGTGAGGCCGGCGCTGGTGCGCCACTCGATCTCGGGGGGAAGGGGGCTGGTCACCGATCCCAATTGCGCACCCGTCGCCCAAGTTGCAACCACGACGCGCCCAGCATCTATCCCGCAACCATGTGGTCAAGCGCGGGGGGTTGGGCTAGTCCGCGCAGGAACGAGAACGGGGAGTTCGGCGCATGGTGAAGATGGGAACAGTCTGGGACCGCACGGTCGAGGTGCTCAACGGTCGCACCGGCATGATCGCGCCGATCGCGCTGGTCGGCATGCTATTGCCCAGCGTCGTTCGGGACGGCTTCGTCGCCTATGCGACGCCGGGCACGATATCGTTTGCGTTGGTCGGGGTCATCCTGGCGATCGGGACGTTGGCCGCGCTGCTCTGGGCGCAACTCGCGATCGTGGCGATCGCGACCGATCCCGCCACCGACGCGGCCTCCGCGCGTCGCCAGGCGGGGGCGCGCCTGCTGCCCGCACTCGGCGTCACCGCGCTGCTCACGGTCCTCGCGCTGCTGCTGGCGGTGCCGCCGGTGATCGTCCTCATCCAGTCGGGGTTCGATGTTTCCGCCGCCGCCAGTGGCAGCAGCGTGCAGATGACCCCGCCCAGCGCCGGCGCGGCCGGGTTCACCGGGCTCTACGCGCTGGCCTATCTGGTCGCGGCGCTCTGGATCGGCGCGCGGCTGGTGCTGCTCAACCCGGTCATCCTCAACGAACGCCGCGGGATCGGCGCGATCCGGCGCTCGGTCCAGCTGACCAGGGGGCTGACATGGCGGATCATCGGCGTCTTGATCCTGTTCGCGATCGTCATGCTCGTCTCCACCTGGGCCGCACAGTCCGTGACGGGGGTCATCTTCCGCCTCGCGCTCGGCGCCGACGGGATCGTGACCGCGACCTTCCTGTCGGGCATCGCCGCGACGATCGTCACCACCGCCTTCACCGTGCTCGCCGCGGTCTTCACCGCGCAGCTCTATGTCGCCGTCAGAGAGAAACACGCCGTCCCATGAAGCTCGATTTCGCGACCGTCCTCACCGATGCCTGGACGTTGTTCAAGCGCGACCGCGACCTGTTGCTGCGGATCGCCGCGCCGTTCCTGTTCCTGCCTGCCTTCGCGCTCGCGCTCGTCGTCCCCGATCCGCCGATGCCGGTGGCGGGTGCCGGCGACAACGAGGTGCAGGCGATGGCCTGGGCCGATGCGGTGCAGAGCTGGGCGGCGGCGCATGGCGGCTGGTATCTGCTCGCCTATGTGACGAGCTTCTTCGGGACGTCGCTGTTCTACGCGCTGTATCTCGACCGCGATCGGCTCGACCTGCGCACCAGCCTGACGCGCTGTCTGCGGATCTTCCCGCGCTTCCTGCTGGCGATGGTGATCGTGTCGCTGCCGGCGGGGGCGGGATTGCTGCTGTATGCGATCCCCGGCCTCTACATTCTTGGCCGGACGATGCTGACCGGGCCGGCGCTGTTCGCCGAAGCCCCGCTCGGCGCACTCGGCGCGATCCGCCGCAGCTTCGTGCTGAGCCGGGGCGCGGGGTTGCCGCTGATGGGGCTGGCGGCGTTCAGCTACATCTCGGGCTGGCTTGCGGGCGCGCCGTTCATGATGCTCGACCGCGCGCTGCGCGACGGGGGCGAGCCCAATCCCGTGGCGCTCGCGATCGTCGATGCGGGCGCCGCGGTCGCGGCCATGGCGGCGGGCATCGCGATGGCGCTGATCGCGATCTCGGCCTACCGCCGTCTGGCACGGTAGGGCAACGACTCAAGAGGCAGCGCAAGACGCCGGCACCTTCCGCCTCCTTGGTCTCCCGCGAAGGCGGGAGCCCAGTCTGGGTCCCCGCCTTCGCGGGAGAACCATGTCTTGCGAGCTACCCCAGCTTCGCCAGATACGGGATCTGCGGCGCGGTCTCCGGCGGCAGCACCCCCGACGCCCGCGGATCGGGAAACGTCTCGATCGTCCGTTTCACCGCCACGAACCCCTGCGCGCGGTAAAAGCCCAGCGCGCTGGGATGATCGAGCGTGCAGGTATGCAGCCAGACCCGCGTCACGCCCTTCGCCCAGGCGCGCGCGCACGCCTCGGCCATCAGCCAGCGGCCATGACCTTGCCCCGCCAGCTCGGGGATCAGCCCGAAATACGAGATTTCGCACGCGCCCGCTTGCCGGGAATCGAGTTCGAGCATTCCGACCTCGATCCCCGCCGGATCGAGCACCGCATACACCATGATCCCCGGATCATGAACGATCGCCGAGAGCGCATCGTCCGCCATCACCAGCCGCGAGAACCAGAGCCACGGACCGCCGATCCGCCGGAACAGTGCGCGGTATTTGTCCAGCGCTGGCTTATCCCACCGCACCAGTCGCAACCGCGATCCCGGGCTCGGCCGAAGCGGCGGCCGCGTCCGCATCTCTAGCGTCGTGACGATCGTCGCCAGCGTGTCGCCGGCGACCGGGATCAGCGCCATTCTACGACCACACCGCGCGCGGCGGCAGGCTCATCAGGATCGCGTCGATGTTGCCGCCGGTCTTCAGCCCGAACAGCGTGCCGCGATCATAGACGAGGTTGAACTCGGCATAGCGCCCGCGCCATTCGAGCATCCGCGCCTCGTCGGCCGCATCGAACGGCGTGTTCATCCGCCGCCGCACGATCCGCGGATAGGCGTCGAGGAACGCCTCGCCGACATCGCGCGTGAACGCGAAGTTGGTCTCGAAATCGCCGTCGAGATGATCGAAGAAGATCCCGCCCACGCCGCGGCCGACCTTGCGGTGCGGGATGTAGAAATAGGTCTCCGCCCACTCCTTGAACCGCGGATAGTGCGCCGGATCATGCGCGTCGCACGCCGCCTTCATCGTCGCGTGGAAGTCGGCCGTGTCCTCCTCGATCGGCAGTGGCGGGTTGAGATCGCCGCCCCCCCCGAACCAGCGCTTGGTGGTGTTGAGGAAGCGGCAGTTCATGTGCACCGCGGGCACGTGCGGGTTGGCCATGTGCGCGACCAGGCTGATCCCGGTCGCGAAGAAGCGGGGATCCTCGCCCGCGCCGTGGATCGACTTGGCGAACTCGCCCTCGAACGTGCCGCCGACGGTCGAGACGTTGACGCCGACCTTCTCGAACACGCGACCCTTCATCACGCCCATCACGCCGCCGCCGCCGGGCCCGCCCGACGGGTCGATGCGATCCCACGGCGTATAGGCGAACGCGGCGTCGGAGCCGGCCTCGCGCTCGATCGCCTCGAACTCGGCGCAGATGCGGTCGCGCAGCGATTCGAACCAGTGGCGGGCGGCGGCTTGCTGGGGGTCGAGGTCGATCATGGCGCCATCCCTACCAAATCCTCCCCGGGACGGGGAGGGGGCAGGTGATCTGCATACGGCGCCTATCACAGCCACCCGTCATCCTGACGAAAGTCAGGACCCAGGGTAACGGGCGCCGCCGTTTGTGGCCCTGGGTCCTGACTTTCGTCAGGATGACGGGCGCGCGTAATCGACCGTGTTCGTCCGACCACGCGCTAGGCTGGCCAGCCGCCCGTCTGGCGCAGCGCCTCCGCCGCGACGATCCCCGTCGCCACCGAGATGTTCATCGATCGCAAGCCGGGCCGCATCGGGATCAGCACGCGCAGGTCGGCGCGCGCATGGACCGCGTCGGGCACGCCGGCCCCCTCGCTGCCCATCAGCAGCACGTCGTCGTCGCGGAACGCGGCCACGTCCAGCCGCACCGCACCCTTCGTCGTCAGCAGTACGATCCGCCCCGTCGCTTGGCGCAGGAACGTCTCCCAGTCGACATGGCGAACGACGTCGACCGCGCCGACATAATCCATGCCCGAGCGCGCCACGGCCTTTTCGCTCCAGGTGAATCCCATTGGTTCGATCAGGTCGACGCCGATCCCCATGCACGCGGCGGTGCGCAGGATGGCGCCGACATTTCCGGCGATATCGGGCTGATACAGGGCAATACGCATACCGGATCCTCTAGCGTGGCAGTAACCCAAAGCAAAAGGGAGTTGGCAAAGCGCGGTCACGCCGTCTATCAGAACGCAGCCTCCGTGGGGACGGTCGGGTGGATTGGGGATAGGGTTTCGCGAAACCGAGCAACCCAGTCGGCCACGAAAAAAATAACGTGCAAGGGCGAGATGAATGGCGACAGTCGACGACATGGTTCCTCCCGGCGAATCGCCAGAGCCGTTTCACGAAGAGGACCATGACCCTCGCCGCCGTGATTTCATCAATATTGCAGCGGTTTCCTTCGCCGGGGTCGGCGCGGTCGCGATCGTCCTGCCGCTCATCAACCAGATGAACCCCTCGGCCGACGTGCTCGCACAGTCGACCACCGAGATCGATCTGTCGAAGATCCTCCCCGGCCAGGCGATCAAGACGTCGTTCCGCAAGCAGCCCTTGTTCGTCCGCAACCTGACGCCGAAGGAAATCTCGGAAGCCGACGCGGTCGACATCTCGACCTTGCGCGATCCGCAGACGCTCGAGCAGCGCACCAAGGCGGGCAAGAAGAACTGGCTGATCACGCTGGGCGTCTGCACGCATCTCGGCTGCGTCCCGCTCGGCGCGGGCGAGGGCGAGAATAAGGGCCCGTTCGGCGGCTATTTCTGCCCGTGCCACGGCTCGGCCTACGACACCGCCGCGCGCATCCGCAAAGGCCCCGCACCGACCAACCTCCACGTGCCGGACTATGCCTTCAACTCCGACACCGTCGTCACGGTAGGCTGAGGAAAACGACATGAGCTTTCCCTGGGCCAAGCAATACGAACCGAAGCTGCCGCTGACGCGGTGGCTGGACGAGCGGCTTCCCGTTCCCCGGCTCGTCTACAATTCACTCGGCGGCGGCTATCCCGTCCCGCGCAACCTCAATTACTTCTGGAACTTCGGCGTCCTCGCTGGCGCCGCGCTGGCGATCCAGATCATCACCGGCATCGTGCTGGCGATGCATTACGCCGCCAACGGCGCGGTCGCGTTCGATTCGGTCGAAAGCATCATGCGCGACGTCAACGCGGGCTGGTTCCTGCGCTATGCGCACGCCAATGGCGCGTCGATGTTCTTCATCGTCGTCTACACGCACATCTTCCGCGGGCTTTATTACGGCTCGTACAAGGCGCCGCGCGAGATGGTGTGGCTGCTCGGCGTGGTCATCTTCCTGCTGATGATGGCGACCGCGTTCATGGGCTATGTCCTTCCCTGGGGGCAGATGAGCTTCTGGGGCGCGCAGGTCATCACCGGGTTCTTCTCGGCGATCCCGCTCGTCGGCGACACGATCCGCATCTGGCTGCTGGGCGGATTCGCGCCCGACAACGCCGCGCTCAACCGCTTCTTCTCGCTGCATTACCTGCTGCCGTTCGTGATCGCGGGCGTCATCATCCTGCACATCTGGGCGCTGCACATCCCGGGTTCGAACAACCCGACCGGCGTCGACGTGAAGGGCGAGCAGGACACCGTGCCCTTCCACCCCTATTACACCGCGAAGGACGGCTTCGGGCTCGGCATCTTCCTGCTCGTGTTCGCCAGCCTGTTGTTCTTCTTCCCGAACTATCTCGGCCACCCGGACAATTACATCCCGGCGAACCCGCTCTCGACGCCCGCGCACATCGTCCCCGAATGGTATTTCTGGCCGTTCTACGCGATCCTGCGCGCCTTCACCGCGGACTTCATCCTGCCGGCCAAGCTGTGGGGCGTGCTGGCGATGTTCGGCTCGATCCTGCTGCTGTTCTTCCTGCCCTGGCTCGACAGCTCGCCGGTCCGTTCGATGAACTACCGTCCCAAGGCGCGGATCGCGTTCTGGGTGCTGGTCGCCGACATCCTGGTGCTCGGCTATTGCGGTGGCGCGCCTGCCAACGCGTTCTACGTGATCCTCAGCCAGATCTGCGCGGCATACTATTTCGCGCATTTCCTGATCATCCTGCCGCTGATCTCGCGGTCGGAACGGCCTCGGCCGCTGCCCAACTCGATCACCGAGGCGGTGCTGGCCAATCATGGCGGGACCAGCCCCGCGCATACCGCCCTTGAGACGTCGCCGACGTCGTCCACGCCGCACGCCGCGCACTGATACGAACTCGAGGACACACACATGGTTCGTCTCATCGCATCCATCGTCGGCGCGGCCTTCGTGCTGGTGCTCGGCATCGCGCTCTTCGGCAGCATCTCGGGGGCGATCACCGACCCCGTCGCGCCCTCGGCCGAGAGCGTCGCGCACAAGCATCCCAAGGAACTCGAGCTTGCCTCCAACGGCGTGTTCGGCAAGTTCGACCGTCGCCAGCTCCAGCGCGGCTTCCAGGTCTACAAGGAGGTCTGCGCCGCCTGCCACTCGCTGCGGCTGGTGTCGTTCCGCGACCTGCAGAAGATCGGCTATTCGGAGCCTGAGGTTAAGGCGATCGCCAGCCAGTGGGTGATCGAACAGCCGTCGATCAACCCGGAAACGGGCGAGGCGGCGACGCGCAAGAACATCCCGTCGGATCGCTTCCCGCTGCCGTTCGCCAACGAGGTCGCCGCCCGCGCCGCGAACAACAACGCGCTGCCGCCCGACCTGTCGCTCATAACCAAGGCGCGTGAGGAGGGGACTGCCTATGTCCACTCGCTGCTGACCGGCTACACGACGCAGCCCGCTGCGTTGCTGAAGGAATTCCCGGACATCAAGACGCCCGAAGGTCTCCACTACAACCCGTATTTCGCGAACCTCAACATCGCGATGCCGCCGCCGCTGACCTCGGATGGTCAGGTGACCTATGCGGACGGGACGAAGCCCACCAAGGAGCAGATGTCGACCGACGTCGCGGCGTTCCTGACCTGGACCGCCGAGCCCAACCTGGAGGCGCGTCACGCCGCTGGGTTCGCGTCGATCATCTTCATCCTGATCTTCTGCGGGCTTGCCTGGGGCGCGTATCAGAACGTCTGGCGCGACGTTAAGCATTGATGATCGCAGGGCTCCCACGGTAAGGGCGCACGGATAGAGGGAGCGGCGGACGGGCGAACAGCCCGATCCGCCGCTTTCGTTTTGGCCGTAGTGCGGCGGCGCGATACGTCTGCCGCCCGTGCGAAGAAGGGAACGCCCATGTCCGATACCGAAGAGCGCAACGCCGACCTCAAGGCGCTGATTCGCACTATTCCGGACTTCCCCAAGCCCGGCATCCAGTTCCGCGACATCACCACCTTGCTGCTCGACCCGACCGGCTGGGCGACCGCGATCGAGCGGATGGTCGCGGCGGTCTCGGGTCCGGTCGATCTCGTCGCGGGTATCGAGGCACGCGGCTTCCTGTTCGCCGCCGCGCTCGCCGCGCCGCTGAAGGCCGGCGTGTTGCTGATCCGCAAGGACGGCAAGCTGCCCGGCGCGACGATCGCCGAAGACTATGCGCTCGAATATGGCACGGACCGTATCGCGATCCACGCCGACGCCTTCGCGCCCGGCGCCCGCGTCCTGCTGGTCGACGACCTGATCGCCACCGGCGGCACCGCGCGCGCCGCGGTCCGCCTGCTGAACAAGGCGGGGGCCGTGGTGACGCAAGCGCAGTTCCTCGTCGACCTCCCCGATCTCGGCGGCGCGGAGGCCCTGCGCGCCGACGGCATCGACGCCACGGCGCTGATCGACTTCCCCGGCCACTGATGACACGCCACTGATCCCGTGCCGCTGACCGATTTCCGGCAGGACACCAGCGCTGTTAAAAACCGTTCCCCCGCGGATGCGGGGGCCCAGCTAAGTACCGCAGCACCCCGCTACCCTGGCCCCCCGCCTCCGCGGGGGAACAGCTAGGGTGTGGCCATGATCTTCGACGTGGGTTTCCCCGGCCGTGTCTACCGCCACCGCGCCACATCAGCCGCCGTCGATTTGCGGACCGAAAAGATTGCCGGGCCGGCGCCGTCACACTCGTCATCCATCGCTCGCACCAAGCTCCTGCTCGGAGCAGACTGACCTGCGCCCCCCTGAATATCCCCCCGGCAGAGGCCGGGGTCCAGGCGGGAAACGGCGCTCATGGGAGGCTGCGCGCAGTCACTCCTGTCCTCGCTATTGGACACCGGCCTCAGCCGGGAAGGTAGCCTCGGGCAGGTTAGCCCAAAGCTTGTTCGCTGCGGCCGTCACCTCCGTCAGATCCCGTTCATGGAACTTGCGACACACCGAGTCCGTTGTGCGACGAATGGCGGCGCGTTGTGTCCGCTCTCCACGTACGGGAGATTTTCCATGTTTATGAAGCGCTTCGGCATTATCGGCTTGGCCCTGGGCCTCGGACTCGGCGTTGCCGGCTGCACCGACGGCTATGGCTATGGCGGCGCAGGCCTCGGCTATGCAAGCGACCCATATTATAGCGGCGGCTACGGTGTGGGTGGATATGGTGGCGGCTACGGCGGCGGCTATGACGGCTTTGCAGGCTATGGCGGCCTGAATTCCTATTATGGCTGGAGCGGGGATTATTATTATCCCGGCTCGGGCGTGTACGTCTATGATCGCAACCGTCGCCCGTATCGCTGGAACGGTGATCAGCAGCGTTACTGGCAAGGACGCCGCGGCAACTATCGCGGCGCCGGCAATTGGGGCAATTTTGCGCGCGGCAACAGCCCTGCGGCGCGCGACTATCGCCAGGATCGTCGCGAGGCCAATCGCGATTTCCGCCAGGACCGCCGCGAGGATCGCGGACAACTCCGCAACGGGCAGATCACCCGTGACCAGTTCCGTGGCGAGCGGCGCGACGCGCGCCAGGGCTATCGCAGCGAAGCCAGGCAGGACCGCCGAGAATTCCGCCAGAATCGCGGCAATGGCGGTGGCAATCGAAGCTTCGGCGGCGGCAATCGCGGCGGCAACCGCGGTGGCGGCGGCAACCGCACGCCACGCTGAGGCGCACCGGGCTTAGGTGGACTGTGCAGGCGCGTCCTGGGGGCGCGTCTGCACCAGCCCGTTCGACACGAACGTCATCACCAGCACGTCGTCCTGGTTGAACACGCGCATCCGGCTCTTGAAGATCCCCATTTCGGGCCGGCTCGCCGACACGCGCTTTTCCAGTACCTCGTTCTCGCACCGCAGCGTATCGCCCGGATAGACGGGCTTCACCCATTTCAGCTCGTCGATCCCGGGCGAGCCGAGTCCCGCCTGACGGTTCTCCTTCAGATGTGCGACCAGCATCGCCATCGTCATCGCGCACGTATGCCACCCACTAGCGGACAGCCGCCCGAAATGCGTCGCCGCAGCCGCCTCGTCGGACAGGTGAAACGGCTGCGCATCGTATTTCGTGGCGAAGTCGATCACCTCTTCGCGGGTCACGGCATAATGGCCAAACGACGCGGTCCTACCGACCTTGATGTCCTCGAAATACTGCATGCGCGCCTCTCCTCTTATCGTTGCAGCACCTTCTGGAAGGGCGCGGCGGTGCCGTCCAGCCCCGCCTCCGCCGGCAACCCGATCAGGTCGCGCAGCAGGGGCTCGATCGCGACATTGTCGAAGCTCGCGATCGTCTTGCCGCGCGCGAACGCCGGCCCGTTGGCAAGGAACAGCGCGCGCATCTCGGGCGCCATGTTGTCGTACCCGTGCATGCCCCCGACGAACGTCTTGGTCGGCGCGCTCGGATCGACTCGCCAGCCGACATCGGCGAGGCACAGATAGCTCGGCACGCGCGGGTTGCGCCCATAATGGAACCGCGCAGGGATCTCGCTTTTGCGCCAGCATTGCAGATGGTCATGCCGCTTGAGCAGCCGCGCCTCGAGCGCCGCCTCATGCCCCGGCACCGCGAACAGCGTCGCATAGGGCCCGGTCTCGACCGTCCGGTAATCCGCCTTGTCCGCAATCATGTCGAGCGCGACGACCCGGTCGCTGCTCGTCGCCGCCATGCCGTGGTCGGCAACGATCACGAGGTTCGCACGCTGGCCGAGCGCCGCGAGCCCGTCGACCAGCGCGCCAATGCTCGAATCGACGTCCGCAATCGCGCGTGTGACGCCCGCGCTGTCGGGGCCGTCCGCATGGCCGGCGCTGTCGACCGTATCGAAATACAGCGTCACCAGCTTCGGCCGGATCGCCGCCGGGCGCCGCATCCAGTCGAGCACCGCGTTGACGCGCTGCGTCCCCGACACCTGCTGGTTGAACTGCTGCCAGTCCTCCGGTCGCGTCCCGCCGTCGATCGCGCCGTGACTGTCAGGCTTGACCGTGCCGCCGACCGCGACGTTCGCGCCCGGCCAGAACATCGTCGCGGTCCGGATCCCCGCCTTTTCCGCATCGACCCAGATCGGCGAACTCTCGCTCCACCAGAACGGATCGTCGCTCGCCATCGTGAAGGTCTCGCCCGGCCGCGCGGGATCCTCCATCTTGTTGCCGACGATCCCGCTGCGATCGGGCCGCAGACCCGTCACCAGCGTCCAGTGATTGGGAAAGGTGATGCTGGGAAAGGATGGCCGCATGCTCGCAAACACCCCGCCCGCGCGCAGCCGGTTGAGGTTGGGCGTCACGCCGCGGTCGAGATAATCAGGCCGGAACCCGTCGATCGACACGAGGATCGTGACAGGCGCGCGCACGTCCGAAGCCGGCATCGCGGTCGCTGCCGTGATGGGAGCAGGCGCGCTGATCGGCGCGAGGGCAGGGGGCGTGTAAGGATACGCACACCCGGCGAGCGCGGCGGCGAGCGCGGCGGCGAGCGCGAGCGCGATGAACGTCGAAGCAGTCTTCATGCGTGTCGTCCCGAACGAGTCCCGAATGCGCGGCTCTCTACCCGTGTCGGTCGGCGGACGAAAGCGTGGCCAGGCAACGAAGTGCTAAGCTTTCGTCAACCTGGTGGACCTAGCATCGCACGATGGGCCGCTCTTTCATCATCGCCACCGCCGGTGCTTCGGCGCTGATGTTCGCCGGGGTCTGGACCGCAACCGCGCCAGCGTCGGTCGTTGCCGCATCCGATCCCGGGCCGTCGGCACCGATGTCGATCCGATCGCCTGAGGCGAACGCGAGCGAGGCGGATGCCGTCGTCCGCTCCCGACCGATCGTGCCCGTCGCTGCGGAGGATAGCGCGCCCTATAACGTCGTCCGGGCGCCCTATGGACGACCGAGCGCACCCCAAGCGACGCAATCGCAGCGCTCGGTCTATTATAGTGGCTGTCGGGAAGCTCGAGCCGCTGGCGCTGCGCCGATCTATCGTGGGCAGCCCGGCTACCGCCCGGGGATGGACGGCGACAATGACGGGATCGCCTGCGAGCCGTATCGCGGCTGACTCGTCACTGCCCGCGCCGCGTGGCCGGGGCCTCAGCTGTGCAGGAAGTGCATCACGTCGCCGTCATGGACGACATACGCCTTGCCCTCGGCACGCAGCTTGCCCGCTTCGCGCGCCTTCGATTCGCCGCCCAGCGCGATGAAGTCGTCATAGGCGATCGTCTCGGCGCGGATGAAGCCCTTTTCGAAATCGCCGTGGATCTCGCCCGCGGCCTGCGGTGCGGTCGCGCCCGCATGGACGGTCCAGGCGCGCGCTTCCTTCGGGCCGACCGTGAAGAAGGTCAGCAGCTGCAGCAGCTTGTAGCCGGCGGTGATGACGCGCGCGAGGCCGGTCTCCTCCAGACCCAGCTCGCCCAGGAACTCGCCGCGATCCTCGGCGGGCATCGTCGCGATCTCCGCCTCGATCGCCGCCGACACGACGACCGCCTCGGCGCCCTCGGCCGCCGCCTTTTCGAACACCCGCGCCGACAGCGCATTGCCGTTCGCGGCATCGCCCTCGTCGACGTTGCAGACGTACAGGACGGGCTTGGCGGTCAGCAGCTGCGCTTGTGCAAACACGCGCGCCTCGTCTTCGTCCTTCGGCACCGTCAGCCGCGCGGGCTTGCCTTCGCGCAGCAGCTCGAGCGCCTGGCCGAGCACGGCGGCGCCGATCTTGGCTTCCTTGTCGCCCTGCATGCCCTTCTTGGCGAGGTTGGGGACTCGCTTTTCCAGGCTTTCGAGATCGCTCAGCATGAGCTCGGTCTCGACGGTCTCGGCATCGGCGATCGGATCGACCTTGTTGTCGACATGAGTCACGTCGCCATTCTCGAAACAGCGCAGCACATGGACGATCGCGTCGACCTCACGGATGTTGCCGAGGAACTGGTTGCCGAGCCCTTCGCCCTTCGACGCGCCGCGCACGAGGCCGGCGATGTCGACGAAGCCGAGCTGCGTCTCGATGATCTTCTGCGAGCCCGCGATCTTCGCCAGCGAGTCGAGCCGCTTGTCGGGCACGCCGACGTTACCGACGTTGGGCTCGATCGTGCAGAACGGATAGTTCGCCGCCTGCGCCGCGGCCGTCTGTGTCAGCGCGTTGAAGAGGGTGGACTTGCCGACGTTCGGCAGCCCCACGATGCCGCAGCGAAAACCCATGATATGCCTTCAGTTTGAGATTGGGGTATAAGAATGTGCGGAAGCTTTAGGACAGGGCGCCACCAAACGCCAGCAAGGACGCCTGCGCCTGTATCTCGATCCACCACATCGATGTGATGCACCACCCCGGCGAAGGCCGGGGCCCAATTGGGGGACGGCGCTGGCAAAGGTCTGCGCACCGTTACTGCGACCTTTCCAATTGGGCCCCGGCCTTCGCCGGGGTGGCTGCTGGTTTTGATGGCGTGATCGACCCGCCCGATTGCCGCAATGCAGCAAAAGTTATCGTACCGGTCGGTAGATATTGCGTTTCCCGTGCGTATATCGCGTTCTGCCAGTCAGAATTTAGGAATAGCATGACCACCACCGCCAACGGCTTTGCCGCGCAATCCCCCGCAACGCCGCTCGCGCCGTTCAGCTTCGAGCGCCGCGCGCCGGGCAAGACCGACGTCGCGATCGACATCGCGTTCTGCGGCGTCTGCCACTCGGATCTCCACACCGCCAAGGGCGAGTGGGAAGGCACGCTGTACCCGTGCGTTCCGGGCCACGAGATCGTCGGCCGCGTCACCGCAGTCGGCAGCGACGTCACCAAGTTCAAGGTCGGCGACATCGCCGGCGTCGGCTGTATGGTCGACAGCTGCGGTACGTGCCCGTCGTGCACCGACGGCGAGGAGCAATATTGCGAGACGACCGGGTTCGTCGGCACGTATAACGGCCCCGATCCCGTGCTCGGCGGCCACACCTTCGGCGGCTATTCGGATCATATCGTCGTCGACGAGGGCTTCGTGCTCAAGGTCTCGCATCCCGAGGCCGATCTCGCCGCGGTCGCGCCGCTGCTGTGCGCCGGCATCACCACCTATTCGCCGCTGAAGCACTGGAAGGTCGGGCCTGGCCAGAAGGTCGGCATCGTCGGTCTCGGCGGTCTCGGTCACATGGGCGTCAAGATCGCCAACGCGATGGGCGCGGAGGTCTATGTCTTCTCGACCTCGCCGAACAAGCGCGACGACGCCAAGCGTCTCGGCGCCAAGGACCTGATCGTGTCGAAGGATGCCGATGCGATGGCGGAGCATATGAACAGCTTCGACTTCATCCTGAACACCGTTGCCGCACCGCACAATCTCGACCCGTTCCTCGAGTTGCTCAAGCGCGACGGCACGATGACTCTGGTCGGCGTGCCCGCCGAGCCGCATCCGTCGCCTTCGGTCGGCAACCTGATCTTCCGCCGCCGCCAGCTGGCGGGCTCGCTGATCGGCGGGATCGCGGAGACTCAGGAAATGCTCGATTTCTGCAACGAGCACGGTCTGGTGTCGGACATCGAGATGATCCGCATGAACGAGATCGAGCCGGCGTATGACCGCATGGTCAAGAGCGACGTGAAGTACCGCTTCGTCATCGACATGGCGTCGATGCCGACGGCGGCCTGATCGGGCAGGGGGCGGCGCGCGGTGCGTGCTGCCCTCTTCCCCCCGTCATCCTGACGAAAGTCAGGACCCTGGGTTACGGGCGCCTACGCTGCTTGGCTCTGGGTCCTGACGTTCGTCAGGATGACGGAGGTGGTCGTGAGGCCTACCTACCTCACCACCGATAATTAAAACTGATGCTGATCCGCTCGCCCTTCGCAGCATTCGGCACGACCTCATGCCTGAGCCAGCTCTCCCACAAAAACACGCTCCCCGGCTTCGGCACCGCATAGACGAACGTCCGCAGATCCTCCGGCGCATCGTCGAGGCGGGTCGGCGCGGCCATCATCATCGGCAGCCGCGGATCCTCCAGCTTCAGCGCGCCCGCGCCTTCCGGAATCGTCACGTACATCGTCCCCGACACGACGCTGTGCGGATGGATATGCCCCGAATGCGCGCCGCCGGGCTTGAGGACGTTCACCCACAGGCTGTCGAGCTTCAGCTTGCGCCCGCCCAGATCGAACGCGCAATCCTTCGCAAACGCCGCGACATGCTTGTTGAGCAACCGCACCAGATCGCCGAACCGCGGATCGCGCAGCGGCAGGTCGTTCAGCGACGCGTAGGACGTGTACCCGCGATAGCCATGCGCCTTCGACCACGCGACACCCGCGCGATCGGCCTTGGACAGTTCGAGCGCCGCGTCCTCGAGCTCCTCGACCAGATCGTCGTCGCCGAGATCGGCCTCGTAGAACCGCGTGGCGAACAGCGAGCGGGTGGTCATGGTTGCATCCTCACAGCGACATCATTCATGAAGCGGACGTCGTCGCCCGCCGCCAGCCAAGGCGCCTCCGCGGCAATCGCGCCGAGCATGTCGGACAGCGGCTCGATCTCCGCCTTGGCGTAGTTGCCGAGCACATAGCCGGTGACGCGGTCCTTGTGCCCCGGATGCCCGATCCCCAGCCGCACGCGGCGGAAATCGGGGCCCAGATGCTGGTCGGTCGAGCGCAGCCCGTTATGCCCCGCGGTCCCGCCGCCGGTCTTCACCTTCACGCGGAAGGGGGCGATGTCGAGCTCGTCGTGGAACACCGTCAGCGCGTCGACGTCGAGCTTGTAGAAGCGCAGCGCCTCGCCGATCGACCGGCCGCTGTCGTTCATGAAGGTCGCAGGTTTCAGCAGCAGGATCTTCTGCGTGCCGATCCGGCCCTCCTGCGTCCAGCCCTGGAACTGCTTCTTGACCGCGCCGAAGCCGTGCACTTCGGCGATCGCGTCGGCGACCATGAACCCGACATTGTGCCGGTGCATCGCATATTGCGCCCCCGGATTGCCGAGTCCCGCCCAGATCTGCACGTTCTATTCTCCAAGGTGAAACGGATGGTCCGCCCCATATACGGTTCTCCCGCGAAAGCGGGAGCCCAGGGTAACGGGCGTTGACGCTGCTGGGTCCTGGACCCCCGCTTTCGCGGGGGAACAGCTTAGGCGCATAAAATAAAACGGGCGGGAAAGCCCTAGCCATCCCGCCCGTCCGATCAGAAAATCCTCATCCGAAGACGAAGGGCCGAAACCCTCAGTCCTTCTTCTGCGGCGTGATCTTGTCGTCGTCGTTGTGATCGTCGTTAGGCTCGACCACGGGCTCTTCGTCCGAAGCAGCCTCGGCGGCCTGCGCCTCGGCGACTTCAGCCTCGAGCTCTTCGTCCTCGACGGTCGGCACGGTCGGCGGCACGATCGTGGCGATCGCGAAGTCGCGGTCGTCGATCGCGGGCGTTGCGCCCTTGGGCAGCTTTACGTCGCTGATGTGGATCGAATCGCCGATTTCCATGTCGGCGAGCGAAATCGTGATCTCGCTCGGGATATCCGATGCGTCGACGACCAGTTCGATCTCATGGCGCGTGATGTTGAGGACGCCCTTGCCCTTCTTGATGCCTGGCGCGTCGTCTTCGTCCGTGAACACGACCGGCACGGCGACCGTCACCGTCGAGTGCGCACCGATGCGCAGGAAGTCGACATGGATCGGGCGATCCGAAACCGGGTGGAACGAGACGTCCTTCGGCAGCGTCCGCACGCCGTTGACCATCACGATCGAGTTCATGAAGTGGCCGGTCATCAGCGCCTTCATCAGCGCCTTTTCCTCGAGGTGAACCGACATCGGCTCCTTGTTCAGGCCGTAGATCACGGCAGGCACGCGGCCATCACGACGCAGCGCCCGGGAGGCTCCCTTGCCAACCCGGTCACGCGTCTCGGCTGCGAGCGTCAACTGGTCGCTCATCTGTATTCTCCGAAACTCGTTTGTTGTCCTTCCCGCCCACGCCTCCAGGGATGACCATGGACCGGAAGCGCGGGCGCATAGCGGAGATTCGCGTAAAAAACAATCAGGTCGTCATGCGGAGGGGGCCGGCGCCGTCACTTGATCCATGGCCGCTCGCGGAACCACTTGGTCACGATATACTTCACGCCCTCCATGACCGGCATGCCCTCGTGCAGCGTCAGGCCGTTGGGGGTGCCGTCGGGGTTCATGTTGTTCCACGTGAGCAGCATGCCGCGTTTCGGGGCGATCTTGATGCCCGCCTGCGGGAACCAGGTCGCGCCGCCCTCGGGCACGTCGTTGAGGAACACCATCGCGGTCCAGGTGCGCTGGCCGCCTTGCTCCTGCATCTTGGCCCAATAGCTTTCGGATTCGTGGAAATAGTCGTGATGCGCGCGGAATTGCTGGCCGGGGGCGTAGCGCTGGCCCTGCATCGTCTCGCCGTGGAGCAGGTCGATCCCGAGCAAGGTCGCGATCGCCTCGTCGGTCGGCTGTACCTCGGGGGACCAGCGATCCATGTCGCAGCTCTCCGACGTGCGGAAGCTGCTGTTGGGGCGATCCGACAGCAGGGTCGACGGCCGCCGCTTCGAATCGATCATCGCGATCAGCTGCTTGCAGGTCTTGGGATCAAGGAAGTCGGCCTGGTAATAGAATTGGACCGTTGCCATCGCGATGCGCTGCACCGCCGGGTTGGCGTCGAGCCGGGCGGCGACCTGCGATCCGGCGGCTTGGCGGAGCGCCATGGCCGGATCGACCTTCTTGGCTTTTGAAAAGATACCCACGCCGCAGGATTTGGCGAACTCGTCTGGAAACGCAAGAGCCCCGCGGCGAGTGTATCGCCGCGGGGCTCTCCCCTGTTACTGCGTGACGGGCAGGCGGCGCCTACCAGAAGATGTCGTACACCGTGTCGACCACGCGGCCGCTGTCGAGATCGACGAGCAACGCGTCGTTGTAATAGCGCACCCAGCGATACGGGCCGTACGCCTCTGGCAGGCGATAGGTGTACGGGTCCTGGATCCAGTAATTCTGGTTGTAGAGGATGCTGTTCAGCGAAAAGCCGACCCCGAAGCGTCGATAGCCCGAGCCCCAGCCGCTCGGCGCATAGTAGCGCGGGAGGCGATAAGCACCGCGGTTCGAGGCGCGGTAGTTGCTCCACGCATAGCGATTGTCATTACGCCAGCCGCGGTTCCACGCGCCACCCTGGTTGTAGCGGCCCGGGTTATAGCGGCCCTGGCTGTAACCCCGGTCATAGCCACCGCGGCCATAGCCCTGGACGGCGCCGTAAGCGCGGTTGGGCTGGCGGTTTTGGTAGCCGTCACGACCGCCGTTGCGCCAGTCGCCCCGGTTGTCGCCCCGACCATCATTACGCCCGTTATTACGCCAGTCGCCGCGTCCATTGCGGTCGAACTGGCCGCGGTCCGCCTGCTGATTGCCGCGATCGAGCCCGGGCTGACCCGGGCCGCGGTTCCAGTCGCCGCGATCCTGGCCGGCTTGCAGGCCGGGGCGATCCTGCCGGTTCCACCCCTGACCAGTACCGCGCTGGCCGTTCCACTCGGGCCGGCCGCGGCCATCGGGGCCGTCGCCGCGGATCTGGGCCTGGACGCCGAGGTCGGCGCGTTGCGGGCGTGGGCCCTGGTCGGGCGCGGCGGGGCGATCGGGACGCTGCTGGAACGCCTGGGCGTCGGGACGTGGTCCGCGATCGGGGCGCTGGCCACGATCCTGGCGTGGACCGTCGTTGCGGCCCCGGTCGCCCCGGTCGCCGCGGTCGCCGCGGTCCTGGTCGATCTGCTGCGCGGTGGCGGCGGTCGCCATCATGGTCGCCGGCACCAGGGCCGACGCCGCCATCAAGAGTTTAAGTAACTTGCCCGTCATCGCCGTGATCCTCGACTGCCGGCGCACGAGCCGGCTCCTATGATGGATCAGCTCTAGACCGCGCGACGTGAGGCGACGCTGAATGGGGTCGTCAGCGATTAGACAGGTTGCGTTGGGATACTTGGCACCCGTTCAAAAATATCCACCCCGGCCAAGGCCGGGGTCCAATTGGGGATGATAGGCAACGAAGCGCGCGACGCACTACTGCGGACGTTCCAATTGGGCCCCGGCCTTCGCCGGGGTGGTGCTCGACCAACTGTGGCCGATATCCTGATGCCAGCCCGTGCACTACCATTGATCGGCCGTGCCGAAATCGCGGGCCGCACGTCTCGCTCCTCCTTGTTCTGAGCGCGCGCTACCGCGCCGGCGGCGGGACCAGCGCCGGCACCAGCCGTGCGGAGTCCGCGGGATCGATTCCGGGCCGCGGTCCCGCGGGGATGACTTCCTCCCCGCGGATCGCCCGCCCGGCGCGCTGGATCGCCTCGACGACGCGCGGGTAGACACCGCACCGGCACAGGTTGGTGATCTGCGCGCGGATCACCGCCTCGCTCGGATCCGCATTGCGCTTCAGCAGGGCTGCCGCCGCCATGATCATCCCGGGAATGCAGAACCCGCATTGCGGCACCGCCTCCGCGATGAAGGCGAGTTGCACGGGATGATTGCGCTCGCGCGACAGTCCCTCGATCGTCGTGACGTAGGCGCCCTCGATCGATCCGATCGGGACGCGGCAACTGCGCATCGCGCGCCCGTCGATATCGACCGTGCACGCGCCGCATTGCCCCGTCCCGCAGCCATATTTGGTGCCGGTCAGGTTCGACGCATCGCGCAGCGCCCACAGCAACGGCGTGTCGTTGTCGAGCTTGTATTCGATCGGCGCGGTGTTGACGGTGAAGCGGCTCATGCCGCCGTCCTAGCCCGCCGCGACGGATCGCACCACGCGGCATTGCCACGCGTCGCCACCCCGGCTTATGTCGCGCGCAATAACGAGAGGGCGCAACACAGATGCACGTCGATACCAAATCCACAGCAGCAGCCGGAGGCGATGCCAGCCACGGCTATGACGCGCCCGATCTGCGCGTGTTCGTGTTCGCGCTGTTCTTCATCTTCGGCGGCATCACCTCGCTGAACGACATCATCATCCCGAAGATGAAGGAGCTGTTCACGCTCGACCATGCGACCGCGATGCTGGTCCAGTCGGCGTTCTTCCTCGCCTATGCGCTGTTCTCGATCCCCGCCGCGGCGATCGTGCGCAAGGCCGGCTATATGCGGACCGCGTCGATCGGCCTCGTGACGATGACCGCGGGCTGCCTGTTGTTCATTCCGGCGGCGGGGCAGGCGAGCTTCGGCATGTTCCTGTTCGCGCTGTTCGTGCTCGGCGCCGGGATCACCGTGGTGCAGGTCGTGGCGAACCCGCTGATCTCCGCGCTCGGCCATCCCAAGTCGGCATCGAGCCGGCTGACGTTCGCGCAGGCGTTCAACTCGCTCGGCACGACGATTTTCCCGTATGTCGGCTCGGCGCTGATCCTCGGTGGGCTGGCGACGGTCGACTCGTCCAAGCTCACCGGTGCGGCACTCGACGCGTATCGCAGCGAATCGTCGAGCACCGTGGTGCACACCTATATCGGCCTCGCGATCGCGCTGCTCATCGTCGCGGCGGTCGTGTGGACCAGGCGCAACCGGCTCAACGAGGAGCAGGACCAGACCGGCAGCATCTTCCATGCGTTCACGCTGCTGAAGCGCCCGCGCTTCGCGATGGGGGCGGCGTGCATCTTCCTGTACGTCGGCGCCGAAGTCGCGGTCGGATCGCTGATCGTGAACTATCTGATGCAGCCGAGCGTGATGGGGCTGAGCGACGTGGCGGCGGGCAAGCACGTGCCGTTCTACTGGGGGGGCGCGCTCGTCGGGCGGTTCATCGGCGCGTACGTGCTGAACAAGGTTTCGCCGGGCAAGGTGCTCGCCGGCGTCGCGACGGGGACGCTGGCGCTGATCCTGATCTCGGCGAACACCGAGGGCGCGATCTCGGGCTGGGCATTGCTGGCGATCGGTCTGATGAACGCGGTGATGTTCCCGACGATCTTCTCGCTGGCGTCCGAAGGTCTTGGCAAGCGCGCGGCCGAAGGGTCGGGCGTGATCGCCACGGCGATCGTCGGTGGCGCGATCATCCCGTATCTGACGGGGATGCTCGCGGATACGTCGGGCAGCCTGCACTTCGCGCTGCTGCTCCCGGCGATCTGCTACGCGCTGATTCTGGCCTATGGGCTGTACGCGCGGAAGCCGGTGGCTGAAGCGGTCGCCTGAACCCTCCACGGCATCCTGGGCTCGACCCAAGACCCAGAGCCACGACCGCTAGCGTATGTGGCTCTGGGTCCTGACTTTCGTCAGAATGACGGACGCGGAAGGGGCGGTGCGGCGCGGCCGATCGCGAGGTCGGCGCCGGAGAAGCGGATCGGCGTGCGGAGGCCGGGGATGGTCGAACCGTCCGGTCGCTCGGCATTGATTCGCATCCCGCGCGCGATCACCTGCGGATCGTCGAACGCCTGCGCGACAGTGTTGATCGGCCCGGCGGGCACGCCGACCGCCTCCAGCCGCGCGAGCAGCGCGAGCTTCGGGACCTGCGCGGTCGCCGCCTCTATCCCCGCGAACAATAGGTCCTTGAAGGCGAGCCGCCCGGCGTTGGTCGCAAAGCGCGGATCGTCACGCATCTCCGGCAAGCCCATCGCATCGCAGAAGCGGCGGAACTGGCCGTCATTGCCGACCGCGAGGATGAACCAACCGTCGCTGGTCGGGAAGACCGCGTAGGGGCACACGTTCATGTGCGCGTTGCCGACGCGCGTCGGCGAGACGCCGCTGGCGAACCAGTTCATCGCCTGGTTGGCGAGCACCCCGGTCATCGTGTCGAGCAGCGCCATGTCGATCTGCTGACCCTCGCCGGTCCGCTCGCGCATCGCGAGTGCGGCCTGGATCGCGATCACGGAATACAGCCCGGTCATGATGTCGGCGAAGGCGACGCCGATCTTTTGCGGCGCGCCGTCGGGCTCGCCGGTCAGGTCCATGATGCCGCTCATGCCCTGGACGATGAAGTCGTAGCCGGCGCGGGGGGCATAGGGGCCGTCCTGGCCGAAGCCGGTGATCGAGCAATAGACGAGCCGGGGATTGATCGCGGCGAGGCTGGCATAGTCGAGCCCGTATTTGGCGAGCCCGCCAACCTTGAAATTCTCGATGACGACGTCGGCGTCGGCGATCAGCGCCAGGACTTCGGCCTGGCCTTCGGGGGTGGTGAAGTCGGCGACGACCGAGCGCTTCCCGCGATTGGCGGCATGGAAATAGGCGGCATCGCGCGAGCCGTCGGGGTTGTCGATGAACGGCGGGCCCCAGCTGCGCGTGTCGTCGCCGGAGGGGCTCTCGATCTTGACGACGTCGGCGCCGAGATCGGCGAGCACTTGGCCTGCCCAGGGGCCGGCTAGGATGCGGGCGAGCTCTACGACTTTCAGCCCGGCGAGGGGGGGGGGCTTCCGTTCCACGTTCAAATCACCACCCCGGCGAACGCCGGGGCCCAATTGGAAAGGCCGGAGTAACTGGGCGCACCATCAGCCAAGGTGCGTCCCCCAATTGGGCCCCGGCCTTCGCCGGGGTGGCATGACGTTGGGACTGAACTCAAAACGCCGCGATACCCGTGATCGCGCGGCCGAGGATCAGCGCGTGGACGTCGTGCGCGCCCTCATAGGTGTTGACCGTTTCGAGGTTCATCAGGTGGCGCATCACCTGATATTCTCCCGAAATGCCGTTGCCGCCGTGCATGTCGCGGCTCATCCGCGCGATATCGAGCGCCTTGCCGACGTTGTTGCGTTTCACGATCGAGACCATCTCGGGCGCGAACCGGCCCTCGTCCATCAGCCGCCCGACTCGCAAGCTTGCCTGCAACCCGAGCGCGATCTCGGTCTCCATGTCCGCCAGCTTCTTCTGGAAGAGCTGGCGTCCGGCGAGCGGCGTGCCGAACTGGTTGCGGTCCAGGCCATATTGGCGCGCGGCGTGGAAACAGAATTCGGCCGCCCCGAGCGCGCCCCACGAAATCCCGTAGCGCGCGCGGTTGAGGCAGCCGAACGGCCCCTTCAGCCCCTGCACGTCGGGCAGCAGCGCGTCTTCGCCGACCTCGACCTCGTCCATCATCACCATCCCGGTGATCGACGCGCGGAGCGACAGCTTGCCCTCGATCTTGGGCGTCTCCAGCCCCTTCATGCCGCGTTCGAGAATGAAGCCGCGGATGCCGCCGCCATGCTCGTCGGACTTCGCCCAGATCACGAACACATCCGCGATCGGCGAGTTCGAGATCCACGTCTTGGCGCCCGAGATGACATAGCCGTTGGCCGTCTTCTTCGCGCGCGTCGTCATGCCACCGGGATCGGAGCCCGCGTCGGGCTCGGTCAGGCCGAAACAGCCGATCCACTCGCCGGTCGCGAGCTTGGGCAGGTATTTCTTCTTCTGTTCTTCGGAGCCGAACGCGTTGATCGGGTACATCACGAGGCTCGACTGCACCGACATCATCGAGCGATAGCCCGAGTCGATCCGCTCAACCTCGCGCGCGACCAGACCATAGGCCACGTACGACGCGCCGACGCCGCCATATTCTTCCGGGATGGTCGGCCCGAGCAACCCGAGCGCGCCCATCTCGCGGAAAATCGCGGGATCGGTATGCTCATGCTGGAACGCGTCGACGATCCGTGGCGCCAGCTTGTCGTCGGCATAGGCCTTCGCGCTGTCGCGGATCATCCGCTCGTCCTCGCTCAACTGATCGTCGAGCAGGAACGGATCTGCCCAGTCGAACTTGCCCATCCCGGCCATCGTCATCTCCTTCGTTGACCGCCGACTTCGTGGTTCGTCGGTCGAAAGTCCACCCCCCATGGCCGGTTTACGCATCGATCAGCGTCAGCACGGATAGGGTCACATGCTGCCGGCCGTCGATCGACTCGACGCGGTCGACCGCAAGATCCGCGACGATATGCCCGCGTAGCGCGAACTCGGCATCGGGCAGCGAATCGATCCAGTCTCGAAGACCGGGTACGGGATCGGCGACGATGGTCAGCCGGTGTTGCGTGCCGACGAACGTCGCGCTTGCCCATGGCGTGCACGCGATCGTGGCGATGTGCATCGTCACGCCGGCCGCGCCGGCATGGCTGCGCAGGCCGCGGATCAGCAGCGTGCCGGCGTCGGGGCCGCGGAGCGCGTCCATCCTCACGACGCGTTGCCCGCCATGAACGACTCGATCCGCGCCACCATCGGTTCGCGCGCCTGACGGCCGCGACGCAGGTCGTGGACAAGCCGCGGATCGCCGACCGACAGCCGCCCGAACTTGGTCATCGGCATGCCCGTCTGTCGCAGATATCGATCGATCTTCATGAGAATCGTCACCGTCGTTCCTCCCGAGTCTGTGCGTCTCGTTCCTGATCTGTTCCTGCAAATCCTACTTGTCTAGGAAATTTCCTGCGCTAGGGTCGGGGGGTGTCGAAATCTGCATCCGATCCCGACCCGAGGCACGCGCTGGCGACGCTCGCGGCGACGCGGGGCGACAGTCTCGCGGCGCTGTCGGCGATGCTCGGGCGCAACGCCGCCTATCTCCAGCAATATGTCCGGCGGGGATCGCCCAGGATCTTGGGCGAACGCGATCGGCGGCTCCTGGCGGCGTATCTCGGCGTGAACGAGGCGGTGCTCGGCGGGCCACCCGACCGCGTGAGGGGCTTCCGGATCCGCCGGCTCGATATCGCGGCGTCGGCGGGGCCGGGCGCGCAGGTCGATGGCGAGATCGTGCTGGGCACGGATACGCTCGACCCGGCGCTGGCGCGGCAACTCGGCTTACGCGACGGACAGGCGGCGATCATCCGCGTGCGGGGCAGTTCGATGGAGCCGGGGCTGTTCGACGGCGATCACATCGTCGTCGACACCGCCGATCGAACGCCGCGCGCGAAGGGTGGGCTCTACGTGATCCGGATCGACGACGCGGTGATGGTGAAGCGCGTTGCGCTGGCGGGTGGAACGCTGGTGGCGACGAGCGACAATGCGGCGGCGGGTCCGGTCCCCGAAGGGGCTATCGTCGTGATCGGCCGAGTCGTCTGGCAGATGCGCAAGCCGCGGTGACGGGCGAACGTAGAGGATCCAAGCGATCCTTCCCCGCAAGGGGGAGGTGGCAGGCGCAGCCTGACGGAGGGGGAGGTAGGCGCTAACCCGTGTTCCGTGTCCTCCCCCTCCGTCACCTGCGGTGACACCTCCCCCTGGCGGGGGAGGAGCAGAAGTTTCGCCGTCTCGATACGCTGGCTGCAGCGACTACGTAGGACGAACGGATGGGGTGAGGGCCGGGGCGTCTACCGCCGGTCGCGCAACCACACGAGCACCGCTGCCGCGACGCCGACCCCGGTCCCGATCAGAAACCCCGGCGTCGCCTGCCCGATCGCGAAACCGACTCCCGCGCCGCCGAGCATGCCGAGCGCAACGAGGAATCCGCCCGCGGCACTGGGGTCCTTGTGGGGGGGAAGGGGTTCGCGGGAAGTCGGATCGGCCATCGGCCTGTCCTGCCACGCGCGACCTTGGGATGCCAGTCACAGCGACATGCCCACGTCTACGCCGCGCGCGTTCGGCCGCGCCGACGAAACGTGGCGGAAATACGGCGTTACATACTGTTCCGCCACGACAAGCCCGGCTAGGAGCCGGATATGGTGTTCCGCGTCGCGCGAGCCGGGCCGGCCGCCGCCTTTTTCGTTCTGACGACCGCCGTGGCCGCGTCCGGGGCGGGGGCGCAGACCGCGCCTGCGCCTGCGCAGACCACACCGGCCGATACGCCGATGTCGCTGGATCCCAATTCGCCGCTCGCCGCGCTGCCCGATATCGGTGTCGCCTGGCCCGATCTTGCGAGCGCACCGATCGACCCGGCGACGACGATCGCGACGGTCGATGCCAATACGGAGAGCCGCTATGCCTGGCGGATCGACGGCATCGACGGGATCAACGACACGCTGCTGCGGCAGCGGTTCGCCGCGCTGTCGACGCTGGACGCGAACGATCACCAGCCCGCCAACGCTGCGCAACTCGATCGCCGCGCGCACGAGGACGCCGACCTGCTCAACAGCCTGCTGCGCGCCGCGGGCTATTACGATGCCGCCGTCGTCACGCGGGTCGAGCCCGGCGCGAAGCCGATGGTCGTGCTGTCGGCGGCGCCGGGCACGCTCTACACCTTCAAGGGGGTGACGATCGACGGCCTCGCCGCGGCGGGCGACAAGGCGCCGGACCTGGCGGCCGCGTTCGGCGTGAAGCCCGCGGATCCGGTCAATTCGGACGCTATCGTCGCGGGGCAGGCCAAGCTGACGACGCAGATCGGGCGCGAGGGGTTTCCGTTCGCCAAGGTCGGCGATCCGGCGATCGTCGTCGATCACGCCACCCGCACCGCGACGCTCGATCTGTCGGTGCAGCCCGGCGGCGCGCGCAAATTCGGCGCGATCCGCGCGTTGCCCGGCAACCGCGTGTTCGGCGCGGATCATGTCGCGGAGATCGCGCGATTCTCGCCCGGCGATATGTACGACGCGGCCAAGCTCGACGATCTGCGCCGCGCGTTGATCCAGACCAGCCTCGTGTCCGCGGTCGATCTGAAGCCGGTGCAGGGCGCCACGCCCGACACCGTCGACGTCGCGGTCAAGCTCGATCCGGCGCCGCCGCGCACCGTCGCGGGCGAGCTCGGCTATGGCACGGGCGAGGGCGCGCGCGCGGAACTCAGCTGGACGCATCGCAACCTGTTCCCGCCCGAGGGCGCGCTGACGGTGCGCGGCGTGCTGGGGACGCAGGAGCAGCTCGGCTCGATCGTGTTCCGGCGCAACAATTTCCACGCGCGCGACCGGGTTCTCACGCTCCAGGCGTCCGGGGTGCATACCAATCGCGATGCGTATGACGCGAAGACCTTCTCGCTCGCGGGCAGCCTGGAACGGCAGACCAACATCTTCTTCCAGAAGACCTGGACCTGGTCATTGGGCGCCGAGCTGATCGCATCGGACGAGCGCGACGTCATCGTATCGACGGGCGCGCCGCGGCGGCGAACGTTCTTCATCGGGGCGCTGCCGACCACGCTCAATTACGACGGCTCGGACGATCTGCTGAACCCGACCAAGGGGTTCCGCCTTGGTGCGCGGCTCAGCCCCGAGGTCTCGTTGCAGAATTCGGTGTTCGGCTATGCGCGCACGCAGTTCGACGGCAGCGTGTACCAGCCGTTCGGCGACCGCGTGGTGCTCGCGGCGCGCACCCGGCTCGGCACGATCGTCGGCGCACCGCGCGACGAGGTCGCCCCCTCGCGGCGGTTCTACGCGGGCGGCGGCGCGTCGGTGCGCGGCTATGGCTATCAGTCGATCGGGCCGCGCGATCCCAACAACGACCCGATCGGTGGGCGCAGCCTGACCGAATTCTCGATCGAGGCGCGCGTGCGCGTCCTGGGCAGTTTCGGGATCGTGCCGTTCCTCGACGCGGGCAACATCTATACGTCGCCACTGCCCAAATTCACCGGGCTGCAATACGGCACCGGTATCGGCGTGCGCTATTATTCGAACTTCGGCCCGATCCGGCTCGACGTCGGCACGCCGATCAACCCGCAGCCGGGCGATAGCCGCATCGCGGTGTACGTATCGCTGGGGCAGGCGTTTTGAGCGAAGACGCCGCTCTCCCAAAGCCTCGCATCGCGTGGTGGCGGTGGATCGTCAGCGCGGTCATGGCGCTGCTCGTGATCGTCGGGACCGCATTGCTGATCGTCGACACGGGAATCGGCCACCGCTTCGTCGCGGACCGCATTGCGGCGATCAGGACCGCCAACGGGCTGCGCTTTACGGTCGGGCGGATCGAGGGATCGCTGTACGGCGATACGCGGTTGGTCGATTTGCGCGTGTATGATCTGGAAGGGCTGGTCTTCCAGGCGCCCAATGTCGAACTCGACTGGTCGCCGTTCGACTGGTTTTCGAACCGGCTCGAGATCCAGCGGCTGATCGTCGATCGCGCGATCCTGACGCATACGCCGCGGACTCGCCCGTCGCAGACCCGTGGCCCGATCCTGCCCGATTTCGATATCCATATCGGCCAGCTCTCGGTCGGGCGGCTGACGCTGGCGAAGCGCGTGCTGGGGACGCAGCGGATCGGCACGCTCGACGGACGCGCCGACATCCGCTCGGGGCGCGCGCTGGTCGACCTGAAAGCCCGCGTCGCCGGCAGCGACGATCTGAAGCTGCGGATCGATGCCGAACCCGCGCGCGACCGCTTCGACATCGACGTCGCCGCAAAGGGCGCGGCCAACGGCGTCCTCGCGCGGATGGTCAGGGCGAAGGGCCCGGTCGCGCTCGCGGTCACCGGCGACGGCAGCTGGGCGAAATGGAGCGGCCGCGCGAACGGCATGATCGGGACGACCCGAGTCGTCGACCTCGCGCTCGCGCAGGTTGCGGGGCGTTACACGCTGTCGGGCACGCTCTCGCCGTCGTCGCTCCTCAAGGGCAGGCTGCAACGGCTGACCGCGCCGCGCGTGCTCGTCAACGGCAGCGCCGGGTTCGCCAACCGCCGGCTGGACGGTACCCTCTCGCTGCGCACGCCTGCACTCGCGATCGACACAACCGGCATCGTCGATCTCGGCACGAACGCGTATCGCAACGTCCGGATAAAGGCGCGGCTGCTGAGGCCGCAGGCGTTGTTCGACACCATGACCGGCAACATGGTCGAGCTGCGTGCGATCCTCGACGGGCCGTTCGCGACCGCGGCGTTCGACTACCGGATCGATGCGGGCCGTTTCGCCTTCGATCAGACCGGGTTCGAGAACGCGCACGCGGCAGGCAAAGGGCGCCTGTCCGCCGCGCCGGTCACCGTGCCGATCCGCTTCACCGCCGCGCGCGTGACCGGGGTCGGCAGCGTGGCGGGGGGCATCCTACGCAACCTGTCGGTCGACGGACTGCTCCGCGTGACGCCGACGCTACTGACCGGCGACGCGCTCCGTTTGCGGTCCGACAAGCTCAGCGGCAGCATCAATCTGGCAGTCGATCTGCGCAGCGGCCAGTTCGAGGTTGGTATCAACGGCGGGCTCGGGCGGTATCTGATCCCCGGCCTCGGCATCGTCGACGTCAAATCGACGTTGCGCGTAGTGCCCGGTCCGAACCGCAAGGGCACGCGCGTGATCGGGCAGGGCAGCGCGCAGATGGTGCGGCTCGACAACGCGTTCTTCCGCAGCCTCGCGGGCGGCCTGCCGCGAATCACCACCAATCTCGAACGCACCACCGACGGCGTGCTGCACTTCACCAACCTGGTGCTGACCGCGCCGCAGATCCGGCTGACCGGCAACGGCTATCGCAGGCGTGACGGGACGTTCCACTTCGAGGGCGGCGGGCGGCAAGCCACCTACGGCCCGGTGACGCTGAACCTCGACGGTCAGATCGAGAAACCGGCGCTCGACCTCGTTTTTGCCAGCCCCAACGCCACGCTCGGCCTGTCGAACGTCCGCGCGCATCTCGACCCGACGCCGCAGGGCTTCGCGTTCACCGCGGCGGGCGGATCGCGGCTGGGGCCGTTCACCAGCAACGGCGCGATCCTGCTGCCACCGGGCGCGGGGGCGACGATCCAGATCGCGGCGCTGAACGTCGCCGGGACGCGCGCAAGCGGCGCTGTCGCGGTCGTCGATGGCGGCTTCAACGGACAGTTGGCGGTCGCGGGCGGCGGTATCTCGGGCGAACTCCTGTTCCGCCCGGTCGGGCAGATCCAGCGCATCGAGGGACATCTCGCTGCCAAGGCCGCGACACTCGACACCGTTACGCTGCGCCAGGGCAAGCTCGATTTCGTCACCTTGCTCGATCCCGCCGGTACGTCGATCGAGGCGAAAGCGACCGGCCTCGGGCTGCGCCGCGGCCCGCTCAGCCTTGCGCGATTCACCGGCGCGGCCTCGCTGCGCGGCGGCGTCGGCACGGTCCGCGCGTCGATCGCGGGGTCGCGCGGGCGGGCGTTCGATATCCAGAGCGTCACGCAGGTCACCGCCAACAGCTACGCGGTCTCCGCGCAAGGCACGCTCGACGGTCGCCCGCTGAAACTGCTCATTCCCGCGGTCCTGACCCAAGCCAAGGACGGCTGGCACCTCGCGCCGACCAGACTCAGCTTCGGCGGCGGCGAGGCGCAGGTCGGCGGGCGTTTCACCGGCAATAGCACGGCGGTCGACGCCAGCCTGACGCGCATGCCGCTTGCTTTGCTCGACATCGGCTATCCCGGGCTGGGGCTCAGTGGTTCGGCGTCGGGCCGCGTCAACATCGCCACCGCGAACGGCGCCGCGCCGACCGGCAAGGCCGATCTCACGATCCGCGGGCTCAGCCGCGCCGGTCTCGTCCTGTCGTCGCGTCCGATCGACGTCGGTGTCGCTGCGGTGCTCTCGCCCGACAAGCTCGGCGTGCGCGCGGTGATCGCCTCGGGCGGCAAGACGATCGGCCGCGCGCAGGCGCAGCTGGCACCGTTGGGGCAGGGGGACCTCGCCGCGCGCATCACCAACGCGCGCCTGTTCGGTCAGCTTCGCTACAGCGGGCCTGCCGACACGCTCTGGCGGCTCACCGGGGTCGAATTGTTCGACCTGTCGGGTCCGGTCGCGATCGGTGCGGACGTCGTCGGCACGCTCGCCAACCCGACGCTGCGCGGCGTCGTCCAGGCGAACGGCGCGCGGATCGAGAGCGCGACCACCGGCACCGTCCTCACCAACGTGCAGGCGACGGGTCGGTTCGGCGGATCGCGCCTCGTGATCGACCGGTTCGGCGCGGATGCGGGCAAGGGGGGCCGGGTCACCGGCAGCGGCCAGTTCGAATTCGCCGCCGCGGCGGGGATTGGGCTCGACCTGACGCTGCAGGCCGACAAGGCGGTGATGATCAATCGCGACGATATCGGCGCGACCGTCTCGGGGCCGCTGACGTTCAGGTCGAATGGCTCGGGCGGCACGATCGCGGGCGACGTGGTGCTGAACAAGAGCCGCTACCGTCTCGGCCAGGCGACCGCCGCCAGCGCGGTGCCGCAGCTTAACATCCGTGAGATCAACCTGCCCGACGGCGGCGAGGAAGTCGTGACGCCGACCAAGCCCTGGGCGCTGGCGATCAAGGCGCGTGCGCCGAACCAGGTGATGGTCAGCGGTCTGGGGCTGACCAGCGAATGGTCCGCCAACCTCCAGATCGCCGGCCAGCCCGACAATCCCGCGATCACTGGCCGCGCCACGCTGATTCGCGGCGATTACGAGTTTGCCGGTCGCCAGTTCGAGCTCGCGCGCGGTGTCATCCGCTTCGACGGGCAGGTGCCCGCCAATCCCGCGCTCGATATCGAGGCGAATGCCGATTCGACCGGGCTCAGCGCGTCGATCCGGGTGACGGGCTATGCGCTCAAACCCGAGATCGGTTTTACCAGCACGCCCGCTTTACCCGAGGATGAGCTGCTCTCGCGGCTGTTGTTCGGCACCTCGATCACCAATCTTTCCGCGCCCGAGGCGTTGCAGCTGGCCGCGGCGGTGGCGGCGTTGCAGGGGGGCGGCAATGGCCTGAACCCGATCAACGCGGTGCGCCGCGCCGCCGGGCTCGACCGCCTGCGTATCCTGCCCGCCGATCCGCAGACCGGGCAGGGTACCTCGATCGCGGCGGGCAAATACGTCACGCGGCGGCTGTATGCGGAGATCGTCACCGACGGGCAGGGCTATTCGGCGACGCAGGTCGAGTTCCAGGTCACGCGCTGGCTGTCGCTGTTGTCGAGCATCTCCACGCTCGGCCGGCAGAGCGCGAACGTGCGCGTGTCGAAGGATTATTGAGCACCCCCGTTCGGGCTGAGCAAAGTCGAAGCCACTTCCGGAGGGCAGGCCCTTCGACTTCGCTCAGGGCGAACGGTAAGAGAATTTTTTTCGGTTTAGGACCCAGTCATGAAGCCCGTCATCTTCGGCCTGTCCGGCCCCGTCCTCACCGCCGCCGAGCGCGCGTTCTTCGCCGCGTGCGAGCCCGCTGGCTACATTCTGTTCAAGCGCAACATCGTCGACCGCGCGCAGGTCCGCGCGCTCACGGATTCGCTGCGCGCGCTGGCGGGGCGTGACGATCTGGCGATCCTGATCGACCAGGAGGGTGGCCGCGTCGCGCGGATGGGGCCGCCCGAATGGCCGGCGTTTCCGGCGGGGCCGGTGTTCGACGCGGCGTATGAGCGCGCGCCGATGACCGCGATCCAGGCGGCGCGCGCGAACGGGCAGGCGCTAGGGGTGATGCTCAGCGAGGTCGGCATCACCGTCGACTGCGCGCCGCTGCTCGACGTGTCGCAGCCCGATACGACCGAGGCGGTGTCCTGCCGGACCTACGGTTCGGACCCGATGCGCGTTGCCGCGCTCGGCCGTGCGATGCTCGAGGGGCTGGCCGAGGGCGGCGTCGTCGGGATCGTCAAGCACATGCCCGGCCATGGTCGCGCGAAGCTCGACACGCATCATCACCTGCCGACCGTGACCGCGACCGATGCCGAGCTCGCGGTCGACCTCGAACCCTTCCGCACGCTCAATCAGGCGCCGATGGGGATGACGTCGCACATCGTGTTCGATGCCTGGGATGCCGATCGCCCCGCGACCTTGTCGCCGATCGTGATCGATCGGATCATTCGCGACCGGATCGGATTCGACGGGCTGTTGATGACCGACGATATCGACATGAGGGCGTTGTCAGGAACGGCGGGCGACAAGGCGGCCGGCGCGATCGCCGCGGGGTGCGACGTCGTGCTCGATTGCTGGGCGCGGATGGACGAGATGGTCGAGATCGCCGATCGGCTCGCGCCGATGTCCGCCGTGTCGCGCGCGCGGCTCGATCGGGCGATGGCGTCGGTCGGCGGCGGCACCGGCGATCTTGCCGCGCTGATCGCCACGCGTGACGCCTTGTTGCAGGCGTCGGGCGCGGCGTAGCCAGCGGCGTTAGAAGGACTCGAACCCGTCGTCGTCGAACGTTGCCGCATCTGCCATCGCGGCAACCTTCGCGGGCGGTGACCAGGCCTCGCGCCGCGGCGGTTCCGCCCAAACTGCGCTGCGCCCGCCGCCATAGCCGCCCGCGGACCGGTGGGCGTACTGCGTCGGCTGTGCTGACGGTGCGCCGTGGCCGGGCGCAGCGCCGATGCGGAACTTCGCGGCCTGGTCCGACAGCGCGGCGACCTCCGAGGTCAGGTTGCGCGCGGCGGACGACGCCTGCTCGACCATCGCCGCGTTCTGCTGCGTCGCCTGGTCCATCGCGGTGACCGCGGCGCTGACCTCGGTGATGGCGGTCGATTGCGCGCGGTTGTCGTCGGCGATTTCCGCAAGCAGCGCGTGCACGCTGCGGACGTCCGCCGAGATTGCCGACAACGCGCCGTCGACACGCTGCACGCGTTCCACCGCGGTGCCGATATCGGCCTGCGTCGCGGTCAGCTGGTCGCGCGCGCGCCCGGCCTCTTCCTCGGCGCGCATCGCGAGCGCGGACACGAGATCGGCGACCACCGCGAACCCGCGTCCGGCCTCGCCCGCACGTCCCGCCTCGACCGCAGCGTTCATCGCCAGCACGCGCGTCTGGAACGCGATCTTGTCGAGCCCCTCGATCACGCTGTCGATTCCCTTCGCGCTCTCGCTCACCCGGGTCATCGCCTGGACCGCCTCGTCGGCGATCACGCGACCGCCGGCGACCGTGGCGATCGCGCCGTCCGCGCGCTCGACCGTCTGCCCGGCGGCGACCGCGGTCGCCTGCAACCGCTGGTCCATCTGCGCGATCGCGGCGGCGGTCTGTTCCAGGCTGGCGGCATTGCCTTCGGTGCGGCGCGCGAGATCCTCGCTCGCCTGAGCGATCTCCTTCGATCCTGTGCTGATCGTCGTCGTCGCCTGCGCAACCGATCCGATGACGCCGCGCAGGCTGTCGATCGCGCTGTTGAAGTTATCCTTGAGCCCGGTGAACGGCGCGTGGAGATCGGCGACGATCTCCGCGGTCAGGTCGCCGTCCGCCAACGCGGTGAGCCCCGTGCCCAGGCTGTCGACGATCAGCGTAGCCTGCGCCCGTTTCTCGGCGTCGGCCGCCTGCAGCTGGTTGCGGAACGCCAGAATGGCCCTGGCCATGTCGCCGAGTTCGTCGCCGCGATCCGCCCCCGTCACCTCGGCCGCGAGATTGCCGTCCCCGAGCGCGCGCATTGTGTCCGCAAGGCCGATGATCGGCTGCACGACGTGCCGCGCCGCCATCGTCACGAAGACGATGGTCCCGGCACTGCCGACCGCCAGCGCGATGACGAGAGCGACCATCGCGATCGTGCCGATCCGCTCCGCACTGCGCGCGAACCGCTGTGCATTCGCCTCAATCGCCGCCCCCGCCGAGTCCATCGCGACGTCGAGGCGGCGGAACCGATCGAAGAAACCGGGCAGCATCGCGCGCGCAGCGGCGGGATCGGTGCCGCTGCGATCGACAAGCTGCGTGGCGGACCGGACATAGGCGCGCGTCGGCGCCGACAGCCTGGAGGTGGCCGCGGCGACCGAGGCGTCGCCCGTATACGCGGCGTCCGCCGGGATGCGTTTGCGCAGCGCGACGAGATGCGCGCGGAAGTCGTCTGGGATCTCGTTGCGTCCGAGCATGCCCCCCGGCGCTGCGACCTGGAATGCGGCGAGCACGTCGCTGCGGATCGCATCCTGCATCATGGCCGCGGCTTCGTGATTGGCGAACAGCGCGGTCGCCGCGGTATGGCGGTGCGACGCCGCCGTCTGCATCCAGGCGGCGGCGATGCCGGTCGCGCCGCATAACAGCACGAGTCCGAACAAAACCGCCCCCGCAATCCGGATGGCACGGTTCAACGACGCATCGCGCGTTCTGGAACTCGGCTGTGACATGGTTCGGCGACCTCTTCCAGGCTCGGGCGGAATGACATTCCTATAATAGGACAGGTTGAACTAGCCCGAGGATCGCAGAGCAATATTGTGTCGGCATACGTCGCATCCTGCCGGCATTGCGCCGGTCGGGGGCCCAGGCGCCTTCTGCCGCTGCGCGCTGCGCCCGATCGCGGCCGTCGCGCGCTGTCGACCGCGTGTCGATCGAGCAGAGATCCGCCGCTGCCCAATCGGGTGCGATGCTGTACCGTCGGGCGATGGACGACGCACACTTGACGCTGGACCTGGACGGTTGGGAGGGGCCGCTCGACCTGTTGCTGACGCTGGCGCGCGCGCAGAAGGTCGATCTGCGGCGGATCTCGATCCTGGCGCTGGTCGAGCAATATCTGGGCTATGTCGAGACCGCGCGCGCGCTCAAGCTCGAGCTTGCCGCCGACTATCTCGTGATGGCGGCGTGGCTCGCCTATCTGAAATCGGCGCTGCTGCTGCCCCGCGATCCGCTGGCCGACCCCGACCCCGAGGCGCTGGCGTTGCGGCTGCAGCGCAGGCTCGAGCGGCTGAGTGCGATGCGCGAGGCGGGCGCGCGGCTGATGGCGCGCGATCGCAGCGGGCGCGACGTGTTCGCCCGTGGCGCCCCCGAAGGACTGCGGACGGTGCGCAAGGCGGTGTGGCAGGCCGAGATCTTCGATCTGATCGCTGCCTATGGCCGCATCTCGGCGCGGACGCGGCCGGTGATGCACGTCGTCGCCGATCGCGAGGTGATGACGCTCGAGGCAGCGCTCGACCGCGTCTCGACGCTGATCGGCGAACGGATCGACTGGAGCGCGATCGAGAGTTTCCTGCCCGAGGCGGGCGAGAAATTGCGACGTTCTGCGCTCGCGTCGAGCTTCGTCGCCGCGCTCGAACTCGCGCGACAGGGGCGGATCGAACTGCGCCAAGCTGAGCCGTTCGCGCCGCTCTATCTGCGCGCCCGCGCATCGTCCCGCGCATCGTGACGCCGCCCGATGCCCTCACCCGCGCGGTCGAGGCGGTGCTGTTCGCCGCCGACGCGCCGCTCACCGTCGATATGATCCGTGCGCATGTCGGGGCAGGCGATGTCCGCGCCGCGCTGAACCGGCTGGCGGACGACTATGCGGGCCGCGGGATCGTCGTCGTCCGGCGCGGTGATCGATGGCAATTCCAGACCGCCCCGGAGATGGCGCACATGCTGCGCCGCGACCGCGAGGAGCCGCGCCGGCTCAGCCGCGCGGGGATCGAAACGCTCGCGATCATCGCCTATCACGAGCCGGTCACGCGCGCGGAGATCGAGGCGATCCGAGGCGTCCAGATCTCGAAGGGGACGCTCGACGTGCTGATGGAGGCGGGCTGGGCGAAACCGGCGGGGCGGCGCGAGGTCCCGGGGCGGCCGCTGATGTTCGCGACGACGCCCGAATTCCTCATCCATTTCGGGCTGACGAGCCGCCGCGACCTGCCGGGGATCGACGATCTGCGTGCTGCCGGGCTGCTCGATCCGGTCGATCTCGCCTTTGATCGGCTCGAAGACGGCGAAGATCGAGCGGGGGATGGCGAGGTGGCTGGCAATGCGGCGAGATGAGGCTTAGATAGGGTTCAGTTTCCAGGAGAATTGCCATGGGCGGTTTTAGCCCGATTCACTTGCTCGTCCTCGCGGTCGTCGCGATCCTCCTTCTCGGCGGTGGCCGGTTCTCGAACCTGATGGGCGACGTCGCCAAGGGCGTGAAAAATTTCAAGAAGGGCATGTCCGAGAATGACGACGACACGCCCGCCAAGCCTTCGGCCCGGATCGAAGCGCAGAAGTCGGCCGATCCGGCGTTCGATCGCGACGGCAATCGCGTCCGCGACGACCGTCCTGCCTGAAGCCGGCGGACTTGACGACTTTAGATAGGCGCGGCTGAATGTTCGATATCGCGCCCTCCGAGTTTCTGCTCGTGGCCTTCGTCGCGCTGGTCGTGATTGGCCCGAAGGATCTGCCAAAGGCGATGCGCGTGGTCGGCTATTGGGTCGGCAAGGCGCGTGGTGTCGCGCGCCAGTTTCGTTCCGGTTTCGACTCGATGGTTCGCGAGGCCGAACTCGAGGAAATGGAAAAGCGCTGGGCGGCGGAAAACGAACGGATCATGCGCGAGCATCCGCAATCTGGTCCGGGCGCGGAGACTACGCAGGTCGTGCATTCGCCGGAGACCGAGGAGCATCGTCGCGATTATCGCTCGATCGACGCGGTCGATGATCATACGAACGAGCCCGTGATGGTCGAGAAACCGGTTGTCGCCGCCGCGCGGCCGCATGCATCGCCTGCCGCGGCGGACCCGCCCTTTGAGGACCCCGGTGTTGACCCGATCGCGCCGCCGGCGGCTGTTCCGGTCGTTCCGGCGATAGGTCATCCCGATGACAAGACCGGCAAGTCCGACGTCGCGTCGTCATGAGCGGGACTGCCGTAAGCGTGACCCCCGTGATCGCCTCCAATAACGCCGAAAGCACAGCATGAGCGAGATCGACGCAAGCCGGGCGCCGTTGCTCGACCATCTGATCGAGCTGCGGCGGCGGCTGCTCTATTGCATCGCCGCGCTGATCGTGACGTTCGGAATCGCGATGTACTTCGCCGAGGATATCTTCGGCTTCCTCGTTCACCCACTGCTCGCGGCGGGGCAGAACAAGGTCATCTATACCGAGATTTTCGAGGCCTTCTTCGTCCAGATCAAGGTCGCGTTCTTCGCCGCCATGATGCTGTCGTTCCCGGTGATCGCGAACCAGCTGTGGCAGTTCGTCGCCCCCGGCCTCTACAAGAAGGAGAAGCGCGCGCTCCTGCCATTTATCCTCGCGACGCCGGTGCTATTCCTGACCGGCGCGGCAATGGCCTATTACATCGCCATCCCGATGGCGCTGCACTTCCTGCTCGGGTTTGACGGCATGGTCGGCGGCATCCACCGCGAGGCATTGCCCGCGATCGGGAACTACCTGTCGTTCACGATGCAGTTCCTGTTCGGCTTCGGCATATCGTTCCTGCTGCCCGTGCTGCTGATGCTGCTCGAGCGCGCGGGGATCGTGACGCGCAAACAGCTGATCGGCGCGCGGCGCTATGCGATCGTCGCGGCGTTCGCGATCGCTGCGGTGCTGACCCCGCCGGATATCGGGTCGCAGCTGCTGCTCGCGATCCCACTCGTCATCCTGTACGAACTCGCGCTGATCGGAATCTGGTTTACTGAACGCAGCCGGGCCAAAGCCAAGGCGGTCGAAGGCGAGTCCACCGACATCGTCGAAAGCTGATCTGCGGTCGAGCACCGAAACGAAAACGGGGTCCGGTGCGTGTGCACCGGACCCCGTCCCGTATCGGAAGCGCCAGGGCTTACTTGGCGTTGTCTGCGGTCTTTGCGACGGTCTTGCCTGCCGACGCGACGTCCTTGCCTGCACCCTCAACCGTGTTGCATGCCGACACCATGAGCGCGCCCGCGGCGACGACCAGTCCAACCAACTTACGCATATAACTTCCTCCAAGACGGGCTTGAATGCCACCGGAGGTGCAATGTTCGGGGGGCGTATTCGTTCCGATCACGAAACCAGAATGCCGCTATTTCGCGCGGCATGCGAACCGTCACGGCCGATCGAACGATAAAGGCCCGGAAGCATCACCGGGGGGGGGAGGGTGCTGCTTCCGGGCCTATGACTTGGACAGCGAGAGCGGGGGGGCATAAAGTCGCTGTCCGAAATGTTGAACGGCGATCGCGCTGATCCGTTCCCTATCGATTATGACTTTTTGAAAAAAAGTTCGGCCCTGATCTCGGTTAATTACTGAACTTGCTACGAATTAATCGCGACCTTTAACAGCGAATGCGATTTCATACGCGCCAACCAGCGGGTCGTGATGCAACGGGGCGCGCAACTGCCGCGACAGGCCTTCCATGACGCGGCCATAGCGCGACGCCGCCTCGCGCAGCGCATCGCTTTCGACCAGCGCACGCGATACGACGCGGAGCAGCGCACGATCGGGCAGGTCCGACGGTTTGACGACGATCCGGATCTGTGCGGCGGGATCGCATGTCATCGCCAGCTCGATCGTCTCGGTGGCGAGGAACGCGATCGCGACCGCGACGTCCTGATTGACCAGGTACGGATCGATGTCGAGCGTGATGCCCAGGCCATGCGAGCGATCGGAGGCGGTCGCGCGGATGTTCGCCGAGAGTTCGCCGATCATCGTCCGCAGGTTAAGGCCACGGTTTTCTTCGAGTTCGGCGAAGTGATTGCGGTGGACGACCGCCAATGCATCGACGCGGCGCTGGATCGAGGCGTAGGCGGCGGTCGCGTCCGCGCTCGGCGCACTGCGCGCATGGAAGTTGATCAGGCTGGAAATGACCTGCAGGTTGTTCTTTACGCGATGATGGACTTCGCGCGTCAGCTTGGTCTGGCGCACCAGCCCTTCGGCAAGGCCCGCTTCGTGCAGCGCCACAGTCTGGCTGATCGCCTGGAAGGTATCGCCGAGCTCGCGGATTTCCTGCGCAGGCAATGTACGGACGGCGCCCAAATCGAGCGCCTCGCCCGGCGTGAACGCCGCGACCGCGCCCCGCAGTCGGCGTAGCGGTCGGATCAGGAGCCGGTCGACGACGAACCAGGCGATGCTCGCCGCGGCGATCCACATCAGCAGCGGTAACAGCATCGCGACGACCAGCGACGACGTCACCGGAGCGCTGCGGATGCTGGTGCGCAAGGCAATGCCGGCGATCCCCAGATCAGTCCGCATCGTCTCCATGCGGTCGAGCGGACGCTCGTCGGGGATCGTCTCGAGCGTCAACGCATCCTGATCGAGAACCAGTGCGCTGCCGAAGATCAGCGCACGGCTCGACGGACGCCCGATCCGTTCGAGAAACGGCTGCGGGAAATAGGCGCGCGCCGACGTATCGCCACCGGGGCCGGAGATTGCCAGTACAAGACCGCGACGCGGAATGATTGCCGCGGTGATCGGCATATCGTCCTGATGCAGCGTGACGGGATTGGGGATCGGTGTTCCGCACAGGACGGTGCCGTCGCGGTCGGTGATGACGAAACGCGTTCCCGCGGAGGATTGCTGCGCGAAGACGCCCTGCGCACGCGCGCAACTCGGTGCATCGGCGGGGTCGTTACCCAGCGCGTTCACCGCCACCCGGAGCGCGGTCATATCGCCGACCAGCTCGATCGCGATCGCGCGCGCGCTTTCGTTCGCCGTAACGCGCAGACGCGCACGGGCTTCGGTATCGGCAAGCCGTGTGGTCTGGAACGTGGCAAACACTGCGATCAGCGCCAGTGGGAGCAACGCGGCGCTCAAGATAAGGAACAGCTTCGCGCCCGTAGGCAGGCGTCCCATTGCGGCCGTCAGACGCGTTTCCCCTGGTCCGCCGACGTCCGATGACGGCGTTGGCGCGCTATCCGGCATCGATTGCGAGGCCATGCGGCCCGCGCTCAGTCGAGCTTGCCGAGAAGGTCGAGCAGATCGTCCGGGATCGCTTCGTCGACGGTCTTCTGATATACCGAACGCAACGCCGATCCCATTTGCTGGTCCTTATCCGGAACCTGCGCGGGTTTCGTGGCAGGCACCGTATTCTGCGTGTCGTGGCCCAAACTCAAAACTTCCCCCTGCACGACGCGAACCGAGCCATCTGGCAAATCATGTCACATAGAGACGATACACGCCGCCTGCTCGACGGATATCAAGCGGGCGGCGGAGTCGCCAAAGATGTTCGTGAAACCAAACACGCTGTCGTTAGTTCCACGCCTGAGCGAAAAACACGTCCTCGTTGCCGGTCGGCCTGCATGCTGACAGGCGAATCGGGCGGGGTAGTGGTTTTCGGGCGCGTGGTTTTTCGGCCGCCGCCATTGCAATGACGCGAGCCACCCGACACATGAAGGGCCGCGTAGATCAGGGAGTATTCGTTACCCATGTCGCTTGGACAGCAACTTGCACCGCACCTTCCCTTTTTGCGGCGCTATGGCCGGGCCCTGACCGGCAGTCAGATGCACGGTGATAAATACGTGCGCGCCACGCTCGAGGCGATCGTTGCCGCGCCCGAGGAATTTCCGCGTGACGTCGATCCCCGTCTCGGACTTTACCGCATGTTCCAGGGTATCTGGAACTCGGCGAATTTCGACGAGCTCGCCGACGAGGGCGCGAATGATGCGGAAGGCCATGAAGCTGTCGCGCGCGCACGGCTTTCGCGGATGACGCCGCTGTCACGTCAGGCGCTTCTGCTGACCGCGATGGAAGGCTTCACCCCCGAGGATGCCGCGTATCTGATCGAGGTCGAGACGAGCGAGGTCGACGACCTCGTCGCCGAAGCGTTGACGGAAATCGAAAGCCAGACGCGCGCCAAGGTTCTCATCATCGAGGACGAGCCGATCATCGCGATGGATATCGAGACGATCGTTCGCGATCTCGGCCACGACGTCACCGGTGTCGCCGTCACGCGTGACGAGGCAGTGGCACTGGCGATGGAAATGCGGCCCGGCCTCGTTCTTGCCGACATCCAGCTCGCCGACGACAGTTCGGGTATCGATGCCGTCAAAGATATCCTGGCCGAGTTCGAGGTCCCGGTGATCTTCATTACCGCCTTCCCCGAGCGCTTGCTGACCGGTGAACGTCCTGAGCCGACGTTCCTGATCACCAAGCCGTTCCAGCGCTCGACCGTGAAGGCCGCAATCAGTCAGGCGTTGTTCTTCGATCAGGCGACCGTCCCCGCCATTTAACGGCCGCGGCGTTCAATACCGCTGGCAACCGCTTGATTGTGTGGCGGTATCGCTGCATCCTGGGTCCGCTTCCACAAATGGTTGCGGACCCAAAACGGTTTTCGAGGGTTTACTCGCTATGGCTGACCCGAACGAACGCATTCACATCGAGACGAACGACGCGCGCGCTGGCGCTACACCAGGCATTACGCGCTACATTCTGGCGATCTCGCTTGTCCTCGTAATCGTTATCTTTGGTTTTCTCGTCCTGCGCTGACCTGGGTTTACCGCGGATGACTGGCATTGGCGGTTAGAGCGCCTATGTCTGTCGTCACGCGATATATCCCGCGGGTCGGCGACGACGCCCGCAAAGTATGACGACTATCGGAATTGATAGGATTTCCATGATTCAGCCTGCTCCACACGCCGATGACGACGGTGACATCGACGAAGTCGTCGCGCCGGTGGAGCATGTCTCGCTGTCCGATGCGGAGTTCAAGGTTCAGCTCGCGCAAGTGATCCCGCATCTTCGCGCGTTTGGACGTTCGCTGTCGGGTAGCCGCGATCTTGCCGATGATCTGGTTCAGGAAACGCTGCTCAAGGCGTGGGCGGCGCGGCTGCGTTTCCAGGCGGGTACCAATATGCGGGCGTGGACCTTCATCATCCTGCGCAACCTGTATCTGTCGCAGATGCGCCGCGCCCGCTTCAAGGGCGAGTGGGACGATTTGGTCGCCGATCGCATCCTTGCCGCGCCGGCAAGCCAGGATCGGCACGTCGAGCTCGGCGATATGCAACGTGCGCTAATGCATCTCCCGCAGCCCCAGCGTGAGGCGCTGATCCTGGTCGGTGCCGGCGGCTTCGCCTATGAAGAGGCGGCTGAGATTTGTAACGTCGCGGTCGGTACGATCAAGAGCCGGGTCGCGCGTGGTCGCGTCGCGCTCGAGACGATCCTGACCGACGGGTCGCTACCGTCACGCCGCGACCACGAGACCGATACCAGCAAGACCGCGCTCGACTCAATCATGGGGGATGTCGAGCATCTGAGCCGCGGGCGATGACTCGCGCAGGTCGCTAGAAATTTGGCTGGTCTGGCATATAGATTGACGTATCTTGGAAAATGTCGGCGCGTTTCGATCAAATTTGCCAAAAGATGGTTGGAGTATAATAGGCGTTACGTATTGTTTGGCCAACTGGGGCCATTTCTCATGTGTTAGCTCGTCACCATCCTGACGGCGTCTTGATCAATGAATACTCCGGCCCGTGCCATCGAGTCGGCTCAGTAGTTGGGCCATGTCGTCGGGCACGCCATTCTGTTCGCTAAAGGCATTGCGCAACGCATGACCGACCGCGTCGGTGACGCGCGGCCGCCGTACGACCTGTTGGCCATCCGTTTCGCGTTTGATCGTGAGAGAAGAATACATCATACCGCGCACAACGTGCGACGGCGCAGTTCGTTGCTGTCGTTTGTCAAGCGATACTTTTATTATCGAGTATTGCGGGATGACCAGAGTGAACACTGAACATAAGTTAAATAACGCGATCGATCGCGCTCGCCGGTGGTCGCCATTTCTGTCGATGATCCTCGACCGCGAGCCGGCGATCGCGCAATCCCTCGCCCAAGGTCATCTCGATCTGGACCTGTCGAGCGCCGCGCTGGACATGCCCGTTGCCAAGCGGCTGCGGCTTACGCGACGCGCGATGGCGCTCAACGTTGCGATCGGCGATCTCGCGGGGGTTCTCGATCTCACCGCGGTGACGGGCGCGTTGACGCGGTTTGCCGATCAGGCGCTCGATACCGCGATCCGCGCTGCCATCGAGGAGCGGACGCCGGGGGCCGAGCCGCTTGGCTTCACCGCGATAGCGCTTGGGAAGCAGGGGAGCGGCGAACTCAATTATTCATCCGATATCGATCCGATCCTCTTGTTCGATCCGGTGACGCTGCCGCGAAAACCGCGCGAGGAGCCCGAACAGGCCGCGGTCAGGATCGGCAAGCGCGTGGTCGAACTGCTCCAGGCCCGCGATGGCGATGGCTATGTCCTGCGCGTCGACTTGCGGTTGCGGCCGTCGCCCGAGATCACACCGATCGTCCTGCCGGTGGAGGCGGCGATCGGCTATTACGAGGCACAGGCGCTGCCGTGGGAGCGGGCCGCGTTCATCCGCGCGCGCGCAGCGGCGGGCGACATTGCGCTGGGCCAGCGGTTTCTCGACACAATCCGCCCGTTCGTCTGGCGGCGCGCGCTCGATTTCGGTGCAATCGGCGAGATCCGCGGTATCTCGGCGCGTATCCGCGACCATCATTCACAGGGGCAGGCGTTCGGCCCGGGCTATGACCTCAAGCGCGGGCGCGGCGGCATTCGCGAGGCGGAGTTCTTCGCGCAGATCCACCAATTGATCCACGGCGGCCGTGATGCCACCTTGCGCGCGCCGGCGACCCGCGACGCGCTCGCCCGGCTGGCCGGGGCGGGTTGGATCGGTACCTCCGAAGCGCAGGCGCTGATCGACGGTTATACGCTGCTCCGGACGATCGAGCACCGCGTGCAGATGATCGACGATCGCCAGACGCACGCGCTACCGACCGGCGACGCGCTCGACCGTGTTGCGAAGCTGCACGGGCTGGATGATGCAGGCGCGTTGCTGGCGCTTCTGTCACCGCACGTCGCGGCGACCGGGCGCATCTACGACGCGCTCGACGACACGGAGCGGCCTGCGTTCTCGCATGACGCGGTGACGCTGGAGACCGACCTGGCCGCCGCCGGGTTCGTCGCGCCCGAGCCTGCGCGTCGCCGGATCGAAGCATGGCGGGGGGGCGCCTACCCTGCACTGCGCAGTCCTGCCGCGCGCGAGGCGCTGGAGGCGGTGCTCCCGACTCTCGTTACCGCATTTGCCACCGCGCCGGTGCCGCAGGCCGCGTTGCTGAGGCTTGATGCGCTGCTCGAACGCCTGCCGAGCGCGATCAACATCTTTCGCCTGCTTGAGGCGCGGCCGGGGCTGGCGACGTTGCTCGCGGCGATCCTCAGTCACGCGCCGACGCTCGCCGACGATCTCGGGCGGCGGCCGGACCTGCTCGACGGGCTGATCGATGCCACCGCGCTTGAGCCGGTCGACGACATCGCGGCACTCGAGGCGTCGATGCGCGCGGGCGATGCCGGCGGCGATTATCAGGCGCGGCTCGATCATGTCCGGCGGGTGGTTGGTGAACGACGGTTCGCGCTAGGGGCGCAGATCGTTGCGGGAGCGTCGGATCCGCTTGACGTCGCTGCCGGCTATGCCCGCGTTGCGGAGGCGGCGATCGCGGTGCTCGCGCGCGCGACGATCGACGAGTTCGCCAAGGCGCATGGGGCGGTGCCGGGCAGCGAACTCGTCATTCTGGCGCTCGGCCGGATGGGCGGGGCGATGCTCACGCACGCATCCGACCTCGACCTGATCTATCTGTTCACGGGCGACTTCACCGCAGAGTCCGATGGCGCAAAGCCGTTGGGTGCGACGCTGTATTACAACCGCCTGGCGCAGCGCGTGACCGCGGCGCTGTCGGTCGCGACCGCCGCCGGGCCGCTATACCAGATCGACACGCGGCTGCGGCCATCGGGCGGGCAGGGGCCGCTGGTCGTCACGCTCGACAGCTTCGCCCGCTATCAGCGCGAAGATGCGTGGACGTGGGAGCATATGGCGCTGACTCGCGCGCGCGCGGTATTCGGCTCGATGGCCGCGCGTACCGCGGTCGCGGATACCGTGCGTGCGGTGCTCGAGGGCGACCGCCCGACGCGGGACGTGGTGGCCGATGCCGGGTCGATGCGGGCGGATATGGCGGCGCACAAGCCACCCAAGGGGCCGTTAGACGCCAAGCTGCTCCCCGGTGGGCTCGTCGACCTCGAGTTCGCGGTGCACGTCGTCCAGCTGGTCCATCGTACCGGCTTCGATGCCGACCTCGGCAAGGCAATCGATACGCTGATCCAGCGAGGGCTCGTCCCGGCGTCCCTACGCGGCGCGCATGACGTGCTGACCCGGTTGCTCGTCACGCTCCGGCTCGTCGCGCCCGATGCCAGTCCGCCGGGCCATGCGACCGAGGACCTGATCGCGCGTGCGATCGGGGTTGCCGATTGGCCCGCCGTGGTTGCCACCCTCGAATCGACACGGCAGGAGGTAAGCCGGTTCTGGGCTGAATTGACGGGAGAGCAGGATGGATGAAGGCGCTAAGATTCCCGACGTGACGGTCACGATCGACGCCGCGGACGTGTCGCTGGCGAACCTGGGCGCACCGCTCGTGGTGTATTTCTATCCGAAGGACGACACCGCGGGCTGCACCGCCGAGGCAAAGGACTTTTCCGCGCTCGCCGAAGCGTTCGAGTCGGCCGGTGTGACGGTCGTCGGCATCTCGAAGGACACGCCTGCCTCGCATGCGAAATTCATTGCCAAGCACGCGCTTGCAGTTCGTCTCGCGAGCGATGGCGAGGGCGTCGCCTGTGATGCGTTTGGCGTCTGGGTCGAGAAGGCGATGTACGGCCGCAAATATATGGGCATCGAGCGCGCGACTTTCCTGTTCGGCGCCGACGGGACGCTGGCAAAGGCGTGGCGCAAGGTCCGCGTGCCCGGCCATGCGGAGGCGGTTTTGGCAGCCGTAAAGGCCCTATGAAGACTAGGTAGTAACACGTGGAGATTCGCCGACATTTCGCGCCGAAGATCCGAGGTCTCATCCTGTTCCACGGCAATCGTATCAATTCGCTTCAACTCGCCGCAACAACCTGCCGCTCCGCCGCGCGGACGGCATAATGCTATTGCTCGGGGCAGTGGGATCCGGCCTAACCCACAATGTCTGGTGCGCGGAGGGGCTGCGAGTCAGGACAGAGTTTCGGAGCCGTCCGCTGCAAGGGCGAACGGCCCTGTATTTTTTTGTCGGGGACCAATGGTCGATTTTACCGGTGCAGCGATCGTGACCCGTCTCAAGGGCGTGATCGTGGTGTATAAGGCGTTTACGGGTCGCCGGTTGGCAATGGCCGCGACGGTGATGGGTCTGGCCGCTTTTGGCGCCGCGGCCGAGGCGCAGGTCGCGCCGCACGCCACCGCGGAAAAGGTCGCGTACCGCTCGGTCGAGACCGGCACGGGCGGCCCGATGATCGCCGCCAACACCGTAGAGGCGAGCGCCGATCTGCGCGCCGACGCGCAGTTCCGCACCTTGTTCCAGACCTGGAAGAAGCTCGACGCTACGCAGCAGGGCGTGATCGCGATCCCGTCGGTGCAGCCGGTTCACTCGCTCTCGTTCACCAGTAATTTCGGCATTCGCTCGGATCCGTTCCGCGGCACCGCGGCGATGCATGCCGGCGTCGACATTCCCGGCCCGATCGGCACGCCGATCTATGCGACGGCAGACGGTATCATCGCGCATGCGGGTCGTCAGGGCGGCTACGGCAACATGGTCGAGATCAGCCACGGCAAGGGTATCGCGACGCGCTACGGCCATCTCTCGAAGATCCTTGTCGGTGACAATGTCCGCGTCACCCGTGGCCAGTTGATCGCGCTGATGGGCTCGACCGGCCGCTCGACCGGGTCGCATCTTCACTATGAGGTGCGTATCGACGGGCATGCGGTGAACCCCATCCCATTCCTGACGACCGCCGATTACCTGCTCGCGGCACAGGATCGCTCGGTCAACGCGATCCCGGTCTCGACCGGCGGCCCCGCCGCGCAGGACTAATGGGGGCACGAGCCCTCCCCCAATAACCCCAAGCCCGACCCGTCATTCCAGCGAAAGCTGGGATCTCCCTCCACGGGGACGGACCATCGATAGAAGACAATGGCGGCCCCGCGGTCGCGCCGACGAGCCAGCCCTCCGCCCCACGGGCAAGCCCAAGGTTGCCGCGGATAGCGCAACCTCCTATCTCCAGCCCATGGCAACGCTGGCTCCCGACATCATCCTCACCCCCTCCGCCGCGGCGCGCGTCGCCGCGATCGCCGTCAAGCAGGGGAAGCCGGCGATCCTCCGGCTGTCCGTCGACGGTGGGGGCTGTTCGGGGTTCCAGTACAAGTTCGGTTTTGCCGATTCTGTCGAGGACGACGACGTGATCGCGGAACATGACGGCGTGAAGCTCGTCGTCGACAGCGTCAGCATCGACCTCGTCCGCGGATGTGCGGTGGATTACGTCGAGTCGCTGGCCGGGGCCGCGTTCAAGGTCGAGAACCCGAATGCCGCGTCGGGTTGCGGTTGCGGCTCCAGTTTCTCGGTCTGATCGCCTCATGAAAATCGTCACGTACAACGTCAACGGCATCAAGGCGAGGTTGGCGCGGCTGATCGAGTATCTCGTCGAGGCGCAGCCCGACATCGTCTGCCTCCAGGAGCTGAAATCGAGCGACGATACGTTCCCGATCGCCGATATTGAGGCGGCGGGGTACGGCGCGATCTGGCATGGCCAGAAGGCGTGGAACGGCGTGGCGATCCTCGCCAAGAGCGGAACGCCCAAGGTGCGCCAGCGTGGTCTCGACGGCGAACCCGAAGACGAGCACAGCCGATATATCGAAGCGGAGATTGACGGCCTGATCGTCGCCGCGCTCTATCTCCCCAACGGCAACCCGCAGCCCGGTCCGAAGTTCGACTATAAACTACGCTGGATGGATCGCCTCGCCGACCGTGCCCGCGTGCTGCTCGCGGAGGAAAAACCGGTCATCCTCGCGGGCGATTACAATGTCATCGCCAACGACGACGACACCTACTCGGTGCGCGCGATGCAGAACGACGCGTTGATGCAGCCCGAAAGCCGCGAGCATTACCGTGCGCTCGTCGCGCAGGGTTGGACCGACGCGCTGCGCACGCAATTTCCAAAGGGTGGCGTGTGGACGTTCTGGGATTATCAGGCCGGCGCATGGCAGCGCGACGCAGGCTTCCGGATCGACCATCTGCTGCTCAGCCCGCAGGCTGCCGACCGGATGATCGATGCCGGCGTCGACAAGGCGTATCGCGGCCGTGAAAAGGCGAGCGACCATGCGCCGACCTGGGTCCGGTTGCGATGAGCCGAGCGCTGCTCGGCGTCGCGCTCGCCACACTGGGTTTCGCCGGTGCCGCGGCGGCACAGGAGCGGGACTATTGTCCCGACCGGCCGGGCATAGATACGCCGGCCTGCACGATCGCACCGGGTCGCATCTCGGTCGAGACGTCGCTGGCCGACTGGACGCGCGACGACCAGCCCGGATCGCGTGAGGACAATATCCTGTTCGGCGACACGCTGGTCCGGGTCGGTCTCAGCGACACGATCGAGGCGCGGATCGGCTTTACGCCGTTCGGGCATGACCGGATGCGCGATCCGAGCGGGGTTGAGACGGTCGACGGGATCGGCGACGTATCGCTGGGCATGAAGGCGAACCTGCTCCACCCCGACGGATCCGACCTGTCGGTCTCGGTCCTGCCGTTCGTGACGCTGCCGGTCGGGCGATCTGCGATCGGTGCGGGTGACTGGGGGGCGGGGTTTCTCGTCCCCGTGACGTACGAATTGTCGGATGCCGTATCGCTTGACCTGACGCCGGAGATCGATGCGGCGGTCGACGAGGGCGGCAATGGCCGCCATCTCGCCTATAGCTCGACCGCTGGCCTGTCCGTGAAGGTCGCCAAGGCGTTCACGCTGACCGGCGAGGTGCAGGCGTTGCGTGACGACGACCCCGATCGGCATGCGACGCAGGCGGTGGCGGCGCTGTCGCTGGCATGGATGGCGAACGACGATCTGCAGTTTGACATATTCGGCGCTGCCGGGCTGACCGCCGATACCCCCGATGCCCGGCTCTATGCCGGCATATCGCGCCGCTTCTAGGTGCTGGTCGGCCTGCTCCTGCTGCAAGCGGTAGCAGGGCCGCCGCTCCCGCCCGAATTGCGCAGGCGCAGGCCGCGCGCGACGATGCCGTGCCCGGTCCAGACCGATCCCGATGGCGAAATCGTCGTCTGCGCGCGGCCGACCGACCAGCGGCTCGCGACGCTGGGCGCGCCGGTCCAGCCTTTACGCGGCGATCCGCTGTCGTTCCGCCTGCCAGGCGGGGGCAGGGGGAATGTCCATGCGATCCGCACCGAACTGCCCGGTGCGTCCGGGCAGGGGGTAGCGGTGACGCTCAAGATCCCGTTCGGGAAGGGAAAGCGGGAGTAGCGCGGGCATTCCGCCGCGGGTCTCCGCCACCCTATTCTCCCGCGAAGGCGGGAGCCCAGACCGGGTCTTCGCCTTCGCGGTCAAACATTGTCGCGCGCGTTCTACAGCGTCCGTTCATAGACCTGATAGACCTTGTTCACCCGGCTCTCGATCGTCTCGGCGATCGATCGCATCCCCTGGTTGTCGTCGAGGATCCAGCCGATCTCCGCGCGCTGGGCGCCGTAATGCTCAACCGAGGCGCGGCGGATATATTCGATCATCATGAAGGCGAGCTGGCTCGCCATCCGCGACGCCTGCAAGTCCTTGACCACCCCCATCAGCGGCACGCGCACCGTCCGCACCTTGGGTTTGCGGAGCCACCACAACAGCTTGGCCCAGCCGAACGGGAACAGGCTGCCCTTCAACGGCTTGATCGCCTCGTTCAGGTCGGGGAGCGTGATCATGAACGCGCAGGGCCGGCCGTCGACCTCGGCGATGCGGATCAGGTCGTTGAAGACGATCGGCTTCAGCTTGACGCCGACATCCTTGATTTCGGGCGGGGTGAGGGGCACGAAGCCCCAATTGTCCTTCCACGCATCGTTGAGGATCGACAGGATGATCGCCGCCTCCTCCTCGAACTTCGTCTTGTCGACGTTGCGGATGACGATGCGCGGGTTCTTCTCGCCCGACTTGATGATGCGCTGGACGATCGGCGGGAATTGCTTCGTGACGTCGACCTCATAGGTCATCAACTGCTTGATCGGGCGATACTGTGCCCATTCGATCCAGCCGCGATATTCGCGCTTGGCATGCCCCATCATGATCGTCGGCGGATGATCATAGCCGTCGATCAACAGCCCCGGCTCCTCCCAGATCGACATGCTGATCGGGCCGAGCGCGCGCGTCATGCCCTGATCGCGCAGCCAGCCTTCCGCGCGCGCGAGCAGCGCCTGGAAGATGTCCTGGCGTTCGGCCTCCATCAGTCCCCATTGGCCGACGCCGGGGCCGAAGCCCTGCTCGGCGGGCATCGTCAGCGCGAGCGTATCGATGTGCGCGGAGATGCGACCGACCACGCGGCCATCCTCCTCGGCGAGGAACTGCTGCACCTTGGCATGGCTGAACCAGCCGTTCTTCTCGGGCGTGATCAGCCCGAGCGCCTCCGACTTCAGCGGCGGCACCCAATTGGGATCGTCGGCATACAGGCGGAACGGCAGATCGATGAAGATCTTGCGATCCTTCAGCGTCTCGACCGGTCGAATGATGATGTTAGCCATGTGTCGTTCCCGAATACGCAGTCGCGCGTGTCTAGCCAGCGTGGCCGACAAAGGCGAGAGTCACATGGATCATCGTAAAAACCTGTCAGGGTGATCGTGTTTCCTTGGAGCGGCGGCAGCGACACGGCCTGTAAATGCCACGCTGCGGCCACTATCTTCGGGCAATGGATATGCCCATGGACACCTCGCTCAGCCTCGCTCGCGGCACGGCCGCTCCCGTTCCAGCCACACCCGTAGCCGGTGCCGGGGTGGTGCGTATCGCCGACGACAAGGCGATGCTGCGCGCGGCCGCGGATCTGACCCGCGATCTCGTGAAGCCGCGGCCGTCGGTCTATTGGGGCGACCTGATCGCGTCGGTCGCGCTCGGCTATGGCGCGCTCGTCGTGGCGGCGACGAGCGGTTCGACCGCGGTCGTGGTGGTCGCCGCGATCGTGTCGGTGCTCGGGCTGTACCGTGGCTTGAGCTTTATCCACGAAGTCAGTCACATGAAGCATGCGTCGGTGCCCAACTTCCGGCTGGGCTGGAACATCCTCGTCGGCGTGCCGATGATGACGCCGTCGTTCATGTATGAGGGCGTCCACAACCTGCACCACGCCAAGACCCGCTATGGCACGGTCGAGGATCCCGAATATCTACCGCTCGCGCTGATGAAGCCGTGGACGTTGCCGCTGTTCATCGTCGTGTCTGCGCTGGCACCGATCGCGCTGCTGATCCGGTTTGCGATCCTGTCGCCGCTCTCTCTCCTGTCGCCCAAGCTGCGGACGATGGTCGTCGAGCGCTATTCGGCGCTGGCGATCAATCCGCAATTTCGTCGTCGTGCGCCGGAGGGCGAGGCGAAGGCCTATTGGAACCGTCTCGAAGTCGCTGCGAGCCTGTGGGCGATAACGCTGATCGGTATCACCGCGGCGGGCGTTCTGCCGCTGCGCGCGTTCCTGACGATCCTCGGCGTGGCATCGGCGTTTGCGGTCCTCAACCAGGTCCGCACGCTGGTCGCGCATCTGTGGGAGAATGACGGCGAGACGATGACGGTGACCGCGCAGTATCTTGACACGGTCAACGTGCCACCGCCGGCTTTGCTGCCGGCGCTGTGGGCGCCCGTGGGTCTGCGCTATCACGCGCTGCATCACCTGTTGCCGGGGCTCCCGTATCACGCGCTGGGCGAGGCGCATCGCCGGATCTCGGCGGAGCTGGATGCAATGTCGCCTTATCACAAGGCGAGCTATCCCGGGCTCCCGGGTCTGGTCAGCAAGATCGCGCGCAGCACGATGGTCCGCCGCTGAGACCGGCCTCCCGCGTTGGCCCGCGTTGCGAGGCCAAAAGCTGGATTATTCCTCGGAGCGGATCAACACCGCTTCGCCGATCAACAAGAACAGCAGGAACGGCGCCCACGCGGCGAGGAACGGCGGATAGGCGCCGAGATTGCCCATCGCGAGCGCGAAATTGTCCGCGACGAAGAACGCGAAGCCCAGCGCCATGCCGATCACCGCGCGGACGAACAGCTTGCCCGAGCGCGCGATACCGAAGGCCGCGACCGCGCCGAGGAGCGGCATCAACACCGACGACAACGGCCCCGACAGCTTGTGCCACAGTGACCCCTCGAGCGCCTTGGTGGGTCGGCCTGCGTCGGACAGGTCGGCGATCGCGGCCTTGAGCGCGCCGAACGACAGCCCGTCCGCATCGACGCTCGCCAGCGTGAACTGATCGGGGCGAACATCCTTGCCGATCACCACGGACCTGAGCTTGGTATCCGTGCCGCGCGCGACGTCGAACCGGGTCGCAGGGCCGACCAGCCAGCCGCCGGCAGGGGCGCGCTTGCCATGATCGGCGCGCAGGATCGCGACGAGATTGCCGCCGGTGCGATCGTACAGCGTGATCCCGCCAAGCCGCGTCGCATCGCCGCGGCCGCGGATCTGCGCCACCTCGATCAGGTCGTCACCGTCGCGCACCCACACATTGGCGCGGTCGCCGCGATCGATCGGCAGCTTGCCATAATTCACCTTCTGCCACTGGTTCAGCGTCGCGGTCGCGCGCGCCACCACCCGGTCGTTGAAGACGAAGCTGATCACCGCTACGCCGAGGCTGGCGACCAGCAGCGGCGCGAGCACCTGGTGCGCGGACAGGCCCGAGCCCTTCAGCGCGACGATCTCGCTGTTCTGGTTCATCGTGATCAGCGTCAGGATCGTGCCGAGCAGCACCGAGAAGGGCAGGAAGCGCGAGACGATCTGCGGCACGCGCAGCGATACATATTGCCACACCTGCGCATCGCCATTGCCTGGAAAGGCGAGGATGTCGCCCGACTCGCTCAACAGGTCGAGCGCCTGGAGGACGAGCACGAGCGCCGCCAGCACGGCGAACGTCCGCACCAGGAACATCCGGCCCATGTAGATCGCGACCGTGCGCGACGGGAAGAAGCTGACGGTTTTCATGCGGCCTTGCTCTTGCGGAAGCCCGGAATGCGTTTCGTGATGGCCTTGAACGTCTTCGAGAAGACGCGTTCGAGCGCACCGATCGGCTGGCCGCCCGGGACATAGGCGATCGTGTAGTACATCCACAGGATCAACCCGGCGAAGATCGTGAACGGCACCCACAAGGCAATGATCGGGTCGATCCGGCCAAGTTCGCCGACATCGGCGGCGTACTGGTTCACCTTGTGATAGGTGACGATCATCACGATCGACAGGAACACGCCGAGCGCGGACGACGAGCGCTTGGGCGGTACGCCGAGCGCGAGCGCGAGCAGCGGCAACAGGAACATCGTCGCGACTTCGGCGAGGCGGAAATGGAATTCGGAGCGGCTGCCGTCGCGCTGCTCGAGCGTCGCGCCGCGTTGGCCCTGCTTTGCGAGTTCGGGCAGCGTGTATTCGAGATTGCGCCCGCCGCGGACTCGGAAGCTCTCGAACTTGGGCAGGTTGATCGGCAGATCGTGGCTGGTGAAGGTCAGCACGCGCGGCGTCTTGAACTCGGGCCGGTTGTGGACGAGCGTGCCGTTGGCGAGCCGGAAAATGATGACGTTGGGATCGTCGGTCGCCAGGAACTTGCCCTTCTCCGCGGTCACGCCCAGCCAGTCGCCAGTCTGGCTCTGCGCATGGACGAAGATGCCCGACAGCTCGCGGCCCTTGTCCTTGCTCTCCTCGATCCGCAGCGTCATCTTGCTGCCAAGATTCGTGAACTCGCCGACCTTGATCGACGCGCCGAGCGCCCCCGTGCGCAGCTCGAAGCGCAGCCCCTCATAATAATAGCGCGCGATCGGCTGGACATAGCCGACGATCGCGAGGTTCAGCAGCGCCAGCGCGATCGTGTACATATACGGCACGCGAAGCAGCCGGTTGTAGCTCATGCCGACGCCGCGCAGCACGTCGAGTTCGGACGATGTCGACAGCCGACGGAACGCGAGCAGGATGCCGAGCATCAGCCCGATCGGGATGCCTAGCCCCAGATATTCGGGCAGCAGATTGGCGAGCATCCGCCACACGACGCTGATCGGCCCGCCCTGCGTCGCGACGAAATTGAACAGCCCGAGCATGCGATCGAGCACGAACAGCATGACCGCGATCAGCAGCGTCGAGAACAGCGGCACCGCGATCAGCCGGGCCATGTAGCGGTCGATGGATTTCATGCGCGGATAGGGCTCGGTATGCTGGGTCGCGCGGGTATAGGGGGGCGGGGGCAAAGCGTCATCCCCAATCGCATCGGCTTAGTGAACGATCATTCAGCGGCGATCCGGTCGCGTGCCATCGGGCGATCCGTGGCCAGCGCCGTCATGACCGCGCGCTCCAGCGCCATGAGCGTGAACGGCTTGCGCAAGACCTCGTGCCCACCGAACTGCGCGACGTTCACCTCGCCGGCGAACCCGGTGACGAACAGCACTGCGACATGCGGGTAGAGCGGGGCAAGCGCGGCGATCATCTCGGGGCCGGTCTGGCGTGGCATCAGCACGTCGGAGATGATCAGCCCGATCGACGGATTCTCCGCCAGCAGGGCAGGGGCGGCAAGCGGATCATCGCACGCGATCGGGTGATGTCCGATCTCCTCCAGCGCGCCGGTCGTCGCCGCCAGCACGCGCGGATCGTCCTCGACGACCAGGATATGCAACAGGTCGGGCGTCGTCGGTGCGGCCGGCTCGGCTGTCGCGACCAAGGCGGTCGATAGCGGAACGGCGGGCAGTGCTGCGGCGCGCGGAAAATAGAGCGTGACCGCCGTGCCTTCGCCCGGCGCGGAGACGATGCCTACCTCGCCCTGCAACTGCTGGACGAGCGCAAAAATCTGGCTCAGGCCAAGCCCGGTCCCCTTGCCGACTTCCTTGGTAGTGAAGAACGGCTCGAACACGCGCTCGGCGATGTCGGGGGCCATGCCACAACCGTCGTCATCGACCCTGATCGTCACATAGTCGCCCGCCGCACACCGTCCGACCTGCTCTGCGAGCAATGTCGTCGTGCCGGTAGAGACCGTCAGCGTGCCACGGCCGTTCATCGCATCGCGCGCGTTGACCGCAAGGTTAAGGACCGCATTCTCAAGCTGGACACGGTCGGCGCGGATGCAGCCGCCGACGGCATCGTCGCGGACGATGACCGTGATCGCATCGCCGAGTGTGCGATCGAGCAGGTCGGACATGCCGCAGACCAGCGCGGCAGCGTCGATCGTCTCGGTTTTCAACGACTCCTCGCGGCTGAAGGCGAGCAGGCGGCGGGTCAGCGCTGCCGCCCGGTTCGCGCCCTCGGTCGCGCTGTCGATGTGGCGGCGCGCCGTGACAGGATCGACCGCGACACAGCGGCGCGCAAGTTCGAGCCCTCCGAGCACCACCGCCAGCATGTTGTTGAAGTCGTGCGCGATGCCACCCGTGAGCTGGCCGACGGCCTCCATCTTCTGGATCTGCCGCAGCTTGGCTTCCTGCACGCGCAGTTCGGCGGTGGCGGTGGCGACCGCGGCGGTCAGTTCGTCGGCACGCTCGCGTTCGAGCTCGGCATCGGCCTGCGCGACCGCGCGATCACCGACCGCCCGGATCGTGAGCCAGCCGAGCATCAGCGCGCCCAGCACGATCAGCACGCCGAACACCGCGAGCACCCCCGCGATCCAGCTGGAGCGTTCGACCGAGCCCATTGCCGCCGCCGTCCGGTCGTCGAGCAGCGCACGTTCGCGCGCGATCAGCGTGTCGAGCGTGGTGTTGATCTCGGTGAGCGTCGGCGCTTTGCGCCCCTGGTAATAGCGCGCGAGCGCCTGGCCGTTCTTGCCATAGCTCGTGTTGAGCGCGGTCAGCGACAGCTCGCGGCCGCGTGCGTCGTATGCGGCGCGCAGCCGGTCGATCCGCGGTTGCTGCTCGGCATTGTCGTTGGTGACCTGGTCGAGCCGGTCGATCTGCGTGCCCGCCAGCAGCCATTCGTCGACGTACAGCTGGCCGAGCTGCTTGTCGCCGCTGATGACATAGCGGCCGAGCGACGCCTCGGACCGCGCGATCGTCCCTGACAGCGTGCGGGCGAGGATCATCACGTCATAGCTGTGCGCCTGTAATTCGAGCGCGCGATCGCGCTGTCGGTTGGCGTTGCCCAGCGTGACGATGAGCGCGACGAGAACCGCCGCGCCAAGCAGCCCCATCGCGACGAGCATGACGATCCGCCATGTCGTTCCGTCACCTGACGTCGCGGTTCTGGCCTCGCTTCGCATCACGCGTACATCCTAGCGAGTCGTTGCCACCGCGCAATGATTTCGATTTCGGGGGGAGAGTGACTGGTTCCTCCGGGGTGGAGATGACCCAAAGCCGCCGCCATCCTGACCAAAGCCAGGATGACGCGGTCCCGGTACGAAACTTACCCCCCGCCCGTTAGCTGGGCTTAGTCGATCACGCCGACCGCGCGGCCCGCAGCCTCGAACATCGTGAGGATCGTCGCGACCTGCGCGTCGGTGTGCTCCGCGCACAGCGAGCAGCGCAGCAGGAACGTGCCGGCGGGCGTCGCGGGCGGGCGCGCCATGTTCACGTAGAGACCGCCTTCGAGCAGCGACTGCCAGATCGCGATCGCCTGTTCCTGGTCGGTCAGGATGATCGCGATGATCGCCGAATCGGACGTCTCGGTGCCGAGCTTGAAGCCCATCGCTTTCAGGCCCGCATGCATCGCGCGCGCGTTCTTCCAGAGCTGCGCGCGCTTGTCGTGCGCGGTCATCAGCTTGCGAATCGAGGTGGCGGCGGTGGCGACGACCGAGGGCGGCAGCGAGGCGGTGAAGATGTATGGGCGGCAGGCGAAGCGGACCATCTCGAACTTCGGGTGGTTCGACACGACGAACCCGCCGACCGTGCCGACAGACTTCGAGAAGGTGCCGACGACGAAATCGACTTGGTCGGTCAGCCCCATCTCCTCGTACACGCCGCGGCCATTGGGGCCGAAAAAGCCCATCGAATGCGCCTCGTCGACCAAAACCATGCAGCCATGCTTCTTGGCGACCGCGACCATTTCCTTCAGCGGCGCGATGTCGCCGAGCATCGAATAGACGCCTTCGAGCACCACCAGCTTGCCGGCTTCCTTGGGCAGGCGGCCGAGCCGTTTGTCGAGATCGGTCACGTCGTTGTGGCGGAAGCGGACGATCTCGGCATTGCCCTGCTTGCAGCCGTCGTAGATCGAGGCGTGGCTGTCGGCGTCGAGGATGACGTATTCGCCCTTGCCCGCGAGCGTCGAGATGATCCCGAGATTGGCCATGTAGCCGGTCGAGAACACGATCGCGCCGGTCATGTCGTAGAAGTCGCGCAGCGCCTGTTCGACGTCGATGTGATCGTGGAACGTGCCGTTGAGCATGCGGCTGCCGTTGGTGCCCGACCCGAACTTATCGAGCGCGTCCTTGCCGGCCTGGATGACGTCCGGGTCGAACGTCATGCCCATGTAGTTGTAGGTGCCGAGCAGGATCGTATCCTTGCCGCGGATCACCGCCTGCGTGGGCGACTTCACCTCGTCCATCACGATCGTGAACGGGTTGCGCACGCCGGACCGTACCAGCGCCTCGCGTTCGGCGATGAGGCCGTCGAACTTCGACATCAGGTCGCGTTCGGGGGCGACCTCGGCGATGTCGAGGGGGAGGGCGTGGGCGGTGGTGGCGGCTTCGGTCATGTTCGGTTCCAGATCAGGACGGTATCGCCCCCTGCCGTTCGCCCTGAGCGAAGTCGAAGGGCCTTGGTACCATGTGCTTCGACTTCGCTCAGCACGAACGGGTGGGGGGTATGGGCGTGCTCAGGCGGCCTTAAGCTTCGCGACCGCGTCGACCAGCTGGCCGACGGTTTCGATCTCGGCCTGCATGTTCATCGTGATGATGATGTCGAATTCGTCCTCGATCGCGGCGACGAAATCCATGACGGTAAGGCTGTCCCACTCCAGGTCGCCCTGGAACGTGGTCGCATCGGTGAGCGCGACGCCCTTCTTGTTGAAGGGCTCGATCTGCGCGGTGACGGTGTCGTAGATCTGCTGACGGTCGCTCATGATAATCCCTTCGGTCTCGCACGCATCCCTGACAGGGAATTGCGGCGGCTTTTCGGCGCTATAGCAGCCCCGCGGCGCGATACCATGCGGCGGTTTGCGCCAGCGCTTGGCGGGTCGGGACGCTGGGAGTCCACAGCGCAGGCGGGGGTGGCTTGTGCGAGACCCAGTCGGGGTGGCAGAAATAGCTGACACGGTCGCGCGTCAGCTTTGCCTTGCGGCGCCGGACGAGCCGGTCGGCGGCGGACGCAAGCTTCAACAGGGGGCGGGGTGTCGAGAAGACCTTGACCGGCTTGCCCACCGCCCCGTTCACGGCCGTGCCGATCGCGAGCGCGAAGTCACGGTTGTCCCACCCGTTCGGCACCCCGTCGTCGGGTTCCATGATCGCCGGTGTATCGGCACTCTCGGCGAGCGCGAGCAGCAGCGCGGTCAGGTCCTCGACATACAGCAACGAGACGCGCGTGCCCTTGGGGGGCATAGGCACATAGCCCGATCGCGCAGCCTTGAAGACGTCGAGCAGGTCGTGATCGCGCGGGCCGAAGATCGCGGGCGGGCGGACGATCGTCCAGTCCAGCGCGGATATCTGCACGCGCGTTTCCGCCTCTGCCTTCGACCAGCCGTAATTCGACAGTGCCGGCTCGCGCGCGGCGAGCGAGGAGACGTGGACGAAGCGGCGGATGCCGGCATGCTTCGTCGCCTGGAGGATCCCTTCGGTACCGGCGACATTGCCGTCGGCAAACCCCGCGCGGTCGGCGGCGTTGACCACGCCGGCGACGTGGATCACCGCATCGGCGCCTTCTACCAGCGTAGCGAGGCTCTTTGGACGATCGAGCGCGCCCTCGACCCACGTCACGCCGATGCGCTTGGCCTGCGGCTTGCGGGCGAGCGCGCGGACGGTATGGCCGGTCTCCAGCGCGTGGTCGATCAGGTGGCTGCCGACGAACCCGGTGCCGCCGGTGATTGCGAGGATCATGACCGTGCTCTCGAGGTAGCTGTCCGCCAGATCGAAGCTTGTTCACCCGCGAAGGCCGGTACCCAGACCGGGCACCGGCCTTCGCGGGTGAACATTGCGCGGCTGGTCATACCAGCGCCAGGTGATTGCGGTGTACCAACGCGGATCTTGGAGCGTACCCCAGGATCGCCGCATGATCGTCACTATGGCGACCGAGCAGACGCGCAGTATCTGCCGCGTCATACTCGGCAAGCCCGCGCGCGATCGTACCCGCAGGTCCCTCGATCGTCACCAGATCGCCGCGCGTGAAACCGCCGTCGATCCGGGTCGCGCCGGCCGCGAGCAAACTCCGGCCCTGGCCGAGCGCTGCCGCAGCACCCGCATCGACATGGATCGCCCCCTTCGCGGTCAGCCCACCCGCCAGCCAGGCTTTCCGCGCAGACGCCGTGCGCTCGGCGGTGAACATCGTGTGGCGGGCAGGGGTCGACAGCGGGTGCGCGATCCGACCCGACGCGATCGCCAGCGGGATGCCCGCCCCGGTCGCGATCCGCGCGGCGGCGATCTTCGAGGCCATGCCGCCCGATCCCATCCCCGAGCCCGATCCGTCGTCCGCCATGCCCGCGACCGCGTCGATCCGGGGGACGGTGGCTATATGAGTCGCGGACGGATCGGTGTGCGGGTTGGCGGTATAGAGTCCGTCTACGTCGGAGAGCAGGATCACGCCCTGCGCGCCCGCCGCCTGCGCGACGCGCGCGGCGAGGCGGTCATTGTCGCCGAAGCGGATCTCCTCGGTCGCGACGCTGTCATTCTCGTTGATGACCGGGACGACCCCGAGCGACAGCAGGCGGTTCAGCGTCGCGGCGGCGTTGAGGTAGCGGCGGCGGTCCTCGAGGTCGTCGAGCGTGACGAGCATCTGCGCGGCGTTGAGCCCCCGCGCGGCGAGCAGTTCGGCCCAGACCTGGCTGAGCGCGATCTGGCCGGTGGCCGCGGCGGCCTGCGCGTCCTCAAGGCTGGCGCGGCCGCCCTTCGATAGCCCGAGTCGGCGCGCGCCCAAGGCGATCGCGCCGGAGGACACGATCGCGATCTGTTGGCCCTCAGCGGTGCGCCCGGTGATGTCGGCGACGAGGCCCGTCAGCCAGTCGCGTCGGACGCTGCCGTCGGGATCGACGAGCAGCGCCGAGCCGATCTTCACGATCAGCCGTGCGCAGGACGACGGTGGAAACATCACTGCTCCCTCTCCCCTGCGGGGAGAGGGTCGGGGTGAGGGGCGGCCACGGACGGTACCGCCCGGAACAGCCCCTCACCCAACCCTCTCCCCGACGGGGAGAGGGCTAAGCGCAGGCCTACAGCGGCGACCATGCGACCGGGACTTCGCCCTCTTCGAGGTCCTTCGCCGCGCCCGGCGCCGGGCCGATCGCGCCGATCAGCTTGTCGAGCACCGCCTCGATCCCCGCACCGCTCGCGCCCGAGATCGCCATCACCTCGGCGCCGCTGGCTTCCGCCAGCTCCGCCGACAGCGCCGCGATCAGCTCGGCATCGAGCATGTCGATCTTGTTGAGCGCGACGATGACGTTCTTGTCGGTCAGCCCCTCGCCGTAATTTGCCAGCTCGTCGCGTACGATCCGGTACGATTCGGCAACGTCCGCGTCGTTCGCATCGACCAGATGCAACAACACGCGGCACCGCTCGATATGCCCAAGGAACCGGTCGCCGATGCCGGCACCCTCGGCCGCACCCTGGATCAACCCGGGAATGTCCGCGACGACGAACTCGCGCTGCTTGTGACGCACCACGCCCAGCTGCGGCCGCGTGGTCGTGAAGGCGTATTCGCCGACCTTGGCCTGCGCGTTGGTCACCTGGTTGATGAAGGTCGACTTGCCCGCGTTCGGCAGCCCGACGAGACCCGCATCCGCTAGCAGCTTCAGTCGCAGCCAGACCCACGCCTCGCCATAGGGCCACCCGGTGCCGTGCTGGCGCGGGGTGCGGTTGGTCGAGGTCTTGTAGCTGGCGTTACCGCGCCCGCCGTCGCCGCCGCGGAACAGCACTTCGCGCTGGCCGACTTGCGTGAAGTCGATCAGCACCTCTTCCTTGTCCTCCGACAGCACCTGCGTGCCGAGCGGAACGCGGATCACGAGATCCTCGCCGCCCGCGCCGGTGCGGTTCGAGCCCGATCCGCCCGAGCCGCGCGGCGCGCGGAAATGCTGCGTGTAGCGGAAGTCGATCAGCGTGTTCAGGCCGGCGATGCATTCGAACACGATGTCGCCGCCCTTGCCGCCATTGCCGCCATCGGGGCCGCCATATTCGATATATTTCTCGCGCCGGAAGCTGACGGCACCGGGGCCGCCCTCACCCGAACGGACGTAGATCTTGGCTTGGTCTAGAAAATGCATCGCCGCCACATAGCGAAATTGGCGAAAATCGCCAGTGTCTGCGATTCGGGTTCCCGGGCCGGGTTGCTCAGGCCGATGGGCCGGCGGCGGCGTCCTTGCTCGCGAGCAGTGCGTCGAGTGCGAGTTCGCGCGCTCTCGACGCGGGCAGGCCCAGAGCGCGGGCCATCGGCGCCCCCATCAGCGCGTCGCCGAGCGCCATCAGCACCAGCGTCAACGTCTGGTCCTGGATCGGCTGGTCGCCGGGCATGTCACCCTCGGCGAGTTCGTCGACCAGATCGTGGATCGCGGTGAGAATCGGGTCGAGCGCGTCGGTATTGCCCGACAGGATCATCCAGCTCGCCAGCGCGCCCGCGCCGCCCTTGCCGAACGCGTCGAACGTCATCTCGACGACTTCGCGCGGATCGAGCTCGCCAGCACGCACGCGCAGCACCGCGGCGCCGATCGTGCCGACGATGTCCGCCGCCATCCGCGTGATCAGTGCGGTGTGCAGCGCCTCCGCCGAGCCGAAATGGTGGAGCAGATTAGCATGCGTTCGCCCGACCCGGCCTGCCACCGCCTTCAAGGTGACGGCGCTGGGGCCGCTTTCGACAAGCAGCGCACGCGCGGCTTCCACGGCGGCGTCACGCGATTCGGTGGGGGAGAGGCGCTTGCGCGGTGTTGACGTCACGGACCGGGAAACCTATTTACATCAATGTAAGTAACGAATGTTGATCCCTGTTTGGAGGTTTCCGTGGCGAAAGCAACCACGCCGGCAGATCTGACGATTACCCCGCGCGACCGCCGCTTCGGTCGGGGCGCGGTGATTCGTCGCTGGTGGCTGAACGACGATCCGATCGCGACCGCGTTCTACAACGCGCTGTCGGTGACATTTCCCAAGGGCGAAGGCTATTTCGTCGATAGCGTGCGCAAGTTCCGCGAGGGCACGCCGCCCAAGCTGACCGCCGAGATCAACGCCTTCATCAAGCAGGAGGTGATCCACACGCGCGAGCATGTCGCGTTCAACCGCCATGTGACCGACCAAGGCTATGACGTCGCGCCGTTGATGGCGGATGTCGATGCACAGTTGGCGATCACCAAGGACAAGCCCGCGATCGCGAGTCTCGCGGCGACCACCGCGCTCGAGCATTTTACCGCGATGCTCGCGCACGAACTGATCGCCAACCCGAGGCATCTCGCGGGCGGCGACGAACAGGCGGCGGCATTGTGGCGCTGGCATGCGGCGGAGGAGATCGAGCACAAGGGCGTCGCCTACGACACTTGGCTGCATGCGACTCGCGATTGGCCGCGGCTGCTGCGATGGCGGATCAAGTCGCGGGTGATGCTGATCACGACCTGGCGCTTCTTCACCGGGCGTGCGCGTGGGATGGCTGAACTGCTGCGGCAGGATGGCCTGACCGGGCTGCGGGTTTGGGCGCGGATGGCGTGGTATGCGTTTGGCAATCCGGGAATGGCGCGCAAGGTTGCAGGCGTCTGGGCGGCGTATTTCCTGCCGGGTTTCCACCCCTGGAAGCATGACGACCGCGCGCTGATCGGGTTGGCCGAAAGCGAGTATGAGGCGGCGGTGCTGCCTGTGGCGAAGCGAGTGGCGGCGGTGGCGTGACGCGGTCCGTCATCCCGACCACGTCCTAGGTCTCCCGCGAAGGCGGGAGCCCAGAATCGCAAACGGCACCGACCGCGACTCCTGACCCCCGCCTTCGCGGGGGAGCCGCGGAGATGAGCTCCAGCGTCACCAGATGTACCACCCCGGCGGAGGCCGGGGCCCACTTGGAAAGGGTCTGGTAACGGAGCATTGAGCTCCGTCAGCAACGTTCCCCAATTGGGCCCCGGCCTTCGCCGGGATAGTGGGTTATGTTCTAAGGGCTGCCGCGCGATTCACGCCGCCATCGGCATCGGCGCGCATCGATCCTCATCGAGATCCAGCTCGAACATCACCGCGGGCGCCTCGCCACCGCGCCCGCGCGAGGTCCGCGGCTCGATCCGGCCCGTTGGCCGGAACCCGAGCTTTGCCAGCACGCGCCCCGATGCCGGGTTGTCGACGAAGTGAAACGCATCCAGCCGCCGCAATCCCAGCGCATGTCGGGCCATCGCCACCACTGCCTCCCCAGCCTCGGTCGCATAGCCGCGACCCCAGGCGTCCGGCGCCAGCCAATAACCGAGCTCATGGCCCGTCTTCGCCGCCCGGATGGCGATCCCGCCGACGAGTCGTGGCGTACCGGCGTCCATCGTCTCGATCATAAAATGCGGATCGTGCGCGCCGCGCGGCTGCGCCAGGAACGCCTCGGCATCGCCCAGCGTATAGGGCCAGGGCGCACGCGCCAGCTTGGCGATCACCGATTCGTGGCCGATCGCCCGCGCCAATGCAGGCGCATCTTCCGGCCAGCCCGGCCGCAACGTCAGTCTCTTGGTGCGCGCGAACACGGCTCTCTCCTTCACGCATCGCGCCTGACGCCCTGCCATGTCCGGATGACAGGGCAGCGACAGGCGAGGGGGAGGGAGCAATAAAAAAGGGAGCCGGGGTGACCCGCCTCCCTTGTTCAGGTTCGCTTTCGCGACCCGGGTCACCCTGGTGGGCAACCCGGATGGTTACCCGATGTTATTCGGCTGCTGCTGCCATGTCGGCACCGTCTTGACCGGCGTCGTTCGCTGCCAGCTCGACCGAGCAGAACTTGCGCCCAAGTTTGCCCTGGCTGAACACGACGCGACCATCGACCAGCGCGAACAGCGTGTGGTCCGTGCCGATGCCGACGTTCGTGCCCGGGTAGAACTTCGTCCCGCGCTGACGCACGAGGATGTTGCCGGCGACGCACGCCTGGCCACCGAACTTCTTGACGCCGAGGCGACGACCGGCCGAATCGCGACCGTTGCGCGAAGAGCCGCCTGCTTTCTTATGTGCCATCTGAAGCTACTCCTTATGCCTGAGCGGCCGGGGCGGTGTCGCCCTGGTTGCTCTTGGCGGTCTGGCCACCAACGCTGACGATCTTCAGGATCGTGTGCTGCTGGCGATGGCCGTTCTTGCGACGATAGTTGTGACGACGACGCTTCTTGAAGACGATGACCTTGTCCGCCTTCGCCTGCGCGATGATCTCTGCGGCGACGGTGAAACCCTCGACCGAGCGCAGCTCCGAGCCTTCGCCCGCCAGCAGCACATCACCCAGCGTCACCGACGCACCTGCATCGCCCTCGATCTTCTCGACGACGATCTTATCTCCGGCGGCGACGCGATACTGCTTGCCGCCCGTGCGCACGACTGCGAACATGGCCCTTGTCACTTTCCAAATACATGTGCCCCACGAACGCAGGGTCCGCCGGGAGAAGCCGGGCAGCTAAGCGAGGGGGGCGGCGTTGTCAACCGCGAACGGGCGCGGCACGACGGTTTAGGAGCAAGGAAACGATGCGCTTCGCCACGCGCCGGACCTGGTCCGCAAGCAATGGCTTCGCGAATCAGCATGGCGTCGCGCATCACTAGCGACGATGGGCGCCGGACCATCACGCCCCGCTGGCAAGGGAGGTGATTCGCCTCAGTGGCGGTGGACCTGCCGCAACGCGTATCGCCCGTCCGCATAGTCGCTGAACAACCCCGAGATCGCGGGATGATCGACGGGCTCGTCGCTATCGTCGGGGACCAGGTTCTGCTGGCTGACATAGGCGACGTAGCTCGACTCCATGTTCTCCGCGAGCAGATGGTAGAAGGGCTGGTCCTTGCGCGGGCGAATGTCCTCGGGGATCGCCGCATACCATTCGTCGCTGTTCGCAAACACCGGATCGACATCAAAGATCACGCCGCGGAAATCGAACAGGCGGTGCCGCACCACGTCGCCGATCGAAAAACTTGCGTGCGAGATCGGCGGCGCGACCACCTCGACGGGGATAAGCGGGCTGGTGATGTCGTGAGCGATACTGTCGTGTCGGGGCATATCCGTCAATTTAGGGTCTGTTTTGCGCTGCACAAGGAAAACGCGTCAGGCGGTGCGCGTGAGGCCAAAATCCGCTTGCGTCCCCGGGGGCACTTCATTAGAGGCCGCGCTTCGACCGATCGGAGGCGCTGTTCGCAGAGCTTCGGATGACCTGCGGAGAGGTGGCAGAGTGGTCGAACGTACCGCACTCGAAATGCGGCGTACCCGCGAGGGTACCGTGGGTTCGAATCCCACCCTCTCCGCCATTACTTTCGTAAGTGATTGTTCCCCCTCAACTCTCTCGCAAATCGTCGCTTTTTCACCGTCCGGGTGTTACGAAGCGATCCTACAAAATGCGATTGATGGCCCGTGTCCGAACAACCAGTGATCGGGGAGGCGAATCGTCGTCCCAGCCGGGCTTCGATCGACGATCGGCAAAACGAACCTCACGCAGGGCCTTGGGCGGCTTCCAAAAGCTGAGGTCAATCGTCGCGCAGGCCCAGTAATCGAACGATTCCAACCCAGATTGCGCGAGCGAGCGTAGCGTCAGCCGATGAGCTAGCGGACGCGGACATGGCTCCTCGTGCAACCGCGTCTCACAGCGCATCGATTATCGTCAGGCCGACGTATGATGGCATTATTTGACGGCTATGTTCGAGAGCGGCAGCCGTCACCGGCCACGATCAAACGGTGGCGGCCCGTGATCGCCAATCTGGCTCACCATCTAGGTCATAATGAAGCCCCGCGGGTCAGCGCCGATGACACCGTAGATTGGAAAGAGGCGCTTATGGACCATGGCATAAGCGGTCGAACCATCCGGGAACTCTATCTGGCGGCGGCGAAAGTTGTGTTCCCTTGGGCCGTCGAGAACCGCAAGCTGGCAACGAACCCGGCGACGGGATTTATAGTTTGCGTTCCAAAGCGCGTCCGGTCTCGGGGGCCGAGCTTCACCGCAATGGAGGTGCGCACCATTCTGTCTGGGTCGCTTGTCATGGATCAGGGGCGCGTCAGCCCCGAGCATGCACTGGCTCGACGATGGATACCTTGGATGTGCGCCTATAGCGGTGCGCGTGTCGGCGAAATCGCCCAGATGCGCGGGTCCGACATTGTCGAGATAGACGGAGTGTGGGCAATGCGTATCACTCCGGAGGCCGGGTCAAGGAAGAACGGGCACAGCGGGATCGTCGCTGCACCCACACCTACTGGAGCAGGGTCTGCTGACGATTGCCCGCCGAGCCGGGGTAAGCCGATCATCTATGACCCCGAGCGGGCGCGCGGAGGTTTGGCTGGAAACGCGCACCATAAGAAGGTCGGCGAGCGGATGGCCGGATAGGTGCGCGATTTGGGGGTGGACGACCCTCACGTCCAACCGAACCATGGCTGAAGGCACCTGTTCAAAACGTTAGCCCGTCGAGCGGGGATCGCGCCGGAAGTACGACATGCTATTCAAGGGGACGTGCCGCGTAGCGTAGGCGAGGCCTATGCCGAATGGCCAATCGATGTCCGCGCGCAGGCTATCCGCTTCTTGCCGAGATTTGATGTGGGATAGGCGATCCCTGAAGTCGTCCCCGCAGGCGGGAAAGAGTATCAGTTTGTCGCACCCAGACGGTGGAAAAGTGAGGATTTGCGAGAGAGTTGAGGGGGAACAATCACCTAAAAAGGTAATCGCGGAGAGCGTGGGAAGCCCTGCTCCAAGCTCGATCTCTCTGCGTCACGTGCGATTTCACGGTGGGCGGATAGCAGATTGTCGCGCTGGAAGTGGAGCTTGCTGCCGTCATCTCAAGCGGCATCTCGCATGAATGCCCGGTCGTATCGGAAACGACCGGTTTCGATACTATGTGTGAGGAGGTCGTGCTGATGCAGTCCGACATTCACAGCATGTTCGATGCCGGATGCGATTTCCTGGCTCCTGTCTGTCACCACGGCAACACGCTGGTGATAGGGCCGGACAGCTATCGATTCGGCGATTACCGAAGGCTGGGTCTGCTGCTGTCGATCCGCGTCATCGTATTCAGGACGCCGTCGATCGCGTGGATCGCTCCGCGGACAGCGGGCACAGCTTACGATGATGTCTCTCTTCCCATTGATTAGCCATCGTCGGCAGCCGGCGTTAAATGGCCGGAATGATGAAGAGCCAAATCAATCCGCGCGTGTTTTGGGGTGCGTCCGCTATCATTGCCCTGCTCCTGGCGACGACGCTCGCGATGCCGGGTACCGCAGACGCCGCTTTCAAGGCGGCGCAAAGTTGGGCGATCGACACCTTTGGATGGTTCTACGTTGCATCGGTGGCCATATTCCTGATGGTGGTGCTCACACTCGGTTTCGGGCCGGCAGGTAAGCTGAAGCTCGGACCGGATGATTCCGAATCCGATTTCCCGTATCTGTCATGGCTTGCGATGCTCTTCGCCGCAGGCATGGGCATTGGGCTCATGTATTTCGCCGTGGCCGAACCTATCCAGCATTACATCAAGCCCCCGGAGGCCACGAGCGGCACCATTCTGGCCGCGCGCGAGGCGATGGCAATCACCTTTCACCATTACGGCGTTCACGCCTGGGCTATCTATGCACTGGTAGGGCTTAGCCTGGCGTATTTCACCTATCGGAAGGGCATGCCGCTGACGCTGCGGTCTGGCTTGTTGCCGATCCTGGGCAAGCGCATCAACGGTCCGCTGGGGGACGCAATCGACATCTTCGCGGTGTGCGGGACGGTATTCGGCGTCTCGACCTCCCTCGGCTTCGGCGTCTCCCAGATGACCGCGGGCCTCGCTTATAATTACGGCCTGCCCGATACGATCACGATCAAGGTCATCGTGATCGTGCTCGTCATGGGGGCTGCCACGATGTCGGTGCTGAGTGGCGCAGACCGCGGCATCCGGCGCCTGTCAGAACTCAATCTAACGGTCGCCGTGCTGCTAATGCTGTTCGTTATGGCGGTCGGCCCGACGCTGTTTCTGCTGCGTGCGCTGGTGCAGAACTTCGGCCTGTACCTCGACCATTTCGTGATGCGCACCTTTACCCTGTACGCCTACGAACCACGCGCGTGGATGGCGGACTGGACATTGTTCTACTGGGCGTGGTGGATCGCATGGTCGCCATTCGTCGGCATGTTCATCGCCCGTATTTCGCGCGGGCGGACGATCCGTGAGTTCGTCATCGGCGTCCTGTTCGTCCCCACCGCCTTCACGTTCCTGTGGATGACCGTCTTCGGCAACACTGCCATTTCGCTAGATCTGGGCCCTGCGGCAGGCGGGATCGCAGATGCGGTGCAGGCGGACCTGTCCACGGCCCTGTTCAAGTTTCTCGAATATCTGCCGGCCGCAGGCGTTACCTCCACACTCGCGATCGCACTGGTTGCAATCTTCTTCATCACCTCTGCGGATTCGGGAGCACTGGTGATCGACACGCTGGCATCTGGGGGTGCCGAGGACACGCCGCGCTGGCAGCGCGTCTATTGGTGTGTTCTACTGGGCGTCACGGCTACGTTGTTGCTGGTGGCGGGGGGACTTGGCGCGCTGCAAGCCGCGACGCTGCTCGCAGCGCTGCCATTCTGTTTCATCATGCTGTTGCTGGCGGTCGGCCTCGTTCGCCAGACCAACGCCGATCTGGCCGGCATAACGCTGGCGGACGACGCGCCCGCGGTTAGCGAACGGATCAAGCGACTGCTCGTCCCGGCGCGTCGTACCGACATCATCGAACAGATGGCGCGTAACGGGGAACCGGCGATCAGGTCGGTATATGACGCTATGCAGGTAGAGGGCTGGACGACCAATGAACTAGCGGTTGAGGAGGGCCTGATCGTGCTAACGGTCGGCACTGGCGGTGACAATTCATTCGTCTACCGTCTGGCGCCACGAGCCCGACCTCTTACAGCCTATACCGCATTGGAGGCGTCGGAAGCCCGCCGCACCATGGCTTGGACGTTGGCAGCGCAGACGAATAGCGGAACCCGGTTTCGCGACCTGACCGGCTTCTCTTCTGATCAAATCGTCAGCGACGTGCTAACCCAACTGGAACGATGGCGTCTTGCTGGAACCACAGGCGCTCGATGATGCCGTGAGTTAATGAGGCGCTGCCTCCCGCAAAAGCTGAACGGTCATTGCTGGAAAGGTGCGTAGCCAAAGGCTTACGCCCGATTGCGCTAATCACAGCGTAACATGCCTTGGCGTCGCACGGCTTTTGGCCATACCTCGTGCTAACGCTGCTTTTGTGGATCGCGGTATGGATGTCCGGTATCGACGCGACGGTCGCCGGCGAGCTGGCCGCCCGCCTGGACCCGATCCGCAAGCCACACGGCGCGCCCGATGCGAAGAATTCGCCGCTGCATCCGCTCAAGCATGGCTTGCAACCCTAGTTCGCGTTCGTGATCGTGCTGCGAATGCCGGAGTCGCAATTGGTGGCGTGGGCGCGGGCAGGCTGATGATGCCGTTGCCGGCCGGCGTCGCGGCCGGGTTGTTCATCGGCAGACAGGTTGGTGTGCGCGGCGCGGTCCTGGGTGCCATAAAGCCAGGCCGGGCATCCCGTCCGCGCTGGGCATCATGGGGGCAGCCCTATGACGCCGCGCCGTCGTGCGGGATCGGCTTTACGATGAGCCTTTTCAAAGGCGGCCTCGCTTTTGCCTATCCCATGTTGGTTGACGAGGTGAAGATCGGCGCGCTCGCGGGCTCGATCCTGTAGGCGCTGGCCGGCTATACCGCCCGGCGGATCGCCGCCAGCAAACCTTAACGCCCTGTTGGCACCACCTCGATGATCCGGTCGCCGGCTTCCAGCACGGCGACTTGCGGCTGCCAGAAACCGTAGCGCTGTTCGCCGCGATAGATACGCAGGCCGAGGCCGGTAGCAATCTTTGATAGCGGCTGGCCGATCTCGTGCGGTGCGACCGCGCGTTCGTGCAGCGACACCGCGCCGTGGAGCCCGGCCAGGTCCATCATATAGTCGGCCAGATGCGGACCGCTGGTCGAGCCGGCGAGCAGCAATCCTGCGAAGCTGGCCGGGTTGATGACGGTATTGGCACCCGCCTGAGTCGCGAGCGCCTCATTATCCTCCGACCGGATGACGACGCTGATCGGCAGGTCGGCGGCAAGACGCCGTGCGGTCAGCACGATCAGGATCGACGTATCGTCACGCCCCGCGGCGACGATCAGCGCGCTCGCGCGGGCGATCTTTACCGCCTCCAGAGTCGCGTTGCGCGTGGCGTCACCGGCCAGCACGACGACGCCATCAGCCTCGGCTTTGTCGAGTGCATCGGCGCGTGGGTCGATCACGACGATCTCACCGGGCTTGCGATCCCGCCGTATGAGTTCGGCTACCGCTTCCATGCCGCTGGTGCCGTGACCGGCGACGATGACGTGACCGTGAAGGTCGCGTTGCAGGACGCGCATGCGCCACTTCTCCCAAACCTGCTTGAAAACGAAGTTATACGCGGTGCCGAGAAAGATCAGCCACACGAACAGACGGACCGGCGTCACCACGAACGTATCGAACAGTCGCGCCCGGTCGGTGACGGGCACGATGTCGCCATAGCCGACCGTGGTGACCGTGATCATCGTGAAATAGACGACGTCGATCAGGCTCACATGGCCGTCGCTGTTGTCGCGCAGGCCTTCCCGGTCGAACCAGTGGACCGCCAGCGCCACCCCGATCAGCGCGAGCGCGAGCAGGATGCGCCATGACAGCGCGAGCCACACGGGTGCCCGGCTGCGTTGACGCAACATCGGTAGAAGCTCTGTAGATTTCCGGTTTCGGGGCGGCATGAATGCAGGTTTAGCGCGTATCGAAGCGTTGGACAGCCATCTGTCTTCCTGCCAGCAACGGCAAAACAGGTGCGCAGGCGAGTGACGTGGTCGATAATCTGGTGGCGATAGTCGATGCGCATCAGCCGATGCTGGGCCTCGCCTTCGTGGCCGCGCTCTTGATCGCGTTTGCGACCGGGCGGTTTCCGCCGGTGACGATCGCGGTGTTCGGTGCGGGCGTGATGATCGCGCTGGGTTGGCTCACCCCCAAGCTCGTCACTGCGGCCTTTGCCAATTCCGCCCCTATCACGATCGCGGCGTTCTTCGTTCTCTCGGGCGCACTTGTTCGCACCGGCACGATCGAGGCGCTAGCCAGCGTTATCGTTCGCCGAGCTGCAAAAGCGCCGAGACGGACCGTTGCTGAAATGCTGGCAGGGGCTGCGACCGCGCCGGCCTTCATCAACAATACCCCGGTCGTGGTCGTGCTGATCCCGCATGTGCGGCGCCTCGCGAAAACAGTCGGTATCCCGGCGACACGGCTGCTCATTCCACTGTCCTACCTGTCCATCCTGGGCGGCACGATGACGCTGATCGGTACCTCGACCAACCTGCTCGTCGATGGCGTGGCGCGCGCTAACGGGCAGGCTGCTTTCGGCATCTTCGAGATCACCGGGGTCGGGCTAGCCGCCATGCTGGCCGGCGTGCTGACGATGCTCGTGCTGGGGGCCAAAGCTCCTCCCGGCACGGCCTGACAACGAGATAGCAGATCGGCATCATCTCGATCGTCACAGCGCGAGGGATGGCCCGCTGGGGCGACCCCGCCGGGTCCGCGCCGGAAAGAGCCGTCGGAAGGTGACGGAGCGCCACCCGCGGGGCATAAGCCCAACGAATGAATGATTTGGCCGCTGCACGATCCGACCTGACCAACCGATTGGCGCGCCTCGCGCTGTATCGCTGGTGGCGACGATCGGTTGTGGGCCGGGTCGATCATGAAACGGTAATCGCGCGGATCGTCGAAGATAGCGGATGGTCGCCGCGCTACGCGTTCATGACGATGATGTCGGCGGGTATCGCCGTGCTCGGTCTGCTGCTGTCTTCGCCAGCCGTAGTCATCGGCGCGATGCTGATCTCGCCGTTAATGAGCCCTATTCTCGGCTTCGGTTTCAGCCTCGCGCTCTTCGATTTCGGCGAGCTGCGTCGGTCTTTGAAGGCCTTGGCGCTGGGCGCTGTCGCAGCGATTGCGTTCACCGCGCTGATCGTCACCATCTCGCCGCTTCAGGCGCCTACCGCGGAGATCGTCGCGCGGACCAGACCCAATTTGTTCGATCTTGCGGTTGCGCTTTTTGCAGCGCTTGCCGGAAGTTTTGCGATCATCCGCGGTCGCGGCGAGACGATCGTCGGTGTCGCGATCGCCACCGCGCTGATGCCGCCACTCGCGGTCGTCGGCTACGGCATCGCAACGCGCAATATGCCCGTGGGGGCAGGGGCGTTCGCGCTGTTCGTCACCAATTTTATCACCATCGCGTTGTCGGCGACCGCGATGGCGCGCTTCTATGGGTTCGGCCATCACCTGTCCCGGCGGCAAAGCTGGATGCAGACGATCGTCTTGCTCTTCGTCTTCGTCGCGATGGCAGTTCCGCTTGGCATATCGCTGAACACGATCGGACGTGAGGCGGTGGCGGTCTCGCAGGCGCGCTCCCTGCTGACGGCCAAGTTCGGCGACGAAGCCCGCGTCACGCAGCTCGATCTCGATTTTGCCGCCCAGCCGCTGGTCGTACGGGCCGTGGTGATTACCCCGCGTGGTAAGATGCAGAAGACGCCGATGATCCAGGCGGCGCTGATCGAGACGCTTGGCCGCCCCGTCCGGCTCGATCTCGATCAGATCCTGCTCGAGCCGGGGGCAGGAGCATTGGAGGCACAACGCGAAGAGCTTCGTCAGGCGGGCGATACCCCCAGTCCCGAAGCGCAGCGCATAAGGTCTCTAGCCAAGATGATTGCCCTGGTGACGGGTATCGCGTCCGACGAGGTCACGATCGATCGTGACCATCGCCGCGCTACCGCGTCGGCCGCGGCGTTACCCGGAGCGACTGTTGCGACCTATCGTACGCTCGAGGCACGCGCGGCGGCAGAGACCGAAGGCTGGTCGGTCGTGATCGTACCGCCGCAGGGGCCGCTGCCCGAGATCGCGTTTGCCGACAATGTGGACGCGCTGGACGATGCGGCCCGCGCCGGCGTCGCGACGTCGATCTGGGCGGCACGGCGCTGGAACATGCCGGCGCTTGGCGTGCCGGGCCTTCCGGAGGGGCAGGCGCCGGCGGCACCGAGCCTTCCCCAGCGCAGGGCGCTTGCGATCGCGACGCTGATGCGCACGCAGGGCCTCACCCCCGTTCCAGCCCCGCCTGCCGGCCAGCGTTTCGCGCTCGTCACCGGCGTGACGGCGCCTGCGCAATGATCGGCGGTCTCGCGCTCACGCCGTTCGCTGCCGCCGCGATCCGGATCGTACTCGCTGCGGCCCTCGCGCTGGGTCTTCCCGATGGTCCGGCACGGTCGGTCATTCTCGCGGCGACGTATAGCGTCGTCCTCTTCTGCGTTATCGGCCAGGGCGGCACCATCAAGCGCGTCCTCGAACGTCTGACAGCCAAGGAAACGACCCGATGAGGGCACGATTGCTCCGTCTCGCCCACCAGTTGCGCGAGAGCTACTGGTTCGTCCCCACGGTGATGGCAGTCGGCGCCCTGCTGCTCGCGGCCGGTATGGTGTGGCTGGACAGTCATCATGCGACGCAGTGGATGGACCGGCTGCCGTGGCTCTATGCCGCACGCCCCGACGGCGCGCGCAGCCTGTTGTCGTCGATCGGCGGGTCGATGATCGGGGTCGCCGGCACGACCTTCTCGGTAACGATCGCCGCCGTCGTCTACGCATCGGGACAATATGGCCCGCGGCTGTTGAGCAACTTCATGTCGGACCGGGGCAACCAGGTGACGCTCGGCACCTTCATCGCGACCTTTCTCTATTCACTGGTCGTGGTGCGGACGATCCGGTCACCGGGTGAGGCCGCGGGGGAGGCGGCGTTCGTGCCGCAGCTGGCGGTGCTGGTCGGCGTGCTCCTCGTATTGTGCTCGATCGCGGTGCTGATCTACTTCATCCACCACGTTCCCAGCCGTATCCACATCAACAGCGTGATCGAACGTATCGGCGATAGTCTGTTAAAGGAAATCGACGAGCGATTTCCCGTGTTCGTCGGCAAGGCGCTAGACCAGCGCGACGACGACCGTATCCCCGACGCGTTCCGCCCCGACGCCAGCACCACTGCGATCGAGCGCCGGGCTGGTATCCGTGCCAAGCATACCGGCTATATCCAGCTGATCGACGAGGACGCGCTGATCTGCGCCGCGCGTGAAAGCAAGCTGGTCTTGCGGCTGCAATATCAGTCCGGCGACTTCGTGCATCGCGGCAGCATTCTGGTCGAGGCGTGGCCCGGCGACGCGCTCGAGGATGAAGCACAGACCGCTCTACGCGCCGCCTTTGCGATCGGATCGCGGCGAACAGGCATGCAGGACCTGCGCTTCCTGATCGACGAACTGGTCGAGATCGCGGCGCGCGCGCTGTCGCCGGGCGTCAACGACCCGTTTACTGCCAACTCCTGTCTCGACTGGCTGGGGGCGGCGCTGTCCGATCTCGCACGGCGCGACCTGCCGTCGCGGCTGCGCGCCGATGACGACGGGGAGCTGCGGGTCATCGCGCATCCGCTGACCTTTGCCGGGTTCATCGACCGGGGGTTCGGCGCGCTGGCGCAATATGCGTCCGCCGACATGATCGCGGGCAAGCGTTTCCTCGCCGCGCTGGGGGACGTCGCGCTGAGCTGTGGCGCCGCATCGCGGGTTGCGATCCTCGCCAAGCAGGCCAGCCAGTTCCGCGACCTCGCCGATGGCGCGCTGAAGGGCTCGAACCGCGATGCCGTTCTCGACCGCGCGGACGAGTTGCTGCGCGCACTCGCCCAACCCGATTACAAACGCCGGCTTCGCGACAGCCAGGCTTGGCTGGGAGGTACTGCATGATCGTCGCCATTGCACTGGTCGTCGCCCTGATCGTCACGCTGGCGCTGACCTTCGGCACGTTCGCACGGAGCGACGGATGGCGCGCGACCGTAACCCCGCTCGCGTCGATCATCGGCTCCGGGTTCCTGATCTGCGGCCCGTTGCTCGCGCGCGAATTCGGCAGCGCCGCGATCCTTGCGATGGCGACGCTGCTTGCGATTGCCTACGCCGCAGGCTGGGTCATCCGGTTCAACATCGTTCACGTCGAAAATCACCTTGCGAACGCGCCGTTCAACGATCCCATCGCCTGGATCGCGCGGATCACCCAAGGCGTGCTCGCGCTCGCCTATGCGGTGTCGGTCGCCTATTACCTGAAGCTTCTCGCCGAATTCTCGCTGAAGCCGGTGTCGATCGACCCGGCGTAGCAGCCAGTTGCCGCCAACATCATCGTCCTCATGACCGTGCTCGCGCTCGGCGGGAGTCTGCGCAGGGTCGAGCATCTGGCGCACGGGACGGTGTCGATCAAGATCGGGATCATCTCGGGCCTGCTGGTCGCGCTCGGAATCGCCTGGCTGACGAATGGCATCACCGACCCGTTGCCGCCGGTGCGGCTGTCCTGGGCGAGCATTCCGATGTTGCTCGGCCTGATCATCACCGTGCAGGGGTTCGAGACGTCGCGCTATCTCGGGCATGACTACCCCGCTGAGATGCGGATCCGGACGATGCGTCACGCACAGTGGATCGCCTCGGGCATCTACCTCGCCTTCATCGCGCTGCTGACGCCGTTCCTGTCGCGGGCTGCAACGACGGAAGGCGTTGCCGGTATTCTCGACATCATGGATTTGATCGCGCCGGCGCTAGGTATCTTCGTCCTGATCGGTGCGGTGTCGAGCCAGCTGAGCGCCGCGGTCGCGGACGAGGCAAAGATAACCCCGTCGCGCGTGCGGGTGGTGCTGCGGCGGCATGGATCACCGTGCGACTGGCGCATACGGCAAGCCGCCCGCACCGCGCTCCACCGCTTGGCGGAAGCCTCCGAGGGAACCAGAGCGGGTCACCGTCCGACCATCGAGGCGTTCGACGGACCCCGGACTGTTGGATTCGAACTGTAAGCCAACCGGCGGAAGGCTGGCGGGATCGGCTACGATCGGACATGGAGCCGGGGTCGACGTCGCCTAGGAGTACGCACCCCATGTTTCTGAAAGGTGCGTTTGGTTTGGCGCTTGCCGTGATACTCGACAGTTGCTCGAAACCCGCAGTGTCGACAGTAAGCCTGTCACCGGACGGAACCATCGGTATCGACGCCGGAATCTCGTCTGCCGGCGCGTTCCAGGTTTCGATCCAGCATCACGACAAAACGCTGATCTCTCCGTCACCGGTAGGGATCCTCCTGGCAGACCGTCCCTTCAGGTCTCTGGTGGAAACAGGCCGCCAGGCCTTCGTCCCGGCGTTCGGCTGCTCAGGCGAGCGGCTGAGCGCCCGCGAGAAGGTTCAGGGTGGTCGGATGGTCGTCCTCGAGACTAGCGCCTGCGATGACGGTGCAGCATTCCGGCTTATCGTCCCGGCGATGGCGGGGCCGGGCAAATGGCGTGTCACCGGAGAGTCGACCCGCTTTGTCACGGCGCGCAACGACGCCTGTCTGGGCGTTCGCCATGCGGAGTTCTTCAACAGTCACGAAGGCGACTACCGGCCCGTTCGCCTGCGCGCGCTGACGCACGACGATCTCTACGATCTCCCCCTTACCTGTGCGACCGGTCAGGCGGGCGAAACCTATGCGCTTACCGAGAGCAACATCGAAAATTACGCCGCTGCGTATCTGACGGGTACGGCATCTGGTGACGGCGTCTCGATCCGACTGACGCCGCGCCCCGATGACGACCGTCTGGCCGCCATATTGCCGGTCCGGCAGCCGATCAAGACGCCGTGGCGCATCGTGATGATCGCCGACCGCCCGGAACGGCTGGTTGAAAATCAAATGGTTCAGCGGCTCGCTGCAAAATCGCGGCTTGCCGATACGACGTGGATACAGCCTGGCAAGGCCGCGTGGGGTTGGTGGTCGGGCCTGCTCGCACCGGATGTGCCCAATGCCGGTCATAATATGGCGACGTACCGGCGCTACATCGACTTTGCCGGGCGCATGGGGCTCCGCTACTATGTCATCGATCAGGGCTGGGCATCCACGCCATCGGGGAGGGGCCGTCCTGCCGATGTGCTGACCCCGGCCAAGGGCATCGACGTGCCTGAACTGGTCGAATATGCCCGGCGCCGCGGTGTCAGGATCTGGTTGTGGACCGACTGGAAATCGCTCGACGGACGCATGGATACCGTCCTGGCGCGCTGGCAGGGCTGGGGCGTGGCGGGGATGAAGGTCGACTTCATCTATCGCCAGGATCAGGCCGTCGTCGGTTTTTATCACCGTCTGCTCGCCACGGCAGCCCAGCGCCGCATGCTGATCAACATGCACGCCGCGTTCGTGCCGCGTGGGCTGGAAACGACGTACCCCAATTTCCTCACCCAGGAAGGGGCGATGGGCAACGAGTATAACCGTTGGAGCCGCAAGGTCACCGCGGGCTATGATGTCAGGGCGGCCTATACGCGTGCGACGATCGGGCCGATGGATTATACGCCGGGCGGGTTCCGCAACGTCACGCCGGCCGCGTTCTCGCCGCAGGCGCCTGCTCCCGAGGTGATGACGACGCGGGCGCATCAACTCGCGCTGTTCGTGCTCTATCCCAGTCCCCTGACGAGCCTTGCCGACGCGCCGGTTGCGTATCGGACATCAGACGGGCGTTGGGCGCCAGGCGTCACCTTCCTCCGCGACGTGCCGACCACATGGGACGAAACCCGCGGCATTGCGGGTGCGATGGGCGAATGGATCGCCGTCGCTCGCCGCAAAGGCAACCGTTGGTACGTGGGCGCGATAACCGACGGCAGGACGAGGGCCGTTTCCCTGCCACTCGCCTTCCTGAAGGACGGACGGTGGACGGTCCGCGCCTGGCTTGACGGCACCACGCCCACCGCGCTCGATCGACGGACAGGCGAGGTCGGCGCTACCGGCACACTGGGCGTCCGCATGTCCGCAAACGGTGGTGCTGCCCTTATTTTCGAACGACCATGAGTCGAAGCCCCACGTGCTGATGGCAAGGTGACGTTCTCATAACTGGGATATGTCAGGGACCAATATCGATAGCATCGGCATTTGCAGGCAACTGTCTCGCCCCGTCGTCATCGTCCTGCACCCACCCGTCGATGCCAAGCCGGTGACACTCGAGACTATGGGGCGACGCGCGTTTGGCAGCCTGTGGGGCCTACCGGTTCACCGTCGGGCCGTCTTGGTGAGGCTCAGTCATGGGCGCTGACTGAGTCTCTGATATGGGGTGGAAGCGCAGATCGCGCTGCGGCACCGGCATCGTGACGCCGTGTTCCTTGAACAGGTCCCATATGCGAAAGAACACGTCGCTCGTGACGTTCCCGACTCCCGCTTCGGGACTGTCGATCCAGATCCGCAGGTCAAATTCGACCCCGTTGTCGCCGAACGCCTTGATCCAGCAGACAGGCGCAGGGTCGGTGAGCACGCGTGGCGAGACGCTCGCGGCCTCGACCGCAAGCCTTTGCGCCAGCCGCAGATCGCAATCGAACGAAACCCGAAACCCGACATGAACCCTGACGTCCCGGCTCGAGAAGGACCAGTTCTCGACTTCGTCGGTCATCAGCCGTTCGTTCGGGATCAGATGCTCCTTGCCGTCACGGGTCAACACCGAAACCGCGCGGACACCGATCTTGTTGACCCAACCGAAGGTATCCCCGACCGCGATGACGTCGCCGGGCTTGATCGATCGATCGAGCAGCAGGATCAGTCCCGCGATCAGGTTGCCGAGTGTCTTCTGGAGGCCGAAACCGATCGCCAGCCCGAACGCTCCCGAGAATACGGCAAGCGCGGTGAGATCAATGCCGAGCAGGTCGATGCCGATGAAAATCGCGAAGGTGACGACCGCGATCTGCGCGAGCTTCTGGAACAGCACCCGTTGCGCCGCATCGAGCACACGTGCCTGGCCGATCCAGCGCAGGATCAAGCCGAGCAACGCGCGGGCGGCGAGGAACAGGAGAAGCGACAACCCCACCGCGTTGACGACGTCGAGCAGCGAGATGCGGCGGGTGCCGATACCCATGCTGGCGCGGTCCAATCCGGCTACCAACGGGGTCAGGCCACCCAGGCGACTTGCGAGCACGATGAACAGCAACGCTGCCGCGATCAGCGACGCCGGCCGGCTTTGCAGGCCAAGCGAACGGGCAATTTCATACGCGAACGCGGCAACGGCGATGGCGAGCGCGGCGGCGAGAAGAAGATCTGCGCCCGGGTCCAGGCCACGGATGCCGAGGAACGCCGCCAGAACCAGGGCTGTCACGCCGGAGCGTGTGAGCGCCATCAGCCGCGATGAGATCACGTCGGCATATTTCGGCGCCAAGGCAGGCAGAAGGTATCGGCAGGCGAGGCGCGCTGCGAGGACGCCAAGAAGAAGCGCGGTACTCAGGATCGCGACAGCGGCAATCAGGTCATGGAACGGTAGCGCCGCCCAACGGTTCAGATAGCTCTGCCACCAAGCAACATGGTCCAACCGGTTTCTCCAATGCCGGTTCCTTAGCGCCGTTCGCCTGACGCGGAAATGCGCTCTCCTTGCTAAAACGTGATGCAGATATCATCGCCTTGAATGAACGTACGTTCAGGTTTCTGGTTGAGAGCGTCGACCCAGGGGCGTGGACCGTGCAAGGACGAGCCTCACGGCCTCTGGAGAATTGACGATGGCCCTGATGGCCCTGCTGCTATTGCCGTTCGCTGCCGCGGCGCTGTTGGCGCTTTGCGCGCGCACGTCGCGCCGGGTCCACATGGCAATCGCGGCAGGGGCGAGCGCGGCGGGGCTGGTCGTGCTGCTGGTCGCGGCGCCGGCCGTGCTTGCGGGGACGCCGATGGTCACGCGGATCGGCTGGGTGCCGGCGCTTGGGCTGAATCTGGACCTCTGGCTCGATCCGTTGGGGTTGCTGTTCGCGGGGCTGATCCTCGGCATCGGCCTGCTGGTCGTGATCTATGCGCAGGGGTATCTTGCGAAGAGCGAGGCGACGGGGCGGTTCCTGTCATGCCTGATGCTGTTCCAGGGGGCGATGGTCGGTATCGCGCTGTCGAGCAACATCCTGTTGATGCTCGTCTTCTGGGAATTGACCAGTCTGTCGTCGTTCCTGCTCATCGGGTTCTGGCGCGATTGCGCCGATGCCCGCCAAGGCGCGCGCATGGCGCTGACGATCACGGGCGGTGGCGGGCTCGCGCTGATTGGCGGCATGCTACTGCTCGGCCAGGCGGCGGGGTCCTACGAGCTTTCGACGATCCTCGGTCGCGTCGACCAGGTCCAGGCCTCGCCGCTCTATCCCGTGATCCTCGTGCTCGTGCTGCTGGGCGCCTTCACCAAGTCGGCGCAGTTCCCGTTTCACTTCTGGTTGCCGCACGCCATGGCTGCCCCGACCCCGGTCAGCGCCTATCTGCACTCTGCGACGATGGTGAAGGCCGGCGTGTTCCTGCTGGCGCGGCTCTGGCCGGTGCTCGCGGGGACCGAGCCCTGGTTCTACATCGTCGCCTCGACCGGCCTGGTCACGATGATCTTCGGCGCGGCAGTCGCGCTGTTCCGGGACGATCTCAAGGCGATCCTGGCCTATTCGACGATAAGCCAGCTCGGGCTGATGGTGATGCTGCTCGGCTTCGGCACGCCCGCCGCCGCGACCGCCGCGATCTTCCACATCCTCAACCATGCGGCCTTCAAGGCGGCGCTGTTCATGAACGCGGGCATTGTCGATCACGAGACGGGCACGCGCGACATCCGCCGGCTCGGCGGGCTGGCCGCGCTGATGCCGATCACCGCGACGCTGGGGACGCTCGCGGTCGCGGCGATGGCGGGACTGCCGCCGCTTGGTGGGTTTATCTCGAAGGAGATGATGCTCGAGCAAAGCGCGCATACCGTCTTTGCGGGTCAGGCCCTCGTCGTGCCGCTGCTGGCGACGATCGCGGCCGTCCTGTCGGTTGCCTATTCGCTGCGCTATGCCACCGGCCTGTTCTTCGGCACACGCCGCACCGGCGAGGTTGCCGCGCCGCACGACCCGAACATGGCGATGTTGGCGCCGCCGGCGATACTCGTACTGATTGCGCTCGCGCTGGGTCTGCTGCCGATGACGGTCGCCGGGCCGCTCGTCGCGGCTGCGGCCGGCGCGGTGGTCGGTGGCCCTGCACCCTCGCTGGACCTGGCGCTCTGGCACGGCATCAATCCGGCACTTGCGATGAGTGTGGCCGCGGTCGCGATCGGTGCCCTCCTGCTTTGGCGACGCGCACCGATCGCGGCATGTTTGGACGGCCGGGCGGCGCTAGACGCCCGGCGCATGTTCGACGCTGCGATGGAGGCGATCGTCGGCGGTACGCGCCGGTTTACGCTCGCGCTGCATGCCGGATCGCTGCAACGCTATCTGCTCGCACTGTTCGTGGTGGCGATCGTGCTGGGCTTCGACGCGGCGCTGACGCCGGGTGGACTGCCGGGCGGGGTCCGGCCGACGATCCCGGCCTCGCCGGTCGCCGTCGTTGCGTGGATCGCGCTGGTCGCGGCCACGCTGGTCGTCGTCATCCGGCAACGGCAGCGTTTTCTCGCGCTGATCGTCATCAGCGTCATCGGCCTCGTCATCGCGCTCATCTTCGTCCACCTTTCGGCGCCCGACCTCGCGCTGACCCAGGTCGCGGTCGAGGTCGTCACCATCCTGCTGATGCTCTTGGCGCTCCACCTCCTGCCCAAGGCGCCGCCGAGCCTGTCGAGCGTATCGCGCAAGGTCCGTGACGCCGTCGTCGGCATCGTCGCAGGGATCGGCACCGGCTGGACCGCCTGGGCGGTGATGACGCGCGAAACACGCGACACCGTGTCGTCCTATCATTGGGCGAACAGCTATTCGGGCGGCGGCGGCAAGAACGTCGTGAACGTGACCCTCGTCGATTTCCGCGCCTTCGACACGCTGGGCGAGATCATCGTGCTGGGCATTGCGGGGCTGGCGATCTTCGCGCTGCTGGAGCCCGCCGCTCGGGGCGTCGCCGGGCGACGGCTGCGCGCATGGCGGGAAGACCTGCCGCATTCGCCCGAGCGCCATCCGATGATGTTCGTCATGGCGGCGCGGTTGCTGATGCCGCTCGCGCTGCTCGTCGGCATGTACATCTTCCTGCGGGGGCATAATCAGCCGGGCGGCGGTTTCATCGCGGCGCTGGTGTTCGCGATCGCGATTCTGCTCCAGTATCTCGCCTCGGGCTTCGACTGGACCGACGAGCGGCGCCGGATCGGGGAGCATCCGCTGATCGCGTCGGGCGTCCTGATCGCAGCCGCGACCGGACTCGGTTCGCTCGTCTTCGGTGCGCCGTTCCTGTCGAGCAGCTTCGGCTATTTCGACGTGCCGCTGATCGGCGAAGTCGAACTGGCGACCGCGACGCTGTTCGACGTCGGCGTGACGTGCGTGGTGCTGGGCGCCGTCATGATGGCGCTGGCGCAACTCAGCCACGTCGCCCAGCGTGCCGCGCGCCACGCCGAGGCCAATGACGAGACGGACGCCATCGACGGAGAGCAGACGCGATGAGCCTGGAATTCCTGATAGCCAGCGCGATCACCGTGCTGACCGCGGGCGGCGTGTATCTCAGCCTGCGCGGTCGCACCTTCCAGGTCGTGCTCGGGCTGACATTGTTGTCCTATGCGGTGAACCTGTTCCTGTTCGCGATCGGTCGGCTGGTCATCGATCGGCCGCCGTTGTTCGCGAAGAACGTGATCGAGCATGCCGACCCCTTGCCACAGGCGCTCGTGCTGACCGCGATCGTCATAACCTTCGGCATGACGGCGCTGGTCGTCATCCTGTCGCTGCGCAGCTTTCTCGAAAGCGGTTCGGACCAGGTCGACGGCATCGCCGACGCCGCCGAGACCCCGGACGACACGAATTTCCGGAAAAACCTGCAATGACCGCGCTCGATCATCTCCTCATCGCGCCGGTCGTGATTCCCGCGGTCGTCGCGCCGCTCGCGCTGCTCGCGATGCGGCGGCGGCGGCGGGTCGGCGTGGCGATCTCGCTTGCCGGGTGCGTCGCGCTGCTCGTCGCCGCGGTCGCGTTGTTCGGCGTGGCGCAGGACGACGCGATCCGCGCCTATCCGCTCGGCGGCTGGCCCGCACCGTTCGGTATCGTCCTCGTGCTCGACCGCCTGTCGGCGATGATGCTGGTGCTGGCGTCCGTCCTTGCGCTCGTCGTGATGAGTCATGCGATCGTGACCGCGGTCGATCGCAAGGGCTGGCATTTCCATCCGCTCTTTCATTTCCAGCTGCTCGGCCTCAACGGTGCGTTCCTGACCGGCGACCTGTTCAACCTGTTCGTGTTCTTCGAGGTGTTGCTGATCGCCTCCTACGGCTTGATGCTCCACGGGCAGGGTGGCGCGCGGCTGAAGGCTGGCGTCGCCTATGTCGTCGTGAACATCGTCGGCTCCGCGATATTCCTGCTCGCGCTGGGGCTGCTCTACGGCCTGACCGGAACGCTCAACATGGCCGATCTCGCGCGGCGGATCGCGGTGCTCGGCGCGCCCGATCAGGGGCTTGTCCGCCTCGCCGGGCTGCTTCTGCTTACCGTCTTCGCGCTGAAGGCCGCGGTCGTGCCGCTCCATCTGTGGTTGCCGCGTACCTACGCCGCGACGATGCCCGTCGTCGCCGCGCTGTTTGCGATCATGACCAAGGTCGGCGTCTATGCGATGATCCGCACCGTGCCGCTGATCTTTGGCGACGCGGCGGGGGCGGCGGCCTGGGTGCCCGCCCCGTGGTTGCTGCCTGCGGCCGTGCTGACCGCGGTCATCGGCTTTGCCGGGGTGCTAGCGGCGCGCGCGATGCGTGAACAGGCTGCGTTCGCGATCCTGGGATCGACGGGGACGCTGTTGCTCGCGGTTTCGTGCTGGACGCAGGCGACGACCGCGGCGGCGCTCTTCTATCTCTTCCACGCGACGCTGGCCGGTGCCGCGCTGTTCCTGGTGGCGGACGTGACCTTGCGCCGGCGCGGTCAATATGGCGACGCGGTCGTACCCAGTCCGCGCTTCGAGGGACAACAGGCCATCGGATTGCTGTTCCTCGGTGCGACGATCGCCGCGGTCGGCCTGCCGCCGCTATCGGGGTTCGTGGCCAAGCTGTTCATCCTCCAGACGACCGCTGGCACCCCGGCCTGGATCGTGATTTGGCCGACCGTGCTCGGTACGACGCTGATCGGTGTCATCGGCTTTTCGCGCAGCGGCAGCACGCTGTTCTGGAAGCCGGCAGCCGAGGATGCCGATACGATCGCGTGCCCCGACCGGACGCGCGCCGAACTCGCCGCGCCTGTCCTGCTGGTGGCATTGCTCGCGGTGCTGACGCTGGCCGCCGGCTGGGCGACCGCACAGACCCAGGCGACCGCCGCACAGATCTTCGCGCCCGAGCGCTATGTCGCTGCCGTTCTGCAGAGAGACCCCCGATGATGAAGCGCGTCCTGCCGCACCCCGCTCTGTCGGCGATGCTGGTCGTCGTCTGGCTGCTGATGGCCAACGAGATCACGCTCGGGGGCTTCCTACTCGGCGGGCTGTTCGGGTTGATCCTGCCCAAGTTCACCGAACCCTTCTGGCCCGATCGGCCGCGGGTCCGGTTCGGCCGCGCGGCGATCGGCTATGTCGGCATCGTCCTGTTCGACATCGTCGTCGCCAATTTCCAGGTTGCCCGCCTCATCCTGTTTCGCCGCAACCGCGATCTTCGGTCGCGCTGGCTGGTCGTTCCGATCGACCTGCAGACACCCGAGGCCATCACGGTATTGGCAGGCACGATCAGCCTGACGCCGGGCACGGTATCCTCCGACGTTTCGGCGGACGGTCTCTCGTTGCTGGTCCATGCGCTAGACGTCGACGACCCGGACGCGGAGATTGCCCGGATCAAATCGCGCTACGAAGCGCGGCTGCAGCGGGTGTTCGCATGATCGCCATCGCCCTTCAGGTCGCGACGGGGTGCGTCGCGCTCGCGCTGCTGTGCAACGGATGGCGCCTGCTCAAGGGGCCGGCGCTCGGCGACCGGATCGTCGCTCTCGACACCATGGTCATCAATGCGATCGCGCTGATCATATTGATCGGGATGATCGGCGAGACCTCGAGCTATTTCGAAGCGGCGCTACTGTTGGCCATGGTCGGTTTCGTCAGCACGATCGCCTATTGCAAGTTCATCCTGCGCGGGGACATCGTCGAATGAGCCAGCTTGTCGATATCGCCGTCACGGCGTTGGTGCTGCTTGGCGCCACTTTCGTCCTCATCGGCAGCTGGGGACTCGTGCGGCTCCCGTCGACGATGGAGCGATTGCATGGCCCGACCAAGGCTACGACGCTGGGGCTGGGGTCTCTCCTGCTGGCATCGGTCGTCTATTTTCACGGCCGGCTCGGCATCTGGACGGCGCATGAGTTGTTGATATCGCTGTTCCTGTTCATCACGGCGCCGATCTCGGCGAACATGATCGCAAAGGTTCATCTGCACCGTCTTCGCATCGCGGAGATCGTGGAGCCCGACAGCATCGCCGGCCCGCCGCCAAGGCCCGAGGGCGATGGCGACTGGGCGACGTTCGAGGCCCCGAAGCGGAACACGCCAGCCTCCACCGCCAATAGCTGACGCGTTCGATAGGCATTTCACCAGAGAACAGCTGCAACGGACCGCCGTGCGCGCGGACGATGCAGTGACCACGCGTTATCTGTGCCGTCGGAGCAGGACGGCGATGTGGCTTGCGCTGTCCTGGCGCAGGTTGTGGCACCGGTAGCGCGATCGACTGTCTTGTGACTTTGACCGGAATAGCGGAGTTATGGTTGGGGTGGCGCATCCTTCTGCGCCGCAGGTTGGGCGGCTTCGTCGCGGTTCATGCCCTCGACCTCGGCAGCCGTCTTGAAGTCCAGCAATTCGACCTGGAAGACGAGATCGGAATTGGCGGGAATAGGCCCCGAAGCCTGGGCGCCATACCCCATGGCTGCCGGAACGCAGAAACGCGCGACCCCGGACCGGGCCATCGTCTGTAATCCTTGCGAGAACCCCGGAATCACGCCGTTAACTGGCAAAGGAGACCGCATTCCCTGGTCGAACACGGCCCCTGTCGTCGCGAGATAGCCAATATAATTTACCAGCACGACATCGCCTGCTGCCGGCTTGGCCCTGGAGCCTGCTCGCAGCATCGTCGATCCCAAGCCGGACGGTGCCGTCGTTGAACACCGCCGTTGCGCTGCCGGTACCACGGGGTTCAGCGGCAACGCGATTATCGTGTTATCCGTCTTGGCATTGGCCTGTCCTGCGGGACGCGGCTTCTGCGCTGGGTTCGCCGCTGCGGTCGCCGGCAGCAGAGCAGTGAGTAGCGGCAGGATCGCGGCGAGGACGAGGCGGGATGAGGCGTGCGAAATAAATGGCATGGCCCCGGCTATATGCAAGGCGCGCTGTCGGCGCCAACTCGTTATCAGGCGAGATGCCACTCCGTCCCCTGGGAACAGCGTCTGCCCGCCGGATCACCGCTTGTGGCGGGACAGGCACGTCCACATCACCTCGTTGCTAACGACCGACCAACTATGCCGCCCGCCCCGCATCACGCGCGCAGCGACGGAGGTGCGGTCGGCGCATTGTGCGTACCTCTGTTCGTACGAACAGGCAGTGACGGCGCGCGCATATGGTCTCGAGCAGCCGTCCAAGGTCGCCCAGCGGTGCAGCGCTGCCGACTGCGAATACTGCCAATAAGTTGCGCCAGCGCCACCCCCAGCGATCGGGTTGGTCGTGTCAGCATCTCCTGCAAAGGCCAGGCCGGGCATAGGCTACGCCGGTGCGACAGTCGCGGGACCGGCTTGTCTCGAATCGGCCGCGAGTACGCGCGTTCCGGCTTCGACGACGGTGATTGACGTCCCGGGATCGTTGATTGCGGGCGACAGCGCGCGACGCAATCTCCGATCGGACCTCAGGCCAAAGCGTGGGTCGTGATCGCAAGGGTGCCTGTCGGGGACTGTAAAGACTCCCTGGATCCGACCGAACTGACCCGCGTCGGGTCTTGTCCGCGAGCATCGGAATAGATCGTCGGCGGCCGGGTCATATTCACCACGCCAATCAGCATATCCGGGGCAATGTTCGTTCCATCGTTTCTTCGATGTCCGAGCGTAAAATTGCTAGTGGTCTGTCTTCTCCATGTCTGACGACCAGCTGGCTCATACAAAATGCGGTGTATTTGATGATGAGCTATCGTGTAGACTCAAAAAATACTTTTACATTTTAGAATATAGAGGTGCTATCTCGGGCCCTACTCTCTAAGCCATTATTTGCCTAAATGGCGGGAACTCCAAATATTTCGGACAAAGCGCCGCGTTGTACCGTGGTGGTGCGAACTGCGATTGATGGCGCATGTCCGAACGTCGAATGATGATTGGATTCTTATTTCTGCATGCGGCAAAACGCTATGTCGGCCGCGGATGGTCTGGCTGGGCTTCATGATACTCGTCCGACGTCTTGCGCCCGCGCGCCGACGCGTCGTTTCGGTTGCCCCCGATCCGACGCCGGCGCACACTAGGGTGGTCTACCAATGAGGAACAATCGCATGAACGCTACCGATGACCGTCGCCGAGCCGGAAGAAGGCACCTCTTGATTGCGGCCGTCGTCGTTCTTGTGGCGATCACAAACTATACCGGCGTGAAAGACGCTGTTCGCGACTTTGAGCATGGCTTCCGGGACGGCTTCGGCGGGCGTTGAGCGGCGCGCCCTCCAACCCGTGTCGCCTATCAAAGCCTGCAACAGGCTGACCGCTTTCCCGCTACGGCCACAGCATCGAGTCCGGCTTGCTGCACCCGTGGCGCGACGGGTTCAGATCCCGTTCGCGATGGGACGGACATGGCCTCCGCCGCCACGTTGGCGTCGATGTGCGCCATCAGCGTCGCAACGATCACCTTCCCGTGACCGTGATGCTAGGGGTCGACCGCGATATCGATGATGTGGAGGAACAGCGCTCCGTCTCCGCATGATGCGACCCATGCCGACCGTCCGGTCAATCCTCTCGCCACGACGACGTCGCGACAACAGCTGCGGCGCGCATGTGCGCAGGGCGTGACCGCGACCTCGCTCTGCCGGCAGGCGCCCGCGACGTTTACTGGCCAAGTATAGTGACAGGTTTTATCTTGGGCGATGCGCAAACTCGCGCGACCAACGCTACGCTGGCGACATTCCAACAGGCATCATCAAGTTCAGAGGCTGCAATAAACTTTACCGGACAAGCAAACGCCCGGACCGTTGCCGATCCGGGCGCCTGCGTGACGATCGCTCGTCAGCCCCCATTTTTGTGCTTCCGCTCTGCACCTTGGGTGCGGCGTAAAAGCAGTCCCCGAACCACGGCCGTTGCCTGTGTCTCAGCGAGGTTTTTGCTAGTTATGTCAGCGGGCTTTGTCACGGTATTTGCGAGAGTGCTGGCACGATTGGATAGGCCCTGTGGCGATTGCGCAACATACCAATCTAGCCATGCGGCAGGACGCAACCAATGGCAGCGCGTGACGCGGGCGCGGTTGCCTCGCGCGGGGCCGCGTCCTAGAGCCACTGGACTGTTTCCCTAACGATCGAACCCGGTTGCCCATGATCCTGTCCCGCTACGAACGGATGATAGCCCGCCGCTATCTGCTGCCGGGCAAGGGCGAGGCGTTCATCTTCCTCGTCGCCTCGATCAGCCTGGTCGCGGTGATGCTCGGTGTCGCCGCGCTTGTCATCGTGATGAGCGTCATGAACGGCTTCCGCGCCGAGCTGTTCGACAAGATCGTCGGGCTCAATGGCCATGCGGTGGTGCAGGGCGTCGGCGGCAAGCTGCCCGATTGGCGCGAGATCGTCGCGCAGGCGCGTTCCACGCCGGGCGTGACCAGCGCGGTGCCGCTGATCGAACAGCCGCTCGCCGCCACCTATAACGGGCGAGCCGAGGCGGTGCTGGTACGCGGCATGCGCGTCGACGACATCCGCCGCAATTCGACGATCCAGAACAAGATCGTGATGGGCTCGCTGTCCTCGATCACGCAAGGGTCCGGCCGGATCGCGATCGGCTCGCGGCTCGCCGAATCGCTCGGCGCGCAGGTCGGCTCGGAGATCTCGCTGTTCAGCCCGCAGGGGCAGACGACGCCGTTCGGCACGGTGCCGCGGATCGTCAGCTACACGGTCGGCGCGATCTTCGAGATCGGCGTCTATGACTACGACAAGGCGTATATCATCATGCCGATCGAGGATGCGCAGACGCTGCTCCTGATGGGCGATGCGGCGGGCATGGTCGAGATCAAGACGGTCAATGCGGACAAGGTCGGCGAGATCCTGAAACCGCTGGCCGACAGGATCGGCGGGCAGGCGATCATCCAGGACTGGCGGACGATGAACGCGCAATTGTTCGAGGCACTCGCGGTCGAGCGGGTGGCGATGTTCACCGTGCTGTCGATCATCATCCTGGTCGCGGTGTTCAACATCCTGTCGTCGCTGATCATGCTGGTGCGCGCCAAGACGCGCGACATCGCGATCCTGCGGACGATGGGCGCGACGCGCGGGGGGCTGATGCGGATCTTCATCGTCGTCGGCACGACGATCGGCGCGCTCGGGACGCTGGCGGGCCTCGTGCTCGGCTTCATCTTCCTGTTCTACCGCCAGGGGGTGGTGGATTTCGTCCAGCTCGTCACTGGGCAGGATTTGTGGGATCCGTCGATCCGCTATCTGACCTTGCTGCCGTCGAAGACCGACCCCGTCGAGATCGTCGTGATCGCGCTGATGGCGCTGATCTTCAGCTTCCTCGCGACGCTCTATCCGGCCTGGAAAGCGGCGAGTACCGACCCCGTGCAGGTGCTGCGTTATGAATAATGGCCTGAAGATCGACCGCCAGATCGAGCGCGATCATGGCTATGTCCTCCAGACGAGCGGGCTGACCAAGAGCTTCACGCAGGGCGGCGCGACGATCGACGTGCTGCGCGGTGTCGACCTGGCGATCGCGCCGGGCGAGATCGTCGCGTTGCTCGGGCCGTCGGGGTCGGGCAAGTCGACGCTGTTGCAGGCGGTCGGGCTGCTCGAAGGTGGCTTCCAGGGATCGATCAAGATCGCGGGGACCGAGGCGTCGAAGCTCAACGCGCATGAGCGCACCGTCGTGCGCCGCGACAGCCTGGGCTTCGTGTACCAATTCCATCACCTGCTCCCAGATTTCAACGCGACCGAGAACGTCGTCCTGCCGCAGCTCGTCCACGGCGCCACGCGCGCCGAGGCGGATGCGCGGTCGGCGGAGTTGCTGACGCAGCTCGGGCTCGGCCACCGCCTGACACACCGCCCGAGCCAGCTTTCGGGCGGCGAGCAGCAACGCGTCGCGGTCGCCCGCGCGCTCGCCAACAAGCCTGCGCTGGTGCTGGCGGACGAGCCGACCGGCAACCTCGACGAGCATACCGCCGACATCGTCTTCGCCGAATTCGTCCGGCTGGTCCGCGAGCAGGGCACCGCGGCGCTGGTCGCGACGCATAACGAGCGCCTCGCCGCGCGGATGGACCGCGTGTTCCGGCTGCACGAGGGGCGGCTGGCATGAGCTGGGACGCGACGCCGACTCTGGTCGGGCGTCACGTCACGCTCCGCCCGCTGGTCGCAGACGACCAGGACGCGCTGGTCGCCGCCGCGTCGGCGGACGATCTGTGGGACCTGTTCTACGCCAATGTCGCGATGATGAAGGCGCCCGATCGCTGGTTCGCCGCCGCGTTGCGCGAACAGGATTTCGGCCGCGCGCGGATCTTCGCGGTGGTCGCGGGCGACGCCGTGGTCGGCTCGACCCGCTTCATGCGGATGAACGCGGCTAACAAGCGTCTCGAGATCGGCGGCACCTTCTACGCCACCGCGGTGCAGCGGACCGGCGTCAACACCGAGGCCAAGCTGATGCTGCTGACCCATGCGTTCGAGACGCTCGGCTGCGAATGCGTCCAGATCCGCACCGACAGCCTCAACAAGCGGTCGCAGGCCGCGATCGAGCGGCTCGGCGCGAAACGCGACGGCGTGCTGCGCGGGCATCAGGTGATGGCGGACGGCCGCTTGCGCGATACCGTCGTGTACAGCATCTTGGCGCACGAATGGCCGGGCGTGCGTCAGAACCTGACGTATCTGCTGAGCCGCCACGGGAGTGCTGCATGACTGCCATCACCGATTTCACCGTCAAGGCCGCCGACGGCACGCCCGCCTCGCTCGAGGCGTATCGCGGCAAGGTGCTGCTGATCGTCAACACCGCGTCGAAATGCGGGTTCACGCCGCAATATGAGGGGCTTGAGGCGCTCCACCGCGACTATGCCGAGCGCGGGTTCGAGGTGCTCGGCTTCCCGTGCAACCAGTTCGGCGGGCAGGAGCCGGGCGATGCGGCGGAGATCGCGAATTTCTGTTCGCTGACCTACGACGTGACGTTTCCGGTGTTCGCGAAGGTGGACGTCAACGGGGGGGATGCGGACCCGTTGTTCGAGCGGCTGAAGGCGGATGCGCCGGGCGTGCTGGGGTCGAAGGCGATCAAATGGAACTTTACCAAGTTCCTCGTCGATCGGGAGGGGAGGGTCGTCGATCGCTATGCGCCGACGACCAAGCCTGCGGATATTCGGGCGGATATCGAGAAGCTGCTTTAGCACTTCGGCTCGCCCCACCACCCCGGCGAAGGCCGGGGCCCAGTTGGAACGGTCGCAGTAAAGAAGCGTAGACCTCGGTTAGGAACGTCCCCCAACTGGGCCCCGGCCTTCGCCGGGGTGGGGTTTGAGGCGGACGGGGTTCGCATCCAAAGAAGCGTGTTCCCCCGCGAAGGCGGGGGCCCAGACTGGACTCCCGCCTTCGCGGGAGAACACTTCTAAAGCGAAAACGCTGGCGCGCCCATCTTACGTGCCGGCGCGGAACGCACCGCGCCGACCCACCCCCCGTCTTCCTGACGAAAGTCAGGACCCAGAGCCACGCACGTCACCGCCCGCGACCCTGGGTCCCGGGTCGAGCCCGGGATGACGGGCAGGGCAAGGCGACCTCACACCCCGCGCCTCAACTCATCGCGTCGCAGCTCGGCTTCTCGCCCAACGCGACTGGTCGAATCACGCCCGAGCGCCTACCTGCCATCGATGCATTCCGGTTACGTCCCGCTCCGCGTCTTCTCCTGCTACACCATGCTCGACGGCGCCATCGATCCGAAGGCGATTGCCAAGCAGGCGCGCGCGCTCGGCTTTCCCGCCGCGGCGCTGACCGATCGCAACGGGCTGTATGCCGCGATGGCCTATTCGGACGCCGCCAAGAAGGACGGCGTCCAGCCGATCATCGGCGTGATGCTCGGGGTGAGCCGCCCCGACATGCCCGACGGCGTCGCCACCCCGTTCGACTGGATCGCGCTCTATGCGCAGAAGACGACCGGCTACGACAATCTGTGCGCGCTCGTCTCGATGGCGCATCTCGACCGCCCGATCGAGATGCCCGCTCATGTCGATTTCGCAGCGCTCGAGCGTCACACCGACGGGCTGATCGCGTTGACCGCGGGGGGCGAGGGCGGTCTCGCGCGGCTTTTCGCCGAAGGGCAGCCCGACCGTGCGCGCGCCTATCTCGACCGGCTGCAGGGGCTTTTCGGAGACCGCCTCTATATCGAGCTCTCGCGCCGCGGCGATGCGACCGAGATCGCCGCCGAGGCGGCGCTGATCGATATCGCCTATGAGCGCAACCTGCCGCTGGTCGCGACCAACCCGTGTTGCTTCACCGAAAGCGCGTTCGGCGACGCGCATGACGCCATGCTCTGCATCGCGCACTCGACCTATGTCGAGACCGAGGACCGCATCCGCAGCTGTCCAGAGGCCTGGATGAAGCCGGCCGCGGTAATGCACGAGATGTTCGCCGACCTGCCCGAGGCGATCGCCAACACGCTCGTCGTCGCCCAGCGCTGCGCGGTGATGGCGCCGTACCGCAAGCCGATCCTCCCCAGCCTCGCCGGCGATATCGAAGGCGAGGCCAAGCTGCTGCGCGACGACGCCGAGGCCGGTCTCGAAAAGCGTCTGGCGCGGATCACCGAGCTTCACGGGGAAGGCGAGGACGGCTGGCGCGAGGTGTATCGCAAGCGCCTCGCGTTCGAGGTCGACGTGATCGTCCAGATGGGGTTTCCCGGCTATTTCCTGATCGTCGCCGACTTCATCAAATGGGCGAAGGATCACGACATTCCGGTCGGCCCGGGCCGTGGCTCGGGCGCAGGCTCGGTCGTCGCCTGGGCGCTGACGATCACCGATCTCGATCCGATCAAGCTGGGGCTGCTGTTCGAGCGCTTCCTGAACCCCGAACGCGTGTCGATGCCCGATTTCGACATCGATTTCTGCGAAACCCGGCGTGTCGAGGTGATCCGCTACGTCCAGGAGAAATACGGCCGCGATCAGGTCGCGCAGATCATCACCTTCGGAAAGCTGAAGGCACGCGCGGTGTTGAAGGATACCGGCCGCGTGCTGCAGATGAGCTATGGCCAGATCGACCGGCTCGCAAAGCTCGTCCCCAACCACCCGACCGATCCCTGGACGCTGGAGCGCGCGCTGAACGGCGTCGGCGAGCTCGCCAAGGAATATGCCAACGACAATGGTGTGCGCAAACTGCTCGATCTGGCGATGAAGCTGGAGGGGTTGCCGCGTCACTCGTCGACGCACGCGGCTGGCGTGGTGATCGGCGACCGGCCGCTCGCGCAGCTCGTGCCGCTCTACCGCGATCCGCGCTCGGACATGCCCGTCACGCAGTTCGACATGAAATATGTCGAGGGCGCGGGCCTCGTGAAGTTCGATTTTCTCGGGCTGAAGACGCTCTCGGTGCTCCAGAAGGGCGTCCAGCTGCTCGCCAAGCGCGGCGTGAAGGTCGATCTCGACGCGCTCGAATGGGATGACGCGGGCGTCTACGCGCTGCTCCAGAAGGGCGACACGGTCGGCGTGTTCCAGCTCGAATCCGAAGGCATGCGTCGCACGCTGTCCGCGGTCCGCCCGTCCAATTTCGGCGACATCATCGCGCTCGTGTCGCTGTACCGACCGGGCCCGATGGACAATATCCCGTCGTTCGGCCGCCGCAAGAACGGCACCGAGACGATCGAATATCCGCACCCCGCGCTCGAAACGATCCTGTCGGAGACCTACGGGATCTTCGTCTACCAGGAACAGGTCATGCAGGCCGCGCAGATCCTCGCCGGCTTCTCGCTCGGCGGCGCCGATCTGCTGCGCCGCGCGATGGGCAAGAAGATCAAGGCCGAGATGGACGCGCAGCGCGCGATCTTCGTCGAGGGCTGCGCCAAGGTGAACAACATTCCGAAGGCCAAGGCCAACGAGCTGTTCGACTTGATCGACAAGTTCGCGGGCTATGGTTTTAACAAGAGCCACGCGGCCGCCTATGCGCTGCTCGCCTATCAGACCGCGTGGCTGAAGGCGCATTACCCGCACGAATTCTTCGCCGCCTCGATGTGCTACGACCTCCACCAGACCGACAAGCTGGCGATCTTCACGGACGACATGCGGCGCCTCGGGATCACGTCGCTGCCGCCGTGCATCAATGCGAGTCAGGCCGAGTTCGACGTCGAGCCGCATGAGGACGGGCTCGCCGTCCGCTATGCGCTCGGTGCGCTCAAGAGCGTCGGCGAAGGCGCGATGGAGAAGCTCGTCGTCGAGCGCGTCGAGAACGGTCCGTTCGCCGGGCTCGACCAGCTGGCCAAGCGAGTCGATCCGCGGCTGCTCAACAAGCGCCAGCTCGAGACGCTCGCCGCCGCGGGCGCGTTCGACTCGTTCGAGCCCAATCGTGCCGGCATCCATGCGACCGCCGAGACGATCCTCGCGATCGCCGCGCGCACGCACGAGCAGAAGACTAGCGGGCAGGGCGGTCTGTTCGGCGATGCCGAGCCCGCGGGCGACGCGATCAAGCTACCGCCGTCGGTGCGCTGGACGCTCAGCCAGCGGATGGATCAGGAGAAGGAGGCGTTCGGCTTCTATTTCTCCGCGCACCCGGTCGATCGCCACCGCCACATCGCCAACAGCCACGGCGCGCGCGCCTATACCGCGCTGTCCGAGCTCAACATCCCCGACGACGGCAGCCGCGCGGGCGCGACGATGGCGGTGCTGGTCGAGGACGCGCGCTACCGCACCTCCGCGCGCGGCAAGCGCTTCATGATGGCGCAGTGTTCGGACGCGAGCGGCCAGTTCATGGCGACGTGCTTCGACGAGCAGGTCTCGAAGGATCTCGAGGAGGCGGCCAAGGCCGGCGGCTGCGGGCTCATCACCGTCGAGCTCGATCGCAAGCCCGGCGAGGACACGCCGCGCATCAGCATCAAACGCATCCAGCCGTTCGAGGGACTCGCCAACCTCGCGCGGTTCCAGGTGGTGGTGACGATCTCGGACATGGCCGCGTTCGCCGGGCTCGCATCGTTGCTCGCCGACCATCGCGGTGCGCGCGGCGAGGTTCGCGTGAAGGCGCAACTGCCCGATGGCGAGCTGTGCGTGCTGCTCGGCCGCGACTTCCTGCTCGACGGCGAACTTGCGGAGCACATCGAGTCGTTGCACGGTGTGACCAAGGTAGAGCTAAAGACCTCTGAAACGAGGCTCGCTCTGGTCGGATAACTGCTTGGGAGAGCGTGAATGCGTGGTGGAATGCAGGATTTCGAGCTTCGAGTCCCCCGGCTGATCGACCACGCCGCCCGCGAACACGGCCATCGGGAACTCGTCAGCTACTGGGCCGACGGCCGCGAGACCCGCACGACCTGGTCGGGCGTTTCGCGCGACGCGCGCAAGCTCGCGCAGGCGCTCGAAAAGCTCGGCGTCGCGGCCGGCGATCGCGTCGCGACGCTCGCGATGAACCACGCGCATCACCTCGTCGCCTGGTACGGCACGATCGGGATGGGCGGCGTGATCCACACGATCAACCCGCGCCTGTTCGACGAACAGCTCGTCTACATCGCCAACCACGCCGAAGACCGCGTGATGCTCTACGACAAGGCGTTCCAGCCGCTCGTCGACCGGCTGCGCGGGCTATGGACCAGCGTCCGCCACTATATCTGCTTCGACGATCTCGGCGCCGACGGCTTCCAGGCGCTGCTCGACGCCGAGGATAGCGACTATGACTGGGTCGAAGGGCCGGAGCGCGATCCGTGCATGCTCTGCTACACCAGCGGCACCACGGGTAATCCCAAGGGCGTGCTCTACACGCACCGCTCGACGATGATCCACGCGATGGCCGAGGTCGCGCCCTGGGTGTTCGATCTGTCCCCCAATGCCGTGGTGTTGCCGGTCGTGCCGATGTTCCACGCCGCTGCCTGGGGGCTGCCGTTCGCCTGCGCGCTGTCGGGGGCGAAGGTGGTCTATTCCGCGGTCAACGATCCCACGGTGCTGTGCCGGCTGATGAACGACGAGAAGGTGACGCACTCCGCCGGCGTGCCGACCGTGTGGCTTGCGATGTTCGGCCATATGGACGCGACCGGCGATGCGCCGCGCCATCTGAAGCAGGTGACGATCGGCGGATCGGCGGCGCCGCGCGCGATGATCGACCGGATCATGCGAATGGGCGCCACCGTGAAGCATCTCTGGGGCATGACCGAGACCTCGCCGATCGGCACCGCAGGCTTCGCGCCGCCGCACTGGGACGACATGACGCACGACGAGAAGCTCGATCTCGTCGGCAAGCAGGGCAGCGTGCCCTTCGGGATCGAACTGCGCATCGTCGACGACGAGGGGAAGGTCCTCCCGCGCGACGGCTCGATCGCGGGCAAGCTCCAGGTCCGCGGGCCGTGGGTGGTCCAGCGCTATTTCGGCGCGGACGCGGATGCGGTCGACGCGGACGGCTGGTTCGACACCGGCGACGTCGCGATGCTCCACACCGACGGCACGATGCAGATCACCGATCGCTCGAAGGACGTCATCAAGTCCGGCGGCGAATGGATCAGTTCGGTCGATCTCGAAAACGCTGCGGTCGGCTGTCCCGGCGTCGCGGAAGCGGCGGCGATCGGCGTGTATCATCCCAAATGGGACGAACGCCCGCTGCTGATCGTGGTGCGCAAACCCGGCGGCGACGTCGGCGATCAGGCGATCCTCGATCACCTGTCGAAGCACGTCGCCAAATGGTGGCTCCCCGACGCGATCGTCTTCGTCGATGAGCTGCCGCACACCGCGACGGGGAAGCTGCTCAAAACGGCGTTGCGCGACCGCTTCAAGGATTTCGCGCTGGCGGCGGCGTAAGGCGGCGGCGTTCGACTGACTCGCCGCGCCACTGACGTTTGAGACACCGAAGTCGGCCACAGCAACGTCCGTCATCCCAGCGCAAGCTGGGATCTCCCGGTTCGGGTCTCGGCGCACACCACGCAGAGATCCCAGCGTTCGCTGGGATGACGGATCGGGCGAAGCGGCGGACGGGAGAGGTTGGTCAATACGCCGAAGGGAGGCACCACGGCGTACTAACCCGCCCCAACATTTCGCACTTGCACAATGCCTACGATCCAGCGAGCTTGTCACAATGACAGTCGGCCCCCCGATCCTGCGTACCGGCGCGAACGAGGCGAATGCCGTCACGCTGCCCGCGCGGCCGGAGGCGCTGCGTCTCGATCCCGCCGAAACCGCGGTGATCGTCATCGACATGCAGAATGCCTATGCGTCGCCCGGCGGCTATGTCGACACCGCGGGCTTCGACATCGCCGGCGCGGCCGCCACGATCGCGCAGATCGCCAAGGTCCTCGCCACGGCCCGCGCCACAGCGATGCCTGTAGTCTTCCTCCAGAACGGCTGGGACCCCGACTATATCGAGGCCGGCGGCCCCGGCTCGCCCAACTGGCACAAATCCAATGCGCTCAAGACGATGCGCGCGCGCCCCGAGCTGCAGGGCCAGTTCCTCGCCCGCGGCGGCTGGGATTACGAGATCGTCGACGCGCTGAAACCGCAGCCGGGTGACATCCGCGTCCACAAGACGCGCTATTCGGCGTTCTTCAATTCGCAGCTCGACAGCACCCTGCGCAGCCGCGGCATCCGCAACCTCGTCTTCGTCGGCATCGCCACCAACGTCTGCGTCGAGAGCACGCTGCGCGACGGCTTCCACCTCGAATATTTCGGCGTGATGCTGGAGGATGCGACGCACCATCTCGGCCCGCCCGAGATGCAGGCTGCCACCGTCTACAATGTCGAGAAGTTCTTCGGCTGGGTCAGCACCGTCGGCGATTTCTACGGTTCGTTCGGGCAGTTGCCGAAGTGATCGGCGATCCCTTGTTCCCTCGCGAACGCGGGGGCCCAGGAATCACGAACGATATCGCCTGCGACCCTGGACCCCCGCCTTCGCGGGGGAACGGCTTGGCGATGGTGAGCACGTAGAAGGAAAACACATGCCGTTCGACGCCGTCAACCCGCCGCAGTTCCCGACTCCGATCGCGCCCTATTCGGCGGCGGCGAAGGCCGGCAACACGGTCTACGTCTCGGGGGTGCTGGCGCTGGGCGAGGGGGGCATCGTGCTCCATGTCGGCGACGCCGCAGCGCAGACCCGCGCGGTGCTGGAGACGATCAAGGCCACGCTCGAGGCCGCGGGCGCGACGATGGCGGATATCGCCTTCAACCATATCTTCCTGAAAGACCTCGCCGACTATGCCGCGTTCAACACGGTGTATGCGGAGTATTTCCCCGGCCCCAAGCCCGCACGCTACTGCATCAAGACCGAGCTGGTGAAACCCGACTGCCTTGTCGAGATCGCCAGCATCGCCCACCTCGCCTGATGCCCAACGCAGGCGGCATCCACTGGGAGTCGAACGGCCAGCCGGACGGCCCGGCGATCCTGTTGTCGAGCGGTCTTGGCGGATCGGGCAGCTATTGGCAGCCCAATCTCGCCGCGCTCGGCGCCGGGCACCGCGTGATCACCTATGATCACCGCGGCACCGGGCGCTCCGATCGCCATGTCGCGGGCGACCTGACCGTGGAGGCGATGGCCGCGGACGTCGTCGCGCTGATGGATGCGATCGGGCTCGATCGCTGCACCTTTATCGGCCACGCGCTCGGTGGGCATATCGGGCTGGCGCTCGCGCTCACAGTGCCCACCCGGCTCGACCGGCTCGTCGTGATCAACGGCTGGGCCAAGCTCGACCTCCACACCGCGCGCTGTTTCGACACGCGGCTCGCACTGCTGCGCAACAGCGGCCCGCGCGCGTATCTCCACGCGCAGCCGCTGTTCCTCTACCCGCCGCAATGGATTGCCGATCACCACGACGAGCTTCAGGACGAGGAGGAGGCGATGCTCGCGCATTTCCCCGGTGCGGACATGATCGAGCGGCGGGTGGCGGCGGTGCGGCGCTTCAACATCGCCGGCCGCCTCGACGAGATCCGCGTGCCGACGCTGCTGGTCGCGTCCGACGACGATATGCTGGTGCCGCCGTCCGCCTCCGAAAAGCTCGCGGCGGGCATCCCCGGCGCGCAGCTCGCGCGGATGGCGGTCGGCGCGCACGCGTGCAACGTGACGCGTGCGGCGCATTTCAACATGTGGCTGCTCGACTGGCTCGACGACGAATAGGGAGCATCCAATGCAGGTCGGCGTCTTCGTTCCCATCAACAACAATGGCTGGCTGATCAGCGAGACTGCGCCGCAGTACAAACCCAGTTTCGACCTCAATAAGGCGATCGCGCAGGCGGCCGAAAAGCATGGCCTCGATTTCCTGCTGTCGATGATCAAGCTGCGCGGCTTTGGCGGCAAGACCGAGTTCTGGGACTATGGGCTGGAGAGCTTCACGCTGATGGCCGGGCTCGCCGCGGTCACGGAGCGGATCAAGATCTTCGCGACCTGCCCGACGCTGCTGATCCCGCCCGCTTATGCCGCGCGGATGTGCAACACGATCGATTCGATCAGCCATGGCCGGTTCGGGCTGAACCTCATCACAGGCTGGCAGCCGCCCGAATATACGCAGATGGGCATGTGGCCCGGCGACACGCATTTCCGCAATCGCTACACTATGCTTGAAGAATATGCGCACATCCTGCGCGAGCTGTGGGAGGAGGGAACGTCCGACTTCAAGGGCGACTATTACCAGATGACCGACTGCCGCGTCTGGCCCAGGCCGACCGGTGACATGAAGATCATCTGTGCCGGATCGTCCGATGACGGCCTAGCCTTCTCCGCCAAATGGGCGGACTATGCCTTCTGCCTCGGCAAGGGCGTCAACACGCCTACGGCGTTCGCAGTCAACAACGAACGCCTCGCGCTCGCGACCGCGAAGACCGGCCGCGACGTGCAGGTCTTCGTCCTGATCATGATCATCGCCGCCGAAACCGACGATGAAGCGATGGCCAAGTGGCAGCATTACAACGCCGGCGTCGATGTCGAGGCGATCGCCTGGCTGATGGATCAGGGCGCCAAGGACACGCACAACACGGACACCAACGTCCGCCAGCTCGCCGCCCCCGAAGGCGCGGTGAACATCAACATGGGCACACTGGTCGGCTCGTACGAAAGCGTCGCGCGGATGCTCGACGAGATGGCCGCGGTGCCGAACACCGGAGGCGTGTTGCTGACCTTCGACGATTTCCTCGAAGGGGTGGAGGCGTTCGGGACGCGGATCCAGCCGCTTATGACGAGCCGGGCGAGCGTGGCCTAGGCTGAACGCCTCTGCGCCAGAGCCGCGCGTTGCCCATCGCTAGGGGGGCTCGCGCCAGACCAGATGGCAGGGGCGCGGAGAGGGATGGGTTAGGCAGTCACCACCCCTCTACCACCCCGGCGAAGGCCGGGGCCCAGTTGGGGGACGGCGATAACGAGACGCGGATCTCCGTTACAACGACCTTTCCAACTTGGCCCCGGCCTTCGCCGGGGTGGTGCGGGGGTTGGCATGGCTGAGCTCGCCGCCCGTCTTGGGGGATGGCACTTCAGCAATCCACAAACCCCGTCTCCCTGCGAAGGCGGGGACCCAGACTGGACTCCCGCCTTCGCGGGCAAACAACCGACTGACGGGAGGCACTAAACCGAGCGCGGCGTGCGCTTGGCCTTCCTGATGCGCGGCTCGACCAGCATGTCCGCCGCCTTCTTGATCTCCTGCCGGAGCTCGTCGCGCTTTTCGTGGATCGAGGCGATCACCGGCCCCATCGCCACGCCGAGATCGACCAGCACCGCCTCGGCCAGCTGGAGCGAACTCTCCAGCGTCTCCGGCACCGCGTCGGTCACGCCGGCGCGGTACAGCTCGGCGGCATGCGCGGTATCGCGGGCACGCGCCACGATCGGCAGGTCGGGCGCCAACGCGCGCACCCGCCGCGCGAGCCGTACCGTCAGCACTGGGTCGTCCATCGTCAGGATCAGCGCCTTGGCGGTGTGCAGTTTCAGCCGATCGACCAGTTCCGCGCGCGAGACGTCGCCGAACAGCACCGGGTGTCCCTGTCGCCGCGCGGCTTCGACCGAATCGATATCCGCCTCGACCGCGACATATTTCTGCCCGTGGACCGCGAGCATGTCCGCCACCATCCGCCCGACCCGGCCAAAGCCGATCACGACCGTGCCCGGCCCCTCGTCGTCAATCTCGATATCGCCCGGATCGGCTACCGACCGGCTCTCCAGGTGACGCGAGACGGTGCGGCCGAGCTTGGCGAGCAACGGGGTGATCGTCAGCCCGATCGCGGTGACGGTCTGCCAAAAGGCCGCGGTCGAGGGCAGGATCAGCTGTGCCTGCGCGGCGGTGGCGAGCACGATCAGCGTCGTCTCGGACGGGCTCCCCATAAGCAGGCCGGTTTCCGCCGCCACGCCGCGCCGCGAATTGGCGACGCGCAGGAACAGGAACGTCACGATCGCCTTGACCGCGACGACGCCCGTCACCGCGAGCAGCAGCGACGGCCAATTCTGCGCAATCAGGCGCAGGTCGAGGCTCATGCCGACCGAGATTAGGAACACGCCGAGCGCGAGGCCCTTGAACGGCGCGGTGATGACCTCGACCTCGCTGTGATATTCTGTCTCGGCGATCAGCAGCCCGGCGAGCAGCGCGCCGACGATCGGCGATAGCCCGGCGGCGGTGGTCGCAACGCTGGCGACGATGACGACCAGCAGCGACGCCGCAAGGAACAGCTCGGGGCTCTTGGTCCGCGCGGCCTGGCCAAACAACCGGGGCAGGACGACACGCCCGCCAACATACATCGCGACCACCGTCAGGCCCCCGCGCAAAGCCACCCCGGCGATGTCCGCCCAGCCATCGGCGCTCGCGGTCGGCGCGAGCGCACCGAGCACGAAGATGATCGGGACGAGCGCCAGATCCTCGAACAACAGCATCGCGAACGCGCCGCGGCCGACCGCGCCGGTGGTACCGACGAGCGGCAGGACCAGCGCCGTTGACGACAGCGCGAGCGCGAAACCGAGCCCGATCGCGCCCGCCCATCCCTGGCCGATAAAGTGGAGCGCGACGCCGATGATCAGCGCGGAGCCGATCAGCTCGGCAGCGCCGGTACCGAACACCAGCCGCTTCATCGACCATAGCCGCTTGAAGGATAGTTCGAGCCCGATCGAAAAGAGCAGCAGGATGATCCCGAACTCGGCGAACGGCTCGATCGATTCGGGGTTCGAGATAGTGAGGTAATACAGCCACGGCGCGACGCCGGTGAGGGCTCCAAGCCCGGCGGGACCGACCAGCAATCCGACCAGGATGAACCCGATGACCGGGCTCACCCTGAATCGGGCAAATGCGGGGATCACCAGCCCGGCAGCGCCGAGAATGACGAGCGCATCGCTGAAACCGTGATTGTCGAGCCTGAGTGCCATCCGCCTACCCTAGGGGCAGGGCGGTGCGGTTAGAAGCCGCATCAGTCCTCCTTGGTGGAAAGACCGCCTTTCGCCGCGAGCACATAGGGCTTCACGCTCTCGGGCTTGTTCATATAGGGGGTCCGCCGCGCGGCCTTGAGCCGATCCTTGCCGAAGCGGTCGAAGCACACCTGATCGCTCTGGTTGCCCCCGATCACGTGATAGGCGTCGGAATCCTCGCCCACATACAGCGCGACATGGCCGCCGCCCGGCCGGATGAAGGTCAGCACGTCGCCCAGCGCCGGCTGTCCCGCGGGTTCGCCAAACTTGCCCCAGTTCAACGCCCAGAGCGGATCGACCGGGGGCGTCTTGCCGGCGCGCTTGGCGACGATCGCCATGAACAGCCCGCACCAGGGAATCGAATCGGCGGTGAACACGTCTTCGACCTTGCCGCCGAGTTCGTCGGCCCAGCCGAGGATCGTCGGGTTGTTAACGGCACCGGGTTTTTCGAGGACGCCGACCAGCTTGCGCGCCTCGGTCACCACGCGCGGCAAGGTGCCGACGGTATCGAGCCAAACATAGTTCTTTGACGTGATAGGCATCTGCTGTCTCCGGATCGTCGCCAAACGCAAAAACCCGGAGCGTCTGGGACGCCCCGGGTGATGTATTGGTTGGGTAGTCGGAGAAGTACAGGCCGATCGCGTCGGAAACGATCGCGATCGGCCTGTCTATAGTCGGGCTATAGTTATGCCCAGTTGGCCATTTCGGTTTCAAGGTTCGCGCGGACCTGCTCGAAGAACTGCTCGGTCGTCATCCAGGGCTGGTCGGGGCCGATCAGGATTGCGAGATCCTTGGTCATGTGGCCGTTCTCGACGGTCTGGACGCAGACGCGCTCGAGCGTCTCGGCGAACTTCGTGACGTCGGGCGTATCGTCGAACTTGCCGCGATACTTCAGGCCACCGGTCCATGCGAAGATCGACGCGATCGGGTTGGTCGAGGTTGCCTTGCCCTGCTCGTGCATGCGGAAGTGACGCGTGACCGTGCCATGCGCGGCTTCGGCCTCGACGGTCTTGCCGTCCGGGGTCAGCAGGATCGAGGTCATCAAACCCAGCGACCCGAACCCTTGCGCGACCTGGTCCGACTGGACGTCGCCGTCATAGTTCTTGCAGGCCCAGACAAACTCGCCGTTCCACTTGAGTGCAGAGGCCACCATGTCGTCGATCAGGCGGTGCTCGTAGACGATGCCCGCTTCCTTGAACTTGTCCTTGAACTCGGCCTCGAACACTTCGGCGAACAGATCCTTGAAGCGGCCGTCATAGGCCTTGAGGATCGTGTTCTTGGTCGACAGGTACACCGGCCACTTCAGGTTCAGGCCGTAATGCATCGACGCGCGGGCGAAATCGCGGATCGAATCGTCGAGATTGTACATCGCCATCGCAACGCCTGCCGACGGGAACTGGAACACTTCGCGGTCGATCGTCGCGCCGTCATCGCCTTCGAACACGAGACGCAGCTTGCCGGGACCGGGGACGAGGAAATCGGTCGCGCGATACTGATCGCCGAACGCGTGACGGCCGACGACGATCGGGTGAGTCCAGCCCGGGATCAGGCGGGGGACGTTCTTGATCACGATCGGCTCGCGGAAGATCGTGCCGCCCAGGATGTTGCGGATCGTGCCGTTCGGCGACTTCCACATCTTCTTCAGGCCGAATTCGGTCACGCGCTGCTCGTCGGGCGTGATCGTCGCGCACTTGACCGCGACGCCGTGCTTCTGCGTGGCGAGCGCGCTGTCGATCGTGACCTGGTCGTCGGTGGCGTCGCGATGCTCGACGCCGAGATCGTAATAATCGAGCTGGATGTCGAGATACGGCTTGATCAGGCGCTCACGGATCCATTCCCAAATGATCCGCGTCATCTCGTCGCCGTCGATCTCAACGATCGGATTCTTAACCTTGATCTTCGCCATGTGCGCGTCCTTCGGGGAGGGGTTTGGGGAGCGTCTAGGGGAGCGCGCCGCGTCGATCAACCGTTGGGCACCCCCCGAGGCGAGCATTGCGCAACCGTTGGCCCTGTCAGGAAAAGCCGGTTCATCGTTGTATCGCGCGTCGTGCACGGATAGACCCGCGCGTTATGGCATCGCTCGACAAGCCGCCCGTCACGACCTCCACGGTCAAATGGCGATTTCCCGCAGTCCATCCGGAAGGCCACAAATACGTCGCGATCGCGACCGGCATCACGCTGCTGCTGACGATCGTCAGCCACGTGCTGTTCTGGCCGATGGTCGGCGTGGTGATCTGGGTCGCGACGTTTTTCCGCGATCCGGTCCGCACCACGCCGCAGGGCGAGGGGCTGGTCGTCGCACCGGCGGACGGGCTGATCACGATGATCCAGCGCGTTCCCATCCCGCGCGAACTCGCCGGCGAGAATGGTCTGGGTGACGCGCCGCTGGTCCGCGTCTCGATCTTCATGTCGGTGTTCGACGTGCACATCAACCGCACCCCGATCGCGGGGACGATCCGTCAGGTGGTCTATATCTCGGGCAAGTTCCTCAACGCCGATCTCGACAAGGCGAGCGAAGAAAATGAGCGCCAGCATTTCGTGGTCGAGGACCGCAGCGGAATGCGGATCGGCTTCACGCAGATCGCCGGCCTCGTCGCGCGCCGTATCCTCGGCTTCGTGAAGGCGGGTGACATGGTCGCAGCCGGGCAGCGGATCGGCCTGATCCGGTTCGGCAGCCGTGTCGACGTGTATCTGCCCGACCATGTCGTGCCGCAGGTGTGCCTTGGTCAGCGCAGCATCGCGGGCGAGACCATTCTCGGTCGCGTCGGTGGCGTGCCTGTCGGGGGTATCGCGCAGTGATGGACCGCAACGACATTGACGACGGCTCGACCGATTCGATCGAAGGACGCGGGCGTGGCCGCTTCGGCCGCACGCGCCGTGCGCCGCGTGGGCTTCCGTTGCGCGCGGTGGCGCCGAATGCGGTAACCGCGCTCGCGCTCTGCTCGGGTCTCAGCGGCGTGCGATTCGCGATCGGAGGGCAGTGGGAAAGCGCGGTTGCGATGATCATGGTCGCGGGCGTGCTCGACGGCCTCGACGGCCGGATCGCGCGGATGCTTCATGGCGAGAGCCGGTTCGGTGCCGAGCTCGATTCGCTGTCGGACGCAATCTCGTTCGGCGTCGCGCCGGCTTTGATCGTCTATCTCTGGTCGCTCGCAGCGCTGCCGCGGGTGGGCTGGATCTGCGCGCTGATCTTCGCGGTATTCTGCGCGCTGCGCCTCGCGCGGTTCAACGCGAAGATCGACGAGAGCCATCAGCCGCATAAATCGGCCGGGTTCCTGACCGGCGTGCCCGCGCCCGCGGGTGCCGGCCTTGCACTGATGCCGATGTTCTTCTGGTTCTGGACCGACGAGGCGCGCTTCGCATCGCCCTATTTCGTCGCGCCGTGGGTCGCGTTCATCGCGTTGTTGATGGTGTCGAGCGTCGCGACCTATTCCTGGGGCTCGCTCAAGCTCCGCAGCAACGTGCGGTTCGAGGCACTCGCGCTCGTCGTCCTGCTCGGTGCCGCGATGGTGAGCGCGCCGTGGCATACGCTCAGCATCATCTGCGTCCTGTACCTGATCTCAATGCCGTTCAGCATCGCCAGCTATGCCAAGATCAGGCGGCAGCGTTCCAGCGGCGCGCGGACGACGGAGCCTTCGTCGACGCCCAGCGCCTGACGGCGATCCGGCGCTCGGCGACAGCAAGCGTCCGGAGCGGCTGGAAGGCGGGTTCGACATTGCCCAGCGCGAGCCGGACAATGCGATCCCATTGCGGCGCGATCGACGATACGATCATCATGCCTGCGACCGCGAATGCACCTGCAAAAACCATGAAGCTCAGAACCAACATCACGTCCGCCTTCCTATGAGTTGCGAACAAATTCCTAATATCCGCAAACACTTGGTCAGAAACATCGTTCCACTCGTCGCATTTCGAATCTCGCCCTGCCGGGGTGATTCCGCGCCGAGTCGAACATCTGTTCCTCTCTGAGCCCTTTATGTTCTCATTGCGTTCCATGAGTCAAGCTGTGGTTGAGCGATTGCCTTTCGGATAAAGCCACGCTAAGGGGCGCGCCTCTAACCCCGCATGGGAAGCATCATAGCCCGGTGCGTCACGGTCATTCGGCCAGGACGTCATCCGCTTCCCAGAGGCACAACCGGAAGGATATATCCCTATGGCGGCACCAGTCGTCTCCATGCAGCAGCTCATTGAAACGGGCGCGCATTTCGGCCACCAGACTCACCGGTGGAACCCCAAGATGAAGCCTTACATCTTCGGTGATCGTAACGGCGTCCACATCCTCGACCTCTCGCAGACCGTGCCGCTGTTCGCGCGCGCGCTCGAGTTCGTCTCGTCGGCCGTCGCCGGTGGTGGCAAGGTCCTGTTCGTCGGCACCAAGCGCCAGGCGCAGGATCCCGTCGCGGACGCCGCGCGTCGTTCGGGTCAGCACTTCGTCAACCATCGCTGGCTGGGCGGCATGCTCACCAACTGGAAGACCATCTCGGGTTCGATCAAGCGTCTTAAGACGCTCGAGGAAATGCTGTCGGGCGACACCGTCGGCCTGACCAAGAAGGAAGTCCTTCAGCTTACCCGCGAGAAGGACAAGCTCGAGCTTTCGCTTGGCGGCATCCGCGACATGGGCGGCATTCCCGACGTGATGTTCGTGATCGACGCGAACAAGGAAGAGCTGGCGATCAAGGAAGCGAACACGCTGGGTATTCCCGTCGTCGCGATCCTCGATTCGAACGTGTCGCCGGACGGCATCGCCTTCCCGGTTCCCGCGAACGACGACGCTGCCCGCGCCATCCGCCTGTACTGCGAGGCGATCGCGATCGCCGCGACGCGTGGCGGCCAGGAGCAGCAGCGCCGCACCGGCACCGACATCGGCGCGATGATCGAGCCGCCGAAGGAAGAGGCCGTCGCTGAGCCGGTCGTCGAGGCAACCGCCGACACGGCGCAGGTTGCGGCGAATGCGGATACCGCTGCCGAGTTCGCAGCCGAGGGTGAGCGCCAGATCGACGCGTAAGCGTCGTCGCCGAACCGTCATGCGGGCGGGGTAGGGCATTCGCCTTACCTCGCCCGCAACTACATTCAGACCTAAACAAGGATGAGAGACATGGCCGATATCACGGCAGCAATGGTCAAGGATCTGCGCGAAAAGAGCGGCGCGGGCATGATGGATTGCAAGAAGGCGCTCAGTGAGAACGCCGGCGACATGGATCAGGCGATGGATTGGCTGCGGACCAAGGGTCTTGCTGCTGCCGCCAAGAAGTCCAGCCGTACCGCGGCCGAGGGCCTGGTCGGCGTCGCCGTGTCGGGCACCAAGGGAGCAGCGGTCGAAGTGAACTCGGAAACCGATTTCGTCGCCAAGAACGACCAGTTCCAGTCGTTCGTCCGTGACGTGACGCAGATCGCGCTCGCGAAGGGCGGCGACATCGAGTCGCTCAAGTCGCAGGCGATGCCATCGGGCAAGACCGTCGAGGAAGTCCTGACGAACAACGTCGCGACGATCGGCGAGAACCAGTCGCTGCGCCGCTCGCGCACGCTGGAAGTCAGCAAGGGCGCGGTCGTGCCCTACATCCACAATGCAGCCGCGCCCGGCCTCGGCAAGATCGGCGTGCTCGTCGCGCTTGAATCGGAGGCTTCAGACGAGGTTCTCCAGGCGCTCGGCAAGCAGCTCGCGATGCACATCGCCGCTGCGTTCCCGAAGGCGCTGAACGAAGCCGACCTCGACGAGTCCGAGATCGAGCGCGAGCGCGCGATCGCGACCGAGAAGGCTGCCGAGTCGGGCAAGCCTGCCGACATCATCGCCAAGATGGTCGAGGGCGGCATCGCCAAGTACCGCAAGGAGCATGCGCTGGTCAGCCAGCTGTTCGTGATGGACGGCAAGACCAAGATCTCCGACGTCGTCGCCAAGGCCGGCAAGGATGCGGGCGCCGAGATCAAGCTGGTGGACTATGTCCGCTTCCAGCTCGGCGAAGGCATCGAGAAGGAACAGTCCGACTTCGCCGCCGAAGTCGCTGCCGCTTCGGGCGTTCCGCAGGCCTAAGCCGACTTCCTCCCTCGCCCCTCCGGGGAGAGGGAAGGGGCTCGCGGCTACTTGGCCGTGGGAGGGGTGAGGGGAGTGGCAAGGTCTCGAACCTCACGCCCCCTCATCCGGCCCTGCCGGGCCACCTTCTCCCCAAGGGGCGAAGGATTAAGGCGGTGGCACTCCACCTGCCTCGTCATCCTCGCGCAGGCGGGGATCCATATCCTCCCCGGGCGGTGATCGATCGCGACGCCAGCCGCTATGGGTTCCCGCCTCCGCGGGAATGCCGGTAATGTCTTGTGCGCACTCCTGCGACGGATGATTTTCCGTCGCTTTGCCGTCCAGATTCGGTGCAACCGCCGCGCAGCGCTTCCCATCGCCGCCCCCGCCGCCTAAGGTCCGCGCCGCCCCGCCAATCACAATTCGAGATTTATGACGCCTCCGCGCTACAACCGTATCCTGCTGAAACTGTCGGGCGAGGTCCTGATGGGACCGTCCGGCCTGTCGATCGATCCCACAGTAACCGCGCGCGTCGCGCAGGAGATCGCGGACATCAAGGCCAAGGGCTATGAGATCTGCATCGTCGTCGGCGGGGGGAACATCTTCCGCGGCATGGCCGGCGCGGCACGCGGCATGGACCGCGCGACCGGCGATTACATGGGCATGCTCGCGACTGTGATGAACGCGCTCGCGGTGCAGAACGCGCTAGAGCAGATCGGCGTCGACACGCGCGTCCAGTCCGCGATCCCGATGGCGAGCGTGTGCGAGCCGTTCATCCGCCGCCGCGCCGAACGCCACCTCGAAAAGGGCCGCGTCGTGATCTTCGCGGCGGGTGTCGGCAGCCCTTATTTCACCACCGATTCGGGCGCTGCATTGCGTGCCGCTGAGATGAAGTGCGACGCGCTGTTCAAGGGCACATCGGTCGACGGCGTCTACAACGCCGACCCGAAGACTCACCCCGACGCGGTGCGTTACGAAACGGTGTCGTACAGCCGCGTGCTGTCCGACGACCTCAAGGTCATGGACGCGAGCGCGATCGCGCTGTGCCGCGACAACAATATCCCGATCGTCGTCTTCAACATCCGCGAACCCGGCAATCTCGCCGCGGTCCTGGCGGGTGATGGCGTGTCGACGGTCGTTCAGAACGAGCAGGAGAGTTAAGATGGCAGCGTATGACAAGAGCGACCTGGAACGCCGCATGGCCGGTGCCGTCGAAGCGCTGAAGAGCGATCTGGCAGGCCTGCGCACGGGCCGTGCGTCGACCGCGCTGCTCGATCCGGTGATGGTGACGGTGTACGGCTCGTCTATGCCGCTGAACCAGGTCGCGACCGTGTCCGCGCCCGAGCCGCGGATGCTGTCGGTGCAGGTCTGGGACAAGTCGAACGTCGGCCCGACCGACAAGGCGATCCGTTCGGCCGGCCTCGGGCTCAACCCGATCGTCGACGGCCAGACGTTGCGTCTGCCGATCCCCGACCTGACCGAGGAGCGCCGCAAGGAGCTCGCCAAGCTCGCCGGCCAGTATGCCGAGAAGGCGCGTATCGCGGTGCGCAACGTGCGTCGCGACGGGATGGATTCGCTGAAGGTCGATGAGAAGAAGGGCGTGTTCGGCGAGGACGAGCGCAAGCGTCACGAGACCGAAGTTCAGAAGCTGACGGACAGCATCATCGCCGAGCTCGATGCGACCGCGACCGCCAAGGAAAAGGAAATCCTGGGCAAGTGAGGCCGTTGGCCTCTTCGCCTGCGCCGTTGGCTGCCGTCCCGTCGGGCGGGGCGGTGCCGCGTCATGTCGCGATCATCATGGACGGCAATGGCCGCTGGGCGAAGAAGCGGTTCCTGCCGCGCTTCGCCGGGCACAAGGCCGGCGTAGAGGCGGTGCGCAAGATCACGCGCGCCGCCCGCGCGATGGGGATCGAGGCGCTGACGCTCTACGCGTTCTCGTCGGAGAATTGGCGGCGTCCGCCCGAAGAGGTCAGCGACCTGATGGGGTTGCTCAGGCATTTCATCCGCAGCGATCTCGACGAACTGGCACGCGAGAACGTCCGTCTGCGCGTGATCGGCGATTATCACAGCTTCTCGCCCGATCTGGTGGCAATGGTCGACGATGCGATCGCGCGGACCGCGAGCAATACCGGCCCCATTCTGGCGATCGCGCTTAACTACGGCGCGCATGCCGAGTTGGTGGGGGCCGCGCGGCGCCTGGCGGAGCGCGCGCGCGACGGTGCACTCGACCCTGCGAGCATCGACGCGACGACGATCGAGGCGGAACTCGATACGCACGATCTGCCGCCGCTCGATCTGATGATCCGCACCTCGGGCGAACAACGGCTGTCGAACTTTCTGCTGTGGCAGGCGGCCTATGCCGAGTTGCTCTTCGTCGACACGCTCTGGCCCGATTTCGATGCCGCCGCGCTCGCCGATGCGGTCACGGCGTTCGGGCAACGCCAGCGCCGCTACGGTGGTCTGTGACTCCGCTGTTCCCGCGCGAGCGCGGGGGGGCGGGGAAAAATACTCGGTTTGGAGTGGCCTTTTGACGACTCTGCCAGACCCGGCGAACGCGCCCGATCAGGTGCTGCGAACGCCTTCAAACCTCAAACTTCGGATGATCGCCAGCGTCGCGATGATCGTCGTTGCCAGCCTTGCGCTGACGCTTGGCGGGATCGCGTTTTGGCTGTTGGGCGTGGTTGCTGCGCTGTTCATGATGGCGGAATGGTCGACGCTGCACGGTGCCGACGCCAAGACCAAGCGGATGACGCAGTTCGCGCTGTCGGTGCCGCTCGCGCTGATGGCACCCGCATCGCTGATCCTTGTGATCCATGATTTCTTCACGCTTGGCCTGCTCGCGGGCGCGGCGTTCTTCGTCGTCATCACCACGCGCCGGCCGCAGCTCGCGCTTGGTATCCTGTACTGCGGGCTTCCCGTGCTGGCGCTGATGATCATCCGGCGGCAGGACGACGGCATTCTCTATACGCTCTGGGCGCTGTCGCTGGTGTGGGCGTGCGACATCGGTGCGTTCTTCACCGGGCGGACGCTGCGCGGGCCCAAGCTCGCGCCCGTGATCAGCCCGAACAAGACCTGGTCGGGGCTGATTGGTGGCGTTGTGCTGGCCGGTGCGGTCGCGGCGGTCCTGCACACGCAGCACGGCTTGCCGATTCGGCTGGCGCTCGCGACCCCCGTGCTCGCCGTGCTGGCGCAGATGGGCGATCTTTATGAGAGTTGGATGAAGCGGGTGGCGGGTGTGAAGGACAGCGGGAATATCCTGCCGGGGCATGGCGGCGTGATGGATCGGCTCGACGGACTGGTCCCGGTCGCGCCGGTCGCAGCGTTCCTCGTCCTGTTGCCGCATTTCTACGCATGAAGAGCGTCACGATTTTGGGCGCGACCGGCTCGGTCGGCTCGTCGACGCTCGACCTGATCGAGCGGGAGCCCGACCGTTTCCGCGTCGTCGCGCTGACCGCGAATTGCGACGTGGCCAAGCTCGCCGCCGCCGCGATCCGGACCAAGGCGGAATTTGCCGTCGTTGCCGATGCGGGCTGCCTTCCCGATCTTCGTGACGCGCTGGCCGGCACGGGGATCCGTGCGGGTGGCGGCGCCGAGGCGATCGCCGAGGCGGCAGCGTCGGGCGCCGACTGGACGATGGGCGCGATCGTCGGGTGCGCGGGGCTGAAGCCGGTGATGGCGGCGATCGAGCAGGGGGGCACCGTCGTCATCGCCAACAAGGAGCCGCTGGTCTCCGCGGGCGACGTCATCCTCGCCGCGGCGAAGCGGACCGGCGCGACGCTGCTCCCTGCCGATTCCGAACATAACGCGATCTTCCAGTGTTTCGACGCGAGTCGGCCCGAGCGCGTCCGCCGGATCATCCTGACGTGCAGCGGCGGCCCCTTTCGCGACTGGACGACCGAGCAGATGCGCGGCGTCACGCTCGAACAGGCGGTCAAGCATCCCAACTGGTCGATGGGCGCGAAGATCTCGGTCGATTCGGCGACCTGCATGAACAAAGGCCTCGAACTGATCGAGGCCGCACGGCTGTTCCCGATTCCGCACGACCGGATCGAGATCGTCATCCACCCGCAATCGGTCGTCCACAGCCTCGTCGATTACGTCGATGGGTCCGTTTTGGCGCAACTTGGTCCCCCCGACATGCGGACGCCGATCGCCCACACACTAGCATGGCCCGACCGGATGGCGACGCCGATGGCGCCGCTCGACCTGGTGGCGATCGGCCGACTCGACTTCGAGGCCCCCGATCCGGTGCGCTTTCCGGCGCTGCGACTCGCGCGCGAGGCGTTGGATGCGGGGGGCGCGCGGCCGGCGATCCTCAACGCCGCCAACGAGGTCGCGGTCGAGGCCTTCCTCAAGCGCCGCATTCGTTTCCTCGAAATTGCCGCAATCGTGGAGGATACGCTAGAACGCTACAACCCGGCCGCACCGGACAGCGTCGATGCCGTACTGGCGATCGACGCCGAGGCGCGGGTCCTGGCGGGCGAGCGTGTGAAGGATTGCGCGGTTTGATCGAAACACCCGGTATCCTGTTGACCGTCCTGTCGTTCGCCCTGGTGATCGGGCCGCTCGTGTTCGTGCACGAGATGGGGCATTACCTCGCCGGACGCTTTTTCGGGATCAAGGCGGATGCGTTCGCGATCGGCTTCGGTCGCGAGATCGCCGGATTCACCGATCGCCGCGGCACCCGCTGGAAGTTCGGCTGGCTCCCGCTCGGCGGCTATGTAAAGTTTGCGGGGGATATGAACCCGGCGAGCCAGCCCTCGGCCGAATGGCTGTCGCTGCCGGCCGACGAGCGCCAGCGCACCTTCCAATCGAAGCCGGTATGGCAGCGTGCGATCGTCGTCGCGGCAGGGCCGGTCGTCAATTTCGTCGTCGCGATCCTGATTCTCGGTGGCTTCGCCCTGGCTTATGGCGACATCCGCATGCCACCGGTCGTTGGCGGCACGGTGCCCGGCAGCGCGGCCGCGGCGGCGGGATTGCAGGTCGGCGACCGGATCACCGCGATCGGCGGGCGGTCGGTCGAGACGTTCGACGACCTCGCTCGCTTCGCGCGCATCCGCGCCGGCGAGCGCACGCAGATCGATGCGGTGCGCGGCGACCAGACGGTCTCGCGCGATCTCGTGATCGGCACCGAGCTCCAGCGCGATCGGTTCGGCAACGAATACAAGATCGGTCGGCTGGGGATCGCCGGCGCCAAGCCCGTGATCGTCCCCGTCAGCCTGATCGAGGCGCCGGTCGTCGCGGTGAAGCGCACGGGGCAGATCGTCTCTATGATGGTCGAGACGCTCAGTCAGGTCGTTACCGGGCGTCGGTCGGTGAAGGAACTCGGCGGCCCGCTGAGCATCGCCAAGGTGTCGGGCGAGCAGATGTCGCTGGGGCTCGATGCCTATGTGTTCCTGATCGCGCTGGTTTCGATCAATCTGGGGTTCATCAATCTGCTGCCAGTGCCGATGCTCGATGGCGGTCATCTGTTCTTCTATGCGATCGAAGCGGTGCGCAGGCGCCCGGTCGAGCCGCAGGTGCAGGAATGGGCGTATCGCGGTGGCCTTGCGGCGATCCTGGCGCTGATGCTGATTGTGACCTTCAACGATCTCGGCAATTTCGGGCTCTGGAAGAATCTGGCTGGCTTGATCGGCTGACCTCGATAGGGCAGGGCGGGCGCGCCTTGTATGTGCACGTTTTTAGGGTGGGTTTGGTGACAGCGATCAACGGTTACGATTTCGCGCGGAAGGGCGCCCTGCTTTTGGCAGGCACGATCCTGTCCGGCGTGCCCGCGTTCGCGCAGACGGCGCCTACGGCACCGGCTACGCCATCGGCGACCACGCCGCCCGCGCGCAACGCGGTCAACGGTGCGACGAATGCTGTAACGCCGGTAACGGCGCCTGTATCCGTCCGGACGATCAAGACTTTGCGGGTCGAAGGGTCGCAGCGCATCGAGCCCGAGACGGTGCTGTCCTACACCAAGCTTCGGCTTGGCATTCCCTACACCGCCGAGACGCTCGACCAGGCGCTGAAGGATCTTCAGGCGAGCGACCTGTTCGCGGATTATTCGATCGCCGGCGTCGAAGACGGTAACATCGTGTTGCGCGTCCGGGAGAACCCGATCATCAACCGCGTGATCATCGAGGGCAACAAGGCGCTCAAGAGCGACAAGATCACCAAAGAGATCAAGCTCGCGCCGCGCCAGATCTTCACGCGCACCGCGGTCCGTCAGGACATCTCGCGGATCATCGAACTCTACCGCCGTCAGGGGCGCTTCGCGGCAGTGATCGACCCGAAGATGGTCAATCTCGACCAGAACCGCGTCGACGTCGTGTTCGAGATCAGCGAAGGGCCGAAGTCGAAGGTCCGCCAGATCAACATCCTCGGCAACGAGGTGTTTTCCGACGATCAGATCCGTGGCCAGATGGCGACCAAGCAGGCGCGGCTGTTCCGCCTCCTGTCGTCGGCGACCAGCTATGATCAGGATCGCCTGTCCTACGACCAGCAGAAGTTGCGCCAGTTCTACCTGACGCAGGGCTATGCCGATTTCCGCGTCACCTCGGCGGTCGCCGAACTGACGCCGGATAAAAAGGACTTCATCATCACGTACGTGGTGGAAGAAGGGAAGCGCTACAAGTTCGGCGACGTCACCGTCGACAGCCAGATCCGCGACTTCGACAACTCGAAGCTCGCCGCTACGCTGCCGCTCAAGAAGGGTGATTGGTACAACGCCAAGCTGGTCGAGGATTCGGTCGATAACCTTAGCCAGACCGCGGGCCTGTTCGGCTACGCCTTCACCGAGGTGAACCCGGAGTTCCAGAAGGACGCCGAAACGCTGACGATGGGGATTAATTTCAACATCGCCGAAGCCAAGCGGACCTATGTCGAGCGGATCGATATCAACGGGAACACGCAGACGCAGGACAAGGTCGTCCGCCGCGAGATCCGTCTGGCGGAGGGCGATGCGTTCAACAGCTTCCAGGTGAAGCGCTCGCAGGATCGCATCAACTCGCTCGGCTATTTCGCCGACAAGATGGAGATCAAGCAGCTGCCGGGTTCGGCGCCCGACCGCGTGATTCTCGAGACCAACCTCGAAGAGAAGTCGACCGGCGAGCTCCAGCTGTCGGCAGGCTATTCGAGCCTCGAACGCTTCATTATCCAGGCGAACATCACGCAGCGCAACTTCCGCGGCAAGGGTCAGGAACTGCGTGCGGGCGTGAACTATTCGAGCTATTCGAAGTCGGTCGAGCTGGGCTTCACCGAGCCGTATCTGTTCGACAAGAACATCGCGCTCGGTGGCGACATCTTCCGTCGCGATTACAACTCGTTCAGCTTCAGCGGGAACGATCGCCAGACCAATTATTCGCAGGTCTCGACCGGCTTCCAGTTGCGCGCCGGTGTGCCGCTCACCGAATTCTGGTCGCTGTCGGGTCGTTATGGTCTGTCGTACGATCAGGTGACGCTCGACAACCAGTTCTTGAACGCGGACGGCACGTGTAACAGGCTCCAGGCCGGTAACTATCTGTGCGATGCGATCGGCAATCGCTGGACGTCGTCGATCGGCTACTCGCTCAGCCGCGATACGCTCAACAGTCGCCTGCGCCCGACCGCGGGCTCGCGTTTCTCGTTCAGCCAGGATTTCGCCGGGCTTGGCGGCGATGTGAAGTACCTCCGTACGCGTCTCGAAGGATCGAAATACGCGAACCTTGGTAGCGGCTTCATCGGCTCGATCATTGCGGAGGGTGGTTATATCCATCCGCTCGAAAAGAGCCCGGGCCCCGGACGCGACCCCATCCGCATCACCGATCGCTTCTATCTTGGCGAACCGCAGTTCCGCGGCTTCGACATTCGCGGCGTCGGACCCCGCGTCTTGCGAGCGGCGTATATCAACAATGCCGACGGCACGCAGTCGGTGCAGACGAGCCGCGACCAGCTGCAGGACGACGCGCTCGGTGGCCGCGCTTATTATCTGGCCCGCGCGGAGATCGAGATCCCGTTGGGGTCGGGTGCACGCGAGCTGGGGCTGCGTCCGTCGATTTATGCGCAGGTGGGCAGCCTCTTCGGTATCAAGAAGCCGCTCCCGACCGCAGATTTTCCGTTCACGCTCGATAAAAATGGTAACCGGGTCTACCAGGCCCTGCCGCTTCGCGACGGCGCAAACAACATCCTGTACAACAACGTCTACACCCCGACGGGCACGACGGTACCGGTGACTCGCCTGACGACGTGCTCCGCGGGCTATTCCGCGACGCCCACCACCGGAAACGCAGGGTGTGTCGGTGGCGAGTCCAACACGGTCGCGCCGGGTACCGCGCCATTCCAGGAGACTTTCCTCGGCAATTCGGCCAAGCCGCGTCTGTCGGTCGGTATCGGCGTGAACTGGAACTCGCCGTTCGGCCCGCTCCGGATCGATCTCGCCAAGGCCTTGCTCACCCAGAAGGGTGACGACCCCAAGCTTATCACTTTCAACGTAGGGACACAGTTCTGATGACGACGTTCAAGACGCTTCTCCTCGCCGCAGCGCTCGTCGCACCGGCTGCCATGACCGCGACCGCTGCTGATGCACAGGTTTCGGGCGTGGCCGTTGCCGACGCGCAGGGCGCGATCGCCAACTCGAAGGCCTGGAACGCGGCTCGCGCCCAGATCGAGACGACCTACAAGGCACAGCTCGACCAGGCCGAGACGCGCCGCCAGGCCGTCGCGCGCGAGCTCCAGCCGCTGGTCACCGCGTTCCAGACCGCACAGCGTGCGCCCGGCGCGACCGAAGCGACGCTTCGTCCGCAGGCTCAGGCGATCCAGACGCGCGAGAATGCCGCCAACCAGGAACTCGCTCGCCTGACGCAGCCGGCGCAGCGCGCACAGCAATATGCGATCGAGCAGATCCAGGCGAAGCTCAGCGACGCCGTGACTGCCGCGGTGCGCGCGAAGAACGTCAGCCTGTTGCTGCGTCCTGAGGCTGCGCTGTTCGCACAGCCGACCGCCGACATCACCGCCGCGATCACGACCGAGCTCGATCGCTTGGTGCCATCGGTCAGCACGGCCGTGCCCGCGAACTGGCAGCCGAACCAGCAGGGTGGCCAGCAGCAGGGCGCCGCGGCGGCGCCAGCCGCGCGTGCGCCAGCCGCGACGCGCACCCCGCAGGGTCGCTAAGCCGAACCGATGACCGAGATCGACACTGCCGACAACGCGGCTGAGTCCGACGGCAAGACCGGCATGGGCCCGCTCGACATAGGGCGCGTCATGGCGGCCTTGCCGCATCGCTACCCGATGCTGCTGGTCGATCGTGTCGAGGATCTGATCCTCGACACGTCGATCACCGCGATCAAGGCGGTGTCGATGAACGAGCAGTTCTTTCAGGGGCATTTTCCCGGTCGGCCGATCATGCCGGGCGTGTTGATCGTCGAGGCGATGGCGCAGGCTGCGGGAATTCTCGCGGTCGAGTCGCTGGGGCTCGCGGGCTCGGGCAAGCTTGTCTATTTCATGGCGATCGACGGCGCGAAGTTTCGTAAGCCCGTCGAACCTGGCGTGCTGCTCAAGCTCGAGGTGAATTTCGTCCAGAAGCGCAGCGCGGTGTGCAAGTTTGCCGGCCGCGCCCTGGTCGATGGGCAATTGGTGGCCGAGGCGAACTTCACGGCGATGATCGCCGACCCACCCAAGGCCTGACATCGAGGCAATCTTGTCAATTCAGGCGCGTCCGTGTACGGGCGCGCCTTCCATTTCAGGCTGGTCGGAACCAGCCACCTACCGGAGAAGTCCCATGAAGGCCGATACGCATCCCGATTATCACATGATCACCGTCCAGATGACCGATGGCAGCAAGTACCAGACTCGCACCACCTGGGGTAAGGAAGGTGACGTGATGACGCTTGAGATCGATCCGCTCGCGCATCCGGCATGGACCGGCGGCCGTGGCACGATGCTGGACACTGGCGGGCAGGTTGCGCGCTTCAACAAGCGCTTCGGAGGCGGTCTCACGCTGCGCAAGTAAGTACGTAAACTTCTCAAAACGGGTTCGAATCTCTCCAAAATGGCTGCGTTTGTTAACACAGCGTTAGCCATCGGCGACTAGACCGGGTTCATAAGAACGAGGTCATCATGTTCGCCGCCGAATTCGAACCCGCAGAAAGTTCAAGCCGGCGCCGCTCCCCGCGTGCGCCGGTTTCGCTTGATGTGCGGATCGGCAAGGCGGGACGGACGCTGTGCAAGGTCGTCGATCTCTCGGTGCACGGCGCACGCCTGCAGACCTATTCGGCGCTCAAGCGCGGTACCAGTATCTGGTTGACCCTTCCCCAGATCGGACAGGTCGTTGCCGAGATCATGTGGGCCGACGATTTTACCGCCGGCTGCCAGTTCCGTACGCCGCTTCCGATCGAGGCCTTCGAAGCGCTCGTCGGTAAGGATGCAACGCGCTGAGCTGTCTCGGGCGTGACCGCTGTCGGCGGTTTGCCACTATCCAACGATTTACGACCAGCCCCTTCGCAAAATCGTTCACGATGCCTGCAAACGCATTCGCCAACCATGGCCCGATACAAACCCCGGTTCTGACGCGGTCATCCCGATCTGCCGCTCGTCCAAGACCGCGCGCGTCGGGCATCCTGTTTTACGACCATGTGGCACGCTCGCTTGTGGCCAGCTTGGATCTGCGCTGAGATGGTCGCCGTAGGTGCACGAGGGCGAGGCCTGGGGCGCGCTGTGGCGCCAGAAATTCAAAAACTGCCACGGGACTGTAAAAAAGCGTTTGACGGGTTTGTGGCGTGGTCCTAAAGGGATGTCACCGCAGCGAACGGCCCCATGGTCTGGTTGCTTCGGTCG
>NZ_LMLC01000004.1 GCF_001421805.1 Sphingomonas sp. Leaf34 | reverse complement strand
GCGGTGACACCCCTCTAGGGCCACTCCACAAACCCGTCAAACGCTTTCTTGCATATTTGTGGCAATTTTCTCCGGCTCGCGCGTTTCGACGCCCCACGGACCCCAGCAGCCAACGGGGTAGCGATCGCCGTCGAGTAGTTGCCCCCCAGCGCTCTCCGCGCCGCCGATCGCCAAGCCCGGCGCGACGACGCCATACGTCGACCAGTGAGTGCCGGTGCCAGGGCGTCCCATGAGACCGCACCGTTGCTGGCATCGGCCCGCCATCATTGGCATCGCCGGGACCGAGAATATCGCAGGCAGCAGCAAGTATCGCGGTCGTCGCAGTAGCGAGACGATGGCGCGGCTCGCACTCCCGATCGAGCTTGCCGTCAAGCGATCGGCACGTCCACCCGTGCGAGCGGACTGGCTAACGCACTGAGCGGCACAGCCAAGGGCCCCGCGCTCCCCGTTACTGGGCGCTGGCAGTGCCACAGCCACGGCCATCAGATACGAAATTGCGCCACCACATAGATCACGACGATCGAGTCTTGGATGGAGTACGCGGCAAGCCGGGATAGCCTGAGGATCGGTGCGCAGGGCCGCGCTGGTCTATGCAGATCGAGATCACAGCCATCCGATGTCTGTTCCCCAGCAACCGCAGCGAGCGCCGGTGTCTTCGGATACGGGCTTGAGCAGCCGATATCCGTCTACCGATGCTAACGACATGCCTGGAAGGCCTTGTCCCAACCCGCAGTCGATATCCTACGTTTTGATTGCAAATAGGTCGACACGTTGAAAGTACGCGCTCAGGCTGGATCGAGCGCGATCGTCTTCAGCGGGATGTTGATATCGGCGAGTCTGGTCTTGTCCGGTGCGTGGCGGCCTGTAACGAGCGCCTTGCCCTGAACGTAATCCTTCGTGGCGTTGACGCAGTCGAGCGCGATGACATGGCCGCCCTTCAGATACAGGACCGAAAAGCTTCTCGCCGCAGGATCGCCGCGCAAAATCGCGTCGTCGAACCCGATTGAGAGCCCCACGGTCTGGAGACGCAAGTCATACTGGTTCGACCAGAACCAAGGCACGGCTCGATAAGGCTCGCCAATTCCGAGTATATGTTTGGCCGAGACATTGGCCTGATCATTTGCGTTCTGCACCGATTCCAGCCGGATGAGGGCGTGATCGGCAAACGCGTTGGCATGCAGCGCGCAGTCGCCGATCGCATAAATGTCGGGCAAGCTGGTCCGGCAATAGGCGTCGACCTCGACGCCGTCCCCACCAGCAGCGCCAGCCTCCAGCAGGGGGGCGACGGCGGGGGTGATGCCGATACCGACGATCACCATATCGGCGGGGAGGATCTCGCCATCGACCATGCGAACGCCGGTCACACGATTCTCGCCGAGGATATGGTCGACCCTCGCATTGACCCGCACCTCGACGCCATGGGCACGGTGCTCGGCCTCGTAAAAGCGTGACAGCGGTTCGCCGGCGACACGCGCCAACACTCGGTCGAGCGCTTCGAGCACGATCACCTGCTTATCGAGCTTCTTGGCAAGAACGGCTGCCGCCTCGAGGCCGATATAGCCGCCGCCAATCACGACTACATTCCGGGTGGCGTCGAGCTCACGAAAGATACGATCGGCATCCGAGCGGGTACGGACACTGTGGACACCCCCAAGATCGTGACCGGCACAGGTAAGCTGCCGCGGCGTCCCGCCGGTTGCCCAGATCAGTCGTCCATAGGACATCGTCGAGCCATCGGTCAGTTCGACACGGTGTGCATCCGCATCGACGCGCACCACCCGCTTGCCGAGCAACATTACGACATGGCGCTCATCCCAAAAATCGGGCTGTCGGATTAGAATCCTCGCGAAGCTCTTCTCCCCCGAAAGATACTCCTTCGATAAAGGCGGCCGCTCATAAGGAAGCTCCGGTTCGTCGCTCAGCATGGCGATGGTGCCCGCGAACTTGCCTTGACGCAGCGCGATCGCCGCCTGCGCACCGCCATGCCCCGCTCCAACGATCAGCACGTCATACTGGACGGCCGCCATGCCAGCCGCGTGCGAGGACACCACGTCGCCCGAAACCACCGTCATACACCCGTCCTTCAATCGAAGATGATCAAACCACTATGACGGACCTCATACTCTTTCCAGTGTGCATCAATACGCGACGTCCCATAGCCGGCATCACGTTCGGGCACGATGACGGATGCCTGATGATGCCGTCGCGCGAGAGGTTCTGTAACAAGGTGAGCAACTCTCAGCCCCAACGCGCGCTTGGCACGATAACAGGGACTAAACGCGATGCCCCTGCGGCCAGCCGAAGGATGTGCGCCGCAATTCGAGCCTATCGGTCCTACCGCCCGCTGACGCAGGCGCTGTTCGATTTCTGCGCCTGGGTCTCCGGGAATATTTCGCCGCGATCGAAGCTGACATGTCCCCAATCCTGTTTCCCGAGACGTATCGCGCGCAGCTTTCCCCGCGCAACGGCACCCGTCTCATGCGGGCGCCGGTCGCCAAATCATCGACGAAATTGACTAGATCATGCCGCGGCCACGCAATGGATGGCCGAACTCAATCCTGACGCATACCGGATCTCGCATCCGAGACTTAGGTTTACCTACCAAGACGTTTGTTCGCGGGCGAAACTGTCCCGATCACGCGACGACGGCTAGGCCTGTGTCATGGTTTGACCGAGCAAGGTCCCCCAACCCGGATCGGATTGCACCGTGCCATCGCCCCCCCCGGCAACGTCACAGCAAAACCGAACGCCTGCGGATCAGGCGCACCCGGATAATAGTCGGTACTGACCGCCTGCGCACCGCTGTCGGCCGCTGCTTTCGCCTTGGTCAGGTCGTGGGTACGCGCTTCGACGGTGCCTGAGTCGGTCCGGGTCCGAACGATCACGCCGGCCTTCACCCAAGCGCGGATCCTGGCGCCGTCGACCAGCGGATCCTGGACGATCTGGATCGCGCTTTCGGGCTCGCCATCGGGATACCAGCCGAACATGGCGCGCCCGCGCAGCGATGGATGCCCCGCACGATAGGCGTTCGAAACCGCGGAGCGGACGTCGAACAGGATGTAGATCCGCCCTCGTGCGGCCTCCAGCGTCGGCCAGCCGGACTCGTGGACCGCGGCGGACAGCGTTGCCGCCCTGCCCCGGACCTCGTCCGGAACGATCAGCCGCCGCCCCGGTATCGCCTGACGGATCTCACGGTCGAGCGAGTCGAGCAATGCGGGATCGTCGAGCGGCAACGGTGCCGCGACCTGCGCCGAGGCCTGCGTATCGGCGGCGTTGATCGTGATCATGATCGGCAGGTGCCGCGGATGCGCGCGCGACCACGCATCGACCGTGCCGAGGCACCGCCGCAGCGTCACGCAGGTCGAGATGTAATCGATGTCGGGAACGTGGAACACCTTATACCCTGGTCGCAGCATCGCCGCGCGGTCGAACGCGGTCTTCTCGCCCGCCGCCTGCGCGAGCCGTTCGCCCTTCGGATCCGCATAGCGCCCGCCCTTTGGATCGGCGAAGATGTCGATCTCGAGCTGACGCACGCCGGAATTGAGCTGCGCGGCCAGCGGCAGATGATAATAATCGAGCGCCGCCGCGGTCTTCGGATCGCGCCGCCTGAGCTCGGCCATCACCGCGTCCGGGATCTTGGCCTTGAAGCTGTTGTGCGAACCGACGACCAGGACGTCGTTCATCCGGGCCGGGGCGCGATCGGGTTTGGCGGCCTGGGTCGAGCCGCCGATCGACAGCGCGGCGAGCAGCGCGATGTGTGCGATCCGCATCAGAATTCCGCCCGCACGCCGAACAACACCGTCCGGCCCCAATAGTTGATCTCGCCGAACCGCACGTCCTTGTCGTTATAGGTGTAGAGATGCGCGCCCGACAGGTTGATCGCCTCCAGGCTGACCGTCACGCGGTCGCTCGCCTTGACCGAGATGTTGCCGTCGAGCGATCCGAACGGCGCGGTATAGACCGGCGCCTGCGTCGTGCTGCCGGTGCCCGACAGATACCGGTCGCGCCACACATAGGACAGCCGGGTCGAGATTGGCCCCTTCTCGTAGAAGCCGGTGACGTTGGCGCTGTTCTTCGACAGCCCGATGAGTTCGTCGCGGATCGGCCGCGCGCCCGCGGTGTAGCTCGCCTTGACCGAGGTGTGCGTATAGGACGCCTGAAGCCCAAGCCCGTCGAACGGCGCGGGCAGGAAGGTGAGCACCTGGTTATACGCCGCCTCGACGCCGTAGACCTTCGCGTCGCCGCCGTTCACCTGCGTCGACAGCAGCACCGTTCCGCGACCGGGGATGTCGATATTGACGTTCTGCTGCGTGATGTAATCGTCCATCGCCTTGTAGAACACCGCACCCGTCAACGAGCCCGCGCGGTTGAAATACCATTCGAGCGATCCGTCGAACTGCGTCGCCAGGAACGGCACCAGCTGCGGGTTGCCGCCGCCAGCGGTCGGCGCGTCGGTCGACACGGTGATCCGGGGTGCGCTGTCGGTGACGTTGGGGCGCGTGAGCACGCGGCTCGCGGCGAGGCGCCCGACCACGTCGTGCGTCAGCTCGGCGCGCAGGTTGAAGCTCGGCAGCCAGTTGTTGAACGTCTTGGAAAAGCTGGCCGGCGTCGCGACGTTGCCCGTCGTCAGCGTCCCGCTCGCGACCTGATCGGTATGGACATAGCGCATGCCGATATTGCCCGTGACCGGCACCGCGCCGACGTCGAAGCCGTAATCGGCGCGGGCATAGGCACCCCAGATCTTCTCCTTCACGACGAACGACGAGCGGAGGTCGCCCGCGGTCAGCGGCGATCCCTGGACCGCAGGCGTGAAGAACGCGTCGAGATAGGCCTGCGTCACGGGCACGAGGAACTGGCGTATCGTGTTGCCCGCCACGCCTTTCAGGAAATCGTCATAGGGCAGCTGTTCGTAGGCGCCCGACCCCAGCGACGACAGCGGCGTGTTGGCGGCCGGGTTGACGTTGAAATCGCGGCGGAAATAGTCGCGCTTGCGCCAGTGATATTCGCCCCCCGCCGCCAGCTTGGTGACGAACCCGTCGAAATCATGCGACAGGTCGGCGCGCGTATAGAAGTCCCAGTCCTTGCTGTCCTTCGGCGCGATGTTGAACTGGTATAGCTGGTAATTGGCGGGATTGGTCGCGTCGACCAGCGTCGTGAAGGTCGGGATCGTCTTGTACCCAGCCGATCCGTCATAGGTCAGCGGCGCGAAGAACATCGCGCGGCTGCGCACCGTGCCCTCGTTATAGTTCGGGTGATAGCTGTGCGCGCTCGACCAGTTCACCGCGCCCGACGCATGCCAGACCTCCGAATCCCAGGTCTGCCGCAGCCCGATATTGAGCAAATCGTGGCGGTTGAGGCTGTATTCGCGCGACGCCATGAAACGCACGTCGTTGATCGTCGCGGCGACCACGGTATCGCCGTCGAGCTTCACGCTGGAGGGGACGATCACCGGGCGATGCCCCGCGACGCTCGCATCGTCGGGATAGATGTCGAGCCCGAACTCGTCATAGGCGACGTCGAGCCGGGTCGCGAGAATGTCGAGCGTCGTCTCGAACTCGGCATTCGGCTTCCACTGCGCGGACACCATGCCCGAGATGCGCTTGCGATCCTCCGTCTCGATCGTCGGCCGCGTGCGCGTCGGCGTGTAGAGGCCGGCGGCGAGACCGCCCGAGGCGGGGGCGGTGAACTTGTCGAGGTTCCACCCGAAGTTGAGGAAGCGATCGTTGCGGACCGCCTTCTGCCAATATTGCGCGCCCGCCAGGATGCCGAACGTGCCGCTGGCGTTGGTCGCGCTGGTGATGACCGTCGCGTTCGGCTTCACCTTGTCGGTCTGGCTCGTATAGGTGCCGCGCAGGTTGAGCGTCGTCTTGTTGCCGACGTCAAGCGGGTGGAACGTCTTGACGTCGATATTGCCGCCCAGCGCGCCCTCGGTCATGTTCGCGGTCGGCGTCTTGACGACGTCGATGCTCGAGGTGAACTCGGCGGGCAGCATCTCGAACCGGAACTGGCGACCGTTCGCGCCGCCATTCTCGATCAGGTCGTTCAGCGCGACCGGGCTGCCGTTGAGCAAGGTGGTCTGGAACTGCGGCCCCAGCCCGCGCACGCTGACATACAGGCCCTCGCCGCGCGGCCGCGTGATCGTCACGCCGGGGACCATCTGCAGCGCCTCGGCGACGTTCTGCGTCGGGAACTTGCCGATGTCGGTCGAGCTGATCGAGTCGACGCCGTACGCCGCGAGACGCTTGGTCTCGGTCGCGGCGCGCAGGCTGCGGGCGTAGCTGCCCGTGACGACGATCTCGCCAGTCTCGTCGGTCTGCGACGCGGCGGACTCGGCGGGTGGCGCGACAGCGGGACGCTCCTGCGCCTGTGCACCGGTCGTGCTCGAGACCAGGATGAGCGAACCCGAGGCCAACAACAGACCCTTGACCATACGCATTGAAACTGTCCCCGGCGGCGACGCTGCCACTGAGGGGGCCACTAGGTGGACTCCGCGTCATTGCGGCGAACGAACGGAGACAGTCCCATTACGCGGCATATTATCGTGTCGCGCAAACAACGATACGCGGCGCCGGCACCGCGGAGTTATTGCTATTGCGAACCCTTCTCAAATTCCGTAGGTGCGAAGCGCTGTCAGGGGAATTTTTTCGTGCGTCTCACTTCAACTTGCCTGATTGCCGTGGCGGGGCTCGCGATACCGTACAGCGTTGCCGCGCAGACACCCCCGTCGCATGGCGGGCGCGATCAGGAGATCGTCGTTACCGCCCGCGCATCGCCCACCCCCAGCGAGGCGGACGATCGATACAAGCCAGCGCCCGACGCATCGACGCTGCGGTCCGCGGCGTCACCGCTCGATACACCGCAGTCGGTAAACGTCGTGCCCGCGCAGGTTATCCGCGATCAGCGCCCGCGCTATCTCGACGATGTCCTGACCAACGTCAGCGGGATCACGCAGGGCAACACGCTGGCCGGGACGCAGGACACGGTGCTCAAGCGCGGCTTCGGCGGCAACCGCGACGGTTCCGTCATGCACAACGGCACGCCGGTGGTACAGGGCCGCGCGTTCAATGCCGCTACGCAAAGCGTCGAGGTGCTCAAGGGCCCCTCCTCGCTTCTTTACGGGATCATGGATCCGGGCGGAGTCATCAACGTCGTCAGCAAGAAACCGCTGCTCGATACGCATCTCACCGTCGCGCTGACCGGATCGAGCTATGCCGCCGGCCGGTCGGGGCTGGAGGGCATGGCCGACCTGACCGGATCGCTCGGCGGGAATTTCGCCGCGCGCCTCGTCGTCGATCATCAGGACGAAGACTATTGGCGCAATTTCGGCGAGCGCCGGGATACACTGATCGCGCCGTCGCTCGCCTGGTACGGGCCGCGTACGCAGGCGGTGCTCTGGTACGAATACCGGAAATTCGACTATCCGTTCGATCGCGGCACCGCGCTCGATCCGCGCACGCTGACGCCGCTTGCCATATCACGCCGGCAGCGGCTCGACGATCTGAACAACAGGATGGCTGGGTCGAGCCACCTCGTGCAACTCGCGGTGGATCACCAGCTCGGCGGCGGCTGGGCCGCGCACTTGGCCGCAAGCTACAACAGCGAGACCTACGACGCAGGCCAGCTCCGCGTGTCCGGCGTCAACGTCGCGCGGGGCACTCTCACGCGCAGCAACGATGCCACGCTCGGATCGCTCGGCACGGACGCCTATGCCCAGGCCTATGTCGATGGGGCGTTCAGGATGCTGGGTCTCGACCACCAGGTGATCGTCGGAATTGAGGGCGAATACCGGCGCTATTACCGCCGCGACCTGATCCGCCAGCCCGTCCGCTCGACGTTCAGCTATGGGAACCCGGTGTACGGACTGGAGGCATTCCCCTCGGCGGTCTCGGCCAGCGACAGCGATCAGACCGACCGCCTCTACAACTACTCGCTGTTCGCACAGGATTCGATTCCTCTCGGCGACCGCTGGATCGTCAGCGCCGGCGGACGTCTGGTCGGCTTCGACCAGCGCGCCGGACGCGGCCGCCCGTTCGTCGCCAACACCGACCTCACCGCATGGGAATTCGTGCCGCAGGCCGGGCTCGTCTGGAAAGCCGCGGACGTCGTTTCGCTCTATGCGAGCTATACGCGTTCGCTCAAGCCGACGTCGACGATCGCACCGCTCGCCAGCGGCGTCACGATCGGATCCGGGTTCGCCCCCGAACGCGGGCGCTCGTTCGAAGTCGGCGCCAAGCTCGACATCCCCGACCGGATCACCGCGACGCTGGCGCTGTACGACATCGACAAGCGCAATGTGCTCGTGTCGCAGTTCAACACGGCCACGGGCCTGACCGAGTATCGGGCCGCGGGCCGAGCGATCTCGCGCGGCGTCGAGTTCGACGTGTCGGGACGGATCACCAGGACGCTGAGCGTGATCGGCAGCTATGCCCATACGCACGCCCGCACCACCGAGGACCCGGTCTTCGCAGGCAAGCAACTCGCCAACGTCGCACCGCATACCGCATCGCTGTCGGCCGCCTACGCAGTCGGCCCGATCGCCGGCGACGACAACCTGCGTCTGGGTGGCGGTGCGCGCTATGTCGCGCAGCGGCCGGGCGACAGCGCCAACAGCTTCCGGTTGCCGGGTTACACCGTCGCCGACGCGTTCGTGACCTATGACACGGTGCTGGCGGGAAAAGCGGTGACGTTCCAGTTCAATCTGAAGAACGTCTTCGACCGGACCTATTACACGTCCGCGGTCAACGTCTACGGCGTAGCGATCGGCGATCCGCGGCGGGCGATCGGCACGATGAGTTTCCGACTGTGACGACAAGCGTCGCGGTTGTTGCGCTCGGTTTCGGCCGCGCCTCGCCGGTAGCGCCGGCAGGCGTCCGCCTGCTCTATGCCGCCCTTGACGGGGCGGTGGGCGCACGATGACTCGCCGCATTCTGTTCCAGATCCACTGGTTCCTCGGCATCACCGCGGGGTTCGTGCTCGTGCTGATGGGCGTCACGGGCGCGATGATGAGCTTCGAGGACGAGATCATGGCGGCGCTCAGCCCTGGCGTCGTCACGCTGTCCCCCTCGCCGCTCCCCCGCCTGTCGCCAGACCAGATCATCGCCGCCGCTTCGGACCAGCGGGACGGTGCACGCGTGACGCAGCTCGTGATCGATCGCGATCCGACGCGGGCGGCCGAGGTGACGTTCGCGCCGCCGAAGGGCGTCCGTCGTGGACCGCACCTGTTCGTCGATCCGCGCACAGGCGTGCTGCTCGGCCCGGCGACCGGCGAGACAGTCTTCCGCACGGTCATGGACCTGCACCGCTGGCTCGCGCTGCCCGGCGGACCCAACGGCATCGGCCGACAGATCACCGGGTTCGCGGCGCTGTCGCTGATCTTCTTCGCGCTGTCGGGGCTGTATCTGCGCTGGCCGCGGCGCGCGCTCGACTGGCGATCCTGGCTCGTGCTCGACCTGCGCAAGACCGGGCGCAACCTGTATCGCACGCTGCACGCGGTGATCGGCGGCTGGCTGGTCGTCTTCTACCTGCTCAGCGCGCTGACCGGTCTGACCTGGTCGTATGACTGGTATAAGCGCGGTGCGACCTATGTGCTGACGGGCAAGGCCGCCAAAGGCGACGAGCGCCGCGGCGAGCCGTCCGTCACCCCTCCCGCACCCGCGCCGGTATTGGCGCCGGCATGGGCCCGGTTCACGGCTAGCGAAGGGTCGCACTTCGCCTGGGTTGCGATCACGGTTCCGAGCGGCGACAAGCCCGTCGTCATGCGCGTGCTGCCACGCGGCGCGCGGTTCGATCGGATGACCGACGACCTGCGCTTCGATGCGACGACAGGCGCGCTCGTGAAAGCCGACCGCTACGCGAAGCGCGGATCGGGCGCGACGATAGCGGCGAATTTCTATGCGCTGCATACGGGCGCCTTTTTCGGCCTCGTCGGCCGCATCCTGCTGTTCGCGAGCAGCCTCACTATGCCGGTGTTCGCCGTCACCGGCCTGCTGCTGTATCTCGCACGGCGGCGGTCGAAGCGCGCGCTGAAGGCAGTATCGGCGTCGACGATCCCATCGACCGGCACGTCAGGCAGCGACATGCTCGTGGTCTACGCCTCGCAGACCGGCAACGCCGAACGGATCGCTCGGTTAAGCGCTGCGGCCTTCCCCGGCGCGAGCGTTCGCGCGCTGGCGACGCTGGACCAGGATAGCCTGCGCGCCGCCGCCCGCGCGCTGTTCGTCGTCGCGACCTATGGCGAGGGCGACGCCCCCGATCGCGCCCGCAAGTTCGCGGCGACGATGATGGCGGCCCCGATCGATGTTGGCACGCTGGACTATGCGGTACTTGCGCTCGGTGATCGCGAATATCCCGATTTCTGCGCGTTCGGGCATCGCGTCGATGCGTGGCTGCATGCCAGTGGTGGACGGCGGCTGTTCGACCGGGTCGATCGCGACGATGCGGACATCGATGCCGAGCGGCATTGGCAACAACAGCTGTCGGCGATCGCCGGCGCCGCGATCCAGCCCGACTGGCAACGCCCAGCCTATGCCCCGTGGACGCTGGTGGCGCGCGACCACGTCAATCCCGGCAGCCCGGGCGGGGCGGTCTACCGGATCGTGCTGATTCCGGATGCACCGGCCGACTGGACGCCCGGCGCGATCGCCGAGGTATTGCCGCGTCACGATCCAGCCCGCGTCGACCGATGGTTGGTGGGCGTCGGACGATCCGACGAGCCTGGATTGCGCGAAACGCTGATGGACAAGATGCTGCCCGACGTCCGCGACGTCGACGGCAGCGAGGCCCCGTTCCAGGCGCTCGCGCACCGCGACTATTCGATCGCCTCGATCGCGACGTCGGGCACGGTGGAACTTCTGGTCCGCGCCTGCGCCGCGTCAGATGGCGCGCTCGGGATCGGCTCCGGCTGGCTGACGCATGTCGCACCGATCGGCGGGACGGTCTTGATGCGGCTCCGTGAGAATCCGGGATTTGCGAACGCCGATCCCGCCGCGCCCATCATCTTGATAGGTAACGGCACCGGACTGGCCGGGCTAATGGCGCACCTGCGTGATCGCGCGGCCCGCGGCGGTGCGCCCGCATGGCTGCTATATGGCGAGCGATCGCGTGCGCACGACCGACCCTACGCGACGGAATTGGCGGCGCTCGTCAGCGACGGGACATTGGCGCGGGTCGATCGCGCCTTCTCGCGCGACGCGGATTGCGGTCGCTACGTCCAGCATCTCGCTGCCGATGCCGCCGACGAGATTGTCGACTGGGTGGCTCGCGGCGCCGTTCTGTACGTATGCGGCAGCCTCGCCGGGATGGCGAGTGCGGTCGACGCCACGTTGCGCGTCATTCTTGGCGATGCGCGATTGGAAGCGATGGCTGAAACAGGGCGCTATCGCCGGGATATCTATTAGCCAGAACGCCATGCCGAATGCGTCGGCGGCCGGGATCGTTCGCGGTTGCACATTCGCCATGAAGCTGCAGCCAAGGCATATCCCGGTGCGCGCCAGTCTTTGGGCAGCCCACCGTGTTGCGAACGGTGATCTTACCATGCGCGATCGGTCTGTTGCTTCACCATGTCGCGACGCGCCGCAAACTGTTGATACCGGCTCGGTTTGCCTCTGGTGATCTCGGCCCTCCTTGACGCAATGCCACGCGACGGACGGCATGCTCCGCTTGGCTGACGCGACATCCCTGGTTCGCCAGCACCTCTGGCCGCCATCGAGGTATCGCTATCATTGTGATATTTGATACCCGCACGCTGGATTACAGATTGGGCATTTCAATGACGTAAACGATATCGACAGCGGCCGTGCCGGGTATCCTGGCTATGAACAGGCTAACGCCATCCGACAGTGTCAATAGGCCTTTCAACGCCCGATAGCTGCCCCTTCCACTACTTTAATTTAAATCAATATCGACTTGATTATTGCTCTGATGGATGATGGACCGCTGCCGCAACAAAGTCGTGCCCAATATACCACACAGGGCAAATAATCTCCTCCCGACATTGGTATACCATTTCTTTCCGCTGGTGAGTCTCTTGGGTTTCGAAAGGGTAACGCCTTTGGAATCAAGCCGATTCACATAAGTTACCCAGGTAGAATGCGGGAATACAACTACGTCGACCGCCTAGCTCTACGTGACCGGTGTTGACATCATCTAGCTAGATGGTAGCCCTATCATACACGGCAACGACCGTGTGCACTCCGGCCGGAACAGGCAGGCCGGGATAGGGGAGGATTTATGATCAAATTTCCGCGCGCGCTCGCGCATTCGGTATCGACGATCGCCGTCGTTGCTGGCTTGGCAGCGTCGGGTACGGCCACCGCACAGACTGGCGCCATGCCGGCGGGCACCGCTCAGACCGATCAGGGCACTCAAACCACCACCGCGCCCCAGACCGTCCAGCAGACGCGGCCAGACTCGGCGCCTGCGACGGCGCCCCTGGGTGACGGCACGGCCGGGACGACCGAAGATATCGTCGTCACCGGCATCCGCGCCAGCCTCGACCGCGCAATCGACATCAAGCGCAATTCCGCGGGCGTCGTCGACGCCATCTCAGCGGAAGATATCGGCAAGTTCCCCGACACCAACCTGGCGGAATCGCTGCAGCGGATCACTGGCGTATCGATCACCCGCGCCAACGGCGAAGGCTCGCAGGTCGCGGTGCGCGGGTTCAGCGGGGGCTTCAACCTCGTGACGCTGAACGGTCGGCAGCTCGCATCGACGAGCATCGATACCAGCACCGGCAACGCCTTCGCGGTCGGTACCGGCCGCTCCTTCGACTTTCAGAATCTCGCGTCCGAAGGCGTCGCCACGCTCGAGGTCTACAAAACCGGCCGCGCCAACATCCCGTCGGGCGGCATCGGCGCTGCGATCAACGTCGTCACGCGCCACCCGCTCGACGCACGCGAAGACGGCCTGTCGGGTTCGATCGGCGCCAAGGCGCTGTACGACAGCTCGGTGGAGAAGGCTGAGGCCAATCTCAAAAAGGTCACGCCCGAGCTTTCGGGTCTCATCAACTGGAAGAACCCGAGCGAAACCTTCGGGGTCAATCTGTTCGGCAGTTATCAGCTTCGCGAGTCGGCGTCGGTTCAGTCCAATCCGAATTATTGGAACATCGTTTCCCTCAACAATTTCCTGAATACGACGACGTATATCAGCCCGACCACAAACATCACGAACCGTCCCACGACGGCGTACGTCCAGATCCCGAACGATAGCCGCTACCAGTTTTCCGAGAACCGACGCGAGCGTCTCAACGGTCAGGCGAACATCCAGTTCAAGCCAACGGATCGGCTGGAGATCACGATCGACGGCCTGTATGCCCGCAACAAGCTGAGCGACGAGCGCAGCGAGCAGACCAACTGGTTTCAGCGGCCGTTCAGCGACATCACGTTCGACGACAACAAGCAGATGCAGTCCGCGATCATCCTCGCCGAGGCCAAGCAGGCGGACAAGGGGTACGAGCAGCAGCGTTTCGCAACGAAGACCGAGCTATACTCGGTCGGCGGCAATTTGAAGTGGAACTTCACGGATGCGCTGTCGCTGAAGCTCGATGCGAACCACTCCAAATCCACGACCGATCCTGACAATGCGAACGGAACGTCGGCAACGACGATATCGATCGGTGCCCCCGTGCGCGCGACGCATAAGGTCGATTTCTCCAATGGCTTCCCGCAACAGTCGGAGACTCTGAACGATTGCAACGCGACCAACGGTGGCCGTGGCGGCAACTGCAACAACGTGCTGGACATCGGCGACGTGGGTACGCAGATCGCGCGGGAGATCTTCTCGAGACAGGAATCGAGGATCAACCAGTACAACGCGGAACTGGGCTGGGATCTGGGCAACGAAAGCCGGTTCGTCGTGGGCGGCAACTATGTCGACGCCAAGATCCACTCGACGAGCTCGAACACGGAACAGCTTCTCGGCGACTGGGGCATCACGGATACCGGTATTGTCGACCGGCTCGCGGGCGACCTTGTCAGCACCTATTGCCTGACCTGCAAGTTCGACAAGTACAACCCCAACTCGACCGGGTCGGCGCTGGTCGCATTCCGGGGCGACGCGGTCGATCTGCTCGACATCTTCTCGCCATTTTATGAGAACGTTCCTGGTCGCAACAAAGTGGAGCGGGCATCGTCGGACAACACGGTGGGGGAGAAGACGTGGGCGATCTATGGTCAGATGGCCTGGCACGGCGACATCGGCGGACGCACGGCCAATGCTCTGATCGGCGTCCGCTACGAGCAGACACGGGTGAACTCGCTGGCTCTCCAGACGATCCCGTCGGCCTTGGAATGGCAGTCGGATAATGACTTTGCCGTCCTCGGCGGCGCGGCGGGCGGCGCAGTGAACGTCAAGTCGAAATATGACAATCTGCTGCCATCGCTCGACTTCAATATCGAAGTGCTCGACAACGTGGTTGCGCGTACGTCGTTTAGCCGGACGCTGGCGCGCGCGGATTATGGCAGCCTGTTCGCGTCCGTCACGGCCAACGCACCAACCCGTCCAACCGCGCTGGGCTCAGGATCAGCACCGGCAAACCGGCAGAACCCGGCATTGTTGCCGCTGGTTTCGGACAATTTCGACGTGTCGGTCGAGTGGTATTACAAGCCGACGAGCTTCGTGTCGGTCGGGTTCTTCAACAAGAACGTGCGCAACTTCGTCGGCAATCAGGTAAGCAACGGCAACCTCTTCGGATTGCGCGATCCCGGTTCGGGTGCGCCCGGAACGCGGTCCGGCACGGCGCTGGACTATCTCAGGACTAACAATATCGCCACCACCGACGAAAACCTGTTCGCCTACACCGCGCTGTTGCAGCAGAATGCCGGAAACCAGGCGGCGGCGACCGCGGCGTTCCAGAACGGGTTTGACGCCGCCACGGGCAAATTTCGCGGTACGTTCTACACCGATCTTGCGCTGGCCGTTAACCTGGTCGGCGATGCTCAGGATCCGCTCGTCAACTTCGCGATCAGCGAGCCGATCAATAACCGCGACGCCAACATCCACGGGTTCGAAGTCGCCTGGACCAATTTCTTCGGGCAATCCGGCTTCGGTTTTGCGGTCTCGTACACCAAGGTCAGCGGTGACGTGAATGTTGATCCCTATGCCGATCCGAACGTCAATATCTTCGCTCTTACCGGGCTTGGCGACAGCGCCAACCTGACTGCGATCTACGACAAGGGGGGTATCTCGGCGCGCGTCTCGTACAACTGGCGCGACAAGTATCTGGCGGCCACCAACCAGGGCGACAACCGCAACCCACTGTTCACCGCGGCGTTCGGTACGCTGGACGGCAGCATCAGCTACGACGTCACACCGGCCTTTTCGGTGTCGCTCGAAGCCGTCAATTTGACGAGCGAGCCATTCCGTCAATATGGCCGGACCGAGACCAACCTGGTGTATGTGCAGGAGCTTAAGCCACGCTTCTATCTCGGTGCGCGCTACCGCTTTTGATGCCTGCAGGCGTGGATTTCGGTCCACTTCCGGCTAGGAAGAAAGGCCGCCGCAACGAGCTGCAGCGGCCTTTTTCTTTTGTCGGTCGCCATCGCGCTGATAGACCTTATGGAAAAGCGGAACCGGAGCGGATGAACCTCGTACAGCTCAACAATATCGACCATGCCGAATTGCGTATCACCCCCCGCGCGGGGGCCGCGTTCGGCGACGCCGCCAATCAGGCGCTGATTTTTCCCGCCGAGTTCGAGCAGGTGCAGCGCGAGTTCGCCATCGTCTTCCGTCGTCGCGACGAGGGCATGCAGGCCTATGCGCTGCTCGGCCTGGACCGCGACGAGAACCTCTTTCTCGCCGACGACCATTGGACGAGCCGTTATGTGCCCGCCAGTCATCAGCGCGGCCCCTTCTCGATCGGGATCGTCCGCGCGCCCGGCGATGCGATCGACGAGCCGATGCTGCAGGTGGATCTTGACGACCTGCGCGTCGGCGAGGATGCTGGCCTGCCGCTCTTCCTCGAACATGGCGGCAACACGCCGTACCTCGATCATGTCACGGGCGTGTTGCGCCTGCTGTACGAGGGGATGAACACCGCGCCGGCCGCCTATGCCGCACTCGACGAAGCAGGCCTCCTGACGCCGGCGACGCTGACCGTCGATGTAAGCGAAGAGCGTCGCTACACGATTCCCGACGTGCTCGTCGTCGACATAGAGCAGATGGCCGCGCTGACGGGCGACCCGCTCGAGCGGCTGCATGCCTCGGGCGTGCTGCGTCTCGCCATCCTCGCCGCAGCGTCGCTCGGCAATATCCAGCAGTTGATTGCCCGCAAGCAGCCGCTGCTGAACCAGTTCGGTTGAGCGCGGTGTCGGGTAGCACGCGCCGTACGCGTGTGATCGAAGGCGAGGACGCGGCCAGCGTGCCCATTGCCGATCTCATCGCCGACGGCCGCCCGGTGATCCTGCGCGGGATCGCGCGCGACCTGCCGCTGGTTGCCGTCGGGCTGGAAGGCGCAATGCCGGCGATGACGTGGCTCAAACAGTTCGACGGGGGGCGTCCTGTCACGGCGTATCTGGGCGATCCGGCGATCGGCGGCCGCTTCGCCTATGCCGACGATTGCGCGGCGCTGAACTTCAAGCGGGAGAGCGGGTCGCTGTCCGGCTATCTTGATCAGATCCTCGCCGACCTCGGCAATCCGGACGCGCCCGCCATCTATATCGGCTCGACCGACATCGATCTGTATCTGCCGGGCCTTCGCGCGGAGGCGGCGTTGCCGTTCGGCGATCCGCAGCTCGCCGAGCACCCACCGCTGGTCAGCATCTGGATCGGCAATCGGACCATCGCCTCGACACATTACGACATGTCGAACAACCTAGCATGCTGCATCGTCGGCCGGCGGCGCTTCACGCTGTTCCCGCCGGAGCAGGTTGCCAACCTCTATCCCGGACCGCTGGAGCCGACGCCCGGCGGACAGGTCGTCAGCATGGTCGACCTCCGCGCTCCCGATTTCGACCGCTACCCGCGCTTCGCCGAGGCGCTGGCGCACGCCGAGGTCGCCGAACTCGAGCCGGGCGACGTGCTGCTCTACCCGGCCTTGTGGTGGCACAATGTCGAGGCGCTCGACGCGTTCAACGTGATGATCAACTATTGGTGGAACGCGGTGCCGCGGTTCATGGATACGCCGATGAACACGCTGCTCCACGGCCTGTTGTCGCTGCGCGACCGGCCCGATCACGAGAAGCAGGCGTGGCGCGCGATGTTCGACCATTATGTCTTCGGTCCCGCGGACCAAGCCCGAGCGCACCTGCCCGAGCTTGCACAAGGCGAGCTCGCGCCGCTGGATGCGATGTCGGCGCGGCGGTTGCGCGGCAAAATCCTCCAGCGCATCAATCGATAGGAGCGGATCATGACCGAGCAGCGCGTCAAGAAAGTGGTCATCGCCGGCGGCGGCACCGCGGGCTGGCTCGCCGCCGCCGCGCTGTCGCGACAATTGGGGCAGTTGCTCGACATCACGCTGGTCGAATCCGACGAGATCGGCACGATCGGAGTCGGCGAAGCGACGATCCCGACGATGCGGTCCTTCCACGCGATCCTGGGCCTCGACGAGCGCAAATTCATGCGCGAGACGCAAGCCACGTTCAAGCTCGGCATTTCGTTCGAGAACTGGGCGCGCGACGGCGATCGCTACATCCATTCGTTCGGCGACCTCGGCAAATCAACGTGGATGGGCGATTTCCACCATTTCTGGCTTGCCGCCAAGGCCGCGGGCGATCCGAGCGAGATCGGCGACTATTGCCTGGAGCTTCAGGCGGCCAAGGCGGAGCGGTTCGCCTTGCCGTCCGAAGGCGAGATCCACTACGCCTATCACCTCGATGCAGGACTTTATGCCCGCTTCCTACGCGCGCGTAGCGAGGCCAACGGGCTGAAGCGGATCGAGGGCCGCATCGCCAGCGTCGATCGCGACGGCGAAACCGGATTCATACGCGCGCTCGTCCTCGACTCGGGCGAGCGGGTTGAAGGCGATCTGTTCATCGACTGCACCGGGTTTCGCGGGCTGCTGATCGAGGGCACCTATGCCGCCGGGTATGAGGACTGGTCGCACTGGCTGCCCACCAACAGCGCGCTGGCCGTGCAAAGCGCGGCGACCGGCCCCGCGCATCCCTACACCCGCGCGATCGCGCATGACGCAGGCTGGCGCTGGCGGATCCCGTTGCAGCACCGCGTGGGCAACGGGCTGGTCTATGCCAGCGACCACCTGTCCGACGATGAAGCGCATGCGAGGCTGCTCAGCGCGATCGACGGTGCGCCGCTGACCGAACCGCGGCTGATCCGTTTCCGCACCGGTCGCCGGCGGCAGGTGTGGATGGGGAACTGCGTCGCGCTCAGCCTCGCCAGCGGGTTCGTCGAGCCGCTCGAATCGACCAGCATCCACCTCGTCATGACCGGCGTCACCCGGCTGATGCAGGCGTTTCCGTTCGGCGGTATCGCGCCCGCGGCGGTGACGCGGTTCAACGAGCAGGCGCAGGCCGAGCTGGAGCGGGTGCGCGACTTCATCGTCCTCCATTATCACCTGAACGAACGGACCGAGCCCTTCTGGGCGGCGCGCCGGGATATGCCGATCCCCGCCACGCTGGTCGAGCGCATCGCGCTGTTCGCTGAGGCCGCGCAGGCCTATCAGGGTGGCGAGGACCTGTTTCGGGTGGCCAGCTGGGTGCAGGTGATGCTCGGCCAGCGGCTTGCTCCGCGCGATCACCACCGCTTGGGCAGCATCATGGGTGGCGCGCAGCTCGCCGGCGTGTTGACCAACATCCGCAGCACCATCGCGGACGCGGTCGCCGGCATGCCAATGCACCAGCAATTTCTCGATCGTTACCTTCCGGCACCGGCCGTCAGCGCCGCCCAAATTCGGTAGGTGACGCTCGTGCGAAGGGTTCTCGTATTGGGATGCCCGCCCTACCCCATTATGCAACCGTCATGTCAGCGGTCGCATACTGGCCTATGCCGAGATCGGCCTCGCCGCTGACGCCAGGTCCGCGTTCGAGCCTCGCCAAGGGGTCTAATCCACCGGAGTATTCCCGGCTTGAAGCCGGAACGCTGAGCGCGTCGCAGCGGCAGGGGCTTACCCCGGCAAGAGCCCGGCCTTGCGGTAGCTATCGATCATCGTGTCGAACAGCGCGATATGGGCGCAATCCCTTGCGAAAAGCTGCGCGCCCGTGACGGCCGCATAGATGGCACGTGCCCTGTTCTCGCTTTCGTCGGGGCCGACGACGTCGGCAGTGACGAGCAGCGTGCCGAGCCAGGTCACGTTGACGCCGGCAAAGCCTTGAACCTCGGCCTTCACCGGCTCCGGAAGATCGTCATGTTCCGCCGCCATGAAGCTCAACCGGCAGACGCGGTTGTCGTTCGATAGCGATTGGCGGAAGATGTCGGGATAGCGGCGCAGCGCCGCGAGCGGATCAAGCTCCGCGTTCGAAATCGCCGCCAGTTGCGCGACCGCATTCTCCCAATAGCGCCGCACCACCGCCGCACCAAGATCGGCCTTGGTTGGGAAATGATGATAGATGCTCGGCGCGTTGATCCCGACCTCGGCGGCGATATCGCGAAAGTCGAAGCCGTCATAGCCGCGCCCCATCGCGCTGCGCTTCGCCGCGGCAAGCACCGCTTCCCTGGAGTTCGAAGTCCCCAAACGCATCGTCCATCATGGAACCGACCAACTGGTAGAGGGACCTGGACGCTCCCGAGGCAAGCTCGCATTCACCAGGCTACCGGTCACTCGGTAGGGATGCACCATGACGACCCTGACGCCGCCATCGACCGCGAAGCTTCGACTGTTCACCTCGCCCGCCGCCTTCCCCAATCCGCAGCGCCTGCGCATCTTCCTCCATGAAAAGCGGATCGCGGACCGCTTCGACGAGCAGTCTGTGACATGGCACCGGTCGGCGAGCAGCGGCAGTGGAAGCATCTCAAGATGAATCCTTGGGGGGGAAACTCCGAAGCTCGAACTGACCGCCAACGCCGCATGGGGCGAGCATTGCCGCAAGGAAGCGCTGGCGCATATCGCGCTGATCGACTGACATCTGGCCGATGGTCGCGACTGGCTGCTCGGGGGCGACGCCCCCATCTTCTCGGACATCACGCTGGCGACCGTGATCGCGTTTTCGAAGTTCGTGGTCAACGCGATGCCGCTCGACGAGCGCTATAAGCATATCGATGCGTTCTGGCAGCGCTGGCTGCGCAGTCCGATGTTCCTAGCCGCTTATGCCAACCGCAACAGCGGCGTGCCCGAACTGGATACGCGCGAGTGGCCCCGCGATGCCGGGATCGGCCAACACTTCGGTATTACCTTGGGATCGAGCCGCCGCTCGAGCGTTACGCCCCCGCATTCTCGTTTTCTCACCGGAAGATATAGCCATGTCCGGCCTCCCCCCAGCCCCGTCCTGCAGCCCGTTACGGTCGGCGATTTGCACCTGCAAAACCGTATCGTCATGGCGCCTCTCACACGCAGCGCGCGGACGCCGGCCTCATCATCACCGAGGCGACGAACATCTCCGCGCAGGCACGTGGCTACGCCATGACGCCTGGGATCTAGTCGGACGCGCAGGTCGGCGCGTGGACGCCGATCGTCGATGCTGTGCACCGACGTGGCGGCAGGATCTTTCTCCAGCTATGGCACACCGGCTGCATCTCGTACCCCGATCTGCATGGCGGTGCGCTGCCCGTCGCGCCGTCCGCGATCGCTGCGGACGGATAGGCGTTCACAAACGACGGGATGAAGGATTTCGTCACGCCGCGTGCGCTGGAGACGGACGAGATTCCCGCGATCGTCGAGGATTACCGGCATGCCGCCGAACAGGTGAAGTCCGCCGGATTCGATGGCGTCGAGGTCCACGTCGCGAACAACTATCTGCCCGAGCAGTACATCCGCGACAGCACCATCCAGCGGACCGACGACTATGGCGGCGCGATCGAGAACCGTCAGCGGTTCCCGCTCGACGTGGTCCGCTCGGTGGTCGAAGTCTGGGGCGCAAACCGCGTCGGCATCCGCATACCACCGGCAACGACCGAGCCCGGCAAGACGCCGCTCGATAGCCAGGTCGGGCGCACCTTCGATGCCTTCGTCGACGCACTGTGCGAGATCGGCCTGTTGTACATCCACGATATCGAAGGCGTCACGCAGCATACGCGCGACGTGCCGGACGGCGTCGACTTCCAGCAACTGCGCAAGCGCTTTGCCGGCGCGTATATCGCCAACAACCGGTACACGCTCGATCTCGCCGAGAAGACGCTTGCGAACGGCAAAGCCGATCTGTTCAGCTTCGGCCGCCCCTTCCTCGCCAACCCCCGACCGCGTCAAGCGGCTCCGGACCGGCGCCCCGCTCGCCGAAGCCCCGAAGCAATATTGGTATGGCGGTGGCGCCGTCGGGTATTAGGACTCGCCCGGCGTGAACGGCAAGATCAAGCTCGCATAGGCTGGAGCGATGACGCCCCGAACGCCAGGACGGGATTTGGGGCCGACGGACAGTAACGCCGCCCCGTTCCACATGAAAACCCAGCGGGCTATCGGCGACCGCCGCGCCGCTAACCGCTGGTTACCGCATTTGCATGAACACCGCGACGGCATTGCGGACGCTATCCGCAAACCGGTCGTAGATTACGCGTGCGACCTCGGCGATGACAGGCTGGCGATCGCGTCCGCCGCGTGCGAATACGGCAACTGCCACGCGCCGGCCGTCGGGCATGGTAATGAACCCGACATCGTTGGTGATACCATCGAGCGTCCCGGTCTTGTCCTCCACCCGGGTTCCCGCGGGGAGCAGCGCCCGAATCCGCCGCGTGCCTGTCGCGCATCGGCCCATCAGGTCAAGCAGAAGCGCGCGGCTTTGCGCCGTCAGAACGGTACCGTTGTCGAGCTTGTTCAACAGCGTGACCATGGCGACCGGTGTCGAGACGTCCCGGCTGTCGGCAAGGTGGCCGCGCTCGCGCAGCAACTGGGCTATCGTGCGATCCATCCGGATGCCCGGTATGTTGTGCGACGACAGCCATTGCTGGACCGCGACGGGGCCACCAAGCGCGGCAAGCAACTGGTCGGTGGCCTGATTGTCGCTGCGGATAATCATCAGCGCCATGACTTTCGCCGCGGGTCGGCCAGCAATCATGTCGCCGAGGCCGCGTCGGCCTTGATCGACCTCGGCGAGATAGGCAGCGGCAATGGCGATCTTGACCGTGCTTGCCATCGGGAAAGGCGTGTCGCCGTTGATCGAAACCGCCGAGCCATCGCGAAGGTCGAGCGCCGCGATGCCATAGTCGCCGGGCCGTTCGGCAACCAGCTTGCTCAGCGCGCGCTCAAGCCCGATGAGTTCGGGGGACGTTGCGGCCGCCGGTGCCGGAATAAGGGTGGCTGCCGCTAAACCGGAAAGAAACAAGCGGAGAAACAGGGGCGCGCGCATCGATCGTCCTTGAGTAGTGTTCTTCGGCGACCGGCAGATGGTAAGCCGAAGAACCTGAACACTTCGTGTTGCATGCCGGTGGATCCCGGGCCTTGGCAGGCCGCGAAGCCGATGCGTTCCGCCTAGCGTTCGGCAGCTTTTGGAGCAAGGCGCGCTGACCCAACCATGGCTCAGTCCGACTACTATGGTCTGGCCGACTTGCTAAGACAGCAATGCTACCTAGTGATCACGAACGGCCGCCACGCCTCCCCGCCCCCGCCCCCGGACGCGGCAGCACCTTGCCGACGCCCGTCGCGCCCATGGCCAAGTGCCCTCTTGCCCACTTTCCAAACAGCGATCGTGCCGCCAACGCCAGCCCCCTCCCCGGACGGACGGTCGATTGGAAGCCGACGCTCGAGGGCACAACTGCTGCGACCAATATCGTGAATGCCCAGCGGTCCACTGTTATCGTACCGTGATGCCAAGCATCGCCGGTGAGGACGACGCGCGGCTGAAGGCTGCCGTTGTTCGCCTCGTGCTCGGTCGTATCGTCGAAGACCAGCGCTTCGCCGCGGACCCAGCCGCTGCTTGGCCCGCCCGCCGTCAACGATGATCGGCAGCGTAGCAAACGCTGCGCCAGTCGTCGGACCGCGGCGGCGGTGTCGTCGACGACGGCATCCCGACGACCACCGGCGTCCGTCCACTGCGCCGCGTCTCCCCACGATGCGCCAAAACCCGATGTCACGCGCCTTGGGTGGTCTGAAAATGCGCTTCGGCTCTTGCCACGCAGCACAGAAACAGGGCGCAGTTTCTTTTGAAACGGGTCATGGCACAAAATAGGGATTGCGCTTCGGCCGCGGGATGTCCGCAATGGCTGTGGGTATTAATGGGACCGGCGCACGGGATCGAGGACGAATGGTCATGCCATGCTGACGATGAACTGCGAGCTTCTCGACCGATGAACTGCGAGCTTCTCGACCTGCGCGCGCTCATCGCGGTGTCAGACGGACGCAGCTTTCATCGTGCGGCGCAGCAGCTCAACCTGTCGCAACCAGCGCTCAGCCGGCGCATCCAGAAGCTCGAACAGGTGATTGGCACGCGCCTGATCGAGCGCAGCACGCGGAGCGTCCGGCTGACGCCCGCGGGGCAGCAGGTCGTACCGCTGATCCGACGCGTGCTCGACGAGATTGACGGGTCGCTCGTCGGGCTGATGGCGCAGGGCGAACGGCAGGCGGGGCGGATCACGCTGGCGAGCGTGCCGAGCGCCACGGTGCGCTTCCTGCCGCAGGTGCTGCAACGCTTCGCCGAGGATTACCGCAATACCCGCGTCCGCATCCTCGACCGCTCGGCGTCCGAGTGCGCCGAAGCGGTCCGGACGGGCGAGGCGGAGTTCGGGCTGTCGCTGCCGGTCGCGGCGGATTCCGACCTATCATACACCCCGCTCCACGACGATCCGTACGGGTTGATCTGTCGCAAGGACGATCCGCTGGCGACCATGCCCGATGTCTCTTGGGCGGATCTGGTCGGCAAGCGGTTGGTGACGATCCACCGCGCGAGCGGCAACCGGACGACGCTGGAGGCGGGGCTTGCCGCAGCGGGCATCACCCTGACCTGGTTCTATGAGGTGACGCGACTGACGTCGGCGCTGGCGCTGGTCGATGCGGGGCTTGGGCCATCGGTCCTGCCGCGTCTGGCATGCGAAGGACCCGAGGCTCGCGATCTGGTCTGGCGGCCGCTCGGGGCGCCGGTGATCGCGCGGACGATCGGGCTGCTGAAGCGTCCGGCCGCACCGATCTCGCCGGCCGCCGCCCGGCTCGTCACGTTGCTGACCGCGGCGTGGGCGACGGCATGACGAGCACCGCGCCGTCCCAGCGCGCGACAAGCAACGTCGCGCTGATGTTGGCGAGCCCGCTGGTCAGCGCGCGGATGGTCGACAGGATGCGGTCGACCGCGATCAGCATCGCCGCCGCGCCGACGGGCACGTCGGGCAGCAGCGACAGCGTTAGCAGCAAGGCGGAAAACCCGCTGCCCGTCACCCCCGCCGCGGTCTTCGACGTCGCGAGCATGACGACGAGGTACAGCGCGAGCCGGTCGGGGGGCAGCGCTATGTCTAGCGCCTCGGACAGGAACAGAGTCGCGACCACCAGATAGACTGCGGTGCCGGCGAGGTTAAGCGTGTAGCCAAGCGGCACGATCAGCCCGACGACCGCCGGCGGCACACCCAGCGCTTCCAGCTTGGTCATCAGCCGCGGTAATACGACTTCGCTCGACGACGTGCCTAGCACGATGACCAGTTCGTCACGGAAATGGCGCAGGATCCGGATCGGCGACATGCTGGTCGCGGCGCGCACGGCCCCCAAGAGGAGCGCGACAAGCGTAGCACACGCCACCGCCAGCGTCGCGACGAGCAGTCCCAGCGAGCCGATGAAACCGATGCCATAGGCGCCGACGGTAAACGCGACCGCCCCGAACGCACCGATCGGCGCGGCGCGGATGAGAAAGCCAAAGATCGCGAACTGCAACTGCGTCAGCCCGCGAATGGCCCGTGCGATCGGCTCACCCGCTCGACCGATCCGGATCAACCCGAACCCGACGAGCCCGGCGATGAACAGCACCGGCGGCACGTCGCCCGCGGTGAAGGCGGAGAAGAAGGTGTCCGGCACCATCCGCAACAGGAAGTCGCCCGGCCCGGTGATATGCCGCGCACCGAGCTGTCGATCGAGGTCGATTCCGGCCGGCAATGTCGGCATGCGCAACCCCGCCCCTGGACGCATGAGGCTGGCGACCACCGCCCCCGCGAGAAGCGCGGCGATCGTGATGCCGATAAACACCAGGATCGCGCGCGCGATGGTCGAACCGGTCCGGCGGGCGCCGCCGTGCAGCACGATGCCGTCGACGATCGTGCAGAACAGGATCGGCGGCACCATCATCCGCATCGCCTTGACGAACGCGATACCGAGCGGGGCAAGCTCGACGCCGATCGTGGGCCAGACATGGCCGACGATCGTCCCCAGCACGATGCCAAGGATCATCTGCACATAGAGCTGACGAAACAGCCGCACCCCGCCCCTTTCATGCGCCGCACGCATCAAACGCTCCGATCGTTGCAATTGTTAGATCGGTCGCGAACCGCTTCTATCGTCAAACGGCCGCGACGTCTTGCCCGACGTCGCGACGCAGCGATCGCCCAAAGAGGTGATGCCAATCGAGGAGCAGGACGACGATGGATCGGCAACCGGACCAGAACGCGTGAGAATGACGGCTATGATCACGCGTCGTTCGACGTTTGGCGCGTTGATCGCAGGCGTGGTCGCGCCGCTGATGGTCGGTTGCCAGTCGCTGCCACCCGCCCGTCCAGCCGCCACGTCCGAGCTTAACGTCGTCACCTCGGGTGGTTTCAACGCTGCATTCGATACGCTGGCGACGCGGTACACCGCCGAGACCGGGACGCGTATCGTCACTGGCCACGGGCCGTCGATGGGCGAGACGCCGAACGCGATCCCCGCGCGGCTCGCACGCGGCGAGGCCGCCGACGTGGTCATCCTCGCGCGCTCGGGGCTCGACCGACTGGTCGCCGACGGCAAGGTCGCCCGCGGGACCGAGATCGATCTCGGCCTGTCGAAGATCGCGGTGGCGGTTCGCGCCGGCGCGGCCGTTCCCGACATCTCGACGCCCGACGCGCTGCGTGCGACGCTGATCGCGGCGAAATCGGTCGCGTGGTCGGACAGCGCGAGCGGGGTCTATATCCAGACATCGATGCTCGCGCGCCTGGGCATCGCCGATCAGGTGACGCCAAAGGGCAGGATGATTCCCGCGACCCCGGTCGGCGAGATCGTCGCGCGCGGCGATGCCGAGATCGGCTTCCAGCAATTGTCCGAACTGCAGCCGGTCAAGGGGATCCGCATCGTCGGCCTGCTGCCCGACAGCCTGCAAAAGGTCACCGTCTTCTCGGGCGGCATCGTCGCCTATTCGCCGCGTTTGCGCGAGGCGCGCGCGCTTCTCACCTATCTCTCCTCCCCCTCAGCCGACGCCGCGATCCGCGCAAGCGGGCTCGAGCCGGCGCCGCGAAAGGCACGCCCATGACCGCCGACACCCTCCCCGCCCGCGCGATGCCGTCCGGCGACGCTGCCACAGCGGCGACCAAGAAATCGGCCTTCAAGTCGATCTTCATCGTCGCCAGCGGCAACTTCCTCGAGATGTTCGATTTCATGGTGTTCGGCTATTACGCCACCTACATATCGAAGGCTTTTTTTCCGACCGGTAGCGAGTTCGTATCACTGCTGCTGACGCTGATGACGTTCGGCGCGGGCTTCCTGATGCGGCCCGTCGGCGCCCTGGTGCTGGGCGCCTATGTCGATCATCATGGCCGTCGCAAGGGGCTGCTGCTGACGCTCGGTCTGATGGCGCTGGGGACGCTCGCCATCGCGATCACCCCTACCTACGACCAGATCGGCCTCGCCGCGCCGCTTATCATCCTCGCCGGGCGGCTCGTGCAGGGCCTGTCCGCGGGCGTCGAGGTCGGCGGCGTTTCGGTGTATCTCAACGAGATCGCACCGCCGCACCGCAAGGGCTTCTACACGTCGTGGCAGTCCGCCAGCCAGCAGGCGGCCGTGGTGTTCGCCGCGCTGATTGGCCTGCTCGTGTCGACCAGCCTGTCGCCCGAGACTATGCAGGCCTGGGGCTGGCGCATTCCCTTCATCATCGGCTGCGTGATGATCCCCTTCCTGTTCATCATCCGCCGTCACGTCGAGGAAACCGATGCCTTCCTGAACCGCAAGGAGCATCCGAAAATCGGCGAGATCGTGCGGATCATCGGGGCCAATTGGGGGATCGTCCTGCAGGGCGCGCTGATGGCGGTGATGACGACCGTCTTCTTCTACATGATCACCGCCTACACGCCGACTTTCGGCAGCAAGGTGCTGAACCTGGGTCCGGGCGAGGCGCTGTTCGTCACCGCCTGTGTCGGCCTCACCAACTTCATCCTGCTCCCGGTCATGGGGGCGCTATCGGACAAGGTCGGCCGCCGCCCGCTGCTGATCACCGCCAGTGTGCTCGGCGTCGTGCTTGCCTATCCGCTGATGAGCTGGCTCGTGGCGAGCCCGAGCTTCGGCAAGCTGCTGGCCGTCGAACTCCTACTTGCCACGATCTACGCCACCTATAACGGCGCGTTCATCGTCTACCTAACCGAGGCGATCCCGGCACACGTCCGCACCGTCGGCTTCAGCCTCGCCTACAGCATGGCGACCGCAATCTTCGGCGGCTTCACGCCCGCGATCAGCACCGCCCTGATCGGCGCGACCGGGGACAAGGCGATCCCCGGCGCATGGTGTGCCGCGGCCGCGCTGCTCTCGCTGCTCGCGTTGCTCATCGGCAGCCGGGTCAACCGGCACGCGGAGGCGCATGGCTGATCCCGGCCCCGCGCCGCCGACGATCACCCGCCCCGAAACCTTACGACCGACGACCTAAGACCTACAAAAAAAACAACAAGAAACGAACATTTGGGAGAGAGACGATGACCTGGAACACCAGGAAGACGATGCTCGCGTGCGGGGCTGCCATGGTGCCGCTCGCGATGATGCTGGCGACGCCGGCCGCCGCCCAACAGGTGCCGACGCCCGGCGCGCAGGACGCCTCGGCGATGCCGAACGCACCTGCGACCACCCCGCCGGCAGATCCCGAAACACCCACGGGCGATCTCAAGTCCGCCGAAAGCAATGCGCCCGCGAGCGACCCAGGCGGCGACATCGTGGTCACTGGCAGCCGCGTCGCCACTGGCTTTAAGACCCCCACTCCGGTGACGATGGCGAGTTCGGAGCAGCTGCGCGAATCCGCGCCGACCAACCTCGCGGACGGCCTGAACCAGCTGCCAGCCTTCAACGGCAGCACCAAGACGTCCAGTCCATCGACCACCAACAGCCGCGGCGGCAGCAGCGGGCAGAACCTGCTCAACCTGCGCGGCCTCGGCGCACAGCGCACGCTGGTCCTGCTCGACGGTCGCCGCCTGCCCGCAACCAACAGTGGCGGATCGGTCGATATCAACATCATTCCGCAAGGGTTGGTCAGCCGCGTCGACGTTGTCACCGGCGGCGCATCCGCCGCCTATGGATCGGACGCGGTCGCCGGCGTCGTCAATTTCGTGCTCGACACCAAGCTGAAGGGGTTCAAGGCGGAGGCGCTGGGTGGCGTCTCGACGCATGGCGACCTGCCGTCCGCCGGCGGATCGCTGGCGTTCGGCACGTCGGGCATGGACGACCGGCTGCGCTTCGTCGCGGGGGTGGACTATTTCTACCAGAAGGGCCTTCGCGCCGACCAGGACACCGGGCGGGACTGGTTCGACGACAATGCCGGGCAGATCGTGAACCCGGTATCCGGCGCGCGGCCGACGAACCTGATCATTCCGTCGATCCGCAGTTCGCTCGGCACGATCGGCGGTCTGATCAGCGCGGGTCCGCTCCGCGGGACGCAGTTCCTCGCCGGCGGCGGCTCGGCGCCGTTTGACTATGGCACGATCACCGGTACCGCGTTCCAGAGCGGGGGTGACGGCGCGCGCGCCAATATCGGGCTGCAGCCGACGCAGGAACGCTACAACGCGTTTGCACGCACCGAATTCGAGATCGCCCCGGTCGCAACGGTGTTCGTCGAGGGGTTGTATGCGCGCAGCCATACCAACCAGGGCGCGTTCGTCAGCCAGAATGTCGGCTCCAATGCCGCCTACACCATCTATCGCGACAACGCGTACCTCCCCGCCAACATCCTGGCGCGTATGGTCGCGGCGAACGTCCAGTCGTTCCAGCTCGGCCGGTTCGAAAGCGAATTGCCGCTGGTCGAGAATGAATCGACGATCGACGTCTATCACGCATCGGTCGGCGTCCGCGGCGATCTCGGCGGTCCGTGGAAATACGACGCCTCGTATAATTTCGGTCAGTCGGACCAGGAATTGCGGTCGAACAACCTGACGGTTGCGCGCAACCTCTATGCCTCGGCCGACGCGGTGCGAAACTCGGCCGGCCAGATCGTGTGCCGCTCGACGCTAGCCGGGCTCGATCCCGGCTGCACGCCGCGCAACCTGTTCGGCCCGCAAGCGTCGAACCAGGCGATCACCGACTATGTCACCGGCGACAATGTGCTGAACCTGCGTCTGCGCCAGCAGGTGGTGTCCGCCAATATCCGCGGCGATCTGGGCGACAGCATCGAGCTGGCAGGGCCGATCGCGGTCGCGGCTGGCGTCGAATATCGCAAGGAGACCGCGCGCCAGACCACCGATGCGCTGTCCCCGACGCGGATCGACTTCACCGGCATCCGCGGCGGCCCCTCGGCGCTGTCCGGGCGGCAGGGACCGTATCGCTTCTTCAACCCGCTGCCGTTCTCCGGCGAATACGACATCCGCGAGGGCTATCTCGAGGTCGCGGTGCCGGTGCTCAAGGACAGCGCGATCGCGCAGTCGCTCGACCTGAACGGCGCCATCCGTCACGCGGACTACAGCACGTCGGGCGGGGTCACGACGTGGAAGCTGGGCGCCAGCTGGCAGCTGGTCGACGACCTGCGCTTCCGCGGCACCTGGTCGCAGGACATTCGCGCGCCCAACCTGCTCGAACTGTTCAACCCCGCGACGCAGCTGAACGGCAACGTCGTGTTCAACGGCGTGACCACGCCCCAGGTCAATTTTGCGACCGGCAACCGCGATCTGAAGCCCGAACGCGCCCGCACGATCACCTTCGGCGGCGTGTACCAGCCCGGCTGGCTGCGCGGGTTCCAGGCCTCGGTCGACTATTACAAGATCACGCTGAAGGACGCGATCAGCACACTGGCCGAGCAGCGCGTGGTCGACGAATGCGCCGCGGGCAACCAGACCCAGTGCGCCAACATCACCGTCCTGCCCTCGGGCTCGCTCAGCATCCTGCGCCCCAACCTCAATCTGGCGCAGCAGACCGTCGCCGGCATCGATTTCGAACTCGGCTACAAGACCGAAGTCGCCGGCGGCGACCTGAACCTGCGGCTCGTCGGCAACCACGCGACGCAGAATAATTCGGAGACGCCGGGCTCCGCGGTGCGCGAGGCGCTGGGCGAGACGACCACGCCGAAATGGAGCGGCATCCTGCAGGCAACCTGGTCGAACGAGGCGTTCTCGCTGTTCGTGCAGGAACGCTTCATCAGCGCGGCCAAGCTCGATGCCACGCGGGTCGAGGGCGTCGACATCAACGACAACACGACGCCCGCGGTGTTCTACACCAACCTGACCGGCACCTATAATCTGCGGATCGGCGGGGGGAAGCAGCAGGTGTATCTGTCGATCGCCAATCTGTTCGACCGCGATCCGCCGCTGTCGCCACCGCCGGTGACGACGTTCACCACCGCGGCGAGCAGCGCCTATGACCCGATCGGCCGCTATGCCACGCTCGGCGTTCGCGTCTCGTTCTGAGCGTTATCGACCCTTTGCAGGAGGTACACGAATGCGAAAACCCCGTATCGCCATGCGCCCCGTGCCCGCGCATATCGTCAGCCAGATGCTGGCCGACATGCGCGACGAGACCGGCTCGGCGCTCATGATGCGCTATGGCATTAGCTACAATACGTGGCGAAAGCTGCGGGTCGGCGATCCGGTCCGCGATTCGCTTGCCGAACGATTGGAACGACGTGTCGTCGAACTGCAAGCCGCCGACCCCCGATCGTACCGATAGGCGCATCCGGCACGCGGCGGCACGGCGTGACCGCGCAGCGACACTAATCCCGCCGCCCCCGCCGCAGCGATCCAGGCTGAGACACGCGCCAGCGACCGCGTTTCAGGCCAGGTGAAGCTGACCGAAGAAGCGGGACAGCGCCCCATCGATCGAGGATGCGCCATCCTCGACCCGTCGCGAGTCGCTGCGGACTAGCGACGCCATGCCGGCAGTGCCTCTGGTCGCAACCGAGACCTCGGTAACGAGGCGGCCGATGAGATCGAGATCGTCGGCAGCGCCATCGACGTTGCGGTTGATCGTCTGGCCGCTTTGCGCCTGTTCATCGATGCTCGACGCCAGAGCATCGGCGCCGCGCGCCATCTCGTCCACCAGCCCGCGGATTTGCGTCAACCCGGTGGACGCGGCGTGCGTGCCGCGCTGCATGCCGGCGATCTGGCGCGCAATCTCGTCGGTAGCATCCGCGGTCTGCGTCGCCAGCATCCGTACCTCGCCTGCGACGACCGCGAACCCCTTGCCCGCGTCGCCAACCCGCGCCGCTTCCATCGCGGCGTTCAGCGCAAGCAGCTTGGTGCGCGCGGCGATGCTGCCGATCAGCCCGACGATCGCGCCGATCGCACGCGCATCGTCCTGCACGCCGGCCATGTCGCGCGCGAGTTCCGCCGCACGGTCCGCCGCCTGTGCGCTGAGATCGGCGGTCCGCCTTGTGCTGTCGCTCGACTGCCGGATCGCGCCCATGAACTGCGTCGTCGCGGCGGCGATATCGGTCGCGCCGTCAAGCGCCCGCCGTACCGCAACGCCGACGTCGCCGAGTTCGCGCGTCGCTGCGGTCGAGTGATCCTCGAGGTCGCCCGACGTCACCGTGAGCTGGTGCGCCGATCCGCGCAGGCCTGCGAGCACATCGGCGATCTCGTCTTCCAGCATCGTTGCCGCCTGTCGCACGATACGGTTGCGCTCGGCCTCGGCGTCTTCGAACGACCGGCGCCTGATCTCGACCTGCCGTTCGCGCTGGACCTCGGCGATTTGCTGGCGACCTGCTTCGGCGTGCAGGTGTTCGCGTTCGACCACCGAGGCGCGAAAGACTTCGATCGCGCGCGCCATCCGGCCGATCTCGTCGCGCCGTCCGGCATGCGGCGTTCGGCCCTTGGCGTTGCCGCCGGCGATCGCCGCCATCGTTCGCTCGATCTGCAGCAACGGGCGGATGATCGTGCGCTGGACGATCAGGACCGTACCGCAGGCGGCGAGCGAGAACAGCACGAGGCTTGCGAGGACGCTGATCGTCACCTCCTGCCGTTCGAGGTCGTAGGCATGGCGGAACAGGCGTTCGACCCGCGCTTCCTGGGCGCCGATCAGCGTATCGGCGATCGTTGAGGCAATCCGTTCGTTCGGGCGGACGTCGCGGCGGAAGATCGCCCATGCGCGTGCCTGCCCTCCATTGCTCGCCGCCGCGGCCACGATCGCCAGGCGGTCTAGGACGACCGCTTGACTCTCGATGTAGCGACTGTGCGGGGTCAACCGAGCCGCGGGAGTACCAACGAGTTGCGCGAGTTGCAGGCGCATCTGGTCCGAACGCGTAGAAAATTTACGGTGGATGATCGCTCGTTCGCGCGGATCGCGCTCGAGCAGCAGATTGAGCGCATCGCGCTGGAGCGAGCGACTGAGCGAGCGCACTTCGACCAGGTGGATCCGCACGACCTGCGCCGCATTGGCGGCATCGCGCGCAGTCTGGACGCGACTGCGCGTTCCCAGCCCGATCGAGCCGAGCACGCAGACCAGTCCTAGCATGATGGCGACCGGCACCATCAGCCGCGCAACCATGCTTCGCGACCAGAGTTTGGGAATTCCATGGATCATAGGCCAGCGCGCTACGGCAGCGATCTTAACCCTGTGTGACAGTCAGAACGCGATAAGGGGCACGTGCATGGCCCCAACGCCGTCCCATCCACGGCCGACGGTGGCGCGAGCGCCTTTTTCCAGACCGGCGGCACCGATCCGTTCCGGTATCAAGCGTTTGAACCGGCAGAGCGCAATCGGACAGCGCAGAACCGGCCATCGACGCCCTCTCGCCGCGATCCCGGCTTCGAACGGTCCTTTATCTGGCGGCGCCTAGGGCTGCTCGCCAACGGGCGCCACATATTCCCCCATATCCGGCGCATCGTCCTGCGGCTCACCCCGCTGCAGGTGCGAGTGACGGATGCCATAGACGAAATAGAGCAGGATACCGCCGACCATGTACCAGGCGAAAAACATCAAGACCTTCATCGGCACCGTCGTGATGAGATAGACGCACGACGCAATGCCCAGGAGAGGCACTGCCGGATAGAGCGGTACGGAGAACCCGCGCGGCAGGTCGGGCGCAGCGCGGCGCAGGTAGATGACCGACAGGCAGACGATCGAGAACGCCGCGAGCGTGCCGACCGAGGTCATGTCCCCCAGCACGTTGATGTCGAAGAATCCCGCCGCCACTGCCGTGACGACGCCGACCAGCACGGTGTTGACATACGGTGTCTTGAACGTCGGGTGCACGGTCGCGAACACGCGTGGCAGCAGGCCGTCGCGCGCCATCGTGTAGAAGATCCGCGTCTGGCCATACATCAGCACCAGCACCACCGAGGTCAGCCCGATGATCGCACCGATCTTGATGAGCTTGGCCAGCCACCCCCAGGCGGGGCCGAAACTGTCGACCACCACTGCGACCGGATCGGGAACATTGAGCGCGGTATAGGGCACCAGCAACGTCATGATCGCCGCGACGAGCATGTAGATCACCGTGCACACGATCAGCGCGCCGATGATCCCGAACGGCATGTCCTTCTTGGGGTCCTTGGCCTCCTGCCCCGCGGTCGATATCGCCTCGAACCCGACATAGGCGAAGAACACGATCGATGCGGCGCGCATGACGCCGTCGACGCCGAACTTGCCGGCGCCCTGATTGGCGGGAATGAACGGCGTCCAGTTGCGCGCGACCAGTTCGTTCAGATGCGACAGCACGATCACGCCGCCGACCGCGATGAAGGCGACCAGCACGCCGACCTTGATCGCGACGATGATGGTGTTCACCTTCGCCGATTCCGCCACGCCCCGCACCAGCAGCGCGGCGAGCGCCAGACATATCAGGAAGGCCGGCAGGTTGAAGATCGTCGTCACCGGCCGACCATCGACGACAACCGGCACGCCGCCGCGGATCAGAGGATACCCGGCCGGCCCGGTGAACTGCGGGGGAATATGGATGCCGAAATCGCCCAACAGGCTGATGACGTAGCCCGACCAGCCGACCGCCACCACCGACGCGGCCAGCCCGTATTCGAGCAGCAGCAGCGCGCCCATCGTCCACGCGACGAATTCGCCCAACGTCGTATAACCATAGGTATAGGCCGAGCCGGACACTGGCAGTGTCGACGACAATTCGGCGTAGCACAGGCCGGCAAACGCGCAGACCATACCGGCCACCACGAACGACAGCAGCACCGCAGGACCTGCATGGAGCGCGGCCGCAGAGCCGGTCCGCACAAAGATGCCCGCGCCGATGATACACCCGATGCCGAGCATCAGCAGGTTCCATTTGCCGAGCGTTCGCTTCAGTTCACTTGCGGCGGTTTCGCGCTGAACCTGCGCGATCGATTTGCGCGCAAACATGCGCTCGACGATGCCCCTCGAGGCCTGCCTTGCCATACTTCCCCCGGGGTTAAAAACCAGCCAACCAAACCCGTCCAAGCCTAGCGGGCAACCGGGACAACGCAATGTCCCTTAGCATTCGAGTGGCTTAGCGGCTGGGATGAAATTGCCATTCTGTCCTTTATGGGGGGAACAATGTCTGGTCGTTCCAATGCGGTTTGCCGCCTCTCGACACCAAGGGGCCAGGCAGGTCGGATTTTAGGGGCACGGTCCCGGTCGCTGTCGAAACCCGAGAGTAGGGCTTGCGAGAGGCATCCGCTAAAATCCGGCTCGATCGATCATCGTTGCGACCTCGATCGGCAGCTCGGACTGCGACGTTGGCAATAATCGGTTTAACACGGTCTGCACACGCTTGCGCGCTACCTGATATGCCTTGTGGCGGATCGCGCGCGTTGCGTTGGTTCGCCATGATGCGCTCTCACCGAGCAGCGCCTCCCACTTCGTCTCTTCTGCCTCCAGGATCGAGAGCGCCAGACGCAATCCATCCCGTCGCCCGCGCGCGTACTCGTCGGACATAGCTGGCCTCTCCATCGTTCGCGCAACATTGGCCTCGCTCCAGAAGCTTGGCAAGGCAGGCTCGCCCCCCTGCCGCCGCCTGCACCGCTTGCGTTTGCAAACGTCGGGATCAGCGACGGGCGTCTGAACCGACGACGGGCGTCAAAGCCAGCGATGGGCGGGCCGGCACGGTCGACAGCGCCACCGCGCTGGCCACCTCCAAAGGCAGCGCCGTCGCAGCACGCGTATCTCATGACCGTCTATCGTGGCCATGCCACGTGCGGGCGCGTGCGACGGGTTCCTGCAGACTCAGGCGGATCTGCTCGTTTATGTCATCGAAAAGGTCTTCGACAGGCCGTGGTACAACTTTTCGCGGCACACCCACTGGCTGGCGGCATCGGCGATGAAAGCCGTTGCGAACATCGGCAGCATCAGGCCCCGGCTGGCGGTCGTCTCCGACAGGATGATGACCGCGGTCAGCGGCGCGCGGACGACCCCTGCAAAATAGGCGACCATACCGAGGATCACGATCGCACTCGCCGGCTCGCCGGGAAATACCTCGCGCAGCAGGTTGCCGACGCCGGCGCCGACGGCGAGCGACGGCGCGAAGATCCCGCCCGGGAGGCCGGCGATCGCGGTCGCGGCCGTGGCGATCAGCTTGGCCGGCCCAAACCAGAGCGGGGCATCCACGCCGACGATCATCGCGCGCGCGGACGCATAGCCGGTTCCCCAAGTCAGCCCGGTCACGACGCCCAGCACCGCGACGACACCCCCGCAAATGCCGGCGAACGCCACGGGATGCGCACGGGCCCACCCCGTCAGCCGATTGCGGCTGACCGCCATCGCCAGCAGAACGCGCGAGAAGAGCCCGCCCGTCATGCCACCCGCGACTCCGGCGACCGGGGCGACGATCAGCGCGGACAGCAGCGGCATATGCGCGCCGATCGCCCCGAAGTAGATATAGTCGCCCTGCACCGACTGCGCGACCATCCCGGCGATAACGATCGCGGCGAGGACGAGCAGCGTCACGCGCTGCTCATACGCGGAGGCGAGTTCCTCGATCGCGAACAGCAGCCCGGCAAGCGGCGTGTTGAAGGCGGCTGCCACGCCCGCCGCACCGCCGGCGATCACAACGCCACCGCGCAACGGCACGCGGACGATTCGGTGCGTCACCCCCATGACCGCGGCCGCCACTTGGACGGTCGGCCCTTCCCGGCCGACCGATGCACCGCCCAGCACTGCGCCGATGGTCAGCACCGCCTTTGCCGCGACCGTCCGGATCGAAATCAGCGTTCCGGTGGCGTCGTTCGGATTGCCCTGCGCCGCAATGACCTGGGGAATACCGGATCCCCGCGCGAGCGGCGCATAGCGACGGGTCATCCAGACCAGTCCCATGAAGATGAGCGGCGTCGAGATCAGCGGCAGCCAGTGCCAGGTCGCGGCAAAACGGCCGAAGACCGCGCCTGCCCAGTCGGCAGCCTCCGCGAACAGGGTCGCGACGATGCCTATGAGGATCGCACCCGTCAGGATCGCCACGCGCGTCCGAAACTGCGTCGATCGCGGACCTCGCGCGCGCAGCAACGCTCTGTACCGTGACGGTGTCCAGCGTTTAGCCGGTATAAAGCGATTGATCAGGCCAGCCATGATGCTTCTTTAGGTCCCGCCGCCAGTTAGGCTACCCCCTCCCCGCCCACATGCGCGGCCTGCCGGGGATGGGATCAGCCACGAGGCTCCGCCATCCTTGCCCGATAGCGGCGTTCGGGACGGTCGTCATGCGTAAACAGCGACGCCTGACAGCGCCGAACGACTGGGACGGTGTGACGACCTGTTTTGGAACAGAAGCAATCGTTTAGCGCTTGGAGTTTTGATCATTCCGGGAGCTAGGACAATGACCGATACCACACGCCGCACCTTCGTGACGGGGGCAGCGATTGCCGCCGGCGCGATCACCGCGACGGCCTCAAGCGCGGCGAAGCCAAACGGTGGCAGTAATGCCGCGACGACACCCGCCGCCGCCGCTTATCCCAAGCCTCCCTACCCCGTACAGCGCCAGCCTTGGCCAGGACTAGCGTCGAAGATGACCCCGCGGCCGGATCACGGCGAGACGAGCTACAAGGGCTCGGGCAAGCTCCTGGGCAAGAAGGCGCTGATAACCGGCGGAGACAGCGGCATCGGTCGCGCGGCGGCGATCGCCTATGCGCGAGAGGGGGCAGATGTCGCGATCAACTACCTGCCCGCCGAAGAACCCGACGCCCGCGAGGTCGTTGCGCTGATCCGCGCCGAGGGCCGCAAGGCGGTCGCCATCCCGGGCGATCTGCGAGACGAACGCTTTTGCCGCCGACTGGTGCAGCAGGCGAGCGAGCAGCTCGGCGGGCTCGATATCCTGATCAACAATGCAGCGCGTCAGCAGACGCGTCCCGGTATCGCGGATATCTCGAGCCAGGACTTCGACGATACCATGAAAACCAACGTCTACGCGCCGTTCTGGCTGACAAAGGCGGCGCTCGAGCGCATGAGCGCGGGCGCGGTGATCGTCAACACGTCCTCCGAGCAGGCGGGAAATCCTTCGCCCGATATCGTGGACTATGCCCTCACGCGTGCCGCGGTGCTCAATTTCACCAAGAGCATGGCCAAGCAGGTCGCGTCCCGCGGTATCCGCGTGAACGCGGTCGCGCCCGGTCCGTTCTGGACGCCGCTGCAGGTCAGCGGCGGGGCGACGCCCGAGAAGCTACGGAGCTTTGGCGGGGACTCGCCCATGGCTCGGGCGGGTCAACCTGCCGAGATTGCGGCGCTGTACGTTGCCGCAGCCGATCCGTCGCTGAGCTATTCGACCGGCCAGATCTTTGGATCGACCGGCGGCAACGGTCAGCCGGCGTAACCGGGCGCGCCGTAACTTGTTAAGGTTGCGGCGCGAACCACGCGATCTCGATCGCCGCGCAATGCCATGTCGCACTCCGGTCGACGGAGTTCAGCCATGGACGGCTGTAGGACAATGGAAGATACCGGCCCCGCTGATTACGGCGTTCTCCGTTCCGGACGCTTGACCGACGCGCCTTGCTATTGCCCGTCATTCGCTGTCCGGGCTCGACCTCGCCCGGCACTGGCCGGCTTTGTCAGTACGCGGATCAGCGTTGCTTCGGCAGCGCGATAGGGCGTGCCGTCGGCACGTAACACCTCGTGAAACCACACCGTAGGCTCGTCGGAGGTATAGGGCTTCTTCCAGCTGTCCCATGGCAACCGAGTCTGCGTTTTGCCGTCGACGAAGCCCCAATTGACCATGCCGATATTCAGCCGCTTACCGATCGGCAGCGAACCATCGAAGGTCGACCCTGCCCCCCGCGCCATATATTCGGTGCAGAAAACCGGGCGACCATAGCTGAGCATCTGCCGTGCCCGGGCCTCGAACTTTTCGGGCCAACTATAGTCGTGGAAACTCATGACGTCCGAATTCGCGACCTGGATGCGCTCGACGGGATCGAGCGTCGCCGGCTTGTCCCAATCGTCGCCGATCCACAGCCCGCTGGTCAGCGGCTGGTCCGGATCCGCCGAACGGGCCGCGGTGAACGCCTGCGCGATCAGCTCGGCAACCAGCGCCTTCTTGCCCGGCGTCGGCGCGTAATTCCCGCCACCCTCGTTATTCGGCTCGTTCCATACGTCCCATGCCAGCACGCGATCGTCCTTGGCGAACCGGCCGACGATGTCTTTGACATAGGCCATAAGCTTCGGATGGCCCGCCCGGTCGGCGAGCCGTGCGGCGCCGGGTCCCTGCACCCAGCCCGAATTATGCACGCCGGGTATCGGCGGATGCTGTGGCCCAGAGACCGGGTGGGGATCCCAGCAGCTGTCGAACAGCACGAACACCGGCCGGATATGATGGCGCGCCGCGATCGCCAGGAACGCGTCCATCCTCTGTTTCAACCCCTCGGGATCCTCCTCCCAGAGCAGATTGTGGACGAACACGCGCATCGTGTTCATGCCGAGCCCTTCGGCCCACCCCAATTCCTTGTCGATCGTACCAGGATCGAACGTCGCGGCCTGCCACATCTCCAGCTGGTTGATCGCGGTCGCGGGCGCGTAGTTCGCCCCGACGGGCCAGGGCTGGCGGGCATACCAGGCGTTGGCAGCCTGTTTGGTCCACAGGTCGCGGGCATCGGCGGCAGCCGGCAAACCCAGTATCCCGGAGATGGCCAAGCAACGTAGCACGAAGCGCATAGTTCGACTCCCTCATCGGCCCAGTAGACCGCATCTCGGCGGATGGTATTCCACCATCCGCCGCATCAGGCGGGCTAGAGGCGGAACCGTGCGCCTACGCCTAAATACCGTCCTTCGTCACGTACATCGCGGGGGTAGGACCGGTCATCGCCATATTGTGCGTAATTCCGAAACGGCTTCGCGAGGATATTGGCCGCATCGAACGTCAGGGTGATGGCCTTTATGGGCGTGTAGTTGAACGAGAAGTCGAGGCGGGTCACGTTTTCCGTACCTTCGCCAAAATACACGCCATCGACGATCTGGTTGCCGTTCAGGTATCGCGACCGGCCGTTATACGACAACCGGGTCGATATCGTGTCCTTCTCGTAGAATAGCGCCGCGTTGTAGCTCCACTTCGACAGCCCCGGAATGCCGACAAACGGCGGCGACGTGTTCGCAGGGCTAAAATCTACCGGGAATCGCTGACTCCCGTCGAGATAGGTCACATTTCCCTGCACGCCGAAGCCGCTGAACAGTCCCGGTAGGAAATCCAGGAACGTCTGCCCGCCGACTTCGACGCCCTTGATCTTGCCGGCCCCGGCATTGGCCTGGGCGTTCACCTCGATCAAGCCATAGAGCGGATCCTGAAAACGCTGGGTGTATCCCGACAGGAAGCCGAAGAGGTCGCGATAGAAGAAGGATGCGGTCAGCGAAGCATTCTTGGAGAAGTAATATTCGATCGTCGCATCATAGTTTGTCGATGTGAGCGGAACGAGGTTCGGATTGCCGCCATTGCCATAATAGTTCGGGCGACCCTGAAGATTCGCGGCAAACCGCGGATCGCTGAGGATCGTGACCGGCGTACCATCCGCGTTCACGGTCGGCGAGACGTTGGGTGTCAACGTCACTGCGGGATTGAGCGCGCCGAATTCCGGCTTGGTGCGCGTTTCGGTGAATGCGAAACGGATTTGCAGCTTGTCGTTTGGACGAATGCGCAAACTGGCGTTCGGCAGGATGTCGACATAATTGGCATTGGTCGTGACCGGCTGGGTCGCCGTGACGACACTGCCGTTGGCATCGGTTTGAATGACGCCATTGACCACGACGGGTACCGTCCCCTGGCCGCTATACTTGCCGACGGTGTTGACGACGCGGACGCCGAGCAGACCGTCCACCCCGACCGAGCCGATATCGAATTCATATTTGGCCTGGCCGTAGAAGGCGTAAGTCTGCTCTTTCGCAAGGAACGCCTGTAACGGATCGAGCTGGACGTTCGCGGTCGAGAACAGGCGAAGGGCGTCGCGATATCCGCCGTCGTTCGGATTGGCTGCGACGAGCTTCTGAAGCTGGGCGAGCGAGAACTGGCGCAGTGCAGCGGCATTGCCTTCGATTCCGGCGCGGGTCGGCATCAGCCAGCTCGTCCAGCCTTGCGTGTTTCCGCGAAACGCATCCTGCGTGAGTTCGAGCGCACCCGCGGGCGTGTCGGCCAGCGGGATGTTCAGGTTCTCGGTATAGGCATACCGGTTGCCACGCTTGAGCGACGCGTCGCGATCCGTGAATCGTGCGCCGAATTGCAGCTTGGGGAACAAGGAGACGTCGGTGTCGAGGTCGACGTCGCCACGCCACTGCCAGCCGGCACCCTTCACCCGATACACGCTCTCGAAATAGCCGCGCCATTTGTAATTGGCGGGATTGTCGCGGTCATAACCGGGAAGGCTGAACGCGGTGCCGCCGTCGACGAAGAAATTCACGTCCATCGTCGGCGCGGTGGTCTGCGCCATGTCGAAGCTATATTCGTTCGAGGTGTAACGGCTGCGGGTATAAGCGAGATCACTCGAGATATGCGCGCGGCCGATATTCCACTTGAACCCGCCCGCCGTCTGGTAGGTGTCGGTATTGTTGTTGTTGGTACTGCGATATGCCTGTCCGCGTTCGCCGCCCGTCTTGGTCAGCGTCTGGACCTGGTCCGACTTCCCTTCGCGCAGGACGACGTTCGACAACACGGCGCTGTTGTTGAGAAGCGACGCTTCAAACTCGTCGTTGGCACCGCGACCGCGATACCCCTGATACAGGAAGTCATAGTAGAATTCGAGGTTCGACGCCGGTTTCCACTGTGCGCTGGCATTGACCGCGGGACGCCAGCGTTTTCCGCTATCGTTATAGACACCGATCCGTTCCGGAATGCGAAAGGCACGTCCGACCGAATTCGGGCTCACCGTGACGTTGTCGGGTATCGTCGTCGGAACAAAGCCGCTCGCGAAGCGCACGGCGTTCCGGTACTGCGACTGGGCGTAGGACCCGTTGATCAGCACGCCGACTTCGCCGATCCCGGTGTCCGTACGCGCGCTGACCAGGATGTTGCCCAATGGATCGTATTTTTTGCTCTGGTCGTTATAGGTCCCGCGGATCCCGCCCGCGACGACGAACTTCTCGGTGAAATCGAATGGGCGGCGCGAGCGCACGTTGATCAAGCCGGCAAGACCCGGCTCGAGCAGGTCGGCGGTGCCCGACTTGTAAACCTCGAGACCGGCCAGGGCGCCGGCAGGGAAATCCTGCAGCGCCGAGCGCCGTCCCTCAGCGGTAAAGATGTCACGGCCGTTGAAGGTCGTCGCGACGTCGGGAAGGCCGCGCACGATCACCTGGCTTACTTCGTCACTGGACCGATTGACCTGGACACCAGTGATACGAGCGATCGACTCGGCCGCGGTATTGTCGGGCAGCTTGCCGATATCCTGCGCAACGACGGCATCGAGAATCGCGTCGGAGTTTCGCTTGATCGCCTGCGCGCTGCCGAGGCTGGCGCGATAGCCGGTGACGACGATATCGTCCGTCGACGCGGTCGGGCCAGTATCGACAGGTTGCGCGACATCGTCAGCCACGGGCAGATTTTGGGTTGCTTCGGTGCCGGGGCTCTTGCCCTTTGCTGCATTCGTCGCGCGTTCCTGCGCAACGGGGGCCTGCTCTTCGAGTGATGCGTCCGGAGCGGCTGCCTGCTGCTGCTCCGCAACCGTCGCAGCCTGCCCCCACGCCGCCGTGGTCATCAATGCGAATGGTGCTGCCGAAACAAACAATGCGAAGCGCTTCATCATTTTCCCCTCTCCCAATGCAAGCGGCCCAGCTGTTACCGTGGAACTCACCGTTGATCCCATTTGTCTGACTTAGGGAAACAGGTCAAGGCATTCCCAACGAATGTCGATAGACACTCTTATTGAAACCCGGAATTTGCGCTATTTCAAATGTGGGTCAAATCCCTGCGAGCTCACCCCCTACGAGGACCTGGTGAGATTCGCCGCGGTTTCTAAGGATGACGGCACATGTCTTCGATGACGATCAGGCGTTGGGTTTTCAGCATTGTTGCGGTCGCCATACCGGCTTCGGCAGACGCGGCAGTGATCAGTTGGGGCCGGGCCGGCGTTTCACTCGTGCAGTACCGGGCCGACGCGGTCGAGTGCGGCAAGCTCGGTGCCAATGCCGACATCTCCAAGGAGCCTGCGACGCAGGCTATCGTCGCCGCCGAGCAATTTACCGAACGCAATCTCAACGCATCGATCGCCGGCAGCGATCCGGCACTGGAACAGGCGCTGATGGCGCGACGGCTAAGCCCTGCCAAGAAGCTGGCTGAGGCGCAGGGCGTGATGCTGACCGCGACCGAACTGTGTCTCACACGCCTCGGCTATCACCGGTTCACGCTCACCAGTGACCAAAGCGGGAGATTGGGTCGATTACGCCTGGGCTCGCCCGAGCGTCACGCCTATCTCCACGCCTTGGCAAGCGACCCTGCGATCCTGGCGAAACAGGCGGTGCGTCCCACCGCCGAAGTCGCTACGCCGTCAGATCGATAGCGGCCCGTTCCCGACCGGCACTCCAAAATCGGGGGTGCCGTCGGCGCGATAGCGGAAGCGCTGGACACGCGTATGCCGGTTTGGGTCGTATAGGGGGTCGCCGGTAATCGCGTCGTAATCGCGCGCGTGGAAGACCAGGAGATCATTCCCCCGCGTATCCACGGTGAAGCTGTTGTGACCAGGCCCGTAGATCCGCCGTTCGGGTGACGTCTTGAAGACCGGTGTCTGGGATTTGGTCCAGCTGGCCGGATCCAGGAGATCGGCATCGTCGCGGGCCGTCAGCATCCCGAGGCAATATCGCGAGTCGGTCGCGCTCGCCGAATAGGTCATGAACACGCGGCCGTTGCGGATCAGCGGTGCAGGGCCTTCGGCGACCTTGAAACCCTGGATTTCCCAGGGCAGCGTCGGCACCGTCAAGCGGGTAGGCTTGGTAGCGAGCGTCGTGGGCGTCGCCAGCGGCGCCAGATAGAGATTGGAGTTCGTGTCGATCCCCGGCTCCTTCTGCGCCCAGCAGAGATACCGTGTCCCGCGGTTGACGAAGGTGGTCGAATCGAGCGTGAATGTATCCCACGGCGTCTGAAGCTCACCCAGCACCGACCAGGATCCCGTCACCGGGTCGTTCCCGTCGCATTGCAGGACATAGGTGCGGATGCGGAACACATCGTCGCCGTCACCCGCCGCGACATACACATACCAGCGACCGTCGATCTGGTGGATCTCGGGCGCCCAGATGTGGCCGGCCATCTTGCCGGATGCAGGCCGACGCCACAGCACCGTCTCCGGCGCATCGGCAAGCCCCGCGATGGTCGTCGCCCGCCGGAGGATGACGCGGTCATAGGCGGGCACTGACGCCGTAAACGTGTAGAGCCCGTCGGCCTGAAGCGCGATCTGCGCATCGGCGCGCTGGCGGATCAGCGGGTTGACGATCGCTCCGTCGCGAGGCCGCCGCGCCAGCAGCGGGTGCGCGAGTCCGGCGATAGCGGCGCCGGCGACGAAGCTGCGGCGGGTCAGGATATTCATCGGCATCGTCTTTCAGTTGTCGAGCGCCGGCCATCCGTCCCGCGACCAGCGCATCCGCGCCAGACGAAGGGTGGCTGCGCCGTGCCTGTCGCGATCATAGGCATGGTAGATCAGGTAATCGCGACCATCGCGGTCGTGCAGGAAGCCGGCGTGGCCGGGGCCGCGAAAGCGATCCTTGCCGGCCGCATCGGCCTGCAGCAGAACCGTCCCGCCGCCGTCGCGCATCGCGACGCCGGCGCGGTCGACATAGGGCCCGGTGATCGCACGCGATCGGCCGATGACGAGGTGGTAGTCGCTCTTGGCACCCCGGCAGCAATGGTCGAACGACGCGACAAGCCAGTACCAGCCGCCATGATCGACGATGAACGACGCTTCGATCGCGGTATTGGGTCCGGGCGCACGGCGCGCGATCGGGATGAGCGGCGCCCCCGGCACGGCAAGCTTGCCGGTCGCGGGATCGAGCCTGGCGAGCTTCAGGCCGGTCCAATAACTGCCCATGGCGAGCCATTGCCCACCCTGCCGGTCGCGCGCGAAATTCGGGTCGATCGCGTTATAGTCGTGGCCGTCCTTCGACGCGATCACCAGCCCATCGTCGCGCCAGCCATAGCCGGGCTTGGCCGGATCGAGCGTCGGGCTTGTCAGCAGTCCGATCACCGACCGCTGCTTGCCGAAGGTCGAAACCGAATAATACAGCCGATACCGTCCGTTGGCGTAGGCAATATCGGGCGCCCAGATATCCTTTGCGCCCGGCACCGCCGCGAGCGCCCAGTCCGGGATCGCCGCGATCGGTCCCGGCAGCGCGCGCCAGGTGACGAGATCGCGCGACGTGCGCGCGAGGATCGGCAACCGACCATTTTGTCCCGTCGAATAGGAATAATAGCTGTCGCCCTCTCGGATCAGCACGGGATCATGCGCCGGCACGATGTCACCGGATAGCCGATCGTTCAGCGACGGCGGCACTGGTGTCGCGCTCACGAGCGAGAACGCCGCGACGACGAGGCAGGATATGGCGCTCGAACGCCAGTCAATCGTCGCCGTTCCGATCTTCGCTGCCGACGTCTTACGGCCCGGCCGTGTCATCGACGTCCGCCGAAATAACGTTCGAGACGCTTCACTTCCTCCGGGGTGACCGCCATCACCGCGCCGTGCTTGGGCTGGGCGAAGTTCGTCGCCTTCATCGGCGACCCGGGATCGTTGAACCGACCGATGTTGCGGAACGTGACGAAGTCGGTTGTCTCCGCAAACCCCATATTGTTGGGTGTCACCCCGAAGACGTCGTACATCAGCACCCACGTATTCGTGCCGTATCTGCGCCAGAGGTTGGGGGCTTCGGCGGCCACCGTCTCCGGATCGATCTTGCGGGGGTCGTAAACATAACCGCGATCGACCCGACCCGATACCGCCTGACGGATGCTGCCGGGCTTTTCGTGCGCGACGTAGAACATCCGGTACTTGCCACCGACGAGCGTGATATCGGCGTCGATCGTGTTCACCTCCGATCGCGGATATTCCAGGACCTTTTTTGGGACCGTTGTCAGCGTCGTGAAGGCGTCATCAGCCTGGGACGCGACCATGAAATTGGGCCCGTTGCCGATCCGCGTGGTGAAATAGACCATCATACGGCGGGTAGTCGGGTCGTAGATCATCTCCGGTGCCCAGGCGTTGCCCGCGTTTTTGTACGCCGGGAACAGCCGCGACACGTCGACCTTCGCCAGCGTCCAGTGGAGCAGGTCGACGCTCTTCATCAGCAGGAGGTTGCGGTTGTTGCCCCAGCCATACTCCTTTTCGGGACGTTCCCACTCGGTCGTCCGCAGGCCCTCCCGTTTCCCGAATATGTGCAGGTCGGTCATCGCCATGTAGAAGGCGCCGTCGGGCCCGCGCGTGATATGAGGATCGCGAACCCCCTTCTGATCGGCGATCGACCGCCCCGCGAGTATCGGTCGACCTCCGTTCACGTCGGTGAAGGCAAGCCCGTCGCGCGATGTGGCGAAATAGATCGAATGCGTATCGTCTTTGAAATAGACGAGCAGATACGCGGATCGCTTTCCGACTGCGGCTGCCCCGCGCGCCGCCCCCAGGCGCGGGACGATGGTCAGCTGCCGATTGCCCGTTTTCTGGGCGGCCGGGGGCGCTGCATCCGTTGCTGCAGCGCCCATCACGACCACGGTCGCCAAGCCGCAGGTCATGACGGCCTTCGACAGGTGCATCACCAACGCACGGACCCTGCCGGGACGAACCGAACCACGAGCCTGCATCGTCGCCGGCATCATCGGATGTCGAGCATCACGACCGACTTGGGCGGCAGCGTCACCGTCAGCGTTCCGTTCGCCAGTGTCGCACCGGTGAATGCCGCAGGCTTGACGACATCGGGGGCATCGAACGTGTTGTGTGCGTCGATCGCCGACGCGGTCAGGATGCGGCCCGTGATACCGGCCCCCGTCACGCCATCGAGCTTCACCGATACCGTCGCAGGCTGGTTGGGATCGACGTTGGTCAGGCCCATGTGCACCGCGCCATCGACGCCGCGCACCGCACTCGCGCTGACCGCCTTCAGCGTCCACTGGTTCTTGTTGTACCAGCGCGACTGCACGTCGACCGGCAGGACGACGCCGTCCTGATAGTCCTTGTACATGTCGAAGACCCAATAGGTCGGCGTGCGCACCATCCGGTTGCCGTCGGTCAGCAACATCGCCTGCAGCACATTGACCATCTGCGCGATGTTCGCGCCGCGCAGGCGGTCGGTGTGGCGGGCGAAGATGTCGAAGTTGAGGCTGGTCACCAGCGCATCGCGGAGCGAGTTCTGCTGGTAGAGGAAGCCAGGATGGCTGCCCGGTTCCTGATCGTACCAAGTGCCCCATTCGTCGACGAGCAACGCGACGCGCTTGCCCGGATCATACTTGTCCATGCGCTTGGCATGTTCGGTAATGTAATCATCCATCTTGACGGTCTTGGCGAGCGTCCGCGCCCACTGATCCTCGTCGAAGCCGGTCGCTGCACCCTTTTTCGCCCAGTCGTACGGAATTGTGTAGTAATGAACACCGATGCCGTCGAAGTGCGCGCCGGCATCGCGCATCATCACATCGGTCCAGTTATAATCATCCGCATTGGCACCGCTGGCGATCTTCATCACACGCTGGCCCTCGGGCATCTTGACGAACGTCGAATACCGCCTGGTGACATCGGCCGCATATTCCGGTCGCATATTGCCACCGCAGCCCCAAAGCTCGTTGCCGATACCGAACATCGGCAGCTTCCACGGTGCCTTTCGGCCATTGGCCGCGCGTTCCTTGGCCAGGCTGGAGCCGGTCGGGGAGGTCATGTACTCGACCCACTCCGCCATTTCGCTCGGCGTGCCGTTGCCGACATTGCCCGACACGTACGGTTCGGCACCAACCATCTCGGAATAGTTCATGAACTCGTGCGTACCGACCGCATTGTCCTCGGTCACGCCACCCCAGTTCGTGTTGATCTTGACCTTGCGCTTGGCGGGAGCACCGATGCCTTCACGCCAGTGATATTCATCGGCGAAGCACCCGCCCGGCCACCGGATCACCGGCGTGCGGATCGCCTTCAACGCGTCGAGAACGTCGGTGCGGTAGCCGTTGACGTTGGGAATACGGCTGCCCTTGCCGACCCAGATGCCGCCATAGACGCCTGTACCGAGATGTTCTGCGAACTGACCGAAGATCCGCTTGTCGAATTTCGGCGCAGGCTTGTCGCCGTGCACCGTGACCGCCGCCGGTGCCCCGTCGACGGGAGGCGCCTGCTGGGCCAGTGCAGGACTGGAAAGCACGAGCGCAATCGCGGTGAACATCATTCGCATTATTCAGTCTCCGATGCGCGCGCCGGGCGCGCCTTGTCGAGGGTGGTTTGCTCGCCGGTAAGCGGGGTGAGGTGAAGGGCGAGATACCTAGGCGTTGGCCCAGATATCGGCCCAAGCGACGACATTGTCCGGGATTTCGCAAGCGGATCGCTGAACGCGCTGCATGGGGAGTTGCCGTCGACCGCCGGTTGCTCGCAGCCAGCCAATAGCGTGCGACGTCCATGCGGCACGCCCCTCGTCGATTTCCGCCCGCCCGGCGAGTAACGGCCGAGATCGTCATAGGAGAAGGCAAGCATGTTCATCACGATCGATCTCTCGCCTGCAAGATGCGCGCCCCTGCCCACGATCGATGCCTACATCCCGCATACGTCGACTGTGTCGGCGTTTTGCCGCGGCCGGATGTAAGCAGGGTTCCAGTCGCGCGCGGTTTGCCGCGCCAAAAGCCTGCAGAATTCTGCCAATCGGTTCGCTCCGGCTCGATATGTATGGCTTGCAGTCTCACCGCCCCAGCCAACGCGGAGCCGGTGTTCTGCAGCGCGGTCGCGGCCACGCCAGCCAAGATCGACGGTTGGCGCAATGCCACTCTCCTCCCCACATTTCATGGATTTTCTCCATGTCTTGTCCGACAATAGCAACCGATTTTTAATGTGCAAGTGTGTCGGGCGCGTTTTCGGACTCGTCTCGCGCTTGCGTCGCACCATTGGCTCTGCGTAAGTCTCGTTAAATTTGGAGACGTGATGACTGCTGGGAAACGAGGTCGTCCGGCGCATGTTAAGCTGGCACAGAGCATCGGCGTTGCGATCGTCACGGGTCGGCATCAGCCGGGAAGCCTGTTGCCGGGCGAAATCGATCTAGCCGGAAGTTTCGGCGTGTCGCGCAGCGTCATCCGAGAAGCGCTGCGTATGCTCTCCGCCAAAGGACTGGTCGAAAGTCGGCCAAAAATCGGCACGAAAGTCCGTGAGCGGCATGATTGGAATCTGCTGGATCCGGAGATGCTTGGCTGGATGTTCGATGGCGAGCCGCCGCTCCCGTTCGTACGCAGCCTGTTTCAATTGCGCCTGATCGTCGAGCCTGCCGCGGCGGAACTTGCAGCGGCCGGCCGCACCGCGCGGCAATTGTCGGGAATGGGCCACGCCCTCGAAACGATGGCACAGCACGGACTGTCGAGCGAGACGGGCCGTTCGGCCGACTACGAGTTCCATGCCCTGATCCTGCAAGCAACCGAGAACGAACTTCTGGTCAGCCTGTCCGCAAGCATCGCCGCCGCAGTCCGCTGGACGACGTTCTTCAAATATCGACATGAAAAACACCCGCGCGACCCGTTGCCGGAACACCGCGCGTTATTCGAGGCGATCGCCAATAGCGATGCGATCGGCGCACGCGATGCCACGCGTGCGCTGATTCATCAGGCCCAACGCGACACGGAATATGCAATGGGCATCGAGGCGCGCCGGGTGATCGCTTAGGCTCGGCACGTATCGGCCAAAGCGCGTATATGTCGGATCGCCGCGTAGGCGACGAAGACTAGCGACACGACCGGGCAGCGGTCATGGCGGATAGCAGGCCAGCGCCGGTCCCTCAGGCGCTTAACTATGCGCGCCACCGCCGTTTCCATCTCGTCGGATTGGTGCTCGACATATCCATTCCTGCAGCCGGCCTGACTTCAAGAATTTTTGAGCAGCACAGGGGCATCAAGCCTGTGCGATTGCCCGCTGGACCGCGATGTGATGCCGGGTCAGCACCTCGATGTCGATCACGCTGATGTGGGATCGGCTGGCGTCAACATCACCGCCGGTCGCGCATCACCGGCAGATGTCGGCAGTGAGCGCGGTCTGCGGCAACGCGTGCAGCGGGCGCAGCGTCGCTGGCCAGACGAAACTTTACCGGATCGTGACGATGACCTGATCGGCGGCACGACCGGCGGCGTCGACAAGTCGCAGCCGGTGGCGGCCCGGCGGGGCAAAGAACAGCAATTGCTGGGCGGCGGGGCCGAGGTCGCGATCGTCGAGGAAGACGTGGTGGGCGCGGACATCGCCGGTCGTCTCGATCGCCAGACGCTGACGGCCGGCGGGGATATCGGGGTCGATCGCATAGACGCTACCCGAAGCGGGATTGACGATCCGCGCACGGCGCGCAGTGGCGGGCGCCGCGGCGATCAGCGACTGACCGGTGCCGCGCAGGAAATATTCGAGCCGCGGCTGCTCGATCGCGTCGGCAAAGGCGATGCGTCGGCGCTCGACGCCGGCCGGCATCGACGGGCCTGCGTCTTCGTCGCGATCGAGCGCGAGCATGACGTCGCGCCAGACCGGCGCCGCGCCGCTCGTACCCGAAACCGCGCGCATCGGATCGCCCTCGACGTTGCCGACCCAGACGGCGACCGTGTAGCGCTGCGAGAAGCCAACGCACCAATTGTCGCGCATGCCTTTCGACGTGCCCGTCTTCACCGCGGTCCAGAACGGCAACCTGAGCGCCGAATCCAGCCCGAACGTGGCCGCCCGCGCGTTGGGATCGGCCATCATGTCGGCGACGATCCAGGCTGCCGCCGGCGTCGTGACCCGGCGGGCGGTGCTGCGCGGGGCATCGACCGTCAGTCGTAGCGGCGACCAGCGTCCGCCATTGGCGAGCGATCGGTACGCGTCGGCCTGTTCGAGCAAGGTCACTTCGGCCGATCCGAGCGCGAGGCTGAACCCATAATAGTCACCATCCTCGACCAGGCCCCGATACCCCGTATCCCATAACCGGTCGCGAAACGGCTCAACCCCCACGAGCAGCAGCGTCCGCACCGCGGGCACGTTGAGCGATCCCGCCAGCGCGCTGCGCACCGACACACGCCCCTTGAACCCGCGATCGTAATTCTGTGGAACGTACAGCCCCGATGCGGTGTCGAGTTGGACCGGCGAGTCGTCGAGCACTGAGGCCGGCGTCAGATAGCCGCGCTCGATCGCCTGCGCGTAGAGGAACGGCTTCAGCGTCGATCCCGCCTGGCGATACGCGTTCGCGGCATCAACCGCCGGCGCCGTCGATGCGCCGCCGATCCCGCCGACATAGGCAAGCACGTCGCCGGTCGCATTGTCGATCACCACCGCCGCGCCGTCGCGCGCGCGCGACCCGCCTAGCCCCTGGAGCTGGCGACGCAGCGCGGCGGCGACACGGCGCTGGATCGCGGCATCGAGCGTCGTCGTGATCCGCAGCCCCGGCTTGGTGAGCAGCCGATCGGCGAGATGCGGCGCGAGACCGGGATCGAGCGCCAACGTCCGCGCCGGTCCGAGCATCGACGCCGCCTCGCTGGCAAACCGCGCGCAATCGCCCTCGCCGCCGATCCTGCACGCCCGCGCGGCGATCCGGTCCGCGGACGCCTGCGGATCGGGAAGTAAAGCGGTCAGCAGCAGCGAGTCGTCGCGCGCCAGCGCCGCCGGGGTCTTGCCGAACAGCGACAGTGCCGCCGCGCCGATCCCCTGCGCCTCGCCGCGGAACGGCGCGAGGTTGAGATACGTCTCGAGGATCTGGTCCTTGCTCCAGGTCATCTCCAGCGCTTGCGCCGCGCGCATCTGGCGCAGCTTGTCGCGCCAGCCCCGCGCGCCGGGCATGGCGAGCGTCGGCGACAGGAACGCGGCGACCTGCATCGACAGCGTGCTCGCGCCCCTGCCGCGCTCCCCTTTCGCGCGCGACCGGAGCGACCCGAGCACTGCGAGCCAATCCACCCCGCCATGGCTACGAAACCGCGCGTCCTCTGCCGCGACCACGGTGGCGGGCACTACCGGCGCGATCTGGCCGAGCGGCACCCACGCCAAGCGCCTTGCCGCGAAATTGACGCGCGCGCTGTCGATCAGCACGCCGTGACGATCGTACAACCACGCCTCGGACGGTTTCCACGCCGCGCGGACCTGCGCATAGCCCGGCAGGGGCGGCGGGAACGTCGCCCAGTCGCACCCGACCGCCACGAGGATCAGCACCAGCAATCCGGCGAGCGCCGCGCGCTGCGTCATCGATCCGCGACGACCATCGTCTGATTCGGCACCGCCGCATGGATCGCCGGCGAATACATTGCCTCGACCCGGCTCGGCGGCATCTGGAACCGACCGGCGCCGTTCAACCGCAGCGTGTACGACACGGTGGCGGTGCCCTTGGGCAGCCATGCGAAATAGGCGCGCCACGTATCGCGCCCGCGCTCGACATAGCTCGGCCCGCCGCCTTCACTTTCGCCCCCTTCACTGTCGCCGCCCTGCTGGAGCAGTTGCGATTGCCCGCCGAGATCGCCGATCACCGTCGCACCCGCGGGCACGGGATCGCTGATCGCAACCCAGTTCCGCTCGGCGCTCGCCTCGACCGTCAGCGTCACGCGCAGCACGTCGCCTGTCGTCAGCCGCGCTTTGTTGCGCGCCTGCACGACCTCGACCTTCCGCGTCAGGCGATACCCGGCGAACAGCGGTTGCTTGAGCGGCACCGCCGCCGAGACGGATACGGTCGCCCATGGCCCCGCGCCGCCCGCCTGCGCCAGCCGCAGCGGCCCCGCCGCCGCGAGCGGGAACGCCGTCGACCGTGCCGCCTCCGCCAAGGGCCAGCCGCGCGCGATGCTGCGCCCGCCATAGGACAGCATCGTCGCACCGGTGACGGCCTGCGCCGGATAGATCTGCGCAAAGCGACGCGCGGCGATCGCCCCCCACGCATTGGCGGTCGTCGTGTCCCAATGCCCGCGCGACTGGCGCAGCGCCGTGCCGACCATCAGCCGCGGCGCATCGTCCTGCCAGCCGGGCCGGCCGAGCACCGCGGCGGTGACCTTGTTCGCGGCCTCGTCCGGCGACGACATCAGCCACCAGGACGCGTTGGCCGAATCCGACAGATCCAGCCGGGTGCCCTCGAACACCAGCCGGGTCCGCAACACCGCCTCGGCCTGCGCCTTCGCTTCGGTCGAGGTGCCGGGGATCGCATCGAGCGCCGCAATATAATCGGCCAGGCTCGCGGTCGGCATGTCGGCGGGCGTCATCCCGATCTGGCCGAACATCGCCGACGTCGCCTCACCCTGCCGCGCCAGTGCCGACAGCGCCGCGATCTTGGTCAGGCGGACATCGCCATAATCCTCGCGACGCAGCCGTCCATCGAGCACCGCCTTCATCGCCTCGATCATCCGCGCGCGCTGCACCGGCGGCAGCGACAGGTTTGCCGCCCCCGCGATGGACAGGACATAGGCGGTAAGCGCCTCCGACCCCTGCAGGCTGTCACCCGGGAAATAGCGCAGCAATCCGTCGGGCGCCTGATAGGTCGGAATTTCGCCTGCCAACCCCGTCCAGCCCGCCATGTCGCCCAGCACGATGATCCGCGACAGCCGCTGTTCGAAACAGTTGAACGGATAGCGCGCCATGTAATCGCGCACGCCCGCGAGCGACGGCGCCAGCGTATCGGCGAGGCGGATGTCGACGCTGCCCCGTCCCGGCAACGCGCCGGCCGGCGGTGCGATCGGGATCATCGTATCGTCGCCGACATGCGCGAGCGTCGCCGCCCAGATCTCGGTCGGCACCGCCGAAATGACGTCTTGCGTGACCGTCAGTTGATCGGCGGCACGGCCATCGTCGCTTTTCGCGCTGACCCGCCAGCGCAGCGTGTCGATCCCGGCGGGCGCGGTGAGGTTCCAGGCGACCGGTGCGGCGCCGCCCGCTGGAATGGTGACGGTCAGCGGCTTGCCCTGCGCGATCCGCGGGACGACGTCGACGCTCGCGGTCACCGTCATCGGGCGGTCCGATCCGTTGCGCAGCGTGAACCGCGCCCCGTAGAAATCGCCCGATCGGACCAGTGGCGGCAGACCCGCATAGAGCGACAGATCCTGCGCGGTGCGGATATCGGTGCTGCCGGTGCCGAACGCCTGCGCGCCATCGGTGGCGATCGCGACGAGCTGGAACGACGACAGTGCATCCGACAACGGCACTGCGATGCGCGCGCGCCCTTGCGCGTCGAGCGGCACATGCCCCTTCCACAGCAGCACCGGCTGGAAGTTTTCGCGGTTGAGCCCCGACAGGTCGCCGCCACCACCGCCGCCGCCTGCTTCGAGTGCCTTGCGTCCATAATGGCGTTTGCCGACGACTTGCATCTGCGCGGTCGCGGTCAGCACCGACAACGGACGATCGCCCATCATCGCCTCGAGGATGTTCCAGCTGTCGTTCGGCGCGAGCTGGAGCAACGCCTTGTCGACCGCCGCGAACGCGACATCGGCCTCGCGCGCCGGGCTGCCGTCCGGCTTCTTCACCTGGACGAGGACGTTGGCGGTACCCCGCGGCGCATAACGTTCGCGGTCCGCCTTGACCGCGACGCCGAGCGTATGGCCTTCCCAGCCGACCTTCACCTTGGCGATGCCGAGGCGATAGGCGGGCTTGGCGAGATCGACCAACGCAGTCGGTTCCTGCGCCTCCTCGGGCGTGTCCGACAGGCCGAGCGTCCGCGCGATACGGTGCACCCAGCTCCAGAACCCGCTCTCGACACGGCCGCGCACGACCAGCACCGAGACATAGACGTCGGGCGCATAGGCCGCGTCCATCGGCACCTCGATCACCGGGTCCTTGCCCGACAATTCCGTGACGAAACTCGACAACACCCCCTCGCGCTCGACGCTGACCAGTGCGGTCGCCGCGCGGAACGGCATCCGCACCTGGAACCGTGCGGTCTCGCCCGATGCATAAGCGAGCTTTTCGGGGACGACGTCCATCCGGTCACCATTGTCGCCGCCGAACCACCAATCGTCGTCGCCCGCGAGCCACACCGATTTGACCGAGCGCGCGACATTGCCGTCGGCATCGGTGGACGTGGCCACCGCATAGATCTCTCCCGAGACGCCGGGGTCCGCCTTGCACTGCGCAAGCCCCTGCGCGTCGGTCGTGGCGCTGCACGACGCGGACAGCTTGGTCGTCCGCATCCGGTTGTCATAGGCGTAGAACCCGCCGATCAACCGCCGCCGCGCGGTCAGGATCTGGCGACTGTAGAACGCGACCGACAGCTTTTGCCCCTTGATCGGCTTGCCATCGGTATCAAGCGCGACGAAGCGCAGACGCAGATCGTCCGCGCGCATCATCCAGCCGTCGGCCGCGACGCCAAGCTGGACGCCCGCGGCATAGACCGGGATCGATTTCGACGCGGTCAGCGTCTCACCGTTCGCGTCGCGATAGTCCATCTCGATCTGCATGTCCGCGGTGCCGGGCAGCGTCTGCGGCATGTCGACGGTCATCCGGCGCGTGCCGTCGGTGCCGAGCGTCGCCGGCAGCATCTGGGTCGGCGGCAGAGGCGTCTTGGCATCCTCCCCCTCGCCGTCGAGCTGCTTGACGCCTTCCGCGATCGCATCGCCGCCGAAGCTGTATGCGTCGTAGCCGGTCGGCGTGGCGCTATGCGCGAACCAACCGATGCGGACGTTGACCGGCAGGTTCGCTGCGCCGCCGCCCGACAGATACCCGGCGAACAGATCGAGTTGCGCCGTGCGCGGTTTGACCAGCGCAGTCTTCGGCCCGGTCACGCTCGCGCGCATCGTCGGCAGGCGGTATTCGTCGACCTTGAACGACTGGGCGGATTCGGTGGTGGTATCGCCGACCACGAAGACGAGGTCGTAATCGCCCATCGGCGCGCCCTTGGGGGCGGTCCAGACCGTCTCGCCGGTGCCGTTCGCGCCGATCGTCACGGGCATCTCGAACTGCGTGTCGGATCCGCGATGCGACAGCCTGAGCGTGCCGGTGAAGCCCGGCGCCAGCGAAAAGCCGCGCGCGTCGGGGCGGCGCAGGATGTGCTTCATGTGGATCGTCTCGCCCTGGCGAACCAGCGCGCGATCGAACACGGTGTGGATCATGTCGGTCGCCGCCGAATAGCCGTACGGCAGGTCGAAGTCATAGGGGCGGATGCCCTCGCCCCAGTCGGTCAGGGTAAAGCTGAAATCGTCGCCGCTGCGCGCCGAGATCATCAACGGATGCGCCCCGCCCTCGCCTTTGCAACTGCCATAGGTCTCCGGCTCGGGCAGGCCGCGTGCGACCATCAGGCCGCCGGTCTTGTCGGTCGCACCGCGCGCGAGTGGCTTGCCGGTGCAGCTGTCGCTGACCTGCACCACCGCGTTCGCCACCGGTTTGCCGGTCGACAGCCGCGTGACCCAGGCGAGAGAACGATCGCGGCCCCATTCGAAATGGACCGCGAGATCGGTAACCAGCGCGGCGCTGGCGACGTAGCGCGGCACGTTGCGCCCGAGCAGGGCGCGACCGAGCGTCGGGCTCGCGAGTTCGACGACGTAGAAGCCGGGCTTGCCGAGCGGCAGGCCGACGACCTCGAAATCCTTGCCCTTGCCCGGCAGGTCCAGCTTGAACGGGTCGCCCGCGCCCCCGCCCCCGTTGCCGACTCCGCTGCCGCCCCCGAACAACATCGGTTTCTCGCCGGTATGGTTGATCAGGAGCGGCTCGGCCCCCTTGCGCTCGATCGTCTGGATGTCGGTCTTGCCGGCATCCTCGACGCGGCGCAGCCACGCGGCGATCTCGCCATCGGTGCCGGCGACGCGCAACCGCTGGCCACCGATGCCCGCGGCCTGCCCCTGCAACGAGGGTTCGACGTTGCGGACGGTGACGGGCAGCACGCCACCCTGCTTCGCCTCGAGGATGCCGAAGTCGGCCGCGAATTTCACCAGCGGCGGTGCCTCGTCGAACTTTACCTCGAGCGGAAAGCGCTCGCGGTTCGCAAGGATACGGCCGCTCTCGTCCTTAAGATCGGCCGGCACCGACAACGTGGCGCGCGTCGCGACTGGTAACGGCGCGGCGAAGGTCACCTGTTCGATCGTCGCGCGGCGCTTGTCGTCGTCGGCAAAGACCGGTGCGATCGTCTTGCCATCCGCCAGCGTCAAGCGGATCGCGGTCGCGGCGCTCATCGGGATCGGTGCGGAAAAGCGGAGATAGGCCTTTTCGACCGGGCTGCATCCAGCCGCGGTGTTGACGCGCGAGCATTCGAAGCGCGCGGTAAAGGGTTTGCGAACCGTGAAATCGAACCGCTGGTCCGCGCCGGCCAGCTTGCCCCCCCCGCTGGCGATATTGGCGCCCCAGACCAGCGCCATGTCACGGCCCGGCGGCAACGGTCGACGGCATTTGAGCGCGGTGACGCCGGCGAGCGCGCGCTGGCTGAGCGCCGGATCGCTGGGGAGCGTCTTGGGCAGCCCTGCACTGTCGAGGAAATTGCCGAGCTGATAGGCATCGCCCATGCCAGCGAGCAGCTTGGCCGGCAGATCGGGCGCGAGCACGTCGACCGCGATCTTCTCGCCGATCCCGTCGACCGCGCAATAGGCGTTCGCCGCGATCGACATCCGCGTCGCGGGCATGTTCGCGGCGACGAGGAAGACCTGGTCCTCCTCGATATCGCCATAGCCCGGCATCACGGCGCGCGCGACGGGGCCGCCTGCATCGACGGTGAAACTGTCCGCATCGACCGCGTAGCCCGCAGCGCTCTTGAGGCCATCGCGCGTCGCCAGCGTGCAGCGCGTACCACCGGGCAAGGGTTGCGCGAACTCCCAGACATAGGCCTGCGGATCGGCCCAGCGCCCCTCGCCCGGCACCGCGCATTCGACCTTGAGCGGCGAAGCGGCACGCGGATCACCTAACGGTACGATCGCATCGCTGAACCGCACGGTAAACCGGGCGATCGCGCCATCCGATAGGTTGGGCGTGGCCAGCGTCACATGCGGCTTACCGCCACCGAACGCGGCAACCGGTGCAACAACGATCGCGAGCGCCGCCCACAGTCTAGCAAATCGCATGCCCGCTCTCCCCCCTGACAGGATACGGATCAGGACGCGCTAGTCCAGACGAAACCCGGTGATGACCGCATTCACCCTCGCGACGAACGCAGAAATAGCGGCTAGCGACGAGCGCAGCGTTGCTATCAGATACGGTCCTCCGGATATATGAGACTGGACTTCGCACCCACTGCGGGGCCAGATCTTTGACTTCGATCCATTATCGATCGAACGCATCGGCAGTCGCTCGGCAAATCTTTCTGAAGTAAAGCTAAAATGCCTAATTCGCTCGCCCCTGTCCTGACGCTGCGGGCACCACATCGCCGGCTTGAGGCGCGTTAGCCAATCCTTGGACTACGCAAGTTTGCAAAGATGTGATCCACACAGCATCTGTCGCCAATGCGCGATCGCCCTCGACCCGTCGGTTTAGGTGCGCCATGTACACGCCAAGCTTGGCGGGAATGCCGCAGGGGGACGCGTAGGAATGATCGTCTGGGCAGGGATTGTCGGCGCGTTGATCGGCTGGCTCTTCGCCGATCTTGAAACGTACGGACTCGTGATCGGGGGGCTGATCGGCCTCGTCGTCGGCGTCGGATTACGACACAGCGTCCGTACAGAAGTGGCGCGAGCGACGCGCGCACTGCAGGACCAGATCGACAGCCTGACCGCACGCGGCCCATCCGAGAGGGGACGATCGGCGGCACCGGCGCCACCCGTAACCGACGTCGGCCTGTCATCGACAGCGCGCGCCGCCGCCGATGAACCCACACCCAGCCCCTGGGCGACGCCGCCACCCTCCCCGATCGGCGCGACCTTGCGGCGCAATCCGGCGTTTGCAACACCCGCAGGGCCGGCAGAACCGAGCGTCGTCGGAGCGATCATAACGCCTGTCATGACCGCAGCGAAAAACTGGCTATTCGGTGGCAACACGATCGTTCGCGTCGGCCTGATCATCCTGTTCGTCGGGCTATCGTTCCTCGCGCGCTATGCGGCGTCGGCCGGACTGTTCCCGATCGAGCTGCGTCTGGCGTTGGTCGTCGCAGTCGGCATCGCCCTGCTCGCGGTCGGCTTCCGTACGCGAGAGAGACGCCCCGGCTTCGGCCTGGCGCTGCAAGGCGGCGGGATCGCAACGATCTATCTGGCCCTGTTCGCCGCAGCAAAGCTGTATGCCCTGTTTCCGATCATGGCTGCGTTCGTGCTGATGATCGTGGTTTGCGCGCTCGGTTGCACGCTGGCGCTGTTGCAGCGGTCGCAAGCGCTCGCGGTCACCGCGTTCGCGGGGGGCTTTGCGGTGCCGCTGTTGCTCGCGGGCGGTGGTGGCAGCATCGCCGTGGTGTTCGTCTATTATACCATTCTCAATCTAGCGATCCTGGTCATCGCCCAGCGACAGGCGTGGCGCGTCCTCAACCTGCTCGGCTTTTTCGCCACATTCGGCGTGGCGACGCTGTGGGGCACGACACGCTACCAGCCGACCGACTTCGTCGCCGCGCAGGGCTTCCTGATCGCATCGGTGCTGATCTACGTCGCAACCGCGGTTCTCTATGCTCGGGCGACGCCGGGGCGGCTCGGCAATATGGTCGATACCACCTTGCTCTTTGGACCGGCGCTGGCGGGCTTCGGGCTGGAGGTCGGGTTGGTCCACGATCGCCCCTTCGGCAGCGCGTTCGCCGCGATCGGCTTTGCGGCGCTGTACCTGGGCGTGGCAGCCTGGACGATGCGGTATCGTCGCGAGACGTTCCGCGTGATGAACGAGACGATGCTGGCGATCGGCATCGGTTTCGTCACGCTGGCGGTACCGCTGGCGCTCGGCGCACGCTGGACGTCCGCCGCTTGGGCGCTCGAAGGTGCAGGTGCATTCTGGGTCGGCCTGCGACAGGCGCGCTGGATGCCGCGGCTGTTCGGGATCCTGCTCTTACTCGTGGCGGCGCTGATCTACCTTGGCGGGCTGTCCGACACCGTCTCCGCCATCCCGCTCGCCAATCCAGGCTTCATCGGCGCGATGCTGATCGCGCTGGCCGGGCTGGCGACCGCGTGGTGGCTGCGCGAACCACTGCCGCACAGCCGGTCGCGGTGGGCAAACGCCTATGCGCGATACGAGACGACGATGGCGGCACCGGCGTTCGTGTTCGGCTTCTTCTTCTGGTTCCTGGCATGGTTCGCCGACATCACGCGCATGACCCCGCCGCGCGCCGCCGGTCTGCGAATCGCGCCGGCGTTCGATCCCGGACTGCAACCGCTGCTGATGCTGCTCGCCTTTGTCGGCAGCGCATGGGCGGCGCAGTATGCCGGGCGGCGCTGGCGCTGGCCGGTCGCAACCCGGCCCAGCTACACCAGTCTGATGGCGTTGGTGCTGACGTTCATCGTCACGGCCGGCCAAGGCCACCATGTCCTGCAGATGCCCGACGGCTTGCTGTGGACCGCCGCGATCCTGCTGCACCTGCGGATGCTGTACCGCAACGACCAGGATCAGACGGCGACCGAGTTGCGCGCAGTGCTCGGCGTCATCCATGTCGGCGGGGTGTGGTTTGCGACCGCGATGCTCGCGGACGGCCTGTGGTTGGCGATCGAGACCGCGCGGCTGTGGAACACCGCCTGGGCGCAAGTCACGCTGCTCTTCGCCACCGTGGCGGTGCTGGTGGCGCTGACGATGTGGGCGGGTCGCACGCTGCACACCGCGGCGGCGCAGGACGATGCGATGGGCGGGCGGCGGTGGCCGCTTGATCGGCATGCTCAGGCCTATGGCTGGTACGCGGCGGTCCCGATCGCGGCGCTGGTCTATCTCGGCGCACTGCTGACGGCGGTGATCTCGTCGGGCAATGCGGCGCCCCTGCCCTATCTGCCGCTGCTCAACCCGGTCGATCTGACGCTGGGGTTGTCGCTCGCCGCGCTCGAGCTGTGGCGGCGTACCATTGTGGCGGCGGTGCCGATGCCGCCGGGATCCGCCGCTTTGCGCGACACCGGGATGCTTGCCGCGCTGGCAGGGCTGGCCTTCGTCATGGTCAACACGGTCTGGCTGCGGTTCACGCATCAGATGCTCGGGATCTCGTGGAGCGGCGATGCGCTGCTCGACAGCGTGGTCGTACAGACCGGGCTGGCGATCCTGTGGACGTCGCTCGCACTGGCGTTGATGGTGCTGGCGTCCCGCCGGGCACAGCGCAGCCTGTGGCTGGTGGGCGCCGGACTGCTTCCGCTGACCGTGATCAAGTTGCTGCTCGTCGATCTGAACGCCGCGGGCGGCGGTGCAAGGATCATCACGTTCATCGTGGTCGGCGTCCTGATGCTGGTCGTCGGCTATCTCGCGCCGCTGCCGCCCAAGGCGACGCCTATCGACGACAGGGTCGTGGCATGAGGAGCGTCCTTAGGCGTGCCGGCCTTGCACTGGCGACGGGTGTACTTATCGCCGCGGCCCCGGCTGGCTCCGACGACGATCCACGGGCCTATGCGCGCCACGTGCCGATCGTCATCGCGCCCGGTTCGACCGTGCAGCGACTGGCGATGCCCGCCGCGGTGCTCGCCGCATCGAGGACCGCGAACCTGTCCGATGTCAGGGTCTTCGATGCCACCGGCCGGCCGATGCCGATCGCCCGCATCGCGTCCGCCGCGGGCCTCGCGAAGCGTTACGACGTGCCCGCGCTTCCGATGCTCGGCGCCGCCGATGCGCTGACAGTAACCGGCGTTTCCCTCCGCCTCGACGGCGCCGGCACCGCCCGCGTCGCACAAATCGACGGCAAGCTATCAGGTCGCCCTGCGGAGGCGATCACACTCGGCGTGCTGCTCGACACCCGCGCAGTGGCGGGACGTGCAGACATGCTGATGCTCGACGCAGACGTGCCGCGCGCGCAGCCGGTGACCTTCACCGTCGAAGCGAGCGCCGATCTCAAGGATTGGCGACCGCTTGGCACAGCGGTCGTTTACCGAACCGCTGGCAACGCCGTGGGTCCGCTGAAGCTTGGCGGCGCAGTGCTGGACGACGACTATCTCCGCATCACATGGCGCGCAGCGTCGCGGCTGCTATCGCCGGTATCGATACGAAAGGCGGCGCTGGTCATGCATCCGGCCGCCGCGACCAGCGTGTCGATCGCTGCGTCGCTGCCAGCGCTGACCGACGCCCACGCGGTCGAATTCGAATGGCCCTCCGCAAATGCGTTCGACACGATCCAGATCGTCCCGACCGGCAACGACATGATCCTGCCCGTGCACGTCTTTGGTCGCGACGACCGTGAACAGCCCTGGACGCCCATCGGATCCGGGACGGCCGTACGCGCAGGCGCCGGGCCAACCCCGCCCCAGGGCATCGCGCTGGACGGGCGACGGTATCGCACGGTACGGATCGAGGCAGATCCGCGATCCCCCGGCTTCACCGCTCCGCCCGCCATCAGGTTGGGATTCTCGCCGCGCGCGATCCTGTTCCTTTCCGCCGGCAAGCCACCCTACCGCCTGACAAGCGGCCGAGCGAATGCGCCGGATATGTACCTGCCGGCCGAAACCATCATGAGCCAGGCGTCCGGCGGCACCGTACTGTCAGCCACGGCCATCGGCCCGCAGGATGTGCTGCGGCTTGCACCGGTGAGCGATGCGACCGCAGTCCGGCGCCAGATCCTGCTGTGGAGTGTTCTCTTGGCAGCGACTGCCCTGCTCGCCGCAATGGCATGGATGCTCTGGAGGCGCAGTGTCGCTGCTCAAACAGGTGACAGTAATCCGTAGAGGCACCGGCTGCGCGTTGGGCGCCGTCTTTGATCACGACCCTTCTCTGCTGCCGTACCCGCCTCAACTAATATGGGATTGACATATATCCACTTCGCGTCTTAGTAAGATGCATCCTGAATATATGGGTGTCGCATGAGCGAGCATGAATTCCTGCGCGACTATGATCCCTCGGCCTATGAACGGCCATCGGTTGCGGTCGACCTCGTTCTGATGAGCGTGATCGACGGCACGCCTGCTGCGCTATTGGTGCGGCGTGAGGACCATCCGCACCTCGGCCGATGGGCGCTACCCGGTGGCTTCGTGGCGATCGACGAGAGCCTCGACGATGCCGCGCGCCGCCTGCTCGCCGACAAGGCACGGATGAAGGATGCGTATGTCGAACAGCTCTACACGTTCGGCGCAGTGAATCGCGATCCCCGAACCCGGATCATCAGCGTCGCCTATTTCGCGTTGCTCCCGTCGCCGGACTTCGCCGCTGCCCTGAAGGCAGAACCGGAACTGGCGCTGGCCGAGCTGATCGTACCATGGCGTGGCGAAGTCGGCGGACCGGTGGAGGCGTGCTCGACTGACGGCGAAACGCTGCCGCTCGCGTTCGACCATGCCGACATGCTCGGGCTGGCGATGCTGCGGCTGCGCGGCAAGCTCGATTATTCCGGCGTGGCGTTCGCGCTGCTGCCCGAGCGCTTCACCTTGCGCGCCCTTCAGGACGTGCATGAGGCCATCCTGGGGACGAAGCTCAACAAGCCGGCGTTTCGCCGTCGCATGCTCGACCGCGGCTGGCTGGAGCCGACCGGCGAGCGCGAAAGCGGCGCGTCCTTCCGCCCCGCCGAACTCTATCGCCACCGCACCGGCGCCTGACCAGACAGCACAAGGAGAACGATCATGGCATCGATCAAGAACATCGGCTTAATTGCGCAACTACGCAGCGACGCCAGCAACCACGTCATCCGCTATCGCAGCGGCAAGGTCCGGCAGAGCGGGCGCGGGCTGGTCTTCTGGTTCCGCCCCGAGACCGCCAGCATCGCCGAGCTGCCGATGGACGACCGCGAGATGGCGCTGTTCGTCAAAGGCCGCAGCCAGGATTTCCAGACGGTCGCGATCCAGGGCACGCTGACCTGGCACGTCGTCGATCCCGAGCTGCTCGCCGCCCGCGTCGACTTCAGCCTCGGCCTCGTCACCGGCGCCTACAAGAGCGAGCCGATCCAGCGCATCGAGACGCGGCTTGCCGGCCTCGTCAATCAGGCGGCGCTGCAATATCTGGCGCAGGCCCCGGTACGCGCACTGCTCGACGGCGGCCCCGAGCCGCTGCGTCATCAGCTCGAGGCGATCCTGGCCGGGGATCCCGCGCTCGGTGAGATCGGTATCGCGGTGACGGCGGTGCGGCTCACCAATCTCGCGCCCTCCAGCGAACTGGAGCGCGCACTCCAGACACCAACCTTCGAGGGGTTGCAGCAAAAGGCCGACCAAGCGACCTTCGAGCGGCGCGCGTTGGCGGTGGAGAAGGAGCGTGCGATCGCCGAAAACGAACTCGGCAACAAGACCGAGCTTGCCCGGCGCGAAATGCTGCTGATCACGCAGGAGGCGGAGAATGCCCGCAACCGCGCCACCGGCCATGCCGAGGCACAGCAGATCGAAGCCGCCGCCGAGGCGGAGCGGATCCGCACGGTCGAAAGCGCCAAGGCCGAGACCGAGCAGGCGCGGATGACGATCTACCGCGACCTGCCGCCGTCGGTGATGCTGGGCCTGGCCGCGCGCGAGCTGGCGGGCAAGCTCGATACGATTGAGCATCTCAACATCACGCCCGACCTGCTGGCCACGGTGCTTGGCGAGTTCCGCCGCGACGCGCCTGCGCTGCCGCGAGGCTGATCGCATGTCGAGCAATGCCCCACGCGCGGTCTTCGTCACCCGCGAGACCGATTACGAGCTGCTGCTCGCGCGCCACGCCACGCGCGGGCAGGCCAGGTTCTTCCTAGAGACGCGCGGGCAGGACATCGACATGCTGGAGGATCGTCACCGCCAGTTGCATGCCACGCTCCGCGCCGGGCGCGCCGCGGTGCCGGGCGATTGGCGGCAGGCCGAGGTCAGGCGCGCCGACCTCGACCGGTTCCTGTTCGGTCCCGAGGACGTGATCGTCGTCGTCGGCCAGGATGGGCTCGTCGCCAACGTCGCGAAATACCTCGACGGCCAGCCGGTGCTGGGGCTCAACCCCGCGCCAGACCTGTATGACGGCGTATTGGTGCGCGTGCCGCTTGCCCGCCTGGGCGGGCTGCTCCCGGCGAGCGTCGCGGGCGCGGCGCCGACCGAGCGGCGGACGATGGTCGAGGCGCAGCTTGACAGCGGCGAACGCCTGCTCGCACTCAACGAGGTATTCGTCGGCCATCACAGTCACCAGTCCGCGCGCTATCACATCGCTTGCGATGACCGGGCTGAGGACCATTCGTCGAGCGGGCTGATCGTTGCCTCGGGGACCGGCGCGACCGGTTGGGCACGGTCGATCATGGAAGCGACGCACGAAGCGCTATCGCTCGATCCGCAGGAACGCGCCGTCGCGTTCTTCGTGCGCGAGCCGTTTCCCAGCATCGCCACCGGGACGAGTCTGCGCGCCGGCAAGCTTGCGACCGCGCCGCTCGGCGTAACCTCGCGAATGAACGATGGCGGCGTGATCTTCGCCGACGGCATCGAACAGGATTTCCTCACCTTCGACTGGGGCCGCAACGTCAAGATCGGCCCCGCCGCCCAGACGCTCAACCTGGTTACCGCCTGAGAAACACGGACCGGCCCATTCTCGATAGTCCAGCCTCACGTTGTGCCGCCGACCTGCGCACCATGGACCGTCTGAACTACAGGTGAGCGTACAGACCGGCAAACAGGATGGAGCGCGGTACCAGCATCCCCAACGTCGGTCATATGTTCCCGTCATCCCTTATCCCGAACAGGCAGCCACCGTCGTGATCACGGCGATGACACGTCCCGTGGTCCTTCGACGGTCCATCGGTGCCGTTACCCGTATCAAATCTTTCGGCAATAAAGGCGGCCGCCTTCACTTGATCAGGCCGATCAGAAGCGACGGCAGTCATCCCGTAAGGATCGCTCGCCCGCCCCCATTGCTCGAAGGAGCAAGCTGCGGCGATGCTTCGCGATACGCCCTGCCTCGTTTGGACCGAGAGCGCCACCGTGCCCGCCGATATGGTGAAGACTTGCCTTCCCCGTAAATCCCAGACAGTTCGAGAGCAGCATCAATCAGAAAGCGTGTCGGTTCAAAGCGTTCTGCTATGCGTCCGCCCGCAAACCGCTGCAATGATGACGTCGTTAACCATTGAGTTCCTGGGGATCCACGTCTGCGCGACGCTAAACGAGGTTTACCTGCTTTACACTGGCAATACACCTGATAGCTTATCCTGACGGGGGATGAACGATGCTCGAACTTACCAATGTCACACATGTGTATGCCAACGGCACGCGGGCGCTCGACGATGTGTCGCTAAGCGTACCTAACGGAATGTTCGGGCTGCTCGGCCCAAACGGTGCCGGCAAATCAACGCTGATGCGGACCATTGCCACGTTGCAAACGCCGACAGCCGGTAAAATTCGTTTTGGCGACATCGACGTGATCGCGAACCCCGAAGCGCTGCGTGAAACGCTCGGCTATCTACCCCAAGATTTTGGCGTGTACCCGCGCGTATCGGCGTATGACATGCTCGATCACATGGCGGTGCTAAAGGGCATTGCCTCGACACGCGAGCGTAAGGAAACGGTCGAGACGCTGCTCAACCAAACCAATCTGTGGAGCGTGCGCAAAAAAGCGATTGCAGGTTTTTCGGGCGGCATGCGCCAACGCTTCGGAATCGCACAGGCGCTGATCGGCAACCCCGCGCTGATCATCGTCGACGAACCAACTGCTGGCCTCGATCCCGAGGAGCGCAACCGGTTTCTCAACCTCTTGGCGGAGATCGGTGAGAATGTCGTCGTGATCCTGTCGACTCACATCGTCGAGGATGTTGCCGACCTGTGTCCGCGGATGGCCGTCCTGGCGGCGGGTCGGATCCAGCTCGAGGGCGCCCCCCTGGACCTTATCGAGCGGACTCGCGGCAACGTCTGGGCCAAGACGATTGGCCGCGATGAGCTCGATGAAAGCCGGCAGCGCTACGAGGTGATTTCGACACGCTTGTTTGCCGGCCGGACGATCATCCACATCCTGTCCCCGGACGATCCAGGCGATGGCTTTGCGGCCGCGCGCGGTGGCTTGGAAGACGTGTATTTCTCCACGCTTGCGCGGTCACGACGCGTGCCGGCGGCGGACGCCCCTTCCGCCTCGATCGCGGCCTGAGCGCAATGTTCGGCCAGATCGCGCGCTTCGAACTCCGCTATCAGTTGCGCAATCCAGTCTTCTGGACGGTCGCGATCCTGTTCTTCCTTCTGACCTTCGGGTCGATGACGATCGATCAGATCAAGATTGGCAGCGGCGCCAACATTCACAGGAACGCGCCGATGGCGATCGCGCAGATCCACCAGATCATGTCGATTTTCTTCATGTTCGTGACGACCGCGTTCGTCGCCAACGTAATCGTGCGTGACGACGAGAGCGGGTTCGGGCCCATGGTACGATCGACCCGGGTGGCCAAGTTCGACTATCTGATGGCGCGCTTCCTCGGTGCGTTCGTGGCGGCGGCGCTGGCGTTTGCCGCGGTTCCGCTGGCGATCTGGCTCGGTTCGCTGATGCCGTGGGTCGATCCCGAGACGCTCGGGCCGAACCGGCTGGGCGACTTCGCCTATGCGTATTTTCTGCTGGCATTGCCCAACGTCTTTCTGACCTCTGCAATCTTCTTCGCGGTGGCGACGATGACGCGATCGATGATGTATTCCTATCTCGGCGTCGTCGTGTTCCTGATGCTGTATCTGGCGATGACCTCGATCCTGCGCGCCAGGCCGGAATGGCGGCTGACAGGCAGCTATTTCGAGCTGTTCGGGATAAGCGCATTCAGCGGCACGACACGGTATTGGACCGCGAGCGAGGCAAATGCCGGGATGCCTGCCTTTTTCGGCGTGCTGTTGTGGAACCGCGTGATTGCGATCGGCGCCGGGGTGGTGGCCATGGCGGTCGCCTACGCACGCTTCTCGTTTGCCGAACGCGGCGTGTCCAAGCGCAGGTTGCGCAGGCAAATGCGTGCTACCTCGAAGCTGGCGGCGACAATGCCGCTTATCGTCCCGCGTCTGCCGGCAGCCCGGCCGAACGAGGCAAATTGCACGCGGATGATCGCGCGGTGCCAGTTCGAAATGGCATTGGTGTTCCGTAGCCCCGCCTTCGTCGTGTTGCTGCTGATCGGGCTTTTCAACACGTTGGGCGGGATGCTGTTCGCCAACGAGATGTACGGTGCGCCGATCCGCCAGCTCACGTTCGCGGTGATCGCCACGCTGGAGGGTACGTTCAGCATCGTCCCGCTGATCATCGCGATCTATTATTCCGGCGAACTGGTCTGGCGCGATCGAGAACGCGGCATGCACGAAATCGTCGACGCGACCTCGCTGCCGAACTGGGCGTATCTGGTGCCCAAGGTGCTCGCCATCACCGGCGTCCTGTTCGCGACTGCGGTGACAGCGGCGCTGACCGCGTGCATCGTCCAGCTCGCGCGCGGGCAGACCGACCTCGCGCTTGGTCATTATCTTGCTTGGTGGGTCCTGCCGATGACGGCGGACGCGGTTATCCTGGCGGTCCTGGCCGTGTTCGTGCAGGCTTTGAGCCCGAACAAGTATATCGGCTGGGCGATCATGGTCGTCTATCTCGTCGGCACGATCACGCTGACCAACATGGGCTTCGAACACCCGCTCTATCAATATGGCAGCACCGGCACGGTCGAGCTTTCGGACATGAACGGCGCGCAGATCGGTGGACCGCGCGCGTGGTGGCTCAGACTCTATTGGGGATCAATCGCGCTGGCGCTTTGCGTGTTCGCGCACCTGCTCTGGCGGCGTGGCACGGAAACACGGCTCGGGGTTCGTCTCGCCCAGGTTCCACGCCGGTTGATCGGGGCGCCGGGCGCCGTGCTCGCTGGTGCGTTGATCGCGACTACGGCGAGCGGTGCGTATCTGTATCACGACATGAACGTCATCAACCGCTATCGCACCACGCAGGAGGGCGAGGCCCGGCTGGCCGCCTATGAGAAGAAATATCTCAAATATGCGACGCTGAAACAACCATCGGTCACCGACATGCGGCTGACAGTCGCGCTCTACCCCGACCAGCGGCGCATGGAGACGAGCGGGACCTATGTCTTCGTCAACGATACCGGCGCGCCGTTATCCGACCTGCACGTCCGCCTGATGAACGACCAGACCCGGCTGGGTAAAATCGTCATCCCCGGCGCTCGGCTGGTGATGGACGACAGCGATCTTCACTACCGCATATATCGGTTCCGGACGCCGCTCGCGCCAGGCGCACGCGGCACGATGGCGTTCGAGGCGACGCGCTGGCAGCGTGGGCTGGTCGCCAACAACGACGATACCCGCGTTGTCGGCAACGGGACGTTCCTGCAAAACGACGAATTCGCGCCGCAGTTCGGCATGAGCCAGAACGGCCTGCTGAAAGATCGCGCCAAGCGGCGCAAATACGGCCTGTCGCCAGAACTGCGCCCTGCCAAGCTGGAGGATCGTTCGGCCGAGGCGCGCAACCTGATCAACAACGCGTCGTGGGTCCGATCGGACATCACCGTCTCGACGATCGCCAGCCAGGTCCCGGTGGCGCCGGGCCGAAAGATCGCCGACACGATAGCGGGCGGGCGCAGGACCGCGCGGTTCGTCTCGCGGGCACCAATTCTCGCTTTCTTCTCGGTCCAGTCCGCTGCCTATGCCGAACGTTCGCGGACCGTCGATGGCACGCTCCTGACGGTCTTCTACGATCCGCAACACGCCTTCAACGTCGATCGCATGCTTGACGCGATGCAGCGCTCGCTTGCCTATTACCGTGCCAATTTCGGGCCTTATCAGTTCGACTATGCGCGGATTCTCGAATTTCCGGGCTATGCCAGCTACGCGCAGGCTTTCGCCGGGACGATCCCCTATTCGGAACGTATCGGCTTCGTGGCGGACACGCGTAATCCCGACAGGATCGATTATGTCAGCTACGTCACCGCGCATGAATTGGGGCATCAATATTGGGGCCATCAATTGGTCAGCGCCGACATGCAGGGCGGATCGATGCTGGTCGAAACCATGGCGCAGTATTCCGCGCTGATGGTGATGAAGCACCAATATGGCGACGACAAGATCCGCCGTTTTCTCAAATACGAACTCGACAGCTACCTGCGGTCGCGCGGCGGCGACGTGGTCGAGGAGGTGCCGCTCGATCGGGTCGAGAACCAGGGCTACATTCATTACCGCAAGGGCTCGCTGGTCATGTACCTGTTGCAGGATCGTTTGGGGGAAGCGCGCGTCAACGCCATGCTGCGCGGTCTGCTTGCCCGCTATCGCTTCAAGGGAAGGCCCTATCCGCGTTCGCTCGAGCTCGTCGCTGGCTTCCTCTCTCTGGCCCGCACCCCCGCGGAACGCCGGCTCGTGCTCGATCTGCTGGATCGCATCACGGTGTACGACCTGAAGGCTACCGGTGCGACCACGCGCAAGCTGCCGAACGGCAATTTCGAGACTCTGCTGACGATCGACGCTGCCAAATTCTATGCGAACGGCACCGGCGTCGAGAAAGCGGCGCCGCTTGCCGACATGATCGACGTCGGCGTCTTCGACCGACGTCCCGACCTCGGCAGCTTCGCCGCGCAGGACGTGATATCGAAGGAACGTCGACCGATCATCTCGGGCATACAGACGATCCGGATCGTGACCCGCAAGAAGCCGGGCTTTGCCGGGGTCGATCCCTACAACATGTATGTGGACCGTAACGGTGACGACAATGTCGTAGCCGTTTCGCGGCACTGAAACGGCGACGCCTATCTCATGCCGCTACGCCGCCGCAGCCAAGCTCCAAAATCCCGGCTGCCAAGGACCCGCGGTCTCGGCCAGGTATCGAGCCCCGGTACGCCCGCGGCCTTACCTGAAAGACCCTTTTCCACACTCCGGACGGCGTCCCCATGCCCAAACTCCGGCCATTCGTTCAGTTTGGTTCCGCGCTAGGCCTTCGCCTGCTTCGTGGCGTTTCGGCCTGCGACGTCTGCGGCCCTGTTGGTCTGATCATGCACGCCAATACCGGCGTTCGGCGAGGTCCACAGATGGCCAGCTCGAGTATTAATTCAAATCAATCAACTATTTGACGATGGAACGACGGCGGGGCGATTTGGTTTGGGACCGTATTCACCATAATGGTCACCGCCCATGCCTGCACTTCGAACACAGTACCTCATCATCGACTATGCCGATCACGGCACTCCATCCGATCCGCCAGTCCTGCTGATTCACGGCTGGCCTGACGATACGTCAAGCTGGGACGCGGTAATCCCATCGCTGGTCGCCGCAGGGTTGCGCGTGATCGTGCCATCGCTGCGCGGCTTCGGCGCGACGCGCTTCACCAGCGACCGCGAACCGCGCACCGGTAACAGTGCGATCCTGGCGATCGACGCGATCGCCCTGATGGATGGGCTCGGGATCGATCGCTTCATGGTCGCGGGCCATGACTGGGGTTCTAACACAGCCGAGGCGATCGCGGTCGGATGGCCCGACCGCGTCGAACGCATGGCGATGCTCGCCACCCCGCCCCGCCTCGGCGGCATGCCGACCCCGCCGTTCGAGCAGGCGCAGCGGCAATGGTACCACTGGTTCATGGCGACCGCGCGTGGCGCACGCGCCGTGCGCGACGATGCCAAGGGCTTCGCGCATATCCACTGGGTCAATTGGTCGCCGCCGGGCTGGTTCGACGAGGCGACGTTCGCGCAGGTCGCGCGTGCGTTCGAGAACCCCGACTGGGCCGACGTCACGCTCCATAGCTATCGTGCGCGCTGGGACGAGGCGGAGCCCGATCCGCGCAGCATATGGCTCGAGAACAAGGTCAAGGCGACCGCGACGCTGTTGGTGCCGACGATCTACATCAAAGGCGCCGAGGACGGCGTGAACCCGCCCAGCGCGGCCGAGGCCGTGCCGAGCAAGTTTGCCGGCCCGTTCGCCTTCGTGACGCTTACAGGCGTCGGCCATTTCCCGCAGCGCGAGAACCCGCGCGCGGTTGCGCAACATTTGATCCAGCTTTTCACGGGCGACCCCACGACACTCGCCGACACCACCCACCGGAGCCCCACCATGACCAAAGCCAAGCCCTTCCTCGCCGGCGCCGCCGCGATCGGCGTTATCGCCGCCGCCGCGATTGGTATCGCGCAAGCGCAGAGCCGGCCCCTGACCGCCACCAGCGGCCTGACGCAGGTCGCCGAATTCGACCATCAGGCGACAGGCGTCGCGGTCACCGCGGACGGACGCCGTTTTGTCAACTTCCCGCGCTGGACCGACGACGCGCCGATTTCGGTCGCCGAAGTGCAGAAGGACGGCAGCCTCAAGCCCTATCCCGACGCCAAATGGAACAGCTGGCGTAACGCACGCGCGACTGAACTGCCGGTCGGCGACTATTTCGTCTGTGTCCAGTCGATCGTCCCCGATGGCCACGGGAATTTGTGGGTGCTCGACCCCGGCGCACCGGGCAACGAGAAGATCATCGAGGGCGCGCCCAAGCTGGTCAAGATCGACCTCAAGACCAACCGCGTGACCAAGGTCATCAAGGTGCCGCTCGATGTCGCGCTTCAAGGCACCTATCTCAACGACATCCGCTTCTCGCCCGACGGCAAGACCGGCTACATCACCGACAGCGGCACGCGCGGCGCGATCATCGTCATCGATCTCGAGAGTGGGAAGGGCTTCCGTACGCTCGACGGCCATGGCTCGACCCAGATCGACAAGGCGGTGACGGTCGTCACCGACGGCAAGCCGCTCGTCCGCCCCGACGGTCGCCAGCCGGCCTTCGCCGCGGACGGGATCGCCATATCGAACGACGGCAAGACGCTCTACTATCAGGCGCTGACCGGCAGGACGCTGTATTCGATCGACACCGCGCTGCTGCGCGCCGGCGTCAGCGAGGCGGACCGTGCGGCGGGCGTGAAGACCGTTGCGCAGACGCATGTCGCCGACGGCCTGTGGATGAGCAAGGCGGGGACGCTCTACATCACCTCGCCCACCAACGACGGCATCTCGCGCCTCGTCGGCAACCGCACCGAACCGGTGCTGACCGACCGCCGCCTGCGCTGGCCCGATACGTTTTCCGAGGGACCCGATGGCCGCATCTACGTGACCGCAAGCCACATCCAGGACACCAACTGGTTCAAGCCGGGTGCACCCGCGTCGATCAGGACGCAGCTGTTTTCGTTCGCGCCGGTACGGTGAACTCCGACGGGGTGCGCCGATACCGCGCCCCGTCGAGCGATATTCAGAACGAGACCATTACGCTGTTACAGACGGGCGGGTGGAGATGGCAGCATGAGATCGGTGTGGCAGCGCGGAGCCACCGATCCATCGCGTCGTTACCGACCAATTTCAGCGAGCTGATCTTGCCGGGAAACACGCGAGCCCTTGCCCGTGCCGACATAGGCGAGAAATCCCGCGATCTTGTGGCGTAGACGGAACAGATAGAAATAGCGGATGCCCGCGCACGGGGTAACCGGAGTGGTAAAGTCCTTCATCACATTTTGCAGATCGCCTGCAATGATGGCTCCGATGCGGGCAAAATGGCGAACGTGTTTCGCGTATAGCGCGCCGTCTCCGAAACTATAACCTGCGAGCAGCGTCACGACCTCTTTGGGACAGCGTCGCCCGTGGTGGTGGTCGACGGTAAAGCGGGGGTCGTACCGGACCGGAATACCCTGCCTCAATGCACGAAACAAATAATCCGTATCCTCCGCCGACACGAATGGCGCGCCGGCACCGAACCGTTCGTCGAAGGGCCCGATGCGGGCGATCGCGTCGGCCGTCATGGCGAGGTTAGCGCCCATGACGAAACCACCGGGAAAACCATTGGTCGGGGCAATCATCGGATGATCTTCCAGCTTCACCGTAACCGGCAGATCGGCGGGATCTCCCAGCAGGATGCGTCCGCCGATTATTGCCGGCCCGGTCACTTCGGCGAAACACGTCGCGAGCTGGTGAAAATAATCGGCGTGGAGGACGCAATCGTCATCGGTCATTGCGATGATCCGGCCACTCACGTGCACCAACCCGGTATTGCGCGCCCGGGCCAGACCTGGGCGCGGTTCGTGGAGCAGGCGAACACCAAAGGACCGGTTGGCACCCCATGTCCCCAGCTGGTCGGCGGTATCGTCGATGGATCCGTTATCGACGATCAGGATCTCGATCGTGAGATCGGCTACGGTGCCAATCGCGCACTCGATGGATGCGAGCGTCGCGGCAAGCGTCGCGGCGCGGTTGCGTGTGCATAGTAATAGACTGATGTCGGTCATGCGCGCAGACCGAGATGCGCGATTGCCTCCCTGGCCGATGAGGCCGTGCGCACGCCGACGCAGGTCCCCGTCCAGCAGTGGATATAGGCGGAAATCTTGCCGTAGTCATTGTCCAGGGCCACGTGGGGAATGTCGAGCAAGGTCGCGAGGATATGCGCATGTAGCCGGTCGGTCACGATCGTCCGCCCACGTGACAGGAGGCGCAGGCCGCGTTTGAGGCGCGCGGTGGCGATGCCGTCATAGGCCTGCGCTTTCGTGTGGCCCGTGGTATCGGGCAGCGTTTCGTCATCGAGCCAGTCTAGGCTCACCGCACCCGGCATATCCGTCAAGGCCGATCGGTCTTCGTGACGGCGCTCTTCGTCGGTGCGCATCAGCATCATGACGTCGCAATCCGGAACCGAGCGTGACTGCGGACCCAGCGCGAACGCTGAGTCGGGTGCAAGATCGGTCGCGCAGGGCAGATGCCGGGCTGCAAAATCCCGGCTCTGCCGGTCGCGGACGTAGAGGTGAAAATCGGGATGATCCGCGACGATAGCCGCGAACGGCGCAATCCTGCCGGCATCGCGAAAATGGATCGACTGCGGCAGTTGCACGATCGGTCGATCGCGAATGGTGCGCAGAATGGATTCGCGGAACGCCTGATGGTGCGGCCAGATATCCCCGAGGTTACCGCCGCCGTGCAGGAAGAGCACGCCGTCCGGACACGCGCGCCGGAACGCCGCCTCGTCGAAATCTGCCCAGGTCGAGACATACTCCGGCTCCCGCCCGGTCACCGTGCGCAGCATTCGGGCCTCGCCCAGCCATATGGCGCTGTCGCCGACATTGGCATGATCAGGGAAGTCGACCAGCGCATACGTACTGCCGGGCCCGACATGGCGACGGTAGAGCCTGTCGAGCGCGCTACGCTGCGTTGTGATAGCATCTGCCATGCCAATCATGCGGCTACGGCCTGGACTTCGGCATACAGCGCCTCGCACGCGTCGAGCCAGCGGTCTCGGGTGAACAGGCGTTCGACGCGCCGACGGGCAGTATGGCGCGGGATCGCCATCGCCTCGCGGATCGTGTCGGCCAATGCAGCGACGTCGTTCGCGGGAGCAAAGCGGCCCCCCTCGCCGATCACCTCGCGCGCGGCCCCCATGTCGAATGCGGCAACGGGCAGGCCGCAGGCCATCGCCTCGATCGCAACGAGGCCGAACGGCTCGTCCCAGCACGGCGTGAAGACGAACACGGAGGCACGGCCCATCTCGGCAGCCAGTGCTGCCCCGTCCAGATGTCCGCCATAGCGGATATCCCCGCCGAGCAGCGGCTCGACCTGCGCAGCCCAATAATCAGAGTCCTCGATCTGTCCGAACAGCGTCAGCGGAACGCCGGCCATGAGCGCGGCCTCGACCGCGAGATGCGTACCCTTGTTTGGCGTGATCCGACCGCACCACACCGCACTTTCGTCACCCGACGCGACGTACGGCCACGCCGCCAAGTCGATGCCGTTGTGCAGCACGGACGCCCGGCCCGGCGCACCGTCGGGCCACCATGCCGCCATTTGCCGCCCCGACGTAACCGTCAGGTGATGGCCCGGCGTCGCGCTTGCCTTTACGAACCAGTGGAGCGCGTCATAGGGCGGGACGTGCAGCGAGGTGACCGTCGGCACCTGTGCGGTGCGGCGTGGCTCGATGGGAAAGCGGTGCAAACTGTTGTTGTGCACCACGTCGAAGCCACCGGCCGCGATCCGGTCGCACGCCGCTGCATAGCCGGCGTCGAGATGCGCGATCAGCGGTGCCGATCCGCGGTGCTCCGCCCAAGGGAAGGTGCGCTCGTAATGCTCGGCCACGACGGGATCGATCGTGAAGCGCGGATCGCTGTCCCCCGCTGCGAACAGCACCACGTCATGTCCGCGCGCGACCAGTCCGTCCGCGAGATACCAGCTATGCGATTCCATGCCGCCCATGAACGGCTGCGCGATCCGCTGGCGGACATGCGCCAGCAGCGCGATCCTCACGCCGCGACCCGCTCTTCGAGAATGCGGATGACCGTAGCGGTGTTGGCATAGGGTTGGTGGCTCTGTTGCCCGGTCAGCGCGAGGTCATCGCTATCGGGACGACGCAGGATGCGGATCGGCCGACCCGGTGCGTGGTCGACCAGCCCCATCAGCGCGAAGGCATGCAGCCAATGCCCCATGGTGCGATAGCCCCATTTGGCTTCGAACACTTCGGCATTGCGCACCACGCTGTCGAGGTGATGGACGGGTGGCATGTGGTGCGGATGATATTGGTGATAGGCGAGGCCGCCCTTGATCCACGCAATCGGAATACCGGCCTGATCGATCGTCTTGCCGTAATCGGTATCCTCGCCACCATAGCCGACATAGCGCTCGTCGAACCCGCCGCTGTCGATGAACGTCGCGCGGCGCATGGCAAAGTTTAGCGACCAGAAACACCGATAATCGGTGCAGATCTGGATACCCTCGGCGGGTGGTCCCTGCCGGTCGGAATGGCGCACCGCGATGGCTGCAAACGCGTCATACGACCACGCCGCCTGTGTGGCGCCGCCCGGCAGGTACATCACCTCCCCCATCAACAATCCGTCCAGCTCGTCCAGCCGGCGCGCGTAATCGGCAATCAGCGTGGGGGTGGGAATGCAGTCCATGTCGAGGAAGACGATCGTGTCGCCGGTCGCATCGCGCGCCGCCGCGTTGCGGGCAGCGGCAAGCGCCAGTTCGGGCGTCGCCATCATCATCTGGCGCACCGGAAACGGTGCGTCGGGCAGGACGTAGGGCTCGGTCTGCAGGACGGCAACGATCAGTTCGACGGGCAATTGCGTCTGACGATTAAGTCCGAGCACCAGATTGTGCAGATGGTCCGGGCGTCCCCCGGCGAGCGTGACAACGGAAACGGCATTCATACGGTCAGGCTCCGGTGAGATCGGGAGATGAAATGATGGTTGGGGCGGACGTCCACAGCTTTGCAGCCAGCCCTTCGAGCCAAGCTGCGACATCGTCCGCCGGGGTATCGTCGATCATCGCGCGCTGCGCATCGGGGCGATGCGTCGCGATGGTTTCGGCCAGCGCGGCTTTCCAGGCATCGGCAGACGAGGGCAGATGCGGGCGCACGCAGGCGACCCCCGCGGCAGCCAGCGCGCCGGCCTTGCGATGCTGCTCGTCAAAGTACCGCCATTCGGGGATCGCCAGCCAAGGCCGCGCGGCGGCCAGGATCTGCTGGCAAGTAGTATTACCGGTCGAGGCGATGACGAGATCCGCCGCAGCCACGTAATCGGCTGGATTGTCGATCCAGCCGCGATGCTCGATATTTGACGGCTCGGTCGCGTGCCAGTCGCGTTGGACGGGGCCAATGCTAATCCACCGCGCATCCGGCCTTGCCCGTGCACCGACGCCAAGCGGCGCCTGGCCGAAGCCGTCCCCCCCCCCGCCCGACAGGACCAGGATCATCTCTTCATCCGCGCCGACGCCGATGCGCTGGCGGGCCAGTTCGCGCTCCGGCACGCGTGTGTCGACGCCGAGTCCGCCGGCGAAACAGGTCTTGGCCAGCATCGCCGCGTCCCATTCGGGCTGGGCAAGCCCGGCGTGGAACGCGGCGAGCAGACCGGCCGCCCCATCATAGGCCGCGCGGTGACCCTGATCGCCGCGGTCGCCGTGCTGCACGATTTTCACATGCGGGACGCTGCAGATCCGGGCGAGTTGCGCGATCTCGGCAGAGACGTCGCAGATCATCAAGGCGGGGTTCGCGGTATCGAACCACCCCGCGATCGTCGCCATCGCGTGGCGGATCCCCGGCCAACCGAGCGGCGCACAGTGCAGCGTTGCGGGCGTCGCGATATCATCCATCGTCCCAGCCTCATCCCCCACCGGTTCGAACAGCGAGGGGATACGGACGATATCGACATGCGCGGGCAGCGCAGGAAAGATATCATCGCGTGCACAGAAGATCGTCAGCGGTCGCGTCACCGGCAGCGCATTGGCGATCGCTGCGCAGCGTTCGGCATGGCCGCGTCCCTGATGATGGACGAAATAGCCGAAAGGCTGCGTCATGCCGCGACCGCAGCGCGATGGGTCAGGCCGAGCAGGTCCAGCCCTTCCATCACGCCCGCCGCGTGACGCGACCGAACGCGGTGAAGACCAGCGCGCGGCGTCAGCTCAGCCAGTTCATCGCTGGCATTGGCGACAACGATGGCATGCCCGCACGCTTCCAGCATATCGGCGTCATTGCCGCTGTCGCCGGCAGCGACGCACTGGCGCAGCGACAGGCCCCGCCGTCCTGCATAGGCGCCGATGGCGGCTGCCTTGCCCCCCATCGGCGCGACCACGTCGATCAGGCGACCATGCGAGAAGATTACGCGTGCGCCTAGCCCCGACGCCAGCAGCGTTTCGCGGATCCGCACGGCATCGGCGTCGGTGCCAAAAAAGCTGAGCTTGTGGGGACCGTCCGTTTCCACCGGCTGTGGTTCGATGCGCAGCGGGGCGAGGGACCGGGCAACGGCCTCCCGGTCCCAGTGTGTGTCCAGCATCGCGTCGTATTCGGGGCAGATCTGCCAGTGCCCTGCGGGGTCAGCGATCATAAGCCGCGTACCGACATCGACGATATAGGCGTCCGGGTCGGGCAACTGCCATTCCCGCAGCACTGCGCGGGCCGCATCGAACGACCGACCAGTGGCAATGACGAAAGGCAGCGCACTGTGCGCACGCCACTCCGCGAACGCGCGCGCGCCGTCTGCACAGCCGGTCAGCGTATTATCGATGTCACACGCGAGCAAAGCGGGCTGGATAGTGCCGATCGACGAATAAACGGCGACGCTGGCGCTCGCATAGCGCGCCCAGTCATAGGCGCCGACCCGCGCCAGCGCGGCCTTGCTCAAGCGCGTGTGCAGCACGGCGTCACCGACGATCTTCAGGCAGGCCTGTGCGATCGCATCGTCGTCGCGCGGATCGACGATGAGCCCGTGGCCGATCGTGTCGATGATCTCGCCCGGACCGCCATTTCTGGTTGCGACGACCGGCACGCCCATCGCGGCCGCCTCGATCAGGGTCAGGCCGAACGGCTCGTGCAGTGCGGGATTGACGAAGACGCCGCCCTTCGCTGCTCGGGCATAGAGCGCCGATACATCGTCGGCATCGTGCGCGGGTGGCAGGGCGACACGGCCACGCAGGATGGGGTCCGTACACAGCGTTCGCATCTCAGCCAACACGGCCCGTTCCTCCGGCGAACACGGCCTATCATGCTGGCCCGCAAGGATCACCAGGTTCGTCCGTTCCCGCAGCGCCGGCACCAGCGCAAAAGCCCGGATCAGCGCGGCGAGATTCTTCTTCATTACCGGTCGCGCAATAGTCAGGATGATCGGCTTTTCCGGCACGTCCAACCATTCGCCAAGTCGATCCGCCAGCGTCGTCGCCCCATGTGGCAAGGAGCGTTGTGGTACGCCAGGAGGCAGACAGTGGATACGATCGTCGACGTCGACGCCGTACGCGATGAGCTGCCGCTCGGCTTCATCGCGGCTGGACACGATGATCGCATCCGCCTCTACGATGGCGTGACGCTCGGCATCAATCCGCGCGCGGGCATCCTCCCCGGCACATCCCTGCGCTCGCTTATCTATGCCAAGTGCATGAGGCGTATAGACGACCGGGATACCGAACCGCCGCCGTGCCTCGCATGCGACCATCGTCGCATCCGCGAAATGCGCATGGATGACATCGGGTTTTTGTGCCAATCCATCAATATGACGGCAAAACGCATCGGTAAACGCAACAACCTCCGCAGCCAGCGCCTCTTTTTCCAGATATCGACGGTCCGCTGTCGCGATGCGGTCAATAGTAACCTTGCTATTTAAGCGCTCTCTTCGGGTTCCGTGAATTGGCGAAAGTCCGACATCTTCAAAAAGGCGCGTAACGATCGATACCCGGCTCACATTACTCTCGCCGCCTTGAGCAAGCGCGGCTTCGATTACATAGGCAATATGGCCACCGGTGTCCGCCGTAATTCCAAATGTGACAGGCGGCGCGCGAAGGCATCCTCCCAGTGCGATATGCAGGATGAACAAGGCGGCTCCGTTTGTTTTGCACCCATAACGACCAACCTCGTCCACGGATCCAGAAGATAATCGAGATCCTGGCAACATGGGTTGTTCGCATCGTGATTTGTCTAACTGCGCACTATCAGTTCAGTGCATTTGCGCTGAGCGTCTCCGCTCGCAAGTTGACGTGGATTAGGACGATTTATTCGACCCAAACCCCTCACATCGGCCCGGCCGCCAAAGTTGGGGAGATGCGGGCAAGCGTTGCCAAGTGCCTACGTTTGCAGAAATCCTTGGCGACGTGCGCGGGCGTCGCGTAAGCGGTACGCCGCAACCGGCAGCGAAAGACACAGATGACCGCGACTATCATTACCCCAAGCGGCCCCGGCGCAATGGAGGCCGGCCTCGTACTTGACGAGGAAGGCGGCCGCTTCGTCGTGCTGACGTTCAAGGAGCCCAAGGGCGAGCCGACGCTGGTGACGTTCACGGTTCCGGTCTTCCAGAATTATGTCGAGCATCTAGTTCGTACGGCGAAGGCGGCCAACGAGGATGCTAACTGGGGCATCCCCGGCTAACCTGGGTGGACCTGATATCAGACGGCAGCCCTGCGGAACTTCGTCCATGTCGGTATCGAGTTCGTCGACAGAAGTACGCGCGATCGGCCAGCGATCGCCTCCACGCTGCAGGCCCCACCAACGGCCCTTCGTCTACTCTTGCTCAATCCGGACGTTCAAGAACGTCTTGTTGCTCGATCACGAATGCCCGCCTTGCTGCACGCGCATGGCACGGCCCGACTCACCGGCAGGGCGTTGTCGAAGAGGGAGATGCCGACGCGGCATAGGTGCAAACATTCGGCATGGGTCCTTTTCGGCAGGGGATCGTTGTGCAAGCTCCTCGACCGGAGACTTCCATGACCGATAACAACGACGTGTCCGTCCTAAACGGCCTTATCAAGACCACGCTCGACAGCATGAAGGGCTACGAGGACGCCGCCAAGGATGCAGAGAGCACCCAATATGCGACCATGTTCGCGGACTTCGCCCGGGATCGTGCAAAGGTCGCAGCCGACCTGCAAAACGAGGTCCGCAGGCTAGGCGGCGAACCGGAACTCGATTCCAGCATGCTGGCTGCTGCGCACCGTACGTTCATGGACCTAAAGCAGGCGATTACGGGCAAGGACGACAAGGCGATCATTCAGGAAGTCGAGCGCGGCGAGGATCATATCAAGGCAAAGTTCGAAGATGCGATGAAGGACGCCAATCTGGCGCCCGCAACGCTCGAAGCCATTACCACCGGCTTCGCATCCGTACGCGAGGGCCATGACAAGATGAGCGCGCTGAAGCATAGCGTCGCATAACATGATACAGGGCGGCGCCCCGTCGCCGCCCTGTTTTCGTCGAGAGCTTTCTGCCGTATTGATTAGCAGTTGATCACCCTCCCTTATCCCAAGCTCCGCCCTTCAGTCATCGCGACATCGATATCAGATGTGCGTTCCAATTGAGACCGTCGTTCCCGCCACGGGCGTAGAAGTGCAGACATATGCGGCAGGTGATATGCCTCTTCGTCACCTTCAACGTTAAGGTGGTCGTCCCCGCGCGCGCAATGTTGGCGGCCGGTCAAAATTCGACAGCGAGCGCGCCTAGCGCGATGCTGCGGTCGCAAGCGGTACTGCGCCACTCATGCCGGGAGGGACGAGCGTTGCAGGATGACCTTAATCCCCCAACCATTCAGCCGCGATCTCGCCCCTATGCCCTGCCGGCGCCAGTACGGCACGCAAAGCGTCCAGCATGGGCGGCAAAACCTGCATGAACGCGTAGGGTGGGTTTACGATATACAGGCCGGCGCCGTTATAGAGACCGGGCTGATCGTCATCGTACAGCCAATGCTCCACCCCAAGCAATTTCGGGATACCGAGCCTGCGTAACTGATCCTTCCATCGCCACTGTGTGCCGCGGTCTTTCAGCGGAAACCAGATCACCGTCACGCCATGCGCCCATTTACGGTGGGCGGCAGCGAGGGTGGCTGTGATACGTGCACGCTCGTCAGGCTGCTCATACGGCGGGTCGACCACCACCACGCCGCGCGCGGTTCTGGGCGGCAGCATCGCCAGCCAAAGTTCGTAGGCGTCGCGCTCGTGCACGGCAGCAGGTGTGTCGCGCATCACGCCGCGCAGCGTATAGGCGTCCTCTGGATGTTTTTCGTTTAGAATCAGGACATCCTGCGGGCGCAGGAGCTGCGCCAATATCCGCGGCGAACCGGGGTAGACGCGCAGCTCCGCCCCGACATTCACCGCCTGGACGACAGCGCGATAGTCCTTCAGCAAGGGGTTCGAATCGGCAAAGGCCCGCAACACCCCATCTATAGACTCGCCCGTGCGGCGGGCATCCTCACCGCCAAGGTCGTACAGCCCGCAACCGGCATGCGTGTCGATCAGCGTCAGCGCGCCCGGTTTTTGCTGCAAGGCCTGCACGAGGGCGATCAGCAGGCTGTGCTTTACGACGTCGGCACTATTGCCAGCATGAAAGGAATGGCGATAATTCATTGCGACTCAAAATCCTGACACTCTACCGTCATGCGCGCCGCTGGGCGCGGTTGCCCAGCGCAGGGCGATTGCCGTAAGCAACCCTGCGCACCTATAAAGTCGGGCGAAAATCTTCAACGAATCTCTGTACGATGCCTCGCGCCCGCGGCAGCGATCGTGCGTAAAGGCAGCGACGCATCGATCCGGGCGTTCGGGGACATTTGATCATCGAGGCGCCGGCACGGCTGGCATGACCTAGAAACGCCCGTTCGACGGCGATCGCTTGGCGTGCTGCGAGGTCGAACGATCATGCGCGTGGATGCAATCGGGCGGGACCGCCCCGACGCAAGAAGACGCCTCGTTTCCGGACGTCCGCAGGACATTCTCGCGACGCCGGCTTCGGTCATTCATGCATGGCGGCGGCAGACGGGAATGCAGGTACCAAACCTCGTGCACGGCCTGCCCCTTCCCGAAATGGATCGCGACCGAAAACGCGGGTCGTGCCGCTTACCGAAACGCGCTAAAGACGGACCATCGCAGGCAGCACGCTGGCGTACGAGAACGGGCAGACGAGAATGGGTATGGCATCTTACCGCTGGATGAGCCTGTTGGCCCTTGCCTGCGCCAGCGGCGCTGCGGCGCGCAGCGAGCCGGAAATCGTCACGATCGACACAGGCATGACGCGCGGCGCGACTGCCGACACCGTCCTTGTCTGGAAGGGTATCCCCTTCGCCGCACCACCCGTCGGGCCTTTCCGATGGCGCGCCCCGCAACGGGTCGCGCCCTGGGCCGGCGTGCGCGACGCGCTCGCCTATGGTCATGACTGCATGCAGCTCCCTTTTCCCAGCGACGCCGCGCCACTGGGTACGCCGCCCACCGAGGACTGCCTTTACGCAAACGTCTGGAAACCGGTGGCGGGTAAGCGCAAGCTGCCGGTACTGGTCTGGATCTATGGCGGCGGGTTCGTCAATGGCGGGTCGTCACCGCCAACCTATGCGGGGACCGAGCTTGCCAAGCAGGGGATCATCGTCGTCAGCTTCAACTATCGTCTGGGCCGCTTCGGCACCTTCGCGCATCCGCAACTGAATGCCGCGCGCGAGGATGGCGCACCGTCCGCGAACTTCGGCTATATGGATCAAGTCGCAGCGTTGCGCTGGGTGCAACGCAATATAGACGCGTTCGGCGGCGACCCCGCCAGCGTGACGATCGTCGGTGAAAGCGCCGGCGGCATCTCGGTGCATGCGCTCGTGACGAGCCCGATCGCCAAGGGGCTCTTCGCGCGCGCGGTGGTGCAGTCCGGTGGGCCGATCGCGCTGGGCGAAGCGACCCCCGCGGCGGCCGAGGCAGCGGGGGTCGCGTTCGCCGCCAGCAAGGGCATCGCCCCCGACGATACGCACGCACTCGAGAAGCTGCGCGCTTTGTCGGCGGATGCCGTGACGGACGGCCTCAACCTGGCGAACCGACCGAAAACAAGTCCGGTGACGTACAGCCCGCCGATCGTCGATGGTCGCTATGCCGTGGACAGTCTTGTGGCCTACCGCGCGGGAGTGTTCACTAAAGTGCCGATGATGGTCGGCGCGACCAGCGATGATATTGGCGGACGCAATGGACCGATGACGGTCGGTGCCCGCGAGATCGCCGGCATCCTCGCCGCACAAAACGCGCCCGTCTATTATTACCGTTTCTCGTACGTAGCCACGTCGGCGCGTACGGCGGAAACGAAGGGCGCCGCGCATGCGACGGACATCCCGTTCTTCTTCGATACCGCCGCGATCAAATATGGCGCCGACACGAGTGCTACCGACCGCTCAGCCTCGCGGATTGCAAGCCGCTATCTGGTAAACTTCGTGAAAACTGGCGACCCGAACGAGCGCCGTGCGTCCAAGAGCGCCAAGCAGCCCATATGGCCGGCCTATGATAGCGGCGCTAAACCGATGTTGGACCTGAACGCGGCTGGCGGTGCATCGGTTGGTAAGGATCCGTGGGACACTCTAGACTGAAGCAGTCGTCGACGAGTCGCGGGCAAGACGGATTGAAGCGCGAGCGCGATCACTGACGTACTGACACGCGTGCGCCCTTCCTTGCTCCGCAATTTGAGAGACGCGGTCATGTCCGAGCTGCTTATTTTGTCGGCGTCCGAGCGACCGTCGTGACTGTCGTGACTGTCGTGAAAGGCTAGGTTAGCCGCCGGTCCGCTTCCAGCGCCATAAGCAGGCGTTTGCAACGAAGACGGTGATTGCGAAGGCCAAGCCAAGAGCAACCGCAACTCCAGCGCCACCATGATCCTTATAGGCGTGAAGTTGCCATGCAGGGCGGATCCCGTCCCTCGCATCCGCCACCCGCCATCATGCCAGTGTCAAAAAGGATCAGCGCCACCGGCGTCATCAGCACGATCGCGGACGGGCCTCCCCAGTTGATCGGACGCTTTTCATAGCTCGGTCGGGCATCCTGGTCGCCGCCGCGAACGGCTGCAAGGGGGCGGTACCCGCTACACGCCGGAGCTGGTAGATTCATCTCACACCCAGAGCTACCGAACCCATGGTCTTTTTCTCTGCTCTCCATTCATCGCCATAGCCGGCCTATCAGGTGCCGATAGCCGCGTTACCCTCGATTTTACTCGCTCGACGCAGCCTGCTCGCACAAACGCGACCGCAGGTCGTCATCATCCCCCGGTACGCGTGGTACCGCATGCTGGTGCGATCCGCCCCAAAAACGGCTTCCGGCCGCCGCTCGCTTAGTCTTAGCGCCATCCGGAGATCCGCAACCGCTTCCTGGTGCACGGCGGGCGTCACCGCTGTTCTGACAGCAGGTCCTACGGATGCGTCCCTTCGACCGGCTTAGGACGGGATCGTAGAGCGGCGCGCCCGCCTCAGCTTGCCTTTCCGCTCGCACTAACGCTGGCTAGGAGCGTACCATCGCAGAGCGACGCGCCGCACGGGCGTGCTCACGGGTAAAGTCGCCGACGCCGCGGTCTGTGTGACAAAGCCGGTCCCAATGGCGGAAATACAGCCCGTAATTGCAGCCATAGAGTTCGTGGTGCCGCTGATGATGGCTTGCTGTGATCAGCCATCCGCCAAGCGGACCGGTCCACATGAACCGCGGGAAGATTTCCCATCCCATGTGGTTCGTGACACCCATCATCGTCATGATCGTCAGGACAATGGCCAGACCGCCGATATGGATCGGAACGAAAAAGACCAGCAAGGGAATGACGACCGCGCCGGTCAACGCCTCGATCGGGTGGAACGCCATCGCCGCCCATGCCGTCGGAGGGCGGCTCGCATGATGCAGCGCGTGCGCCAGTTTGAACGGTTTTGGTCGATGCATCCAGCGATGCGTCCAATAGAACCAGGTATCATGCAGCAGGAGGTACACGAGCACAGAAACCGGTAGGTACCAGAGCGGATAGGCATGAATGTCGGCATATACCTGGGTCCAGCCGTGATGCTGCCATCCCCAAGCGACGACGCCAGCCGGTATCCCGTACAGCGCGGCCGATGCCAGGCTCCAGATGATTTCGCGACGGACCTGCGGGTCCAGCCCGAGATACAACCCGGGATGCTTGCGTATCGTGATCCAGGCGAACGCGCCCGAAACGAGGAGATAGCGAACGCCAACGATGACCGTCATCGCGACGGCGGACAAAATGATGGCGAGCGTCATACGTGATCCTCGACACCGCGATGATCGGCAGCGCGCCCGGTGTGCGCACGCCGTACCGCGGGGAGCCCCCACCACGGTGTTCCCGGCGACAGATGATGTTCATGATGATACCCGCCGAAATGGAAACACGTCAGCAGAGACAATAGCGGCCCCACGTCGATGCTGTGTGCACGGTGGGCATCCGCGAAGGGAACTTCGCGCTCTCGATGTGGCAGCCACGTCCCGAAGACGAACAATTGCGCCACCGCCCCCAAGGCCGGCAATGCCCAGAAGATGACGATGTTGCCGAGCGGCGCACCAAGCAGCAATATATAGAGCAGCGCTACCACCGTTATCCGGATGATCTGCCCGTGAGAATAGTAGGTCTTGAAGAACTGAAGGAACCAACCACGAAGGCTTGGATCGCCGCCATGAAAATCCGGATCACCGGCCCGGCCCGTTTCCTTATGATGCAAATGATGCCTTGGCAGCAGTGCGGCATATGACAGGCAGGCGTATAGCGATAGACAAGTTGCCCCGATCACCCGGTTCAATTGTGGGTGATCGGGTGCCAACGCTCCGTGCATTGCGTCGTGCGCGACGATGAACAGCCCGGTACTCAGCCATGTCTGGAGGACGACCAGCACGATCGCCAACGCAATCGTATCGACGCCCCACCGCCAGAAGAAAATGCCGGTTATGTGGATTGCGAGCCAGGCTGCAACGATTACGCCAGCCAGCGCAACGCCGATCCGCGTCTGACGCCGCATCGCCGCCGATTGGGGAGCCGTCACGCTCACGTCTTTGCATTTGCCGAGATTGGGTTTCCGGTTTTAGCTGAAGGTCCGTCGCGCAGCGGCGGATTCGCGTTCGCACGCAATTGCGCCTTCAGCACTGCAGGTTTGCGGGCGAAGAGGAAACCATGACTGACGGTACCGTCCTTGCCTTCAACTGCATGGTGGAGGCGATGCGCTTGTAACAGGCGCTTGAAATACCCTCGTTTGGGCACCCAGCGGAAACCACCACGCTGATGCACGAGCATGTCGTGCACGAAGGCATAGATGCCGCCGTACACGGTGATGCCGAGCGCGGCCCACCAAAGCGGCTCCCATGCGAGCCCGACGATAAACAACATGATCGGCACGATCGCGAACACGACCGCATAAAGGTCGTTTTTTTCGAACCAGCCTTCATGATCTTCATGATGCGACTTGTGCCAGCCCCAACCCCAGCCGTGCATGACATAGCGATGCGCCGCCCACGCAAAGCACTCCATGAACAGAACCATGAAGACGACGATGGCGAGCTTCTCGAACCAGGTCACGTAAATCGATCGCACAAATTGCCGATGACCGTGTGCAGAGGAATCAACATGATGCATACATAACCCTTACCGGCAGCCGATGCGAGGGCGGTCCGCTACAAATTCTGGGGTCGGTGACGCCTACGCCGGCGCTGCTTTCAGGGCGGCATCGCCTCGAGGTCGCTTAGCGATAACCGCCTCTCGCCGCCACTCCGGTGCGGTGGCCCGAACCCGCGCGATTGGATGTTCCGGTAAAATGCTTAAGCGCGCTTACGCTGGGCACCGCGTGGCGGCGATCTGCGTTCGTCCGATATGATCGCCCCAGTGCTCCGCGCCAACCACCCCGACACGCCCTCGTGGCTGTTGATCGCAGCGATGCTTATGAGTTTTCTCGCGGCCCAATATCACCACCGTTTCACGGTGGATCCGATCCGCGCGGTTCCCGCGCTAGCCTCGCTGATGGCGCTCGGTAGCGCGCGGGCGATCGGCAAGTATACCGCGCGACCGCGCTTGGCGGCTGGCGCTACGGCCTTCCTGCAGATGACGCTTTTCACGCTGTGCGGCGTCGTGCTGGCGTATGCGTTGGCAGCGAATTCGGGACGGTTGTGGGATATCCGTCTAGCGGCCGCGGATCACGCGGTCGGCTTCAACTGGCCGGTTGTCTTCGCGGTGCTCGACACATGCCCTCCTGCCATCTGGCTCCTCGGATTGGCGTATCACAGCCTCACGTTGCAGATGGTCGTCGTCATCGTAGCGTTGAGCGGAACCGCGAAATTCGACACGCTGAGGACGATGGTCTGCGCCGCGATCATGTCCGGTTTCGTCACGATATTGATTTCGGGTCTTACCCCAGCACGGGGCAATCTGTTCGATCCATCCCACTACGTGCATCTCTGGCCGTCCATAGCGTGGTTGGAACAAGAATTGATATCCGGGCTGCGAGATGGATCGTTACGCGTGCTCGATCTCACCATGCTCATGGGGATTGTCAGCTTTCCCAGTTTCCATGCGACTCTCGCGGCGATCTTCATCTGGGCGTTCGCCGCCTTGCCGCGTATTGCCCTACCGGGCCGGGCATGGGCGATACTGACGATCATCGCGACGCCGGTCTTCGGCGGTCATTACGGAATCGACGTCATCATGGGGCTCCTTCTCGCGCCACCAGCCATCCTTGCGGCGCGCCACCTTACGCAGCGCAGGCGGCCTTCCCATCCGATGGGTTCGGCCCTGCCGGCCTGAGATCGCTATCGCTCCGAAGCGCCGCATCGACCATCGCTGCCGCCTCGGCTGCACCCCCGCCCCCCGCCATATCCGTGGCCAACAGCCGAGATGCACGGCGATATTGTGGCTCTCGCAACACAGTCCGCAACGCCGGTTCGAGGCCACCGTTGCCGGCTTCTGCGGCAGAAACGACGCGCGCGGCCCCAATCCGCTTCAATCGCGCCGCGGTTGCCGGTTGTTCGAAAGCCAACGGCACCGCAACGATCGGGAGGCCGGCAGCCAACGCGTCCAATACCGTGTTGAAGCCGCCATGCAGGATCGCGGCCGAACACAGTGGCAGGACGCGGGTCTGAGACCAGAATGCCCGGACCAGCGGACGTCCAGGGAGAGACTGGGCCTCACGGTCGCTCAGCCCGCCGCCATGCGCCACCACGGCACGGGCACCCACCGCAGCACAGGCCGTGGTCATCGCCGCGAACAGTGATCGGCGCGCACCCTGCAGCGATCCTAGCGAACAGAAAATCAACGGCCGTCCGTCGTTTTCCGGCAGGATCGCGTCGGGCTCGTCCCGTCGCCATGGCCCGCCGTATCGAAAGCTCGCGGGCAATGCCAGACGCGGAAAGTCTAAGCCGACCGGGCATTGCGCGATCTGCAGGCGGGCGGACCATTGATGTCGGGGGTGAGGGTCGAGTGCCCAACGGCGCGCATAGGTCGAAACCATGGTACTGATCGGCCGCATCAGCAGATCGCTGACCGCGTATCCGCCGCTGTTGCGGTTTCGCCCCACCGCATCTGGACGATACGCCCACCCAAGAAACGGTGGCGGCACCGCCGGCTCCCTGAGTAGCGGCAGTCCTGTAACGGCGGTCACGAACGGCAAACGAAGATGTCGTGCCACCAGTGCCCCTGCCGGTTCGACCGAGTCGGCAAGCACGGCGTCGACCCCCAGCCTAGCCATTGCCGTCGGGAGCGCCTTCAAAAGCAGTTCCGTCATCGATGCGGTGCCGCGGATCATCCGCGGTAGCCCGACAGGCCCCGATGGCTGTGACAGCCTCCGATAATATTCTGCCAACAGGCCTTGGCAGTCCGCAGGGTGGTCGAGTGCCGCAAAGTCCACGCTACAGTCGGGCACCAGCGAGGCGACGTCAGCCATGTGGATTATCGTGGCCCTATGGCCCGCTTCGACGAGCGATGTTCCCAATGCGGCTAGTGGATTGATATGGCCCGCGGTTGGCGGCGCGATGATGGCGATGTGCCGCCTTTTGACCGTCAATTCAGTGGATCTTTCCGTCGCCGTCTTGTTCGATCGACTAGTATCAGTATGCGGCCGACAAACGATAGCGCCATTCAGTGGGCAGAGCCGCACAAATAACCTGGCCACCGGCTCGTCGCCAACGCCGGCGTCGCTCACCACGGCGCGCAATGGAGATACCCGGCCTACCGTCTACTGTTGGGCACGGCCGGCGCCGCGCGGCGTCCGCGAACCTCAGCGATCGCTGACGGCGCTGGGCAGGCTCAGTTGATCGCGGACATTGCGGATGACGGACAAAGGGCGCGCTGGCTGCGCGCCCTTTGATTTTACCAGATATGGACCCGATTGGCCGGGGCAAGATACAGCGCATCGCCGGGCTTGACGTCGAACGCCGTGTACCAGGCGTCTACGTTCCGGACGATGCCGTTCACCCGGTAGAAGGGCGGCGAGTGCGGATCGGTCAGCAGGCGCGCACGCGCAGCACCTTCGCGCAACTTCGCCTGCCACGCCTGTGCATAGGCGAGAAAGAACCGCTGGTCGCCGGTCAGCCCGCCGATTACCGGTGCCTTGCCATGCACTGCCTGGTACTTCTGGTACGCGGAATACGCCGTTTCGACGCCGCCGAGATCGCCGATATTCTCGCCAAGCGTGAGCGCACCCTTCACGTGCACGCCGGGGATTGGTTCGTACGCGTCATACTGCTTCGACAGCGCAGCCGTGCGCTGCGTGAAAGCGGTACGCGCCTCGGGCGTCCACCAATTCTCGAACTTGCCCGTTGCGCTGAACTGGCTTCCCTGATCGTCGAAGCCGTGACCCATTTCGTGGCCGATGATCGCGCCGATCGCACCATAGTTGACCGCCGCGTCCGCCTTCGGATCAAAATAGGGCGGCTGCAGGATCGCGGCGGGGAACGTAATCTGGTTGTTGAGCGGATCGTAATAGGCATTAACGGTCTGCGGCGTCATGCCCCACAGCGTACGATCGACCGGTTTGCCCAAACGCGAAAGGTCTAGCCGATGCTGGAACTCGCCCGACCGCATCCCGTTGCCGAGCGGATCGCCGCGTACGACCTGAAGCGAGGCATAGTCGATATACTTGACCGGATGGCCGATCCGCGGATCGAACGCGGCGAGCTTGGCGAGCGCCTGCGTCTTGGTCGCCTGGTCCATCCAGCCGTTCGCGCCGATCCGCTCCTTGTATGCGGCGCGCAGGTTGGCGATCAGTTCGCCCATCTTCGCCTCGCTCTCGGGCGGGTAATGGCGTTTGACGTAGACCTCGCCGACGGCCTCGCCCATCGTGCCGTTGACCAGCGCGATGCCGCGCTTCCAGCGCGCACGCTGTTGCGGCTGATCCGCGAGCGTCTTCCCGTAGAAATCGAACGTCGCCTGATCGAACGCCTTGGGCAGCATGCTCGCGCTGGCGGATGCGAGGCGGAATTTCATCCAGTCCTGCCAGGTCGCGACCGGGGTGGCGGAGAACAACTTCCCGAGCTCGGTCAGCGCAGTCGAATTGGTCATGTAGACGACCGGGAAATTGCCGTATCCCGCGGTCGAGAGCAGCAGTGGCCAGTCGAACTCGGGTGCCAGCGCCTTGCGGCCAGCCGCATCCATCGGCTTCAGCATGGCCTTCAGGTCGCGCGACTGGACCGGTGACCAATGGACCTTGGCCATCGCGGTCTCCAGCGCGACGATCCGGTCGGCCTTGGCCGAGGCGTCGGCTATACCCGATAGCGCCAGCATCTTCTCGACATAGGCGCGATACGCGGTGCGGAAGGTGTCGTACTTGGGACCCTGCTCAAGGTAATAGTCTCGGCCGCCCATGCCGAGCGAGCCCTGGCCTGCGGCAACGGCATAGCGCTTGGGATCGGCGGGATCGGGCAGCTGGCCGACCTCGACCGGGGCGGCGTAGCCGACCGTCGAGAACAGTGTCTGCAGCTTCTGCTTGTCGTTTGCCGCGTCGATCTTGGCGAAATAGGGCTTGAGCGGCGCGGCACCGGCACGCTCGATCGCGGCCTCGTCCATGAAGCTGGCATAGAGATCACCGAATTGCTTGGCGCCGGGACCAACCGCGGCGGGATCGCGCGCGGCATCGTCGAGGATCGTGCGAACCTGCTGCTCGGCTTGGTCGGCGAGGATGACGCTACCACCGGCCGAGGTGCGATCCGCAGCGATCTCCGTGCGCTTGTTCCAGCTCCCGTTGGCATAGGTCCAGAAATCGTTGCCGGGCTTCACCGACTTGTCGGCGGCAGTCAGGTCGATCCCGAATGTCCCATAGCGAGTGCCGCTCGGCGCCGTCGACGTGGTGGCCGCCATGGGGGCGGTCTGGGCCAGGGCGGACGCGGACAACGCCAGCGTGGCGACGCCTAGCGACAGGCGGGAGAAATGGTTGAACGGCATCGCAACTCCTTTTGGATAGATGATTTTATACCACATGAGAGACATTCAGGCGGCCTCTCGCCGCATCAGCCGGGCGAGTGCGGTGAGATTGGGCTTTTGTCCCGCATTCAAGAGGCTGGCGCGAAACACGCGCGCAAGCAAGACGAACTCTACTGCGATAAACACCGCGAGCGTCAGCGCGCTGCCAACGATTTCCAGCACCGACACGCCGCCGCCGAGCCGCGCCAGCATCGTAAACGGGGTATAGAGCGGGATCCAGGTAAGCACCTTGAGCGCGGTGGCGCCGGTGTTCGACAGGATCCCCTGCGCGACGATCGTAAACGGCATTGCGATGACCATCAGCACCGGCGTCAGATAGCTTTGCGCATCGCGCATCGAATCGCTCATAGCCCCGATCGCCAGCAGGATCATCGACACCATCAGATATCCCGCAAGGAAGAAGTACAGCATCACCAGGATGATCCAGGGCGATGCGAGGGGGGCGAGCGCCATCCGCAGGAACGTGCCGACGGCGCCTTGCGTGACGAATGCTGCCCCGGCCGCGCACAGCACCCAGACCACGACCATCGTCAATCCCACCGCGACCGTCCCCGCCAGCTTGCCGTACAGCAGCTCGTCCGGGCTGATGCAGGCCAGCACGGTTTCGATCAGCTTGTTCGACCGCTCCTCGACCAGCCCCTGCAGGATCCAGTTTCCCGACAGCAGTAGCGACATCAGCAGGATGTACGCGCTGAGCAATGGCACGATCGAGCGTACCAGCATCCGCTCGCGGCCGCCGCCCGGCGCCGGCGTCGAGATCGCGATTGCCGGCACCAGCGTGGTCGCAGCCGCCGCCTCGTTGAGAGATAGACCGGTCGACTGGAGATACGCGGCGCGCAACCGCAACGTCAGCACCGACTGCAATGGCTGGATGAAGTTCGCGCTAGGTTGTTCGCTCGACCAGAGGCGGACGGCAGTCGTGCTGGTCCCGAACCGACGCGGGATATACACGGCGTAGTCGAGTGGCTTGGTCGTCTTGTCGCCAAACTCGCCCGGCTGGATCAGCGGCTTGAGCAGACGATCGAGCGTAGCGGGATCGGCCTTGGCGATCGCCGGCGGGGTCGGGACGACCGTGAAGTCTGGTTCCGGCGGATCGAAAGCGGGTGTTTCGGGGGTCGCCGCGCGCTTCATCGTTGCCAGTGCGGCCGGCATGCCGCCCGCCTTCACAAACGCCGCGACCTCCGCATCGCTGTAGAGCCGGTCGTGCTGCGCCCAGAGCGCCGCGGGGTCTGCCCGGTCGAGATCATAGCGTTGCGCATGGCGTGAGAGCGAAGTGAGGATGCGCCGCTGCAGATCGCTGTCGAGCCGTGCGCGGATCGCTAGCGCCTCCCGGCCTTCGGGGTCGATCAGCATCACGCGTTGGACCTTATCGGAACCCATCAGCCTGGTGGCTATCGGTCCGATGGCGAGCGCGACGGGCAGGATCAGCAGCGTCAGCCAGAAGCTGCGCATACCGGTAATCTGCCGGAACTCGCGCATCGCGACGAGCAGGATGTTGTGAATCATGACGGCCGCCCCTGCGTATCGGCTGAGTTGGGCCCCACGAGGTTCAGAAAGACCTCGTGCAGGCTTACCCGGTGCTGGTCGAACTGGCGCAGCGTGATGCCTTGTTCGGTAAGGCATTGCAGGACGTCGCCGGGATCGATGCCTTCGGCAAGCGTCACGTCGTACGTTCGCCAACCGCCCGCATCCCTCGCGACCTCCTCCGCGCGCTCCACGCCGGGGCATTGCATCGGCGTCTCGCGAGACACGATTCCGAGGCGTGCCGGCAACCGCCCGCGCGCTTCGGCCTGCGTACCCTCGAACACCTTGCGCCCCTGCGCCAACAATAGCAGCCGATCGCACAGCCGCTCGGCATGCTGCATGACGTGCGTCGAGAAGATCACCGTCGCACCACCGCACGCGGCGCCAAGTATCTCATCCTCGAGCAATCCCTGATTCACCGGGTCGAGCCCCGAGAACGGCTCGTCGAGCAGCAGCAGTTTCGGACTGTTGACGAGGGTGGCGGCAAGCTGAACCTTTTGCGCCATGCCCTTCGACAATTTGTCGATCTGCATCTTGGCCGAGCCCGCCAGTCCGAACCGCTCGAGCAGATCGTGCCCCTTGGCGCGCGCCGTGGCGGTCGTCATGCCCTTCAGCCGGCCGAAATAGGTCACTGTATCGATTGCTGACATCCCGCGGTACAGCCCGCGTTCCTCGGGCATGAAGCCGATATCGGCTGCGTTCTCGCGCCCCGGCGGGCACCCCAGCACCGCAATTCTGCCCGATGTCGGCCTTAGGATGTCAAGAACCATGCGCAGCGATGTCGTCTTCCCCGCGCCGTTGCCGCCGAGGAACCCGAAGATCTCCCCCGGTTTCACCGTGAAGCTGAGCGCGTCGACGGCTACCCGCTCACCAAATCGCTTCGTCACGTCGTCGAGAACCAGTGCGTCCATTCGCTATTTCCCCGTTTCCTTCGTCGCGGTCGTTTCGTCCGGTGTTTCGTCGGTCACCCTGAGCAGGTCGCCGGGCTGACACTCGAGCACGCGGCAGATCGCCTCCAGCGTCGTAAAGCGGATCGCCTTGGCCTTGCCCGTCTTCAGGATCGACAGATTGGCGAGCGTGATATCGACCGCCTCGGACAATTCGGTCAGCGTCATGCGCCGCGCGTGGAGCATGTCGTCCAGGCTGACCGCGACGGGCATCAGACCGTCGTTGCCAGGTCGTCGCGCATCCGGGTGCCGATCCGAAAAACACGCGCGAGCACGAAGATCATGACAACCGCGATCCACCCGCCGAGTGAAGGGCTCCAGCCGGTCGAGTCGAGCTTGAGAGCAGAGATCCAGCGCATCAGCGCGCCCAGCACGAGATCGAGGCACTGGAGGACCAGCAGGGCCCAACCGATCCTGCCAAGCAACGTGGCGTTCGCGTCGACGAACGGATCGCCTGCCTGCACCGTCGCGACGATCCGGAGCAGGCTGGCAAAGATCGGATGGATCGCAAGCGCGCAGGCGATCCCCAACGCCATCATCAGACGCATTGCCATCACCGCGTCCGCGACATCGAGCGACGGCCCGTATTTCGCACCGAGGCGCAGCGCCAGCGCGTGCCCCAGTGGCCAGGACAGCGCAAATGCTACCATGAGCATCACCAGCAGAACGATGTTCAGGACTAGCAACAACCGTAGCAGGATCGTCGCACCTGTCAGAACGCGATCCTTTTCCATTATTGATCGGCGCCCCTCACCCACCAGCTTTGTCCCCCGCGATGTATTGGTAAACGATAATTCGCATATTGATTATCGGCAACACGCATTAGATCCATTTTCGTCGTTGTTGACTGACCTGGCCTGACGGGTCGACGGGGTCTGCGGCTCTGCCGGGCTGCGTGGTTCCCGAACAGTCCATGGACATGCAGGTGGCGAATGTGCGGGCGTCAGGACGATGCCGATCCCGCAGCGGCGCCACCCCAGCCTCAGTTCCGGTACCCGTTAGCGACCTGCGTCTTCCTAAGCGGGGTCGGCACGGGCACACCCGGCGGCCTTGTCAAAAGGCATCGCAACGCGGCAGCGCTTCCCCGCCGCTCGTCCTTACGATTTTCGGCGGAGGCGGTTTACCGATGACTGGTGGGAGAGATCGCACGCTTCTCGCCCAAGGCGATGATCGTCTCGTACCGACACCATGCCCCCGGGGCGGTATCAAGATCTGCCATGGTCAGCGGCTGCTCTGGCGCAGAGATGTGGCCATCACGCGCCACGCCTCGGTCGCGCGCGCAGCGCTGTGCCGTGATCGTGGCACAGCGCTGCGCGGCGTACCATGGCGCAACACTCGTGAGCGCACCGCTGTCGGCCCGGACGCGTGCGCCGACGCAGATGCTGGCACGGGTCCATCCGTTGCCACTTTGTCCTGTATCCAAGCGGGACGCGCGGGCCTGGAACAGTCCCCCACCGCCGGCACAAAACCGTAATCGGCCCCCAGGGAAACCGGGGATCGAGCCCGGCGATCGGCATGTTTGGTCTCATGCGCCTGTAACAAACACTTGAGGCAGCGCTGGGACAGTCCCGACCCAGCCACGCATTCTCCAGCTGAGTCGACGAATTTCCGCCGTTCCTGAAGCCATAAACAGACGGATTGGCTGGGGCGGCAGGGTTCGAACCTGCGCATGGCGGCATCAAAAGCCGCTGCCTTACCACTTGGCGACGCCCCAACAGAGGCGGCCTTATAGCGGGGCCGCGCCGCGTGAAAAGCCCTTGCGCGCGTCAATCGGCGAGATGGTGCAGCCACTTGTTGTCGTCGGGTGCGGTGCCACGCTGAATCGACACGAGCGCGTCGCGCATCTGCAGCGTCATCGGGCCGGGGCCACCGCTACCGATCGTGAAACGACCCTCGGGGCTCGCCACCGTACCGATCGGCGTGACGACCGCTGCCGTGCCGCAGGCGAACGCCTCGACCAGCCGCCCGCTGGCCGCATCAGCGCGCCACTGATCAATCGTATAGCCCTCTTCGCGGACCTCGATTCCCTGCGCCCGCGCAAGCGTCAGGATCGAGTCGCGCGTGATCCCGGGAAGAATCGTGCCGGTGAGCGCTGGCGTCGCCATGCTGCCGTCGTCGAACACGAAGAAGATGTTCATGCCGCCGAGTTCCTCGACCCAGCGCCGCTCGGCCGCGTCAAGGAAGACGACCTGGTCGCAGCCGTTGCGGATCGCCTCGGACTGCGCGAGCAGGCTGGCTGCGTAGTTGCCGCCGCACTTGGCCGCACCGGTGCCGCCCTGCGCGGCGCGCGTGTACTGCTGGCTAACCCAGATCGACACCGTGGGCGCGCCGCCCTTGAAATACGCGCCGACCGACGACGCGAGCACCATATACAGATATTCGGCCGACGGCTTCACGCCGAGGAAGACTTCGGACGCGAACATGAACGGGCGCAGGTACAGCGCGCCGCCGTCGCTCTCCGGGATCCAGTTCGCATCGGTCTTGACCAGCCGCTCGACCGATTCGAGAAACAGGTCTTCAGGCAGTTCGGGCATCGCGAGGCGCCGGGCCGAATCCTGGAACCGGCGTGCATTGGCCTCGGGACGGAAGAGAGCGGTGCCGCCGTCCGCGAGGCGATACGCCTTCATCCCCTCGAAGATTTCCTGCGCGTAATGCAGCACCGACGATGCCGGATCGATCGTGAGCGGCGCGCGCGCGGTGATCCGCGCGTCATGCCAGCCCTTGGTCTCGCTATAGCGGATCATCGCCATGTGATCGGTGAAGACACGCCCGAATCCGGGATCGATCAGCCGCTTCGCCCGCTCATTCGCCTCGACCGGAGTCGCGTTCGGTTCGTGCCGAAAGGCGGAGGGCGCGGTAGAAGCTGGAGCGGACATCGAAAATCTCTCTCGTGGCGGGTTGCCGACGACTACGGGCGATGGCTAAACCGGTCAACATGTCTGCCACAGCGTCTTCTGCCTCACCCCTGTTCCTGCGGGAACCCGAGCTCCGCCGCGGGATGGAGCTGCTGTATTTCGGCTATAGCCATCTGACGCGGTCGATCGACCAAGGGCTGGCCGAACAGGGCCTCGGGCGGGCACACCACCGTGCGCTGTATTTCATTGCCCGCAAACCCGATCTGACGGTCAGCGAGCTGCTGTCGTTGCTGGCGATCACCAAGCAATCGCTTGGCCGGGTGCTCAACGAACTCGCCGACCGCAAGCTGGTCGAAACGCGCCCGGGCGAGCGCGATCGTCGCCAGCGGTTGCTCAGGCTGACCGAGGAAGGCGCGACAATGGAGCGCGACCTGTTCGAGTCAGCGCGGGTTCGCATGGCCGCGGCCTATGCCAGCGCCGGACAGAGCGCGGTCTCGGGATTCTGGGCGGTGCTGGAGGGGCTGGTACCCGAAAGCGATCGCTCGCAGGTATTCGGTCTGCGCGGCTGACGCCGTAAATCAGCGCGCCGCGGCGGCCATTTCGCCATTGCGACGCTCGGAGGCGGCCAGTGTCTCGGTAAGCAACCGCACCAGCGCATCGTCGCGGTCGAGGACATTCAAACCCTCTCGAGTCGATCCACCCGGGCTGGCAACGCGGTCGGCGAGAACGGCGGGCGAGACGTCCGCATCGGCGGCCATGATCGCCGAGCCCTCCAACGTGGCGATGGCGAGACGCGCGGCCTGGTCGGCCGGCAACCCCAGCGCAGCGCCGGCCTTGGCAAGCGCGTCGGCGAAGCGGAACACGAAGCCGGGGCCGCACCCCGCCAGCGCCGTCACCGCATCGAAATGCGCTTCGTCGGCGATCCATTCGTGATGACCGAGCGGTGCTGCGAACGCTTCTGCCGCCGTCATCGGTCCGCCGACCGTGTAGAGCGACGTCACACCCTTGCCGATCGCCACCGGTAGGTTGGGCATCGCGCGGACGATGCGCTCCGCCGAGAACCGCGCCGACAGTGCAGCATGATCGACCCCTGCGAGGATCGACAGCAACAGCGCCGGCACCCCGCGCAACGGCGCCAGCAACGCCTGCGCCGCTACGATCTGTTGCGGCTTGAGCGCGAGCATCAGCGTGGCGGGCGCGGCCTCGTCAGGCAAGGCGGTCAGCGATCGGACACCGTCGGGCGCCCCCTTCCCGCTTCGCGTGATCACCGTCACGGTCGCCGGATCGAGCCCCGCGGCGATCCAGCGCCGCAGCATCGCGCCGCCCATGTTGCCGCAGCCGATCAGCCACAGCGGACCGTCAGGGAAACCCGCGCTCACGCCTCGCCGTGCGTTTCGATCAGCGCCGCGGCGAGCGCGTCCTTGGGGGTCTTGCCGCCCCACAGCACGAACTGGAACACAGGGTAGAAGCGCTCACACTCCTCGATCGCCGATTCGACGAGCAGTTCGGCCGCCTCCAGCGACATCGTCCCCTCGTCACCGCCATCGACCATCGCTGCGTGCCGGAACAACAGGATGCCACTCGACGACCAGAGTTCGAAATGACCGATCCAGAGCTGTTCGTTGACCAGACCGATCGTCTCGTACACCGCCTGACGGCGTTCATCCGTCACCTTGATGTCGGGGAAGGCGAGGAACTGCAGCACGCTATCGTCTTCGCGCCACAACGCACGCAACTCGTACGTCGTCCAGCTGCCCTTGACGGTCGCGACGATCTCGTCCTCGTGACGCTCATGCTCCCAGCCATGCGCAGCGTAATAGCTCTCGAGCATGTCGATCGGGGCGGCGTCTTCGTGGTCGTGATCTACTTGGTCGAGCATCATAGGGTCCTGGCGGTCCTTATCGCACAACAGAGGGTGCCGAGGCAAAAACGCCACGGCAACCCCACCGAACCCATTTCTGCGGAAAACTGTGGAAAAGTCAGTCGACCGACGCCCCGGACGGCGCATGGACTGTGGATTGTGCAGCAAATTTGGCTTCGAGCACGTCGAGACGCGCCTTCAGCACGTCGTTCTCGTCGCGTGCGGCAGCGGCCATGGCCTTGACCGCGTCAAATTCTTCGCGGCTGACGAAATCGAGCCCGCCAAGCCATTCGCGGGCGCGTTCCCGCGCGCCCGAACCGGCTTCGCGACCAACGCCCGCAAGCGTACCGGCCGCACCGTTCAAGACCTTGACGATATCGTCGAACACGCGGTTTTCGGACTGCATTGCTTCAAAATCCCAGAGACTATCGCAGTAACGGTCGGCGTGACTGCTGCATCACAGCATTTGGGACGTATGCGACGCCGGTGCAAGGGTTTCGGCATCGGGGTTCAACTGACCGATGCTGAACGCGAGCACGCCGGCAAAGCTGATCCAAACCATGTACGGCACCATCAGCCATGCGGCCGCGGGGCGGATGCGCGCGAAGACCACGGTCGCAGCGATCGACAAGGCGAGCATCGCGACGATTACCAACACCGATGCACCGATCCGGTGCGCGCCGAAGAACATCGGCGTCCAGGCGAGGTTGAACACGAACTGCCCGACGAACAGTGCGACCGCGAGCCCGCGCAACCGCGCGCCGCGCGCGTTCAGGATCATGGCGAGTGCCAGACCGATCAGGATGTAGAGCGTCGTCCAGACGACCGGGAAAACCCAGCCCGGCGGGTTCAGCGCGGGCTTGGCAAGCGCCATGTACCACGCATTGTCGCTGCCGACGCTGACCGATCGACCGGAGACTAACCCGAGCAGCAGGATCAGGGGCACGGTCACGACCGCCCAGCGGAGGAACGACATCCTCAACTGGCCCTTCGAAGCGATACCGCCCACACACATCCTTCCGTCTCGACGCGCGCTCGTCCTGCCGCGCATTTTGCGATCGGTAAACCGTGCGTCGCCGAGAATCGTTCCGCTAGTGGTTCATTCCGGCACGGTGGGGGCGAACGACGGCGCCGTATGCCGCGCAGCGATCAGGAATTCGACATTGCCCTCGGGACCCGTGATCGGGCTCTCGACCACGCCCTCGACGTGCCAGCCCTGCGTGGTCAGCCATGCCCTGACCTCGTCGCAGACGCGCTGGTGGATGGCGGCATCACGGACGACGCCGCCCTTCCCTACTTCCTCGCGGCCTGCCTCGAACTGCGGCTTCACCAGCGCCATTAGCCTCGCGTCGGGCTTGGCAAAGCTCATCGGGCGTTCGAGAACCTTGGCCAGCCCGATGAAGCTCGCATCGCACACGATCAGGTCGATCGGTTCGGGGATGTGCGCGGGCGTCAGGATGCGCGCGCTGGTCTGCTCGTGGACGATCACCCGATCATCCTGGCGGAGCGACCAGGCGAGCTGGTTGGTGCCGCTGTCGACCGCGTAGACGCGCGACACGCCGCTCTTCAGCATGACGTCGGTGAACCCGCCCGTCGACGAGCCCACGTCGATCGCCACCGCCCCGCCCAGATTCCAGCCGAAATGCGCGAGGCCGTGCGCGAGCTTGATCCCGCCGCGCGAGACCCAGGGGTGATCGCGACCGCGCACGTCGAGCAGCACGTCGTCGGGAAGCGTTTGGCCGGGCTTGTCGACCTTCTTCGTCCCCGCGAACACGAGTCCCGCCATGATCAATGCCTGCGCGCGCGTCCGCGACTCGACAAGGCCTCTGTCGACCAGCATCTGGTCTGCCCGGAGCTTTACCATGCCCGTACCTTCACCCTGCGCCTACCTTCACCATCCGCCCGCTATCGCCGTCCGATCCGATCGCCGCAAGCTGCCTTCCTTTCGCCGCAATGCTATTGCCTACCGATCCAGTGGGATTACGTTGAGGCTTGGGAAGCGTGATCAGCCGGCGTCCCCTAGAGCGTCCCCCCGGTCACGCTTTCCACCCCGAAACGGGGACTTGGAGAAGGAGAAGCGCTGTGGGTAGTTTCGCACCGTATGATTCCGTCCAGCCGACCATCCTGACCGTGCCGGGTCTGGGCGGTTCAGGCCCCTCGCATTGGCAGACACTGTGGGAAGACGCGCGGCCCGACACCGTGCGCGTCGAACTCGGCATGTGGAACACCCCGCACCGCAACGCCTGGGTGACGCGACTCGACGAGGCGATCCGCCGCGCCGACGCGCCGGTGATCCTCGCCGCGCACAGCCTGGGCTGTCTCGCGGTCGCGTGGTGGGCCGAACTCAGTCCGCAACCCTATGGCTGGCCGGTCGCAGGCGCGTTGCTGGTGGCGCCGGCGGATGTCGATCGCGGCGGCGCACAGGCCGAACTGAAGGGCTTTTCGCCGACGCCGCGAACACCCCTGCCCTTCCCCTCGATCGTGGTCGCGAGCAGCGACGACCCGTGGGTCTCGCCCGAGCGCGCGCACAGCATGGCGGCGGACTGGGGCAGCCACTTCGTCGACGCCGGGCCGCAGGGGCATCTGAACGCTGCGAGCGGGATCGGCTGGTGGCGCGAGGGGCAGGATCTGCTCGAACGCGTCATCGCGGCGAGCGGCGATGGGCGGGGGCAGACCTTGCCGCCGAGCACGGCACGCTCGATCCTGGCGGTGAGTGCGACCGATGCCGCGCAGACGCACTATCTGGGTGGATGACAACCAGTCGTACGCTGTACCATCCCGACCTTTCGCCGGGGTGGTGCGCCAATCACGAAATCCGAAACCCGTCCTCGTCGAACAGCTCGGGGTCAGCCACCTGCTCGGCCTTGGCGGCGGCAAGGCCACCGCGCATCCGTCGCCACATCGCGATGTTCAGCGACACCATCACGATCACCGCGAGCGCGATGATCACGATGGCCTTGGTCGGGCCGGTCATGCGCGCGCTTCGGCGACTCCACCCGAATTGTGGCGGAGCGCCTTGAGCACGGTGTCGACCAGCGCGGTCGCGTCGAGGCCAGCTTCGGCATACTGGACTTCGGGCTTGTCCTGATCCTGGTACATGTCGGGCAGACGCAATGTGCGCAGCTTGAGCCCGCCATCGATCAGCCCTTCGTCCGACGCCATCGTCAGGACGTGCGCGCCGAAGCCACCGACCGAATTCTCCTCGATCGTCACCGCGACTTCGTGCGTCGTCAGCAGCTTGCGGATCAGGTCGACGTCGAGCGGCTTGGCAAAGCGAAGATCGGCGACCGTCGTGCTGAGGCCCTTGGCTTCGAGGATCGCGGCGGCCTTGAGCGCCTCCTCGAGACGCGTGCCGAGCGACAGGATCGCGACGGTCTTGCCCTCGCGCACGACGCGACCCTTGCCGATCTCGAGCAATTGCGGCGTCTCGGGCAGCGCGACGCCGGTGCCGTTGCCGCGGGGATAGCGCAGCGCGATCGGGCCGTCGTCATACTGCACGGCCGTGTGAGTCATATGGACGAGTTCGGCCTCGTCCGCCGCCGCCATCACGACGAAGTTCGGCAGGGTCGCGAGATAGGTGACGTCGAACGACCCGGCATGGGTCGCGCCGTCCGCCCCCACCAGGCCCGCGCGATCGATCGCGAAGCGGACCGGCAGGTTCTGGATCGCCACGTCATGCACGACCTGATCATAGGCGCGCTGCAGGAACGTCGAGTAGATCGCGCAGAACGGGCGGAGGCCCTGCGCAGCGAGGCCCGCGGCGAAGGTCACGCCGTGCTGTTCGGCGATACCGACATCGAAGAACCGGTCGGGATAGGCCTTGGCGAACGCGTCGAGCCCGGTGCCCGACGGCATCGCCGCGGTGATCGCGCAGATCCGCGCATCCTTGGCGGCCTCCGCGACGAGCTGCGCGCCGAAGACATTCTGATATTGCGGTGGCCCTGGCGGTGCCTTGGTCTGTACGCCCGAGATCACGTCGAATTTCTGGACGCCGTGATATTTGTCCGCTGCGGCCTCGGCAGGGGCATAGCCCTTGCCCTTCTTGGTGACGACATGGACGAGGATCGGGCCCTCCTCCGCATCGCGGACATTCTCGAGCACCGGGATCAGATGGTCGAGGTTGTGACCGTCGATCGGGCCGACATAATAAAAGCCGAGTTCCTCGAACAGCGTGCCGCCCATCGTCATGCCGCGCGCGAATTCGTCGGTCTTGCGCATCCCGCTGGCGATCGGCCGGGGCAGCCGCTTGGCGATCTTCCGTGCCAGATCGCGGAACCCGAGGAACTCGCGGCTGGAGACGATCCGGCTCAGATACGCCGACAACCCGCCGACCGGCGGCGCGATCGACATGTCGTTGTCGTTGAGGATCACGACGAGGCGATTGCCCGCCTGCGCGGCGTTGTTCATCGCCTCATATGCCATGCCCGCCGACATCGCGCCGTCGCCGATCACCGCGATGCCCTTGCCAGGCGTGCCGGCGATCTTGTTGGCGACCGCAAATCCGAGCGCCGCCGAAATCGAGGTCGACGAGTGCGCCGCGCCGAACGGGTCGTATTCGCTCTCGCTGCGCTTGGTGAAGCCGCTGAGCCCGCCGCCCTGGCGCAGCGTCCGGATGCGGTCGCGACGTCCGGTCAGGATCTTGTGCGGATAGCATTGGTGGCCGACGTCCCACACGAGGCGATCACGCGGCGTGTCGAAGACGTAGTGGATCGCAGTGGTCAACTCCACCACGCCGAGGCCCGAGCCAAGGTGGCCGCCGGTGGTACCGACAGCGGAAATCGTCTCGGTACGCAGTTCGTCGGCGAGTTGGCGGAGCTGGTCTGGGCGCAGCTTGCGGAGGTCGTCGGGAGTCGAAACGGTGTCGAGCAGCGGGGTCGCGGGAAGATCGGCCATCCCACCGGCTTAATGCAGCGCGCGTATCGTGTCGATTGTTACCGTGTCTTGACGTAGCATTCGCGCTGAAATCACTCGGGAAGTGCTCAATCATGGACTTTACCCACCGTTTTGCCGTCGTGGCGGATATCCCGGCGATCGCGGCGTTGATGGCGCGCGCGATCGGTGCGTTGCAGGACGGGTTTCTTACACCCGCGCAGGTCGAATCGAGCCGCGCGGTCATGGGACTCGATACACAGTTGATCGCGGACGGGACGTATCTGCTGGTCGAGGCGGACGGACGGCTCGCCGGGTGTGGCGGGTGGAGCCGGCGGGCTACGCTCTACGGCGGCGATCACAGCATGGCGTTGCGCGATGCGGCGCTGCTCGATCCGGCATGCGATGCGGCGCGAATCCGCGCGATGTACACCGATCCGGCGTTCGTTCGGCGGGGTGTCGGACGGCTGGTGCTGTCGGTTTGCGAGGCGGCCGCACGCGAAGCGGGGTTTGCGCGGGCCGAGATGATGGCCACGCTGGCGGGGGAGCCGCTGTACCGGGCCTGCGGGTACCTACCGATCGAGCGGATCGAGACGCCAGGGCCGGTGCCGGTACCAATGGTCCGCATGGGGAAGGACTTGGCCTAAACTCGATCCTCCCCCGCTAGGGGGAGGATCGAGCAGCGGCAGAGGCTATTTCGCCTCGCACTCCGCACAGCGACCACGGACTTCGATCACGGGGCGGACGGGGGAGAAGCCCGCCGCCTCCGCCGCATTGCGGACGCCCTTGGTAATCGTGTCGTTGTCGAGATGCGTGGTCTGACCGCACGAGTCGCAGACAAGGAAGATACAGTCGTGCAGGCAATCGGGGTGGGCATTGGCGACATAGGCGTTGGCGCTCTCGACTCGCCGCGCAAGGTTGGCGCCGACGAACAGGTCGAGGATGCGGTACACGCTGTTCGCGGCGACGCGGCGGCCCTCGGCCTTCGAGACGGCTTCGGCGATGTCGTACGCCGACGCCGGCTTTTCGAAGCTGGCCAGCGCGGCAAACACGCTGGCGCGCATCGTCGTCCACTGTTCGCCCGCCTTCTCGAGCGTCGACTGTGCCGCGATGGTGAGATCGGCGCCTTGCGGTTCGGTGTGGGTGTGAGCGTGCGCCATGCCGATGAAGTAGGATGCCGGAGGGGTTCCAGCAACCCGACTTAACTGTCCGCGCGGCGGTTGAGATCATGGCCGAACGCGAGCAGGCCGACTCCGACGATCGTCCACAGCGTCTCGCCCCCGCCACTATCGTGTGGCAGCGTCATCGCACCGGCCATGATGCCAAGCCCGAGCGCGCCCATCGCGGCGGGCATCATATAGCCATGGTTGAGCACGCCGCGGCCGAGCGCCAACGCGCCGAGTCCGATCGCGACCGTCAACCCAACCTCATGAAAGATCGGATCGAGCAGGAACCCGCCCGCGGTCGACATCAGTGCAACGAGCACCGAGGTGGCCAGGCAATGCACCATGCACAGCCCGGACAGGCCGATCGCATAGCGATCGAGACCGGCAAAGCGGTGGGTATGCGTGGCCGAGGGCGTCATTGTTCACTTGATATAGACGGCACGTTGACAGGATACAACATTACATTGCCGAATCTTTGGTCGAACTTTAGCGGTTTTGGTCGACCGTTACCCGCTTTGCCTCCGTCATCCTGACGAACGTCAGGATCCAGCGCCTCAAGCGGCAGCGTGCGTTACCCTGGGTCCTGACATTCGTCAGGATGACGGAGACGTAATCAAACGCCATGTCCCCACCTGCGGCATTTCCGGCAACATTCTCCGGCAACATGAAGCAATGGCACTCCACGAAGCGATGGCGCAGCGCCGCGCAAACCACTATCTCAACGCCATGCTTCAGCCCAGCGCCGCCTTCCTCACCAAAGCCCGTCCTCGTTCGGTAGCCCTGTGGCTGTTCACCGTCGCCGGCCTGATCGTCGCGATGGTGGTGATCGGCGGGATCACGCGGCTGACCGAGTCGGGGCTTTCGATCACGCAGTGGAAGCCGATCAGCGGCATCATCCCGCCGCTCAACGACGCGCAGTGGCAGGCCGAATTCGCCGCCTATAAGCGCATCCCCGAATATGCCGCGTTCAACGCCGACATGACTGTGTCCGGGTTCAAGGCGATCTTCTTCTGGGAATATCTCCATCGGTTGTGGGGTCGGGTGATCGGCCTCGTCTTCGCCGTGCCGCTGATCTGGTTCGCGGTGCGCAAGCGGATACCGGTCGGCTATGGCTGGCGATTGTCGGCGTTGCTGGCGCTCGGCGCGTTCCAGGGGGCGATCGGCTGGTGGATGGTCGCCTCCGGGCTGTCGGTGCGGACCGATGTCAGCCATATCCGACTCGCCGTGCACCTGCTCACCGCGCTGACGATCCTTGCGGGGATCGTATGGACCGCGCTCGACCTGATGGCGCTGTATCGCAACCCGCTCGCCGCGCCTGCCCGCATGGCGACGGTCCCGATCGTCGCGCTCGCGCTGCTGTTCGTACAGCTCGTCTATGGCGCATTCACCGCCGGTCTCGATGCGGGCTATGCATTCGCGAGCTGGCCGCTGATGGGCGACGGGCTGTTCCCCGCCGACGTGCCGATGGTGAACCCTGCCTGGAGCAACGCGGTCGACAACCCGATCGTCGTCCAGTTCATCCACCGCTGGTTCGCGTTCGCGGCCGCCGCGGGCCTCGTCTGGCTTGCGATCAAGGCGACCAAGGCCGGCAGCAGCGCGGGGTTCTTCGTCGTCGGCTTGGTCACGCTGCAGATCATGCTCGGCATCGCAACTCTTATGACCGGCGTGCAGATCGACGTCGCGGTCGCGCATCAGGGCAACGCCGCGTTGCTGCTCATCGCCGCGATGTTCGCTGCGCACGCGGTCGGCAGCGCCCCCCGGCTGCAACGACGGGTATGATGATACCCGTCAGCAAACCGGCGGAAAGCTTGACTTAGACGCCCCCCTTCAGCATTAGCCCTCCATTCGCGGCGTCCGGATTCGGCCGCTGCGTGGATTTCAATCTGGAAGGTCTAACGCCCATGAAGGCGCTCATGAAGACCACCAAGTCGGCGAAGCCGGCTGAGGTGGAGAAGCAGTGGCATATCGTAGACGCGGAAGGTCTCGTCGTCGGTCGTGCCGCATCGATCATTGCCAACGTCCTGCGCGGCAAGCACAAGGTGTCGTTCACCCCGCATGTCGATTGCGGTGACAACGTCGTCGTGATCAACGCCGACAAGATCCGCTTCACCGGCAACAAGGCCGCGAAGAAGATCTATTACAAGCACACCGGTTACGCCGGCGGCATCAAGGGCATCACGGCTGCCAAGGTCCTCGACGGCCGCTTCCCGGAGCGCGTTCTCGAAAAGGCCGTTGAGCGCATGATCCCGCGCGGCCCGCTCGGCCGTGAGCAGATGCGCAACCTGCGTATCTTCAAGGGCACCGAGCATCCGCACGAGGCACAGAACCCCGCCGTGCTCGACATCGGCAGCATGAACCGCAAGAACAAGGTGGGCGCATAATGTCCGACAACCGCCAGTCGCTCGCCGATCTCGCGAGCCTGACCAACCAGCCCGCGCCGGCTGCCCCCGCCGCACAGACGCTGCCGACCAGCGAAGGCGACATCGCAGCGCCGGTCTCGAACGAGCCGGTCCGCGAGCCCATGCCGCTGCGCGAGCAGATCCTCGACAAGCAGGGCCGTGCCTATGCGACCGGCCGTCGTAAGGACGCCGTCGCGCGCGTCTGGGTCAAGCCCGGCACCGGCAAGATCACGATCAACGGTCGTGATCAGGAGGTGTATTTCGCACGTCCGACGCTGCGTCTCGTCATCAACCAGGTGTTCGGTATCACCGAGCGCGAAGGTCAGTACGACGTCGTCTGCACCGTCAAGGGTGGTGGCCTTTCGGGCCAGGCCGGCGCGGTCAAGCATGGCATCAGCCAGGCACTGACCCGCTTCGAGCCGGTGCTGCGCAGCACGGTCAAGGCCGCAGGCTTCCTGACCCGCGACAGCCGCGTCGTCGAGCGTAAGAAGTACGGCAAGGCAAAGGCCCGTCGTAGCTTCCAGTTCTCGAAGCGCTAATCTCGCTTTCAGTATCTGCATATCAGAAGGGCGGTCCGGCAACGGGCCGCCCTTTCTGGTTTTGAGGACCTAGCACGGCGTGCTCGGCCCCCGTCAGTCCCGACTTATCGCGGAACCCGCCGCTCTCCGCGCTCGCAACGCTGTCGACCTGGTGGAACGGTGGATGCCGGATCACGTCTGGCCGAACGGGTGAACGTCAGCCTGCCTTACCCCAGCGCCACGATGATCTCGTCGAGCGAGGCGTTGCCGATGCCGCGACGGTCGAACTCGTCGAGCATGGTCGTCCACCACGCGTGGAACAGCTTCAGGTCGGCGGCATCGCGGACATAGGGCGTGTGCCCAGGTGCCAGAGAGGGCGAGTGAAACGACAGATTGAACAACCGCAATCCCTCACCCGCCGCGACTGCGACGGCTTCGAGGGCATCGGCGATCGGCATGTCCTCAGGGGTGAGCGCGATCCGCGATAGAAGCCCCGCGCGGGCAAATACACCCCTGCCCTTCGGCACATGCCCGAGCGTGCGGTACAGCCTGCCACCGCCCCGTCGCGCATGCCCGGTAAAGACCGTGGTCAGCGGCAGTTCGACGATGTCTCCTGCGCGGTACGCTCCGGCGTCGGCCGTCGAGAAATCAGGCCCGCCATCGACCCGGTAATCATAGCCGGGTCGGACCGAGCTATCGATCCGGTAGCCATGCGCGGCCAGTAGCGCAAAACTGCGCGGGCCAATACCATAGCGGCCGGCGCGATAGACGCGGGGCGATGATCCGAACGCCGTCGCGATCGCCCCGGTCAAAGACCTGAGCTTGGCCGCCTCCAACGCGAGCGGAAGATTGCCCGCATATGTGGTCGCAGGGTCCTCTTCGAACGGCGGATTGACCCAGGCATGCAACTGCGTGCCGATCTCGGAACGTCCGTCCTCGACGACGCGCGACAGGATGGCGACGGCGACCGGGTCGGTAGCGATCGGATGGTCGACCATGCAGGCCAACGCGACCCCGCGTTCTGCAAACCGCTGGTGGGCTTCGGGAAATGCCGTCATCGCAGTGGTTGAGCGGTTGCGGGGGTCGAGCGGGGCGCGCCAGTCGAATTCCTCTTCGACGTCCACGAAGACGGTAAAACGGGTGCCGAAATCCTCGGGCCAGGTCACCCGTTGAGCATCGGTGGGCCGCGGCGGGCGATAACTCACCGCCGGTCGTCGGCGGCGCGCTCCGCTTCCGCTACGTTTGCCGCGGGAAGTTGCAGCATCAGGCGGTCGAGCCCGATCGTCAGCGCACCACCCAGTTCGACCGCGAGGTTCTGCGCAAGACGCAGCGCAAAACCAGTCCCCAGCAACGGCGCGCCGTCTTCGCTCTCCTGTTCGGCATCGATGCTGAGCAGGATATTGGTCGCATGCGCCGCGAGTGAGGCGGGGCGATCGAACGCGATCGTCACGGTGTCGGCGACCGGGCGGACGACGATGCCGAGCTGCTCGCCCTGCCGCCCGGCCGATACCAAGGCAGCAAGCAGACGCCCGACCAGCCGCTCAACCGCACGATCATCACCCAGGATACCGCAGTCTCCGCCGGGCATCGCGACCGACAGGCTCGTCCCCCGCAACGTCGCGAGCGGTTGCAGCTCCTTCGTCACGCGGTCGAGCAACGCACCGACCGGCACTGTCGTCGGTCGTAGATCGAGAGCGTGACCCTCGATCCGCGCGGCGGTGTCCAGATCGTCGATCGCGGACAGAAGGTCGCCCGCCTGCGTCCGGATCATCGTGGCGCGGTCGCGGTAGGTCGGCGAGACGGGGCCGAGCAGCTGCGTCTCGATCAGTTCGGCGAACCCAGCGATCGCATTGGTCGGCGTCCGCAGCTCGTGGACGAGCTGGCGTAGCGAATCGGATACCGGCGAGGGTGCCTGGACGGGTGCGGCGGTCTCGTCGCGGCGTGGTCGGCGCGCTGTACCACGAAAGCCGATGAACCGGCCCGAGGCGTGGTCGAACGCAGGCACGGCCGACAGTCGCCAGGCACCGAACGCGTCGGACAACCCGCCGACTTCAAGCCGCGCATCGCTGAACCGCGAACGGCGCCGGAACGCGCCGGCTGCGACGCCATCGAGCTGCGCCTCACCCTGCTGTGCGACATAAGCCAGCGAGACGCCGACCAGCGCCGAGCGCGATACGCCGTCGATCATGCGGATGATGCCTTGCGCATCGGTTTCGAACCGGAAGGTCTCGGTTTCGGCGGGTGCCGCTACGGGCTTGGCGTTATCGACGGTGCGGTCACGGTTAAATGCCTCGATCCGCGCCACGAGGTCGGAAATCTCGAATCGATCTGCTGGCGACGCGGTTGCTGGCTCGACAACCACGGGCTCGGCTTCGGCAAGCTTGGCGTGGCGCAGCGCCTCCGCGACGATCGGAAGACCGCGCGCGACGGCGCCGAGCGCGAGAAACGGCGTCTCGCCGAGCGGCGCTGTGAGGGGGTGCGGGTCGGGGCTTGCGCCGGGAACCGTCTCAGATACCGGCTCTGAACGGCGTTGGGGCTCGGGAACGGACTCCGCTACGAACGGAGCCGACTGATCGACAACTACCGCCGTATCCAGGACAATTGGGTCTACGACGGTGATCGGCACCGCCTCGACCGGCTGGTCGGCGGGCAGGTCGGGTTGCGGCAAAACGAAGTCGACCGGGCCGAAGCTCTGCAAGCCGCGCTGAACCTCCGCGGGTAGATCGCGCCGGTGCCGCAGCACCGAACGGCTTTCGGGTGTCAAACGCGGCAGGATCGCCAGCCAATCGTCGGATTCAAGCGTGGCGGTCCGCAGGACCGGCGCGGCGATCGCCAGCGTGTCCTCCGCAAAGAACCCGACCAGCTTCGCATCAGGGCGGGCAAAGGCGAGCGCGCGCGCGCTGGCGGCGCGGACCTCGAGCGGCACCGCCTGGCGTAACAGACGCAGCCGTGCGATCGCCGGTTCGTCGACCGCCGCGCGCCCGCGTCCCATCAGGTCGACGAGCTGCCGCCACGCGGACTGCGCGCCGAAACCGGTGGCCATATCGGCAGCGAGGATCGTCTTCAGGCTATCGTCGAACCGCACATCGTTCCCCGGTTTGGCTGGGCCTACCACGCTCTCCGTACCGATTCATTAACGCCGCCGGCCCGATGACGGAACTGCGCATTTCGATGCCCGAGAACGTTCGTCGCATAGTGGGACAATTGCGTTTCGCCGCAACAATCTTATCGCTATGAGGAATGAATCGCTTGGTTTGCGATGCCTATCGGGAGTTGCACGAAATGAGTTTTGACCGGATCGATCGGCAGATCCTGTCGCTGTTGCAGGCCGACGGTCGGATGACCAATGTCGACTTGGCCGACCAGGTGGGCCTGACGGCACCGCCCTGCCTGCGCCGCGTCCGCGCGCTGGAGGAAGCAGGGGCGATCCGCGGCTATCACGCGGACCTCGATGCGAGCCGGTTGGGCTTCCCGATCACGGTGTTCGCGATGGTGTCGCTGCGCAGCCAGGCCGAGCACGACCTCGCCGCCTTCGAGCATCATATCGCCGACATTCCGGAGATCCGCGAATGCCACATGCTCAACGGCGAAATCGACTTCATCCTGAAGATCGTCGCGGCGGATCTGAAGAGTTTCCAGGAGATCCTGACGACGCACCTGACGCCAGCGCCGAACGTGGCAAGCGTCAAGACATCGCTGACGATCCGGACCGCCAAGGCGCTGTCGGGGATCCCGGTCGTGGTGGACTGACGCGTCGTCGGTGGGCGCCTGCTCACTAACGTTACGACCCTGGCCGATCCCTCCGAGGAAGGGCTGCCGAAGCTGACGTGGAACCGGACACTGCTGTTCCGCGCCCTCCCCCTTCCGTCGCCTTCGGCGCCATTTTCTAGCCGGGAAGGATTTAATCCCCCGACCGAAAACGGGGCGGCATCGCTGCCGCCCTGTTTCCCTTTCACAAGACGCCGGTCGCTCAGGCGGCCGGTGCGCCGAGCCACGTGGTCCACAGACCCGCGACGTCCGCCTTGGGCGATGCCTTCACCGCCGAGAACGCGGTCGCGGCCCCTGCCTTGTCGCCCGAGCGTGCAAGCGCGATACCCAGATGCAGGTTCACGTCGTCGGCATCGACGCCACCCTTGGTCAGCGCCAGGCGATAGAGCTCTACCGACTTGGCGTAGTTGTTCTGACCGAGATACGCATCCGCGGTCCCTGCGGCCAGCTTGCCGTTCGGTGCCGTCGCAGCGCGCTTTTCCAGACCCGACAACGGACCATCGGCGGCGATGTTCTTGGTCGCATCTGCCAGCAGGCTCTTGGCCATCGTGTTGGACGCCGGGATCTTGCCCGATGCCAGACCTTCCTTGATTACGGCCTGCGCTTCGCTCGGCAGGCCACGACGGTTTACGCTGTCTGCATATTGCAGATAGTCGGTCTGATCGGCGAGCGAGTTGGTTGCGCGCATCAGGCGGAAAATATCGACCTTTTGCGGCTCGTCGAGCGTGATCAGCGCGTCCTTCTGGATGCCCGACAGGATCAGCACGTCGCGCCAGTTCTTGGCGGAGGGATAGGCGGTGATCCACTTCTTCAGCCATGCCATCGTCTCGGGCTTGCGCTTGGCGGCATACGACTTGGCGACTGCGTAGCGATAATATTCCTCGGGTGCCTTCTGGCCCGACGCGGTCATCTGCGTGATCGCGGCATCGAGATCGGCGGTGGCCCCGGCGACATCGCCGCTATCCATCTTTGCTTTGATAATCTGCAATGGCAGGTTCGGATCGGTGTAGCCGAGTTCCTTGGCCTTGGCGAAATACTGCAGCGCGACCGGGTATTGCTTGCCGTTGAAGGCGAGCGCGCCGCGGCGATAGGCGTAGCGGCCGCGGTCGGCAGCCGGCGTCGCCGGGTTGGCGATCAGCGCGTCGAGCGGTGTCGCCAGCGTGGTTTCGTTGATGGGTGCATTCGGGTTCGCGGTCTGTGCCGCAATGAGCTTCTCGGATTCGAGCTGATAACGCAGCGCGGCGCCGATATATTTCTCGTAATCTGACTTAGCAGCGGCATCGACCTGGTCGATCGCGGTCTGCGCGGTCGGATAATCCTTGGCTGCCAGCGCAGTCTGCGCAGCCAGCCCTGGCTTCTGGACTTCGGGGCTCAGCTTCACGGTCGCCGCGGCATCGGCCTTCTTGTCCTTGGCGAAGGCGGGCGTGGTGAGCGCCATGCTGCTCACGCCGGTGGCGAACGCCGCAACCAGTGCAAGCTTGGAAATGGTCTTCATGCGGAAACTCTCCCTCTGCGTCAGCCCGCTCACCTCGGTGGCGCGCCGCGACGCTATATGGTCCGTGGTGCATACGTTCAAGCAAGCGGTCCGGATCCCCCGTCTGCAAATTAGCCCCCTGCAAATTAGCGCGTGAACGTCGATTGAACGCACTCGCCGCGCTCGCTAGATCGCGGCGATGATCGCTGTCCTATCGCCCGCCAAGACGCTCGATTACGAGAGCGCCCTGCCCAATCTCGAGCCGACGATACCGCGCTTTGCCGCCGAGGCGACGACGCTGGCGCATGCCGCGGCGCATCTGACGCAGAAGAAGCTGGCCGAGCTGATGCACATCTCGCCCGCACTGGCGAAGCTGAACGCGGACAGATTCCGCGATTTCGACACGCTGCCCGAGCGGCCGGCGATGTTCGCGTTCGCGGGCGACGTCTATACTGGCCTCGAGGCCAAGACGCTCGACGAGGTGGCGGTGGCGTATGCGCAGGATCATGTCCGGTTGCTGTCGGGGCTGTACGGCCTGTTGCGGCCGCTCGACCTGATGCGCCCCTATCGGCTGGAGATGGGCACGCGCTGGGCGCCGCGGAAGACGAAGCTGACCGACTGGTGGGGCGACCGGATCGCCAAGCTGCTCGCCGCCGATGTCGAGGCGGAGGGGGCGGGGACGATCCTGAACCTCGCCAGCCAGGAATATTGGGCGGCGGCGCAGGGGAAGCTGCCCGCGTCGATCCGCGTCGTGGCGATCGATTTCCGCGAGGGCGAGGCGCAGAAGTTCGTCAGCTTCCACGCCAAAAAGGCGCGCGGCATGGTCGCGCGCTGGCTGGTCGAGCACCGGATCGACGACATCGAGGGGATCAAGGGGTTCGACAGCGACGGCTATGCCTATGACGCGGCGGGCAGCAGCGACACGCAGTTCCGGTTCGTACGCAAATGAGCAGCGCGGTCGTCATCGGCGCCTCGGGCGGCATTGGGAAGGCACTGGAGGAGGCGCTGATCGAGGAGGGCGCGTTCGATCGGGTCTATGGATTTGCACGGTCGGAGAGCGGCGACCGGCATCTCGATCTGGAGGACGAGGCGAGCATTGCCGCAGCGGCCGCACGTGTCGGGTCGCCGACGCTGGTAGTGGTCGCAACGGGATTGCTCCACGACGGCGACAAAGGCCCCGAAAAGGCGATGCGCGAGCTCGACCCCGTGTGGATGGCGCGCAACTTCGCGATCAACGCGATCGGGCCGGCGCTGGTGGCGAAGCACTTCCTGCCGACCATGCCAAAGGCGGGGCGGATCGTGTTCGCCGTGCTGTCGGCGCGGGTCGGGAGCATCGGCGATAACAGGCTCGGCGGCTGGTACGGCTATCGTGCGTCAAAGGCGGCGTTGAACCAGCTCGTGAAGACGATCTCGATCGAGGACAAGCGCCGCAATTCCAGCGGCATCGTCGTGGGGCTGCATCCGGGGACGGTGGACACCGGGCTGTCGGCGCCGTTCCAAGGCAATGTGACGCCGGGCAATCTCTTCAAGCCGGACCGCGCAGCAGTCCAGCTACTCGACGTGATTGACGGCCTGCGCGCCCCCGACAGTGGCAAGCTGTTCGCCTGGGACGGTGTCGAGGTCACGCCGTAGCCACCTACAATCCTCCCCCGCCAGGGGGGGGGGTGGCTGGCACTTGCCAGACGGAGGGGGAGGAAAGGGAAACCGCCGCTCCGTGTCCGCCCCCTCCGTCGCCTTCGGCGCCACCTCCCCCTGGCGGGGGAGGATCGCCTCTTCTCTCGGCGCATGACGCGGATTTCACCTGTCCGCCACCCTGCGTTCAGGTGCCCGCGCCCACTCTCGGCGCATCGTCCACCAAGGTCGAAACAGAGAGGATACCCGCATGAAGAAGTCCCTCCCCCTCGCGATCCTCGCCGGCGGCGCGCTGCTGTCCGGCACCGCCGCGATCGCCGCGACCCAAGCTAAGACCGTCCAGCCCAAGACCGTCGCGACGCATACCACGACGACCAAGACCACCACGCCGATGGGCAACGCCCGCGTCGCCAGGCGCACCACAACGGTCGCCAAGGGCCGGATGGTCACCGCCAAGCTCGCGAACGGCAAAACCGTCACGTACAATTGCGCGCTCGCCGGCAACAAGACCAAGGCCGCCTGCAAATAACCCCGAATTCACGATGAAACCCTTCTCCCTCGCGTGCGTGCGCGTGCGCGGGGGTAGTAAGCAGCCGACCCCTCGGCTAAGGTGTGTCACAACACCGAAACAAGCCGAAAGCCTTCAGATTTGACCGACGAGACCATGCTCGCCGAACCCACCGGCGGCGAGCCAGCCGGCATTGCCACCATCTCGATCGTCGACGAGATGAAGTCGAGCTATCTCGACTATGCCATGAGCGTCATCGTCGCGCGCGCGCTGCCCGATGTCCGCGACGGGTTGAAGCCCGTCCATCGCCGCATCCTGTACGGCGCGCACGAGAGCGGCTTCGTCGCCGGCAAGCCCTATCGCAAGTCGGCGCGTATCGTCGGTGACGTGATGGGTAAATATCACCCGCACGGCGACAGCTCGATCTACGACGCCTTGGCCCGCATGACTCAGGACTGGTCGATGCGCGTGCCGCTGATCGATGGTCAGGGCAATTTCGGCTCGATGGACCCCGATCCGCCCGCAGCGATGCGCTACACCGAGGCGCGCCTCGGCAAGGTCGCCAACGCGCTGCTCGGCGATCTCGACAAGGACACGGTCGACTTCACGCCCAACTATGACGGCTCGGAGCGCGAGCCTTCGGTGCTGCCGGCGCGCTTCCCCAATTTGCTCGTCAATGGCGCTGGCGGCATCGCGGTCGGCATGGCGACCAACATCCCGCCGCACAATCTCGGCGAAGTCATCGCCGCGTGCCTCGCGTACATGGACAACGGCGCGATCACGACCGAGGAACTGTTCGAGATCGTCCCCGGTCCCGATTTCCCGACCGGTGCGATCATCCTCGGCCGTGCAGGCGCCAAGTCCGCCTACGAGACCGGCCGCGGCTCGATCATCGTCCGCTCGCGCCACGTCGTCGAGGAGGGCAAGGGCGACCGTCGCTCGATCGTCCTCACCGAGATCCCGTTCCAGACCGGCAAGAACGGCCTGGTCGAGAAGATCGCCGAGGCCGCCAAGGACAAGCGCATCGAGGGCGTCAGCGACATTCGCGACGAATCGAGCCGCATGGGCGTCCGCATCGTCATCGACCTGAAGCGCGACGCGACCCCCGACGTGGTGCTCAACCAGCTCTGGCGGCACACGCCTGCGCAGTCGAGCTTCCCCGCCAACATGCTCGCGATCCGCGGCGGCCGTCCCGAGCTGCTGAACCTGCGCGACATCATCGGCGCGTTCATCACCTTCCGCGAACAGGTCATCACCCGCCGCTCGAAGTTCGAGCTCGCCAAGGCACGTGAGCGCGCGCATCTGTTGCTCGGCCTCGTCATCGCGGTCACCAACCTCGACGAAGTCGTCCGCATCATCCGCGGCTCGTCGAGCCCCGCCGAAGCGCGCGGCAAGCTGCTCGCACGCGAATGGCCGGTCGCGGAGATCGCGCCCTACATCGCACTCGTCGAGGCGGTCGAGGACAAGCAGCAGGAGGGCATCTACAAGCTGTCCGAGCCGCAGGTCCGCGCGATCCTCGATCTGCGTCTGCACCGCCTCACCGCGCTCGGCCGCGACGAGATCGGCGACGAGCTGAAGGTGCTGGCGGCCTCGATCGCCGAGCTGCTCCACATCCTCGGTGATCGCGCCAAGCTGTATGAAGTGATGCGCGGCGAGCTGATCGCGATCCGCGACGAATTCGCCACGCCGCGCCGCTCCGAGATCGCCGCGGCCGCGAACGGCATCGACGACGAGGATCTGATCGAGCGCGAGGACATGGTCGTCACCGTGACCATGCAGGGCTATATCAAGCGCACCAGCCTCGACACGTTCCGCGCACAGGCACGCGGCGGCAAGGGTCGCGCGGGCATGTCGACGAAGGATGAGGATGTCGTCACCGAGCTGTTCGTCACGTCGACGCACACGCCGGTGCTGTTCTTCTCGAACCTCGGCAAGGTCTATCGCTACAAGGTCTGGCGCCTGCCCGAGGGTGGCCCCGCCACGCGCGGCCGGCCTATGATCAACCTGCTGCCGCTGGCGCCGGGCGAGACGATCTCGACCGTGCTGCCGCTGCCGGAGGATCTCAGCGAGTGGAGCCGCCTGCACGTGATGTTCGCGACGCAGCGCGGGCTCGTCCGCCGCAATGCGATGGATGCGTTCACCAACGTGCCGTCGAACGGCAAGATCGCGATGCGCTTCGAGGAAGGCTCAGAGGACAAGCTGATCGGCGTCGCGCTGCTCACCGAACATGACGACGTGCTGCTCGCGACGCGGCTCGGCAAGGCGATCCGCTTTGCCGGCGACGACGTCCGCGAGTTCCAGAGCCGCACCTCGACGGGCGTGCGCGGCGTGACGCTGAAGGGCGACGACGAGGTCATCTCGCTGTCAGTCCTCCACCGCGTCGAGGCGACCCCCGCCGACCGCGAGACCTACCTCAAATTCGCCCCCTGGAAGGGCGAGCGCGAGGGCGAGCATGATCTGGGTGCCGAGCGGTACAATGATCTGAAGGAGCGCGAGCAGTTCATCCTGACCATCTGCGAGAACGGCTATGGCAAGCTGTCCAGCGCCTATGATTATCGCCAGACCGGCCGCGGTGGCCAGGGCATCACCAACATCGACAACATCGCGCGTAACGGACCCGTCGTGGCGAGCTTCGCCGCAGCGAAGGGGCATCAGCTGATGCTGGTCACCAACCAGGCCAAGCTGATCCGCACGACGCTCGCGTCGCTGCGCGTCATCAGCCGCAACTCGGCCGGCGTGAAGCTGTTCGACGTGGCGAAGGGCGAGCATGTCGTCTCCGCCGCGCGGATCGAAGAAACCGAGGAAGACGCAGAGATCAACCTGGCCGACGCAACGCCAGAGCTCGCGCCCGACACCGGCGCCACGATCGGCGAGGACACGGCAGCGGGCGATCCGAACGACGGCCAGGGGGACGGCGAATGAGCCGCGACCCGATCGCTTACAAGGTACTGACCGGCGAGCAGTTGGCGACGCTGGAGAGCGGCAGCTTCGCCGGTGCGCCGGTGGATTTGGCTGATGGCTATATCCATTTGTCGACGGCAGCGCAGCTGACCGAGACGGTCGACAAGCATTTCGCCGGCCAGAGCGACCTCCACGTCGCCGCGATCGATCTCGAGGCCATCGGCGACGATGTGAGATGGGAAGGGTCGCGCGGCGGACAAATGTTTCCGCACCTCTATAACGGCCCACTCCTGCTGGAGACGGTGCTGTCCTACGGCCCGCTCGAACGCGACGACGCGAACCGGGTAAAGCTGCCCGTCGCGGGCTGACCCCCAGCCTTGGCGTTTCTGCGACCGCCCCTGTTCTACCGCCTGTGCGGAAGAACAGGGAGCCGGGCAGTATTCACGATTCGGTGCCTTGAAGGGCGGAGCGAGGCGCATTCTTCGCCGCGGCCGTCACCCCGCGGCGAAGGCCGCGCGGATGAAGCGGGCGCAGGCTTCGGGTGCGGTCACCAGGATCATGTGGCCGCCCTCGATCGTATCGATCTTCGCCCCTGGGATGGCCGCCGCGGTCCGGTGACCGTTAAAGGCGGGATCGAGGATTGCATCCTGGCGTCCGAACAGGATCCGCGTCGGCACGCCGATTTCGCCATAGCGTTCGGTCATCGGCGTCAGGTCGTCGTTCACGCCGCCAAGATCCGCCGCCGCCGCCGCGATCGCGATCGGTCGCTGCGACAATGCGCCACCGCCACGAACTGCGAAATCCTCCGGCACCGCCTCGGGGGCGAAAATGCCTTCGAGCGTCTTGGCCGAAGTCAGGCGGCTGAGCGGCGTGCCGAGGACTTGCGCGAACCCGTGCCGTGCGCGCGCGGGCACACGAGCGAGCCCACGGAAGCTTTCGGGGACAGTTTCCTGCGGGCGGGTAAGCGGCGCGATCAGCGCGAGCGCGCGGACCAGGTGCGGGTATTCAAGCCCCACCGCGAGCGCGATCGCGCCGCCCAGCGAGTGCCCCACCAGCAAGGGGCGATCGAGCCCAAGCTTCTGGATGAAGTCGGCGATGATCGCACCCTGCGCGACGATTCCGGGCATGGCGCCCGTTGCGGTCGAATAGCCCGATCCTGGCCGATCGACGACGATCACGCGGTACTCGTCCTTTAGCAAATCGACCAGTGCATAGCCGAAGTTGCGCAACTGCCCGCCAAGCCCGTGCACCATGACGATCGTCGGGCCGCTGCCGACGTCGATATAATGTAGTCGAGCGCCGGCGACGTCGAGGAAACGGCCCTCCGCGGGCACCAGCGCCTCCGCGCGGCGCGCGATCCGGCTCGAATACAACGATAGCGCGAGCCCCGACACCGCTGTGAACAGCGCGCCACCGATCAACCCTTTGCTCGTCCGCCTCATTACCATCTCCTTCAGCTTATCTGTGCGCCGAACGCGCGACCATGTCCAAAGTCGCAGCGCGTCTATCGCGGAACCCGCCCCCACGTCGAACGTCCGATCAGCGAAGGAGATGCGCCGGTGGATCCATACGCCCAAACGCGACTCGGGACGTTCGCAAGTCAGCAGGCGGATTGAGGATCCGCCCGTATCGACAGTCACATCGACGCAAGAGCGCAGCGGCTCGATCGCATCGTCGCATGACCCAAAAGCCGATAAGGAAGAATGGTGCACCCAGAGCGATTCGAACGCCCGACCCTCAGATTCGTAGTCTGATGCTCTATCCAGCTGAGCTATGGGTGCATCGCCGTCCCGTGTCCGGTTCGACAAGCCCGCTATGAAGCGGAAAATCCTGGTGCACCCAGAGCGATTCGAACGCCCGACCCTCAGATTCGTAGTCTGATGCTCTATCCAGCTGAGCTATGGGTGCACTGGAGGGGCGCTGATAGCAGGCATTTTCGGAGGCGCAAGGGTCTCCCGCGAGAAAGTTGTGCGCAAAGCATTGGCGGCATAGAGCGACAGGCATGAAACACGCCCCCTCGCCTCGCCTCGCGGCGTTCGCCGCCATCCTCGTCGCCCTCGCCACGGCGGCGTGCAGCGCGGATACGAACAGCTATCCCTCGCTCGGCCTGCGACCGGTCGAGACGTTGGGATTCGCCGAACCCGAGGTAAAGACGGCGGTGGCGGCACCCGATCCAGCACTCGATGCAGATATCGCCGCGATCGCCGGCAAGCTCGCCGCGATCACGACGGGCTTTACGCGCGATGCGGGCAAGGCGGAGACGCTGGCACGGTCGGCGCGTGGCGCGGCAGTCGGGAGCGACGCGTGGATCGAGGCGCAGAGCGCATTGGCGGGGCTCGACGACTGGCGCGCGCAGAGTTCGTCGTTAGTCACCGACATCGAGGCGCTGGCGACAGACCGGGCTGCCAAGTTGCAACCCGACTATCCGGCGCTCGCAACGATCCGCGCGAAGGCGCAGGCAGAGACCGATCGGCAGGGCGCCACGATCGGGCGGATCCAGGCCAGCATGCCCGCGGCGTAGCAGCCACGCTCATATCCTCCCCCGCCAAGGGGAGGATAGTGCCGATCAGAACCCCTTCAGCAGCGGCAGGATCGTCGAGTAATCGTCGGTCCACCCGGTGAACCCCTTGCGCGCCCGTAGCGGCTTCCAGTCGAGATCGGTCGCACGTAGCGCCGCGATCGCGCGCGGATCGCGCGACAGTGCCACCCAGTCGGACGCCGACGCGCGGTCGACGAGCAGGCTCGACGGGCGGTATTTCATCTCGACCGCAATCCAACCGCCCTGCCGCGCGGCGGCCGCGATCACGGGTTCGAGATCGATGAACCGGTTCGAGATGTGCACGAGCAGCAACCCATCGCGCGCGAGCACCCGGCCATAGGTCGCGAACGCCTCGCTGGTCATAAGGTGCATCGGCACCGAGTCCGACGAGAACGCATCGAGCGCGAGCAGGTCGAGGTTGTTCGACTGGTCATTCCCGAGCGCTACGCGCGCATCGCCGAGCCGGATCTCCGGGTTCGGCAAACACCGCGACAGATAGGTGAACTGGCCGGTATCGCGGGCGATGCGTACCACCGCCGGGTCGATTTCGTAGAATCGCCAGCGCTGGCCGGGCCGTGCGTAACACGACAGCGTTCCCGTCCCCAGCCCGACGACGCCGATCCGCGCGCTGGGGCCGTACAGCGCCGGGGCGGCCTGCATCGCCTGCCCGACGCCTGAGCCGGCTGCGTAATAGGTGGTCGGCGTCCGCTCGCGCGCGGCCGATCCGCGCAACTGGATGCCGTGGACGGTCGTGCCGTGATCGAGCTCGCGCGTGCCGCCATTGGGGCCCGGCTCGTCGCGCACTGTATACACGCCGAAATAGCTGCGGACGCGCGCGCCCGACTCGATCGAGAGTGCCAGGCTGCGATACCCGCCGAACAGCACGAGCGCGCCCGCCAGCACGATCAGGTACGGCAGGCGAGCGCCGATCGCGACCAAGCCCAGCGTCGCGATGACCAGGAACGCCAGCCCCTGCCGGCTTTCGCCGAACACGCCGCCGGGATCGGTGATCCGCAACCCGGCGACGACGGCAATGGCGATCGTGATCGCCGCCAGCGCGATCCACTTGGCCGGCCCCTTCGCCATCCAGACGGTGCGGAACCGGCCCAGCAGATACATTTGCGGCACCAGCGCACCCGCGGCGAGTATCAGCATTGGATATTCGTACGTCCAGTCGAACACCACCGGCGCGACCAGCGCGGCGAACACCCCGCCGAGCGCCCCGCCCGCCGACATCGCCAGATAGAACCCGGTCAGCCGATCGGGCGCAGGCCGCGTGCGGTACAGCGCGGTGTGCAGCGCGACCGAGATCATGAACAGCAGCACCAGCGCGATCCCCGCGCTGAAGAAGGGGCGCTCGTTCACGCCGCCCATGATGATCCCGCCGAACAGCAGGATCGTAATCGGCGCGATCCGCGTCAGAAGGTCGGCGAGCCAGCGGTCGTTCGCGAACGCCACGCTGAAGCTCAGCAGATACAGCCCGAGCGGGATCACCCACAGCAGCGGCATCGCGACGATATCGGTGGTGATATAGGTCGAGGTCGCCAGCATCATCCCCGACGGCACCAGCGCCAGTGCGATCCAGTGCGCGATCCGTCTGGCGCCCGGCGGCGCGCTGGTCGCGGCGACATGGTCGACCGCCGCGGTCTTGGGCAGGCGGGTCGCGCAGGCGAGCACCAGCACGATCAGCAAGACATAGCCGCCGCTCCACAACAGGCTCTGGCCACGAACCGCCATCAGCGGCTCGACCAGCAGCGGGTAGGCGATCAGCCCGGCAAAGCTGCCAAGGTTCGAGGCGGCATACAGCGCATAGGGATCGCCGCCGCCGCTCGCATCGCTGAACCAGCGCTGGATCAGTGGCGCCTGCGCGGAGACCGCGAAGAACAGCGGCCCGATCGACAGCCCGAGCAGCCACGGCACCCAGAGCGCCGGCTGCGCCTCCGCCGATGGCGCCATCGCGACCAGCCCGATCGGCAGCCACAACGCCGCGACGATCAGCACGCCGAGGTGGATCGCCGCCTGCGCCCGCGGCCGGACGCGGCCGAGCCAATGCGCATAGGCATAGCCCGCGAGCAGCAGCGCCTGGTACACCAGCATCGCAGAATTCCACACCGCCGGCGCGCCGCCCAGCCGCGGCAACGCCATCCGCGCGACCATCGGCTGGACGAGAAACAGCAGGAACGAGCCGGTCAGGATCGTCGCGACGAACATCGTCCGGCACCAGCGTGCCATCAACGGACGATGCTCGCCCAAGGGGTTATCGGACATAGGCGGGACGGTCGATCCGGTAGAGGATATGGCGGCGGAGAGGATCGTCTTCGGCGAGCTTGGGATGATCGAAATCGCCATCGACCACGCGGGTCATGCCGAGCCGCTCCATGAGCGTACGGCTCGACCGGTTGGCGGGCACGGTGATCGCCCAGATCGTTGGCAGGTCGAGCCGGGTCCAGCCCCAGGCCAGCGCGGCCTCGGCGGCTTCGCGCGCGTACCCCTGCCCCCACGCAGCGCGGACCAGGCTCCAGCCGATCTCGGGCTTGTTGTCGATCGGCGTACCGACCGGGCCGGGCTTGAGCCCGCACCAGCCGATGAACGCGCCGGTATCGCGCCGTTCGAGCGCCCAGAAGCACGCGCCATAGTCGGCGAGGATCGCAGTCTGGCGCACCACCACCGCCGCCGAATCGGCCAGCGAGGGCGGCGGCCCGAGATACGCCATCACCGCCGGATCGGCGCACATCGCGTGATGCGCGGCGGCATCGTCGTCACGCCAGCCGCGCAAGGTCAGCCGCTCGGTCTCGATCATCCGCCGAGCAGTTTGGCCGCATGCGCCGCATGATAGGTCAGCACGCCCGAACAGCCCGCGCGCTTGAACGACATCAGCGTTTCGAGGACCATCACGTCGCGCTCGGCCGCCCCAGCGGCGACCGCAGCCTCGATCATCGCATATTCGCCCGACACCTGATACGCGAACACTGGCACCTCGAACGCCTGGCGGACGCGGACGATGATGTCGAGATACGGCAGGCCCGGTTTGACCATCACCGTGTCGGCGCCTTCCGCCAGATCCATCGCAACCTCGCGAAGCGCTTCCTCGGCGTTGGCGTTGTCCATCTGGTAGGTCTTCTTGTCGCCCTTCAGCAGCCCGCGGCTGCCGACCGCATCGCGGAACGGGCCGTAGAACGCGCTCGCATATTTGGCGGCGTAGGACATGATCTGCACATTGTGGTGCGAGTCCGCCTCGAGCGCGCTGCGGATCATGCCGATCCGGCCGTCCATCATGTCCGACGGCGCGATGATGTCCGCGCCCGCGTTCGCCTGGTTGAGCGCCTGCGCGACCAGCATCTCGGCGGTCGTGTCGTTGACGACATAGCCCGCCGCGTCGACCAGCCCATCATGGCCGTGGCTGGTATAGGGATCGAGCGCGACGTCGGTCAGCACGCCGACCTCCGGCACCGCGTCCTTCAATGCGCGGATCGCCTGGCACATCAGATTGTCGGGGTTGAGCGCCTCGCGCCCGTCATCAGTGCGGCGTTCGGGTTGCGTGTAGGGAAACAGCGCGATGCACGGGATGCCGAGGTCGCGCGCCTCGCGGCCGCGCGCGACGATCCCGTCAACCGACCAGCGCGAGACGCCCGGCAGGCTGGCGATCGGTTGCTCGATGATGCCGCCAGAACTGGGGCCTTCGCACACGAACAGCGGCCAAATCAGGTCGGCGGGAGTCAGCACGGTCTCGGCATGGAGGCGGCGGCTCCAAGCGGAGGCGCGGGTGCGACGAAGGCGAAGCGCGGGATAGCTTGCGGTCATGCGCAAGGCTTTGCGGGATGACCGCGGACGGATCAAGCGTTACCCCACACGCGTTACGCGTGCGGAACCGCCTGTCGTGCGTTTGGGAGCCCTATGTCGAACGATACGATCACCTGTGCCGCGCTCGTGGTCAACGCCAAGTCGCGCAAGGGACAAAAGCTCTTCAAGCGCGCCTGCGCGGCGATGTCGGGACTTCCCTATCAGGTCGACGCACATGCAGTCGAGGATCCGAAGGACCTCGAGGCGACCGTGCTGCGCGCGCTCGCCAAGAAGCCCGATCTGCTGATCCTGGGCGGCGGGGACGGCACGGTCAGCGGACTGGTCGACCTGATGGTCGGCCACGACGTGATCCTCGGCGTGCTGCCGCTGGGCACCGCGAACAGCTTCGCGCGCACGCTGGGTATCCCGCTGACCATCGAGGGTGCGGTCGAGGTGATCCGCACCGGCAAGCCGCGGCGGATCGACCTGGGGATGATCGACGGCGATTATTTCGCGAACTGCGCCGCAATGGGCATCAGCCCGAAGATCGCCGAGACGGTGCCGCACGGGTTGAAGAAGATCCTCGGCAAGGTCGGCTATCTCAGCTGGGCAGCCTATCAGTATCTCCGCTTCCGCCCGTTCACGCTGATCGTCGGCGAAGGCCCAACCGCGGTGAAGATCCGCGTCGTCGAGGTGCGGATATCGAACGGGCCCTATCATGGCGGTACCGAACTGGTCGACGCCGCGGCGGTCGATTCGGGCGAGATCGTCGTCCAGGCAGTGATGGGCCATGTGAAGCGCCGGCTCGTGCAGAACTGGTTCTCCAGCGTGTTCCGGCTGCAGTCGCGTCACGAGAAGGTCCGTGATTTCCGCGGCAAGAGCCTGAAGATCAACACCATCCCGCCGCTGCCGATCTCGATCGATGGCGAGGTGCTGGCACGTACTCCGGTGACGGCGAAGGTGGCGGCGGGAATTATCCGGGTGATGGCGCCGGCCTGATCCGAAGCGAGGCACCCCCCTCCTTGTTCTTCCGCGAAGGCGGGAGCCCAGTCTGGGTCCCCGCATTCGCGGGGACACAAGGTTGGTCGCTCGCGGTAGTTCGGTCGCACGATAGGCTAGGCGGCCGAGGTTACCCGCGGATCGGGTATATCGAGCGTGGCGCACGTCCCGACCACGCCATTCTCGATCACGATCGTCCCGCGCAGCTGCCGCGCGAGGCTGCCGATCATCCGCATCCCCAGGCTCTGCCGCGAAGCGGCCTTCAGATCGAAATCCGCCGGCAGCCCCGCGCCCGTATCCGAGACCGTCAGCACGATCCGTCCGTCAGCGCTGCGGATCGTCACCGCGATCGCGCCGCCGGCGTCGTCATAGGCATATTTGATCGCGTTGGTGACGAGCTCGGTCACGAGCAGGCCGACCGGGATCGCCGTGTCCGCGCTGATCAGGATCGCGTCGATATCGCACTCTATGCAGTGGTTCGGTGCCTGCTCGGCCAATCCCGTGGCGATCCCGCAGACCAGATCGTCGAGCGCGACGATGCCGACCTGCTCGCCACGCCAGAGCTGGTCATGCGTCTGCGCGATCGCGGTGATCCGCGCCTGCGCGTCACCCAGCAGCCGCGTGATCCGCGGATCGTCATCTTCCTGCATCTGCAGGTTGAGCATCGCGGAGACGAGAGCGAGGCTGTTCTTGACTCGGTGGCTGGCCTCGCGCGTGAGGAGTTCCTGATGCTCCATCGCATCGCTCAGCCGCTGCTCGGCCTGCTGTCGCTCGATCGCGACGCCGATCAGGTTGGCAAAGCCCTGCATGAAGGCGAGGTCGGCGGGCTCGAACTTGCCCTCGTCGGGGCTATCGACCTCGAGCACGCCGAAGCGCTTGCCCGACGTCTCGACCAGCACGTTGATCGCGCGGCGGATCTTGTGCTCGGCCATGAATGCGGGCGTGCGGAAACGGTCCTCATTCTCGAGATGGTTCGAGATCACCGGCTCGCCGGTCTCCAGCGCGAACCCCGCGGGCGAGGCGAGATCGGTACGCATCTCGGTCGACCCGACCACGCCCGGCGCCCAGCCGATGCCAGCACGCACCAGCAAGCTGTCCTGTTCGGGGCGATATTCCAGGAACTTGCAGTATTTCGAACGCATCCCCTCGCCGCACAGCTCGGTCGCCCGCTGCAGCATCGGTTCGAGATCGCGCGCACGCAGCGCCTCGATCCCGAAATCGGCAAGGATAGACTGCTGGCGCAGGCGATATTGAAGTTCGCCTGCGCCAGGCGGGGCATCGCCGCCGGGGGAGTGTTCGATAACCGGCATTGCCCTCAGCGCGTCAGCTTCTTGTAGGCCAGGCGAGTCGGGCGGTCGGCGGCGTCGCCCATGCGACGACGCTTGTCCTCCTCGTACGACGCGTAATTGCCCTCGAACCATTCGACATGGCTGTCGCCCTCGAACGCGAGGATGTGCGTCGCGAGGCGATCGAGGAAGAAGCGGTCATGGCTGATGACCACCGCGCAGCCTGCGAACGTCTCCAGCGCCTCCTCGAGCGCGCGCAGCGTCTCGACGTCGAGATCGTTGGTCGGCTCGTCGAGCAGGAGGACGTTGCCACCCTCCTTGAGCATCTTGGCCATGTGGACGCGGTTGCGCTCACCGCCCGACAGCTGGCCGACCTTCTTCTGCTGGTCGGGCCCGCGGAAGTTGAACGCGCCGACATAGGCGCGCGTCCCCATCTCCTGCTTGCCGAAGCGGAAGATCTCGAGCTCGTCGGAGATTTCCTGCCAGACGTTCTTGTTCGGATCGAGATCGTCGCGGCTCTGGTCGACATAACCCAGCTTGACGGTCGAGCCGACCTCGATCGTGCCCTCGTCGGGGGTTTCCTGCCCGGTGATGAGCTTGAACAGCGTCGACTTGCCCGCGCCGTTCGGGCCGATCACGCCGACGATGCCGCCCGGGGGCAATGTGAAGTCGAGACCGTCGAACAACAGCTTGTCGCCGTACGACTTGGTCAGGCCCTTCGCCTCGATCACCTTGCCACCGAGACGCGCGGGCAGCTGGATCAGGATCGCGGCCTTGCCGGCGACGCGATTCTCCTGCTTCTCCATCAGCTCGTCGAATGCGCGGATACGCGCCTTCGACTTGGTCTGGCGCGCCTTGGGGGTCTGGCGCATCCACGCCAGCTCGTCGGCGATCGCCTTCTGCTTGCCGGCCTCTTCGCGCTCTTCTTGGCTCAGGCGCTGCGCCTTCTTCTCCAGATAACCCGAATAGTTGGACTCGTACGTGTAATAGCGGCCGCGATCGAGCTCGAGCACCCAGTTGACGACATTATCGAGGAAGTAGCGGTCATGCGTCACGAGGATGACGTTGCCCGTATATTCCTTGAGGTAGTTCTCCAGCCACGACACGCTTTCGGCGTCGAGATGGTTGGTCGGCTCATCGAGCAGCAGGATCTGCGGCTTCTCGAGCAGTAGCTTGCAGAGCGCGACGCGGCGCTTCTCGCCGCCCGACAGGTTCACCACCGACGCATCGCCCGGCGGGCAGCGCAGTGCCTCCATCGCCTGTTCGAGCTGGCTGTCGAGCGCCCAGCCGTCGACTGCGTCGATCTTGGCCTGAAGCTCGCCCATCTCCTCCATCAGCGCGTCGAAATCGGTGTCGTCCTGCGGATCGCCCATCTCGGCCGAGATCGCGTTGAACCGGTCGACGAGATCCGCGACGGGACGCACGCCGTCCTTCACGTTGCCCATCACGTCCTTGGTCGGATCGAGCTGAGGCTCCTGCGCAAGATAGCCGACGTTGACGCCTTCGGCCGCCCAGGCCTCGCCGGTGAAATCGGGATCCATGCCCGCCATGATCTTCATCAAGGTCGACTTGCCCGAGCCGTTCGGGCCGATGATCGCGATCTTCGCCGACGGAATGAACTGCAGGTGGATGTTGTTGAGAACGGGCTTGTTGGCACCGGGGAAGGTCTTCGACAGACCCTTCATGACGTAGGTATACTGGACGGCCATGTGGGTGCCGAGCTCCATGCTTGAATGAGGCGGGATTTGACGTGCGCAGATAGCGATGCGGCGAGCCGTTGGCAAACGGGGAGCAGCACCATAGGCTACCCCCATGATGAAACGCACCCTGCTCGCGGTATTGGCCGCGTCCGCCCTCACCTCTCCTCTAGCGGCGCAACGTGCCGCCGCGCCTGCGACCGCCGTCGACGCGAAGGTCGCCGCGCTGCGCGACAAGGCGCTGACCGACGACACCGCGTACCAGATCGTCGAGGGCATCACGACCGAGGTCGGTCCGCGGATGACCGGCACCGAGGCAGCGCCGCGGGCGCGCGCCTGGTCGGTCGCCAAGCTCAAGGCGCTGGGGTTCAAGAATGTCCGGGTCGAGACATACCAGTTGCCCGTCTGGTCGCGCGGAACGGAAAGTGGCGACCTCGTCGCGCCCTATGCGCAGGCACTGCATCTGGTCGGCCTCGGCAATTCGGGCGCGACACCTGCGGGCGGGCTGACGCTGCCGATCGCGTATTTCGCAACTTATAACGACTTGGCACTCGCCGCCGACCGCAGTCTGAAGGGCAAAATCGCGTTCGTGTCGAACGCGATGCAGCCGACGCAGGACGGGTCGAGCTATGGATCCCAAGGCACCGCGCGCTTCGTCGGGCCGAACGTCGCTGCCAGGAAGGGTGCGGCGGCGATCGTGATCCGGTCGATCGGCACCGATCACGGCCGCGGGCCGCATGCGGGCAACACCAATTTCGATGCGGGCGTGACGCCGATCCCCGCAGCGGCGCTGTCGGTGGCGGACGCCGAGCATGTCGAGCGACTGGTAAAGCTGGGCAAGCCCGTGACGATGAAGCTGGTGCTGGAGGACAAGCAGGTCGGCATGCGCGACTCCGGCAACGTCGTCGCCGAGGTTCCGGGCACCGACCCCAAGGCCGGCGTTGTCCTCGTCGGCGGGCATCTCGACAGCTGGGACCTCGGCACCGGCGCGATCGACGACGCGTCGGGCGTCGCGATCACCGCCGCCGCCGCCAAGATCGTGATGGACAGCGGCCAGCGTCCGCGCCGGACGATCCGCGTCGTCTGGTTCGGCGACGAGGAGAGCGGCGGGTTCGGCGGAATAGCCTATGCCAAGGCGCATGCCGGCGAGCGTCATGCCACCGCCGCCGAATCGGACTTCGGCGCCGATCGCGTCTGGCGGTTCGAGAGCAGGCTGCCCGACGCCGCCAAGCCGGTCGTCGATCGCCTCGCGGTCGCGCTCGCGCCGCTCGGGATCATCCGCGGTGCCGGGGTCCCGCACGGCGGCACCGATGTCGGACCGACGATCGCCACGGGTGTTGCCGGAATCGACCTCAACCAGTCGGGTCTGCGCTACTTCGACTATCATCATACGCCCGAGGATACGCTTGATCGGATCGATCCCGAACAGCTTCGCCAGAACGTCGCGGCATGGACCGCGATGATCGCGACGGTGGCCAATGCACCCGAAGAAATCGGCCCGATCGTGCCTGAAAAGTGACCAGTTGCAGCAACCGAAACGTCATCGTTCTGCCGCAAACCTTGCGGAGAGATGAATTTAGCGGATTGACCGCCCGCCGGGGTCCGCTATTTGACGTGACTTCGCGACGGCAATCGGGTCGGCCGCGAGTGAAACTATGCTTGGGAGCATTCGAATGAAGAAGATCGTTCTGATCGCTGCTGCCGCCGGCCTGATGTCCGTCGCAGCCTGCAGCAAGTCGCCAGAAGCCGCCGCCGTTGAGAACAACGCGGACATGCTGGCTGACAACATGGAAATGCAGGCTGACAACATGGACGCGATGGCGGACAACACCTCGAACGCAGTCGCGACCGACGTGCTCGAGAACGCAGCTGACAACATGAACGCTGCCGCCGACAACGTCCGTGACGCTGCCGACGAAAAGACCGACAACATGAACTAAAATTCTTTCGGGCGTTCGCGCTTGATAGAATTTTATTGTCGGAAAAGGGCGTTCCTTCGGGAGCGCCCTTTTTTATTTGTGTCGACGATGTTGCGCTCTTTTGCGAAGTGGCCGCGTGCGCTAACGCAGGCGCCGGTGGGGCCTGTAGCTCAACGGTTAGAGCTGGCCGCTCATAACGGCTAGGTTGCGGGTTCGATTCCTGCCGGGCCCACCAACCCTCCCGCCACCCCGCCGCCGGATCACACACCGCTGCATACCCCGCGCGCATAACTGATCCACTTTCGCGGTTTATGGACGAACCGTCATGTGCCAATGCTTCGAAGGCCGCGACAATCTTCGTCGCGGTATCGGGAGACGCGTAATGTTTATCAAATCTCTGGCCATGGCTTCGGCCGGCCTCGCGCTGGTTGCCGCACCGGTCGCCGCCTCTGCGGCACCGGCCAACCCCGCCGCCACCCTGTCGGTTGCCAAGTCGGTCCGCACGACCACGTCGGCCGCGAAGAAGAGCAAGCTTGCCGGCGGCGGCTTCATCATCGTCGCGCTCGCAGCGGTCGCAGTGGGCGGCGGTCTGTATCTCGCGATCGACGACGGCGACGATTCGGACAGCAACTGACGGTCGGGGCCGGTGCTAGCGCATCGGCCCCATCCCCCCGCGGACCGTAACGCCAGTCCGCCGATAGGCTCAGGCAACGGCTCCGGCAGCTTTCAGCGCGGCGATCTCGTCTGGAGCATAGCCGAGGCCATCTAACAGAGCCTCGGTATCGGACTGGTCATCCGCCATCCGCGGCGCGACCGTCGGTGTTGCCGAATAGCGCGGCGCCGGCATTGGCTGAACGACACCGCCGACCTCCACGAACGTGCCACGCGCGACATTGTGCGGATGCGCGGGGGCCTCGGCCATCGACAGCACCGGCGCGAAACAGGCATCGGTGTGTTCGAGAATCGCACACCACTCATCGCGCGTCCGCGTCGCGAACACCGCGGACAGCTTCTCCTTGAGTTCCGGCCAGCCGCGCGGATCCATCTGGCGATCGAATGCGGGCTCTGCAGAAAGCCCCGATTTTTCGCGTAACACCGCATAGAATTGCGGCTCGATCGCGCCGATCGACACGTATGTCCCATCCGCGCAGACATATGTGTCGTAGAAGTGGGCACCGCTATCGAGCAGGTTGACGCCCCGCTCGTCGCGCCACAGGCCTTGCCCTTGAAAGCTCCAGATCATGCTCATCAGCAGCGCGGCACCATCGGTCATCGCGCAGTCGATCACCTGCCCCTGCCCCGTCGTCCGCGCATGGAGCAAGGCGCTGACCATGCCGAACGCCAGCATCATCGCGCCGCCGCCGAAATCGCCGACCATGTTGATCGGCGGCGTCGGCTTCTCGCCTGCACGCCCAAAGGCATGGAGCGCGCCCGCCAGCGCGATATAGTTGATGTCGTGCCCCGCCGCCTGCGCGTACGGCCCTTCCTGCCCCCAGCCGGTCATCCGGCCATAAACGAGCCGCGGGGTGACCTTCAGCAAAGTCTCCGGCCCGAGGCCCAGTCGCTCGGTCACGCCAGGCCGAAACCCCTCGACGAAGCCGTCCGCCGACGCGACCAGATTGTGGACGACGCCGATTCCCGCGGCGGACTTGAGATCGACCGCGATCGTCTTGCGGGACCGCTGCAGGATGTCCTTCGTCGGATCGCCGCCCGGCCCGCCCTTTTTCGCGCCCGGTCGTTCGATCCGGATCACCTCGGCGCCATGATCGGCCAGCATCATGCACGCGAACGGGGCAGGCCCGATCCCGGCAAGCTCGACGATCCGGATGCCGGCAAGCGGGCCGGTCAACGCCGCGACCGCATACCGCGCAGATCATATCCTGCCGCCACGACACCTCTCCGATGGTTTCTTATCGGCGCAGCGTCACAGCATTCGCAAACCCGGTCAAGCGACCAACGCTACCCGATCGGCAGGTCGAGCAGCAGTTCGCGGATATAGCGGACCGGCGGCGAACCATGCGCGAGCAGCGCGTCGTTATAGCGCTTCAGGTCGAAACCCGCGCCCTGCCGTTTCTTGGCCTCGTCGCGCAGCGCCATATGCTCCGAATAGCCGGTGAAATAGCTCAACAGCTGCGTCGAGCCGAGCGAGGCGCGGACCCATTTGCCCGCCGCCTCGCGCTCCTGCTGGAAGGCAGTGTGCGTCATCAGCTGCATCGCCTGGTCGCGCGTCATGCCCTCGGTATGAATACCGATATCGAGCAGCGAGTTCGCGATCGACCGTAGCCGCATCTTGAGCACGGTCAGCTTGAACAGCGGATCGCCGTTCAGATAGCCCTCGTCTGCCATCATCCCCTCGGCGTACACCGCCCAGCCCTCGATGAACGGCCCCGAGCCGAGCACCGCGCGCAGCGTCGACTGTGTCGCGTTGGCATGCGCGAGCTGGAGATAATGCCCCGGCATCGCCTCGTGCACCGCCAGATCGTGGATCATGTAGTCGTTATATTCGCTGAGAAACGACGTCGCCTGCGCCTCGGTCCAGTCGTCGGGAACCGGCGAGACGGCGAAGAACGTGCCGAGGTTCTTCTCCAGCGGTCCCGGTGAATCGCAATACGCCACCGCGACGCCCTGCTGGAACTTCGGCATCGTGATGATCTTCACGGGGCCATCGGGCATCCCGACCAGCCCCTTGTCGCGGACGAACGCGGTCGCCTGCGCCAACGCCTTGGTCGAGGCGTCGATCATGCCGTCGCGCGCAGGCCGTCTGGCGTAGGTCAGTTCGAGTGCCATTTGGATCGCGGCCTGTTGCTGCGCGTCTGACGGCGTGTCGGGGAGCAGCAGCGCACCGGGCTTGGCGCCGAAGATCTGCCGGGCGATCGCGTACATCTGCGCGCGCGTGTCGACGATAGCCGCCTGCGCACGGCGCTTGATCTCTGCCCGTGTCAGGTCCGACTGCAGCGCGAACCCGAGCTTTGTGTCGTACAGCGCCGCGCCCAGGCGGAAATCGCCCTTCGCGCCCGGCACCAGCGTCTTGTCGAGCCAAGTCTGATGCTCGGCCACCGCCGCCTTCAGTGTGGCGAGCGCCGCGTCGAACCGCTTGGCATCCGCTGCCGACAGCTCGGTCTTGTGCGGCGCGAGCATGCTCTCGGCGATGTCGACGATGCCGCTGTTCTGCTTCGCCACCGTCGTCGCGTAGATCGAAGGCACGCGCGCGAACACGATGTTGGAGCGCGCCTGCGCCAGCAACGCAGGCAGCGCCTCCATCCGTGCGGTCGCCGCCTTCAGCCGCTGCGGCCACGGCGCGAAATCGCGTGCGGCCAGCGCGTAGAGCGAGCTTCCCGCGATGTCGTTGTAGACCTGCGGATCCCACGCCCAGCCGCCGAGCGTCTCGCTATCCCAGATGTCGTAGCGCAGCGCATTGTCGAGCAGCGCCGCATCGACCTGCTCCTCGCGCGGCAGGGCTTTCCGGTCGATGCGCCCGAGATCCGCCAGCATCGCCTTCGAAAACGCCGCGCGCTTGGCACGCCCTGCGGCGGACATGTCGGTCACCTGCGTATCGTACCGGTGATCGCCGAGCGCGGTCGCCGACGACGGATTGAGCCGGGCGAGGCCATCGACATAGCGCTTCGACATCGACGCGAACGCGCTGGCCTCGGTCTGCGCGGCCAGCGCGGGCGCAGGGATCGAGAATAGGGGGAGCGCCAGGATCGCGGCGCCCAACAGCAGACGGAAATTACGCATCATGAGGTCCTGACGATCAGCGCTGCGGCGCGGTGCCGAGCTGCGTGTTGAGATAGACGGTGACGAGTGCGGCGCGCTTGGCGTCCTCGATTCGGTCGGCGCCGGCGGCGTGGCCGCCTTCGGGGTTCTCGTAATAGAAGAACGGGTCGCCATACGCCTCCAGCCGCGCCGCGAACTTGCGCGCATGGCCGGGATGGACGCGGTCGTCTTCGGTCGAGGTATAGATGAACGGCACCGGGTATTTCACGCCGCGCTTCAAATTCTGGTACGGCGAATAGCGCGAGATGAACGCCCAGTCGGAAGGTTTGTCGGGGTCGCCATATTCGCCCATCCACGATGCGCCCGCCGACAGGTGCGAGTAGGTCTTCATGTCGAGCAACGGCGACCCCATCACGATCGCGCCGTAGAGATCGGGTCGCTGCTCCATCGCGACGCCGACCAGCAGGCCGCCGTTCGACCGGCCCGACACGGCGATCTTGCGCTTGGCGCTGACGCCCGTCCGCACCAGATCGTCGCCGACCGCGTGGAGATCGTCATACGCCTTTTGCCGGTTCTCGCGCAACGTCGCCTGATGCCAGCGCGGGCCGTACTCGCCACCGCCGCGAATGTTGGCGAGCACGAACGCATTGCCCTCCTCGACCCAGAACAGCCCCGCCGGGCCCGACCGATAGGGCTGGTCGACCAGATAGGTCGGCGTCTGCGCATTGCGGAACCCGCCATAGGCGTGGACGAGCGCCGGCACCGGACCCGCCCCGGATCCTGGCGTCCCTTTCTTGCGGACAAGGAAATACGGGATCTTCGTCCCGTCCTTCGACGTCGCGAACCGCTGCTCGACCTGCATCGTCGAGGCGTCGAATCGCGCCGGCAGCGTGTCGACCGCGGTCGGCGACGCGTTCGGCCGGACCGCGTAGAGCGCGGGCGGGCTCAGGAACCCCTCGACCAGCGCAAAGGCCGTATCGTCCTTGCCGGCGGTCGCCTCCAGATGGATCGTCGACGCGGTCGGCAACGCTGCAACCGAGGGCGTCCAGACACCATCCGCGCCCCGCGTCAGCGACACCAGCCGGCCCGACACGTCGTCGAGCATCTTCACCCACAGCACCGACTTGCTCGAATCGACCTGTTCTACCGCCTGCGTCGCGGTCGGCACCAGCACGCGCTCGATCGTCGGAGCACGCCCCGCGAGCACGTCGGCGATCGCATAGGCGACCACCGCGCCGGCGGGGATGCCGCGCCAGTCGGACGATAGCGTCGCGATCAGACGGCCGTCGAGCACGGCGTTGATCACCGCATCGTCGGGCAGCGGCGTCGCCACGAGCCGACCATCGGCGGCGACATGACTCCGCTTCGCATGGAAGAAATCGGTGTCGCGCGACACCAGCGCATAACGCCGGTCGCGTTCGGTGAAGACCGTCGTATCGATCCCGACATCGCTCTTCGCCGCGCTGGCGATGGCGGTCGCGGCGGTCAGCGGCGTCCCGCGCCGCCACAGCTTGGCAGTGCGCGGCAGGCCGGAGGTGGTCAGGCTGTCCGGGCCGAAATCGGTCGCGACATACAGCGCGTCCGGCCCGGCCCAGTTCACCCCGGTCTTGAACATCGGCACGACGAAACCGTCGGTCACGAACTTGCCCGAGGGAATATCGAACTCGCGCTCGACCACCGCGTCGCCGCCGCCGTTCGACAGCGCGACCATGCAGCGATCGTACGAGGGCGAACGACACGTCGCGCCCTTCCACACCCAGCTCTTGCCCTCGGCCTTTCCCAGCGCATCGACGTCGATCAGCGTCCGCCACACCGGCTTGCCGCCGGTGAACGACGCCAGCGACGCGATCCGCCACAGGCCGCGTACGTTCGTCTTGTCCTGCCAGAGGTTGAGCACCTGATCACCGAGGATCTGATCGGGCGTCGCAATCTGGCGATCCGCCTGCAACAGATCGAGTGCACGCTGGCGGTAGCGCGCAAAGCCGGGTTTCGCCTCCAGCGCGGCGAGCGATTGCGTGTTCCACCGCTTGACCGTTTCCAGCGCGCGCGCGCCGTGAATGTCTTCGAGATACGCATTCGGGTCCGCGGCGGGCGTCTGCGCGATGGCGCTCGTCGACAGCGCGAGAAAAGCAAGAAGCGGCAGGCGAAGGGACATCATCGGACTTTCTGTAATCGGTCGCGCATCCTTAGGCACAAGGAATGACTTCGTCACCGGTCACGCCGTATAAGGCCCGCAAAACATAGGAGAGGATGATGGCCGTGCCCCCTAAGAACGCGTCCCATTTCGGTGATTACCAGAACGCGATCTACTTCGCCGGGTTGAACGGCGTGGTGCCGAGCATGCCGGTTGATTTCGCCACGCTGGAGGCACGCGCGTCGGCAGCATTACCGCCCGCGACGCTCGCATATCTCCAGGGTGGGTGCGGCGACGAGCATACCCAGCGCCACAATGCCGATGCATTCGCGCATTGGGGCATGACGCCGCGGATGATGGTAGATTGCAGCCGCCGCGACGTGTCGGTCGACCTGTTCGGCATGACATTGCCGACGCCCTTGTTCATGGCCCCCGTCGGGATCAACGGCATCTGCACCCAGGACGGCCACGGCGATCTCGCGGCGGCGCGGGCGGCGGCGGTGACCGGTGTGCCGCTATGCCAGTCGACGCTGTCGAACGATCCGCTGGAGGACGTCGCCGCTCAGCTTGGCGACACACCGGGTTTCTTCCAGCTCTACACGCCGAAGAACGCTGCGCTGACCGAAAGCCTGATTCGCCGTGCCGAGACCGCCGGGTACAAGGCAATCGTCGTCACGCTGGATACCTGGGTGACCGGCTGGCGCCCGCGCGACCTCAACATGGCGAACTTCCCTCAGTTGCGCGGCCATGTCCTCGCCAATTATTTCAGCGATCCGGTGTTCCGCGCGTCACTCGAGCGCCCGCCCGAAGAGGATTTAGCGGTCGCGGTGCGACATTGGGGGGGGGTGTTCGGCAAAGTGCTGACCTGGGCGGACATGCCGTGGCTCCGCTCGCTCACCAACTTGCCGCTGGTGCTGAAGGGGATCTGCCATCCCGATGATGCACGCCGCGCGATCGATGCCGGCGCCGACGCGATCTACTGCTCGAACCATGGTGGGCGACAGGCGAATGGCGGGATTGCCGCGATCGACCTGCTGCCCGGCGTCGTCGCCGCGTCGGGCTCCGTGCCGGTGCTGTTCGATTCCGGCGTGCGATCGGGCACAGACGTGGTGAAGGCACTCGCGCTCGGGGCCACGGCGGTCGGGGTGGGACGGCCCTATGCATATGGGCTAGCACTCGGCGGCGCGACGGGGGCGGCGCACGTCTTGAAATGCCTACTTGCGGAGGCCGATCTGCTGATGGCGGTCAACGGCTACCCGACGATCTCCGACGTCCGCGCCGCCGGCGCAACCCGCCAGCACTGAAAATTCTCCCCGCCCGGGGCGCACGAAGCGCCACGCCCCGCCCGGGCGGGGGCAAATCAACTGCTGTGATCGGCGATGATCTTCCAGGCTGCACCGCGCCGTTCGAAGACCAATGTCGTCATGCCCGACTCGGTCGTCGACGGTCCCGTCAGCGTCCAGCGTGCGAACAGCATCGCGTGACGCGGATCGATCCCGCGCATCTCCAGGAACGCGAACGACAGCGTACCGCGCGCATTGCCGACACCGCGGAAGCTAGACCGGTATTTGTCGGCGATCGCCAGCTTGCCACGTAGCAAGCCCTTCGGCGTTACGAACACCGCATCGTCGGCATAGACCTCCATGAACCGCGCGAGATCGCCCGTATTCCACCCCGCCGCGCTCGCCGCCATCGCTTGACGGATCGCAATGTCGGCAGGCGCGGGCGCCACCACCGCGGCGGCGGCCATCAGCGCAATGGGAACGATCATCGCCTGCATCATTCCCTCGCCATCAAATCGAGCAACCCCGCCTCGCCCACCGGTTCGGACAGCAGGAACCCCTGATACAGGCTGCACCCCCCTGCGGCGAGCAATTCGAGTTGCGACGGCGTCTCGACGCCTTCGGCAACCACGGCCAATCCGAGCGAGCGCGCCATCGTGATCGCGCCCGCCACCACCACGCGGTCGCGCGCGCTGCCGTCGATGTCCCGCACCAGCGACTTGTCGATCTTCACATAGTCGAGCGGCAGCGACTTGAGGTAGGCGAGGCTCGAATAGCCCGTCCCGAAATCGTCGATCGCAACGCGACATCCCGCCCCGCGCAGCTCCGCCAGAAGTGCCGAAGCCGCCGCGAGATCCTCGATCAGCCCGGTTTCGGTGATCTCGACAGTAAGGCGGCCGCGCGGAAACCCGCTCTCGTCGATCCGCGCAAGGAACAGCGCCGCGAATCCCGGCCGCGTGATATCCGCCGCGGTCAAATTGAGCGACACCCTCAGCGTGCCGAGCACCTCGGGCCACGCAACGGCGCGCGCGAGGACGAGTCGCTGAATATGATCCGAAAGCGCGATCCCCAGATCCGCGCGATCAGCGGCATCGAACAGAGTATCTGCGCCGAGGGGCCCCAGCGTCCGGTGGTTCCACCGCGCGAGCGCCTCGACGCCAGTGATTCTGCCGCTCGCAATCTCGACCTGCGGTTGCCAGCGCAGATCGATCTCGTCGCGCTCGATCGCGTGATGCAGGTCGATCGCGAGCGCATCGATCGGCGCGACGCCATCGGGGAGCGCGACGTGCAGCACCGACCCGTCGCTTGCTTTCGCCTCAGCCAGCGCTTCGCTGGCGCGGCGCAGCAACGCCGCCGCATCGTCGCCCGGCTGGCGCTGCGCCACGCCGAACCGGCAGCCGAGCACCGCACGCGTGTCCGCCACCCGGAACGGCCGCGCGAGCGCCGCGTCGAGCGCCGTGATCGCCGCCGTCACCGCTGCACCCGATGCCTCGATCGCCAGCGCAAACTCCGACCCACCGAGCCGCGCGACGATCGAATCGACGCCGATCGCGGCATGCGCGACCGTCTCGGTCCGTCGTACCGCCGCCTCGATCAGCGCATCCACCGCGGGCCGGCCATGCGCCGCGTTGACGATATCAAGCCGCGACAACGACACCAGGACCACCGCGACCGGCAGGTCCGTCGCGATCCGCCCGACGATCCAGCGGCGGACGTCGCCGGTCTCGCGATCGTACAGCGACACACCGGGAATCCGTCGCCGATCGATCGCACTGCCCGCGGTGCGAACCGCGTGACGCCCGGCAAACCGAAGCGCCTGGACGAGTTCGCCGTCGCTCGCCGGGCTTGTGAGAAATTGCGTCGCGCCGGCATCGAAGAACTCGCCGACCGCGCCGACATCGCCGCGCGACACCAGCACCAGCAGCGCGGCACCATTGGTCGCAACTAGCCCGCCCAGCGCCAACGTCGCCGCCAGCCCCTCTTCGAGCGCCCCGCGCGCGTCGATCAGCGCCACCGCCGCACCGCTCGCCAGAAACCGGCTTTCGATCGCCTGGGCATCGCTCAGGACCTGCGCATGCCATTCCACACTCGCCCCCGCACACGCCAAAATCTCCGCGATTTCACCGCGTTGACGGAACGATACCGCGAACAGCGTCGTTGCTGTCTGCATGTCTTCCATATCCGTCGCACCCTGCCCCATCGGTGCGAGCCTAGCGAGCCAGTCGCCCCCCGCCAATCCATTACCAGCCGATCCGGCCTTGTTCCCGGGACAGTCAGGTCCTAGCTCTGAGGCGATGACGTTGGTGCCCGCCCTGAAACAGAAACCGTTGCAGGACACGCATGGTCGCACGATCAAGTATCTGCGTATTTCCGTGACGGATCGCTGCGACCTGCGCTGTCGCTACTGCATGGCCGAGCAGATGACGTTCCTGCCGCGGTCGAAGCTGCTGAGCCTCGAAGAGATCGCGATCATCGCCGAACGCTTCATCGCGCGCGGCGTCACCAAGATCCGTCTTTCCGGTGGCGAGCCTCTGGTCCGTCGCGATGTTGCAGAACTGGTGCAGCGCCTTGGACACAATATCGGGTCAGGCCTCGAAGAACTGACGATGACCACCAACGGCACGCGCCTGGCGCAGCATGCCGAGGCGATGGTCGACGCTGGCATCCGCCGCGTCAACGTCAGCATGGACAGCCGCGACCCCGAGCGCTTCCGCTACATCACCCGCCACGGCGACGTCGCGCAGGTGATCGGCGGGATCTACGCCGCGCGCGACGCTGGCCTTGCGATCAAGATCAATATGGTCGCGCTCAAGGGCTTCAACGAGGACGAGATCGCGCCGATGCTGGCGTGGTGTCGTGACGAGGGCTTCGACCTCTCGCTGATCGAGACGATGCCGCTCGGCGCGATCGACGAGGACCGCACCGACCGCTTCCTGCCGCTGACCAAGGTGTTCGACGAACTCGGCCAGAAATTCATGCTGGCTCGCGATTCGCACAAGACCGGCGGCCCTGCGCGATACTGGAACGTCGATGGCACGCGCACCCGGCTCGGTCTGATCTCGCCGCTGACCGCCAATTTCTGCGACGGCTGCAATCGCGTCCGTCTGACGACTGAAGGCAAGCTGTACATGTGCCTTGGTCATGACGACCAGGTCGATCTCAAGGCGGCGCTGCGCGACGGCGGCACCGCCGGCCTCGACGCCGCGATCGACGCGGGCTTGTTCGCCAAGCCGAAGGCGCACGACTTCCGCATCGGCCAGGGCGAGGGGCCCGCGGTGGCACGTCACATGAGCGTCACCGGCGGATGAGCCGATACGAGCGGCGGGCGCTGGTCGCGTCCAACACCCCGCCCGCTCGTGCCGCCGAGGCGGAACTTGCCGACATGGGCGACTGGGTGCCAGTCGAGGACGCCGACGTGATCATCGCGCTCGGCGGCGACGGCTTCATGCTCCAGACGCTCCATGCCATGCTGGAGCGCCGCAAGCCGCCCGTGCCGGTCTTCGGGATGAACCTGGGCACGGTCGGTTTCCTGATGAACGAATGGCGCCACCACGGCCTCTCCGACCGGCTGGAGCGCGCCAAACCGTTCAAGGTCGTCCCGCTCAGCATGACCGCGCTCGGCGTCGACGGGCGCACGCACACGCTGCCCGCGATCAACGAGGTCTCGTTCCTCCGCGAGACGCGACAGACCGCCAACCTGGAAGTAACGGTGAACGACCGTATCGTGCTGCCCGAACTCGCCTGCGACGGCATCCTCGTCGCGACGCCGGCGGGCTCGACCGCGTACAACCTGTCCGCGCAGGGCCCGATCCTGCCGCTCGGCTCGGGCATGATCGCGCTGACCCCGATCAGCCCATTCCGCCCCCGCCGCTGGCGTGGTGCGATCCTGCCCGACAAGGCGCGCATCCGCATCCGCGTGCTTGATCCGAGCAAGCGCCCGGTCTCCGCCGTCGCCGACCAACGCGAGATCCGCGACGTCGCGCAGGTCGACATCTGCATGGACCGCGCGCGCGAACTGACGCTGCTGTTCGATCCGGAGCACGCGCTCGACGACCGGATCACGATGGAACAATTCGTTTCCTGACCCGCGGTTCGTCGCCGACTTTCATTTTTTTGCGACAAACCCGCTTGCATCGTCCGACTGGCCGTTTATAGAGCCGCCTCCGGCAACGTTCCCTGATAGCTCAGCGGTAGAGCTCTCGACTGTTAATCGAGTGGCCGTAGGTTCGAATCCTACTCAGGGAGCCATTTCTAAGCCGCATAAACCCTCGCTTTTTGCTGAGGTTGGCCGGTGGCAACGCCCCGCCGTTATCACACTGATTATGATACGCGTTATGACATTCGCGGTTCGTTCTCGCGAGATTGCTGGGCCGATTTGCGACACTCGAATCGGGGTAATGTCGAGCGGCGTCACTCGACATCGGGCTCGCCTTCGACCGCGGCCAGCGAACCGACCAAGGTCGTGATGTGCTCGCGCCGGCGGGCGGCAATTCGCAGCGCCTTTTCCTGGCTGGCCTTGTTGTAGATCCCGGTGACGTTGAGCGTCTTGTGACCGCTGACGGCGCGGACATCGACCTCGCCGCTATCCCCGAGCTCGGTGATGCCGCCATGCCGGAAGCTGGTGAACTTCAGATCGTCCGGCAGCCCCGCCTTCTTGCGGATGCGCCGGTGCAGTTTGTTCATGTAATCCTTCGTGTAGGCGGCACCGGTGCGCTCGTCGCGGACGATCAGGTCGTCGTCAGCGCCGCGCGTCAGCGCCCCGATCACCGCCTCGAGCTCCGGGTACAGCACGACGACCTCGCCATCGATGCGATCGACGATCGGGATGTCTACGACGTTGCCGGTCTTCGACTGGATCAGGCCGATGCTCTCGCCCGGCCGGTACCCGCCCCAGCGAACGCCGCGCACGTAGCCGTCCGGATCCTCGAACCCGAAGGCGTCGTAGACGCGCTGGCATCCCTCGAACAGAATCGCGGCGGCGGCGGCCATGCTGTGCTTGCCCATCTCGGCCGCGGCGAGCTTGTACGCCTCGTATTCGGCGCGCGTGGAGGCCCGGTTACCCCGGCCTGCCCCGCTGCTGCTCTTGATGCCCATGCCGGAGAACGGGTTGTCCTTCACCCCGGTCGTCTTGTGGTGCCGCGCCGCCTGATTCCAGACCAGTCGGCACACCTGCATCATGTAGGAGCCCTGACGCTCCCCGTGCTTGTCCCTCGCCTTCTTGTAGAGGGCGTCGGAGGCGGTCGCGTCGATCAGCTTGGCCTGCCGGGTGCCGAAGCGGCCGACCTTCATCTCAATCGCGACGACCATGTCCATTGCCAGCTTGTAGCCGGTGCGGGAGACGTGCCGGAGCCCGGTGAACTTCTCAGTCCCGCGGTACCAGTCGAACAGCCACATCACCGATCCCGGTACGAGTTTCGACTGGCTGCCGTCGCGCCATTCCTTGAACGCCGCGTTGATCGCGTTCGCCTTCGTGATCGCGCTCGCGACGTCGGTGCCCAGCGGGGTCGACTGCACCGGGCAAAGCTGGCCGTGACGCATCGCCGGCGGCTTCGCCCACTGGGGGCGCACCCAGAAATACCCGGTAGCCTTGCCCGCAAGCTTGTGCTTCTGGACATAGGACGGAAGGCGAACCTCAGCCAAAGTCGAGATCCTCTTCGACGGTCGACGTGAACATCTCGGCCAGGGCGGCATCGAGATCGGAGCGCAGCGCCAGCATCCCGCCTCGCGGGCCGCGCGCGCGGAAATTCACCTTGCCGCCCCGTTCCCATGCGCGAAGCTGCGCCTCGGCGACACCGGTGTATGCAAGTGCCAGGTCACGCGACATTGCGGCGGGCCAGTCCGGCATGTGTGCAATCGCAAGCGCGCTCATGATGCGGTCACCGCCGGTTCTGAGAGGTGCGAGGCGATCGCGTTGATCCGTAATGCGGTCACCGGGCATACCCCTTCTTGGGTTCACGGCAGCGGGCGCAGCGGCCCATCACCAGGCGGGGGCTGTCGTCGCCGCACTCCCTGCACTCGCCGGGGACGCCGGTGGGGATCGGCACGCGCGCGGCGCGGATGCTGCGCTCTAGCGCCGCCTGCGCGACGTCGTTCGCCATGTCGGCTACATCAGCCATGGTGCACCTCCGCGGCGTTCCAGCGAGCGGCCGGCACGTACATGCGGCCCCTGCCCCTGACGCTGACGAGCACCCGGTCCCCGTCGCTGGGCGATCCCAGCGCGATACGAGCAAGAAGGGAGTGATCGGGTGCGAGCTCGACCCGGCGCCACTGTGCCATCACGCAGCCTCATGGGTTGGCTGGGCGCGGGCCTCGTCCGCACGCAGCTCGGGAACAGACGTCTTGAGGGGCAGGACCGAGGCAGTCGGGGAAACGGGGTGGCGCGCGATCGGCCAGGGTCGCCCGCAGGCGGTGTCCCAGATGCGGCGCCAGTTGGGCACGAGCGAGTCGACGAGGATTGCGACCGTAATCGCAGCGATGACGACCAGCGACACGATACCGAGGCCGTGCATGAACAGGTTCCACGTCATCGACGATCTCCACGGTTGAGGATTGCGAGCATGAGCTCGGTGAGGGCTTCGGGACTGACGCGACCGCAGAGGTCGGGCACCGGGGCCAGCGAGAGAGGCAGAGTCACCACCCTCCCCTCGCCGTGCGCTTAGGCTTCGCGATCCAGCCGTTGGCCTGAACCGCCTTCACCTTGCCGCTCGGCGAGATGACGTTGATGTGGCCGTTGGCGAGGGTGTTGAGCACCGGGCATTCGAACTCGTAGACCGGCCACGGGTCGAAGGTCGGCCAGACCTCGTCCTCGATGCGAACCTTACGGCTACGTATTGGACGAAATTCGGCGTGTCCTGCCTGTGGTCAAGATCGTGATCTGGGCGACCATGATCCCGGTCGACGCTGCATCCGATGGAGAGTGGGCGGAGTGGCGAGCAATCTTGGCCTCCATCGTCAACATCGTGAGCACGCGACGTGCAGCGGGCGACGCCAACCTTCATCTCTGTTCGGCGTGGGCGCATCAGAGTGCGGAGGCCGGTTGGTCCACTGCAACAGGAACGCTCGATCCGGCCACGGGCGTCACGTCCACCACCCTGAGCGACATCGTTCATCCGGGTGATGTCGCACGCGAGCAAGCCAACGAGGCGCTCGCCGCCGCTATCGCCAACATCATTTAGGAAAAAGACCATGGCTGGACTGCTCGAACTGACAACTGGTGCCGTCGCGATCATGCCACGCGCCGCTCGGCTGACGCTGCCGGGGACCCTCGCGACCGGACTAGAGTTTCTTCACATCCTCGCGGCCGGCGTCGACGGCTCGCTGCGCAACTGGGCTGACGGCAAACCGAACGGGACTAAGGTCGGTAACCCGGTGGCCGGCGCAGGCTTCCTATCCCTTCGTTCGGGGGTCGACTATGTTCGATCGGGTTTTCTAGATGTCGCCGGCGATCGAACGTACCTGGTTGTCGGCCGGAGTTCGTCGGCAAGCACCGCAGATGCAACCCGTTTCGCGTTTATGGGGAGCGCTGTCGGCAACGGCGGCGGGCTCAACATTTACACGGCGGATGCCACCACCACGCGCCTCGCCGGGACATATACGAACGGAAGCCCTGTCACGGCTCCTGCCAACCTCCCGACGCCTAGTTCCTTCGCCTGTCTCATTGCCTCGGCTGCCCAGGTCGGGGTGACGGCCTCGACCCTCGACAACCCCACGTTGTACAACATGACGGCCGGCGCGCAGGCGGTGGGGTCATTGAATGATGGATACAGCCGGGTCGCGAACGGACAACCGGTATGTATCGGCAGCTTCAACGGGACGATCATTGGCGGCACTGGCGACGAGTCCCTCGCAATATGTTGGTCGCGTGTACTGACCGACGTCGAGCGTGCCGCTGCCTATGCCTGGGCGAAGGCGCTGCTCGCCACCAAGAGCATCGTGATTTAACGTAGGTGGGGGCCTGAAGGCCCGCCTTGATCGTCCCGAAGTCGTCGAAGGCCGATTAACTCGGTTCGGACCGTTTACTACTCAATAGAACAGTTTGGTTTCACTCGATGATTTCACCGAGGCTTTCCTTGCTGCCGCGGTTTTTGCGTTTTTTGCTGGTTCTATCCAGAAACATTGTGGCGAGAAGCAACGCGACGAACATGCTTACGAGCAAGATTGTCGAGTCAGCGGTCCAGTCGAGTTGAACTAGGCGCAATGTCTGATCTCCTTGTCCTGCCCCAAGCGGCCAATGCGGACAGATTGTAAACCCCTCACCGCCTCTGGCGAGGATCGCTTCCTTACAGCCGTCCCGAAAGGATCTCCGAATGACGAACAGCAGCTTCGCGGCCCAGGCGGTCGCGGAAGGACCGCAGACGCTTGCGCCACCCAGCTTCAACGGCATGGGCTGGCTCGTCGTCGTCAACCTCGCCGTGATGACGATCGCGACGCTGATCGGAATCATGGTCATCGTGAAGCTCGTCGGCGACTGGGTGAAGTGGCGCGGCCGGGACGTCTGGCTTTCCCCGGCCAGCATCTACCGCGTCCTCGGCATCCTGTTTGCGACCGGCATCACTCTGCGCTGCGGCGCGGAGGCCGTGAACCTCTGGGGCTGGAACCCGCATGATCCGATCGCGACAGGCATCTACCTGACCACAAAGCGCCTAGTCGATCCGGTCGCTGTCGCCTGCGGTATCGCCGGTCTCATGACATACATCCTGTCCGAGCCCGGCATGATCGAGCAGCAGCGCAAGATTCCGTTCCCAGTCGACATGTGGCTGGCCTGGCCGATGGTGAAACGCATGCTCCGCCTCGGCCTCCTAACGTTCGTCGCCGCGATCGGCGTGGTGTCGACGCGATGATGTGGCGGTTGGGGGCAACCGCGACCGCGGTACTTCCGGTCGCTGCGGCGGCTGTTGCGAAAACAGGGGCTACCGTGACGACTTCCACGCCAACGATTTGGTTTTTCCTCGGCTACCCCTTCGAGGCGGCCGGGATGATCTCGGCCCTCTTCGGCTGCGTCTCCGCGCGATTCTGGATTGGTGCCGGCGAGATGGCGCGACGCGAACACCGCTGGATCCTCGATGCACCGGTGTCGAGCATGACGCTCGCGCTCGCGGCCGGTCTGGTCATAAGCCTTCATCCCGAACCGCTGAGCGCGCTGCTCTATGGCGGCGGTGTCGGCATCCTTGGTGAGGGTGTGTTCAAGCTTGCCGCTCAGCGCATCGACAAGTTGCGCGCGGTGTTGGGCTTGGGACCGGACGACAAGCCGGCAGAGTAACGGCCCGCCTCAAGCGCCCGTGTAACGCGGGGCGGGCCGGTCGAGCGGGGGGAAAGTTGCCCGACATCGGCGTAACGCATGCCGTCGAACATGTTCCCGCAGCGGCCAGCCCATCCACAAAACTGCTGAGGAAAATGGATAGACCGACCGCCTCGGGAGCTCACATTTCGAGCCTCGCGACGGATCAGCGTGGGAGCAAAACCGCGCCGCGGACCGACAGATACGTAATCCTCACCTAAAAAGACTCGACCCCGAAAGGAAAACTACCATGACGACGGCATCAAAGCCGGCGACCGGCCCCGCGCGTCCTGCGCACGGGCTGGCGTCGCCGGACAGATTCTTCGCGTCGATTCGCCCGCTGTTCGGGGCAATGACGCAGGCGCAGGTGGAGGGCATCCAGGCGAAGCTTGCGGCGTTCGCTGTGCAGGGCTCGCCCCTGGCACATGTCGCGTACGGGCTCGCCACCTCGTTCCATGAAACCGCCCAGCGCATGCAGCCGATTCCAGAGATCGGACGCGGCCGAAACTATCCATATGGCAAACCGGGCAAGCATGGCGGCCAGGTCGCCTACGGCCGCGGCGATGTCCAGCTGACGTGGGACTATAACTACGAGCGCGCAGACAACGAGCTCGGCCTGAAGGGCGCGCTGAAGTCGAATTACGATCGCGCGCTGGAGACGGAGATCTCCGCGCAGATCATGGTCTTCGGCATGACCGAAGGCTGGTTCACCGGTAAACGCTTCGCCAGCTACCTGCCCGCGACGGGGCGCGGAACAGTCGCGCAGTTCACGTCGGCGCGGCGTATCATCAATGGGATCGATCGCGCGGAGAAGGTGGCCGGATACGCTATGTCGTTCCAGGCAGCGCTGGTCGCTGGGGGTTGGGCTTAGGGTCCGCCCTCCCCTTCGCCAGGGGACCTATATACCTGCTTGACCCAGTTAGCGGGGTGCCGGTTTCCGCGAAAACAATTGCACGATTTCTAATTTCGGCCGAGCAATGCCTTAGCGCCTGACGCGCTTGGGGAGATTTGGAATGGGACCGGGTTTTTTTAGTTCGATCGCATCAGCCTTCAGCGGTCCGAAAAACGATGAGAGTGAAGAGGAATACCTCAACGAGAATGAGCTAAATTGGGGCGACATTGAAACCCCCAAAGAGACCCCAGAATGGGACGGCTCAATAGACGAGCCGCCAGAGCGTAATTGGGATGAATAGATTCAGTTGTTTAGTCTAAAACAAAAGCCCGGCTGGTTAGGCCGGGCTTTTTCGTTAGTTGGCGTCGGGGTTTTCTTCGTCATAGCCCCCCCGCATTCGGAGTTGGGTCAATCACGTATATATGACCCCTTCGCCAGGGCCTCGATCAGGTTGATGTCGTGAGGAACGCCGATGTCATGGCAGATGCGTGAGAATTGCGTGCCTGCCCACGTAACCCGGAAGTCCCGTGGCTGGCGATCTCGCCCGAGCAACGTCAGCCAGAGGCTGTCGAACGGGTCACGGTTCTTCGAAAGGCAGGTCGAGTACAGGTATGCCAGCGCCAAGCGGAGGCCGTGCTGCGGAGGCTGCAACGGGCCGTCCAATTGCAGCCTCCTGATCGCATCGTCGAGCACCACCAGGGCGATGAACGTCGTTCGGTTGGGCTTGGACACGGCGACACGGCTCCGATTCGTCAGAGCCTCGGGCTACACCGTTCCGCGTTTGTTCTCAATTGGCACCAGATGATCCGGCATCAGTGATCGCGTCGACCGCAGCAGCGACCCGGCGCCAGTCCTCGACTGCAACCTCGTCGTCGAGGGCATCGCTCAGTTGGTCGATGATATAGTCGGCAGTCATTTCGCCATGCTCGGCAAGGATCGTGGCCGCTTTCACCCATACGTCGCGGTCGGTCATCATCCGCGGAGCCTATGCGCGGCCGACCGATTCGGGCAAACTATCTGCTGCTTCCGACTGCGATCTGCTCAACTCGTCGCACCATACGGCATCAACAGTTCTCGAACGGCACACGCGTCTTGACAGTCTGGGTGCCGGATGTTCGGAATATGTTCTTGCGAAGAAGGGTCGGCCCGCTTGTCCCTACCCTTTGATATCCGGTATATCATGACCGGTATCATATTCTGGTTGGAAACCCCGACCTGACTAGTTCCCGCCACGCGGTTTCCGCAGTGGTAATCGGCGCAGGGATCTCCAGCGCCGTGGACGACCGAGAGGGCATTTAGCCCTGAGAAGCATCCCTCTCGGTCGCTCTCCCTCAGCGAAGGGCGGAGGCTGAGACTGCCGCCCATGCACCATGGAAGGCCATGCATCACCATGACCGAGTCACTCGATAACCTGAATACCTCGCACCGGCAAACCGGGAGTTTCATCGGCCTCGAACCGACCGTGTCCGCCTCTCTGGTTCATGCATCGCGATCAAGTACGCCAACGATGTCTAGCCGCGAAATTGCGGACCTCACAGGCAAGCGCCACGACAACGTGATGCGGGACGCGCGCGAGATGCTGGTCCAGCTTCACGGCGCTGGGGGTATCCTCAAATTTGAGGACACCCAGCGCAATGAGCAGAACGGGCAGACCTACCCGATCTACCGCCTGCCCAAGAGGGAGAGCCTTATTCTGGTCAGCGGGTACAACCTGACGATGCGCGCGGCGATCATTGATCGGTGGCAGGATCTCGAAGCACAGCAGCAGGCTTCTGCACCCATTCTCGCGTTGAACGATCCCACGACCCTCCGTGCGCTGCTCCTCGATAATGTTGAGGAGCGCATGAAACTCGCGGATCGGCTGGCCGCTGCGGCGCCGAAGCTCGAGGCGTTCGACCGGATCGCCAGTGCCGAGGGCAGTCTTTGTATCACCGACGCAGCGAAAAGCCTCCAATTACGCCCGAAGTCGTTGTTCGAATTTCTCCGCGCGCATGGCTGGATCTATCAGCCGCACGGCGGCCGCGGCGACATCGCCTATGCAACCAAGCTGCAGCAGGGGCTGATGGAGCACAAGACGACCACGGTGCACCGCTCTGACGGCTCGGAGAAGATTATCACCCAGGCGCGCATAACGCCGAAGGGGCTCACACGGTTGGCGCAGGAATTCCCGTCACCCGTCAAGCTCGCAGCCTGACCAGAAGGGCGGTCCCTCAAAGGGCCGCCCTTTCAATATCTGACGCCGGCGGATACATCGATCACATGGGCGAACTCACCACCTCCATTGTCGGCATCGACTTTCCGAACGAGGACAAGTCGAAGAGCAACAGGCGCATGGAGTGCATGCTCTGCGCCCCGGGTGACGTCGTCGAGCTACGCCTCGAGCCGACCAACCCGTTCGACGCGAACGCCGTTGCCGTCTGGTCCGACCGCGGCACGCAGCTGGGCTACGTCAGCGCCGAACGTGCGCCCCTGATTGGCAAGCGGATGAAGGAAGACGAGGCAACCGCGGTCTTCCAGGCGATGCACGGTAGCGGGGCCTATATCCGGATCCGGTTCGGAGGCGGGTTACCTACCCTGCCCGACCCGGTCCCTGATGTTCCGAAGCCTCAGCCTCCCCGTCAGGCGCGATCTGGGCCGCGGCAGGTGTACGACCCACACGCGTTTTACCCGGACGAGGATGGTCCAGAGTTCGGGGCTTGATCGTTGGGGGAGTAGGCATGAACGCCGAATTCGGCTTGCCAAAATTCTACAACCGGAGTTTATAGGTGACGACCCGCCGCACGGTGTGATCAAGCCTAGCGGTTAGCTAGGGTAAGACCTGCAATGAGTACGTACGTACTCAAAGCGACCGAACCGAAAGCGCCAGTAGTCCACCACAGACACCGCTTTCGGCCAAGAGCAAGACATACGCATGTCATTCTCCTCGGGGTCCAGGGTGTGAGCCCTGGGCTCCGGGACGCCCCATGCGCCCCGCGCCGTTCAGAGCACCAAGGGGCAGGTAGGAGAATGACGGCGGGCCGTCGCGACCGGTTTGGCTGGTCCGTGGTGATGAGTCGAGAGGGCAAACTCTGCTCGCAGGAACAGAAAGTGAATTAGTTCCTAACCGTTACCCAAAAACATCGCCGTCATATCTACATATAAAGATGTCTTTATATCGTTGCTGAGCTGTATCCCGATGAGGAAGCGCCGGAGTTCGGGGCTTAGCGCCGGAACACTTCGATCCCGTCAGCAGAGACGCCAGCACCTATACCACCATCGTCGTCGTCGGTAAGGCGGACGAGCCGAACGTCTAACCCGATCTGCTCGCTTAAAGTGCCGTTCCACCCTTGGCGCTTCAAGGTCCAAATGCCCGCGGCAGTCTCACGGGTGTCTTCGGTGAGCTCGATAGCGACATCGAGATCACTTCCTGGACGATGCGTCCCCCGCGCCCGGCTGCCAAAGATGGTCAGCGCCGCAACCCGGGGGTTGCCGGACGCCCACTGTCTCAACACTTCGGTCTGCACTGAACTGATGCCGGGGATGTCGCTGCTCATGATGGGCTCGTCTGTAGCGCCCTTGCCGCGTCTCGCCCACTGCATTGGTTCAGCATCCTTCCCAAGAGGGCTCCCGGTGCCGACCATCTGCTCGAGGTGGGGCCAGCGTTTCCGGCCGCTCACCTGCGTGCGTCATCGCTATGCACTCCGCTCGTATTAGCCTTTGACGCGGCTGCCGGCGCTGCGGGCGTCCCCAGAGACGGCTGCGAAGCGGCGGTTGGCACGGTCAGTGACAGTTCGTCAGACAGTGCCTTGCGCAAGAACGCTTGGTGTGCGGCCAGTTCAGCGACTGTAAACGGAGAGCCCGATTTGGGCGAAGTAACGCGTAAAGTCGGATCGCGGGGCGTAGCGCCTTGCGGGCGGCATTTCATTGCCTCGAACACCGATGCCAGTTCCGACCGTGTGGTTGTGACAGGTTTGAGCATTGAGGTCTGTATCTCCGCGCACCGCCGGTCGTTCCACTGAGCAGCATCAAGCCCTCGGAAGCCGGCCGATCCCAAGATCCCGCCCCCCGCAACAACCATTATGAGCGGCAACCACAGCATCCAGGCCGCCCGCCCCTCCGTGGGCATCGCTATCCTTGTCGCAAGGCCCATAACAACAAACAACCCGCCACCGAACATGGCTTGAGGATCAACGAAGGGTTGTACGTATTGGAACGAGTAAGCACCGACGGCGGCCAGCGACGCCAGCCCAAAAAATACACCGTCAACGCGCTTGTAATCGCGATCATCCGCCTCGCGCCAGGTCGGAGAACTATTCATTGCACGAACGAATCTTCTAAAGATCGTGAGATTTTGCGGGGTTTGATTCATCACCGGATCTTAGATCCGTCTGCCAATCGTGTCGATTACGCGGCTACAATCTCGCGTGGCCCGCCGTTTTTCTGTGTGTGAGCGGGGTCGAAGCAGCACTCCTGCATCTAAAATAGAGGGTGTCGATGATCATGCAGGAATCAACGGACGAGCAGAGGGCGTCTTGGCGGATAAATCGGTTGCGCCGGATGAGAGATTGACCATCGTACACAGATGCATTGGCCCTTTGTCGTTCATCAAACCTACGTCCGGCGAGCGGATATTCACGCGCCCTACAAGGGCCAGCAGTACGGAGGCATATCCACGCCACGCGCAGTCCCCGGCATTTTCTTGTTCACCGGGCATGCGGCCGGTCAAATCGGCTACAAGGACCGCACCGAGCCTGACGGAACGCTCCGATATACCGGCGAAGGCCAGGTCGGCGATATGCAGATGGTATCGGGCAACGCAGCTATCCGCGACCACGCAGCGAACGGCAAAGACCTACTATTATTTAGGCAGGAGAAACGAGGAGGCCTGGTCCGGTTCGAAGGTCTGTTCTCTTGCGCAGGGTGGGAAATCGAGCGGCAGAACGGGCGGGACGGCGTGGAGCGTGACGCAATCGTGTTTCACCTGGTCCCGCTTCGGGAGCTTGAGATCGAAGCCGGGGACGTTGCTCTTGCGCCCGCCCCCGCGATGCCACTTACCGAACTGCGTAAGCGCGCGCTGGCGGCGGCTGCCCCGGCGGCGGGCAAGCAGGCGTCACCTGCAGCTACGGTTTTCGTTCGCAGCCGTGACGTCCGAGACTACGTGCTCGCTCGTGCCGATGGTTTCTGCGAGGCGTGTGACGAAGCCGCACCGTTCACGACCGCGTTCGGCAGGCCGTACCTTGAGGCTCATCACATCCGGCGCCTAAGCGATGGCGGTCCTGATGACCCCCGCCATGTGGGCGGGATCTGTCCAAACTGCCACCGCCGGGCGCACTACGGCACAGATCGCGTCGCCTTCAACGCCGCGCTTCAAGGGAGGGTCGACGCGAAGGAGAACGCGATACAACCCTAGCCGTCGGTTGCAGGTTGCGGCAATCATGCACCGACTAGATCTCGGAAGAGGATCGGCTGCTCGGTGCCATCGCCGTAGACGCTGTCCAGCCACGCCGCGGCGCTAGGCTCGTCGCCCTGCCATTTATCGGGATAGGTCTTCTCCGCGATCAGCCTACGGATCAGCGCTTCTTCTTCGGCGTTGATCAGGTCGATCCCGCGCTCTGGCGTCCCGGCCGCCACGGCGCCGGCGTAGACCCGTCGCTGGATGTCGAGGATCTGCTCCAACGCGACCGCTCGCGCTTCGAGGGTCAGCGGACCCATCCGCTGCGGGTTTTTCGCGATCGACCCGTCTTTCAGCCGCTCGAGGCCGGACTTCCGGTGGCGCTGGGCGGGAATCCGCATCCACCGATAGATCGGCCGGAGCTCGAGCAGCGGCGTCAGATGCGTCCAGCCGGGGGTCGCGACAATGACGGCCAGCGCGGTATCCTCCGCTGCGAGCGGGCAGCCGGTGCACCCCGTGCGAGCATTGACCTCGACAACATCATCGCCGCCGTAAGCGTCCGCCAAGATCGCCGTAGGCCAGCCGCCGAACTCTTCGCGCGGCGCATAGACCTTGAGCCAATCCCAGACGATGCAGACGCCCCAGTGCAGAATTGGCGCCAGCGTCGCTATCCGGCCGCGTATGCCGGGCGAGTTCGGCAGGACCTGCTGATACCAGCCCTGCCCGCACTCCGCACCATCCTTAGAGCATGACATACGGATCCGGCCGTCGCGTACTGCGCTCTCTCCTTCGCGCACCCCGGTGATCGTCAGCAGTGTTCCTGGCAGTCTTTCCAGAGCCTCGCTCATCGCCGCGGCCATCGGGTCGACCTTGATCTGGCGCGTGCACCAGCGCAGCGTGTTGTTGTTGGGTGGCGGGACACCGCGCCCGAGGATGTACGGCATGAACCGCTTCTCGATCGGCGCCCGCACGACGATCACCTCAATCCAGTTCCGCTCCGCAAGCTTCGCCATGATCATCTCGGCGGCAGCCTGGATGGGCGGGAGCTCTTGCCGCGTGTCGGCGTACAGGACGTAGAGCCGCTCGGGCTGGGGCAGTTCACCGGCGTCGATCAGGTGGATGATCAGCGTAAGCGTCGCCGTGCTGTCCTTCCCGCCACTATAGGCGACTGCGACATGCTCATGCTGGTGCCAGTATGCGCGAAGCGACGCGAGCGTCATCTCGACGGCATCTTCGTGAATCATCCGGGCACCGCGGGCGAACAGGTTATCGATCGCCATCAGACCAGCCCTCCGCAACCAAGCGCGTGCGGGGGTATCGCCGGGGGTATTTCGCCCGCCGCCGAACGCGCCCCAAGGGCGTCAGTTCGATAGGTGCCGGGCCCACCCGATCGGCTGCTCAACACACCGCATAGCATCTCGCCGAGCGCGACGCGCGCGGCGCCACGCGCGCGCCTGATCCAGACACCCGTTTCGCGAGTCGCGCCGTTATGACAAACCGTTGAACGCCGCAGATACCCGTGAGGGGGTAGAGCGAGAACATGTGATAAGGTCCGTTGAAAAATAACGGAAACCTTACGACTGTTAATCGAGTGGCCGTAGGTTCGAATCCTACTCAGGGAGCCATTTCCTCGTTCACGAGGGTGCCGACAAAGCCGCCGAGGCTTGCAAGACCGCCCCCTATATTCGACCGTCGGAAAGGTCGGGCGCCAGTCCGGGGCATTCCACGTCGGGGCACTTTGGGGACACCGGGGTTGCGCATCGGGCTTCATCGCACGATCCAGCGCACGCAGCGCAAAGTCACGGTCGCGGTCGAATCATCGCGCGTCTTCAGTCAGATCGCAGGCGCCGAGCCTGAACGACAGACTTTTATCTGCGCCCGGCACCACGCGGCAAAAAGCTGCGGCATGGCCGGCGATCAAGCCGTATCCAGCCTATGCGATCGCGCCATCGATCATCTGCCGTGCAGCGTGGCTGCTCTGCCGCACTTGGCGCGCCGGCTATCTGTTATTACCATTCGGTATCGTACCGCGCGCGGCGCTGTACTGCGAAGCCGGGCCATCGCAACCTGGATGTTGCTAGAGGCGATAATGACCCAGCCAGCACATGCCCCCCGAAGTAGCATGGTGTGCGACCATGGTCTCTTCGCTGTCGGTCTTCCCCTATCCGCCGTCACCGCATCATCCACAACGCCGTGGCTCCCCAAGGGGCGTGGTTACGGAGATAAGCGCAATAGTGGTCGCCCTAGCAGACCCCTGGATTTGATACGGCCTGATCACGACGGTGAGAATTCATCCGCCGTGGCCGAACCGCCTGGCATTATCGACCCAATGTTCGGACGACCCGAATAGCGTCCGCAACATCCTGTGCCCTCGCCGACGTGGAGGCGAGCATCATCGCTGCGCTAAAGGCGCTTTTTTTGAATTGATCCATTTTGAGCCCCCCTGCCAAGCGGCTGACATGGAATATTTATCAGTACTTCAGCGCAATTGGCCCCTGTCAGGATAGATTATATGAAGTCTGATCCCTTTGGAGACCTGCACGACAGACGTGGACCCGTCAGGGCAAAGGGGGCGTGTCGAACCCTTCCCGCTTGAACCGTAGAAAGCCACACAAGGGGGCGCTTTCTGTTGCAGCACGTCCCAGCGCCGAGCCGCGATCTCGATGCCGTGATGCCACCCGCCGACGAGGCGCGGCACGCCGCCCAAATGGCGGAGTGGCTGGCTCAGAACCAGCCTTCTGATCGGTCGGCTCCTGATCGACGCCGCCTGGCCCCACAGGCACGCGATCGGACCACGCCTGATCGAGACGGTCGAGCCCGCCACGATCAAGACCACAGGACATCGTCAGGCGGCCGCTGGACCATCAAAGCACGACGTCTGCGTCTGCCCAGTCAACGCAGCATCTGCCACCCCCTGCCTTCCATCAGAGCCACGTGTACCTCAGCAGTCCGCCCCTCATAGGCATCAAGGTTCATGAGCGTGACGAGGTGCATGGCCTCCCCCGCTGGATACTCGAAAGGCAGAGTGGCAGATAACTCCGACTGCTCGGCAAGGGTCGGTAGGACATACGGAAACTTGCCAGGCAGCGATCAAACTTCGTGCTGCCGTGGGGGGCCAATGACCGGCAAGATCGGACACCTCAACGCTGACCGACTGCGCCTTTGAACGCCGCAGATCGAAATGCCCCGGTTGGTGCTTTTAGCGCCGGAGACGGCCCAAATGCCCATCCCCTCATTGTAATCGTTTCATGCGGTCAAAAAACCGACGGGCATCGCGGCGCGTTCACATAGCCCGCTTCACTCTGCCGCTAAGCTCGCTCACGCAATAAACGCTGCGACAAGGCATTCTCAACGCTGGCATTCCAGCAATGCCACCAGATCTCGCGTTTTTAGGGGAAGTGGTGGACGCACTTGGGCTCGAACCAAGGACCCGCTGATTAAGAGTCAGCTGCTCTACCAACTGAGCTATGCGTCCATTCCGGGGCGGTTTGAGTGACGCCTTGGTGTGGCGCCCCGCTGCTGGAGGCGCGCTGTTAGCAGACTCTTTGGGGCCTGCAACCCCCTTTTCGTCGAAACGCCGCTCTTTTGTCGATTTGCAGCCATTTTCATCGACAGCATTGCGCTCGGCGTGTGGTCGCTCTCCCGCAACGAATAGCAATCCAAATCAAAACATGCCTGGTCGCGAACACGGTGCCTGGGTCGAATGCGTCCAGCGCACTCAAGCCGCTGCCAAAGAAATGCCCCCTCGGCCGACTTCGTCCAGGCCCCTGAAATCAGAGCGTACGGCGATGCTTGCCACCATATTTGCGGCCGATGTAATTGCCGATCTGCGCGACCTCTGCCGCGGCTGCACGCGCGCCGTTCATCTGGCACGGGAGCGGATCGCTCGCATGGTCGCGTGCGCGGCGTTGCACCGTGTCACATAGCTCTTCGATATCCGCGCGCGACAGGATGTTCTTTTCACGCAACAGGCAAATCAGGCTCTGCAATATCACGAGGTTCTTATCCTCGGGATTGGCTTCGAGTTCCGGGTATGTCGCCATGGTGGCTCTCCTTAATCCACTGCCAGCGAGAGTATGCCTTCTCCTCGAACTTGCAAGCGATAAGAATTGCACGATAAACCGCGCTGCCAGAGCCGTCGCCGACGCACCGATCCATCTAGCGGGCGGGCAAGACGGCGCCTTATCGCTGACCCCAAACGCGTTTCCGGTATCTTGTGGAACAGCGCAAAGCGCCTCAGCGGCGAGCGCAGAGGTATCTGCAAAGAGCGTGAACCAATGTCAGCCGCGGCCAGCACGCCAGGGCCCCTCGGCGGTGTCACATCAAGATCTCGATGGTGTCGCCACCCACATCTTCAAGCGTCGCGCGCAGCGGTGGCGGATCGCTTCCTTATGCGCTGCGACGCCGGCAGCTCGTCAGCATTGCCGTGATGGACCGTTGCATGGCGCCAGGATGCCGAGCCGGCGCGCCAGGTAGCAGCACGGCGTCTTGGCTGGGCGGTCGGCCAGATGCCGGCGCGAAACCCGCAAGCGTACGGAGACCCTGCGCGTGAAGTACTCGCCGGGGTTCGCCCCCGGCAGCGAGTACCGCTCTCGGATCTGGCCCGATCAGCTTGCGACGAAGCAGGTCTCGCCCGCGACGCGCAACCGGCCGCATATATCTGCCGCCTGGTTGGCGCTGCCCGCGTTGACGCGCAGACGGTACAATGTACGGCCGCCCGTCGCGACCGGCTGCACCGACTTGCCGAGCGATGCGACGTATCCGAACCGTTTCGAGAAGTTCGTCCATGCGGCATTGGCGGACGCTTCGCTCGGATATGCGCCGAGCTGCACCAGCGATCCGCCGCTGGCCGTACCTGCGCCCGCCGATCGCGATGGCGCCATCGGCGCATCGGCAACGAGTCGTCCGCCAGATGCCGGCACTTGCGCAACCGCGTTTCGGCCGGCGGATCCGGTCGCCTTGGGGGCGGTTTCGCGTTTGCCGGCCACCGGCTTCTCCGGCACGCCGCGAAGGTCGATCGCACCGTTGCCCGTCTTTCCAGCGCTCGTCGCGATCGCCGACTCGCCCTCGCCCTTGACCTTCATGCCGCCGGCGTCCTCGGGCTTGACCTTGTAGTCGCCCTCCTGCGCGGCAATCAGCTGGCCGTCACCCGTGGGTGCGCGCTGCTGCAGCTTGTAGATGCCGAAGATGATCGCCGCGAGCACCGCAAGGCCGAGCACAACGAGCGCGATCACGCGGCCGATGCCGACCGTGTCCTCATCGTCGGGCTCGACGGTTTCGAGCCAGGGGAGCCGGTCTTCCTCGCGCAGATCCATGTCTTCGGCCATCACTTCATCTCCGAAACCGCTTCGACACCCATGATGGCGAGGCCGTTATGAATAATCTGCCCTATTGCGGACGCTAAGAAAAGACGTGCCGCGGTCGCCTGCGGATCCTCGATCACCAGGAAACGGCGATCGGGACGGTCGTTGCCGACATTCCACAGCGCATGAAACGCCGCCGCCAAGTCATAGAGATAGAACGCGATTCTATGCGGTTCGCGCGCCGTGGAGGCGATCTCGACGAGCCGCGGGAACTGTGCTGCGAGCTGCACCAGCGCCAGTTCGTCCGTATCAAGCCGGGACAAATCTGCCGAAATCGGCGTAATTCCCGCCTCTTCCGCGCGCCGATGCAGCGATGCGATCCGCGCATGCGCGTACTGGACGTAGAAAACCGGGTTGTCCTTCGACGCCTCGACCACCTTCGCGAAGTCGAAATCCATCTGCGCATCGGACCGCCGCGTGAGCATCGTGAAGCGCACGACGTCCTTGCCGACTTCGCGCACGACATCGGCCAGCGTGACGAAATTGCCCGATCGCTTCGACATCTTCACCGGCTCGCCGTTGCGCAACAGCCGGACCATCTGAACCAGCTTCACGTCGAACCGGGTCTTGCCACCGGTCAGCGCCGCGACCGCCGCGACGATGCGCTTGACCGTGCCGCCGTGATCCGCGCCCCAGATGTCGATCAGCTGATCGGCGCTCTGGCTCTTCTGGAAATGATAGGCGAGATCGGCGCCGAAATAGGTCCAGGATCCGTTCGACTTCTTGATCGGGCGATCCTGGTCGTCGCCGAACTGGGTCGAGCGGAACAGCGGCAGCTCGACCGGCTCCCAGTCGTCGGGCGTCTCGCCCTTGGGCGCCTCGAGCACGCCGTCATACACCAGGTCGCGCGACCGCAGCTCCGCCTCGGCCGCCTCGGGCTTCTTGGCCGCCTGGAGCTCGGCTTCGGACGCGAACACCTCATGCTCGATCCCGAGCAGCGCGAGATCGGCGCGGATCATCACCATCATCGCGGCGACCGCCTGCGTACGGAAGATCGCCAGCCATTCGCTCTCGGGCGCGCCGACATACCGGTCGCCATATTCGGTGGCGAGCGACTGGCCGACGGGGACAAGATAATCGCCGGGGTAGAGCCCCTCGGGGATCTCGACGGTCTCGCCCAGCGCCTCGCGGTAGCGCAGGTGGACCGAGCGCGCGAGCACGTCGACCTGGCCGCCCGCATCGTTGACATAATATTCGCGGATCACGCGGTGCCCGGCGAATTCGAGCAGGCTGGCCAGCGCATCGCCGACCACCGCGCCGCGGCAATGCCCCATGTGCATCGGCCCCGTGGGGTTGGCCGAGACATATTCGATATTGACCGTGATCCCCGCGCCTTGCGTCGACCGGCCGTAATCCGCGCCCGCCGCCGGGATTGCCGCGAGCTCGGCGCGCCACGCGTCGTCGGTCAGCTTCATGTTGATGAAACCGGGCCCTGCGACGCTCGCCGACGCGACGTCCTCGAGCTTCGACAGCTCGGCGACCAGCGCATCCGCCAGCACGCGCGGATTGGTCTTGGCGGGCTTGGCGAGCACCATTGCGGCGTTGGTCGCGAGATCACCATGGCTCGTGTCGCGCGGCGGCTCGACCGTCACATTCTTGCGATCGAGCCCGTCCGGCAGCGTCCCCGCCGCGGTCAGCGTGTCGAGCGCCGCATCGATATGCGCGGCGAAACGGGTATAGAGCGTCATGGCAGTCCCGGTACGTCAAGGAAACGCGCGCTCTAGACCAAAGCCGTGTGGCGCTCAATTTTAATCCCGTCGCGCCCGCGGCCCGCCCCTCCGTCATCCTGACGAAAGTCAGGACCCAGGGTACCAGGGGGTAGCCATCCTGACCCGGAGCCCTGATTTGCGTCAGGATGACGCAGAGTGAGGCCTGGCTCGCGCCGAGACCGCGCCACGCGTAGCCCGCAGCGACCGCCTCACACCCGCACCAGCCCCTCGATCGCCGCCGTCCGCGCGCTCGCCGGAAACAACGCCGCCATCGCGCGCGCCGGCTCGACCCCGAAATGCGCCGACACCGCGCCGCCGATGAACGCATCGAGCTGCATCGTCGGCTTCAGATCGCGCGCCTCGTACAGCGCGGCGGCGGCGAGCCCGGGCCAGTCAGACACGACTCGCCCGCCCTTCACCCCACCGCCGAACAGCATCGCCGCGGTGCCCGTGCCGTGATCCGTGCCGCCCGTGCCGTTGACCGCGACGGTCCGCCCGAACTCGGTCGCGACCAGCACCATCGTGTCCGCCCATAACGGCCCCAGCCCCGCCTGCAGCGCCGCGATCATCGCATCGAGACCCTTCAACTGTGCGGTCAGCCGACCACGCTGGCCGGTATGCGTATCCCACCCGCCCGTCTCGATCATCGCGATTCGCGCGCCATTGTCGGGCGTGAGCAACCGCGCGGCGAGCGCACCGGTCGCGGCGGCATTGCGGCCGCCGTCCTGCCCCAGATCACTGGTCAGCTGGCGCGTCGCCATCGCCTCGCTCCACAGACCGTGCAACTGGGCGTCGCCCTCGTACAGCATCGTCACGCGCTGCAGCAGGTCGTCGGATGCATCGGGCAGGTTCGACGGCGCATAGGACGCCACCTCGCGCCGCCCGCGCAATGCCATCGGCACCGTCGCCGCCACAGCGATCGCGCGCGCCTGGTCCGCGGGCAGCACGCCGAGCAGCCGGTTCAGCCACCCGTCGCGCACCTGATACGCGCTCGCGCCGCCCGTCTCGAGCACGTTCTGCCCGTCGAAATGCGACCGATCGCGATAGGGCGACGCGATCGCATGCGCGAACAGCGCCTGGCCCTGTGTGTACAGCCCCGCGCTCGCCACCATCGCCGGGTGCAGCGCGAACATGCCGTCGAGCTTGGTGCCCGCCGCCAGATCCGCAGCAAGATCGCCGCGCACGCCGGCGAACGCAGGATCGCCGACCGCGCCGATCATGCCCAGCCCGTCGGCCGCGCCGCGCTGGATGACGAACACGAACCGCTTGTTGGTCGCGGCGCGTGCAAACGCGATGCGCGGCACGAAGGCGGACCCCAGCACGCCGAGCGTACCGGTCGAGAGAAAGGAACGACGGTCAAGCATGATCATCTCCGCAACGATTCGGGGGCTACCAGCAGCAGCGCCAGCGCCTGCGCCGGGCTCTCCGCGCGCGCGAGGCCTTGCGCGGTCGCGGCACTCAGCGCCCCCGGGTACAGCGCCGGGGCCAGCGCGCGCGCATCGACCGGCCCTGCGCGCGCCGCGAACCGTTCCGCCGCCTCGACCCGGCGCAGGATCGCATCAGGCCCGGCCCAGGCGGCGGCGATATCGTCATAGCCGACCGGCTGCCCCGGCTTCCAGATCGGCTGGCCGAGCTGGTTCATCATGCCCACCGTCACGCCCGGCTGGACCGTCGTCGTCCCCAGCGCGCGCTGCGTCGAGACATACCATTCCCACGGCGACTTGAACTTCACCGGCGGCGTCACCCACGCTTCGGGCGATGCGACCACCGCGCGGTAGACGGTGGGCAGGTCGCCCCCCGATGTCCGGAACGCCGCCGCGATCCGCGCCACCATCGCCGGCGGCGGCGTATCGCTCGCGAAGTGCCGCGCGAGCTTGGTCGCGATATGCGTCGCGGTCGCGGGATGGACCGCGAGATCGGCGAGCACCGCCTGCGCCTGCGCCTCGCCGCCCGCGGGATAGCGTTTGCCCATCACGATCCGGTCGCCCGGCTGGTGCACGTCGGCCAGGAACACGAACGCGCCGGCCCGCGAATCGTCCTGCACGCGCGCGCCCGGCCCACGGCCGATCCCCGCCACCGTCCAGCCCGTCATCGCCCGTGCGAATTCGGTGACGTCGGCCTGCGTATAGCCGCTGCGGACGCCGAGCGTGTGCAGCTCCATGATCTCGCGCGCGAGATTCTCGTTCAGGCCCGACCGGCGCTTGGCCCGGCGCGCGGCGAAAGCGCTGTCGGGGCCGACCGACACCGCCTGGTCGAGATAGAGCAGCATCGCCGGATGCCGCTCGACCGCGTTCAGCATGTCGGCGAACGTGCCGAGCACATGCGGGCGAATCGCCTGGAACTCCATCGGCCCTGCGAGCCCGGTGACCTCGAGCTTGTCGGTCGAGACCGCGAAATGGTTCGCCCAGAAGTGCACCAGCCGCTCGACGAACGGCGCGTCGCTCGTCAGCGCGGCGATCGTCCGCGCAGCGACCGCGGCCCCATAATCGTCGCGGCTGAGCTTGCCCGCCCGTTGCCGCGCCGCCTGACGCGCCGCTTCGCCTGGATCGGCAACAGCCATGGCGGGCCCTGGCGTCGCCATCGACGCGGGAGCCGGTTCCGTCGCAGGCTTCGGCCCCCGCGGACCGAACTGCGCCCGGATCGCCCTCTGCTCCGCGAAATACGCGGAAAGCCCCACCGACACGCTCGCGGTCGAGGGCGCGCCCGCAATCGCGGCGGGCCGCGCATCGAACCGATCGCACTGCGCGAGCACCCATCGCGCCGGATCGCCTGAAACCTTGTCACCGGGCCTCGCACCGAGACCGAACCGATTGAGTGCAATACTGGAAACGGACACCGACCCTCTCCTTCCCGACCGGTCTGCGCCCGATTTGTCGCGCAACTATGTCGGCAGAGCGGCTCATCGCATCGACAGGTCGGCCCATCGTTGCGCCGCACGCAACCGTAATCGAAGGCTTTGCAATTGCGACTCATGCTGCACTGCAATATTTCTCTAACTCGAGAGTTGGGAGAAGACCTGATCCGGCTCGACGCACAACGCGGGAGAAACGATCATGCGCACTACCTTCAAGATTATCGCCGCCGCCGCCGCCGCGCTCACTTCGACGATCGGCATGGCTGCCGACGAAAAGCAGAGCTTCGTCCACGAAGGCAGCACCTATGTCTACACGACGACGCAAGACGCTGGCCGTCAGGTCATCGATGGTCGTCGCTACCCATCGGGCCAGAAGTTTCACCTGATCGTCCGCGGCAATCGCGTCTCGGGCGTGTCGGGCGGGGTTCCGGTCACGTTCAAGACCGCCGAAGCCACCGGCGCAGCGGGCGGCATCGCGTCGGTCACGCGCTGACCTTACGCTGTCGTACGGACTACTAACACGGCGGTCGGACCTCGGTCCGGCCGCCGTCTTGCGTTACGTGGCCATCCCCTCATCCGCCTCCGTCATCCTGACGAAAGTCAGGACCCAGAGCCATCACGCGCAGCGCCTGGTAACTTGGGTCCTGACTTTCGTCAGGATGACGGGAGGTGGAGAAGGCCAAACCAACAGCAAAAAGTTAGGACCACGGATGACAGTCCGTGACCCTCAAAACCCCTCGGGCAGATCGATCGGCCCGACCAGCTCGCGATACCGCGACACCGCATACCGGTCGGTCATCCCCGCGATGAAGTCCGCGATATGCCGGCTCCGGTCGGGCTCCGCCGCGGGCAACCGCTCGCGCCATTCCTCCGGCATCGTGGCCAAATCCTCGCGATAGACCGCGAATAGCCCCGACACGATCCCGTGCGCCGCATCCGCCGCCGCCAGCTGGCGCGGATGATGATACAGGTTGGCGTACATGAAGCGCTTCAGGTCGCGCTCCGCATCCCTCATTTCGGGCGAGAACCCGACCAGGCATTGTCCCGCCGCGCGCACATCATCGACGCTCGTCACGCCGCTCGCGGCGATCCGCCCGCGCGTCTCGGCGATCAGGTCGTTGACCATCGTCCCGATCTGCGTGCGGACGAGCTCGCCCACCAGCCGCTTCGGCGCGACATCGGGAAAGCGGCGGCGCACATCGTCCCAGCCGCGCGCGACCAACGGCACCGCCAGCATCTGATCGAGCGTCAGCAACCCCGCGCGCAGACCATCGTCGATATCGTGATTGTCATAGGCGATATCGTCGGCGATCGCCGCGACCTGCGCCTCCAGCGACGAAAAACTCGTCAGCGCCAGCGGAAACTCCGCATCCGCCGCCGCCAGCGCCCAGCCCGGGTTCCGCACCGGCCCGTTATGCTTGGCCAGACCCTCGAGCGTCTCCCAGGTCAGGTTCAGCCCGTTCCACAGCGGATAAGGCCGCTCGATCGTCATCAACGTGCGCAGCGTATGACCGTTGTGATCGAACCCGCCCTGCCCGCCGTCCTCGACCGACGGCATCAGCGCCGCCTTCAGCGCATCCTCGCCGGCATGGCCGAACGGCGGATGGCCGATGTCGTGCGCCAGGCACAGCGCCTCGGTCAAATCCTCGTTCAGCGCCAGCGTCCGCGCGATCGTCCGGCCGATCTGCGCCACCTCCAGGCTGTGCGTCAGGCGGACGCGAAAATGATCGCCATCGGGCGCCATGAAGACCTGCGTCTTGTGGCGCAGGCGACGGAAGCTGATCGAGTGGATGATCCGGTCGCGATCGCGCTGGAACGCATCGCGCGGCCCCCGGACGGACCCGTTCTGTTCTTCCTGAAGCCGTCCTTTGCTGCGCGCCGGGTCCGAAGCCCAGGGCGCGCGGTAGCTCACTTCGCTGGCAACTTCGTGATTATCTCGCCCGGATCGCTGGTGAAGGTGAACGTCGGAACGCCTTCCTTGGCGAGCTGATTGACGAAGGTGCGCGCCTCCGCATCGGTCTTGAACGGCCCGGCGAGCACGCGGTTGGTCGCCTTCCACGGCGCGGTCCAGCCGCCGCGGCTGCCGAACACGGTCGGCGCCTTGGCCTTGGCCTTCTTCCACGCCTTGGGCAGGTCGCCCTCGGTCGCGCCGGTCGACACCTGCACCCAGACGCGTTCCGGATTGGCGCGCGCGATGCGCTTCTCCTCGGCCGCAGCCTTGTCCGCCGCTAGCTTTTCGGCCGCCGCCGCCTTCTTCTCGGCCAGCGCCTTCTTGTCGGCGATGGCCTTGCGTGCGGCGACCTTCTTGTCCGCGGCCGCCTTCTTGTCGGCCGCCAGCTTGTCCGCCACCAGCGTCTTTGCCGCAATCGCCTTGGCGGCGGCATCGCGCTCGGCCTTGGCGTTCGCCTCGGCCAGCACGCGCCCGGCCTCCTCCGACATCGGCGAGGCCGCTGGCAGGACGCCAGGCGTCACGACCGGCGCAGGACGCATCGGCGCGACGTCGAGCTCGGACGCAGGGATCGAGAGCCCCGCGACGATCCGCGCAAGGATCGAATCCTCGCTGGCCGCCACCGCATGAGTCCGGGGCGTCGCGACGGCGGCCACGGTCGTCGGGGCAACGGGTGTCGGGATGGCTCGGACCGGCGTAACGGGTGATGGCGTAGACGTACTGGCCAAGCTTTGGGTCGGGGCACTGGAGAAGCCCGGCGTCGGCGTACCTGCGCTTGCGCTCTGGACCGGCGCGTATTGCTGGCCCGGAACCTGTTGAACAGGGACCTGCTGACCAGATGCCTGCTGCGTCGGCACCGAAGCCGCCGCCGACGCCGCAAGCGCATTGGCCGAGCGAGTCGGATCGGTCCGCCCCTGTCCCGCCGGGATCACCGCCATTTGCGTGGCGACGTTCTGCGGCAGCGTCCCCACCGTCGTCCCCACCGTCGCTGGCGCCGGCACGACACGCGCCGTCGTGGTCACCGGAACCGTGGGCGACACGCTCGGCCGCACGGTGGCGGCAACCACGGAATTGGCTTCAGCGGCTGGGCTCGTGCGCACAGTCTGAACCGCGCTGTTCGCGACATAGCTCGGCTGCGGCGAAGGCACCGTCCGCGGCGGCAGAGCCTGCGCCATCTGCATCGGCGCCGCCGCAAGCTGGACCGGGGCCGCGTAGATGGTCGCCGGAACCGTCGGCGCGCTCCGCACCGGGCTGGGCGCCGGCGCGATCGTCGCCGTTATCGGCACCGGAGTCGACGCCGATCGCGTGACCGCCGCCATCTGGACGCGCTCGGGCTTGTCGCGCCGATCGCGCTTGCCCTTCTTGCCCGAGGTCGCCGTGGTCACGGGCTGCGGCGTCACCGCGGCCATCATCACCGGCGCGGTCGGATCCGCCGCGAGCATCCCCATCGGCGGCGCCATCCGAGCATCCGCGAGCCGCGCCGGCGTCGCATGGACTTCGCCGAAATGCACCGCGAACGCCCGGTCGCTCGCCGGCAGCGTCGGCAGCCGCTGGAAAAAGGGTTGCAGCCCCTGCGCGGTCCCCGCGGGCATCATCGTCGTCGCGATCTTCGCCGCGCCCGCCACATCGCCGTTCATCGCCATGATGAACGCGCGTGACCGCCACGCACCCCGATCGCTCTTCAGCAGCAAGGGACCGAGTTGTTGCAACGCAAGCTCCTGCTTGCCCGAAATCCCGAGCGACAGCGCATAGCGCCGCGTCGTCTCGTCATCGGGAGCATCGCGCAACGCGACGCGGTAGTCGCGCTGCGCCCGGTCCTGCTGCCCGATCAGGTCATAGGCCAGCCCGCGATCCGCCGCGAACGTGCGTGGATCGAGCCCGAAGCCCTCGGCCTGCGCATAATAGCGCAGCGCCTCGCCCGGCCGCTCGGACCGCACCAAGATCGACGCCATCCCCGCCTTCGCGCGGCCATCGCGCGGGTTCACCTTTTCGGCACGCGCGAACAGCGCGGCAGCGCCACTCAGGTCGCCCAGCCCCATCGACAGGTCGCCCGCCCGGATCAGCGCGTCGATGTCACGCGGGTTGCTGGCCAGCTTGCGCATCTCGTCGCCCAAGCGGTCCGCATCGGTCGTCCCCGGGATCGCCTGAATCATCGCCTGTCCGGACGCCGCGCACGGCACCGCCGCCAGCACGAGCGCCAGCGCAGCAGTCAGGAGATGATGGGACGAGCGGGTCATGAGGATCATCCGTCTAGACCCCAGCCCGACCGAACCGGCAATGTCCGCGACGCGCGCGCGCGGCGAACCGGGCCGGGGCAACGACGAATGCAGCACCAAGGAGCAAGTAACGGGCGAGGGTTGCGATCTGCGGATTCGTCATAATTAATCTTGAAAAATCGTTCACGCTGAAACGCCGCCTCCCCGGCGGCGGCCGGAGTCCGGTTGGCAGACGGAAATACCGATGGAACGCGCTCCGTTACATCAACCTTGCCAACTGGCCCCGGCCTCCGCCGGGGAGGTTATGTTGGAGGACGATACCTCCACCAATCCATCTGGCCCCGCCGTTCCCCGCCAGACCGAGAGAACGACGTCCAACCTTATTGGTTGTTCTGCCGGTGCAGGAAGCGCGGAATGTCGAGCGGATCCTGCGGTGCCGCATCGCCCTCTTCCTTCGCTGCGCCCCGCGCCGCATTCGACATCCGCTCGAACAGCGTACCGCCAAGCTTCACGCGCGGTGCGGCCGGCACCGCCTCGGGGGCAGCCTCGGCGCCCGGCGCGAGCCAGCGGCGACGCGCGCCACCCTCGTCCGCAGCCGGGGTCGGCACGGGGATCGCCGGCGCGATCGGCGCGCGTGCAGGCGGCACCGGCGAGGCGGAGGCCGGACGCGCAATCGGGCCACGACCATAGGGCTCGTCGGCATAGGTGCGCGGCGCCTGCGGAACATGGACCTGCGCGCTGTGACCCTGTGGTGCGGGCGCCGGTGCGGGCGCAGGTGCCGGGGCAGCCTGTGGGACCATGGTCTCGGCACCGAGCACCAGTTCGTCGTCCGACGCCGATGGCTCGACCTCCGATGACGCGGTCAGGTCAAGCGGCTCTTCGACGGGTGCGGCAGCGGCCGGAGCCGATGCGGATGGCTCGCTCGGACGGAACGACGTGTTTTCGTCGGTCTTGCGCGATCCGAAGCTGAACGACCGCGTCGGCTCGGGCGCAACCTCGGGCGGACGCGCATCGGCGTCGATCCCGGTCGCGACGACCGAGACGCGGATCTTGCCTTCGAGCTCCTGGTTGAACGCCGAACCCCAAATGATGTTCGCATCGGGATCGACCAGATCGCGGATGTGATTGGCGGCTTCGTCGACCTCGAGCAGGCGCATGTCGTCGCCGCCGGTGATCGAGATGATGACGCCCTTGGCGCCGCGCATACTGACGCCTTCGAGCAGCGGGTTCGAGATCGCCTTCTGTGCAGCCTCGAGCGCGCGGTTGTCGCCGCTCGCCTCGCCGGTGCCCATCATCGCCTTGCCCATCTCCTGCATCACCGAGCGGACGTCGGCGAAATCGAGGTTGATGAGGCCCGGCATCACCATCAGGTCGGTGATGCTGCGGACGCCCTGCTGGAGGACCTCGTCTGCCATCGTGAACGCTTCCTTGAAGGTCGTGTTCGCGTTGGCAATGAGGAACAGATTCTGGTTCGGGATGACGATCAGCGTGTCGACATATTTCTGCAGCTCGTCGATGCCGCCCTCGGCCGACTTGGCGCGACGGTTGCCCTCGAACGCGAACGGCTTGGTCACGACGCCGACGGTCAGGATGCCCATGTCGCGCGCCGCCTTGGCGATGACCGGCGCCGCGCCCGTGCCCGTACCGCCGCCCATGCCGGCGGTGATGAAGCACATGTGCGCGCCTTCGAGCATCTTGGCGAGCTGGTCGATCGTCTCCTCGGCGGCGGCGCGGCCGATCTCGGGACGCGAGCCGGCACCGAGCCCTTGCGTGATCTTGGTGCCCAGCTGGATCCGCTGCGGCGCGGTCGACTGCTTCAACGCCTGCGCGTCGGTGTTCGCCACGAGGAAGTCGACGCCCTGGACGTCGGCCCGCATCATGTTGGCGATCGCGTTGCCGCCAGCGCCGCCGACGCCGATCACCGCGATGCGGGGGGCCAGATCGTCCACTTCGGGACTAAGGAATTCGATGCTCATCGCCGTTCTCCGCACAACCCGGTAGATACGCTACGGCCGGGCCCCTGATTAATCTGTGTGCACCAACGTTACGGCCTGTTCCAGCCGAAATAACGCCAGCACCCTCGAAACTCTTAATAATTCGCGCGTGCCGCCTGAATCAACTTGCGGACCATGCCCATGCCCTTTGGTCGGTGCACCGTCGTCCGCTGCGGCGCGAGCCCGCGAAGGTCGATCGGGTTGGTCGCCGCATAGAAGGCCAACCCCGCTAGCGTCGCGAACGCCGGTCCGCCATGCGCTTCCGGCAGCGCGGTCAACCCGCGCGGTCGACCGATCCGGACCGAGCGTCCGAGCGCCTGCTGCGCATAATCGGCGACCCCCTTCAGCTCGGCGCCACCACCGGTCAGCACGACCTGCCGCCCGACCGGCCCCTCGAACTTCAGCTTGGTCAGCGCGTTGCGTACCTCCCCCATCTGATGCTCCAAACGCTGGCGGATCACGCCGATCAGCTGCGCCTTGGTGATCTGCGCACCCTCGCCCGCGCCATCCTCGGCCGAGATCGGCATGACCGGGATCATGTCGTGATTGTCGCGCGGCGACGCGTTGGCCGATCCGTGGAAGCACTTCATCCGCTCGGCATTCTGCCGCCGAGTCCCGAACGCGCTCGCGATGTCGTCGGTAATGTCCTGCGCACCGATCGGGATCGAGGTCAGCCCAACCAGCATGCCGCCTGCGAACAGCGACACGTTGGTGATCCCCGCCCCCATCTCGACCAGCGCGACGCCGAGCTCGCGCTCCTCGTCGCTCAGGCAGGCGAGCCCCGTCGCGACCGGCGAGGCGATGATCGACTTCACCTCGAGATGCGCCGAGCGCACGCACAGATCGAGATTGCGCACCGGCGACCCGTCCGCCGCCACCACATGGATATGCACGCCAAGCCGGTCAGCATGCAGCCCGAGCGGCGTCTTCACCCCCGTCAGCCCGTCGAGCGTATAGAGCGCGGGCTGCGCGTGCAGCACCATCCGTCCCTGCGGATCGATCGAGTTGCGCCCGGCGGCGAGCAACGCATCGATATCCTGCTGCTCGACGCGGTGGCCGCCCAGTTCGAACTCGACCTCGGCGACGTCGGACACGAGCCCGCCGGCCGAGAAGCCGACCCAGACATTCTCGATGTTGATCCCCGCGATCCGCTCGGCCTGCTCGACCGCCTCGCGCACCGCCGCCTCGGTCGTCGCCATGTCGGCGATATAGCCGCGCTTGACGCCGCGGCTCTCGCGCTGGCCGGTGCCAAGCACGATCAGCTCGCCCCCGTCCCCCTTTTGCGCGATCATCGCCGAAACCTTCGACGACCCGATATCGAGCGCCGTGATCAGCCCTTCCGGTGCCACCTTCGCCATGTCATCCCTCCCCGCCCGTTACGTTCGCGCCCGCCGATTGCGACGGGGTAGTCGTAGTTTCGCCCGTTTCCGGCGCACTAGCTGGCGCCGGCACGTCGACACTGTGCGCCAAGCTCGCGCCCGGCTTGCGCGCGACCAGCTTGGTCGGGTCGCGCATGTCGAACCGGATCCAGCCGCGCCCCAGCAACGGCCGCGCCCCATCCAGCTCGGCAAACTTCACCAGCGCACGCGGCGCGCCGTCTTCGGGCAGCGCCAACGTCTCGCCGCTCTCGAACGTCAGGTCCCAGCGCCGATTGCCAACCCACGTCGCCGCCTTCACGCGCGGCTTCAGCGCCGGCGCCGCGGCGAGGAGCGTCTGGTACGACGCCTCCTGCCGATCCGCGCCCGGCCCGATCACCAGCGGCAGGTTCGGGATCGCCTCGGGCTGAACCGGCTCCAGCAGCACGCCCGACGAATCGATCAGCGTCAGCTGGCCATTGTCCTGCCACACCGCAGCCGGCGTCCGCTCGACGATATCGACCAGCATCGTGTTCGGCAGCCGCCGCGAGACGTGTGCGTCCGCGATCCAGCCATAGCGCAACAGCTTCTGCCGCACCGCCTCCAGATCGACCGACAGCATCGACGTCTGGTTCTGCTTGTCCTCCAGCGCGACCGCATAGACCGACATCCGGTCCATCCGCTTGAGGCCGGTCACCTCGATCTGCTCGACCTTGAAGCCCGCGCGCCCGGCGCCTTCGGCCACCGCCGCACCGATCATGCCCGGAATGCCGATCCACGTCGCCGCCGCGATCGCCACCGCACCGCCCGCACCCAGGATCGACCAGGTCGCGATCTTGCGCAGCGTGTCCTCGCTGACCGGGAGCATCCCAACCAGCCGGTCCATCGCCGACACCTTCTTGACCGCGACCTTACGCCGCGGGGCGGGCCGCTTGGGCGGCGGGCCGCGCTTGATCGTCCGGCTCATGGCGAAGGATTGTCCGCGATCGCCTCGTCGACGATCGCCTGCACCAGTTCGGCATAGCTCATGCCGATATGCCGCGCCTGTTCGGGAACGAGGCTCAGCGGAGTCATCCCCGGCTGCGTGTTCACCTCGAGCAGGAACAGCCCGTCGACACCGCGCTCGTCGTCCCAGCGGAAATCCGACCGCGACGCGCCCTTGCAGCCAAGCAACCGGTGCGCCTCAAGCGCGAGGCTCTTGCACGCCTTGGCAATCTCGTCGGGAATTTCCGCCGGGCAGACATGCTCGGTCATCCCGTCGGTATATTTCGACTCATAGTCGTACCAGCCCGTCTTGGGCTTCAACTCGGTGACGCCCAGCGCGTGGGTACCGAGCACCGCCGTCGTCAGCTCGCGCCCGCGAATATAGGGCTCGGCGAGCAGCTCCTCGAAATCGATCCACGGCCCGACGCTGTCGCGCGCGATCGGATTGCCGTAAGTGCTGCTATTGGTGACGATCGCGACGCCGACCGACGACCCTTCGTTGACCGGCTTCAGCACATAAGGCCGCGCCATCGGATCGCCCTCGAACAGCTCCGCCGACTTGACGATCCGCCCGCCCGGCATCGGGATGCCTGCGGGCACCAGCAGCAACTTGGTCAGCACCTTGTCGATCGCGATCACCGACGTCGCCAGCCCCGAATGCGTATAGCGCACCCCCATCAGGTCGAGCAGCCCCTGCACCGAGCCATCCTCGCCAGGCGTCCCATGCAGCGCGTTGAACACGAGATCGGGCTGAGCCTCAGCCAACCGGGCCGCGACGTCGCGCCCCATATCGATCCGCGTAACCCGGTGCCCGAGCGATTCGAGCGCATCGGCACAGCCATTGCCCGACATCAGCGAAACCTCACGCTCCGCCGACCAGCCGCCCATCAGCACCGCGATGTGAAGAGGCGCCGTCATGCCTCTCCTCCCGCATGCGGGAGGGGTTGATGCGAGATGCCGGTATCCAGACCGCCCTCCCCCGACCCCTCCCGCAAGCGGGAGGGGAGGTATTCACCCACCCGCTGGATTTCCCATTCCAACGTCACCCCAGAATGCGCCTTCACCTTGTCCCGTACCTCTTCACCCAGCGCCTCGATCTCCGCGCTCGACGCAGACCCGAGGTTCAGCAGGAAATTGCAATGCTTCTCGCTCACCTGCGCGTCGCCGCGCGTCAGCCCACGACACCCGGCCGCATCGATCAGCGCCCAGGCCTTGTGCCCCTCGGGATTCTTGAACGTCGATCCGCCGGTACGCGATCGCAGAGGCTGCGACGCCTCGCGCTCGGCGGCGATCCGGTGCATCTCCGCACCGATGACGCTAGGCTCGCCAGGCGTGCCCGAAAACACCGCCTCGACCACCACCGCCCCCGCCGGTAGGTCAGAATGCCGGTACACATAGCCGAACCGCGCCGCCGGCCACGTCTCGATCGCGCCGTCGCGCGTGACGACGGTCGCCTCGATCAGGATATCGCTGACGTCGCGCCCATAGGCCCCCGCGTTCATCCGAACAGCGCCGCCCACCGTCCCCGGAATGCCGCGCAAAAACTCGAGCCCGGCGATCCCCGCATCGCGCGCGGCGCTGGCGACGGTGATCCCCATCGCCCCCGCCCCGGCCCGAACGCGACCGTCCTGCACAGACACCTTCGCCATCGCCTTGGGCAGCCGGACGACGACCCCCGGCACGCCACCGTCCCGAACGATCAGATTTGAGCCGACGCCGACCGGCAGAACCGGCGTCGAAGGATCGAGCGTCTTCAACAACCCAGCCAGATCCTCGACATCCGCAGGCCGCACGAGCCACTCGGCCGCCCCACCGGTCCGAAACCAGATGAAGTCCGCCAGGCTGCCATTCGGAGTCAGAGACCCCCGCAAATCCTCCCCGGCACGGGGAGGGGGACCGCCGAAGGCGGTGGAGGGGGGCCCGCCCGAAACGGCACGCCCGTGGCCAGCCCCCTCCACCATGCCCTGCATGGTCCCCCTCCCCGTACCGGGGAGGATTTGTGCGCCATCACTCACGCCGACACCGTCGCACGCTCGACCGCGATCGCATCCGCCAGCCCGGCCGCCCACTTGGTAATGTCGCCCGCACCAAGACAAACCACCATGTCATCCGCCGCGATCGTCGCCGCCAGCTCGACCGCCAGCGCATCCGCATCCGCGACCACGCCCGCAAACCGGTGCCCGCGCCGCTTCAGCCCCTCGACCAGAGCCGCCGCATCGACGCCCTCGACCGGCGCCTCGCCCGCCGCATAGACCGGCGTCACCAGCACCCGGTCCGCGTCGTTGAACGCGGTCTGGAAATCCTCCATCAGATTGCCGAGCCGCGAATAACGATGCGGCTGCACGACCGCGATCACGCGCCCCTTCGCCCCCTCGCGCGCGGCGGCCAGCACCGCGCGGATCTCGACCGGGTGATGCCCGTAATCGTCGATGATCGCCACGCCGCCACCCTCGACCGGAACCTCGCCCACCTTGGTAAACCGCCGCTTCACGCCGCCGAACTTGGCAAAGCCCTGCTGGATCGTCGCATCCTCGATGCCGAGCTCCAGCGCGACGCCGATCGCGGCCAGCGCGTTCTGGACGTTATGCCGCCCGGGCATCGGCATCTCGATGCCGTGGATGGTCCGCGTCGCGCCGTCGCGCGTCCGCACCACGCAGTCGAAGCGGTTGCCGCCCGGGATCGGCGTCACCTCGACACCGCGGACATCCGCCTGCGCCGAAAAGCCATAGGTCACGATCCGCCGGTCGCGCACGCGCGGCAGGATCCCCTGAACCTCGGGATGATCGAGGCACAGCAACGCCGCGCCGTAGAAGGGCACGTTCTCGACGAACTCGACGAACGCATCCTTCACCGCGTCGAACGATCCGTAATGATCGAGATGCTCGGGATCGATGTTGGTGACGACCGCGATCGTCCCATCGAGCCGCAGAAAGCTGCCGTCGCTCTCGTCCGCCTCGACCACCATCCAGTCGCTCGCACCCAGTCGCGCGTTCGACCCGTAGGAGTTGATGATCCCGCCGTTGATGACGGTCGGGTCGACGCCACCGGCATCGAGCAACGCCGCCACCATCGACGTCGTCGTGGTCTTGCCGTGCGTCCCCGCCACGGCAACCGTCGACTTCAGCCGCATCAGCTCGGCAAGCATCTCCGCACGCCGCACCACGGGCACACGCGCGTTCAGCGCCGCCTCGACCTCGGGGTTCGATCGCACGATCGCGGTCGACACGACGACCACCGCGGCATCGCCGATATTGGCCGCGGCATGGCCGATCGCCACCGGGATCCCCTTGTCGCGCAACCCCTGCACGACATAGCCCTCGGCCACGTCCGACCCCTGCACACGGTAGCCGAGATTCTTCATCACCTCGGCGATGCCCGACATGCCGATCCCGCCGATGCCGACGAAATGGATCGTGCCGATATCCGTTGCGACACCCTTCATGCGAACTGCGCCTTTGGCTTGGACGGCGCACCGACCGGAATCCGCGACACGGGCGCGTCCAGGCTCTCGACCAGATCGGCCAGATCGCTCGCGGCATTGGGTCGACCGCAACTGCGCGCGCGTCCGGCCGCGTTCTGCAACGCGGCCGGGTCGAGCCCGAGTTTCTGCATCTGCTTTGCCAGTTCCACTGCGGTAAAGTCTCCCTGCGCGATCGTCCGCGCGCCGCCGGCCCGAGTCATCTCGCGCGCGTTCACGGTCTGGTGATCGTCGGTCGCGCTCGGCAACGGCACCAGGATCGCCGGACGTCCCGCCGCGGTCAGTTCCGAAATCGTCGACGCACCCGCGCGTGCGATCACAAGATGCGCCCAGGCGAGCTGTTCGGGCATATCGGGAAGATACGTAGCCAGCTCGGCCGGGATCTGATGCTCGGCATATTTCGCGCGCACCGCATCGATATCCTCGATCCGCGCCTGATGCGTCACCTGCAGCCGCCGCCGGAACGTGACGGGCAGCATCGCGAGGCCATCGGGCACCACCTGCGACAGGATGCTCGCGCCCTGGCTGCCGCCGGTCACAAGCACGCGGAAGATCCCGTCCTCCTCGAGCAGCGGATAGGGCCGCGATCGCAGCGCCAGCACCGCCTCGCGCACCGGATTGCCGACCAGATGCGTCTTGCCCAGCAGTTTGGCGGCGAGCCGCTCGGTCGGCTCGGACGAGGTCGCGATCGCATCGACGCGCCCCGCGACGAAGCGGTTGACGCGCCCCAGCACCGCATTCTGCTCATGCACCGCGGTCGGAATCTTGTTCGCAAACGCGGCCAGCAGCGCGGGCAGCGCCGGATAGCCGCCAAACCCGATCACCGCCGCCGGCTTGAACGTCGCGTACAGTTCGCGTGCCATCGCCCGCCCGCGCCACATCTCGCGCGTCGCCTTAGCCCAGCCGAGCGGCCCGCCGCTGAAGCGTCCTGCGGGCAGGACATGCGTCTGGATCTCGTCGAACAGCCCGGGAAAGCGGACGCCGCGCGCGTCGCTGACCAAGGCGACGCGGTGGCCGCGCTTGGTCAGTTCGGCTGCAAGCGCCGCCGCCGGGACCATGTGTCCCCCGGTGCCACCGGCTGCGAGGACATAATGCTTAGTCATTCACCACTCCAGCGGACGACATAGGGGCTCCGCGTGAGAAACGGATTGCGCCGGGTGAACGCCAGCAGCAACCCCATGCCGACCGAAAGCGCGATCATCGATGACCCGCCATAGCTGATGAACGGCAGCGTCATCCCCTTCGACGGCGCGAGCCCGGTGTTCACCGCCATGCTCACCAGCGCCTGCGCGCCGAACTGCGTGGCCAGCCCGGCCGACGCCAGCAGCTTGAATTCATCCTGTTCGTCCAGCAGCTTGACGAACACGCGCACGACGATCGCGAGGAAGATCACCGCGATTACCGAGCACGCGATCAGCCCGAATTCCTCGCCGATCACCGAGAAGATGTAATCGGTATGCGCCTCGGGCAGTCCGAACTTCGCCGCGCCCGCGCCGGGCCCGGTCCCGGACCAGCCCCCCGCGGTCAGCGTGTTATGCGCCGCGTTGGTCTGGAAATGATCGCCCGCGCCCTCGCCCTCGACGCCCGGAAACAGGAACGCGTCGATCCGCGATCGCGCCACGCCGTAGAACACATAGGCCGCGACCAGCCCTGCCGGCGCCATCGCGATCAGCCCGATCAGCACCTTGGCGGGCGTCCCGGCGATCATCAGCAGCGCCATCCACACCGAACAGAAGATGATCGTCTGGCCGAAATCGGGCTGCAGCATCAGCAGCACCGCGACGCCCGCGGTCATCGCGCCGGTAATCAGCACCGTCGGCAACTCCGAATCCTTCGCGCGCAACGACAACAGCCACGCGACCGTGACGATGAACAGCGGTTTCAGAAACTCGGACGGCTGGAACTGCGCAAAGCCGACGCCGAGCCAGCGCCGCGCGCCGTTCGCCTCGACGCCGATAAACGGCGTCACCATCAGCATCAGCACGAACAGCGCACACCCGCCGATCGCCATCCGCCGCGCCATCGACACGGGCATCATCGACACGCCGATCAACACCGGCAACGACACGCCGACCCACATCAGCTGCCGCCAGAAATAATAGAGCGGCGCGATCTTGTGATGCTCGCCCGAATAGCGGACCGCGCTCGCCGGCGACGCCGCCGCCACCGCGATCAGCCCGATCGCGATCAGGAACAGCGTCAGCAGCAGCAGCATCCGGTCGATATCCCAGAACCACGTGCCCAGCGGCGACTGATCGCCGCGCCCGCCACGCCGCTTCATCTTCGCGACGATCCCGTTCTTCTGTCCGGACACACCCATATCCATGGTTCCAGCGCGCAAATCGGTCATGCCAGCAACTCTACCGCGGCACGGAACGCCGCCCCGCGCGCTTCGTAATCGCGAAACTGGTCGAAGCTAGCACAAGCGGGGGATAACAACACCGTGTCGCCGGGCTTGGCGTTGGCGGCGGCGCTGCGGACTGCCGCGTCGAGCGTGCCGACATTCTCGACAGGCATCGAATCGTGCAAAATCTCCGCGAACATCGGTCCGGCCTCGCCGATCGTGTAGGCGCAGACGACATGCCCGAATGCGGGCCGGCACGCGTCGAGGTCGTCCCCCTTCGCGCGCCCGCCGACGATCCAGTGGACCCGCTCGAACGCGGCGAGCGCGGGCGCGGTGCTCTCGGGATTGGTTGCCTTGCTGTCGTCGACATAAGCGACGCCGCCATAGGACGCGATCTGCTGCATCCGGTGCGGCAGCCCCGTGAAGCTGGCGAGCCCGCGATCGATATCGACCTCGCTCACGCCCAGCGCCTTGGCGACAGCGATCGCGGCGAGCGCGTTCTGCGCGTTGTGCGGCCCCTGCAGCGCAGGCCAGTCGCCTTGGAACATGCACACGCCGGGCGCGGTCTTGGTCAGATGCTCAGCCCTGGCCGACAGCCCGCGCGCGATCGCGGCGGACGGCGCATCGCCGATCCCGATGATCGCGTCATGCCCGGCCGACTGCATCGCGAACAGCCGCGCCTTGGACGCCGCATAGCCCTCGAACCCGTCATACCGGTCGAGATGATCGGGCGTGATGTTGAGCAGCACCGCGACGTCGCAATCGAGCGTCTGCGTCAGGTCGATCTGGTAGCTCGACAGCTCGAGCACATAGACCCCGCCCTCGGCCAGCGCCTCCTGCTCGAGGATCGGCAACCCGATATTGCCGCCCATCAGCGTGGGAATGCCGGCAGTCTTGAGGATGTGGTGCACCAGCGCGGTCGTCGTCGACTTGCCGTTGGTCCCGGTGATCCCGACGACCTTGTGCGGCGGCAGGTCGGCACGCGCCTGCGCGAACAGCTCGATATCGCCAATGATGGCCGTGCCAGCCTCGCGCGCAACGGCGGCGAGCGGATGCGTATTCAGCGGCACCCCCGGCGACACGACCAAAGTGTCGAACCCTGCCAGATCGTCCAACGAATCAAACCGAACATCGACGTAGTCCAGATCGACCCACTGCTCCTGAACGCAGTCGGCCAGAGCCTCACGCTTGGCCTCGTCCGAATCCCACGCAACGACGCTCGCCCCACCAGCCACCAGCGCCCGCACCGTCGCCGCCCCCGACCGCGCGAGCCCCAGCACCGCATAGCGCTTCCCGCGCCAGGCCTTCGCGACGATCACCGCAGTTTCAACGTCGAGAGGCCGACCAGCGCCAGAACCAGCGCGATGATCCAGAAGCGGATCACGACGGTCGCCTCCGCCCAGCCGAGCTGTTCGAAATGATGGTGGATCGGCGCCATCCGGAACACGCGCTTGCCCGTGCGCTTGTAGAAGAACACCTGGATGATCACCGACAGCGCCTCGATCACGAACAGCCCGCCGATGATCCCCAGCACGATCTCGTGATGCGCGACGACCGCGATCGTCCCCAAGGCGCCGCCAAGGGCAAGACTCCCGGTATCGCCCATGAACACCGCCGCCGGCGGCGCATTGAACCACAGGAACGCAAGCCCCGCCCCCACGATCGCCCCGCAGAAGATCGCCAGTTCGCCCGCGCGCGGCACATGCGGGATGCCCAGATAATCGGCGAACTTCACGTTCCCGACCAAGTACACGATCACCATGAACGCGACGCTCGCGATGATCACCGGCATCGTCGCCAGCCCATCGAGCCCGTCCGTCAAATTCACCGCATTGCCGAACGACACGATCGTGAAGGCAGCGAACACCGGGAAGAACCAGCCGAGATCGAGGTACAGCCGCGACGTGAACGGCAGGTACAGATGCGGCCCGTTCTGCGACATGATGATCGTGGCCGCGATGCCAGCGATCGCGAATTCCAGCAGCAGCCGCGTCCGCCCGCTGATCCCCGCGGTGCTCGCCTTCCGCACCTTGTCATAGTCGTCCATGAATCCGATCGTCCCGAAGCCGAGCGTTACGAACAGGCACGCCCAGACATAGGGGTTGCTCAGGTCCATCCACAGGAAGATGGCAAGGCACATCGATGTCAGGATCATCAGCCCGCCCATCGTCGGCGTGCCGCGCTTGGCCAGATGCGATTGCGGGCCGTCGGCGCGGATCGGCTGGCCCTTGCCCTGCCGCACGCGCAACCAGCCGATGAACCTGGGCCCGATGATCAGGCCGATGATCAGCGCGGTCGCCACCGCACCGCCGGTCCGCACCGTCTGGTACCGGATAAGATTCAGCAGACCGGGAAACCCCAGATGCTCGGCGAGCCAGTACAGCATTCAGTTTTTCCCGCTCAAGAGACCTGCCACGACCCGAGCGAGCCCAACCCCGTTCGATCCCTTGACGAGCACGGCGTCGCCCGGCGCGACAAGCGTCCGTAGCGTAGCCAGCGCGGTCGCAGCGTCGCCCACATGGACGGTTTCGATCTGTCCCTCAAGCACCTGCGCAAGCGGTACCATCGCTTCACCGACCAACAGCGCCATTTCGACGCGCGCCGCCAGGATCGGTTCGGCAAGCCCGGCATGATAGTCCGCCGAGGCGTCGCCCAGTTCGCGCATCTCGCCGAGCACCGCGATATGTCGCCCCGCTTCGTGGCTCAGGACGCTGAGCGTCGCGCGCATCGACGACGGGTTCGCGTTGTAGCTCTCGTCGATCACCAGGATCTCGCCGTCGCCGACCGCGGCCATGGATCGGGCGCCGCGCCCCTGCAGCCCGCCGAGCTCGGCAAGCGCCAGCCCCGCGAGCCCGAGATCGCTCCCCGCCGCCTGCACGCACGCCAGCACGCCCAGCGCGTTCGACACCCAGTGCGCGCCCGGCTGCGCGATCGTGAAGCTCAGTTCGTGGTCCGCGGCCTGCCCCATCCGCGCGGTGACGAACGTCCCGCCCGTCGGCAGCCGCATCGCCTCGATCGCGCGCACGTCGGCCCCCTTTTCGCTGCCAAAGGTCACGACATGCGCGGCATGCGCCGCGGCATGGCCGAGCAGTCGGTCGCGATGCGGGCTGTCATAAGGCACGATCGCGGTGCCGCCCGGCATCAGCCCGGCGAAGATCTCGCCCTTGGCATCCGCGATCGCGCTCTCGTCGCGGAAGAAGGCGGTATGTGCAGGCGCGATCGCGGTGATCATCGCGATATGCGGCCGCACCAGCTGAGTCAGTTCGGCGAGTTCGCCGGCATGGTTCATCCCCATCTCGAACACGCCGAACGTCGTGTCCCGCGGCATCCGTGCGAGGCTCAGCGGCACGCCCGTATGGTTGTTGTAGCTCTTGACCGAGCGATGCACCGCGCCCGGCGCCGCCCGCTCGAGACACGCGAACAGCGCCTCCTTCGCGCTGGTCTTGCCGACCGATCCCGTGACGCCGATGATCGTCGCGCCACTGCGCGCGCGGCTCGCGGCGCCAAGCGCGTTGAGCGCGACGAAACTGTCCGCGACGAGGACATGCGGGTGGTCGCAAGGCTCCGACACGATCGCCCCCGCGGCACCCTGCGCAAACGCCTGGTCGACGAACAGGTGGCCGTCGCTCGCCTCGCCCTTCATCGCCACGAACAGATCGCCGGGCCCAACCTCGCGCGAATCAAACGCGACGCCAGAAACGGAGAAGTCCCCCGACGCCACACCGCCAGTGGCGGCGGCGATCTCGGCCGAAGTCCACAGACTCACTGCTCCCCTCCCGCTTGCGGGAGGGGTCGGGGGAGGGGCTGACCAAACAGGCCGGACGCCAGTACGTACGTCGCGCCCTCCCCTAGCCCCTCCCGCAAGCGGGAGGGGAATGAAGATCTAGCCCCCCTCACGCAACACACTCCCGCGCCACGCTCACGTCATCGAACGGCAGAACCATATCGCCGACGATCTGCCCCTGCTCATGCCCCTTGCCCGCAATCAGCACGATATCCTCAGGCCCAGCCTCGCGCACCGCGGCCGCGATCGCCGCGCGCCGGTCGCCGATCTCCTCGGCCCCGCGTGCGCCCTTCAGCACGTCGTTCCGGATCGCGCGCGCATCCTCGGTCCGCGGATTGTCGTCGGTCACGATCACGCGGTCGGCATGCTGCACCGCCACCTGCCCCATCGTCTCGCGCTTGCCCGTATCGCGGTCGCCGCCCGCGCCGAACACGACAATCAGCTTGCCGCCCGCATGCGGCTTCAGCGCGGCGATCGCGGCCTCCAGCGCGTCGGGCGTATGCGCGTAATCGACATAGACCGGCGCGCCCGACTTCGCGATCACCGCGCGCTCGAGCCGCCCGCGCACCGGCTGCAACCGCGCCAGGTTCGCGATCGTCGCGGCCACATCGCCGCCCGTCGCGATCACCAGCCCCGCGGACACAAGCGCGTTCGCCGCCTGATACGCCCCGATCAGCGGCAGCGTCACCTTGTACGTCCGCCCCTCGGCCTCGATCGTCAGCCCCTGCCCCAGCAGCGTCGGATCGCGTCCCACCAGCCGCAGCGTCTCGCCCTGCGTGCCGACCGTCATCAGCCGGTTGCCGCGTTCGCGCGCCAGGTCGATCACGCGCGCCGCCTGCGGATCATCCGCCCACACCACCGCGGTGCCATCGGTCGACAGCACTTCGGAGAACAACCGGATCTTGGCGGTGAAATACGCCGCCATGTCGCCATGATAGTCGAGGTGATCGCGGCTGAGGTTCGTGAATGCCGCCGCGGCCACCTTCAGCCCCTCGGTCCGGTACTGCGTCAGCCCGTGGCTCGACGCCTCGAACGCCAGATGCGTCACGCCCTCGCGCGCCAGCCCCGCGACGTTCGACAGGAACGTCACCACGTCGGGAGTCGTCAGCCCGGTCGTCACGCGCTCGTCGGCGGTCGTGACGCCCAGCGTGCCGATCGACGCCGCATGAAAGCCCGCCATCCGCCACAGCTGCCGGGTCATCTCGACGCACGACGTCTTCCCGTTGGTCCCGGTGATCGCCACGGACGTCTCGGGAAACGGCGCGAAGAACTTAGCCGCCAGCTGCGCGAACCGCTCGCGCGGGCTGTCGTCGGCGATATAGGCGGCACCCTCGACGGTCAGCCCGGGCCGCGCGACCACCGCGATCGCGCCCGAGCGGATCGCGTCGGCGATATAGTCTTCGCCGTTGACGCGCGCACCTTCGAACGCGCCGAATACCGTACCCGGCGCAACCTTGCGGTGATCGATCGCGAACCCCGTCACCTGCGCCTCTTCCGTCCCGTCGGTCAGCGCTGACAGCTTCATCTGGTCGTCCTCATTGCCCGGTTGGCTGCGTGCGGGTCGGGTCCTGCCACAAAGTCGGCACGATGTCAGACACGTCGATGTCGCGGTGCGCATCGGGCACCACGCCCAGCATCGCGCCGACGCGCGAGATCGTCCGGCCCACCACCGGCGCGGTGTTCCACGCCGCGGTCTTCCACCCGCCGGTTTCCTTCGTGCCGAGCGGCGAATCGAGCATCGCCAGCACTACGTACCGCGGCGCATCCATCGGGAACGCGGCGGCAAACGTCGCCACGTTGCGCGAATGGTCATAGCCGCCCGACACCGCCGCCTCGGCCGTGCCGGTCTTGCCGCCGACGCGGTAGCCCGGCGCATCGCCCTTGCGCCCCGTGCCGCGCTGCACGATCAGCCGCAGCATCTGCCGCATCCGTGCGCTCGTCTGCTCGCTGATCACGCGACGCCCGACCGGCGCATGCCCCGGCGCGACCTTGAGCAACGTCGCCGGCCGCCAGATCCCGCCATTGACCAACGCCGCATAGGCGCTGGCGAGATGCAGCGGGGTCACCGCGATGCCGTGGCCATAGGCGGTCGTCATCGTCGTCGTGCGCGCCCAGTATTTCGGCCACAACGGGCGGCCCTTCTCGCGCAGCTCGATATCGGGCTTGGTATCGAAGCCCAGTTTCTTGAACATCGTCTGCATCCGCGCCGGCCCGACCTCGTCGGCGACGCGCGCAGTGGCGATGTTCGACGAATAGATCAGCGTCTCGGCCATGTTCAGCCAGCGCTTGGGGTCGCCCCGCTCGTCATGGATCGTGAAGCGGCCGACCTGCAGCGGGTGCGTCGCATCGAACCGCCGCGCGAACGACGTGACGACGCCGGTATCCATCGCGGTCGCCATCGTGATCGGCTTGAACGTCGATCCCAGCTCGAACACGCTCTGCGTCGTGACGTTGCGCAGTTCCTCGCTACCCGCCATCCCGACGCGATTGGGGTTAAAGGTCGGCAGCGAGACCATCGCGATCACCTCGCCCGTCGCCACGTCGAGCACGATCCCACCCGCGCCACGCGCCGAGAAGGTCGTCATCGCGCGGCCAAGCTCGCTCTCCATCGCCGCCTGGACTCGGTTGTCGAGCGACAGCGCAACCGGCGTGCCGTTGAGCGCCGGATTGGTCAGCCGCTCGTCGAGCACGCGCTCCATCCCGCTCATCCCGTGCCCCGCAGTCGACAGGAAGCCCAGCGCATGCGCCGCCATCGTCGATTGCGGATACAGGCGCTGCGTGTCGCGGTCGAACACGATCGCGGGCTCGCCGATCGCATTGACCTGCTCGACGAGCGCGGGCGACGCGCGCCGCTGCAGATAGATGAAGCTCTTGCCCGACGTCAGCAGCGCATAATAATGCGCCTGGTCGCCCGCCTCGGGCATCAGCGCGGCCAGCTTGCTCGCGACCTCGGTCGGATCGCCGATCAGCTTCTTGGGGTGGACCGCGATCGTCCATGCATCGATCGTCCGCGCCAGCGGCGCGCCGTTGCGATCGACGATGTCGCCGCGCGCCGCGATCGTCGCCGCCCGCGCCTGCGGATCGGCGAGCGACGCCTGCACCGCCAGCATCCCCAGCCGCCCGATCACCACCAGCACCGCCGCGCCGAACAGGAACATCAGCATCATCAGGCGCGTGTGCGCGGTCGCCACCAGCGCGTGACGCTGGTTGGCGCTACGATGTTGCGCGACAGGCCGGGCGACCAAGGCCGTCACCGCCGCCGGCCGCTCTCGGAGCGCGCACCGCTCATGATGTCACCCAGAGTCGTATCGGACAGCAGCTTGCGGTCGAGCATCGCGACCGCCTGCGGCCGGACCTTGGCGACGGCCGCGAGACGATCGGTCTTGGCGGCGCGGACGAGCGCTGCCTCGGTCGACCGCGGCGTCGCCACCGACGCACGGATCACCACCGGCTTCAGCGCGGTCTTCGATGCGGCCTGGATCGCGACGTTCATCGCGCGCGGCGCGCTCGCCTGCGCCATCTGGACCGGCGCGGGCGCGAGCTTCACGACGGCGGGCGCCGCGGTCACCGGAACGACCGGCGTGGACACGACCGACCCGGCCCCCGACGGCACCAGCAGCGCGGCGGTCTGGACCCCGTCCGCGCGCAGGCTGTCGACGTCGAGCGCCGCGAGCGCGGCCTCGCTTACCACGAACTGGCCCGCGGTCGGCGCCGACAGCGCCAGCGTGTCGCCGTTCCAGCGTTCGAGCTGCGCGAGGTTGCCGCGCGTGTCGAACTCGGTCTCCAACGCGCGGATATCGCGCTCGGCTGACCGGATCTGACCATTGACCGCCTCCAGCTTCTTGCGCTCGGCGGCAACCTGCAGCGACACGAGGTAGAAACCGAGCACGACGGCGACACAGCCCCCGAACCAGCCCACACCCTTCATCCGATACGCCGCCGTCATGTCGTCACCTCTTCCGTCCAGGGTTGCGCGGAGGTCCGCCGCGCCGTCCGTAATGTCGCCGAGCGCGCGCGCGGATTGCGTGCGACCTCGGCCTCGCCGGCGCGAACACCGCGGCCGACATGAGAAAAACTAGGTTCCGCAACGGCTTTCACCTGCGGAAGATGACGGGAACCTGAAGGCGAGCCTCCGGAACGGGTGCGCAGGAAGCGCTTCACCATCCGGTCCTCGAGGCTGTGGAAAGTCACGATCGCGAGCCGGCCACCGGGCTTCAGCACGCGTTCGGCGGCCAGCAATCCGTCCGCCAATTCGCCCAGCTCGCGGTTCACGTGGATGCGGATCGCCTGGAACGCGCGCGTCGCGGGGTCCTTCTTGTCGTGCGCCTTGTAGCCGAGCGCGCGGCGGACGATGTGCGCCAGCTCGCCGGTCCGCGTCAGCGGGCGTGCCGCGACGATCGCGCGCGCCACGCGCCGCGACTTGGGCTCGTCGCCATACTGATACAGCACGTCGGCGATCTCGTTCTCGTCCGCCTCGTTGACGAAGTCCGCCGCCGACATGCCGGCCTGCGCCATCCGCATGTCGAGCGGGCCGTCCGACTGGAACGAGAAGCCGCGCTCCGCCTGATCGAGCTGCATCGACGACACGCCGATGTCGAGCGTCACGCCATCGACCGGCGCCAACCCGCGCGTCTCGAGCTCGGACGCCATCGCCGAGAAGTCCGCGGCGATCAGCGTCAGCCCGTCTTCGGCCTCCTCGATTCCGCGGCCGGCGGCGATCGCATCGGGATCGCGATCGAACGCGACGACGCGAGCACCGGACTTCAACAACGCCAGTGTATAGCCGCCCGCGCCGAACGTGCCGTCGACCATCGTCTCACCGGGCTCGGGGGCGAGCGCGGCCAGGACTTCGTCGAGCAGGACGGGGATATGCGGCGCGTCGGGACCGCTCACAGCTGGATCCCCTTCTCGGCCATGTAGAAGCGCGCCATTTCCTTGACGACGGGGGGCATGCCGTCGGTGGCGATCAGCGTCGCGGGGTCCCAGATCTCGATATAGTCGAGCACGCCATAGAAGAACGCATGGCCCTTGATGCCTGCATAGAAGCGCGGGAACGCGGGCATGATGAAGCGACCGGAGCCGTCGAAGGGGACGGCTTCGCCCGATGCCGCGGCGCGCTTGATGTTGTAATCATACTCGCCGTTCTCGGACGTATTCTCGGATTCGCGGCGGTCGAGGCGCTCGGCGAGGATGTCGACATAGCCCGGATCATACGCCACCAGGCAGCGATTCTTCTGATGCGCGCCGATGATGATGGTCCCGCCGTCCTTGCCGTTCGCCTTGGGCGCATTTGCGGAAAGGGTCGTGCGAAGCGCCGAAGGGATGGCTACCCGGCCCTTGTCGTCGACAAGGCCGATACCGTCTCCCTGATAGCGACCCCGTACCGACACGCCAAAACCCTTCGAAATGGCGCACACGCCTCACCATCTCGGACCACGGCCCTCGCCGCGATCCGACCGCGCTAACAGCTAACGGTGAACGTGCCCCTGTATTAACCTCCATCTACCATAGAGGTCCGGGGACGCAACGGGATTTTTGGGGATTTCGGGTTTTTGCGACGAGTTTCGCGCGTCGGTTCGGAGCGAATTGCGAGCAGATCGGATTTTATCGGCGCATCAACGGGGATCTGAATGCGGGAAATCTGGGGATAGGCCCATATCTTCACCAGCTGGCGCCCGTGGACGTCATCCGCGGCTGTATCGAGCAGACTCACCTTCGATGCCGTCGATGTCCTCACCTTGTCGATACTGTCATTTTGGCGACAGCCGGGACTTTGTGCAAGGATATGAGGCACATCCCTCCAACGGGCCCTGCGCTTTGGTTAATTGAATGGAGAAGCCGGACACGAGCTCACGACGAGGACGGATTACCTACGGTGCGGGTGCCTGGGAATTGGCGCTCGGCGCCACGCCCATCTCGGCCAGCGGCTCTCCCGCGCTCTTGGCATCGATGACGTTCGAAACTCCCATGTTCGCGACCACGTCCGCCTGCGCAGCGCCGGCGGTCGCGACTGGCCGCTCGCGGCTCGCCGAACCGATGATCGCGCTGGCCAATCCGATCAGCAGCACGACCGCGGCGAGGCCGATCATGCCGACCTTGATGCGCTGCAGGCTTTGCGAGGGTTCATGGTGTAACTTCATCTTGCCGCGCCAAGATACCTGACCACCGCGCCTCTGTCGATTCCCGCTCATGCCGCCACTCAACCAAGCCCCTTCGCCGCGCGCCACGTCGGGTCGTACAGCGTCGAGAGATAGCGAAATCCGGTATCGCACAGGATCGTCGCGATGCGCTTGCCGGGCCCGAGATGCTTCGCCAACGCCACCGCCCCGGCGACGTTGATCCCCGACGACAACCCGAGACACAGGCCCTCCTCGTCGAGCAGGCGACGGACCCAGGCATAGCCTTCCTGGTCAGAAATCCGGAACTGCGTGTCAATCGGCGCGCCCTCCAGGTTGGCGGTGATCCGGCCCTGCCCGATCCCCTCGGCAGCCGACGATCCCTCGGACTTCAGCTCGCCATGCGCGTAATAGTTATACAGCGCGGCACCATGCGGATCGCTCAGCGCGATACAGACAGCCTCGTCCTTCGCCTTCAGCCCGAGACCGACGCCAGCGATCGTCCCGCCGGTCCCCGCCGCGCAGGTGAAGCCGTCGATCCGTCCGTCCATCTGCGCCCAGATTTCCTCGGCGGTGCCGACGATGTGCGCGCGGCGATTGGCGATGTTATCGAACTGATTGGCCCAGATCGCGCCCGGCGTCTCCTCGGCAATCCGCCGCGAGGTATGGACGAAATGGCATGGCGACGAGAAGGCGGCGGCCGGCACCAGCACCAGTTCGGCGCCCAGCGCGCGAAGCGTGTCCATCTTCTCGCGGCTCTGCGTCTCGGGCATGACAATGATCGTCTTGTAGCCCTTCGCGTTGGCGACCAAGGCCAAGCCGATCCCGGTATTGCCCGCAGTCCCCTCGACGATCGTGCCGCCGGACTGGAGCAAACCGCGTTGCTCGGCATCCTCGACGATGAACAACGCCGCGCGATCCTTCACCGACGCGCCGGGGTTCGCATATTCGCACTTGCCGAAGATATCGCAGCCCGTCGCGTCGCTGGGACCTTTCAGGCGGACAAGCGGCGTGTTGCCGATCAGGGCGAGCGTGTCGGATATAGTGTGCATCGCGGCTATGTGGCCTCGCAGACCGCACCGGGCAAGCGAGCGAAACTTTGTCACGCCCAAATCGCCCGCTGCGCGCGAAGCTCGGTTCCTCCGTCGCCATCAATAACCGCCTACCAATACCGGCGCGGCATCACGCAGTTTTGCCCTCGCTTCGCCTTGCCCCGAAAGTGTCTCGCCTCACCGGTTTGCAGGTATTCCTATTTGCCCCGGCTTTTTCCGCGTGACAGCGTGGCTCATCTTGTGAGAGGCAACGGCAGCATGAGACTGGCCAGAGTTACCACGCTTATCACGACGTCTGCGCTGTCGGTATCGCCTGCCATGGCGGCGCCGTCCGCGACTGCGCCTCGGACGACAGCTAGCGCATCAGTGAGCCAGTCGGCGGCGCGGCTGTCGCTCGCGAAATCGATCCGCACCGGCGGACAGGCGACGTCGCGCGACAGGCTGGCGGGCGGCGGTGGTTTCGTCGTCGCGATTCTCGCCGCTGCCGCGATCATCGCCGGCATCGTCATCGTGACGGAGAGCGACGACACGGCCGACAGCAAGTAGTCGGTCGCGTATCCGACGTGCAGAACGGTTCGTCATGCTCACACACCCGCCGGGCGAACGCCGCATGAATGAAAGGCCATAGTCCTTGACGCTCCATGCTGCATGCGCGAAGCGAGGTTCCGCTATGAAAATCCTCCCCCTCTCCGCCGCCGCCGCGCTGCTCGTGCTGGCCGCCTGCAACTCCAAGCCTGCTTCGCCCGAGGTGGTCGACACCAATCCGGATCCGATGGCGAACACGCTCGCCAACGCAGCGCCGGTCGAACTGCCGCCTTCGATCAAGTCCGAGGCCACGCTGCGCTGCAAGGACAACAGCCTGCTCTACGTGACGTTCTTCCAGGGCGACAAGCAGGCCGTCGTCCGCACCAAGAAGGACGGTACCGCGACGACGCTCAAGTCGGACGTCGCCGGCGCGCCGAAGACCGCCGAGGGCGGCTGGTCGATGACCGGCACCGAGACGAGCGTGACTTTGACCGCGCCGGGCAAGTCGGCACAGATCTGCCACGCGTAAGCGGACCCGCACCGCGTCGAGCATCGATCGCGATGGTTTCTGAAACGGCCGGCGGATCATCCGCCGGCCGTTTTTCTTTGTGCCGCGCGCTCTTGCCCTTACCGCCCCGGACCGGCACCGTAGCGTGATGGCAACAGTCGCGATCTACAGCCTCAAGGGCGGCGTCGGGAAGACGACGCTATCGGTGAACCTGGCGTGGTGCGCCGCGACCTTATCGGCCCGGCGGACCCTGCTCTGGGATCTCGACCCGCAGGCCGCGTCGACCTGGGTCCTCGGCGGCCCCGGCAAGGCGGACCAGGCGCAGGCGATGTTCTCGAAGGACGTCGCCGTCGCCAAGCAGGCGCGGCCGACCGCCTATCGCCATCTCGACCTGATCGCCGCCGACGCGTCGCTGCGCGGGCTCGACCAGCTGTTCCACGATCTCGACAAGAAGAAGCGCCTCGCCAAGCTGCTGGGCGAGCTCGCGGGCTATGACCGCGTGATCCTCGATTGCCCGCCCGGGCTGACCGAGACCGCGGACCAGGTCATGCGCGCCGCCGACCTGATCGTGATCCCCGTCATCCCCTCCCCGCTCTCGACGCGCGCCTATGACGCGGTCGTCCAGCATCTCGGCGGCCGCACCGCGCTGCTCCCCGTCCACGTCATGGTCGACAAGCGCCGTGCGCTCCATGCCGAGGCACTCGCGCGGCACCCCGACTGGCCGGTGATTCCGATGGCCAGCGGGATCGAAGCGATGGCGGTCAGGCGCGCGCCGGTCGGCGTGTTCGCGCCCCGGTCGGCCGCCGCGCAGGCGTTCGCCGATCTGTGGCGCCGGATCGAACACACGCTTACCGCATGAGCGACATCCTCGATCCGCAGATCGTGCTCGGCGCCTATTCGGTCGGCGTGTTCCCGATGGCCGACAGCCGCGACGCCGCCAGCGTCTATTGGGTCGAGCCGCGCCGCCGCGCCGTCCTGCCGCTCGACGGTTTCCAGCTCTCACGCTCGCTCAGGAAGACGATTGTCGCCGACCGGTTCCAGATCACCATCGACACCGCGTTCGACCGAGTCGTCCAGCTCTGCGCCGAAAGCGTCGAGGGCCGGCCCGAGACATGGATCAACGACGGCATCGAACGCGTCTTTCAGACGCTGCACGCGATGGGGTTCGCGCATTCGGTCGAATGCTGGGACGGCGGCAAGCTCGTCGGCGGGCTCTATGGCCTGGCGCTAGGCCGCGCGTTCTTCGGCGAAAGCATGGTCAGCCGCGCCACCGACGCATCGAAGGTCGCGCTGGCACACCTCGTCGCGCGGCTGCGCGCCGGCGGGTTCACCCTGCTCGATTGCCAGTTCCAGACCTCGCACCTCGCCTCGCTCGGCGCGATCGAGATCGACCGCGCGGATTACGTAGCGTTGCTGGCAGGTGCGCTAGACGGCGCGCTCGGCCCCGCGTCGTCGGCCGCCGGCGTCGCAGCAGCAGGCGATTTCCGCGCGCTCGATCGCTTGGCGGGCAAGGCCTCGGCGACCGGCGCCGTATCGGGCCCGGTCGCGGGGAAAGTCATCGCGCAGCTCTTGGTCCACACGTCGTAGATCGGATGCTGCACCGCGTTCAGCGCGGGGCGTTCCTTGTACAGCCAGCCCGAAAAGCTCCGCCGCCATTTCGCATCGACGCCGCGCACCAGCACCTGGACGAACGCGCCGGTCAGCTGCTCCTGCTCCCATGGCGCGGTCTGTTCGCACGCACGTAGCCGCAGCACGACATCGCCCATCCGGGTCGCCTGGCCGGGCCTGAGCGTCACCGCTCGGGTTTCGCCGTTCCGCTTGTTGAGCAGGCCGAGCACGGCCACGCGCTGCGCCATCGGCGTGCCGCCGGTGGCGATCGTCGCGGCACCGGCGTCGATCGTCTCGATCGAGGAATTCGCCGGCTCATCGGCGCCCGGCAGCTCCTGCTGGACCGCAGCCACCGTCGCCACGGGCGTGGTGAGCGCGCGGTATCCGAACCAGCCGCCCACCCCCAGCACCACGACCAACACGGCCGCGGCGAGCCAGCGCATGATCACCCTTCGGGCGTCCAGGCTTCGTAGTCACCCGTCGCGGCGGCGCGCTTGCCACCCTTTTCGAGCGCACCCGACGGCCGATAGGCGAGCGCGGTACCGGTCATGTTCGGCACGGCCGGCTTCTGCCACGCGCGCACCGGCGGCAGCGCGCGCTCGGGCACGTCGTCGACCTGGTGATGCAGCCAGCTGAACCACGCGGGCGGCACGCGGCTCGCGTCGGTGGCGCCCTGATAGATCACCCAGCGGCGCGGATTACCTGACGTGTCCTTGCCGCCCTGGTAATAAACGTTGCCGAGCGCGTCCTCGCCCATCTTCGCCATGCTGCGCAGGCCGAATTTGGTGCCGAGGGTGGCGCCGTTCCACCACGTGAAAGTCGATGCGAGAAAGCCCATGCGCCGCGCTTAACCCGAGTGGGGGCGGGCTTCAACCATGATGATGCGGCAGGGCGGGAAACTCCGTGATCGGGAGCGCGGCCCAGCCGATACCCAGCCGATAAAACGTATTCGCCCGCCCGCTTAGTCCGCCCGCTTAGTCCGAGCGCTTAGTCCGCCCGCTTAGTCCGAGCGCTTGTACCACGTCACCAGGTCGCCCTCGGCGATCCCCAGTTCGGCCGACCGGCCACCCATCAGCTCGAGCACCGCCCCGACCGGCTCGCCCGACGGTACCGGCGTCTCCGAGAACGGCACCGTATTCTCCGCGATCCGCGCGATCGTGCCATCCGCCCGGATATAGAGGATATCGAGCGAGCTCGGCGTATTCTTCATCCAGAAGCTCGCATCCACCGGCGCACCCCCAGTCGAAGGATAAGGCCAGAACAACATCCCGCCATCGGGCCTCAGGTCGGTACGATACATCAGCCCGCGCGCCTGCTCGTCCTGCGTCCTGGCGCGCTCGACGGTGAACGCGTGCGTCCCGTTTGTACTTTTGATCGTCAGCTTCAGCGTCGCGACCTTGGCCGCTTCGGATTCATCGCTGCCGTTCATATACGCCACACTTCCGGCGCCGACGCCCAGCGCCAGCATCCCGGCCAGGACGGCCTTCGCAACCAAACTCATCCAAGGCCCTCTTCGACTGCGACGGCGAGCGGCCCCTTGCGTCCCGCGACGACGCGCGCGCGCAGCGGCTGCTCGGGCTCGACCGTCTCGATTCCGGCGCGACGCAACGTTTCCATATGGACGAAGATGTCGCTGCCATCCGACCCTCGTACCAGAAAGCCATAGCCCTTCAACCGGTTGAACCATTTGACCGACACCGGCTCGAACGGTCCGGCGGCGTCGATCATCGCGATCGGATCGATCCGGTCTGGCGATGCCGCGACACGGACGATCTCCTCGACCGCGTTGGTCATGTCGATCGAGACGATCTCGCGCGCCTGGAACCCGCGGCCACGCTGGACCGACAGCGTCTCGACGCGCGCGCCCTCGGGCAGGCTGCGACGGCCATGCGGTTGCAATACCGAGAAATGCACGAGGATATCGCCGACCGTCGGGTCGTCCGCGACCGCAAAGCCGAACCCGCGCGTCACGTCGAACCACTTGATCACGCCGCCGATCGCACGCACGTCGCCAGCGGGCATGGCGGTCTCCGGGACGGCCCTCCCTGGCTCGCCCCCCAATTCGCCCACACGGTCGCCCCCGAGGTCGTGGCCAACCGCGACCATCGCCGATCCGGTCTGCGTCATCATGTCCGCATCCTGCTGCGTCTACGCATTGTTACACCCCTGATCCCCTTGCTAGCACGCTTCGTCGCGGTCGCAATGAATCCGTTGCTAATCGGCGTCGAAAACCACCGTTTCGGGCGCATCGGACGGTGGCATCGCAACAATTTTGCGGGCGAGATCGAAACGGTGCCCCGCGCGCAGCATCGCGCCGAGCTGTTTGTCGTGCAGCTTCCGGTCGCCCTCGCCGCTGCCATAGGGCCCGATTCGCTTGCGCCGCGCAAAGGCGAGCGCCGATTCGACCGCGCGATCCGCGATCGCGGGCGCGACCGCATCCGCATCGCCCTCGTCGATTCCGGCCTCGCGAAACGCCCCCGCGACACGCCGCGCGCCCAGCCCGCGGCGCTGCATCGCCGCCGCGCGCTGTTCGGCAAAGGCACGGTCGTCGACATACCCCAGATCGGCCATGCGCTGTGCGAGTTCGGCGGGATCGGCCGGTGCCGCCGCCGCGCCGTCGTCCCAGCCGCGCTCGCGGATCTTGCGCACCAGATAGTCGGTCAGCCGCCCCCGTGTCGTCGCGAACCGCTCGACATAGCGCAGCGCCAGCCGCTCCAGCGCCGCGGCGTCGAGCGGCTTGGGCGGCGCCCGCTCGCCGCCACGGCCCCCACCACGTCCGCCAGCACGCGCGCCACCACGCCCGGCGGGACGCGCGTTACCGCGGTTTTCGCGACGCCCAGGCGTCTGATCGGGGTCGTCATCGTCGGACACGCCATCATTGTGCCACACTGACACCCGAAGTTGAACGGCTAGAGTTGAGATTAGGGGTGGTGCGTTCAGCCGCCATGCCGGGCACGATGCCAGAGACAGGAACTGCGATGACGACCGAAACGCTTCACAAGGACGGCCAGACCGCGGCGACGATCGTCGCGACGCCGACCGAGGACGCGCTGCCGCGCCGTTTCGCCGATTTCGCGACGCTGGGCGAAGCGCTCGATTACGCCGCAACCGGTAACCGCGGGCTTAATTTCCATGATGCGCGCGGCACGTTGTCGCAGCCCTATCCCTATGCACAGCTGCGCACCGATGCGCGCGCAATGGCCGATCGCCTCATCGCCGCGGGCGTCGGCCCTGCCGATCGCATCGCACTGGTCGCCGAAACCGGCCCCGAATTCGCCGCGCTCTTCTTCGGCGTCGTCTACGCCGGCGCCTGGCCCGTGCCGCTGCCGCTGCCGACCTCGTTCGGCGGCCGCGATTCCTACATCGAACAGCTTCGCGTCCAGCTTGCCAGTTGCGACCCGAAGATGCTGATCTTCCCGCCCGAACTCGCGCAGATGGCGGGCGAGGCCGCACGCCTATCGGGCACCGTCGGGATCGACTGGTCCGAGTTCGCCACCCGCGAAGCCCCCGTCGCGACGCTGCCCGAGGCAAAGCCCGACGACATCGCGTATCTGCAATATTCCAGCGGCTCGACGCGGTTCCCGCACGGCGTCGTCATCACGCACGCGGCGTTGCTCAACAACCTCGCCGCGCACAGTTACGGCATGGAAGTCTGCGGCACCGATCGCTGCGTCTCGTGGCTGCCCTGGTATCACGACATGGGGCTGGTCGGCTGCTTCCTGTCGCCGATCGCCAACCAGGTCTCGACGGATTACCTCAAGACCGAGGATTTCGCGCGGCGTCCGCTCGCCTGGCTCGATCTGATCAGCCGCAACACCGGCACGACGCTCAGCTATTCGCCGACCTTCGGCTACGATATCTGCGCGCGCCGCATGTCGTCGCAGACCAAGGCGAGCGACCGGTTCGACCTGTCGCGCTGGCGCGTGGCGGGCAATGGCGCCGACATGATCCGCCCCGACGTGATGCAGTCGTTCGTCGACGCGTTCGCCGATGCGGGCTTCAAGGCCACCGCGTTCCTGCCGAGCTACGGCCTTGCCGAGGCGACGCTCGCGGTCTCGCTGATGCCGCCGGGCGAAGGCATCCGCGTCGAACTCGTCGAGGAAACGCAGCTTTCGGGCGGCAGCCGTGGGAATGACCGCCCGCAACGCTACCGCGCGATCGTCAATTGCGGGAAGCCCGTCCGCGACATGCGGATCGAGATCCGCGAAGAGGACGGCACCCCTCTCCCCGACCGCGCGATCGGCAAGGTCTGGTGCAGCGGCAAGTCGGTAATGGTCGGCTATTTCCGCGACGATGCCGCGACGCAGGCGTGCATGGCCGACGGTTGGCTCGATACCGGCGACATGGGCTATATGTCCGATGGCTATATCTACATCGTCGGCCGCGCCAAAGACATGATCATCGTCAACGGCAAGAACCACTGGCCGCAGGACATCGAATGGGCGGTGGAACAGCTGCCGGGCTTCAAGGCGGGCGACATTGCCGCGTTCGCGATCACCACCCCTGGCGGCGAGGAGACCCCCGCCGTGCTGGTCCAGTGCCGCAGCTCGGACGAGTCCGAGCGGCTGCGTCTGCGCGACGAGATCCGCGAGCGGGTCCGCTCGGTCACGGGCATGAACTGCCTGATCGAACTCATCCCGCCGCGCACGCTGCCGCGCACCTCGTCGGGCAAGTTGAGCCGCGCCAAGGCGCGCAACCTGTATCTCAGTGGCGACATAAAACCCTACGATATCGCTGCCTGACGGGCATAGTCAGCCGGGACCAACGGCGCCGGCGACATATTACCCCAAAAAACGACAGGAATTGGATCCAAATCGGTGCAGTGCAAACGTTCTGCTAACCAGAGCGCGTCTATCTCTCCGCCGTGTCCAAGATCCCCCCCTCCCTCCCGCCTCGTATCTCCGTAGCCATCCCGACTCTGTTGGGACTGCGCGAGGGTAAGGATCCGATGGTCTGGGGCCGGATACGCGCCGCGCAATTGCTCGCCGTCCGTCGGGCCGCGCTATTCCTGTTGGCAACAAACGTCATGGCCTCGCTGGTCATCGCGTTCCTGTTGCGTGCGGAGATCCCGCATTGGCAGATCGCCAGCTGGGAAGCGCTGGTGATCGCTGCGGCAGTATGGGTCGGCTTCCGCCGGCTCGCAACGCACGATCGCGGCGACGGCTATGCCAGCCTGCGCGATCTCCGCACCACCGTGTCGGACGGCTGCATTCTCGCATTTGTCTGGTCGGCAGTGCCGGTCGTGTTCTGCACGCACGCATCGTCGGGAACGACGACCGGGCTGGGATTGACGCTCGCGGTGCTCATGACCACCGTCGCGCTGGCAATGGCGCCGCTCGCGCTCGCGACTTTAATATTCCTCGGGTATCTTGGCGCGGCGATCGTCGTCCAGCTCTCCTTTGCCGGGACGTTTGCCGCCGCCGCCGGTCTTTTGTTGTTCACACTGCTGCTGATGACTGCCTGTCTCCACCGCGCGCGCGCACTGGTCCTGATCCGCGCCGGCGAAATCGTGCTCGACGATCGCGACGAGACGGTCAGTCTGTTACTCGGCGAGTTCGAGGGGGGCGGCGCCGACTGGCTTTGGGAGACCGATGCGACGCGGCGCGTGGTCAAGCCCGGCGCGCGGTTCGCGTTCGCGTGCGGGGTCGATGCTGCCAGCATCGACAACATGCCGCTCTTGCAGCTGCTCGCCGGGCCAGGCTGGGAAACGGGCGAATTCGATACCGGACTTCACACGCTCGCGGACCGCCTGAAACGTCGCGAAAGCTTCCGCAATCTGCGCCTACCGGTCCAGATCGGCGGCGAAGAACGCTGGTGGGACCTGGCCGCCGCGCCGCGCTTCGACGATCACGGCGAGTTCATCGGGTTTCGCGGGGTCGGCTCCGATGTCACCGAACAGCGCGCGTCGGCGGACAAGGTCAACCGGATGGCGCGGTTCGATACGCTGACCGGGCTGCCCAACCGGCTGATGGTCAACGAAACGCTGGTCAAGACGATGGCCGACGCGGATCGCTGGGGCGGACGCTATGCGTTCATGATGCTCGATCTCGATCGCTTCAAGGCGGTCAACGATACGCTTGGCCACCCGATCGGCGATCGGCTGCTCGGCCGCGTGTCGGAACGGTTGAACCAGCTGATGGGCGTCAATGAAACCTGCGGACGTCTTGGGGGCGACGAATTCGCGGTCGTCGTTCGCGATGCCAGCGATCTGGCCGCGGTCGAACAGCTCGCCGAACGGATCATCGAGTCACTTTCACGCCCGTATGAGATCGACGCGCATACGCTGCACATCGGCACGAGCGTCGGCCTGGCGATCGGTCCGCGCGACGGTCGCACCGCCGACATGCTGGTGCGCTCCGCCGATCTCGCGCTGTACCGCGCCAAGGACGCGGGCCGCGGCGTCTTCCGCCGCTACGAGCCGGAGTTGCATGTCCAGGCGGAAGAGCGCCGCGTCCTCGAAATGGCGCTCCGCGGCGCGATCGAGAAGGGCGAGATGCATCTCGTCTACCAGCCGATCGTCAAGGCAGGCAGCGAGACGCTGTGCGGGTTCGAGGCGTTGCTGCGCTGGACCAGCCCCGAGTTCGGCAGCGTGTCACCGACCAAGTTCATCCCGCTTGCCGAGGAAACGCGACTGATCGGACCGATCGGCGCCTGGGTCGTCCGCGCCGCCTGCGAGGAAGCCGCGCACTGGCCGTCCGAGATGCGGATCGCGGTCAACGTCTCGGCCGATCAGCTACGCAACCCGAGCTTTGTGACGACGATCGCGGCCGCGCTGGCCAATACCGGCGTGGCGGCGGAGCGGCTTGAACTCGAAGTGACCGAAGGCGTGTTCATGCACGAAGGTCTTGGCGCAACGCAGATTCTCGATCGCGTCGCCGAGCTTGGCGTGCATCTGAGCCTCGACGACTTCGGCACCGGCTACGCCTCGCTGGGCTATCTCGGGCGCACCCGGCTCTCGTCGCTCAAGATTGACCGTAGTTTCGTCCGCGACGCCGCCAGCGGGCTCCGCGAGGCAGTCGCGATCGTCCGTGCGGGAATTGCGCTGGCCGACAGCCTCGGCATGGCGACGACCGCCGAGGGCGTCGAGACCGAAGTCGAATATAAGGCGCTTCACGACCTGGGCTGCACCAGGGTGCAAGGCTTCTACTTCGGCCGCCCGATGTCCCCCGAAGAGGCACGCGCGCTCGCCAATCGCGGATGGAAGGAGGCGGCGGCCGCCTGATCGCACTGCAGGGGCCGCCACCGGCTACCAAGCCGCATCACCGCCACCGGCCCTCAAGCCGCATCACCGCCACCGGCCCTCAAGCCGCATCACCGACGCCGGTCGCGCCCTGCAAAGCTCACCACGCTTTCCGCTCCATCAGCCGATAGCGCGGAGACGCCGACGAAATTATCGTCGACCGGGACCTGTACCAGCACCGTGCTCGTCCCCGGCACGTCACGCGTCTGCGTCCAGTCCTGCGCATCGTTGCTACGCCAGCGGACCCGGTATCCGGCCGCGCCCGCGACCGCGGACCATTTCACAGTGGTGTCGCGCGACAGCGCGCCAGCGATCGCAACGTCCTCGGGGGCGGCGGGCGCCCCTGCGATCCGGGCGAGCGTCGCAACGTTGATAGCAGTGACCTTGGCGAGATACGGGAAATCCATGCCCTCGATCGTGTCGCCATAGACCACGCCCTGCTCGGACCGAAGATCCTGGTGCTGGCGGTCCCAATTCTCGGCCGCGACCGAAAACCGCACCGCCGGGTAGCCCAGCTTGAGGAACGGTTCGTGATCGCCGCCGCGCCCGAACCGATCCGGGCGGCGATCGAGCATCACGTCGAGACCGCCGGGGATCCCAGCAGCGATCCCGTCGATCGCCTTGGCGAGTGCGCGGCTCGGACCATCGTCTTCACCGCCTTCGGCGCGTCGGCCCTGCTGCGCGACCAGATCTTCGGAGGCGCGAATCCCTTCGGAGAACACCCGGACCTTGTCGGCGACACGCACACCGCCCTGCCCGACCGTGTTGCCGACGATGTCGTTGTTGAGCATCGCCGAAACCTGCCATCCGCGCGCCTTGGCGGTGTCGGCAAGCAGTTCGGCACCCCACAACCCCTGCTCCTCGCCCGAGAATACGGCGTAGACGATCGTCGCGTCGAACTTGCGCTGCGCCAGCAGCCGCGTCGCTTCGAGGACCAGCGCGACACCCGATGCGTTGTCGTTAGCGCCCGGTGCATCGGAGGTCGCGTTCATCACGTCGGTCACGCGGCTGTCGATATGCGCGCCGACGATCACGACGCGATTCGGGTCGCGGCCCTTCTGGATGCCCAGCACATCCTCGACGACCACCCCGGTCGGCGCGCGCGGTCCGGTGAACCTGCGCGAAATCCGGTCGACCGTGATGCACCCGCCGCAGGTCGCACCGATCGCGGTGAAGCGCCGCGCCGCCCAATCGCGCGCCGCGCCGATCCCGCGCTTGGGATCAGTGGTCGTTGATGCGGTATGGCGCGTGCCGAACCCGACCATCGTCGCGACGTCCGCTTTCAATCGGTCGGCGGAGGGAGCGGGAAGCGGCGGCGTTGCGGCGGCAGCGGCGGCGAGCAACGGAAGAGCGAGAACGATCATCGCCTATCGTGACGCGATCGGCGCGCCTGCTCAAGCGTCTTGTTGCCGATCGCGGTAAGCAATCGCACCCAGCCTTACTAATTCAGATTATTCGCCACATGTTGATGCAGATCAGTATGATTTATCGTGATGTATGATCCAGGTTTGAGGGAGATACGTATTTCTACTACATGATATAGTGCAAAAATCGGGACTTAGAGATGATCATCGGGCATTCCATTTCCAATGCCAGCGGGATCCTCCAAGCGATTGACGAGCCCGTCGCGATGCTGTTGCAGCGCACGCAGAAGCATCTCATCGGCTTGTCCTATCTGGCGATTACGCATGCAGCGGATATGGCCCGCAGCCTGAACCGGGTCGCGGCACTGCAAACCAATGGCGGCCCGTCGATGATACGCAAACGCTATATCGGCGGAGAGGGCGGGATCATCACGCTGGATGTGCAGGTGTCCCGTCTCGGCAATGGCGATTCGAGTTATCTTGTGGGTACCTTCGCCACCGTCAACCAGGCGGATCTCGTCGCCAATGCCGACAAGATCCCCCAACGCCTGTGGCTGCGGGCCAAGGATCTGCTTGGGGTCATGCGCGCGCGCGACGCCGCGCTGGGCGCCGACATCTTCGCCGATCATGCCTGGGGAATGTTGCTGTTGATCTATCTATCCGAGGCCGAAAGCTGGATTGCGACGCCTCCGGCAATCGCCGACCATCTTGCTCTCCCGGCGACAACCGTAGAACGCTGGCTTCGCGTGTTGCTTGGCAGGGATCTGATCGAGCCGGTCGATTCACTCCGCAACGCCGTCCAGCTCTCGCCGACCGGTATTCGCCGCGTCGAGCGTCTTTTGCAGGAGCGGCCGGCCGAGACGGCGGCGTGATCGCCTGTTTGACGATCAGCTCAGCCGATCGATCGCCTCGCGTGTCAGCGACCCCGGGATGATCATCACCGGCACTGGCAGCGCGCCCGCGTCGGCGCCGGTGAAATGCGCGATCAACTCGCCCGGCGCGCCCGTTGCGGCAGCGCCGAGCACCAGTGCCGCAATTTCGGGGTTCGCCGCGATCATCGCGCGAATGATCTTGGGGCCTTCGCCCTCGCGCACCGTGATCGATGGACGCAGCCCCGATTCCTCCAACAACGTGCCCGCCGCCGCCGCGACCAGGCCTTGCGCATGGAGGTGCGCCTCCTCCTCGATCGTCGCCTGGACGCCGCCGAACGCGATGAACTCCTGCGGCGGGATGACGGTGAGTATCTCGACGCCGCCGCCGGTCTTCACGGCTCGCCGCGCGGCAAACCGCAACGCGATGCCCGCTTCGGGACTGTCGTCGATCACCACCAGATAAATGCGCATTTTCGCCCCCGTTATTGCCGGTAATTGGGCCGCAGCGGGTCGATACGCAAGTGCGGCGGGGTTGACCCGAGCGGACGAGGGCGCGAGTAGGCATGCCGTTACATCACGCCCTGGGGAAATCCATGTCGATCGAGATCAAGATGCCTGCGCTGTCCCCGACCATGGAGGAGGGAACCCTCGCCAAATGGTTGATCAAGGAAGGCGACGTCGTGAAATCCGGCGACCTGATGGCCGAGATCGAAACCGACAAGGCGACGATGGAATTCGAAGCCGTCGATGAGGGCACCGTCGTCAAGATCCTCGTCGCCGAGGGTACCGACAACGTGAAGGTCGGCACGGTTATCGCGATCATCGCCGAAGAGGGCGAGGACGCATCGTCGGTGTCCGCACCCACCAAGAGCGAGACGCCCGAGCCGGCCGCCAAGGAATCGGAAGCCAAGCCCGATCCGAAGGATCCCAACGACACCGGCAGCGAGGCCAAGCCGGTCGAACGCACGGAGGCTTCGGCCGAGGATCACGGTCGTCCCGCAGATGCGGGCACTGCGTCTGCAACCGCGCCCGCCAGCGGTGACCGTGTGAAGGCGAGCCCGCTCGCCCGCCGCCTGGCCGCCGACAAGGGTATCGATCTTGGCTCTGTCTCGGGTTCGGGGCCCAAGGGTCGCATCGTCAAGGCCGACGTCGAGAGCGCAAAGCCAGGTGCGGCACCTATTGCTGCCAGGACCGACGCTGCGCCGACTGCCGCTGCTGCAGCCCCCGCGCCTGCCGCCAAGCCTGCGACCGTGCCGGATATCCCGCACGAGGCGACCAAGCTCAGCAACGTGCGGAAGACAATCGCGCGTCGTCTGACCGAATCGAAGCAGACCGTTCCGCACATCTACCTGACGGTGAACATCCGTCTCGACGCGCTGCTCAAGCTGCGCGGCGAGCTGAACAAGAGCCTCGAAGCGCGTGGCGTGAAGCTGTCGGTCAACGATCTGCTCATCAAGGCACAGGCCGTCGCGCTGATGCAGGTGCCGACCTGCAACGTGATGTTCACGCCAGACCAGCTGATCAGCTTCCAGCGCGCCGATATCTCGGTCGCGGTCAGCACGCCATCGGGGCTGATCACGCCGATCATCGTCGGTGCGGACACCGCCTCGCTGTCGTCGATCTCGACGCAGATGAAGGACCTTGCCGCCCGCGCCCGCGACGGCAAGCTGAAGCCCGAGGAATATCAGGGCGGCACCGCGTCGATCAGCAACATGGGCATGTTCGGCATCACGCAGTTCGATGCGGTCATCAACCCGCCCCAGGCGATGATCCTCGCGATCGGCGCGGGCGAGAAGCGTCCGTACGTCGTCGGCGACGAACTCACCGTGGCCACCGTGATGTCCGCGACCGGCAGCTTCGATCACCGCGCGATCGACGGTGCGGACGGCGCGCAGTTCATGAAGGCGTTCAAGCACCTCGTCGAGAACCCGCTGGGCATGCTGGCGTAAGCTGACGGACATGGACGTCACGTCTCCCACTCCGTTCGCCCTGAGCGAAGTCGAAGGACATGAGACGCATGGACCTCGACTGCGATCGACACGAACGGTTTAGGGGGATGTTCGACATGAAGAAGACGACCATCGAGATCTTTCACATTCTCGCCGGGCTCGGCGTGGCGGTCGCAATTACCTGGGCGGCGGCATGGTCCTATCCGCTCGGGCGAGACGTGATCTGGGCGGGCGGGGCCGCGGCAATGGTCGCGACCTTGCTGATGGGCGCTGGGCCACTGCGTCGCGCCCGCCGTCTCGATCAGGCGACCCGCAGGACTGAAGCATGACCGAACTACCGCCTGAAAAGGCTCCTACCATTCGCGTCACCGCGATGCCCGCCGACGCCAACCCCTATGGCGACATCTTCGGCGGTTGGCTGATGGGCCAGATGGATCTCGCCGCCGGCTCGGTCGCATCCAGGCGGAGCGGCGGCCGAGCCGTCACGATCGCGGCGGATGCGATGAAATTCCACATGCCCGTCGTCGTCGGCGACGAGGTGTCGGTCTACGCGCATCTGCTCGCGGTCGGTCGCACCTCGATGACGATCGAGGTCGAGGCCTGGCGCCGCGCGCGGCACAGCAACGACAGCTGCAAGGTGACCCAGGCGCGCTTCATCTTCGTGGCGGTCGACGACGACCGCAAACCGCGGCCCGTGCCGCCCGCTTCTAGCTAAGCAGCAACCAACTAATCCAAAGGACTCTACCGTGGCTGATACCTATGATCTCGTCATCCTCGGCTCGGGCCCCGGCGGCTACGTCGCCGCGATCCGCGCGTCGCAACTCGGCCTGAAGGTCGCGATCGTCGAGCGCGAGCGCCTGGGCGGCATCTGCCTCAACTGGGGCTGCATCCCGACCAAGGCGCTGCTGCGTACGTCGGAAATCTATCACTACATGCAGAACGCCGAGAGCTATGGCCTAAAGGCCGACAATGTCGGCTTCGATCTCGCCAAGGTCGTCGACCGCAGCCGCAAGGTCGCGGGCCAGCTTAACGCGGGCGTGAAGGGCCTGATGAAGAAGAACAAGGTGACCGTCGTCGAAGGCGTCGGCACCGTGACCGCAAAGGGCAAGCTGAGCGTCAAGCAGGGCGACAAGACCGTCGAGCTCGAAGCCAAGAACATCATCGTCGCGACCGGCGCGCGCGCGCGCGACCTGCCGTTCGCCAAGGCCGATGGGAAGACTATCTGGACCTATCGTCACGCGATGGTGCCGACCGAAATGCCGACCAAGCTGCTGGTCATCGGATCGGGCGCGATCGGCGTCGAGTTCGCCAGCTTCTACAACGACATGGGCGCCGACGTGACGATCGTCGAGATGCTTCCGCGGATCCTGCCGGTCGAGGACGAGGAAGTCTCCGCGTTCATGGACAAGGCGCTGACCAAGCAGGGCATCACGCTGCTGACCGGCACCGGACTCGAAGGTCTGGCGCCATCGGGCAGCGGCGTCACCGCGAAGATCAAGCACAAGGACGGCAAGGTCGTCGAGGAGACGTTCAGCCACGCGATCGTCGCGATCGGCATCGTCCCTAACACCGAGAATATCGGGCTGGAAGCGCTCGGCGTCGAAACCGACCGCGGGCACATCAAGACCGACGGATATGGCCGCACCAATGTCGACGGCATCTGGGCGATCGGCGACGTCACCGGCGCGCCGTGGCTCGCGCACAAGGCCAGCCATGAGGGCATCATCGCGGTCGAGAAGATCGCGGGCGGGTCGCCGCATCAGATGGACAAGGCCAACATCCCCGGCTGCACCTATTCGCGCCCGCAGGTCGCGAGCGTCGGCATGACCGAGGCGAAGGCCAAGGAAGCCGGCTATGAGCTCAAGGTCGGCAAATTCCCGTTCATCGGCAACGGCAAGGCGATCGCGCTCGGCGAGGCCGAGGGTTTCGTGAAGACGGTGTTCGACGCGAAGACCGGCGAGCTGCTCGGCGCGCACATGGTCGGCGCGGAAGTCACCGAGCTGATCCAGGGCTATGTCGTCGCGCGCCAGCTCGAGACGACCGAGGCCGAGCTGATGGAGACGGTGTTCGCGCACCCGACGCTCAGCGAGATGATGCACGAGAGCGTCCTCGGCGCCTACGGCCGGTCGATCCACTACTGATCGCGGTATCCTCCCCCGCAAGGGGGCGGTCGCTGAGGTGTCGGAGGGGGAACACGGCGCAGACGTGGCTGCTTCCCGCCCCCTCCGCCTGCCAAGTGGCCCCCCTTATGCGTAAGAATCCGTGCCGGCGATCGGGCTGCCCTCCCCGCCATCGGGGCGGAGGCAGGACCCGGGTGCTCGCTACGCAGCATGCCCGCCGTCGGCAAAGTCACCACTCGCGTGATCCAGCGATGCCTTGATCCGGCAGCGTCATCGACCATCCCGGTACCCGGCCGATCGACCGCGCCGGGCAAACCGTCTCGTTTCGGCCCTATCGCCCTTGACCCTTAGGCGGACGGCCCCGCAAGGTCGCCGCGTCACGCCTCCCCGTTCGCGGGATCCGCGACGTATCGCCCATCGGTGCAGGACCCGCGAATGTCGATCGAACCTGCGTCCCGTCTCAAACCGCGCCACATCGCCCTCGTCGCGAGTGCGCTGTGGATCGCCTCGCTTGCACTGTTCTGGCCCGGGGTCGCGATGTACGACACCGTCGCGCAATATCGTCAGGTCCTGTCGGGCGTGTATGATGACTGGCACCCGCCCGCGATGGCGCGCATCTGGGCGCTGCTCGCCACGCTGGGACCCGGCGCGACGCCCATGCTGGTGCTCCAGCTCGCCACCTATTGGCTCGGCCTCGGCCTGCTCGCCGCGGCACTCGCCCGTGCCGGACGCACCCGCAGCGCGGTGGTGATCCTCGTCATCGGCGTGTTGCCGCCGTTCCTCGGCTGGCAGGGTGTCGTGCTCAAAGATGCGCAACTTGTCGGCGCGCTGCTCGCCGCGGTCGGTATCGTCGGCTGGTGGCGTCTCGCCAACCGACCGACACCGGCTTCGGCGATGATCCCGGTCGCGTTGCTGCTCGTCTATGCCGTGCTCGTTCGCGCGAACGCCGTCTTCATCGTCGTGCCGCTGAGCGTGATGCTGTCGCCCCGCCCCGCGCGTGCGCGCGCCAAACTCGCCACGGCCTGCATCGCGGTCATCGTCATACTGGGCGTCGCCCCCCTCGTGAACCACCAGGTGCTCCGCGCGAACCACAGCGGGGTCGAGGCGACCCAGGCGCTCTACGATCTTGCCGGCATCGCCGCCCGCGCGCCCGACAGCACGAGCACAGGCCTGACCCCGTCCGAATCCGCCGCCATCGTCGCCCGCCACTGCGCAAAGCCGTTCTTCTGGGATCCGCTTGGCGACGACGAGCATTGTGCGCCGACGATGGCACGCTTGCATACGCTGCCCGCGTCGTCGCTCTACCTGACGCTCGCGTCTGCGGCACTTCACCATCCGGTCGCCTATGCCGCGCATCGGTTGGCGCATCTGAACTCGACCGACCGCTGGCTCGTCCCGTTCCACTGGCCCGGTGCCGCGCCGCCGGCCGCATCCGAGCCCAACACGCTCGGTCTCGATAGCCCCAACCCAGCAGCGCAGCGCTGGGAAACCGTGACCGCTGCGATCGTCGAGATGCCGCTCGGCTGGCCGATCGTCTGGATCGTGCTTGCGATCGTCGCGCTCGCCGCGGCGCTGGCACGCCCCGACGACGCGCCGCGGCGTTTGGCGATCGCGCTGCTTGTGTCCGCGCTCGCGCTGGAAGCCAGTTTCGGCGTCCTCAGCATCGCCTCGGATCTGCGCTATCATCTGTGGCCGATGATCGCGACCGCCATCGCCATCGTCCTGCTCGCCGATCATGCACCGCCGCGGCGCGTGGTGATCGTCGGCCTGGCCGCGCTGCTGCTGGTGATCGTCGCCGGGACAGCCGCACGCATGACGCTTCAGGCGCCACCCCAAAGCTATGCGGGCATGCTGAACTGACGTGCATGCGCGCGCCAGCGGCTCTGCGACCGAAGAATCATATCCAAACCCGTTGAAAGCCCTTTCCCCACGCGGCTTTCCCTTGTCTCGCATTCTGCATTATTCTAACATGGATCATGCCAAGACGTTCTGAAACCGCCCTGTCTTTGATGAAAATGGCGCTCGCGTTGCTAGATCGCGACTTGGAAATTCTCGCCGCCTGTCATCTTCAGCATGCCATCGAGCTGACGGAGCAGAGCGGGGCGGCCGATTGCCCGGCACCGGTCGAACGTCAGACCAACTATTCGTCCCATTGATCGGCAACAAGTGGCGCGACCGGGTTAATCGACCTGCCAGTGCTACGCGTGTCGTATTTGAAGTGCGCCAGGCGCATGGAACCCGGGCATAGCTTTCGAGCGACCCTGTTGCGCGGGCATCGAATATCCAGGCCGGCCAATAGTATAGTGCAACGCTTGATCCCTATCAGCACGATTTTGCAATAGTATACGGACCCAGTGGCGCTCCACGGTCGTTACGTCCGCTCAACTATTGTGTGGATGGTTCAGTCCGATCATGCGTATCGCGATCATCGCCCATCTCAAGCATGCCATCGTCGAACCGTTTGCGGGCGGGCTCGAGATGCACACGCACCTGCTCGCGACCCGCCTGCGCGCACGCGGCCATGACGTGACGCTGTTCGCTTCGACGCGGTCCGATCCGGCGACCGGGCTGACCGCGATCTGCGACGAAACCGCGTTGATGGCGACAGGCGTTGCGGAGGCGACCGACATCGCGTTCTTTCGCGAACATCATGCCTATCTCAGGCTGATGTCCGAACTCCGCCGGGGCGCGTTCGATATCGTCCACAATAATTCGCTGCATTATTTGCCCGTGGCGATGGCGGATACGCTGCCGATGCCGATGGTGACGACACTGCACACGCCGCCCTTCTGCTGGCTCGAAAGCGGGATCCGGCTGTGCCGTGCCGAAGCGACCCGGTTCGTTGCGGTCTCGGAGGCGATCCGCACGATGTGGTCGCCGATCGTGCCGATCGATCGCGTGGTCGGCAACGGCATCGATCTCGATCGCTTCCCGTATCGCGCGCAGCCCGATGCCGAAGCATATCTGGTCTGGTATGGCCGGATCGTTCCCGAGAAGGGCCTTCATCTGGCGATCGCGGCGGCACGGCACATCGGTCTGCCGTTGCGGATCGCCGGCCCGATTTCCGATCCGACCTATTATGCCGCCGAGATCGCGCCGCACCTCGATGCCGCGATCCGCTATGTCGGCCATCTCGATCATGCCGACCTGTCGCATTTGATCGGCGGGGCGCGGGCGTTTCTGTGCACGCCACGCTGGGACGAGCCCTATGGCCTGGTGGTCGCGGAAGCGCTGTCGTGCGGGACGCCGGTCGCGGCCTTTGCGCGTGGTGCGATACCGACGCTGCTCGACGCCACGAGCGGCGTGCTCGCCGATCCCGACGATGTCGGTGCATTGGCGAACGCGGCGATCCAGGCGATGCGGCTCGACCGGTCGGACAGCCGCGCGCGGGCCGAGGCGATCTGCGATGCCGAAACGATGATCGACGGCTATGAGGCGCTCTACGCCGAGATGACGGCGCGCCCCGTGCCGATCCCCGAGCCGGCCGCCGCGGCGATGTCCGCGATGTGGCCCGCGCGCGGGGGCATGGCCGGGATCAAACCGGCGACCGGCGCACGCTTGGGATGACCACCCCCGCATTCTGCGTCTGCGTGCCAGCGCGCAATGAAGTCCAGCGTCTGCCGATCCTGCTCGACGCGCTGGCCGCGCAGGCCGTGCGCGAGCGCATCCGGGTAGCCGTCTGCATCAACAATAGCGACGATGACAGCCTCGCGGTGGCGCAGGACGCCGCGCTGCGTCACCGCGGGCGTTTGGATATCCGGGCCGAGGCCTGCACATTCCCTCCACCGCGTGCCCATGCCGGTAGTGCCCGCGGGCACGCGATGGCGATGGGGCATGCCTGGCTCGACGGAGAGGGCGTACTCATCTCGACCGATGCGGATTGCCGCCCGCCCGCCACCTGGATCGCCGCCAATCTGGCCGCGATCGATGCCGGAGCGGACATTGTCGGCGGGCGGATCGTCCTCGACGATGCGGAGCCGATCGCCCCGGCGGTCGTCGCGCTGCGGGCGCGGTTCGATGACTATTGGGCGGCGGTGCGCGCGATCGAGGATGCGATCGACCCCGCCCCTCACGATCCGGCGCCGCGTCACGGCGACCACACCGGCGCGAGCATTGCGATAGACGCCGCGCTGTTCCACGCGATCGGCGGAGTCACGCCGATTGCGTCCGGCGAGGATCGCAAGATGGTCATCGACGCGGTCGCGGCGGGCGGGCGACTGGTCCACCCGCCATCGGTGTGGACGCGCGTATCGGCACGCACCGATGGTCGCGCTGAGGGTGGCATGGCCGTCGCGATGGCCGATCTGGCCGCGACGCTGGCCGACGGCACCGCGCCGCAGGTACCGGCCTTCGAACATTGGCGCGCGCGGGCGCAGTGGCGCCGCGCCGAGCGGGCAGCCCATGGCGTCGCGGCGATGCTGACGCACGAGGCCACGCTGCCACCGATGCCGGCAGACATGGCGCTGCCAGGGTCGGTCCCGGCTGGCGCGGCAGTGTCGCGATGACCCGACCGGTCGGCTATTATGTTCATCACCACGGCGCCGGGCACCGCGCACGCGCGCTGGCGGTCGCCGAGCGTGCCGATGGCCGCGTCACGCTGATCGGCACGAACCTGACCGGGCAGACCGGCTCGCATGCCTATGTCGATCTTCCCGACGATCGTCTGCATGCGGCGTTCGACGGAGACGATTCGGGCGGAGACCGTCCCGCGGCACTGCATTACGCCCCGCTCGATCATGACGGTATCCGTCGCCGGGTCGCCGCCGTCACGCAGTGGATCGCCGAACATCGGCCAGCGCTGATGGTCGTCGATGTCTCCTGCGAGATCGCCATGCTCGCGCGGCTGGCATCGGTCCCGACCGTGTTCGTCAGGCTGAACGGGGTCCGCAACGACATCCCGCACCTCGATGCCTTCCGCGCCGCGACGGCGATCGTCGCGCCGTTCGCCGCTGCGCTGGATGATCCGGAAACACCCGATTGGGTACGACGCAAGACACGATACTGCCCCGGCGTAACCAACCGCGCCGATCCGGATGCGGTCGAGCCCGGTTCGGTCCTCGTCGTTGGCGGGGGCGGCGGATCACCGATCGACAGCGCGGTGTGGGCGCGCGCCGCCCGCGCGACGCCCGACCGGACCTGGCGCGTCATCGGCGCGTGCACGCCGATCGTCGATCCGCCGGGCAATCTTGAACGTTTCGGTTGGGTCGACGACGCGGCCGCGCGGATCGCGCGGACAGCGATCGTCGTCGGCAGCGCCGGGGACGGCGTCGTCGGCGCGGTACTGGCGGCGCGGCGGCCGTTTGTCTGCCTGCCCGAGGATCGACCATTCGACGAACAACGGTCAAAAGCGCGCCAATTGGTTGCAGCGGGGGCGGCGCTGTCCTGCAACGATCCCGCGACGGCAGACTGGCCGTCGCTGCTCGCCAAGGTCGAACACCGCGATCCCGCTGCGCAAGCCGCGCTCGACGATCCCCGTGGCGCGGACCGTCTCGCCGCCTATGTGATAGCCTTGGCCGATGGAGACCGCGGATGAGCGAGACGATGATGCCGGTGCTTGACGATCCGCTGGTCCGCGATCTCGCGCGGCTCGGTGACCATTACGATGCCGTTCGCGCGCACCCCGCCGACAGCATCGAACGGCTAGCCGAGGCCGGGCTGTTACGACGATATTCACCGGTCGAGTCCGGAGGCGATCGCTTCGCCGACGCCGCCGCCCGACACCACGCCATGTTCGATTCGCTGCGCCGGATCGGTCGCGGCGACCTGAGCGTCGGCCGGCTCTACGAGGGGCATGTCAACGCGATGGCGCTGTTCGATTGGTATGCGACCGCCGCGCAGAAGGCATGGTTGCGCGACGTCCTGGATCGCGGTGCGACGTTCGGCGTATGGGCGACCGAGCCCGCACCGGGTGTCGCGCTGGTCGATACCGCGAACGGCCTTTCGTTGCTGGGGGCGAAGAGTTTCGCCAGCGGCGCCGGCGGAATCCGCTACGCGATCGTCACCGTCCAGCCCGAACATGGCGACCGTCGGTTGGCGATCGTCGCTGCCGACGACGTCGCCCGCACCGACGCAAGCGGCTGGCGTGTCCGCGGCATGCGCGCGAGCATGAGCGGCAGCTACGACCTGACCGGCTATCCGATCGACGAGGCCGCGTTGCTGGGGCAGCCGGGCGATTACGACCGCGAACCGCGCTTCACCAGCGGGGCATGGCGTTTCACCGCCGTGCAGCTCGGCGGGATCGAGGCGTTGCTCGCCGAAACGCGCGCCGCGCTGTCGGACACCGCCCGCGCCGATCCGCTCGCGCGCGCCGCCTTGGGACATGCCATCGTGGGGACCCGCACCGCTGGTCTCTGGGTGCGCGAGGCAGCGATACGCGCCGCGCGCGAGGACGCCGATGCCGCCGCGTTCGCACGCATGACCCGCGGGGTGGTCGAACGCGCCGGGCTCGACGTCATGGAGCACGCCGCCCGACTGATCGGCACCCGGAGCAGTTTCGAGGGGCAGCGGGTCGACAAGATCATTCGCGATCTCGGACTCTATCTGCGCCAGGCCGGACCAGACCAGGTCCGCGATACCGCGATACGCGACTGGCTCGACCATGATTGCTGGGGCGAGGATCGCTTGTGGTGAGCATCGCCCGCCCCCTGCACGCGAGCCGGTTCGCCGGCGCCCGCTGGCTGGTGCTCGCCCCACATGCCGATGACGAGACATTGGGTGCAGGCGCGCTCATCGCCGAGACGGCTGCTGCAGGGCGCTTCGCCGGCACGATCTATCTCACCGATGGCGCCGGCTCACACGACGATGGCGGCACATGGCTTGCCCGATTGCGACACCGCGAGGCGGCACTGGCGGGACGCAGGCTCGCGGGCGCCGACGCCCCTCGTCCGGTGTTCCTCGACTGGCCCGATGCGCACCCGCATCAGCCGGGCAGCGCGGATTGGCGCAGGACGGTGCGTCGTCTGGCCGCGCTTTTTCGCGCCCGGTGCGTCGACGCGGTCGCCGTGACCGGTGCGGAGGAACCGCATTGCGATCACGCCGCATTCCATGCGCTCGCGCGTGCGGCGCTCCGCGTTTCGCGCCGACCCGTGACGCTGTTCGACTACCGTGTCTGGACCGATCCGGCGCTACCGCCTGCCCGGACGACGTTGACGACCCGCGCGATCCCGCCGGGCCAGCGGCGTCACGCATTGCTGGCGCATCGCAGTCAGACAAGCGCAGCTTACGGTCCGGGCTTCCGGCTCGCCCGCGCCGCGTGGCGGATGCCGTCGCGCGACGTTCTTCACCTGAGCAGGATCGCCGATGCCCGTTGACCACCGCGCCGCCAATGCCAGTCTCGATGCCGGCTATTTCGACGGGATCTTCGCGCATGACGACGATCCCTGGTCGCTGGCGAGCAGCGCCTACGAAGCGGCGAAGTTCGCGCGCACCATCGCCGTGCTCGACGACCGCCGCTATGCATCGGCGTTGGAGATCGGCTGTGCGCACGGCGTGCTCACCCGGCAGCTCGCGCCGCTCTGTGCCGACCTGCTTGCGATCGACATTGCCGGAAAGGCCATCGCCTACGCCCGCGAGCGCTGCCGCATGTTGCCCCAGGTCCGGTTTGAGCGAAAGGCGTTCCCGGGCGCGCTTCCCGTGGTGGGACCGCTCGATCTCGTCATGCTGTCCGAAGTCGTCTATTATTGGAGCGATGCCGACCTGCTGACCGCGGGGGCATGGCTGCGGACGCACGTTGCCGCGGGTGGACGCATATTGCTGGTCCACTGGGTTGGCGCCACCGACTATCCCCAGACCGGCGACGCCGCCGTGGCCAAGCTTCACGACGCGGTCGGTGGTGCCGTTGCCGTCGAGCATGCCGAACGGACGGACTGCTATCGGCTGGACCTATGGCGGCGTCGATGACCGAGCATCGCGCCGGGCTGAGCATTCTCACGATCGTCCGCAACCGAAGTGCGCATTTCGCCAATTTGGTCGAGGGCCTTCGCCGTTCGTCGTGTCAGCCGGCCGAACTGGTCGTGGTCGACATGAGCGACACGCCGCTGGCCGCCCCGAACACGGACTTTCCCGTGAAGATGGTCCGCCTGGAAACCGATGGGCTTCCCCTGGCGGCCGCGCGCAACCTGGCCGTGGCGGCGAGCACCGGCTTCCGCCTGATCTTCCTCGACGTCGACTGCATCCCCCTCCACTCCTGCCTCGCCACGCTGGACGACATACTTCTCGACCAAGACGCATTGTTGTGCGCAAACGTCCGTTATCTTGGCCCCAACGATGCGCGCGGTATATGGACCGAACACGATCTTCTTGCCGCCGGTACACCGCACCCGGTCCGCGACTTCCCCCGCTCCGGGGTTCGCTGGGAGCCAAACCCTGGTCTCTTCTGGTCGCTGGCGTTCGCGATTCGCCGACAGCGGTTTACGGGATTAGGGGGCTTCGACGAGCGCTTTTCGGGGTATGGTGCAGAGGACACCGATTTCGGCTTCCGGGCGGATGCGGCTGGCGTACGGTTATTTTTCGTTGGCGACGCAATCGCGTGTCATCAGCATCACGCAACCTACGACCCGCCGCTCCAGCATTTTGCCGACATAGTCCACAACGCCCGGCAATTTCGCAAAATCTGGGGAATCTGGCCGATGCACGGTTGGCTTGACGCGTTCGCCGAGATGGGCCTGATCATTCTGGCTGGGAACGCGCTGTCCGTCGTTCGATCACCGACCCCGGACGAAATAGCAACAAGTCGCCGCTCCTAAGCGGCGAGCTCAGCTACATCCCGCCGCATGTGACATTGCCGAGATGCAGTAAAATGCGTGAATGGTGCCCCTGGCCTCCGCCGATTTTCGCCGATCATGATATTGTTTTTCCTGCGTTTTCATAGCTGGTAGATTTACGATGTGCCCCCTTAAGTGCCCCCATCCTCAGGGGCGTAGGGGGCACGCTGCTAGCCGTTCACGCATCCAATCATCGATGTCGGCCTGCCACCAGCCGCTGGCTTGCACGGTCAGCTTCACTTGCTGAGGGAACGTACCGGCCGCGACCATGCGGTAGATCGTCGATCGACCAAGGCCTGTGGTCTTCATCACGTCAGGTACGCGCAGGAAGCGACCGCCGGAGCTGGCCGCGCCGCGTTGTCTGGCGGTAGCGAGGGTCATAGCGGTCATGCGGCTTCCTTGAGGCAATCGTGTTCAAATAGGCGGGCGAGTACGGCGCGAAGCCTGCGTGCATGGGGGAGGAGCCGTTCGCCCCTTCCCTCGCGGGCGGCCGCTGCAGACCTGATGTCGGCATCGGACGCGCCACGCTCGCCGCTGATTTTGTAATTAAGTGCGCGAACGGTGGTGCAGAGTTCGTCTGCACGGCGGCCCTTACCCATCAACCCCACTGCGGTATCCAGGCCCATCATCCGCACGACCTCGATAGGGAATGCTACCTGTTCCCGCCTTAAGGCACTCCCAGCTGAAGTGCGGCCCTGTTCCCGAATTGGGGAACAGGCAGCTAGCTGCTTCGATGGTTCATTCACGTGGGTTTCAACAGTCGCTGCAGTGCTCATCATGAATATCCCACTGGTGGAGATTCGGCTGCCATTGCGGAGCGATCGTCGCGGCGATCACACCCATCGACACGCCGCCCCCCCCTCATGAACAGAGCGATCCCGACGTCGTGAGGGATTGGCTGCGCGATCATGCGCGGCGGTCCGATACGCGGAGCCTGCCGGTTGTCGTTGGCTGCAATGGAAGCCGCTGCGGGAGCGGCTACAGGCTTGGCGTTTATCATCAGATGCGTTCCGGCAAGGCGGTGGCGTTCTCGGAAGCGCGTTCCGAGCGATGGGGTAGGGCGGATGTGTCGAAATTAGCGGGTGCGCTTGGCCTTGGGCGGTCGCAGGCGCGGCTTACTGGTCACGCGGTACGCCTCGACCAGTAGCGTCAGCCACCAGCGGACCAATAAGACCTGGAAAACCTCGCCGATCGGACGGGGCTTCGGCACCGTCTCCAGCGGAGCGTAGAGGTCGGCCGGTTCGCGAGGCATCGCGATCATGCGGAAGCTCCGCCTTCTGGTGTGTGCCAGACCGATCGCAGAACCGCGGAGACGTCGATCGCGATCATGGACTTTGCGCCATCCGCGCGCGCCAGTTTGCCTGCGTCGGGACCCCATCTGAAGCGGTAGTCGTCAGTCTCTCCAACCCGCCAGAAAAAGGTCAATTCCTCGGGGGATGCAACGCCGTCGGGCGCATAGCTCACCTCGGCCTGCTCGGTGATGTTCACATAGGGATCGAGGTGGCGGCGAAATTCCTCGCGCGGCATCCCTTCCCACAACTCCATGACGCGCACCGTTACCTTCTGCGCGCCGTGGATTTCAGCGGTCCACGGCACGATCTCGGCCCAAAGCTCGTCTTCCATGGAAATATTATCGGCCGCTTCTGCGGCAATCCGTGGGTTCGTTTCTGGGTCGAAGCCGGGGGCTTCAACTATGTCGCGATACCCCCAGCGCTTCACCCTGCGGGCGATCACGTTGCGCTCGATCATGTCGAGCGTCCACATGGCGTGAACTTCGTCGCGAGTCGCGCCGCGACCATCGAAGAACGCAATAGCGTCGCGATAGACCTTGCAGACCGACAGCATCCCTTTGATGCTGACGCCAAGGATGCGGAGTTGGTTCATGATCGCGGCGATGTTCGCCTCGTACCATTCGAACCGCAACTTAAAGCCGGTGCCCGTTTTCGGAGCGTCGATCGGGCGCAGCACGCCGCCCCTAACCCAGAACGTCATGACGTCCCTAGGGATTTCAGCCTTGGCCATGATATCGCCGCGTAGAATCGGCTTTTTGGTTGGCATCGGCCATCCTTGTTTTCGACTGGCTCTCATTCCTAAGTGACTAAAGATCACTCCGCAAGCGACGATTTGGAAAGCCGGTGCCTGTCACGCTGCATTCTGCCAAAGGGGATCGAGCCGCGCTTCTGCTATTGGGCCGTCTTCGCCCGCCGTGCCGCGGTCTAGGTCTCCGTCTTTCAAGTCCGGATCGCCTGCGGCTTGGTTAAGCAATCCAAACAACGCTTCGATCAGATTGCCAATCCGGATGCCGTCGACGCATTCGAGCGCAGCCGGCGCAACCGACTTAGCGACGGCGAACACTTCGCCCTCCCTTACCAAGCTATCTGCGGCCTTCCGTTGCAACGCGGCCCTCACGCTGCCATGCCCTTTGGCAAACGCTGGCCGGCCTTCTCCATTTCCCCACCGACGTCGACGATCTCGGTTGCCTTGGTCCGGACCATCGTAAGCAACGACGCAATTGCACCCCAAAGCTCGTTATCGATCAGGAAGGCGTCGGCGTGCTGATGACGCATAATTCCACGCTGCCGCTCGATCAAAACCTCGACGCCAAGTATCAGCGCGTTGATCGAGTCTCCGCCCTCTTGGACGTCGCTGGAACCGCTCATGACTATGTCGCGGTCGGCCATTTCGATCAAAGGGACGTCGGCGACATCAATTTCGGGTGCACGGGTTCGCACACCCCTATAAGGGGCTTCAGCAGCCATATTCGATCTCCACTCGATCGGTTGTGGTCAGAGCTGGCGCGAGGGTCCTAAGCCTTGCGTCAGCTCGTCATATCTGGCATCAACTATTAACCATGTCAATTGTTGGCACCAACAAAAGAGGTCGCGGAAGGCCGCAAGTGGGTTCGACACCCATCAACTTGCGCTTGGCTCCTGATCAACTCGCCGCGCTGGATGCATGGATCGACCGCCAGCCGAGCCTACTTTCTCGTCCCGAGGCAGTGCGCCAACTCATGATGGCACAGCTCGCCAACTCATGATGGCACAGCTCGCCACAGCCGACTGACGCAGATTTGAATTTTGCATCATCCGCACAGGATGGAACAGCCCTTAACCCCGGCTTAGGTTTCGTCGGAAGCCGCTCGAGCCTGTAGCCGCCGCATGACAAAGGCATCTCGCGAAGCCAGCACCTCGAAGAAGCCACCTCTCAATGGTTGGCTCGAGATAGGCATCGTGCTTGTCACTATGACGATCTCGTTCTTCGTAGCTTACGCCTGCCTGCTACCGTAATTTTCTCTGGATCAGCCAGCCGCGAACGTCGACAATCGGTCCTTGATGGCCCGGCCGGTTGGGGCCGGCGAGACCCATAAGTCGCCATTCAGCCCCCCCCCACGCCCCGCTGCCCAACCGCGGACGTTCGTTCACGTCGGTTCATAGAAGTCGGAGGGACAGCCGACGAAGCTGGAAACGGCGAGAAGTGGGACAAAGCGGTCTTTGAAGTCGTCGGGCGCGAACGGCGGGATCGGATAGAAGCAGACGCTCGCAGCAGGGGGTCTCCAGACGGCAAACGCTCGGATGTGGCCGCCTCGGCAGCGCCTTTAGGGTAGGTGCGATCGGACCGGTTTTCCGCGTTGCCCGTCGTTAGCAACCACTCTCGTTGAACTGTTCACAGGCGCCCACCCGTTTGTTGAACATACGCGGACGATGCTGCTGAGGGTGTTGTGTACATCAGCACCGGGCTTCAGGTTTGGGTATAGACGTCACCCCATATCCGCCCAAGAGCGATCGGCAGCTTTCCCAGTTTGCCGTGAAAATTCGCAATTTCGAGAATTTCAAATTGGGAAAAGATTTTGAGAAAGCGCACCCGTCTGCGGCTGTCAGTCGGATCGACGGGTCAGGTTTCCCGGTCGACGTTCCCTTTTGAGAGTTGGTCAGTCGCAAGGCGTTATGCGGAAGGGGCAAGTGCTTCGATTATCCGGCAGTCGGCGACGGTGTTGCGGCTACAGGAATCTATCAGCGCGTCGAGTTCACCAGCAAGCGCGGTGAGGTCTGCGATTTTGCGCCTGATCGCGTCGCGGTGTTGGTTGGCAACGACATCGACAGCGATGCACGACTGATCGCGGTGATCGGCAAGCCCCATCAACTCGCGCACCTGGTCGATTGAAAAGCCAAGATCCCGCGCACGCCGAATGAAGGACAGGCGGCGCAGATGCGTGCCCTCATAGGTCCGATAGTTACTCGCCGATCGCGCAGGTGCCGGCAGCAAGCCAATCTGCTCATAGTAGCGGATCGTTTCGACCTTCGTACCGGTCGCACCGGCCAGTTTTCCGATCGTCAGTTTCTCAGACACAGCGCTTGACCCTCTAGCGACTAGAGGGTGCATATAGGCTGTCAGATCGATTCCATCGAGGTGGCGAACATGGCCTGCACAAGCTGCGCGTCCGACAAGGCGGGCACTTTCAACGACCCCAAGTGGCGGCGGGCGCTATGGATCGCGCTCGCCATCAATGCCACCATGTTTGTTATCGAAATCGTTGCCGGCATCACGGGCGGATCAAAGGCGCTACAAGCCGACGCGCTCGACTTTTTCGGGGATACGGCGAACTACGCGATCAGCCTTGGCGTTGCCGGGATGGCGATAGCCTGGCGCGCGCGCGCGGCCATGTTGAAGGGGGCGACGCTCGCTTTGCTAGGCGTCTATGTCCTGTTCGCGGCGGGATGGGGAGCGCTCCACGACGCAACGCCCCATGCCGAGATTATGGGCGTGGTCGGCATCGCGGCGCTGATCGCGAACCTTGTCGTCGCGGTCATGCTGTACCGCTTCCGAAGCGGTGACGCGAACATGCGGTCCGTGTGGATTTGCTCGCGCAATGACGCGATCGGCAACATCGCCGTCGTACTGGCCGCAGGCGGCGTGTTCGGCCTCAACAGTGCGTGGCCTGATCTTGCCGTCGCCGCCTTGATGGCGGTGTTGGGAATATCGGGCGGTTTTCAGATCATGCGGCAGGCGCGCGCCGAAATGCGTAGCGAGCCCTCACCCGCCCCCGCTACTTACCAGCAGTCGTTACATGGCAGTCGGTAAGCTGCTAAGGCGCGGGCCGATGCACCGCCTTTCCGCCCTGTTCCTCAGTTTCATGCTCGTGCTTATGCTCGGGCTTGGATCAGTTGCGCATGCGACCGAAGGCGTGACGTGCGTTGATACCACAGCGGTCAGCTCCCTCGATCATTGCGACGGTGATGCCGACCAAGTGCCGGCAGACGCCGACAAGGCGTATCCTCACCATCATGGCGGTTGCCACGGCCATCATGTCGGCGTGCCGATCGCGTCCGATTCAACCGGACCAGCTAGCAGCGTTCGTATGACTGCATCGCTGTGGCGCAATGCGCCCAAGGCCCCGGTAGCGTCGGACCCAGCCCTACGTCCTCCCCAAGCCTGACCAACGCCTAATTCCGCCGGGAAAGCCCGTGCGGACGCCCAAGGTTCGTCAGGAGTCCGTTACCCATGCACCGTTTTATTGCGGCCTTATTGGCCGTGGCGTCGTGCGCGTCGATCGCACAGGCGCAGTCAGCCGATCCAACATCGACCAGTCCCCCGCTCACTCTTGAGCAGGCGCTTTCACTTGCCGGAGCCAGCGCCCCCAGCCTTGAGGCCGCCACGGCTGGCGTCCGGGCAGCAGAAGCAGGCCGCACGGTTGCCGGCTATCGGCCGAACCCGTCGATCGTCGCCGAGACCGAGAACATTGCCGGCAGCGGTCAATATCGCGGTCTTCGCAGCGCGGAGACAACGGCCGGTCTGGCACTACCGATCGAGCTGGGTGGCAAACGATCGGCACGGATCGCCGTCGCCGATGCGATTGGTAATCGAGCGCGGATAGGCACGGCATTGGCCGAGGCTGATTTACGGCTTGCCGTCACTCAGCTCTACATCGAAGCGACAGCAGCGGAACGCCGACTTGTGACAGCGCGCGAGCAGGCCGGCATCGCCCGTGAGGCATCGCGCGCAGCCGGTGTCCGTGTTCAGGCGGGGCGAGCATCGCCGCTCGAACAGCAGCGCGCCGATGTATTGCGGATCAACGCCGAAACAGCTGTGGAGCGCTCAGAACGGCTTGCCGAGGTTGCGCGGAGCAATCTTGCTCGACGGATCGGCCAACCTCTCACAGGACCCTTGGATTTGGCGTGGTTCGGCCGTGTCGAGGGCTTTGGTCCAGCGCGGCCGATCGAGACCGCAGGGACGTTGGCATTGGCGGCGACGCGCGCGGACGTGACAACGGCAGAGGCACAGGTGCGGCTTGCCAGGTCGCAGCGCATTCCCGACGTGACACTGAGCGCAAGCGCACGCCGGCTTGAGGCTACGAACGACGTGGCAGCAGTGTTCGGGCTGTCGATCCCGTTTCCGCTGTTCAACAACGGTAAGGCGGCAGTGGCGCAGGCGCGGGCGCAGACCGATCAGGCGCAGGCGCTACGTCGCGTCGCCGAGCTGGATACCGCGCAGGATATCGCAAGCGCACAGGCGAACGTCGCGAATGCTGCGACGACCGCTCGTAACGCCAGCGGGCCGGCATTGGCATCGGCAAGCGAAGCCGCTCGTATTGCCAGGATCGGCTACCGGGAGGGCAAGTTCGGGCAGCTCGATTTGCTCGATGCCGAACGTACCCTGTCCGAAACACGAACCGCCGCGATCGATGCGCTCGCCACCTATCACGACGCCAAGGCACGCCTCGAACGGCTCGTTGCCGCAGCGCCCTCGCCCGAGGAAACCAATCAATGACGAAGATTATCATACGGGCGCTCGCGCCTGTGACCCTGGCTATCCTCCTTGCCGGGTGCGGCGGGGGTGGCAACAGCGAGGCCGGTGAGAAGGCCGGAGCCGAGAAGACCGAAGGTGCCGAGGCCGGCGAAGCCAAGGAGGGTCCAAAGGATATCGTCACCCTGTCCGCGCAGCAGATCGCGGATGCCGGGATAGAGGTTACGCGACCTACAGTAGGCGGCGTGGCCGGAGCGATCGAGCTATCGGCAACGATCGAGGGCGATCCTCAGGGTGTGCAGGTTGTGTCCACCTCCGTAGGCGGTCGGCTCGTTTCCCTCACCCGCAATCTTGGGCAGTCAGTCAGCCGGGGGGACCCGCTGGCTATCATCGAAAGCCGGGAAGCGGCATCACTGAAAGCGGAGGTAGAAGCCGCGCGCGCGCGTTCCGCACTCGCCCAATCGAACCTTCGCCGCGAACAGCGTTTGTTCGCTGAACGGGTTTCGCCAGAGCAGGATCTGGTCGCAGCGCGAACGGCCGCAACGGAGGCCAGTATTGCCCTTCGCCTGGCGCAGCAGCAGTTGTCAGCGACGGGCAGCGGAGGCGGCGCGCTCAACCGCATCGCGGTCCGCTCGCCGATCGCCGGCCAGGTCATCGCGCGATCGGCGACCCTCGGGCAGGCCGTCGCGGCCGATGCAGAGCTGTTCCGTGTCGCCAACCTGTCGAAGGTGACTGTCACCACATCACTCGTCCCCACCGATGCCGGTCGGGTAAAACCTGGCGTGCGTGTCGAAGTGACGGCACCGGGGCGGCGTCAGGAGGGGCGCGTCACGTTCGTGTCCCCCATTCTGGACGAGACGACGCGATTGGTGCCGGTGATCGCTACCCTCGACAACGCCGGCAGCACATGGCGTGTTGGTGAGACGGTCAACGTATCGATCCTTGTTCCTGCGACCGGGGACCGCACCGTCGCCGTGCCATCGGCCGCAGTGCAGATGATCGAGGACAAGTCGTTCGTGTTCGTCCGGACCGCGACAGGTTTCCGGGCAATTCCGGTGACGCTTGGCCGCACCAATGGCGGGCAGGTCACCGTAACGGCAGGCCTTACCGGCTCGGAGCGCATCGCTTCCACCAACAGCTTCACGCTCAAAGCCGAACTCGGCAAGGGTGCGGGCGGGGATGAGGACTGAGCCATGATCGGTCGCATCGTCACCCTCTCCGTCGAGAAGCGCTGGCTCGTCCTGCTTCTCACCATCGCGGCTGCATTGCTCGGGATTGGCGCGCTGCGTCAGCTTCCGATCGACGCCGTACCCGACATCACCAACAACCAGGTGCAGATTAACGTCGTTGCTCCTGCCCTCTCCCCCGATCAGATCGAGAAGCAGGTTGCGTTCACGGTCGAAACCGCGCTCGCGGGCATTCCCGGCCTTGAATATACCCGCTCGCTAAGTCGCAATGGCTTTGCCCAGATCACAGCGGTTTTCGGTGAAAAGACCGATATCTACTTTGCGCGAGCGCAGGTCGCGGAACGTCTGCGAACCGCTGAGGAGGACCTTCCCGAAGGTGTGAACCCCGAGATGGGGCCGATCGCCACGGGCCTCGGCGATATCTTCATGTGGACGGTCGAATATCGCGAGCTGGACCAAGTTCACCACCGCAACGGCGAACCCGGCTTGCAGCGCGATGCCAGCTATATCACCCCCGAGGGGGATCACCTTGTCAGCGACGCCGACAAGGCGACCTACCTGCGCACCGTGCAGGATTGGATCGTCACGCCGCAGCTCAAAAGCACGGCCGGGCTTGCTGGCGTCGACTCCCTTGGTGGCTACACCAAAGAATATCTCGTTATTCCGGACATACAGCGCATGGCGGCAATGCGGCTGACGCTTCAGGATCTCACCACCGCCCTTCAGCGCAGCAATACCAGCGCGGGCGCTGGCGTGGTCAACCGCAACGGCGAAGGGTTAGCGGTTCGATCAGATGGGCGTGTCCGCAACGCCGACGAGCTGGCCCGTACCGTCGTTGCCACGCGCGAGAGCGTTCCGATTCTGCTCAACCAGATCGCGACCGTTCGCACCGGGCAGGCGCTACGCATGGGATCGGCGTCGGAAAACGGACATGAGGTTGTCGTCGGCACCGCGGTCATGCGGATCGGGGAGAATAGCCGCACGGTGTCGACGGGCGTTGCCGAACGGCTGACGCAGATCGGCCGCTCGTTGCCGGTCGATGTTGTCGTGAAGCCGGTTATGAACCGGACCGAGCTGGTGAACTCCACGATCGCCACGGTTGCCCGCAACCTTGCCGAGGGTGCGGTGCTAGTGATCGTCGTTCTGTTTGCGCTGCTTGGCAATTTCCGCGCGGCGCTGATCGCGGCCTGCGTTATTCCGATCACGATGCTGTTGACCAGCATCGGCATGTTGAAGGCGGGTGTTTCGGCCAATCTGATGAGCCTTGGCGCGCTCGACTTTGGTCTGATCGTGGATGGCGCGGTCATTATCGTGGAGAACGCATTACGGCGTTTGGGCGAGGCGCAGCATGGTCGGGGTGACGTGCTGACGATCGAGCAACGTCTCGGGATTGTCGCGGCATCGGCGCGCGAGATGATCCGGCCATCGGTGTACGGGCAGGCTATCATCATCCTTGTCTATGCGCCGTTGCTCACCTTCACGGGCGTCGAAGGCAAGATGTTCGAGCCGATGGCGCTGACGGTCATCATCGCGCTGGTGTTCGCCTTCATCCTGTCACTGACCTTCATACCGGCAGCGATTGCGATCTGGCTCAGCAAGCGGGTCGAAGAGAAGGAAAGCCGCGTCGTCACATTCCTCCGGCAGCGCTACGAGCCGGGACTCGATGCGGCAATGCGCCGGCCCACCCTCACCATCGGCGTCGCGATCGGCGCGCTGGCGCTTGCCGGTGCCGCTTTCACGACATTGGGGCAGGAGTTCTTGCCGCAGCTCGATGAGGGCAACATCCTCGTGCAGGCAGTCCGCATCCCCGGCACGTCGGTCAATCAGAGCCAGGCGATGCAGTTTCAGGTGGAAAAGGCGCTCGCCAAGGCACCGGAGGTACGGTTTGCCTTCTCCCGCACTGGCACGTCTGAAATTGCATCGGACCCAATGCCGCCTAACGCGACCGACACCTTCGTCATCCTGAAGCCGAAGAAGGAGTGGCCCGACCCCGGCCTGTCCAAGGAAGAGCTGGTGGAGCGGCTTGAAAAGCGTCTCTCTACCCTGCCGGGCAACGCCTATGAGATCACCCAGCCGATCCAGATGCGGTTCAACGAGCTGATTGCAGGCGTACGCGGCGATATCGCGATCAAGGTATTCGGCGACGATTTTGGCGAGATGAACGCGACCGCAGATCGGATCGCCGGCATCCTGCGAAAGACGCGGGGTGCAGCGGACGTGCGGGTTGAGCAAACCGAAGGCTTGCCGATGCTCGATATCCGACCGAACCGCACTGCCATGTCCCGCGTCGGGGTAACGGCCGGTGACGTGCAGGACACGGTTGCCGCAGCCATTGGCGGCCGACAGGCGGGCGTGATCTTTGAAGGCGATCGTCGTTTCCCGGTCGTGATCCGGATGGCGGAAAGCTCACGATCCGATCTGACGGCGGTTGCTCAGGTCCCGGTACCGACCGGCAGTGGCGGCTTCGTACCGTTATCGACTGTGGCGGATATCGCCGTGGTCGATGGTCCCAACCAGATCAGTCGCGAGAACGGCAAGCGGCGTGTCGTGGTGCAGGCCAACGTGCGCGATCGAGACGTGGCCGGCGTTGTGGCTGATGCCCGGTCAGCCATCGACGCTCAGGTGAAATTGCCGGCCGGCACGTACCTCGAATGGGGCGGTCAGTTCGAGAACCTGGCATCCGCCCGCGATCGGCTCAGCGTTGTGGTGCCGATCTGTTTCGTGGTCATCATGTTCCTGCTCTACGGCGCGCTAGGCTCCGTCAGGGATGCGTTGATCGTGTTTACCGGCGTTCCGCTGGCGTTGGTCGGAGGCATCCTTGCGCTGGTGCTAAGAGGCATGCCGTTCTCCATTTCAGCGGCAGTCGGCTTCATCGCGTTATCAGGTGTCGCGGTTCTCAACGGGCTGGTCATGGTGTCGTCCATCCATGATCTGATGCGGCAAGGCATGGATCGTGCGGTAGCGGCGCATCAAGGCGCTCTGGCGCGGCTCCGGCCGGTTGCGATGACGGCTCTCGTTGCGTCGCTTGGCTTCGTGCCGATGGCGCTTGGTCATGGTGCTGGAGCAGAGGTGCAAAAGCCGCTGGCGACCGTCGTCATTGGTGGTCTGATATCCGCAACTCTGCTCACCTTGTTCGTGCTGCCGACGCTCTACGCTCGTTTCGGACGGCGCGAGTTGCCAGTCCCATCAGGGGGACACATCGAACTGCCGCCTTTGGCTCATGACAGCGCGAGGGCCTAAGCTATGCAGGCCGTTGCCTTCACTCTCATTCCCGTCGTTGCCGTACTGATCGGTTCGCTATTCGCGGTATCGAGACGGCCAAGTGATGCCTTCGTAAGCGCCATGCAGCACTTGGCGGCAGGCGTTGTGTTCGCCGCAGCGGCAGCCGAGATCCTGCCCCAGGTGATGCACGAAGGTTCACCGATCGCGACATTCACTGGCGGCGCGCTTGGCATTCTCGTGATGCTGTCGCTCAAAGCTCTTGAGGGTCGCGCCAGTGGACCGATCGCTATGCTCGGGGCAGTTGCAGTCGATATCCTGATCGACGGGCTTGTTCTCGGATTAGCGTTCGTCGCTGGCGGGAAGGCCGGCGTGTTGCTGACGATCGCGTTGACGCTGGAGGTGCTGTTTCTCGGACTGACCGTAACGACCGAGTTGGGTGAGACGATCAAGTCCAAGGCACGTATCATCGGGATTACGATGGGGATCGCGTTGTTGCTGCCGATCGGCGCGGCGATAGCGACGCCTGTTGCGACGTTTCCGCCCGTCGTCATCGCCGGGTTTCTCAGTTTCGGTCTGATGGCGCTGCTCTACCTCGTGACGGAGGAGCTATTGGTCGAGGCGCACGAGAAGCCTGACACCCCGCTTATCAGCGCGATGTTCTTCATCGGGTTTCTGGGATTGCTCCTGATTGAGGAGGTATTGGGCTGACCGCTCGACGTGGAACGTCCTGGACCGATGATGATAATGCCGAGCTTCGTCGGCGTATCGAGGCCAGGCAGACGCTGGCGGTAATCGCGCGCGAGATGGGACGAACGATGGATGCGGTTCGGGGGAGAGCCTCAACCTTGCGGGTAACTCTTCGCTCGTCGCAGCGACCGTGGCGGGACGGCGTGCCGCGCCGAGTAGACGTAGACTAGAAAATAGGGGCGGTTGCCCGCCCCTATCCATCCTTTAGCCGTGCTTCATGCCGCCCTTGGCATGATCGCAGCAGTCAGCAGCCTTGGCTTTTGCGCCATCCTTGCAGCAGTCCGCACCGTCCTTGCAGCACGCCATGTCGGCGCAGCAATTGGCGACAGCGGCGAATGCGCCAGTCGACAGGGTGAGGGCGAAGGCAGCGCTGATGAGCTTGAACTTGGTCATGATATTCTCCGAAATTTACGTGTGATGGTGTTCGACGTCACACGGTTTGCGGAGGGGGTGTGGCCGGAGCGTATGCCATGCCCAAAAGGCCGGTCTGTGGAGCCGGCCAAGGCGATAGACGGGAGGACGGAACCAGCCCGATATGCTCGACGGTTTCGCCGGCAACAGCAACGCACGGTATGGCGCAGGCCGACGCAGGGGCCTTTTTGATGGGAGCGCCTGCTGATTTGCTGGCGCAGTCCATCATCGCGGAAGCAGCCGGAGGCGCGGCCATCGCCATCGTCTCGCAGATCGGGCCAAGCCGGACCAGCAACATCACCGCCAGGACGAAAAACGCCATGGAATGCAATATCTTGGATAGTGGGCGAGCCCGGCGTTTCATCGGATGCATCTAGAAGCACCCTCAGTCATGTACAATGCCGCAGGAGCGGTTTGCCACACTAAGTTGACTTTACTCGCCTTTCCGGTACGTTGGCGAGGTTGCGATGCTCGAAAGGTCCGTGGCGCTATCGATCGGCACGCCTGCCTCCTTTCGCTCGGAATAGCGATCGACCAGTTGGGCGGTGTGCGGGCGTAGCAGGACCGTGAAGCGTACCAATTCTTCCATCACGTCCACGATCCGATCATAGTAGGCCGAAGGCTTCATTCGATCGTTTTCTTCGAACTCGGCAAACGCCTTCGCGACGCTGGATTGGTTGGGGATCGTCACCATTCGCATCCAACGGCCGAGGACGCGCAGGGTGTTCACGCTGTTGAACGACTGCGACCCGGCCGATACCTGCATGACGGCGAGCGTGCGGCCCTGCGTCGGGCGCATCCCCCCCATCGACAGCGGCAGGTGATCGACTTGCAGCTTCATGATCCCGGTAATCTGGCCGTGCCGCTCGGGGCTGCACCACACATGCCCTTCCGACCACATCGACAGTTCGCGCAGTTCGTGGACGGCCGGGTGATCGTCGCCCGTCACTTGGTCGGGTACCGGCAGGGTCGAAGGATCGAAGATCCGCGTTTCACAGCCGAAGAATTGCAGCAGGCGAGCAGCTTCTTCCACACACAGTCGCGAGAACGACCGCTCCCGCAGGGAGCCGTAGAGCAACAGGATGCGCGGAGGCGGATCACCAGCGCCCAGCCCAAGGGCAGGACGATTGAGCGAATAGCGCCGATCGAGCGCGGGCAGATTATCAGGATCGGAGATAGTGCGGAGCGGCATCAGGCAGTCCTTGGGCCAAGCAGAATGATACAGGTGCCGATCAGGCAGAGTGCCGCTCCACCAGCATCCCAGCGATCGGGCCGCACCCCTTCGACAGCCCACAGCCAGATCAATGATGCGCAGATGTAGACGCCGCCATAGGCCGCATAGGCCCGCCCCGCTGCATCGCTATCCACCCGTGTCAGCAGCCAGGCGAACAGCATAAGCGAGACCACGCCTGGAGCCAGCCACAGGGGAGATTTGCTCAGCCGCAACCATGCCCAAAAGGCGAAGCAGCCCGCGATTTCCGCGAGCGACGCGGCCAGATATACGAGTGCCGTCATACCATGCTGATCCTGATCGCGAGTGCCGTGAGTGTCACCAGCAGCACCGGGATCGTTAGTGTCGCACCAACCTTGAAGTAATAGCCCCAGCCAATCCGAATGCCCTTTTGTCCGAGGACGTGCAGCCAGAGCAGCGTCGCGAGCGAACCGATCGGCGTGATCTTCGGGCCAAGGTCGCACCCGATCACGTTGGCGTAGATCATCACTTCCTTGATCGGGCCCGTGGCGTGCGTCGCGTCGATCGACAGCGCGCCAACCAGCACGGTCGGCATGTTGTTCATCACCGATGACAGCAGCGCGGCGATGATGCCGGTGCCGAACGCCGCACCCCACACGCCGCCTTGCGCGGTGCGATCGAGCAAGCTGGCAAGGTGGTTGGTCAGGCCAGCATTCCGCAGACCGTAAACGACCAGGTACATGCCGAGCGAGAAGATCACGACCTGCCAGGGCGCACCGGCCAGCACCTTGCGCGTCTGGATGACATGGCCGCGCGCGGCGATGACGAGCAGGAGGACCGCGCCGGCAGCGGCAACGGCGCTGACCGGCACGCCGATAGGTTCGAGCAGGAAGAAGCCGGCGAGTAGCAGGGCCAGAACGACCCAGCCTGCCTTGAACGTTGCAGGATCGCGGATTGCGTCAGCAGGCGTACGAAGCTGCGCCACGTCATAGCTTGCCGGTATGTCGCGCCGGAAGAACAGCAGCAGCGCAACCAATGTCGCGGCGATCGACGCCAGATCGACGGGCACCATCACCGAAGCATAATTGGCAAAGCCGATCCGGAAGAAGTCGGCCGACACGATGTTGACGAGGTTGGAGACGATCAACGGCAGACTGGCGGTATCGGCTATGAACCCCGCCGCCATGACGAACGCCAGCGTCGCCTTGTCCTTGTATCCCAGCGCACGCAGCATCGCGATGACGATCGGCGTTAGGATCAGCGCTGCGCCGTCATTGGCGAACAGCGCCGACACAGCCGCGCCGAGCAGCACGATCAGCACGATCAGCCTGCGACCATGCCCCCGGCCCCAGCGCGCGACGTGGAGCGCCGCCCATTCGAAGAACCCGGCTTCATCGAGCAACAGGCTGACGATGATGATCGCGACGAATGTCGCGGTCGCGTTCCAGACGATACCCCACACCACCGGCACGTCGGCGAGCGAGACGACCCCGACGAGCAGCGCGATCGCCGCGCCGCCCGTCGCGCTCCACCCGATGCCAAGGCCCTTCGGTTGCCAGATGACGAGCGCGATCGTGGCGACGAAGATAGCGAGCGCGAGCAACATCAGGCGACGCGCTGGCCCGAGGCGTCCACGACCTGTTCGCCGTCCTCCTTGGCAAACGCACCCTGTTGCGGCTCAGGCAGTAGATCGAGGACCGCTTCGGACGGACGACACAGTTTCACGCCAAGCGGCGAGACGACCAGCGGCCGGTTGATCAGGACCGGATGCGCCATCATCGCGTCCACCAGCGCTTCGTCGGACAACGACGTGTCGCCCAGGCCCAACTCCGCATAAGGAGTCCCCTTCTCACGCAGCAGATCGCGGGGCGTGATCCCAGCGCGATCGATCAGTTCGACCAGCAGCGCGCGCGCAGGCGGTGTCTTCAGATATTCGACCACATGCGGCTCGATGCCGGCATTGCGGATCATCGCCAGCGTGTTGCGCGACGTGCCGCATTCGGGGTTGTGATAGATCACGATATCGACGGCCACGGGACGTCCTTTCAGCAGCATGGGGTGAGTTCGGCTAGGAGTGGCGCACATAGTTCGGGTGAGCCGGCGCAGCAGTCTTTGACGAGGAACAGGGTCAGTGCGCGCAGCCCGTCCAGATCGGCGCGGTAGACGATCGAGCGGCTATGTCGTTCGGAACGGACGATGCCGGCACGCGCGAGAATGCCAAGGTGCGCTGACATAGTGTTTTGCGGCACGTCGAGCTGACGGGCGATTTCGCCGGCCGCCATTCCATCTGGTTCGTGCCGGACCAGTAGGCGAAACACGTCGAGGCGTGTGCCTTGTGCGAGAGCGCTAAGTGCAGCAATGGCCGTATCGTTTTCCATATATCCAGCATAAAGGATATGTCAGAGTTGGCTAGTTTGAGATTTCCGAGGCCAACCTTCTAAATTTACGATCCCGTTTGAGAATCGGCTGATGGCAGCGGTGTGCAGAAAACGGCCGTTTTCCGAACACCGCATACGGGCCGGCCAGAGCCGGCTTTTGCCGCGGGCCGATGTTCATCAACCGGTTCGGAAAACAATGTGCAGGAAAGGCCTACGTACGTCAGCTATCCGTACCGAGGTGCTAGATATCTGCCCGTTGGCAATGGCCCATCGCCAATCGTCTCGCTGCTGCTGCCCAGTGACCTCAGGAACGACGGTGTTCAAGACGGGTTACCAGACACGCTCGGTTGCAAGGATAGGCGACCGCCGATCGCTATGGCCTCGTCGAATAACGGGTTCCGTCCGAAGCTGCCATTCGCAATTCGCGTCACGAACGGCTTGAGTTGGTCGAGAGCTGCCGTCAGCGGCGTGGCGGCGCGGACCCAGTTGCGGACGTTCACGCCCCTTCCCTCGCTCCCCAACTTCGGACGCTGGTTCATCTTTGCGAATGCCCGATTTTGAAGCCCGGCTAGCCGCTCGCGAATGTCGTGATGGGGAAGGGGAGCGGAACGGCAGCTTTCGGGAAGGCAGGTGGCATTAGCCGACATTGCGGGGCTCAGCTTTTCCCGAAAAGGATCGAGTTTGAGGAATTAACCGCTGCCTCGTATTGTGGTGTGTGGAACAAGAATATCGGATCAGGCTGTGCAGTCTTACCCTATCGGCATGATCTTACCGGTGCCCGGCTCGGGGCGTCTGGTTCTATTCGAAGCGTATCCGACGAGGGATGTCATTCACCGCGAAATCTGGGGGCGAGAGGTGTTCTTGTTCGACGCCGGCAACCGGCCCGTTTGGCAGATCGCACCGGAACCAGGCGCGACGGACGACATGCACCGGAAGTTCGATGCGACCCGCCCCGCGACCGACACCTTCTCCGCCATAAGCAATATCGAAGGACGATTTTATGCAAGCCGGATCGGCGGTGACACCTTTGTGATCGATATGACGACGGGCGCTGCCTCTTATAGTGGCTGGGCACGGACATAGCCCTTCGTAGCGATCAGATCGCGGGATTGTCGATCTTCGCGCGAGCGTTCCCACAACCAATCGAATTCGGGAATGTCTGGGTTGGAAAGGAAAGCAGACCGTCCGCTATTGGGAAGGCGAAGGGCGTTAGCGGACGTCCCTGACGCAGCCGCCCTTTCCCAAAAAGGATCGAATATCGGGATGGCTGGCTTTCGATCCCGAGCCTGATATGGTCCTCTGTGTCGTCGCTTATGATCAAGAGGCGTGCGAAGCTGGAAGGTAAATGCTGATCCTAATGACCGCTTTGCTCGTGGCTCAACAAGCTATGAGCGCACCCGAAGAAACGGAAATCGTGGTCATTGGACAGCGCCTATCACATTGGACAGGCAAGTACGCAATTCGCGGGAGCAAGCTACGCTGCTCGACCAAATCATCGAGCGGTGATCGGGATATAGACGCTCTTGGCTGCAAAGCATTTGATGCTTGCGCCGATCAGTTGGCATCCCAAATCACCGCGACCGATGAAAATTCGCTTCCGAAAGATACGCGTCTTGCGATGAAGGAAAGCGTCAAGCGTGATCTTTCTACCTGTGTTTCCAGTAAGCGGGTCACTCTGATAGAAGAGCTTGCTAGCCAGCGCAAAAGGTGAGGGACGCAGAGTCTAGTTATCGTCCGCATCAAATATCTTTCCAGCAATGCGGCTTAGCACCGTAATTGGGTCGCGTCCGCTGCCATATCCATACTGAGCTGCTTCCTTCTTCGAACACCGCCTTTGACCTTCAAAGATGCCGCACGGAGCCGCTGGGGTGAGCGCAGCCGTACCAGTCTGGGCTTCACCCCGCCCTCGTTCTGCACTTGGACGCTCAACTGGGAGTGGCAACCTATATCGATCTTGTCGTGCCCCGCAGACAACGATCTCGTTTGATGATGTGGAATCGCTACATCTTGCGATTACCGACATATTGCTGATTTCGCGAGACTTATCGATTTTTGCCAGATCAAATGAGGCGGCATCGGGCAGCGGCTGCGCCGTTTGCAAGGCCATGGTCAGCCACATCGACATACACTACCAAGTAACCCACACAGCGTGATCTCGCAAATGAACGGTCGGGTGGAGCGTCAGAGCTTCCCTTAGCACACCCCAATTGCCTATTTTGCATTAATCCAAGGCGGAGAAGCCGACGTTCCCGACCCGATCTCTAGTGTCCCGTCAAAAGGAAAGTCCCCGGTCATCGGTGCAATCTGCACACCTCGCGGTTTGTCACGAGGTTCGCCGATTGGGTGAGAACCACAGATTTCGAAGCAGACCCAAGCTGTACCAGCGCCTCCCATCATCATCAGAGTGACCGTACGATCCTTCGGCATGAGGCTGGCCGTGGACGGCCAACGCCCGCTTGGAACGATAATATCGGCCTTCTGGGCATGAAGACCCCCAATCAAAATAAGTACCAGACCGTTCGCCCTTACTTTGATGGCGAGGAGATTTTCCGCCATTTTCGCATTCCGGTCGGCTGAGCTGTTAGAGACGATCGGGTCGATTGCGACCACTCCAGTAATCTTCTTAGCATGATAAAGGACACGAAGACGGTCAAACATTTCGAACATGGCTACGCTCGATCGGCCGTCCTTGCCCTTCGTTTGCCACATGGGAGCTTTAGTAAACGCCGCGCGAGAGGCGGCATCACCGTTCGACTTGATGAAGTCGCTGATGCCTTGCTGATTGTCAGTCGTCTGCTCTACAGCCACTGTCAACGGACCGCGTTTCTCCGCTACGGAGCAGGTAAAATCTGTTACGGCTACCGGCATCTCAACAGTGCCATGCATCTCACCCAGCATGATCCATTTGGTGCGGGTTTGATCTACAATTTCGACTGCGCCAGGCATCGGTGCACACGGATTCACGGACGTTGCCGCTGCTAGGATAAAGCCGATCATGCTCATAGCTTCAGCGTGACAGGACCGAGCGCATGCAGCAAGGCTCGTCGCCAGCAGGTTGAGCCGCTTCCCACAAGGGAACGTCAGGCGGGAATCTCGCCGCTTCGATCGCGCTGACGGATGCCTGCGGGTTTCGCTTTCCCAAAATCTGTTCCCGATTGCTTTTTCCCAAAATGGCCAATCGGAGACGGAGAAACGGGAAAGATCGCGCTGAACGAATGGCCGTTATTGGACGCCCGGATCGTCAGCGTGAACGTCCGGGTGTGGGCGTAAGCGGAATGGCCGGCATGGGAAGGAAAGCGGACCGGGAGCTATTCGGGAGGCAGATGGCGTTAGCGGACGTTACCGGCGCGGCCGCCCTTTCCTGAAAAGGATCGAGTTTTGGGAAAGTTTTAGCATTATCAAAGCCCGCTGCCGTTGTTCATTCGAGAACTTGGAAGGCACCCTATGGCACTTAGCGTCGTTCGCACCGCGTCATCGAGAGGCGTGCGGGGCTCCGACCCGAGCGTCGCCAGCAGGCGAGCATTGTCCAGACGAACCGGGTCGCGCCACAGGTAGCGCATTTCCACGAGCTCACGCGGGGTGGCGGCGAACAGTCCTGCGATCTTCAACAGCCCCCAGGGAAGCTGCCCAACCGGCATGGTTGGATCGCCCAAAACCTGCACAATCGCGTTCGTCATCGTCGTGCCGGTCGCATCCCAGTGACCATCCATGTGGAAGGTGTCGAACGGTGCCAGCGAGGCTTCCTCGACGAGGCGGACCATCGTCTCAGCGACGTCTGGCAGATAGGCCCATTGATGACCCACTCCCCGTGCACCGGGGTTATGGATGATCGTCGGACGCGTACCGGGCTTCACCAATCCCTGACTAAACCAGTTGTTGGCGGCGCCGGGTCCGAAGAAATCGCCCGCTCGCACGATCAACGACGTTAGATCGCCGGCCTCAGCGGCATCGCGAAGGCGAAGTTCCATCTCGGCACGGATCGCGCCCTTGCGCGTCCGGGGTCGCTGCGGCGCCTGCTCGCCAATGACCGGGAATGCGTCGGGTCCGTAATTGTAGACGGTTCCAGGAAGGAGAAGTCGTGCACCGGCTGCGCTAGCCGCAGAAATGCTGTTGTCGAGCATCGGCAGGACCAGCTGGCGCCAGTTGCGATAGCCGGGTGGGTTGACCGCATGCACCATCAACTCAGTCCCTATCGCGGCCTTCGCGACCGCAGCCGCATCCAAGGCATCGCCGATGACCGGTAGTACGCCTGCAGAAAGACGCTTTGCACCGCCGTCGCGGACCATCCCGCGGACGGACCAGCCCGATTGTATCAGCCGGCGCGCTACCGCGCCTCCGATCCCACCCGTTGCGCCCAGCACTAAAGCCGTTCGTGTCATTACCGCCTCCATATTGCTGCCGGAAGATGGAGCAGAGGCGATCACCACGGAATTGACGAAAAACGGCGCATAGGTATACGATAATGAATGAACACAAGGCCGAGCTGGGATCTGTACCGGACGTTCGCCGCAGTGATGCGGACGGGCTCTATGTCGGGCGCGGCACGTCTGCTAGGACTCACCCAGCCCAGCGTCGCACGCCATGTCGAGACGCTGGAACAGGCGGTTGGCGGCACGCTCTTCCTAAGGTCGCAGCGCGGACTATCGCCTACCGATCGCGCCTTGTCCCTGCGCCCGTTCGCCGACGAACTCGTCAAGACGACGGATGCGTTGCTGCGCGCAGCTTCGGCAGCGGACGACGAGGTCGCCGGCACAGTCCGCGTGACGGCGGCCGAGGTGTTCGCGGCCGAGCATCTGCCACCGCTGCTGGCGCAACTGCGCCGCAAACATCCGGCGTTGTCGATCGAGCTGGCACCTACAGACGCAGTCACCAACTTGCTTCAGCGCGAAGCGGATATCGCGCTGCGCATGACCGATCCGACCCAGCACGCCCTTATTGCACGCCGGCTTGGCAAGGTGACGCTCGGGCTGTTCGCGCGGCAGGATTATCTGGAACGCCGAGGTAGACCGGCCGATGTGGTCAGCCTTGCCGCCCACGACCTGATCGGTATGGATACGCTATCGACTACCGGCCAGGCGATCATGGGGATGCTTCCGCGAGTGAGCCATGCCGACTTCGCCATGCGTGTCGACAGCAATCTGGTCCAGCTTGCCATGCTGCGCGCTGGCTTCGGCATCGGGATATGTCAGACCATGATCGCTGCACGGGACGATGGACTGGTCCGCGTCTTACCCGAGGCATTCAGTCTCGACCTTCCGCTTTGGCTCGTGATGCATGAGGACCTTCGGACCAGCAGCAGGTGTCGAGCGGTGTTCGATACATTGGCATCTGGCCTCTCGGACTTTGCAATTTTGGGCTGATCAATCTGCATTCCGCAATAACGACAACGCTTCTTTCGTTCCCGATTGGGATCGAATTTTGGGAATGGCCGGGATGGGAGGAAAGCGGACGGCCTGCTTTGGGGCACCCACCCCAAGAAACCGACCACTAAATGGGTATCCCAGTTGCATCAGTCTTTTGCATTGCCGGCCCCGTTGGTTTCCTACCGTCCTTGGGCTGATACGAAATCCGTGATTTTTGCATCAGAAGCTTGAAAACGCGGGAGCTCTCACTCTCGCCAAAAAAGTTGAAATCGAAAAAGGCGACCGGTAGCATTCGATATGCGCATACTTATTCCAGATCTGAGTTCACCAATGCTCATTGCGGCAATTTTTGTTGCCTCGCTTAGCTCGTGTGCAACAGACCAACCCGATGTCTCGGGGCAGCGCGTAATACTCTCACAGCCATTCGAGATCGTTCAAACAAATAGTCTGCCTTCCATGATCTCTTGGAAATTGGAGAGCCTGTCGGAAATCGATCCAGACAATCCCATTGTATCGGATGGCGACACACAGACCCTCAGCCTGTTCGGGCGTGAGGACCTAATCGCAGCATCTAGCGACGATTATAAACCCACGAACTGCTCACCATCTGCGCTGGCGACAGCGGCTGTCGATGAAGTCGTGCGTAGAGCCGGGCGGACTTCCATAGTCATTATCAACGAAAGCCACGAACGATCGCGTCACCGCTGGTTTACTGCGGAAGTAGCACGACGCCTGCGCCCACTGGGTTACGATACGTTGGGGCTGGAAACGCTATCTAATCCGCCGGCTACTGTACCGCAGCGGTATCTACCCTCGCTTCTTGGCCATCCGGACCTGCCCTATCTTTCCGATGACGACGGCCACTACTCTTCAGAGGCGGGCTACGGGCGGCTCGGGCGGCAAGCCAAGGCCATTGGCTATCGCCTGCTGCCTTATGAGGACAACACACACAACGAGCCGAGCAAAGGTGTCAGTCAGAGCGAGCAGATTGCTCTTCGAGAAGAAGCCCAGGCGAACACCCTAGCGGCATTCCTAAAGAGTCACCCGGCCGCCAAGCTGTTGATTCATGTAGGCTATTCGCATGCAACCGAAGTTCCTCGGGCCGATGGTCAGAAATGGATGGCCGCACGGCTTAAAGAAAAGACCGGTATTGATCCTCTTACTATCTCACAAACGACATGCCGGGGCGGTAGCGAAACCATGCGGCTCGCGACCTTACCTTCGGACCATCCCGCCGGAACATTCGATCTAATCATCGACCATCCAACCGAGCGGTTCACTCGCGGACGGCCGGATTGGCGTAAGGTGGCAGGCGACAGGATCATTACCATTCCCCGCAAATTGCGACCGGCAAAGGGGTGGCGTGTGATCGAGGCCCGCCCCTTGGGTGAGCCGGATACCTCGGTCCCGATTGATCGAGTAGCAATCCGGCCAGGTGAGGACATCGGCTTGCTGTTGCCGCCTGGACGCTATCATGTCCGCGCGATCGACGTGGTTTATTCCGCCCCCAAATGAGCATCAGTCGACAGATAATTTATGGTGCCCTGTTGATGCAAAACCTGTGATCTTTGCATCAACTCGATGCAGATACTGGTCGTCAGCCCGCTTTAGGCCAACGTGCCTTTAGATAGCAGCTTCCGTTTTCGACGTCCGAGAATCAAAGCAATGATCACACCCACTGCTACTCCTACGGCTGCCGGCGAAACCGCCACGCCTATCGCCTTCAGGGTAACAAGCGTCGCCAGACCTGTTATGCCAACCGCAGCAAAGCGCATCATTCTCACGTTCCTCCGACGTAGATATATCGTTCTTCTAGGCCGTTTCGAGATCATTCGTCGAGGTCGGTGAGCAACGTGGCTGACCGTATCGGGGCTGATGCAATACTTTTGATTTTTGCATCAGGAATGACCGGGGTGGGAAAGATCTCCCTGAAAATGGCTGCTTTCGGGCTGGCGAGCCGACGAGCTAAACGGCCGATACGGGAAGGAAGCAGACGTTCCGCTGTCGAGGTCTACTTTAGGAAAATCGGCACTGCATACTCTACCAACTACATCGGCTGTTTAGATCAACGAACGGTCCAGATCAGCTTTAGTGTCGGTTGAGAATGGCGATCGAGACGCCCGCGTCGATAGGCCCGCCGATGAGGAAATTGCGCTTAGTGATCTTGGGTGCCTATACGGGCTGCAAGCCGCTGCCACTGCTCGCGTGTCCTACATTCGACGCGTCCCGTCTTGCGGCGGGTAAGGCATTCACGCCGATCACGCCGATCTTTGGAAAAATCAAGTGGCGAAAGACCATCTTGACGCGATTGAAACTGATAAGAATCGCCGGCCGCCTTAAGCTGCGCAGTTGTCGGATATGGCATGGACCGGCGAACTTGTGACGACGCCGGCCAACTCGTCAACGCAACAGCAACTAACAGGACGCTGTACTTCATCAGAAATCCTCCAGACCGTTGATCACAGGCAGCTTTTACACCGTTATCAGTCTCGCCAATCCAAATCAAAAATTTGATACGGTCAACATCCAGCGTCGGCGAAACAACGAAAATGCTGAGCGATCTACTTTCCGTATTTAAAAAATCACGGGCAACGTCTCATGCCACCAGACGGACGCCCTTACGCGTGCCACACACCCAAATTTTAGGCTCCGCCCGCGTTTTAGCTCCGGAACGAATGGCCGCAATCAGGAACGTGGATGAAATTCTGGGATGGCCGAAACTGGGCGAGCACGCCCTGCCCTACGGCTTCCGGCCAGACCCAGAGTCGGTCATTCACGCGCCACTCGCAGGTTCCCGATTTCTGCCGTTCATTCAGCTACAGAGTTTGGCTCATGTTGGCTGGTTGCTGGCAGCAGACGTTCGGTTACCGGACGTGGAGAGCGGACGCTTTGAACATCTCTGGCACGATTCTCAGCTTCATCCGCCAAAGCCATTATCGCCGACGGTAGCAAACTAATCCTAAGCATTCCTGATATAGCGCTTTGGGTGGGAACGTTCGCGCTTACTGCGATAGCGGGCTGATCGATCGAACGTGGCGATCCCGTCCACGTAACCGCGAATTGCCGCTTCGTTCGCAAAGTCAGCCGGCCCAAGTGGGATGGAGGCAGTCATCACGACCAGTTTGCGGATTTCAATCCAAGGCTGACAACCCGGCGGCAGCGGCACCTGCGAGCGCACATGCTTCATCGTTATCCGAGGTGTCGCCGGTCACACCCACTGCCCCGACCAACTGGCCGTCTGAGTCGATAACGAGCACGCCCCCCGCCGCAGGCACGACGCCGTGCGGAGAGATTGGCCCGAGCGACGCGACGAACGTTGGTCGCTCCGACGCCATCTCGGCAATTTTCCGGCTTGAGATTCCGAGCGCGAGCGCCCCGCTCGCCTTGGCAATCGCGATCTGAGGTCGCAGCATCGAGGCTCCGTCTTCACGCTGCAGTGCGACGAGGTGCCCACCGGCGTCGAGCACTGTCACGCAAAGCGGCTTTAAACCCAGTTCCACCCTCCTCTCCAGCGTCGCTGTGATAATCTTGCTGGCAAGTTCAAGCGTGATGCGCACCATGCAAAGTTCCTTAGTATGGACCGGTATCATTGAGGACGGATAATCGGCGTGAGGCTGGTCGGGATCATGACCCATGTGGAAATGCCTCTACCGCCTTCAGCGATCAAAGCAGCGGCCAATTTGCGCCACTGCAGCACACAAATATGCCCCGTTTGACCGGCCCAAACAAATGCTTTGCGGTCCACGTCGGGGGTCAATCGTTAAAACGATTATGCGGCGGTTGACCCTCGTCGGCTGCTAACGTGCGATGATGGAGTACGGGATGATGGGCGATCTGCTGGAAAATCGACTTGGCCTCGACCTGGTCGAAACGGGGAAGGGCGTCGGCGCGGAGGTTCGCGGTATGGATCTTCGGACGCTCGATGACCAACAGTTCGCCGACCTGCACCAGGCCTGGCTCGACAATCTGGTCCTGCTCGTCCGGGACCAGTCGCTTTCGGACGCGGATCTGATCGCCTTCAGCCGCCGGTTCGGGGACCTCGATCTCGCGCCGATCCAGGAGACCGGCCGCCGCTTCGTCGAGGGACTGCCCGAACTCTATGTCGTCTCTAACGTGGTCGAGGGCGGCGTCCCGATCGGCAGCCTCGGCAACGGCGAAGCGGTCTGGCACACGGACATGTCCTATGTCGAAGTCCCGCCCCAGGCGAGCGCGCTTTATGCGCTGGAAGTGCCACCGACGGGCGGCAATACGAGCTTTATCGATATGTACGCCGTGTACGAGGCGCTGCCCGATGACTTGAAGGCGCGCATCGCCGGACGCCGCGTCAAGCACGACGGCACCTACAATAGCGGTGGTTTCCTGCGCCAGGGCGTCACGCCAAGCGACGATCCGCGCGAGGCGCCGGGTAGTTTGCACCCGCTGGTCTACACGCATCCGGAAACCGGTCGCCCCGCGCTGTATCTCGGCCGCCGCCGTAATGCGTATATCGATGGTCTGGATCTGGCCGAGTCCGAAGCGCTGCTCGACGAGCTTTGGGATCATGTCGACGGCGACCGGTTCGGCTGGAGCCATCACTGGCGCAAGGGCGATCTGGTGCTGTGGGACAATCGGTGCACGATGCACCGGCGTGATGCGTTCGATCCGGCCGCACGGCGCGTGATGCACAGGACGCAGATCAAGGGGACGGGCCGACCTGCATGACAGGGCATGGCCTGAACCGGTCCGACGCGGTCGCGCGTCGCGTACCGCGGTGGATGAGCATCCCGAACCGCATCCTCGCGGTGCTCTGCCTGATGTATCTGGTCCTTTACATCGACCGGGTGAACCTGGCGACGGTGGGGCCGCGGATGACCGCCGAACTGGGGATGAGCAACACCCAATTCGGCCTGGCGATCTCCGCCTTCTCCTATCCGTACGCACTCATCCAGCTCTTCGGTGGTCGGGTCATCGACCGCTTCGGGCCGCGGCGCATGTTGGTGATCTGCGGCGCCATCGTCTGCGTGGCGACGGTGCTGACGGGGCTGGTCGGCGGGATGGCGTCGCTGTTTGCGCTGCGTCTCGCGCTCGGCATCGGCGAAGGGTTCGCGTTTCCCGCTGCGACGCGCGCCATGGCGACATGGCTGCCACCGGCGCGCTGGGGCTTTGCACAAGGGATCACGCACGCCGCAGCGCGGCTTGGCAATGCGCTGACCCCGCCGCTGCTGGTCGGTTTGATGGCCCTCGTATCCTGGCGGGGGGCATTCGTGGTGCTCGGAGTCGCGAGCGCGGTCTGGGTGGTCCTGTGGCTGGTGGTCGCGCGGGAGAACCCTGAACGCCACCCCGGCATGTCCGACGAGGAACGCGCCGAACTGGCCCCGGCCGCGCAACAGGCTGCCAGCACGCCTCCCGTCCCGTGGTGGCGGCTCGCGCGACGGATCGCGCCCGTAACGGCCGTCGATTTCTGCTATGGCTGGACGTTGTGGGTGTTCCTGACCTGGCTCCCTTCGTTCTTCTTCAAAAATTATGGTCTCGACCTGAAGCACTCGGCGCTGTTCTCGGGCGGCGTGCTGTTGGGTGGCGTGATCGGCGACTGGGTCGGTGGAGCAGCCAGTGACTATATCTACCGCAAGACCGGCAGCCTGCAGGCGGCGAGGCGCAATCTGATCATTGTCGGGATGGTCGGCGCTTTCGTGTTTCTCGTGCCCGTGGTCCTCACCCATGATCTGACGACGGTAGCCATATGCCTGTCGCTCGCCTTCTTCTTCTCCGAGCTCGTGGTGGCGCCGATCTGGGCCGTCCCGATGGATATCGCGCCGCAATATGCCGGCACCGCCAGCGGCATGATGAACTTCGGCTTCGGCATTGCCGGTATCCTCTCTCCGCTGGTGTTCGGCGCGGCGGTAGACCTGACTGGCAGCTGGTCGATCCCGTTCTGCGCCTCGCTGGCGCTACTCTTGGTCGGCGCCGGTCTGTCGTTCTTCATGCACCCCGAAAAGCCTTTTCACGCTGAAGGACCTCACTGAGCCCGAAGGTGGACAGCGCCGCTTTGCATGATTTGGTGGCCAGGACAGTCATATCGCAGCGTAATCCAGCGGTCCTGAGATCGGTCGAGGCCCAAGATAGAACGGTCTGGCGCGTATCTGAGCAGCTACGTTGCGCCACTGACCGGATGAAGGCAGCATCAACCGCTCACGCAAAGGGAGACCGATTGTGTCTGTTGCTATCCTGGATAGCCGTCGGCTGACGCTCATCGCACTCGTCCCCGACAAGGCCGTCTCTATATTCGGGCGGATCCGGGAGTTTCCGCGGTTTGGCGATGCGCAGCATATCGCTGTTCACAGTCGTACCGCTGCTGAGCGAACGGCGCTGGCCGCGCGGATTGATGCCGCCGTATCGGCGTCCGATCGTGCCGTCATGCTCCTGGCACAGGGTAGTGCCTGTGCGGCCGCCGCATGGTGGGCCCGACTGTCGCCTAGAACCTATACCGCGAACGTTGCCGGCGCCCTGTTGGTCGCCCCCGAAGGCGCGGGCTCGCATCACGGTCATTTTGCGGCACCGAAAATCGGGTTGCCCTTCCCGTCGATCGTCGTAGGTGCCGATGACGAAGCGCAGCGTTTGGGCGTGGAATGGGGCAGTCGCCTCATCGATGGCCCGCTACTGAATGCGGCGATGGCGCCGACCAGCCGCCTACGCGCCATCATCGATCGCTTCACTTCCGCCGTCGTCAATCGCGACGTCGTTGCCGCGCATCGTATCATCCAGGCAATCGGTGACGCCTAGCTGCACGGCGGCCGTTAAGTGAGACCGGCCTAAAATCGGGCAATGTGAGCACGCTGTGGGAAATCTCCATACTTCACGGTTGGGGCGGCTCGCGTCCGTAACTTCATGACGAAGCAAACCTATTCCAGCGGCGCACCTTTGCTTGCTTTCAATTCCCATCGATCCAGGGGATGTTGCCAGAGCAAAGGAGCTGGATATGCGAGATTTCGTCGCAAGGATGACCGTCATCGAGTGGCCCACGCTCACGGTCGCGATCCTGATCTACACCGGCTGGATCGCGCTTACCGCGTTTCACGCGCAGGTTCCGCTACCCGTGCTGGTCGTCCTCGGCGGATGGCTGATCGCCTGGCAGGGATCGCTGCAACACGAGACGATCCACGGCCATCCGACCGCGATCGGCTGGATCGACGGCGCGATCGGCTTTGCGCCCCTGTCGCTCTGGCTGCCGTACCGGCTGTATCGCCGAAGCCATCTCGCGCATCATGGCGCCAAAGTGATCACCGATCCCCGACACGATCCCGAATCGCGTTACCGTCTATCGCGGCACGGCGCCCTCGCCGCTTCACTGCAGTCGACCCTGGTCGGCCAGGTGATCTTCGGCCCGGCCTTGTCGATCGGCCGATTCCTGATCGGCGAGGCGCGACGTGCCGTACGCAGCCCTGCCGCCGTCGCACAAGACTGGACACCGCATTTGATCGGCGTAGCCGCGGTTTTGTGGTGGCTGGATCATGTCGGAATGAACCTTGCCACTTATCTGATCGCATTCGTCTATCCAGGCACCGCGCTGACGATGTTACGGTCGTACGCGGAGCATCGCGCCGACTTGGCGAGCCCTGGACGGGCTGCCATCGTCGAGCGCGGGGGCCTGCTCGCAGTGCTGTTTCTAAATAACAATCTTCATGCCGCCCACCACGAACGTCCGCGGCTGGCCTGGTATCGCCTGCCGTCCTATCACAACAGCCACCGTGAACGGTTCGTCGAACAGGGAGCGCCCATCTATCGCGGCTATGGTGAGATCATCCGGCGGTTCGCGTTTCGATCGCATGACGACATGCTTCATCCCGATCACCGGGCACAGTCAGCATGACGCGACTAGTCGCTTCGCTCGGGATGTACGATCACCCGGCACAACAGGGCGCGAACGACCGAATCTGGTCCGCAATCGTCCGTATCCTGCGCACATGCGGGGTAGAAGAGGTGCCCGATGTCCTCGACCGGGCGCGCCACGTTCATGACCTCTGGCGGGACCCGAACCTGCTGTTCGGGCAGGCGTGCGGCTATCCGCTGATCGCCGACGATAGCCTTGCTCTGCAAGTCATCGCCTTGCCGATCTACGCTATGTCGGGGTCGACGAGTGGCGACGCGATGCATGCCAGCGTGCTGGTGGCGCGCGCGAACGATGGGCGGAGATCGCTGGTCGATTACCGCGACACCCGCGCCGCGATCAACGATCCGCAGTCGAACACCGGCATGAACCTGTTCCGCGCGACGCTGGCGCCGATCGCCGAGATGAATGTCTTCTTCGCCGGCGTGGTGCAGACCGGATCCCACCGCGCCAGTGTCGCGGCGATCGCTGCCGGGGACGCGGATATCGCCGCGATCGACGCCGTCACCTATGCCACGCTGGTGCGGCGCGAGCCCGATCTGACCGCCCCGTTCAAGATCGTCGCGCGCAGCCCCGCCTCGCCGACGCTGCCATTCGTGACGTCCGCGGCCACGAGCATCGAGACGATTGCAGCGCTTCGGCGGGCCTTGCAGCAGGTCATGACGGATTCTCGTCTCGCGGACGATCGCGCCATGCTCGGGCTAACGGGTATCGTCACGGCAAACGCCGACGCGCTGGACCCGATCCGCGCGCTGGAGCAGACCGCGATCCGCTTCGGCTATCCGGACCTGCGATGACCGCTGCGCCGCATCACCAAGTGCCCGATCTCGATGACGCCATCGCGGACCTGCGCGCCGCACGCGCCGCTTGGCGACGCGAAGATGGTGGACGACACAGCGTCGCTCATTTCCCGTCGCGCATCGAGGTCGAGCGCGCGATCGGCGATCTCGTCGTCGCGCTGTTTCCCGGGCGACTTGGCGGCTATGCCGGGGATAGCGCGGGGGAAGACAGGTTCGTCGCCGCAGCGTTGCGCCGCGCTTTAACGATCTTGCAGCGACAGGTCGAAAGCGAATTCGCCTATTGGCAGGAGGAGTCAGCGCAAGCGTTCGATCCCGGCCAGTCGGCGATGATCGTCCGCCTCTTCGTCGGTGAACTCGGCGCGATCCGAGAATTGGTCGACGCCGATGTCCGGGCCGCGTTTCTCGGCGATCCGGCGGCACGCAGCGCAGATGAAATCCTGATCTGCTATCCCGGTATTGTCGCGATGCTCCATCACCGCATCGCGCATGCGCTTTACAATCTGGGAGCGCCGATCGTTGCGCGAATCGTGTCCGAACTCGCCAACACGCGTACCGGCATCGACATCCATCCCGGCGCCACGATCGGGCGGGGTGTCTTCATCGACCACGGCACCGGCGTGGTGATCGGCGAGACCGCGATCGTAGGCGACCGGGTCCAGATCTACCAGCATGTGACACTCGGCGCGCGCAGCCCGCTCGGCGTGACGGACATGTCCGTGCGCGAGCGATTGGCCCGCCATCCGATCGTTGAGGACGACGTCGTGATCTATGCGGGCGCAACGATTTTGGGGCGCGTGACGATCGGACGCGGCGCGACGATTGGTGGCAATGTCTGGCTGCTGGAGGATGTACCGCCCGACAGCGTCGTGGCGCAGCCGACCGCGGTGAACCTCAAGGGCGACGCCGCCACTCAGTTGCACGAGACCTTGCGTGGGCGCTCGGCATGACGCGCTTCTTTCCCTCGTGTCGTGATTCCGGCCGTCACGATGCGGAACCCGAGCGCCCGGTGATCGGCGTGGTATGCTGCAACGAGGTCGCCGATCGTCCGATCCAGACGGTCGCCACCCGCTTCATCGATCCGCTCGTGCAATATGCAAACGCGACGGTGCTGCTGGTGCCCGCAGTCGCGGATGCGCTGGACTCCCGGTCGCTGGCGACGCGGCTCGATGGCCTGTTGCTCACTGGATCCCGGTCGAATGTGGCGGGCGATCGCTATGGCGGGATCGACGCAGAGGATAATGCGCTCGATCTTGACCGCGATACCGTCGCGTTCGATCTTGCCGCGCGGATGATCGAGGCGGGCCGACCGGTCTTCGGCATCTGTCGCGGACTGCAGGAACTGAACGTTCTGTTCGGCGGCACGCTGACCGATACCGAAGCGGGGCACCACCGTGAGACCGGCGACGCGACGGCGTATGAAACGCTGTTCGATCATGTCCACGATGTCGCCTTGCAGACCGGCGGCCTGCTCGAAACGGCGATGGCGCGGTCGAGCGTCACGGTGACGTCGGTGCATCGCCAGGGCGTCGACCGACTTGGTGGGGGGCTCCGCGTGGAGGCGGTTGCGACCGACGACGGCCTGATCGAGGCCTTCTCCGCGCGGCCCTGCGGCGGTGACGTCGTCGCCGTTCAATGGCATCCCGAATGGGATGTCGCGGTCAGCGACGCCAGTCGCGCATTCTTTTCCCTGATCGGCCGATCGCTTCGAATTTCGACGAATTCGTAACCCAGCAGTTACATTGCGGGCGATCAAATCGTCGAAGACTACAGACCAAAGAAGCTGTTCGGACCTCTCCCACCTCCTGTATCTGGCGCCGCGCCCGCTCTACGAACGACTGTTTACGGTAGCAGTCGCCCGATAGCGGACGGGCGGGTGTCCACCAGCAAGCGGCCGGATGCGCCCCTGCCCCACCGCCTGAACGAACGTCCGTTCATGCCGATCGCCGCCCGAAACCGGACAGGCCGCTTTCCACCAATTTCGTCGGTTCCAAGTTGCACACCCTCATACGGCGCAAGCCCCCCGCCTCGCCCGTTAGCTTGCCATGTGCCTTTTGATGCAGTCGGGGTATCTGATGCGCGGCGGAATAAACACTTGGCCCCCACGGCGCCATGATTCATCCTGCGGTGATGCGAACCGATGCACCCGCAACCCCCATTTAACACGCTTATCCCCCCGCCTCGCCCGCGTACTTTCTGTGTCGCAAAAGGTGCAATCCCAGACCGGCCGGAAGCCGGCCCAGGTCCTGGGGCGCGCGGCGTTTAGAACCGGCGCGGCGTGGGTGCAGTTTGGTGCACTTTGGTTGTGGCCGGGGTACAGCTTGTGGGGAGTGGGAGTCGCGAGGCGTTTGGGCAAGGCCCCGGCACCCCAGCGACACTGGCACCCCGGCCCCGCGTGTCGAATCAATCCCCTCACCTCGCCCCCCCCCTCCTAGGCCGCCTCGTGGCTCTCTCGTCTCATTACCCCAAATACCGCGCAAGAACCCCCGCCTCGCCCGCGAGCTTTTTGTGTGGCTTTCGATGCAGTCGGCGGGATTGATGCAGCACGGCGTGAAACCGTGGCTTCCACGGCTGGTCTGGGTCGTCCGGCCTGTTGCGTTTTGATGCACCTCGAGCGTTTCAGCAAGCCCGACGTGCGTTGCCGATCTGGCACCGATTTTGCGCATCCTCCCCAGGATGCACGGGACGGCGCAAGCCGGCACGCTCACCCGCGGTCGCTGGATGTTGAACCTGTTGGGTTCGGGGCCTCGGGGCTTGGTGGAGCAGGAAATCTGCGCACGCCAACGGCGTTCCTATTATATTTAACCTTGTAGGGTCGGGTTCTGACCACCCAGTGAATTCGCGTTACAGAGGTCGACGCGACGGCCTAGCGAAGCGAGAGCTTTCGCGAGAGGGGACTCGTTGCCGGCACGGAATGCCGCCAGGTCCTCGGCCGAGATCGTCGCCAGCATCGCCGCGGTTTCCTCCTCGTTGGCCTTCCTACGGGTTACCTCGTCGTCCGGCATCGGCCCCTTGCCCATCATCCGGCGGACCATGTCGGCCGCTTCCTTCGGTAGGCCAAACCAATACGCGTTGGTCACCTGCTTCACCTGGGGACCGAAGGCGTCGGGGTCTTCGATCGGTTCGAACCGCCGGATCCAGTTGATGAAACCGTGATCCTTGAGACGCGCGAGCGCGCTGACGATCGCGCCGCGCGAACGGCGCAACCGATCGGCCAGCGTTGCGATGGCGGGTTCGAGCCTACCCGTCTTGAAGTCGATCATTCGCATCAGCTCGCGCAGCACGTCGACGCCGATCGCGCCCAGCGGACCGTTACGCTTGCCCGCGATCTTGTGCTTTCGGTCGTAGGTTTCGGCAGCGCGCATGCGCGCGTTGCGTTCTGCCTTGTTGAATGGCCTCCAGTACCGCTGCTCGCGCTCGCCGGCGCGATAGCTGCTGCGGCGTACGGGTTGCCCTGTGCGATGCCCCTTCGCGGCTTTACCGCCGACGATCTTGAAAAGGGAGCGCGCGGTCATGCCACTGCCCCCTCCAGGATCAGGCGTGTTGCCTGAGCCCCGCAAGCAACGATTCCAGCGGCGCGAGGTCCTGGACCAGCATATCCGCCCATTCCTGCGCCAGCTCGCGCCTGCGCGGCATGTATGCCGCACGATTGTACGCGGCCTCGACGGTGTTGCCCGGCACATGTGCCAGCATCAGATCGATGATCGCGCGATCCCCGACTCTGCTCTCCACGCCCGCCAGCTCGTTCATCACCGTGGAGAACGTCGACCGCCAGCCGTGCGGAACGTGGATCCCCGTAAATCCAGCCTCGCGATACGCCTTGCTCAGCGTGCTGTCGCTGAGCGGCCTTCTGGGATGGCGCACGCTGCGAAAGATCAGCGGCCCCTTCCCCGCAAATTCCATCGCGACCTTTATCGTCTCGACCGCCTGGCGCGACAGAGGAACGATGAACTCGAAGGCTGCATCCTCCTTCTGATCCACCACCAGTTTCATCTTGGCGGCAGGAATACGCCACTGCGGCTCCGGCCCGTCCAAGCCCTCGAATTCCTTCGGCTCGGCCATCCGCAGCACGCCCGACCGTACCGCTGTAAGCGACAGGAAACGCGACGCGAGCTTGGTTAGCGGATGGGCTGGCTGCTGCTCGACCTTGCGCAGCACGATACGCGCGGCTTCGACGGTCCGTACGGCTGGCTGCTTGCCACGCTTGATCGGTGACAACGCGCGTTGCGCGACCGCAGCGGGATCCGCCGCGACGATGCCGCTCCCGATCGCGCGGGCAAACACCTCCGAGATCCGCTGTCGGATACGATGTGCCGTCTCGACCGCCCCGCGTTCCTCGACCGGACGGAGAACCTTCAGCACCAGCGGCGTAGTGATCGCGTCGATCGGCAGATGCCCGAGCTTCGGGTAGACGTCCTGCACGAAGCTGTTCTTCACGTTCTGCGCATATCGCTTCGACCAGGTCGCGTCCTGGCTGGCTAACCAATCCTCGGCGATCGTCTTGAACGTGGCACCGACGCGCGCAACCTGCGCCGCAGCCTGCTGCACCTTGTGGACGGAAGGGTCGATGCCCTCGCGCAATAGCTTCGCCGCGTTCTCCCGCATGGCGCGCGCCTGGATCAACGTCGTGTCCGGATACGAACCGAACACCAGACGCTTCTCCTTGCCGCCAAAACGGAATTTCATGCGCCAGCTGCGGTAGCCGCTCGGCATAATAAATAAATATAGCCCGCCGGAGTCGCCCAGCTTGTAAGCCTTCTCCTTCGGCTTCGCCTTCTTGATAGCCGTATCCGTCAGCATCCGGTGCCCCCAAGCACGGAAACCAGTGCCCCCGAAGTGCCCCCAAACAATCGTCGCTGCATTGGGTAACAATGGGACGCGACGGGACCGCGTACAACCCCGCAAAACCAACGAAACCCGCCCCTTTTGGGACGGGTCGGGATGCGTTGGAATTAGTGGTTGGTGCCCCTGGCCGGAATCGAACCAGCATGCCTTGCGGCAACCGATTTTGAGTCGGTCGCGTCTACCAATTTCGCCACAGGGGCAGCGGCGGGTTGGCTAGACGAAGCGTTCGTCCACCGCAAGCCGTCTTGATCGGAAAACGCAGCGGTCAATTTTTTGGAGGTTGGCGACGGTAACTGAGCGCCTCTGCAATATGGAGTCGGCCGACGGTTTCACAGCAGGCAAGATCGGCGATGGTGCGACCGACGCGGAGGATCCGCGTGTAGCCGCGCGCGGTCAGGTGCATCGCTTCGGCCGCTTGTGCGAGCAATCGACGACCGGCGTCGTCAGGCGTGGCCACGACATCGAGCAACGCGCCATCGGCCTCTGCATTCGTACGAACCGGGTGGTCGCGATAGCGTTCCGATTGGAGCGCGCGAGCGGCGGCGACGCGGACGGAGACCTCGACCGACCCCTCGGTTGGTGGTGGGAGAATCAGATCAGCGGCGCTGACCGCCTGGACGTCGATGTGAAGGTCGATCCGGTCGAGCAAAGGGCCTGATACCTTTGCCTGATAATCGGCTGCGCATTTGGGCGCTCTCGCACACGCGAGACTCGCATCGCCGAGGTGCCCGCACCGACACGGGTTCATCGCCGCGATCAGCTGGACGCGTGCTGGGAAGGTGACGTGCGCGTTGGCCCGCGCGACGCTGACTGTGCCTGTCTCTAGCGGCTGGCGCAGCGAATCGAGTACCGCGCGTTGAAACTCCGGGAGTTCGTCGAGGAAGAGGACGCCAAGATGCGCGAGGCTCACTTCGCCCGGTTTTACCTTGAGACCGCCTGTGGAAAGCTTCCCTTTCGTTGCACCAAGCGACAGTCACGGCTGATCAATGACGCACATTCCGCTGCACTATACCGCACGTTTCGTTGCACTGCGTCAGCCTTGCGCTCCGGCGGCTTACGTTAGATGTTCCGCAACATGCCAATCCATGCCGCCGATTCCGAAGATCTAGGTGCTATCTTAGCCTCAAACTCTGGGGTGGACGGCGCAGAGTTAACCGATACCGAGATCGCAACTGCGGTGATTCGCAGGGGCATCATCGAGCCGCTTGTAGCACGTGACCGATGCTCGGTCGCGGACGTCAGCGACGCGGCTAAGCAGATCGGTTGCTCTACAAGGACTGTCTGGACCATCATAAAGCGGTATCGCAGCACCCGACGGCTTCGCGACCTTTTGCCTCCAAAGAGACGAGGCACCCGCGGACGAAGTTTTCTCGATCCGAAGGTCGAAGCGATCATCGTTCGGGTGTTTGAGACACATCATCTCAGCCGTATGCGGCCGACCATTGTTCAAACTGTGCGCGAAATTCGACGTATTTGTACGTTGGAAGGTTTAAAGCTTCCAAGCACCGACTCAATTCGCCGACGGCTTGCCCGCATTCCAGAAATTGAAATAGTCGCAGCACGAGAGGGCAGAAAGAAGGCTGGCGAGCGGTTCCGTCCGGTGTCGGGCGCAACACCTGTCACAAACGCTCCGCTTCAACGGGTTCAAATTGATCACACGAAGGTTGATCTCATTGTCGTCGACGAAAAGAACAGACTCCCTCTTCAAAGACCGTTCATCACGATCGCCCTCGACGAGTTTTCTAGATCCGTCCTAGGATTCCACCTATCGCTTGAAGCCCCTTCGGCAACGTCCGTCGGATTGTGTCTAGTCCATTCCATCCTACCCAAGGACGATTGGTCAGGTAAGATTGGTTTGCAGTTTCCATGGCCAATGTATGGTAGGCCAGACGAAATTTATGTCGATAACGGTTCCGACTTTCACTCAGAAGCTGTTCAGCGCGGATGCGACGCCTGGGGCATGCAAATCAATTTCAGGCCTGGAGGCATGCCACACTTTGGGGGTATTATTGAGAGAATGATGAGGACAGCGATGTCGTCAGTTAAGACATTGCCTGGGGCAACCGGTTCATCGATCATCGAGCGAGGAGACAGGGATCCAGATCGAGATGCAGCGATGACGCTCCCCGAGCTGGAGTTAATGTTCGCTACCTTTTTTGCGGGCCAATATCATTGCACGCCTCACAAGCACCATGGCCTGACTCCGAATACCAAGTGGATGCAGGGTATATTCGGTGACAAGAGTGAGCGCGGACGGGGTGTCCCGACAGAAATTCAGGACCCCCAACGATTACTCATCGATTTTTTGCCAATGGAACGCCGAAGGCTTACGCAAAGAGGTATTCGGTGGGGCGGCGTCCATTATATGGACGATATTTTGCGCCGCTACCTAATGGATGGAAAACACCGGGATTTTTTGGTCAGGCGTGACCCGCGCGACGTTTCAGCGATCTGGTTGTTAGCCCCAGACGAGAACCGTTATTACCGCATCGGAACGAAAGAGATCTCGCGGCCTTCATTGTCATTGTGGGAACTTGAGGCCGGCCGCAGAGCAATACGGGCGGAGGGACGAGCGGACTATGACGAAACGGCATTGTTCGCAGCAGTAGAAGCCCAGCGCCAGATCGCGAACACAGCGGCAGGCAATAAATCACAAGCGCGACGTTCTCGACTTGCCGTAGAACGGAGAGCGCGGAACGATGCGGGCAACTCGAACGCTCCCAGTGACACGATGCTCCCCCAGTCGCCTCTTCCACAGGCTCCTTGGAGATATACGGAAGCTGCAGCGCCAGACGAAGATGACGTTTTCGAGATACTCGAGTGAACGCTCCTCTGCGCCGCCTCACACCAAAAATTCACGCTATAATTGGGGCATCTCCGGAGGTCAGGCTGGAAGCGCTGAAGGCTCAACCCTTCGTCGCCTATGGCACCGCCAAACGCATTTCAGATCGGTTAGAAGAATTATTAATAAGCAAAAGGTCGCACCGTCCCGCGAGTATTCTTATCTCGGGACCCACTAACAACGGCAAGACAATGCTCGTTAATCGTTTTATCGGGCTACATCCCCCCGACGACGACCCCTCTGCCGAGGCCATCACCGCAAAAGTATTATATGTTCAAATGCCGCCGACACCTGATCCTCGACAGTTCTACACCTCTATCCTAGATCGTCTAAACGCACCAGTCCGTAGAACGGCTATTTTGAGCCAACTACAGAGCCAAGCACTACGTTTAGTTGAATCGGTAGGTTTAAAGGTCCTAGTTATTGATGAATTACATAATATCCATTCCGGTCGAGTTGAACAGCAACGCGCATTCTTAAATGTACTTCGTTACGTCTCGAATGAAAAGCAAATACACCTCGTTGGCTGCGGCCTCATAACTGCGGTTCGCGCACTGCAATCAGACGAGCAGCTTGCAAACCGTTTTGAGCATTGGCCGCTTCCTAAATGGACCTCAGAGAACGGAACTCGAGCTCTACTGAACACTTTAGAGTCGACTTTACCGCTACAACACGCGTCTGAACTGTCACAACCCGATATTATGAGCCGGGTGCTTGCCTTGTCTGGAGGAACGATAGGGGAGATTGTCCGCCTGGTTAATGCAGCGGCTGCAGAAGCGATACAGAACGGAGCCGAGCGGATCGATGCCTCCGTTATCGACGGATTGCGCTGGATTCCGCCAGGGGATCGCCGACGGGCGGCCGAGCTTTCGTTGGGGTATCGAGATTAACTATTGAAACCGCTTTTGCCATGGCGGCCCAAACCACAAGTCGACGAATTATTATCGTCATGGCTGTTACGTGTTGCCCACGGTAACTCTCCAAAATTGCAGACTTTTTCTCACTTGATTTGGCCAGGAAGACAGCTTTGGAACCGAGATCTCGATGCAATGGCACCGCGCGATGTCGTAAATGACTTAGCCAGACTAACTGGAACAGGCGAAAATGAAGCCTGGGCTACGACCCTCTATTCACTAGAGGGCATCTTATATGAACGCATTCGAATAACTAATGCTTCTCGTTGGATTTTGCCTCTCGGAATTTATCACCGAACTCGGCGCCGAGGAGGTCAGCAATGGTGCGCAATTTGCCTCAGCACTGATAGACAGGCGTATTACCGGAAAAATTGGCGCCTCGCCATAGTAAGCACGTGTTCAAAACATGGAATTGTGCTTGCCGACCGCTGCATCGACTGCGGTTCTCCTGCAGTGCCTCACCAAGGACTTGATCCGTGTTGCCACGTTTGCGGAAGTGATCGACGCTCTTACCCTCACGTGATCGCGGACTCAAAAGCGCTTCAACTCGAACATAACTTTCGTGAAATTCTTGCCGGTCGCGCCCACCCGCCCGAAGCATTCAGTAATATCTACCCACTTGCCTTCTTCAACCTAGTTCGACAGATCCTCTCGATTGTGACTGCCAACCCTCGAGCTCAGCGGTTGAGAGAAACCGTATGCAGACACAATGGCGGGGATCCCAGTGAGCCAACTTTTGAAGGTATTATCTCGGCTCCGGAGTTTTTGTCGAGTAGCGAAAGGCATAGGATGATGGCAATTGTTGCGCAGTTACTGGATGGTTGGCCGTACAAGTTCGTCGCACTCTGCGCGGAAGCAGGCATGTGGCGTTCCTGGGCCCTTCGAGGAGATCGGAGTTCAATCCCGTTTGAGTATACAACGGTGGTGGACAGGTATCTACACGGAACCTGATTCAGCCATCGTTCTGTACTTATCGACAGTCTTTTAGAGGGCAGTCGCCAGCAGAAGGAGGAGTCGTGTCGTCAGCCTTCAGATGGCAGACGGCATAGAGAACGTCGTCGTGATCGGGCTGGTCAGTGCATCGCAGCCTTGCCGCTTCTGCACCCTCGCGTTGGTAGATTACGGCGTTATCGACACTCGCCACCCATACCGGACTATTTCCATCAAAACCAGCAAGCCACGCATGTTGCTCGTCTGACCGTGTGCGAGCGAGAACCCATTGTGCGTCATTCATGGTGCTCATCCTTCGGGGGGGGCGGCCGAACAGGCGGGACCGAAAGCTGCCATCGGTTTATCGTTCTTCGCGCCGCGTTGGAAAGACCTGGCGACATACCGTCATTCGTTCAGCGCCGAACGGACGCGCAGCCGCAGCACGCTATAGATTTGCCTGCTCGTCGACTGGCAGCTCTGCGTCCGGACCATAATAGAGCTTGGCGCAGTCGTCGCGAAGGCAGCCTCCCTCAATGACGATATCGTCGCGGTAGGCGTCGCCGATGAACGTCAGCGTGTCGACGTGCTGTGCTTCGAAATACATCTCGTGGACATCATCGCGGCCCGCCCCGTAAACAACGCGCCCGACCTTCGACCAGATCGACGCCATCGTGCACATGCCGCAGGGCTGCAGCGTGGAGTAGAGCGTCGCACCGCGCAGCTCCAATTCCCCGGTGCTTTCACACGCCCGTCTGATCGCCATCATCTCGGCATGCGCGGTTGCGTCCGGCAATTCCTTGGTCTGATTGCGCTCGCCCGCGATAACCTTGCCATCGAGTACGATCACGCACCCCAGCGGTGAGGTCGAGGGGTCGGAACCCTTCGATCGGGCGATTGCGATCGCTTCGTGCATCCAGCGTTCGTCCTCTTGCGTCATCGTCTTGGCTCCCTGTCACCGTCTTACAACACGCAGCGGACACAATGGATCGTTCGGCGCGGTCATTTTCGAATGCCAAGGATAGCCGAATGCTACCGTTCCTTGCTGCGTGTTGGGAAGACAGGCCCCCGGACGGTCATTTTGGCAGGGTCGTAGGGTTTCTGCAGGCCAACGATATCGTCGTAGGTTCCACGCAGCCAGGTATCGATGTCGGCAGGGTCCAGGATCGTGATCAGGGACGGAACCGGCTGTGCCGCACAGTCGCTGCTCACGTATCATAAACTGGTCATGGATCAGGCGCGCCGTATCCTGGCGTCGCCATAGAAACCGTCGAAGCAGCCTCCCATCTAACGGCTCATGACCAATAGCATTCTTCATCTCGGGCTGATGGAAGACACAGAGATCGAGCTTGATCTGGCCGCCCTGGAACTCGCAGCGCTCGATCACCCCGGTGTCGATCTCGATGAATATATCGACGAGCTGACCGACATAGAAATAGCCCTGCGCGCTGCTGACGGCGACGCAGTGAGCAGCGCTGCTCAGGCTCAAGCCCTGAGCAGCGTGATGGGCGAAGAGTTTGGGTTCTCTGGCGACCGGGTGCACTACGACGATCCGCAGAATGCGGATTTGATCGCCGTCGTCGATCGACGGCTCGGCCTGCCGATCAGTCTTTCGATTATCTATGTGGCGATGGCACGACGCCTCGGATGGTCGGCGATGCCGCTCAATACCCCCGGCCACGTCCTGGTCCGCCTTGGCGACGCGTCGGATGCGCTGATCATCGATCCCTTCAACGATGGTCACATCGTCGCCCCTGAACAGGTGGAAGCCTTGTTGGAGCAGATGACGGGCCAGGCCCGGTTTTCCGACGGGATGCTTCCCCTGTCGAACCGGTCGGCGCTCGTCCGCCTGCTGCTCAACCAGGCGACCCGTGCCGAGCAGGCCGGGGATCCCGCACGCGCGCTGGTCCTGTACGAGCGTATGACGATCGTGGCACCTACGCATGCCCATGGTTGGTGGGAGCGCGCCAGACTTCAGCTGGTCGCAGGTGATGTGGCCGGCGCCCGCAGCAGCCTCAGTGCGATGCTGGAGATCACCCGGGACGACGATCTGCGCCTGCAGGTATCGGCAGCGCTCGATGCCCTTCCCCGGCCGACGCCGTCATGAATATTGCGGTGGATCGACTCTAGCCGTGATGCCTTATCCTAAGCGCGTCCATTGGCGCTCATGCCAGGCCCGGGACTGAACCGCGTCTCCGAAACGCCAGAACCGGGTCTCGCGTGTGTGGGGACCTGCGCGGACGAGCGTCCAGCACTCACCCGTCGGCAGCTCCACGACGCGGTGAATGTGCGCAGCGTCGACATGGTAGGTTTCGCCAGGGAGACGGTGAACCAGTTCGCTGTGCCAACCGCCGTTTGGATCCAGGTGGAACACCTCTTCAACATATCCGCCATCGAGAATCTCGGTGTCGAAACTCCAGGGGTGGTCATGCGGCGTCGCGTGCGGTTCTTCCATCTTGAACCGGTGCAGTGCGCGTCCGTCATCCAGATGGTATTTGGTAAAAGCCCGCGACATGCGCTCGACGCTGACGATCCGCGTGCCTTAGCTAGCATCCGATGGGCGGGTTGCGGACTTGCCGCGAGCTTTTTTCGCTTTGCCAGTCGCCGCGGCTTTTCGCTTACGTTGGCGACCTACGGCGAGTCGCTCGCGCCCTTGCGGCGTCCCTGCAACGTCGATGACATAGACGTCGATGAAGGGGCGCCGCTCCATCGGCACACGCGCTACCAGCATCTCGCGCAGCTGCTCGGGCGTGAGCGGCGCAGTGCCGTCCTCGGGATGCGCCGGCAGATTGTAACCGGGCACGTCGCCGAACCACAGCACGATGTAGACGCCACGACCTTCTGCTCGCCAGTCGATCGTATATTGAGCGTCGAGTTGCTCGGAGGCCGCGGCCCATACCTGCGTATGCCACTGCCCCTTGATCTCGACCGGCAGGGCCATCTTATCGAGGCGCAAGGCGATGTCCGCTCGGGTCGTGCCCGGCATCTGCTCCTCCGGCGCAAAGCTGATCGCATCCGGCAATTCGTTCGAGAGTTGGCCGATCAGCCGGTTTCGACAGTAATTTTCCTCGTGCGGACGGTCGCGGTCCCAATAGACCACCCAGCTGTCGAGATTGTCGCCGGCGAGCTTTGCGTTCAGTTCGCCCAGCCGGTCCGCGAAAAACGCGCGCAGGTCGTCGAGCGACTTAGGAGGGGTTCCCGTTGCAGCCGCCTTGAGCTGGTCGAGCGTGGCGGCGGTGTAGTCGTGATCGGCTTGGACACGACGCTGCTGGGCGGCAGCATGCTTAAGGTCGTCCAGGTAGCCGTAATCGCTCGCCTCCATCAGCGATGCTAGCATTTTACCTGCGGCCGCTGTGGGCAACGCCGATAGGGCGGCGATGCATTCTTTGAGGAAATCGGTGGCTTGCCAGGGGTTAGTGTCCCCATGCGACACGCCCTCGGGCCGCTCGAGGTAGCGCCAGGTGGGCGCGAAGGCGCTCACGATGTATCCGAGCTGTTCGGCTGAAAGCGTCGACAATCGAGAACCTGTTGGCGTCTGGATCACTGAACGCAGGTTCCACAGAAACTCGGGGCGGTCGGCGGCCGCAGCGCGTAGGTCGGTCTCGCGGTCAGCAAAGTCGGCCATGAAATCCAACGCCAGCCACAGGAATAGGGCATCGATATCGGCGCAGGTTTGGGCGCGACATTGGACAACCGTCTGGCGGATATCAGCGAGATCACCGGCGAGCACTGATGGAACAAGTCCGCTCATGATGGTCGCAGGCATCATGGGAAAGCGGGATAGCCATTCGCGACATAGCTGCGCGGCGAGCGGTACCATCGGCAGCAGGTGAGTCAGATAGTAAAGGTCGTAGACGTGGCGAGCATTGGCCTCGAGGTCCGGTTCGATGCTTGTGCGGTAGAATTGCTCCTGATCCTCTGGCGTGCCCAGACACAGATTGACCAAAGCGTCCTCAATGCCGAGCGAGTCTTCGGTGTTAGACGCTGGATCGCGCCGCCAAGCCATGAAGACGCTGTCGATATTCTGGCGGGGAAGGTCCGAAAGCGGCTGACCGGTTCTCAGCATCTCGGACACCCCGGCGATCAGCACCGTTTCGATTGGGTAGCTTTTGCCCTTTGCGTGGGCTTCGGCGATCTGGCGCGCCGTCGGGAGGTCCGCGCGCCTCAGGCTTGCGGCAAAGCCCGACAGCACGCGCTCGGCAAGCGCCGGGGTCAGGAATCCTGCCATCTTCTCTTCGGCACCACCTGGTAGATCATTCACATAGTAGTCGAGGCCGCGGTAGGCGTCGGCGGCCTCTGCGAGTACGGCGGATCCCGCGTCGACATGTTGAAGATTGTCGGTGATCCATGCGCGGTGGTCAGCAAACGCTGCCTCGCGCTCGGCATCCCGCTCGGCCTCCCACGCCGCATCCTTCGGATCTCGCGTATCTTCGATCGGCCTGGAATAGCGCTCGATGACATCGAGACGCAGCGGATCGTCGCCTGCGGTCTCTTCCGCTGCCGCGCGGAGAGACGGTGACAGCCCTCCGCGTCGCCGCCCCATCCAGAGGAGTGTGTCCCAGATTTCGGTGTCCGGAGTGGCAATATTTTCCCGGTGGCGCCAGGCCCGCAAAAGGACTGCGCAATCCTCTTCATCGGGGTAGAGACCGAGGGGAACGTCACCAACCCGAAATGAAAGCTTCCGCAGCTCCTTAGCGCTGACAGCAAGCAGGATCTCGGCCTGAACGGCCTGTCGCAGTGTTGATTCGCCGGCGAAGAAATCCCTGATTTTCTTCGGGGCCTTGTCGTCATAACCGCGTTGCCCGCGCAACCAGCTCGTCCAACGCCCGAGCTGCTCTGCCGAAGGCGCCGGCGCATATTCGAGGCGTCTGGCAAGAATGGAGAGTGCGAAATCGACCAGCGCCATGCGCTGGTGGTCATGGCGACGCACCATCGTGCCGTACTCTGCGATGACATCGAGCCATTTCTCCAACTGCGCTGAGGGCAGTTCGAGAAGGTGTTTGCTGGGATACAGCGACTGATGAGATTTTCGCGTCGCCTTGCTGGCCGGACTCAGTGTCAGGCCCAGGTTGCACAACAGGATCGGCACCGCCAATTCCGGCGTGATATCCCGGACGGCCATGCTGACAGCGGCATTTGCCGCATTCCGCAGAGAACCGCTGTCACCGAGTTCGGCGAGGGCCTTTAGGAGGACCGGCCAGTCGGTCACGGCGCCGCGTTCGTTCAGGATCGCAAGGGTCGTCCCGCGCTGATGGTACGATCGCTTCGGATCGAGAAGCATCGCGCGCAATTCGCTCTGGAGAAGCGTGCCGAGTTCGGTACCCTGCATCGCCTCGATCAGCAGGGCACCAAGCATATGGTGTTCGCCAGGCGCGTTCAGGAGCGCGAGCAATTCGTCCTTCAATTCGACCCGGGCGAGGCCCCGCGCTGACTGGCGCGACCAATCTTCTGCCCGGAAAAAGGGGTCCTCATGCGACAGCGCGGCGAGTGCGCGCAGCAGCGCGCGAGCCGTCGGCAGCGGCAGGCCGTCGACATCGCCATAGCGAAGGACACCGTACGGATCATCGCTCACGCAGGTCATGCCGAGCTCGGGCGAGAAACCGGCGAGCCAGGCGTTCACCGCGCGCAGCGACGTCGGCACCGATCCACCCTGACGCAGCAAGGCAACGACCCGCCTGGCGGACTGTCCCGAGGACACGCACCGCGCGAGCCACTTGGCGGCAAGATACTCGGCTACGACGCGGTGGACCGGGACCAGGAGGTTTTCACCTTCGCCCTTGAACAGCCTTGTCTTGATGGCCTCATCGAACTCGGTCGCAAAGGGCAGCGAACGCATGCTTGGGCGTGAAAAATACGCGGATGGGAGGTCTCCCACCGCACCGCTGAACACGCCGAGCTTGTCGCACAGCAGGAAGGCTGCGGCTGCGGCGCCGGTCGAGAGCATCAGCTCTTCCGGGTCGCAGCCGGCATGCGGCCTGTCCTTGTGGCGATCATTGGCTTCCAGAACAAGTTTGGGGCAAGCCTGGGCGAGAAGCCCGCCGCGGGTTGCTGGCAGTGCGCCACCATCGAGCGCCACCTCGCCAAGCAATTGCAGCGTCAGCGGATTGCCATAAATGTCATGCAATCCCCGATCGATCAGATGGGTGAGCACCTGCTCGGCGTCGAGTTCGGGAAAGCGTGTCTCCAGAAACCGCGCTGCGTCGTCTCTGTCGAATGGTTGGAGCTCCAGCATCGTGGCGTCGCGTCCATAATCATCCTTGATCCGGATCCGATCGGCGGCGCCCCGCCAGTCGGCCGCGCGGCAGGACAGTATGAAGTCGGGATTGTCGAGTTCCGACAATTTGGCCAGCACCGCCTCGATGCCTCCGCCCTCTGCATTTGACGCGACTTCGTCAACGCCATCGATGACGATCCGCGTTACCATGCCGAGCTTCTTTGCGGGGTTGGCCATTCGCACCAGCTGCGTCGCTCGAATGAAGATCGCGCCGTCGATACCCTCGAAAGACTCCATCAGAATCGACTTGCCGGCCCCGGGATCGCCGACGATTACGAGAGGGCCCTCGAGCGCCATCACTTCGCTTTGGTGAAGCACGACCTCGACATCTTTCGGCGGGTCGATCCGCTGCAGCTTGCGCGCGATCGGACGGGGCCCGGCTTGGTCCGGGCCATTCAGATTGAGATCCTCAACCAGCTCGCTTTTTGTTTCCGCTTCGATATCGGTCATGAAAGGGGAATAGCCGGCTCGGCGCCCAGGCGCCATTTCTTACGGGAAACCATGCGCGACCTGCTACCTACCGCGCCCCGTGGCCAGAGCTGTAAGCAGGGGGGCGGCTCTAGTCCGTGCCGTCCGGCGTACCGGAGCCACCCGACGATGCGCGCGTGGTGTAAAGAAGCAGCAATGGACCTTCGACAGCGGGAAGAGCTGTCGTTATCGTGAGAAGAATGCTTGTGACAAAGGCCATGACCGTCTCGGCGGCGGAAGCGATGCTTTCCGGGCTGGCGCGCGACGCCTCCAGCGGACCCATCAGGCTCCCCACGAAGGGGCACCACCACCATGCTGGGGGTGAGGCCGCAGTGGTCCAAGCGCTGATCACATGGGCGCAGTCGATCCGCCACCCCGCGCTCCAGACATACGTGCCGAATGCCGAAGACCCGGATGGGCAGATGACGACCCTTACCCGGCAGTTCTTCGGCATCGCCGCGGCGCTGTTGTGCGACCGGGCGAGCGCGGTCGACGGCGCAGTCATCTCGGAGGCACTGCGCGCGCAAGCGCTGGCGCGCCTCGACGTGATTCAGAGCGAACGGCCGCGCGAGGCATCGCGCGGGCCCCAATATGAGGTGCTGTGCGTCGATCACCTCGACCGCGCGGCGCCCCGTCTGCTCTACGACCTCGACCTCGAGGGACAGCCGTCGCTGAAGGGAACGAGCGCCTTCATCGAGGTCGCGCGTCAGATAGACCGGACCATAGTTCCAAGGGAGCTATCGTCCTCCATCCCACCATCATTCACCGACGCGGTCGGCGGGGCTCTCTACGAGCTGTTCCGCAACACCGAGGACCATGCCCGTGTCGACGAGCGGGGGGACCGGCTTGGTCGTTCGATCCGCGGCGTACAGGCCAGGCGGCACGCAATCCCTCAGGCCAAGCTCGCTGAGTTCGTCGGCACGTCGCCCCCGCTTGCGGCATACTGCGCGAGACTTCGGCCGCCGCGGGCGACCAACAAGGACCTCCAGCTGATCGAGATCTCGGTAATCGACAGCGGCCCCGGCTTCGCCGCCGCGATCACCAAGCGGCCCTTGGCGGAGTTGACGCCGGTGGAGGAAGCCGACGCGGTCCGCCGCTGCTTCCAGAAGCACGCCACCGGCAAGACGACCTCGCGCTCGGGTCTCGGGCTGCCGAACGTCGTCGACATCCTCCGGGAGCACGGCGGTTTCATGCGCCTGCGCACAGGCCGCCAGTCGCTCTACGCCGACCTGAGCCTCGAACGCCGGACGCCCTACGGTACGCTTCCCGAGTTCGTCACCTGGCCGTCCGAACGCGAGACCTTCCCACGCGCGTCCGGCACCCTCCTCACGATCCTGCTTCCGCTCGTCGTCGAGCCGTGAAGTACCTCTTCGTCCATAGGTTCGACCGCATGGTAGGAACGGCGGCGCGCGACACGCTGGTCGCGTTCGTCGGTCCGCGCGAGCTCGACGTCGGCGCGATGGTCGGCGAACTCGAGAAGGAAATTGACGCGCGCCTCGTCCCGGACGAACTCGTCATCCTCTGCCGGGAAAGCGTGGCGGGCGAGATCGTGCGCTCCTTCTCCGCGCCCGGCCCCTTCCGCCGGCTCCAGGAAAGGCTGCTGAAGCGAACGCCGGTCACCCTCATCTCGTTCGGTGGCAACGGCTTTGAATTCCGGCGCATGCCGCTCGACGACGGCGAGCACGTGTCGGACGTGGCCCTGACCGACCTGCTCAGGCGCGGTGCGACATCGATCTTCCGGGACCACAAGGGCTTCGTGGAGTCCACGAGCGCGTACCACTTCCGCAACCCGTCGGGTCGGCACACCGGCCGCTTCATCCGCCTGTCCAACATTCTCGTGCGGCAGTCGGAGATCACGTTCGTCGCGCTGTGCGCGTTGCGACACATACCCGAGGACACGTCGGTCGTGTACGTCGACACGCCATCGCTCTTCGCGCTCGTCGCCGCGATCAACGATCTGCGCGCGTCTGAGGATGCACTGCCGCCCGTGCTGGTCGACAGCTTTAGGTCCTACGACGGCGTCGACACCTACGCGCACTTCCGCACCGGCGGCGCGGTCGCGCTCGTATCCGCATCCTCGAGCGGCAAGCTCGCGAAGCGGTTGGTCCAGAGAGGCTTCGACAGCCGCAGGATCGTGCACGTGCTCTTTCTCGGCGAAAAGCCGGAGACTCTGGTCGCGGCGGTTGACCTAGCATTCGATCGGCAGAATAACCCAGGCGGCTTCATCCGAACGGTGGAAGCCGACAGCGGTGCACCCTGCTCGATGTGTGCCAACGGATCGATCGCCATCCCGATCCAGGGGGATCAGTTCGACATCGCCGGCCCGCAACCCGAGCCGCTCGTCATCAAGCGGACGAAAGAGCATGCGGCGCTCTCGGCCACGATGGCCCGGCACGCCGGCACCGGCACGTTCCAGATCAACGCCGGACGACCGACCCGTCAATTCGCGATCGACGCGGAGAAGGTCGCCACGTCTGAAAGCGCGGAGAAGAGGCTCGCGTACCTCGCGGCCGCAAGCATCCCGGCCAAGCTCGGGCACTGCATCGTGGCGAACGCCGAGTCAGCGCCTTTCGCTAAGCGGGTGCTCGATGCCGCGGACAGCGCCGCTCCCATCCTCACGCGCGAGGAATTCGAGCAAGCCCGTGCAGCGGTCGAGGACGCATTCACCGATCCGATACTCGTCGTGTCCGCAGTCGTCGGAAGCGGCCGTCAGTTGCTGGACCTCAGCCGGATGCTGAGGTCGTGCCCCGAGGCGCCGCTCCTCTACTTCGCTGGGCTCGTCGTGACCGAGAGCACCGAGCGCACCCAGACCCTCACGCGCAATCTCGCGCTGACCCATAACGCCGCCGAGCACCCGCTGATCATCGTCGATCAGATCAACCTGCCCGGCTTGGCTGCACCGAACCCGTGGGACCGGGAACTTGCCGTCTTCGACGAAACGGCGAACCGGAGTGTGCCGATCTCAGCGGAGATCGAGCAGCGCCGAGAGCGCCTTCGGCAAACCTCGGTCGGATTGGAGCAGGAGTTGTTCCTGACCAACGCGCCGGGCGATCCACTCAAGATCCAGCGCGGCTTCGCGTTCTGGCCGGAAGGCCTGCCCGACAAGGCGAACACGCAGGCGGACGTGTTCTTCACGATCGCCTCCATCCTGCAGGGTCTCAGGACTGGCGAGGGCCGGAACGACAGGCAGACGCTGAGGACTGAATGGTTCTACCGCACGCTACTCAGCCCCGAGAACTTCGGACGGTTCAACGACGCGGTGATTCAGGCGAGCCTGCTGCGCGCCGCCCGTCCGTCCGAACTCGATTACACGGACAATGCGCAGACGAGCGCGGAAGCGGCACGGGTGCTCCGCCGCATCCTGGAGAGCGCCACCACGCCCCGCGGCGAGGCTGCTGCCGAGTTCCTGGTCGCCCTCGCGACGGGGCGACTGAGGGTGGCGAAGGACGACCTCGCGACCGTGCTCGACGGCCTGCCGCCGCAGACACCGCTGGTAGATGAACTCGTCGCTCTCTGTCGATCGCGGCTGCTTCCACCCTGACCCATCGGATGGAGTTGCGCGAAAAATCCATTTTCCAGCACGTCGGGCGCAGTTGGAAAGTCAAACGGATCGTTAAGGTCCTCCGGCAGGGAAAAGCCGATCGTGTTGTGCTCGAGTACCGCCCTCAGGCTGGCGAGACTCATATATTTGTAAAGACGCATCGGCCGCTAAATCCTCGACAGGTCCATATCATACACCACTCGCGGACCGACACGGGCCCAGAGCCGCATCCCCACGGCGAGAGATTGCAGGCAGACTAGGCATGGAAACGGGCCGAGACGTGTCAATCGAGCACCCGCACTTCGCCATTGGCGGCTGAGCCGGATACTATGAGCGCCTCGTGCGATGACTGCTGGGACGCTAGGTAGCGCTTTTGCTTTTCCGCACGATCGGCCTTTCTTTCGGTCAGATGGCGCTCAACCGTGTATTCGGGTTCCGGGTTGGGTGCCGGCTTCAGGCGACTGGATTTGCGGATCCTGTCAGCAAACGACAGCGCAGCAAGGCCTTGATCGATTAGCTGGACAATCCGTGCCGGCGCTCCAACGCTCCTTCCACCATAAAGCGCCTTGAGCGGCGGCGGCCGTGACTATGGCTGTTCCTAGGATCGTCAAAAACGGCATTTCAGGCTCCCCAAGCCTCGGCGAACAATTCGGACGGTGGGGTGCGACGAGCGCGAAGTCGAGATCTTTGAGCGAGCATCGACGCCTGAACGAACTGCCGCTTACCGCGAGTCACCGACCGAAACCGGCCAGTCCGGTTTCCACCAAAGGCGGATATGCGGTCCTACGTCTCGGAAGCTGCTACCGTATCCACCCTGGGGACGAACTTGTAGACGGTGCCTCGAGAGATGCCGAGTTGGCGAGCGACGTGTGCGGGCTTCATACCGTCGGCGATCAACTTACGCACCGCGTCGGGATCAATACGCGGCTTGCCGCCTTTGTAGACGCCCCGTGCCTTCGCTGCCTCGATACCTTCGAGTTGCCGTTCGCGTCGGAGGTTCGTCTCGAACTCTGCAAATACGCCGAGCATATCAAGAAACGCTTTTCCCGCTGCCGTGCTTGTATCGATCGGTTGCTCGGTCGCCTTAAGAGCGATCCCCCTGCCCTTCAGCTCATACACAATATCCTGCAGATCTTTCATCGACCGAGCGAGCCGGTCAATGCGGGTCACCACCAGAGTGTCGCCTTTGCGAAGGAAGTCGAGCAAGACTTGCAATTCCGTCCGTGCGCCGCGCTCGCTGCCCGATTTCTTCTCCGATCGGATGGTCTGGCAGCCAGCGGCCCGCAGCGCCGTTTCCTGTATCCCAAGATCCTGCTCGGAGGTCGATACGCGCGCGTAACCAAAAAATGTCATTGGACCCCCATCTGTTCAGTCAGGTTCTAGACCGCTTGCACGGAGTGTTCAATCTCTATGAATATGACCCTGATTGAACAGGAACAGTGTTCATCACGGTGTGTTCACTCACGGTATACCCCGATTGACGCTGAGCGTGACTTCCCGCCCTTTTTTGATCAGTGACGGAAAACCCCCGGATTCTGGTTTCCGCACAACCGGACAAAGCGACAGGGTTTGTCGCATGTACCACGTGCAGAATGGGGTAGCCCCGATCGCCTAACTTGCGGCCTGACGACAATCATGTGTTTTCCGACAGTCTCAAGACGCTGCGGCAACCTATACCGGCGTCATGACCAAGATACTCGATACGGACAGGAGATCGCAGGGTTCACCTGAACCCTCATTTCTGCACCTGAACGACAGCGCTCGGCATCATCGGGTCGCCTGACGCAATGACGAGGTACCGGCGCATGTCGCCCTTCGCGTCGCTGACGATCTGGCGGAGCGGTCCGAGCGTGTTGACGATCGCGCCGCCCGCGGGATTGGTCATGAACTTTGCCAGAGGCTGGATCACGCCGCCACCATCAGCGCGGGAGGATAGCCCAAGGACATAGGGCATCTTTGGGCTGAGGCCCGCAACCGCCGCCTGCAGGATCTGGACTTGGCCTTGATCGAACAGCGTGACCTGGCTGCGGCCAGTCCCGGCGAGGGTCAGCTGGATCTTCATGCCGGCCTGTGCGAGCGGTATCAGGTTTGCACGGCCTTCGCCTACCGGCACCGCGCCGGGAACATAGGCCACGCCTTGCGGCCCCTGACCGATCGGAATCGTCGCGATGACGGTGTTGCTGGCGGTGTCGATCGCCGCAACAGCGTCGGCGTTCTCCAGCCCGACATAGATCCGCGAGCCGTCGCCCGACGGCCACAGACCGTGCGGCAGCGCGCCGACCGGGATGCTCGCGACCTGCACGAAGTCGGTGGTGCGGAACACCTTCACGACATTCTCGGTGCCGACCGTCACATAGGCGAACTGGCCGGCCTTGGTGCGGGCGATGTTGACGTGGTTGGTGATCGCGCCGGTGTCGAACGTCTTCAGCACTGCGAAGGGTGGCTTGGCGTCGAACACCATGACCTTGCCGACGTCCTTCAGCGTCAGCCAGACCTGCTTGCCGTCGGGCGTCGCGGCGATGTCGGGGCAGAACGGGCTTGCCTGCTTGACGCGACCGACGATCTTCTTCGAGGCGGTGTCGATCACCACGGTCTCGGGTGAGAAGCTCGAACAGACATAGCCGTATTTCCCGTTCGGCGAGAAGATCGTCATGCCGGGGCCGTTAGGTACGGGAATGCGCGTCGTTGGCGCGAACGTCTTGCCGTCGAGTACCTGAATGTAATCCTCGCCGCGCACCGCGACCCACACTTCGCGACCATCGGGACGGAAGAACGCCTCGTGCGGCGAGCGCCCGACATAGGTCGTGTGCTTCACGGCGTTGGTCGCGGTGTCGATGAACGTCACCGAGTTCGACCCGATGGAGATCACCGCCAGCGTCTTACGGTCGGGCGAGAAGCCCATGCCGTGGACGAGCAGCTGCCCCTTGTAGAGTGGGCTGAGATTGGCGGGGGTCTGGTCACCGAGCTTGATGACGCCGAGCAGCGTGTTGGTCGACGGATCGATCACCGACACGGTGTTGGAGAACTGGTCCGAGGTGTAGAACCGGTCCTGCGCGCTGACGGGTATGTCGGGGCTCGCGTTCGGAACCTGCTGCGCAAATGCCGGGGCCGAGAAAGACAGGGCGGCACAGGCGGTTAAGGTGAAACGCTTCATGGACGGTCTCCTTGATGGGGGTGACCGGTCGCGGTCGGTTCGGTGTGGGGCGGCAACGCGCCGCCTTCGGATAGGATGCTCTGCATCACCGCGATTTCCTGTCGTTGTTCGACGATGATTCCCTGCGCAAGCCGGCGCAGGCGTTCGTCTTTGCCATAGCGCAGTTCGACTTCGGCCATGTCGATCGCGCCCTGATGATGGGGAATCATCATCCTTGCGAAGTCGCGATCGGGATCGCTCGAATAACCGGTCATCATCGCGCCGTGCATCCGCGTCATCGCCGCATCCATAGCGGACGCGAAGCTGTCCGTTTGCGCTATAGCGGCCGTCGATCCGGACAAGGCTATCGCGATCAGCAAGGTCGTGCGTGATTTCATCGTCATGCCCCTAGTCATCCCATTTACGACACGCGAGCGATGATGCCGATAGTCGTTGCTAGCACGGCCATGCAGCCCGGGAGAAAGAGCATCTGTATAGCCGCTTCGCGCCCTGTGATCGTGCCCGTCAGGATATCGACCGGGCCCTTGATGAACTCCGAGAACGAACGGAGGGGTTCGCCGGGGGCGGGAGTATCGCTGAGTACGATGCCGCCAGCAATCAGACCGAAATACAGGATCATGAAGACCGACACGACCGTCAGGACGAGCGCCGTAGCTGCATCACGTGCGAAGAAGGTCCAGAAAGTCAGCAACATTGCTGCATACACGCCGACGAGCAAGCCCAACGTGGCAGGATGGACGCCGCGCGATGCGATGCCTGGAGCCGTTCTTTCCAGCTCGTCATAATTGCCTACATCCGGCACGATTGCGAGATGTCGACGCACAGGCTTAGGAGCAACGAGTGTCTCGGTAGCGAGATCGTAGATCGGCTGTGTTGCCATGAGGAAGTCTCCGCGCGTCTCGATGAATGCCGAGCGTGACAGGATAGATGATTGCGGCGGGGCGGTCGGTCCAACGCATAACCACGGTCATTCCAATCATTTAACAGGAACGGTCGGCGATCTATAATCGCGTTTTCGTATTGAAATCATCGCGACCATGCGTTGGACGCGAGGGACATATCGGTCGATCTAGCGGCATCGGACCGGCACGATCACCCGCCGGGTCCGTGATAAGGATCAAACGATGAAAGCTGCGATCGTTTTGGTTGCCGCGATGTTGGCCTCCGTAGCGCCAGTCCCGGCGATCGCTCAGGCCTATTGGGCTGCACCTGCGGCGGACGACTTTCCCTACGATATCAAGGCGGTTCAGGCACCGTGGTCGAAGGCTGATATCGACCTCAGCCATCATGACCGGATCTATGTGTCTGACCCTACATCGACGAAGATCGTTGTCATCGATCCTGCAGCGGGCAACGAACTGGGACGGATCGACCTCGCCAAAAGCGCGATAGCTGAGCCCAGCTTTTCCAGCCCCAAAGTCCAGCACCTGGCTGCAACGCGTGACGGGCGGACCCTGGCGGTATCGGCATTAGCGCAGCACAGTGTGACGCTCGTAGATCTGGCCACGAACACGGAACGAGGCCGGACCGTGTTCCAGACGTCGCCTACCGCCGTCGCGTTTACGCCCAATGGGCACGAACTCTGGGTTTCGCTCGGCGATGAACATGCCATCGCGGTCGTGGATCCTAAGACCGCGCGGGAGATCACCCGCGTACCAGCAAGTGGCGGAGCGGGCGCGACCATCCTGTCGCCAAACGGACGCTATGCCTTTGTATCGCTTACTGAAAGGCCGTCCATCCTGGTTGTCGACGTCGAGCATCGGCGCGTCGTCGGACACGTTGCCAGCAACGGTGCAGGTGAGGGAGCAATCGCGGTCTCGCCAGATGGCAAACAGATTTGGGCAACACGCCGCGAGAGCGGCACGACCACGGTTTTTGCTGCCAAACCGCCGTTTGCGGTACGCGAAGTGATAAACACTGGTCCAGCAACGGGCGCGGTCAACTTCGCCCAGCGCGCGGACGATTCCTTTGCCTATGTCAGCATTGGCGGCGATCAACCTGCAATCAAGGTCTATAGAACCGACAGCCTGGAGGCTGTGGCAACCGTCCCGCTACAAGCGGCTCCAAGTGCGGTTTGGCCGTCGGGCGATGGTACGAGAATCTATGCCAGCCTGGCCGGAACCAACAAGGTCGCTGGGATCGACACGCTGACGTACACCACCGTGTCGACAATCCCTATCAGTACGGATGCGCAAAGCCTGATCTACGTTCCTGGTGCCGTGCGATCAGGAAAAGGTCTCGCCAATCTGGTGCCATCCGGGCGCGATGCGGCGCTTGCCGTGGCGGCGCGTTGATCGGTCTTACACCGTCTGTAATTTCCCAAGGAAAGCCCTTTCTGAAATGACCAAGCCCCCCGTCAGGATCGCGATCAGCGGTGCCGCAGGACAAATTTGCTATTCGCTGCTCTTCCGGGTTGCGCAGGGTGACGTGTTCGGACCGGACCAGCCCGTTATCCTTCAACTGCTCGACGTGCCGCAGGCTATGGACGCCGTACGCGGCGTGGTCATGGAACTGGAGGATTGCGCGTTCCCGCTACTGGCAGGTGTGATCATTACTGATGATCCGATGGTGGCTTTCAAGGACATCGATGCGGCCATGCTGGTTGGGTCTCGTCCCCGCTCAAAGGGCATGGAGCGCCGTGATTTGCTCGCTGCCAACGCAGCGATCTTCAAGACGCAGGGCGCAGCATTGGACGCAGTGGCCAAACGTGACGCCAAGATCCTGGTCGTCGGCAATCCCGCCAACACAAATGCCTGGATTCTTGCGCAAAGCGCACCGGGTTTTCCTGCCGAAAACATCACGTCGATGATCCGCCTCGATCACAACCGCGCGCAGGGACAGCTTGCGGCCAAGGCGGGTGTAGGTGTCGATGCGATTACAAAGCTCGTCGTCTGGGGAAACCATTCGCCGACGATGTTTGCCGACTGGGGGAATGCCGAACTCGATGGCCAAAAGCTTGCCGACCGTATCGGAAACGAGGCCTGGTACCGCGAAACCCTGATCCCCACCGTTGCGCAGCGCGGAACCGCGATCATCGAAGCACGGGGTGCGTCCTCGGCCGCGTCGGCCGCAAATGCAGCGATCGACCATCTGCGCGACTGGGTGCACGGCGCAGGCGATAATTGGGTGTCGATGGGCGTGGTGTCAGATGGCTCCTACGGTATCCCGCAAGGACTGGTGTGCGGCGTGCCGGTGCACTGCATGAGCGGTGGGTATGCGCGTATCGAAGGCCTGACCCTCGATCCGTTCCAGCGATCGATGCTCGATCGCACGATTGCCGAACTGGTCGATGAACGTGAGGCGGTTATCGACATTCTGAAATGAACGATCGGTATATCTGATTGGAATGACTGTAATCTTTGGTTGGTGCGATTGATCTCCTTTCCCTATCATTGGGGCAAGGAGATCGGGCATGACCCTCGAACAACTCAGGATTTTCGTCGGTGTCGCAGAGCGCGAGCACATGACGCGCGCTGCCGAAGCGCTCAATGTGACGCAGTCAGCCGCAAGCGCTGCCATCGCCGCGCTAGAAGCTCGGCACGGCGTGCCGCTGTTCCACCGGGTCGGCCGCGGGATCGAACTGTCCGAAGCGGGCCGCATGTTTCTGGTCGACGCGCGCGCAGTGCTTGGCCGTGCCGCCAGCGCGGAACTTGCACTGGCCGAATATGCAGGACTGGAGCGCGGCACACTGCGGCTGGTCGCAAGCCAGACGATCGCAGGCTATTGGCTGCCCCGCCAGCTGGCGGCGTTCCATGCGCGCTACCCCGCGATCTCAATCGAACTGGCGATCGACAACACCGAGGGGGCCGCGGCGCGCGTGCTCGACGGTGCGGTCGAGCTCGGCTTCGTCGAGGGTGTGATCGACGAGCCCGCGCTCGCGCATTGGACGGTCGCGAACGACCGCATGGTGCTGGTAAGCGATCGCGCAGCCGACACGATCGACGAGGACTGGATCCGCGCCGCGCGCTGGATCGTCCGCGAACAGGGATCGGGCACGCGCTCGTCGTTCGAGGAGGTGTTGCGCCAGCGCGGCGTCGATCCGTCGGACCTCACCACCGCGCTGACCCTGCCGTCGAACGAGGCGGTACGTAGCGCGGTCGAGGCTGGCGCAGGCGTCGCGGTCCTGTCGCAGCATGTCGTCGCACCTGCAATCGCGGCCGGAACGTTGCACGATCTGCCGCTCGGTCTGCCGCGGCGTCCGTTCTACGCGCTGCGGCACAAAGAGCGCTATCGTACCCGGGCGGCCGATGCGCTGACCGATCTCATCAAGGAGACTGGCAAGTGACCGCCGATCTGAAACCCGTTCTTGATGGCCTGAAGCCGCTCAGCCGGCTCGACTCACCGCGCGAGATGATCCGGCAGTTCACGCCCAACTGGTTCGCCGCGACCATGGGCACCGGTATCCTGGCGCTGGCCTTACCGCAGGTGCCGGGCGTCGGCACGTCGCTGCACCCGGTCGGCGAGGCATTGTGGTATTTCAACATCGCGCTCTTCACGCTGTTCGCCGGGCTCTACACCGCGCGCTGGACGATGTTCGGGCACGAGGCGCGGCGGATCTTCGGGCACAACACCGTATCGATGTTCATCGGTACGATCCCGATGGGCCTCGCGACGATCATCAACGGGTTCCTGGCGTTCGGCCTGCCGCGGTTCGGCGCCGGCGTGATCCCGATCGCCGAGACATTGTGGTGGATCGACGTCGCGATGTCGCTCGCCTGCGGTGTAGCGATCCCCTACCTCATGTTTACCCGGCACGAACATTCGCTCGACGGCATGACCGCGGTGTGGCTCCTGCCAGTGGTCGCGGCCGAGGTCGCAGGCGCGAGCGGAGGCCTGCTCGCACCGCATCTGGCGGACGCCCATCATCAGTTCGTGGTGCTGGCGACCTCCTATGTCCTGTGGGCCTATTCGGTGCCGGTCGCGTTCGGCATTCTCGCGATCCTGATCCTGCGGATGGCTCTCCACAAGCTGCCGCACGAGAGCATGGCCGCCTCGAGCTGGCTCGCGCTCGGTCCGATCGGCACCGGTGCGCTCGGGATGCTGGTGCTCGGTAGCGACGCGCCCGCGATCCTCGCCGCCAACGGCCTCGGCCAGATCGGCGCGGTAGCGCAGGGGATCGGCACGATCGCCGGGCTGTTGCTCTGGGGCTTCGGCCTGTGGTGGCTGGCGCTCGCGACGCTGATCACGATCCGCTACTGGCGCGCGGGTATCCCGTTCAACCTTGGCTGGTGGGGCTACACCTTCCCGCTCGGCGTCTACACTGTCGCCACCTTCAAGCTCGGCACGACGCTCCAGCTCGGCTTTTTCGGGATCGTCGGCACCATCCTCACCATCGCGCTCGCAGCGATGTGGCTGCTGGTCGGCGCCAAGACGGTCGCAGGCGGCTGGCGCGGAAACCTGTTCGTGTCGCCCTGCATCGCCCAAGCCAATTGATGGGCCGAACTGATCGTCCTGCCGGATCGAACCGGCCCATCCGATCGACCCGTACCGGGCAGACCGTCGGACGGATCGCGCATAAGAGCATGACATCGAAGGGAGAATGCTGGTGGACAGCCTGGATATGAAACTGGCGCAGGCGACGAACCGCCGTCGCTTTCTCGCAGAGGCTGCGATCGGCAGCGGCGCGCTGATCGCCGCACCCGCGCTGGCGCAGAGCATGGTCGACCTGCATCTTCCGGGTGGCCCATCGGAACGGCCGATAACCAGTGCGTTCCCCGGCAAGGGCAGCATGATCCTCCAGCGGATCCACCCGCCGCTGCTGGAAACGCCGATGAGCGTGTTCAATGGCGACGTCTTCACACCGAACGACCAGTTCTTCGTCCGCTGGCACTGGGCCGACATTCCGACCGCGATCGATGTCGAGGCGTTCCGGATCAAGGTGCACGGCGCGGTCACGCGGCCGCTGTCGATCTCGCTCGCGCAACTGCTGAAGTTGCCACGCGTCGAGCTGGCGGCGATCAACCAATGCTCGGGCAATTCGCGTGCGCTGTTCCAGCCCCCTGTTGCCGGTGCGCAGTGGCGTCACGGGGCGATGGGCAACGCCAAATGGCTCGGCGTGCGCCTGCGCGACGTGCTCGATATCGCCGGCGTGAAGCCGGGCGCGGTCGCGGTGCGGTTCGGTGCGCTCGACCAGCCGGTGGTCGCGGGTGGACCGGATTTTGCCAAGTCGCTGTCGATCGACCACGCACGCGACGGCGAAGTGATGCTCGCCTTCGGGATGAACGGTGAACAGATGCCGCTCCTCAACGGCTTCCCGGTCCGGCTGATCGTACCCGGCTGGTATTCGACCTATTGGGTCAAGATGCTGAACGACATCGAGGTGCTTGCCGCGCCCGACGACGGTTACTGGATGGCCAAGGCGTACAAGATCCCTGACACTCCAGGCGCGAACGTGCGGCCTGGCCAGAAGGATTTCCCGGCCGTCCCGATCAACAAGATGATCCCGCGCAGTTGGGTCACGAGCCTCGACGAAGGGCAGGTGATCGCGTTTGACCGGTCAATCCCGCTGGGCGGCATCGCGATGGGCGGCGATTGCGGCGTCGCCAAGGTCGATGTGTCGACCGACAACGGCAAGAGCTGGTACAAGACGACGCTTGGCCCCGATCACGGCAAATACAGTTTCCGCCGCTGGGATGCGCAGGTGCCGCTCAGCCATGCGGGCCCGACCAGACTGATGTCGCGCTGCTGGAACACCGCCGGCATCGCGCAGCCGATGACGCCGATCTGGAACCCGGGCGGGTTCATGCGCGGCAACATCGAAACCACCAACATCGTCGTCGGCTGAGGAGCGCTCCCCCATGAAAACGCCTTCCATCGGCACGCTGTCGTTCGGGTTCGTCGGCGCGACCGTCGTTCTTCTACTCGCGATCGGTGCCCCGAACAGCCGCATCGCCCCGCCGCCTGCCGCCCCGACCGCACCACCGCCGCCAAGCGTTTCGGCGCGCGGCTTCTCGCTGGCGTCCACCTCGGTCGATCTCCCGACCGACGAAGGGCAATATCCCGCCGGCCCGCATGCCGACGTCATCAACGCCAACTGCACCTCGTGTCATTCGGCGAGCATGGCGCTGAACCAGCCGCCACTCTCCTCCGATCAGTGGACCGCGGAGGTCACCAAGATGCGCGAGGTCTACAAGGCTCCTGTTGCACAGGCTGACGTGCCGGCGATCGTCGCTTATCTGACCGCCATGAGCGCAAAGCAGCCGGGCGCCGCGAAGGGCAAGGCGCAAGACCCCGATCCGAAGGCTGCGCCCGACGTATCGGGGGGATCAGGCTAAGCCCATCACTCACGACACGCGGTTCTGCGCGCGAAGTGCTGTGCGGCGTGTACGTGTCTCGCGCAGTGTTGCATTGGGCGCGAGGCCGTTCGCGGGCACCTTGGGTATCGCAACGCGCTGCGACAGGTAGATGCCATTGTGGCCCGAGCAGAGATAGGCCACGAAACAGGCGACGGCGATCGGCACCGCATAGCTGGCGCCAAACAGTTCAATCCCCATGAAGGTGCAGGCGAGCGGGGTATTGGCAGCCCCGGCAAAGACCGCAACAAAGCCGATCGCGGCGAACAGGCCCGTCGGTACGTCCAAGAAAGGCGCCAGCGCGTTACCGAGCGCCGCGCCGATGAAGAACAACGGCGTGACTTCACCGCCTTTGAAACCCGCACCGAGCGTGACGACAGTAAACAGCAGCTTGATCGCCCAACTCCACGGATGCGTGTCTGGTCCGAAGAAGCTGGCGATGGTAAGGCTCTCGGGCCTCGCTGCCAGGACACCCAGGCCTAGATAGTCGCGCGTGCCGAACAGGAAGACGAGCGCGATAACGACGACCCCGCCGATCACTGGACGTAGCGGACCATAGGGGACGATCCGCTTCAGACATCCCCCGACCACGTGGTTGGCTTCGGCGAAGGCCAAACCGACCAGTCCGAATATGATCCCCGCAATACCCGCCTTCGTCACGAGCAGCGCATCGACCGGTATCAACGCACCGATCGGGTAGACACCGTGATGGATACCCCAGGCGAGGCACGTCCAATCGCCGACTAGCGCTGCAACGAGGCAAGGCACTAGCGCGGAATATTCAACGCGGCCGATCGCCAGCACTTCGAGCGCGAAGACCGCGCCTGCGATCGGCGTGCCGAAGACCGCGCCGAACCCGGCTGCGATACCCGTCATCAACAGGATGCGCGTGCCGCCCGCATCGAGGCGGAGCGCGCGGCCGAAACCGCTGGCAAGGCTTCCACCCAATTGGACGGCGGTGCCCTCACGTCCGGCCGAGCCACCGAAAAGATGCGTCACCACTGTGCCGAAGAAGATGAGCGGCGCCATCCGCAGAGGCACCCCGCCGCCAGGCTCGTGGACCTGCTCGACGATCAGATTGTTGCCGCCTTCCACTGTGCGCCCGGTGACATGGTAGAGGAATCCGACAACGAACCCGCCCACCGGTAGCAGATAGAGCAGCCAAGGCGATGCAAACCGCAGTCGCGTAACGGTATCGAGACTCAGCAGGAACGCCGCACATAGCGTCCCGACGAGTGCCGCCATGGGCAGCAAGATCAGCGCCCAGCGCAGGACAGAGATCGCATGGTCGTGACGATCGCGCATGAATGCCGCGACGTTCAGCGTGCCGACGAGATTGCGAAAGGTAGCGCGCACAATTCCTCCTTGCTGCCTGAAGGCGCCAAGTAGGAATCATCAGCTCTTATCAGAGCGGTTCGGCCAAATTGCCCGGCAGAAATCCATTGCCAAAGTCGATCTATTAGACGTTTGCCCCAACCGTCAATGGGCATGTTGGTCGGGCAAATGCTCGGACCGGCCAGTCGGCAGCGTCTATCTGAGCCCGTTATATGTACCGACCCCGGGTACGCTGCATGCGGGACCGATCGGCTTTGGCCCACGTCGTTTTCGGGCTTCGTCACAAGGGGGCGATACCGCACGAAAGCCGCGGATGCGCTGCGGGGTCTGATCGGTTCGCAGCAAACCTAGGGATGGCTGCTACGAGCGTGCCGTCCAGATGCCGACGAGCGCGGCCAGTGACACGAGCATGAGAAACCCGTTCATCACTAGGAGCAACGTCGCTGGCAGGCGCTTGATGTCCGGTCGTGGCGGCGGGGCGCCTGCGCCCATCTCTCGCCACACCGCAGCGGCGAAGCAAAAGGCGCTGAACAAGATCAGCATGGTCCCGGTCGCCGTCGCCAGCCACGGGAACACGACGTCCTTGAGCAGCGCGCGCGCGCCGATACCGGAAGCGAGCGCCGCCAGTCCGGTACGCACCCAGGCAGCATAGGTGCGTTCGCCGGCGAGGATTGTGCGGTCCGCGGCAAGCTCTGTGCGACGGTCGGCGCTGTCCACCTGCTGGACTGCGCTGTCCTTCAGCTTGCTCGCGCTCTCCGCCAGCTTCGCATGGGCCCGATCGGCGTCGTGCGGCGCGTCCATCAGCCAGCGGTAACGGCGATGCGATGCCAGGCAGTCGAGAGATAGCCGGCGAAGTTCCAGATCGGCTCGGGCCGTTCGGGCTGCATCTGCCCGGCACCGTCAACGGCGCGCACGATCAGGACGTGGAGTCCGGGAGACAGATCGACCGTGACGTGCCACTGCGTCCAGCTCCAAGGCGCATCGGGTTTTGCAGTCAGTTCCGCCTGCAGCCAGTCGGTGCCGCCATTGACGGAGACCTCGACGCGGGTGACCGCTCGGCCGAAGGCGACCGCATAACCCGCGATTTCGCACGCGCCGGCGCTGACATGCGCGCCGTCCACCGGCGCGCAGATCGCAGCATTGAGCGGCATCTCCTCGATAGTCAGACCCCGATCCCAGTCTGCGTCCTCCTTCGCTACCGACGCCGGAAAGAGCTTGTAGTCCTTAGCCTGGATCGGCGCATCGGACGGGCGATCGCGCACCTCGATGCGCGTCAGCCACTTGGCGCTACGAACGCCCGCATAACCCGGCACGACGAGCCGCAGCGGTGCGCCATGTTCGGGGGCCAGCGCCTCGCCATTCATGGCCCAGACGATCAGCACGTCGGGCTCTAGCGCCTTGGCGATCGAGATCGAGGCACCGAACGGTGCCGTCTCACCATCGACATCCACGTTGTCGGCCCCCGTAGTGCCGACGAACGACGCGCCGTCCTGGATGCCGGCTGCGGCGAGCACGTCGCACAGTGCGACGCCGGTCCACGCCGCATTGCCAATCGCGCCCACGTCCCAGGGATCGCCCGAAGTCTTTTCCACGTCTTGAAGATGTGCCCGACGATTGCCGGCGCACTGCATGGTCGCGGTCACTGTCCGGGTCGCAAATGCCGTTTGAAGTTCGGCAACCGTGTAGGAGCGCGGGCGGTCGACTAAGCCGTCCAGCGCTATACGATGATCGTCGGCCAGTTCCGGCGTTGGTCCGTGACTGCGGATGTAGAAGTTCGCCTGCGGCGTCAGGAAGGACGTGATCAGTTTATCCGGGGGCGTTTCCGCATTGAGCGGCTCCGGACAGCGGAGGATCAGATTCTGTTCGGCGCGATCGGATGCGGTCATGCAAGCGGCCTACCATGATGAAATCAGTAGCGAAATCGATCGTTTTGCTGGGCGATGTCACCCAGGCTCTTTCGATAGCCTATCCCTTTCTAGACGGCGGTGGAGCGATCACCATGCCGTCGCGCGAAAGGCGCCGAGCGCCAGACAGCCTTTCCCGTAGATCGTCGCGATGTGGCTGGACTTGCTACGACGGCTTTGTCCCAAAAGTCGTCGCTAGGTACTAGGGATGACGGAAAACCCTGTCGCCATCGCAGATGCGCGACAAACGGGTGTTTTACGTCGCCTAAGACAACCCCGCCGGCGCCTCCCCTCCCTATCGCAACTCAGTTCGTGCTTTCGAGGACACTTGAAACGCTTGGGCTACCGCAGCCACTGCCCTACGAAGCCGCAGGCCGGCGAAGCTTACCAGCGTACCTTTGGTGCTTGTACGTCCAGGGTGGGCCAATGAACATGTACTTTCAGGAGAAGGACCCTGGTTGCACAGCGCAAAAGCGAAGCGTCATTTAGGGTATACCCTGTCCGGCGTTTCAGACGTCAGCACTTGCGGTCCACACGCTTCTTAAAGCGAAGGCTTTGAGCCCATTGTCATGAGACACATTCTTTTAAAATGCTTTAAGAATACCAAACGGAGGCTTCAAATGACCCCTAAACGGGCACATTTAATCTATCCTTTATACATTCTAATATCGTTAGCTGAGAAACTTGAAACCCCTTTCGATTGCAAATAGATTTCGATCATCCATGCGCGCTCCATTTGCGAGTCGCGATGCCAGTATAAAATGCTCCCTAGTAGCGAAGCGTAAGAGGAATCTCGTTTCGCCCTGTCATAGCCACCATCTGCTAAAGTATTTTTCCATACTCGTGTTGCCAAGGCATCTTTTAGGTAGTGGGCTGCTTTTTTGACTTCCGCGGATCTAATTGGCCATTCTACCCCTAAAACCTCTTGGTATGATGTATTAATTAGGTGAGCTATTCCAACAGAAGCCACCTTCAACACTTCTCTCTGATCTATCCACTGTAATAGCTCAAACGATCCTCCCGTTAAACGCAGTATTCTGTCTCCATATTCGTGCCAAAGCTCAGCAATTAACTTTCGTTTTTCTTTATGGACATAACCCGGCGCGATTAGCTCTTCGACTAACGTTCTGAGCGTCCTGAACCATCGTGTAGGTGTAATGAATTGATCGGGTATTATCCCCTCGCGAAAAGCGTTGCCCGAAATACGATCTAACTCAACCATTTCGAGCGTCGGCTTGCCTGTAAAGGTTTGATTCCACAATACATACTGACCAGGTAAAAATACGCATTCCTGAAGGAAGCACTGATGCGTGGCACATGATAGTGAAACTGGAACCAGCCAGTCCAAACGCAGGGCGATAGTGCAATCCTCGCCTACGCATCGAGGACAGGCCCGAACTCGATCTCCAAAACCCCAAGGCCGCCACTTAAGGGAATTTCGTGTCAGTCTTGGCCGATCGTTCCAGCTTTTCAATAAAACTGTCTGACTTAGAACGTAATCCTCAAAACCTCCTGCATTATCGCCAAATGCATATGGAACAACGCCATCAAACGTCATCGAACGAACTTTATTAAACTCTACGCGACTTAATCTGCAGATATTCTGCAAAAGATTTAGATCGCTCGTAAAATTAATTTCGGACCAACTCCCGCTGTATCCGAAGTATTCTTGAACCAGCTGCTCGAAACTAACATCGTGCAAGTTCCCGATGCGAGTAAGCCACGATGAAAGCGCCTCACCCGACGCTGGCTCAACCCGTATGGGCCATGGCCTAGACGAATGGGGCAAAGAAGTGACTGATCTGCCCGGGCAACCTTCTCAGCGAGTTCAAGGGACGTGATATGAGCACCCGGGCATAATGTCTTTCTCTCGCTGCTAGTGCAAGGAAGCCCCGCCCTGTGCAGCAGCACTCAAGCTAGTGCAACGAGACCCAAGACGTTCACACCGCCGCCGGTGAGCGCGGCCATCGATGCGGAGTGGTGCGGGGCGCGGAACGGCCGCGTTCGCGTCAGGCGCCCGCCGGTCAGCGTACCCGCGACCGACTGGACCATCGACACTTCAAGCGCCTCGGCGGGATCCAGCGGGGGCAGGATGCCGGGAAGGCACGACGCCATCAGCGACTTGCCCGATCCTGGGGGGCCTACCATCAAGAGGTTGTGCGCGCCCGCCGCAGCGATCTCGAGCGCACGCTTGGCCGTCTCCTGCCCTTTAACCTGGCGAAGATCGGGCCCTTGATCGGCGTACTCCGCGATTCCCGGCGTCGGCGGGCTGAGCAGCCCGTGGCCCTTGAAGTGATTCAGTAGCGACAGCAGGTCAGGTGCGGCGATGACCTCGATCTCGCCCGCCCATGCTGCCTCCGACCCTTGCGTAGCAGGGCATACAAGCCCCTTCCCTACTTCGGACGCATGCAGCGCTGCCAGCAGCACGCCGGGCGAGGCGGTGATCCGCGCGTCGAGCCCGAGTTCGCCGACGACCACATAATCGGCCAGCGCCTCGGCATCGACCACGCCCATCGCGGCCAAGAGCGCGAGTGCAATCGGTAGATCGAAATGCGATCCTTCTTTCGGCAGGTCGGCGGGCGACAGGTTCACTGCGATGCGTTTGGGCGGCAGCGACAACCCCATCCCGGCGATCGCGCCGCGCACGCGTTCGCGGCTTTCGCCGACCGCCTTGTCCGCCAATCCGACCACGTTAAACGCAGGAAGTCCTGGAATCAGTTGGACTTGCACCTCGACCGCGCGGGCCTCCAGCCCGAGATACGCCACCGTCGCCACGATCGCCGCCATGCCCGCTCCCCTGCGACTATGACGTCACGCCTTATTCATACCCGATTTGCCTTGTCTGCAAGGACAAGTGGCCAAACACCGTCTTGCCAGCCTAATACACCGGACATAAATGCCTGTCGTGAACGCCGTCCGCTCTCCCATCCTACGCATCGGCCAGTTGGTGCTGGGCGTGCTTCTGATCCTCAGCGCACCGATTCTCGCGCCGCTGCCCGGGCCTGCCGGGATATTTCTGTTCGCGGGCGGGATGGTCCTCGTGCTGCGCAATTCGAAGGGCGCGCGGCTGAAATGGGCGCGGTTAAAGCGACGTTGGCCGCGCGCCGGGCATTTCGTCGATCGGATTATGCGGCGACAAAGCGCGATGCGCCGCCATGAGCGGTCGAAGTCATCGAAAAGCGCTACGGCCAAGGCCAGTGCGAATTGACTTACCCGCCCCGTTTCCGTAAGCGCCCACCCATCAAGGCCGTCCCCGTGGCGGCCGTTTTCTATTTGATGACCTAGGGAATGACCAATGAAGCGGACCTTTCAGCCGAGCAACCTGGTACGCGCACGCCGTCACGGCTTCCGCGCACGGATGGCGACGGTCGGCGGCCGGGCAGTGATCCATGCACGCCGCGCGCGCGGTCGCAAGAAGCTGTCGGCCTAACCATACTCGACAAACGCCGCGATTTTCTCGCGGCGAATGCGGGGAAGCGCGCACCGATGCCCGGGTTCGTCCTGCTCATGCGCCCCCGCGACGACGGTGACAAGACGATGCGAATCGGCTTCACCGTCACCAAGAAGATCGGCAACGCCGTCGTCCGGAACCGCATGAAACGGCGGTTGCGGGCGTTGGCGCGTGAGCTGTTGGCGGAGCGCGGCGTTGTGGGGGCCGATCATGTCTTGATCGGGCGCAGCGGCGGAATCGAGCGCGATTACACGCTGTTGCGAACCGAGCTGGGCAAGGCGTTCCGTAAGGTGACGCCGCAGCCAACCTCCGGCACGACCCCGGCGAAGACCGGCGCCCAGGTGGAAAGGCGGTCGTGATAACGCGCTGCCATCCTTTAGCACCGTGCCCCAACTGGACCCCGACCTCCGCCGGGGTGGTGCCTGGGTATGGATGGCGTGGTGCACAACACGCGACCTCGCCCCGCATCTCGTTTTTCCGCGAAGGCGGGAGCCCAAGCTGGGCCCCACCCTCCGCGGGGACACAATGGGGGGCACGAACGCCCGCGCCGAAATGCTAGCCCGCCTCCTCATTCTGATCGCGCGCGGCTGGCGGCTTGGGCCCTCGCTCGTGCTGCCGTCGAGCTGTCGCTACGATCCTTCGTGTTCCGCCTATGCAATCGAGGCCGTTGGGCGCTATGGCGCGCTCAAGGGGGGCTGGTTGGCGGCGAAGCGTATCGCACGCTGCCATCCGTGGGGCGGGTATGGACCCGACCCAGTCCCAGAGCTGAAGCCTGAGAAATTGAAAGACTCCGCCCTGTGAAAGACGACAAGCAGAATTTCGTGCTGTTCGCTGTGATCGCGGCGCTGATCCTGTTCGGATGGCCGCTGATCCAGGGCAAGTTCTTCCCGACCGCGAATCCGCCGGTCACGAAGATCGAGGGCGGCAAGACCAAGGCGGTCGCGAACCCTGCCGCCGATCCCGCCGCCGACGGTGCCGCCGCCGTGCGCAATCGCGCCGCGGTCATCGCCGAGACGCCGCGCATCCGCATCGAGACGCCGCGCGTGTCGGGATCGATCAACCTCAAGGGCGCGCGGATCGATGATCTCGTGCTCAAGGGCTATGACGAGACGGTCGCGAAGAACTCGCCGCCAATCCGGCTGCTGTCGCCCGCCGGCGCACCCGATGCCTATTTCGCGAGCTTCGGCTGGCGTGCGCAGGGCCTGACCCCGCCCGCTGCCGACGCCGTCTGGACGCCCTCGGGCGCCACCACGCTGACGCCGACGACGCCGGTCACGCTCGACGCGACCAACGCGACGGGTCAGCGCTTCCGCATCCAGATCGCGGTCGATCAGGATTACATGTTCACGGTCCGTCAGACCGTCCTGAACGCCGGCACCGCCCCCGTACCCGTCGCGACCTATGGTCTCGTCAACCGGGTCGGCATCTCGAAGGATCCGTCGTCGATGACGATCCATGTCGGGCCGATGTCGGTCGACAATGGCGGCGCGCACTACCGTCCGAACTACAAGGACATCGACGAGGCCGCGCAGAAGTTCACGACGACCGGCGGCTGGCTCGGCTTCACCGACAAATACTGGCTGACGGCGATCATCCCCGACCAGGGCCAGACGTTCGACGGCCAGTTCCGCGCCGGCGCGAACAAAGCGTACCAGGCAGACTACGCGCTGCAGCCCAAGCAGATCGCACCGGGGCAGGCGATCACGCAGGTCTCGCGCTTCTTCGCGGGCGCCAAGGAAGTCCGCCTGCTTGATCGCTATACCGATCAGCAGGGCGTGGCGAAGCTGGACTATGCGATCGACTGGGGCTGGTTCCGGATCGTCGAGAAGCCGATCTTCTATTATCTCGATTGGCTGTTCCGGATGATCGGCAACTTCGGCGTCGCGATCATCCTTCTAACGGTGACGATCCGAGGGCTGCTGTTCCCGATCGCGCAGCGCCAGTTCAAGTCGATGGCAGCGATGCGCGCGGTCCAGCCGAAGGCGAAGGCCCTTCAGGCCAAGCACAAGGACGACAAGGTCCGCCTGCAGCAGGAGACGATGGCGCTGTACAAGGCCGAGGGCGTCAATCCGCTCGCCGGTTGCGCCCCGACGCTGCTTCAGATTCCGATCATGTACGCGCTGTACAAGGTGTTAATGCTGACGATCGAAATGCGTCACCAGCATTTCGTGCTGTGGATTAAGGATCTGTCCGCGCCCGATCCGCTGACGCCGCTCAACCTGTTCGGCCTCCTCGCCTTCACGCCGCCGCACTTCATCGCGATCGGCGTCGTGCCGATCATCCTAGGCATCAGCATGTACTTCCAGTTCAAGCTGAACCCGACACCGATGGACGACACGCAGAAGCAGGTCTTCGCGCTGCTGCCATGGGTGCTGATGTTCGTGATGGCGCCGTTCGCGGTCGGTCTCCAGGTGTACTGGATCACGTCGAACTGCCTGACGATTCTCCAGCAGAAATTGCTCTATGCCCGGCATCCGGGCCTGAAAGATCCGGTGACCAAGTGAACGACGTTCCCAATCTCGGACCGGATCTGGAGCAGGTCGATGCACCGTTCACAGCAGAACAGCTCGAACATGCGCGCAAGCTGTTTGCCGGGCATGTCGGCTTCCTGAAGTCCGCGCCAACGCTCGAATTCCTGCCCGACGCGACCGTGCCGGAAGTGGCGTTTGCAGGGCGGTCGAACGTCGGCAAGTCGTCGCTGCTCAACGCGCTGACGGGGCGCAACTCGATGGCGCGCACGTCGAACACGCCGGGGCGCACGCAGGAGCTGAACTTCTTCGACGTCGGCGCGCCACTTGCCTTCCGTCTCGTTGACATGCCCGGCTATGGCTTTGCCAAGGCGCCAAAGGATGTCGTCAAGAAATGGCGTTTCCTGATCAACGACTTCCTGCGCGGGCGTGACGTGTTGAAGCGCGCGCTGGTGCTGATCGATTCGCGCCACGGGATCAAGGACGTCGACCGTGAGATCCTCGAGATGCTCGACAAGGCCGCGGTCAGCTATCGCATGGTCCTGACCAAGGCGGACAAGATCAAGGCGTCCGAACTCGTCGAAGTGACCGAACGCACCGCGATCGAGGCACGCAAACGTCCCGCCGCGCATCCCGACATCCTGGTCACGTCGAGCGAATACGGGATGGGCATCCCCGAACTGCGCGCGGCCGTCGTCGAAGCGGTTAGCTAGGACGACATCGGTTGCGGGTTCGCACGCTAAACGCAACCTGATCGTATCAACCTGCGTTTTGCACCTGACACGGTGCGTCAAACTTCGTAGCTTCTCGCAAAAGGGGAGTGCGTAAATGCGTAAGCGTACAGGGGCGATTCTGGCCATGGCCGCCATGCTGTCGGGCTGCGGGGGAAGCGACAGCAGCAATGTATCGACGGGCGGCAGTACCCCGTCGCCGACGCCAACTGCTTCAACGGGCTGTTCTCTGCGTGAGCGTCAGGACTGGGCCACGTCGCAGTTGCGCGAATGGTACCTATTCCCGGATACGCTGCCCGCCACGCTGAGCCCCGCGTCCTACACGACGGTCGACGACTATATCGACGCACTCACCGCCACCGCGCGGGCGCAGCGCAAGGACCGCTTCTTCACCTATCTTACCTCGATCAAGGAAGAGGACGCCTATTACGCGTCCGGCTCGAGCGCAGGCTTCGGACTGCGGTTCGCATTGGACCAGACCGGCCGCCGGCTGTTCGCGGCGGAAGCGTTCGAAGGCGCGCCCGGGCTCGCGGCGGGAATCGATCGCGGTACCGAGATTGTGGCCATCGGTACGACGTCGGCGAATCTACGCACCGTCAACGCGATCATCGCCGCCGAGGGGACGGCCGGGCTCACCACCGCGCTCGGCCCCGATACGGTCGGCACCGCTCGCGTGATGCAGATCAACGACGCGGCGGGCACGCGTACCGTCACCGTGACCAAGAGCGATTTCTCGCTGCTGCCGATATCGACCCGCTACGGAGCGAAGATCATTCAGGATGGCGGCCAGAGCGTCGGCTACATCAATCTGCGGACGTTCATCAAGACCGCCGAACCAGCGCTGAAGACCGCCTTCGCCGATTTCCGCGCGAAAGGCGTCACCCGCGTGATTATCGATCTGCGCTACAATGGCGGGGGGCTGATCGAGACTGCGGAATATCTCGGCGACCTGCTCGGCGGGGCGCGATCGACGTCAGAGGTCTTCGACTATGTGACGTTCCGTACCGAGAAGGCATCGAACAACACCACCCGGTTCTTCGCGCCCCAGGCCGAATCGATCGCGCCGACACGGATCGCGTTCATCGGCACCGGCGGCACGGCATCGGCGAGCGAACTGGTGATCAACGCGTTCACACCGTATTTGCACACCAATGCCGGGCTGATCGGCACCAACACGTATGGCAAGCCGGTCGGCCAGATCGCGCTCGACAAGGATGCATGCGACGATCGCCTGCGCGTGGTGGCGCTGGCGACGCAAAATGCGGCACGCAACGGCAATTATTATGACGGGCTGGTGAGCACCGTCGAGGCGTCGTGCCAGGCGTCGGACGAGATCGCCTACCAGCTGGGCGATCCGCTCGAATCCTCCACGCGGCAGGCGCTCAACTTCCTCGCGGGGCGCAGCTGCACGCCGATCACGGGCGATGCGAGCGCCCGCTCGCTGCGCACGTCCACCACGCGGCAAGACCTGCTGATCCCGGATCGTCCGGGCACCGCGCAGCGCGACGTGCCGGGGCTGTTCTGACCCGTGCACGCCGTGCAGCGGAGATATGAGCGGGGCGATTGCCTCTTGTCGCCCCCTGGCCTAGCACCGCGCACATGAAACTGATCATCGGCAACAAGGCTTATTCCTCTTGGTCGCTGCGCGGCTGGCTCGCGTGCAAGCAGGCGGGGCTGCCGTTCGAGGAGGTGGTCGTGCCGATGTACGACGCCGATTGGGAAAAGCGCCGCGCGGGCGACGAGTTCGCACCGTCGTCGGGCAAGGTGCCGATCCTGTGGGACGGCGACGCGGTAGTGTGGGACAGCTTAGCGATCGTCGACTACCTCTCCGACAAGGTCGGGCGCGAGCGGTTCTGGCCCGAGGACAATGCCGCGCGCGCGATGGCGCGATCGATGGCGGCGGAGATGCATTCGAGCTTTGCCGCGCTGCGCCGCAAGCACAGCATGAACGTGCGGCAGGTGTTCCCCGCGCGCACGCCCGATGACGACGTGCTCGCCGAATTGCAGCGGATCATGGAGATCTGGGCACAGGCGCGCGCACGCTTCGGCGGCGGCGGCGATTTCCTGTTCGGGCAGTTCGGTGCCGCAGACATCATGTTCGCGCCGGTCGTCACGCGGATCGTCACCTACCAGCTGCCGATCGCGCGCTTTGCCGCCGGCTATATGCAGGCCATGTTCGAACATCCCTTCATGCAGGACTGGATCGCGTCCGCGCAGGAAGAGGAATGGGTGCTCGAGCAATATGAGCAGCCGGTCGCGACACCCGCCTGATCGCGACCGCGGCGTGATCGACCCCGTTCACCTGACCCAGGCGCTGTTGCGCGCGGACAGTGTCACCCCCGCGCGTGGAACGGTCTTCGACGTGCTGGAAGCGGCGCTCGTGCCGATCGGCTTCGCGGTCGACCGGTTCGTGGTCGGAGAGGCACCGGACGGCCCGGTCGAGAATCTGCTCGCCACGCGCGGTGACGGCACGCGGCATCTGGCGTTTGCCGGGCATGTCGACGTCGTGCCGCCCGGTGAGGGCTGGACCGGATCGCCCTGGTCCGGTGAGGTCAGCGGCGGGCTGCTGTACGGACGTGGTGCGGTCGACATGAAGGGCGCGGTCGCAGCCTTCGTCGCCGCCGCCAGCCGGAGCGATGCCGACACGGGCACGCTGTCGCTGATCATCACCGGGGACGAGGAGGGCCCGGCGACCTATGGTACCGTCGCGTTGATGGAGCGTATGGCTGTGCGCGGGATCGTACCCGAATTGTGTTTAGTCGGCGAGCCGACCTCGACCACGCAGCTTGGCGACATGGTCAAGATCGGGCGACGTGGCTCGGTCAACATCTGGATCGACGTGCCGGGGCGCCAGGGGCATGTCGCCTACCCGCATCTGGCGGATAACCCGATCCCGCGACTGATCGCGGTCCTTGCCGAGATCGAGACCGTCGTGCTCGACGAGGGGACCGACTGGTTCCAGCCGTCGAACATCGAGGTCACCGACATCACGGTCGGCAACCCCGCGCACAACGTTATCCCGGCACACGCCTCGGCGCGGCTCAGCATTCGGTTCAACGATCGTCATGGCGGCGGTGACCTGATTGCGCGGATCCGCGAGATCGCCGAACGTCATGCGCCAGGCGCGCTGGTGACGGGCAAGGTCTCGGGCGAGGCGTTCCTGACCGAGCCGGGCGCGTTTTCAACGTTGCTGTCGGAGGCGATCCTCGCGGCGACCGGGATCACGCCGGCGCTGTCAACTACCGGTGGCACCTCCGACGCTCGGTTCCTGTCGCGGCTGTGCCCGGTGGTCGAGTTCGGGCTGATCAACGCGACCATGCACAAGGTCGACGAGGCGGTCGCGGTCGAGGACCTGCGGAAGCTGGCAGACATCTATGCAGACGTGATCGAACGGGCGCTGCGTTAGCGTCGGTTGGCCGCGCGCTACTCCCGCCCGCGGCGCAGGACGATGTACAAGGCCCCCTGCCCACCGTGCCGCGGATGCGCGCCGCGGACGGCAGCGATCGAGTCCGCGTGACGCGAGCCCGCCAGCCAGTCCGTCACCGCCGACCGGATCGCACCGCGGGCATGCGGGCGCTCGCTCTCTGGCCGTGGCGGCTTGCCCGTCACCAGCAGCAGCACGCGATCACCACGCGCGATCGCCCGGCCAAGCCCGACATCGAGCATCGCATGCGCCGACGCCAGCGTATGCCCGTGCAGATCGATCGAACTGTCGGGGCTAACCACACCTCGCGTCAGCCGCTTGTCCCAGCCGCCGTCGAGCGTGTTCGCGGTAATGGGTCGGGCGACCGGACGCGGCGCGACAGCCGGCCTTGCGCCGGGTCGGCTTGCGAACGGCGTGACGACGGTCCGGACGATCGGCTTGACCCGGCCCATCGGCGCGGGCGGTGGCGGAATGATCTTCCCGTTGGGCCCGATCAGCGGCTTTGGCGGTGGCGGCAACGGCGGCGCGCGGTCCGGGATACGAACCGCGACGACGCGCATCGGCCGGACGCTCGCCATCACGCGCGCCCAGAGCTGCGCCTCGTCAGGGTTGAGCGGTCGGCCCGCCATCTTGCGCCCCATTCGCTAGACCGTTGAACCGCTGGCCGTTGAGCCGCTGCACGGTACCGATCGGCAGCAGCAGGAACGCGGTACCGCGCCCGGCCATGCCGCCCGCGGTCGACTCCGCGGCGGGGCCCGCGCCCCAGAACGTATCGAAACGGTTGCTGCCCTTGATCGCGCCGCCGGTATCCTGTGCGACCCACATCCCGCTCGCGTCCTGGCGATCGAGCGAGAGGAACACGGGCGCGCCGAGCGGCACGAACTTGACGTCGGCCGCAGCGCTCACCTGACCGGTCACGGGCAGGCCGAGCGCGCCCAGCGGTGCGCCCTCCAACTCGCGAAAGAAGACAAAGCTCTTGTTCTCGCGCATGATCGCCTGGCCTTCGGCCGGATGCGCATGCAACCACGCGACGATGCCCTGCATCGAGGTCTGCCCAGGTTGCAGCAAGCCGCGCGATTTCATCAGCGCGCCGATGCCGGTATAATCGCGACCGTTCTGCGTCGCATAGCCGATCCGCAGGATCTCGCCGTCCGGCAGGCGCAACCGCCCCGATCCCTGGATCTGGAGGAAGAACAGCTCGACCGGATCGCGCGCCCAGGCGAGGATCGGCGCGCGACCGTCGATGGCGCCCTGCTCGATCGCGGTACGATCATAATAGGGCACCAGATTGCTGCGATCGACGCGACCGCGGACCTTCTTGCCCTTCAAGCTGGTCGAGAACGCGCCGAGATCTACATCGATCAGGTCGTTCGGCCGGCCGTAGATGGGCGCATAGCCGTCACGCCGCTCGAGCGATCCTGCTATCTCGGGTTCGTAATAGCCGGTCGCGAACGCCTTGCCGTCGCCGACCTGCGCCGCCTCGAACCATTGGTTGAAAAAGACGCGCGCGCCGCCGCGGGGGACCGAAGCCGCCGCGGTACAGGCGGGCTGCCAATCGGCGCCACGCGTGAGACCCGACGTATCGGAGCGCCGGACCAGCGACGGGCAACTGGTCACGAAGGCGGACAGCGCCGACTGCGCCTGCGTCTCGTCGATCGGCAAGCTCGCGATCGCCGGGCCAGCGACCACGCCCGCGGCGGCTGCATTGACCGGCGCAGTCGGCGCGATCACCGGAACAGGGAGCATCGGCACCGCGCCGACGATCCGCGCCGGCATCTGGATTCCGCGAATATTGGGCGAAGCGCCCGTATCGCGGGAGGGATGGACGCGAACCGGTTCGCGAGGAGAATTGCTGTCGGTAGTACCGCCGCGATCGACGGGCGCGGGTCCCGATCGTGGCGGCTCGACGCCACCGACGCACGCGCTGACCAGCAACGAGAGACCCAGGCCCCCGAGCGCGCGCCCTCTGAACTGCACGATCACGCCTCGTCGGTGTCGGCGAGCTTCCAGTTCGGATCGCTGCTCTTGAGCGTCCGTGCGAAGGTCCAGACGTCGTGCGTCTCGACCGCATCGGTCAGCGACCCGGCCAGGACATTGCCCTCGCCGTCGCGCGTGACCGCCGCGATATCCGCGTCGAAGCGTACCGTGATCCGCGCATCGCGGCCCGATACACTCGCATCGGCGATCACCGCGCGTTCGATCGAGACGAGACGATTGTCGAGCACTTCGCCTGCGGCAACACGCGCCGCAATCGCCTCGGCAAACGCGGTACGGACGTCGTCCTCGGCGAGATAGCCGAGTTCGTCCTCGTCACCCTTCCAGAACGCCTCGAGCACCATCCGATAGGCGCCTTGCGCGCCCTCGAGGAACTGGTTGACGTCGAACCCGGATTCGGCGGCAACGATCGCGCGCAGGCCCGCTTCGGCGCGCGGCTCGATATTCCGGCTGACGACCTCGCGGGGCTCGGGCGTCGCATCGACCGTTCGCGGAACGGCGGCGAGCGCAGGGCGGTCCTCGGCCGTGCGCGGCAAGGGCTGTTCATGCCCTGTCCGCTTGCCGAGCACGCTATACAGTCGCATCGCCAAGAAGCCTGCAACCATCGCGAGAAGAACTACGTAAAACAACCGTGCCTCCGATCTTCGGACTAACATAGGCCAAAGCTGCGCTTATTCAAACCCGGGCCCGTTGAAACACCCGGTCGGCACTGCTACTCGCAGCCGCCTGACCGATATGAACGCGCAAGCGTGCCGCTTCGGTCCCTATTTCACGCTTCTTCGCAAGGACACGACGAATGGATGATCAGGACAATGGCGTGACCGCGCCCGGCCAGATGGGCGACCAGGCGTTCGCCAACGGCGAGGACACGATCCCCGCAGCCGGGCTGATCTCGCAATATGTCAAGGATCTGTCGTTCGAGAACCCGAACGCACCTGCGGTCTACCAGAACCAGACCCCGCCGGCGATCGACGTGCAGTTCAACATCGGCGCGGCGCAGGTCGGCGACGAGGTGCACGAGGTCGTGCTGAAGATCGACGTCCGCGCCGAGACCGAGGGCCAGGTCGCGTTCATCGTCGACCTGTCGTACGCAGGCCTCTTCGGGCTGCGCAACATCCCCGCCGAGCATGTCCAGCCGTTCCTGCTGGGCGAGGCCCCGCGCCTGCTGTTCCCGTTCGCCCGCCGCGTGCTGTCGGATGCGGTGCGTGACGGCGGCTTCCCGCCGCTGCTGCTCGAGCCGATCGATTTCGGCCAGTTGTACCTGACTCAGTCCGAACAGCAGGGCATTCAGCCGAACGTCGGCGATTTCGGCCAGGCCTGATCGACCGGGGGCGGAGCGCAATTTAAATGAACCTGACCAAGGCGCTGGGATCGGTCGGCGGGCTGACGCTCGCCAGCCGTGTCCTGGGGTTGGTACGCGATTCGCTGTTTGCGCGGTTCGTCGGTGCCGGGTTCGCGTCGGACGCGTTCCTGATCGCGTTCCGCCTCCCCAACATGTTCCGCGCGCTCTTCGCCGAGGGCGCGTTTGCCGCCGCGTTCATTCCGATGTTCAATCGGAAGGTGGGCGACAAGAATGGCGGTGGCCTGCCCGACGGCATCGCCTTTGCCGAGGACGCGCTGTCGGTACTGCTGCCGGTGCTGATCGGCATGACCGTGCTGCTCGAAATTGCGGCCTGGCCCGTCACATGGCTCCTGACCTTCGGGTTCAACGGCGCGAGCGCAGAGCGGTTCGACTATGTCGTCCACCTGTCGCGGATCACCCTGCCCTATCTGCTGCTGATCAGCCTTGTCTCGCTGCTCGGGGGCATCCTCAATTCGCTGCACAAATTCTGGATCAACGCCGCGGCGCCGATCCTGCTGAACGCGACGCTGATCGCCGCTCTGCTGCTGTTCCACGATCACCAGCCGCTGCTGACCGCGCGCAACCAGGCTATCGCGGTCACCGTGTCGGGCGCGCTGCAACTCGGCTGGTTGATCTGGGCCTGCCGTAAGTCGGGCGTCTCGCTCCGCCTCAAGCGCCCGCAGCTCAACCCCGACGTGAAGAAACTGATGTCGCTCATCTGGCCCGCCGCCGCCGGCGCGGGCGCGGTCCAGATCAACCTCGTCGTCTCGACCGCGCTCGCCGCAGCGCTCCTCCCTGCGGGCTCGGTGTCGTACATTTATTTCGCCGACCGGCTGAACCAGTTGCCGCTCGGTCTGATCGGGATCGGGCTCGGCACCGTCCTGCTCCCGACCATCTCGCGCCAGCTCGGCCGCGGCGAGGAGGCGGAGGCGATGGCGACGCAGAATCGCGGCATGGAGCTCGCGCTGTTTCTGACGCTGCCGGCCACCGTCGCGCTGATCGTGTGCGGCGTGCCGATCGTCGGCGCGCTGTTCCAGCACGGCAAGTTCGCGCTCGACGACAGCGTGCTGACCGCGCAGGCGCTTGCCGCTTTCTCGATCGGGCTGCCGTCGTACATTCTCGTGAAGGTGCTGACGCCGGGCTATTATGCGCGCTCCGACACGAAGACGCCGGTGCGGTACGCAACGATGTCGATGGTCGTGAACCTCGTCCTCAACCTCGCCTTCATCAAGCCGCTCGGCCATATGGGCCCGCCGCTCGCCACTGCGATCGCGAGCACGGTCAACGTCGCGATGCTGTATCGCACGCTCGTCCGCCGCGGGCACTTCACTCCCGACGCGCGGCTGGTCCGGCGGACATGGCGGCTGGTGGTCGCGGCGCTCATCATGGGCGGCGTGATGTATTTCCTCAACGACCTGTTCCAGCCGTTCGTGACGGGCAGCAGCGTCGAGCGCTGGGGGGCGATGCTGGTGCTGGTCGCGACCGGCGGCGTCGTCTATGCGATCGCGACATTGCTCACCGGCGCGTTCCGGCTGGGCGACATCTCCACGCTTCTGCGTCGTTCTAGATAGGTTTCACTATGCGCGTCGTCTCCGGCATCAAGCCCACCGGTAATCTCCATCTCGGCAATTACCTGGGGGCGGTGAAGCAGTGGGTGACGCTGCAGGACGACGTCGCGGCGCAGGGCGGGGAGTCGATGTTCTTCATCGCCGACTTGCACGCGCCGACCGAATGGATCGCCCCGGCCGACTTGTCGTCGCACACGATCGAGGTCGCCGCGACGATGATTGCGGCGGGCATCGATCCGGCCAAGTCGATCCTTTTCAACCAGGCGCGCGTGCCCGCGCACAGCGAGATGGCATGGCTGCTCAACACCGTCGCGCGGGTCGGCTGGCTGAACCGCATGACTCAGTTCAAGGACAAGGCGGGCAAGAACCGCGAGGGCGCGAGCGTCGGGCTGTATGATTACCCCGTGCTGATGGCCGCCGACGTTCTGCTCTACAACGCGACGCACGTGCCCGTCGGCGAGGACCAGAAGCAGCATCTCGAACTCGCGCGCGACATCGCAACCAAGTTCAATGGCGATTACGGCGTCGACCTGTTCACGCTCCCCGCCCCGCTGATCAGCAAGGCCGCGCCGCGGATCATGTCGTTGCGCGATGCGTCGGCGAAGATGTCGAAGTCCAACCCCTCCGAGCAATCGGTGGTCAAGCTGATCGACAGCGACGACACGATCGCCGACAAGTTCCGCAAGGCGAAGACCGATCCGGACCTGTTGCCCGCGACCGCGGACGAACTCGGCGACCGCGCCGAGGCGCGCAACCTGCTGACGATCTACGCCGCGCTGGCGGATACCGACGTGGCGAGCGTGCTGGGCGAATATGGCGGCAAGGGCTTCGGTGCGTTCAAGCCAGCGCTGGCCGATCTGGCGGTGGCCAAGCTCGGCCCGATCCGTGACGAGATGGTGCGCCTCCTCGACGATCGCAGCGCGGTGACCGCGGTGTTGCAGGCCGGCGCCGAGAAGGCGCGCGCGCTCGCGGCGCCGGTGCTCAAGCAGACGCAAGACGCGATGGGGTTGCAAGTCTGAGGCCCGGCCGGGTTCGCCCGGCAACTCTAGCCGACCTTTCGACAAATGACCTTCACCCCAGCGAAAGCTGGGGTATTTCTCGTTGCACGCGACATCCGCCACACGAGAAGATCCCAGCTTTCGCTGGGATGACGGTCGCTATTTTTGACGGCGTTCGATCATGGACCCCCGCGAAGGCGGGGGCCCAGACTGGGCTCCCGCCTTCGCGGGAGAACTAGAGAAGGCTCGCCCTAGCCTTCCAGCTCGCGCATCAGCACGCGCACGGCAGCGTCGATATCGCGATCCGAATCGCGCAGTTCCTCGATCTTGCGCACCGCGTGGATCACCGTCGAGTGATCGCGCCCGCCGAATTTCCGCCCGATCTCGGGCAGCGACCGCGTCGTCAGGCGCTTGGCCAGATACATCGCGATCTGGCGCGGCCGCGCGACCGCCCGCGCGCGCCGCGCCGAAATCAGGTCGAGCGGCTTCAGCTCGAAATGCGCCGACACCAGCTTCTGGATCTCGTCGATCGTCACGCGCTTCTGCGCGCCCCGCAAAACCTCGCCGAGCGTGGCGACCGCAAAGTCGAGATCGATCGTGTCCCCGGTCAGCTGCGCATAGGCGACGACCCGGTTGAGCGCGCCTTCCAGTTCGCGGATGTTCGCATGGATGCGGCTGGCGAGCAGGTCGAGCACGTCGGTCGGCACGCGCATATCGGGCAGGTCGACCAGCTTGCGGTCGAGGATCGTCCGGCGCAGCACGAGGTCGGGCGCCTTGATGTCCGCGACGAGCCCCACCGACATGCGGCTGACGATCCGCGCCTCGACGCCCTCGAGCGCCTGCGGGCAGCGATCGGCGGAGATCACCAGCCGCTTGCCCGCAGCCATGATCTCGTTGACCGTGTGGAAGAATTCTTCCTGCGTCGCGTCCTTGCCGGCGATGAACTGGAGATCGTCGATCAGCAGCAGGTCGGCGCCGCGCAGCCGCTGCTTGAACGCATGCGTATCGCGCGCGCGCATCGACGCGACGAAATCATACATGAAGCGCTCAGCGGACATGCACAGCACGATTGCGTGCGGATTATGCTCGAGGAACGCATGGCCGATCGCGTGCATGAGGTGGGTCTTGCCCTGCCCCGTGCCGCTATGAAGAAATAGCGGGCTAAACCGCACCGGGCCGGGCTCGGCGAGCACCTTGGCCGCGTTGAACGCCACCTTGTTCGATGGATCGACGACGAATCGCGCGAACGTATACCGCGGGTCGAGCGGCGGACGCTCGGCAGGTACACCAACCGGCACGGGTGCCGCGACGACCGCAGGCGCGGGCTTTAGTGATGGGTCAACACCGAACTTCATCGATGTCTGGACGGGCGGCGGTGCAGGCTCCACCGCCGGCGCCGCGACGGCGCCTGCAGGTATCGGGGCAGGTACGGGGGTCGATACGGTCAGGTCCGGTACGGGCATGGTTTCGATCGCCAGCACGACAGGCGCGCGGCCTGGTGCGCGGGTCTCGATCTGCACCGTACGGACGTTCGGCAGGATCTGCTTGAATTCGAGCGCGAGTCGGTCCGCATAGTGATTGCGGACCCAGTTCGTCATGAACGCCGAGGGTAGCGCGAGGCGGATCGTGTCGCGATCCTCACCCCGGATGAGTTCGATCGGCTTGAGCCACTGCTCGAACAGCCGTGTGCCAGCAGACTCGCGCAAGGACGTCCGAACGCGGACCCAGGCCTTCTCGGCCTCGGTCGCGTGCGTCACAGATCCTTGCCACTTCGTCACGCGCACACTTCCTCGACCCCGCGCGACGCATCGCGCTGGTGATATAATTCCGACAGAAAATGGTCCCCCCGACGACCCCAAGGGTCATCCGGCATCTTCGCCCTGTTTGTATGATGCAGCGGTGGAAACCACCGTCGCTGTGCCCCCGTTATGAAGCGATCGGCGATCCGAGCAAGGCCTGGATACGTCACATTTTCGAAATAAAGCGGGTTGACTTGATCAACCCGCGGAAATGCGTCGATATTTTTATAAGTCGCTGTGTTTACGTATTTTTTGCGAATTTGATCTTGTCATGACGGAATTGTGCACCACTCGAATCGCGGGGAATCCTCGGATTCCGACAGCTTATCCTGGGTTATGTTCGCAGACGCAAAAAACCCGCCGGGGATGCCCGGCGGGTGATCCGCTTCGACGATGCCTATACCCTGGACGCTCGCTTATGCGAGCCCAGTGACGGCCTTGGTCAGACGCGCGAACTTGCGGCTCGCGGTGTTCTTGTGCAGCACGCCCTTGGCGACGCCACGCTGAAGCTCAGGCTGTGCCGCGGCCAGTGCGGTCGTCGCTGCGCCCTTGTCGCCCGACGCGAGTGCCGCCTCGACCTTCTTGATGAAGGTACGGATACGGCCGACTCGGTTGCCGTTCACTTCCGCGCGACGGTCGTTGCGACGGATACGCTTTTTCGCCTGCGGCGTGTTCGCCATGAAGCCCTCTGGATGTTCGAATGAATAAAAAGGGGCGCCGGATTGCTCCTACGCCCTCTCGAAGCCGCGGCCCTAGCCACTCCGAGCCGAATCGTCAACCGACTTCGCTCAGCCTTTCTGGCAACGCGGGCACCAGAAGGTCGAGCGCCCACCCTCCGTGCACCGCTTGACCGTAGCGCCGCAGTCGCACGCTTCGCCTTCGCGACCATAGACGCGCCATTGCTTCGAGAAATAGCCGAGTTCGCCGTCGGGGCGCACGTAATCGCGCAGCGACGAGCCGCCAGCCAGGATCGCGGCGGTCAGCACCGTGCGAATCGCCTCGACGAGTCGCTCGAGTCGAAACAGCGAGATCCGCCCTGCCGCCCTGCTCGGTGCGATCTTTGCCATGTGCAGCGCCTCGCACACATAAATGTTGCCGAGCCCGGCGACGATTCGCTGGTCGAGCAGCATCGCCTTGATCGACGCGCCGCGCCCTTCGAGCGCTTCGAGCAGATACGCTCCGGTCAGCCCGGGCCCGAGCGGCTCCGGTCCCATGATGAGGAACGGGGGATACCGGGCGATGTCATCGGTCGCCCAGAGATCGAGGAAGCCGAATCGCCGCGGATCGTTGAGCGCGACGACCCGCCCCGCCTCCGTGCCGATCAGCAGATGATCGTGCGGCAGCAGCTCGCTCGGATCGACTCGCCAGCGCCCCGACATGCCGAGGTGGAAGATGAGCGTATCACCGCGATCGGTGTCGATCAGCCCGTATTTCGCGCGCCGCCCGAGCGCGGTGACGGTCGCCCCGGTCATCCGCTGGCGCAGGTCGACCGGGATCGCCTTGCGCAGGTCGGCGCGGCGCGGTTCGACTGAGGTCAGGCGCTGGCCTATCAGTACAGGCTCCAGCCCGCGCACGGTGGTTTCGACTTCTGGTAACTCTGGCACGGTTTGCAGCTAGGTTGCATTTGCTCGCGCCACAAGGCGCGGCTAGAGCGCAGGGCATGAACGTCCCCATCGCTCCGGCACCAGACACCGTCTCCTTCGGCTACGAAGACATCCCCGCCACCGAGAAGACCGCGCGCGTCGGCGGTGTCTTCTCCAACGTCGCGGGCAAATACGACCTTATGAACGATGCGATGTCGGGTGGCATGCACCGGCTGTGGAAGGATCGCTTCGTGCGCCGCGTGAAACCGCGCGAGGGCGAGCAGATTCTCGACATGGCGGGCGGCACGGGCGACATCGCGTTCCGCATGGAGCCGTCGGGCGCGTCGATCACGGTCGCCGACATCAACCCGCAGATGCTCGAAGTCGGCATGGAGCGCGCGCAGAAGCGCGGTCTCGACGGCTTGGTGTGGACCGAAGCGAACGCCGAGACACTGTCCTTCCCCGACCGGTTCTTCGATGCGTACACGATCGCGTTCGGGATCCGGAACGTGACCGACATCCCCAAGGCGCTGCGTGAGGCGCACCGCGTCCTGCGGCGTGGTGGGCGATTCTACTGTCTCGAATTCTCGACGACGGTGTGGCCGGGTTTTGCCGAGGTCTATGACGCCTATTCGCACAAGATGGTCCCGAAGCTCGGCCAGCTGCTCGCGCAGGACGCCGACAGCTATCGCTATCTGATCGAGTCGATCCGCCGCTTCCCGGACATGCCCAAGTTCAAGGGCATGATCGCGGATGCGGGCTTCGTGCAGACCAAGGTCGAGCCGCTATTGGGCGGTCTGGTCGCGATCCACTCGGGCTGGAAGATTTAGTGATCACGCGAAGGCGCGAAGACGCGAAGAGGGGTTCACGCGGAGACGCGGAGACGCGGAGAGCAAGGTTGGCGTCCGCGCGACAGCGCATTACTCACCCTTCGTCGGCGATGAAAAGCAGCAGCCGCGGCGAGGCGCACCCCCTCCGCGCCTCCGCGCCTCCGCGCGAACCCATTCTAACCTCTCTTCGCGCCCCTTCGGCGCAGCTCAGGACAGGCTTCGCGCCCTCGCGTGAACCAATCTATCGTTCGGGTGCGCCCAGCCTGTGACCGCCTCGACCACCCACGTCTGGCGGCTCCTAAAATGGGGCCGCATCCTCGCTCGCCACGGCGCGCTGCGCGGGATCGAGCGCGATCCTAACACGCCGGCGCCCGTCCGTCGGCTTGCGCGGATCGCCCGGTTCGGCGCGCGCGTGCCTGCCGTGCCGCGCTATGCCGATGCGTTCCAGGCGATCGGCCCCGCTGCGATCAAGCTCGGTCAGACGCTCGCCACGCGCCCCGATCTCGTCGGCGAGGACGCGGCGCACGACCTGCTGCGGCTGCAGGACCAGCTCTCCCCCGTCCCCTACGCGACGATCGAGGCGGCGATGCTCGCAAGCTTCGGCAAGCCGCTGGAGACCTTGTTCTCGCGCATCGAACCGATCCCGGTCGGCGCCGCGTCGATCGCGCAGGTCCACCGCGCGGTTACCACCGACGGACGCCAGGTCGCGGTCAAGGTCCTCCGCCCCGGCGTCGAGGATGATTTCGCGCGCGCGATCGACACCTATAGCTGGGCCGCCGCCCAGCTCGAGGCGCTCAGCCCCGAGGCGATGCGGCTGCGCCCCCGGCTGACGATCGAGACGTTCAAGCGCTGGACGCTGCGCGAACTCAACTTCCGCCGCGAAGCCGCCTCCGCGTCCGAGCTCGCCGAGGGCATGACCGCCGAGCCCGATTTCGTCATCCCCGCGATCGACTGGGCGCGCTCGACCGCCAAGGTCATGACGATCGAGTGGATCGACGGCATCAAGCTGTCGAACCGCCCGGCGCTCGTCGAGGCCGGCTACGACCTGCCCGGCCTCGCGCAGACGCTGGTCCGCGCGTTCCTGCGCCAGGCGATCGCCGACGGCTTCTTCCACGCCGACATGCATCAGGGAAACCTGTTTGCGCTGCCCGGCAACCGCATCGCCGCGATCGATTTCGGCATCATGGGTCGGATCGACCGGCGCGCACGCGTCTGGCTCGCGGAGATCCTCTACGGCCTGATCACGGGCAATTATAAGCGTGTCGCCGAAATCCATTTCGAGGCGGGCTATGTGCCCGCGCATCACGACGTCGCCGAATTCGCTACCGCGCTGCGCGCGGTCGGTGAGCCGATGCGCGGGTTGCCAGTCAAGGACATGTCGATCGGCATGATGCTCGACAGCCTGTTCTCGATCACGCGCGATTTCGACATGGTGACGCAGCCGCATCTGCTGCTGCTGCAGAAGACGATGGTGATGGTCGAGGGCGTCGCGACCAGCCTCAACCCCGACATTAACCTCTGGGAAGCCGCGGAACCGTTCGTGCGTGACTGGATTCGCGGCGAACTCGGCCCCGAGGCGATCATCGCCGACCGGCTGATCGCCGATCTCCAAACGCTGACCCGGCTGCCCGAACTGGTCCGCCGGATCGAGGCGCATTATCCTGCCCCGGGCGGTGCCCCGCCCACTCCACCGTTGCGCGAGATCGAAGTAATTCGGATCGGCGGCGGCTGGCGCTATGCGGTAGTGGCGGTGGTCGCCGCGCTCGTCGGCATCGCGGGAACTTGGTTCGGTCTGACGTGACGCTGCGCCGCGCCTGCCTATTGCGTTGGCCGAACCGATGCGGCGCGCGCTGATCCCGATCTGGTTGGCAACGCCGTCGCGGTTCGCCAACATGACCCAACCGGCCGCTCGTGGCGTCCTAGCGGCGTTGGCGCTGCTTCTCGCGGTGATGGTAGCAATCACGATCGCTGGGCTATCCGCGTCGCCCGATCAGGCCGATACCGCCTTCTACGCCGCGATCGTCGAAGGCGTTCGTCACGGCGGCAATTACTACGCGGTAACGGCGGAGGCGCTGCGTGCAGGAGGCTATCCGCTTGCGCCATTCGCCGCGTTCGCGTTGCCGACGCCCGTGGTGATCCAGGCGGCGCTGCCCGATATCGTGGCGATGGCGATACTCTGTCTGCTGACCGCTGCGGTGGCGTTTAAGTGGTATGCGCGGGTCCAGCCCGCGCTGAAGGCACGCGGCGCGCGGGCGATGGTTGCGCTGCTGCTGTTCGTCAGCCTGGCACCGCTGCTGAGGCCCTCGTTCGCACCATTGCCCGAGCTGGGGGCGGGGCTCGCGATTGCGCTGTCACTCGGGGTGAGGCGGTACGATCGCCCGCTCGATACCGTCGCCCTGGGGCTGGCGGCCGCGGTGATCTGCGCAGTCGCTATGCTCTATCCGATCGTCATGCTGGCGTTCGCGTTGGTCGAACAACGGCGCCGCGAAGCACTCGGCTGGGCGGCCGTATTGTTCGTCATCGTGATCGTGCTTGCGGTCCACGCGCAGGCGGTGGCGCAGGTCGTCAGACCGCTCGACGCGAGGCTGTTCGATTGGACCGGATGGCTAGGCCTTGGCGCGTTCGTGTCGGCGGCGACATCTGTACCTGCGCTTGCCTGGATGCCGGGGTGGCTTGCCGCGCCGATCATCGGGATGGCGCTGTTCGGCTGGGCGACGTGGCGCGATCCGCTCGCTCCTCGGGCGCTTGCGACGATTGTCCTGACTGCGTTGCTGATCGCTGTGTTCTCACGCGAGGATACCCAGCATTGGGCGCTGCTGGCGACACCGTTGTTGCTGACCGGGCTAGTCTTCGTTCCCGACGGCCTGCGCGATCTGGTCCACGCCGCGCAAGACAGCCGGCGCATTACCGTGACGCGGATTATCCGCTAGGGACGCTATCATGACGCGCATTCTCCTGATCGTCGGTGGCGGGATCGCTGCCTATAAGGCCGCCGAGCTGATCCGCCTGCTGAAGACTCGCGGTCATGCGGTGCGATGCGTGATGACCGACTCCGCGCAGCATTTCGTCACGCCGATGACGCTCGCCGCGCTCAGCGAAGACAAGGTCTATACGACGCTGTGGGATCTTAAGGACGAGGCCGAGATGGGGCATATCCAGCTCAGCCGCGAGGCGGATCTGATCGTCGTCGCACCCGCGACCGCGGACCTGATGGCGCGTATGACGGCCGGGCTCGCCAACGACCTTGCGACGACGCTGCTGCTCGCGACGGACAAGCCCGTCCTCGTCGCGCCGGCGATGAACGTGCGGATGTGGAGTCATGCCGCGACGGTCCGCAACGTCGCCCAGTTGCGCGCCGACGGCGTGACGGTGATGCTGCCCGACGAGGGGATGATGGCCTGCGGCGAATACGGCCCCGGTCGCCTGCCCGAGCCGCCCGCGATCGTCGCCGCGATCGAGGCGATGCTCGCCCCTGCCGCGCCGAAACGGCTGGCGGGCCGCCATATCCTCGTCACGGCAGGACCGACGCACGAGCCGATCGACCCGGTTCGCTACATCGCCAACCGTTCGTCGGGCAAACAGGGCTTCGCGATCGCCGCAGCGCTGGCACGGCTCGGCGCACGCGTGACTCTGGTTGCGGGCCCCGTGACGCTGCCCACCCCGCCCGCGGTCGACCGGATCGACGTGGAGACCGCACGCGAGATGGCGGACGCGGTGGACCATGCGCTGCCCGCCGATGCCGCGGTCATGGTCGCCGCGGTCGCGGACTGGCACGTCGATTCGGTGCCGCAGAAGATCAAGAAGGGCGAGGCCACGCCCATCCTGACGCTGGCGGAAAACCCCGATATTCTCGCGACATTGGCGCGCAGCCCGCACCGTCCCCGCCTGCTGATCGGCTTCGCCGCCGAGACCCAGCGCGTCATCGAACACGCGGTTGCCAAGCGCGTGCGCAAGACCGCCGACTGGATCGTCGCCAACGACGTGTCGGGCGACGTGATGGGCGGCGCGGACAACAGTGTCAACCTCGTGACCGAAACCGGCGTCGAAAGCTGGGAGCGGCTGCCCAAGAACGCGGTCGCCACCCGACTGGCGGAGCGCATCGCCGATGCGCTAGAAGCCGCGCCATGATTCATATCGAACTCAAACGCCTGCCGCATGGCGAAGGCCTGCCTTTGCCTGCCTATGCCACCGATGGCGCCGCGGGCATGGACGTCGTTTCCGCCGAAGCGCTGACGCTAGCCCCCGGCACGCGCGCCGCGATCGCGACCGGCTTTGCGATCGCGATTCCCGCGGGTCACGAAGTCCAGGTCCGTCCCCGCTCCGGCCTCGCGCTCAAGCACGGCGTCACCTGCCTCAACACCCCCGGCACGATCGACAGCGACTATCGCGGCGAAGTGAAGGTGATCCTCGCCAATCTCGGCGACGCGCCGTTCGCGATCGCGCGCGGCGACCGTATCGCGCAGCTCGTCCCCGCGATCGTGCTGCGCGCGTCGGTCGGTGAAGTCGACGCGCTCGAGGACACGGCCCGCGGCGCAGGCGGCTTCGGATCGACCGGCCGATGATCGCCACGCTGCTCGCCCTGCTCCAGGTTGTCGCGACGACCGCCCAGACGACACCGCCCATCCCCGCGCCGACGACGGTCCCGAGCCTTCCGTCCTCTGGCGGCCCGTCGACCGGCGTCCCGCTGGCCCCGCAGGACTGGAGCGGGCTGCCCGTCCTGCGCATGCGCCGGTCCGCGACGACGCAGGCGAATACGTCAACCTATGTCCACGGCGAGGTGCTTGCCGGACGATGCGACAAGGCGGTCCGGACTGAAAGCGGCTGGACGCTGACGCTGGATCTCGCGGTGCTCGCGACGCCGCAGGGCCGGTTGCGCCGGGTCACGCCGCGCGCGATCGATTGCCCGACCGTGGAGCAATATGCCGCCGGCGTGCTTGTCGGGACGCCACGCGATTCGCTCGACCTCGGCGATCCGCAGGGCGATACCTGGTACCGCACCAGCATGACCTTTGCATGGACGGGCAATTGACCGGCATGACGCTGTCCGATGACGAACTGACCCGGTATGCCCGCCATATCGTCCTGAAGGAATTCGGCGGCACCGGCCAGACCCGGCTCAAGGCCGCGACGGTCGCGGTGGTCGGTGCGGGCGGCATCGGCTCCCCCGTGATCCAGTATCTCGCGGCCGCGGGCATCGGTCGGCTGACCCTGATCGACGACGACACTGTCGAGCCCTCGAACCTTCAGCGGCAGACGATCTTCACGACCGCCGATACCGGCGCGGCCAAGGTCGCGACGGCGGCCGATGCCGCGCGGCGGATCAACCCGCACGTCGCCGTCACGACTCACGGCGCCCGGATCGATCCCACCAATGCCGCCGAACTATTGTCCGGGGCCGATGTCGTGCTCGACGGCTGCGACAATTTCGCGACCCGGTTCTGCGTGGCGGACGCGGCGCATGCGCTGCACATCCCGCTGGTGTCCGCCGCGGTCGGTCAGTTCGAAGGGCAGCTCGCCACCTATCGCGGGTGGGAAGCTGACAAGCCGTGTTATCGCTGTTTCGTCGGCGACGCCCCGGAGCGCGCAGAGACGAGCTGTGCCGAGGATGGCGTCCTCGGGCCAGTCACGGGCGTGCTCGGCAGCCTTGCCGCGCTCGAAGTGCTGCGCGCGATCGCGCGGTTCGGCGACGATCAGGCGGGCAAGCTGCTGCTGATCGATCTGCTGGCGCTGCGGTTCCGGACGATCAGGCTGCCCAAGGATCCGGGCTGCCGGGGCTGCGGATCCGGGCCCGCCCGGCTAGCCGAGTAGACCCCGCGCGGCCTTGACTCCCCCACCAATTCCGCTAAGGCGCGGCTTCGTTCGGCGGGCTTGCTCGTCGAACTCCGTCCGAGACAGTGGGTGCACCGGGTTTGCCGGCGCTTAATCTCCCACCTAGACGGGGAATGAGATTTTGCGGAGTGCCTCGTGCGCCTGCCCTCTCCCATGCCCCATCGACGAGACACCCGGAGACGCGGGCTTGTCTGCGCCTCCGGTTAGTAACCGGGTCCACCATGCAAATGGTGAACCTGAAAACGTGGAGAATGGCATGGATCGTGATCAAAAGACCGCGGCCGTAGCCGAGCTGAACCGCACCTTCTCCGAGGTCGGCGTCGTAGTTGTGACGCGCAACCTCGGCCTGACCGTCGCACAGTCTACTGTGCTGCGGAACAAGATGCGCGACGCCGGCGCGACCTACAAGGTCTCGAAGAACAAGCTTGCCAAGATCGCCATGGACGGCACCGACTACAGCTCGCTGGGCGACATGCTCACGGGTCCGGTCGGTCTGGCCAGCTCCATCGATCCCGTCGCGGCCGCCAAGGTGGTCGTGGAATTCGCGAAGACGAACGACAAGTTCGAAATCGTGGGTGGGGCGATGGGCGCGACGACCCTCGACGTCGACGGTGTGAAGGCGCTCGCAACGCTGCCCTCGCTGGACGAACTGCGTGCCAAGATCGTTGGCCTCATCGTGGCACCCGCCACGAAGCTGGCGACGATCACGCAGGCTCCGGCAGCGCAGCTCGCGCGCGTGCTTTCCGCCTACGCGGAGAAGGAAGCCGCCTGATCTTGCAGGCTCTTTCGTTACTTTTTGAACTGATGGGGCATGTGCCCCGAGATGGAGATTTATCATGGCAGACCTGAACGCACTCGTTGAGAGCCTGAGCGAACTGACCGTTCTCGAAGCAGCTGAGCTTTCGAAGCTGCTCGAAGAGAAGTGGGGCGTTTCGGCCGCAGCAGCGGTTGCAGCACCGGCAGCAGGCGGCGGCGCAGCTGCTCCTGCAGCAGAAGAGCAGACCGAATTCGACGTCATCCTGACCGGCGACGGTGGCAAGAAGATCAACGTCATCAAGGAAGTCCGCGCGATCACGTCGCTCGGCCTGACCGAAGCCAAGACGCTGGTCGAGTCGGCTCCCAAGGCCGTCAAGGAAGGCGTGTCGAAGGACGAAGCCGCCAAGATCAAGGCACAGCTCGAAGCAGCTGGCGCGACCGTCGAGGTCAAGTAAGCCGCAGCGGGAGAGACGCTTTAGCCACGCTAAAGCGCACTCCCCACAAGGCCGGCCGGCGGCATTCATGCCGACCGACGAAGCAGGGGCTTTGCCCCCGCTGGCCGCAGCTAAAAAAAGGGCGGCCCCAGCGATGGGGTCGCCCTTTTTCGTATGTGTCGTACTCTCAGCGTGAATGGGCGGCTGACACGTAAGGCGATCCCGGCGGGGTCCGCAGGAGCGCCGACCGACCCTTTGAACCTACATGCTGGTGCGGCCTAACGGTGTACCCTCGCTCCGCCGCGCCCCGAAGAGCGCGGCCGCCAACGCCTAGCGGTCAAAGGTCGCCGCGTGGGGGCGTGCCGCGACGCTCGTGTGCATCTTGGCGGGACCATCCAGCCAGAACGGCGCGAGCTTGGCGGAGTCGACGCGTTCGATGCCGATGACCCACGCACGCGCGGTCTGCGCGTCGTCGCCCGCGGTGGCGTAGAGGATGTTGGTGGCGACGACGGGGACGAACATCGGCCGGTTGGCGGCGGTCATCGTCTGGATCGCCTCTCGTGCGATCGCGACGACCGTGCGGATCTTGCGCGTCTCGCCCGGCGCCAGTGCGAATGGCGGCGCGGCCGGACGGCTGACCGGGCTTGCGTTGAACTGGGCAAGATCAGCGTCCTGGCCTGCGTGCGCGGTCAGGAGCGCCACGCCGGTGCGGATCGCGGTGGCGGGCACGGTGCCGGTGTTGGTGACGATGAGCTCGCACTCGACGGTCGCGCTGAGCATGTTGAGACCCGCACGCAAGGGGCGGAGATCGCAGGTCAGGCGCGCACGCGGTGCAGCCGCCGGCGTCTTTGCACGGGGTTCGAGGAACTGCGGTGCTGCGACCGCGACGGCAGGCAGCGCAGCGGCGGGAGCGACCGGAGTGCTCACGGGCTCGACCGGCGCGACGACGGGAGCGGGCGCAACAGGCTGCGGGGCCGGTGGCGCGATCGGCTCGACGACGGGTTCGGCCTCGATCCGGTCCTGCCTGCGTCCGCGTGGCGTGCGGCGAAGTGCCCAGAGCGCCCCCAGCACCACGACGATCGCCACGAGCGAGAGCCAGAGCGGCATCGCCCTGCCCATCTCCGGTGCGGAGACCGTCGATTGGGCCGGCGTGACGGGGGTCGGAGCCGGTGCGGGTTGCTCGGCTGCGGGTTGCGGGGACGGTTGCGGGGCGACCGGCTGGGGAGCTACCGCTTGCGTGTCGGCTGGCGTCACATCTTGTGCTGGCGGCGGCGATACCGTCTCGGGCGTACGCGTCGTCACCGGCGCAGGCTCGGTAGCCGACGAGCGGGTCGCCGTCGTCGAGGGACGGGTTTGCCGGGTCTGCTGCTCGTCGCGTGCGGCGGGACGGTCGGCGGTGGTCTTTTCCGGGGCGGACTCGTCCTTCGCGCGCGGACGGGCCGCCCGGCGGGGTACCGGCGTCTCGGTCGGCAGCGCGATCTTGGGCGTGTCGGGGATCGGGATCGTCGTGGTCTGCGGGGCAGGATTGGCAAGCCCCTCCAGCCCGCGGACCGGCGCGGTCTTTTCGGTCTGCGCCATCGCCGGGATCGCCGACGTCAGCACGGTCATGGTGGCGAGCAGGGCGGCCAGCGCCCCGCGATCGGTCGTCATCGTCGAAAAATCCCCTGCGCGCGGTCGTGGCGGCGTTGTGGGCGGGGGAGGCTGAACGACGCCCGACGGCAACCCGCGATGCGACGAGCCGCACCGGGGTAGCGGTGAAACGTGATGACGGTTCGGAAGGCTAGGCCGGTCGCCTCCCCGCCCGCCCGGTACGCACAGTGGCCGGACGATCGCTCAAAGCCCGCTTGCGGTCGTGCATTTGTCCTTGGGTGGAAACCGCTCGTCGGGCGTCGGCGACTGGAAATCCTTGTTGCGCGCGCGGAACATCGCGATACGCGTAAAATTGACCGGCAGCGAGAGCATGCGGAACGGGATATCCGTCATGATCGGCCGATAGCGATAGCTGACCTGAACGTGAAACAAGATCTCACCGAGCGGCAACTGCCGACCAGCGGGCAGCGACGCGGTGGCGATAGTCTTGTTGCAGCCCACCTGTGGCGCGACGACATAACCGCCGTCGAAGCGTTGCCACAGTATCTGGTTCTCGGTCGTGCCGTTCTTGTCGGTGTCGGTACCGCGTACCCCGGTGATGACGATCCGCCCGTCATTGCGCAGATCATAGGGTCGCGCGGTCAAGTCGACTGCGCTGAACAGGTCGTAGATCTGGGCCTCGCCGATACCGATATCGCCGGTACCGCTCTGCGCGACGAGATCCGCGCTCATCGCGGCAAGACGCTGCACGCGGTTATTGGCCATGATGTAGTTGCCGAACTCGATCGCGGTCAGCATGAAACCCAGGAAAAGCGGAAGCGCCAGCGCGAATTCGAGCATCGCGACGGCGCGCCGCGTGCGCAGGAGCGTACGCAGCAGCGCTGTCAACAGCGGCGCGCGCCTCACGACGCACTCGTCACGACGGCTTCGTTGCGGACCACCGTCGCGGCCGACAACGGGATCACTCCCGCCCCATAGCCGATTGCGCTCCCCACGAACCCGAACAGGACCCGCTTGGGGAATTTCACGGTATAACTCACGACGTCGCCGGGCCCGCCCAGCGTATTGCCGGCGACCGGGGTCGCATTGTCCCACATGCCGTTCCGGTTGCGATCGACATAGGGTTCGCCCTTGTCATACTGCTTATTGCCGTTCGAGTCGGTGTAGGTTTCGGGGAATGCGGTGCTGAAATTGCGATAGACGGTCGTGACAATCTCGATCGACTTGCCTGGCGCGGTGTTAAAATCGCTCATCGACTTGGCGATGCTTGCACGCATAATCGCGGTACGCTCCGATTCCTTGGTTTCGAGCGTGGCGGTCGCGGCGCGCGCAGCCTCGGTTACCGCGCCCTCCAGCACGACCCGCGCGAACAACATGTGGCCGAACTCGATCGCGCCGCAGATTAGCGACAGCATCGCCGGCAGAATGATCGCAAACTCGACGATGGTGACGCCGCGCACGTCGGTGCGCAGCCTAGCGGAAACCGTCACTGGACGAGGTGGAGATCGACGAGTTCGGACGCGATATCGTCGAACGCCGCCTTCAGCGTTGCGGTGTCAGACGTCTGATAGACGTGCCCCGGCGCGCACTGCTCGAACATCGCCAGCGTGTTCCGGTCGGTCGTCGTCAGCGCGACGATGTACACCTTCGGCGCATTGTTCTCCGCCTGGAGCGCGGCGCAGGTCTTGGCGAACCGCCGTTCGGACTGTCCGATAAGCCCCCCTTTGCTCGCCGAGATCGGCGAGTCCGCATAGTTGCCGTAGAAGGTCCAGGTCCGGTCCTCATAGCCGTTCTGGCTTGCGCCTAGCGCGGTTTCGCCATCGGTCATGAACACGAGCGCGCGCTTGGGTTCCTCCTGCCCGCGGGGCGGCGTTCGCTTGAAGACGTCGTCGCGCACGAGTAACCGATAGCCCCATAGCAGCCCGGCGTGGTGCAACGTCCCGTTCGCGGGATAGATCGCGGCGTTCTGGCGATCGATGACGTCGTCGTAGAAGCTGCGCGACCGGCCGTAATCGACCGCGGTTGCTGCTTCCGGGCATTGCCAGTTGGGCGACGGGAACTCGGTCTTGTTCCGTCCGCCGTCGTCGACGCTGCCGCCGAGCGGGTTGACGGTATATTCGGTGGCGTCCTTCCAGTTGTTGAACTGGGGGATCCTGTCGTAGCGCACGCGGAACTGCGTGCCAGTGCGCGTCGTGAAATTCCACGGGTTGCTCGACGGATCGTAGAAGCCTCCATTGTCCGCCCGGACGATCACGTCGTTGTCGGCTTTGGCGGCGTTGTCGTTCAGGTCGATATAGGCGTCGTAGAATGCCTCGCGGTACGGGTTGTTCGCGAACTGGTTGCCGTAGAAATCCAGGTTCAGCATCTGGTCGTAATAGCTGGGGTGCAACTTGTAGAGATTGTTGTTCGGCTCGACATTGGCAACGCTATAATAGGCGCTCGACGGGTTCGCCTTAGCGCCGGTCGCGATCGCGTTACCCGGCATCTGCGGGACGTACATCGGCGGGATGAAATAGGGCTTTACCGGCGGATGCGCGCCCTCACCCGGCAGCGTGCGATCGATATCCCACGCGTTCGGATCCCGGTACGTCAGCGTCGCGGTCAGATCCTTGACCGTGTCATCCCCGAACACACACCCCTTCCACCCGAGCTTGTTGCCGGGCCATGTGCCGCCATAGGTGTTGGCGATCACGTCGTTGAACCCGAACATCTGGCGGACGGACGGTAATCGCCAGTCGGTCAGCAACTTGCCGACATTCACGGTGATGTCGTACATGACGTACCCCATCGCCAGATCCTTGCGCGTGTCGCTGCCTTGGAACAGGATCTCGTTGAAGCTTTTCGCCGCGTCCTTCAGCGCCGTGATGCGGGTCTTGACGACACCGTTCGAATCGCGCGGCAGGTTGGCCTTGAGCGAACCGGTATTGTCGAGCACCATCATGACCTCGAGCGGGTGTGGGTTGATTGCCGCGCGGGCGATCGCGCGGATCGGTTGCTGCGCAAAGCCGAACAACCGCATGAACGACATCGGCAGCGTCGCGGTGGCGACGACCGTGGTGGTGTTGATGTCCTTGATCACGGTGAACGCGGGCGAAACCTTCAGGTTCGTGACGCCCATATAGGTGTCGGGAAAGTTGCCGCTGAAATAGGCCGCGACCTGGCTCTCGCGCGAGTTGCTGGCGGTGCCCGATACCGAGAAGGCGCGCGCGCCGGCGAGCGCCGCCGCGTCGACGCCGGTCTGCAATTGCGACTTCACAATGTAGACCCGCCCGGCGTCAATCGCCGAGCCCAGCGCCGCGATTGCAGGGATGAGCCCGGCCGCCATCATGGCGATCGCGGATCCCCTGCGGTTACTGGGCAGGCGCCGTAATGCGCTGCCGAGCGGCCCTCGTGGGCCGCTGGCTCGTGTCTTGCCCTGTAGCATCCATCCCCCTTGAACCGGATCGGACCCGGTTACGTTCATTTTGGTTCAATCGCAGGCGGACATTAAATTACGGTTAGTATTACCTTTTTGAACGTGGCTTGCGGTGGCCGCCCCAGCACCTCGCGTGCCTCAAAATCGACACCGCCCGGGCGCACACCTGCGAGACACACCCTGTCGTCGACAATCCGAGATCGCGCCCCGATGAAGCTCCGACTCTTCCCCTCCTGCCTGATCGCCGCCCTGCTCGTGCCGATGGCCGCGCAGGCCGATCCCGCGCCGTTCGACCTGACTGGGCCGAGCCTGCGCGTCGGTGTGACCCACGGGACAACGACGTTGCCGATCGCGCAGGTCCCCAAGCTCGCGACCGGCGAGCGCGTCTCGATCGCGGCCGACCTCCCGACGGGCAGGAAGGACGATGGCACGCGCTATCTGCTCGTCGCCGCGTTCCTGCGCGGCGCGACCGAGCCGCCGCCGAAATCGTGGTTCTTCAAGGCCGAGACGTGGAAGGCGAAGAAGGCCGCACTGGCGTTGAAGGTACCCGACGGCGCGCGGCAGCTGGTGGTGTTCCTGGTGCCCGACAGCGGCGGGTTCGATGCGGTCGTCGCCGCGGTGCGCAAGCAGCCGGGGGCGTTCGTGCGCGCGGTGCAGGACCTCGACCAGGCATCGCTCGACCGCGCGAGGCTCGATGCGTTCCTCGACGGGATCCATGCGCTGGAACGGACGCAGCCCGAGCGGATCGAGGCGGTGTCGCCGCTGCTGTCGCGCAGCCTGGCGATCAAGCTGAAGGCGGAATGCCTCGATCTCGCCGCCGACCTGCAGGCCTCCTGCCTCACGCAAAGCCGCGATTCGCTCGTGCTGGCGGATGGCCAGAGCTCGACGCTGGCGGACACGCTGGTGGGCGCACCGACCGATCTGGCGCTGCAACTGAGTGCGACGCCGGCGGGCGGGCTCGGCTATTACAGCCCGTATATCGGCGTGGTGCGCGATCTGGCGAAGATCTTCGGCGCGTTCCAGTCGACTCAGTTCCGCTACATCCCCGCGCTGGCGCGTCTGCGCGACGACAAGATGGCGCTGCTGCTGAACGCGGCGCCGTCGTTCGCGAGCCCGAAATCGGTGATGGTCGTCGCGATGCCCGTGATCGAGACGGGGACGCCGCAGACTCCGACGCTGCGCCGCGCGGAAGCCGACCGGCTGGTCTGCGCGGCCAAGCCCGATCTGGTGTTGCCGGTCGAGGGCGCGCCGCTGATCTATGCGACGCAGTTCGCGCACGCCATGAGCCTGCGCGTAACGACGCCGCAGGGGGGCGTGGTCGAGCTGCCCGTGCAGGCCGATGCCGAGCGCGGCGGCTATGTGCTCGATCAGGTGGGGATGCGGACCGCGGGCTTGAGCAGCGTGACCGATGCGGCGCTGCACGGGCGCTGGGGGTTCACACCGTTCGACGGGCCGCGGTTCCGTCTGCAGGTGCCGCGCGCCGGCGGCTGGCAGATGGTCGATACTGACCCCGAGAATCTGGTGGTCGGGCGCGACAATCCGGTGGCGCTGGCCGGACCGACGCCGAGTTGCGTCGAGGCGGTGACACTGTCGAGTGCGGCGGGTGACGTGCCGCTGGCATGGACGACGAGCGGCGACCGGATCGGGCTCACGCTGCCGCTTGCGAAGACCGCGCCGGGGAAACTCACGCTGCTGGTGAAACAATATGGGGTCGAGGCTCCCGAGACGATCGCGCTGACCGCGTTGGCCGAGGCGGGGCGGATCGATGGTCTGACGCTGTATGCGGGCGATACGGCGGGGACGCTCGCGGGGACGCGGCTCGATCTGGTCGCGTCGATGACGATCGACGGGGTCGCGTTCAAGCCGGGCGCGGTCGTGCGGGCGGACAAGGGCGATCTGCTGGGGCTGACCGCGGAGACGGCACCGAAGTTCGCGGCTGGTCAGGCGAAGACCGCGGTCGTGACGCTGACCGATGGACGAAAGCGGTCGGTGAAGGTCACCGTCGCGGCGGCGCGACCCAAGGCGACGCTGATCGCCAAGAGCGTGATTACGCCCCCCGCCCCCGGCCTGCCGGTCGTGCTGGCGGGCGATACCGCGATCGCGCAGGATGCCCGGATCACCTTCTCGCTGCGCGCCGAAGGGACCACGCGGTTTGCGGCGGGAGACAGCGTCGAGATCGACGCGGTGGCCGGTGGGCCGACGACCAGCGTCGCGTCGGGGCGCGGGCTGACCGTGCAGGACGAACGGATCGCGGTGGCCTCAGTCGAGCCGGGCAAGGCGCTGGGGGTGTCCGCGCATGGGCCGCTCCGGTGGCGGCTGGTGCAGGACGGCGTGGCCGGCGACTGGGTCCCGCTGACGAGTTTGGTGCGGGTGCCGGGGTTGGCCGGGGTGACGTGCAAGGATGTGTGCACGCTGGCGGGGAGCGACCTGTTCCTGATCGACTCGGTCGCGGCGAATGCGGGGTTTGCAGATGCGGTGCGGGTGCCCGAGGGGTTTACTGGGGCTTCTCTGACCGTGCCCAAGCCGGCTGGGGGTATGCTGTTCGTAAAGCTGCGCGACGATCCGGCGGTTACCGCGACGGTGGCGGTGAAAAGCTAGCGGTTCCCCAGTGCAATCCTCCCCCGCCAGGGGGAGGTGGCACCGTAGGTGACGGAGGGGGCGGACACCGCACAGGCGTTGCCCTTTCCTCCCCCTCCGTCTGGCAAGGGCCAGACACCTCCCCCTGGCGGGGGAGGATTTCAATGGTCGATTCCTCGCCTACACTTACGGGATCAGGCGGTCCGCGCGCAGTTCGGCGAACAGGTTGAAGAACGCGTCGTCGGTGGGCTGGTATGCCGTGAACCCCAGACGGCGGCTCTTGCTCATGTCGGTGACGACCTCGATCGGCCGGCCAAGATCGGCATCGGTGTGCCAGGGCGAGGCAAGCCGCGACAGGTCCGCTTCCGCCAGGCCTTCACGCGCGGCGATCTCGCGCCAGAGGCCGGCATCGTCCTTCATCTGCTCCTCGAGCGTCAGGACGGTGCCGTCGAACGGCGCGGCCTCGATGCCGAACCAGTCGGCGATGCGGCCCCACATCCAGCTCCAGCGGAAGACGTCGCCATTGACGACGTTGAACGCCTCGTCGCGCGCCGCGGGCGTGGTCGCCGCCCAGAGCAGGTGGTCGGCGAGCTGCGTTGCGCTGGTCATGTCGGTGAGACCGTTCCATTGCGCGGCCGAACCGGGGAAGCGGAACGGGCGGCCGGTCTCGCGGCACAAGGTCGCATAGACCGCGAGCGTGGTGCCCATGTTCATCGCGTTGCCGACCGCCTTGCCGATGACCGTGTGCGGGCGGTGGACGCTCCAGCCAAAGCCGTCGCGCGCGGCCGCCTCGAACACCGCGTCTTCCTGCGCGTAGTAGAAATTCTCGACGTCGAGCCGGCCCTGCTCCTCGCGGAATGGGGTCTGCGGGAGCGTGCCCTTGCCGTACGCCTCGAACGGTCCGAGATAATGCTTGAGCCCGGTGACGAGCGCCACGTGGCGGACGCTGCCCGCGGGGCTGAGCGCGCAGAGCAGGTTGCGGACCATGCCGCCGTTGACGCGGATATTCTCCGCCTCGCTGTCCTGCCGCGACCAGGTGGCGATGAACACCGCGTCGGGCTTGAGCCCCGCGAGCGCCTTTTCGAGGCTGGCGGGATCCTGGAGATCCGCCGCGACCGGCTGGACGCCGTCCTGTTCGGTCGGGCGTCGCGCGAGGCCGTGGACGGTCCAGCCCGCCTTTACCAAGGCCGCTGCGGTCGCGCCGCCGACGATCCCGCTCGTTCCCACTACCAATGCCGTTTTGGCCATCTTCAACTCCATATCTGCGTGTTACCTGCCAGCTAGGCATCGGGGACGCAGGCTTCTAGAAGGCACCCATTGGGGACATAGGCACCGGAAGGTAACCAGATGCGCGGTTCGGCCGAAGAGGAATGGCGCGAGGATTGCGCGCCGCGGCGGACGCTCGAACTGTTCGCGACCAAGTGGACGAGCATGATCCTGCATACGCTGCACGTCCGCCACGACGGCCCGGTGCGGACCGGCGTGCTGCTGCGATCGATCCCCGGCATCTCGAAGAAGATGCTGACGCAGACGCTGCGCGAGATGGAGGCGTCGGGGCTGGTCGTCCGGCAGGTCCACGGCACGGTGCCACCCGCGGTCGACTATGCGCTGACGCCGCTGGGTGCGCGGTTCGTCGAGCCGGTCGAGCTGTTGTACGATTGGGGGCGCCGGAATGCCGATGCACTCGACGCGTTGCAGGCCAAGCCGACGTCCCGGCGCGCGCCATAACCCGGTTTGCGACCGGGCCGCGCTTGGCTATGGGGCGCGGATGACCGCATCGGATCTCCAGAGCCTGTTCGTCACCAACCTCGTCCGGTACAATAGCGGCGACCGGCGGCGGTGGCGGCTGATCGTCGGCGACGTGCGCGTGTATTCGATCGCAACGCACGCGCACTGCAACTGGGCGGTGACTCCGTTGGGCAGCGCGAGCGAGGTCGACGCGGTCGAGCGGCTGGCGGACCGGCTGCGCGAGGATCACCCCATCATCACTGCCGGCTGACGGCTTTTTATCCACGCAGGAGCGACACATGGCGAAGCAATATTGGGCGCAGATCATCGAACTCGACGAAGAGATGACACCTGCGACGATCCCTGGTGCGACCGATCACGAGGATGCCGCGGATTCGCTGGTTGCGGATTTCGTCGGCGCGATGGGTGGCGAGATCACCGAGGGCGCGGTACGCGTCTGGGTACAGGGCGGCGTCGAGAAGGTCTACGACTGGAAGGCCGATTTCACGATGCCCGATATGGACGAAATGGGCGACGAGGACGAGATGGAGGTCGAAGGCGAGATCGAGCTGACCGAGCGGGTTTGAGGGCAAACCACCGCTCCCGACCGAAACCGTAACACACGGCGCCCCATACCGACCCCGGCGAAGGCCGGGGCCCAAATGGGAAGGTCGGCGTAACAGAGCGCGGTCTTTCGTTCGCGATGTCCCCCAATTGGGCCCCGGCCTTCGCCGGGGTGGTGGTTGAGGCCAAAGCAGTCGTTACGAAGGCACCGTCTTCCCGGCCGGCGCCAGTTCATGCCACTGGTGATCGTCGTGAGCGAGCAGCGCATCCGCCGCCGCCGGGCCGAGCGTGCCGGCCGCATACGGCTCCGGCATCTTCTGGTCGGTCGCCCATAGGTCGAGGAACGGCTGCACCGCGGCCCAGCCCGCCTCGATCGCGTCGGCGCGCTGGAACAGCGTCTGATCGCCGACGAACAGATCGTAGATCAGCGATTCATAGCCGGTCAGATGGCCGATATCGAACGCGTCGGCGTAGCGGAAATCGAGCGCGATCGGCGCGGTTGCGACCTCGAGTCCAGGGCGCTTGATGTTGATATCCATCGCCAGCCCCTCGTCGGGCTGAATCTGGATGATCAGCCGGTTGGGCGGGAGCATGTCCGCGGCGGCGCCGGGGAACGAGGCGAAGGGCACCGGCTTGAAGGTGATCGCGATCTCGGTGTCGCGGCAGGTCATCGCCTTGCCGGTGCGCAGATAGAACGGCACGCCTGCCCAGCGCCACGTGTCGACCATCAGCTTGAGCGCGACATAGGTCTCCGTCGCGCTGTCGGGTGCGATGTCGGCGGTTGCGGTGTAGGCGGGGACAGCGTGATCCTGCACGGTCCCCGCGGTGTACTGCCCGCGAATACCGTTGTCCTTCGCCTGCGTGGGCGAATAGCGCCGTACGGCCTTGAGCACCTTGCCCTTTTCGTTGCGGATCGCCTCTGCGTCGAAGCTGGCGGGCGGCTCCATCGCGACCATGGCGAGGAGCTGAAACAGGTGATTGGGTACCATGTCGCGCAGTGCGCCGGTCGCGTCGTAGAATTTGCCGCGCGTGCCGACGTCGACGGTTTCCGCCGCGGTGATCTGGACGTGCGCGATGCAGTCCGAATTCCAGACGCGCTCGATCATCATGTTCGCAAAGCGCGCGGTCATGATGTTCTGGACGGTTTCCTTGCCGAGGAAATGGTCGATCCGGTAGACCTGCGCCTCGTCGATCTGCGAGAGGATCCGCGCGTTGAGCGCCTGCGCGGAGGCGAGGTCGTGGCCGAACGGCTTCTCGATCGCGATCCGGCGGAACGCGTCGGGCGCCTCCGTCATCAGCCCGTGCTCGGCGAGCTTATCAACGATATCGCCGAAGAACTTGGCCGGCACCGCGAAGTAAAAGGCGACGTTGCCGGTCACGCATGACTTGAGGCGCTCGTAGACGTCGTCGTGCGTGAAATCGCCCTGAAGATAGCGCACGCGATCCTTGAGCCGCGCCCAGGCGCCGCCCGTCTGACCCGCCCCCTCGCCGCCTTTCGCCTCGAAACTGCCGAGCGCTTCCCGGAGCGATTTGTCAGTCCCCTCGTCAATACCAACGCCGAGCACGTGGAAATCGTCACCGACCAGTCCTAACCGGGTCATGTTGACCAGCGCCGGCATTAGCAAGCGGCGGGTGAGATCGCCGAAGGCTCCGAAGATCACGAGTGTGGTGGGCGGCGCGGCCTTGACGGGTTTGCTCACGACGACGCCTCGGACATACTCGACCTTTCCACGATGGTTCCCCCAAACTGCGCAGCGCGCGCCGATGTTCCCTGATTGGCATATCCTGACGCGGGTCAGGTCGCCTTGAGAATGTTGTCGCCATAGCTGCGCGCATCGACTTCGGACCAGTCGAGTTCCTCCTGCAGGCGGCGATAGACGTCTTCGGCGATCTCGCCCGCATCGCGCATGCGGTGCAGCACAACACGCTGACGGGCGATCATCTGAAGATGGAGCTCGTCAAATTCAGAAGTCGCCTGCGGATCGACCGAATCAGCAATCACCTTGCTCGCCGCGCCGTAGCGAAAACGGAGCGCCTCCGCCGCCTCCCCTCCCCCAACCGGGAGGACCGCAAGCCCGGCATCGATGAGCTGCTTACGGGCCGGCGCGATCTCGTCGGCAAGGTCGGGATCTTCGCCCAAGTGAAGATGGCGGATCAGCGGGCCGAGCGTAAGCCCCTGGAGGACCAGCGTACCGATCACCACGCCGAATGCGGCCAGCACAATGAGGTCGCGACCGAGCACCGACCGCGGGAGCGCGAACGCAGTAGCCAGCGTCAACAGACCCCGCATGCCCGACCAGGAAAGGATGACCGACGCATTCCATGGCGGAGGCTCGGGCATCCAGGAGGGGGCATATCGACTGGCGATCGCGCCCTCGACGAAGCGCACGAAAAAAACCCACGCGATACGAGTCGCCAGGACCGTTGCGAGCACAACTGCAGCAAAACCGATCGCAGGCCAGCGCTCGGCGCTCGGCAGCCGGATCAGAATATCACGCGACTGCAGCCCCATCACTGCAAACGCGATGATATTGAGCAGCAGCACCGCCGCCGACCACACCGCGGCCCCCTGCAGCCGGTCGCGTGCGGGCTGGCCGATCGGACGACGCTGCGACACAATCATGCCGAACGTGACAACGCCGAGCACCGGCGAGATGTGCAGCCTTTCGGCGAGCAACCAGATTCCGAACGTCACCGCAAAATCGGCCAGGCTGGCGCCCAGCGTCCGCGCAAACAAAGGCGTAACGCGAAGATACGCCCACGCCGCCAGCGCGCCGAAAACAACCCCGCCTGGTATAGCTGCAGCAAGCGCAAGTGGGGTGACCGCGGTATTCGAATGCGTCGCGAACGCGCTTGCAAGCCCGAACAGCAACAATGCGGTTGCATCGTTGAGCAGGCTCTCACCCTGCAGCAGCAGCAGCCCGCGACGGGGGATGCCGACTTCGCCGAGCACGGCTTCGGACGCTGCCGCGTCAGGGGGGGCGACGATCGCCCCCAGTGCGAATGCGGCGGCGAGCGATAATCCGCCGAGCGTGACGCCGACCAGCGCGACCGTGGCGGTGGTGACGAGCACCGCGAATACGGCGAGCGACAGCAGCGGGAACCAAAACCGGCGAAGCGCGCGCGGGCTGGTGTTATAGCACGCGTAGAGCAACGCTGGCGCAATGAACAGCGCGAGCGCGAGATGTGGATCGACCGCGATCTTTGGCGCGAATGGCAGTAGCGCAAAGCCAAGCCCGGCCACGGCTAACAGGGTGGGATATGGGACGTTCAACTTGCGTGCTAGGACGAGCAGGACCAACGCGGCGAGCAGGATGACGTCAAGGGATTCTAATAGCTGCACCGGGGCGCAACGGTCGGCGCCTCGCTATGGGTCCGATCAGTGGCGCCGGAGACGAAGGAGTTCGCGCTCGACCTCCCCCGCAGGGAAAGGTGTCGCCGAAGGTGACGAAGGGGGAGGACACGGACAAGCATTTTGCCTTCCCTTCCCCTCCGTCTGGCAAACGCCAGCACCGTACCCTCCTGCCCGGGGAGGATCGTCAGGATCGCGTGACGTTCGTCCGTTCAAGATCCCGCCACTTCGCAACGGGTTCCAGCACGCTGGTTCCGGGCGTCACAACTCCGCGGATCTAAATCTTTCGATGGTGCGGCATCGTGGATCCCGGAACATGTCTGGCATGCCGAAGATGAGCGCCGATTTGGCCGTTCTGAACGGAGTGCCGATCGGCGCTTATCTAGTTTTACGGGCGCGGGGTTGAGGACAGGCTTGACGTAACACCGCCACCGAGCGCTCGGTAGAGCTCCACCGAGTTGCTGTCGCGCGTCAAGCGGGCGGCGAGGAGCGTCTGTTGCGCAGTGTAGAGCGAGCGTTGCGAATCAAGCGTCGTCAGGAACGTGTCGATCCCGGCGCGGAACCGCAATTCCGACAGCTTGAACGCGCCCGCCGCGTTGTCGCGAAGCGAGGTCTGCGCCTGCAATTGCGCGCCGATGGTGCCACGCCGCGCAAGGGCATCGGCGACTTCGCGGAAGCCTGTCTGGATGCTCTTCTCGTAGGTCGCGACTGCGGCGTCGCGAGTCGCCTGAGCGTAGCGCAGATTGCCCTTGTTCCTGCCGAAGTCGAACAGCGTCTGGCTGACCGATGGCGCGATCGACCAGTTTTGAGACCCATTCCCGAAAAGATTCGACAGTCCAAGGCTGATCGTGCCGAACGCGGCCGTCAGCGAGATGTTCGGGAAGAATGCCGCGCGCGCCGCGCCGATATTGGCGTTGGCGGCGATCAGTTGATGCTCGGCCGACGCGATGTCCGGACGGCGCAACAGCACCTCCGACGGCAGGTTGGCGGGCAGGTTCTCCAGCGTCGGGCTGGTCGTATCGAGCCGGGCCGGCAGCGAGTCGGCGGTCAGGGTCGTCCCCGCGAGCAGGTTCAGCGCGTTCTGGTCCTGCGCGATCAGTGTGGTCGCGTCGGCAATGTCCGAGCGGGCCTGATCGTAGCTAGTGCTGGCCTGGCGCACTTCGAGTTCGGATGCGATGCCGATCCGGAAGCGGTCCTGGGTCAGCTTGACGGTCTGGCCGAACGCACGCTCCGTATCGCGCGCGATCTTGAGGCGATCCTGGTCGGCGGCCATCGTCAGCCACTGTGTCGCGATCTCGGCGATCAGCGACACCTGGGCGGCGTTGCGATTTTCTTCCGCCGCGAAATACTGCTCCTGCTGCGCCTGGGTCAGGTTGCGGACGCGGCCGAACAGGTCGATCTGCCACGCCGAAATGCCGACGTTCGCCGAATAGATGTCGGCACGACCGCTCGAGACGACGCTGGACCCGGTCCCGCCAGTCCCGCCGCCGGTGCCAGTCCCGCCCGTGCCGGTTCCGCCAGTACCAGTACCAGTACCAGTACCGCCCGTTCCAGTGCCACCCGTCCCCGTGCCGCCGGTACCCGTACCGCCCGCAAGCCCGCTGCCGACCGCGCCGAACGGCGACTTCTGGTAGGTCGCGCTACCGCTAGCCGCGAGCGTCGGAAACAGGTTCGAGCGCTGGACGGTGTATTGCGCGCGCGCCTGCGCCACGTTGGCGACCGCGACGCGGAGATCGCGGTTGTTCTCCAGCGCGGTCCGGATCACCCGGCGCAGGCGGTCGTCGGTGAAGAACACCTCCCACGACGTATCCGCGGGCATGATCGCCCCCGCCGCATCGGTCGCTGCATACGCAGGACCGGTGGGCGTTGCCGTTGGCACCGACAATTCGGGACGGACGTATTTCGGGGCAAGGTTACACCCGGCGAGCGTCAGCCCGGTAGCGAACATGAGCGCTGTCTTGCGCGTAAGTATGGGAGCGAACATCTGGATCAGGCCTCCTGCGGCCGCTGGTCGTGGGGCGGATGACGGTTACCGTCATGGCCGTCGTCACGGTTATCGTCACGATTGCCGTCGTGGTCGGGCACCTGGTCACGGTCTTGGCCCGCGCCAGCCTTGTCCTGCTTGAAAACGCGTTTGACGAGGAGGAAGAACAGCGGGACGAAGAAGATCGCGAGGACGGTCGCGGACAGCATGCCGCCGACCACCGCCCAGCCGATCGCGTTCTGGCCGCCGGCACCGGCGCCGCTCGACAGCGCGAGCGGCAACACGCCGAAGATGAACGCGAACGACGTCATCAGGATCGGGCGAAGGCGAAGCTTGGCCGCCTCGACCGCGGCATCGGCCGCGTTCATCCCGTCGCCCATCTTCTCCTCGGCGAACTCGACGATCAGGATCGCGTTCTTCGCCGCCACGCCGATCGTCGTGATCAGCCCGACCTGAAGGTAGATGTCGTTGTTCAGCCCGAAGAGCATCGCCGCGCCGACCGCGCCCAGGACGCCGAGCGGCACCACCAGCAGGACGGCGATCGGGATCGACCAGCTCTCGTACAGTGCCGCGAGGCAGAGGAACACGATCAGCAGCGACAGCGCATAGACCGTGGTCGACTGGCCCGAGGACAGGTTTTCCTCGTAGCTGAGGCCAGTCCACTCATAGCCGATGCCGGGGGGAAGCTTGGCCGCCATCTCCTCCATCGCCTTGATCGCGGTGCCGCTGCTGACGCCCGGCGCCGGCGAACCCATGATCTCGAACGAGGCTACGCCGTTATACCGTTCGAGTCGTGAGGGCCCGTATTTCCACTCGGTCGTCGAGAAGGACGAGAATGGTGCCATCGCGTTGCTGGTCGTGCCGCGGACATAGAAGTTGCCGAGATCGGCAGGCGAGGTGCGGAACGGTGCGTCGGCCTGCACGAACACCTTCTTCACGCGACCGCGGTCGATGAAGTCGTTGATGTAGGCACCACCGAACGCGGTGCTGACGGTGGTGTTGATGTCCGCCTGGCTGAGGCCGAGTGCCCCCGCCTGCGCCTGGTCGACGTTCAGTTTCAGCTGAGGCGCATCCTCCAGGCCGTTCGGGCGGACCTGCATCAGGCGCTTGTCCTGGCTGGCCATGCCAAGCAGCATGTTGCGCGCCTCGAGCAGCTTCTCGTGACCGACGCCGGCATTGTCCTTCAGCATGAAGTCGAAGCCGTTGGCGTTGCCCAGTTCCTGCACGGCGGGCGGCACGAAGCCGATGACCATGCCGGCACGGATCCCGGCGAGCGCCTGGTTGGCGCGCCCGGCGACTGCGGCGACGGTGTTCTCCGCGCCCTCGCGATCTTCCCATGGCTTCAGCTGGATGAAGGCGATGCCGACATTTTGGCCCTGGCCGACGAAGCCGAAACCGCTGATCGTGAAGATGCCAGAAATGTTGGCCTTCTCGTCGATCAGGAAGTGATCGCGGACCTTGTCCATCGTCCGTGCGGTTTCCTCCATCGGGGTCCCCGCCGGCATCGAGACCTGCGCGAACATGACGCCCTGGTCCTCCTCGGGAAGGAAGCCCGACGGCAGGCGCAGGAAGATGAACGCCATCGCGACGACGATCACGGCATAGACCAGCATCGTGCGGACCCAGCCCTTCTCGACGCGGCGCAGGCCGTTGCCGTATTTCCCGACGCCCTGGTCGAACGTGCGGTTGAACCAGCCGAAAAAGCCCTTCTTCTCGCCATGCCCGTCCTTGGCGGGCTTCAGGATCGTCGCGCAGAGCGCGGGCGTGAGGATCAACGCAACCAGCACCGAGAGCGCCATCGACGACACGATGGTGATCGAGAACTGGCGGAAGATCACGCCGGTCGAGCCGCTGAAGAACGCCATTGGCAGGAACACGGCGGACAGGACGAGGCCGATGCCGACCAGCGCGCCGCTGATCTCGTCCATCGACTTCTTGGCGGCTTCCTTGGGGCTCAGCCCCTCCTCCTGGATCAGGCGTTCGACGTTCTCGACGACGACGATAGCGTCATCGACGAGCAGACCGATCGCCAGCACCATGCCGAACAAAGTCAGCGTGTTGATCGTGAACCCCGCCGCATACAGCACGGCAAGCGAGCCGAGCAGCACGACCGGGACCGCGATCGTCGGGATCAACGTGGCACGGAAGTTCTGAAGGAACAGGAACATCACGAGGAAGACGAGGACGATCGCCTCGATCAGCGTGTGGATGACCTGCTCGACCGACAGCCGCACGAACGTCGAATTGTCGATCGGGTAGGCGACCTTGACGTCGGACGGGAACTGCTTGGCGATCCGGTCGACCTCGGCCTTGACCAGCTTGACGGTATCGAGCGCGTTGGCGCCCGGTGCCAGCTTCACGCCGAAACCTGCCGCCTGCTTGCCGTTGTAGCGGGCCTGGAAGGAGTAATTTTCCGAGCCCATCTCGACACGGGCGACGTCCGACAGGCGCACGGTCGCGCCGCTGGTCGCCGAGCGGACGATGATCGCGCGGAACTGTTCAGGGGTCTGGAGACGCGTCTGCGCGGTCACGGTGGCGTTGAGCGACTGGCCCTTCACCGCCGGCAGACTGCCGACCTGACCCGCCGAGACCTGCGCGTTCTGCGCGGTCAGCGCCGTGGTAATGTCGGTGACGGTGACGCCGAGGTTCGACATCTTGAACGGATCGACCCAGATCCGCATCGAATATTGCGCGCCGAACACCTGGGTGTCGCCGACGCCCTTGATGCGACTCAGCGGATCCTGGAGCTTCGAGGCGATCATGTCGCCGAGATCGACCTGGTCGTGCGCGCCATTCTCGGAATAGGCGGCGATGACGAGGAGGAAGTTGGCGGTCGCCTTGGTCACGCGCAGACCGGCCTGCTGCACTTCCTGCGGCAGGAGCGGAGTCGCCTGTTGCAGCTTGTTCTGCACCTGGACCTGCGCGATGTCGGGATCGGTGCCCTGCTCGAAGGTGAGCGTGATCGCGAGGTTGCCCGAGCCGTCCGACGTCGAGGCGAAGTAGCGAAGGTTGTCGATCCCCTTCATCTGCTGCTCGATGATCTGCGTCGTCGTGTTCTCAAGCGTCTGTGCGTCGGCGCCCGGATAGGACGTCGCGACCGTCACCTTGGGGGCGGCGATCTCAGGGAACTGCGCGATCGGCAGCGAGCGGATCGCGAGGATGCCCGCCATCATCAGGATGATCGCGATGACCCACGCGAAGATGGGTCGATCGATGAAATAGCGTGACATGGGCGGTTACTTCCCGGCCTGCGTGGTGCCGGAGGCGGGCGCGCCGCCGGTGCCGGGTGCCTTGCCGACCTGCTGCGGGGCAGCGGGCTTAACGGTCGCGCCGGGCCGCAGGTTCAGCAGGCCCTCGACGATCAGCTTGTCGCCGGGCTTCAGGCCGCTGGTGACGATCCACTTGTCGCCGATCACGCGGTCGGTGGTGACGGTACGCTGCTCGACCTTGTTCTGCGCGTTGACGACCAAAGCGGTCGCGCCGCCGCGCGGATCGCGCGTGATGCCCGCGGTGGGCGCCATGATCGCCTGGCGACGCGTGCCCTCGACCAGCTTTGCACGGACATACATGCCCGGCAGCAACAGGCCGTTGGGGTTGGGGAAGCTCGCGCGCAGCGTGACCGCGCCGGTGGTCTGGTCGACGGTGACTTCGGCGAACTGGAGGCGCCCCTCGATCGGGTAGGTCGTGCCATTCGGAAGGATGAGCTGGACGCGCGCGCTGCCGTCGCCGCGCGTCACGCCGCCGCTTGCCATCGCCTGTTTGAGATCGAGCAGCTGCGCGGCGGACTGCACGACGTCGACATAGACGGTATTGGTGCGCTGGATCGTCGCGAGCGGATCGGTCTGCCCGGTCTGGACGAGCGCGCCGACGGTCACCAGCGATCGGCCGATACGGCCCGAGATCGGCGCCTTGATCCGCGTGAATCCGAGATTGACGCGCGCGGCCTGGACCGCAGCCTGCTGCGCTGCAACATTGGCGCGGGCCTGTTGCGCGGCCGCGGTGGCGTTGTCCGCCTCCTGCTTGCTGACCGCGTTCAGCGCGACGAGCTGGCCGTAGCGCTGCGCCTGGAGCCGGGTCGCGTTGATCTGCGACTGGGCCGCGCCGAGCTGCCCCTGCGCGCTGGCGAGCGCCGCGCGATAGGGCGCGTCCTCGATCGCGTAGAGAACCTGGCCCTTGCTGACCATCGCACCCTCGGTGAACAGCCGGTCGCGGACGACGCCATTGACTTGCGGACGGACTTCGGACGTCTCCACCGCGGCGATCCGACCGGGCAGTTCGGAGGTGAGGACGACCGATTCCTCGGCGACGTTGACGACGCCGACGGTCGGCGTGGGCGGCGGCGGGGGCGCCTGCTCCTTGCTGCACGCCGTCATCAGTGCCAGCGCGGCGAAAGCCACCGTTCCCTTGAGATTCAATCGCTGCATGTTGAGCATCCCGACGTCCGTGCAGATAGGTATTACCGGAATGAACGTTCATTCCGCTTGCTTGCCCGCTAGGATTGTGCGAGCGGCCGGTCAACCAAAAAACGCGTTGAGGATCTGATTTTGAGTGCAGTGCAACATGAGATGGGGAGCCGCGAGCGTATCGTCGCCGCAGCCCGTCACCTGTTTGCGACCCAAGGGTTTCATCAGACTCCGATGTCCGAACTTGCGGTCGCAGCGGGCGTCTCGGTCGGCCAGATCTATCGTTTGTTCACGGGCAAGAATGCGGTGATCCAGGCGATCGTGATGGAAGACGCCGCGGCCAAGATGGCCGAGTTGCAGACGATGAACGACTTGGTGAAATCCGGGAGACTGTCGATCGAGGAGGGGTTCGTCGAACTGGCGCGGCGCGCGCTGTCCAAGGGAGACGAGGCGTTGTCGTTCGAGATCATGGCCGAGGCGCACCGAAACGCCGACGTTGCCGACACGATCGCCGACCTGTGTCGCGGATTTCGACATTTGATCCGCGAATTGGCGTGCGTCGCCAATCCAGCGCTGCACGAAAATGAGCTCGAGGGCGCAGAGGAGCTGATCCTCGCGTTCATGTTCGGCCTCGGTCATCGCACGCTGTCACGGCCGAGATTGTCCGAGGACGAGACCGCGCGCCTGACCGGCCGGATGATCCTGGCCGCGGTGCGCGCACTTTAGTTCCGGGCTAGTCCCGGCGTTTGGGGACGGTCATTTGCCGCGTACCAAATGCGGGCTGCAATGCGGGCCCGATTGCGGGTGGGGCGATCGATCCTACATTGCCCCTGCCCCGCCAAGCGCGCGGCGGAACCCGGCTAGGAAGCGACATGACCAAGACCGTTCTCATCACCGGCGCCACGTCGGGCATCGGTGAAGCCGCTGCGCATGCGTTTGCGGCGGCGGGATGGCGCGTGATCGCGACCGGTCGTCGCAAGGACCGTCTCGATGCGCTGGTCGCGGCGCTGGGCGCCGACACGGTCCATCCCGCGGCCTTCGACGTGTGTGACGAAGACGCACGCGATGCCGCGCTCGAGGCGCTGCCCGACGCGTTTCGCGCTATCGACCTGCTGATCAACAATGCCGGACTGGCGCTGGGCACCAAGCCCGCCGACCAGGCCAATGTCGACCAGTGGAAGACGATGATCGCTACCAACGTCACCGCGCTGGTGTCGCTGACGCACAAGCTGCTGCCGGGGCTGATCGCGCGGAAGGGGGCGGTCATCAACCTGTCCTCGGTCGCCGCCACCTACCCCTATACCGGCGGCAATGTGTATGGCGGCACCAAGGCGTTCGTCGAGCAGTTCTCGCTGGGGCTGCGATCGGACCTGCATGGCAAGGGCGTTCGCGTCACGTCGATCGAGCCCGGCATGATCGCAACCGAGTTCACGCTGGTCCGCACCGACGGTGACCAGGCGGCGTCCGACGCGCTGTATGCCGGCGCCGAACCGATGACCGGCGCCGACCTTGCCGCGACGCTGCTGTGGATCGCCGAGCTGCCGGCGCATCTCAACATCAACCGGCTCGAGATCATGCCGGTCAGCCAGTCGTTCGCCGGGTTCCAGGTCGCCCGCACGGGGTGACGGCGGCGGATACAACCGAACTGGCCGTGACGTATTTCTACAATTACCGCCTCATCCCGACCGGGCGGCAGGCCGCTATCTTACGGGAGTTGCTACACTTTCTCCATCGATCGGCGAGACGAGCGATTATCGCCCTGCGTGGACGAACCAACGCTTAACTATCATGATCCTATCGAACGCCATGAGCCACCCGCCAATGCCCCTCCAAGATACATCGCAAGGTGAATCGGTAGCGACCTCGCCGGAGCGTGCGCCGGACGGCTTGCCCTGCGCGCGGGCGATGCTCGACCTGCTGCCGGGGCTGGTCGCCTATTTCGACCGCGACCTTCGCTATCGCTATGCCAACGCGACCTATGCGGCATGGCGGGGCATTGCGCCCGAGCGGATCGTCGGCCGGCATTGCCGTGAGATCGTCGGTGAGGGCAATTATCCGACGGTCGTGCCGAAGTTGCGCGCTGCATTGGACGGCACGCCCGTCACCTATGAATATACGCTGTTCGACGGCGGCAACGCACGCCGCGTCCAGGGCAGCTATGTCCCGGATATCGATGCCGCCGGAGTCGTCCGCGGTATCGTCGTCCTGGTCACCGACATCAGCGTCCGGAAGGATCTGGAAGACAAGATCGTCGAGAACGAGCAGATGTTCAACGATGCGTTCGAGCATGCACCGATCGGGATTGCGGTCGCCGATCGCCAGGGTCGGATGGAGCGCGTCAATGCGGCGTTTGCGACGATGCTGGGCCTGTCGGTCGACGCCCTTGCCGGCCGGGACTTCTCGTCGATCACGCATCCCGACGATCGTGCCGCGGGCGACGCGTTGTGGCGCGACGTGATCGCGGGCACGCGCGACGACTATCGGCTCGAGAAACGCTATGTCCATCGCAGCGGTACGCCTGTCCATGTCGCGCTTGCGGTCTCTGCGGTCCGCAGCGCGGCGGGCGATCTGGTCCGGCTGATCGTCCAGATCGAGGACATCACCGAACGCCGCCGCGCGGATCACGCGCTCCAGGAGATCAACGCCCGCCTGACGCTGGCGATGGAGGCCGTGCGGGGCGGATTCTGGCATATCGACGTCGAGTCCCAGAAGTTCGAGACATCGCCCAGCTTCACGCGCTTCGTGAAGGGCCCCGATGCGCCCGGGTCGATCGACCTCGATGCCTATGGCGAATATATCGCGCCGGCGAACCGCGACGCCGCGTCGGTGCAGAGCTTGCTCGACGGCGAGATCGACGAGGCTTCGGTCGAATACGAGTTATCGACGATCAACGGGCCGCGGTGGATGCGGTGCGATCGCAAGCTGTTGCGCGCGACCGATGGCAGTCCGCTGCGGATCGTCGGCGTCACGATCGACATTTCGGAAGATCGCGAACGCCAGTTGCGTGCCGTCAACGCCGCCGAGACCGACCCGCTGACCGGGTTGCTCAATCGTCGCGGTCTCGAGCAACGCCTTGCGCAGACCGCCACGGGTGTCTCGATCGGGGTCATCGCGATCGACCTCGATCGGTTCAAGGCGATCAACGACCACTTTGGGCACAGCGTCGGTGACACCGTGCTCGTCGAAGTGGCGCGGCGTCTGCACGACGTGGTGCGGACCAGCGATCATCTGGCCAGGCTGGGGGGGGACGAATTCGCGGTGCTGCTACCCGATGCCGACGATGCCCGCCTCGCCGTCGTTGCCGATCGGATCGACCGCGCGCTCGGCCAGCGGCTGACCAGCAACGGGCTGAGCCTGCCGATCAGCGGCAGTGTCGGTGCCGTCCTGATGACCGGGTCGACGTCATCGCCGGTCCAGAGCTTTGCGATCGCATGGCGACAGGCGGATGCCGCGCTTTACGCGGCCAAACGGAGCCGGAAGCTGCAGCATATCCGGATAGCCTAACAGAGGTTTCAACCGATTTGGTATACATTCACACTCACTTAAGTTATAGTGGTGCACGACAGCCCTATGACCGAACCCGTCTCCGAAGCGGCGCGACTCGACGCCCTCAGACAGCTCGGCATCCTCGACTCCGCGCCCAGCGAGAGTTTCGACCGGATCACCCGGATGGCGAGCCAGATCTTCGGATTGCCGGTTTCCGCGATATCGCTGACCGATCAGGACCGCCAATGGTTCAAGTCGCGGGTCGGCGTGACCGATACTCAGCTTGGCCGCGACGGTGCGCCATGTGCCGAGGTCGCCGAGACCACGCAGGCGCTGGTGATTCCGGACCTGCTCGCCGATCCGGTCTATGCCGATAGTCAGCTCGCCGCGCGCGGCACGCGGTTCTACGCCGGGGCACCGTTGACGACGCGCGACGGATATGGCCTTGGCGCGCTGTGCGTGCTGGGCACCGAACCGCGCACGGTAACCGCAGCCGAAATGACCGCGTTGCGCGATCTGGCGGCGATGACGATGGCGCAGATCGAGCTGCAGCATGCCTTTGGCCGGATCGATCCGATCAGCGGCCTTCCCAACCGTCAGCAGTTTCTCGACGACCTCGACGATCTCACGCGCGATCATGCCGGTGAACGGCGCCTGCTCGTGATGTTCGATCTCGCGCGGACCGATCAGATCGACACGATGACGCGCGTCCTAGGATCCGAATACGTCGTCCAGATGGTCAGGACGGCCGCGCTGCAACTCCGCAAGGCGCTCCCGCAGACGCGCCGCGCCTATCACGTCGCCGCGACGCAGATGGTCTTCTTCGCCGAGCCCGATGTCGACGACGCCGCCTATGTCGACAAACTGACGCGCGAGATCGCGCACTGCAGCGCCAAGTCATCGATGCGGTTCGCGACCACCGGAGCGGTCGGCGTGGCGCCGATCATATTGGGGACCGTGGAGCCGCAGGACGTCCTCCGCTTTGCCCACGGCGCGGCCCAGGACGCACGGACGATCGAGGAAACGGTATGCTTCTTCTCGTCGGCGAACGACACCGCGCATCGCCGTCGGTTCGCGCTGCTGCACGACTTCGAGGCGGCGCTCGCGGCGGACGATCAATTGCGGCTCGTCTATCAACCCCGCGTCGAGCTGCTGCAGCGGCGGTGCCTGGGCGCCGAAGTGCTGCTGCGCTGGGTGCATCCGGTGCTCGGCGACGTGTCGCCGGCCGAGTTCATCCCGCTGATCGAACAGACGTCGCACGCCAAACCGCTGACCCAGTGGGTCGTGGATCGCGCGCTGGATCAGCTCGTCGGCTGGATCGCCGAGGGGTTCGCCGGGACCCTTTCGGTCAACCTGTCCGCCAACAATCTCGAAGAGCCCGATTTTGCCGCACGCATCGAGCAGCTCCTGCGCAAACACCGTATTCCCGCCGATCGGATCGAGCTGGAGATCACCGAGAGTGCGATCATGCGCAACGTCGCCCAGGCGCGCGAACAGCTCGCGGCGCTGCGTGCCGCCGGGATCCGGCTTGCGATCGACGATTTCGGCACCGGCTACAGCAGCCTGGCCTACCTCCAGCAATTGCCCGTCGACGTCGTCAAGATCGACCAGAGCTTCATGCGCAATCTCGGTGCGGCGGCCAACGGCACCGACGAACAGACCCTCGTTCGGACGATGATCGGACTGTCGCATGACCTCGGCTTCCGCGTCGTCGCCGAGGGCGTCGAGACCGAGGCCGCCGCGACCTGCCTGACCGCGATGGCCTGCGACGAAGCGCAAGGCTTCCTGTTTGCGCGCCCCATGGAAGCAAGCGGCTTCATCGCATGGTACACGGCGCACACCGATCCGGCGGAAACGCCGCGCGCTGCCGCCTGATCGTCCGCGACAGCCCAGGTCGGAACCCGATCATGTCGGTGATGAACAGATAGCCCCGGCCGTGCACCGTGCGGATGGTCTGGTTCGATCGAAGTCCGCCAGCGTGCGCCGAAACCGGCCGATATCGCCGTCGATCATACGGTCCTTCGACGCGGCATCGGCACGCCCCGCCACCGCCATCATGCCCGCGCGGTGATGGATCCCGCATGGCGATGCGGGACGAAGGGGTCCCTGATCCGGACGTCGCTTTTGGTCAGCGACACGACCTCGCCGCCGGCCGCCTGCCACGACCGCATCCGGCAGATCGGTTCGCCAAAGATGTCGCGGTGGAACGAACGCGGTGCGTGGTGACCGAGCGCGCAGTCGATCGATGGCACCGGCTGGCGCCGCACGACGCTCCCCCTCATAGTCCGGGGCGGGACGTGAACCACTATCCCGTTCGCAATATTTCAGCTCGGGTCCGCAGCGATCGGCGTACCCGGGCGTTCGTCAGTCTCTGAAAACCCCGGCGCCGACCCGCGCCTTTGCCGGAGCCGACCATGGCCGAAAGCGAACTCGTCACCTTCTCGAACGTGCAGCTCAGGCCCGACCCCTCGCGGACCGTCATCCGGCCATTCAACATCGGGTATCCCGGGCCCTTCCAGGTGGAGGGGCACTCGCGGGTCGCACGGGTGATCGACCGCGTACTCTCGCTGACGCCCGACGAACTCCATGCCGAGCGCCAACGGGTCATGGTATCGCTCGACGAGCGCCACCGCGACGTCGACGACCTGTTGCTGCACCGGTTCGGGGTGATCATGGCCGATCTCGACGAACCGCGGGCGATCAATCGCGATCAACAATTGCTGATCGGCGCCTATCTGAGCGGGGAATATTCGTTCGAGGCCGCCGCACTGTTCAACCCCAGCATGGTGCTGGATCCCGACCAAGCCGGCGCGCCCGAGAACGGGGTGCGGTTCATCCTATCGCTGCGCGGGATCGGCGAGGGGCATGTCTCGTCGGTCACCTTCCGCACCGGCAGCTGGTCGCCGGCGGATGGCTTTTCGATCGATCCCGCCAGCCAGACCGCGGTGCCGCCGCGGATCGAGCCGTCGGATCAGGGCGCGACCGATGGCGGTCCGACCCGGCTGCAATGCGGCAACAGCCGCGAGCTGTCTGAAACCGTGATCTTCCCGATCCTGCCGAGCCAGCGCCAGGGAATCGAGGATCTGCGTCTGGTCCGGTTCGAGGATGCCGGCGAGGTCCAGTATCTCGGCACCTATACCGCGTTCAGCGGCTCGGAGACGCGCTGCGAACTGCTGCGCGGCGAGGACTTCAAGACGTTCGAGATGCAGCCGATGCGGGGAACCGTAGCGGGCACCAAGGGGATGGCGCTGTTCCCGCGCAAGATCGATGGCCGCTATGCGATGCTCGGGCGGCAGGACAACGAGAATATCTGGTATCTGACCTCGGACGATCTGCTGACATGGAACGGCGGCACCAAGATCATCGAGCCGAAATGGCCGTGGGAATTTATCCAGATGGGCAATTGCGGCTCACCGATCGAGATCGACGAGGGTTGGCTGGTGCTGACGCACGGCGTCGGCAGCGTCCGCAATTACTGCGTCGGCGCCTGCCTGCTCGACAAGGCCGACCCGACCAAGCTGCTCGCGCGGATGACCGACCCGCTGATCGTGCCCAGTCCCACGGAGCGCGACGGCTATGTCCCGAACGTCGTCTACAGCTGCGGCGGGATCGTCCACGACCGCACGTTGCTGCTGCCGTTCGGCGTCGCGGACAATTTCGCGTCGTTCGCGACGGTGGATGTGGGCCGGTTGCTTGCCGCGATGGCCTGAGCGCTGATCCTCCCCCGCCAGGGGGCGGTGGCTCGCACCTTGCCGGACGAAGGGCAGGACACGCGACGCAGGTTGCCTTACCTCCCCCTCCATCAGGCTACGCCTGCCACCTCTCCCTGGCGGGGGAGGATCGTTTGGCCGGCGATGGGCAGGTCAGACGACGCGGGCTGCGCCCGCGAAATCCTCCGCGGCAACCACATCGATCTGGCGGTCGATACCGCGCGTCAGCCCTGCCGGGACGGTCACCGTGAAGCCACGCGCGATCAGGCCTTCGATGGCCCAGCGGACGCAATAATCCGCCGCGACGCCGATCACCGTGACGTCCGTGACACCCTTCGCGGCCAGCGCGGCAAAGAATGCTTCGCGCGGAAACACCGGCGTACCCGCATCGCGCGCGTCCTCGATGCCGAGCCCCGGTTCGGCCCACATATCGAACACCCCCTTCTCGATCCGCCACGCCGGTACCGCCGGGTCGGCCAGCGCGACGTCGAGCATGTTGTCCCAGCCTTGCGTGCCGCGAACGCAGTGGATCGGAAACATCTGCGCTTCCGGCGACGCCGCATAGGTCTCGCGGAAATGCGTGTCGAACGTGAACAAAACGCCCGTCGTGTCGTCAGGCCGCAAGGACGACAGCCACGCCCGCATCGGCGCGACCAACGCCGCCGCCCCCGCTACGCTCAGCGCGCCCCCCTCGGCCATGAAATCCCACTGCGTATCCACCACCACCACGAACCGCGTCATCGTCCGTCTCCTTTGCGCGCTGCTTGACACACTCCCCGCATCTCGGACACCCGCAACCCCCAAGCAACGCAGGAGCCCGCGCGCATGGCCGTGACCGATATCGCCACCCGGACGTACAATCACAATTTCCGGCTCGATCCGATCGTGCGCAGCCTGCTCGATACCGATTTCTACAAGCTGCTGATGTTGCAGATGATCCGGCAGGTCTACCCCGACGTCAGCGCAACCTTCGCGCTGATCAACCGGACCAAGACCGTGCGCCTCTCCGAGATCGTCGACGAAGCCGAACTGCGCGCGCAGCTCGATCACGCGCGGACGCTCAGGTTCGCCAAGAAGGAGCTGATCTGGCTCGCGGGCAACAGCTTCTACGGCAAGCAGAAGATGTTCGGCCCTGAGTTCCTCGCCTGGCTCGCCGACTTCCAGCTGCCGGCGTACGACCTGCGCAAGGTCGACGGCCAGTATGAGCTGCATTTCGACGGCCCCTGGGCGCATACGACGATGTGGGAGATCCCCGCGCTCACGATCATCAACGAACTCAAATCGCGTGCCGCCCTACGCGACCGGGGGCGTTTCGCGCTCGATATCGTCTATGCGCGCGCCAAGGCCAAGCTGTGGGAGAAGGTCGAGCGGCTACGCGATCTGCCCGATCTCGTCCTGTCGGATTTCGGTACGCGGCGGCGGCACGGCTTCCTGTGGCAGCGCTGGTGCGTCGAGGCGCTCAAGGAAGGGCTTGGCGACCGGTTCATCGGCACGTCGAACGTGCTGCTGGCGATGGACGCGGACCTCGAGGCGATCGGCACCAATGCGCACGAACTGCCGATGGTGACCGCCGCGCTGGCCGACAGCGACGCCGAACTCGCCGAGGCACCGTACCGCGTGCTCGAGCATTGGCGGCGACATTATAACGGCAACCTACTGATCGCGCTGCCCGACGCGTTCGGCACGACCGCGTTCCTGCGCAACGCGCCACACTGGCTGTCGGAGTGGACGGGTTTCCGCCCCGACAGCGCCCCGCCGATCGCGGGCGGCGAGCAGATCATCCGCTGGTGGGAAGAGCAGGGCGTCGATCCGAAGACCAAGCTGCTGATCTTTTCCGATGGCATGGACATCGACACGATCGAGCAGACCTATCGTCATTTCCACGGGCGCGTGCGGATGAGCTTTGGCTGGGGGACCAATCTCACCAACGACTTCCGCGGCTGCGATCCCGATGGCGCGGCGGCGCTGGAGCCGATCTCGCTCGTGTGCAAGGTAATCGAGGCGAACGGGCGCCCGGCGGTGAAATTGTCGGATAATCCGGCCAAGGCGACCGGCGAACCCGCGGAAATCGCTCGCTACCTGCGTGTCTTCGGGGAAGCGGACCGGGCGGCGGCCCCGGTGCTCGTCTGACCCACGCCGTGTCCTAGGCGCAACACGGCTGGCATTTTTCGCAACAAAATTGTCCTAATGCGCAATCGTCGCTTGCTTCGTTACGCCTCCGAGTCATCATTCGCACACATAAGATAATCGAGCGGATGTTTGTCGGGGCACGAACAAGGGGGAAGCGTTCATGCGTGGGATCAAGACGTTCAACAGCGCGGGTAAATATGCCGGCGCCAGCGGTTTGGCATTGGCGGCGATGCTCGCGGCGATGCCGGCCTTCGCACAGGCGGTGACGACGCCGGCCACCGATGGCGTCCAGGTCGCCGACGCGACCATCGATCAGCCGGGTGGGGACGAGATCGTCGTGACCGGATCGCGCATTCGCCGCAGTCCGCTCGACCAGCCCTCGCCGGTCGTCACGGTCGATGCGCAATCGATCCAGCGGACGGGGCTTTCGTCGGTTGCCGACGTGCTTCAGCGGCTGCCGAGCGCGGCCGGCGGGCTCAATTCGAAGGTCAATAATTCGGGCAATATCGGCAATCCGCCCGATGGCGGCGGCGTCGGTGCCGGGTCGGCCGAGATCGATCTGCGCTACCTCACGGCCAAACGGACGCTGGTGCTGGTGGACGGCCTGCGCTTCGTCAACGGTGCTTCGGCCAGCGGCATCCCCTCGACGGTCGATCTGAACACGATCCAGGTCGGCTCGATCGAGCGGATCGAAATACTCCAGTCGGGGCAGTCGCCGCTCTACGGCTCCGATGCACTGGCCGGCGTCGTCAACATCATCACGAAGTCGCAGCAGAAGGGCCTCAAGGCGTCCGCGCAGTTCGGCACGTTCCGCCAGGGCGACGGGCACACGCAGGACTATAACGTCAGCTATGGCATCCAGGCGCCGCGGACGAGCGTGGTGTTCGGCGGCAGCTACGTGAAGCAGGAGGCAGTCCGGACGCGCGATCGCTCGATCTCGCAATTCCCCAATCCCGGCCAAACGTCGTGCAGCGATCCGATCGGCGGGTGTTCCGGCGCGACGCCAACCGGATTCTTCCAGGTCGGCGGGCGGAACCTGACGCTGAAATCGGCCCCGATTGCCGGACGGCCCCGCTACGACGCCGCCAATCCGACCGGCCCGAACAGCGACTTCAAGGAGTTCACCGCTGCCGACCGCTTCAACTTCGCGCCGTTCAACTATTTCCTGACCCCGTCCGAACGTTACGGCTTCTTCGTCAGCGCGAAACAGGAACTCACCGATACCGTGAACCTGCGGGTCAAACTGAACTACACGCGTCGCAATTCGCAGAACCAAGCCGCGTTTTTGCCGCTGGTGATCGGGCCCGATGCGGGCAACGGCAATCTGCTCGACACGATCTCGGTCGATGCGACGAACCCGTTCAACCCGTTCGGCTACACGCTGTCGGCAGGCGGCGCGGGTAACGGTCCGGCCAATTATTCGACGGTCCGCCGTCGCCTGGTCGAGGCGGGACAGCGCACCTATTCGCAGACGGTCGACACGATGTCGGCGACCGCGACGCTGGACGGGTCGTTCCATGTCGGCGAACGCAAATTCTACTGGGACGTCAACGCGGTCCTTGGCTTCAACGATGCCAAGCAGCTGTTTACCGGCAACATCAACGCCGCCAATCTCGCCCAGGCGCTGGGTCCGGTCGCGAACTGCACCGGCGCATGCGTGCCGTTCAACATCTTCGGTGGCGCGGGTTCGGTCACGCCGGCCATGCTCGGCTTCATTGCGTTCGACGAGCGTGCGCGCAGTTCTCAGAGCCTCGAGGACTACACCGCCAATATCTCCGGCGAACTGTTCGACCTGCCCGCGGGCCCGGTCGGCCTCGCCGCCGGTTATGAGCACCGCGTGCAATATGGCAGCTTCACGCCAGATCCGATCATTGCCGCCGGGCTCGGCGCCGACATCCCTGCACAGCCCGCGCGCGGGCATTTCAATTCGGACGAAGTCTATGCCGAGTTGCGCGTACCGCTGATCCACAACACGCCGCTCATCCAATCGCTCGAGATCGGCGGTGCGGTGCGGCATTCGAACTATTCGATCAGCGGCAGCAACACGACCTATACCGGCAGCGGCCTGTGGAAGCCGTTCAGCGACCTGCTGTTGCGCGCATCCTATGCGCAGGGGTTCCGCGCGCCGAGCATCGGCGAATTGTTCGGCGCGGAATCGCGATCGGACGCGTCGATCGACGATCCCTGCACCAACGTCGCCGGATCGCCCTATCAGTCATCCGCGACCGTCCGCACCAACTGCACCGCCAACGGCGTTCCGGCCAACGGCAGCTATCAGGAGCCGAATGGCGGCCAGCTCAGCGTCCTGACCGGCGGCAACAAGGCACTGAAACCCGAGACGTCGCGGACATGGCTGTTCGGCGCGGTGTATGCCCCAAGCTGGGCGCGGACCAGCGGGATCGCCAGCCAGTTCAGCATCGAGGGCAATTACTACGACATCAAGGTCGACGACGCGATCGCCGCGACCGATGCGACGCTGACGCTCAGCCGTTGCGCGCAGGCCGCGGATGCGCTCAGCTGCGCGGCGATCACCCGGACGCCCAACGGTCTGATCTCGCGCATCAATGCCCAGTTGCAGAATATCGGCGGCATCCGCACGCGCGGCGTCGACGTGACGGCGATCTATCGCTCGCCGCAGACCTCGGCGGGGACGTTCGGGCTTTCGCTCAACGGCAACATCCTGCTGAAATACGCCGAGAGCTTCCCGGCGACGGTCGGCTTCACCACCACCAACTACCAGGGCACGACGCGCGGCTCGCCCGAGCAATCCTATCCGAAGTTCAAGGGCAACGCGGTCGTCGACTGGGACATCGGCGCGGCGCGCGCCTCGTTCACCGCCCGCTACATCAAGAGCGTGAAGGAAGCCGACGGCAAGACGCTCGACAACACCTTCTACGGCGATGTGCAGCTGACGCTCGCGCCGGGCTGGCTGGAGAACCAGCTGGGGCTGACGATCGGCGTGAACAACGTCTTCAACCAGGACCCGCCTGCCTGCTTCAGCTGCACCGGGCCAAACTACGATCCGACCACCTACGATGTGCCGGGCCAATTCGGGTATATCCGCCTGTCATGGGGGCTTTGATCTGAGCCGTCGTTAGCCGTGATAGCGTCCTCGATAATCCTCCCCCGCCAAGGGGATGGATTATCGAGATGCCTCAGTTCTCGACCAGCTTCATCAGGCGCCGTTCCACCGGGGCCAGCACCGGACCCAGATCATGCCCGCGCTTCACGACAGCGCCGCCTTCGCCGATGAGCGCCCACATGCCCTGCTTGTTGCGCAAGGCGGGTCGTTTCTCGATCCGGAACTCGGGCCGTTCGGCGGCGCGGCGGAACGCTGCGAACACCGCGGCGTCCTTCCCGAGATCAATCGCATAGTCGCGCCAGTGGCCCGCTGCGACCATCCGGCCGTAGAGATCGAGAATCCGATTGAGTTCGAGGCGTTCGAAGCCGACCTGCGTCGCCTTGGACGGTATCGGGAACGGCACGACGCCCATCAGCCAGCCACCATCATGCGCGGTCGCGACGGCCTTCTGGCTGATCGTCGGCGAGCAGCGCGTCGAGCCGCTTGCGCATCGTCTCGAGTTCGCACCGCATCAGCTCCATCTTCTGCGTCGCCGGGTCGAACGCCTCGCTGCACGGCGTACCATAAGGCACGAACCGCGGCAGCTCGGGCGCGTTGCCGCCTTCGATCGTGGTCGTGCGCGCGGGAATGCCGACGACCGTCGTTCCCGCCGGTACGTCGCGCGTGACGACCGCGTTGGCGCCGACGCGTGAGCGCATGCCAAGCGTGATGGGTCCAAGCACCTGCGCACCCGAGCCGATGATCGCCCCGTCGAGGATCGTGGGGTGACGCTTACCCTGGACGCCATTGTCGGGGCTGGTGCCGCCGAGCGTGACGCACTGGTAGATCGTCACGTCGTCGCCGATCTCCGCGGTCTCGCCGATCACGACGAAGCCGTGGTCGATGAAGAAATTGCGGCCGATCGTCGCGCCGGGGTGGATGTCGATCGCGGTCATGAACCGCGACCAGTGATTGACGCAGCGCGCGAGGAAATACAGTTTCGCCTTGTACAGACGATGCGCGATGCGGTGATAGCCGAGTGCCCATACGCCGGGGTACAGCATGATCTCGGCGCGCGAATGCGGGGCCGGGTCGCGGGCGCGGATCGAATCCAGATAGGCCAGTAATCCGCTCGACATCCGCAGTCCCCTTCGCGATTGCCGTATCTAGGATATCGAACGGTCGATTTCCAGAAGCGCGCGCTTTGGGGGGCATCAGATCGTCCGGATCGGGGTAAAGCCTATCTTTGTTGTCGGATAAGCCCGCGCGTAGCAGGTAGGACATGATTGCAAGGGGATGCCGATGTTCGACCTGACGACCGTGAGCTTCGAGACGCTGCTGCCCTTCATCCTGGTCGGGTTCGCTGCGCAGGTCGTCGATGGCGCGCTGGGCATGGCGTTCGGGGTGATCTCGAATACGCTGCTGCTGTGGGTCGGGGTGCCGCCGGCCGCCGCGTCGGCGGGCGTGCATACCGTCGAGACATTCACCACCGCGGTGTCGGGGATCAGCCATGTGCTGCACAAGAACGTGAACTGGACGCTGTTTCTGCGGCTGATGATCCCGGGCGTGATCGGCGGGGTGTTGGGCGCCTATGTGCTGTCGAACATCGACGCGAGCACCGCCAAGCCGTTCATCCTGGCCTATCTGACGTCGATCGGCGTCTACCTGCTCTACCGCGGGCTGCGCTATCCGCCCAAGCAGAAGGAGCCGAAGATCGTCGAGCCGCTCGGGCTCGTCGGCGGGTTCCTCGATGCGGCGGGCGGCGGCGGCTGGGGGCCGGTCGTGACGTCGAACCTGCTGGTTCAGGGGGCGTCGCCGCGCACCACGATCGGGACGGTCAACACGGCTGAATTCTTCCTGACCGCGACGATCTCCGCGACGTTCATCACGCAGCTTGGCTGGTCGGCGTTCACGCAGGCGACGGTGGGGCTGCTGATCGGCGGCGTGCTGGCCGCGCCGTTCGGGGCGATGCTGGCGAAGCGTGTTCCGGCGAAGACCTTGATGGTGATGGTAGGCGTGATCCTGACGATCACCAGCCTGTTCGGCCTCTACCGCGCGATCTGGCACTAGAAACTCGTACAATCCTCCCCCGCCAGGGGGAGGTGGCGCCGAAGGCGACGGAGGGGGCGGACACGCAACAGGCGTTACCCCTTTCCTCCCCCTCCGTCTGGCAAGCGCCAGCCACCTCCCCCTCGCGGGGGAGGATTACCGCGTCACAGCGTAGCGTGGACCGTCGCGACGGCCGCCATCACAGCGCCGATGCGGACCGAGGTCTGGATCGCCTCCGCGGTGACGCCCGCCTTTTTCAGGATCTGCTCGTGGCTGTCGATGCACATGCCGCAGCCGTTCATCGCCGACACGGCCAGGCTGAACAGCTCGAAATCGACCTTGTCGATGCCCGGCTGGCCGATCACGTTCATGCGCAGCTTGGCGGGCATGTTGCGATATTCCTGGTTCCCGGCGAGATGCGTGAACCGGTAATAGACGTTGTTCATCGCCATCACCGCAGCGGCGGCGCGGGCGGCGGTGGCGGCTTCGGGCGACAGCTTGGGCGCGCATTCGGCTTCGGCGGCCTCGACGAGCGGCTTGTAGCCCGAACCGTGCGCGCAGGTGAGCAGCAGGCCGTATTTGCGCTGATCGGTCAGATGCGTCTCGTTCAGCAGCGAGCCGACGTTGAGACGGATATCCTTGGCGTAATCGGGCAGCTGCCCGGCGAATTCCTTGAGCGACATATCTCTACTAATTCTTCCTCCCCTCCCGCCTGCGGGAGGGGACTGAGGGGTGGGCCCGCGCTCACCATGAACGGATGCGTTCGGGGAGCGCGCGGGCCCACCCCCTGCCCCCTCCCGCAAGCGGGAAGGGGAAAGAAGAGTTTTACTTAGGCGGCGAGCTGGAGGACGTCGTCGCCCTTGTTCCAGTTGCACGGGCACAGCTCGTCGGTCTGCAGCGCGTCGAGCACGCGGAGCGTCTCGGCCGGGTTGCGGCCGACGTTCAGGCCGTTGACCTGGACCGCCTGGATGACGTTGTCCGGATCGATGATGAACGTCGCACGGAACGCGACATGCTCGTTCTTGTCGACGATGCCGAGCGCGTCGGCGAGCTTGGCGCCGTTATCCGCCAGCCACGGGAAGTCGGCTGCGGCAAGGTCCGCATCCGACTTGCGCCAGGCGAGGTGGACGTGCGCGGTGTCGGTCGATGCGCCGATCAGCACGGCGTCGCGATCCTCGAAATCGCCGCGGATGTCGCTGTAGCCGACGATCTCGGTCGGGCAGACGAAGGTGAAGTCCTTCGGCCAGTAGAACAGCACCTTCCACTTGCCGGGATAGGCCGTCGTCAGGTCGAGCGTCTCGCCGGCGGGCAGCGCTGCGGTGCCCTGCTGGACGGGGATGGTCATCGAGGGGAACTGGTCGCCGATGGTCAACATGATGGAAGCCTCCTGTAAAATCTTTGGCTCCAGGCATCCTCACTGGCGGCGGTTGTCCCGCTCGGTCGTTGTGCGATGCGGTATATGGGGACTGGTGTAATCGATCCAACACTCTATTTATCACCTGATGATCGATAGAGGCGATTAATGGCTGCGACTTACCTACCGACGTTGAAACAGCTGCAATATCTGGTGGCGCTGAAGGATCACGGGCATTTCGGCCGTGCCGCCGAAGCGTGTTTCGTGACGCAATCGACGCTGTCGGCGGGGCTGCGCGAGCTCGAGACGCTGATCGGCGTGGTTCTGGTCGAGCGTACGCGGCGCGTCGTGCGGTTCACGCCGCTGGGTGATTCGATCGCCGACAAGGCGCGGCGCGTGCTGCGCGAGGCGGAGGAGCTGGGCGACATGGCGCGTGCCGCCGGCCAGCCGCTATCGGGCGATATGCGGATGAGCGTGATCCCCACGATCGCGCCATTCATGCTGCCGCGCATCCTGCCGCGTTTGCGAAAGGATTATCCGGACCTGAAGCTGTTCCTGCGCGAGGAGCCGAGCGGCGCGGCCTGCGAGGGGTTGCATAACGGCCGCACCGACTGCGTGCTGCTGGCACTCCCCTATGCTTGCGGCGAAGTGACGGCCGAGACGCTGTTCGAGGATCGACTGTTCGTCGCCTATCCGTCGGGGGAGGTGCCCGCCGCACTGCCCGCGATCCCGGCGTCGGCGATCGACGAGACTCGGTTGCTGTTGCTCGAGGATGGGCATTGCCTGAAGGACCATGCGCTGGGGGCGTGCAATCGCCCCGAACTGCGCGCGGAAGCGACGATGCTGGGGACCTCGCTGCACACGATCGTGCAGATGGTCGACAACGGGCTCGGCATCACGATGCTGCCCGAAATGGCGCTGAAGGCGGGGATCCTCGACAACACGAACATCACGGCACGGCCGCTCGATGAGATCAACGCGGTGCGAAAGATCGCGCTGGTCTGGCGACGGGCAAGCCCGCGCGAGAAGGATTTCCGGCTGATGGCCAAGGCACTTGCCGACGTTCAATAGCGGCGCACATCGACGCCGGGATTGGCACGGATGCGCAACCAACTCGGCGTTCGATCGTATGTCTCGCACTTCCCGCTGGAGATCCGATGATGTCGAAGACGTTTCCGCTACTGCTGATCACGAGTGCGCTGGCGCTTGCGGCGTGCAGCGGCAAATCGAAGGACGACGTGGCCAGTGCGTCGACCACGCCCGCCAATCCTGCGCTGTCCGTACCGAACGGCCCGCCCGCGGTCGCCAACCCGACCGTCGGCGGCGTGCCGATGATGGCCACCCGGACGATCGTCGACAATGCGTCGGCCGCACCGAATCTGTCGACGCTGGTCGCCGCAGTAAAGGCCGCCGATCTGGTCGGTACACTGTCCGGCCCAGGTCCGTTCACGGTGTTCGCACCGACCAACGACGCGTTCGGTCGGCTTGCGCCCGGCATGGTCGACACGCTGTTGAAGCCGGAAAACAAATCCTCGCTGACCAAAGTACTGACCTATCACGTCTTGCCGGGCGTCGTGACCGCCGACGACCTGCGCCAGCGGATCGCGGCGGGCGGGGGCACCGCGACGTTGACCACGGTCGAAGGTGATCCGATCACCGCGACACTGGTTGGTGCGGTGATCACGTTGACCGACGTAAACGGCAACAAGAGCTATGTCGAAACCGCAGACGTACGCCAGTCGAACGGTGTCGTACACGTGGTCAACGGCGTCATCGTGCCGAAATTGAGCTGATCGCCAAGGGCAATGGCTCGGTTCATCGCATGTCTGCTGCGGCTGGTCCGCGAAAAGATTGAAGATCGACCGAGCCCATACCTACGTTTTTCGTTCGAATTTCTACCCGTCCCATCAAGTATAGTTGGAGTCACAGATGACTATTAAGACCAACCTTCTGATCGCAGCCGCCTCGAGCATGATCGTCGCTGCGGGTGCAACCGCGCAGACCACGTCGCCCACCGTACCGGCGACGCCGCAGACCGTGCCAGCCACGGCGGCGCCGGCTGCACCGGGCGCCGCGACGCCAGCCGCCCCGACGGCCGCGCCGACCACGACGATCGCCGCGGCGCTCCCGACGCTGCCGAACCGTGCGACGCTGACCAAGCTGGTGACCGCGGCAAAGCTGCAGACGACGCTTGCGGGCCCCGGCCCGTACACCGTCTTCGCACCGAGCGACGAAGCCTTCACCCGTCTGCCGGCCGGCGCACTGGATACGCTGCTGAAGCCCGAATCGGCGCCGACGCTGGCGACGATCCTCAAGTATCACGTCGTTGCCGGTGCGATCACGTCCGACCAGCTGAAGGCGCAGATCACCGCGGGCGGTGGCAAGACCACGTTGACGACGCTTGCCGGCCAGCCGCTGATCGCGTCGCTCGGCCCCAACGGCAATATCGAGCTGACCGATACCGCCGGGATCAAGGCCTATGTCGATACGGCCGACATCAAGGAGACGAACGGCGTCGTCCACCTGACCAACGGCATGAGCGTTCCCAAGCTCGGCTAAACGGGTCGCGGGCCGCGAACGCCTCTCGCGCGCGGCCCGCACTGCCGTGTGTCCCCGCAAAGGTGGGGACACGGTCTGGCCCCTGCGCTTGCGGCGCTTACGACCTGATTCAGGTTTCCGGCTGATCCCAGCGTGCAGCGGCGGCGTGATCGTTATCGCGCGCTTCTACCCACCTCGCCGTCGCGCCCCGCGTCTCGCGTTTCCAGAACGGCGCGTCCGTCTTCAGCCGGTCGATCAGGTACGTGCACGCCTCGAGCGCGGCGCCACGATGCGCCGCCGTCGCCGCAACGAAGACGATCCGCTCGCCCGGATGCATCGGACCCACGCGGTGGACGATGATCGCCCCCTGCAGAGTCCAGCGCTCGATCGCTTGCTCGGCAACCCGCAGCAAGGCCGCTTCGGTCGCGCCGGGATAATGTTCGAGTTCGAGCGTGCCGACGCCGTCATCGGCACGAACGAGACCCGTGAAGGTCGCGACCGCCCCCGCCCCCGCCGCCTCGGCGCGCGTCATCTCAGCCGCGATATCGATCGCCGACTGTTGCACCGAAATATGGATCATCCGCCGGTCACCGGCGGAAAGATCGCGATCTCCTGCGCGCGGCCGATCGGCGTATCGAGGCTGACGAATTCCTGATCGACCGCCGCGCGCAACCGCGCGCGATCCTCGAACGCGTGCGCATGCGGCTCGCTCGTCTCGGCCAGCCAACCGACCAGATCCGCCACCGTCACGACGCTCGCGGGCGGCGCGACCGACTCCTCCCCCGTGCCGATGCGCTCGCGCACCCAGGCGAAATACACCATGCGTATTGTCATGCTCAGTCCATGTGCTTCAGGCCGACGCGGAGATAATCCCATCCGGTCAGCACGGTCAGGAAGGCCGCGCCCCACAGGGCGACGATGCCGACATTATGCACCCACGCCATCTCGGGCACCGCACCGCCGAGAATGATGCCGCCGAGCGACACGAGTTGCAGCGTCGTCTTCCACTTCGCCAATTGCGAGACGGGCACCGAAACCTGGACCTGCGCCAGGAACTCGCGCAGCCCCGACACCGCGATCTCGCGCAGCAGGATGACCAGCGCGGCGATCACATGGACGCCCGGAATATCGCGCGTCCCGACCAGGATCAGGATCACCGCGGCGACCATGATCTTGTCGGCGATCGGATCGAGGAAGATCCCGAGCCGCGACACCGCGCCACTCGACCGCGCGAGGTAGCCGTCGAAATAGTCGGTGATGCCCATCAGGCAGTACAACACGAAGGCGATACCGTACCCCGCCTCCCAGTCGGGCCACCACAGGAACCAGACCAGCAGGGGCACCGCGACGATCCGCGACAATGTCAGGAGGTTAGGCAAGCTCAGCACATACCACCCCTATACCGGTCGGCCGCGCGGCGAAACCGGTTTAACGTTGGCGTCGCGATGCCACTCGGCTAAGGCTTCGCCGTATTTTCGCAACGATCAGGGCTATTTCCCGTCATGCTCAATGCCCTTGGGTTGCTGAAGCAACGTCGCTTCCTGCCCCTGTTCACGACGCAGTTCCTCGGTGCGTTCAACGATAATCTGTTCAAGACCTCGATGGTCCTGTTCGCCACCTATGCGGTCTTCAACGATCCGAAGATGGAAGCCAATTTCAACGCGTTGGCGACGGGGCTCGGCATCCTGCCGTTCTTCTTGCTGTCCGCACTCGCGGGGCAACTGGCGGACAGCCACGACAAGGCGCGAATCATCCGGATCGTGAAGACGGTCGAGATCGGCATCATGCTGCTCGGCGCGACCGGGCTGATGGTCGCGCGCGCGGGCCACCCGAGCCTCGGCATCGGCTTGATGCTCGGCGCGGTGCTGTGCCTCGGCGTCCACTCGACGTTCTTCGGCCCGATCAAATACGCGATCCTTCCGCAGCATCTCCCCCCCGGCGACGTGCTCGGCGGCACCGGACTGGTCGAGGCGGGCACCTATCTCGCGATCCTGCTGGGCACCGTGACCGCGGGCTGGATCCCGATCGAGGGCGCCGCCGCCAGCGTGCTGATCGTGGCGGTGATCGGCTGGTTCTCCGGCCGCCAGGTGCCGCCCGCCCCGCGCGAGGGGCCGCCGCTCAAACTCGACTACAACCCGTTCACCGCGTCGTGGCGGTTGATCAGCGCGACGCTGCACATTCCGCGGCTGTTCCTCGCGATCATCGCGATCAGCTTCTTCTGGACGATCGGCGCCGTGCTGATCATCGTCTTCCCGCCGCTGGTGAAGAATGTGCTCACCGCCGACGAGCGCGTCGCAAGCTTCGTGATCGCGGTTTTCTCGGTCGGCGTCGCGATCGGGTCGGTGGTGATCAACTCGATGCTGCGGGGGCGTATTTCGGCGAAGTTCTCGCCCGCGTCGGTGATCGCGATGGGCGGCTTCGTCGTGCTGTTCTCGTTCCTCGCGCGGAACTGGACGCCTGCGCCGCCGGGGCAGTTCTACGACTGGGCGGGGTTCATCCGCCAGCCAGGCGCGGTCCCCGTGCTGGCGACGCTGCTGGCGATCGCGATCACCGGCGGCATGTTCGTCGTGCCGCTCTACGCGTTCCTGACGACGACGGTCGAACGCGATAAGACCGCACGCACCGTGGCGGCGAACAACGTGGTCAATTCTGGCGCGATGACGATCGGCTCGATCCTGGTCATCGGCATCACCGCGCTGGGCGTGACGCCGGAGAACATGCTATTCCTGGTCGCGGCGATGTGCCTCGTCTCGGCATGGCTGGCGCAGAAGCTGCACCTTGCCTGCGACGACGATGCGAACGGATGCCTGCCAGGACTTCGCCACTAGGCGGACGTCCGCGTGAGGCGGGCGGCCAGCCGCCTGCGCTCAGAGAAAGAAGCTGTAGAAGCAGGTGAAGAACGCGGCGAAGCTCAACAGAAACAGCTTGATGTCGTGATCGTCGTCGCGGGGCTTTGCGGTCACCGGCGGCGGCAATGCGCGGCGCAGCGGGTGGCGGGCGGCTTCGTTGGTAAGGACTAGGCGTCTGGTCATGATGCAAACGTTAACGCCGCGTTTACTAAATCGACCAGCGCCAAAAGTGGTTAAACCGGCGCCGTCCGGGAATGGGACGGAATCGCCGCGCCGGACTCCGTGCCAAAGCCGTCCGGCGCCCCCTGTTCCTCCCCCGCCGTGGCGTATAAGCTTGCGCGAATCGCCGCGAGCCCGCGGGGTACAGGATCAGAATTATCCAGCAGATTGCGGCACTTCCCTACATCATCGACGGCGACGGTCATGCCCGCGTGATGCTGATCACCTCGCGCGATACCGGTCGATGGGTGATCCCCAAGGGCAATCCCATCACCGGGCTCGCCAGCCACGAGGCCGCCGCGCAGGAGGCCTATGAGGAAGCGGGGATCCGCGGCATTCCCTGCCCCACCGCAGTCGGCGAATTCGGCTACCGGAAACGACGTCGCACGGGCCGCTACCGCGACATGATCGTGACGGTGTTTCCACTCGCCTTCGTCGAGCAGGTCGATGACTGGCCCGAGCGTCATCAACGCGACACGCGCTGGTTTACGCTTGATCGCGCGGCGGAGGCTGTCAATGAGCCCGGCCTGAAGGCGCTTATCGCTGCCTTCCGCGAGCCGCCGATCCCGGCGACGCTCGCGCAACGTATCTTACCCGTCGTACGCACGAGTGCGAAAAGGAGAATTCCGATGCTGGGCTGGTTCCAGTCGCTGATGCCGAAGCAGGGACGGTTCTTCGAACTGTTCGACGCGCATGCCGCGACGCTGGTCGCCGGTGCCGATGCGCTCGCACGGCTGCTCCACGGCGAAGGCTCGATCGAGGGTCAGATCGCCGAGATCGTCAAGCGCGAGCACGAAGCCGACGACATCACGCGCGAGGTCCTGCAGGACGTCCGCCGCGTGTTCGTGACGCCGTTCGACCGCAGCGCGATCACCGACCTGATCGGCGTGATGGACGACGCGATCGACCAGATGAACGGCACCGCGAACGCGATCGCGCTGTACGAGGTGACCGCATTCTCGGCCGAAATGCGCGACATGGCAGGCATCATCGTCGAGGCCGCGCGGATCACCGCGGAGGCGATCCCGCTGCTCCGCTCGCTCGGCACCAATGCGGGCCGGCTGCACGACCTGACGGCGCGGCTGATCCAGATCGAGGGGCATGCCGACGACATCCACGACACCGGCCTGCGTGCGCTGTTCCAAGCGTCGAAGATCAGCGCGGATCCGATGACCTTCATCATCAACCGCGAAATCTACAGCAGCCTTGAAAAGATCGTCGACCGCTTCGAGGATGTCGCAAACGAGATCCAGGGGCTGGTCATCGACCATGCTTGAGCTGTTTTGCGGGCGTGCAGCGCATTGTGCACGCCCTTCCCGTTCCCCCGCGAAAACGGGGGCCCAGGAATCCCACCCACTACGCCGATTGGTACCCTGGGCTCCCGCCTTCGCGGAAGAACAGACAGGCTGGGGTGGCATGGTAGCGGATAGGGCGGCAGCCGCATGATCCTCTCCCTCCCGCTCCTCATCGGCCTCATCGGCATCGCGCTGCTGTTCGACTTCCTGAACGGCCTGCACGATGCGGCGAACTCGATCGCCACGGTCGTCTCCACGCGCGTCCTCAAGCCACAATATGCCGTCCTGTGGGCCGCGTTCTTCAACTTCATTGCGTTCGCGGTCTTCGGCCTGCACGTCGCGCAGACCGTCGGCACCGGGATCGTCCAGGCGCATGTCATCGATGCGCAGGTGATCTTCGCCGCGCTGATGGGCGCGATCGCGTGGAACGTCATCACCTGGGTGCTCGGCATCCCGTCGAGCAGCAGCCACGCGCTGATCGGCGGCCTGCTGGGGGCCGGCATCGCGAAGGTCGGCTTCGGTGCGATCGTCTGGAAAGGCGTCATCGCGACCGTCATCGCGATCTTCGCCTCGCCCGCGATCGGGCTGATGCTCGCGCTGGTGCTCGTGCTGCTCGTCGCCTGGACCAGCCTCAAGCTCACCCCGCTCGGCGTCGACAAGCGGTTCCGCAAGCTCCAGCTGATTTCAGCCGCGCTCTACTCGCTCGGGCATGGCGGCAACGACGCGCAGAAGACGATGGGGATCATCGCGGTGCTGCTCTATTCGCAGGGGCTGCTCGGCGGCGAATTCCACGTGCCGCTCTGGGTGGTGCTGTCGTGTCAGGCGGCGATGGCGCTCGGCACGCTGTCGGGTGGTTGGCGGATCGTTCACACGATGGGCTCGAAGATCACGCGGCTAACCCCGGCGCAGGGATTCTGTGCGGAGACCGGTGGCGCGATCACGCTGTTCGCCGCGACCTTCTGGGGTATCCCGGTCTCGTCGACTCACACGATCACCGGCTCGATCGTCGGCGTCGGCGCCGCGCGGCGCCTGTCCGCGGTCCGCTGGAACGTGGCGAGCAATATCGTCGTCGCCTGGACGCTGACGCTGCCCGCGGCCGGGCTGATCGGCGCGGGGACGTATCTGCTGGTCGGGCTGTTCGTCTGAATGGTTCGCCGACCAAACGCAGTCTATTGACGCAATCGTAAAGCGCCACGACACTCTTTGGCGAGCGAAGGACAGCGATCCTTTGCCGCCAGGGAGAGGGTATCATGAAGACGACCTATACGGCGTTGCTGTTGGGGACCGCGCTGAGCATCGCGAGTCCGGGCCACGCACAGACCGGCAGCACGATTAATGTGGCGGCCAGCGAAACCTACAACCGCATGGTGGTGTTCGGCGACAGCCTTGCCGACGGCGGCTATTATCTCACGCTCGATCCGCGTCTGCCGCGCGATGCGGGCAGCTTCACGACCAACCCTGATCCGGTCGCGCCCGAGGTTCTCGCCGCGCGACTCGGGCTCGCGCTCGATCCGGTCTACGGCAAGGGCGGCACCAACTATGCGGTCGGCGGCGCGCGTGTGACGGCAGCCAACGCGCTGTCGATCCCGGTCACGACGCAGATCAGCAATTTCCTCGCCGCTGGCGGCACCTTCGGGCCGCGCGACCTCGTCTATATCCAGGGCGGCGGGAACGACTATTTCGCGTTCCAGGCCGGGGGCAGCACCAACACCGCGATCTTGACCACCGCCGCCACGCAGCTCGCAGCGCAGGTCAGCAGGCTCCAGGCGGCGGGCGCGAGCCGGATCGTGACGCTCGCGGTCCAGTCGGGCGGTGCGGCCGGGCTGCAGCTGTTCAACCGGACCTATGCCGCGGCGCTGGCGGCGGCGAACGTCAATGCGCTGTATTTCGATACCGACCGGCTGTTCGGCGAGCTCGTCGCGAGCCCTGCGACCTATGGCTACACCAACATCACCGGCGTCGCGTGCACCGTCCCCTCCTCGCTGGCCTGCACGCGCGCGACGCTCGTCTCGCCCGACGCCAACGAGACCTATATCCTCGCCGACAGCGTCCACCCATCGGGGAAGACGCAGCGGATCCAGGGCCAGGCGATCGCCAGCCTCGTCCAGGCCCCCGACCAGATCGCCGGGCTCGGTTACGCCGCGCAGGCGATGTTCCGCGGGCAGCGCGACCTGATCGAAGCGGCGGAGCGCGGCGGCGCGCAACGCGACGGCCAGGCGCTGTCGGTGTTCGGCAGTGCCGGCTATCATTATTATGCGAGCGGCACCTCGGCGCAGCGCGTCGGCATCACCGAGCGCGGGTTCAGTGGCACCGTGGGCGCCGACCTCGCAATCGGCGATGCATCCGGCGTCGGCGTCGCCGGCGGCTATTCGGACGGCACGGGTGATTTCAAGACCGGCGCGGGCACCTACAAGCCGCGCGCCTGGTCGGTCAGCGGCTACGCGCGCGGCGAGCTCGGCCCGGTGCGCCTGCTCGCGGACGGCACCTATGGCGAGATCGACTATCGCCATATCCGCCGCAGCGTCCAGCTCGGGCCCGCGTTGCGCACGCATGAGGGCGAAACCGACGGCACCTACGTCGCCGGCCGCATCACCGCCGCGTTCGATCTGATCACACTGGGTGGCGTCGCCTTCGGTCCCGACCTCGCCGCGCAATATGACCGGGTCCGTATCGCGGGTTATACGGAGACCGGCGGACTCTCGACCGCGGCGACGTTCGGCAGGCAGGAGATCGAAAGCCTGACCGGCCGGTTCGGCGCGGTGATCCGCACGGTGCCGGGCGAACCGGTGCGATTCTTCGCGCGCGCCGGGTATGAGCGTGAGTTCGACGACGACCCGCGTACGCTGACGATGACGCCGACCGGCGCGCCGATCAGCTTCACGAGCACCGTGGAGCGCGCCGATCGCAACTATATGAGCTATGCGATGGGCGTCGACGGCACGGTCGCCGGCCAGCTGTCGCTTCGCGCGGGTGTAGCGGGCTACGCGCTGCGCGACGATCGCGACAGCGTGACGGCATTCGCCGGGCTATCCGCCGCGTTCTGACTATGGTGCTGGTTCGGGATGTGGAGAGTCTGCATCCCGGACAGTGCCCGCGCTGGCCAACGGCCTGGTCTATACTATCTGGAACATCGGTCCGATCGACCGGTCGTCAACGGAAATGGTGGAGCCGAGGGGGATCGGTTAAAATCCCCGTAAGCACTGAGAAACAAAGGATATTTATTTTGGCGTCGGGACGCTTGTATTAGGCTTTTGTACTAATTGAGGCAAGGGCCGACGTCCATCTCTCGCCGCCAGTTCGAAGGCTTGCCAACGGCAGGCGCGGAACTGTACGTTCAAGGAATGAAACCACGCGTCTTTATTGGCTCCTCCACGGAGCATGTTGATCTAGCCTACGCCGTACAGGAGGGGTTGGATTACGATGTCGAAGCCACCGTCTGGACCCAAGGCGTATTCCAGCCATCGCGTGGTACAATGGCGGCATTGATTGACCAGTTAGATATTAATGATTTCGCCATTTTCGTTATGGCCCCCGACGATCTAACTGCAATGCGCAAAGAGATTGTTTCGACGGTACGTGACAACGTAATCTTTGAACTCGGACTCTTTGCTGGGCGATTGGGTCAAGAGCGTTGCTTTATCATCACGCCACGCAATTCCGATGATTTGCACCTACCAACAGATTTGCTCGGGATTACACCTGCAGAATATGATGCGGATCGGCAAGACAAGAACCTAGTTGCGGCTCTTGGCGCAGCTTGTAATCGAATTAGAAAGAGCATCAAACAGCTTGGTACTCGGGAGCCTGAGCCGGCAGCAATTAGTGAGCCGGTTGCCGCCGATGAAGGGCTAATCGATGACGAGAATGATTGTGTCTCTATCATCGAGAGTTGGTTTGGGGGAAGGTCATCCAGCGACAATACTAGCGTAATGCGCTTCAATGAGATTGACTCCATCCTAAAGCTCAAACCCGGCTCTGCGCGATTGTACATCGAGAAGGCCGGTGCAAAGTGGGGGTATGTGATCGACCGTGTCGGGAAGGAAACTGTCCAACTCAAGGACGCGCCTAACTCACGAAGTTCTGGGTTCTACTGAGTCGGCTACGGCATATTTTTGATAGAGATTTGCGAGAGGGCAATTCCAACAAGAGTGAGCGCCGTTTACCCCGTATGCCCGGTTCGCCCCTCACACGATTATGACACGCCTAGCGCGACCTGCATTATCGCGCGTGGTTCTCCATCCCTGCATGACGTGTCACTATCGCCAAACGATCCGCTTCCGGCCCTGTCCAGAATAACCTAACGAGCGTTAGACAATTATGGACAGTACTCGTATCTAGGCTTGGCAACAGGGAAGCCAGCCAATGCGAACCGTCACCTACTACCGTGTCTCGACTGCCAAGCAGGGCCGCAGCGGCTTGGGCCTAGATGCTCAGAAAGCTGCCATCGCCTCGTTCTGCCAGTCGCGGGATTGCCAGCCCCTCGCTGAATATGTCGAGGTAGAGAGCGGCAAGCGGGATGATCGGCCTGAGCTTATCAAGGCATTGCATCATGCCAAGGTGACAGGGGCTACCCTCGTTATCGCCAAGCTGGATCGGCTGAGCCGCAACCTCGCCTTCCTTGCCAAGCTGCAAGATGCTGGAACCCGCTTCATCGCTGCCGACATGCCCGAGGCTAACGAGCTTACAATTCACATCATGGCAGCAATGGCCCAGGCCGAACGCAAAGCTATCAGCAAGCGGACGATTGAAGCCCTCGCCGCTGCCAAGGCCAGAGGCACCAAGCTAGGCAATCCAATGGGCGCTAAGGCGTTCGGGGAGAGCAAGGGCAACGGGGCAGCGGTGGAAGCGATCAAGGCCAAGGCTCAGGCGTTCGCTAGTGACGTTGCGCCCATCATTGAGGCGATCAAGGTTGACGGCCATACCAGCCTGAGAGCCATTGCCGGGGAGCTTAATCGGCGCGGGATCATCACAGCCCGAGGCGGCAAGTGGGCGGCTCAATCGGTTAGCGACGTAATGCGCTGCCACTCCCCAAGCTGATACCGGGCAGGCGACGGGAAGGCCCGCGTATGCGCCGCCTCAGCCCCGCCAGACTCAATTGGGGAGGGTCCGGGTATTGCCCAGCCTGATTATCGGAATGAGTCTGAGAGGGGCTTATTCGGGAGCGGCCATAGACGCCGGACAACGTGTCCCCATTTCGGGACCGTATTGCAATAGAGAACATCACCTTCGCAATCGGTCCTTTCCAGTACCGTAGTCCTAGATAAACCATTCATCACCGCCCAAGGTAGGTAGAGCCCTACGAAGATTGACAGCCTTAAGCTGTAGGACCCACAGCCAGCAATGGTTAGCTTTATAGCGAGGGGGTGTGCCATTCTTACGAATAGGTGCATGGCGTCCAAACCGATAGCACTCCAAGCGACGTATGATCTAACTCAAGATGATATTGGCTCTGAGGCTTTCCCAATGACTGTAGCTGAGGCATTCCGCTTCTACCTATGTAGTCGATTATCCTTTATCCGTTCTTACGGGTAGCTTCCGATTTAGGAGGTTTGGGGGTAAGGGGGAAACCGATAGATCCAGCTTAATATTCCCTAATCTAAGATGATAATAGATAGTATTATATCTATGTATCATTGATACTCTACGGCCATAACCGTATTCCCCATAAGCATCCTTCAGATTAGCTCAGCAATCAATATCGAGGCGTCTTTAGTCTTTGTATTGAATAGGCAAATGATACTCTGGTTTCCGTCATTGGTTTTCCAGTTATCTGCCCTACTGAGTTAATCTGAGGAATGTAGGAGCGTTGAACCTAAACAGGTCCGCTTCATGGCTAGCATATCACGGCGGTACGCTAGCCGCTCCCCTAACTACGCAATGCTCATTTATCCAATGACGCCCATCGGCCCTGAGCATTGCCAGCCTGCTAACTGTAGCGTTGCCCCTGTTGGCAGTTAGCAGGCATCCCTTTTCATACCATCAATTTACCCGCTCTCGTTTGCTTATACGCAAGGGGGCTATCTCTCTTTTACATTGGGACAAGTTCCTACACACGATGAAAGGATAAGCTATGAATACTGTCACCGTTAATATCGACCGCATCAATAACAAGCCCGTTGCTGACTACCTCGCATCTACCGACCGCCGTGTAACGATTGGCGTTCGCTTCACATTGGAAGCCCTAGGCATCGAATTGCCCGACTTCCTCTGCCGTAAGCCCGCAGGCCGACCGGGACGAGCCGCTCTGATGGCCGCAGTCGATGCCGATACAGGCACGATCCATACCTACCGCGCCGAGAAACTACGGGTCGGCCCGTTCGCTCCCCGTCCGTAATCCCTCAATTCATTACAAGGAAAACCAATGACACAGAATACCACGCTTGCAGATATCGCTAATGAGATTGGAGCCCTTGATGCTCATTTGTCGAAGATCAATGATCTTATCGATTTGATCGGCCAGCCTGCCATTCTTAAGGCAGATGAAGTTGCTAAGTCTCTTGCTGATGCCAAGGACCGCTTTGCTGATGCACTTGCTAATCAGGGTGAGGTAGAGCGGGAGGAGCGGCTTAAGGCTTTCACCGATATCCGCATTGTCGCCACACCCGGCCACAACCTAATGAATACTCCCTTCATGATCTACTATACCCGTAAGACTTGGGACAATGACGCCAAGGAGTCTCTCCCCAAGGTGTATGAATGCAGGGGGTTTGCCGGGCTGGACGATGCTGCTTACGAATATCTCGTAACGGTAAAGCCACATCTGATCCCTGCCGAGATTATGGCGCTGGCACCGGGTAACGCACAAGAGGCGTTCGGTTTGTACTTTGTCGGTAAACAGCGAGGCTATGTTAAGGGCGCGGCGGTAGCGGCCTAATGTCCAACCTTGATGATCGGGGAACGGGAGCGCCACCAAGGCCATCCCGCCCCGATTATGAACCCAAGGTCGCCCTAGTCCCGCAGACCCTAGACGATCTGATGCAACGGGCAGGCCCCTATGGTGATGCCGCGAAGACCCATCTGGAATGGTCCGCCATTTCCGTTTGGTTGATGAAGACAGACGGCGAGCAGCTTGAAGCCGTATCGTTGCCGGTCCGTGTCGCTCACCTCTCTGTCATCCTGACAAGGGAAGCCGAGGAACATGCCGCAGGATGGCCCCGCCTAAGCGGCGCTGCCGTAACTCCCGCAATCTACGGCTTCTCCCCGGACAGCCAATGCGAAGCCCGCCGCTCTGCCGCTCAAGTCCGTTCGATCTGGGAAGCCAATGGCCGTCCGTACCTCAGGCCCAGCGATTGCAAGTTTGCCTTCCAGTACCTTGCCGCCTGCATCCGTAGCGGGATCATCCCGCCCCTGCCGACAATGGGCGACGTGGAGCCAAGCTCCCCTGCCAAACCGGCACCGCCCCACATTCTAAATAAGTTTAAGGAATAAAACCAATGACCGCACTAACTCCCCGCCAAGCCATTAAGGTGAAGGCCGCACTTTCCCTGATTGCAGTACATGGGCACAATCCCCGCTCAGTACAGAAGCAAGCTCAGGACGAAATGGCAAAGGGCTATCCGGCCAATGCCGCGTACTCTACAGCTCTAAACTCATTCACGGCTCGCGTTCCTGCATTGAAGAATACCCTAGAGATTGCTGTCGATCTTATCCATAACAGCGATGATGCTACCGTCTCGATGTATGACAAGGCACTGACAGCATATAATAACAGCGGTGACGAAAGTCATCTAGATAACCTTGCTCCTATGATCCTTGAGGATGCAAAGGCTTTGGCTATCAGTAAGGGTGAAGTTACCGAAGCCGATGCTGCTAGTTGGACCGTTGATGATGCTCTAGGCAGCACTGTCGAAGCCTATGCGGAAACGCCTGATGTTCCCGAGGCGTCCTCGATCCCACCCGGTGAAGTGGTCAAAAGCTCGTTCGCATTCAACCCGCCTCCCGGCGTTGCTCGCCAGCCCGCCCAGCAGCCCGCTCAGGCGCAACAGACCGGCCCGCAGTGGATCATGGGTCCGACCGGCTACACCCTCGTAGCGCAGGCTCCCAGCGGCCCCACCGGCCCACAGACGGGGCAGAGCATGACGGGCTATGATCCCTTCAAGGGCGGACAGGACGTGACCGGCATCCGGGTAGCTCAGACCGGGGTGCGAGCCCGTCAGACCCACGGCACTCCGGTAGGCGACGTTGCCGGTTTCCAGACCGATACGGGATACCGCGCTACCCCGACCGGGGAGCAGGCCCGCCGAGAGGCTGGCGTCCCGCTTGGCTATGATGCCTGATAGACCCGCTAGCAGAGTCACTGAGAGGCGATAGCTATCCGGCCATACAGATACCCGAGCGCATCAAATCGACTCCTGACGGGGCTGAACGGGGGCGCTCTTGGGTATCTGTGTCTTTGGCTCGTCACCAAGGCGACATGATAGGCAGCGAGGGAATGCCTCAACTGTCAAAAGCTGGACGTACCCCGGTCTTATCCGGTCCCCGTCACGGCCTGCCGTTAGGCTTCACCGCTTGTCTCACCCTATTGCTAGGCTGGCGTACCGTCCGATTATCCCTTGCCGAGTAAGTCGGCACTCTTAGTCACACCCGAAGGATCAGACCGTCACCCGAAGGCGCTTAAGACGGGATAACCGTTGGCTATCTAAACGGCCCATTATTCCGATTTGCTGACAATAACAAGTCCCGGCACCCGGTATGTCGCCATAGCCTCGACCAAGCTGAGCAGATCGTACCCACTACCGTAGTCGTCTGCCACGTCCCGGCCAGCATGGCCCATTAGCTGCCGCTGCACTCCCTCCGCGATCCTGGCCCTACGAGTATAATCCTTGAAGGTATGCCGGAATGAATGGAAAACCTTACGCTTGTCGGCAACTCCGCAGACAGTCCGCAGATAGCGCCCAAACCATTCGCCCCATTTAGCGGTATGGCGACCGTAAATATTCGGCTTTAGGTCCGGGAACACCCTGCCCTTTTGATCGGCCAGCTTCTCAACATACGTGATAAAGCCAAGCCGCTCTAACTCGGGATGCAATGGGACAAGCCGCTCACTCGCTGCGTTCTTGATTCGATTGGCCTGCCCCAGTTCGTCAGTACCGGCAGCGATGCTCAGGAACCAACCGGACAGCATCTTGCCATCTTGATCGGGGTAATCCTTACGCTGCACGTCCGACACGCGAAGCTGTCCAATTTCCTCTAGCCGCGCCCCGGTGAATAGACCGAGCAGCGGTAGCCAATATGCAGCCTCAAGCCTGCCGCCCTTGGGTCGATCCCCATTGGCATAGACCGGGCTGGCAAAGATGGCCTGTAGTTCGGGCAGAGAGAACGGAAGCCGTTGTGTTTTGCCGCTGTCGGCAACCTTGACGCTAATGCCCTCAGCTACGTTCGATGGCGCTAGATCGTTCTGATATGCCCAGCCTATCAGCGTCCGCAGGCGGGATAGCTTCATGTTCGTATTGGCGACTGTCTGGCCCTCAGTGAGCAGCTTGTCTTTGAAGGCCAGCACATCTTGCCGAGTAATTCGCTCGACCGGCTTGCGCTCAGTCCGCTCGTAGAACCAACGGGCTACGGCCTCATGGGTATCCTTACCCTTTTTGACGACACCCCGCTCAGCGGCCCAACGGTCTAGGATATCCTTGTCGAGATACAGACCGGACCCGGTAGCAGGCTCGCATTCAACGGCTTGATTTTGGGTTTCCGATGCGCGGGCATTTTGTCCGTAACGGGCATGTAGGCTATTTCGCAGGGCTTCCAGTTCCGCCCCTGCCCTCTCCCGCTCATGCAGGACTAGCAAGCGGCCAGCCCTAGCTATCTCAGCAGGGGAAGCGTCAGCCTCCTTGCCCTCGCTAAGTGCATCCATAATCGGCCCTAGGGCCTCATGCTCCATATCAGCGGCGAATGATTCGTTGGCAGTGTATTCGGCTTGCTCTTGCTCAGCCTCCCACCGTTGCCGCTCCCGCTCAATCTGAGCAGCGGACTTGATAGGCACCGGTTTAGCCACGGATTTATCCCCGGACTTATCCACAGCCTTATCCCGCTCCGCTTGCTTGAGCAGGGCATGAGCAGCCTTCGTCATATCGGGTATCACGGCTTTAGCGGCGTCACGGTCCTTTAGACCTAGCGAACGCTTTATCTCCCGCTTCCCAGCCATGAATGGGCGCAGGTCCGCAGGTATGCCCATGCGGAAATAATAGACCCCGTTAGGGGCTCTGTGGAGGTATGAACACATAGGCTTCCGTCCTCGTACCTTTGTACCAGACGCTTGTAAAAAGCCTTTGTTTTCCAACACTTTACCGTAATTTCAACGGTTTAAAGAGAATGGTGGAGCCGAGGGGGATCGAACCCCTGACCTTTCGCATGCCATGCGAACGCTCTCCCAGCTGAGCTACGGCCCCATTCCCGTTGGGAGGCGGCTCACTAACCGGAGCCGCCCGGGTTGGCAAGCGGCGTAAACACCGCTTGCCAAATTTCTTTATCTCAACGCTCGTGTTCGTCCTGCGGCGTCTCGACGCCGAGGTCGTCGTCGCCACCCAGATCGACTTCGTCGTCTGCCGACGGCTCTTCGTCCTCGCCGGTGATCGAGGCGATATCCTCTTCCTCGTCACCCTCGAGATCCGCGTCGGGCTTCTTGGTGTCGGGCTTGGCGACCTCGAACGGCAGCGGCTGCTTCGACTTCAGGATGGGCTCGGGCTCCCAGGCATACCCGCATTCGATGCAGGTCACGGGGTCGGCTTTTTCGAGGTCGTAGAAACGCGTCGCGCATTTCGGGCACGAACGCTTCGTGCCCCATTCCGGCTTGATCATGCCGATAGAACCTTTCGGATGAATGGATTGCGGGGGGATACCCTCGCAAAGTGGGCGCGCCTTGCCATAGCGCAAGGCCACTGTCAAAAGCCCGGCCCGATGACACACCCCCTCCCCCAGCCCCTGGACGTGGCCGCGCGCGGTCCCCTGACCGGTTCGATCGCGGTTCCCGGCGACAAGTCGATCAGCCACCGCGCGCTGATGTTCGCAAGCCTGGCGGTCGGCACCAGCCGGATCACCGGGCTGTTGGAGGGTGAGGACGTGCTTGCCACCGCGGCGGCGATGCGCGCGATGGGCGCGACGATCGAGCGGCAGGACGACGGCATCTGGGTCGTCGACGGAGTCGGTGTCGGCGGGTTGCTCCAGCCCGAGACCGCGCTGGAGATGGGCAATTCGGGCACCTCGACGCGGCTGCTCATGGGGCTTGTGTCGAGCCATCCGATCACCTGCACCTTTACCGGCGACGCGTCACTGTCGGGACGGCCGATGGGCCGCGTGATCGAGCCGCTGTCGCAGATGGGCGCGGATATCACCGCGTCGCCGGGTGGGCGGTTGCCGCTCATGGTGCGCGGCATCTGCCCGGCGGTGCCGATCCGCTACACGCTGCCTGTCGCCTCGGCGCAGGTGAAGTCGGCCATCTTGCTGGCGGGACTCAACACGCCCGGCATCACGACGGTGATCGAGCCGGTCGCGACGCGCGATCACAGCGAGCGGATGCTGACCGGCTTCGGCGCCAAGCTGACCGTCGAGGAGACCGAGGCGGGCCGCGTGATCTCGATCACCGGGGAAGCGGAACTCGCGCCGCAGGACATCGTCGTGCCGGGCGATCCGTCGTCTTCGGCCTTCTGGCTGGTCGCGGCGTCGATCGTGCCGGGGTCGGACATCGTCGTGCGCAATGTCGGGCTGAACCCGACGCGGATCGGCATCGTCACCGCGTTGCGCATGATGGGCGCCGACATCACCGAGCTCGACCCGCGGATTGTCGGCGGCGAGCCGGTCGCGGACCTGAGGGTCCGGCATGCCGCTCTGACCGCGATCGAGGTGCCGGCCGATCTGGCGCCGAGCATGATCGACGAATATCCGGTGCTGTTCGTCGCCGCCGCGTTCGCGACCGGCACGACGATCGCGCGCGGTGCGCACGAGCTGCGCGTCAAGGAATCGGACCGGATCAGGACAATGCGGATCGCGCTCGAGGCGTGCGGCGTGGCCTGCGAGGAATATGAGGACGGCATGGCGATCACCGGGTCGGGCAGCGCGGCGATTCGCGGTGGCGCTCGGGTGGCCTCGAAACTCGATCATCGCATCGCAATGAGCATGGTGGTGGCTGGACTTGGGAGCAGCGAGCCCGTCACGATCGACGATGTATCGCCGGTGGCGACGAGCTACCCCGTGTTCTTCCGGTCGCTCGACGCGCTTACCGGCCAGGGGAATTAAGATGATCATCGCAGTCGACGGCCCGGCGGCATCGGGCAAGGGCACGATCGCGCGCGCCTTGGCCAAGCATTACAAGCTGCCGTATCTCGATACCGGGCTGCTGTACCGCGCGGTCGCGTTGAACGTGGCGCGGATGGGGCTCGATCCCGAGAGCGAAGCCGACTCGGTCGCGGCGTGCGATTTCGACGATGCGATGATGACCGATCCGGCACTGCGCGACGACGATATCGGCGCGCTCGCCTCGATCGTGTCGGCGCATCCGCTGGTCCGCGCGGCGCTGATGCAGCGGCAGAAGCGGTTCGCTGCTCAGGAGGGTGGCGCGATCCTTGATGGCCGCGACATCGGCACGGTGATCGCACCGGATGCGGACGCGAAGCTGTTCGTGAAGGCGACCCCGAACATCCGCGCGCAACGGCGGCATGCGGAGTTGCAGGCGCGCGGTGGGACGGCGAGCAAGGACCGCGTGCTGGCGGATATTCGGGCGCGCGATGCGCGGGATAGTGGGCGGTCTACCGCGCCATTGGTGATGGCGGCGGATGCTGCGTTGCTGGATACGAGCTTTTTGTCGATCGAGGCGTCTGTGCAGCGCGCGGTGGCGCTGGTTGAAGCGCAGCGGGCGAAGAAGGCGGCGGTTTAGGCCTCTCCCCTCACCAGAAGAGGAACACCACCCCGGCGGAGGCCGGGGCCCAATTGGGAAAGTCGCCGTAACGAAGCGCTATCTTCGGCCAGTACCGTCCCCCATTTGGGCCCCGGCCTTCGCCGGGGTGGTGTTTGGGTTGGGTTAGGGCTCCGTGCATTAACAGTGTTTCCCCGCGAAGGCGGGGACCCAGATTGGGCTCCCGCCTTCGCGGGCGAACAAAGACGCTGAGAGCCCCCGCCCCTTTAAAGCGCCGTCGCCAGCGTAATCGCCCCCAGCACCACGCCCGGAAAATTCGCCACCGCGATCGGCCAGTCGCGCTTCGGCTTGAGCACGCCATACGCCACCCAGAGCCCGCAATTGACCATCGTCGCGAGCGGCTGGACCACCGACCCCTTCTGCCCGCCAAGGTTCAGCATGATCTGGTCGATATACGACAGATACATCACGATCGCCGTCGCCGTAGCGATCCAGCCCAGCACGAGAATGCCGCGTTCGCTCAAATCTTCGCTCCTGTTGTGAGCCGCCCCTAACGAAGCAGCAGCCAACTTGCTCCGAGACGTGGTTTCGGCTACACAGAGGTGTCCGGCGAGCGATGCTCGTGGAGGAAGGCGCGGAGACCTCTGAGTCTCACGCGCCGTTTTCGCATTCAGCGTCTACGTCCTCTGCGCCTCGTGCCGTCCGGATGCTGCGCCGGCGTTCGGTCGTCGCGGCAACGAAGGCCAAGACCAGCGGACCCAACCGCTTGGCCGGAAACAGACTAGGATTACTGAATTCTATGGCAACCCAGGTAATGCCGACCCGCGACGATTTCGCGGCGATGCTGAACGAAACGCTCGGCGACGCCGACAGCTTCGAGGGCCGCGTGGTGCATGGCACCGTGACCGGCATCGAGAACGACATGGCCGTCATCGACGTCGGTCTGAAGTCGGAAGGCCGCGTGCCGCTTCGCGAATTTGCAGCGCCGGGCCAGAAGGCGGACCTCAAGGTCGGCGACGAAGTCGAAGTCTATGTCGACCGCGTCGAGAACGTGCACGGCGAAGCAATGCTCAGCCGCGATCGTGCGCGCCGCGAAGCCGCATGGGACAAGCTGGAAACCGAATTCTCGAAGACGACCCGCGTCGAGGGCGTGATCTTCGGCCGCGTGAAGGGTGGCTTCACCGTCGACCTGAACGGCGCCGTCGCGTTCCTGCCGGGCTCGCAGGTCGATATCCGCCCCGTGCGCGATGTCACCCCGCTGATGGACATCCCCCAGCCGTTCCAGATCCTGAAGATGGACCGCAAGCGCGGCAACATCGTCGTGTCGCGTCGCGCCGTTCTCGAAGAGACGCGCGCCGAGCAGCGTTCGGGCCTGATCCTGAGCCTCGCCGAGGGCCAGATCATCGACGGCGTCGTCAAGAACATCACCGATTACGGTGCGTTCGTTGACCTCGGCGGCATCGATGGCCTGCTGCACGTCACCGATCTTAGCTACAAGCGCGTCGGTCACCCGAGCGAAGTCCTGAACATCGGCGACACCGTCAAGGTGCAGATCATCCGCATCAACAAGGACACGCAGCGCATCAGCCTCGGCATGAAGCAGCTGGAGAGCGATCCCTGGGATGGCGCGATGGTCAAGTACCCGGTCGGCGCAAAGCTCACCGGCCGCGTCACGAACATCACCGAATATGGTGCGTTCGTCGAGCTGGAAGCGGGCATCGAAGGCCTGGTCCACGTGTCGGAAATGTCCTGGACCAAGAAGAACGTCCACCCGGGCAAGATCGTCAGCACGTCGCAGGAAGTCGACGTCATGGTCCTCGAAGTCGATTCCGAGAAGCGTCGCATCTCGCTCGGCCTCAAGCAGGCTCAGGCCAATCCTTGGGAGGCCTTCGCTGCCGCGCATCCGATCGGCTCGACCGTTGAGGGCGAAGTCAAGAACGCGACCGAATTCGGTCTGTTCATCGGCCTCGACAACGATGTCGACGGCATGGTCCACATGTCCGACATCGCCTGGGGCGTTTCGGGCGAGGACGCGCTCAACCTGCATCGCAAGGGTGAGACCGTCGAGGCCGTCGTGCTCGACATCGACGCCGAGAAGGAGCGTATCTCGCTCGGCATGAAGCAGCTCGAGCGCGGCGGGCCTTCGGCCGGCGGCATCGCAGCAGCAGGCGACAAGCTGAACAAGAACGCGATCGTCACGGTCACCGTTCTCGAAGTCCGCGATGCGGGTCTCGAAGTGCAGCAGGGCGATGATGGCGCGACCGGGTTCATCAAGCGCACGGATCTGGGTCGCGATCGCGACGAGCAGCGTCCGGAGCGTTTCCAGGTCGGCCAGAAGTTCGACGCGATGGTGACGGGCTTCGATCGTTCGAAGAAGCCGACCTTCTCGATCAAGGCTATGCAGATCTCGGAAGAGAAGCAGGCCGTTGCACAGTACGGTTCGTCCGATTCGGGCGCGACTCTGGGCAACATCCTGGGCGAGGCTCTCAAGGCTCGCACGGAAGCTGAAAAGAAGTAAGTCTAACGATTTACCGATAAATTGGCCCGGCATGTCCCAAACATGCCGGGCTTTTTATTGCCTATTCGATTTTGGTTTTTCATTGCGCTCGGATTAGTGCTAACGCTTCGCAAGTTGATTTATGTCAACGAGCGGAACTGCGAAACGAGCGGGAAAACGAATGATTCGATCTGAACTGGTCCTCAAGATCGCCGAGGCGCATCCGGACCTGCAACCGAACGAAGTCGAACTGATCGTCAGCACGTTTTTTGACGAGATTTCCAAGCGATTGGCCGCGGATGGCCGGGTCGAGTTGCGCGGCTTCGGCGCATTTTCGACGCGCGCCCGCGATGCCCGCACGGGTCGCAATCCGCGTACCGGCGAAGTCGTCGCGGTCGATGCCAAGCGCGTCCCCTATTTCAAGCCCGGCAAGGAAATGCGTGCGCGCCTAAACGTGTGATTGACGCGATTCGCGATCTTCAGCGCCGTTCGGTCGAGTTTGTGCCCGAGATGGGTTGACCCGACGGACGGCGTCGTCTTGTTGGGGGTGTGTGCGGACGTGGCGAAACCGGTAGACGCAGGAGACTTAAAATCTCCCTCCCTAGGAGTGCGGGTTCGAGTCCCGCCGTCCGCACCAGCGCCCCTGCGTTTCTGGCGATCTGTCTCGCGCTGAGCACAGCGCTGGCGGGATGCGATAATCGTCGCCCGGACACCGGCGCCGTGGTCGTCAGCGCGATCGGCGAGCCACCGCGGGTCGCCGATCCGCGCCGCACGCTGCTCGACACCCCCAGCAGGCTGCTGATCGACTCGACCGCGCAGGGCCTTGTCCGGTTCGACGCCGCGGGACAGATCGAACCGGGTCTCGCCGAGCGCTGGATCGTGATCGACGGCGGAATGAGCTACATCTTCCGCCTGCGCGAGGGCGATTGGGGCGACGGCACGCCGGTCACCGCCGATCAGGTCGTCGCGATCCTCAAGCGCCAGATCGCACCCGGCTCGCGCAACCCGCTCGCACCGTTCCTGACCGCGATCGACGAAATCGTCGTGATGACCCCGCAGGTGATCGAGGTCCGGCTTGCCCGCCCTCGTCCCGATTTGCTCAAGCTGTTCGCGCAACCCGAATTGGGCCTGTTACGCGTGACGCCGACGGGCGGCAGCGGTCCCTTCCGTGTCGCGCCGCACGGACATGGGCGAGCGCCGCTGCTGCGCCCTGCCTTCGATCCGAACCAGGCCGACCCCGAGGATCAGCGAGCGACGAAGCCCGAGGAGGACGTCCGGCTGATCGGCGAACGCGCCGCGCGTGCGATCGCGCGGTTTGCCAATCGCGATTCGGACCTCGTCAGCGGCGGCAGCTTCGCCGATTGGCCGTTGCTCGCGACCACCAGGATAGCGCCGGGCAATGTGCGGATCGATCCAGCAGCGGGACTGTTCGGGCTGGCGATCGTCCGTCGTGACGGTTTTCTCGCCGAGGTCACCAATCGCGAGGCCGTTGCCGAGGCGATCGATCGCACCGCGCTGACCACGGCGATTGCGCCCGCCTGGGATCCCGCCGACCGTATCCTGCCCGACATCCTCGATTCGGCCGCGCTGCCGCAGGTTCCCGCCTGGACGCTGCTGACGCAGGACGAGCGCCGGATCGCGGCACGCCAGAAAATCGCGGCCTGGCCCGAGGGGCCGGTTACGCTCCGGATCGCACTGCCAAACGGTCCGGGGGCGACCTTGCTCTACGCGCAGATCGCCGGATCGCTGATTGCGGTCGGGATCACGCCGCAGCGAGTCGAGGCTGACGCCGACGCCGAGCTCGCGCTGATCGATGCGGTTGCGCCCTATGACAGCGCGCGCTGGTATCTGGCCACGGCGTGCGTGCTGTGTGGCGAGACGGCGCAAGCCGCGATCGATGCCGCGCGCGAGGCACCGACGCTCGCGGAACGCGCGCGGCGGATCGCTGTGGCGGATGCGGCGATGAATGCGGACGTCGCGTTCATTCCGCTCGCCCGACCGTTGCGCTGGTCACTGGTCTCGGCGCGGTTGCAGCAATGGCAGCCCAACACGCGAGCATGGCACCCGTTGAACCGGTTGCGTGCCGACACCAACTGACACTCATGAATCAGCGCCCCACCCGCCTCGCCTCCGGGCTGAGCTTCGACTCCCTGCCGATCGGGCGCGACGCGCTGTCCGTCCGCCGCCGCGTTGAAGCGATGGAGCGCGTCATGGAGGGGCTGTTCACGCTTCCCGGCACCAACCGCAAGGTCGGCATGGACGTTATCCTCGACCTCATCCCGTTCGCTGGCAGCACGATCGCGGCTGCGGTCGGCGCATGGATGGCCTGGGAAGCGCGCAACATCGGGATGTCGCGGATCCAGATGGCCCGCATGTTCGGCAATGTCGGCGTCGACTGGGCGCTCGGAATGATCCCGTTCGTCGGGGCTATCCCCGACTTCTTCTTTCGCTCGAACACACGGAACCTGCGGATCATCAAGAAGCATCTCGACAAGCATCATCCGTCGACGACGACGCTCGAGGGCTAGTATTCGGCGCTCCGGTCGAGGCGAAGGCCCGATTGGGAAACGTCGCCAAGGGCACCGGCGCTTTATTGCGGCTACCGCACCAAATAGGCCCTAGCCTCCGCGGGCGCGGCAACGCAGGATCGCCTATCGACGTCCCCGCCAGATCTGCAGCGGCGCGCTCGGGGCCAGCCCACCTTGGTGCACCGGGCAGCGGCGATAGCGGAAGCGGCGGTCGAGACAGATCCAGACCTCGTCCAGCCAGACCTGCTTGGACGCCGTCACGCGCATCATGTCTGGTTTCAGACCCGGGTTCGCCCCTGCCATGGCGGCCGCGAACCGCCCCGCGGTCAGCGGCGCCCGCGACAGCGCATCCATGTCGGGATAGCGCAGCCTGCCATAAAGAGCCGCCGACTGGTTGAAGTATTTCGCCGGACGATAGCCAGGCATGCAGGTGCCATGCTTCGCCCATTCATGCTGGAGCAGTTGCGCTGACGGCGTCGTGCACAGGTGCGCGCGGATGACCGGCGGCGGCACGAACTCGGCGGCGCGACAATATTGCGGCCACGCCTTGCCGACGCCATCCGGCCACAGCCCGTGGAGCGTAAAGCCGAAGCGGTTTCCCGCGCCGCACTGGAACGTCGCCCCTGCCCGGTCGCCATTGTCGCGACAATATTGCGGCGTCCAGCTGATCGCGAGCGTGTAGCTGCCGATCGGCACGTCACGCTTTGGCTGGCTCTCGGATGGCAGGTCCGGGCGGACGCGCTCCACCGTTGCCGGAGTCGCGCATTGATAGGACTGCGCCTGCACCACCGCGGGGAATGCGATTGCCGCAGCGGCGAGCGTCACTCTAGCGAACATGCGCGTTATCCTCGTTAAGATCATCATGCCGCGCGTCATGCCCGTCGTCATCGATATCGGGCAGTTCGCCGAAACAGAGCTGCGCGTCGGCCGCAAACAACTGGACCGCGGCGGCTACGTACAGTGCGTTGGTGACGATCGACAGCGTCACCGTCATGGCATTCGCCGCGCGACCCATGAGCAAGGTGCCGAGCGACAACAGGATGCTGAGCACGCCGAATGCGGCGAAAACAACGACCACCCATTTTGCGATGACGCTCGGCGCGCGGGCGGTGAAATACCAGAGCAGCAGCGCGACCGCGATGCTGATCGCCTGCGTCATCGGCAGGACCCAGGTCGCAGCGGCGAGTATCGGGTTGGCGCCGAGGATCGCGGCACGCTGGCTCCAGCTGGTGGCGGACACGACCAGCCCAAGCACGAACGCGGCAAGGTAGAGCCGTTCGTACCGCACGATGGATGGCGGTCTGATCATGATCCTGGTCCCCTGCGTCCGATCCGACGCCGCGTCCGCGCCGTGCCAGCCTGGCACGGCGATCACAGCATCGCGAAATCGAGCCCTATATCCGCCGCAGGTGCCGACTGCGTCAAGCGGCCGACCGATATGTAGGTCACGCCGGTCTCGGCGATCGCGCGGATCGTATCGAGGTTGACGCCACCCGACGCCTCGGTCGGCACGCGGCCACCGACCAGAGTCACGGCCTCGCGCAACATCGCCGGCGGCATGTTGTCGAGCAGCAGGCGCGTCGCCCCGGCGGCCAGAGCAGGCTCGACCTGATCGATGCGATCGACCTCGACGATGATCTGCGCAATCCCGGCCGCCTTCGCCCGGCGAACGGCCTCGGCAACGCCGCCGGCGACCGCGACGTGGTTGTCCTTGATCATCGCCGCATCCCATAGCCCCATGCGGTGGTTCTGCGCACCGCCCGTACGCGTCGCGTATTTCTCCAGCACGCGCAGCCCGGGAATCGTCTTGCGCGTATCGAGCAGGATCGCACCGGTTCCCTCGATCGCGTCGACATAGGCCCGCGTCATCGTCGCGATTCCCGACAGATGCTGGACGGTGTTCAGCGCAGACCGTTCGGCGGTGAGCATCGCCCGCCCGACGCCTTCGAGCCGCAGCAACTCGGTACCGGCCGCAACCACATCGCCATCGCGAACCAGACGCGCGATCCGAACCTGCGGATCGAGCGAACGGAAGAACGCCTCGGCAAGATCGAGCCCGGCGACGACGATCGGATCACGGCTATCCATCACGCCGGTAAAGCGCGCGTCGGCGGGAATCACCGCGGTGGAGGTAATGTCGCCGAGCGCGCCGAGGTCCTCGCCCAGCGTCGCCGCGACAAAGGCATCGATGTCGAAGTCACCCGGAAACCCCAAACGCTCGGGCAATGCTGCGTTCACCTATCGCCTCCCAGAATTCGCCGACCGGCCTTGCAACCGCCGGTGCCAAAAAACGGCCTGCGGGGACAGCAAAATTCAGCCGCCCCCGCGGCACGAAAAATACTTCGAGATAGCCGGAACCAATATCCCCAACGACGGTTTCAGGCCGGATACCCAAGGAAATTCCGATGATTACCAAGACGATCGCCGATACCGCACACCTCAACGCCCTGCTCGACGAGGCGCTTGCGCTGGCCGACGCCTTGGAACTGCCGATCGTCGCAATCCACGTCGACCAGGCGCTTGCCCAGCTCGGCGGAGATTCCCCCGCCGCCTGAGCGCGGATTATCGCGCGCCCAGATCGCCTTTGCCGACGGTATTCGACGCCATACGCAGCATCGCGTCGAGGCTCTTCTTGGCCTGAAGCCTGAGGCCTTCCTCGATCTCGATCCGCGGGCTCAGGTCGCGCAGCGCGACGTAGAGCTTTTCCAGCGTGTTGAGCGCCATGTACGGGCAGATGTTGCAGTTGCAGTTGCCGTCCGCGCCCGGCGCACCGATGAAGCGCTTGTTCGGCAATGCCTTTTCCATCTGGTGGATGATGTGCGGCTCGGTCGCGACGATCAGCGTGTCGCCCGGCATCGCCAATGCATAGTCGAGGATGCCGCGCGTCGAGCCGACATAATCGGCGTGGTCGAGGATGATCGGCGGGCATTCGGGATGCGCGACGACGGGTGCACCGGGATGCTGCGCCTTGAGCTTCATCAACTCGGTCTCGCTGAACGCCTCGTGGACGATGCAGACGCCCGGCCACAGCAGCATGTCGCGACCGGTCTTGCGCGCGAGATAGCCGCCGAGATTGCGGTCGGGGCCGAAGATGATCTTCTGCTCGGGCGGGATCTGCGCGAGGATCGTGTCCGCCGACGACGAGGTGACGATGATATCGGAGAGCGCCTTCACCTCGGTCGAGCAGTTGATGTAGGTTAGCGCGATGTGATCGGGATGCTTGGCGCGGAACGCGGCGAACTGCTCGGGCGGGCAGCTGTCCTCGAGGCTGCAGCCGGCATCCATGTCGGGCAATACGACGATCTTGTCGGGCGACAGGATCTTGGCGGTCTCCGCCATGAACCGCACGCCGCAGAACGCGATGACATCGGCGTCGGTAGCGGCCGCCTTGCGCGACAGATCGAGACTGTCGCCGACGAAATCCGCCAGATCCTGAAGCTCGGGCTTCTGGTAGTAATGCGCGAGGATGACCGCGTTCTTCTCCTTGCGGAGCCGCTCGATCTCGGCGCGAATGTCGATGCCGGCGAAGTTCTGGTTCAATTCCATGATCGTATCCCGAGTGGTGCCCGTCTTTTAGCGCCTGTTCCCTAGCACGTCCTGCAGCGAGCGCGAGGTATCCCAGCGTTCGGTGCTCGGGGTCGGCTCGTCGGCGAAGCGTACCGCGACGGTCGCGTCGATCCCCGCGGCGCGCAGCGGCATCGCGAAACTGCGCTCGACCGCGCGGCGCGTGGCGTCGCGCGCGAGCTTGATCATCGCCGGCTCGCGCGCCTGGCGGATCAGTTCGATCTGGCCGGCGCGACGGTTGGCGGCATCGAGGCGCTTTTCGGCATCGGTGAAGGTGGTCAGCACGCCGCCCGAGCCATATTCGCGGACTGCGGTGAGATCCACCTGCGGACCATCCGCCTCGATCGCGGGCAGCCGTACGGACAGCGTCTTGCTGGTGCCGTCCCACGCGACATCGGCCTGCGTCAGCTTGGCCATGTCGACTTCATAGCGCACCATGCCCGGCATGATGAGCGTCTTCTCCGTGGTGAAACCCAACTGCGACTGTTTCGACGTGACGACCGCGACATAGCGCGCGGCGAACGCGGAGAGGCGATTCTGTTCGCGCAGCCCCGCCAGGCTGGCGCTGGCGATCGTCGTCGGGTCGGGGGTCAGCCGGTCGCTCACATAACGCTGCACGCCCCAGAGCGCGAGCAGACCGGCGAGGATCAGGATGACGACGACGCCAACCGCCTTTGCCAGAAATGCGCCGATGCCGCTTTTGCGGTTCGGTTCGATTACGTCGTCCGCCATGTCTCGCCTTCCTCGATCACCAGTCCACGGGTTTGCAGATCGTACAGATGGGCCAGCACCGAACGCGCGGCCGCGGGTACGAGCCGCGCGTCGAGCCCGACATACATACGCTCGACCAGCGCTGGGATCGGCCGCGCGGCGTCGCGGAGCAGTCGGAGGATCTGCCCCTCGCGCTGCTTGCGGTGGCCAAGCATGCCGCGGACAAGGCGTTGCGGCTTCTCGATCGCCTCGCCGTGGCCGGGGTAATAGATCCGGTCGTCGCGCCGCATCAGCTTTTCGAGACTCGCCAGATAGGCCGTCATGTTCCCATCGGGCGGCGAGACGATCGTCGTCGACCATCCCATGACGTGATCGCCGGAGAACAGCGCCTTGGTCTCGGGCAACGCGAAGGCAAGGTGGTTCGACGTGTGGCCGGGCGTCGCGATCGCCTGCAGCGTCCAGCCGGCGCCGGTGACCGTATCGCTCTCGTGCAGCACGCAGTCGGGGGCATATGCCGTGTCGAAGGATGCATCCGCGCGCGCACCCGCGTCGGCCAAGTCGAAGGGGGCCGCGCCGACGATCGGCGCGCCGGTGATTATTTGCAACGGCCGCGTCGCGGGACTGTGGTCGCGGTGGTGGTGCGTGACGACGATCGCGGTGACCGGGCGACCGTCGATCGCGCGGGTCAGGGCATCCAAGTGCGCAGGATCGTCGGGACCCGGGTCGATCACACCGACATCGGTCGTGCCGACGATATGCGTCTGCGTGCCGGTATAGGTGTAGGGCGACGGATTCGGCGCCAGCACACGGACGACGAGCGGCTCGAGCTGGATCGGGATACCGGTCGGATGCTCAGCCATGGATGCGAGATGGCCGCTTGGCGCAGCGATGGCAAGACCCGCATATTTCGGGCGGCTGTCGCCGATCTTTACAAGTCGGTATCATCAACATTGGCGATTAACCATCGGATGCCCCGAAACAGCATGACTGAGCGATGTTGGCACGCCCGATGCATCGTCTGAGCGGTCACCGAACGCATCCGCGTTCACGCAGGGTGGATCGACCGCTTCTTCCGGTCTCGCGTCGATCCACCCTCCCCGGTGCTGCTTCAAAATCGATCATCGGGACGCGCAGAGCCGGATTGTGGCGTCGAGGCATGCGACGATGCCGTACCTATCATCGAACGCTGGGGGATCACTCGATCCAGGTGCCCCCCGCTAGACAATGCCACCCCAGCATCCTCTGGGGTGGCGATTGAGGAGGGGCGGCAGTTCTGCGTCAGTTCGCCTTCTGCGTTTCGAACAGTTGCGCCAGTTCGCCGCTTTCGTACATCTCCATCATGATGTCCGAGCCGCCGACGAACTCACCATGGACATAGAGCTGCGGGATGGTCGGCCAGTCCGAATACGCCTTGATGCCCTGGCGGATACCCTGGTCCTGCAGCACGTCGACGCTCTCGAACTCGACCTCGAGATGATTGAGGATCGCGATCGCGCGGCTGGAAAACCCGCACTGCGGGAACAGCGGGCTGCCCTTCATGAAGAGGACGACGGGGCTGGCTTTGACCAGGGCGTCGATGCGGGCGTTGGAGTCGTCGGTCATTGATAGATCCTCAGGAAATTGCGGTGGTAAGCTGAAGTGCGTGCAGAGCGCCGCCCATACGGCCACCAAGCGCGGCATAGACGGCCTGGTGCTGCTTCACGCGGCTCATGCCGGCGAAGCTCGCGGCGATCACTTTTGCGGCATAATGATCGCCGTCACCGGCAAGATCGGTGATCTCGACCTGCGCGTCGGGAATAGCGTCGCGGATCATCGTCGCGATGTCGTCGGCAGCCATCGGCATCTCAGCGCGCCTCCAGCAACTGGCGACGCGCCTCGATCATCTGCTGCGCGAGCGCACGGCGGACGGTCGCCTCGTCGTGATCGAGGCCCGCCGCGGTCAGATCGCCGACCAGCTTGCGCACGACGTCGTCGTCGCCGCCGCCTTCCATGTCGGCATGGACGAGCGCGGTCGCATAGGCATCGGTCTCTTCCGGCGTAAGCTTCATCTCCTGCGCCGCCCAGCCGCCGAGCAGGCGATTGCGGCGTGCGGTGATCCGGAACGCCATCTCCTCCTCGCGTGCGAAATTCGCCTCGCTCGCGCGTTCGCGATCGTCGAATGTGGTCATGTCGCGAATTCCCGTTGAGCCTCGTCTTGGCCCCGAGATAGGTCGCCTACCGTCGCTACGCAATAATCGACGGGATTCGGTAAAAACCTACTAGCGCCACGCCGAAAATGTACCGATATATATGACGGTCACGTGACAAACGCACGGGCAGGAGAGCGATCATGACGAGCATTTCAGTACCTGCATCCACTCCGCCTACACCGTCGGCGCCGCGCGTCGTCCAAGGCTTGGCATATGGCATGATGGCGTCATTGATGATGTGGGCGGCGATAGCAGCCGTCGCCTACGAAATCCTCTGACCCAGTCTCTGCAGCTTGCAGAGGTGCCTTGGAGATGGGGAGGCCAGCAGGGTTAGCTGACCTCCACCACCAGCTTGCCGATCGCGCCGCGTGCCGCCATCTTGGCGATCGCCTTGCCGCCATCCTCGAATGTGAAGACCTCGGTCACACGCGGCGCGATCTCGCCCTGTTCCCACAGATCGAACAGGGTCTCGATATGCGCCTGGTTGGCCTGGGGATCGCGCGCCGCGAACGCGCCCCAGAACACCCCGCAGACGTCGCAGCTCTTGAGCAAAGTCAGGTTGAGCGGCAGCTTGGGGATGCCGGCGGGGAAGCCGACGACGAGATATTTGCCCTCCCAGGCGATCGAGCGTAGCGCGGGCTCGGCATAATCGCCGCCGACCGGATCGTAGATCACGTCCGCGCCATCGCGACCGACCGCGGCCTTGAACTGTTCGGCGAGCGCCTTCGACTGGTCCCTGTCGAACGGCGCTCGCGCGTAGATCAGCGTTTCGTCGGCACCCGCGGACTTCGCTGCGGCGGCCTTCTCCTCGGACGAGACGGCGGCGACGACCTTTGCGCCGAAGGCCTTGCCGAGTTCAATCGCCGCGAGCCCGACCCCGCCCGCCGCGCCCAGGACGAGCAGCGTCTGCCCCGCCTTGATATGGCCGCGGTCGAGCAGTGCGTGGATCGTCGTGCCGTAGGTGAGGATCAGCGATGCACCCTCGGCGAAGCTGCGGCCTTCGGGAAGGCGGTAGAGCTTGGCGGGGTCGGCAATGACCTGCTCGCACAGGCCGCCATGGCCGAGCATCGCGATCACGCGGTCGCCGATTTCCCAGCCGGTGACGCCCTCGCCGATCGAGGCGATCGTGCCGGCGATCTCACCGCCCGGCGCGAACGGACGCTGCGGCTTGAACTGATATTTGTCCTCGATGATCAGGACGTCGGGAAAGTTGATCGCGCAGGCCTTGACCGCGACGACGACCTGTCCGGGGCCGGCCGCCAGATCGGGCAGCGCGACCATCTCCAAAGTTTCAGGTCCGCCGACCGCCTTCGACACCAATGCTCGCATACCCGCTCTCCACCGTCGTCCAGGGGCGGTTCGATGCGACCGCCTCCTCGAATTTCGAAATCTGGGTATCTCTTGCCAGCGTCAGGCCGACTTCGTCCAGCCCTTCCATGAGGCACTGGCGACGGAAGGCGTCGAGTTCGAAGGTGAAGCGATCCTGGAACGGGGTGGTGACGGTCATCGTCTCGAGATCAACGGTGACGATCTGGTCCTGCGCGACCTCCAGCAGGCGGTCGATCGCCGCCTGCGGGAGGACGACCGGGACGATGCCGTTCTTGAACGCATTGCCTGAGAAAATGTCGGAGAAGCTCGGCGCGATCACCGCGGTGATGCCCATGTCGGCGAGCGCCCATGCGGCGTGCTCGCGGCTCGATCCGCAGCCGAAATTATCGCCCGCGATCAGGATCGGCGATCCGGCATAGCGCGGGTCGTCGAAGATGTTGCCGGGTTGCGCGCGCACCGTCTCGAACGCGCCACGACCCAGGCCGGTGCGCGTGATCGTCTTGAGCCAATGCGCGGGGATGATGACATCGGTATCGATGTTCTTCGCGCCCCACGGATAGGCACGACCCGAGACGGTGGTGACGGGGGTCATCGCTGCTCCGTGCGCTCCGGGCCCGTTCGCTCCGCAGTCGTGCGCGCCGATGCGACATAGGCCGCGACGCCGCTGATCATGGCGCCCGCCGCCAACAATACGAAAACCTTCTTCATACTCGTGCCCCCATCAACTCTCTGACGTCGCTCAGCTTGCCGGTCACCGCCGCCGCCGCCGCCATCGCGGGTGATACCAGATGCGTGCGCGCTCCGGGACCCTGTCGGCCGACGAAATTACGGTTCGACGTGGAAGCGCAACGCTCCCCCGCAGGGACTTTGTCCGGGTTCATCGCCAGACACATCGAACAGCCGGGCTCGCGCCATTCGAATCCTGCCGTGATGAAGATCCGGTCGAGCCCCTCGGCTTCCGCCTGCCGCTTGACGAGGCCCGAGCCGGGGACGACGAGCGCGCGCACGCCATCCGCGACATGGCGCCCGTCGGCGATCGCGGCGGCGGCGCGCAGGTCCTCGATGCGACTGTTGGTGCAGCTGCCGATGAAGACGTGCTGGATCGTGACGTCGCGCATCGCGGTGCCCGCGGTCAGCCCCATATAGTCGAGCGACTTCTGCGCCGCCGCCTGCTTGGCGGGGTCGGCGAAGCTTGACGGTTCGGGGACGACGCCGGTGATCGGGACGACGTCCTCGGGGCTGGTGCCCCAGGTGAGGCCGGGGGCGATATCGGCGGCATCGAGCACCACAGTCTTGTCGTAGCGCGCTCCGGGATCGGTCGCGAGGCTACGCCACCAGGCGACCGCCTTGTCCCAATTCTCGCCGGTCGGCGCCATCGGGCGGCCCTTGAGATAGGCGAAGGTCGTGTCGTCGGGCGCGATCAGACCCGCGCGCGCGCCTGCCTCGATCGACATGTTGGCGATCGTCAGGCGGCCTTCGATCGACATCGCGCGGATCACGCTGCCGGTGAACTCGATGACGTGGCCGGTGCCGCCCGCCGCGCCGATCTTGCCGATGATCGCGAGGATGACGTCCTTCGGGCTGACGCCGAAGCCGAGGTCGCCGTCGACGCGGACTTCCATCGTCTTGGCCTGCGAGAGCAACAGAGTCTGCGTGGCGAGGACGTGTTCGACCTCGCTGGTGCCGATCCCGAACGCCAAGGCGCCGAGCGCGCCATGTGCCGACGTGTGGCTGTCGCCGCAGACCAATGTCGTGCCGGGGAGCGTGAAGCCCTGCTCGGGGCCGACCACGTGAACGATGCCCTGCTCCGCCGCGGTCGCATCGATATAGTCGATGCCGAACTCCGTCGTGTTGCGGCGCAGCGCGTCGAGTTGCTGTGCGCTTTCGGGATCGGCGATGGGCAGGACGCGCCCGGCGGCGTCCTTGCGCGGAGTCGTCGGGAGGTTGTGGTCGGGGACGGCAAGCGTCAGGTCGGGACGACGCACCTTGCGCCCCGCAACGCGGAGACCTTCGAACGCCTGCGGGCTGGTGACCTCGTGAACGAGGTGACGATCGATATAGATCAGGCAGGTGCCATCGTCGCGACGTTCGACGACATGGGCGGCCCAGATCTTCTCGTACAAGGTTTGTGGAGTCGCCATAATGGCGCCCCGTTAACCGATAGTTGCGCCCAGGCAAAGCCCAAGCGCAACTATCGACCGAGAGCTACGCGACGTATGTCGCGGGCCGCTGGCGGCCTAACCGTCCTGCGTCAGGTCCTCGACCGACGATACCAGGACACCGACGACGATCGGATTGCCGAGCGCCGATGTCGTCGTCACGACCAGGTTGCTCGCCGAATTGAACGTTGTGCTGGTCTGCGTCGTGCTGTCCGAGCTGTTGCTGACATAATAGGGCCAGCAACCATAGCCCTCGTCGCTGGCGGTATGCGCATAAGTCTGCTCAGCGGCGCTGAACGTCTGCGACGATGTCGTCGTCGTCGACGTACCGTCCGCGATGATCAGGCTGGTCACGACATATTGCATCGAGCCCTTGGCGCCGAACAGCGCCTCCCACTGCGCCAAATCGGTCCACACCTCGGCCGTCTTGTTGTTGTACGCATAGGCCAGCGCCGCGCCATAATACCAGGGCAGATAGGTCGTCGTATCGGCCTTGATCGACTCGCCCGACAAGGGCTGCGCCGTCACGTTGATGAAATGCTCATAGGACACCGCGACCGAAAAATCGGCCGATGCGAATGTCTGCGAAAAGTCGCTCGACTCCGAACTGCTCGATTTCGAGTAGAAATAACTGCCACCGGTCGAGTTGCTGCTGTTCGCCCAGGACTCGCTGATGTCCGATGATGCCGTGGCCGACTGCATCGTGAACTTGACGCTGGGTGCGACGGCGATATCGCTCAACACCTGATCATAGGTCTGGTTGAACGCCGCGGGCCCGCCAAGCGGCAGATTCAGCTGCAGCTCCTGTGCGATGTAGATCGGATTTTCGAACCCGGCGCGGTAGAGCGTATAGCATTGCGCCGCGGATCCGGGATTGGGCACGAGCTCGGCCATGCTCCAATTCTGGAACAGGTTTTCCAACGCCGTCTGCAGGACGGTTGCCGAATCGCTGAATGCCGAGGGATTTGCTTTGAAATACGCGCTCTTGGTCGTGGTCCAGGCCGACATGTTGCTCGATCCCATTGCCGTGCCGAACTCCGCGGCGTTCGGCGCCTGCACAAACGACAGCAGCGACGTGTACTGGCTCGAAAAGCTGACCAGCGTGTCGGGCGTATAATATTGCACCACCGTATCCGTGGGCAGTTCGTTCATCATGTCCCAAAGCTGATCGGTCGTCCGCGGCAGGATGACGTCGCCCTGACTTAGCTGGAATTCCTGAACCGAAAGGTTCAACTCCTTCGCCAATGTATTATACCATTGTGCATTCACGGTATCGAGAACCGTCGTGGGGTCTGACATGGTTTGCCTTTCGTGAAGAGAGCGCAAACATCTAAAGACGAATGATGACGATCATCTTCGGATTTCCAGCGCCCACCTTCATGTCCGACTCTCTGCCTCCTGGCGTCAACGATGACATGATCCGATATGAAGCATTGCTGATTTTTGACACAGTTCGCCGCGCTGAAATACAATGAATATCAGCATGTTTACGCACTTATACTTTGCGTTTTACTGATCCGATTTGCGCTAGTCCGTGTCGGATCATTCCGCGCTGCGTACCACATCGATTCGGATCAGGAACGCGACGCTGTCGGCGAGCACGGGTGCTTTCCCGCGGAATGGTTTTGATAGCGCCATCACGACGTTCTCGTGGGTCAGTCCGGGATAATCGATATGCGTCACCGGCGCGCCGAGCGCCCTCAACCGTGCGGTCAGGTTGATCGCGTTGTGCGGCTTGACCTGCATGTCGTCGCCCGCGGTGATCAGCAGCATCGGCGGCGTATCCGCGCGCGCGAAGTGGATCGGCTGCGTCATCACCGGGTCGGCGGCGCCCTGCATCGCGTCGATCGCGCGTTGTGCGGTGAAGGGGTAGAAGTCGTAGGGCCCACACAGGCCAACCGCGGCCTTGATGATGTGCGGGTCGACGCCCTCCGCCTTCAGCCAGCGCTGGTCGAGCGTCAGCATCGCGACGGTGTACGCGCCTGCGGAATGTCCCGCGACCGCGATCCGGTTGGGGTCGCCGCCCGATTGCGCGATGTGATCGCGGGTCCATTTCACCGCTTCGGCGCCATCCTGGAGGAAGGCGGGGAAGCGCACGTCGGGGACCTTGCGGTAATCGGGGATGACGACGACGTAGCCCGCCTTCGCATAGGCGCGCGCGGCGAACGCATAGGCGTCGCGCGCGCCATGCACCCAGCCGCCGCCATACCAAAAGATCAGCACCGGCAACCCGGTCTTCGCGCCGCCCGATGGACGCCAGACGTCGAGCTTCTGGCCATGCGTGCCAAACGGCACCCCCTCGCGGACCCGCGCGGTCCCGCGGCCACCGCCCATCACGCCGTCTAGGACGCTGAGCGTACCCGGCCCCGCGCTGAACGCCGCGCCCGCGATCAGGATCACGATCAACGCCAGGACGATGGCCGCACGCTTCATCAGGCGGTGTAGTGCGCGGTAGTCTTCGCCGCGACCTCGTCCGCGGTGACGCCGGGGGCGAGTTCGATCAGCTTGAACGGCGACTCGTGATCGGGCCGCTGGAACACCGCGAGATCGGTGACGATCATGTCGACGACGTTCTTGCCGGTCAGCGGCAGCGAGCACGCCGGGATGAACTTGGGCGTGCCGTCCTTGGCGGTGTGATCCATCACGACGATGATCTGCTTGACGCCCGCGACGAGATCCATAGCGCCGCCCATGCCCTTGATCATCTTGCCCGGGATCATCCAGTTGGCGATGTCGCCGTCTTCGCTGACCTCCATCGCGCCGAGCACCGTCAGGTCGATATGCCCGCCGCGGATCATCGCGAAGCTGTCGGACGAGCTGAAATACACCGACGAGGGCAGTTCGCTGATCGTCTGCTTGCCCGCGTTGATCAGGTCGGCATCCTCCTCACCCGCATAGGGGAACGGGCCGATCCCGAGCATCCCGTTCTCCGACTGGAGCGTGACGGTCATGCCGTCGGGGATGTTGTTGGCCACCAGCGTCGGGATGCCGATGCCGAGATTGACGTAATAGCCGTCCTTCAGTTCCCTGGCGGCGCGCGCGGCCATCTGGTTGCGATCCCACGGCATCAGTTGAGCGTTCCTTCCTGGATAGTCGAGATGGTCGTGACCTGGTCGCGCAGTTCGGCGCTGACGCCCTCGACGATGGCCTGCAACGCGGCATGCTCGGCAAGGCCCCAGGTGCCCGCATAGGCGCGCGCGGCGTGACGGATCGTGTCGGCGAGCAGATAGCCGAACACCGTCGGATCCTCGAGCACGCCCGCATCGATCAGCACGTTGCTGCCCGCATTGTTGGTGATCCAGATGCGCGCGACCTCGACCGATTCGTCGGTCAGTGCGGCGCCTGCATCGAGTTTGATCGCATTAGGGTGATCGGCGGGATGATCGGCCATCAGCGCATGCCTCCAGTCGGGGCCCATCGGACGTTGGGCGGGAACACGTCGTCACGCGCGCCTTTCAGCGCGGTGCCGTAGACGGGGTTGGGCAGCACGAACCACCCTGCCCCCCATTTCGCGGTGATCGCGGGCGACTGCACCACGGCGCGACGCGCGGCGGGGGTCTGCCCTGCGTTGAACAGATCGCTGAAATCGCCGAGCTGATCGCCGCCCATCGCGACGACGCAGTATTTCGCCGCGATCGTCGCGCGGCGACCGTCCTTCTTCGAGCCGCTCGCGTCGTCGCCGGCGAGGAACAGCGTCTCGCCGTGGCGCGCGGGGCCGAGGCCCGCGGCCTCGATCGTCGCCTGCGTCTGCGCGGCGTTGGCGGCGGCGCGGTTGGTGTTGAAGATCACTGTCACGCCCATCGCGCGGAGTTGCCCGAGCGCGGACAGCGCGCCGGGGACGGGCGCGACCTGCTTGAGCCCGGTACGCTCCCATTCCTGCCAGCGCGATTCGGACCAGGGGCGGCCCGACGATGCATCATATTCGAAGCCGAGATTGAGCAGGACGGTCTCGTCGACGTCGAACACGGCCGCTTTTGGCTTGGTGCCACACGCGGTCCAGCTGGGCGCGGCGAGCGACGCGCCGGGCGCGAGGACGACCGATGTCGGCGTGCGCTGCGCGCGGACATAGCCGACGAGCGCGTTCCACGCCTGGACGCTGACCGCGGCGGCCTCGCCCGAGGCGTAGAGAAACTGCATGCCCGCAGGGACGCCGTCGACGGTGACGGGCACCGCGGCGATCGGCGTGGCGGCGACGGACGTCGGCGCGGAGACGCTGACGCAGCCCTGTAACACCAGTGCTCCTGCGAACGCAGGAGCCCAGGATATCAAGCGCAACGCCCGCGACCTTGGGCTCCTGCGTGCGCAGGAGAACATCCGCGACGTCACGCCGAGACCCGCTCGCGAACGGTACGGAACTCGATCTGCTTGTCGTAGGGCGCGCCGACGATCATCCGCTTCACATAGATCCCCGGCAGATGGATCGTATCGGGATCGAGGCTGCCGATGGGGACGATCTCCTCGACCTCGGCGACGCAGATTTTCCCCGCGGTGGCCATCGGCTGGTTGAAGTTGCGCGCGGTCTTGCGGAAGATCAGGTTGCCGCTCTCGTCCGCCTTCCAGCCCTTGATGATGCTAAGGTCGGCGCGGATGCCGCGTTCGAGGATATAATCCTGCCCGTCGAAGCTCTTCACCTCCTTGCCCTCCGCGACCAGCGTGCCGACGCCGGTCTTGGTATAGAAGCCGGGGATCCCCGCGCCGCCCGCCCGGCAGCGCTCGGCGAGCGTCCCCTGCGGGCAGAACTCGACCTCGAGCTCGCCGCTCAGATATTGCCGCTCGAACTCCTTGTTCTCGCCGACATAGGACGAGATCATCTTCTTGACCTGGCGCGAGCGGAGCAGCTTGCCGAGGCCCTGTCCGTCGATCCCGGCATTGTTGCTGGCGATCGTCAGGTCCTTGACCCCCGACGCCGCGATCGCGTCGATCAGCCGCTCGGGGATGCCGCACAGTCCGAACCCGCCGGCACAGATCGTCATGCCGTCGAACAGCACGCCCTCGAGTGCCGTTGCCGCATCGGTGTAGCGCTTGTTCGCCATGCATCCTCCTAGAGCTTTGGCCTCGCATAAGCCGCCGTCCGGCGCTCGGCAACTTAGTAAGCGAGCGCGAGACCGGGGCGTTTCCACCGTGTCTTCACCAGCCGGCCGCTGCCCGAGCAGGTGATGTAGGCGTCCATCCCGTCCGCGCCGCCCCAGCAGATGTTGGTGGTGAAGACGTCATCGGTCGCGACGAACTCGACCAGTTCGCCCGCCGGCGAGATCACGCTGATCCCGCATTCGCCGATCGTCGCGACGCAGATGTTGCCGCCCGCCTCGACGCCGAGCGAATCGAAGAACTTGTAGCCGGCGGGACGGTAGAGCGGCGTCCCCGCGGCGCTGGCGACCTTGCCCGGCGCGACGATGTCGAACGCCATCAGCCGGCACGTGAAGGTCTCCGCCGCGTACAGCCGCGTGCCGTCGGGCGAGAGGCCGATGCCGTTGGGATTTTCGCTGGGGAAGATCACTTCCGTGAGGTGGCTGCCGTCGGCCTTGGCGTAGAAGATGCCGGTGATGTCGCGCGCCCGATCGCGCGATTTGCCGTGATCGGTGAACCAGAAGCCGCCATGCGAATCGAAGACGATGTCGTTCGGGCCACGCAGCGTGCAGCCGAAGTCGCCGTCCCGGTAGAGCGTCTCGACCGCGCCGGTGGCGATATCGATCCGCTCGATCCGACCGCCCGAATAGTCGTGCGGCTGGCCGTGCGGGGTGAGGAAGCCGTTCGCCTCGCGCCAGGCGAAGCCGCCATTGTTGCAGCAATAGAGCATGCCGTCGGGACCGATCGCGAGCCCGTTGGGGCCGCCACCGGGTTCGGCGACCGTCGTCCTGATGCCATCGGCGGCGATGCGGGTGATGCGGCCGGCCTCGATCTCGACGAGGATGATGCTGCCATCGGGCATCGCGACCGGACCCTCGGGAAAGCGCAAGCCGCTGGCGACGGTGGTGAATTCGGTCATGATCCTCTCCTGCCCTGAGTCGGGTTAGGCCCCGGCTTCGTGAACACGGCAAGAGTAAGCGAGAACGCCGCGCGCGCACGACGTTTCTCGACTTCGCGCGAAACGGACGGCAGGATGCCGCGATGAGCACCACACGCACCGGCGGCCGCATCCTGGTCGACCAACTTGTCGCACAGGGCTGCGATCGGATCTTCACCGTCCCTGGAGAAAGCTTCCTCGCCGTCCTCGACGCGCTGCACGATACGCCGGCGATCGACCTGGTGGTGTGCCGGCAGGAGGGCGGCGTCGCGTTCATGGCGTGCGCGGACGGCACGCTGACGCACCGGCCCGGCGTGGCCTTCGTCACCCGCGGGCCAGGTGCGACCAATGCGTCGATCGGCGTGCACGTCGCGATGCAGGATTCGCAGCCGATGATATTGTTCGTGGGCGATATCGACCGCGGCACGCGCGACCGCGAGGCGTTCCAGGAGATCGACTTCCAGGCGATGTTCGGAGCCGTCGCCAAATGGGCGGCGCGGATCGACGATGCGCGGCGGATCCCGGAATATGTCGCGCGCGCTTATGCGACCGCGCTTTCGGGGCGGCCGGGGCCGGTGGTGCTTGCGCTGCCCGAGGACATGCTGCTCGACGTGGTGGAGGCGGTGGATCGGCCGCGGGTCGAGCGCGTGGCGCAAGGCTGCGACACCGATACGATGGATTTGCTGGCCGATCTGCTGACCACCGCCGAACGGCCCGTCGCGATCGTCGGCGGCGCGGGCTGGGACGTCGCCGCGTCGGGCGCGTTCTCGACCTGGGCGGACCGCAACGGCGTGCCCGTCGCAGCGGCGTTCCGGCGGCAGGATGCGATCCCGAACGACTGCCCGGTCTGGGCGGGCAATCTCGGCTATGGCCCCAACCCCAAGCTGGTCGAACGGGTGAAGGCGGCGGATCTGCTGCTGATCGTCGGCCCGCGATTGGGCGAGGCGACGACCGATGGCTATGCGCTGATCACACCCGATCATCCGGGTCAGCGGATCGTCCATGTCCATCCCGATCCCGACGAGCTCAACCGCGCCTACCGCGCGGACGTCGCGGTGTGCGCGGGGATGGCGGAGTTCGCCGAGGCGTTGCTGCTGCTCGACCTGCCGCCGCGCACCGCCGGGCAGGAGGCGCATGCCGAGTGGCTGGACTGGTCGACGCCGCGCCCGCGCGATCTGGCGATGGATCTGGGGCCGTGCGTGATCGCGATGCGCGAGCGGCTGCCCGCGGATGCGATCATTTGCAACGGCGCGGGGAATTATTCGGGCTGGTGGCATCGCTACTGGGCGTATGCCGGACCGGGGACGCAGCTTGCGCCGACCGCCGGGGCGATGGGCTATGGCGTGCCGGCAGCAGTGGCGGCATCGCTGCGGCATCCCGAGCGGACGGTCGTCGCGCTCGCGGGCGACGGGTGTTTCCTGATGAACGGGCAGGAGCTGGCGAGCGCGGTGGCGCACGGGGCGGACATGCTCGTGCTGGTCGTCGACAATGGTGGGTACGGGACGATCCGGATGCACCAGGAGCGGGAGTATCCGGGCCGCGTGTCGGGGACAGCGTTGCGCAATCCGGACTTCGCGGCGCTCGGGCGCGCTTACGGGTGTTGGGCGGAGACGGTGACGCAGACGGGCGATTTCGTCGATGCGCTGGACCGCGCGATGGCGCGAACGGGCGTGCGGATGCTGCACCTGGTGACGGATATCGAGGCGATTACCGCTGGGACGACGCTCGCAAAGGTGCGCGGGGGTCGGTGATATCGGGCCAGGGTGACGGCCATTTTTTAAACTGGAGCCCCTCCCCGGCGAAGGCCGGGGCCCAGTTGGGGGACAGCAGTAACTGCGCACAGTCCTCCGTTACGTCGGCCTTCCCACCTGGGCCCCGGCCTTCGCCGGGGTGGGGCTGACGTTAGGTGAGCGCCTTACCTCACTGTTCCCCCGCGAAGGCGGGGGGCCAGGGTAGCGGGCGCTGTCGGTACTTAGCTGGGCCCCCGCATCCGCGGGGGAACGGGCGAGGGCCCCGCGCCTTCGCGAGAAGCCGAGCCGAGGCCCGTCAGCCCGCCAGCGCCGCCCGCACCGCGGCCACGGCGTCCGCCGCCTTGTCGCCATCGGGGCCGCCGCCCTGCGCCATGTCGGGACGGCCACCGCCACCCTGCCCGCCGAGCGCCGCGACCGCGATCTTCAGCAGGTCGACGGCGTTGCGGCTCGCGACCAGATCCGCGGTCACGCCGACCGCGACCGAGGCGCGGCCGTCGTTGATCGCAACGAGCATCGCGATCCCCGACCCCAGCCGCTGCTTGGCCTCGTCGACCGCGCCGCGCAGGCCCTTCGCCTCGAAATCGTTCAGCACCTGCCCGATGAACGCCACGCCGCCGACCTCTTCGGGGCCAGCAGCCTCACCGCCGCCGCCGCCGCCGAGCGCCAGCGCCTTCTTCGCATCGGCCAGTTCGCGCTCGAGACGCCGACGATCCTCGATCAGCGCCGCGACGCGCGCGGGCACTTCGTCGGGGGTCGATTTCAGGGCCGCCGCCGCCTCGCGCAGGCGATCGTCGCGGCCGGTCATATAGGCGCGCGCCGCCTCGCCGGTCAGCGCCTCGACGCGGCGCACGCCGCTCGACACCGCGCCTTCGCCGACGACCTTGAACAGCCCGATATCACCGAGCGCGGTGACATGCGTGCCGCCGCACAGTTCGATCGAATAGGTGCCCTCGTCCGTGGACCCCATCGAGACGACGCGGACCTCGTCGCCATATTTCTCGCCGAACAGCGCCATCGCGCCCATCGCGATCGCATCGTCGGGCGTCATCAGCAGCGTTGTCACCGCGCCGTTGCCGCGGACCTGCGCGTTCACATCGGCCTCGACCTGCGCGATGTCGGCGGGGGTCATCGCGACCGGTTGCGAGAAGTCGAAGCGCAGGCGGTCGGGCGCGACGAGGCTCCCCTTCTGCGCGACATGCTTGCCGAGGCGTTCACGCAAAGCCTCGTGCAGCAGATGCGTCGCGGAGTGGTTGGCGCGGATCTGCGCGCGGCGCGCGACGTCGATCTGGAGCTTGACGGACTCGCCGACCTTGATGCCGCCCGCATCGACGATCGCGTGATGGACGAACACGCGGCCGAGCTGCTTCGATGTCTCGGTGACGGTCGCGCGCAGCCCGGTGTCGGTCGAGATGTGCCCGGCATCGCCGACCTGCCCGCCGCTCTCGCCGTAGAACGGCGTCTGGTTGACGACGATCGACACCGTATCGCCGGTGGTCGCATGGTCGACGCGCGCGCCGTCCTTGACCAAGGCGACGACCTCGCCCTCGCCGGTGTCCGACGCATAGCCGAGAAATTCGGTGCCGCCGGCCTGCTCGACGATATCGAACCAGATATCGTCCGAGGCCTTGGCGCCCGAGCCCTTCCACGCGGCGCGCGCCGCGCGCTTCTGCTCGGCCATCGCGGTGTCGAAGCCTTCGCGGTCGACCGCGAGCCCGCGGTCGCGCAGTGCGTCCTCGGTCAGGTCGTACGGGAAGCCATAGGTGTCGTAGAGCTTGAACGCGACGTCACCCGCGAGCGTCCCCTCGGTCATGTCCGCGGTCGCCTCGTCGAGCAGCTTCAGCCCCTTGTCGAGCGTCTGGCGGAAGCGCGTCTCCTCCTGCTGCAGCGTCGCCTCGATCAGCGGGCGCGCGCGCGACAGTTCGGGATAGGCGGCGCCCATCTCGGTGACGAGAGCGGGGACCAGCCGGTGCATCAACGGCTCCTTGGCGCCAAGGATATGCGCGTGGCGCATCGCGCGGCGCATGATCCGGCGCAGCACGTAGCCGCGGCCTTCGTTGGCGGGCAGCACGCCGTCTGCGACCAGGAAGCCCGCGGTACGCAGATGGTCGGCGATCACGCGGTGGCTGGCCGTATTCGCGCCGTTCGTCGCGGTATGCGTCAGCGCGCCCGACGCCGCGATCAGCGCCTTGAACGTGTCGGTGTCGTAATTGTCGGTGACGCCCTGCATCACCGCGGCGATCCGCTCGAGCCCCATGCCGGTGTCGATCGAGGGCTTGGGCAGGTTGCCGACGATCTCGGCATTTTCCTGCTCATATTGCATGAACACGAGGTTCCAGATCTCGACGAAGCGATCGCCATCCTCGTCGGGACTGCCGGGAGGGCCGCCGGGGATGTGGTCGCCGTGGTCGTAGAAGATCTCCGAGCACGGTCCGCACGGTCCGTTGTCGCCCATCGACCAGAAATTGTCCTTGGTCGGGATGCGGATGATGCGGTGCTCGGGGAGGCCCGCGATCTTCTTCCAGAGGTCGAACGCCTCGTCGTCGGTGTGATAGACGGTCGCGGTCAGTCTGTCCGGCGACAGGCCCCATTCCTTGGTCAGCAGCGTCCAGGCGTGCGTGATCGCCTGTTCCTTGAAATAATCGCCGAACGAGAAATTACCGAGCATTTCGAAGAAGGTGTGATGCCGTGCGGTATAGCCGACATTGTCGAGATCATTGTGCTTGCCGCCCGCGCGGACGCACTTCTGGCTGGACGTCGCAGTGCTGTAGGGACGCGATTCGAGACCGGTAAAGACGTTCTTGAACGGCACCATCCCCGCATTGACGAACATCAGCGTCGGGTCGTTCTGCGGCACCAGCGGCGCGGAGGGCACGATCTGGTGCCCCTGCGAACCGAAATAGTCGAGGAAGCCGCGGCGGATGTCGTTCGTCGATGTCATGCCGGGGGACTTAGGCGAGCGCGGCGGTTCGCTCAAGTAGAGGTGTGTGTGGGGGCATGACGGCATTACCAGCGTAGTATGGGTCCCCGCGAAGGCGGGGACCCAGCCTGGGCTCCCGCCTTCGCGGGAGAACAAGGAGGTGCGGGGTGTCGCTGGTCACAGCCTCCACCCCGGCGAAGGCCGGGGCCCAGTTGGGGGACCGCAGTAACAACGGATCGCGCTCCGTTATTGCCACCTTTCCAACTGGACCCCGGCCTCCGCCGGGGTGGTGGAGTGTGTGGTAAGTTACCTCACCCCAAAGGTGCGTCGATCGATCTGGGCGGCTTGCTAAACCATGCCGGCCCGGAATCGGTCATGTGGAAGCAGTCCTCGATCCGGACACCATATCTGCCCGGCGTATAAAGCCCAGGTTCGTCGGAGAAGCACATCCCCGCCGCCAACCGCGTCGTCTCGCCGCGGACGAAGTTGACGGGTTCGTGGCCGTCCATACCGATCCCGTGCCCCGTCCGGTGCGACAGGCCGGGGAGCGTGTAGCCCGGACCGTAGCCGAGCGTTTCGTAATAGCGCCGGACCGCATCATCGACGCTGCCCGCGGTCGCGCCGATCTTTGCGGCGGCAAAGGCGACCTGTTGCCCGCGGGCCACCTGATCCCAGGTCTTGCGCTGGTCGGCGGTCGCGGCGCCGTGGACCCAGGTGCGCGAGACGTCGGACTGATAGCCTTGCACCGTGCACCCGCAATCCATCAGCACGACCTGCCCGTCGGCGACGCGGTGGATCTCGCGGCTGCCGTGCGGATAGGCCGACGCCTCGCCGACCAGCGCCATCGAGAATTCGGGCGCGCCGCCCAAAGCCTTCGTCGCGGCGGTCATCAGCGCGCCGATCTGCGCGCCGGTCATGCCGGTTTCGACGCGCGCCTTGGTCCAGCGATAGGCGGCGAGCGTGACGTCGGTCGCCGTCTGCATCAGCGCGATCTCGGCAGGGGTCTTGATCATCCGGCTGGCGCGGACGACCGGATCGGCCGACACGATCTTCGCCCCCGGCAGCACGCGTGCAAGGCCCGCATAGGCGAAATAGCGGACGTCGGCCTCCAGCGCGATCGGCCGCGCGGCGAGTTTGCGATCGCGCAGGAACCCGGCCACCACGCGCAGCGGATTCTCGTCCTCCTGCCACACGCGGACGTCGGCGGGGACGGCGAGCGTCTCGCGCACCGAGGGCTCCTCGAAGAAGGGCGTGACGATGCACGGCGTCCCCTCGACCGGAATCACCGCCAGCGTCAGCCGCTCGCTGGTGTGCCAGCGGACGCCGGTGAAGTAGATCATAGACGATCCGGGCTCGATCAGCACCGCGCCGATCCCCGCCGCCTTCATCAGCGACTGCGCGCGAACCAGCCGTGCGGCGCGCTCGGCGGCGTCGATCGGTTTCGCTGCGCCAGTGATATCGGACAGCGCGGACAGGTCCGGTTCCGCGGCGCGCAGGAGGGTGCTAATGGACAGCAAAGGCGCCGCGGCGGCAAGGCCAAGCAGCGTGCGGCGCGAAGGTTTAAAGGCGGTCATCGACATCGCCGGACGATAGGGTGCTTGACCCGAGCGCCGCAATCCCCTTCCCTCGCGCACGAAATTCGGGAGCGATTAATGGCCAAGCGGCTAACCTATTACATCTTGCTGGGGCTGGTCGCGGGTCTGGTCGTCGGCTGGATCCTCAACGCATCGATCGACGACGGCACCGCCGCATCGGCCGCGCAGCTGAAGGACATTGCGGGCTATTTTTCGATCGTGACGTCGCTGTTCCTGCGGCTGATCAAGATGATCATCGCGCCGCTAGTCTTCTCGACGCTGGTCGTCGGCATCGCGCATATGGGCGACACCGGCGCGCTGGGTCGCGTCGGCCTGCGCAGCCTCGGCTGGTTCGTCTGCGCGTCGCTATTGTCGCTGACGCTGGGCATGATCCTGGTCAATGTGTTGCAGCCGGGCGTCGGCCTCGAGTTGGCGATCCCGCCCGCGACCGCGTCGAGCGGGGTGGATGCCGCGGCGTTCGACCTCGCCAAGTTCATCTCGCACATCGTCCCCGATTCGATGATCGCGGCGATGGCGAGCAACGAGATCCTGCAGATCGTCGTGTTCTCGGTGTTCGTCGGCGTGGCGATCACCGCGGTCGGCGAGAAGGCCGCCCCGCTCGTCAAGGCGATCGAGGCGCTGGTCGCCGTCATGCTCCAGATCACCAATTACGTGATGCGGTTCGCGCCGTTCGCGGTGTTCGCCGCGGTGACCGCGACGCTCGCCGAGCGCGGCCCGAGCATTCTCGGCGATCTCGGCTATTTCATGCTGTGCTTCTATCTGGGGCTCGCGCTGCTGTGGGCGCTGCTGATCGGGATCGCGTTCGTGCTGATCGGCCCGCGGACTCGGTTGCTGGTGCGCTATATCCGCGATCCGCTGATCCTCGCCTTCTCGGCGGCGTCGTCCGAGGCGGCGTATCCGCGGACGCTGGAGGCGCTCGACCGGTTCGGCGTGCCGCCGCGGATCGCGAGCTTCGTGCTGCCGCTCGGCTATTCGTTCAACCTCGACGGATCGATGATGTACATGACGTTCGCGTCGCTGTTCATCGCGCAGGCCTATGGCATCGACATGCCGATCGGGCAGCAGATCGCGATGCTGCTGGTGCTGATGGTGACGTCGAAGGGGATCGCCGGCGTGCCGCGCGCGTCGCTGGTGGTGATCGCGGGGACGCTGTCGATGTTCAAGATCCCCGAGGCGGGTATCCTGCTGATCCTGGCCGTGGACCATTTCCTCGACATGGGGCGCTCGGCGACCAATGTGATCGGCAATGCGGTCGCGGCGACGGTGGTGGCGAAGTGGGAGGGCGGGCTCGACGAGCGCGAGCCCGCCGACCGCGATCCGCCGGTGGCGCCGACCGGGCATGGGCCGAAGACCAATGTCGACAGCTTCGACAAGATTAGTCCGGGTCAGGGTTGAGGCGGACAGCGGTGAAGTTACGTCCGTTATCCCGGGAACGTCCGTCACCCCGGCAATCTTCGTCATCCCAGCGAAGGCTGGGATCCAGAGCCACGATCGGCGCGCGCGTGGCTCTGGATCCTGGGTCGAGCCCAGGATGACGGACGTTGGGAGGCGGTGGCGTGATCCAGACGCTCAGGCGTAGGCGTAGGGGCCGCCCTTTCTGAGCCCGGCCTGATATGCCGGCCGCGCATGGACCTTGCCGAGCCAGGCGATCGTCGCGGGGCGGGACTCGTTCAGGCCGCCGCGGCTGCGCGCGGCCTCGAGCGGGAAGCTCATCATGATGTCGGCGGCGGTCATCTCGTTACCGGAGAACCAGGGACGCTGCGACAGCTCGGATTCGACATAGTCGAGATGGACGTCGATCATCGGCTGGATCCTCTTGACCGCGAGCTTGCCCATGATCGGGATGCGCGCGAGGACGAGCTTCAATAGCAGAGGCGGCATCATCGAGCCTTCGGCGTAATGCAGCCAGAAGCGGTAGCGCAGCGCGCCGGCGCGGTTCGCAGGCGCACCGAGCTTGCCGTCCGCCTTGTCGACGAGATATTCGACGATCGCGCCGGTCTCGGCGATGATCTGCCCCTCATCCTCGATCACCGGCGACTTGCCGAGCGGGTGGACCTTCTTGAGCTCGGGCGGGGCGAGCATGGTCTGCGGGTTCCGTTCGTAGCGCTTCATCACATAGGGGAGTCCGAGTTCCTCGAGCATCCAGAGGATGCGCTGCGACCGCGAGTTTTCGAGGTGGTGGACGATGATCATGCTGGCTCCCCTGCTCTTCTATCCCGCCGACACGCTTATCGGGCCGCGGTGCGCGCCGTCCAAATCCAGGCGACGGCGGGAAATTCCACCATGTCGCCGATGCGGTGACGGTCGCAGACAAGGTTGAGACGCGCGATGTGGCGCGCGCGTTCCGCGGGCGCCGCATCGCGGATCGCGGAGGCGGCGGGGCCGATGCGGCGGAAATAGTTGACCGCGTCCGCGATGGGGTCGCGCCCGCCGCCGGCGCGATAGGCAAAGTCGATCCGGCGCGGCGGTTCTGCGTGCCAGCCGGCCTTGGCGAGGATGGCGGCGACATGGCCTGGGTCGGCGAACGCGAACGGGCCGGGCGTAGTCGTCGCCGGCGCGTCCGCATCTCCGCCGGTTGCGGCGATGGTTTCGGTGGCCCAGCGATTGGCGGCGCGCTCCGCGAAACAGGAGAAGACGAGGGGTGCGGCCGGGGCGGCGGCAGCGGCGAGCGTGGCGAAGGCGGCGATGGGGTCGGCGAAGAACATGACGCCGTGGCGCGAGACGTAGAGATCGACCGGGGCGTGGTTCGCGGCGGCGGCGGTGATGTCGGCGCAATCGAATTGCGCGTTGGTTTGATCGGCGGCGCGCTGCCGGGCTGTCTCAATCAGCGTGGGGGAGAGATCTATCCCGGTGACGGTCGCGTTCGGGAGCGCCTGCGCGGTGGCGAGCGTGGTCGCGCCCGCGCCGCAGCCGATGTCGATGACCTTGGCTGTTTGCGGCGACGCGGCGGCGAGGATCGCGGCGTTCAGATGCGGCGTGAGGTTGGCGAAGCTGCGGTCGGTGCGGCGCCATTCCTCGGCCCAGACGTCGCCAATCCTGCCGGTCCAGTCAAAGCCTGTGGTCATCAGCGGCGCGCTTCATGCTTGGGGTTCGGGGCATTGGGGGGAGTGAAGTATAGAAAGTATAGACGCTCGCGCGGGGTCTGCGTCGAGGGATTTTTCGCGGCCGCGGTAGATTGCGTATCCGTTTTTCCCCGCGACGGCGGGGATCCAGTCTGGGCTCCCGCCTTCGCGGGAGATCATCGGGGCGCGAGCGTCGTAGCACCTGAATTGGAAAGCCATCCCAATTGGGCCCCGGCCTTCGCCGGGGTGGCGTGGGTTTGGGTTGTCATGGCACTCGACATGAGCGGCCTTCCCAACTGGGCCCCGGCCTTCGCCGGGGTGATGCGGGCTTGCGTCGTCGTGGCACTCGACATGAGCGGCCTTCCCAACTGGCCCCGGCGTTCGCCGGGGTGGTGTGGGCTTGGGGGCGACGCGTTTCCTCGCGTGCCCTCACCCTCCCATTGCAAGGGCAATGGGCCCCTCCCTCTCCCCCGAGGGGAGAGGGTCAAGCAGTCCGGCTCTCCCGCTTGACGGGAGAGCGTTCGGGTTATGCGTCGTCTTCGGCGCCGGGGCCTACCATCATTTCCTCGGCGACCTTGTCGGTGCGCGCGCGGATCTGCTTTTCGAGGCGGTCGGCGGTTTCGGGGTTGTCCTTTAGGAAGGTCTTCGAATTCTCGCGACCCTGGCCGAGCCGGACGCTGTCGTAGCTGAACCACGCGCCCGACTTCTCGACGAGCCCGGCCTTCACGCCGAGATCGAGAATCTCGCCGAGCTTGGAGACGCCCTGCCCGTACATGATGTCGAACTCGACCTGCTTGAACGGCGGCGCGACCTTGTTCTTGACGACCTTCACGCGAGTCTGGTTGCCCGTCACCTCTTCACCGGCCTTGACCGCGCCGATGCGGCGGATGTCGAGGCGGACCGAGGCGTAGAATTTCAGCGCGTTGCCGCCCGTCGTCGTCTCCGGGTTGCCGTACATCACGCCGATCTTCATGCGGAGCTGGTTGATGAAGATCACCATGCAGCGCGAGCGGCTGATCGAGCCGGTGAGCTTGCGCAAGCTCTGCGACATCAGACGCGCCTGGAGCCCGACATGGCTGTCGCCCATCTCGCCCTCGATTTCCGCGCGCGGCACGAGGGCCGCAACCGAGTCGACCACGAGCACGTCGATCGCGTTCGAGCGCACCAGCGTGTCGACGATCTCGAGCGCCTGCTCGCCGGTGTCGGGCTGCGACACGATCAACTCGTCGATGTTGACGCCGAGCTTCTTGGCGTAGACCGGATCGAGCGCATGCTCGGCATCGACGAACGCCGCGGTGCCGCCATTCTTCTGCGCCTCGGCGATCACGTGGAGCGCGAGCGTGGTCTTGCCCGAGCTTTCCGGACCGTAGATCTCGATCACGCGGCCGCGCGGCAGGCCGCCGACGCCGAGCGCGATGTCGAGCCCGAGCGAGCCCGTCGAGATGACCTCGACCTGCATCGTTTCCTTGGAGCCAAGGCGCATCGCCGAGCCCTTGCCGAACGCGCGGTCGATCTGCGCGAGCGCGGCGTCGAGCGCCTTCTGGCGGTCGTTGGTTGCGGTTGCCATGCCGGTGTCGATCACTTTCAAATTAGCGGCCATCGAATATGCTCCCATCGCTAAAGCAAGCGCGCGTGCCATTCAACGCGTCAAACGCCATGTATTCTCTTTGTTCTCCTGGAACAAGTGTGGAACATCGGGTTTCCGCGAAAAAGGCAGAGTTTGGTCAATAATGGGTCGGGTCGTTTAGGCGCACGCTTGGGAGTGGCCGGCGTATTCGTTTTTGGGTCTGGGTCCTGACTTTCGTCAGGATGACGACGCGCGGTGGGAGGCCGTTCAGGCGAGCGTCGTTGCGAGCGTCCACCAGCCGCGGGCTAAAGCGGCGGTTGCGGCAGCGTCCCTGGCTTCGGCTGTCTCGAAAAGGGCGAAGCAGGTGGCGCCGGATCCGGACATTCTGGACAGCAAGACCTCGTGTGCCGCGTCGAGAAGCGTGCGGACGTCGGCGATGACGGGGGCCAAGGCCAATGCGGGGGGCTCCAGATCGTTGCGGCCGGCGGTTGCGCGCGTGAGAAGGTCGCCTTCGGGGATCGGGCCGCGATCCTGGCCATCCCACGTCTTGAAGACCGCGGCGGTGGAGACCGCGACGCCGGGATTTACGAGGAGGAGCGGCGTTCCGGACAGGCCCTCGAGGTTTGCGAGGGTGTCGCCCTTGCCGGTGCCGAGCGTGGTGCGGTTGGCGAGGCAGGCGGGGACGTCCGCGCCGAGCGTTGCGGCGATCGCGTGGAGGCGGGGATCGGTCGGCCCGACGCAGTGGAGGCGGGCGAGCGCGCGGAGCGTCGCGGCGGCGTCGGCCGAGCCGCCGCCGATGCCCGAGGCGATCGGGAGGTGCTTTTCGAGCGTTATCGCGTGGTGGGTGTCTGGGGCGAACGCGGCGGTGAAGGCGTCGGCCGCGGCGGTGACGAGGTTGCCACCCCATGCCGCCACCCCGGCGGAGGCCGGGGTGGTGTTGTGTTTTGGGGCGGGGAGCAGCGCATCCGCGAAGGGGCCGGTGATGGTGAAGCTGTTCGCGGCGGCCGGTTCGACGGTGACGATGTCGCCGTCGGTGGCGAAGGCGAACAGCGTTTCGAGCTCGTGATAGCCGTCGTCGCGGCGGCGGCGGACGTGGAGCGCCAGGTTGATCTTCGCAGGCGCGGGTTCGGTGGTGGCGGGCATCGTGGGTCTCGGGGTTTGCGGTTCGGGTTGGGCTTAGCGGACGGAGGGGCGCTGGCAACGCCAGCCTCCCGTCATCCTGACGAAAGTCGGGATCCAGCGTAACGAGCGATGCCGTGCCCGGCTCTGGATCCTGACTTTCGTCAGGACGACGCAAGGGGGGGCGCACTTCGCCAGGTTCGGGCTAGGCACTGCCCGGTGCTGGCCCCTTCCCGTTGCGATACGCGAGTCAGCGACGCGCGTTTGGCGGGAGGCCGTTCGTGATCTTCGCAGTCAGGCGCGCGGTATCGCTGGGTTCGGCGGTCAGCAGCGCGGCGCGCCAGGCGTAGCGGGCTTCATAGTGTCGGCCGACGCTCCAATAGGCGTCGCCGAGGTGATCCGCGATTTCGGCATTGGTGGGCTCGGCCTGCGCGGCGGTTTCGAGCAGCGGCAGCGCGCGCGCGGTGTTGCCGGAGAGGTGATAGGCCCAACCCAGCGAATCGGTGATCGAGGCATTGGTGGGATCGAGGCGGGTGGCGCGTTCGAGCAGCTTGAGCGCGGCGGGGATGTCGTCGCCATGCTCGACCTGCGCGAAGCCGAGATAATTGAGTGCAAGCGGTTGCGCCGGGCCGCGCGCGACGGCCTTTTCGAGCGCGTCGCGGGCCTCGGGCCAGCGGCCGGCCTGATCGAGCGCGCCGCCATATTGCAGCCATGCCGCCCAGCTGCCGCCCGTGTCGGCGTCGGCGGCGATGACGCGCTGGTAATAAGTGGCGGCATCGGCGGGGTTGCCGGTGGTCAGGAGCAGATCGGCATAGCGTTGCCAGTCAGCGGCCCCCGCCCCCGGCTGGTCGACGCGGTTCTTGGCGGCGGCAAGCGCCTCGCCGTCGCGGTCGGCGTTGGCGAGGATGTCGATTCGCGCGGCGGCGGCGGCGGCGGCAGAGGGACTTTTCGGACCGATCTCATCGAGGACGATGAGCGCGCGGTCGACGATCTCGGTGCGGGCGAGCGCGTCAGCGAGCAGGACGCGCGCGCCGTCGTAGCGCGGGTCGGCGCGCAGTGCAGCCTGCGTCAGGGCGATCGACAGCGGCGAGGGTTCGCCCGCGGCGAGATCACTGGCGAGGCGGGTGAGCAGGCGTGAGACGCCGATCGCGAGTGGTTGCCTGGTGGGCGCCGCGGCGATCAGCGTCCGGGTTTCGGCGGCGAAGCGGTTGGCGACCGGGTCCTTCGCGGCGGTGGCGAGCGACGGTTCGGGATCGCGACCTTCGGCGTGCGCAACCCAGGCGTAGAGCGAGGGCGCGAGGACCACGAGCGGACCGGTCGCGAGCGTGGATATGGCGGCGCTCGCGGCTTTGGTATCGCCCTGTCGTGCGGCCTCGGCGAGCGGGAGCAGCGCGGCATCGGCGGGGGCAACGCCCGCCCTGCCGAGGACAGCGGCGGCGCGCGTGGCGAGCGGCATGTCACCCGCCTTGAGCGCTTCGCGATAGGCGCGGATCGCGACGACGGGATCGGCGGGCGATGCCGCCAGCACCTTGGCATAGCTGGCGGCGGCAAGGTCGGGGCGCCCCGCGGCATCGGCGGCGCGCGCCTTCAGATAGGCGGAGAGATCCCCCGTCTCGGCCGCGGCGGGTGCCGCCACGGCGAGACCGAGCAGGAGGAATAGAGGCGGACGAAGGGGCTTACATGTTGGGATAATTGGGGCCTCCGCCGCCCTCGGGTACGACCCAGTTGATGTTCTGGGTGGGGTCCTTGATGTCACAGGTCTTGCAGTGGACGCAGTTCTGCGCGTTGATGACGAACTTCGGATCGCCCTCTTCGACGCCGACGACCTCGTAAACGCCGGCCGGGCAATAGCGTTGCGCGGGCTCGTCGTACATCGGCAGGTTGTAGGTGATCGGCACCGCCGGATCCTTGAGCGTCAGGTGGACCGGCTGGTCCTCCTCATGGTTGGTGTTCGAAATGAACACCGACGAGAGACGATCGAAGGTGAGGACGCCATCCGCCTTGGGATAGTCGATCGGCTTGACCAGATCCTTGCGCCACAGGCTCTCGTGATCGGGGTGATGGTGCATCGTGAAGGGCACCTTGATCCCCAGATGCTCGAGCCACATCGTCACGCCGGCGAGACCCGAGCCGACCAAGTCGCCGAACTTCTTGACCAGCGGCACGACGTTGCGGACGACCGACAGCTCCTTCTTGACCCACGACGTCTCGAACGCCGCGGGATAGGCGGCGAGCTCGTCATGGCCGCGCTGCGACACGATCGCCTCGACCGCGGCCTCGGCGGCCATCATGCCGGACTTCATCGCGGTGTGCGTGCCCTTGATCCGCGGCACGTTGAGGAAGCCGGCACTGTCGCCGATCAGCGCGGCGCCGGGCATCACGAGCTTGGGGATCGACTGCAGCCCGCCATCGCTGATCGCGCGCGCGCCGTAGCTGACGCGCTTGGCGCCCTTGAGCAGCGCGGCGATCTCGGGGTGCGTCTTCCAGCGCTGCATCTCGTGAAACGGTGAGAGATGCGGGTTGGTGTAGTTCAGCCACGTGACGAAGCCGATCGAGACCTGACCGTTTGCCTGGTGATAGATCCAGCCGCCGCCGTTCGAGCCGTCGGTTTCGGTCAGCGGCCAGCCCTGCGTATGGATCACGCGGCCGGGGCTGTGGAGCGCGGGATCGATGTCCCAGAGCTCCTTGATGCCGAGGCCATAGACCTGCGGATCGCTGTCCTTGGCTAGATCGAACTTGGCGATCAGCTGCTTGGTCAGGTGACCGCGGCAGCCTTCCGAGAAGAAGGTGTACTTCGCGTGGAGTTCGAGGCCGGGGGTGTAGTCGCCCTTGTGCGTGCCGTCGCGCGCGACGCCCATGTCGCCGGTCGCGACGCCCTTGACCGAGCCGTCGTCGTTGAACAGGATTTCGGCGGCGGCGAAGCCCGGGAAGATCTCAACGCCGAGTTCCTCCGCCTTGCCCGCGAGCCAGCGACACAGATTGCCGAGGCTGCCGGTGTAGGTGCCCTTGTTGTGCATGAACGACGGCGTGACGAAGTGCGGCATTTCGCTCTTCTTCGTCTTGCTGAGGATCCAGTGGTGGTTCTCGGTCACCGGCACCTCGGCGAGCGGGCAGCCGTCCTCGCGCCAGTCGGGGAGCAGTTCGTCGAGGCTCTTCGGATCGATGACCGCGCCCGACAGGATGTGCGCGCCGACCTCGGAGCCCTTTTCGAGCACGCAGACGCTGATCTCGGCGTCCTTCTCGGCCGCCATCTGTTTGAGACGGATCGCTGCCGAGAGACCGGCCGGGCCTGCGCCGACGATCACCACGTCATAGGGCATCGATTCACGTGTCGTCATCATCGTCTCCCGGGGGATGTCCCCTGTCTGCCTGGCTTTCCGTCCGGCCCGCGCGCTTCGGCGTTCGTTCGGGCTCGGGCCGGCACCGTCTTGTCCATTATGGCGATTGCGCGAGTTGACCGCCACGTCAACCGTCCAGCATAGGTTACCCTGTGGGGGCGGACCAAACCATCGACTGGCGAAATGCCGCGGCGAGCGCGCTCGACTGGTGGCACGAGGCTGGCGTCGACACGCTGGTCGACGACGTCCCGCGCGACTGGTTCGCGGCGCCGGAGCCACTCGTGGTGCCCGCCGCGGCGCCTGCCGGACCGGTCGTCGCACAGTCCGCGATGCCGCTTTTGCTTGCCGATTTTCTCGACTGGCGGCGCGGCGCGGCGGTTCCCGAGGCGGACTGGAGCGGGGTGTCGCTGGCGGCCATGGGCCCGGCTGACGCTACGGTCATGGTGCTTGTCGATTGCCCGGATCGCGACGATGGCGATGCCGGGGCGCTCCTGAGCGGCGCCTCGGGGCGGCTGCTCGACCGGATGCTCGCAGCGATCGGGTTGACGCGCGATGACGTGCATCTCGCGGCGGTCTGCGCAAAGCGGCCGACCGCAGGGCGGATCCATAGCGACGTCGAGGAGCGATTGGCAGAAATCGCCAAGCATCACATCGGGTTGGTTGCGCCGCAGCGGTTGCTGCTGCTGGGCAATGCGGCGAGCCGTGCGATCCTCGGGACGGAATTACAGGCGGCGCGCGGGCGTTTACACGACTTTAACCATAAGACCGGAGAAACGGGGGCTGGTTCTACGGCGGTCGTCGCGAGCTTCCATCCGCGGTTTCTGATCGAGAAGCCGGCGGCCAAGGCCGAGGCCTGGAAGGACTTGCAGATGCTGATGGGCGCACAGATGTCGCAAAAGGGCGCACGATGATTCGAACTCTTGCTATCGTTCTGGGGCTAAGCGCCCTCCCCCTTCCGGCTTTCGCCGCGACGATCGCGGGCGAGCCCGGTGGCAATACCCGGCTCGGCGCGACGCAGCTCGTCGGTGCGCCGACATTGGAGCAGATCCCCGACCAGCTCGATCCAGACCAGCGCGAGGCGTACAGGACCGTGTTCGCAGCGATCCGCGACGGCAAGTGGACCGACGCGCAGATCGGGCTCGACACGATGAAGCCCGGCCCGCTGCACGCCATCGCGCGTGCGGAGATGTATACGGCCAAGGGTTCGCCCAGGGTCGAGATGGAGCCGCTCGTCGCGCTGCTCAACGAAGCGCCGGAGCTGCCCGAGGCCGAGCAGATCTCGCGCCTCGCCGCGATGCGCGGTGCCGTCGACCTTCCCCCGCTGCCCGTCGCGCAGCGTCTGATCTGGCAGGACGGCGCGCCGCGTCGCGTCCGCGCCAAGAGCCTCAAGGGCGACATGATCGCCGCCGATCTCGCGCTCAAGATGCAGCCCTACGTCAAGGCGGACATGGGCCGCGAGGCGCAGTCGCTGCTCGAAAGCACGCCCGGGCTCACCCCCGAGGCGCTGACCGAGTGGCAGCAGAAGATCGCGTGGATCTATTTCCTCCAGGGCGACGATGCGAACGCACGGGTCATGGCTACCAAGGCGCAGGACGGCGTCGGCGACTGGGCGGTGCAGGGTCGCTGGGTCAACGCGCTGTCGGCATGGCGGCAGAACGACTGCGCGAATGCCGAAACCGGGTTCGAGGGCGTCGCGGCGCGCGCCGGCGACGTCGACCTGCGCGCGGCGGCGCTGTACTGGGCGTCGCGCGCGGACATGGTGTGTGCGCGCCCCGACAAGATCGAGGGTCGCCTGAAGGCGGCGGCGCAGTTCAGCGAGAGCTTCTACGGCCAGCTCGCGCGCCAGCAGCTGGCGATGAAGGACAAGGGGACGTCGGTCGGCGGGCTCGTCGCGAGCGACTGGAAGGTCGTCGGCAAGCGCCCCAACGTCCGCGTCGCCGCGGCGCTGGTCGAGGTCGGCGAGACCGATCTCGCCGATACCGTCATCCGCCAGCAGGCCAAGATCGGCGACCCGCGCGAATTCGCCAATCTGGTCCGCGTCGCCGAGGCGCTGAGCCTGCCCGCGACCACCGTGTTCCTCGCGCACAACTGCCCGCAGGGCGTCACGTCGACCGCCGAGGCGCGCTATCCGACGCCGAACTGGACGCCGGACAGCGGCTGGCACATCGACAAGGCGCTGGTCTATGCGCACACGCTCGAGGAATCGCGGTTCCGCAACACCGTGAAGAGCCCGGCGGGCGCCTATGGCCTGATGCAGATCATGCCCGCCGCCGCGACCGACTTCGCGCGCGAACGCGGCACCGCGATCGACATGAAGGCGCTCACCAAGCCGTCGACCAACATGGATATCGGCCAGCGCCATCTCGAGCGGCTTCGCGACATGGCGGGCGTGACCGGCGGGCTCCTGCCCAAGGTGATCGCCGCCTATAATGCGGGTCCCCGTCCGGTCGGCGACTGGAACGCGATCGTCCATGATAACGGCGATCCGCTGCTGTACATCGAGAGCATCCCCTATTGGGAAACGCGCGGCTACGTGACCACGGTATTGCGCAATTACTGGATGTACGAGGCACAGGGCGGCAAGAAGGCATCGACCAGCCGCAACGCGCTGGCGCAAGGCATGTGGCCGCGCTTCCCCGGTCTGCCGGGTGCGTCCGCGGTCCGGATGGCCGCCAAGCCGTACACGCAATATCACGCCAGCGTGACGCCGGTGCAGGCGACCCTCGCGGTCAATGCGAACGTCGGACCACGCTCCACCACCGTCACGCGCGCGGACTGAGTTTCATGCCGATCGATGAAAGCCGGACGTTCCTGCCGGTACGGATTGCCGTGCTGACGGTGTCCGACACGCGCGGCCTCGCCGAGGATCGCTCGGGCGACACTCTCGTCGCGCGGCTGACCGAGGCGGGTCACATCCTCGCCGATCGCCGGATCGAGAAGGACGATGTCGAGACGATCGTCTCGCGGCTGCACGCCTGGGTCGGCGATCCCGAGGTCGACTGCGTCATCACCACCGGCGGCACCGGCGTGACGGGGCGCGACGTGACCCCCGAGGCAATCGAGCAGGTCGCCGAGAAGATGATCCCCGGCTTTGGCGAACTCTTCCGCATGCTGAGCTACCAGACGATCGGCACCTCGACCGTGCAGTCGCGCGCCTGCGCCTGCGTGTCGCACGGCACCTATATCTTCGCGCTGCCCGGCTCGACCGGCGCGGTGAAGGACGGCTGGGACGGCATATTGCGCGACCAGCTCGACAGCCGCCATCGCCCCTGCAACTTCGTCGAACTGATGCCGCGGTTGCTGGAACGCTAAAAGCACCAATACCCCGTACATGGCACCAAATCATGGTGTTGCGATCGGAACACCGCTTCCGGTGCAAAACGGTCAGCCTCAAGAATATCGCATGATTCGAGCCCGCTGCGTGCGTGTATCGCCGTATTAGGAAACTGGCACACTCGATGCATTGGTCGTCATGCACCCGATCAGGGGTGCGACACCAACGATCCGAAGGACGCCATCATGCCATCGCTCATCCTGAACAGCTTCATCGCCGCCGCCATGGTCGTGACCGCTGCGCCGGCCCTCGCCGGCGAAACACAGCCGACCACGGCACTGAAATACGATGCAAAGACGCAGAAATATTGCCTGACCGATCCGGCCGTCACCGGCACACACCTCCAGCGCAAGACGTGCAAGAGCGCGACGCAGTGGAGCGCCGACGGACTCGACATGCCGAAGACGACGATGGCCGAGACCACGGTCCAGTCCACGACGGTGATGGTCGCGCAGAAGTGACGCGCCGCGGGCGGCGGCGGCACCGTACCGGTGCCGCCGCCGCCCTAGAGCCCGGTCATTTCGCCAACAAACGCTCGGCAAACGCGCGGACACCCGGGCCGATATCATCGCGCGACAAGGCAATCGCCAGATTGGCCTGGATATACCCGCCCTTGTCGCCGCAATCATAGCGCTGGCCGTCGAAGGTAAAGCCGTGGAACGGCTGGACACCGATAAGCTGCGCCATCGCGTCGGTCAGCTGGATCTCGTCGCCTGCGCCCTTCTCCTGCGTTTCGAGTATGCGCATCACCTCGGGCTGGAGAATATAGCGACCGGGGATCATCAGGTTGGACGGTGCACTACCCCGTTTGGGCTTTTCCACCAGCGCCGTGACTTCGGTCAGGCGCCCGTCGATCGCCCCCGGCGAGATGATGCCGTATTTATCGGTCTCCGAATCGGCGACCTCAAGTGCGCCGATGACGTTGCCGCCGACCTGATTATACGCCTCGACCATCTGCTTGAGGAAGCCGGGCGTCCCGACCATCAATTCGTCGGGGAGCAGCACGGCAAAGGGTTCGTCGCCGACGATCTCGCGCGCGCACCATACCGCATGGCCGAGACCGAGCGGTTCCTGTTGGCGCACATAGACCGGCGAACCCGGCTTCATCCGGATATGGCTGATCGCATCGAGCGATTTGCCGCGCGCCTTCATCGTATCCTCTAGCTCGTAGGAGATATCGAAATGATCCTCCAGCGAGCCCTTGTTGCGGCCCGTGACGAAGATGATCTGCTCGATCCCCGCCTCGAGTGCTTCCTCGACGGCATATTGGATCAACGGCTTGTCGACGACCGTCAGCATTTCCTTCGGCATCGCCTTGGTGGCGGGGAGGAAGCGCGTACCCAATCCTGCAACCGGGAAGACGGCCTTACGCAGCGGTTTGATGGTCATTCGAAACTCCAATATCTATGTCACGGCACTATCCGCCCCTGCCCACAGGTGCAAATCTCCCCGCACCCAGGGTGCAGATTGCCCCGCACCCAAGGTGCAGATTGCTACGATCGTTTAGCGCGCCGTTAAGCACGCTGCGCTAGAGGCGTTACATGCAAAAGATCCTCGTCATCTTCGGAACGCGCCCGGAAGCGATCAAACTCTTCCCGGTCATCCGGGCATTGGCGGCGCTTCCCGACGTGACGGTGCGGACCTGCGTCACCGCGCAGCACCGCGGGCTGCTCGACCAGGTGCTGGCAATCGCCGATCTCGCGCCCGACATCGATCTTGACCTGATGGAGCCCGGCCAGACGCTCGATCGCCTGACCGCGCGGCTCCTGACCGGGCTTGGCGACGTGATGGACGCCGAATCGCCCGATCTGGTCATCGTACAGGGCGACACCGCGACCGCGATGACCGGCGCGCTCGCCGCCTATTATCGCAAGGTTCCGGTCGCGCATGTCGAAGCGGGACTGCGGTCAGGTGATATTTATCATCCCTGGCCCGAAGAGGTGAACCGCCGGATCGTCGCACCGATCGCCGCGCTCCACCTCGCGCCGACCGAAACGTCGGCCGAGGCGCTCCGCCGCGAGACGATCGCACCCGACACGATCCACGTCACCGGGAATACCGTGATCGACGCGCTGCACTGGACCAGCGCGCGGGTTGCCGCCGATCCCGCGCTTGCCGCCGGCCTCGACGACATCGCCGCCCGGTTCGCGGGCAAGCGGATCATCCTGGTGACGACGCATCGCCGTGAGAATTTCGGTGACGGCATGGCCGCGATCGCACGCGCGATCGGCCGCATCGCCGAGCGGGACGACGTGGCGGTGCTGTTTCCGGTTCATCCGAACCCCAATGTAGTGTCGGTGATGGACGCCATCCTGGGCGAACGCGCGAACGTCGCACGGATCGCACCGCTCGACTATCCGCACTTCGTCCGCGCGCTCGGGATGGCGAACATCGTCCTGACCGATTCGGGCGGCGTGCAGGAGGAAGCGCCCGCACTCGGCAAGCCCGTGCTGGTGATGCGCGAGACGACCGAGCGCCCCGAGGGGGTGGCGGCGGGCACCGCCAAGCTGATCGGCACCGACGAAGATCGCATCGTTGCCGAGATCGTCGCGCTCCTCGACGATGAACCAGCCTATGCGGCGATGGCCCGCGCGCACAATCCGTTCGGCGATGGCCATGCCGCCCAACGGATCGCGACGATCATCGCCGATCTGCTTACCCCCGCCAACGCACAGGGACCCGCCGCGCATGCTCACCGAGACTGAACTCACCGTCGTCGTCATGGGGCTCGGCTATATCGGCCTGCCGACCGCCGCGGTAATCGCGCGGACCGGCGCGCGCGTGCTTGGCGTCGACGTAACCGAGTCGGTGGTCGAAACCGTCAATTCGGGCCGCGTCCATATCGAGGAGGTCGATCTCGACGGGCTCGTCTCGGGCGTGGTGGCGCGTGGTACGTTGCGCGCCTCGACCGTGATCGAGCCTGCCGACGTCTTCGTCATCGCGGTGCCGACGCCGTTCGACGACGATCACGCGCCCGACATCGGCTATGTCCTCGATGCCGCGACGACGATCGCCACGGTCTTGAAGGCCGGCGACACGATCATTCTCGAATCGACCTCGCCGGTCGGCACCACCGAGCGCGTGCGCGACCTGCTGGCCCGGCTCCGCCCGGATATCCGCGTGCCCGGCCGCGCGGGTGAGCAGGCGGATATCGCGATCGCCTATTGCCCGGAGCGCGTGTTGCCCGGCCGCATCCTGGTCGAGCTGATCGACAACGACCGCGTCATCGGCGGGATCACGCCGCGGTGCGCGCGAAAGGCCCTCACCTTCTACCGCCGCTTCGTCCGCGGCGCCTGCGTCACCACCACCGCGCGCGCCGCGGAAATGACCAAGCTGACCGAGAACGCGTTTCGCGACGTCAATATCGCCTTCGCCAACGAATTATCGCTGATCGCCGACACGATGGGCGTCGATGTGTGGGAGGTGATCCGCCTCGCCAACCGTCACCCGCGCGTGAACATCCTCCAGCCGGGCCCCGGCGTCGGCGGGCATTGCATCGCGGTCGACCCCTGGTTCCTGGTCCATGCCGCGCCCGACCAGACGCCCCTGATCCGGACCGCGCGCGAGGTCAATGACGGCAAGACCAATCACGTCATCGCGCAGGTCGCGGCGCTGGTCGACTCGATGCCCGGCGCACCGGTCGCGTGCCTCGGCCTCGCGTTCAAGGCGAATATTGACGACTTCCGCGAGAGTCCCGCGCTGAAGGTCGCGCAGGCCGTCGCAAACGCTTTCGGCGACCGGGTCCGGATCGTCGAACCCTATGCCCGAACGCTCCCCGCGGCGCTGGCCCATAGCGGCGCGACGCTGATCGATGTCGATACCGCGATCGAGACCTGTCCGATCATGGTCGTGCTGGTCGATCACGACGTCTTCAAGTCGATCCCTCTGGAAGAGCGCGCCGACAAACTGGTGCTCGATACACGCGGAATCTGGCCGGATCAGCCCCGCGCGTCGCCCGATCGGCGATAGTCAGCGAAGCGGCTCGTTCCGGGTCGCCACGACCGGCGGGATGAGGGGCCGGGCCGGGGTGGCGGCGATCGTCCGCGCCACCGCGTCCAGCGTGTCGGCGCGCGCTTTCGACGAGGCATGCGTCCGGCTGCGGAACAGCCCGCCATCAACCGTGCCACCCTTGTGCCGCCAGAACGCGGGCGCGGACATCGGATCATAACCGGCATTGGCGAGCAGGTAGATCCCGAGCAGGTCGGCCTGGTCTTCGGTCTCGCGGATCAGGCGGCCGTTGCGCCCGAGTTCCGCGAGCAGCCCCCGATTGATCTTCACGGCATCCAGCCGCGTGCGATGCCGCAGGATGTTGTGCGCGAGTTCATGCGCCACGACGACCGCAATTTCGGCATCGGTATAGCCCTCGAAAAACCGCTCGCCGATCTGCACCACGGATCCGTCGGCGCTCGCGTCAAGCCCGCTGCCGAGCAGAATCTCGAACCGCGATCGGCAGCCGGTCACCGGGTTTACCGCGATGGTCTGTCGGCGTCCCTGGCGCAGCACCGTCAACCGCAGCGGCCGACTCGGCGTGGCATCGGCGATCGTCGCTTCGGCGATGTCGCGACTCGCCGCGTTCTCGGGGGCGTCGGCAGCGGGCAAGCCCGGCAATGCGACATCGCCGATTGCCGCCAGGGAATCGTTCGCGCGAATCCCGGCGCGATCTGCCGGCGCGCCCGCCACCACCGCCTCGACGCCGATCAGCGACTCGAATCCGAACGCCGTCGCCGCCGGTCCACGCGCTGCCGGGCCATATTGCGTCAACGCGTGGATCGGCATGCCGATCTGCGGCTGAACCCGGTCGCACAGCGCCGCATTGGCGGTCGTCAGCCGGTACGCGATCGTCGCCAGCCGCAGGTCCGCAGTCCGCAGAGCCTCGAAGAACGCAGGGGGCGGCGCGGCCTCCGGGGCGGGTGCAGCGGCGGTCAGCAGGAGAAGCGGCAACAGCCGGGCGGTAAGCGTCATAGCCTTGCATTAGCCGCGTCCGGCGACCGCGTCATGCGCGCAAAGCTGGTCGCGGCCACGGGTCGGCGCGCGAACGTTGCGACCTGCCGCGTAACCCGGTACGCGCCACACCTCCGTGGTATTGCAGTTCGATACCGCACTGCACACATCTCGGCTTCATGATTTCAAAGCTTTTCAAGTCTCGCACCGCTGCCAAGGCGTCAGCCCCCTCCGTGCCCGAAGGCCAGCGCGTCTATGCGGTCGGCGACATCCATGGCTGCGCCGACCTACTCGACGAGTTGATCGCGCTGATCGACGCGGACGATGCCGAACGCGGCCCAGCCGACACCCTGCTAATCTTCCTTGGCGACCTGGTGGATCGTGGTCCCGCCTCGGCGGCGGTGATCGAGCGGTTGCGCACGCTGTCCGCGACTCGCGGCAACGTCCGATGTCTGCTCGGCAATCACGAGGAGATATTTCTGGGCGCGCTCGACGGTGAACCCAAGGCGTTGCGGCTGTTCTGCCGAATCGGCGGGCGTGAGACCGTGCTCAGCTACGGTATGGAATCGACCGAATATGAGCGGCTCGACTATGAGGAGCTCGTCCATCGTCTTACCGATCTCGTCCCGAGCGAGCATCGCGCATTCGTCGGCAACTTCGAGGACATGATCGTGATTGGCGACTATGCCTTCGTCCACGCCGGGGTGCGCCCCGACGCCCCGCTCGACCGTCAACGCACGGCCGACCTGCGCTGGATCCGCGATCCGTTTCTCGACCATCGCACCAGGCTGGAAAAGACGATCGTCCACGGCCATACGATGACCGACGACATCGAGCATCGCACGCACCGGATCGGCGTCGATACCGGCGCTTACAAGTCCGGCAAGCTTACGGCTCTGGGGTTGGAAGGCAGCGATGTCTGGCATCTTCAGACCGCCGGACCGAGCCTTGAAGATGCTTCGACCTAGATCCGCGCTGTTTCAGCCGGTATTTATCACATCTGAGCGCCACGCCCCCTTCTCGAATTTCGGGCAGCCGCTATAGAGCGCAATGGCAGATGCATGTTGCACTGCCGCAACAGTGGGGAACGCTTCCGTTCCTTACCGGTTACGTTGGTTGCCATGTCACTGGTTTCGTGCCATTGGCAGCGCGACGAGCACAAAGGGAGTTCATCATGCGTCTTGGGAAGTACATCCTGACCGCAGCAGCCGCCACGATGGCAGTTGCTCCGGCCATGGCAGCAAATCCAGCAGCCAACCTGTCGGTTTCGAAGTCGGTTCGCACCGGTTCGGTGTCGGCAAAGAAGAACGAGCTTGCTGGCGGCGGCATCATCGTTGCCATCCTGGCAGCGGCTGCAGTCGTAGCCGGGATCGTCATCGTTGCAGACAACGACGACAACTCGGACAGCAACTAAGTCTAACGACTTCGTTGAAGGAAATAGCGGTCTTCGGGCCGCTATTTTTTTGCCCGGACTCCGTCACTCGCCGGCAGCGCATCGGAAGGTCCGCTCGGTGGGGTCCGCTCCGCAGACACGCGCATGCGTTGGGCGCCGATTCTGCTCGGCGCGTCGGGTGCCAGACGACGCGTTTGGATCGAAGGACACGGCGTGGACGAACTGACGCTTACCGTGGTCGGGATCGACTTTCCCAACGCAGACCGGAGCGGGAGCAACCGACGGATGGAGCTGATGCTCTGCACACCGGGCGAACCGGTCGAGCTCCGTCGCGAGCCGAAGAACCCGCATGACGCCAATGCCGTGGCGGTCTTCAGCGAACGCGGTGTGCAGATGGGATATCTTTCCGCCGAGCGCGCACCGCTGATCGGCCGGCGGATGCAGCAGGAGGGGTATGTCGCGGTGTTCCAGGCGCTGGTCGGCAGCATGGGCTATCTCCGCCTCCGCTTTGGCGGCGGCATGCCGACGCTCCCCCGTCCAAGCGAGGCGGAAACACCCGCGCCCGGCCGCACCGCCGCGTTCGATCCTGACGCCTTTTATCCCGATCCCGAAGGCCCCGAATGGGGAGCCTGAATCGCGCGCCGCGCTAGATCCCCTGTGCGCTGACGATTCGCCCGGTCGCTTCGAGATCGCGCGTCAAATCGGCCATGCAGCGGTCGACCAGCGCCTCGTCCGAACTCCGCACGACGAAGTTCGCACCCGTCCGCCCGTCGCGGAAGAACGGATAGCTGCCGATCGCGACGCCTTCATGCGTCTTCTCGGCGTCGCGCAGCAGGTCGGCGACTTCGCTCTCCGCCACCCAGCAACCGATCGTCTTCGACACCACCGGGCGCCCGCCCTCGAGCGTCCCGGTCAGTGCGTCGAGCATTCCCGCGGTGATGTGCGGCACGCCCGCCATAATGAAGATGTTGCCGACGCGGATGCCCGGCGCGCCCGACACCTTGTTGTCGATCAGGTCCGCGCCGACCGGTACGCGCGCCATCCGCGCGCGCGCCTCGGTCAGCCCGCCGCGAGTCGCGTAATACGCCTCCAGCACCGCCATCGCGCGCGGATGATGTTCGACCGCGACGCCCAGCGCCGCGGCGATCGCATCCACCGTGATGTCGTCGTGAGTCGGCCCGATCCCGCCGGTCGTGAACAGATAATCGTTGCGCGCGCGCAGCGTGTTGACCGCCTCGACGATCGCCTCGGTCTTGTCGGCGACGACGCGCACTTCGGCGAGGCGGATGCCCTGCACATTGAGCCAGGACGCGATCTGCGCGACGTTCTTGTCCTGCGTGCGGCCTGACAGGATCTCGTCACCGATGATCGTCAGCGCGGCGGTCCAGATGCGTTCTTGTGCCATGCCCCCCGCATAGCCTCGCAAAAGAGCCGTCGCTACGCTATATCGCGCGGCATGACCGAATATGTAACCGTCACCTCCGACCAGCCCGACGCGCGTACTGGCGCGATCAAGCTGCACGGCCCTGCCGCGTTCGAGGGCATGATGAAGGCGGGCAGGCTCGCGGCCGAGACTCTCGACATGATCGTTCCGCACATGGTGCCCGGCGTCACCACCGCCGAGATCGACCGGCTGATCTACGACTTCATCATCGCCGGCGGCGGCGTGCCTGCGACGCTCGGCTATCGTGGCTATACGCACAGCGTCTGCATCTCGATCAACCATGTCGTCTGCCACGGCATCCCGAGCGACAAGGCGCTGAAATCGGGCGATATCGTCAATGTCGACGTCACGCCGTTGCTCGACGGCTGGCACGGCGACACGAGCCGGATGTACCTGATCGGCGACGTCCCGATCAAGGCACGCCGCCTCGTAGAGGTGACGTATGAATGCCTCATGCTCGGCATCGAGCAGGCCAAGCCCGGCAACCGCATGGGCGATGTCGCCAACGCGATCCAGCGCCATGCGGAGAAGCACCGCTACGGCGTGGTCCGCGATTTCTGCGGTCACGGCGTCGGCCGGCTGTTCCACGACGCGCCCGAGGTCGTCCATGTCGGCAAGCCCGGCACTGGCCCCGAGCTGCGGCCGGGCATGATCTTCACGATCGAGCCGATGATCAACATCGGCCGCCCCGACGTGAAGCTGCTCGACGATGGCTGGACGGCGGTCACCCGGGACCGCTCGCTGTCCGCACAGTTCGAACACTCGATCGGCATCACCGAGACCGGTTGCGACATCTTCACGCTCAGCCCCAAGGGCTACACGCAGCCGCCCTACGTCTGAGCGGCGCTAGCGCCGGTCGTTACGTCGGCGGGTAGCATTGCTACAAACGCCGTCGTTGCCGCGCATCGCCTGGTTTCCGTCATCCTGACTTTCGGCAGGATGACGGAATACTGGAACGGCCCCATCTCCCGCGGAGCTTTGCGCCTTGGCCAACCACACGCTGGCCGCGCTCGTCTCTTCCGGTAATGAAACAGCGCGCGATTTATCCACCCGCGTAGCCTATTCGCTCCGCTGGCAATGAACGTCGACCACGTTGGCCCTGCTTGTCGTTGTCGGGTCACGACGCCATCGACCCGAATCGGCGTCAACTGGTCGAAACGTTCTTCACCGTGCAATCGGTGATGACGTGGCCGCCATAGTCGAACGATCCCTTGCCGTTCCAGTCCTTGGTCACCGCGAGCGCCGCGCTGAAATGGGCGAGATACGATCCGATTGCGGGCGGCGGCACCGACACGACATATTGCCCAGTAAGATGCACGAGCAGCGTGTCCTGTCCGAAGCCGGTGTGCAGGATCGCACCCGTGATATAGGGAATCATCGTCGTTCCATAAGGTGGCGGCAGCGCCTGCGTGATCTGCGCCGATCCGGCAACCTGTCCGGTTACGGCATTCACGCCCAGATCGAGATGAAGTACCGGCGCACCGGCGAACCCGGCGTGCTGAACCTGCAGCTTTACTTGATAAAACCCCACCGACTCGGTCATGAATAGTTCCTCCTGTGGATCCTTGCTGGTCCTGTAGTGGATTTCCTCATAGCGCGACTGGCGAGTCCAGCGAGATTGGGTCCGAAACGAATGCGGCGAAGCCATCTGGACTTGGCCGTGACCTTTCGCGTGAATCTGACGCACAAAGGGTGACGCGGCCCCTCGCCGCCGCTATCTGCCCCCGCATGACCGAGATCACACCGCAGATCGTCGCCGACCACGGCCTGTCCCCCGAAGAATATCAGCGCGTCCTGCGCGCCATCGGCCGCGAGCCGAACATGGTCGAGCTCGGCATCTTCTCGGTGATGTGGTCCGAGCATTGCAGCTACAAGTCGAGCAAGATCCACCTGATGAAGCTGCCCACCAAGGGCCCCCGCGTCATCTGCGGCCCGGGCGAGAATGCCGGCGTCGTCGATATCGGCGACAACCAGGCGGCGATCTTCAAGATGGAGAGCCACAACCACCCGTCCTATATCGAGCCCTATCAGGGCGCGGCGACCGGCGTCGGCGGCATCCTGCGCGACGTCTTCACGATGGGCGCGCGGCCGATCGCCAACCTGAACGCGCTGCGCTTCGGCCGGCCCGATCACCCGAAGATGCGCCACCTGATCTCGGGCGTCGTCCACGGCATCGGCGGCTACGGCAATTGCGTCGGCGTGCCGACCGTCGGCGGCGAAGTGAACTTCCACAGCGCGTATGACGGCAACATCTTGGTCAACGCGATGACCGTCGGGATCGCCGATCAGGACAAGATCTTCTATTCGGCCGCCAGCGGCATCGGCAATCCGATCGTCTATGTCGGCTCCAAGACCGGTCGCGACGGCATCCACGGTGCGACGATGGCGAGCGCGGACTTCGGCGAGGATTCGGATGCCAAGCGCCCGACCGTCCAGGTCGGCGATCCCTTCACCGAAAAGCTGCTGATCGAGGCCTGCCTTGAGCTGATGGCGACCGACGTCATCGTCGCGATCCAGGATATGGGCGCCGCCGGCCTCACCTCTTCGGCGGTGGAAATGGCGTCGAAGGGCGGCGTCGGCATCGAGCTGACGATGGACGACGTGCCGCAGCGCGAGACTGGCATGACGCCGTACGAGATGATGCTGAGCGAGAGCCAGGAGCGCATGCTCATGGTCCTCAAGCCCGGCCGCGAGGCCGAGGCCGAGGCGATCTTCAGGAAGTGGGAGCTCGATTTCGCGGTCATCGGCCGGGTCACCGACACCGGCCGCATGGTGCTGACGTTCAAGGGCGAGACGGTCTGCGACATTCCGCTCGGGCCGCTCGCCGACGAGGCGCCGCTCTACGATCGCCCGCACGTGCCGACGCCCAAGCCCGCGCCGCTCGAAAACGCGCCGCACAGCAACGACATCGCCGCCGATCTGGTGACGCTGATGGGCTCGCCCGACATCGCCTCGCGCCGCTGGATCTGGGAGCAGTATGACCACATGGTCGGCGCCGACACCGTCCAGCGCCCCGGTGGCGACGCCGCGGTCGTCCGCGTCCACGGCACGCAGAAGGCGCTGGCGATGACCACCGACTGCACGCCGCGCTATTGCTTTGCCGACCCCGTCGAGGGCGGCAAGCAGGCGGTCGCCGAAGCATGGCGCAACCTCACCGCGGTCGGCGCGCTGCCGCTGGCGGTGACGAACTGCCTCAACTTCGCCAACCCGCAGCGGCCCGAGATCATGGGCCAGATCGTCGGCTGCCTCGAGGGGATGAGCGACGCGTGCATCGCGCTCGACTTCCCGATCGTGTCGGGCAACGTCTCGCTCTACAATGAATCCAAGGCCACCGGCGGCGGCTCGGCGATCCTGCCGACTCCCGCGATCGGCGCGATCGGGTTGCTCGCGGACTGGCAGAAGAATGCGACGATCGCGTTCAAGGGCTCGGGCGACATCATCCTCGCGGTCGGCACGCGAGGCGGGCATCTCGGCCAGTCGCTGTGGCTGCGCGAGTGCCATGGCCGCGAGCAGCTCGACGCCGGCCCCCCGCCGCCCGTCGATCTCGCGGCCGAGCGCCGCGTGGGCGACCTGATCCGTGAAGCGATCAGCCTCGGCCAGTTGACTGCGGTCCACGACGTCTCCGACGGCGGCATCGCGGTGACGCTCGCCGAGATGGCACTCGCGGGCGGCATCGGCGCGATGATCGACCGCAAGCAGCCGTTCGACTGCGCGCGCGCGTTCTTTGCCGAGGACCAAGGCGTCTACATCGTCACCGTCGAGGATCACGCGCTGCTCGACTTCCTCGGCGCCGCGCATGCGGCCGACGTCGAGGCTGAACCTCTGGGTCGTACCGGCGGCAAGCGCCTGATCTTCGAGCGCCCCGACCGCGACGACGTCATCGCGCTGGAGACGCTGCGTACCGCGCATGAAGGCTTCTTCCCCAAGCTGATGGGCGTCGACGCCGCGCTCGCTTGATGGGGTCGGGGGCGGGTAAATTAGAGCCCCCCAAACACGAACGCCCCCCCGGCGAAGGCCGGGGCCCAATTGGAATGGCCGCAGTAACCTCGCGCTGCCATTCTTACTAAAGCCTTCCCATTTGGGCCCCGGCCTTCGCCGGGGTGGTCGCGGTTGTGGAGCACGGACGCCCAGCACGAACCGCGCCTTGCTCCCCCGCGAAGGCGGGGGCCCAGACTGGACTCCCGCCTTCGCGGGAGAACAAGAAAACCGCGCCCCCCAGAACCCGTCCTGACGGTGCGCACAGCGACCGGACGCCCCCGCAAACCCAAAATCACGCTGTCCTACGCGCCCCGGCTATGCGAGCAGGCCGGAATGGCACCGCCGCTCCCCTCACCCACTCCAACGCCGTCACCCGACGCCATGCCGGTCCGCCATCAGGACACGCGCGAGCGTGTGAACTTCCTGAACTTCACTGTTCCCGCATGACCCCCACCCCCGCCAGAATCGCCACGCTGGACGTCATCCGCGGCGTCGCCGTCATGGGTATCCTCGCCGCCAACATCGCCGCGTTCGGCTTGCCCGAATTCGCCTATATGACCCCCGCGTCGATGGGCTGGCCGAGCACCCCCGACCTGATCGCTTGGGTCACCACCTTCATCGTCATCGACGGCAAGATGCGCGGGCTGTTCTCGTTCCTGTTTGGCGCGTCGATGATGCTGGTGATCGACCGTGCGCGGGCGCGCGACGAAGACCCCGCCACGGTGCATCTGTGGCGGATGGCGTGGCTGTTCGTGTTCGGCATCGCGCACCTCTATCTGCTCTGGTGGGGCGACATCTTGACGCAATACGCGCTCGTCGGCGCGTTCGCCTTCATGTTCGTGCGGCTGCCGGTGCGGTGGCTGATCGGAATCGGGCTCGCCTGCATCGCGGTGCAGATGGTCGAACTCACGACGCTGGTGGCGTATGCGTTCGATCTGCACGCTTCCGCCCATAAAGCCGGCGCCGCGCCCCGCGTCGTCGCGAACTGGCAGCGTCTGGCGGATCAATTTGGCCAGCCCAGCCCCGCCGTCATCGCCCGAGACCTCGCGATCGGACGCGGCGGATGGCGCGATCTGGTCGCATGGCGCTGGACGCACGCGGCCGGCCCGATCACGTCGCTCACGGTCAACGGACCCGAGACGCTAGGGTTCATGCTGTTCGGCATGGCCGGGCTGCGATCGGGGTTCCTGACCGGCCAATGGACGCGGCGACGCTATCGGGTGATCGCGGTCGCCGGGATCGGGATCGGCTGGCTCTGCTATGCGGCGATCGCGGCCTTCGCCATCGCCCACCGATTCGACGCGCGCTACGTCGCGCTATCGTGGCTGGCGCTCGCAACACCGCTCCGGCCGCCGACGATCATGGGCTACGCCGCCGCGATCATCCTGCTTGCCCGTCGCGACGGCTGGCTGACGCCCCGCCTCTCGGCAGCCGGTCGGATGGCGTTCTCCAACTATCTCGGCACCACGCTGATCTGCACCACCGTCTTTTACGGCTACGGACTAGGCCTCTACGGCGGCCTGTCCCGCGCGCAGCTCTATCTGATTGTGGTCGCGGTCTGGCTGCTGATGCTCGCGTGGTCGAAGCCCTGGCTCGATCGGTTCCGCTACGGTCCGCTCGAATGGTTGTGGCGAAGTTTCGCGCGATTCGCGTGGCAGCCGATGCGAGGTTCCGCGTTCGCGGTGAACCGATAACGCTTGTTGCGAACGCGACGCAATTTAGCTTGCGAGCGTGTCGCATTAGCTATACCCGGGTCGCAGAGCGAGGGAGCATCCATGGTCGTCTGCGTTTGCAATGCCATACGAGAATCCGACGTCCGCAGCTGCGCACGTGGTGGCTGTACGACCCCCTGCCAGGCGTTCCGGTCGATGGGCCGCACACCCAAATGCGGCCAATGCGCGTCGATAGCGCGAGCGATTATCGACGAGGAACGCGCTGCTGCATAAGCGTCGCAGCAGCTGACAAAGCCCAGAAAACTGCCATTCTTTGGGGTTGTATTGATCTGCGTCAGCCCGCTACATGACCGTCAGAGGTGACGGAGATATGGCCATGCGCGGCGACCCCCAAGTAATCGACTATCTGAACGAGGCGCTCAAGAACGAGCTGACCGCGGTCAACCAATATTGGCTCCATTACCGGATGCTCGAGCATTGGGGCGTCTACAAGCTCGCCCAATATGAGCGGATGGAATCGATCGACGAGATGAAGCATGCCGACTGGTTGTCGGAGCGCATCCTGTTTCTCGATGGCTTGCCCAACTTCCAGCTGCTCGGTCGCCTCCGCATCGGCGAGACCGTCGAGGAGGTCCTGAAGTCGGATCTCGCGCTCGAGGTTGAGGCGACCGTCCAGCTCAAGGGCGCGATCTCCTACTGCGAAGAGGTCAAGGATTACATCAGCCGCGACCTGTTCGCGCGGATCCTCGCGAGCGAGGAAGAGCATGTCGACACGCTTGAGCGCCAGTTCGAGATGATCGCGCGGATGGGCATCCACAACTACATCCAGCTGAACTCGATCTCCGAGCATGACTCGCCCAAGGCTGGCGCGGCACCGTATCTGAAGGGGTAATCACCTGAGGCGGTAATCACCAGGCGATGCCCCTGCCGAGTATCGCCTGTGCCTATCGGGCGGCCTGTATGCTCCCCCGTGCGGGCGAGGACGGGTCGGCTCGATCCTAGTGTTCGCCTAAACCGGTCGGCACGGCGCGACGGCCGAAACCACCCGCTACGGGCTTCCGCGCGATGATCGGGTTGGCCTCACGCTCGAGCAGCGTCAGTGTCTGGTCGAAGAGCGGGCGCAGGTTGACGATATGCTCCAGCGCCTCTTCGGGTGTGTCCTGCATCTCCACGCAGTCGCGCGCGATCGTCTCGATCGCCTCGGCCAGATCGGCGAGCGGCTCGGCTCCGAACTGCCGCGCTTCGCCCTTGAGCGTATGCGCCGGGATCACCATCGCGGCTGCGCTCAGCGACCGCATCGCGGCCTCGATCGACGCGACAGATTTCACGCCGTCCTCGCGAAAATAGCCGAGGATACGGACAAACCCGGCACCGAGTTCAGCCCGCGCCTGCGAAAATGCCGGCCAGTTGACCAAGGTGCTTCCTTCGAACGACACTGTCGCCTTCTCCCGTTGAGCAATAGCGCCACGAAGCTCAGAACCGCAACTTAGCCGGTCCGAGTAAATACAATGTTGTCACACTACCGACAAGTGACGACAAAGATCGGGTAAAAATTGTCCAAAACGATCTTCACCTCGGCATTCGACACCTCGGCGACCGCCGAGAGTTCGGCCGGGGCCTGCGGGTCGTCGGCAAGTACCTCGACATGCCGCGCACCGTCGCGCAACGCGCGCGCCAGCCGCACCGCCGGCCAGGGACAGCGCATTCCCCGGGCATCGATGTGGACCACCCCGTACACCAGCGTCTAGCTACCGCCGCCGCCCTTGCCATTATCGTCATACGGGTTCTTCGGTGCGCGGAACATCAGGCGCACTGGCACCGCGCCGAAGCCGAGGTCCTTGCGCATCGAATTGACCAGATACCGCTCATAGCTGGCGGGGAGCTGATCGACGCGCGTACCGAAGATGACGAAGCTTGGCGGGCGCGTCTTGACCTGCGTGACGTAGCGCATCTTGATCCGCTTGCCGCCCGGGGCCGGCGGCGGGGTCGCCTCGATCGCGCGCTCGAACCAGCGATTGAGTTCCCCGGTGCCGACGCGCTTCGACCACGCATCGCGCGTGTCGAAACACGCCTGGAGCAGCTGGTCGATGCCCTTGCCGGTCGCGCCGGACACGGTCATCACGGTGACGCCCTTGACCTGGCTGAGGCCATCCTCGAGCGCGCGCTTGACGCCGTTGAACAGCGACGACGCGCTCTCGGCGATATCCCATTTGTTCAGCGCGATGACGAGCGCGCGGCCTTCCTGCAGCACCTTGTCGGCGATGCGGAGATCCTGCGCCTCGAGCCCGAGCGTGGCGTCGAGCAGCAGCACGACGACCTCGGCGAAGTCGACCGCGTGCAGAGCGTCCTCGACCGACATCTTCTCGAGCTTGTCCTGCACCTTGGCGCGCTTGCGCATCCCCGCGGTATCGATCAGCCGCACCTTGCGCGCTTCGCCGCCGGTCGGGTGCCAGTCGTAATCGACGCTGATCGAATCGCGCGTGATGCCCGCCTCGGGGCCGGTGATCATGCGATCTTCGCCGAGGATGCGGTTGACGAGCGTCGACTTGCCCGCATTCGGGCGGCCGACGATCGCGAGCTTCAGCGGGCCTTCATATTCGTTATCGGGCTGTTCCTCGGGCGGCTCTTCCTTGCCTTCGAGCAGCGGGAGCAGGCCTTCGAACAGGTCGCCCAGGCCTTCGCCATGCTCGGCAGACAACTGCACCGGATCGCCAAAGCCGAGGGCGAGCGACTCGAGGATACCGTCTTCGCCTGCCCGGCCTTCGGCCTTGTTGGCGACGAGGATGACCGGAACGTCGGCGGTACGCAGCCAGCGCGCAATCTCTTCGTCGAGGGGCACGATCCCGGCGCGCGCGTCGAACAGGAACAGCGCGACATCGGCCTGCTCGACCGCGGCTTCGGTCTGCTGGCGCATCCGGCCGGGCAGCGTCTGCGCGTCGTGGTCTTCGTAGCCGGCGGTGTCGATGATGCGGAATTCGAGCCCGATCAACGACGCATCGCCCTCGCGTCGATCACGCGTGACACCGGGCCGGTCGTCGACCAGCGCGAGCTTCTTGCCGACGAGGCGGTTGAACAGGGTCGACTTGCCGACATTTGGGCGGCCGACGATCGCGACCACGGGGAGTTTGGACATGGCAGGCCCTTAGCGCGTGTCGCGGCAAAGGTCACCTAGTCCCTATCCCGTCGGGACATGGGGAAGCGACATAGTCACGTTACGGTGAGGGCAACGTGTCGAAGCGTCACCCTCACCCTTCCTTACCTTCAATGTGGCCCCCTTCCCGCTTCCGACGGACGAGGGAGTTTTATCACCGGTAAGCGGTGACCTTGCCCTTCTGGTCGAGCGTATAGAGCGTCGAGTTCGCGACGATCGGCGGCAGCGAGAAAGGCGTCTTCGTCTCGATCGTTGCGCTGATCGTGCCATCGGTCGGCGAAACGAAATTGATCTCGCCGCGCGAGTTGGTCAGGATCAAGCGGTTGCCGGCCAGTATCGGGCCGAACCACGTGATCGCGTTGCTGCGCTTCTTCTCGTTCTGAAACCGCTTCAACTGCGCGATCCAGCGGGCCTTGCCGTTCGAACGCGACAGGCAGACGAGCTTGGCGTCGTCGGTGACCACGAACAGCCATTCCCCCGCGATCCAAGGCGTCGAAATGCCCGCGAAGTTCTGCTCCCATAGGCGCTGTCCGGTCGACAGTTCGAGTGCGACCATGCGCCCCCCCTGCCCGACTGCATAGACGCGGCCGCCGTCGATCACCGGTGCGGCATCGATATCGGACAGGCTCGACACCGAAGTGGTGACCGAGGTGCGCGACAAGGCGTCCTGCCACAGAATGCGGCCATTCTCGTAGCGATAGGCGCTGAGCTCGCCGCTGGAGAAACCCGCGACGACGGTACCCTGGCTTACCGCGGGGGCCGCGACACCGAACACGCCCTGCGTCTCGAGTGTCCCCGACTGGACCCACTGGACCTTGCCGTCGGTCTGGTTGAGCGAGAAGACTTGGTTGTCCTGGGTCAGAACGTACACCGCGCCATTGGCGACGGTCGGTGCGCCCCGCAACGGCGCGCCGGGCTTGGCACGCCACAAGATCTTGCCATCTGCCGCGCTCATCGCGACGACATCGCCGACGCCGTCGGTGGCATAGAGCTTGCCGTCGTCATAGCTGACGCCGCCACCGAAGCGCGCGGCACGGTTTATATCGCCTTCGGTGATCCCTGCGCTCCACAACGCCGCACCGGTATCGGCGGTGAACGCGTGGATCGTCGCGGTGACGTCGGTCACGAACAGCTTGCCGTCGGCGACGACGGGGGCGGCACCCAGCCGTTCGCGGTTCGAGCCGCCGTCGATCCCCGACTGCCACAGCCGCTTGGGCTGATCGGCAAGCGCGAGCTGGCCCATCGACTTGGCGGGGTTGCCACCGGGCTGCGACCAAGCATCGTTGACCGCAGGCGCGGGCAGCAGGACCTGCACATCGGCAATCGTCTTGTCGGTCTCGACCTCGTTTTCCGAGACCAGGATCGACACGCGATCACCCAGCGTAGGCGTCTTCTTGCCGCCGCCCTTGAAGATTCCGCAACCGCTGAGCGCCACCAACGCGGCGACGGCGACCGTCACCCGATATGTCTTCATCATTGCGCCTTGGTATCCTCGTTTGATGCGGCCGGAGCGATCACTCTGGCGGTCGGCCCGTCGGTAGAACCTTGGCTGCCAACAGCGTCCACGCCCAGTACGCCGGCCATCTGAACCGCACGTTGACGGATCGTCTCTGGTACGCCGGTATCGCGCGCGATCTGGCCGAACAACGCGCCCGCCTGCTGCCGCTGGTTCATCCGGAGATAGGAAATCGCGACCATCTCACCCGCGCTACCGAGCCATGCACCACCGGGAACGGCGAGTGGACGGAGGCGCTCGACGACGACCTGCGGCTTCAGTGTATCGAACTCGGCCGAGGTCTGGCGGACCAAAGCGAGATCGCGGAACGGCTTGGCCAGCGACGCATCGGCGGCGATCGTGCCGAGCTTGGCCGCGGCTGCCTTCAGGTCGTTCTTCTGAAGCAGGATATCGGCCTGCGTGAACAGCGCGAGCGCACGGTAGCCGTCACGGTTCGACTTGGCGAGCTCGGCGAGCGGCTTCAACGCAGCAGCGGCATTGTTCGCGCCTAGCGAATCGTAGGCAGCCTGAAGCTGCTCACCGGCGACGCCGGCGGCCTCGCCATCGCGATGCTGCCAGTAGAGGAAGCCAGCAAACGCAGCGAGTGCGGCGACGACGCCAATCGCGACCCATTTGCCCCAAGTCGTCCAGAATCCGGCGAGTTGGTCACGGCGGAGTTCTTCGTCGACCTCGCGCAAAAATGCTTCATCGGTTTTCGGCGGGAGGGCCAAGGACAGCTCCGGAATATTTGGGGATGGACGGCGCGGACCTTAGCCGCGCCGGGACCGAAACGGAAGCGGATCAATCCTTGGGGGCGTAGACCTGCTCAGGCCCCGGAAATGCGCGGGTGCGGACGTCCTCGGCATAGGTCTGCGCCGCCGACGCGATCGTATCGGCGATATCGGCAAAGCGCTTCACGAACTTGGCGGTCCGCTCGAACATCCCCAGCATGTCCTCGGCGACCAGCACCTGCCCGTCGCACTGCGCCGACGCACCGATGCCGATCGTCGGGCAGGCGATCGTGGTGGTGATCTCGATCGCGATCGGCTCGACCACGCCCTCGATCACCAGCGCGAAGGCGCCGGCTTCGGCGATGCTCTGCGCGTCGGCGACGATCTTGGCCGCTTCCTCGGGCGTGCGACCACGCGCGCCGTAGCCGCCGAGCACGTTCACCGCCTGCGGGGTAAGGCCGACATGCCCCATCACCGGAATGCCACGCTCGGTCAGGAACTTGACGGTCGGCGCCATCGCGGTGCCGCCCTCGAGCTTTACCGCTGCCGCGCCGGTCTGTTTCAGCAACCACGCCGCGCTCTCGAACGCCTTTTCGGGCGAGGCTTCATAGCTGCCGAACGGCATGTCGATCACGACCACCGCATGATAGCTGCCGCGCACGACAGCCGCGCCGTGAGCGGCCATCATCTCGAGCGTGACGGGGACGGTCGACGGCAGGCCGTAGACCACTTGCCCCAGACTGTCGCCGACGAGCAGCATATCGCAGTGCGGATCGAGCAACTGCGCGGTCCGCACGGTATAGGCGGTGAGCATGACGAGCGGCGTCTTGCCCTTCTGCCGTCGGATCGCGGGAATCGTCAGGCGCTTGAGCGGCGCCGGCGTCGGGTTCGCGCGACTCGTCGCGGTGTCGAGGGTGTAGGTCGTGGACATGGCCGCTTTCTAGCGTGGGACCTTGGGCTCGCCCAGCCTTCCCATCGTCGGGCTTGCGGGCATCAGACCGCCCACCCCTTCAGCCGCGCATGGCCGACGAGCCAGATCGTGAATACCGCGATCGCGGCGATGAGGAGGGGGAAGACGAGCGTCTCGCCCGCGCCCTTGTGCGCGATGATATCGGTCGAGGCGAACAGCCAGGCGAACTGCGCGGTCGTCGCGACCAACGAGGCGATCAGGAACGGGCGGGCGGTAGCCCGTCGCATGAACAGCAGGACGCTACCCACTAGTCCGGTCAGCACGGCGATGGCAAACAGCGGCTCATACCAAGCGGGCAACGCCGCATAGAGCGCCCGATCATAGGCGGTCGCATGGCCCACAGCGTCGGCGCCGAGCCGTACCTGTTGCAAGCACATGAAGCATCCGACGAGCGCCCAGAGGACGAGCACGCCTGTTGTAAGTCGAAACCACAAGGGTCCCTGTCGTACGAAGAACATAGCGCCACCCCTGTTGTCTCGGGGTAACAGACTGCGCCGCGCAGAGGGTACAGGCAATAGGGCCCCGATATGCGGCAAGATGACGTCGTTTCGGAACCGGAGAGACGTCGGGAGCTTCCGACTGCGACGTCCCTCCGGGCCATGTTCACGGTTTATCGCGTGCAACCTGAACGCGTCGTGACGATTTCTGAATGACGATCAGAACGACCGCGAGACGGTCAGGCCATAGGTGCGCGGATCGCCCGGCTGACCGACGACCAATCCGGTGCTGCCGGATTGCAGCGCGAGCACTTCATAATAATTGTGGTCAAACGCGTTGCGCAGCCAGCCGAATACGTTCCAGCTGTCCTTCGCCTTGAATCCAAGACGGAAGTTGCTGAGCGCGTACCCGTTGATGTCGGTATACGCGGAGCGTGACGGGTTCGAAGAGAAGGTCGACCGGTAGCTGCCGTCATAGCCGAGATAGACCTGCCCATCGAGCCCGGCGAACGACGCCGGCAGGTCGTATTCCGCGCCGTAGGAGAACGCCCATTTCGAGACGCCGGGCAGGCGCTGACCGGAGATGTCGCAATTGAGCGGGCTGACCGTCCCAGTGCCAGCCGCTCCCGCCGGGCTGGTCGCGGTCGGCGCGGAGCCGCCGGAGAGTTCGGGCGGGCACGGCGCGTCGACGAACCTGACGTATTTCGCATCGGTATACGCACCATTCGCATAGATGCTGAACCGCGACGACGGACGGAAGGCCGAGTCGATTTCGAGGCCGCGCGTGCGGACCTTGCCGGCGTTGGCGAGATACCCACGCAGCACGCCGAGCTGGCCGTTGGTGACGGTCGCCTGGTAATCGCTGATCTCGGTCCAGAAAGCGGCGAGGTTGAGCGTCAGCCGACGATCGAACAGCTGCGTCTTCAGGCCAAGTTCGAAGTGATTCACCTTTTCGGGCTTTACGGTCGCGGCAGACAGGATCGGCGCGTTGGCAAGGTCGAGCGGCAGGCCGGACAGGTTGATGCCGCCCGATTTATAGCTGCGCGCGTAAGTGGCATAGGCGTGGATGTCGGACGTCACGGTGTACGCGGCCGTGATGTCACCCGACAGGTTCCAGTTGTCGAAGTTCGGCCGATAGCTTTGCGGGGCGAGCACGCCGCACTGGTCCCTGACGACGCTGCTCGCCCCCTGTGCGGTGGCCGAGCAGTTGAGCGCCACGCCGGTGCCGGTCGTCACGGTCGAGACGTAGTCACCATTCTTCTTGTCGTAGTTGAGCCGCAGTCCGGGCGCGATCTGAAGCCGGTCGGTGACATGCCAGGTGAGCTTACCGAACAACGCCGCACTGGTGTTGGTGAAGCCGATCGTGTTGCGCGAGGTCAGACCGTTCAGCACGGCAGGGTTGCGGCTGTTGGCGCTGGTCGGGTTGAGCAGATAGGCGCTTGCCGCCGGGCCCTGGACCTGGAGGCCCTGCGTATCGATCGTCTGGTAGAAATAGAACGCGCCGAGCACGTAATCGAGCGTGTGCTTGCCGTTCGACGCGATCCGCAGCTCCTGGCTGTACTGCGTCTGCTGCGACGGATTGGCGGAGACGGTGGTGATCGGCAGGCCGATAAAATCGCGGTCGTTCGACGGATCCCAGTTCCAGAACCGCCAGGCGCTGACCGAGGTGATCGTCGCCGCACCCAGATCCAGATTGCCAAGCAGCGACACCCCGCCCAATTCCTGCCTCGCGCGCAGCGGCGTGTCGACATCAGTGATCCGATCGAATGCATTCGTCGATGGCACGACATAGCCTTGCGCAGCGGCGAGTGCGGCATATTGCCGCGTGAGCGGCCGCTGGGTGGCGCCGGTGCGTGCGTAATATTGCACGCAGCAATTTGGATTCTGCTGGCCGTAATCGCCTGACAGGGCCAGATCGAGCGTGTCGGTCGGTTTCCAGTAGAGCTGTCCACGCACGCTCTTATTGTCCTGCGCGTTGAGGTTTTTACCCGTCGCGACGTTGTGGATCGTGCCATCGCGCTCGGTAATCGCCGCCGACAGCCGGATTGCGAGCTTGTCGGGGACCAGCGGGCCCGACACCGATGCCTTTGCCTGGATGAACTGATAATTGCCGGTCGTGAGTTCGATCCGCGCCTCGGGCGTGAAGCTGGGTTTGCGCGTGTAGATGTTGATGGCGCCGGCGGTCGTGTTCTTGCCGTAGAGCGTACCCTGTGGTCCGCGCAGAACTTCGATCCGCTCGGTGTCGGTGAAATCGAACGTCGCCGATGCGATCCGGCTGTAATAGACCTGATCGACATAAATGCCGACGCCTTGCTCGATCCCGTCGTTGGTCAGGCCGAACGGCGCGCCGAGACCGCGTATGTTGGCAGCAGAGTTGCGCGGGTTGGTCGAGTAGAATTGCAGCGTCGGCTGGAGCTGCGTCAGCCGGCTGACGTTATACGCGCCGGTCTCGGCGAGCGCGGTGCCGCCGATCACCGACATTGCGATCGGGACCGTCTGAATGGTCTCGGCACGACGGCGGGCGGTGACGACGATGTCCCCCCCGCCGCCCTGCTGCTGGTTGCCGAGCCGCCCGCGCGCCTGCTCATCGACCGGGGCTTGCGGCGCAGTAGGCGGAGTGGAGGACGATGGAACGGTGGCGGCCTGACCGGCCAACAGCAGAGCGAGCGTAAACGACATCGAGTATTTCCCCTGAACCCTGGTGCATAATGTCCAGTAATTCAGGGGGGATTCAATGTGGTTGTGTCTTTGGTCTTGGAAAGCCGGACTTCGCCGCTGTCGACTCGAACGTCGGCTGCCTTTGTCGGGAGCCAGTCATCCCCAGGGAGGCGGGGATCCAGAGACACAAAGGTCAGCTATTTAGGGGTCCCCGCCCCCGCGGGAATGACGATCGCGAGCAATCGCCCACGCCGCCTCTCCCGCCGGGAAAGGCCGTTTTAGACCAGGCGGCTCTGCTTGACCGCGGCTTCGATGAAGCTGGCGAACAGCGGGTGCGGATCGAACGGCTTAGACTTCAGCTCCGGGTGGAACTGGACGCCGACGAACCACGGATGATCGGGACGCTCGACGATCTCGGGCAGTGTGCCGTCGGGCGACATGCCGGAAAAGACGAGGCCGCCCTGCTCGAGCGCTTCCTTGTAGCCGGTGTTCACTTCGTAGCGGTGACGATGACGCTCCGAAATATCGGTCCCGCCATAGATCGACGCGACCACGCTGTTGCCGTCGAGCTTGGCGTCATACGCGCCCAGCCGCATCGTGCCGCCCATGTCGCCCTCGGCCGCGCGCGTTTCGAGGCCTTCGCGCCCCATCCATTCGGTGATCATACCGACCACCGGCTCGTCCGTCGGGCCGAACTCGGTCGACGAGGCAGCGGGAACGCCGCCAAGACCGCGCGCGCCCTCGACGCACGCCATCTGCATGCCGAAGCAGATTCCGAAATACGGAATTTTCCGCTCGCGCGCGAACTTGACCGAGGCGATCTTGCCCTCTGCGCCACGCTCGCCGAACGCGCCGGGAACGAGGATCGCGTCGCACGGCTCCAGCTGCCCGGCGATGTCGCTTTCGGCGTTCTCGAACAATTCGGCGTCGATCCAGCGGACGTTGACCTTGACGCGGTTGGCGATGCCGCCGTGGACCAGCGCCTCGTTGAGCGACTTGTACGCGTCCTGGAGCCCGACATATTTGCCGACCACGCCGATCGTGACTTCGCCTTGCGGGTTGGTTAGCCGGTCCATGATCTCGGTCCAGCGCGACAGATCGGGCGCATCGGCGGGTTCGATCCCGAACGCGCGGAGGACTTCGATGTCGAGGCCTTCGCCGTGATACTGGAGTGGCACCGCGTAGATGCTCTTCGCGTCGAGCGCGGGGATGACCGCGCTGGCGGGCACGTTGCAGAACAGCGCGATCTTGGCGCGCTCCGACGGCGGCAGCGGATGCTCGCAGCGGCAGACGAGAACGTCCGGCTGGACACCCAGCGCTGCGAGTTCGCGGACCGAATGCTGAGTCGGCTTGGTCTTCAGTTCGCCCGCGGCCGCAATGTACGGCACCAAGGTCACGTGGATGCTGATCGCCTTGCCGCGACCTTCCTCGTTCTTCAGCTGACGAATCGCCTCGATGAACGGAAGTGATTCGATATCGCCGACGGTGCCGCCGATCTCGCACAGGACGAAATCGAGATCGTCGGTCTCCGCCCGTGCGAACGCCTTGATCGCGTCGGTGACGTGCGGGATGACCTGCACGGTCGCGCCAAGATAGTCGCCGCGCCGCTCGCGGGCGATGATCTGCTGATAGATGCGCCCCGAGGTGACGTTGTCCGACTGACGCGACGGAACGCCGGTGAAGCGCTCGTAATGGCCGAGATCGAGATCGGTCTCGGCGCCGTCGTCGGTGACGTAGACCTCGCCGTGCTGATAGGGCGACATCGTGCCGGGATCGACGTTCAGATACGGATCGAACTTCCGGATCCTGACGCTGTAGCCGCGTGCCTGGAGGAGAGCGGCAAGCGATGCCGCCATGAGACCTTTACCGAGCGACGAAACCACGCCCCCGGTGATGAAAATGTACCGAGCCATGGGAAGAGTCTCGTAGCGTGTGTTGGGGACGAACGACAAGAGCCCCGCGGTTCACGCAGGGGCTAATTATCGGCGAATGGAGTATTTATCGGGCGAGTGGGACCGCGCCGTTGTCGGCAGGGGCCGTTGCCGCCGCCGGAGCGCCGGCGTTTTCAGCGCCACCGGCAAACGGTGCCGCATCACCCTTGGGCTGCGCGGTCGGAACGGCCGTCGCGGCCGCCGGGGTCCGCGCGAGCGAGGTGTCGATCGTCGTGGTCCGGTGATTCGCCGCGAGAACCGCGAGCAGGATCGAGAACAGCACGAACATCGTCCCCAGAACGCCCGTCGCGCGGGTCAGGAAATCAGCCGCACCGCGGGCCGACATCAGCCCCGACGGACTGCCGCCCATACCCAGACCGCCGCCTTCCGACCGCTGCATGAGGATCACCGTGACGAGGGCGGCCGCGATGATCGCGTGGATGACAAGCAGAAAGGCGAACATTGCGCGGAAGACCCCGGAACTTTTGCGAAGGCGGGCACATAGGCGACCGCGCGGCTTCGATCAACCGGAACGGTGGCACGGCATATCGCACGCTGCATGCAAAACTACGGAAACAAGCCGTGCGGGCGGGCGTTGTGACCCCGTAATGACGCTCATGACTGGGTATCGTGCATATAAATTCAGATGGCGGATCAACGCTGTGGCATCAATGGCAGCCAATACCTTATCGACCTGGATGACCGCTCTGGTGGATTATGTCCGTTCGGGTGAACCCGATCTGACCAATCGCCAGATGGCGCTGCTTCTACTCGTATACCTCAAACCGGGCCCGCATACGGTACGCGGCCTGGCCCGTGCGCTGAACGTATCGAAACCGGTGGTCACGCGCGCCTTGAACAGATTGGGTGCGCTCGGCTATCTGCGCCGGCAACGCGACGACAGCGACAAGCGCAACATCTTTGTCGCGCGCACGACCGAAGGGGCAGATTTTCTTGAAGAGTTCGGGCAATTCATCGGCGACGGCCCCGCCCCCGCTGGCGCAAACGGCCACACCGCCGCTCACGCTTGAGCCGTTCGACGACAAGGCTCGGGCCAGCTTCGCGCTGACCGGCCGTTCGGTGAACCTCGACCCGCGCACGCATGCCATTCGCCGCGATATCGCCGACATTCGCCTTGCCGAATACGTATTCGCTCCACACTATGCCGTCCCGATGATACGGCCCGTTACGCGCGCAACTTTGTTGCGCAGCGGACGCGATGAAGCGAGCGATACGATGGTCGACCTCAATCCCGGCGACAGTTTCGAAGTGCTGGAAATTGCTGGCGTTTCCGCTTGGGGCGTCGCACGACCGAGCGGCCTTGTTGGCTATGTCGGGGCCGCAGCGCTTGAGCTGGCGCCGGAAGCCTCCGCATGACCAGCGTCTTCATTGATGGCGCGGTCGGCACCACCGGTCTCGAAATCCGCGAACGGCTTGCAGGGCGCGATGATATTTCGATCGCGCTGCTCGCCGAAGACCGGCGCAAGGACCCTGCCGCTCGGCGAGAGGCGCTGAACGATGCCGATTTCGTCATCCTCTGCCTGCCCGACGACGCCGCACGCGAAGCGGTTGCGCTGATCGACAATCCCCGCACCCGCGTGATCGACGCCTCCAGCGCACACCGTGTCGCGGCGGGCTGGACGTACGGCTTTCCCGAACTACCGGGCCAGGCCGAGATGGTCGCGACCGCGATGCGCGTCGCTAATCCCGGCTGCTATCCGACCGGCTTCCTCGCGCTCGTCGCGCCCCTCGTTGCGGCCAAGCTCCTTCCCGCCGACCTGCCGCTAAGCGTCAACGCGACGTCGGGCTATTCTGGCGGTGGCAAGGCGATGATCGCCCAATTCGAAGCGGGCGGGACGACGACGGCGTTCCGCGCCTATGCGCTGGGGCTCGCGCACAAGCATATTGCCGAGATGACTCAGCATGCCGGCCTCGTGCACGCGCCGATCTTCGCGCCGGCGGTAGCCAACGCCTATCGCGGCATGGTCGTCGAGGTGCCGCTGCACCTCCACGCGCTACCCGGCCGCCCGAGTCTGGCGGCGATCGAGGACGTCTTGCGCGCTGCGTTCGACCGTTCGACGCTCGTTTCGGTCGAGGCTGGCGATATCAGCGCGATCGATATCGAGGAAAATGCCGGCACCGACCGCCTGACGCTGCGGGTTTGCGGCAACGATGCCGTCGGCCATGCACGGCTGGTCGCCACGCTCGACAATCTGGGCAAGGGCGCCGGCGGCGCGGCGGTCCAGAACCTCAACATCATGGCCGGGGTCGATCCCGTGGCCGGCCTTGTTTTCTAAGACCGGCGTCCCACCCGGCGAGTTCCAGGAGCTTTCATGCACCGTAATCCCGTAGCCAAGCTGCTCCTGTTCGGCGCGACCGGCGATCTCGCGCAGCGCATGCTGCTGCCGTCGCTCTATGGCCTGCACGCCGACGGTTTGCTGCCCCATGAACTGACGATCACGGGCGCGGCGCGTCACGACTATGACGACACGCAGTATCGGGCATTCGCCAAGAAGGCGCTCGACGAGTTCCTGTCGGATGATCGCAAGGACGAGGCCGCGATCGGATCGTTCCTCGACCGGATTCATTACCAGCCGACCGACCTGTCCGATCCGGCCAGCTTCCAGCCGCTCGCGGACAAAATCGGCGACATCTCGGGTGGTCTGGCCATCTATCTGTCGACCGCGCCGTCGCTGTTCGAATCGGCGATCGAGGGGCTGCACAAGGTCGGCCTCGCCGGTGAAACCGTCCGGGTCGGCCTCGAAAAGCCGCTCGGCTATGATCTCGAGACCAGCCGCGAGATCAACGATGCGGTGGCAAAGGCTTTCCCCGAGGAGCGGACCTACCGGATCGATCATTATCTTGGCAAGGAAACCGTCCAGAACATCCTCGCGCTGCGGTTCGGCAACTCGTTTTTCGAGCCCGTCTGGAATGCGCAGGGGATCGACAACGTCCAGATCACGATCTCCGAAACGGTGGGGCTCGAAGAACGCGCCGGCTATTACGAGACCGCGGGTGCGCTGCGCGACATGGTCGCCAATCACATGCTCCAGCTGCTCGCGCTGATCGCGATGGAGCCGCCTGCCCGGTTCGAAGGCACCGATGTCCGCGACGAAAAGTCCAAGGTCTTCCGCTCGTTGCGGATGATCAAGCCCGAGGAAGCGCCGCACGTCACGGTCACCGGCCAATATGCCGACGGCGCGGTGAAAGGGAAGATCGTCAAGAGCTACTCCGACGAACTCGGCAAGCCGTCGAACACTGAGACGTTCGTCGCGATCAAGGCGCATGTCGACAACTGGCGCTGGCAGGGCGTGCCGTTCTACCTGCGTACCGGCAAGCGCATGGCGACGCGACGCAGCGAGATCGCGATCCAGTTCAAGGCTGTGCCGCATTCGATGTTCGCCGGCCGTGGCGGGCTGTTGCAGCCCAACATGCTGATCATCCGCCTGCAACCGGAGGAATATATCCAGCTGCTGGTGATGGCGAAGGAGCCGGGGCTCGATCGCGAGGGCGTCCGCCTGCGCGAGGTGCCGTTGAACCTGAGCATGGATGCCGAGTTCGCCGGCTCGCGGCGCCGGATCGCGTATGAGCGTCTGCTGCTCGACCTGATCGAGGGCGACCAGACGCTGTTCGTGCGCCGCGACGAGGTCGAGGCGCAGTGGACCTGGATCGATGCGATCCGCGAGGGGTGGAAGGCGAACGCGATGAAGCCCAAAAGCTATGCATCGGGCAGCTGGGGGCCCTCCGCCGCGATCGCGCTCACCGAGCGCGACGGGGTGACCTGGCAGGACGACTGAGTTTCAGGGGAATTATCCCCCGCGTCCGTTCGCCCTGAGCGAAGTCGAAGGGCCGCCCGCTTGTGGCAATGTCCTTCGACTTCGCTCAGGACGAACGGAAAGATTTTAAGGAAAGATCGAATGACCGAGATCGAATGGTGGGATTACGACGACGCGGACGAGCTCGCCAACGCCGTCGCGGGTGACATCCAGTTCGTCATCGAGAGCGCGCTCGACGCGCGCGGCTCGGCAGTGATCGCGCTGGCGGGCGGCAAGACGCCAATGGCCGCGTACGAAAAGCTGGCCCAGGCGAAACTCGACTGGAAGAAGGTCACGATCATCCCCGGCGACGAGCGTATCGTGAAGCTCGGCGATCCGCTGTCGAACGTCACCGCACTGGCGAAGATCTTTCTTCCCAAGGGCGCGCGCGTGAAGCCGATCGTCCCCGAGGCGATGTCGGATTACAAGGCGGCGGGCCGTTCGGCGGATGCGCTGATGCAGGACCTGCACTGGCCGCTCGACTTCTGCCTGCTCGGCATGGGCACCGACGGCCATACCGCGTCGATCTTCCCCGGCCCCGATTATGACGAGGCGCTGAGCGGTCCCAAGGAACGCCGCGCACTCGGCGTGATGCCCGATCCGCTGCCGCCGGAGGCAGGGCTGGCGCGCGTCACGCTCTCGGCAGCGGCGATCGCTTCGTCGAAGGCGCTGATGATCATGATCACCGGCGACGAAAAGAAGAAGGTGCTGGAACAGGCGATCGAACAGGGGCCGTCCTCGCGCTATCCGATCGGCCGCGTACTCGCCGAAGTCGAGCTGCCCGTCGACGTCCACTGGGCCGCTTGAGATGCTGAACGCCGTCGTCGCCGCAGTCACCGACCGGATCATCGACCGCTCGCGCGACAGCCGCGCCGCCTATCTCGCGCTGATCGAGCGCGAGGCGGCGGCGCAGGTCCGGCGTCCGGGTCTAGGCTGCGCGAACCTCGCGCACGCCTATGCCGGGACCGAGGAGGACCGCGACGCGATGAAGGCCGATGGCGGCATGAACATCGGCATCGTGACGGCGTATAACGACATGCTGTCGGCGCACGCGGTCTATTACCGCTACCCCGAGCTGATGAAGGTCTGGGCGCGAGAAGCGGGTGCCACCGCGCAGGTCGCGGGCGGCGTGCCGGCAATGTGCGACGGCGTAACGCAAGGGTATCCGGGCATGGAGCTGTCGCTGTTCAGCCGCGACACAATCGCGCTGAGCACTGCGATCGCGCTCAGCCATGGTACGTTCGAGGGCGCGGCGCTGCTCGGCATCTGCGACAAGATCGTCCCCGGGCTGCTGATGGGCGCATTGCGCTTCGGCCATCTGCCGATGGTGCTGATCCCCGGCGGCCCGATGCCGACCGGCCTGCCCAACAAGGCGAAGGCCGCGGTGCGCGAGAAGTTCGCCGAGGGTCTGGTCGGCCGCGAGGAACTGCTCGAGGCCGAGATCGGCGCCTATCATTCGAAGGGCACCTGCACCTTCTACGGCACCGCCAACACCAACCAGATGATGATGGAGGTCATGGGCCTCCACATGCCGGGCGCGGCGTTCGTCAATCCGGGCACGAAGCTTCGCCAGGAACTTACCCGCGCAGCGGTCCACCGGCTCGCCAAAATCGGTGCGCGCGGCGACGATTACCGGCCGCTCGGCCACTGCGTCGACGAGAAGGCGATCGTGAATGCGGCGGTCGGCCTGCTCGCGACCGGCGGGTCGACCAACCATCTGCTCCACGTCCCCGCGATCGCGCGTGCGGCCGGGATCATCATCGACTGGGAGGATTTCGATCGCCTCTCCTGCGCCGTCCCACTGATCGCGCGCGTCTATCCCAATGGTTCGGCCGACGTGAACGCGTTCGAGGCGGCGGGCGGTATGCCCTATGTGATCCGCGAGCTGTTGAGCGAAGGCCTGCTGCACGGCGACATCATGACGATCGGCGGGCAGGATCTGTCGGCCTATGCAAAGACCGCGGTCGTCGAGGATGGTACGCTCGGCTGGCGCGATACGCCCGACAGCGGTGACGAGACGATCCTGCGCCCCGCCACCGCGCCCTTCTCCCCCGATGGGGGCATGCGCATCCTCGCGGGTAATATCGGCCGTGCGTGCATCAAGGTGTCCGCGGTCGAGCGCGAGCGCTGGATCGTCGAGGCACCGGCGATGGTGTTCGACGACCAGCTCGACGTGATCGAAGCGTTCAAGCGCGGTGAGCTGGAGAAGGACGTCGTCGTCGTCGTCCGATTCCAGGGGCCGCGCGCGAACGGCATGCCCGAGCTGCACAAGCTGACCCCGCCGCTGGGCGTGCTGCAGAATCGCGGGTTCAAGGTGGCGCTCGTCACCGATGGCCGCATGTCGGGCGCGAGCGGCAAGGTGCCGTGCGCGATCCATTGCTCGCCCGAGGCGCTGCTCGACGGCGCGATCGGCCTGATCCGCGACGGCGACATGATCCGCGTCGATGCGGTCAACGGCACGCTGGAGGCGCTGGTCGACGCGGACGTCTGGGCGACGCGCAAGATGGTCGCGACGCCGCCACCGGTCAGCGGCATGGGCCGTGAACTGTTCGGCATGTTCCGTGGCCTCGCCGACGAAGCCGAAAAGGGCGCATCGGCGATGCTGGCAGGCGCCGGGCTTTAGAGCGTCACACACACACCCTCGCCGCAGCCCCAACGCCGTCATCTCAGCGAAAGCTGGGATCTCCCACCACGGGGACGGACCATGCGGCTTGAGATTCCAGCTTTCGCTGGGATGACGGGGGATCATAATAATAGACGGAGGATGACATGGAAATCGTAGCGGCAGATATCGGTGGGACGCACGCGCGATTCGCGATCGCCGAGGTCGAGAATGGCCGCGTCGTCGCGCTTGGCGAGCCGGCGACGATGAAGACCGCTGACCACGCGTCGCTGCAGACCGCCTACCAGGCGTTCGAGGCGGGCTTGGGCCGCCCCCTCCCCCGCGCCTTGGCGATCGCGGTCGCATCACCGGTCGCGAACGACGTCATCCGCCTCACCAACAACCCGTGGATCATCCGCAAGTCGTTGATCACCGAGCGGCTGAAGGCAGACCAGTGGGTCGTCGTCAACGATTTCGGGGCAGTGGGCCATGCGGTCGCGCAGGTGCCGAGCAGCGACTTCATCCACCTCTGCGGCCCCGACACGCCGTTGCCGTCCGAGGGCATCACGACGATCTGCGGACCCGGCACCGGGCTCGGCGTCGCACAGCTTCTGCGCCACAAGACTGGCTATCAGGTGCTCGAGACCGAGGGCGGGCATATGGACTTCGCCCCGCTCGACGGGATCGAGGACGCATTGCTCAAGCGCCTGCGGAAAACGTTCACGCGCGTGTCGGCCGAGCGGGTCGTCGCGGGGCCGGGCATCGTCGCGATCTACGAAACGCTTGCCGCGCTGGAGGGCCGTGCGGTCCCCAGCCATGACGACAAGACGATCTGGACCGAGGCGATCGACGGCACCGATTCGATCGCGCTGGCAGCGCTCGACCGCTTCTGCCTCGCGCTAGGCGCGGTGGCGGGCGATCTCGCGCTTGCGCAGGGTGCAAAGGCCGTCGTGATCGCAGGCGGCCTGGGCTTCCGGATCAAGGATCGCCTGATCCGCTCGGGCTTCGACCAGCGCTTCGTCGCCAAGGGCCGCTTCCAAGGCATGATGGCAGCGATGCCGGTCAAGCTCATCACCCATCCCCAGCCCGGCCTGTTCGGCGCCGCGGCGGCCTTCGCACAGGAACACACGCAATGACCGTCACTATCGCAGATATCATGCAGACCAGCGCCGTCATCCCGGTGCTGGTGATCGAGGACGCAGCGCTTGCGCGGCCGCTCGCCGAGGCGCTCGTCGCGGGTGGCCTGCGCGTGCTCGAAGTGACGCTGCGCACGGGTGCCGCGCTCGAAGCGATCGCCGAGATGAAGAAGGTGCCGGGCGCGATCGTCGGCGCCGGTACCGTCGTCAACACGCAGCAGTTCGCACAGGTCCGCGATGCGGGCGCCGAGTTCATCGTCTCGCCGGGCCTCACCGAACGGCTCGCGACGCCGATCATCGAGAGCGGCATTCCGTTCCTGCCGGGCATCGCCAACGCCGCCGACATTATGACCGGGCTCGACCTGGGGCTCACGCACTTCAAGTTCTTCCCCGCCGAGGCCAATGGCGGGTTGAAGGCTTTGAAGGCGCTCGCCGCGCCGTTCTACCAGTGCAGCTTCTGCCCGACCGGGGGAATCACCGAAGCAAGCGCACCCGAGTGGCTCGCGTTCAAGCCTGTGCTCTGCGTTGGTGGTAGCTGGGTAACCGGCGGCACGATGGCGGAGATCGAAACAAAGGCCCGCGCGGCCAACGCGTTGCGGGCGTAACTCCTCCCCGGCGCGGGGAGGGGGACCGCGACGCGCAGCGGCGGGGTGGAGGGGGAGCGCCCAAAGCGTAGCGCCTGCCTTATTCGCCTCTGCTGGTACGCGCGCGGTGAGCCCCCCTCCACCATCCTGCGGATGGTCCCCCTCCCCGTTCCGGGTAGGATTACATCTCGCCGCGGGCTTTGCGGATGGCGTACCATTTCTTCACGTTGGCGTTGTGTTCGGCCAGCGTGTTCGCGAAGACGTGGCCGCCGGTGCCGTCCGCCACGAAGTACAGTGCCTGGGTCTGCGCCGGGTCGAGCACCGCGTCGATCGATGCGCGGCCGGGATTGGCGATCGGGCCGACCGGCAGGCCGGCTTCGGCGTATGTGTTGTAGCCGTTCTTGGCGTGCAGTTCCGATCGCAGGATGCGGCGCCCAAGCGGACGCCCCTTGGTGATCGGGTAGATCACTGTGGGGTCGGCCTGGAGCGGCATGCCGTTACGAAGGCGATTGCCGTAGACCGCAGCGACGGTGCGGCGCTCGGACGGCTTGCCGGTTTCCTTCTCGACGATCGAGGCGAGGATGATCGCCTGTTCGGGAGTCGTCACCGCGATACCAGGTTTGCGCGCAGCCCATGCCTTGGCGAGATAGGTCTTCATCGCCGCCTGCATGCGCGTGACGACCGACGCGCGCGTGTCGCCCGCTTGGAACGCATAGCTGTCGGGAAGGATCGAACCCTCCGCGGGGACGGGCACGTTGCCGGTGAGGCCGTACGCCTTCATCAGCGCGTCGTGGACGAGGACCGAGGGATAGCCCTCGGGAACCGCCACCAGTCGCTGGACGACCTTGCCGCCCTGCATCAGCTCGAGGATGTCCGACTGGCTCGCGTGCGGTGCGATGCGGTATTCGCCCGCCTTGATCGGATCGCCCGAGCCGAACACGCGTGCGTACAGGCGGAAGCGGCGGGCCGAGGGTATCGCGCCGGCCTTTTCGAGTTCGGTGGCGGCACCGGCCAGCGTGCTGCCTTCGCCGATCTGCACGGTCAGCGTGCGAGGGGCCGGGCCGGCGCCGCCCCAGCCTTGGACGACCAGGAACAGCGCTACTACCGCCGCTAGGCCGACGATCAATCCGAAACAGCCGACCTTGCGCATTGGTACTCCTTGGATCCCCGCGAAGGCGGGGACCCAGTCTGGGCCCCCGCCTTGAGCCCCATCGAAGTATTACTTCGATGGGCGGCCCTTCGCGGGGGGACAAGCCTTACTGAACCTTCGTCATCACCAACGAGGCATTGGTACCGCCGAAGCCGAACGAGTTGTTCAGCACTGCGCGGACTTCACGCTTCTTGGCGACGTGCGGGACGAGGTCGACGCCCACGCAGCTGTCGCTCGGATTGTCGAGATTCAGCGTCGGCGGGACGATCTGGTCGCGCAGCGCGAGGATGCAGAAGATGCTCTCGACCGCACCGGCGCCGCCGAGCAGATGCCCGATCGCCGACTTGGTCGACGACATCGACAGGCCCGCGATCGCGTCGCCGAACAGACGACGCACCGCGCCGAGCTCGAGCTCGTCACCCAGAGGCGTCGAGGTGCCGTGCGCGTTGATGTAATCGATGTCCTCGAGCTTCAGACCCGACTTCTTGATCGCCATCTGCATCGATCGGAACGCGCCATCGCCTTCCGGGTGCGGCGCGGTGACGTGATACGCGTCGCCCGACAGACCATAGCCGATCACCTCGGCATACATCTTCGCACCGCGTGCCTTCGCGTGTTCATATTCCTCGAGCACCAGCACGCCGGCGCCCTCGCCCATCACGAAGCCGTCGCGGTCCTTGTCGTACGGACGCGAGGCCTTTTCGGGCGAATCGTTGAAGTTGGTCGACAGCGCGCGTGCCTGCGCGAACCCGGCGATGCCGAGCGGGCAGACGGTGCCCTCTGCGCCGCCCGCGAGCATCACGTCGGCGTCGTCCATCGCGATCATCCGCGCGGCGTCGCCGATCGCATGCGCGCCGGTCGAGCAGGCGGTGACGACCGCATGATTCGGACCGCGCAGACCGTATTTGATCGAGACCTGACCAGAAATCAGGTTGATCAGTCGACCGTGCACGAAGTGCGGCGACACGCGGCGCGGGCCCTTGGTGTGCAGAACGATCGATTCGCTCTCGATACCCGGCAGGCCGCCGATGCCAGAGCCGATCGAGACGCCGGCACGCCAGCTCTCTTCCAGCGTCATTTCGGTCAGCCCGGCGTCTTCCAGGGCCTGCCCTGCGGCGTCGATGCCATAGATGATGAACGGATCGACCTGGCGCTGGACCTTGTGATCGACGCGCTTGCCGGGATCGAAGCCATACTCATGGTCGGCCGGCTTCACCTCGCAGGCGATGCGGCACACCTGATCCGACGCGTCGAAGCGCGTGATCGGGCCCGCGCCCGACTTGCCGGCGAGGATATTCGCCCAGGCCGTTTCAACATCCGCCCCCAGGGGGGTGACCAGGCCTAGCCCGGTTACGACGACACGCCGCATGGCTTCAAACTCCGTCTGCTCGCAAAACGAAACGGCTCCCCGCCCTCTTTGCCCAAGGACGGGGAGCCGTTCAAATCATACCCATCGGGGCAGGTCCAATGTAATGGACCTTAGACCCTGATCAGGCCTTGTGCTCGTCGATGTACGTGATCGCATCCTTGACGGTCGCGATCTTCTCGGCGGCGTCATCGGGGATTTCGACACCGAATTCTTCCTCGAACGCCATGACGAGTTCGACGATGTCGAGGCTGTCTGCGCCCAGGTCGTCGATGAAGCTCGCGTCCTCGGTCACCTTGTCGGCTTCGACGCCGAGATGCTCGACGACGATTTTCTTCACGCGGTCAGCGGTCTCGCTCATGGTAGTTCCCTCTTCAAATCTGGGGGTTTTCGGTATTTCCTGAACGCACCTAGAACGCGGCAGTTCAGCGCGCAAGTTCAGATCATCGCCATCCCGCCGTTCACGTGCACGGTTTGTCCCGTGACGTAGCCGGCTTCGCGGCTTGCGAGATACACGACGGCGGCGCCGATGTCTGCGCCTTCGCCGAGGCGACCAGCCGGAATCTTCGTCGTCAGCGCGGTCTTCTGCGCCTCGGGCAGCGCGTCGGTCATCGGCGAGGTGATGAAACCGGGTGCCACACAATTGACGGTGATCCCGCGGCTGGCGAGTTCCTGCGCCATCGACTTCGACATGCCGATCAGCCCCGCCTTCGACGCTGCATAGTTCGCCTGCCCCGGATTGCCCGTTACGCCGACGATGGAGGTGACCGAGATCATGCGGCCGAAGCGCGCCTTCATCATCGGCTTGGCGGCGGCGCGCATGAGGCGGAACGCGGCTTCGAGGTTGACGCGGATGACGCTGTCCCACTCCTCGTCCTTCATCCGCATCGCGAGATTGTCGCGCGTGACGCCGGCATTGTTGACGAGGATGTCGATCTTCCCAAGCGCCGCGACCGCCTGCGGCACGAGCGCATCGACCGCGGCACCATCGGACAGGTTGCACGGCAGCGCCACATGATCGCCACCGACGCCGGCGCGAAACGCCTCCAGCTTGTCGGCGTTGGACCCGGATACGGCCAACCGCGCGCCTTGGGCTGCGAGCGCCTTGGCGATCTCGGACCCGATCCCGCCCGAAGCGCCGGTAACCAGCGCGGTCATACCTGTGAGGTCGAACATTTTTATCTCCAGATTCAAGAAATTTGTTCGCGCAGAGGCGCGGAGGACGCAGAGGGGCGGTAGTTGTTGACGAGACGGCGAACGCCCTCTTTCAGGGTGTCGCCCCCAAAGTTGATGAGCAAGCCGACGGGCTGTTTGGTCAATCTGAGATAGGTCAGCAGTTGCTTCGCGTGGACGGGCAGAAGGCGCTCGACCGATTTGATTTCGACGACCAATCGGTCGTCAACCAGCAGATCGAGCCGGAAAGCCGCCTCAAAGCGCAAGCCTTCGAACTCGATATCGATCGCCCGTTGCCGCGCAACGCTGTAGCCCATCGCCAACAACCGACCGGCGAGAACGGCTTCGTAGACGCTTTCGAGAAGCCCCGGCCCCAGATCCCGGTGCAGGCGCAGAGCGACATCGAGAACGTCGCCACTGACCGCATCGATATCTTTCATAAGTTCTGCGTCCTCTGCGCCTCTGCGCGAAATCTAAAGCACCTTAACCAACGCCTCGATGTCGTCCATCGTGATGACGCTGAGCGTCTCGGCGTCGGGCGCGATGCGCTTGACCATCGGGCCGAGCACCTTGCCACCGAATTCGACGAACTGCCCGACACCCGCCGCGTGCATCGCCAGCACCGATTCGCGCCAGCGGACCATGCCCGTCACCTGCTGCACCAGCAGGTGCCGGATCGCGCCCGGCTCTGCGACCGCCACCGCGTCGACATTGGGAAACACCGGCACCAGCGGCGCGCGCAGGTCTGCCTCGAGCAAAGCCGCCTCCATCGCGTTGGCGGCGGGCTGCATCAGTGGGCAGTGGAACGGCGCGGAGACGGGGAGCAGGACGGCACGCTTGGCGCCCAGGTCCTTGGCGAGCGTGATCGCCTTCTCGATGGCGAGGCGGTGGCCTGAGATGACCACCTGCGACGGATCATTGTCGTTGGCGACCGTGCACACGAGCTCGGGCCCGCCCTCGGCAAGGATCGAATCGACCGCAGCGCCCGCGATCAACTGCGCCTTCTCCAGATCCGCGCCGAGCAACGCCGCCATCGCCCCCTCGCCGACCGGCACCGCCGCCTGCATCGCGCGGCCACGCAGCTTGAGCAGCCGCGCGGTGGTCGACAGGTCGAGCGCGCCCGCGGCACACAAGGCGGTATATTCGCCAAGGCTATGGCCTGCGACATAATCGGCCTTGTCGGCGAGGCGGATGCCGCCCTCCTTCTCGGCGACGCGCAACGTGGCGATCGCGTTCGCCATGATCGCGGGCTGCGCATTTTCGGTGAGGAGCAGGTCGTCCGCGGGCCCCTCGCTCATCATCCGGAACAGATGCTGGCCGAGCGCCTCGTCGACTTCGGCGAAGACGTCACGGGCGATGCTGCTGGCGTCGGCGAGTGCCTTGCCCATGCCGACCGACTGGCTCCCCTGGCCGGGGAAGATGAACGCGCGCATGACCTCTCCTCTTTGAAGCGGGCGGACTAGAAAGGTGTGGGCCGAGTTGCAACCGCGCGAACCTGAACGAACCCGCCGGGTTTGCGACAAACTGCGACCATTTCGCCGCCCTTGCGACAAGCGCCTGCGACAACAGCCCCCCAGATTATGGAGGACGCCGCAGCAACGGCGCCGTGTTTCAACGGGAGATTATCATGAAGAAGTTCATTCTCAGCGCGCTTGCCGCCACCCTCGTCGCCAGCCCGCTGCTCGCTGCTGCTCCGGCCGAAGCGCAGCAGCGCCGCGAAGTGACTACCGTGCGTCAGAACAACAACGGCCGTACCGTCGTCACCAAGAAGACGGTCGTCCGCGCACCGCAGCAGCGCAACTGGCGCGCCGGCCAGCGCTTCGATCGCCGCTATGCGCAGAACTATCGCGTGATCACGACGTACCGCAACTATCGCCTCGCCGCCCCGCCGCGTGGCAGCCAGTGGGTCCGCTCGGGCAATGATGCGATCCTGATCAACGGCCGCGGCAACGTGGTGCAGGTTCGTGGCGGCGCATTTCGCCGGTAACGCCCACCTTGCCTTTCCCCGATAATCGGGTAAAGGCCATTGCAACCGGGGTGGGAGATTCGCGTCTCTCGCCCCTGTTTGCATTCTAGACGACAGCCGGAGGGGTGCACGCATGGGGCGTGTATCAGCGATCGGCCAAGACGAAGGACAAGACATGGCTCTTTACGAGCACGTGTTCCTTGCGCGCCAGGATCTGGCACAAGCGCAGGTGGACGCTCTGGCGGAAATCGCCACCAAGATCGTGAACGACAACGAAGGTCGGGTCGTAAAGACCGAGAACTGGGGCTTGCGTTCGCTGGCGTACAAGATCGCCAAGAACCGCAAGGCGCACTATGTGATGCTCGAGATCGATGCCCCGGGCAGCGTGATCGCAGAGCTGGAGCGCCAGACGCAGATCAACGAAGACATCATCCGTTACATGACGGTCAAGGTCGACACCCTCGAAGAGGGCCCGACCGTGATGATGCGCAAGTCGGACCGCGACCGTGAGCGTCGTGGCGACCGCGAAGGTGGCCGTGAAGGCCGTCCTGACCGCGGCGATCGTCCGGACCGTGGTCCCCGTCGTGACCGCGAAGAGGGAGCTGAATAATCATGGCACGTCCATTCTTCCGCCGCCGCAAGAGCTGCCCGTTCTCCGCCAAAGACGCTCCCCGGATTGACTATAAGGACGTCCGGTTGCTGCAGGGCTTCGTGTCCGAGCGTGGCAAGATCGTCCCGTCGCGTATCACTTCGGTGGCCGCAAAGAAGCAGCGCGAACTGGCCCAGGCCATCAAGCGTGCGCGTCATCTGGGCCTGCTGCCCTACATCGTTAAGTAAGGAGCGCCCACATGGACGTCATTCTGCTTGAGCGCGTCGAAAAGCTCGGCGCCATCGGCGACGTGGTGAAGGTAAAGGACGGCTACGCCCGTAACTTCCTTCTCCCGAACAAGAAGGCGCTTCGTTCGAACGAAGCCAACCGCAAGGTGTTCGAATCGAACCGTGCGCGGATCGAATCGGACAACGCATCGCGTCGCAGCGATGCCGAGACCGAAGCGAAGACCTTCAACGACACGACCATCACCCTGATCCGTCAGGCGTCGAACACCGGTCAGCTCTACGGTTCGGTCGCGGTTCGCGATCTGGTCGATGCGCTGGTGGCCGATGGTCACAAGGTCGCCAAGTCGGCGATCGTGCTCGACAAGCCGATCAAGGCGATCGGCGTGTACACCGTCAAGGTTGCACTCCACCCCGAGGTTTCGGTGGCCGTCAAGGTCAACGTCGCCCGCTCGCCGGAAGAGGCGGAGATGCAGGCTTCGGGCGTCGACGTTATGTCGTCGATGTTCGAGCGTGACGAGGCTGGCTTCGTCGAGGATTACGATCCGAACGCAGAGCCCGGCGCCACCGCCGAAGCCCCGCGCGACCAGGAGGACGAGGCGCAGGGCTAACCCCCTCGCCTTATCTGGCCGCTACGAAAAGGCCCGCCCGGAGCGATCCGGGCGGGCCTTTTTCTTTGCGTAGTCGAGATGCGGATCAGGGGCAGGTCACGCAGGCGCCAATGACCGCTGCGAAGGGAATGAGCGCGCAGAAAATGGGGACGAGGTGCTTCATGGCCGGGTCACTCTGAGGGGTGTTGCCGGGATAATGCGCGGTCTGGGGAAAGGTTTCCGGGAGGTGAACGAATTTTGTACCGATCGGTTTCTGCGGAACCATATACGCTCGCTACCACGGCCCCGGCAAAGGCCGGGGCCCAATTGGAATGGCAGATGTAACGACGTCCTGCGCTCAGTTGGCACCGTCCCCAATTGGGCCCCGGCCTTCGCCGGGGTGGTTTTCTATAACCGTATCAGCGCTCAATACTCTCGGGCTTCTCGATCAGCGCGGGTCCCTCACCTAACGCCAGTGCGTCGACCGACGACACGTCTTCCAGGTCGCGTGCGCCTGTTTCGATGTTCAGGTCGCGAAACTTGCGGCCAGTGACCATCAGGCGGCCGTTGAAGGAATTGGTGAAGCCGTTGAAGTTCTTCACCGCGCTGTTGAGACCGACGCCGACCTTGCGCAAGTCGTCCGCGACCTTGGCGAGGCGATCGTGCATCTCCTTGCCGAGCTCGCCGATCTTGCGCGCTTCGTTGGCGAGCTTCTCCTGCCGCCATACCGCCGCGACCGTGCGAGCGATCGCGATCAGGTTGGTCGGCGTCGCCAGCAGGACGCGCTTTTCGAAGGCGAAATCCCACAGCGTCGGATCATGCTCGAGCGCCGCCGATAGGAAATGCTCGCCGGGGACGAACATGATCACATAGTCCGGCGTGTCGGCGAACTGGCTCCAATAGGCCTTGTTGCCGAGGCCGTTGACGTGCGCACGCATCGACGCCGCATGCGCCGCAAGGCCGATCAGCCGCTCGGCATCGTCGACCGCGCCGAACGCGTCCTGATAGGCGTTGAGCGACACCTTCGCGTCGATGACCAGTGCGCGGCCACCGGGGACGCGGATGATCGCGTCCGGGCGCAATCTGGCGCCGTCATCGCCCACTGCGACGCTGACCTCGGTCTGGAAGTCGGTGTGTTCGCTGAGGCCGCAGGTTTCGAGGACGTTCTTGAGCTGCTGCTCGCCCCAGCGGCCGCGCGACTTGGGGGCGTTGCGCAAGGAATTGACGAGCTTGGCCGCCTCGGTCGACACCTTTTCCTGGCCGAGCCGCATCTGTTCGATCTGGCCCTTCAGGTCGCCAAACGCGTCGCGGCGCTCGGCCTCGACCTTGGCGACGCCCTCTTCATAGCGTTGCAGGCGATCGCTGACCGGCTGGAGCATCGACTTGAGGTTCAGCCCGGCGGATTCCTCCGACTGGCGGAAGCGTGCGTCGGCGCGGTCGAGGAACGTCTTCTGCGCATCGCTCAGCAGCTTGTTGGCGACGTCGCCGAACTGCGCGGCCATGACGTCCTTCGCATCGCGCAGTTCGAGCAGGCGCGCCTCGAACGCCTCGCCCTGCGCCTTGAGCGTCGCGATCTCGGTGCGCGCGGCGTCGCGATCGGTGCGGATCGTCGCGAGGTCGAGGCGGAGGCGATCGGTGTCGGTGGCGCGCTCCGCGTTCTGCGCGCGCAGCGTGGCGAGATCCTGCATCGCAGCGTTGCGCTCGCGCTCGACCGCGTCGCGTGCGGTGCGGATGAGGTCGGCGTCGGCGACCTTGGTCCGCGCTACGGCGAGGTCGCTGGCGAGGGCCGAAGCGCGGCGCGAGGCCAGCAGCCAGCCGAGGAGGACGCCCGCGGCGAGCGCGAGGACGGCGATGATGGCGAACTCAGCCATTTTGTGCGGCCGAAACCAGAGTGAAGTTCACAAAGTGCAGACGCAGGTGCAGCATGTTTCGAGGGGACGATGCGCGCGCCAGCGAGCGGGTTTGGGATGCGGATAGAGACGTCATGCGCGGAACATACGTCGAACGCGCGGGGTAGGACAGCCTGAATATTTTGCTCTCGCGCGGGGCGGTAGGCTGGGTCGCACGCGGTGGCGTTTGTGGTCCTGAGCTCCCGCCTTCGCGGGAGAACTAGATGGGAGCGTTGCCTACCACAATATATGGGTACCACCCCGGCGGAGGCCGGGGCCCAATTGGAGAGGTCGTGGTAACGGAAGACTGCGCTCTGTCAGCACCGTCCCCCACTTGGGCCCCGGCCTTCGCCGGGGTGGTTGGGTGTTGGGTGGGCGGACGCGCCCATAAGACGCTTACACCCGCGGGCTTATACCCACGCGGTCACTCCCGCGCGCGCAAACCCACCCCTCACCCCAGCTTGCGTGCCTTCGCCAGCTTCTTCAGCACCATGTCGCGTTTGAGGCGGCTGATGTGGTCGATGAACAGCACGCCGTCGAGATGGTCGATCTCGTGCTGCATGCAGGTCGAGAGCAGGCCGTCGAGCTCTTCCTCGAACGCCGCGCCGGTCTCGTCGAGCCACTTGACGACGCAGCGCGACGGGCGGGCGACCTCGGCATATTGCTCGGGGATCGAGAGGCAGCCTTCGTTATACGTCGACATCTCGTCGCTGACCGACAGGATCTCGGCGTTGATATACGCCTTGGGCGCCTTGATCGACTTGTCCTCCTCGTCCTTCTCTTCCTGAAGGTCGATGACGAGGACACGCTTCTGCACGCCGACCTGGGTCGCGGCCAGGCCGATGCCGTTGAAGTCGTACATCGTCTCGATCATGTCGGCGACGAGCGTGCGGATGGAGTCGTCGACCGTGTCCACCGGCTCGGCGACGAGGCGCAGGCGGGGATCGGGGACTTCGAGAACGGTCATTACGGTCATGATGCGCAGCTAAGTACAGCGCGGGGGGCCGTCAAGCACTTGGCGCAACCCGCGGAAATCAGGCCATCGGCCGGCGCGCGCGCAACGCCTGCGCGAGCGTGCCCTCGTCGAGATAATCGAGCTCGCCGCCGACGGGCAGCCCGTGCGCCAGTTGCGTGACGCGGACCGGGAAGCGTTCGATCCGCTCGGCGATGTAGTGCGCGGTCGTCTGCCCCTCGAGCGTGGCGTTCATCGCGAGCACGACCTCGTCGATCCCGCCCGCCTCGATCCGGCGGACGAGGCCGTCGATGCTGAGGTCCTCGGGGCGGATGCCCTCGAGCGCGGACAGCCGACCGCCCAGCACGTGGAAGCGGCCGGGGAACAGCCGCGAGCGATCGAGCGCCCAGAGATCGGCGACCTCCTCGACCACGCACAAAGACCGCTGGTCGCGGCGCGGGTCGGCGCAGATCGCGCAGGGGTTGGTGGTATCGACGTTGCCGCAGGTGGTGCAGTTCTCCAGCCGCTCGTCGACCGCGGTCAGCGCCTCGCGCAACGGGCCCAGCGCGGCGTCGCGCTTCTTGAGCAGATGCAGCACGGCGCGACGTGCGGACCGGGGGCCGAGGCCGGGGAGCCGGGCCAGCGCCTGCGTCAGCGCCTCGATCTCGGGGGATGCCATCGGGAACAGATAGGGGGTTGCGCGGCTCCCCGCCAGCGTGTTCGAGAGGCGTCATGCGGATCATCTTCATGGGAACGCCGGACTTCGCCGTGCCGGTGCTGGAAGCCCTCGTCGCGGCGGGGCATGACGTGGTGGCGGCCTATTGCCAGCCGGCGCGACCGGGCGGGCGGCGCGGGCGCGAGCTGGTGCCCTCGCCGGTGCAGATGCGGGCGGAGGCGCTGGGGATCGAAGTGCGGACACCGGTGTCGTTCAAGGCGTCGCTGCCCGAGGGGCTGGCCGCGCGGGAAGCGTTTGCGGCTTTGGGGGCGGATGTCGCGGTGGTCGCGGCGTATGGCCTGATCCTGCCGCGCGCGGTGCTCGATGCGCCGCGGTTCGGGTGCCTGAACGTGCACGGCTCGCTGCTGCCGCGGTGGCGGGGGGCGGCGCCGGTGCAGCGCGCGATCCTTGCGGGCGATGCGGAAACCGGCGTCGGGATCATGCAGATGGAGGCCGGGCTGGATACCGGGGCGGTGCGGCTCGAGGGGCGGACCGACGTTGCGGGGAAGACCGCGGGCGACCTCACCGCCGAGCTGTCGGCGATGGGCGCGCGGCTGATGGTCGAGGTGTTGGGCGATCTCGACGCCTACCCTGCCCGACCGCAGCCTGACGACGGCGTGACCTACGCCGCCAAGATCGAGAAGGCCGAGGCGCGGATCGATTTCGAGCGGTCGGCGACCGAGGTCGAGCGGTTGGTGCGGGCGATGAACCCGGCGCCGGGGGCCTGGTTCGAGCATGCCGGCGAGCGGGTGAAGGTGCTGGCGGCGGACGTGTTGCCGTTCAGTTTCCTGGGGTGCGAAGGGCTTACGGTCAACGCCGAGCTCACGATCGGATGTGGCGACGGCGCGATCCGGCCGACCTTGGTGCAGCGGGCCGGGCGCGGCGTCACCTCGGCCACCGAACTGCTGCGCGGGTTTGCGATTCCCTCGGGGACGCAGCTTTGACGCGGTTTGCGTTGACGGTGGAATTCGATGGCCGGCCGTTCATGGGCTGGCAGCGGCAGAAGCACGGGCCGAGCGTGCAGGCCGCACTCGAGGCGGCGGTACTCAAGATGACCGGCGAGACCGCCGCGGTGCAGGCGGCGGGGCGGACCGATGCGGGGGTGCACGGGATGGCGATGCGCGCGCATGTCGATATCGAGAAGCCACTCGCGGCGTTTCGGTTGATGGAGGGGCTGAATGCGCTGGTTAAGCCGGCGCCGGTTTCGGTGCTGGCGTGCGAGGTGGTCGACGACGATTGGCATGCGCGGTTTTCGTGCGTCGGGCGGTCCTACGAGTACCGGATCGTCAACCGGCGGGCGCCGCTGAGTTTCGAGGCGGGGTTGGCGTGGCAGGTGCCGCAGCCTTTGGATGCGGAGGCGATGGCGGCGGCGGCGCAGGCGCTCGTCGGGCGGCATGACTTCACGACGTTTCGGTCGGCGCATTGCCAGGCGGACAGTCCGGTGCGGACGCTCGACCGGCTCGATATCGTGCGCGAGGGCGAGCGGCTGTTTATCTACGCGGCGGCGCGGTCGTTCCTGCATCATCAGGTGCGGTCGATGGTCGGGTGCCTGGCGTTGGTCGGGATGGGCCGCTGGGCGGTCGGCGACGTGGCCAGGGCGCTGGCGGCGAAGGATCGGGCGATGCTGGGGCTGAATGCACCGCCCGACGGGTTGTTCTTCGTGAGTGCCGTTTACCCGCCCCCGTCATCCCGGACTTGATCCGGGACCCAGAGTTACGCCGCGCAGCGTTCGGGGCTCTGGGTCCTGACTTTCGTCAGGATGACGATTGGGGTACGGGTCGCGTGAACTTGGCGGCCAGCTCGACATGCGTCGACCAGCGGAACTGGCCGACCGGCTGGACCCAGTCGATCCGCCAGCCCGCGTCGCACAGCTCCTTCGCATCGCGCGCGAAGGTGGCCGGATTGCACGAGACGTAGGCGATCACCGGCGTCTTGCAGTCCGCCAGCGCGGTCGCCTGCTCGCGCGCGCCCGAGCGGGGTGGATCGATCACGACCGCGTCGAAGCGATCGAGTTCGGCCACCGTCAGCGGGCGGCGATACAGATCGCGGTGCTCTGGGTAGACCGGGCGCTGGGTGCTGTGCGCGGCGGCCTTCAGCGAGGCGAGTGCGTCGCGCGCACCTTCGGCGGCGTAGACCTTGGCGGGGATCGCCATCGTGAAGGTGCCGAGCCCGGCGAACAGGTCGGCCACCGTGGTGGCCTTGCCGATCGCCTCGAGCACTGCGGCGGTCAGCGCGGCCTCGCCATCGGGCGTCGCCTGCAGGAACGAGGCGGGGGGCAGCGGCACGGGGACGCCGCCGAGTGTGATCGTGACCGCGTCAGGCTCCCAGCGCGTCTCGGGGCCGAGACCGTCGTCGAACGCGACGCGCGCGATTTTGTGGTCTTCACAGAATTTGGTGAGCGCTTCGGCGGCCGCGAGGCCTTCGGGGGCGAACCCGGTGATCAGGATGTCCGCGCCCTGGTCGGCGAGCGTCAGGTGGATATCGGCGCGGCGGCGGAAGTTCAGGCGCCTCAGCAGCTGGCGGAGCGGCTGGACGAGCGCGAACAGGCGCGGATCGAGGATCCAGCATTCCTTGATGTCGACGATCGTGTGCGCCTTCTCGGCGGTGAAGCCGAGCGTGATCTTGCCGCCCTTGCCGTCGGCATGGAGCGTCGCGCGGCGGCGGCTGCGGACGGGCGAGATGTGCGGGGTGCGGATCGGGGACGACAGGTCCTGCCCGTCGAGCGCGGAGGCGATCCGGTCGGTGACGAACGCGGCATAGCTCTGGTCGTCGAGATGCTGAAGCTGGCAGCCGCCGCAGGTCGGAAAATGGACGCAGGGCGGCGTCTGGTGATGCGGTCCGGGGGTGACGGTGCCGTCAGCGGCGAGCGTGTCGCCGGGGGCCGATAGCGGCGCGTGGCGGCCGTCGGCGGTGATCCCGTCGCCGCGCGCCGCGACGCGGATGATGGTGTCGATAGTGGATTCAGAAGTCATAGCGCCGCTCTGGCGCACCGCAGCGCGTCCGCCAAGTCGTCGGCGATAAATGCTGCGCCCAATCGGCGGGCGGCGTCACCGTGGAGCCACACGCCGGCGCCGGCGGCATCGAGCGGATCGAGCCCTGCGGCGAGCCCCATCGCTAACATGGCGCCGATCGCTCCGGCGAGCACGTCGCCGGTGCCCGCGGTCGAGAGCCAGTCGCTGGCGCCCTGCGCGATGCGGACGCGGCCGTCGGGCGCGGCGATTACGGTGTCGGCGCCCTTGAAGACGACGACTGCGTTCGCACGGGTGGCGGCGTCGCGGGCGCGGGTGATCTTGTCGGCATCGGACTTGCCGAAGAGCGCGTCGAACTCGCCTGCGTGCGGGGTGAGGATGACGGGGACGTTAAGCGCCTTGATCCGGTCGGGGTCGATCAGGCGGAGCGCGTCGCCGTCGATAATGAGCGGATGACCCGCGCTCAGCGCGGCGTCGAGGCGGGTCCTGCCGGTGTCGTCGCGGCCGAGGCCGGGGCCGATGACGAGCGCGCCGATGCGGTCGTTGGCGAGGGCGTCGGTTGAGAACGGTGTGCGGACGAGCGCGTGGGGCGGCCCTTGGCTATCGCCGACCAGCGTGACGTAGCCCGCGCCCGCGCGCATCGCGGCGAGGGCTGCGAGGTCGGCGGCGCCGGACATGGTGCCGGCAATGATGGCGACCATGCCGCGGGTGTATTTGTGCGAGTCGGGGCCGGGAGTCGGGAGGATTGGGGTGGGCAGGACTTCGGCCTGGCTGGTCGCGGTGACGCCGATGTCGAGCAGGCGGATCTGGCCGCAGTAGCGCGCAGCGGGCTGGAGGAGATGCGCGGGCTTCACCGCGCAGAGGGCCAGCGTGAGCGTGAAGACGGGGGGTGTGCTGAGAACGCGGCCGGAGTCGGTGGCGAGCCCGCTGGGGAGGTCGACGGCGATAGTCAGTTGCGCGGCGGTGGCGAGAAGACGGAGGCATTCAACAACAGGCTGTTCCCCCGCGGACGCGGGGGAACAGGATAGGCCGTCAGGTGCGCCGTTGAAACTTAGCTGCGCCCCCGCGTCCGCGGGGGAACAATCCGGGTTGGAAGCTCGGCTCGGGGCCTCGGTCGCATCGAGTGGGCGGGTCAGGCCGGTTCCGAACAGGGCGTCGACAAGGACCGGTGCAGGCTCGGCCTCCCCGAGCCGTTCGACCGGGCCGCGCCACGCAGCCCGCGCCGCCCTCGCCGCATCCGTCTTGGGTTCCGACAGCGCCGCGACGCGGACCATCGCCCCCATCTCGGCCAGCACGCGCGCGGCGACATAACCGTCGCCGCCATTGTTGCCGGGGCCGCACAGGATCAGGATTTCGTTCGCCTCCGACAGGCGGCGGACCGCGTGCGCGATCGCGGTGCCGGCGCGCTCCATCAGCGTTTCGACCGAGACGCCGGTCGCGATCACCACCTCTTCCGCCGCGCGCATTTCGGCGGCGGTCAGGATCGACTCGCCCTCGATCGCGATCATGAGGGCTTGTTCGCACCCTTGACCGTAGCCGGCAGGCGATAGCGCTCGCCGCCCAAGGCGACCTCGATCTTGTTGGCCGCGGTGATCGTGACCGTCGCGGCCTCGGCGCCGTCTGCCGCAATCACCCCGCGCCCGTCCTGCGTGACGAGCAGCCGCCGGAACGCGCCATCGGGGTGGCGGATCGTCAGGATCAGCCCGTCCTTGCCCTGCGCCTGCTCGACCGTGCAGATCGACGCAAACGGCGCGTCGCCCCGCGCGCACGCGATACGGCTGTCGCTCGCGGTTTCGCTGCGCTGCTGCGTTCCGGCTTGCGTACCGGTCGGCTGCTCCTGCCCGCACGCCGCGAGCGGGAGCGAAAGCAGCACCGCGAGCCGTACCGGCTTAGATATCCGCGTAGACATGGGTTTCGGCTGCGGCTCCTGGATGCGTGACCGCGCCCTTGTACGCGGGGCCGACGGTCTTCGCATAGCGCCAGAGTGCACCCGACCCGTAATCGTTGGTGCGCGGTACCCAGGCGGCGCGGCGGGCCGCCATGACATCCTCGGGGACGTCGAGATCGATCGTGCCCGCCTCGGCGTCGATATGGATGATGTCGCCATTCTCGACCAGCGCGATCGGGCCACCGTCCGCGGCTTCGGGGCCGACATGGCCGATGCAGAAGCCGCGCGTGCCACCGGAGAAACGGCCGTCGGTGATCAGCGCGACGCTCTCACCCATGCCGAGGCCGTAGAGCGCGGCGGTGGTCGACAGCATCTCCCGCATGCCGGGGCCGCCCTTGGGTCCTTCGTAGCGGATGACGATGACCTCGCCTTCGTTGATCTCGCGGTTCTCGACCGCCGCGAACGTGTCCTCCTCGCAATCGAACACGCGTGCCGGGCCACTGAACTGGAGACGATGCATGCCCGCAACCTTCACGATCGCGCCGTCGGGGGCGAGACTGCCGCGCAGGCCGACAACGCCGCCGGTGGGAGTCAGCGGGGTGTTGATGTCGTAGATGACCTTCTGGTCGGGGTTCCACGTCACCTGGTCGATGTTCTCGCCGAGCGTCTTGCCCGTCACCGTCAGGCAGTTGCCGTCGAGGAAGCCGCCCGCGAGCATGGTCTTCATCAGCATGTAGACACCGCCGGCCTCGTACATGTCCTTGGCGACATATTTCCCGCCGGGCTTGAGATCGGCGATGTAGGGCGTCGTCTTGAAAATTTCGGCGACGTCGAACAGGTCGAACTCGATGCCGGCTTCGGACGCCATTGCGGGCAAATGCAGCGCGGCGTTGGTCGAGCCACCGGTCGCGGCGACGACGCGTGCGGCGTTGATGAATGCCTCCCGCGTGCAGATGTCGCGCGGGCGGATGTTGTCGGCAAGGCACTCCATGACCTGCGCGCCGGCCGCGACCGCGATCTGTTCGCGAGTCGTGTAGGGTGCAGGCACCATATTGCTGTTCGGGATCGACAAACCGATCGCCTCGGCAACGCAAGCCATCGTGTTGGCGGTGTACTGGCCACCGCAGGCGCCGTGGCCGGGGCATGCGACCTTCTCGAGCGCGTGGACCTCGGACAGCGGGCAGGCGCCCGCCGCATATTTGCCGACGATCTCGAACACGTCGACAACGGTGACGTCGCGCTCCTGATAGCGGCCGGGCAGGATCGAGCCGCCATAGACAAAGACGGAGGGGATATTGAGCCGGAGCATCGCCATCATCATGCCCGGCAGCGACTTGTCGCAGCCGGCAAAGCCGACGAGCGCGTCGTAGCAATGGCCGCGGACCGAGAGCTCGACCGAATCGGCGATGACTTCGCGGCTGACGAGGCTGGCCTTCATCCCCTGATGGCCCATCGCGATGCCGTCGGTCACGGTGATCGTGTTGAACCGGCGCGGCATGCCGCCGCCCTGGATGACGCCGGCCTGCGCGGCATCGGCCTGCGCGTCGAGCGTCGTGTTGCAGGGTGCGGAGTTGTTGCCGGCGGACGCAAGCGCGACGAACGGGCGCGCGATCTGCTCCTCGTCGAGGCCCATCGCATAGTAATAGCTGCGGTGCGGGGCGCGTTCGGGACCGACGGAGACGTGGCGGCTCGGCAGGCGTGATTTATCGAATGGGCGGGTCATGGCGAACGCCTATGTCGCGGGAGGGGGTATTTGCGCAAGAGAGTTGCGACACCGAACCTGCGATTTACCGGGGGGCTGCGATTTACCGCGTCAACGCCATGAGTGCGATCAGGAGGACCATGATACCGACCGTGAGCACGAGGACCGTCGCGAGCACCAGAAACGTCCCGCTTGCGTTGTCGTAAGCCCAGGCAAGCGCGGGAAGCGACAGGATGCCGACCGCGACGGCGACGCCCATGCCGCCCAAACCGTAGCCGACACTCAATGCCGACACTACGCACAGGAGCGTGATCGGTCGTGCGCCCGTCACGCGCATCAGTTGAGGTGGGGTGGAGGCATGAAACGGATCGTGCCGTTCGGGGCCGATTTGTGCAAGCGCGCCCTGCCCGTCAGCGCCGGGTATCCTGAAGAACGTCAGTGGACAGAGTTACCGCTGACGACGTCTTTTGGATCTTGATCCCGACTTTCGTCAGGATGACGATAGGGTTCGTACCGCTCCAGCCGTGGCGATCAGAGCGCCTCGAGCGCCTTTGCCACGCCGTCCATCGTGAAGGGCTTTTGCAGCCGCGGGCGGTCGCGGAATTCGGGGGCGACGCCGTCGTCCCCGCCGCCGGTGGCGAACACGAAGGGGACGCCCTTGGCTGCGAGTGCCTCGGCAACCGCGGTGCTCTTTTCGCCGCCGCGCAGGTTCACGTCGAGGATCGCGCCGTCGACGCCGCCTTCCTCGATCCGCTTGAGCGCGTCCGCGACGGTGTCGACGGACCCGGCGACGCCCTTGTCGAGCACCTCCAGGAAATCCTCAAGCATCATGGCGATCAACGGTTCGTCCTCGACGATGAGGATCTGCTGGGAAACGGTCATCCCCTGCCATAGTCGGGATTGTTACGACTTGCCAACATCTTGTTCGTGTCGGCGCGTCGCGAGCACGTCTCGTGCCGCTTCGGCGAGTTCCTGGACCGAGAAGGGCTTGGGCAGGAATGCGACGTTGTCGAGATCGATCGAGCGGCGCAATTGCTCCTCGGCATAGCCCGACATGAACAGGATCGGCAGGTCGGGATAGCTCTCGCGCGCATGCCGCACCATCGTCGGGCCATCCATCTGCGGCATGACGACGTCGCTGATCAGCAGGTCGGGACGGCCGTGCTTTGCGAGCACCTCGAGCGCGACTTCGCCATTTTCGGCGGTGAGCACGGTGTAGCCCTGCCGCACCAGCGCGCGTTCGGCGACGGCGCGGACCATGTCCTCGTCCTCGACCAGCAGGATTGTGCCGGTGCCCCAGAGGTCGACGGGCTTGGGCGTCGGCTTGAGAACCGCCGGGCGCGTGGCAGCAGGCGCGGAGTGCACCGGCAGGTACATCGAGAAGGTCGCGCCCTGCCCCGGCTTGCTCTCGGCGAAGATGTAACCGCCGGACTGTTTGACGATGCCGTAGACGGTCGAGAGGCCGAGGCCGGTGCCCTTGCCGAATTCCTTGGTGGTGAAGAAGGGTTCGAAGATCTTGGGCAGCACGTCGGGGGGGATGCCGGTGCCGGTGTCCTGCACGATCAGCGCGGTATAATCGGCGACGGGCAGGATATCCGACGCCATCTCGCGCACTTCGGACGCGGGCACCGCGCGCGTGGTGATGGTGAGCACGCCGCCGCCGCGCGCATTCGCCGAGACGATCGCGTCGCGCGCGTTGACCGCGAGGTTGACGACGACCTGTTCGAGCTGGCCGGGATCGGCGCGGACCGGGCCGAGATTGCGGCCGTGGGTCATGTCGAGGCGGACGGTCTCGCCCATCAGCCGTTTGAGCAGGTTCGAGACTTCGGAGACGACGTCGGGGAGCTGCAGGATTTGCGGGCGCAGCGTCTGCTGGCGCGAGAAGGCGAGCAGCTGGCGCGTCAGGCTGGCGGCGCGGTTGGAGTTGGTGCGGACCTGCTGGATGTCGTCATAGTCGCTGTCGCCGGGCGAATGGCGCATCAGCATCAGGTCGCAATGCCCGATGATCGCGGTCAGGATGTTGTTGAAATCATGCGCGACGCCGCCGGCGAGCTGGCCGACCGCCTGCATCTTGGTGGCCTGGGCGACTTCGCGCTTGAGGCGGCTTTCCTCGCTATTGTCCTTGAGGCTGAGCAGCACCGCCGCATCGCCGAGGCCGCGCGCGCCCGCGATGGTGAGTGCGACCGGCTCGTCGGGATGATCCTTGAGACGGACGGCCATGTCGGTCGAGTGCGTCGCGCCGCCGGCGAATTTGCGGATCGCGTCGGCGACGGCGGCCTTGTCCTCGCGGACGACGAGATCGCCGGGATAGAGCGGCGGCGCGACCGCATTGACGCCCGCCGCACGCAGGAACGAATCGTTCATCTGAAGGAATCGGCCGTCGCGATCAACCAGCGCCATGCCGAACGGCATCATGCTGACCAGGCTGCGGACATGCGCCGAGGCACTGGCGCCGAGCGCGGGCGCGTCCTCCTCGTCGTCGAGCAATGCGACCAGCACGGGCGCGTCGTCGCCGTCGAGGAACGGGATCTGGAGGACGCGCAGCGGCGTGCCCTCGAGGCCTTCGCGTTCGAAGCGGACGAGGCCCCGGCTGTCGGTGATGAGGAAGCGCGCGAAGTCGCGGCCTTCGATCGCGTCATATTCGTCACCGCACGCGCGCGCCCTGAGCACGCGGTTGGCGGTGCGGACCCGGCCGTCGGGCGAGAGCAGTGCGGCCATGATGCCGCTGCCGCCGAGCCGGTCGCCGGTCGGGCCCGTGAGCAGAGCGGCGAGCGTTTCCGCGAGATCGTGGTCCTGCGCGGTGACGAAGCGCCAGACGAGCATGTCCGCATCGTCGCCGGCCCGCGCGATCTGTGCGGACAGGGCGATGTCGCGCGCGGCGAGCCGGTCGACCTGCGCGCTGCCGTCGCGCCAGGCGGCACGGCCGGCAGCCGCGAGCGCTGCGGTGCCCGCGTCGTCGAGCGGGAGGCCGGGGGGTGTTGGGAAACCTGCGAACAGCGCCTCATACGCGTCGTTCGCGCAGACGAGGCGGCCGGCGCGGTCGGTGATCGCGAGCGCGTCGGTGCCGGCTTCGGCGACCGTCCGGGTGAGGTCCCAGTCGACCGGGCGCGACGCGTCCTTCGTGACCGGATTGAGGAGGCGCCAGGCGATCAGCGCGCCGATGACGATAATGGCGGCGGCGAAGAAACCGGCGGCGACGATCCAGCTGCCGACCAGCAGCAGCACGATAGCGGCGGCAGCGATGCCCGAGACGGCAGCGACCAACGCTGCGTTGCGGACGGGGGTGGGTAAAGCGATCGATGCCATCGGGACGGTCTTCCGCTCAACCGGGGCTGGGCGTCAAGCGCGATGCGTGATTGCCGGGGGCGGCTTTCGCGATGGCACCCCGTGGCTCGTCCCGCGGAACGGCACCACCCCGGCGAAGGCCGGGGCTCAATTGGCGAGGTCGTTGTAACCGAGCGCACCCGTCGTTCGCGACGTTCCCCAATTGGGCCCCGGCCTTCGCCGGGGTGGATGCGACGATACCTGCCCCCGCGTTCCCCGGCCTTCGCCGGGGAACCAGAGGCGTACCGTTTACCAGATCCGGACGCGCTGCTCGGGCGTCAGGTAGAGCTTCTGCCCCGGGGTCGGCTTGTACGCGGCATACCAGGGGTCGAGGTTGCGCACGACCCAGGCGCGCTGCTGCGACGGCGAGTGCGGGTCGGTCAGCAAGCGGTTGCGAAGATTGGCTTCGCGGTAGTTGCGACGCCAGACCTGCGCCCACCCGAGATAGAAGCGCTGGTCGCCGGTAAAGCCGTCGAGCACGGGCGCCGCCTTGCCGCCGAGCGCGGTGTGGTAGGCGTCGTAGGCGACGGTAAGGCCGGCGAGATCGGCGATGTTCTCGCCCATCGTCAGCTGGCCCTTCACGTGCATGCCGGGCAGCGGCTCGTAGGCATCATATTGCGCGCCGAGCTTGCCGGTGAGCGCCTGGAAGCCGGCGATGTCCTTGGGCGTCCACCAGTCGGTGAGCTGGCCCTTGGCATCGTATTTCGAGCCCTGATCGTCGAAATGATGGCTCAACTCGTGACCGATCACCGCGCCGATGCCGCCGTAATTGACCGCATCGTCCGCCTTCGGATCGAAGAACGGCGGCTGCAGGATCGCGGCGGGGAAGACGATCTCGACCATGCCGAAATTGGCATAGGCGTTCACCGTCATCGGCGTCATGCCCCATTCCCAGCGCTGCAAGGGCTTGCCGAGCTTGGCGATATTGTCCTGATGCTGCCATTCGTTGGCGCGCCATTCGTTGCCGAACGCGTCGCCGCTCGTGATCTCCAGGCCAGAGAAATCCTTCCACTGGCTGGGATAGCCGATCTTGGGCGTGAACGCGGCGAGCTTGGCGTGTGCCTTGACCTTCGTCTCGGGCGCCATCCATTCGAGCTTGTCGATCCGGCGGCCCATCGCGGCCAGCACGTTCTTGACAAGCTTGTCGGCCGCGGCCTTCGTCTCGGGCGGGAAATATTGTGCGACGTAGAGCTTGCTGACCTCGTCATCGAGCGCGCCGGAGGTGAACTGGACGCCGCGCTTCCAGCGTGCCTCCTGCTCGGGCGTGCCGCCGAGGACGGTGCCGTAGAAGGCGAACTGCTCGGCGTCGAACGCCTTGGGCAGCACGTCCGCATAGCCGTCGAGCGAGCGGAGCATCAGCTGATCCTTGAGCACGCCGAGCGGCGCAGTCGAGACGAGCTTGGCGATGCCGGTGATCGCCGAGGGCTGCGCGACGATGACGGTCGCGACGGGCGTGCCGATGCCCTTGAAATAGCCCGCGAAGTCGAAGCCGGGGGCGCGCTTGGCGAGCTCTGCGACGGTCATCTTGTTATAGGTCTTGGTGGCGTCGCGGCTGTCGACGCGGGTCCAGCTGACCTTGGCGATCTCGGTTTCGAACGCCAGCAACGCGGTGGCGCGCGCCTCGGCATTGGGTTCGCCTGCGAGCGTCAGCATCTTGGCGATGTGCGCGCGGTAGGCGGTGCGCGCCTCGACCAGCTTCGCGTCGGTGCTGAGGTAATAGTCGCGGTCGGGGAGGCCTAGCCCGGACTGGCCGAGCGAGAGCGCATATTGCTCGGGCAGCTTGTCGTCCTGCCCGACGCCGCCGCCGAACGGGCCGCCGATGCCGGCGCGGCCTGCCTCGGCGAGCAGGGCCGGGTAGCCGGCGCGGTCGGTGAGCGCGGCGATCTTCTTGAGCCAGGGACGGATCGGGGCGAGGCCCTTGGCCTCGATCGTGCCGGTGTCGAGGAACGTCGCATAGGCGCGGCCGATCTTCGAGCTCTTGTCCTTCGCGGCGGTGTCGAGGATCCCGCGGGTGCGCGTCTCGGACAGGTCGGACAGGAGGTTGAACGAGCCGTAGTTCGACTTGTCGGCGGGGATCGGGTTGGCCTTCGACCAGTTGCCGTTGGCGAAAGTGTAGAAGTCGTCGCCGGGCTGGACGGTCTTGTCCATGCCCTTCTCGTCGAAGCCGAACGTTCCATATTGCGCGCCGGTCGGGGCTGGAGCGGCGGCGGGCGGCGTGGGCTCGGTGGTTTGCGAAATGGCGGCGGTGACGCCGGTGATGGCGGTTGCGGCCAGTAGGCCGGCGACGAGGAAGGACTTCATGGGGTTCTCCTAGAATTTCGTTGGCACATACCACCACCACGACCTCCCCGGCGAAGGCCGGGGTCCAGTTGGGAAGGTCTCGGTAACGAGGGGCAGTCCGCTGTTACGGCTGTCCCCCAACTGGGCCCCGGCCTTCGCCGGGGTGAGGTGCGTGATCGGGGTATGCGGCGAGGTCTTGTTACCAGATGCGGATGCGGTTGGCGGGGGCGAGGTAGCTGGCCTCGCCGGGCTTGGCGCCGAACGCGGCGTACCAGGGATCGAGGTTGCGGACGGTCAGCACGCGCTGATGGCCCGGCGAATGCGGATCCGAGAGCAGCGCCTGCTGGAGCGCGGCGTCGCGGAACTTGGTGCGCCACACGCCCGCCCAGCCATAATAGAAGCGCTGGTCGCCGGTCGTGCCGTCGATGATCGGCGCCGGCTTGCCGCCCAGCGACTTGTGATACGCATCGTACGCGACCGTCAGGCCCGCCAGATCGGCGATGTTCTCGCCGAGCGTCAGGCCGCCCTGGATGTGCTGGCCGGGCAGCGGCTCATACGCGTCATACTGCTTGACGAGCGCGTCGGTGAACACCTTGAAACGCGCGACGTCCTGCGGCGTCCACCAGTCGGTGAGCTTGCCGTTAAGATCGTATTTGCGGCCCTGATCGTCGAAGTGATGGCTGATCTCGTGACCGATCACCGCGCCGATGCCGCCGTAATTGACCGCGGGGTCCGCCTTCGGATCGAAGAAGGGCGGCTGGAGGATCGCGGCGGGGAAGACGACCTCGTTCATCGTCGGGTTGGCGTAGGCGTTGATCGTCATCGGCGTCATGAACCACTCGGCCCGATCGATCGGCTGGCCCAGCTTCTTGAGATCGCGATCATATTCGAAAGCATTGGCGCGCGCGACGTTGCCGACGAGATCGCCACGCTGGATCTGGAGCGCCGAATAGTCGCGCCACTTGTCGGGATAGCCGATCTTCGGCGTGAACGCGGCCAGCTTGGCGAGCGCCTTGGTCTTGGTCTCGGGCGCCATCCATTCGAGGTTCTTGAGACGCTCGCCCATCGCCGCGATCACGTTCTTGACGAGATCATCCGCCGCCGCCTTCGACGCGGGCGGGAAATATTTGGCGACGTACTGCTGGCCGATCGCCTCGCCCATTGCGCCCGACACGGTCGAGACCCCGCGCTTCCAGCGGACCTGCTGCTCGGGCGTGCCCGACAGTGTGGTGCCGTAGAAGGCGAAGTTGGTCTTGTCGAAATCGCTCGACAGATATGGCGCGTAGGCGCGCAGCACCTTGAGCATCGCATAGTCCTGCAGGACATTGATCGGCGTGTCGGCGAACACCTTGGCCTCACCGGTGAACGCGGTCGGCTGTGCGACGAGGTAGAACGGACGGCCCGCGACGCCCATCGCGGTCATGTACTGCGTCCAGGGGAAGCCTGGCGCCTTCGTGGCGAAGTCGGCGGCGGTCCATTTGTTGTAGGTCTTGTCCGCGTCGCGGCTCTCGATCCGCGTCCAGTGCGCGGTGGCGAGGCCCTTCTCCATCGCGAAGACCGCACCGGCGCGCGCGGCGGCATTGGGCTCGCCCGCCAGCGTCAGCATCCGCGTGAGATACGCCTGATAGGCCGTGCGGATGGTCGCGAGCTTCGCGTCGTCCTTCAGGTAATAATCGCGATCGGGCAGACCGAGACCGCTCTGGCCGAGACCGACGACATAGGTGGTCGGGTCCTTGTCGTCCTGCTGCACGCCGACGCCGACGAGGCCGCCGACGCCCTGCCGCTGAAGCTTGGCGATCTCGGTGACGAGCGCGGTCTTGTCCTTGGTCGCCTTCAGCGCGGCAAGCATCGGCTTGACCGGTGTCACGCCCTTCGCGTTGACCGCCGCCTCGTCCATGAAGCTGGTGTAGAACTCGCCGACCTTGTCGCCGGGCGTCCTGGCGGCGCCGTCGAGGATCGTGCGCGTGCGCTCGAGCGACAGGTCCTGGAGGACGTGGAACATACCGTAGGACGAGCGATCGGCGGGGATCGGCGTCGTCTTCACCCAGCCGCCGTTCGCGTAATCGAAAAAGTCGGTGCCCGGAGTCACGCTCGTGTCGCGACCGGCCATGTCGAAACCGAAATCACCGATCTGCGGCTTGTTCGCGTCTTTCGGTGCGACCGGGCCCTTCGCGGCCTTGGCCAGCGTCGGCGAAGGCGCCGGCGACGGGCCGGTTTGCGCGATCGCCGATGCGGCGGACGCGAGCAGGATCACGGTAACAATCGACTTGCGCATCAAGAACCTCGGAGAAAAGATCGTCTGAATACGCTGTGTTCTACGCCGATAAGACGGTCCGTCAATTCCAACCGGTGTCAAATGTTACGAAACGTTGCCACTGCGATTATCGTGCCGGTTCCGCCATTTGCGCGCGATCCACAGCCGCCAGCCCAGCGCGCTGAGCGCATAGCCGCCGACCGAGCAGACGATCGTGATGACCAGCAGGCCCAGCGCGGTGGCGGGCCCCGCCTGCATCAGCCACGGGATCCATTCGGTCCGTGCGGCGGCCTCGGCGACGGGCTGGCCAGGGACATGCTCGTCGAGCCGCAGCATAGACGAGCCGATCCAATAGGCCGCGATCCATAGCGGCGGCGTGGTCAGCGGGTTGGTGATGAAGGTGGTCAGCGCCGCGGTCGGGACGTTGGCGCGGAACGGGAGCGCGAAGATCGCCGCGACGGGCGTCTGCGCGACCGGGATCAGGATGCCCGCGACCATCCCGAGCGCGACGCCACGCGGGACCGATCGGCGCGTGAACCGCCAGAGTTCGGGCGCGAGCACGCGGTGGGCGACGGGGCGGAGAAGACGGTTCTTCTCCATCGATTCGCGCGTCGGCAGATTGCGATGCGACCACGCCGCGAGACGCCCAAAAATGCTGCCCGGCGCCTTCGACACAGGTTATCCGCGATCCCGCATGATCCGGCCCTGCTCGCGCTTCCAGTCCTGTTCCTTCACCGAATCGCGCTTGTCGTGGTTCTGCTTGCCCTTGGCGAGCGCCAGTTCGATCTTCGCGCGGCCCTTGGAATTGAAGTAGATCATCAGCGGTACGAGCGTCATGCCCTGGCGCGCGACCGCGCCGAACATCTTGTTGATCTCGCGTTCGTGCAGCAGCAGCTTGCGCGGCCGCTTGGGCTCGTGGTTGAAGCGGTTGCCGTGGCTGAACTCGGGGATGTTCGAATTGACCAGGACGACGTTCTTGCCCTTCACCTCGGCATAGGCCTCGGCGATCGAGCCCTCGCCGCCGCGCAGCGCCTTCACCTCGGTGCCGGTCAGCGCGATGCCCGCCTCGAACACCTGCTCGATATAATAATCATACCGCGCGCGCCGGTTTTCGGCGACGATCTTGGTCTTCTCGAAGGTGGGGGGTTTGGGACGTGCCATGGGACGCGCGATGTAGGAGGTCGGAGGGCTTAGGGGAAGCGGTGGCGGCGTTATTCGTCGGCATCGTGGCATCGCCGCTCGTATTTCGCCCGGCGCTGTTATCCAGCGCATGATTGCCGCTCTCTTCCGGTTGGGTTAGCTGATCGCATGAACGTCATCGAACGCTATGATCGGGACGGCTATGCCGCCGCTCCGCGACTGATCGCCACATCGGTCGCCAACGCCTTCCTCCGTCAACTCATGTCCGACATGGACGCGAAAGGCACGCCGTTGACGGCGCAGAAAACCGGATCAGCTTTGCTGCGCCGCGATGCGATCGAGGTCTACGGCTTTCACTATCCGCCGATGCTGGCGTTCCTGTGGGGGCTGACGCCGTTCGTCGCGACCGCGATCGGTCGCGACCTGCTGCCGGCGTACAGCTATTTCCGGATCTACCAGGAAGGCGATATCTGCCGCGTCCATAGCGACAGGCCGTCGTGCGAGCACAGCCTGTCGCTGACGCTGGATTACAGCGACGGCGTGCCGTGGAACCTCGAGATTGGTACCGACCACATCGCCGTACCCAAACCCGTGGTCGAGGACGATTTCGGGGCGGCCGGGTTCGCCTCGCTCAGCATGGAGCCCGGCGACGGCGTCCTGTATCAAGGCGTCCATCGCCGGCATGGCCGGATCACGCCCAACCCCAATGCATGGTCGGCGCACCTGTTTCTGCACTGGGTCGAGCGCGACGGGCCCAACGCCGGGTTCGCGTTCGATGGCAACCACGCCGCAGCGAAGGCGGTCAATCTCGAGCTGTGACGGTTCGCGCTAGATCAATCGCGCATGCGCGAGCGCCGTATCGACCGCAGCGCGCGCGGCTTCGCCGGCCGGCGTCATCGGCAGGCGCAGCGTTTCGGGGAAACCGGCGCGGACCTTCGTCATCGCGTATTTCACCGGGCCCGGCGAGGCGTCGGTGAAGAGCGCTTCGTGGAGCGGATAGAGCGTGTCCTGATACGCCAGCGCGGTGACGAAATCGCCCGACTGGCATGCCGCCTGGAACTCGGCGCATAGCTTTGGCGCGACGTTGGCCGTCACCGAGATGCAGCCGGTGCCGCCCATGACGTTGAACGCGAGCGCCAGGTCGTCATTGCCCGACAGCTGGCAAAAATCGGGACCGCACGCCGCGCGGTGCTGCGACACGCGCGCGAGCACGCCGCTGGCATCCTTCACGCCGACGAACACCTCGGGGAACGCCGTGACGATCCGCGCCAGTGTTGCGGGCTGGATGTCGGTCACGGTGCGTGCGGGCACGTTGTAGAGGATGATCGGCAGCGGGGTCGTCGCGGCAAGCGCCTCGAAGTGCCGGAAGATGCCCTCCTGCCCCGGGCGATTATAATAAGGCGGGACCATCAGCGCGGCGTCGGCGCCGGCGTCCTTGGCGGCGCGCAGGTTGGCCGAGGCGACGCGCGTGTCGTTCGAACCCGCGCCGGCGATTACGGGGACGCGGCCCTTCGCCTGGTCGACGCAGACGCGGACGACGTGGAAATGCTCGTCATACGACAAGGTCGCCGCTTCGCCGGTGGTGCCGCACGCGACGAGGCCCGACGAGCCCTCCGCGATCTGCCATTCGATGAAGTCGCGATAGGCGGGTTCGTCGAAGCTGCCATCGGCGGCGAACGGCGTGATGAGTGCCGGAATCGATCCTGAAAACATGGAGTAGCCTTGCGTCCCTGCGAGAAGAAAAGTCTGGCCTGTTGCGCCAAATACCGGGTGGAATCCGGATTTCGTTCAGGACAGATACGGGTTCGAGGCGTATGCTGTCCACATGGTAGCATCGATGTTGAAAACGAGCCTTCTTCTTGCAGTCGTGGCGGGGACGGTCGCCGCGTCCGGAGGCGGACAGCAGACGCTGGATCGCTACAGTACGCAGCTGGCCAATATGGGGCCCAATGCGCAGCCGATGGCCCCCCCCATGATGAGCGACGGTGCGATCGCGTCGACGATCGCGCAATGGCGCGCGCTGCAGCAGACCGACGCGTTGCCGTTCGACAGCTATGCGGGCTTCCTGATGGCGCATCCCGGCTGGCCCAACGAGGCCGCGAACCGCCGTGCGGCGGAGCGCAAGGCCGCCACCGGGTCGCCCGCCAGCGTCGCTGCGTTCTTCCGCCGCTATCCGCCGCAAACCGCGTCGGGCGGCGTCGCTTATGCGCGGGCTCTGCAGGCGACGGGCGCGCGCGATCAGGCCTATGCCGCGGTGCGGACCGCATGGCGCAGCAGCGGGCTGACGCCGACCGACGAGGCGATGGTACTGTCGGGCTTCCCGGGCGCGCTGACGCCCGACGACCAGGACGCGCGGATGGATGCGCTGTTGTGGGCGGGCCAGACCGGCGCGGCACAGCGGCACCTGGTGTGGACGAGCGCGGCGCGGCGGCCGGTCTTCGCGGCGCGGCTCGCATTCCGGACGAATGCGCCGAACGCGTCGGATATCTCGGCGTCGACGCAAGGCCTGTATGCCAGCGACGCGGGCTATGTCGCGGACCGGGCGCAGTGGTTGCGCAATTCGGGCGCGAGCCCGTCGGCGCGCGCGTGGCTGGCGCGACCGCGGGCGCTGACGACGCGGCCGGGCAATCCGGCGGAATGGTATGAGGTGCTCGTCACCAACGCGACCGGCGCGGCGAACGACAGCCAGTATCAGGTCGCCTATGACATCGCGCGGCAGATCGACGACGCCTATCCTTACGGCGTCGACGTCTCGACCAAATCCTATGCCGAGCGCGACGAATATACCAATCTCGCCTGGCTCGGCGGACGCGTCGCGATGAAGCAGCTCGGGCGCCCGGCGGACGCGATGACGTTGTTCGACCGTTATGCGCGCGGCTCGCGCTCGCCGCAGGTCCGGTCGAAGGGCTATTACTGGGCGGGGCGTGCAGCCGAGGCAGCGGGGCTCGCGCCACAGGCGGCGGCGTTCTACGGTCAGGCGGCGGGTTACCGCGATCAATATTACGGACAGCTCGCGAACGAGCGGACCGGGCGCGCGCTGGTCGCACCGCCATCGGTGGCGTCGGTCGCGATCGATCCGGCGACACGCGCCGCGTTCGACCGGCGCGAGGTTGTGCGCGCGGTGAAGTTCCTCGGCCAGATCAGCGACTGGCAGGACCAGACCGCGTTCATCCGCCAGATCGCCGCCGACGCGACGACCGATACGGATCATCTGCTAGCCGCCGAGCTGTCGAAGAGCATCAACCGCCCCGATCTCGGCGTGATGGTCGGGCGGAGCGCGCTGGCGAACGGCCTCAGCGATTATTCCGCGGTCGGTTTCCCGATCGTCGCCGTGCCTGCGGGATATGAGGACAACTGGACGATCATCCACGCGATCTCGCGGCAGGAAAGTCAGTTCGATCGCGCCGCGGTCAGCCATGCCGGCGCGCGCGGGCTGATGCAGCTGATGCCTGCCACCGCGCGCGAGCAGTCGGGCAAGATCGGGCTGGCATATAATCAGGCGGCGCTGACGACCGATCCGAACATGTCGATCATGCTGGGGTCGAGCTATTTCCAGCGAGTCTATGCCAATTACGGCAGCTATCCGCTTGCGGTGGCGGCGTATAATGCGGGCGGCGGCAACGTGAACAAATGGCTCCGCGCGAACGGCGATCCGCGCACGGGGGCGATCGACATGGTCGATTGGGTCGAGGCGATCCCGTACCAGGAGACGCGCAATTATGTGCAGCGCGTGCTGGAAAACGCGGTGGTGTACGACCTGATGAACCCCGCGCGCGCCAAGAGCCGGGGGGCTGCGCGGCTCTCCTGGTATCTGGGGAAGAACCGGCCGGGCTGAGGCCCTTGCGTCATCCTGACGGAATTCAGGATCCAGGGTAACGGGCGGTGGTCCTTGGTGGCTCTGGATCCTGACTTTCGTCAGGATGACGGTCGCGCAGAACGTGATACGAAAGCACATGGATCGCCCGAACTACATTACCCCCGCCGGCTACACCGTGCTGCGCGAGGAATATGAACACCTCCTCGTCGGCGAGCGGCCCAAGCTCGTCGAGGTGATCTCTTGGGCCGCAGGCAATGGCGATCGGTCCGAGAACGGCGACTACATCTACGGCCGCAAGCGGCTGCGCGAGATCGACCGCCGGCTCGGCTGGCTGTCGAAGCGGATGAAGGCGGCCAAGGTCGTCGATCCCGCCGCGCAGGAGGATCGCTCGCGCGTGTGGTTCGGGGCGTGCGTGACGGTCGCGGACGAGGACGACGTCGAGCGGATCCTGACGCTGGTCGGCGACGACGAAACCGACGCGAGCAACGGGCGGATCGGCTGGAACTCGCCGTTCGCGCGCGCCTTGCGCGGGGCTGCGATCGGCGACGTGCGGCGCGTCGACCTGCCCGCCGGCGAGCGCGAATATGAGGTGATGGCGATCGCCTATCCCTGACTCCTCCCCCGCAAGGAGGAGGTGGCACCGAAGGTGACGGAGGGGCGGATACGGAACCGACGTTTCGCTTACCGCCCCCTCCGTCTGGCAAGAGCCAGCCACCTCCCCCTGACGGGGGAGGATATAGACACCCTCGCCCCGTCAACGATCCGTTTCGATTTACGTAAGTTAACCGGGCCTGCCGCGTGGGACATTTCGGAGCCGCAACGACAGCGAGGATTCCTATGCCGATACCCGCCACCTGGTCCGCCCGCCTGCTCAGCGTGATGCGGATCGTCGTCGCGCTCGTGTTCTTCAGCCACGGCGTTTCCAAATTATTCGGCCTGCCGCCCTTCCCATATCCGATGACCCCGTTGCTCTACGTCGCAGGCGTGCTGGAAGTCGTGGGCGGGGGGCTGCTGATCGTCGGGCTGTTCACGCGTCCGGTGGCGTTCGTGCTGTCGGGGATGTCCGCGATCGCGTATTTCCTGGACCATGCGCCGCAGGGCCCCTTCCCGATCGCCAATGGCGGCGAGGCGGCGGTGCTGTACTGCTTCGTGTTCCTGTACCTTGCCGCGGCGGGCGGCGGCGCGTGGAGCGTGGACGCGGGGCGTGGGCAACGCTAATCCTCCGCGCATGATCGATACCACAACGCGCAACGTCGCCCTCCTGATCGACGCGGACAACGCGTCCGCCGCCACGCTCGACCCGGTGCTGACCGTCCTTGCCGAGCTCGGCACGGTCAACGTCCGGCGGGTCTATGGCAACTGGTCCAAGCCCGCGCTGAAGGCGTGGAGCGACATATCGATCAAGCACGGCATCGAGCCGCAGCAGCAGTTCGACCTGACCAAGGGCAAGAACGCGACCGACATGAAGATGACGATCGACGCGATGGACCTGCTGTTCCGCGGGCGGATCGACGGGTTCGGGATCATGTCGTCGGACAGCGATTTCATGCCGCTGGCAACGCGCATCCGCCAGGACGGCATCCCCGTCTATGGCTTCGGCACCAGCCGCACGCCCGAGGGTTTCCGCCAGGCCTGCACGCGGTTCATCGACGTGGGCGCGCTCAACGAGACGTCGCAGCCGATGCCCGCCCCTGTGCCGGCGCCGGTCGCGGGCGAAAAGGCGGCGGCCCCTGCCCCGGCCCCCCGCCCCAAGACCGCGCAACCGATCGACGAACAGGTCATCAAGCTGCTGATCGACGCGTACAACGCGGTGAAGCGCGACGAGAAGGGCTATGCGAGCGTCGCCGAACTCGGCCAGCTGGCGGGCAACCGCTCGAGCTTCGATGCGCGCAATTACGGGTTCAACCGGCTGTCCGACCTGATCGAGACGATCCCGAACTTCCAGCATGAGCGCCGCGAAGGTGGCCGGTCGTTCGTGAAGCGGCTTCGGTAGGCACTCGGCACGCCGAGACCAACTGCCCCACCCCGGCGGAGGCCGGGGCCCAATTGGGGGACGTCGATGACGAAGGGCGGCGCTTCGTTACTGCGACCTTCCCAATTGGGCCCCGGCCTCTGCCGGGGTGGTAGGTGAGGTCGGGCGCTTCACCCCGTAGGCTGCAGCCGGCCGCCCGGCTCGGTCATCGCGTGGGCGCCCTCCTCGCAATCCTCGGGCACGACCAGCGCACCCTTCCGCCAATTGCCGTAGCGGTAGTACCCGATCGCGATCGCCAGCGTCGCCGCCGATCCCAGCGGGAAGCTCCACCAAAGCGCATCCGCCCCAAGCCACGGCTTGGCCAGCAGCGCAAAGCCGATCCGCACCGGATACAGCGCGACGATCAGCGCGATCAGCGGCGCGATCACCGCGCCGTTCGCGCGCACCGTCGAGAACAGTACCATCGTCATGCCGAACAGGATGAAGTTCCAGCTCGCGATCAGCTGGATATGCCGCGCGATCGGCAAGGCCGGGCTGTCGCCGCCGATGAACAGCGTCATCACCGGCCGGTCGAACAGGATCACCACGCCGACCATCGCGCCGGTCAGCGCGATGTTGAAGAGCAGGCCGTATTTGGTGATGTCGCCGACCCGGTCCCACCGCCCTGCGCCGATATTCTGCGCCGCCATCGAGCTGACCGCCGCGCCGATCGCCAGCGCTGGCATCTGGATATAGGTCCAGAGCTGCTGCGACACCGCATAGGCCGCGGCGGTATCGACGCCGAGCCGGTTGACCAGCCCGACCATCGCGAGCCCCGCGGTCGACATGACGAGCATCTGCGCGCCCATCGGCAGGCCCTTGCGCACGATCGTGCCGGTCAGCGCACGCTCGGGGATCAGGTAGCGCAGCTCAGGCCCGCGCAGCCGCAGCGGCAGGTCGCGCCGGTAGATATAGAGCACCAGCCCGAGCAGCGAGACATGGCTGGCGATCAGCGTCGCCATCGCCGATCCGGCGATCCCCATCTGCGGGAACGGCCCGATCCCGGCGATCAGCAGCGGGTTGAACCCGCTGTCGAGGATCGCGCTGAGCAGCATGAACCAGAGCGGCGTCATCGAATCGCCCGTACCGCGCAGCCCCATCATCAGCAGCACCATCATCATCGACGCGGGCAGCCCGAGAAAGATCACGCGCAGATAGGCGAGCGCGAGCGGCATCGCGTCGCCGGGCGTCGCGAGCAGCTGCAGGATCTCGGGCGCGAACACCCAGCCGAGCGCGGCGATGACGATCGCCCCGCAGAGCACCAGCCCCACCGCCGAGCCGAATGCGCGGCGCGCGCCGTCGATGTCGTGCCGGCCGAAGCTCTGGCCGACGAGGATCGTCGCCGCCATCCCGAACCCGAACACCGCGCCGAACGTCAGGAACATGATGATGTTCGCGTTCGAGGTCGCGGCCAGCGCGCCCTCGCCGAGATAGCGCCCGACCCAGATCGCGTTGATCGAGCCGTTGAGCGATTGCAGGATGTTCGAGCCCAGCGTCGGGAGCGCGAAGGCGAGCAGCGTGCGGCCGATATGGCCGGTGGTGAGATCGCGCTGGCCGGGCTTGCCGCCGGGGCGGGTTTGGGAGTTGGGGTTCGCGTGAGCGCTTGTCTCGACGTTGGATGGCAGGTCGCTCACACAGTCACTCCGTCAGGCCGGATTGTCCGGTATTCTCCGGCAGACGGGTGGACGCCCGTACAGGCTTTCCTGCCTAGCCGCGGAATGAACGCGGGAACAAGTCGGCAGGTCCCGCTCAGGCCGTAGCGCTCCATGTTTCCCCGCGAAGGCGGGGCCCCAGACTGGGCTCCCGCCTTCGCGGGGGAACAAGGCGGCGGCGACTTACCCTTGCCAGTCGAGCGTCCCAACGGCCGTCGCCCCGGCGAACGCTGGGGTGAAGGCGATAGCTGCAACGTATCGCTATCGCGTGCTGCAATCCTCCCCCGCCAGGGGGAGGTGGCGCCGTAGGCGACGGAGGGGGAGGACACGCAACCAAGGGTATCGCCTACCGCCCCCTCCGTCAGGCTGGCGCCTGCCACCTCTCCCTGGCGGGGGAGGATCAGACGGCGATTACCCCAGCCTTCCCAGAGCCGCCTGCAGCCGCGCGGCTTCGGCGGCCTTGTCGGCGTGGTCGGCCTTGGCCTTCTCGACCGCTTCGGGCTTGGCGCGCTCGACGAAGCTTGCGTTGCCGAGACGGCCGGACAGCGCGTCGCGCTCCTTCTCCGCCGCGGCGATCGCCTTGGTCAGGCGGGCGCGTTCGGAGTCGAGGTCGATGACGCCTTCGAGCGGCAGGACGAAGGTCGCCTCGTCGACCACGACCTGCGCCGCGCCGCCGGTGGCTTCGCCCTCGGCATGCGTGACGCGCGCGAGACGCGCGAGCGCGGGCGCTTGGCGTTCGAGCCGCGCCAAGGTCGCCGCGTTGGCGTCACGGACGTGCAGCGGCAGACGCGCCCCCGGCGGCACGTTCAGTTCGTTGCGCGCGGTACGGATCTCCTGAACCAGCCGGATCAGCCAGTCGACCTCCTTGCTCGCCTCGGGATCCATCGAGCGCGCATCCGCCATCGGCCATTGCGCGACGATCAGGTCGTGATCGCGGGGGCCCATCGCGTGCCAAAGCTCTTCGGTGATGAACGGCATGAACGGGTGGAGCAACACCAGGATCTGGTCGAGCACCCACCCCGCGACCGCCTTCGATTCGTCGTCGATCTGGCCGCGCTCGTCGCCGACCATCTGCGGCTTGATGAGTTCGAGATACCAGTCGCAGAACCGGCTCCACGCAAACTGGTAGATCGCGTTGGCGGCGCCGTCGAAGCGATAGTCGGCGAGCGCCAGGTCGACCGTCTGCACGGTCGCGATCGTCTCGGCGATGATCCACTTGTTGACCGCGAGCTCCGCGCGCGGCGCCTCGAGCGTGGTGCTCGCGACGATGCCGTTGGCCTGCGCGAAGCGGGCGGCGTTCCACAGCTTGGTCGCGAAGTTGCGATAGCCCTCGACCCGCTTCTCATCCATCTTGATGTCGCGGCCCTGGCTCTCCATCGCCGCCATGAAGAAGCGCAGCGCATCGGCGCCATACTGGTCGATCAGCCCGAGCGGGTTGACGACATTGCCCTTCGACTTGGACATCTTCGCACCGTCCGCCGCGCGGACGAGGCCGTGCAGGTAGAGCGTGCGGAACGGCACGTCCTTCATGAAGTGCAGCCCCTGCATCATCATCCGCGCGTTCCAGAAGAACAGGATGTCGAAGCCGGAAATCAGCACGTCGTTGGGATAACGGCCGCCGAGTTGCGACGCGGGATGCCCCCGGGATTCGGGTGCAGGATGCCCCGCATTTCCGTTCGTGCTGAGCGAAGTCGAAGCACCGCCAGAAGCGGTGTCGCCCTTGGCCTGCCCTTCGACTTCGCTCAGGGCGAACGGGGGTTGGGACCCGTCCCAGCCGAGCGTGGCGAAGGGCCAGAGTGCGGAGGAGAACCAAGTATCGAGCACGTCGGAATCACGGACAATATAGACTGTGTCGTTCGTCGCCCGCGGGGGACCATCATCAACTACGATTCTGTATTGGTCACCGTAGACGGCCTGCGCCGCGGCAATCGCCTCTTCCTCTGTTTGGGCTACAAAGGAATTATTCTGACCAGTAATAGTTTCAATGAGAAGCCCGTCAGCGTCCACATCATGGTCAATATGACTAACTAGACCATGTTCATCCTGCGCCGGCCCGAACCAGGCCGGGATCTGGTGCCCCCACCACAGCTGGCGCGACACGCACCAGGGCTGGATGTTCTCCATCCAGTTGAAGAACGTCTTCTCCCAAGTCTTTGGCACGATATCGATCGCGCCGACGCGCACCGCCTCGATCGCGGGCTGCGCGAGCGTCTTGGCGTCGACATACCATTGGTCGGTCAGCCACGGCTCGATCACCACGCCCGAGCGATCGCCGTACGGCGTCTGGATAGTGCGCGGCTCGGCGTCGTGCTCGACGCCCTCCTTGTCGACATGCGCGATCAGGAAGCCCTCGGCCTTCAGCTGCGCGACAACCGCCTTGCGCGCCTCCGCCGTCGTCAGCCCGAGCATCTCGGCGGGGATCAGCCCGTCGGACACCTGCACGACACGCGCCTTCGCATCGAGCATGTTGAGCATCGTGCCTGCGGCCATCCCTGCCCGCTTGCCGACCTCAAAATCGTTGAAGTCGTGCCCCGGCGTGATCTTCACCGCGCCCGATCCCAACTCGGGATCGGCATGGTCGTCGGCGATGATCGGGATCAGCCGGCCGGTAATCGGCAGCTTCACCTGCTTGCCGATCAGCGCGGTGTAGCGCTCATCGGACGCGTTCACCGCCACCGCCATGTCGGCGAGCATCGTCTCGGGCCGCGTGGTCGCGACCTCGATGAAACCCGAGCCGTCTTCGAGCGGATAGCGCAGGTGCCAGAAGCTGCCCTTGATCTCGCGCGTCTCGACCTCGAGGTCGCTGATCGCGGTGCCGAGGCCCGGGTCCCAGTTCACGAGGCGCTTGTCGCGGTAGAGCAGCCCCTGCTTGTGCAGGTCGACGAACACTTTGAGGACGGCCTTCGAAAAGCCCTCGTCCATCGTGAAGCGTTCGTTCGCCCAGTCCATCGAGCAACCGAGCCGGCGCAGCTGCTGCGTGATCTCGCCGCCGCTCTCTTCCTTCCACGCCCAGACCTTGGCGATAAAGTCCTCACGCGAGTGGTCGGTGCGCTTCTGCGGCGGGGACATCGCGCCCATTTGGCGCTCGACGACCATCTGCGTCGCGATCCCGGCGTGATCGGTGCCCACCACCCACAACGCGTCCTTGCCCTTCAGGCGCGCGTGGCGCGTCAGGATGTCCTGCAGCGTGTTGTCGAGCGCGTGGCCGATATGCAGGCTGCCCGTGACGTTGGGCGGCGGGTTGACGATCGTCCACGGCTCCGCGTTCGGGCGGTCGGGGCGGAACTGGCCGCTGGCCTCCCAATGCGCATACCAGCGCGATTCGATGGAGGCGGGGTCGAAGGTTTTGGGAAGCTCGCTCATGGCGGAAGCCTTAGCGAGCGTGTCCGGGCTAGGCCAGCGTCACGTCCGCGCGCCCGGCTTATCGAGCACCGCGCGGATCCGCTCGTTGAGCTCGTTGCGGCGATAGGGCTTGCGGATCAGCTCGAACGAGCGGCTGCCCGCGTCGATCGCCTCGTCCGCGAACCCGGTGGTCAGCAGCACCGCGGTGTGCGGATAGTCGCGCCGCACCGCCTGCGCGAGCGCGACGCCGTTCATCCCGCCGGGCATCAGTATGTCGGTGAACAACAGCCGGAAATCCGAATCACCGTGCAGCGTGTCAAGCGCGGCGCGCGCGCTGTCGACCAGCACGACTTCGTAGCCGAGATCCTCGAGGATGGTCTTGCCGAGTTCGCCGACCTCGATCTGGTCCTCGACCATCAGCACGCGTTCGGCACCGCCCGCGCGGGGCGCGACCGGGCCTGCGGGCTTGCGCTCGACCGCGCCGCTGGCGCGGGGGAAATACAGCGCGAATTCCGCGCCGCCGCCCTCGATATTCCGGACGGCGGCGATCCCGCCCGACTGGCGCATGAAGCCATAGACCATGGCGAGGCCGAGCCCGGCGCCCTTCCCCATCTCCTTGGTCGTGTAAAAGGGTTCGAAAATCTTCTCGGCGACCGTCGGATCGATTCCGGGGCCGTCGTCGCGCACCGTGGCGACGACATATTCGCCGGGTTCGAGCTTGGCGACGCTGGCGTCCTCGGGCAGCACCGCGTTGCGCGTGGTGATCGTCACGGTGCCCGCACCGCCGGTCGCATCGCGCGCGTTGGCGATGATGTTGAGCAGCGCCATCTCGGTCTGGACGGGGTCGACGCGGCAATTCCACAGATCGGATGCGAGGTCGCGTTTCAGCGTGATCCCGGCGCCGACGCTGCGTTCGAGGATCGGCCGGAAATCGCCGATCAGCTGGTTCAGGTTCATCAGCCGATCGCGCAGTTCCTGCTTGCGCGCAAACGCGAGCAATTGCTGCGTCAGAGTCGCCGCGCGCGCCGCGGAGGTGGAGATGGCATCGACCGCGCGTCGCGCCGACCGGTCGTCGGGGCCGATCCGGGCGTCGAGGATATCGGCATAGCCCTGGATGACCTGCAACAGATTGTTGAAATCATGCGCGATCCCGCCGGTCAGCTTGCCGACCGCTTCCATGCGCTGCGCCTCGTGCAGCGCTTCTTCGGCCTCACGGCGACGGGAAATATCGAGCTGGCTGGCGAAGAAATAGCGGAGTTCGCCATCGTCGCCGAACACCGGCGACACGAACAGCGCGTTCCAGAAGGTCGAGCCGTTCTTGCGATAGTTGAGGACCTCGACCGCGACTTCCTCGCGCTTGGCGATCGCGGCGCGAACCTCGTCGATCGCGGCCTGGTCGGTTTCGGGGCCTTGCAGGAAACGGCAGTTATAGCCGAGGATCTCATCCTGCGAATAGCCCGTCATGAACGAGAATGCCTCGTTGCAGAAGATGATCGGGTTGTCGGGCCGATGCGGGTCGGTGACGACCATCGGCATCCGCGTCGTCTTCACCGCGGCGAAGAAGATATCGCTGCCCGCCTTCGCCGGAACGATGGCTTCGTTAGAGCCGCGCCATTCCCCGCCTTGTGTGGGGGCTTCCGCCGGATCCATCCCGGCCACTGGTTCCTGCGCGCACGGATCAGACATGCTAAGCGTAACCCCGGCGGAACCGTGCTGGTTCCGCGCGGGGTGCGCGGGAATTAAGGCTGCTGGTTCATAATCTTGGCGATCTCGCGGGCGACCATGTCCTCGACCATGTTTGGCAGGTTCGCATCGATCCACTCGCGCAGCATCGGCCGCAGCATCTCGCGTACGAGCCCTTCGAGCGTGCCGTCACTGTTGGTGTCGGGCTTGACCATCATCCGGGTCAACGCCTCGAGCGGCGCGCGCGTTGCCGCGGCGGTTTCCCGCGAGACGATCGATTCGGCTATGGGCTCCGGCGCAGGTTGCGGCGGGTGCTGCGAGTGCGAGTGGGGCTGCGGCTTGGTCGCTGCCGGGCGCGGTTCGGGCGTGGCATCGACCGAGGTCAGGACCGGGGACTTCGGCGTGCGGGGCGTACGGTCGACCATCGGCATCGGATCGCTCAATTCGAGAATTTCTTCGTCGTCGATCTCGTCGTCGAGATAGGCGGCGTCACGATATACGGGCTCGTGATAGGCCGAGTCGCGATCGGCCGGCGCCGCGTTCGTCCGCGCGGGACGGCGCGACCGGCCGGGCGTATCACCCTCCTCGGCGATGATGCGTTTGATCGACGAGAGAATTTCCTCCATCGACGGCTCGCCGTTCACGTCCCCCATCCGGACCATCCCAAACCCCGTAGCCGCGCAACACCCCTATTGGCGGCTCGGCGCGTCCTTACCTGTGGTTAAGGCGGGGTTCCTGTCAACCGGCGTATCGAGCAACGGATCGCGTTGCGGCTGGACATGCGCATCCTGCGCGGGCGATTGGGCGGTCCGCGTGGCGACCGGCACCGGCTCGCCATCGCCACCGAAATCCCAGATCTTGTGGCGGACACGCCGATAATTGGCGACCGGATCGTAGAGCACGCCGCCATCGAGCCCCAGGTCGCGCGCCTCGGCCTGCCCCATCGCCGCGAGCAACGCGAAACCGGCGACATACGCATCGCGCCGCGCGGTAACGAGCGTCACCTGGCTGTTGAGCAGTTCCTGCTCGGCATTGAGGATGTCGAGGATCGTGCGCGTGCCCACGCTGTTCTCGGCGCGGACACCCTCAAGGCTCAGCTTGTTGGCATTGACCGCGGTTTCGGACGACTGGATCACCTGCTCCGACGACTGCCAGACGGCGAACGCGGAGCGCGCTTGCGAGATCACGTTGCGTTCGGTCGCGGTGACGTTCTCGATCGCGCGGCTCTGAAACGCTTCGGCCTGGCGGACCTGCGCGGCGGGGCGACCGCCCTGGAACAGCGGCAGCGTCAGGGAGAGGCCCCCCTGGACGGTCTTGTTGGCGTTGGGGAAGGTATTGACGCTGCCGTTGGTGGTCGAGGCCGATCCGAGATAGTTGGTATAGCTGGCCGAACCGGTCGCGCTGATCTGCGGCAGGCGACTCGCGCGGGCGACCCCGACATCGTAGCGAGTCGCATCGCGCTCCTTGGCTGCGGCGATCAGCACCGGATTATTGTCGATCGCGACGGTCACCGCCGAGGCCGGGCTGTCGGGAAGATGCGGGAGCGTCGGGGGCGTTTCAAGCGTGCCGGCGGGCGTGCCGACATAGCGGATATAGTTTTCCCGGCTCGAGATCAGCTGCGCCTCGGCCGACTGTAGCTGCGCCCGCGCGAGCGCGAGGCGCGCCTCCGACTGGGCGACGTCGGTGCGGGTCAGATCGCCGACCTGGAACCGGTCGCGGCTCGCCTGCAGATTGACGTCGAGCACGCGGACATTCTGCGTGTTCAGGCCGACGATCGCCTCGTCGCGGATCACGTCCATATAGGCGGCGACGACGTTGGTGAACAAATCCGCCTCGGTCCCGCGCAGCGTCGCGCGGCCCGCCTCGACCCGGGTCTTGGCCGCGGCGACCGAATTGCGAACCTGGCCGCCCTGATAGAGCGGCACCGAGACGTTGGCGCGCGCCACCGCCTGGCGCGGCAGGGCGATGAAGCTGTTCGCCGCGGTCACGACGAATTCGGTATAATCGCCCGTCACGTTGGCCGAGGGCAGACCCGAGGCGCGCGCGATCGGGACATTCTCGTCAGTCGCGCGCAACGTCGCGCGCTGGCCGGTGAGGATCGGGTTGGTGGTGTACGCCTTGACCAGCGCCTCGCGCAGCGTGTCCGCACCCACTGGTGCAGCGTTATAGATCAGCGCAACACTTGTAAGCAAGCAGCGGAAACGAGCGGTGCGCGTGATCATAAGGCTCAGAACCTGAAGGGTTTGGGGATGTCGAACCCGGGGAGCGCGACACATTCGACATCGACAAAGGCCGCGAGCGCGAACCCGCCATCGGTCTTGCGTCCCGACGCCAGCCGCGTGACCCCGCGCTCGGCGATGCCCGACGCGACTCGGCCTCCCGAACGCAGCTGGGCGACGAGCATATCGGGCATCGCCTCGATCGCGCCATCGACGATCAGCACGTCATAGGGGGCGCCGTTGGCATGACCCTCGTGCATCGGCGCCTCGACGAGTTCGACGTTGCCGACCCCGGCCAGCGCGGCGCGCGCGATCGCCAGGAGCGCCGGGTCGCTCTCGACCGCGACCACCGATCCGACGATCTCGCTGAGCACCGCGGCGGTGTAGCCGGTCGCGGCACCGATCAGCAACACGCGGTCGGTAGCGGTCAGATACGCTTCGGTCAGCAACCGGCCGGTCGCCATCGGCAGATTGGCGTATCGTCCTCCACCCAATGCGATCGCGGTGTCGCGATAGGCGATAGAGCGGACGTTGTCGGGCAGGAACTGCTCGCGCGGCACCCGCGCCATCGCCGCAACCACCCGCTGGTCGTTGACCGCGTTGGTGCGGAGCTGGCTCGCGACCATCGCATGCCGCATGGTGTCGTAGGCCGAAGCAGCGGTCGCGGTATCGAGGCTCATCGTCGTCATAACCCATCCTGTCGCACAACTGTTTTAGCTGCGCAATACACTAGTTGTCGCGCCGACATGTATCGCGGCCCGGCGATTGCGCCAAGCGGGAGATATGCGCGCACGGGTCGAGATCGGCCGAATCTGGGGTGTAGACGCCCCGCCCGCCCGTGTGACACCGAAGATGTCGCGGGCGGGACGTCGAGGGCGCATGCGGAAGACCACGGCACTACCTCTGCGGTGCTCTTTAGCAGCGAAAGCCGGCAACGTCGCTGAAAATGCCACGCATTTCGGCATCGAACCATCGCAAAGGCGTTGCCCGCCCTCGCATAAGCGTCCGAGACCGGCGAAGACGCGATATTTTATCGCCCGCCGCACGTCGCGGTTGACCGCGCTGGCAAAACCAAGCATTGGCGCCGTCCGCATCGGGGCCCGATGGCGGAGTGGTGACGTAGAGGACTGCAAATCCTCGCACCCGGGTTCGATTCCCGGTCGGGCCTCCAGCGTTGATATTCTATCGAGCCTTTCCAAGCGATTGGGCACGATCGCCGATCAGCCGATCGTCGATGGTCCATGGACGGCGCCGCGAGCGCGCCCTTTCCCACCCCGCAATCGTCCTAGCCGCATCGCCGGCCATCTGCGATCGATCGATTGTCCGCGTTCAGCAGGCTCTTTCGGCCTCGCCGGTATGGTCCGGCCGGTATGATCCGAGCGCGACTTTACGGGGTGTTGCCGTGTTGAAGCGCGGCCACGTGCCGGATCATCGCCTCACCCAGCCCCCCGCGTTTCACGGCAGGGTCCGCATGGTGTCGCGCCGATCGCGGGACGGTCGGGGCGATTATGCGCTTGCCTCCGGGTGTCGATCAAATAGGTTGGCCACCCATACGAACGGAGAAAACGGCGATGCGCAAGTTCAAGGCTCTGCCCGTGGCAGGCGTCCTCTTCCTGGCGTCCGCCGCGGCTGCGCACCAGTCCCCCCCCGCCCCTCCTGCTGCAGCCGCCGCCGATGGTCAGCGTCCGCAGACCGAGAAACCGATCTGCCGATCCGAAACGCCCACGGGCTCGCGCTTTCCGAAACGGGTCTGTCACACCAAGGCCGAGTGGAGCGCGATGACCGTCGATGGCGCCGCAGCGTTGGAAGCTAGCCGCCGTCCACGCTAGCAGGTCCGCGCTGGCACCCCGTTGTCGGTCTATCCCGGCGGGGAGGCACGATGACGGGCCCGGTTGCGCTGGATCATCGGCCGAGCAGCGGGTTCGGACAGACGGGCTCGCGCTCGGCCACACCTGACCCCCACCGTCCGGGCAATCCTGTCATGGACATTCATCGATATCCGGTCAGACGTCCCCGTCAACCGCGGCGTACGCCACTGCGGTCCGTCGTGGATCCTATGATCGGATTCGGCGCCGTTTCGGTTCGGCTGCATCGAGCGGCGCGCAAGGGCGCGCGCGTGGCCGGATGCGGCTCGCTCGAGAAAAGGGAATAACTCGCGCGAGCCGCGGTCCAACACCGACGTACGGTCTTGGGGACGTACGCTGGTAGACCCGCCTTGCGGCATCATCACAACCAGATCAAGTGTCATTTTTTGAAGGCGGAGTATGGGACGCTGCTGGCGCTGGACCGTCCCGTTTCGGAGCACCGGTCGACCCGCGACACCGACGCCGGGCAAAGCGCCCCGCGCCGGTCAGATCAACGCATCGAGCAAGCCGATCAGCGGTCGATCCGCGGGTGGCATCGGCAACGCGTGCATCTCCGCGGGACGGACCCAGCGCAACGCGGTCGCCTCGAGCGCACGCGGCACGCCGGTCCATTTCCGCGTGATGTAGAGCAGCAGCAGCAGGTGGCGATCGCCGAGCCCCGCGCTGGCGAAGGCGGCGGGCGCCAGGCACGCCTGCGGCACGACGATCGCGAGTTCCTCCTCGAGTTCGCGGATCAGCGCGGCCTCGGGCGTCTCGCCGGGTTCGACCTTGCCGCCGGGAAATTCCCACAGCCCTGCCAAGGACCTGCCCGGCGGCCGCTGCTGGAGAAGCACCCGCCCCTCCAGATCGACCAGCGCGGCTGCGACCACTGGCAAGAGCAGGTGCGCAGCCCGATCAGGTATGTCGTTGGTCATTCCTTAAGTCCCTTCAGGCTATGATGATGGTCATGAAGCCTGTCGCCTCCATGACCGCAATCGTCGGTCGAACGCTCCTGCGCGCGTTGCGTACCACACGCGGCGCGACCGCGATCGAATATGGCCTGATCCTCGCGCTGATCGTGATCGCCATGGTCGTCGGGCTGACCGCACTCGCCAACTCCACCACCGGCATGTGGGGACGGGTCGACGCCAAGGTCTCGACCGCGCGCTGAGGCGGCACCGCGCGGCTTCGGCCGCTCTAACCAGAAAAATTAGAGCCTTAAACCTTTCTCAACTCACCGAACCTATTGGTCATGATGCTGATCCGGCCCGTCCGGTCCAGCCGGGTGACACTGAAGCAATCCAACGATGGAGACCGGAATGAAGACGATCCGCAAGTTTTTCAAGAATTCCAAGGGCGCAACCGCCATCGAGTACGGCCTGATCGCCGCGCTGATCGCCGTCGCTGCGATCGCCGCGATGCAGGGCCTGGGCAACAGCCTGAACAAGACGTTCAACAACGTCTCGACCAAGCTCAACACCTCGACCACGTAATCAACGACGCAGGCGGGCAATTCGGCGACGAATTTCCCGCCTGCACGATGTGCGACGAAAAGGGCGGCGGAACTCCGGTTCCGCCGCCCTTTTCGTGTGTTGCGACGCGGGTCGATGCGCGGTTAGAGCCGGCCCATCTTCAGGAACTTGGCCTGGCGATCCTTGCGCAGATCGGCAGGCGCGACCGTGGCGAGGTCGGCGAGCGCCGCCGCCAGCCCGTCGCCGAGCGACTCGATCGCCGTCGCTCGGTCGCGGTGCGCGCCGCCGAGCGGTTCGGCGACGATATCGTCGATGACGCCGAACGCTTTCAGGTCCTGCGCGGTGATCCGCATCGCTTCGGCAGCCTCGGGAGCCTTGTCGGCCGTGCGCCACAGGATCGAGGCGCAGCCTTCGGGGCTGATCACCGAATAGATCGCGTGTTCGAACATCAGCACGCGGTTCCCCGCGGCGAGCGCGACCGCGCCGCCCGAGCCGCCCTCGCCGACGATCGCCGCGACGATCGGGACGCCCGCGTTGAGGCAGGCCTCGGTCGACCGCGCGATCGCCTCGGCCTGGCCGCGCTCTTCGGCCTGGATACCGGGGAACGCGCCCGAGGTGTCGACCAGGGTCACGATCGGCAGGCCGAATCGGTTGGCGAGTTCGACGAGGCGGATCGCCTTGCGATAGCCCTCGGGCTTGCCCATGCCGAAATTGTGGCGGAGGCGGCTCGCGGTATCGTCACCCTTCTCATGGCCAAGCACCATGACCTTGCGCCCGCGGAACGTCGCGAAGCCGCCCAGAATCGCCTGGTCGTCGCCGAACGCGCGGTCGCCGGCGAGCGGCACGAACTCGTCGAACAGCGCGGCGACATAGTCCTTGAAGTGCGGACGCTCGGGATGGCGCGCGACCTGCGCCTTCTGCCACGGCGTCAGCCGCGCGAAGGTATCCTTCAGCAGCTTGTCGGATTTGGCCTGGAGACGCGCGATATCCGCGGCCAGGTCGACGCTGCCTTCGGCAGCGGTGTCGCGGAGTTCGTCAATCCGGCCCTGGAGCTCGGCGATCGGTTTCTCGAAGTCGAGGAAGCTTGGCATCCGCGGCGGTTACGGTGCGGCGCCGTCCGCGTCAACGCGGCGACATGTCCGCCAGCGGGTGACGCGTGTTGACCAACTCGACCAGCCGGCTCGAATCGACGTGGGTGTAGATCTCGGTGGTGGCGATATCGGCGTGGCCGAGCATCGATTGCAGCGCGCGCAGATCCGCGCCCCCCGCAAGCAGATGCGTTGCGAACGCATGGCGCAGGACGTGCGGGCTGATCCTGTCGGGCGGGATCCCCGCCTCGGCGGCGAGCGCCTTGACGATCTGGTACAGGCGGATGCGCGAGAGATGGCCCTTGCCCGAGGGGAACAGCCAGAGACGGTCCGCGGCGACATGCATGCGCCAGAGCGCCACCGCGGCGCGCGCACGGTCGGAGATCGGCACCATCCGCTCGCGTCCGCCCTTGCCGCGCAGGATCAGGAACGGGCGATCGGGATGGACCGCGTTGCGCGGCAGGCTGACGAGCTCGGTCGCGCGCAGCCCCGAGCCGTAGAGGAGTTCGAACAGCGCGGAGAGCCGCAGGTCGTTGGGGTCGAGCGGGTCGCGCGCGGCACGCTCGGCGATCGCGGCGAACAAGCGATCGATATCGGCGTGGCTCAGCACCTTGGGGAGCGCGCGGGCGGGGCCCGGCCTTGGCAGCGCCTTGCCGGGGTCGTCGGCGCGGTGGCCCTCCTCGGCAAGGAACGCGAAGAAGCGGCGGAGCGAGGCGGACTTTCGGCCGACGGTCGCACGCGACAGCGCGGACCACCCGCCCGACACGGTCGCGAGCGCGGCGGCGTCCGCGTCGACCAAGCCGCCTTCGAGCGCCTGCGACGCCAGCATCAGGTCGCTGCGATAGGCGGCGAGCGTGTTCGCCGCCGCCCCCGCCTCCGCCGCCATCATCTCCAGGAACCGGTCGATCAGCGCACGGTCGGTAGCGTGGGTCACGATCGAGCGGCGGCGTGGATCACGCCCGTGCGATCGCCTCGGCGGCGATCATCCGTGCCTCGCCGTCGAGCCCGACGGCGCGCAGTGCGCCGACGATCCGGTACAGCGCCTCGGGCGGGATATCCTTCCACCCGGCCGCCTGCATGCCAATCGCCGCAAGGACCACGACCGTGCCCGACTGACCGGAGCGCGCGGCACGATCGAGCGCGCGCGTCCACGCATTGTCGGCACCGATCCGTACGCCCAGCGACTGCGCGGCGCGCTCGATATCGCCCGTATTGAGCCGCCCCATCCCGGCAAGCCCCGCAAACAGCATGCGCTGCTTGAGCGCGGAATCACCTTCGCCGCCCGAATAGGAGGCAAGGTCGGCATAGCTGAGCCGGCGATACGCGTCGGGATCGCTCAGCATGATCATCGCCCAGGCGTCGCCGCCCGCGGGGACGCTGCCGAGCCAGCGCGCGGCGGTGCGGTCGAGCCCGGCGGACAGCATCGACGCGACCAGATGATCCGCCTCGGCCTTGGCCAGCGCCGGGTTCATCCGTGCCGCCGCGCGTGCGGTCAAGACCAGCCGCGCATAGGCCGGCCGCGCCTTCGCACCGCCCCAGAGCGCGCGCAGGGCCGTCAGCCGCGTCTCGGGATTGCGATCGGCATAGGCGGTTCGCAGATCATCCGCCGCCGCCGACGCGACGCCCTGCGTATCGTCGTCGGTCGCGGCGGCGGCATAGAGATCGACTAGTGCGGCGCTGGAGAGCACCCCCTGCCCCGCCGCCGATTCGGCGGGCGCGAGCCGGGCCGCCAGCGGCACCGACGGGGACAGCGCCTGCCAGTAGCGCACCTGCGGCCCTGCGCTGGCATAGAGCGCGTCGGGCACCGCGACGCCGGTCGCCATCGCCAGCCCGAACCGCCACGCGGTCAGCTGGTCGACGCCGTCCCATTCGATCGTGACCGCCTGACGGCCTTGCGCGCCGGCCCCTACGACTTTCTGCGCGAGCAGCATGTCGACACCGCTCGCGACGTTGCGGCGCTTGGCGGTCGCGATCAGCGGGGTCGCCTGCGCTGGGTTGCCCGAGAGGCCCGCGCACATCGCCTGCGCCATCGTCCAGCCGCGTGCCGGGCCAAGACGCATCGCGCCGGGGACCAGCGGGCAGAAGCCCGCGGGATCGCCCGTCGCCAGCGCCGTGTTCATCGCGACCTGATACAGCTTGGGCGTGTAGTTGTCGGTGTCGACGCTCTGCGTGACCGCGCGCGCGGCGACCGATTCGCCCATCCGCAGCAACAGCCAGGCGCGCTCCGCCGCGAAGTCCGCACCGTTGATGCGCGCGGGCGTATCGACGCGCGAAACCAGCGCGCGGCGCAGCAGGATCGACATCCAGCGCGACGGCAGCGGCGCGGTCAGCCGGCGCATCAGCGTCTCGACATAGCGACCGTCGGCATCACCGAACGCGTCGGTCTCCAGCCCACCCTCACGCGCGGCCACCGGCCCGACTGTCGTCAGCGAGCGCCGCGCCGATTCGGGCATCTCGTACTGCGCGAGCACCGCAGGGTCGACCGGCGCGGGCGTCGTGGCGGGCACGACCGGGGCGATGCCGGTCGGCGTCGTCGGTGGCAGCGGCTGGATCATCGCGCCGGACGACGACGCGGCGGGCGCCGGCTGGGATGCGGTCGGCTGCGGCGCGGTCGGCTGCGGCGTGCCGGACGGCCGCGCGGACGTGCCCGCAGGCGGCGCGGGCCGCGGCGCGGGCGTCGGGGTCGGATCGCCAAACCCCGGCGGCAGGATCGATTCGGGGCGATCCTGTCCGATCGCCGGTGCCAGCGCGACGAGTGCCCCGGCGGCAACCGCCGCCGCCAGTGTCGCCTTAAGAGAGGTTCGCAAGCGTCACGGCCTTCTCGACGCGGCTCTGCGGACGCTCGGTCGCGCGGCCGGCCAGCAGGAACAGGCCGCCGACCACGACCACAAGAACGACGACGACCGAGACGATGAAACGGGACATGCGACGTAACCTTGTAGTGGACAAACAGGCGCCAAGAGCTTTTGCCCTTGCGCGGTGCCGCTGTATAGCGCGGCTCACGATGTTGCAAAGCCACAACCCTTCAGGTGGGCCTCCAAGCGGCCCTGCCGGCAGTCGCCGCGCTGCCCCGATCGATCGCCCGATCGTGCTCGTCGGGCTGATGGGCGTCGGCAAGACCACCGTCGGCCGCCGCCTCGCGCTGCGCATGAACCTGCCGTTCGTCGATGCCGATCACGAGATCGAGGCGGCGTCGGGGATGACCGTCGCCGAGATCTTCGCCAAATATGGCGAGGCGTATTTCCGCGACGGCGAACGCCGCGTGATCGCGAGGCTGATCGACGGCACGCCCAAGATCATCGCCACGGGCGGCGGCGCGTTCATCAACGACGACACGCGCGCGCTGATCCTGCGCGACGCGACATCGGTGTGGCTCAGCGCGCATCCCGACATTCTCGTCGAGCGCGTCGGGCGGCGCGATACCCGCCCGCTGCTGCGCAACCGCGATCCGGGCAAGGTGCTCGCCGAACTGGCGCGCGTCCGCAACCCGATCTACGCGCAGGCGCACATCCATATCGTCAGCAACAAGACGCCGCACGAAGCGACCGTCGCTGCAATCCTGAGAGCGTTAGGCCGATGAAGACCATTACCGTCGAACTGGGCGCCCGGACCTACCCGATCCATATCGAAGCGGGCATCCTTGGCCGCGCGAGCGAATTCGTGGCGCCGCTGGCAAAGGGCCGGCGCGTCGCGATCGTCACCGATGCGAATCTGGCAACGCATCAGGCGACGCTCCAGGCTTCGCTGGCTGCGGCGGGGCTCGGCTCCGAGGCGATCGTGCTGGCGCCCGGCGAGGGCAGCAAGAGCTGGGCGACGCTCGAGATGCTGTGCGACCGGCTGCTCGAACTCGGGATCGAGCGTGGCGATCATGTCGTCGCGCTGGGCGGCGGCGTGATCGGCGATCTCGTCGGGTTCGCCTGCGCGATCCTCAAGCGCGGGTGCCAGTTCGTGCAGATCCCGACGAGCCTGCTCGCGCAGGTGGACAGCTCGGTCGGCGGCAAGACGGCGATCAACACGCGCGCGGGCAAGAACCTGATCGGCGCGTTCCATCAGCCGGCGATGGTGCTGATCGACCCGAAGGTGCTCGAGACGCTGCCGATCCGCGAGTTGCGCGCGGGCTATGCCGAGGTCGTGAAATACGGGCTGATCGACGATCTCGCCTTCTTCGAATGGTGCGAGGCCAATGGCGCGGCGTTGCTCGCGGGCGATTTGGGTTTGCGCGAATATGCGATCGCGCACAGCGTGTCGGCCAAGGCGCAGATCGTCGCGGCGGACGAGCACGAGACCAATGGGACGCGGGCCCTGCTCAACCTCGGCCACACGTTCGGCCATGCGCTCGAGGCGGAGACCGGGTTCTCGCAGGCGCTGATCCATGGTGAGGGCGTGGCGGCGGGCTGTTCGCTGGCGTTCGGTTTTTCGGCGGCGCAGGGTCTGTGTTCGGAAGCAGACGCGCAGCGCGTTGCGGCACATTGGCGCGATGCGGGGCTGCCCGATGGGCTGGCAGCCGCGGGGGTCGGCGCGAGCGGGGCGCGGCTCGTCGATCATATGCGGCACGACAAGAAGATGGCGGCGGGGACGCTGCCGTTCCTGCTCGCGCGCGGGATCGGCGGGACCTATCTCGACAAGACCGTCGACCTCACCGATGTCGCGGCGTTCCTCGACGCGCAGGCCCGCTGATGCCCAACGGTGTCGCCAAGCAGAACCTGCCGACCAAGGTGTGCCCGGCATGCGAGCGCCCGTTTACGTGGCGCAAGAAATGGGCGCGCGACTGGGACAGCGTGATCTATTGCTCGGACGCGTGCCGCAAGAAACGGTGACGCGCACGGATCGCGCGACGCGGAGCACCGGGTTGCCGACGTCGCTCTAGCGCCGGCCATAGCCGCAGCAGAGCGCCAGCCCGGCGGGGTTCCAGACCATGGAGCGGCCGCGCGCATCGACCAGGGCGGCGCGATCAGCTGCGTCCAGGTCAGCGTCGTGGTGCGGCTGGGGTCGCGGCCATGCACAGACGATCCGGACGGTTTACGCGGCCCGGACATGCCCCTCCCCGATGGTGATCCTAGTCTCGGCCCGTATCGAACTGCATGCGCAGATCGGTCAGCGTCGATTGAATATGGCTGGTGAGCAGCGTCAGCATGCGATCGTCGTCGCGCGCGAGCCACGCGTCGAGCAGCTGGCGATGCTCCAGATGCGCGCGACTCTCGCGCCCCGCCGGCCGCAGATGCGCGACGACGTAGCGCTCGGCGAGGATCGCCAGCCGCTCGACCATCTGCGTCGTCAGCAGGCGCCGGCCCGGCCGGACCAGCGCGGTGTGGAACACGCGGTTGCGGATCGCGACCTCGGCGAGGCGCTCGCTCGCGGCGTTGTCGAGTTCCTCGAAGGCGAGGATCGCGGTCGCGCGATCCTCGTCGTTGGCGACGGTCGCGGCGTAGGCGGCGGCCTGCGGCTCGATCGCCAGCCGCAATGCAAAGATGTCGTCGGCCTCGTCCGCGGACATCGGCTGGACCGAATAGCCGCGGTTCGCGTGGCTGGTCAGCAGGCCCTCCTGCTCGAGTCGCGCCAAAGCCTCGCGCAGCGGGATCTTGCTGACGCCGAGTTCGGTCGCCAGCGCGTCCTGGCGGATCGCGGCATGTCCCACGAGCTTGCCCGTGACGATCTGTTCGCGGACGATCTCGAACACCTGCTCGGACAGGGTGCGGACGACGATGCTCATGGCGGGACGGCTCCGAAAACGGGAATATCGGTCCAGCATAGCCGAAATGTCATGAAACTTGGAAACCGTTCCAGAAACGATCGTCGCGATCGATCCAGATGGTGTTGAACCCGGTCGCGATCGCCGATCCCTCGATCGACGGGATGATCGCGGGCGTATCGCCCAGCGCGGTTTCAGCCTCGACGCGGCCGATGAACCGGCTGCCGATATAGCTTTCATGGACGAACCGGTCGCCGACCGACAAGCGGCCCTGGTCGACCAGATGCGCGAGCCGCGCCGACGTGCCGGTGCCGCACGGGCTACGGTCGATCGCCTTGTCGCCGTAGAAGACTGCGTTGCGGCCGTCGGCACCGTCACTTTGCGCGACATCGCCCCACAGCACGTGGCTGACGCCGCGGATCGTCGGGTCGAGCGGGTGGACAGGCTCGAACTGCGCGCGCACCGCCGCGCGGACGCGGCCGCTAAGCGCGATGATCTCCGCTGCGCCGAGGTCGTCGAGCCCGGTGTACCGCCCCTGCGGCTCGACGATCGCGTAGTAATTGCCGCCATAGGCGACGTCGATGCTGAGCGGCCCGATCCCCGCGACGTCCACGCGGATATCGCGCGCGGCGACATAGGCGGGAACGTTGGTGATGCGGACCGCCGTCACCTTCGCGCCCTCGGTCTCATAGGCGACGTCGATCACGCCCGCGGGTACCTCGATCCGCAACCGGCCCGGCACGGCGGGCTGGATCAGCCCGTGCTCGAGCCCGAACGTCACCATGCCGATCGTGCCGTGGCCGCACATCGGCAGGCACCCGCTCGTCTCGATGAACAGGATCCCGATATCGGTATCGTCGCGCGTCGGCGGGTAGAGGAACCCGCCCGACATCATGTCGTGCCCGCGCGGTTCGAAGCAGAGCCCGGTGCGGATCCAGTCGAACCGGTTCAGGAAATCCTGCCGCCGCTCCGACATCGACGCACCTTTCAGCAACGGCGCCCCGCCCGCGACGAGGCGGACCGGATTGCCTGCGGTGTGACCATCGATGCAGAAAAAGGTGTGGCGCATCAGTTCGAGAGCGTCGGGCGCGTCGCCGCTGCGTGCTCGACCATCGCGATCACCTCGGCACGGCGGGCGCCGATCAGCGGATAACGCGGCGGCAGGACGCGTTCGGACCCACGACCCATGACCTGCTCGGCCAGCTTGATCGACTGGACCAGATCATGCTCGGCATCGAGGTGGAGTAGCGGCATGAACCAGCGATAAATCTCCATCGCCTTGGCATGATCGCCGCGCACGAACGCGTCGACGAGCGCGACCGACTCGCGCGGGAATGCGTTGGTAAGCCCCGAGACCCACCCCTGCGCGCCCAGATACAACCCCTCGAGCGCGACGTCGTCGAGCCCCGCGAACAGCACGTAGCGGTCGCCGAACGCGGTCTTCACGTCGGTGAAACGCCGCGTGTCGGGCGCCGATTCCTTGACGGCGACGATGTTCGCGACGTCGACCAGTGCCGCCAGCACGTCGTTGTCGATCAGCGTGCGATAGGCGGGCGGATTGTTGTAGAGCATGATCGGCAGGCCGACCTGCTCCGCGACCCCCTTGAAATGCGCCACCAGCTCATGCGGCTTGGGCACATAGACCATCGGCGGCAACAGCATCAGACCGTCCGCGCCAGCCTTCTCCGCCGCCTGCGCATAGCGCACCGCGCGGCGCGTATCATATTCGGAGACGCCGGTGATGACGGGGACGCGCCCCGCGACCGCCTCGACGATCGCGGTCAGCACCGAGACCTTTTCATCATAGTCGAACGAGTTATTCTCGCCGACCGTGCCGAGCGCGATCACCCCGTTCACGCCGTCGCGGATCAGGTCGTCGACGACGCGCTGCGTGTCGGCGAGATCAACGCGCATGTCCTCGCGGATCTGCGTCGTCACGGCCGGAAACACGCCCCTCCATTCGACAGACATTCGGTATCGACCTTCCATCGTTTCGCTATATATCGTATACGAAATCGTCGGCGTGAAGCAATGGGAGAAACGGATTGCAAACGATCGGTCCGGAAATTGCCATAGTGGGCGGCGGCGTGGTCGGACTGTGCTGCGCCATCGCGCTGCTCGATCGCGGGTATAGCGTAAGTGTGTTCGAACGCGGCACCGATTACAATGCCGCATCCTGGGGCAATGCCGGACACATCGCGGTCGAGCAGGTAGAGCCGCTCGCTTCCCCGGCCGCAATATGCTCGGTGCCCAAGCGGCTGTTCGGCGCGGGGGGGGCGCTGGCGCTGCCGCCGTCAATGGCGGCGTACTGGCTGCCGTTCGCCGCGCGGATGGTCGCTGCCTCGACACCGGCAAAATTCGCCGCGGGGACGGCCGCGCTGACGCCGCTGCTCGCCGGCGCGATGCCCGCGTGGCGCGATCTGGTCGGCATGCTCGGCACCCCCGATCTGCTCCGCCAGACCGGCCATATCGTCGTCTGGGACACGCCCGTCAGCGCGCGCGCCGGCCGCGACCGCTGGGCGCGCACCGCGATCGGGACGGCGCGGATCGCGGACGCCGGCCCCGACCTGCTGCACCGGCTCGGTTTCCTCGCCGATCCGGTCGGCGGCGCGATCCGCTTCATCGGCAGCGGCCAGATTGCCGATCTCCGCACGCTCGCCATGGCACTCGAAGCCGCGGTCGCGGCACGCGGCGGCCGGATCGTCCGCGAGGCGGCGCGATTGACGCAAGACGCCGGTCGGATCGCCGTCGTCGGACACGCCTTCGATCGGGTATTGGTGACCGCAGGCGTCCGGTCGCGCGCGCTGCTCGAACCGCTCGGCTACCGCGTCCCGATGATCGCCGAGCGCGGCTATCACATCCGCGCCCGCGCCGATGGCTGGCCTGCCGACCTGCCGCCGGTCGTGTTCGAGGATCGCTCGATGATCGTCACGCGCTATGCCGGGTGCGTGCAGGCGGCGAGTTTCGTCGAATTCGGCGATCCCGACGGCGCGCCCGATCCGCGCAAATGGGACCGGCTGGAGCATCACGTCCGATCGCTCGGCCTGCCGATCGAAGGACCGTTCGACCGCTGGATGGGAGCAAGGCCGACGCTGCCCGACTATCTCCCCGCGATCGGCCGGTCGACGCGCCACGCCAACCTCGCTTATGCGTTCGGGCATCACCATCTCGGGCTCACGCTTGCGCCGGTGACCGCGATGCTCGTCGCGGCGATGCTGGCGGGGGATACCCCGGCGGTGCCGCTCGCGCCGTTCGACCTCGACCGCTTCGCTAGAAAAGGACCTCGTGCATGACCATCGGCGGATCCTCGATAGCGGGCGAACTCGCGACGATCGTCCCCTGGGCGACGCCTGCGCCGCGGATCGCAGTGGCCGAGCGCACCGCGCGGTTGGACAAGGCGCGCGCGCTGACCGAGGCGGCGGGTGCCGACGCGCTGCTGATCGGCGCCGGGGCGAGCCTGCGCTATTTCGCGGGCATCCCGTGGGGCGCGACTGAGCGCCTCGTCGCGCTGCTGCTGCCCGTGAAGGGCCAGCCGATCCTGATCTGCCCGCGCTTCGAACAGGGGTCGCTCGAGGCCGCGGTCGAGATCGCGGCCGATCTGCGGCTCTGGGAAGAGGATGAGAGCCCCTACGCGCTGGTGGCCGACGCGGTCGCGGGCCGGCTGCTGCTCGACCCGCAGCTCCCCTACGGCATGGCAAGCGCGCTGGCCGCCACCCGGCTCGACGTCGCCCACGGTGCGGCGGTGATCGACGCCTGCCGGATGATCAAGAGCCCCGCCGAGCTCGCCGTGCTGCGCCAGGCCAAGGCGATGACGCTCGACGTCCAGCGCCGCGCCGCGCGCATCCTCCACCCCGGCATCGCCGCCAGCGCCGTGATCCGCTTCATCGACGACGCGCACCGCGCAATCGGGTCGTCGGGCTCGTATTTCTGCGCGGTCCAGTTCGGCCAAGCGACCGCGTTCCCGCACGGCCTGCCCGGCGACCAGCGGCTCGAGGAGGACCAGCTCGTGCTGATCGACACCGGCTGCCAAGTGGAGGGCTATCATTCGGACATCACGCGGACCTATGCGTTCGGCGAGGTCGGCGACGAGGCGCGCGCGATCTGGGATATCGAACACGAGGCGCAGGCCGCGGCGTTCGATGCAGTACGGCCCGGCGTCCCCTGCGAAGCGATCGACGCCGCCGCCCGCGTCGTGCTCGAAAAGGCCGGGCTCGGGCCCGATTACCGCCTCCCGGGACTCCCGCATCGCACGGGCCACGGCATCGGCCTGTCTATCCACGAACCCGCCTATCTGGTCCGCGGCGACCGCACGCCACTGGCGCCCGGCATGTGCTTCTCGAACGAGCCGATGATCGTCGTGCCCGACCGCTTCGGCATCCGGCTCGAAGATCATTTCCACGTCACCGATACCGGCGCGGCCTGGTTCACCGAACCGCAACCTGCGATCAACCGCCCGTTCGGTTGATCCCCAAAATCCTCCCCCGTGAGGGGAAGGTGGCACGCGCTTGCCGGACGGGGGGGCGGTAAGCGAACCGCAGGGCGCGTGTTCGCCCCCTCCGTCACCTTCTGCCCCCCTGGCGCCGGCGGATCGCTTGCGGCCCCGTCACGGCTCGTCGGAATGGGCCTCCCGCCTGCTGCGATCGGCGCGTCGGTGCGCGCCTCGATCACCGGGACGGAAACCGTTTTCATCGCCAGCATCGCGTCGTGAGACGCGCGGACGGTGAACTTCGGCGCGACCGGGGCCTGCGCCTGCGATCGGGTCCAGCCGTTGCCATTTATGGCGGTATCGACCACCCGCCGCGCCGCGCGTCTCGCAACGGAGCGCCCAACCCTCGCCATCGACAGACGGAGACCTATCGCGTCGGAACACGCGGCGAGCGGCATCTGGACCGCGCGGCCCGGCGCGCTCTCGTGCGGCTTCGGCTCGCCCCGTCACCAGAATGGCCGCGACGGCAGGGCGTAGGTGTCGACCAGAGCGATGCCGGGACGGCCGCCGCCAGATCGAGACGCAAATTCCGCACGCCCATCGAACCGTGCACTGGAGTTAGGTCTCGCGGGCCGGCTCAAGGGCGAGCAGCGGCGATCACCGGCAATTGCAGCGCGGGCGCGCACGGACGCGCTTGTGCCAGGCTTTCCGCGGTGCGTACGAAACGGTATCGTAATAGTCCGTCGTGGTCGTTGTCGTCACCATCGGCGCGGACTGGACCACCACCGTGGACGCGCCCGTTGCATAGACGCTGCCGTTCGTCGTGGTCACCGTCGTCAGTCCGTCCGGCGAAACCCATGTTCCACCCCGTCCGGCCGCCGCGTAGCGTGGTTGCGGATAACCTGCGCCATACGACACCGGCGGCGCCGGGTCGGTCGCATAGGCCGGGGCGTAGACCGGTGGGGGGGGCGCATAGCGCGCGCCATATTCGCGGCGGGGTGGTGGTACCTCGCGGCTGCGGTCTTCGCCCTTATCGATCGCATAGCCGGCCGCCGCACCGACTCCCGCCCCGATCAGCGTACCGCCCAGCCGATTGCCGCGCCCCGCGATCAGGTTGCCCGCGACACCGCCTGCAACCGCGCCGACCGCTGCGCCGCCAAGACCCGTATCGCGGCGCGGTGCGCGATCCTGATAGGGCGCGGTGTACCGGCGATCGACCGGGTCGGTATAGATCGGGTCGGCATAGGCCGGGTCGGCATAGACTGTTTCAGTCTGGGCGTAGTCCTGCGGCACGGCGGCGGTGAACCCCCCGGAATCATAGCGATCCCAATCGGTGCCGCTTACCGTGTCGTAAACCGAACCTCGCGGGTCGATGAGCACCGCATCGTCATAATAGCGCGTCCAGTAATATCCCTGTGGCGGCCGTGGCAGACCATAAGTCGACCAATCATTGACGTAGAAGCGCGGGGCATTCCAATAGCCTGGCACCGTCCAACCTCGGTCCGGACGGCGATAGGCGGCCCAACCGCCGGGGGCGTTCGCGCCGCCCCACCAGCGCCCACCGATCTTGCTGCCCCAGCGTGGAGCCCGATGCCCGACGACCTGTGACGACGACTGCACGACGGGAGGACGCGCTGCGATCGGACCGGGGCGGTGCGGCGTGGCCATCGGCGCCTGCATCACGACACCAGGAACGCCGTAGCTCGCGCCGGGGCGGTGCTGCGCCTCCGCCGTGCCGCCACTGGCGATGGCAAGCCCTGCGCTTGCGATCAAAAGGCTCCGCATGTCCGTCTCCCAGGTTCTGCCACCCTATCCCGCGCAAACGCCGGATGTCTTAACGGGTTGCTTACCAAAACCGGGAGCGACTCGCCAGCGGACGTACCGTCCCGAAACGGATCAGATCGCCAGCCGCTCGCCGAGCAAGGCCGCCAGCGCTTCGCATCCGGCGGCATCCTCGGCATCGAACCGCGCGGGTTCGGGGCTGTCGAGATCGAGCACGGCGATCAGCACGCCGTCCTTCGACACCGGCACCACGAGCTCGGAGCGGCTCGCGGCGTCGCAGGCGATATGGCCGGGGAAGGCATGCACGTCGTCGACCCGCTGCGTCGTCAGTGTTGCCGCAGCGGCACCGCAGACCCCCTTGCCGACCGGGATGCGGATGCACGCGACCTTGCCCTGGAACGGCCCGAGCACGAGCTCGCCTTCGACAAGCCGATAGAAGCCGGCCCAGTTCAGGTCGGGCAGATATTCCCACACCAGCGCGGCGGCGTTGGCCATGTTGGCGATCGGATCGCGCTCGTCCGCGGTCAGCGCGTCGAGCGCGGCAAGCAGGTCGCGGTAGAGATCGGCCTTGCTGCCGGCGGCAATATCGAACTGGTACATGTCTTCTTCCTTGGTCGGCGGCGTCTTGAAGCCGGCACGCTCAAATGTCCGTCACCCCAGCGAACGCTGGAGTCTCCATGTCGGCGCGCGTGTCGCATTCCTCAAGGATACCCCAGCTTTCGCCGGGGTGACGAGTTTCGGGGGAGGCTGAGGCACTGCCTTGTCGCTTAATCGTCGCGGACCTTGCCCCGTCCCGCCTTCACGCCACTGCGTACCTTCTTGGTATCGACCCGGCGTGCCCTTGCCGCCTTGGACGGCTTGGTCGCGCGTCGCGCCTTGGGGACGATCGTGGCTTCCTTGATCAGCGCGACGAGCCGCTCGCGGACCTCCTGCCGGTTGAGCAATTGCGACCGCGATCCTTCGCTCCGCAGCACCAGCACGCCGTCGCGCGTGAGCCGCGATCCGGCGAGCACCGCGATCCGGTTCTTCACCGCCAACGGCAATCCCGGCGACAGGCCGACATCGAACCGCAGGATCACCGCGCTGTCGGTGGTGTTGACGTGCTGCCCACCGGGACCGCCCGACCGAGTCGTGCTCTCGATCAGTTCGCTGTCATCGATCGCGATGGACCGGGTTATCGGGATCGCGACCATCAGCCCCTTCCCTCAGGCCGCTCAATCGTCAGTGGGTGCAGGCGTCGCGATGTCGGCCGCATCCGCAGCCGCCGCGGGCGCAGGCGCGACCTCGTCGGCGAACCCGGCCTTGGCGAACCGCTCCGGCAAGGGGGCTTCGGCGAGCACGTCGGGCTTGCCAGGGCGCGGCACGATCAGCCGCTGCGCGTGAAGCATCATGCCGAGGCCATCCGCCTTGCCGTACACGCCGTCGCCGACCACCGGTGCGCCGAGGCCGCTGGCCGCGTGGACGCGGATCTGGTGCGTGCGGCCGGTCTCGGGCAGGAACTCGACCAGCGAGCGGCCGTCCTTGATCTCGAGGACGCGCCACTTGGTGCGCGATTTCTTGCCGTTGGGATCCTCGACCATCCGCCAGCCGGTCTCGGCGGTGCTGACCTTGCCCAACGCCATCTCGATGAGGCCCGACGTGCCCTCGACCACGCCGTCGAGCAGCGCGACGTAGCGCTTCGACACAAGGCCCTGCTCGAACGCCTGCTGCAGGCGGGCATGCGCCTTGGGATTGCGCGACAGGAGCAGACAGCCGCTCGTGTCGCGGTCGAGCCGGTGGACGGCCTTGGGCCAGCGCTGGAAGCCGAACTTCAGGCTTTCGAGATGATTTTCGAGGCTCAACGAGCCATCGCGGGGCGGATCGACCGGCAGCCCTGCGGGCTTGTCGATCACCAGGGCCTCGCCGTCGAGGAAGAGTACGCGTTCACCATGCATGGCGCCGCCCTTGCCATCATTAGCGCCTGCGTGCCAGAGCCCGCGTCGATGTTGCACCGCACACTGGCCCTCGCGCTCCTCTTCGCCCCGACCATCGCGGACGCGCAACTCTGCGAGGGGCAGAGCGCGGCGATCGCGCCCGACGGCCGCGCCTTCGGGCATCTGCCTTACGGCGACGCGCCCGAGACCGAGCTCGTCACGCTGCCGTCGGACTATTCCGTGGGCAATCCGTGCGTGGTGCGCGCCGACATCCTGCCCGACCTGCTGCGACTGTTCGCCGCGGCGCAGGGCGATCCGGCGGTGATGGGTCAGCTTCGCGCGCTGTCGTGCCAGCGTTCGATCGCGCGCCAGCGCGGCGTCTTCTGCCGCGGCGAATCGAGCAGCGCGGCCGACCGAGCGATCTCGGTCGCCCCCCCAGGCTATAGCGAGCACTCGACCGGCTATGCGCTCGATTTCGCGGTGCGCCCCGCCAACGGGTGTCCGGACGCGGAGGCCTGTATGGCCGCCACCCCGGCCGCGCGCTGGCTAAGGGCCAATGCACCGCGGTTCGGGTTCGAACAGAGCTTTCCCGGCGGCAACAAGCAGAACGTCAAGTGGGAGCCCTGGCACTGGCGCTGGGTCGGCACCAGCGAGAGCACGCCGGGCGCGGCCAAGGCGCGTTTTCTGTTTGCCCGCGCGCGGCGGCAATATCCGGCCAATCCCGCGGTGTTGCCGATCGTCGTGCGGTTTACGACGTCGCCACCCGTGCCGCTGCCGATCGCGCCGGCACAACCATCGTCGAAGAAGAAACGCCGCTGACGCGCGCGCCGATTCGATCTAGTGCAGCACCGCGCCGCCGGCCCGGACCACGCCGTCGCGCAACGCATGGTCGTAGAGGATTTCGGTCTCGAGCGTCACCTGGCCCGAGAGACGATCGAGCATCGACTTGGCCTGGACGCCGAACTTGTCCCATTCGCTCTGCGAGATGACCGGCAGCCATCGACCGATAAAAACCTTCCAGTCCGACCGGAGGATCTCGAGATCCTCCTCCATCATCGCGATGGTGTCAGGCGAAAACCGGGGCTCCATGGCGATGACCGTGCGGTCGATCACCTCGTCCTCGACGTCGAGATGTTTCGCCACGGCGATCGCGAGTTCTATCAGCTTGCGCGAGGCCAGCCCGCTCTGCTCGCGCGGACCTTGCGATAGTTCGGCGATCTCGATGCATTGCGCGGCGATCTGCGTGTGATCGTCGATCAGCCGTGCCCAGTTCGCGCGGTCCTCGTCCGAGGCGGCCTGGACTGCCGCGCGTTCCCGTATCACTTTTTCGCTCATCCTGCCGCCATCCCTGCCGCTATCCCTCTACGTATACGATCGCCACCCTACCCCGGATGCGCCTAACGGCGCAGGCCACCCATAATCTATAGTCTTTTCGGCGTCATTGACGCGCCAAAAGCACCTGAATTTATCTGGTACACGAGTCGGCGGACATCCGCCCTTTGACACGCCGCGCGGCCACGCCTATATACGCTGCTCACCACAGCATCCGGGAAATGACATGCCGTCGCGCAGCGTGTCGATCGTATTGGATACCGAGGTTTCATACGCTGAGAGCCGCCGCACCTGATGCGCGCGGCCTTTTTGCGTGAACGTGCGTCTCGCTTGGGGGTTCCCAAGCACGAAATTACGACTGATCCGTCAGTTTTTATAGGGCGAAACAAAACCTATGGCATCCAAGGCGATCAATGAGGGCGCTGCCAAGCAGCGTGGCGAACACGGCACTGCAAAGCGCCGTATCCGCAAGGTTTTCGGGAACATCCACGAAGTTGTGCAGATGCCGAACCTGATCGAAGTCCAGCGCGAGAGCTATGAGCAGTTCCTGCGCTCCGACAAGTCGATCGGCCACGTCTCCGGCCTCGAGAAGACGCTGCGCAGCGTGTTCCCGATCCAGGATTTCGCGGGCACCGCCTATCTCGATTTCGACGATTACGTCCTTGAGCCGCCGAAGTTCGACGTCGAGGAATGCCGCCAGCGCGGGATCACCTATGCCGCGCCGATGCGCGTCACGCTGCGCCTGACCGCGTTCGAGGTCGATCCCGATACCGAGGCCAAGTCGGTCATCGATATCAAGGAGCAGGACGTGTACATGGGCGACATGCCGCTCATGACCGAGAACGGCACGTTCTTCATCAACGGCACCGAGCGCGTCATCGTCAGCCAGATGCACCGTTCGCCGGGCGTCCTGTTCGATCACGATCGCGGCAAGACGCACGCATCGGGCAAGTATCTGTTCGCCGCGCGCGTCATTCCGTATCGTGGTTCGTGGCTCGATTTCGAATTCGACGCCAAGGACATCGTCAACGTCCGCATCGATCGCAAGCGCAAGCTGCCCGTGACGGCGCTGCTCTACGCGCTTGGCATGACGTCGGAAGAAATCCTCAACTATTTCTACAACCGCGTGACGTTCGTCCGCGGCCAGGGTGGCTGGATCGTTCCGTTCCAGGCCGAGAACTGGCGCGGCCAGAAGCCGATGTTCGACATCGTCGATGCGAAGACCGGCGAAGTCGTGTTCCCGAACGGCCAGAAGATCAGCCCGCGCGCTGCGAACAAGGCGTTCAAGGACGGCCTCACCGACCTGCTGATCCCGACCGAGGAAATCTTCGGCCGCTATTCGGCCTACGATCTGATCGACGAGTCGACCGGCCGCATCTACATCGAAGCCGGTGACGAGGTTTCGGCCGAGAACCTTGAACTGCTCGACCAGGCAGGCATCGAGCGTCTCGACCTGCTCGACATCGATCACGTCGCGACGGGTCCGTGGATCCGTAACACGCTCAAGGTCGACAAGGCCGAAGAGCGCGAGCAGGCCCTCAGCGATATCTATCGCGTGATGCGTCCTGGTGAGCCGCCGACGCTGGAGACCGCCGAGGCGCTGTTCTCGGGTCTGTTCTTCGATCCGGATCGCTACGACCTGTCGGCCGTCGGCCGCGTGAAGCTGAACATGCGTCTCGACCTCGACGTCGAGGACACGGTCACGACGCTGCGTACCGAGGACATTCTCGAGGTCATCAAGACGCTCGTGAACCTCAAGGACGGCAAGGGCGAGATCGACGATATCGACAACCTCGGTAACCGTCGTGTCCGCTCGGTCGGCGAGCTGCTCGAGAACCAGTACCGTGTCGGCCTGCTCCGCATGGAGCGCGCCGTGAAGGAGCGCATGTCGTCGGTCGACGTCTCGACCGTCATGCCGAACGACCTGATCAACGCGAAGCCTGCGGTTGCCGCGGTCCGCGAATTCTTCGGCTCGTCGCAGCTGTCGCAGTTCATGGATCAGACCAACCCGCTGTCCGAAGTCACCCACAAGCGTCGCGTGTCGGCACTTGGACCAGGTGGTCTGACGCGCGAGCGCGCCGGCTTCGAAGTCCGCGACGTTCACCCGACGCACTATGGCCGCATCTGCCCGATCGAGACGCCGGAAGGCCCGAACATTGGTCTGATCAACTCGCTGGCGTCGTTCTCGCGCGTCAACAAGTACGGCTTCATCGAGACTCCGTACCGCAAGGTCGTCGACCACAAGGTGACCGACGACGTCGTGTACCTGTCGGCGATGGAAGAGGCCAAGCACACGATCGCGCAGGCCAACGCCGAGCTCGATTCGTCGAACGGCTTCGTCGAGGAGCTCGTGTCGTCGCGTCAGGCGGGCGAATTCCTGATGGCGCTGCCCGACAACATCACGCTGATGGACGTCAGCCCCAAGCAGCTCGTTTCGGTCGCCGCATCGCTCATTCCGTTCCTGGAAAACGATGACGCCAACCGCGCGCTGATGGGCTCGAACATGCAGCGTCAGGCCGTGCCGCTCGTCCAGGCCGAGGCGCCGTTCGTCGGCACCGGCATGGAAGAGACCGTGGCACGCGATTCGGGTGCTGCGATCTCGGCCAAGCGTGCGGGCATCGTCGACCAGGTCGACGCGGCGCGTATCGTGATCCGGGCCACCGGCGAGATCGATGCCGGCAAGTCGGGCGTCGACATCTACACGCTGATGAAGTTCCAGCGCTCGAACCAGTCGACCTGCATCAACCAGCGTCCGTTGGTGAAGGTGGGCGACGTGGTCCGTGCCGGCGACGTGCTCGCCGACGGTCCGTCGACCGAGTTCGGCGAACTGGCGCTGGGTCGCAACAGCCTCGTCGCGTTCATGCCGTGGAACGGCTACAACTACGAGGATTCGATCCTCATCAGCGAGCGGATCGTGAAGGACGACGTGTTCACGTCGATCCATATCGACGAGTTCGAGGTGATGGCTCGCGACACGAAGCTCGGGCCTGAGGACATCACGCGCGACATCCCGAACGTCGGCGAGGAAGCGCTGCGCAACCTCGACGAAGCGGGCATCGTCTACATCGGTGCAGAGGTCGAGCCAGGCGATATCCTCGCGGGCAAGATCACGCCGAAGGGTGAATCGCCGATGACGCCGGAGGAGAAGCTTCTCCGTGCGATCTTCGGTGAGAAGGCCAGCGACGTGCGCGATACGTCGCTTCGCCTGCCGCCGGGCGTGTCGGGTACGGTCGTCGACGTTCGTGTCTTCAACCGTCACGGCATCGACAAGGACGAGCGCGCGATGGCGATCGAGCGCGAGGAGATCGAGCGCTTGAAGAAGGATTCGGACGACGAGCGTTCGATCCTGAACCGTGCGACCTGGTCGCGTCTCCGCGAGATGCTGCTCGACCAGACGGCCACCTCGGCGCCCAAGGGCGTCAAGAAGGGCGTCGTGATCGACATGGATCTGCTCGACAGCGTCGACCGCCACGAGTGGTGGAAGTTCGCGGTCGCCGACGACAAGATCCAGAGCGATCTGGAAGCGGTCAAGATCCAGTATGACGATGCGGCCAAGCTGATCACGGACAAGTTCCACGATCGTCGCGAGAAGCTGGAGCGTGGTGACGAGCTGTCGCCGGGCGTGCTGAAGATGGTCAAGGTGTTCGTCGCGGTGAAGCGCAAGCTGCAGCCGGGCGACAAGATGGCCGGCCGTCACGGGAACAAGGGCGTCATTAGCCGCATCCTGCCGGCGGAGGACATGCCGTTCCTCGCCGACGGCACGCCGGTCGATATCGTGCTCAACCCGCTGGGCGTGCCGAGCCGCATGAACGTCGGGCAGATCTTCGAGACGCATCTGGGCTGGGCCGCACGCGGTCTGGGTCAGTCGATCACTGCGGCGCTCGAGACGTGGCGCGAGGAGAATCCCGAGGCCAAGGCCGGCGCGATGCCGGAAGCGGTCCGCGATCGCCTCAAGACCGTTTACGGCGAGCAGTATCACGCCGAGATCGACGCCCGTTCGGGTGACGAGATCGTCGAGCTGGCCAAGAACCTGAAGGGCGGCGTGCCGATGGCGACGCCGGTGTTCGACGGCGCGCGCGAGGCGGATGTGTCGGCGATGCTGGAACTGGCGGGTCTCGATCCGTCGGGTCAGTCGGACCTGTTCGACGGACGGACCGGCGACAAGTTCGATCGCAAGGTGACGGTTGGGTATATCTACATGCTTAAGCTCCACCATCTGGTCGACGACAAGATCCACGCACGCTCGATCGGGCCGTACTCGTTGGTCACGCAGCAGCCGCTGGGTGGTAAGGCGCAGTTCGGTGGCCAGCGCTTCGGCGAGATGGAGGTCTGGGCCCTCCAGGCCTACGGCGCGGCGTACACCTTGCAGGAAATGCTGACGGTGAAGTCGGACGACGTGGTCGGCCGCACCAAGGTCTACGAGGCGATCGTCAAGGGCGACGACACGTTCGAGGCCGGCATCCCGGAGAGCTTCAACGTGCTCGTCAAGGAAATGCGCTCGCTCGGCCTGAATGTGGACCTGAAGCAGTCGGAGCCCGGCTTCGACAGCGACGGCATCCAGATCGCGGCGGAGTAAGCCTCTACTTCCTCCCCTCCCGCCTTGCGGGAGGGGTCGGGGGAGGGCCTGACCACAGGCGCCACCCCGAGAGGCTACGACATCCCCTCCCCTAGCCCCTCCCGCGACGCGGAAGGGGAATGGAGAATAAAATGAACGAGATGACCCCCTTCGCCAATCCGGTCGCCAAGACCGAGACGTTCGACCAGATCCAGATCGGCATCGCGTCCCCGGACAAGATCCGTTCGTGGTCGTTCGGCGAGATCAAGAAGCCCGAGACCATCAACTACCGCACGTTCAAGCCCGAGCGTGACGGCCTGTTCTGCGCGCGCATCTTCGGTCCGATCAAGGATTACGAGTGCCTGTGCGGCAAGTACAAGCGCATGAAGTACAAGGGCATCGTCTGCGAGAAGTGCGGCGTCGAGGTTACCGTCTCGAAGGTCCGCCGCGAGCGGATGGGCCATATCGAGCTCGCGGCTCCCGTCGCGCACATCTGGTTCCTGAAGTCGCTGCCGTCGCGCATCGGCCTGCTGCTCGACATGCAGTTGAAGCAGCTCGAGCGCGTGCTGTACTTCGAGGCGTACATCGTGATCGAGCCAGGCCTGACCCCGCTCGAAAAGTACCAGCTGATGACCGAGGACGAACTCCTCGACGCGCAGGACCAGTATGGCGAGGACGCGTTCTCGGCCGGTATCGGTGCCGAAGCGGTCCGCATCATGCTCGAGTCGCTTGATCTCGAGGGTGAGCGTACCACGCTGCTCGAAGAGCTCGCGGTCACCAAGTCCGAGCTGAAGCCCAAGAAGATCATCAAGCGCTTGAAGGTCGTCGAGAGCTTCATCGATTCGGGCAATCGCCCCGAGTGGATGATCCTCGAGGTCGTGCCGGTCATCCCGCCCGAGCTGCGCCCGCTGGTGCCGCTGGACGGTGGTCGTTTCGCGACGTCGGATCTGAACGATCTGTATCGCCGCGTGATCAACCGCAATAATCGTTTGAAGCGTTTGATGGAGCTCCGCGCGCCGGACATCATCGTCCGCAACGAGAAGCGCATGCTGCAGGAGGCCGTCGACGCATTGTTCGACAATGGTCGCCGCGGTCGCACGATCACGGGCGCCAACAAGCGTCCGCTCAAGTCGCTGTCCGACATGCTCAAGGGCAAGCAGGGCCGCTTCCGCCAGAATCTTCTGGGCAAGCGCGTCGACTACTCGGGTCGTTCGGTCATCGTAACCGGTCCTGAGTTGAAGCTGCACCAGTGCGGCCTGCCGAAGAAGATGGCGCTCGAACTGTTCAAGCCGTTCATCTACGCGCGTCTCGATGCGAAGGGTCTGTCGATGACCCTGAAGCAGGCGAAGAAGTGGGTCGAGAAGGAGCGCAAGGAAGTCTGGGATATCCTGGACGAGGTGATCCGCGAGCATCCGGTCATGCTCAACCGTGCGCCGACGCTTCACCGTCTTGGCATCCAGGCGTTCGAGCCGGTACTGATCGAGGGCAAGGCGATCCAGCTTCACCCGCTGGTCTGCTCCGCGTTCAACGCCGATTTCGACGGCGACCAGATGGCCGTGCACGTCCCGCTGAGCCTCGAGGCCCAGCTCGAAGCGCGCGTCCTGATGATGTCGACGAACAACATCCTGTCGCCCGCCAACGGCAAGCCGATCATCGTCCCGTCGCAGGACATGGTCCTCGGTCTCTATTATCTGTCGATGATGAAGGAGAACGAGCCGGGCCAGGGGATGCTGCTCGGCGACATGGCCGAAGTGCATCAGGCGCTGAACGCTCAGGCTGTCACGCTGCACACCAAGGTCATCAGCCGCGTTCCGCAGACCGACGAGAAGGGCAAGCAGTACCTCAAGCGGTACGAGACGACCCCGGGCCGCATGCTGCTGGGCGAGTGCCTGCCGCATAGCCACAAGGTGCCGTTCGACACCGTCAACCGCCTGCTTACCAAGAAGGACGTGGGCGACGTGATCGACGAGGTCTATCGTCACACCGGCCAGAAGGAGACCGTGCTGTTCGCCGACGCGATCATGTCGCTCGGCTTCCGCCACGCGTTCCGCGCCGGCATCTCGTTCGGCAAGGACGACATGATCATTCCGGACGCCAAGGTTGGTCTGGTCGACGACACCAAGGCGCTCGTGAAGGACTTCGAGCAGCAGTATCAGGACGGTCTGATCACGCAGCAGGAGAAGTACAACAAGGTGATCGACGCCTGGAGCCGTTGCGGCGATCAGGTCGCGAACGCCATGATGGACGAGATCCGCTCGGTGAAGATCGACGAGGACACCGGCCGTGAAAAGCCGATCAACTCGATCTACATGATGGCCCACTCTGGTGCCCGCGGTTCGCAGGCGCAGATCAAGCAGCTCGCCGGTATGCGCGGCCTGATGGCCAAGCCGTCGGGCGAAATCATCGAGACGCCGATCATCTCGAACTTCAAGGAAGGCCTGACCGTCCTTGAATACTTCAACTCGACCCACGGCGCTCGCAAGGGCCTCGCGGATACGGCGTTGAAGACGGCGAACTCGGGGTACCTCACGCGTCGTCTGGTCGACGTGTCGCAGGATTGCGTCATCATCGAACCCGATTGCGGCACGACCCGCGCTCTGGAGATGAAGGCCATTCTTCAGGGTGGTTCCACCATTGCATCGCTCGGCGAGCGCATCCTCGGTCGTACGACCGCGGAGGACATCGTCGATCCGAAGACCGGCAAGGTCATCATCCCGTCGGGCACGCTGCTCGACGAGCCGATGATCACGACGATCGAGGGCCTCGGTACGCAGTCGTGCAAGATCCGCAGCCCGCTGGTCTGCGAGTCCAAGATCGGTGTCTGCGGCAAGTGCTACGGGCGCGATCTCGCCCGCGGTACGCCGGTGAACATCGGTGAAGCTGTCGGCGTCATCGCCGCGCAGTCGATCGGTGAACCCGGCACGCAGCTGACGATGCGTACGTTCCACATCGGTGGTGCAGCGCAGCTCAACGAGACGTCGAACCTCGAGGCGCATGCCGACGGTACGGTGCAGTTCCGCGATCTGCGTATCATCGTCGACCAGCGTGGCCGTCGCGTGGTGCTCAGCCGCTCGGGCGAAATCGCGATCGTCGACATGGACGGCCGTGAGCTCTCGGTCGATCGTATCCCGTACGGCGCATATGTGCTGTTCGACGATGGCCACATCGTGTCGCGCGGCGACCGGATGGCCGAGTGGGATCCGTTCACCATGCCGGTGATCACGGAGAACCCGGGCACGATCAAGTATGTCGACCTGATCGAGGGCAAGACGCTCACCGAGCAGACCGATGAAGCCACGGGCATCGCCCAGCGCGTCGTGATCGAATATCGTGCGGCGACCAAGTCGAAGGAGGATCTGCGTCCGCGCATGACCCTGCTCGACGAGACGTCGGGCGAGACCGGCCGCTACATGCTGGCGATCGGTGCGACCCTGTCGGTCGAGGATGGCGCACAGGTGTTCGGCGGCGACGTCGTGGCCCGCGTCAGCCGCGAGAGCGCCAAGACGCGCGACATCACCGGTGGTCTGCCGCGCGTCGCCGAGCTGTTCGAGGCGCGTATTCCCAAGGACTCGGCGATCATCGCCAAGATCTCGGGCCGCGTCGTGTTCGGCAAGGATTACAAGGCGAAGCGCAAGATCGGCATCCAGCCCGAGGATGGCGGCGACGTCGTCGAGTATCTGGTGCCGAAGTCGAAGGTCATCGACGTCCAGGAAGGCGATTACGTCAAGCGCGGCGACAACCTGATCGGCGGCTCGCCCGATCCGCACGACATCCTCGAGACGATGGGTATCGAGCCTCTCGCCGAGTATCTCGTGTCGGAAATCCAGGAGGTCTATCGACTCCAGGGCGTGAAGATCAACGACAAGCACATCGAGACGATCGTTCGTCAGATGCTGCAGAAGGTCGAGATCACCGACGGCGGCGACACCACGCTGCTCAAGGGCGAGCAGGTCGATCGCGAGGAAATGGACGCGACCAACGAGAAGCTGGAGAAGAAGCAGGCCCGCGCACAGGGCAAGCCGATTCTGCTCGGTATCACCAAGGCGTCGCTGCAGACCCGCAGCTTCATCTCGGCGGCATCGTTCCAGGAGACCACGCGCGTCCTCACCGAAGCGGCTGTCCAGGGTAAGCAGGACATGCTGATGGGCCTGAAGGAAAACGTCATCGTCGGCCGGCTCATCCCGGCAGGCACCGGCGCAGGCCTCAACCGCCTGCGGGTCGTGGCGAACAGCCGCGATGCGTCGATGCGCGTCGCCCAGCGCAAGATGGCCGAAGCCTCGATCGTCGCACCGATGTCGGCGGCGGACGAGCATGCCGCCGAACTCGCGCGCTCGCCGCGCGACGAGGGTGGCGTAGGTGAAGACCCGCTCGCCAAGGTCGTGACGTCGGGCACCGGCACCGATGCGGATGCCGGCGAGTATCTGAACGAAGCCGAGTAATCGGTTTCGTCGGACACCTCGACGCCGACTGAAAAAAGGCCGCCGTCCGGGACACCGGGCGGCGGCCTTTTTCGTTTGGGCGACCGGCCAGACCCAGGCTGGTGGCCGTGTGACTGAAATGTTCCCGCAATGAATGGGTAGTACCGACCGCCTCTAGGCTGCTGATGACGGCCCCTGTTCACGCGGCCGAAAAGGACCAAAGCGCCGATGCGGAAGATCGTCCTCGCCACGATCGGCTTGCTCGGCGACCTGCATCCCTTCATCGCCATCGGTCTCGCACTCAAGGCACGCGGGTTCGCGGTCGTGCTGGCCGTGCCCGCGGATCACGTCGCGAAGGTCGAATTGGCGGGATTGACCGGCGTCGCGATCGTCGGCGGGTTCGATACGCTGGCCGAGACGCTTGGCCTGCCGCCCGACCAGGCGGCGCGGCGGATCATGGCGGATCAGACCTATCTGATGGACCGGATACTGATGCCGTGGCTCGCCGGGAGTACGACCGCGCTGGACGAGGCGATGGACGGCGCCGTCGCGCTGGTCGCATCGCTGTTCGTGTTCGCCGCGCCGATCGTCGCGGAGCGGCGAGGCGTGCCGCTCGTCAACGTGCTGCTTCAGCCGATGGCGACCTTCTCCGCGTACTCTCCGCCCAGCACACCCGATTTCCGGATGATGGCCCACGTCCCGACTGGCCCGATCGGTAGAGCCTGGAACAGGGCGGTGTACCGCGTCATGCGCGGCGTCCTGCGTCACCGTCACGCGCGACCCGTGAACGCGGTTCGCGCCGCGCACGGATTGCCGCCATCCACCCAGGCCCTTCTGCTGGAGACTCCCGCTGCAACCGCGCTGACGCTCTGCTGCTATTCGCCGCGTATCGCGCCACCACAGCCCGATCTTCCCGCCACGACTTACGTCACCGGCTTTGCCGTGTTCGACAGCGATACCGGCGCGCCCGAAATGCTCGATCCAGCGCTCGATGCCTTCCTCGCCGATGGACCGGCGCCCCTGGTGTTTACGCTGGGATCGTTCGCCACCTTTGCGCCAGGCGATTTCTACACGACCGCAGCAGCGGCGGCCCGAGCGCTCGGCCTGCGCGCGGTCCTGCTCACCGGCACCGACGCGCACGCGGTATCGACCGAGCAGGTTCATGTCTGCCGCTATGCGCCGCACTCGCTGCTGTTTCCGCGAGCATGCGCGATCATCCATCACGGCGGCGCGGGCTCGACCGGCCAGGCACTGCGCGCGGGCAAACCACAGCTCGTCGTGCCGCACATGGGTGACCAGCACGACAATGGGCGCCGAATCGAGAGAATGGGCGTCGGTCGAACGCTGTCGTCGCGCCGGTTCACGACGGCGCGCGCGCGGGCTGCGGTCGCGGCCATCCTGACCCCGGACATGAGGTCGGAGGCAGCGCGGATCGGCGCGGAGGTTTCGCGGGAAAACGGCGCGGACGCCGCCGCGGCGCGGATCGCAACGCTGCTGATCGCGCGCGGCTGACCCGGCAGCCGCTGCGCTGGTGAATAGCGCAAAAAGATCGTCGGCTCCGGACGTTGCCGTTGACGCGTTGCAGGTCTAGGCGGACTGCCGATGCGGTCGGCGTACCATCCTTCGTCGAGCGAGACGCGCGGTTCTACGCGACGGCGCGGCGCCGCGTTCGTGCTGACCGTGATCGCGCATGTCCTGATCATCCTCCTATTGCTGCGGCTGGCGCCTCCGTCGGTCGTCAAGCCGGCGGAGCGGCGCGATCCGGTCACGTTCCAGATCGCGCCGGACCAGCCCACGCCGACGCCGGAAAAGCGCACGCCGTCGCCGACCAAGCAGAAGCGCGCCAGCGGGGGGTCGCCGCAACGCACTGCCCCCCGCGTCGAAGCCGCGCAGGCCCCCCCTGCCCCCCCGAAGGCGCCACCCCCGCTGCCGATCAAGATGCTCGGCGGGATGGAAATGTTCGACGCTGCCGATATCTCGAAGATGCCGTCGCACCCCAACGACCAGCTTGCCGGCGGCGACGGCGGCAGCGGGTCAGGCAAGGGCAAGGACAGCGGTTCGACCTATGGTCCCGGCGAAGGCCCGGGTGGCGAGCGGCTGTACAAGGTCGAATGGTATCGCCGCCCGACCGATGCCGAGCTCAACGGCTATCTGAAGAGCCCGCCGCCGCCGAACAGCTGGGCCCGGATCGCGTGCCGGATGATCGAGAATTACCAGGTCGAGAATTGCCGCGCACTCAGCGAGTCGCCGGTCGGTTCGGGCCTTGCGCGCGCGATGCGCCAGGCCGCGTGGCAGTTTCGGGTCCGCCCGCCGCGCGTCGGCGGCAAGCAGATCCTCGGCGGCTGGGTCGAGATCGATATCGAGTTCAATTCCGGGAAGGCGCCGGACTAGGCGCGACGCTCGTCATACTCCACTCGTGATCGAGTATTTGGCTTCGTCCGACAACGTCCGCGCCAGTGTCTCGAAACGTCCGCCATCGACCCTGATCTCGTTGAACGCCGGCGGACTGCCGCGAGTCCGTTTTGAAAGCGTTCCCGCGCCGATCATCCGGATCGTCTGCCCCTCGCGCTCGACCGGCACGTCGAACGGATCATGGACGTGCCCCGACAGCACCGCATGCGCACCGGCCTCCGCCAGCGCGGTCAGCGCCTCGTCGCCGTTGCGCGTTTTGGCAGTGCCGGTCGTCCCGCCCTCGATCAGCGGATGATGTGCGCCGATGAAGATCAGATTGCCCTTCGGTACGTCCTGGATCATCGCCAGCGCGCGCTTCAGCGACCCTGAACTGACCCGTCCCTTCGACCAGTTCCAGCGCCACTGCGCACGTGCGGTCGTCTTCAGGGGCACGACCGTGACGCCAGGGAGCTCAAGCGGCTGCTCGATCATCTGCTCGACCGCCGCATAGCGCTGATAGGGCGCGAAGAACCGCCGGAACGGATCCCAGTAATAGGGGATGTCGTGGTTGCCGACCTCCAGCGTCACCGGCACGCCAAGCGAACGCAGCCAGTCGCCGCCGCGCTGGAACTCGTCCTTGGTGGCGCGCATCGTCAGGTCGCCGGTCATGATGACCGCGTCGGGCTTCTCGTCTGCGACCCGCTCGGAAAACCAGGCGATCGCTGCCGGATCCTCGGCACCGAAATGCACGTCGCTCACGTGGAACAGCTTCAACGACGAGCCCTCCTTGCCTGCAACGTCACGCAAGGTCGGACAACTTCACTGGCTGGTGCACCGGGCATCCGTTGAACTGGCCGCGAAACTCGGACGAGAGCCGATAGGTTTCCTTGCGGACACGATTGATCCCGCCGAGCGGCTGGTGCGCCGCGATTCCGTTCCACACGCTGTAGACCAGCGCATCGTCGGTGCGGTCGCTGCGGCCCTGTTCCCACGACGCCTGCGCCGGGATCTCCAGCTTTGCGATCGTCGTAAACGGGCTGATCGCCTCGTCCCACACCACCGATGCGTCCTCGATCGGCATGGCCTCGAGATCGGTGTTGATCTGGACACGCAGCTCCCATGTCCCGCCATGCGCGGCCAGTGCATCGCGAACGACCTCGCGCAGTGCGTCCGGGCGCGCGGTGATATCGACGAGGGTGCCGGTCAGCGCGACCAGCTCGGGTGAGACCGGAACCAGCGCGAATTTCGCGATCGCGTCGCCGTAGCGGAATGCGGTCTGCGAATAATAGGTCTCGCCGAGCGGATGCACGGGCTTGGCCCCGCCGAGCGTCTGCAATGTCGCGGACTGCGTCCCGACCGCTTCCAGCGCGGATTCGACGACGCGGAACGTTGCCGACATCGCCTTCTTCACGCCCTCGAACCGATCCGTCGTCTTGGTCAGCAGCTTGAGATTCTTGCCGAACGCCTTGGGATCGCTCGCGGAAAAGGCCGGCGCATTGACCATGATGAAGTCCTGCGTCGTGTCGCCTTCCGACCCGGGCAACCGATCCCCCGCGACGTCGAGAATCTTGAGCGCCAGACCGCGCGGCAGGCTGACGCTGTCGTCGAGGATGTCGCCCGCATTGGTCGAGATGCGGATCACCGCCTCGTGACGTCCAGGCTTAGCGAAGGCCCCCTGCGCGAGGAGCGGCGGAAGGCCCTCGGATATCGTGATCGACCCGCGCGCGATGCCGTGCGCCTTGGCATGGACCGCGCGGACGGCGTGGCCATAATCCTGCGACGTGGTCTCCAATATCTCCTGGAACGACGCCTTAAGCCCCTGCAACGTCTCCGCTTCGTCGGGAGCGATCGTCTCGACCGACGGGTCGAACCGGACGGGCTGGGTGCTGGGCATCGATATCTCCACTGCGTAGACAGGCCCAACCCATCGTGCCGAAGGACGTTCCGCGTGCGTTGCAAACCATGCCCGGACACGTGATGTAGGCCGCCAAAGGAGCCATCATGCACATTCCCACGATCACCGCGCCGAGCGTCGCCATCGCCGGTACGTCCGACCGCTTTCCCGTTCGCCGGATTTTCTGCGTCGGCCAGAACTATGCCGATCACGCGCGCGAGATGGGCTCCGATCCCGACCGGCAGGAGCCGTTCTTCTTCTCCAAGCCCGCCGACGCCGTCGTTGCGAATGGCAGCACGCTCCCCTTCCCGCCGCAGACGCAGGACCTGCATCACGAGGTCGAACTGGTGATCGCACTGGGCGCAGGCGGCAAGGATATCGCGGTGCCTGATGCCGCCGCGACGATCTTCGGCGCCGCAGTCGGCATCGACCTGACGCGGCGCGATCTGCAGGCGGCGGCCAAGGCGATCGGCCGGCCATGGGACATGGCGAAGGGCTTCGATCGCTCCGCCCCGATCGGCGCGATCACGCCGGGCATGCCCGCAGCCAGCGGCGGCATCGCGCTCGCGATCGACGGCGAGACCCGCCAGTCGGGCGACCTGTCGATGATGATCTGGAGCGTGCCGGAGATCATCGCGACGCTGTCTACCTTCGTCGAGCTGGCGCCGGGTGACCTGATCTTCACCGGCACCCCGGCGGGCGTCGGCCCGATCCGCCCGGGGCAAAGCGTCAGCGCGACGATAGACGGTTTCGAAACGCTGCGGGTGACATTAGCCGCCTGATCGGCCACGCTCCCGAAGATAACCAAATATAATCGGGGGGTTGGATGACGGATACGATCGACACGGGGGTCGGCAGCGCGGGCGGACACGGCTTTCTCAGCCGCGCGCGCACCGTTGCCGCACCGGGGTTCAACCGGTGGCTGGTGCCGCCCTGTGCACTCGCGATCCATCTGTGCATCGGCATGGCGTACGGCTTCAGCGTCTTCTGGCTGCCGCTGTCGCGCGCGATCGGGATCACCGACCCCGTCGCCTGCCCCAACCTCTCGCTGCTCGGCGCCCTGACCACGACCAACTGCGACTGGCGCGTGAGCGATCTCGTCTGGACGTACACGCTGTTCTTCGTGGTGCTCGGCGCCGCCGCCGCGATCTGGGGCGGCTGGCTGGAACGCGCGGGGCCGCGCAAGGCCGGCGTCGTCGCCGCCTTCTGCTGGTGCGGCGGCATGGGCATCGCGGCGATCGGCGTGGCGATGCATCAGTTGTGGCTGATCTGGATCGGATCGGGCGTGATCGGCGGGATCGGGCTTGGGCTCGGCTACATCTCGCCCGTCTCGACGCTGATCAAATGGTTTCCCGACCGGCGCGGCATGGCGACCGGAATGGCGATCATGGGCTTTGGCGGCGGCGCAATGATCGGCGGACCGCTCGCCGATCTGCTGATGAAGCACTTCGCCAGCCCGACCGGCGTCGGCGTGTGGCAGACGTTCCTGGTGCTCGCGGCGGTGTATTTCGTGTTCATGATGGCCGGCGCGATCGGCTACCGCGTGCCCGCCGAGGGCTGGGCGCCTGCAGGCTGGACCGCGCCCACCAGCGCCAAGGCATCGATCAGCCGCTTCAACGTCGCGCTGTCGGACGCGCACCGCACGCCGCAGTTCTGGCTGGTGTGGCTGGTGCTGTTCTTCAACGTCTCCGCCTCGATCGGGATCATCGGCATCGCATCGCCGATGTTGCAGGAGCTGTTTGGCGGTCGGCTGATTGACGCGCCCGGCGTGCTGTTCACCGCATTCGACGAGGATCAGAAAAAGGCGGCGGCGGCGGTCGGCGCAGGCTTTGTCGGCGCGATCAGCCTGTTCAACATCGGCGGCCGGTTCTTCTGGGCGTGGCTGTCCGACCGGATCGGACGCAAGCCGCTGTTCGCGACCATCCTCGTCGCAGGCGCGCTGCTCTACGGACTTGCCGCACCCGCGCTTGCGGGCACGACGCTCGGGCTGTTCATCCTCGTCTTCTGTATCCTCGCGTCGATGTACGGCGGCGGGTTCGCGACCGTGCCGGCCTATCTGGCTGACCTGTTCGGGACGAAATATGTCGGCGCGATCCATGGCCGGTTGCTAACCGCCTGGTCGACCGCGGGCGTGGTCGGGCCGCTGCTCGTCGCGAACATGCGCGACCGGGCGATCGCCGCGGACGTGCCGCGCGGCGTTATCTACCCGCCGATCTTCTGGGTGCTGGCGGCGATGCTGGTCGCCGGGTTCGTCGCGAACCTGTTCGTCCGGCCGGTCGACGCGAAGTTCCACATGCCCGCGGATAATGCGCCACGGGCGGTCGAGACGGTTGCTGGCGGCACCGTGGCGGCGGAGACCAGCACCTCGCCTATCGTCGTCTTCGCATGGCTCGCGGTCGGGTTGCCGATCCTCTGGGGGATCTACATGACGCTGTCGAAGGCACTGATCCTGCTCAAGTAGGGCACATACTGCATCCCTCCACCGGATGGGGGAGGTGGCACCCAAGGTGTCGGAGGGGGCGGACCGGAAACGGCGGTCACCCTTACCTCCCCCTCCGTCTGGCTGACGCCAGCCACCTCCCCCTCGCGGGGGAGGATTGGAAGAGGGCTCTCTGACTCACATCGCTATTGCACATCGTTATCAACTCTGTACTTGTGTGCCGGTGAGCATTTGCCAGCCCCTATCGTTCCATGACGGCGTATCGCGCGCATGACCCGCGGCACGATCAAGACCTGGTACCTCGTCCACAAATGGACGAGCCTGATCTGTACCGCGTTCTTGCTGATGCTGTGCGTCACCGGGCTGCCGCTGATCTTCCAAGACGAGATCGATGGCTGGCTCAACCCGCCCGCGCCAATGGCGGCGCTGCCCGCGGGCACGCCGTCGCTCTCGCTCGACGCGATCCTGAAGCGTGCCGCCGCGACCGCGCCGGGCAATATCCCGCTTTATATCAGCTTCGACGACGAACGACCCATCGTCTATGTGACAACCGGCGCGACGGCCGATGCCGCCCCCGCGGCGATGCACTTCCTTGCCTTCGATGCGCGCACCGGCGCGACCATGCCGCCCTATGTCCCCGGCGTGATGGCGTTCATCCTCAAGCTCCACACCGACATGCTGCTCGGCTTCTGGGCGGAGATATTCCTGGGCGTGATGGGCCTGCTGTTCTTCGCGGCGATCGTCTCGGGCGTCGTTCTCTATGCGCCGTTCATGGCCAAGCTCGACTTCGGCACGCTGCGGCGCGGGCGCAGCAAGCGTCTCGGCTGGCTCGATCGGCACAATCTGCTCGGCATCGTCACGCTCGTCTGGGCGAGCGTCGTCGGCGTGACGGGGACGATCAACACCTTTGTCGTGCCGATCACCGCCATCTGGAAGGCGAACGGCCTCGCGGCGATCACCGCCAGCGAGACGCGCACGCCGCTTGGGGTGGAGCGTGCCTCGGTGCAGGCGGCGCTCGATGCGGTGCGGCGCAAGGCGCCCGACATGGAGCCGCAGTTCATCGCCTTTCCCGGCGTCGTCTTCAGCAGCAAGCATCATTATGCGGTGTTCATGAAGGGCACGACGCCGATGACGTCGAAGCTCCTGCTGCCGGGGTTCGTCGATGCCGCGACCGGACGGCTCGACGCGGTGACGCCGATGCCGTGGTACATGCAGGCACTCCTGCTCGCGCAGCCGCTCCACTTCGGCGATTATGGCGGGCTGGTGATGAAGATCATCTGGGCGGTGTTCGACGTGCTGACGATCGTGGTGCTCGGCAGTGGGCTGTATCTGTGGCTGCGTCGCCGGGGCGGTCCGAGCGAGCAGCGGGTCCGCGAAGTCGTGATGGCAGGAGAGATCGCATGAGCCACAAGACCAACCGCCAGATCTTTGCACTGCCGGCGCTGCTTGGGGTTTCGACGGTGGCGGGGCTCGGCGTGGGGCTGATCGGCGACGGCATGTGGGATGCCGGCGCCGGATGCCTGCTTGCGCTGCCGTTGATCGTGACCGGCCGCTACTGGGTCCGTGTGCCGGCCGCAAAACAGCGCCGAACCGAAGCGCCAAGACTGGCGTCCATCGCCCGCTAAGGCGGTTCCCATACTTGCCCCCTCAGCTACCTCCCCTGCCGGGGGAAAAGCTTTAGCAGCGTAACCACGTCCAGCGTGCCGAAGAGGCTATTGGCACGCTGGCAGAACAATGGAGCCGGTGTTACCCGGCTCCACTTTCTTCAGTTTGCTGGCGCGACCTGCGGGGCAGGTGCCGCGGCCGGTGCGGGGAGCGCCCCGACTGGCGCGCGGGCTGCACCTGGAGCCACTGGCGGCGGTGCCATGCCCGCTGGCGGGGGCGGTGCGACGCCCGCTGGCGGCGGCGGCGGCGGCGGAGCACCCGCGCCGCCGGGACCGCCCGGACCATCGCGACCGGGACCTTCGGGCCCGGGGCCATGCGGACCATGCGGCGGGCCACCGACCGGGCCGAGCGCGGTAACCTTGCCCCCCGGTGCAACCAGGAACGAGGCGTGGACGAAGCCATCCTCGAAGCGGCCCTGGATCGTCACCGGCTGACCGGTCGCGACCAGATTGCTACCCTCTCCGCCCCGGCCGAGATCGACTAGCGCACGACCGGTGCGGTCGGCCATCACGAACTTGTTGCCGTATTGCTCGGCCACGGTACCGCGGATCGTGACGATCCCATCCGACTGGAGCGAGCGGATCGCGACCGGGGTGGCGGGCGCCATCGTCACGCTGGGGCGCGTTGCCGCGACGGTGACGGCACCAGCCGCTCCACCGACCACCAGCAGACCGGCGGCGGCGAGCGCCAGACGATTGCGGCGCAGATTGAAGCGCTTGCCGGGCGCGATGTGGGAATGTTCGGTCATTTGCGTCGTTCCTCTCATTGGTTGACGAATCACTCTTTAGGCGCACGCTGCCGACGCCCGCTGAACCAAGCCGTTCAGATTCCGTTGAGGCATCGGGCATAGGGACACAGGCATGCGGGTATTATTGATCGAAGACGATGCGACGATCGCAGACGGGCTGGCGCGGGCGTTGCGCGCCGAGCATTTCGCGGTCGACGTGGCCCGCAACGGCGAGGATGGCGGTCATCTCGGCGCGACCGAACTCTACGATGCCGCCGTGGTCGATCTGGGCCTGCCCAAGCGTGACGGGCTGTCCGTGCTGCGCGACTGGCGGGCGGCGGGACGCGACCTGCCGGTGCTGATCCTGACCGCACGCGACGGCTGGTCGGAGAAGGTCGAGGGCTTCAAGGCGGGCGCGGACGATTATGTGGTCAAGCCGTTCCGCGTCGAGGAGGTCGTGATGCGGTTGCGCGCGCTGGTCCGCCGCGCCGCCGGTCATGCCGCGGCGCGCGTCGCGTGTGGACCGCTGGTCTTCGACGCGCAACTCGGGACGTTCGAACTCGACGGCCTGCCGCTCAAGTTGACCGCATTCGAATGGCGCGTGCTGTCCGCGCTGATGCTTCGCCGCGAGGTCGTGATCGAACGCGCCGACCTGATCGAGCGCGTGTACGAGGGCGATGCAGATGTCGATTCGAACTCGATCGAGGTCATCATCGGCCGGTTGCGCCGCAAGATCGGCGCGCAGATGATCGAAACGGTGCGCGGCCGCGGCTATCGGCTGACGGCGGGCGAGCCGTGACGCACATCGCGCGACAGATAAATGGCGACCTTGTTGCCACCACCCCCGCGACGGCGTTGACCCAGTCGAGGACCGTTCGGGACTCAGGACCGATCCGCGCCGCCGAACCTTCTCCAATCTGTGCCCTGCCTGCGCCGGGGGCGCGTTTGCAGGGTGGACCAGCAAGCCTGGCGGGCGGATGGTAATGCCCCGGATGCGCCTCGTCCCGCGGTCACTTTTCGGGCGGATGCTCGTCATCGCCGCGCTGTCGACCGGGCTGGCGTTGCTTTTCGCGGGCGTGACGATTGGTCATGTCCTCGAACGGTTCGTCACGCGGGGCCTCGACGAGCGGCTCGATGCGCAGGTCGCGGTGCTCGCGCGGGCGGTGCGCCCTGATGGGACGCTCGACCGGACGCGCGCGATCGACATGCCCGAGTTCGGCGTCGCCGGATCGGACTGGTCCTGGCATATCGACGGCCCTGCCGGTCGTGTCGACAGCGGCACGGCTGCTCCCCTGCCCCAGCCCGCTACCCCGCCCGCGCCCGCCGCCCCCGCCCCCGTCACAGTGCCGCTACCCCTGCCGCCCGCCCCGCCGCAGGATGTCCGGGATCGTCCCGGCCCCGGTGGTCCCGACGCGCATCAACTTCGCGCCGGCGACACGCGCGATCGCAGCGGCGACCGGCTCCATTCGCGCACGCTCGATGTGCCGACTCCGCGCGGTCCCGTCACGATCACCGCGATCGGCCCGCGCCGGATCGTCGAGGAGCCGTTACGCGAGGCGATGATCCCGTTGCTCGGTTCGCTTGCCTTGCTCGGCGCAGGGCTTGCGGCGGCGACGATCCTGCAACTCCGGTTCGGGCTGCGTCCGTTACGCGACCTCCGGACCGCGCTCGCCGCGGTCCGTGCCGGCACCGAGCGGCACATCCCCGACGATCAGCCGGGCGAACTGCAGCCGCTCGTGACCGAGTTGAACGCGCTGATCGACCAGAACGCCGCGGGGCTCGCGCACGCCCGCCAGCATGTCGCCAACCTTGCGCACGGCCTCAAGACGCCGCTCGCCGCATTGTCGCTCAAGCTGGCGGAGACCGGCGCCGACGACGACGTGCGCGACATGGTCGAGCAGATCGACCGCCGGGTCCGCCATCATCTCGGCCGCGCGCGCGCCGATGCGACCGGCGGCGCGCGGGCTCGGACGCCGATCGCGCCGGCGGTCGACGACCTGCTCGCGGTGTTGCGGCGGATCCATGCCGAGCGGCCGATTGCGATCGAACGCGACATCCCCGCCGATCTTGCAGTCGCGATCGACGCGCAGGATCTCGACGAGATGATCGGCAACCTACTCGACAATGGCTGGCGGCATGCGCGGTCGGCGCTGACGATCGAGGCCAGGGCGACCGATGGCATGGCGACGCTGGAAATCGCCGACGATGGCGATGGCCTCGACGACACCGCGATGGCGGAAGCGATGCTGCCCGGCCGCCGCCTCGACGAACGCGGCGATGGCCACGGCTTTGGCCTGTCGATCACGCGCGAACTTGCCGAGCTGAACGGCGGCAGCCTCGCATTGGGCCGATCGCCGACCGGCGGACTGCTCGCCCGTCTCAGCCTGCCGCTGCGCGCCTGACGCAGCGATCCGCCCCAGCGTGCGTTGGCCCGCTACAGACATTCTGAAGGATAGAGCATGAAAGTCGGATTCATCGGTCTCGGCCAGATGGGCAGCGCGATGGCCACCAACCTCGTCAAGGCAGGGCACGAGGTGATGGTGTGGAACCGCTCGCCCGACAAGGCGGCGGCGCTGGTTGCGGCCGGCGCGCAGCTCGCCGAGACGCCCGCCGCCGCGGCCCAGGGCGACGTGGTGATGACGATGCTGGCCGACGACACCGCGCTCGACGCCGTGGTCTACGGAGACGACGGGATCCTGACCGCGCCCGCGCTGCACGTTTCGCACAGCACGATCGGCGTCGCGCTCGCCGACCGCCTCGCGCGCGACGCCGACCGCTACATCTCGGCCCCCGTATTCGGTCGCCCGCCCGCCGCCGAAGCCGGCACGCTGTTCATCGTCGCGGCGGGCGCGGACGATCTCATCGATCGATGCGAACCGCTGTTCGAGGCGATCGGCCAGCGCGTCTTTCGCGTCGGCACCACGCCATCGGCGGCCAATCTGGTCAAGCTCAGCGGCAATTTCATGATCATGGCCGCGGTCGAGGCGATGGCCGAGGCCATGACGCTGTCGGAAAAGGGCGGCGTCGATCGTGCGACTCTCCTCGAGGTGCTGACCGGGACGTTGTTCTCGGCGCCGGTCTACAAGACCTATGGCGACATGCTGGTGGCCGATGCGTTCAAGCCTGCCGGGTTCGCCGCGCCGCTCGGGCTGAAGGACATGAACCTCGTCGACGCCGCCGCAGGCCGCTCTCGCACGCCGATGCCGCTGCTCGGGATCGTTCGCGACCATTTGCGCACTGCGATCGCGCTGGAGGGCGAAGACGTCGATTGGGCCGGCGCTGGGCTCGCGGTGCGCCGCGCCGCCGGACTCGAATAAGGTCTACCAATAGCGGCTGCCGGGTACGCCCTTGAACGGCCCGGCAAGATCCGCGGTGATCCAGCCACCATAAAAGCCCCCTGGCTGTGGCACGACCCTCTCGTCGTCGACGGTGCACGTATCGAACGGGGCCGCGTAGAAGGCGAGATGGTCGCGCAACGCGGCAAATACGCGGGTCGGCGCGGGATAGCTCCAGGCGACGTCCCGAATCGTCTCGCCATCGAGCACGAGATCGTAATAGACCGCGTCGCCCTTCCATTCGCAGAACGAGCGATGCGTCGAACGCCGCAACAGTACCATCGCGACGTCGTCGGGCGGGATGTAATAGCTTGGCGGATGACTGGTTTCGAGCGTTCGCACGCTCGCGCACGTGTTCGCGACGATCTGGCCACGATGGACGATGCGGATGTGTCGCGGGCATCGCTCGGCGATCGCGGGACGCGGAAAGTCCCAGACGCTGGTCTGACCGGGCGATACAGCGTCGCGCGCCACCGTCACGGCTTCACCGCCTCGCGCCGTCGCACCGCGCGTTGCAATCTCGGCCGGACGCGCAGGAAGCCGGTATAGACACGCTCGAGCAGGCTCAGCACGCGTGGCTGCCGCGCGGCGAGGCCCAACGGGCGCAGGATCGGGATCGCCCGCCACATCGCCGCGAATGCCGCAGCACCGGATAGCAAATGCCCCTCCTCGCGTGCGTGAAATCGCGCGAGGAGTTCACCGCGGTCGATCGGACAGGATGCGTCGCCCTCGGTTGCGTCGATAAACTCGATCGCACCGCGCCGATCAAGCCGCCGCATTATCGCGATCTCGCGCCGGCATAGCGGACAGTCGCCATCATGCCACACCGTAACCCGGCTCATCGTCGCGTCTCGGTCGACTCGGCATTGCGCTGGCTGATCCGGGTCGCGAGCAGCGTCGCGAAGCCAAGCCAGGCCACGAACGGTACCCCCAGCCCCGCCGCCGGGCGATCGATCTTGGCGGCTGTGGCGACATACGCCGCGCCGGTGACGACCATTGCGCCTGCCGCGACCGCGCTTGTCTCCAGTGCACGTTTACGAAAGAACAATTCGGTCCAGCCACCGACCATCGCGCTGTTGAGCAACCACAAGCCGACCGCTGCATCACGTCGCTGCGATTGCGGCGCGCGCATCAGCCGATAGCCGCCAACTGCCAGCCCTGTCTCGAGCACGGGCCAGACCGCACCGAACACCGCGTCGGGCGGCGTGAATCCGGGCTTGTCGAGCCGCTTGTACCAGCGCCGCGTCCTGGGGTGCGAAGGATCGGGCGCATTGCGGCGCCCGAGCACCGCGCTGGCCCCAAGCACGCCGGCCACGACCAGCACCGCGAGGGGTCGCGACAGGCCGTCTCGGGAAGGGGTAGCGATCGTCATGCCGTGCGTCCTTGTCGAGCGCCATGCCCGCAAGGCTACAGCGTTGCACGACCGCAGACGTTCCGCCTGCGCTTGACGCTTGAACTTCGCGATCGTGCCGGGTACGGACGCCCAACCGCCGCGAACAGCGGCGCGTCTGCGGGTGTAGCTCAATGGTAGAGCTTTTGCTTCCCAAGCAAGTGACGAGGGTTCGATTCCCTTCACCCGCTCCAACCTCATATTGTCCTAGTCCATCTCGCTCGCGCTCGGGCCGCCGGTCGTCGTGATCAGGTGTCGCAGCACAGCATAGTGGAAGGGCTGCGCGAACCTGACGCCGGCCTCGCCGCCGGCCGCCCACATGATCGTCGCGCGGACCGGTTGCAGTCCGGCGAAGCGGACGACGACGTCCTGCCCTGGCGCGGCCTGATAGCCGAGCGCGACGCGACAGCCATGGCATGACAGATCGTGGATCGTCACGTCGAAGACGCAGGCGCGCCCCTCTCTGAGCGTCACGCGCATCGCCACCGGATAGCGATTGAGCGAACGGCGGTCGGTGGGGATCTTGGCAAGCTGGCGCACGGAACAGTCCATCGTTGAAAGAAAGAAAAGCGAGGAAAGGATCAGGCGACCAGTACGGCGCGACCACAGCGCAGGCCGTTGACCTGGACATCCGCCTGCCCGACGCGCACCCCCAACAGCCCGGTAACCTGATCGAGCAGACCGTCGAGCGCGGGCGCGGCGACCGACAGCGCGCTGCCGACCGCGGCGGTGATCGCCGACACATTGAGCCCAAGCCCGAGCACGCCGATACGGAGGTCCATCGATCGGATCAGCGACGAGGCCAGTCCCTGCGCGAGATCGTTGGTCGAGACCGAACGGACGCGGTTCTGCGCGATGTCGTCGGCAGAGAAGGTCAGCGGCTGCGCCGCGACCCCCCCGAGCTTTACGTCGGCATAGCCCGAGACGTCGACGAGCAGCGCATGTGCAATCGTCGCGCGCTGTGTTGTGATCGGCGTCGTGAAGTCGTTCAGCCGCGCGGTCGCGACATCGGCGATGGTGACGTTGCCGACGCTCGGCGTGACATCGAGCGACACCGTGCCCGTCGCTGGGCTGCGCGTGCACGCGATCCGGCTGAGCGACGCGCTGGCCGAGGCCAGTTCGACGAAGATCGGCAAGCGCAGCGACGCCAGCCCGAACGTCGCCAGCCCGCCGATCTGCGTGTCGACGTAAAGCCGCGTTTGCGCGGTCCGGACGACGACCGCATTGTCCTTGGCGACCGCGAGCCACGGCGATTGCACGGTCCGCTGGCCGCTCGCCAGGCTCAGCTGCGTCGAGACAAGCCCCGGTACCGATACCCCCGTTCCGAGCGCGATTGTGCGCTGACCGTTGGCGAGCTGGAGGATCTCGCGCAGCCCGGCATAGCTGTCGAATTCGAACACGTTTGCAGGATCCACCGCGCGCTGCCCCGCCAGTGGGCCGAGATCGATCAGCTTCGATAGCTGGATACTGGTCGGCGGTAGCTTCAGAGCGATCGCGCGCAATGCCGACGCCGCGGTCTGGTCGGTGGTCGCTGCCGCCAGCGCCTCGACCGCTTTGGGCAGAGTCGTGGTGGTGTTGAGAGTCTCCCCGAAGGTTGCGGCGTCAAGATCGAGCGTTGTCCGCAACGCACTGGCAAAGGCGAGCGCGTCGACATCGGCGCCGGCGAGTGCAGTATAATCCATTACCGACACATTGAGGTTTGTCCCTGCCAGCCCCGACAGCAGCGCGTTGGGAAGCCCGCCCTGCAATGCCGCCAGCCGCGTGCCGAGCGAGAACGCCGCCATGTCGATCCGCGCTGCCAGCGCCGTTGCGGTCACCCGCATGGTCGGTCGCCCGGTGATCAATCGGCCGAAAAACAACGGCACGGTCTGCGCCACCACGACCTGCGACGCATTGGCCGTGCTCGCCCCCCCCGCCACGCCACCGGCGGCATCGGGTATGAACCGCGCGCCCGCGTCGAGGCTCGGATCGCGCGTGTAGCGGCCGCGGACGAGACTGGCGACCGAGGTGCCGGGAACTGCGTTGACCCTCACCGCACCGCGGGCCGCCACCAAGGGATCGGCGCTGGTTGCGGCCGCGGCCAGCGCGGCGGCATCGGCGACGCCTTGCAACTGGCGCTTGGCGACGTAAAGCGATCCGACATCGACGCCGAGCGCGGCGGCGCCCATCAGCATCGTCATCGCCCCCGCCGTGAGGATCGTCACATAGCCGCGACCATCGCGGACGAGCCGTCGCGTCGAGCCGAGAATGCGGTGCGTCATCGCCCCCGTCACCTCAGACGCCACCCAACAATACCGCGGCGCTGCGTCGTATCGTCGTACTCGGCACCGGCACCAGCCCGGTCGACAGCACCGGATCCTGCGCTGCATCGTAGGACAGCCGCACGACGATCATCGTCCCGTCATCCTCGACGACGACCGTCAGCTTCGACGCATCGAGCATCCCGCCGCGCACGAAATTGACGTTCACGGTCTTCAGCGCGGTCGCATAGCGCTCGTTTTTGGTCAGCCCGGAAATGGCGGCGCGCGCGGCATCGTTAGCGGTTTGCTGAACGGTGTGCGACACGAAGAACCATTGGCCATAGGCCATGATCCCGAACAACAGTGTCAACAGCACCGGCAAGGTTATCGCCATCTCGATCAGCGCAACACCGCGGCGATCAGACAGCAGCGATCGAAACCCGGTATGGTCGATATGGCGTCGCGCAGGGAGAGATCGACGTATCATCACCTGACATTGCGGACCGTAGCGTAAACGCTGGGTTAGGTGGCGTTGTCGCGTTGCATCGTAATTTGCATATAACCAGTATGGGTGTCGAAAGAACCATTTTGATTGGCTATATTGACTTGGATTCATATACCAGTTTGGGTATATTATTGATAAGAGACAGATATCGATAAGCTAAAGTGGATCGCCATCTACTGCCGCACTGAAAAGGTCGTGCGCGGTATTCAAGCGCACGCCCCGTGCGAGACAGGACGCATCTTGGATAGAACCGCAACGGTAAGTTCGGCTGAGATCGTCCGGAACTTCGGATTATGGCAGGATCGGGCGTCGCATGCCCCGGTTGTGGTCACCAATCGCGGACGACCACGCTACGTCCTCATGGCATTCGACGCATGGTGCAAGGCGGACCAGAAGACGACTGCACCGCCCCTGCCCGACGCGCCCACCGGCTGTCGCGAGGCTGAATTCGCGGCACTGATCGAGCGCGTGCCGGGTGGCTTCCTGATCCTCGACGACAGCTTGCACGTCCGCGAGACGTCGACCGCCGCCGCACTGCTGATCGGCCAATCGATCGAGACGATCCGCGGCGCAGCGATTGATATGCTACTCGATCGGATCGGCATCGGTATCGCTCTGGTCGAGCTGCGCCGGGTCCTGGAAACGGGGGAGGACGCGTGGTTCGACCTGCCTTTGCCCCTCCCCATGGCCACCGGTGACGCGCAACGCGTCCGGGGGCACGCCTCACCCTGGGTCGACGGTATCGCGCTGACGCTGCACCGCTATCACGAGGCGCAGGAGGACCGCTGGCTGGCCGACCAGCGCGCGTTGGAGCAGGCCCGCGCGGCCCATCGCGGCGTTCTGGTGATGCGGATCAGCGTCCGCGGGACGGTCACGAGTATCGACGATCGCACGGCGGACTTTCTCGGTCTGCCCCGCGAGCGCATCCTGCAGGCACGGATGGTCGACCTGCTCGCGCTCTCGGCGCGGGCCGAAGCGCGCGACGCGGTCGAGACAGTGCTGTCTGGTGCGGCCCCCACGGTGGCGTTCGACAGCATGATCCTGACGAATAGCGGTGACCAGCGACGCGTGACGATGTCACTCGCGCCGGTCGCCGAAGGGTTCGCGATCGGTGGCGCGATGGTGCTGATCACGACAGGCGCGTCCTGATCGGCCGGCGATGGAGCCGCGGCGCTCAATAGCATAGCGGCGTGCCCGAAGCGCGCGTTCGCTCGACGGCCATCCGCAGCGTGATACCGACCTGATCGAGCGCGACCTGCCGATCGGTGGCGGCGATGGTGATCGAGCCGCAGGATTTATTCGCATCGCCGGTCGCGATCGACCAGTCGATAGCCACGCGGTTGGGCTCGACCGTGCGGTCGACGGTCAGCGTACGGACGATCACCCGGCCCCCCTGCGCGCTCGACAGGCCTGACAGCAGCGCATCGATATCCGCCCTCCAGCTGTCCTGGCCCTCCCCGGGCGCGACGGCTGGCCCCGAAAGCGCGCCCGCAACGGGTCCATGAAACGTCCGCGTGACGATCGGTACCACGCCATCGGCGCGCGCCTGATGCGCGTCGGCATCGGTCGCGAGCGTTCCAAGCCAATCGAGCCGCGCGCCGGTCAGCACGAACATAGCCGTCAAGCCAGCGATCACCACGATCCGCACAGGTCGCGGCATCGCGACTGCACACGAGGCGATGATCGTCCCGAGCAGGATCGCCAGCCAGACGAACGACAGCACCACGCTCCACCGGGGCAGGATCGTCATGAGGATCGCCCCTCCGATCAGTTCGACCGCAGCGACGCTCATCACGAGCCTGCCAGGGGCGTCATACGCGTCCGCGTGATCCGATCTGGCGCTCATCGTTTGTCCCTCGCTCCGACCGCAGCAAGACTGCCGTGCCGCCGTTAATATCCCTCGAACTGCCCGTGCAGCGAGATGCGTATCCGGAAGCCAAATCTTTACCGGTTTGCGTGCATCGCTCTGGCATGTCAGCGTTTTCTCTGTCTTCGCTATCCGCCCGCATCGGCTGGCTCGGCGCCTGCGTGTCGCTCGCCATGCTCGCACTGGCGCTGCTGCTGGTCGATGCGAGCGTCCGGATGAAAGCCTCGCTCGACTGGGTCAGTCGAACTGAACAGCTGATCCACAAGATCGACGAGACGATGGCCGACCTGCGCGAAGCGGAATCGGGCCAGCGTGGCTTCCTGCTGACCCACGACCGTAGCTACGCACGCAATTTCGACTATCGCACGATCGAGGCGACAAACGACACCGTCGCGCTTGCGGCGTTGACGCGCGACAATCCCGAGCAGCATGACCGCGCCGTCGCGTTGCAGCGGATCGTCGCGCAGAAGATTGCCTCGCTGCGGATGCCGCTGGCGCTCGGGCAAAGCGGGCATTTCGCGGAGGCGATCGCGATCGTCGCGAACGGGCATGGCCGCAATCTGATGGACGAGGTCGCCCGGCGCGCCGGCCAGTTGCGGGACGAGGAACGCGACCTGCTGGCGGTGCGGTTATATGCGGCGGAACAACAATCCGCCTGGAACCGGCATCTGCCGCTCGTCGGCGGCCCGACGATCATCGCGCTGTTCGCGGTTGCAGTCGTGCTGATCATCCGCGGCGTGCGACGGCCGATCCGATCGATGCTGCGATCGATGCGTGCTTTTGGCGAGGGGGACCGCGACGCGCGCGTCACCGATGCGATCGGCACCGCGGAGTTCCGCGCGCTCGCCGAGGCATATAACGCGATGGCAGACCGGCTTGCGGCAGCCGGATCGCTGCAAGCGGCCAGCGACGCGGACCTCCAGCGCGCCAATGCCGAATTGCGCTGCAACGCTGATACGTTGCAGGCGCGCAGCGAGATGATCGAACTGCTCGGCGGGATGTCGCACCGGATGCAGACCGCGCGGACCGATGCCGAGCTCGCCGCGGTGATCGCGTGCTTCGTGCCCCGCGTGCTGCCATCGGTACCCGGCGCGCTCTATGCGCATAATCATTCGCGCAACCTGTTGATCCGGCTGGCGAGCTGGGGCGATCTAAGCCGCGCGCGGGAGGCGTTCCCGCCCGAGCAATGCTGGGGATTACGACGTGGCCAGGGGCATTACATCGTCGAACCAGGCACCGACGTGATCTGCGCGCATGTCGGCGATCCGGGCGCGGTGTATCACTGCGAACCGTTGCTGGCGGGGGGCGAGGTGATCGGGCTGTTGTATCTGGAGGGCGTGGTCGAGGCGGAGAGCCGCTTTCGGCTGGCGGTATTGACCGAGAACATCGCCTCCGCGTTGCTCAACCACCAGCTGCAGCGGGGGCTGCGCGAACAGACCATCCGCGATCCGCTGACCGCGTTGTTCAATCGCCGTTATATGGAAGAGGCGCTGGCGATCGAGATCGCGCGGGCCGCACCCGCGGGGACACCGCTCGGGCTGGTCATGTGCGACGTCGATCATTTCAAGCGATTCAACGACGAATTCGGACATGATGCCGGCGATATCGTCCTGCGCGCGGTAGCGACCGAAATGACGCGCCATTTCCGCGATGGCGACGTCGTGTGCCGCTATGGGGGCGAGGAGTTCACGATCATCGCGCCCGGCGCGATGTTGCCCGTGCTGCTTGGACGCGTCGAGCGACTGCGGATCGCCATCGCCGAGACATCGGTACGCCACGGCGACCGCGCGCTCGGCGCGATCCGAATGTCGTTCGGAATCGCAATGTGGTATCCCGAGATGGATCGCGATGGATCGACGCTGATCCAGCGCGCCGACAACGCGCTGTATCGCGCCAAGCGCGCCGGCCGCGATCAAGTGATGATCGCCGACGAGGTGCCGGCGCTGTCGATCGCGGCCGAATAACCGGATCGGCCGCGCCGCAACCATTAAACGAGCATTAAAACCGTCGGACACCCGATTCTTATATCCGTAACGGACGTGCCACGACCGCAGCCTATCGCGCCCTTCAAGGCAAACACTGCCTAAAAGGGAACTTTTCGATGTTGAATTCAGCAAGCCTGCGCTTGCGGCTGCTGGCCGGCGCCGCCCTGACGATCGCTAGCGCGTCGCCAGCGTTCGCTGCCCCCGCACCGACCGCCGAGCCGACCGCCGCGAAGGATTCGACGGTCGCACCGGAGCCCGCCAATGCGGTCACGCCTGCCGCCGAACCCGACCAGTCCGGTCTCGGCGACGTCGTCGTCACCGCGACCAAGCGCGAGACCAACCTGCAGAAGACGCCGATCGCAATCAGCGTGATGACGGCGCAGAACCTGCAGGACCGCCACGTCCAGAGCCTGTACGATCTCGCCGACGGCGCGGTGCCATCGTTGCGTGTCGCGACGTTCGAGGCGCGCCAGTCCGCGCTGACCGTCGGTATTCGCGGCATCGTTCCGCTCGACGCCAACCAGCCCGCGCGCGAGCAGGGCGTCGGCATCTATATCGACGGCGTCTATCTTGGTCGCCAGCACGGGCTGAATGCCGCGCTGTTCGACGTCGAGCGGATCGAAGTGCTCAAGGGGCCGCAAGGCACGCTGTTCGGCCGCAACACCGAAGGCGGCGCGCTGAGCATCGTCACCAAGGCGCCGACCGGCAAATGGGGCGGCAGCGCAACCGGCGGCATCGCCAATTACGGCGGCTATAACGGCGCGTTCCGGCTCGATCTTCCCGAGACCTATGGCGTGTCGCTGAAGCTCGACGGAGTCGTCCAATATCAGGGCGCGACCACCCGGAACCCGCTCGCCGGCCAGACCGGCTGGAATTACTACGATCGCCGCGGCTTCAAGGCGACCGCACGGATCAAGCCCGTCGAAGGCATGACCGCCGATTTCAGCTACGACAATGGCTATGACGCAAACAGCCCGTTCTACAGCCAGCTGCTCAACGCGAACCCCAATGGGTGCGTCGCCGGCAGCCAGGCGGCAGCGGCCGCGTGCACGCTACCCGGCACCAACTATGCCACGCTGACCGGCACGGTGAAGCCGGTGCCCAGCCAGGTCGTCGTCAACGGCACCAGCCGGATGAAGGTCGCCGATATCGGCGTGCCGCAGCAGCCGAGCATCGACAAGACGCACGGCTATACGTCGAACATCCACTGGAACGTCGCCCCCGAGATCGAACTCCGGTCGATCACCGCATGGCGCGGCGTCACCTCGACGCAGTGGGACAATAGCGGCGGCGCGCACCGCGTGCCGGTCGTGGCCGCCAACTGCACCGGCACCGGCTGCAATTTCAGCCGGTACAGCCTCGCCGACCTAAGGCAGAACCAGTTCAGCCAGGAATTCCAGGCTGTCGGCAGCGTAGGCCAGCTCGATTACGTCGCCGGGCTCTATTACTTCAACGAGCATATCAGCGACGACGCCGCCACCCCGAACTCGAACGCATTCACCACGAATGCGACCGCAACCACTGCGGGCACCGCGATCACCGGCGTGACGATCCTCGATCCCTGCACCGGTTCGGGCGGGTTCGGTTCGCAACCCGGGTGCCGCTCGATCGATCGCGCGTCAGAAGTGCATTCCAAGAGCTATGCCGGCTATGGCCAGGTCACGTGGAACGCGACCGATCGCATTCATCTGACCGCAGGCGGCCGCTACACGCACGACGAGAAGCAGGGCGTGCTGCATTATTCGCGCAACCTGAACTACGACACCGCGACCACGGCACAGTTGACCGCCGCGGGCTACAAGCCGCTCGATGCCAGCTGGGATCGCTTCAATCCGATGGCCACACTGGCCTATGACGCTACCGACACGCTGCATCTCTATGCCAAATACGCGACCGGCTACCGCGCCGGTGGGGCAAGCTCGCGCACGTCGAACTACCAGACGTTCAACCCGGAGGATGTGAAATCGTACGAGATCGGCGCCAAGACCGATTTCTGGAACCACCGCGCGCGCCTGAACCTTGCCGGCTACATCATGGACCGCAAGAACAGCCAGATCGACATCAGCTCGATCCAGACGACCTCGACCGGCAGCTTCAACAATCTGGTCACGATCAATGCACCGGGGATCACCAAGATCCGCGGGATCGAAGCCGACCTGACGGTCCAGCCGGTCGATGGCCTGACGCTGACCGCGGGCTATGCCTATACCTACACCAAGATCCCGCCGGTGCTGATCACGTCGACCGGCGTGTATCAGAACTTCTACATCGTGTTCACCCCGCGCAATGCGGCCAATGGCTCGATCGACTACACGACGCCGATCGGCGCGCTGGATCTGAAGTTCCACGTCGACGGCAACTACTCGCAGGCGACGCAGACCTTCGATCAATATGCGACCAAGAACGATGCCGCGTTCATCGCCAACGCACGCATCGCGCTGGCGAACATCATCGTCGGTAACAACAATGCGCTGACGATCTCGGCCTGGACGCGCAACCTGTTCAACAAGCAGTATGTATTCCGTCGGGATCCATCGAACAGCCTGCCGGGCTCGCCGACCACGAACACGGCGTCGGGCAGCATCAACAACATCCTCGGCGATTACGGCAATTTCAACGCGCCGCGGACCTACGGCGTGGAGGCGTCGGTCAAGTTCTGATCGACACCGCCCTTTGACCGACCAACCCGGGCAGGCGTCGAGCGTGTCCGGGTGTCGTCGTCAAAAGGGGGCCTCGCTTTTCAGGCAGGCACAGCGATGACGACGCGCAGTCCGGGCGCCGCGTCTTCCAACGCGATCGTGCCGCGGTGCAGGCGAACGATCGCCTCGACCAGCGGCAGGCCAAGCCCATGGCCGCCATCGTGACGACTGGTGTCGAGACGCCCGAACCGCCGCATTGCCAGCGCGCGTTGGTCGGCCGGGATACCGGGGCCATCGTCGGTTATGGTGAGCGTGTCGGTGACCGCGATACAAATCCGCGTACCAACCGGCGTATGACGCACCGTATTCTCGATCAGATTGACGATCAGCTGACCGAGCAACTGCCCGTCGCCGACGATCGGCAGCGGTGACGCCGTTGCAAGAGCCAGCATCCGTCCGCTATCGGCTACGACCGGCTGCATCATCACGCCGATCTCGTCCGCCAGCGCCGCCAGATCGAGCCGCGCGAACCCCGCGCGACGATCGCCGCCCTCGATCTCGGCGATCCGCAGCATCGCCGCGAACATCGCAAGAAGGTCGTCGCTCATCGCGATGGCGGCTTCGAGATCGTCGCGCTGCACCGGCGACTCCGCGCGGCGCAATGACAGCGCGAGTTGGCTCCGCAACCGAGCGAGCGGCGTGCGCAGGTCGTGCGCAATGTCGTTGGAGACGTTGCTGATGCTTGCCATCAGATCCGAAATCCGGTCGAGCATCCGGTTGAACGCCATCGCCTGTTGCGCGAACTCGCCCCCCGATCGGTCGACCGGCACGCGCCGCGTCATGTCGCCGTCGATGATCGCCTCGACCGTGTGGCGGGTCTCACCGATCCGCCGGCCGATCGTCACGACGAAGACGATCAGCCCACCAAGCACGACGAACAGGATCGACCCGAACCCGATCAGATAGATGCGGACGCGCGCGCCGTTATAGTCGTCGAACGGCTCGGTTTCGGCGATCGTGGTCAGCGTCATGCCGCCGCCGACGTCGCGCACCAAAGCGCGGCCCGCGGACAGGCCGGGGATCAACCGATCGCCGGCGAGCGTGGAGAACCCCATTGGCAACGGCCGCGACAGGCCAATGTTGCCACCCAGCCTGTGCCCCTCCGCGTCGAGCAACACGAATCCGATATCGCCGGTGTCGCGCTCGTGCGTCGCGGCATCGACGCGGCGGAAGATATCAGCAGCGCGGCGATCCCCGGGAATACCCGCCACGCTGTCGTTTACATTCTCCAGGCGCCGGTCGACCAGCCGCTCGATTGTCCGCAACGTTACCGCGTAGATAGCAAACCCCGTGCCCAGCGTCGCGACGAGGAACGCCAACAGGAACGCCCCGGTCAGCGTCCGAAGCGACCGGAACCGCATCAGCCGCGCAACATGTAACCGACGCCGCGCACCGTCACGATCGGGTCCTCGCCCCCCGCCGCCGTCAACTTGACGCGCAGGTGGCGGACATAGACATCGACGATGTTGGTGGTCGGCGCAAAATCGTAGCCCCAGACGCGCTCGACAAGCATCGCGCGCGTCATCACCGTATCGGCATTGGCGACGAATTCCGCGAGCAGCTTGAACTCCAGCTTGCCGAGGTCGATCGCGGTGCCGTCGCGCCAGGCACGGAAACGGGTCGGGCTAACGACGATGTCACTGGCACGGATCGTGTCGGCGCTGCTCCCGGTCCAGCCACGTCCGCGGACGATCGCCGCCAGCCGCGCGCTGAGTTCGGCGGCGGCGACCGGCTTGACGACGTAATCGTCGGCGCCCGCCTCAAGACCCTCGACCTTCTCGACCGACCGGCCAAGCGCGGTGAGCATGATCACCGGCACCGTCATGTTGCCATCGCGAAGCCGCGTCAGCACCGACATGCCGTCGATCTTTGGCAGCATCCGGTCGAGCACCACTGCATCGAACGGTGCGCTGTCGACCGCCGCCAGTGCCTCGCGGCCATCGATGGCGACCGTGACACGGTGATCGAGCCCGCGCAGCTCCTCCGCCATCGCCTGCGCGAACATCGCATCGTCCTCGACCAGCAACAGGTTCAGGCTCATCGTCGTCTCGCCGAAAGGGGCCCCCGCCCTACCGCGGTTTCGGCGTCGCGCAAACCGGTCCGCGCTACGCCGCCTTGAGTTGCGCCACGAAGCGATCGGTCGCGGCGCGGAGCTGGCGGGCCGTATCCAGCAGACTAGTCGCAGCGCGGGCGACCATGTCCGACAGCCCCGCCGTCTCGCCGGCGACCCGCGCGACGCCGAGCATCTCGTCGGCCATGCTGTCGATCCCCGCCGCGGTGCTGTCCGCGGTGCGCTCGATCGAGGCAGCGGTCTGGTGATGATGCCGCACCTCTGCCTGAATGGTGTCGGCGGCGGTTGCAAGGTGGCCGATCGTCGTCGCGATCCGGCCGAGCGCATCGTTGGCGACCCCCGCCCCCTGCTCCGCCGACCCGGCCAGCGCGCGGATCTCGCTCGAGGCACCGGTCGCCTGTCCGGCAAGCTGTTTGACCTCGCTCGCCACCACCTTGAACCCATTGCCGGCGTCGCCCGCGCGCGCCGCCTCGATCGTCGCGTTCAGCGCGAGCAGGTTGGTCTTGGCGGCGATCTGCTGGATCGAATTGGCGAAGCTGCCGATCGTCTGCGTCCGTTCCACCAGCGCGAGCATCGCCGCGTGGCTGAGCGTCGATGCCGTCCGCGCCTCCGTACCGAGCTGGACCTGCTGCTCGGCGACGGTCGCGATCGACGTCACCGACCGGGTCAGCGCGTGGATCTGCGCCGACAACCGCCCCGCGCTCTCCGACGACTGCGTCGCGGCGGCGGCGCTCGCTTCGGTCTGGCGGGTAGCCACCTGCGCGAGTTCGTTCAACGCGCGCGCCGATCCATCAAGCCGGGTGGAGGCCGAGCCGACCGTGTCGACGATATCCGCGACCGACGCCTGGAACGCCTCTGCCAGCGCCATCATCTCGGCAGCGCGACGCGCGGCCAGTTCGCGTTCGATCTCCAGCCGATGCTGGCGCTCGCGGCCTTCGCGCGCCTCGGCAGCCCGCATCGCGGTGATCGCCTGCTCCATCCGGTTGCGGCTGTCGATCGCTTCGCTCGCCAGCGCCTCGCTCTCGCAGCGCGCCGTTTCCTGGCGGATCATCAGGCTGCGCAACCGGGCGGTAACGTAGCCTAGTACCGCGAGTTGCAGTCCGACGGCGGCGGCATGGATGACGACTCGGCCGATATTGCCAGACCCCGTGAATACCCAACCCGGCGCCGCCATCTCCAGCACCAGATGATGGATCGCGATCAGGCCAGCGGCGAGTGCGACCGGCCGCCAGTCGCACAGCACCACCAGCGCGGCGAGCGCGACGAAGAAATACATGTGCGCGTCCATCTGCCAGGCATGTCCTTGCAACAGATAGACGCCGAGCGCGGGATACACCGCGGCCGGTGTGCCCGACACCAGCCGCGCCACCGGATCGTGACGCCGCCGCATCGCCATCAGCGTGGGCGCGAGATTGACGAGCACCGCGACGACCAGCACCGGGACGAGCCCGTCCGCATCGAGCCACAGCCCCATCAGACCGAGCCAAAGCGTGCAGACCCAACCGGTGATCGCGACGATGGCGATTCCGCGGGTACGAAAAACCTCGAGGTCGGTCGGGTTCATGCCGCCACCGCCGTCTCGCCGCAGGCTACGGCCGATGCCGCAACCATCACGACGCCGTGCGCCATCATGACCCCGGCCAATTGCGCACGATCGCCCCTGACCACGTAACTGTGCGGCAACGGTCCCGCGCCAATCAACAAGGCATGGCCGGCGAAAGCCATGGGCAGCAAGTTTGCGACCGCATTCGCGCCGACCGGCACGAGCAGATATTCGCCGTGCCGCGGCGGCCAAGCGATCAGCACCGCAGACCCGATGCAGACCGCGATACCCTGCGCGACAATACACATCGCCGCTGCGAAATTGTAAGAACGAACCATAGGTTCGACGTACATACAATGCGTTAGGCGGTAGTTAATGTATAGGTCACCGTTTCGCGGTCGCTCAATCAGTCAATCGATCACAGCGGTTCAGGGCAGCAGCAGCGTGCTCCCCCACGTCTCACCACTCTCGACCGCACGGTGCGCGTCGGCCGCATCCTCCAGCGCGAAAGTCTGACCGATTTCGGGGGTGATCGCGCCGCTGTCGAGCATCGCGAACAGGCGTGCGATACCGGCCTGCCTTTCCTCCGACGTGACATAATAATCGAACAGCGTCGGCCGCGTGACGAACAGCGAGCCTTTGCGCGCGAGAACGCCGATATTGACTCGGTCGACCACGCCGCCCGCATTCCCGTAGCTGACGATCAGACCACGCCTGGCCGTGCTGTCGAGGGAGGCGTCCCAGGTCGCGCCGCCCACGCCGTCCAGCACGATCGGCACACCCTTTCCGTCGGTGATCTCGCGGACGCGCGCGGAGATGTCTTCGGACTTGTGGTTGATGACGTGATCGGCGCCGGCCTTGCCCGTGCGCGCCGCCTTGTCCTCGCTGCCGACGCTGGCGATGACGGTCGCGCCGATCGCCTTCAGCCAGCCGACCAGGATGTGGCCGACTCCGCCTGCCGCCGCATGAACGAGCACGGTCTGGCCCGCCTGCACCTTGGCGCAGCGCTCGACCAGGAACTCGGCGGTGGTGCCCTTGAGCAGGATTGCCGCAGCGGTGCGGTCGTCGAGCGTGTCGGGCAACTTGAACAGCTGGGTCGCGGGCACGTTGCGCTCGGTCGCATAGGCGCCGCGCGACGGGCCGAACGTGCCGACCCGGTCGCCGGGCGCGAACCCGGTGACGCCCTCGCCGACCGCCATCACCACGCCCGCGGCCTCGCTGCCGAGTCCCGATGGCAGGTCGACCGGGTAGACACCGCTGCGGTGATAGGTGTCGATATAGTTCAGCCCGACCGCGGTGTTGCGCATCCAGACCTCGCCCTTGCCCGGCAGCGGCAGCTGTACGTCGCGCCACTGGATGACCTCCGGGCCGCCGGTCTGCTCGATGAATGCCACTCTCGCCATGCCCGACTCCTGATGAATTTCGGCGGCAACCTACCTGACGCGTTTCGGGTTGCAACCGATCTCCGGCGAGCCCATTCCTTGGCAAGACAAGATGCGGAGAGGCACGATGAAAAGCTATTTAAAGCAATATATCGATGGCGCGTGGGTCGAGAGCGAGGGCGGCACCGTCTATCAGGTGATCGACCCGTCGACCGAGCAGCCGTGCACCGAAATCACGCTTGGCACCGCCGCCGACGTCGACAAGGCGGTTGCTGCGGCGCGCGCGGCGTTCGAGAGCTGGAGCCAGACGAGCGTGCAGGAACGCCTCGATGTGCTCGGCCGAATCGTGACCGAGTACAAGGCGCGGATGCCCGATCTGGCGAAGGCGATGTCGCAGGAGATGGGCGCACCGATGGCGCTCGCGTCGATGGCGCAGGCACCCACGGGACTCGCGCATTTCTCGGCGACCGCCAAGGCGCTGGCGGCGTTCGAATTCTCGGAAGTCATCGGCAAGGCGACCGTCGTGCACGAGCCGCTCGGCGTTGTCGCGATGATCACGCCGTGGAACTGGCCGCTCAACCAGATCTGCGCGAAGGTCGCCCCGGCGCTGGCCGCGGGCGACACGATGATCCTGAAGCCCTCCGAGGAGGCGCCGTCGTGCGCGGTGATCCTCGCGGAGATCATGGACGCGGCGGGCGTGCCCGCGGGGGTGTTCAACCTCGTCAACGGCGACGGTCCGGGGGTCGGCGCGGCGCTGTGCGCGCACCGCGACGTCGACATGGTGAGCTTCACCGGATCGACGCGCGCGGGCATCGCGGTCGCGCTGGCGGCCGCACCGACGGTCAAGCGCGTGCATCAGGAACTCGGCGGCAAGGCGGCGAACCTCGTGCTCGAGGGGTCCGATCTGGCGGCGGTGCTGCCGCCGACGGTGGCCGGCGTGCTCGCCAATTCGGGGCAGAGCTGCATCGCGCCGACGCGCCTGCTCGTCCATGCGAGCCAGGTCGCGGAGGCGACCGCGATCGTGAAGTCGATGATGGAGCAGACCAAGGTCGGCGATCCCGCCGAGATGGGCCAGCATATCGGCCCGGTCGTCAACAAGGCGCAGTTCGACAAGATCCAGGGGCTGATCCAGTCCGCGATCGACGAAGGCGCGACGCTGGTGACGGGCGGCGTGGGTCGTCCGGACGGGCGCAATGCGGGCTATTACATCCAGCCGACGCTGTTCACCGACGTGCGCCCCGACATGCGGATCGCGCAGGAAGAGACGTTCGGGCCGGTGGCTACGATTACCGCCTATGCCGACCAGGACGAAGGTATTCGCATCGCCAACGCCACCGAATACGGGCTGTCGGCGACGATCTCCGGCGACCCAGCGGCGGCGGCGAAGGTCGCAGGCCGGTTGCGCGCGGGGCTGGTGACGATCAATTCGTGGAGCCCCGACATCGGCGCCCCGTTCGGCGGGTACAAACAGTCGGGCAACGGCCGCGAGAACGGCCGCTATGGCCTGACCGACTTCATGGAAGTGAAGACGATCACCGGCCTGCCGGGCGACGTGCGCGAGGGCAAGCCGGCTGAGGCAGGCGCGTAATCCCCTCTCAATCCTCCCCCCGCCAGGGGGAGGTGGCGCCGAAGGCGACGGAGGGGGAGGATACGGAGCAGGCGTTTTGCTTTCCTCCCCCTCCGTCTGGCAAGGGCCAGCCACCTCCCCCTTGCGGGGGAGGATCGTTGGGTCGTCAGTGCACCGGCCACACCGCGACGATCAGCGGTGTCCCCACCAGCAGAACCAGCAACGACAGCGGTGCGCCCAGTCTTGCGTAATCGCTGAACTTATACCCCCCCGGCCCCATCACCAGCGTGTTGCACTGGTGGCCGATCGGGGTCAGGAAATCGCACCCTGCCCCGACCGCGGTCGCCATCAGGAACGCTTCGGGCCGGAACCCGAGATCGCCGGCAAACGTCGCGGCGATCGGCGCCATCACCAGCACGGTTGCCGCGTTGTTGAGGAACGGCGTCACCGCCATCGCCGCCGCCAGGATCAACGCGACCGCCCCCCAGGGCGGCAAGGTCGCCGCGGTCGACGACAGCCAGGTCGCGATGACCTCCGACGCGCCGGTCGTGCGCAGCGAATCACTGACCGGGATCAGCGCACCGAGCATGATCAGGATGGGCCATTCGACATGATCATACGCCTCGCGCACGGGCAGCACGCCGGTCGCCATGATCAGCCCCGCCGCCGCAAAGAACGCGACCGCCACCGGCACGAACCCCAGCGCGGTCGCACTCATCGCCACCGCAAGGATGGCGATCGGCAACCAGCTCCGCTTCGACACGCCAAGCCGCAACTCGCGCTGCGCGAGCGGCAGGCATCCGAGATCACGCAGCTTGCCCGGCAGCTGCTCGAGCGGGCCCTGCAACACCAGCACGTCGCCCGCGCGCAATTCGGTATTGGCGAGGCGCCGCGACAGATGCTCGCCCTGCCGCGAGATCGCGATCAGATTGACGCCATAGCGCGCCTGCAACGCGAGCCGCGCCGCGGTCTTGCCGGCTAGCGCCGAGCCGAGCCCGATCACTGCCTCGATCACGCCGACCTCGTCGTCGTCGTCCTCGTCGGCCTTTTCGCGATCCTCGCCTTCGAGTTTCAGACGGTCGCGCGCGATGACGCGTTCGAGCGCATCGGGGTCACCGCCAAGGATCAGTGTGTCGCCCGCGCGCAGATGCGTGTGGTCGTGGGGCGCGCTGCGCATCCCGGCGCGCAGGATGCGCGTGATTGTCACCTCGCGATCGTGACGGTCGAGGAACGCGTCGACCGTCTCGTCGACTGCGGGCGAGCCTTCTGAGATCATCGCCTCGGTAACATAGCCCTTGATATCGAGTGCCTCGCCCATCGTCGGTGCCGCCCGCCGATCGCGTGGCAACAGCCGGTAGGCGAAGCGAAGGTAGATCAGCCCCATCAGTGTCAGCCCGAGCCCGACCGGGGCGTAATCGAACATCCCGAACGGGTGTCCGGTCATCTGTTCGCGCACGCGGCTCACGATGATGTTGGGCGACGTGCCGACCAGCGTGATCAGCCCGCCGAGCAGCGATGCGGACGCCATCGGCATCAGGAAGACCGAGGGCGACGTGTCGTTCTTCTTCGCCATCTGGAACGCGGCGGGCATCAGCATCGCGAGCGCGCCGATGTTCTTGACCAGCGCGGAGGCGAACCCGACCGACGCGGTCAGCAGCAACAACTGCGAGCGGACTCGCGTCACGCGCTTGGCGAACTTGGCGAGCGCGACTTCGATGATGCCCGACCGCTGGACCGCCGCCGAGATCACCAGCGCCGAACCGACGATGATGACGATATCGTCGGAGAAGCCCTTGAACGCGTCCTTCGGGCTGACGATGCCAAGCGCGATGCTCGCGAGCAGCGCGAGGATCGCGGTGACGTCGTAGCGAAACCGGCCCCAGATGAAGAGCGCCATCATGCCGATCAGCGTGGCGATCGAGAGATACTGGGGTAGGGTCATCGGGTCTCCGCGTGTCGACCCCTAGTAAGCGCGGGCTCGCGGCGGTTGTTCCGCGCGCGAGCCCGGACCTTAGTCGAGGTTAGGACGAAGCCAGCGCTCGGCGGTCTTGAGGTCCGCGCCACGCCGTGCCGCATAATCCTCGAGCTGGTCGCGGCCGACGCGCGCGACGCCGAAATATTCGGCCTGCGGGTGGCCGAAATAGAAGCCCGATACGGCGGCGGTCGGGAACATCGCAAAGCTCTCGGTGAGTTCGAGCCCGGTCGCGGTCTCGGCGTCGAGCAGGTCGAACAGGATCGGCTTGAGACTGTGATCGGGGCATGCGGGATAGCCCGGCGCCGGGCGGATGCCGCGATACTGTTCCTTGATCAGCGCGTCGTTGGTGAGCTGTTCCTCCGGCGCATAGCCCCAGAGTTCCTGGCGGACATGCTTGTGCAGCCGCTCGGCAAAGGCTTCGGCGAACCGGTCGGCGAGCGCCTTCAGCAGGATGTCGTTATAGTCGTCATGCCCGGCCTTGAAGCGCGCGATATGGTCGTCGATCCCGTGGATGCCGACCGCGAACCCGCCGAACCAATCGTCCTGCGTGTCGACGAAATCGGCAAGGCACATGTTCGCGCGGCCCTCGCGCTTGGCGATCTGCTGGCGCAGCATCGGGAGGCGCACCTCCTTCTGCTCCCTCTCCCCTGCGGGGAGAGGGTCGGGGTGAGGGGCTGTTCCGGGCGCAGCATTGCTTGGCTGCCCCTCACCCCAGCCCTCTCCCCGCAGGGGAGAAGGAGCAGTGACCACCACATCATCCCCCTCGCGCCGCGCCGGCCAGAGCCCCGCAACACCACGCGGCGTCAGCCACTTCTCCGCGACGATCGTATCAAGCATCGCCTGCGCGTCCGCATATAGCGACGACGCGCTCTCGCCGACGACCTCGTCGGTCAGGATCGCGGGGAAATTGCCCGCCAGCTCCCACGCACGGAAGAACGGCGTCCAGTCGATATAGTCGCGCAGATCAGACAGGTCCCAATCCGCGAAGACGTGCACACCGGGCTTCGCGGGCGCGCCCGGCTTCAGCGAAAAGTCCGCGACGAACTTGCGCTCGCGCGCCGTCTCGATCGGGATCAGCTCGCTCTGCCCCTTGTTCGCGCGCGAGATCCGTACCGCCTCATATTCGTCCGCGGTCTTGGTCACGAAGTCGTCGCGGATCGTGTCGCTGACCAAGGTCGACGCCACGCCCACCGCGCGGCTCGCGTCGAGCACATGCACCACGGGCCCGTCATAAGCGGGCGCGATCCTGAGCGCGGTATGGACCTTCGACGTCGTCGCGCCGCCGATCAGCAGCGGCATCGTCATGCCCGCGCGCTTCATCTCCTCGGCGACCGTCACCATCTCGTCGAGGCTCGGCGTGATGAGGCCCGACAGCCCGATCATGTCGGCGTCGTTCTCGTTCGCGGCCTCGAGGATCTTCGACCATGGCACCATCACGCCCAGATCGACCACGTCGAAGCCGTTGCACTGCAGCACCACGCCGACGATGTTCTTGCCGATATCGTGCACGTCGCCCTTGACGGTCGCCATGATGATCTTGCCCTTGCCGCGCGCGCCGGGCTCCTTCATCGCCTCGATATATGGCAGCAGGTGCGCGACCGCCTTCTTCATCACGCGCGCCGACTTCACCACCTGCGGCAGGAACATCTTGCCCGATCCGAACAGGTCGCCAACGACGTTCATCCCGTCCATCAAAGGGCCTTCGATCACCTCGATCGGCCGTCCGCCGTCATTGGCGATGATCAGGCGCGCTTCCTCGGTATCCTCGACGACATGCAGGTCGATGCCCTTGACCAGCGCATATTCGAGCCGCTTGTTGACCGACAGCGAGCGCCATTCGGCTGCCGCCTTCTCCGCGATCACGTCGGTGCCGCGATAGCGTTCGGCGAGCTGGACGAGCCGCTCACCCGCCTCGGGATCGGTGTTGAGCACGACGTCCTCGACCGCCTTGCGCAGTTCGGGGTCGATATCGTCGTAGATGTCGAGCTGGCCGGCGTTGACGATCGCCATGTCCATGCCCGCGGGGATCGCATAATACAGGAACACGCTGTGCATCGCGCGACGCACGGGCTCGTTGCCGCGGAACGAGAAGCTGAAGTTCGACAATCCGCCCGAGATATGGACGTGCGGGCAGCGCGCCTTGATCTCGCGGCACGCCTCGATGAAGTCGACGCCGTAATTGTCGTGCTCCTCGATCCCCGTCGCGACCGCGAAGACGTTGGGATCGAAGATGATGTCCTCAGGGGGAAAGCCGATCCCGACGAGAAGCTTGTACGCGCGCTCGCAGATCTCGACCTTCCGGTCCTTGGTGTCGGCCTGCCCGACCTCGTCGAACGCCATCACCACCACCGCGGCGCCGTAGGCCATGCACTTCTTGGCTTGGGCAAGGAACTGCTCCTCGCCCTCCTTCATGCTGATCGAGTTGACGATCGGCTTGCCGCTGACGCACTTCAGCCCCGCCTCGATCACGCTCCATTTCGAGCTGTCGACCATGAACGGGATGCGCGCGATGTCGGGTTCCGCGGCGATCAGCTTGAGGAACGTCGTCATCGCGTGGTGCGCGTCGAGCAACCCCTCGTCCATGTTGACGTCGAGCACCTGCGCGCCGCTCTCGACCTGCTGGCGCGCGACCTCGACCGCGGCGGGGTAATCGCCCGCCATGATCAGCTTCTTGAACCGCGCCGAACCGGTGACGTTGGTGCGCTCGCCGATGTTGACGAAACTGGTGGAGGAGGAAGTGGTCATGATCTGCTTTCCTCCCCTCCCGCTTGCGGGAGGGGTCGGGGGAGGGACGTGCCGCAAGCGAGTTGGTCGGGTTGGGCCAGCCCCTCCCCTAACCCCTCCCGCAAGCGGAAGGGGAACTATGCCGCCATCGTGAACGGTTCGAGGCCGGCGAGTTTGGTCCGCACCTCCGGGCTCGCGACCGCGCGCGGTTCCAGCCCGCGCACGCCGTCGGCCATCGCCTTGATATGCGCCGGCGTCGACCCGCAGCACCCGCCGAGAACGTTGACCTGCTTGGCCACCGCCCACTCGCCGACCAGCCCAGCGGTCGTCGCGGGCATCTCGTCATACTCACCGAGTTCGTTGGGCAGCCCCGCATTCGGGTAGATCATGATCAGCGTGTCGGCGATCCCCGACAGCGTCTTCACATGCGGCCGCAGCTGCTCCGCGCCGAACGAGCAGTTCAGCCCGATCGTCACCGGCCGCGCATGCCGCACCGCGTGCCAGAACGCCTCGACCGTGTGCCCCGACAGGTTGCGGCCCGACAGATCGGTCAACGTCATCGACAGCATGATCGGCACGTCGCGCCCGAGGTCGTCGCCCGCCTCGATCGCGGCCATGATCCCGGCCTTGGCGTTGAGCGTATCGAACACGGTCTCGATCAGGATGAAGTCGACGCCCACCCCCTCGCCGCCTTCGAGCAGCGCGTCGATCTGCTCGCGGTAAACGCCCTTCAGATAATCGAAGTCGATCTCGCGATAGCCCGGATCGTTGACGTCGGGCGACAGCGACAGCGTCTTGTTGGTCGGCCCGATCGCGCCCGCCACGAAGCGCGGCCGTCCGTCCTTCGCTTCATATTCTGTCGCGAGCCGGCGGGCGATCTTCGCGCTTTCGACGTTGATCGCGCGGACCAGATGCTCGGCGCCGTAATCCGCCTGTGAAATGACGTTCGCGCTGAACGTGTTGGTCGACACAATGTCCGACCCCGCCTCCAGATATTCGCGCGTGATCGTCTCGGGCACTTCCGGCTTGGTGATCGCCAGGATGTCGTTGTTGCCCTTCTGGTCGTGGCTGAGATTCAGGTCGCCCGCATAGGCGGCCTCGTCGAGCTTCCAGTTCTGGATCTCGGTCCCGAACGCGCCGTCGGTGATCAGGATGCGCTTGGCGGCTTCCGCGTTGAAACGTTCACGTGGTGTCATCGTCAGTCTCCTCCCCTCCCGCTTGCGGGAGGGCCCCCAACCCCTCCCGCAAGCGGAAGGGGAGTTACGCCGCAGCCACCGTCACATCGCTCTTCGCGCGCACGCCGAGCATATGACAGATAGCATAGGCGAGTTCGGCGCGGTTGAGCGTGTAGAAGTGGAAATCCTTCACGCCGCCCGCATAAAGCCGCCGGCACATCTCGGCCGCGATCGTCGCCGCGACGAGCTGTCGCGCGGCGGGATGATCGTCGAGCCCTTCGAACAGCCGGTCCATCCAGGCCGGGATCTCCGCGCCGCAAAGCCCCGCGAACTTGCGCGTCTGCGCGACGTTCGACACCGGCAGGATGCCCGGCAGGATCTGCGCGGTGATCCCCGCCGCGGCAACCCGGTCGCGAAACCGGAAATAGGCTTCCGGCGAGAAGAAGAACTGCGTGATCGCACGGCTCGCGCCCGCATCGAGCTTGCGCTTCAGATTGTCGATATCCGCATTGGGATCACCCGATTCCGGATGGCATTCGGGATAGGCCGCGACCGAGATTTCGAACGGGTGCAGCTTGCGCAACCCCGCGACCAGCGCCGCCGCATTCTCATACCCGCCCGGATGCGCCTGGTACGGCTGGCCGAGCGTCGGCATGTCGCCGCGCAACGCGACGATATGGCGCACGCCCGCCGCCCAATATTCCTCGGCGACCTGGTCGATTTCGGCCTTGGTCGCTTCGACGCAAGTAAGATGCGCCGCCGCGTTCATCGACGTCTCGCGCTGGATCCGCGCGACGGTGGCGTGCGTCCGCTCGCGCGTCGATCCGCCCGCACCGTAGGTGACCGACACGAAATCGGGCGCGAGCGGCTCCAGCGTGCGGATCGCCTCCCAGAGCTGCGTGTCCATCTTCTCGGTCTTGGGCGGGAAGAATTCGAAGCTGATGCCGACGTCGCCCGCCAGATCTGCGAACAACGGTTCCTCGAGTGCGCGTCGCGCTTCCGCCAATTGGGGAATCGAAATGTTCGTCATGCCGCCTTCACCTCACGCAGGCTCGCGCCGATCTTGCGACCGAGCCATAATTTCACCGTCAACTCGCCGCCCTCGAGCGTCTCGACGCGCGCCGTCTGCAAGCCCGCCGCGTCAAACCACGCCGCCATCTGTTCGTCCGCGAACCCGAGCCGGGTATGCGCGTCGCGCAGTCGTAATTCCTCGCGGTCGTGGCTTGCAAAATCAGCGATCAGCAACCGCCCGCCGGGCGCAAGCACGCGCGCCGCCTCGCTGACCGCGGCGCCGGGCTGCTGTGCGAAATGCAGGACATGGTGCAAGATCGCGACATCGGCCGCGGCATCTTCGAGCGGCAACGCGTACAGGTCTGCCTGGCGAAGTTCGGCATGCGCCATGTCGTGCAGCTTGGCACGCGCGAGCCGCAGCATCTCCGAGCTCCGATCGATCCCGAGCGCGACCTTGGCACGCCCGCCGAACAGCTCGAGCATCCGACCAGTGCCGGTGCCGATATCGATCAGCGTCTCCATCGGCGCCGCGCCGAGCACCGCTGCCATCGCCGCCTCGATCTCGCTTTCGGCGACGTGGAGCGAGCGGATCGCATCCCATTCGTCGGCATGCCCCTCGAACCACGCCGCCGCACTCGCCGCGCGGTCCGCGCGCACCGCCGCCAGCCGCGCCGCATCCGCGACCGCCCAGTGATCGGGCTCTGCCTTGGCCCACGCATCGAGCGCCGCCGCGATCGGCTCGACCGCGCTTGGCGTGCCCAGCGCGACGAAGACCCAGCTGCCCTCCTTGCGCCGCTCGGCAAGCCCGGCGTCGCACAGGATCTTCACATGCCGCGAGACGCGCGGCTGGCTCTGCCCGAGCACCTGTGCGAGCTCGCCGACCGACAGCTCCATGCGCCGCAACAGTGCAAGGATCCGCAACCGCGTTGCGTCCGCCAATGCACGGAAGATTTCGAGCGCCATCGTCATGCCAGGTCATATAAAGATTTCTTTATATGAGGTCAACGCAGCCGTAAGCCTCTGCGACTTATCGCATCGCGTCCGTTCGTGACGGATCGGAAAGGCTTCATCCGCGTTCGATTGCGCTATGGACCCGGCATTTGCTGGTCCACATAGGGCCACGTCCCCGGGGATACCCGAGGGAGGGACGCCAGATCGTCAACGGGAGTAGTTTATATGAAGAAGTTTCTGATCCCCGCGCTGGCCCTGACGGCCGGTCTCGCAGCCTGCAGCAACAACGCGCAGGACCAGACGGCACAGGCCGCCAACGCAATCGCCGCCGATGCCAGCGCGACCACCGCCAACGCGGTCGACGACGTCAGCGCCGCCAGCGATCGTGCGCTGGGTTCGGCCGAGCGTTCGCTCGACAATGCCGGTGCGCGCCTGGACAACGCCACCGACAATCTCGACGTGAAGGCCGACCGCGCCGGTGACCGTATCGAAGCCGGTGCAGACCGCGCAGGCGCCTCGATCAGCAACGGTGCCGACCGCGCTGCCGATGCCACGGGCAACGCGCTGACCCGCGCCGGCAATGCGATCAAGGACTAAGCCCTGAATGGATCGCCGCCTGCCTCCCCTCGTCATCCCGCCGACCGCCGGGATCTCTTGGTTCGGGTCTCCTCGACCCACGCGGAAAGATACCAGCGTTCGCTGGTATGACGGATGGGGCGCGGCGGTCCTTCTACCCGTGGCGCTGGCAGCCTGCTCGCCCGCCAGCGAACCCGGGGCCGTTACCGCCGACGAGGCGCATCAGTTGAACGAGGCGGCCGCGATGCTCGATGCGAACAGCGTCGCTCTCAACGCGGTCGTCGCCGCTCCTGACGAAACGGCGCCCGATACAGACATACCCTCAAATCAAAGTGATCAGACGCGATGACGCTGCGCCGCCTCGGTTCGACCGATCTCAAGATCGCCCCCCTCGTCCTCGGTGGCAACGTCTTCGGGTGGACGGCTGACCGCGCCGCCAGCTTTGCGGTGCTCGACGCATTCGTCGCGGGCGGCGGCACGATGATCGATACCGCCGACATCTATTCAGCCTGGGTCGACGGCCACAAGGGCGGCGAATCCGAGAGCATGATCGGCGAATGGCTGAAGGCCAGCGGCAAGCGCGACGACGTGCTGATCGCGACCAAGGTCGGCATGCTGCCCGGCGACGGCGGCGAGAAGCTCGCGCCGGCGCGCATCGCCGCAGCAGCCGAAGCCTCGCTCAAGCGCCTCGGCACCGATCGGATCGATCTCTATTACGCGCATCAGGACGATGAGGATGTCGCGCAGGAGGACGTCCTCGAAGCGTTCGGCAGGCTCGTCGATGCCGGCAAGGTGCGCGTCATCGGCGCGTCCAATTTCCACGCCGCTCGCCTGAAGTCCGCGGTCGACGCGGCCAAGGCGGCGGACCTGCCGCGCTATCACGTGCTGCAGCCCGAATATAATCTGGTCAGCCGGACCAAGTTCGAGGGCGAGTTGCAGGATTACTGCGTCACCGAAAATATCGGCGTGCTGCCCTATTATGGCCTCGCCTCGGGCTTCCTGACCGGCAAATACCGCACCAAGGACGATCTCGGTCAGAGCGTCCGCGGTGGGCGGATGGGCGAATTGCTCGACGGCAAGGGCAAGGCCGTGCTCGACGCGATGGACTCGGTGGTCGAGGCGACCGGCGCCACGCATGCGCAGGTGGCGCTCGCATGGCTGATCGCGCAGCCCGGCGTCACTGCGCCGATCGCCAGCGCCACCAGCGTGAGGCAGATCGAAGACCTGATCCCCGCGATGACGCTCGAACTGACCGAGGATCAGCTGGGAACCCTCACCGACGCCGGCGTCTGATCGCTTGATCCTCCCCCGTAAGCGGGAGGTGACGCGAGGCGACGGAGGGGGCGGCAAGACCCGCGCCCGTTCCGTGTCCTCTCCCTCCGTCATCTTCGATGACACCTCCCCCCGCGGGGGTGAATTGGTCGGCGTTCCGCTTCGTTTACGCCCCCCAGGGGCCAGTCGTTTTGGGGACCGATACGCCCGATGGCTTGGCAGATACGCCGTCAAGTCCGGCGAGCGGCAACGCGTCCGAGGCCTCTCCGCTCTGCACCGGCACCGATACGAGAATCGCAATATCCGCCGCCGTCTCCGGGTCGGTCAGCCGATGGACGATGTCGCGCACCGTCGCGACCTCCCAGTCATCCTCAGACGCAATCGCGAGCTTGTGGCCGACCGCCGGCAGCGCGTCGAATTCGTAATCCTCCTGCCGATCGGCGCCGACCCAATTCGCGCCCATGAAAATCCGAACCAGCATTCGCGAACCTCTTTATCGTTTCAGTCTTCGCCCACCGCGCGGTGCGCTACTTCGCCAGCCCTAGCTGTTGCAGCATGAAGGCCTGCCACTCGGCATTCTGGCGATACCGCTCGAACCGGCCCGACTTTCCGCCATGCCCCGCCTCCATGTTGACACGGAACAGCAGCGGGTTCGTATCGGTCTTCCTCTCGCGCAGCTTGGCGACCCATTTGGCCGGCTCGTAATATTGCACCTGGCTGTCCCATAGCCCCGTTCCGACATAGAGCGCCGGATACGCCTTCGCCTCGACGTTGTCGTAGGGCGAATAGCTCAGCATGTAATCGTAGGACGCCTTCTGCGCGGGGTTCCCCCACTCGTCGTACTCGAACGTCGTCAGCGGGATCGACGCGTCGAGCATCGTCGTGACGACATCGACGAACGGCACCTGCGCGATGATCAGCTTATAGTCCGCGGGCGCCATGTTCGCGATGCCGCCCATCAGCAGCCCGCCCGCGCTGCCGCCCATCGCGGCCACCCGGTCCTTGGCGGCGTATTTCTGCGCAACGAGATAGCGGGTGACGTCGATGAAGTCGGTGAAGCTGTTCTTCTTGTTGAGCAGATGCCCGTCGTCATACCAGCCGCGCCCCATCTCCTGCCCGCCGCGGATATGCGCGATCGCGTAGACGACGCCGCGGTCGAGCAGGCCGATCCGGCCCGGATCGACGGCCGGATCGCTCGAAATGCCGTAGCTGCCATAGGCATATTGGAAGAGCGGCGCGGTGCCGTCGCGCTTCACACCCTTGGCATAGACCAGCGAGACCGGCACGCGTGTACCGTCGCGCGCGGGTGCCCAGACGCGTTCGGTGACGTACTTCGCGGGATCATAGCCCGGCACCGGAGCGACCTTCAGCACGCGCCGCTCGCCGGTCTGCGCGTTGACCTCGTAGGTCGTCGTCGGGGTCACGAGCGAGCCATAGGTGTAGCGCACCCACGGCGTCGACGTTTCCTCGTTGACGTCGAGCGACATCCGATAGGCGGGTTCGTCTGCCGTCACGGGGGTCGACTTGCCCGCGTCGTTCAGCACGCGGATCATGCGGTTGCCGCCTTCGCGCTGGTCGATCGCGACGAAGCCGTCGAACGGCTTGAAGCCTTCGATGAAGACGGTGTCGCTGGCGGGCGTCAGGTCGCGCCAGGCCGCCGTACCCTTGGCCAGGTCCGCATCGGCGACGGTGACGAGCTTGTAGTTCTTCGCAGCCCGGTTGGTGCGGATGATCCAGCGATTGCCGATATGATCCGCGCCATAGCGGAACTCGCGCGCCCGCGGTGCGACGATCGTGAAGCGGCTCGGCGCAGCGGCGGGGGCGCAGCGTTGCTCGTCGCTCACCGTGCTGCCGACACCGATGCAGATGAACCTGTCGTCGGCGGTGCGCGAGACCTCCATCGAATAGGTGTCGTCCTTCTCCTCGTACAGCAACCGATCGCTGGTGACGGGGGTGCCGAGGACATGCGCCTTCACGCGGTAACCGCGCAGCGTCACCGGGTCCTTCTCGACGTACAGGATGGTCTTGTTGTCGTCCGCCCAGACGACATTGGGCTCGATGTTCGAGACGGTGTCGGCGAGGAGCGCGCCGGTCGCGAGATCCTTGACCTTCAGCACATATTGGCGGCGACCCACCGTATCCTCGGCCCAGGCGACGCGGCGGTTGTCGGGGCTCACCGCCCAGTCGCTCAGCGCGAAGAAGCTGTGGCCCTTGGCCATCGCCGGCTGGTCGAACAGCGTTTCGGCGGGTGCGGTGCGGCTGCCCTTGCGGCGTTCCAGGAGCGGATAATCCGCGCCCGTCTGGAACCGCGAACCGTAATAATAGCCGTTCTTCGCGTACGGCACCGAGCTGTCGTCCTGCTTGATATGCGCGACGGTGTCTTCGTAGAGCTTGGCCTCGAGCGGTTTCAGCGACGCGAGCTGCGCATCGGTATAGGCGTTCTCCGCGGCGAGATAGGCGAGCATCTCCGGGTTCTTGCGCGTGTCGTCGCGCAGCCAATAATAATCGTCCTCGCGCGCGCCGTTGGGCGACGTCACCTGGAACGGCTTCTTGGCGACGCGCGGCGGCTGGACCTGCGCGACGGCGGCGGTGGACACCAACGCCACCCCCGCCAGCATCATATAGCGTATCGTCATTGTGCTGCCCCCTGTGCCGGTGCTGCTGCCGGCTTCCGGTATCGATCGAACCAGGCGATGATCGCCGACGCCTTCGCCGCGGATTGCGACGGGCGTGCCGCGAGGCCACCATGGCTCGCGCCCGGCACCTTGACCAGCGCGGTCGGCACGCCGCGGATCTGCAGCGCGGCGTAATATTGCTCGGATTCGCTGACCGGCGTCCGGTAATCGTCGCCACCGACCACCACCAGCGTCGGCGTCTTGACGTTGCCGACGATGCTGAGCGGCGAGCGGTTCCAATAGCTCATCGGATCCTCCCACGGCAGCTTGGTGAACCAGTAGCGCGAGGTGAACAGCGTGTTGTCCATCGTCAGCGCCTCGCTGATCCAGTTGATCACCGGCTTCTGCGTCGCAGCGGCCTTGAACCGGTCGGTCTTGCCGACGATCCACGCGGTCAGCAGCCCGCCGCCCGATCCGCCGGTCACGAACAGATTGTCCGGATCGGCGGTGCCGTCGGCGATCGCCGCGTCGACCGAGGCGATCAGGTCGTCATAATCGGCGGCGGGATAGGTCTTGTCGATCAGATTGGCGAAGTCGGCGCCGTAGGAGGTCGATCCACGCGGGTTGGTCCACAGCACCGCATAGCCGGCCGCGGCATAGAGCTGCATGTCGGTCGCGAAGCCGGGGCCATAGGCAGCGTTCGGCCCGCCGTGGATCTCGAGGATCAGCGGCATGCGCTGGCCTGCGACACGGCCCGGCGGGGTGGCGAGCCAGGCGTCGATCGGCCGGCCATCGGGTGCAGTCACCGCGATCTTCCGTACCGAGGCGAGCGCCTTCGATCCGGTCAGCACCGCGTTGAGCATCGTCAGGCGGCGCGGTTTGCCACCCGCCAGCACCCAGACATCGGCGGGCGCGCTTGCGTCGCCGCCGGTATAGGCGATCGTGCCGCCCTTCGAGACGGAGAAGTCGCCGCCGGTATAGGGCCGGTCGAGCCCGCCGCCCGCGACGTTGTCGACCAGCGGCGAGACGCGACCGTCCACGCCGATGCGTGCGACCTTGCGCTGGCCGTGATCGTCATAGCTCGCATACAGGCTGCGGCCGTCGGCGGCCCACACCGCGTCCTCGATTCCGCGGTCGAGCGTGGCGGTCAGCGAGCGCGGCGATGCCGCATCACGGTCGCCGACGTAGAGTTGCGTGTTCTCATAGCTGCGGCGCTTGTCGTCGAAGCCGAGCCACGCGATCTTCGCACCGTCGGGCGAGACGCGAGGCTGGGCGTCGGGGCCGTCGCGCGTCGTCAGCGTCCGCATCGTGCCGCTCGCCGCATCGACCGCGATCACGTCGGAATTCATCACCTGGCGATCCGCCGCGGGCCCACGGATCGCAGCGAAAACGATGCTGCGGCCATCGGGCGTCCACGACAGCGGGCCGCCATCGTCGAACTTGCCATAGGTCAGTTGCCGCGCCGCGCCCCCGTCCGCGCCGACCACGAACAGATGGTCGTAGCCCGGCTTCACATAGCCCGGCCCGTCGTTGCGATAGTTGACGCGGTCGATGATCGTCAGCGGTTCGGCCCATTTCGCACCCTCGGGCTTGGGCGGGGCGGCGCCGAGCTTGGTGCCCTCGCCCGCCACCGTCGCGATATAGGCGAGCCTTGTCCCTTCGGGCGACCAGGCGAGCGCCTGCGGATCGCCGGGGAAGCTCGTGATCCGCGCGCTCTGCGCCGCACGGATCCCGCGCACGAACAGCTGCGATCCCTCGCCATCGCGCGCGGCATAGGCGATGCGCGATCCATCGGGCGACCAGCGCGGGCTGCTGCCGTCGGTGGCGAACGGCGTCTGCCGGCCGCTCGCGACGTCGATCAGCCAGAGCGAGGACTGCATCTTGTCGGTCATCACGTCGCCGGTGCGGCGGACATAGACGATCGTCTTGCCGTCCGGGCTGATCTGCGGGTCCGCCGCGATCGTCAGACCAAACAGGTCGCTGCCGGTTAAGCTGCGCGTCGGACCTTCGGATAGCGGTGCGGTCGGCTGGTGTTGCGCGAACGCCGGCGTCGCCGCTAGCAGGAGAAAGGCAAGGGTCAAGCGCAACGGGCGGCTCCTTCGAATGAACCGCGCGAAGATGACATAATATTACGTGGTGGCAAGCGGTACGAACGTCACCGGCAGTCCGTCCTTCGGGCGCGGAATCGGGAAGACCTGCCACGCATCGCCGCTCCCCGCCGCCGCCTCAATCCGGTAGCGCGTCAGCAGATGCGCGATCAGCAGCCGCATCTGCATCGTCGCGAAGTGCAGCCCGATGCACATGTGCGCGCCGCCGCCGAACGGCACCCACGCGAACCGGTGCCGCCCCTTCGACGCCTCGGGCGTAAAGCGCAGCGGATCGAACCGATCGGGATCGGGCCAGAATTCCGCCATGTGGTGCGTATAGGTGATGCCGACGCCGACGCTCGTCCCCGCCGGGATATCGAACCCGCCGAAGCGGAACGGCTTGAGCGCGCGGCGCGGGATCGACGGGACCGGCGGCATCATCCGCAGCGATTCCTTGAACGCATATTCGGTAAGGACGAGGCGATCGAGCTGCTCGGTCAGCGGTAGCGCCGTATCCAGCGCGGCGACCTCGGCGCGCAACCGCTCCTGCCACTCCGGGTTGCGCGCGAGCAGCATGACGAGGCTCGTCGCGGACGAGGTGATCGTGTCGTGCGCGGCCATCATCAGGAAGTTCATGTGATCGGCGATGGCGAGTGCGGTCAGCGGCGCGCCGTCGTCATCGGTCGCACGACAGAATTGCGAGAAGAAATCCTGCCCGTCGCCGCTGCGTCGCGCGGGGATCTCGCGCTCGAAAAAGTCGACGAGATAGGCGCGCGCCTTCACGCCCTTGCGCATCTGCGTGCCCGGCCAGGGTTTGCGGATCGGCGAGACGCTCGCCTGCACCTCGTCGACGAACGCCTGGTTGATCCGGTCCGCCTCCGCCCCCAGCGGCACGCCGAGGAAGCTGGTCGCGGCGAGATCGAGCGTGAGTTTCTTTACGACGTCGTAGAAGCGTACCGTGCGGCCGGCCCAGCCGCCGATCGCGGCCGCGATCCCGGTATCGAGTTCGGTAGCATAATGCCGCATCGGCTCGGGCTTGAACGCGACCGACAGCGTTTTCCGGTCGGTGCGGTGCTTCTCGAAATCCATCAGCATCAGCCCGCGCGGGAACAGCAGGTTGAGGAGCGGGCCCCAGCCCTGCTCGGACGAAAATATTTTGTCGCGATCGAACAGGATCAGCTCGTTCGCGTCGGGCCCGAGCAGCATCAGCCCCGTCCCGCCGAGCGCGGTGTTGCGATAGACCGGCCCGAATCGCGCGACCATGCTGCGCGGAAATCCGATCGGATCGGCCAGCAATTTGAACGTGTTCCCGAACAGCGGGAGGCCGTCGTCACCCGGGATGTGATCGAGTGCGCCTTTACGCTGGCGCGGGAGCCAGTGCGGGCTGGCATTCTGCAACATGGCGTGGCTCATCGTCGGATCCTCAGCGACATGCCGGCTTGGCAAGCCTCGAATACGAGCATAACTATTGTTCTGCAACCGGGACGCGGATCTTGGGGCTTTGACAGGAGAGATGCATGGACCTCGCAAATTGTGCTGCCGTCGTGACCGGCGGCGCGTCGGGCCTGGGCGCCGCCACCGCGCGCGCGCTGGCCGCCAAGGGCGTGAAGGTGGCGATCTTCGATCTCCAGGTGGACAAGGGCGAGGCGCTGGCCGACGAGATTGGCGGCGTCTTCTGCAAGGTCGACGTGACGTCGGATGACAGCGTCGATGCGGGGTTCGCGGCAGCACGCGCGGCGCATGGGCAGGAGCGGATCCTCGTCAATTGCGCGGGCACTGGGAATGCCGCGAAGACCGCAGGGCGATCGAAGCAGGACGGCTCGATCAAGCATTTCCCACTCGATGCGTTCGACCGGATCATCCAGATCAACCTGGTCGGCACGTTCCGCTGCATCGCCAAGTCGGCGGCGGGGATGCTGACGCTGGATCCCGGCACGGACGGCGAGCGCGGCGCGATCGTCAATACGGCGAGTGCGGCGGCGGAGGATGGCCAGATGGGGCAAGCCGCCTATTCCGCGTCGAAGGCGGGAGTGGTCGGCATGACCTTGCCGATCGCGCGCGACCTGATGAGCGAGGGGATCCGGGTGAACACGATCCTGCCGGGGATCTTCGACACGCCGTTGTTGGCCGCAGCACCGCAGCCGGTGCGCGATGCGCTGGCGGCGTCGGTGCCGTTTCCGAAGCGGTTGGGGCGGCCGGAGGAGTTCGCGGCGCTGGCGCTGACGATGATCGAGTGCGGGTATTTCAACGGCGAGGACGTGCGGCTGGACGGCGCGATCCGGATGGCGCCGCGGTAAAGCGGGCCGAGCCGCCCATCCTCGTTCCACCGTCATCCTGACGAAAGTCAGGATCCAGTGCCACGAACGCCGTCGCTTGTGATCCTGGATCCTGACTTTCGTCAGGATGACGGGAAATAGGGGCTGGCGGAGGTCCCCATCGCGCGGCGCCCCCACCACTCCGGCGAAGGCCGGAGCCCAGTTGGAAAGGTCGGCGTAAACGAAGCGCGGTTCTTCGTTAACAACGTTCCCAAACTGGGCCCCGGCCTCCGCCGGGGAGGGGCATCTCGGTGGTTAAGCGGCCGCGCCCTCAGGCCGCCCTAGCCAGGTGCCGCCCGCGTATCATGTCCGCGGCCTTCTCGGCGATCATGATCGTCGGCGCGTTGGTGTTCGATCCGATCAGCGTCGGCATCACCGATGCATCCACGACCCGGAGTCCTCGCAGCCCGCGCACCGCTAACGTCGCATCGACCACTGCCAGCGCGTCGTCCGCCGTCCCCATCTTGCACGTCCCCACCGGGTGGTAGATCGTCTCCGCGGTCCGGCGCACCCAGGCGTCGATCTCGTCGTCGGTCCGCACGTCCTCGCCTGGGGACACTTCTGCGACACGGTACGGATCGAGCGCCGCCTGCCGTGCGACATCGCGACCGATGCCGATACAGGCGCGCATCACCCGGCGATCCTCCGCGGTCGCCAGATAGTTGGCGGCGATCACCGGATCGGCGAACGGATCCGCCGAGGCGACACCGATCCGCCCTCGGCTTTCAGGGCGCAACTGGCAGAGATGCAGCGTGAAGCCGTCTGCGGTCGCCTTGACCTTGCCGTGATCCTGCATGATCGCGAGCACCGCGTGAATCTGCACGTCGGGGCGCGACAGCCCCTCGCGCGACGACACGAACGCGCCCGCCTCGAGGAATTGCTGCCGCCCTGCCCCCTTGCCGCGGAGCATGTAGTTGAGCCCCACGCCGAGCATCGAGATACCCTTGGTGATCGCATAGCCGGTGCGCAGCCCGCGCGACGTCCAGTTCATCACGACGTCGAGATGATCCTGCAGATTCTCGCCCACACCGGGCAGCGCGTGGACCACACCGATCCCCGCCGCGGTCAGCCGGTCGGGATCGCCGATCCCCGACAGCTGGAGGATGTGCGGCGACTGCACCGCGCCCGCACACAATAGCACCTCGCGCGCAGCTGTAACGCTCTCCGTCCGCCCGCCCTTGTCGAGCACGTAGTCGACACCGACCGCGCGTCCCTTGTCGATCCGTATCCGAGTCGTCCGCGCGCCCGTCACGCAGGTTAGGTTGCGCCGCGACAACACCGGCCGCAGATACGCCGCGGCCGTGCTCCACCGCTTACCGTCCGCAACGGTTAGATCGTAGCGCCCGAACCCCTCCTGGCTCGCGCCATTGAAATCCTCGGTGACGGGATAGCCCGCCTGCCGCCCCGCTTCGACGAGCGCGTCGTAGAATGGGCTGTCGGACTCGCCGCTTGAGATCGTCAGCGGCCCGCCGCCACCGTGCAGGTCGCAATCCCCGCGATGATGCCCTTCGAGCCGCTTGAAATAGGGCAGCACGTCGTCGAACGACCAGCCCGGCAACCCCATCTGCCGCCACTCGTCATAATCCTGCGGATGACCCCGCGTGTAGATCATGCCGTTGATCGACGAGCTGCCGCCCAACCCCTTGCCGCGCGGCCACCACAGCCGGCGGTTGTCGAGATGCGGCTCGGGTTCGGTTGAAAAGCCCCAGTTGCTCGCATTCTTGCTCTTGATAAGTTCGCCGACCCCCGCGGGCATCCGCACCAGCACGCCATCGTTGCGCCCGCCCGCCTCGAGCAGCAGCACCGTCACATGGGGGTCTTCGGTCAATCGCGCGGCGAGCACGCAGCCGGCCGAACCGGCGCCGATAATCACATAGTCATACGTCTGCATGCCCGCATCCTCCTGTTCGCGCTCCACTTTTTTACGGAGTCGCGGTTTGGCATCAGGCTAGCGCTCGCATAGCAGCGTTAGCAACCCGCGGCGGAGCACGTCGCGGTCGATCGCCTCGTCCGGATGCACTTCGCTGAGACCGATCGCGAGCAGCGCATAGGCACGAACCCCGGCTTCGACCGAATCGAACCCGTGCGCGGTCAACTGCTCGACGAGAAACGCCATCACCTTGTCGTCATGCTCGCGGATCGCTGCCGCCGCGCGCGCGTCGCTTCTCGCCCAGGCGCGCATCGCGAGCGCGAGGTGCGCCATGTCGTGATCGCGGACATGATCGGCGAACGCGCGGATCCGTTCGACCGGCGGCAAGTCCGACGCGGTAAGCGTGGCCACCAGTGGATCGATATGCGCCTCGACGAAATACCCAGCGAGCGCCGCATGATAGCCGTCGAAATCCTTGAAATGATGGTAGAAGCTTCCGGTCGACGCACCCAGCGCCAGCGCCAGGCTGCGCAGTTTCAGCGCGCGCAGCCCGCCGGTCTTGAGCGACGACAGCCCAATCTCCAGCCAGTCGCGCGGCGCCAGATCGCCACGCGGCGGCGCCATCTCTTCCACCAATACCGTGCTTGACAAGCCAATCCCCATAACGAATGTTACGTCGTAACGAAGCCGGACGCAATCCGGCAACAGGCACTACGATCGGAGCAGACCGGCGGGTGCAACAGGAGAGCGATGTGGCCGAGGCACTGATCATCGACGCCGTCCGTACCCCGCGCGGGATCGGCAAGACCGGCAAGGGCGCGCTGGCCCATATGCACCCGCAGCATCTCGCGGCAACCGTCCTGAAGGCTATCGCCGAGCGCAACCATCTCGACACCGGCGACATCGACGACATCATCTGGTCGACCTCGACTCAGCGCGGCGAACAGAGCGGCGATCTGGGGCGGATGGCGGCGCTCGACGCGGGCTATGACGTCAAGGCGAGCGGGACGACGCTCGACCGGTTCTGCGGCGGCGGGATCACCGCGGTGAACTTCGCCGCGGCGCAGATCATGAGCGGGATGGAAGACCTCGTCATCGCCGGTGGCACCGAGATGATGTCGCTGACCACGACGATGATGCAGGATGACATGGCGGCGGGCAAACGGCCGCTCGGGATCGGCTCGGGCAACGCGCGGCTCGACGCGGCGCATCCGCAATCCAACCAGGGCATCTGCGCCGATGCGATCGCGAGCATCGAGGGGATCGACCGCGCAACGCTCGAAGCGCTCGGGCTGGAGAGCCAGCGTCGCGCCGCGGTGGCGATCGCCGAAGGGCGGTTCGATCGCAGCCTCGTCCCCGTCACCGACGCCACCGGCGCGCTGGTGCTGGAGAAGGACGAATATCCCCGCCCCGACACAACCGCCGAGGGCCTCGCCGCGCTGCGTCCGTCATTCGCGGGGATCGCCGACATACCGCTCGACGACAAGGGCACGACCTTCCGTAAACAGATCAACCGCCGCTATCCCGATCTCGAAATCGCGCACGTTCATCATGCCGGCAATTCCTCCGGTGTGGTCGACGGCGCGGCCGCCGTGCTGCTCGCCAGCGCCGACTATGCCGCCAAGCACGGCCTCAAACCGCGCGCGCGGATCGTCGCGATGGCGAACATGGGCGACGACCCGACGCTGATGCTCAACGCTCCCGTCCCTGCGGCGCGGAAAGTGCTGGCGAAGGCCGGGCTGACTGTCGACGATATCGACCTGTGGGAGATCAACGAGGCGTTCGCGGTGGTCGCCGAGAAGTTCATCCGCGACCTGAAGCTCGATCGTGACAAGGTGAACGTCAATGGCGGCTCGATCGCGCTCGGCCATCCGATCGGCGCGACCGGCGCGATCCTGATCGGGACGATCCTCGACGAACTCGAACGCCGCGACCTGAAGCGTGGGCTCGTGACGATGTGCGCGGGCGGCGGGATGGCGCCGGCGATCATCATCGAGCGCGTCTGATGCACCCCGTCGCGCATGCGCTGACGACGCCCGACAAACCCGCCTATATCATGGCGGCGACGGGCGAGACGGTGTCGTATCGCGACCTCGACGCGCGCGCGAACCAGGGCGCGCATCTGCTCCGGTCGCTCGGGCTGAAACGCGGCGACGGCATCGCGGTGCTGATGGACAATTCGCCGCGCTATCTCGAGGTTATGTGGGCCGCCGAGCGCACCGGCGTCTATTGCACGTGCCTGTCGTCGAAGCTGACCGCGGGCGAGGCTGCGTACATCATCGACGACGGCGATTGCCGCGTGCTGGTCGCGAGCAAGGGGTGCGCCGGGGTTGCGGCAGGGCTCGTTGCCCTGCTGCCCGACGTCCGGCGCTACATGGTCGACGGTGCGATCGACGGCTATGACGCGTACGAGTCCGCGCGCGACGCGATGCCCGCGACGTCGATCGCCGATCCATCCCCCGGCGGCATCCTGCTCTATTCGTCGGGCACCACGGGCAAGCCGAAGGGCGTCAAGCACGCGTTGTCCGAGGAGCCGTTCGGGACCAATGTCTCGCCGCTCGTGATGCTCGGCAAGGGCCTGTACGGCTTCAGCCCCGAGATGGTCTATCTCTCGCCCGCGCCACTCTATCATGCCGCGCCGCTGCGCTGGTCGATGGCGGTGCATCAGGTCGGCGGCACCGTCGTCGTGATGGAGCATTTCGATCCCGAAGCTTCACTCGCCGCGATCGAGCGATTCCACGTCACGCACGCGCAGTGGGTGCCGACGCATTTCATCCGGTTACTCAAACTCCCGCCCGACGTCCGCGCGCGCTGCGATGTGTCGTCGCTGAAGGCGGTCTGGCACGCCGCGGCCCCCTGCCCGATCCCGGTCAAGCAGGCGATGATCGACTGGTGGGGCCCGATCATCGGCGAATATTATGCGGGCACCGAAGGCAACGGCTTCTGCGCGATCTCCAGCGCGGAATGGCTGACGCACAAGGGCTCGGTCGGCCGCAACCTGACCGCGCAGACGATGATCTGCGACGAGGACGGCACCGCGCTGCCGCCGCGCACCGAAGGCGACGTGTATTTCGCGGGCGGCGGCGCGTTCGAATATCACAAGGATCCCGAAAGGACCGCGGAGGCCGCCAACGCGCAGGGCTGGACGACGCTTGGCGATGTCGGCTGGCTCGACGAGGAGGGCTATCTCTACCTCACCGACCGCAAGAGCTTCATGATCATCTCGGGCGGCGTGAACATCTATCCGGCTGAGATCGAGAATCTGCTCGTCACGCATCCCAAGGTCGCCGACGTCGCAGTGATCGGCGCGCCCGACGACGAGATGGGCGAACAGGTGGTGGCGATCGTCTGTCCCGCCGATCCGTCCGAAGACCGCGAGCAGCTCGCCGCCGAACTCAGCGCGTTTGCGCGCGCCAACCTCAGCCACGTCAAGGCGCCGCGCCGCATCGACTTCCGCGACGCGTTGCCGCGGCACGAGACGGGCAAGCTCTACAAGCGCCTGCTCCGCGACGAATATTGGGCGCATGCGAAGGACCCTGCATGAACTTCGATTATTCCGACGACCAGAAATTCCTGAAGGACGAGGCGCGCAAGTTCCTCGCCGCGCAGTGCGGCAGCGACCGCGTCCGCGCGGTGCTCGACGATCCCGGCACCGCCTATGACTCGGCATTGTGGAAGGCGGTCGGCGCACAGGGCTGGCTCGGCGCGGCGATCCCCGAGGAATTTGGCGGGCTCGGGCTCGGCCATATCGAACTCTGCGCGATCGCCGAGGAGCTCGGTCGGGCCTGCGCGCCGATCCCGTTCGCCTCGACCGTGTATTTCGTCGCCGAGGCGCTGATGCTCTACGGCAGCGACACGCAGAAGGTGAAGTGGCTGCCCCGGATCGCGGCGGGCGACGTCATCGGCGCGTTCGCGACGTCCGAAGGCGCAGGCCCCGTCACCGCGCGATCGATCCGCACCACCGTTTCCGGCGGTACGCTCACGGGCGAGAAGATCCCCGTCACCGACGGCGACGTCGCCGACATAATCGTCGTAGTCGCGCGCGACGGCCTCTACCTCGTCGAGAAAGGCGCGGGCGTCACAGCGGAAGTCCTCGAAACGCTCGACCCGACGCGCAGCGCCGCGCGCCTCACCTTCACCGACGCCCCCTGCGAACGGCTGGGCACTGACGACGGCGTCACTGCGATGCAGGCGGTGTTCGACCGCGCGGCGGTGCTGCTCGCGTTCGAACAGCTCGGCGGCGCGGATCGCTGTCTCGAAATGGCGAAGGGCTATGCGCTCGATCGCTACGCGTTCGGGCGACAGATTGGCGGCTATCAGGCGATCAAGCACAAGCTCGCCGACATGTATGTGAAGACCGAGATCGCGCGGTCCAACGCCTATTACGGTGCCTGGGCGCTGAACGCAGGCGCCGCCGAACTGCCGCTCGCCGCCGCGACCGCGCGCGTCGCTGCGTCCGACGCCTATTGGTTCGCGTCGAAGGAGAATATCCAGACGCATGGCGGGATGGGCTTCACTTGGGAGTCCGACTGCCACCTCTATTACCGCCGCTCGCGCCAGCTCGCGCTCGTCGCGGGCGCCCCAGCGGCCTGGCGCGAACGACTCGTCGGCCAACTCGAAATGCGCAACGCGGCCTGATCGGAGCAGCACATGGACTTCAAGGACAGCGACGACGAAGCCACCTATCGCGCCGCCGCGCGGCACTGGCTCGGCGAAAATATCGCCGAGCATGATGCCGGCCACTATCCCGACGCCATGGCCAAGGCGAAGGCTTGGCAGGCGCGCAAAGCGGCGGGCGGCTATGCGTGCATCACCTGGCCGCGCGAATGGGGCGGCGGCGGCGGCACGCCGATCGAGAGCGTCATCTTCGGGCAGGAAGAGGCGCGCCACGCGGTCGACGGCAGCTATTTCACGATCGGGCTTGGCATGTGCGTGCCGACCGTGATGGCCTATGCCGACGATGCGACCAAGACGCGGTTCGTCGGCCCCGCGGTCCGCGGCGACGAGATTTGGTCGCAGCTCTTCTCCGAACCCGCCGGCGGCTCCGACGTCGCTGCGATCCGCACGCGCGCGGTGCGTGACGGCGACGACTGGGTGGTCAACGGCCAGAAGGTGTGGACCTCGGGCGCGCATTACAGCGATTACGGGATCGTCCTGGTCCGCACCAACCCGGACGTACCCAAGCATCAGGGCCTGACGATGTTCTGGCTCGACCTGAAGGCACCCGGAATCGAGATCCGGCCGATCCACCAGATGTCGGGCGGCTCGAACTTCAACGAGGTCTGGTTCACCGGCGTCCGCATCCCCGACGCGCAGCGGCTGGGCCCGATCGACGGCGGCTGGAAGGTCGCGCTGTTCACGCTGATGAACGAGCGTCTGGCGATCGGAACGGGCGGCGGCGTCGGCCCCGAAGACATCCTCGCCTTTGCCGCCCAGGCGAGCGGCGCGGACGGCCCGCTGCTCAAGGACGCCGCGTTCCGCCAGCAGCTCGCCGACTGGTGGGTCCAGTCCGAGGGCCTGCGCAACACGCGGATGCGGACGATCACCGCTCTGTCGAAGGGCCAGGTGCCCGGCCCCGAAAGCTCGATCGGCAAGATCGTCGCGGCCAACCAGCTGCAGGCGATCGGCAACACCGCGGTCGAGGCGGGCGATCAATACGGCATCATCGCCGACCCCGCGCTGACCCCGCTGAAGGGCGCGTTCCACGCCGCGACGATGTGGGCGCCCGGCCTGCGCATCGCCGGCGGCACCGACGAGATCCTCAAGAACATCATCGCCGAACGCGTCCTCGGCCTCCCCGGCGAAATCCGCGTCGACAAGGATCAGGCGTTCCGGGATCTGCCGGTCGGCGCGTGAAAGCGGTTCGCGTCTCGGCGCTGTCGTCTGACCTGTCGGGGGTGGCGCTCGACGACATCGCCGAGCCGACGCGGTCGCCCGGACAGTTGCTGGTGCGGATGCGCGCGGCGTCGCTCAACTATCCCGATCTGCTGATGACGCGAGGCGAGTATCAGCTCAAACCGCCGCTGCCGTTCGTGCCCGGGATGGAGGCCGCGGGTGAGGTGATCGAGGCGGATCCGACAAGCGGCTTCGCCTCCGGCGACCGGGTCGTTTGCGGAACCCGCCTCGACGCGTTCGCGGAGATCCTAGCCTGCGATGCGAGCGCTGCACGTGCCATCCCCGCCCGTCTCGACTATGCGCAGGCCGCGTCGATCGGCGTCGCCTACCTCACCGCCTATGTCGGGCTCGTCCGGCTCGGCGCGCTGGCGACCGACGACTGGGTGCTGGTTCACGGCGCGACGGGCGGGGTCGGCCTCGCGGCGGTCGATCTGGCGCAGTCGCTCGGCGCGCGCGTGATCGCCACGTCGCGCTCGCCGGAGAAGTTGCAGATCGTCGCGGACGCCTATTCGCCCGCCGCGACCCTGCCGGCACCCGGCTTTCGCGCTGCGGTACGTGATCTCACCGGCGGGGGCGCGGACATCGTGGTCGATCCCGTCGGCGGCGACGTCTTCGACGAATCGACCCGCTGCACCGCGTTCGGGGGAAGACTGCTGGTCGTCGGCTTCGCGTCGGGCCGGATCGCGACGCTGCCGACCAACATCGCGCTGATCAAGGGCTTCTCCATGATTGGCGTCCGTGCCGGGGAATATGCACGCCGCTTTCCCCGGCTGGGTGCGGAAAACCTCGATTCGGTATGGGCGATGGCGGGAGAAGGTCGCCTTCGGCCCCGCGTCCATGCCATATACCGCCTTGCCGAATGGCGGGACGCATTCGCCGCGATGGCCGCCGCCACGCATGTCGGCAAGATCGTGCTCGTGCCTTGAAGGACCTCCAATGACCGATATGCACACCATCCTCGCCGCCCAGCGTGACGCGTTCATGGCCGAGATGCCCGTCACCCGCGCCGTCCGCCTCGATCGGCTGAAGCGCGCGGCGGCGATGGTGAAGGACAATGCCGCGCGGTTCTGCGACGCGGTGTCGGAGGATTTCGGGCATCGCAGTCGCGAACAGACGATGATGACCGATATCGGCGCATCGCTCGCGCCGATCGCGCACGCCGCCAAGCATCTCGACCGCTGGATGCAGCGCGACCGCCGACCGGTGCAGTTCCCGCTCGGGCTGCTCGGCGCGAAGGCGTGGGTCGAATATCAGCCCAAGGGCGTGGTCGGCATCATCGCGCCGTGGAATTTCCCCGTGAACCTGCTGATGGCGCCGCTCGCAGGCGTGCTCGCCGCGGGCAATCGCGCGATGGCCAAGACGAGCGAATACACGCCCACCACCGCCGCGCTTTTCGAAGAGATCGTCGGCCGCTATTTCGCGCCGGAGGAAGTCGCGATCGTCTCGGGCGGGCCGGACGTCGGCAAGGCGTTCTCCGCGCTGCCGTTCGATCATCTCATCTTCACCGGCGCGACCGCGATCGGCCGCCACATCCTCCACGCCGCCGCCGACAATCTGACGCCCGTCACGCTCGAACTCGGCGGCAAGTCGCCCGTCATCCTCGGCGCATCGGCGGATATCGCGCGCGCGACCGAACGCGTAACGCTCGGCAAGATGATGAACGCCGGGCAGATCTGCCTCGCGCCCGATTACATGCTCGTCCCCGCGGCGGACGAGGCGAAGGTAGTCGACAGCATAAAGGCGGCGGCCAGCGCGATGTATCCGACGTTGCTTGCCAATGCCGACTACACCTCGGTCGTGAACGATCGCCACCACCAGCGCCTCACCGACTGGATCGCAGACGCGCGTGCGAAGGGCGCGACGGTCGAGGTGGTGAACCCGGCGAACGAGGATTTCGCCAGCGCGAACTCGCGGAAGATGCCGCTGCACATCGTCCTTGACGCGACCGACGACATGATCGTGATGCAGGAGGAGATCTTCGGCCCCGTCCTGCCGATCCGTCGCTATGATGGGATCGACGACGCGATCGCACAGGTGAACCGCCGCGACCGGCCGCTCGGCCTGTATTATTTCGGCAGCGACGAGGGCGAACGCCGCCGCGTGCTCGATCGGACGATCTCGGGCGGGGTGACGCTCGACGACGTGGTCTTCCACGTCTCGATGGAAGACCTTCCCTTCGGCGGCAGCGGCCCGTCGGGGATGGGCGCCTATCACGGCATCGACGGCTTCCGAACCTTCAGCCACGCACGCGCGGTCTTCAAGCAATCGCGGCTCGACGTCGCTAAGCTCGCCGGGCTCAAGCCGCCCTATGGCGCGGCCGCGGCGAAGACGATCGCGCGGATGATGCGCTGAGGCCTAGTCGACCGCGCGTAGTTTCGGCCGGCCCGCGGGCGATTGCCGCAGCAGTTCGTCGACGCGCGCGGCCAGATCGATCTGGCGGAACGGCTTGGCGAGGCGGGTGATGTCGTCGGGGACGTCCTCGCCCGCCGCCGCGTAGCCGGTGACGAGCAACGCCGGCATCCGGTTGCCAGACGATCGCAATTCGCTGATCAATTGCCCCCCGGTCATGCCGGGCATCAGATAGTCGCTGACCAGGATATCGGCATCGACGCCCGATCGGATCGCCGACAGCGCCTGGCTCGCCGATGCCATCTCGACCACGACATAACCGATGTCGCGCAGCATGTCGGCGGTCGCGGCGCGTACCAGATCCTCGTCGTCGACCAGCAACACTTTCGCGCCGCGCCGCGCCTGGACCGGTTCCGATGCGGTCTCGACCGTGTCGACAGGCGCTTCTGCGGTCGCGGGAAGCCAGAGCTCGACCGCGGTCCCCGCCCCCGGCTCACTCGTCAGGCGAAGCGTGCCGCCCGACTGCGCGGCCAGCCCGTGGACCATCGACAGGCCCAGCCCAGTGCCCTTGCCGACGCCCTTGGTCGAGAAGAACGGCTCGGTCGCGCGTGCGAGCGTCGCGCGGTCCATGCCGATCCCGGTATCGGCCGAGGTCAGCCGAACATAGCTGCCCGCCGCAAGCCCCACGGTGTTGCGGTCGTCGACCACGGTTTCGCTGACCGACAGCGTTAGCCGCCCGCCCCCCGGCATCGCATCGCGCGCGTTGATCGCAAGATTGAGCAGCGCAAGTTCGAGCTGGTTGGGATCGACGCGCGCCGACGACAGGTGCCGCGGCACTTCGAGCACGACGGTGATCGACGGCCCGAGCGAACGGCGGATCAGGTCGACCAGCCCGTCGATCAACGCACCGATATCGACCGCGCGCGGCTGCAGCGCCTGCCGCCGCGCGAACGCCAGCAGGCGCTGCGTCAGCGTCGCCGCGCGTTCGGCCGCCTGGAGCGCGCCGCCGATCATCCGCTGCGTCCGCTCGTCGTCCTTGTGCCGCCGCCGCATCAGATCGAGGCTGCCGACGATCGGGGTCAGCAGATTGTTGAAGTCATGCGCGACGCCACCGGTCAGCTGGCCGATCGCATCCATCTTCTGCGCCTGCGCGAGCTGCGCATCGGCTTCCTTGCGATCGGTGACGTCGGAAACCACGCCGGTCATCCGCACCGCATTACCGGCATCGTCGTAGCGCACGCGGCCCTTGGCGACGATCCAGCGCTGCACCCCGTCCGCCGCATCGATGCTGCATTCCAGATCGAGCGTTCCCGAGCGCAACGCATCGTCGAACGCCTGCTTCACCGCGGACCGCTGCTTGGGATCGACATGTTTGAGGAAGGTGTCGACGTTCCAATGGGCAAGGCCTGCCGGATAGCCGAAGATCTCGTCATGCCGCTGCGTCCGGCGCGCTTCTCCGGTCAGCAGGTCTATATCCCAGCTGCCCATCCCGGCCGCCTCGAGCGCGATCTCGAGACTTTCGCGCGCCGATCGCAGTTCGGCGGTACGATCCTCGACCGCGCGCTCGAGCGTCACCGCGACGTCGCGCAGTTCATATTGCCGGCCGCGCGCGGTCAGCGCGGAACGGATTGCGCCGAGCATCGCTTCGGCATGCAGCGGCCGTTCGAGCAGCACGACGTTGCCGAGCTCGCGCAGCCGCTCGGTCGCGCGCAACGTCCGCGGTGTCTTGGTCCCGTTGGCAAGTACGACGAACGGGATGTCCGCCCATTTCGGTTGCGCCGCGACCCACTCCGCCAGCCGCGCGGGATCGCCGGTCGTCAGCGCTTCCTCGGTCAGCAATACCACGCCCGCCGCATCGTCAAGCGCCGCAAGCAACGCCGCCTGATCATCGCAGATCGTCGCGACGATGCCGTCGCGAGCGAGCAGATCCGCTGCGATCACGGCGTCCCGTCCGCGCGGTGCCAGGATGAGGACGCGGTTTTCCATGCTAGCGCTGCGTGTCCGCGAGTCCGATCCGACTTCCCATAAGCGTCTCCCCTTCACCGGAATAGGTCGGGACGCCGGTCAATACGCCCTGGAAATGTCGCAGGGGTTCGCCGACGTGAAGCCCGCTGCTACCGATCTGAAACTCCCGGATCGTCCGTTCGTGCCGTGCGGTCCGGGTCTTGATCACGGAAATCGCCTGACGGACCTCCCCCTGTGCCTCGAAATACCGCAGCTGGACGATCGTATCGGACAGATAGCTTAGGTCGACATCCGAACGAATGTCGCCGGTGATGCCGTGCAATCCGAGGATCAGCAGGCTGACGATCCCCTTCTGGCCTAGATAGGTCAGCATTTCGTGCATCTGCAGAATAAGGAACTGCTCGTTCGGCATCGCCTGGAGATACGCGTTCAAGCTGTCGATCACGACCACCTTGGCACGATGAACCTCGACGGCCGCACGCACCGCCCCCGAAAATTCGCCAGGCGACATCTCGGCAGGATCGATCGCACGCAGTTCGAGCTGACCGCTGTCGACGAACGGCGCCAGATCCATGCCCAGCGCAGCGCTCCGCTTGAGCAAGGTCGGCAGCCGTTCGTCGAACAGGAAATACGCAGCGCGGTCGCCCCGTTTGAGCGCGGCGATCATGCTCTGGACCGAAGCCGTGGTCTTGCCGACGCCCGCGGGCCCGGTCAGTAACGTCGCGGTGCCGGGAATAAGTCCGCCACCCAGCAACGCATCGAGTTCGCTCGACCCGGTCGACATCGCCTCATCCGAATAGGGTTCGCCGTGTTCGGACGCGACCAGACGCGGGTAGACGCAAAGTCCCCCGCGCTCGATCTCGAAGTCGTGATAGCCACCGCGGTAGCGGACACCGCGCATCTTGACGACGTGCAGCCGACGGCGTTGCGCGCCGAACCCCGACAGCGTCTGTTCGAGCGAGATCACGCCGTGCGCAATGCTATGGAGTTGCAGGTCGCCGCCGCTGCCGCTCTTGTCATCGAGGAACAGGACGGTGCACGCACGCGTCGAGAAGAAATGCTTGAGCGCGAGAATCTGGCGGCGATACCGCACCGGGCTCTGTGCGAGCAGGCGGAGTTCGGACAGACTGTCGATCACGACGCGCGCCGGGTGGATCTCGTCGACTTTCGCCATCACGTCGCGAATCGTCTCGCCGAGTTCGACTTCGCTCGGATGCAGCAACGTCTGCTCGTGATCCTCGCCCAGACCATCGGCGGGCACCATCTCGAACAACGTCAGCGGATCGAGCGACCAGCCGTGCGTTCGCGCGACGGCGCGCAATTCGACCTCGGTCTCGGCCAGGGTGATATACAAACCGACCTCGCCGACCGCGGCACCCGCGAGCAGGAACCCCAGCCCCAACGTAGTCTTGCCGGTGCCCGGCGTGCCCTCCACCAGATACATCCGGTCGGGGGTCAGCCCGCCGTTGAGAATGTCGTCGAGCCCTGCGATGCCCGTCCGGGCAAGCGCCGGTAACTGTTCGTCGTGTGGCAACGGGTATCCTTCCCCAAGGCCGGCATCTGCAGCGTCGCGTGCCAAGCTATGACGAATATAGGATATTACGACACAAACCGCAAAACGGGCGGCTCACGCGGGGAACGTGCCCGGTCAGCCGAACTGCCCCAGGAACACGATTCCAGGTACCCCGAGCACCTCGCCCGTCGCGGTCAGACGACCGTCGGTCGCGACGCGGAACACCGTCAGCGTCCCCGACCGCTCGTTGCCGACCACCAGCCGCTGGTCAGCGTCGAGCAACAGGAACATCCGCGGCCAATGCCCGCCAGTCGCAACATGCTGGAGCAGGGTCGGCGCGCCGGCAGCGTCGAGCGCGAAGACCGCGATGCTGTCGTCGCCGCGATTGGATACGTAGAGCCGCCGCCCGGCGCGATCGATCGCGATATGCGCAGCCTGCGACGCGCCGGTGTGCCCGGCGGGCAAGGTCGAGACGGCGTGACGCGTGTCGAAACCGCCGTCTGCGCGCGCGTCGAGCGCCATCACCGCATTGGCGAGTTCGCAGACGACATAGGCGATCGGCAGCCGTGGATGCCGCACGATATGGCGCGGACCGGCACCTGCGGGGGCCTGCCAAGCGACTGTCGGGGACTGCAACGTTCGCGCGCGCGGATCGAAGCGATAGGCGAAGATCGCGTCGGCCCCGAGATCGACCGCATGGAGCCAGCGTCGATCGGGACTGAACCCGACCCAGTGCGCATGCGGCGCCTCCTGCCGGCTGTGGTCGGGACCGCTCCCGCTGTGACGGAACAGCGTCGGCGCGCCGGGCAGGCCGGTACGCGGATCGAGCCGGTAGAATGCGATGCTGCCACTCGAATAGTTTGCCGCGACCAGGCAGGCGGACGCCCGATCGAGCGCGAGATGGCAGGGATCGGCGCCCCCCGTCGACACCGCCCCACGCTGAGCCAAGCCGGGGGCATAGACAGCGACATCGCCCTGCGTCCGTTCGCGGACCAGATAGCATGTACCGCTGGGGCCACCGCCGATCCCGAACGACGCATCTTCGATGCCGGTGATCGGCGTCCCGACCCGCCAGCGCGATCCATCATAGGCGATCGGATACATGCCCTTGCCGCCTTCGCGCGCGTACGTACCCGCGACCAGACGCACGCCCGAACGGCTCGCAGCGCCCGCAGCAGGCAGGGCGAGCGTCGCGCCTACCGCCCCCATCGCGCCCAGCACTCCGCGTCGCGTCGTTCCGTCGTTCATGCTCGTTCCCTCACCTATCCGGCCCCCTCATGCGGCACGGCGCCGGTAGAGGAAAGGATCACGGCATTTTGCGACGAAACAGCTTTCGCAGGCCCCGGCGCACCACGCTGCCCCCCTGTCGAAGGAGGACGTGTCCAAGGCAGCGGCAGAACTACCCCCGCATTCGCCACCGCCACGCCTCAGATTGATCGAAACCCGACGTTATTCTCCGCAACAGATCGTTTGCGGATCAAGCCTCGTCGATTTCTCTTATCCCACACCCTGCGGGATCCCCCGATCCGGCCGGCGTGATGCCAATTATAATTGCCGGACGATGCGAATTTCCCCGTCAACGCGACCACGTGTCTTCGTGCCACCGGTTGACCATCGCAACCTTCGAAGCCACATCGACTAGGATATTGGAACTTTCGTACGCCTGGAGGCGAGTGTCATCAGGCCTGTGATCGTCGTTCTTGCTGTCCTCCATTGTCTGGCATTCATCGACCGAACAATGATCGGTGGCGCATTGCCGTTGATGCGCCTGAACATCGCGATGAGCGATGCGCAGGCCGGATGGATCATCGGTACCGCCTTCGCGCTCCCGTACGGTGTGACTGCGCTTGCGCTGGCGGCGATACTGCGCGGGCGGCGGGCGTCGCTCTGGTGGCTGGTCGCCGGGCTCGTCCTGTGGACCGCGGCAAGCCTCGCGACCGGGACGGCGCACAGCATCGGTGCATTGACGCTGGCGCGCGCGGCGCTTGGCGTGGGCCAGGCGATGTTCGTTCCGGTCGCGATTTCCTGGCTCATCGACGATACGAGCCCAAAGGATCGCGCACGCGCGCTCTCGTTGTTCACCAGCGGATCGACAATCGGGCGGAGCGTTGCGTTATTGACGGTCGGTGCACTGCTATCCGTCCTTGCCATGGTCGCACGCGGCGGTGACGGTGCATCGGGCAACGGCAGCACGGATTGGCGATGGCTGTACGCGATCACCGCGTTGCCGAATTTGCTCACCCTGCCGTTTCTCGTGCGGGTCGGACTCCGCCCCCCCCGATCGGAAAGCGCGACCGGGACGATCTCCGACATGCCGCCTTGCTCGGAGGCGGTACAAATCGACTGGGTCACGCTCGCGCTCTTCTTTGCAGTTGCGATCATGCCTGTCCTGGTGATCCAGGCGATAGGCGGGTGGCTGCCGAGCCTCTTCGTCCGCGATCGCGGACTCACCCCCGCGCATGCGGCGATGCTGCTCGGCGCGGTCACGCTGGTTGCCGCACCGGCCGGGCAGATCACCGGTGGCTGGCTGATGACACGGTACACCGCGTGGCACGATCGCATCCCGGTGATCGTGTTGGCTGGGCTCGCCGCGACGTTGCTGCCGCTCGCCGCAGTAATCTGGGCACCGGGACTGGGAGGCGCGATCGCCGGCGTCGCGATTGCCAATATCTCGCTAGGGATCGCCTCGTTCGCTGGATTGTTTGGTGTTCAGATGCTCACTCCTCAATCTCATCGTGTCACCGTCAATGCCGTGTTCCTCGCACTCGTCACGCTCATCGGCGTCGGCGTTGGGCCCTTGCTGACCGGCGTGCTGGCGACATCACATGCCGGCGCGATCGAAGACACATCGCTCGGCGTCGCCCTGTTCCTCACCGCCGCGATCGCATGCGGGCTCTGCGCGATCGCGGTCGGCGGCGTGGATCGCCGCTATCGGCTTGCCCTGCGCTGATGTCAGGCACGGAATCACCAGAACGAGTCAGTTTCGACAGCGAGGCGATACCCCCGGACGCGCGCATCGAGCGCTACAGGGCGCTGTACGCGATGGGCGCCGACATCACGCAGATCGGACCATTCCCGCGCGCGACGTTCGAAGCCTGGCGACTGGATCGGGCATTGCTCTACGATCGGCACCTCAACGACATCGGTCACGGTCGCGGCGAACTGCGCGCTGGCCGTGACGGCTTTACGCACTGGACGGTGACGTTGCTGATCGACGGCTTGCTTCAGGTCGATCTCGGCGACGGCATACGCGACCTGAAGCCTGGCGAGATCATCCTGGTGGATGTCTCCCGCACGGGGCGCAACATGATGCGCGACGCCCACATCGCGACGCTGGCAATCGCGCAGGACCGGATCGAAGAGACCATCGGGCCGCTCTCGGGATTCCACGGCCTGGTGCTCGATGCCGACGATTGCCGGCTCTATGCCGATTTCGTCCGGTCGCTACTGACCAACCTGCCGACGATGAAGACGTCGTCATTGCCCGGGGCGACATCGGCGCTGTGCACGCTGCTCAAGGTCGCGCTGGAGTCGCATGGCCTGCGCGATCCGGTCGTCGACGCAAGCCGCGACGGCAGGCGGCTGGGCCAGTTCCGCATACTCGTCGACGGTCGGCTGGGGGACCCCGGTTTCGATGCCGAAACGGCGATCGCAGAAAGCGGCGTGTCGCGTGCGACGCTCTACCGTCTGTTGCGGCCGCACCAGGGGCTTGCCGCCTTCATCCAGACGCGACGGCTCGAACAGATCCGGCGGGCGCTGTCCAATCCGGCGGAACAGCGGCCATTCGCGGAAATCGCGATCGATGCCGGGTTTCTCACCGAAAGCCATGCGAGCCGCGCGTTCCTGGCGCGCTATGGCCTGCGTCCCGGCGGCTATCGTGCAGCGGTCGCGACCGCCGTCGCAGAGGTCGATCCGATCGAACAGATCCGGCTCTGGCAACAGGAACTGCGCTGAGCGGCTCGCGCGGGATTAGCTGCGCGCGCTCCATGCCAGCCACAACCAGCCGGCGATCAACAGCGCCCCGCCGATCGGCGTAATCGCGCCGAACCAGCGCGGCGCCCCCAACGCCATCGCGTACAGCGTCAGCGCAAAGATCGCAGCGCCGACCACGAACAGCCATGCGGGCCCCCGCGCCTCCATCCGGATCGCGACCAGCGCCGCGACCACGTGCACCAGCTGATACTGTGCGCCGGTCTTGAGCCATTCGGCCGCGGCGCCGCTTGCGCCGTGCGCGCCGAACGCCCCCGCCGCGACCGCGATCGCGCCGGAAAACGCCGCAAGAATGGCGATGATCATTGGCCGTCTGTCCCCCAGGGAAAACGTCTGGCGGTTTCGGCGCGCGCCGCGCGCATATCGCCCGAGTCGATCTGAAGCTGCAATCGCTCCTTATCGCGCGACCGGTATTTCTCCTCGGCACGGTCGATGTCGGCGGGCGCGATATCGAGCCCGCGCATCGCCAGCCGCGCCATCTTCACCGCGGATTCGAGCACTTCGCGGACGACCGCATTCGCCGAGCTGTTCTTCAGCTTGACCAGCGCGCGGCGATCATAGGCGCGGACATAGATCGCGGCGTCGGGGAACGCCTCATGCACACCCTCGATCGTCGCGGGTTCGAGCTGGTCGCCGTCGATGCAGAAGCAGATGATCTCCGCTTCCGCCGCGCCTGCCTGGCGCAGCAGGTCGAGCCGGGTGCCGTCGCCATAATAGACCTTCGCGCCGAATTCGCCGGCGATGTCGATCATCTCGATGTCGGTGTCGATCAGCGTCACCGGGATGTCCTGCGCAAGCAGCATCTGGCCGACCGTCTGGCCGAACCGCCCATAGCCAACGATGATCGCATTGGCGCCGTCGGTCTTTGGCCCATCGCGCTCCTGGTCCTTGGCAACGGGCTCGGTCCGGAAGCGCCGCGTGATCCCCATCAGGAACGGCGTGGTCGCCATCGACAGCGTGATGATCGCACCGAACAGGCTCGCCGCCTGCGGCTCGATCAGCAGCCCGGCCTGCGCCTGCGCGAACAGCACGAACCCGAACTCGCCGCCCTGGCTGAGCAGCAGGCCGAGCGCGAACGCCTGTCGCCACGTCATCTTGAACGCCATGCCGATCAGCATGATGACGCTGGTCTTGGTCGCGATCAGCGCCGCCGCCATCGCCAGCACGAACAGTGGTCGCTCGGCGATCGCATTCAAATCCAGCACCATGCCGACGGCGAGGAAGAACAGGCCGAGCAGGATCGAGCGGAACGGCTCGACATCGGCCTCAAGCTCATGCCGATACGGGCTGTCCGCGAGCATCACGCCGGCGATGAACGCGCCGAGCGCCGTCGACAGGCCGAGCCATTCCATGATCGCCGCGCTGGCGATGACCGTGAACAGGCCCGCGAACACGAACATCTCGCGCTCGCCGAGATTGCCGATCAGGCGGAAGAACGGGCGCAACAGGAACCGTCCGGCAATAACCAGTCCGACCACCGCCAGCACGGTATAGACCGCGAGCAGCCAGCCCGGCGGCGCGTTGGCATCGGCCGGGTTCCGGCTCATCGCCGCAACGATCGTGATGAGCGGCACGATCGAAAGGTCCTGGAACAGCAGGATCGAGAACGCGCGCTCACCGAACGGGGTGCGCATCCGGCCCGACGAGCGGAGCATCGGCAACACCTGCGCGGTCGACGACAGCGCGAGCGGGAGGCCGAGCGCGAGCGCCGCGGGCAGCGAGAACTTTGCACCGATCCAGACGATCGCCGTGATCGCAAGCCCACAGATCGCCACCTGCAACAGGCCGAGCCCGAAGATTTCCTCCTTCATCCGCCACAATCGTGTCGGATTGAGCTCGAGCCCGACGATGAACAGCAGCAACGTGATACCGAGTTCGGCGAACCCAAGCTTCGATTCCGCATCGCCGACCAGCCCGAGCACATGCGGTCCGACGACCGCGCCCGCAACCAGATAGCCCAGCGTCGCGCCGAGCCCAAGCCGCCGGAACAACAGCACGAACATCAGCCCGAACCCGAGCAGCACGACGCCGTCCCGCAGCAGCGACGGCGAAGCCTCGGCCATCAGACCTTCGCCTTTACAGCGGTGTCGGCAGCCTCGGCCGCGGCTTCGAACGCGAGCCGGATCGAAGCGTGGCGCGCGGTATAGTCGAGCGCGGGGCTGAAGATATCCATACCCGGCCAACCGGGCGCATCGCCCTCGCGCGCAAGCCATGCCGTCACCGCGTCGCGCGCGGCGGCGAGTTCGGCCGGCGTGCGCCCGAGAATATTGGCGGCGAGCAGGGAGGACGACGCCTGCCCCAGTGCGCAGGCGCGAACCAACAGACCGACCGCGCTGACTTTGCCTTCGCCGTCGACCGTTACGTCGATCGTCACGCGACTACCACAGATCGGCGAGCGTTTTTCGACGGTCGCCATAGGCTCGGGAAGGCGTTCGTGATGCGGGATCGTCGCGGCAAGGCGAAGGATCTCGGCATTGTAGAGTGGCGCGCTCATGACTTGGGTTCGCTTGCGTTGTCGGAGTGAGAGGGCGGCTTCCGTGCGCCGAAGACCGGCTGACCGCGGCGGCGGCGGTCGACGAAATCGGCGATCCCCGCGCTGGTTGCGTTGAGCAGCGGATAGGTGCGCGACCGCGTCATCCATTCGGGCCGCCGCGAAGGGCCGCCGCTCATCGTATCGATGACGAGCGTCGCGAGCAGGAAGACAAGGCTGGCGAGAATCAGGCCTTTGAGCGCACCGAACCCGAAGCCGAGCGCGCGGTCGACGGGGCCGAGGATCGACGTCCGCGTTCGCGCGCCGATCGCCTTCGCGACAAGCCGCCCGCCGATATAAGTCACGCCGGTGATGATCGCGAACGCGAGCACCGCGGCGCCACCGACCGTGCCGATCATCGGCGACAGCGCGGCGGCGAGCGGGATGTGGAACAGCTTCAGCATCGCGACCATCGCCACCCACGCGAACATCGACAGCACTTCGGTGACGAACCCGCGGATCAACCCTAGCACCGCGGAGCCGGCGACGGCGAGCAGGACGACGATGTCTAGGGCGGTAAGGTTCATGGCCTCTGGAATAGGGACGCGCGGCGCGAACCGCTAGTGTGCGCTGCACGCTACCCCCGCAGACCCGGCGTTCCGCCGACCGCGCACACCAGACCCTATCGGCGCGAACCGAACGCGGCGTAGCGTTCGCGCCACGCCGCGACCTCGTCTTGCAAGGACGCGGGCGGCGTCTCTCCCGACAGAACGAAGCGGGCGACGTCGTTGTCGGGATGCATCAGCATTTTCTGCGCCCCGTCGCTGAACCAGACCGGGACCAGCTGGTCGCACACGCTGTCCAATACGGCCGCCGCCATGCCATTCGCGATCGCGTCGCTGCCGGCGAGCATGCGAACATGGATCGAGACGGCTTCGAGGCAATTCTGCGGTGCGCTGACGAAATTTAGCGACACGAGCAAGCCGGACCGATCGGGTCGGGCGTCGTCCGGAAGGCGCGCAATCCTTCGCCACGCGCAAAACCACGTCCGGCAGATGCGCGGGCGGACCGCGTGGATACCGCACCCCCGATCACAGAGGTGGATGCACGGCGTTCCCGCGGGCTTGGCGAACTCTGGTGTGTCCACCGTCAATTCGGTGCAGCACGCGGTGCAATCGCCACACGCGCGATCGGCCACGAGCGGCCCCAGCAGCGCCGTTTCAAGATCGGGATCGGTCTGTCTCAGCAGACGCCGCGCCTCTGCCGGGGTCGGTGTCGCGGTCTCACGCCGATCCACGGCTCAATTGCCCTCGGCGTCCACCGTGAAGACCATCGGCTTGCCGCGCGACATCGGCTCCCATCCCGCGAGCAATGCAGCTCGTACGCCGCGCGAGATCGTCGCATCGTCGATCTGCAGCCGCCCGCGCGGCAACCCTTTCAAGAGCCGCTTGGGCGCGGGGAACTCGAGTAGGGCTTCGCGTTTGGCATCGTCCTGCAACAGCGAGATCGTCATGCCCTTCCAACCATCGGTATCCGTACACTGCGGCTCGCGCTGCAGGTGCCAGTCGTATCTGGTACCGTCGACCTCGACGGTACCGGTATTGCTTCGCGTGTTCGCCATGCCGGCGCCATAGCATAGCTGGCGCGAGAGACCATGCATTGGGCGCGCGACGCTTGGCCGGACGTGCACGCCACGATGCCGTTGTGCACGGTTCGATCGACGCGTGTTCGACCGGAGAACGTCACGGAGCAGTCCGTTTCCGGGTATGGGAACGACCATTTCGCGATGGCGCGGTACGTCGCCTTGGAACGGCGCCTATCCCCGCCCCATCATGTGATCGACGAACGCTGCAAGCGTCTTGAAGCCCGAGAGGTTCATCCCACTTTTCTCGCCCGTCATCGAAGCCGGTACAAGCGCGCGCTCGAAGCCGAGCTTGCTCGCCTCCTTCAGCCGCAACGGACCATGCGCGACCGGGCGGATCTCACCCGACAGCGCGACCTCGCCGAACGCCACCGCGTCGACCGGGACCGGGCGTTCCGACATCGCCGATATGAGCGCGGCCGCCACTGCGAGGTCTGCCGCCGGATCCTGCACGCGGTAGCCGCCGGCGATGTTGAGATAGACCTCGGCGTTGGAGAAACTCAGACCGCAGCGCGCTTCCAGCACCGCGAGGATCATCGCGAGACGGCCTGAATCCCAGCCGACGACTGCACGCCGCGGCGTCGCCCCCGATGCCAGCCGCACGGTAAGCGCCTGGATCTCAACGAGCACCGGCCTTGTCCCCTCGAGCGCCGGGAACACCGTCGCGCCGGTCATAGCGTCGTCGCGGTGCGTCAGGAACAGCGACGACGGATTGCCGACCTCCGCCAACCCCTCGGTCTGCATCGAAAAGACACCGATCTCGTCGGTCCCGCCAAAGCGGTTCTTGATCGCGCGCAGGATGCGGTATTGGTGGCTACGCTCGCCTTCGAATGACAGCACCGTGTCGACCATGTGCTCCAACACGCGGGGCCCTGCGATTGAGCCGTCCTTCGTCACATGCCCGACCAGCACCACCGCCGTCCCACGCTCCTTGGCGAACCGGATCAGCTCCTGCGCAGACGCACGGACCTGGCTGACGGTGCCCGGCGCCCCCTCGATCAGATCGGAGTGCATCGTCTGGATCGAATCGATCACGAGCATGGCGGGCGGCCGCGTCTGCAACGTCGTCAGGATGTCACGCGTCGACGTCGCCGCCGCCAGCTGTACCGGTGCATTGCCGAGCCCGAGCCGTCGCGCGCGCAGACGGACCTGGTCGGCCGCCTCTTCGCCCGACACATACGCGACCGACTGCCCCGCCAGCGCCATCTTGGCCGCCGCCTGCAACAGCAGCGTCGACTTGCCGATGCCGGGATCGCCGCCGATCAGCGTCGCCGACCCCTCGACGAAACCGCCGCCCAGCGCGCGGTCGAGTTCGGCGATCCCGGTCGCCATCCGGTCGGGCAGCTTGATCTCGGCATCGAGCCCGACGAGCTGGATCGCGCGGCCGCCGGTCTGAAGATTGTGCTTGGAATGGAACGGCGTGGCAGCGGTGTTCGCCTCCTCGACCAACGTGTTCCATTCGTTGCAATCGGCGCATTGCCCCGCCCAGCGGTGCGACACCGATCCGCAGGCCTGACACACGTAACGCTTCTGGGGTTTCGCCATGCAACCGATGTACGAGAACGATACGGGAACATCAATGGGCGGCGCGCGCGGCAAGTTGCGGATTTAGTGGCGCTTGACCGCGCACGGCGTTATCCGCGCGATGATGCACGCCACCGACCTGCGCATCGCCCTGTTCAGCGGCAACTATAATTACGTTCGCGACGGCGCGAACCAGGCGTTGAATTTGCTCGTCGGCCATCTGTTGTCGAAGGGCGTGACAGTGCGTGTCTATTCCCCGACCAACGCCAAGCCGGCGTTTCCGCCGACGGGTGATCTGGTCGCGGTGCCGTCGCTACCGCTTCCCGCAGGACGTGGCGAATACAAGATGGCGCGCGGGCTGCCCGCGGCGATCCGCCGTGATCTCGAGGCGTTCGCGCCGAACATCATCCATGTCTCGGCACCCGATTTCCTCGGCCATCGCGCGATCAGCTATGGTCGCCGCGGCGGCATCGCGACAGTCGCGTCGCTGCACACCCGGTTCGAGACGTATTTCCGCTATTACAAGATGGCGTTCTTCGAGCCCGTCATGGTGAAGATCCTGACGCGCTTCTACAACCGCGTCGACGAAGTGCTGGTGCCGGGGCGCGGCATGGCCGAGATCGTCCGCGATTGGGGCGTGACGACGCCGACCGCGATCTGGTCTCGCGGCGTGAACCACGATCGCTTCACGCCGACGCGTCGTGACCTGGCGTGGCGGCGCGCGCGCGGCATCGCCGACGGCGAGGTCGCGGTCGGGTTTCTCGGGCGGTTGGTAAAGGAAAAGGGGCTCGACGTCTTCGCCGACGTGATCCGGTCGCTGGAGCAGCGCGGCGTGCCGCACAAGGTGCTGGTGATCGGCGAGGGTCCGGCGCGCGACTGGTTCGCCGAGCGCGTGCCGGAGGCGGTGTTCGCGGGGTTCCAGTCGGGTGACGATCTCGGCCGTGCGGTCGCGTCGATGGACGTGTTCTTCAACCCGAGCGTGACCGAGACGTTCGGCAATGTGACGCTCGAAGCGATGGCAGCGGGTGTTCCCGTCGTAGCTGCGCGCGCGTCGGGCGCGGTCGGGTTGATCGATGACGGCGTGACGGGGTTCCTGGTGCCGCCCACGGATATCTCGGGTTATGCGGATGCGATCGGGCGGATCGTATCGGAGCCAGGCCTACGCGAGACGATGGGTTGGGCCGGACACGACAAGGCCGCCGGGTATCTTTGGGACACGATCAACCAGACGGTGCTGGACACATATCTCGAGGTGATGGCACGGCGGGGCAGCTAGTACGGGCTGCGCGTCGTCCTCCATGGCTCGGTCCAGCATGACGGCGCGACGGACGCCGGCGCCCGTAACGCCGGGTCCCGGCTTTCGTCGGATGACGAAGTCGCGACGAGACGCTCTCAGACAGTCGACCAATCGAACGTCAGCGACGCCTCGCGAAAGGCGAACCGGTCGAGGTGGCTCGACACGACCCCGCGCATCCGCTCGACGTCCTCGCCTTCCGGCACGGTCAGCGCGACGTCGAGCGTTCCGCTGTCCGCACGCATCTCCAGCAGCGCGCCGTTCGGAAAGGCGATGCGGCCCTCCTCCTCGGAAAAGCTGACCTCCATCTTGTGACTCCAATGCTTGGCCAACTGCTGGAGGTACTTGCTGGCCGAATGGGTCGCTACCCGCGCGACCGAGACCTTTGGCGCGGCGCTCACTTCAAGCGCTCGATCTTCTGCGCCGCCTCGTCGAGCAATGCCGCGACCTCGTGCAGCGTGTCCTCGTTGACGTCCTCGCGCATCAGCCTGTGCTGGAGCACCTGGCGCAGATTGCCCATCGCCCGCCGGATCGGCGCGCCATCGGTCCGCTCCGACTCCGCACCCACGGCTGCGAGCCGCGCGAACAGGCCATCCACGACGGCCATGTTTTCCGTCAGGATCGCCTGCCCCTCTGCGGTCACCGCAAAGCGCTTCTTCGCGCCTTCCGATTTCTGCTCCTCGATAAGACCCATGTCGTCGAGCGTGCTCAGCGTCGGGTATACGACCCCCGGACTAGGCGCATAGGCGCCGCCAGACAGTCCCTCAACTTCGCGGATCAGGTCGTAGCCATGACGCGGTGAGTCAGCGATCAGCTTGAGCAGGACAAGCTTCATCTCGCCGCCGTCGAACAGTCGCCGACCCCGACCGCGCGGACCGCCGCCGCGCTTCCACGTCATATGCTCGTCGCCGTGATCGCGAGGGCCATGACCGTGGCCGTGGTCGCCGGCTCGCGGACCACCCGTCCATGCTCCATATCCCATACCAAACCGCATTTGACTGTTCTCCGATATATCTTAGATTGTGAGGTAAGATATATCTCGAACTTTTCCTGGTTCAAGGGGAGGCTTGAGAAAGTTCTGCGTTTCTCGTCCGTCACTCCTGGGAGGCAGGACCCCAGCCCCTTGGACAGCGCGACCACGCAGGGCCACCAGCCGGTATCGATCCCCACCTCCGCGCGGACGGCGTGCGTCTGACAAGCGGTGCTGGATGGGCAAACCAGCCCCACGCCCCTATCTTCCGCTCATGGCCGACCTCTTTGCGGGCTTCGAACCCGCCGCTCCTACCGAACTGCATCCCGAGAACGCGCCGCTCGCCGATCGCCTGCGCCCGCGCACGCTCGCCCAAGTGGTCGGGCAGGATCACATCACCGGTGCCGAAGGCGCGATCGGCCGGATGGTGTCGGCGGGACGACTGTCGTCGATCATCCTGTGGGGCCCGCCCGGCACCGGCAAGACGACGATCGCGCGGTTGCTCGCGGACGCCGTCGACCTGCGGTTCGTCGCGATCTCGGCGGTGTTCTCCGGCGTCGCGGATCTCAAGAAATCCTTCGCCGAGGCGCGAGAGCATGCCAAGATCGGCAAACGTACCTTGTTGTTCGTGGACGAGATCCACCGCTTCAACCGCGCGCAGCAGGACGGCTTCCTGCCGTATGTGGAGGACGGCACGGTAACGCTGGTCGGCGCCACGACCGAGAACCCCTCGTTCGAACTCAATGCCGCGTTGCTCAGCCGGGCGCAGGTGCTAATCCTCGAACGGCTCGGCCGTGGCGCGCTGGAACAACTTCTCGAGCGCGCAGAAGCGGAGATGGAGCGCCCCCTTCCCCTGACCCCGCCCGCCATGGACGCCCTGATCGCCAGCGCCGATGGCGATGGCCGCTTCCTGCTCAATCAGGCGGAGACGTTGTTCTCGGTAGACCTGCCTGAACCGCTCGATCCCGCCGGGCTGTCGAATTTCCTGCAACGCCGCGTCGCGGTGTACGACAAGGATCGCGAGGGGCATTACAACCTCATCTCCGCGCTCCACAAATCGATCCGTGGCTCAGACCCGCAGGCTGCCCTTTATTATCTGGCGCGGATGCTCACCGCCGGCGAGGAGCCGCTGTTCCTGCTCCGTCGCCTGACCCGTGCCGCGGTCGAGGATATCGGTCTCGCCGACCCGCAGGCGCTGGTCCAGTGCATCGCCGCCAAGGACACCTACGACTTTCTCGGCAGCCCCGAGGGCGAGCTCGCGATCGCGCAGGCCTGCGTCTACCTCGCCACCGCGCCCAAATCGAACGCAGTCTACAAGGCGCAGAAGGCGGCGTGGAAATCGGCGCGCGAAACCGGTTCGCTGATGCCCCCCGCGGCGATCCGCAACGCCCCGACCAAGCTCATGCGCGATATCGGGTACGGCAAGGGCTACGCGTACGACCATGATGCGGAGGATGCGTTCTCGGGCTCGGATTACTGGCCTGACGAGATGGGACCGCAGACATTCTATACGCCGACCGAACGCGGCTTCGAGAAGCGCCTGTCGGAACGCCTGGCGTATTGGGACGGCTTGCGCGCGACGAAACGATCATGAACGATTGGGAGGCCGTCGCCAGCTACGCGCTGTCGCTCCCCGATACCGAACCATCGACCTCCTACGGCCAGCCCGCGATCAAGACGCGCGGCAAAATGTTCGTCAGCGCCGGGCACGTCGACGGCAGCTTCCACGTCCGCAGCCCGCACGAGGAAAAGGCCGTCTTGATCGCGACCAATCCCGACATTTTCTGGCAAACACCGCATTACGAGACATGGCCCGGATTGCTGGTTCGGTATGGTGCGAGCGATACAACGCGGGTCGCCTGCGTGATCGCCCGTGCATGGTGGGATCAGGCATCGACTAGGCAGCGCAAGGCTTATGGCGATCGCCCCTGACCGCTTCGGCCATTTCGCCGCGATCGACTGGTCTGGCGCGGTGGGTCCTCGCCAGTCGGGGATTGCCGTCGCGATCTGCACGCAGGGATCCGCAGCGCCGACGCTGATCACGGTCGAGGGCGGGTGGTCGCGCGCCGCCGCGCGCGACTGGCTCGCGGACACGATGCCGCGGGATACGCTGGTCGGGCTCGATCTCGGGCCATCGCTCCCCTTCGTTGATCGCGGTGCGTTCTTCCCCGGCTGGTCGGACAGCCCGGCGGATGCGCGATCGCTCTGGGCGCTCGTCGAGCGGATCTGTGCCGACGATCCGCACCTCGGCGCAAGCAGCTTCGTCGATCACGACGAGGTCGCACGGCATCTGCGGCGCCACGGTGGTCGCAAGGGCGAATTCTTTGACGGCCGCGGCCGGCTCCGCGTGACCGAGGAGGCACAGCGACGCCAAGGGTTGAGCCCGACCAGCAACCTGAACCTCGTCGGCGCGGCGCAGGTCGGCAAATCGAGTCTGACCGGAATGCGCGTGCTGCACCGCCTCGCCGATCGCATACCCGTCTGGCCGTTCGACCCGCTCCCGCCGCACGGCCCGACAATCGTCGAGATATACACCACGATCGCGGCGCGCGCCGCCGGTATGCGCAAGGGGCTCAGCAAGATCCGCGACGGCGCGTCGCTCGATACAGCGCTGGCGGCACTCGGCAGCGCGCCGCATGTTCCTCTTGCCCGCTACGACGATCACGCCACCGACGCGATCCTGACCGCCGCATGGCTACGCAGCAACGCCTATCGCCCCGAATTGTGGAGCCCGACCGCGATGACACCGCATATCGCACAAACCGAGGGCTGGACCTTCGGCGTGTCTTGAAGCATGGGGCGATTACGCCTGACGCGCACCGGGCCGGTTTAGCTCAGTTGGTAGAGCGCCAGTTTTGTAAACTGGATGTCGCGGGTTCGATTCCTGCAACCGGCACCACCTCAGGCCGTTATGCGACAGGCGCGCGCCTGCGGCTCACGCACCGACGACGCCATTTCGAAACACAGCGTTGGCATAACGTCGTTTGACGCGGATCCTCCCCTCGGCCAGCATCGCGCGATCAACAGGAGACTTTCCATGCGCCTCGCCCTTGCCACCGTCCTTGCCCTGACCGCCGCCCCGCTCATCACGCAAAGCGTGCTCGCGCAGACCGCTGGCGTTCCCGGCGCCCCCGTCAAGGCACGAGTCGCCGCCGGCACTTACGCGGTCGATCCGAACCACACGCAGGTCACGTGGCAGGTGAACCATATGGGCTTCTCGATGCTCGAAGGGCAGTTCGGCGCATCGGGTGGCAGCATCACGATCGATCCCGCCAAACCCAACGCGACCAAGGTCGCGGTCGACTTCGCGATCGACCAGCTCTCGGTCACCGCGGCGCCGTTCGCGGGCCATCTGAAGTCGAAGGACTTCTTCGACGCCGCGACCTACCCGACCGCGAAGTTCGTCTCGACCAAGGTCGTCGCAACCGGCGACAAGGCGACGATCACTGGCGACCTCACGCTCAAGGGCGTCACCAAGCCGGTCGTGCTGCAGGCGACCTTCGTCGGCGCGGGCGCGAACCCGATGAACAAGAAGCTCAACTTCGGCTTCCGTGCGACGACCTCGATCAAGCGCAGCGACTTCAACCTCGGTGCCTATGCCCCCGTCGTGTCGGACAAGGTGGACCTGACGATCAACGCTGCGTTCGCGGCCAACTGATCGCGCCTGTCGCTAGGGCACGGTCACGGATACCGCCAGGGTGACCGTGACCGTGTTCGTAGCGGAATGGATCGCGACCGCGGTCACCCAGTCCTCCTGACGATCGGTATAGGTCGTCTTCACCGGTGTGAGGACTTGGATCACCATGCCGTCGGGCTCATCGGCGACGAAATCATATCCCTGCACACCATCTTCGGGGGGCGTGATATAGATATGTTTCGACAAGGTCGGGTTCGTCCACCCGCCGCTTTCGACGATGCCATCGGCGGTGATCGTCAGTGTTGGCGGGAGGCTCTTTCCGGTTTCGACGTGGACACATCCGATGCTGTAGATCGTCTTGGTCATGGCTTTTCTCCAAACCGGCCGATCACGTGGCCACTGACAGGCTATCAGCCATAGGATCCGGCGTACGCTCCAGGCTAATCCATTTTGACTGGACAATCGGCGCCGGTCGGCGATAGCGTGAGCGCAATGACGCTGGTCCTTCGCCTTTCGCTGCTTCGACTTACGCGCCCTTAGGCGCGCCGATCGTTTGCGTGGTGGCCAGCCCCCGCGCCTCGCGCCTAAGGGCTGACCCGAACGCTCCCGATCACGAGAGACACGAGCCATGCTGCGCGACCCATCGACCAAGTACCGACCCTTCCCGCAAATAGACCTGCCCGACCGCCAATGGCCGTCGAAGACGATCGTCAAGCCACCGCGCTGGCTGTCGACCGATCTGCGCGACGGCAACCAGGCGCTGATCGACCCGATGGATGCCGAGAAGAAGACCCGCTTCTTCGACCTGCTCTGCAAGGTCGGGCTGAAGGAGATCGAGGTCGGCTTCCCGAGCGCCGGCGCCACCGAGTTCGACTTCATTTCCGGCCTGGTGAAGACCGGCCGCATTCCCGACGACGTCGCGATCCAGGTGCTGACCCAGTCGCGCCGCGACCTCATCGAGACGAGTTTCGCCAGCCTCGTCGGCGCGAAGACCGCGATCGTCCACCTCTACAACGCGGTCAGCCCGGCATGGCGCAAGATCGTGTTCGGGATGGACCGCGCACAGGTGAAGCAGATCGCGATCGACGGCGCCAAGGTGCTGCGCGACGAGGCCGCAAAACAGCCCAATGTTCGCTGGCAGTTCGAATACAGCCCAGAGACCTTCTCGACCGCCGAGCTCGATTTCAGCCTCGAGGTCTGCGAGGCGGTGATGGACGTCTTGATGCCGACGCCCGACAATCCGATCATCTTCAACCTGCCCGCCACCGTCGAGTGCGCGACACCGAACATCTATGCCGACCAGATCGAATGGTTCGGCCGCCACATCCGCAACCGTGACTCGGTGGCGATCTCGCTGCACACGCACAACGACCGCGGCACCGGCGTCGCCGCGGCCGAGCTCGGCATGATGGCGGGCGCGGACCGGGTCGAGGGCTGCCTGCTCGGTAATGGCGAGCGCACCGGCAATTGCGATCTCGTGACCGTCGCGCTCAACATGTACACGCAAGGCGTCGATCCGAAGCTCGACCTGTCGGACATTGACGGCGTCGTGAACACGGTCAATTACTGCACCAATATTCCCGTCCACCCGCGCATGCCCTACGCGGGCGACCTCGTCTTCACCGCGTTTTCGGGGTCGCATCAGGACGCGATCAAGAAGGGATTTGCCGCGCAGGAGGCAAAGAACGACACGCTGTGGGAAGTCCCCTATCTGCCGATCGACCCCGCCGATCTCGGCCGCAGCTACGAGGCAGTGATCCGCGTCAATTCGCAGTCGGGCAAGGGCGGCGTCGCATGGGTGATCGAGCAGGACAAGGGGCTCAAGCTCCCCAAGCGTCTCCAGGCCGATTTCAGCCGCCACGTCCAGGCCTATGCCGACGAGACCAGCCGTGAATTGAACGCCGCAGATATCTGGAGCCTGTTTGAGCGGACCTACATGCCGCAGGCGGACGACCGCGTCGAACTGCGCGACTATGAGGAAAGCGGCACGGCGGGCCAACGCGTTTTCATCGGCCGCGTCGCGATCGATGGCGAGGAGCGGTCGATCTCAGGCCGCGGCAACGGGCTGATCTCGGGCGTGATCGCAGCGATTGCGGAGTCGACCGGCCCGACGCTCGACGTCGTCGACTATAACGAGCACGCTATCGGCCACGGCGCGGATGCGCAGGCCGCCGCCTATGTCGAATGCCGGACCGCGGCGGGCAAGACGGTGTTCGGCGTCGGCATGGACACCGACATCGCGACCGCCTCGGTCCGCGCCGTCCTCAGCGCCGCCAACCGCGCTTGACCACTCTAAAGGCGGCCACCGGTCAAGCCGGTGGCCGTTCTCTCAGGCGAGCTTCGCCAGTAGCGTCTGTGCTGCCTTTTCCGACGAGGCCGGGTTCTGCCCGGTGATCAGCAAGCCGTCCTCGACGACATGCACACCCCAGTCGGCGGTCTTCGAATAATCGCCACCTTGCTGCGAGAGCATGTCCTCGACGAGGAACGGCACGATATCGCTGAGCCCGACCGCCGCCTCTTCGCCATTGGTGAAGCCGGTGACCGCCTTCCCCTTGACGAGCGGCGAGCCATCGGCGGCCTTCACGTCGCGCAGCACGCCAGGCGCATGACAGACCAGCGCGACGGGCTTGCCCGCGGCGATGGTCGTCTCGATCAGCGCGATCGATGTCGTGTCGTTGGCGAGATCCCAAAGCGGGCCGTGTCCACCCGGATAGAACACCGCGTCGAAATCGGCGATCTTCATCTCGGACAGTTTCCGCGTATCGGCGAGCGCCGCACTGGCCTCTGCATCCGCCTCGAACCGGCGGGTCGCGTCGGTCTGCGCGTCGGGCTTCGCGCTGCTCGGATCGAGCGGCGGCTGCCCCCCCGCCGGCGAGGCGAGCGTGATGGACGCGCCAGCATCCTTGAACACGTAATAGGGCGCGGCAAGTTCCTCGAGCCAGAAGCCGGTCTTGCGGCCGGTATCGCCGAGATCGGCATGCGAGGTGAGGACGACGAGAATGTTCACCATAAGTCTCCGGATTGGGGGTTATGGGGAGGGAACGAACCGGCTCCAGGATCGGCGCCGATCCCGGGAAGCAAACGCGCCCGGTCGTGAAACTATCGCCTCCACTAGATCGCGCGGTCCCGGACGATCCGGCACCCGATCGCGGCGTCGGGGTAGACGTCGGTCTTCATCGTCTCGACCTCGACCCGCCTCACCCGCTCGTCACTCAGACAAAGCGCGGCGATGGCCTCGCACAGCGTCTCTTGCAACGCGAACGGGCGCTCCGCCGCCATCGCCAGAATCCCCGCGCGGACGAAATCATAATCGAGCACCTCGCCGATCGCATCCTCGCCGAGCGGCCCGGGATACACGACCGTCATCTCGACCGAGACGACCACGCGTTGCGGCGCCACCTCGTGCGGGTGGATCCCGAGCCGCATCATGACCTCGAGCCCATCGAGGATCGTCGTGAACTCAGCCATTGCGCCCCTCGAACATAACGTCGCCATCGCGCGCCAGAAAACGCTGCCCGCAATCGACGAACAGGTTCTGCCCCGTCAGGCCCTGCGCAGTGAGCAACCACGCGACCGCGTCCGCGACCGCCTCCGCGCCGACCGGCCGCTTGAGCAGATTGTCGCTCGCGACCGCCGCAAACTCTTCTTCGCTCTGGTCGCCGCTCGGCAGCGTCAAACCGGGCGACACCGCGTTCACCACGACCCGCGGGCCCAGCGCCTGCGCGAGCATCGTCGTTGCCCCCTCGAGCGCGATCTTTCCGCAGCTATAGGAGAAGAAGTCCGGGTTGAGATTGGCCACCTTCTGGTCGAGCACGTTGACGACGGCACCGTCCGTCACATCGTCCTGCGATGCCAGCGCGGAGGCCAGCAACACCGGCGCCCCGCAATTGATCGCGCCAAGCTCGGCGAACAGCACCGGATCGACGCCCGGCGGCCGGTCGAACTCGAACCGCGAGGCGCAGTTCACTAGCCCGTCGATCGGCCCGCCGATTGCGGCCCGCGCGGCCGAAAACAGTTTGCCGATCGCGCCGAGATCGCTCAGATCCCCCCCGACCGCCGCTGCCCGCCCGCCCGTCGCGGCGATCTCGTCGACCAGTGCCGCCGCCTCCGCGGGCGAGTGCCCCTGGTGGACGACCACCGCATGCCCGTCCGCCGCCAGCCGCCAGACGATCGCCGCGCCCAGCCGCTTCGCACCGCCCGTCACCAGGACGGTTCGGCTCATGCGCGCGCGCCCATCAACGACAGCACTTCCTTGCGGCTGCGCTCGTCGTCGCGGAACACCCCCATCATCCGGCTGGTGACCATCGTCACCCCCGGCGTCCGCACGCCGCGCGCGGTCATGCAGGCATGGCTCGCCTCGATCACCACCGCGACACCTTGCGGCTTGAGGTTGTCCCAGATGCAATCGGCCACCTCCGCGGTCAGCCGCTCCTGCACCTGCAACCGCCGCGCGAAGCCGTGCAGCACGCGCGCGAGCTTCGAAATGCCGACGACATGGTTGCGCGGCAGGTACGCGATATGCGCCTTGCCGATGATCGGCGCCATGTGATGCTCGCAGTGCGACTGGAACGGGATGTCCTTGAGCAGCACGATCTCGTCATAACCGCCCACTTCCTCGAACACGCGTTCGAGGTGCTTGGCCGGATCATCGCCATAGCCCGCGCAATATTCCTTCCACGCACGTGCAACACGACGCGGCGTATCGAGCAGCCCCTCGCGCGTCGGATCGTCGCCAGCCCAGCGGATCAGGGTGCGGATCGCCGACGCTACGTCATCGGGCACAATCACCTTGCCATCCGGACCCAGCACATCCTCCGCAACCGACCGCCCCTTGGGCTCGCCCAGTTCATCCCGCATCGCAACACCCTTTGTCAGCATACCCAAACATCGGAATATGGGTCCTTTTTTGCAACTGTTTCATTTCGGCCACGCGCAGTAAATCCCGGTTTTCCGGGGAAGAAAAAGCGTTGACGGCTAATTTTTTTGGTCGTTACTTCGCCATACCTGAAAAACGAAATCGTGAATCGGCATAGACCGGCACGATCGGGGAGAGGACTGCAATGGCAAAGTTCGAATTGCTCGCCGCATCGGCGATGATACTCCTGTCGATTGCGCCGGCAATGGCGCAGACCGCGACCACAACGTCCGCTGAAAATACCGCACCCACCAACGGTCCGGGGCAGGAAGCCCCGTCAACGCCAACGACGTCGACGCAAACGACGTCGACGCAGACCGCTCCGGCAGACACGTCATCGAGCGCCTACGCATCGCAGGATATCGTGATTACCGCGCAACGCCAATCGCAGCGTTTGCAGGACGTTCCGATTGCTGTGAGTGCCTTTACCGCGGACAACATCGCCAAGCAGCAGATCGTCAACCCGAGCGCGCTCCAGCAAACGCTGCCCAACGTCACCTTCACCAAGACCAACTTCACCACGTCGAGCTTCACGATCCGCGGGATCGGCGATCTGTGCACCGGCGCGACTTGCGACACGGCGACCGCGATCCACGTCAACGACATGCCGCTGGTCACGACCCGCCTGTTCGAGAGCGAGTTCTTCGATCTCGAGCGGATCGAGGTCCTGCGCGGACCGCAGGGTACTTTGTTCGGCCGTAATGCGACCTCGGGCGTGGTCAACTTCATCTCCGCCAAGCCCGATCTGTCCGCGATCCATTCCGCCGCCGAGTTCGAATACGGCAACTACGACTCGAAGCGCGTGAAGGCGATGTTCAACCTGCCCTTCACCGACACGCTCGGCATCCGCGTGGCCGGAACCTATCTCAACCGCGACGGCTATACCAAGAACCTCTATGACGGTCGCAAGATCGACGGGCGCGATCTCTATTCGGTTCGCGGCACGCTGTCGTGGGAGCCGACCAGTGCCACGCGGATCGACCTGATCGGCTATTATTTCCGCGAGAAGGACGATCGCTCGCGACTGCAGAAACAGCTGTGCCACCGTGACCCGACGGGCGTGCTCGGGTGCCTGCCCGACCGGCTCGCCAACGAAACCGCGAACGGCAATTCGACGCTTGCCGCGGTACTCAGCTCGAACGAGTTCTTCGCGGTCAACAACCCCGCGCTGGCGCGGTTCGGTCTGCAGAGCCTGTACGGGCAGGACAGCTATGCCGGCGTCGTCAATCCGCGTGATGTCCGCACCGTATCGCTCGACTATAGCCCGACCTATTTCGCCAAGGAGGAACAATATACCGCGAAGATCTTCCATGATTTTGGCCCCGTCAGCCTGAACTTCACCGGCGGCTATACGCGCAACGTCGTCGACAGCGGCACCGACTACAACCTCGCGGTCGAAAACTCGCTGACCAACAACGCCGGGCTCGCCACGCTTAACGCGCTGGCGCGCACCGGATCGCCGTTCGCCTTCCTCAACGGCGTGCGGCAGACGCTGATCCCCAACGGCCCGGCCGGGGGTGCATGCCAGTCGGCAGCCGATCCGAACAATGTCGGCATCTATGGCGGCAATTCGATCGGCTGTTATCCGCAGAGCCTCGACTTCGACCGCTCGCGCCAGAAGAATCGCCAATATTCGGCCGAGGCGCATCTCGACAGCAATTTCGACGGAATGTTCAACTTCCTGCTCGGCGGCATCTATGTCGACAGCAAATCCACCAACACCGATTATTTCGTCAACGCGTTCGGGCTCGATTACGCCTCGGGTATCCTCGGCTCGGCGAACGCGGCGGGGCTCGGGCTGCCCGCGGGCAACGGCTATTTCCTGGCGACGCCCTTCTATCGCAACAGCGACACCGAGTTCCGCCTAAAATCCTACGGCATCTTCGGCGAGACCTATTTCAAGTTCACCGACGCGCTCAAGCTAACTGTCGGCCTGCGCTACAATCGCGACAAGAAGACCGACCAGGCGCGCAACCTCGCGCTCAATGTGCTGACTCCGATCGGCGCGACGGGCATCGAGCAGGGGCTGAACTATGGCACGGTCGATTTCGACCCCAATCTACCCGGCCGGCAGGAATTCGCCAATGCGCAGGTCAGCTTCTCGCGGCTTACCGGGCGCGCGGTGCTCGACTACCGGATCACCGAGAACAACCTGCTCTACGCTTCCTATTCGCGCGGGTATAAGTCGGGCGGGATCAACCCGCCGCTGCTGCCGCTGTTCAACGTCAGCAGCACGTTCGAGCCGGAACAGGTCAACGCATACGAGATCGGCTCGAAAAACACCTTTGGCGGCGGCCAGTTCAGGCTGAACCTCACCGGCTTCTATTACCAGTACAAGAACCTGCAGCTGAGCCGGATCGTCGCGCGCACCTCGGTCAACGACAACGTCAACGCCGATATCTATGGCGTGGAGGCCGAGGCGATCATGAGCCCGATCCCAGCGTTCGTCGTCAACATGAATGCGAGCTATTTGCATTCGAAGGTGTCGAGCGACAAGTTCCTGGTCAATCCGCGCGACGTGTCGGGCGGGCGGGCCGACGCGGTGATCATCAAGGACATCACCAACGCATCAAACTGCGTCGTCGTGCCCAACGCGGCGGGCAATGCCGCGCTGTCGAACGGCTATGTCACGGTGGTCAATCGCGCGGTCGGCCTACGCGGCCCCACCGCAATCCCGACGGTCGCGGCGACCGGCGCATTCGGTATCTGCTCGGCACTGGGCGCGAATGCGGCGGCGAGCGGCGTATCGGTGCTCGACGGCGTGACGACCAACATCCGCGGCAACCGTCTGCCGCAGGCGCCGACGTACAAATGGTCGGTCGGCGCGCAGTACACGATCGACTTTGCCAACGGCATGAACCTCGTCCCGCGCGCGGATCTCAACTACACCGGCGGGTTCGCGGCCAGCATCTTCAACACCACCGTCGACCGCATCCCGGGCTATGCGGTGGTCAACATGCAGGTCCAGCTCAACGCGCGCGAAGACCGGTTCTACGTCCGCGGCTTCGTGCAGAACCTGGCCAACAACAACGCGATCACCGGGCAATATGTCACCGATCAGTCGGCCGGGCTGTTCACCAACATCTTCACGATCGAACCGCGACGGTATGGCGTAGCGGCGGGGTTCAAGTTCTGAGGTTGCGCAAAGTATGCATGCTGCCCCGCTAACGATCCTCCCCCGCCAGGGGGAGGTGGCGCGAAGCGACGGAGGGGGAGGACACGCAACGCAGGTTTCCCTGCCCTCCCCCTCCGTTCGGCAAGCGCCAGCCACCTCCCCCCGGCGGGGGAGGATTTACGCGGCAGCCGCCCCCTTCGTCATCCTGACGAAAGTCAGGACCCAGTGCCAAGCAGCGTCACGTCCGTAACCCTGGGTCCTGACGTTCGGCAGGATGACGGAAGGGGGGGTAACCGTAAACAAGCCAACGGCTACCCCAAGCTCCTTACCCGACCCGACGGTACGCCAGCCGCTCGGCATGCCAGGCGACATGCTCGCCCATGAACGTCGAGATGAAGTTGTAGCTGTGATCATACCCCGGCTGCATTCGAAGCGTCAGCCCGATCCCCGCCGCGCACGCCTCCGCGAGCAATTCCGGCTTCAGCTGCTCGGCAAGGAACCCATCCGCATCGCCCTGATCGACGAGGATCTCCGCCACCCGCGCTCCATCCGCGATCAGCGCACACGCGTCGTACGATCGCCACGCCATCCGATCGGGCCCGAGATACCCGCCAAGCGCCTTCTCGCCCCAGGCGCACTGCAACGGCGCCACGATCGGCGCGAACGCCGAGACGCTCCTGAACCGATCCGGATTGCGCAGCGCGATCGTCAGCGCGCCGTGCCCGCCCATCGAATGCCCCATGATCCCCTGCCGGCTCATATCCGCCATCGGAAACTGCGCCGCGATCAGCGCAGGCAGTTCGTCCTCGACATAGGACCGCATCCGAAAATTGGCCGCCCAGGGCTCCTGCGTCGCATCGACGTAGAAGCCCGCACCCTTGCCGAAATCATACGCGTCGTCGTCGGGCACGTCGTCGCCGCGCGGCGAGGTATCGGGCGCGACCAGGATCACGCCGAGCTCGGCGCAGGCGCGGCGATACTCGCCCTTGTCCATGACGTTGGCATGCGTGCACGTCAGCCCAGACAGGAACCACAGCACCGGCAACCGCGCGCCCTCGTCATGCGGCGGGACGTAGACGGCGAAGCTCATGTCGGTGCCGGTCGCGGTCGAGGCGTGGCGGTACACGCCCTGGGTGCCGCCATAGGCCTTGCTGGTGGAGACAGTCTCCATCACGCGACCCGGTGCAGCGCGCAGATCTTGTTGCCCGACGGATCGCGCAGATACGCCAGATACAGTTTCCGCCCGCCGGTCGCATCGCGCACGCCCGGCGGATCCTCGCAGGCCGTGCCGCCATGCGCGAGGCCGGCCGCGTGCCACGCATCCGCCGCATCGGTCGAGGCCGCGGCGAACCCCATCGTGCTGCCATTGCCGTGGCTGGCCGGCTGCCCGTCGATCGGCTTGGTCAGCAGGAAGCGGCCACCGGCATGCGCGTAGACCACCCGGCCCCAGTCATCGACGACGCCCTCGGGCACGCCCAGCGCGCCCAGCGCCGCGTCGTAGAACGCCTTCGATGCCGCGATATCGTCGGCGCCGAGCATGATGTGCGTGAACATGGCCGCTCCTCAGTAGATCACGACGGAGCGGATGCTCTCGCCGGCGTGCATCAGGTCGAAGCCCTTGTTGATCTCGTCGAGCGTCAGCCGGTGCGTGATCATCGGGTCGATCTCGATCATGCCGTTCATGTACCAGTCGACGATCTTGGGCGTATCGGTCCGCCCGCGCGCGCCGCCGAACGCGGTCCCGCGCCAGTTGCGCCCGGTGACGAGCTGGAACGGCCGTGTCGAGATTTCCTTGCCCGCCTCGGCCACGCCGATCACGATCGACGTGCCCCAGCCGCGGTGGCACGCCTCGAGCGCCTGGCGCATCACGGTGGTGTTGCCGGTCGCATCGAAGGTGAAGTCCGCGCCGCCGTCGGTGAGCGCGACGATATGCGGCACGATGTCGCCCACATCCTTGGGGTTGGCGAAATGCGTCATGCCGAAGCGACGGCCCCATTCCTCGCGGTCGGGGTTGATGTCGACGCCGACGATCATGCCGGCGCCTGCGAGCTTGGCGCCCTGGATCACGTTCAGCCCGATCCCGCCGAGCCCGAACACGACGACGGTGTCGCCCGGCTGGACCTTGGCGGTGTGCACGACCGCGCCAACCCCCGTCGTCACGCCGCACCCGATATAGCAGCTGGTGTCGAACGGCGCGTCCTCACGGATCTTGGCGACCGCGATCTCGGGCAATACGGTGAAGTTCGAGAAGGTCGAGCAGCCCATGTAATGGAAGATCGGCTGGCCCTTGTAGCTGAACCGCGTCGTCCCGTCGGGCATCAGCCCCTTGCCCTGCGTCGCGCGGATCGCGGTGCACAGGTTGGTCTTGCCGCTAAGGCACGACTTACACTGGCGGCATTCGGGCGTGTAGAGCGGGATCACGTGATCGCCGACCGCGACGCTGGTCACGCCCGCGCCGATCTCGCGAACGATGCCGGCGCCTTCATGACCCAGCACGCTCGGAAACAACCCTTCCGAATCAAGCCCGTCGAGCGTGTACGCGTCGGTGTGGCAGATGCCCGTCGCCATGATTTCGACGAGCACTTCGCCGGATTTCGGTCCCTCGAGGTCGAGTTCGACGATCTCGAGCGGTTTTTTTGCCTCGAACGCTACGGCGGCGCGGGTCTTCATCGGTCGGTCTCCTTGATTGCCGCCCTGATGCCTCGCGGGCCGCCCGTCTGCAACCCGCGCGACATGCAACCAAACCCGCCTTCCGGCGCTTGATCGTTGCAAATCAAGGAGATGCGACGATGAAGGATCCAAAGAAGGGCGACGAGGTCACCTGGAAATCGCACGGCGGCGAGGCGCACGGCACCGTCGAAAAGAAACAGACCAGCGACACGAAGATCAAGGGCCACACCGTCAGGGCCTCCAAGGAGGACCCGCAGTTCATCGTAAAGAGTGACAAGGGCGGCAAGGCAGCGCACAAGGCGGACGCGCTCACCAAGGCGTGACCACGCGCGCAGTGCCAAACGCACGCGCGCAACAGGAAGGAATGCTTATGGCTACAGCTCCCAAGACCGGCGGCATCCACGCCCCCGTTCAGCCCTCTCCCGAGCTCGGCGAGATCGTCGGCAACGACAAGCTGCCGCGCAGCGAAGTGATCAGCAAGGTGTGGGTCTACATCAAGGCGCACAACCTCCAGAACCCTGAGAACAAGCGCGAGATCCTCGCGGACGAGAAGCTGAAGAAGGTCTTCGGGCGTGACAAGTGCACGATGTTCGAGATGAACAAGTACATCTCGCAGCACGTCAAGGCCTAACAGCTAGCACTGCACGACAAGCGGCGGCGGGGATTCACGCGATACCCGCCGCCCTTGATACTAGGTCCATCCGGCCCTGTTGAGCAGATCATATCCGGCCGGACGTCTGCGCGAACGCCGCGCGCTTGATCGTCGTCAACGACCGCGGTATTGCGCGACCCGATGCCCCCGTAGCTCAGCCGGATAGAGCGACGGTTTCCTAAACCGTAGGCCGCGTGTTCAAATCTCGCCGGGGGCACCAGCTTCTACCGCGCAGTCGCGGATGCCTCGCGCTACGGTGCGATATCTCAGTTCAGCTTTTCGGGCGGTGTCATGGGCATCAGGAGCGGTGCGACGGGTACGCCCTCTGCGACCAGCGCCTTGGCCTCCGCAAGACTGGTCTGGCCGTGAATGGTGGCATGTCGCTCCTCGCCGAGATGCATCGCACGGGCGCGATCGGCGAATGCGGTGCCGACCCACTCGGACACTTTCAACGCCTCGGCCTGCTGATGCGCAAGTTCGGTCATCAGCGACTTGATCGCATCCGGCGTCGGTGCATCGGGCTTGCGGTTGCCCTTGCCGGCAATGGCGGGCGCCATCACCGCCTTGCCGATTTCGCAATCGTCGCACACTGGGCATCGAACCTGCCCCGCCCGGCGCTGATCCTCATAGGCGCCGCTCGACGCGAACCGTGCCTCGAACACATGACCGCCGCCGCATTTAAGGTCGAAGACGATCATCGGACGATCGTAACGGGTGGGATCGCGCGGCGATGCTGGAGTACCGGCATACGCGACCGGACCGCCGCGACGCGCGCCGGGTCGATCTCTGCGAATGCCAGCCCGGCCGGCTCGCCCATGTCAAGGACCACCTCGCCCCAGGGATCGATCACCAGCGAATGGCCATAGGTCGCGCGACCGTCGGCATGGACGCCGGTCTGTGCCGCCGCGACGACATAAGCGCCGGCCTCGATCGCACGCGCACGCAACAGGATGTGCCAGTGTGCGGCGCCGGTCGGCCGCGTGAACGCCGCCGGCACCGAGAGGAGCGTCGCGCCCGCATCGCTCAGCGCGCGGTACAGATCGGCAAAGCGCAGATCATAGCAGATCGAGGCACCCAGCCTGCCGACGGGGGTATCGACCACACTTGCCGTATCGCCAGCGACATACGCCGCGGATTCACGCCAGCTTTCGCCGGTCGGTAGGTCCACATCGAACAGATGCAGCTTGTCGTAGCGCGCGCGAATTGCCCCCGTTCCGTCGATCACGAAGCCCCGATTGGCGAACTTCCCGTCGGAACGGCGCACCGCGAGCGAACCAAGATGCACCCATAGTCCGGTCTTCGCCGCCGCGCTGCAGACTGCGGCCAGCACTGGATCGTCGTCCTCGAGGACGATCGACGCGGCGCCACGCGTGCGGTCGCGATCGATCAATCCTGCCATCTCTGGCGTAAAGACCATCTCCGCACCGCCGTCGCGTGCGGCGTGGATCGCTTCGACGATGGTCTGCGCATTGGCGGCAGGATCAATCCCGCTCGTCATCTGGAGGAGCGCGATCCTCGGCATCAGCCGAGCAAGGGGTCGAGACCGCCCTTTGCGTCGAGCGCCGCCAGATCGTCGGATCCGCCGATATGCCGATCGTCGATAAAGACCTGTGGCATCGTCATGCGGCCACCCGACCGGTCGACCATCTCGGCCTTTTTCGGGCCGCCCATGGTGACGTCGAACGTCTCCGGTTCGACCCCCTTGCTGGCAAGGAGTTTCAATGCCCGCGAGCAATAGGGGCAGAATTGCTTGATGTAGATTTCGACTTTAGCCATGCCTCCGGAGGTGTGGTCTCACCCCCCGATTGTCAATCGTCGCGGGTTTCGGACAGCACACGGGCCCAACACAAAATTGTTACAGATCGGGCGCCTGCGCGCATCAGGGCTCGCGTGCACGCTTCGGCCGTCGCCCCACTGGTATAGACGTCGTCGACGAGCACGACCGCCTTGCCCGCAATCCGGCTGGGCGCGGCGATCGCAAAGGCGCCGGCGACCGCTTGTGCGCGCTCGCGCCCGCCGAGACCGCGCAACACGGCCGTCTGGCGCCGTCGTATCAGGACCGTTCGGTCGTGCGGCGTACCCGATAGCTTGGCGAGCGCGTCGCCGATCAGCGCCGCCTGGTTGAACCCGCGCGACCAGATCCGCCAGCGATGCAACGGCACGGGTACCAGCAGGTCGGTCGCCAGCGGGAGCAAGCGGCGCATCCGCAGCGCCATCGTCTCGGCAAAAGCGATCCGCCCACCATATTTGAGGCGCAGCGCCAGTCCGCGCGCGACCGGACCGTAGGCGACCGCGGCACGAACGCCCGCATGCCGCGGCGGATCGCGTAGACAGGCCGCACACCGCGCGCCCTCGCCGCGATCAAACGCGAACGGCACATTGCATCCCTCACACCATGGTGGCCCGAGAAACCGCAGGCTGCTCCAGCATGTCGCACAAAACCTGTGATCCTCGGCGACCGGCATGCCGCAGCCTGCACAGCGCGCCGGCAGCGCGAAGTCGACGGCGTGACGGAGTGCGGTAGGGAGTCTCACATCGGACCTCTTTTCGCCGCTGCGGGTGAGGTGACACTTGTCGGGGAGGACGCTGCGCGGCACAAGCGTCGGGTGTCCGACCAAGCCCCCGAAATCTTCGCCCCGGAAATTTTCGACCGCGGGGCGCGCCGCTGCCGCCGTGATCGCGCCGCGCCGCTGTATCGCGAGCATGATTTTCTGCGCGGGACGATGCTCGACGGGATTGCCGAGCGGCTCGACGCGGTGACGCGGTCGTTTACCGACGTCCTCGATCTCGGCTGTTTCGACGCGGCCTTCCCGGCCCCGGCCGGCGCGCGCGTCGCCCGTTGCGATTCGGGATTTGCCTTTTCCGCCGCCGCTGGTGGTGTGCAGGCCGACGAGGACCGGCTGCCGTTCGCCGACGGCAGTTTCGATCTGGTGGTGAGTGCCGGCGTGCTCGATCAGGTCGACGATCTACCGGGTGCGTTGTCGCTGATCCGGCGCGTGCTGCGGCCCGACGGACTGTTCCTCGGCGCGTTCGTCGGCGCAGGCAGCCTGCCCGCGCTCCGTGCCGCGCTCCGCGTTGCCGAAGCCGACCGGCCCGCCGCGCGGCTCCATCCGCAGATCGACGTCCGCTCCGCCGGCGACCTGTTGATGCGGGCAGGATTTGCGCTGCCGGTCGCCGACGTCGAGACGCTCGATGTCGGCTACCGTGACCTTGGTCGACTGCTCGGCGATCTGCGCGGGATGGCGGCGACCAATGCGCTCAAGCAACGCCAGTCGATGACGCGCGCGGTCTTCGGGCGAACGCTGGCAGCATTCGCGGATGCCGCTGACGATCGCGGGCGCACGCACGAGAAATTCCAGATCGTGTTCCTGACCGGCTGGTCGCCCGATCCGTCGCAGCCCAAGCCGGCGCGCCGCGGCAGCGCAACCGCCTCGCTGACCGACGCGCTCAAGCGGTAGGACCGCTTGGTCAACGCCAGACCAGCCTAGCCGATCATCCCTTCGCCCGCGGCATCGCGGGCGAGGATACGGCCCATCGCGTCGAACAGCGCATCCATCGCCACCGGCTTGAAGATGACGTCGTCGGCGCCTGCGGCCAGGCAGCGTTCGCGCAGATCGGGGGCGATATCCGCGGTAACGACGATGATCGGCACGCGTCCCTTCGCATCGCGGCGCGCGCGGATATGTTCGATCGCGGTCACGCCGTCCATGCCGGGCATCCGCAGATCGACCAGGATCATCGCGAAGTCCTGCTCCTCGATGATGCCCAGACCCCGCTCGGCGCTTTCAGCCTCGATCATCGTGACGCCGGCGACGTCGAGCATATCCTTGACGACGCGTCGATTCATCCGATCGTCCTCGATAAAGAGGACCTTCACCACCGCCCCATCGATAGAGGGACATATGCGAGAAATGCTGCCGACATGATCCTACACCTACGCGCTATGCCGCGTCCGACACAAGGACGGGATGCGGCGCGTTTCGCGGCATCGGTTCGCCGTAGATCGCCTGGATCAGCGCTGCGCCACTGACCGGTTTCGCCACCACGCGGGTGATGCCGGTGGCGAGCAATTCGTCGCGTTCCTGCACTGCCGCTACCGGCCACAACAGGGTCGTTTCGGTACGGGCGATCCCCGCCGCGTCGACGATGCGGACTAGGCCGGCATGCGCATCCCCGTCGACACGGATCGTCGCGTCGTCGATCAGGACCTGCGCGACGTTGCCCTCACGCAGCAACAGGATTGCCTCGTCGACCGAGCCGGCAAACGCGACCGTGCCGGCATGTGGCGCTAGCAAGGCTTTGAACATGCTCCGCGTGATCGGATTGCGATCGACAACCAGCGTGATCGCGCTCGCCGTGCCTGGCGGATGTGCGGTGACGATGAGCGGCGTGGCGCGGACGAACGGCAGAGTAAGCGTGAAGGTCGCCCCCTGTCCTTCGACGCTGGCAACGGTGACATCGCCGCCCATTGCCCGCGCCAGATTGCGGCAGATCGCCAACCCCAGCCCGGTCCCGCCGAATTGACGCGTCGTGCCGGCATCCGCCTGCGCGAAGGATTCGAAGATCTGTTCGAACTTGTCGGCGGCGATGCCGATTCCGGAATCGGTCACCGCGACCCGAAGCCGTTCGTCATCGCCGACGTCGATCGCGAGCGTGACCCGGCCCTGCTTGGTGAACTTCAGTGCGTTGGCCAGCAGGTTGAACACGATCTGGCGGATCCGCGCCGCGTCGCCGACGATCATCGCGGGGCAGCCGGTCAGATCGACGCCGAACGTCAGCCCCTTGTCGCGTGCCTGCTCCTCCCACAACCGGGTCGCATCCCTCACCGTCGCGCAGAGATCGAACGGAACCGCCTCGATCGTCAGATTGCCGGTTTCCATCTTTGCTACGTCGAGAATGTCGTCGACCAGCGCGCGCATCGTCAGCCCCGCACCATGGACGACGCCGACCCGGTCGCGCAGCAGCGGCGCGAGGTGCGTATCGGCCAGCATCACCTGGGTCATGCCGAGGATGCCGTTGAGCGGCGTACGGATCTCATGACTGGTGGTCGCCAGGAATTCGGTCTTCGCCGCCAGCGCCTTGCCGAGCGCGCTGTTGGTGAGGGCGAGGTCGTCGTTGGCCGCGCGCACCTGATCGCGGCTGCGGCGGATCGTGACCAGCCCGATCCCGAGCAACGCGATGACGATCGCGACCGCGCCGGCGACCCCGAGGAAGACATAGCGCTGGGTCAGTGCGCGTGCCCGCTCGAACGCGATACTGCGCCGCAGTTCGTCGGCCTTGAGTTGGCTGATCTTCAATTCCTGGTTCGCGAAATTGAACCGCGCCGCCATCAGCGCCGTCTTGGTGCTCGTCGCCAGCTTGGTCGCATCGTCATCGATCCGCTTCAGCGCCTGAAGATGCACCAGCGCGGATTTCGGATCGTTCGCGGCACGAAAGACATCATAGGCGGTCTGGTGGATGTCCCGCTGCGAGATGCTCGTGCCCTTCGGCCCGAGTTCGGCCAGTGCGGTCGTGATCAGCGCTACAGCGCGCGATACCTGCCCTCGCTGCAACGCCAACTGTGCCGATATTGCGATGATCCCGGCCTTCGACCCCGATGTTTCACGGTCGGCGGTCAGCCACATGCCAGCCTGGATGGCGCGGTCAGCGTCGGACAGATTCCCAGCCAGTAGCTGCAGCAGCGCGATATTGGCGTAGACCTGCGCCATCAAAGGCGCGCTTTTGAGGCTTTTCGCCAGCAGCAACGCCGTGTTGAACTCGACGAGCGCCTGCTTGTAGTTTTTCAACTCGCTGAACGCGGTTGCCCGATTGTTATGGATCGATATCGAAAGACTTGGCTCGGTACCATATATATCGATTGCCTGATCATAATATTTCAACGCGGTGGTTTGATCCATCGCCTCTGTATACAACCACGCTATGAAGATCAGCGCCATCGCCTGTCCGCGGCGGTCGCCGATCCGGCGATATCGGATGAATGCTGATTGATAATCGGCCAATGCTGCGCCGGCGCGGCCCTGACCGCTATCTGCCCCTCCGCGCGACAACAAGATGTCGGCGTGCAGTTTCGAGTGTGGCGCAAGCATTACCACCGCACGCAGCGCGGTGCCGATCAGGACGCTGGCCTTTTGGGGATTGCCGGTGCGCACATACGCCTCGCCCTGTAACCATTGCGCCGTGGCGATCGATATCCCCCGCACCGCGGGATCAGCGATCGACCTTGCCACCTGCTCTGCGCCGACCGCCTTGGCACGCGCCGAAACGGGGTCGATCAGCATCGTCGCCTTGGCATCGCCAATCGTCTGATCGAACCCGCTGATGGTCGGCGCCACGGGACGCTGGGCTGGGCATGACTGGGCCCAGCCAAGTCCGATGAGCATGGCACAAGCGATCACCACGCGCATGCGCGCGACCGCGTAGATCAACCGCGTTTCCATACCGTCGCAAGCCGGTTGAACGGCGCCCGGACATCGGCTGCGATCGCAAGGTGCTTCTCGTCCGCCAAGAAGTGGATCAGTGCATCGAGGTTGATCGGCCGGCTGATCAGGAAGCCCTGGATCATGTCGCACCCCATCACCGACAACAAGGCCATCGCCGCCTGCGTCTCGACGCCTTCGGCAACCACCTCCATCTCGAGCGCATGCGCCAGATCGATCGTCGAGCGCACGATGAGCGGGTCGCGGTTCGAGCTCGTGAGTTGCGTGACGAACAGCTTGTCGATCTTCAGTTCACGCGCGGGCAACTGCTTCAGATAGGCGAGCGAGGACAGGCCGGCACCATAATCGTCGATCGCAATGACGATGCCGATGTCCGCGAAGACATTCAGGTTCGCGATCGCGCTTTCCGGATCACGGATCACCGACGTCTCGGTAATTTCGAACCCCAGACGCGCGCCACTCGTCTGCACCAGCGCGCAGACTTTCCGAACGAACCGCGTGTCGGCAAGCAAGACCCCGGCGATATTGATGAAGATCCTCAGGTCATGACCATGCTCGAGAAGAGTCTTCTGGTCGCGAATCGATCGCTCGATCGTCCATAGGGTCAGCGCGACGATATCGCGCGATTCCTCCGCGATCGGGATGAAATCGCTGGGCAGGACCAGACCGCGCGTCCCATGCTTCCAACGGACCAGCGCCTCGACGCTGGTAATCTCCTGCCGCCGGAGATGGACCTTCGGCTGGTATTGAAGGAACAACTCCTCGGTCTCGATCGCGATCGTCAAGTCGCGCGCCAGTTGCGCGCGATCGACCGATGCTGCGCCGAGGACGACGTCACGCGCGACCGCGACACGTTCGCTCCGAGCATCGATCAGCGCGCGCTCGGCTTCCTCGATCAGATGCACTTCGTCGCGCTCGCCGATCGCTCCCGCCGCGGCAGCGCCGAACTGGACGTGGATCCCGTGCCACTCGCCATCGATATCGAACGGCAGATCGAACGCCGCTTCCAGCGCAGTGATCGCAACGTCGAGCGCCAGCCGCGCCTCGCTTTCGAAGGCGATCTCGACCACGTCTCGCCCGGCGACGATGACCCGTGCATCGGGCAGCACGGCACTGACGCGCGCCGCGACATCGATGATCAGCATGTCCGCGCGACACCGACCCAGATGCCGCCGCAGGACACTAAAATTTTCGATCTCCGCGAGGATCAGGAACTGCCAACCGATCGCGCACCGCAGATGTGGGCCGACCCGGACCAGATCGGCCTGGACGGCGGAAACGGCTGGTTTGGCAGCAACCTGGGAGACGCTGCGGCTGCTGTGCGAGTGCGAGAACTCTCTCATGGGTCCGGGATATCTGCAACGCATAAACATAGTCTTAAGTACAGCGGCGACGACTCGTTGCAGAACATGGTTAACAATTTACAAAAATTATTGTTTAACGTTTTGTTATACACTATGCCGACCTTGCACCCGCTAGGGTGTCAATAAGGGAGCATAAACATGCTGAAGCTGATCCTCGCGTTGATCTACACGCCCATTCGCCCCTGGTGAATGACGACGTCGGCTCGATCGACACTGCTTGGCCACCAACGGGCGGGCATGTTGGTCGGGCCGACACTTCGATTCGCTCACTAGGGAATCGATAATGGCGCGCAGTTCCCAACAGTTGGCGCTCGGCACTGCGGCAATTCTGTAACGTCATTGTAATGTTGATTCTGGAGCGCGTGTCGCCGAGCCCAACGCTCATGGCGCAGCCAGTCTAGGCGCTGATCAGGCGTTTTTTGACGGTTTCAATGTAAAATCGGAGTGCGCGGCACGCGTGGCGCCCGGATGCGTCGGTCGCGTCAATCTCGAGTAGCGTCTCACCGGTAGCCGAACCGCAATGCACAAGAAATACGCCTCACTCGCTCAGTGCGCGAGACGGATTTCAGGCGGGGTCCACACGATGTCAGACCCCTGCCCTCTGTCAGATGAGGGTAACGCTTAGCGCATCAGCTCCACCGCCATCGCGGTCGCCTCGCCACCGCCGATGCACAGCGAGGCCAGCCCGCGCGTCTGGCCGGTCGTCTCCAATGCCGACAGCAGCGTCGCGAGGATCCGCGCGCCGCTCGCACCGATCGGATGGCCCAGCGCGCACGCCCCGCCGTGGATGTTCACCTTGTCGTGCGGCAGGCCAAGGTCACGCATCGCGATCATCGCAACCACCGCAAACGCCTCGTTGACCTCGAACAGATCGACATCCGCCGCGGACCAGCCAGCCTTCTCCATCGCCTTTCGCATCGCGAACACCGGCGCGGTCGTGAACAGTGCCGGCGCATGGGCATGCGCGGCGTGCGCCACGACCCGCGCGATCGGCGTGATGCCCAGCCGCTCGGCGACGCTCGCGCGCGTCATCACCAGCGCGGCCGCGCCGTCGGAGATCGACGACGCATTGGCGGCAGTGATCGTGCCGTCCTTCGAAAAGGCAGGCTTGAGCGTCGGGATCTTGGCGACGTCGCCCTTCGCCGGCTGTTCGTCGAGCGCGACCGTCGTTATCCCCTTGCGGCCGGCAATCTCCACCGGGACGATCTCGCGATCGAATGCGCCCGATGTCTGCGCGCGCTGAGCCCGGTGCAGCGATTCGATCGCGTAATCATCCATCTGCGCGCGCGTGAATTGATACTCGTGCGCGGTATCCTCGGCGAAATTGCCCATCAGCTTGCCGGGTTCGTACGCATCCTCGAGCCCGTCGAGATACATGTGATCATACATCCGGTCATGGCCGATCCGCGCGCCGCCGCGGTGGCTCTTCGACAGATACGGCGCGTTGGTCATGCTCTCCATGCCGCCCGCGACGAGCAGGTCGACCGACCCCGCCGCCAGCGCATCGGCCGCCAGGATCGCGGCCTGCATCCCCGATCCGCACATCTTGTTGACCGTCGTCGCCTCGACATGGTCGCCGAGCCCGGCGTTGATCGCCGCCTGCCGCGCGGGCGCCTGGCCGAGCCCGGCGGGCAGCACGCAGCCCATGTAGATCCGCTCGATGCCCGCCGCCGACACGCCCGACCGACCGACCGCACCGCGGACCGCATCGGCGCCAAGCTGCGTCGCGGTCGCGCCCGCGAGCGCCCCCTGGAACGATCCCATCGGCGTACGCGCGTAGGACAGGATGACGACAGGATCTCGATCGACGACCACTTTGCTCTCCACTTAATCTTATGCCCCATATCTGGGGTTGATCCGCGGCAATACAAAGCGGCGCGGGATGCGCCTAGACCCGCCGGCATGGAAACACTCATCACGACGCTCAAATGGTGTGCCGCAGCGTCGGGGGTGATCGCCGCGTTCATGGTATCGCTCGATTTCGGGCGCCGCGTGACCGGGTGGGGGTTCGTGCTGTTCGTCGGCTCGTCGATCGCCTGGCTGAGCGGTGCGGCCTTGACCGGCGACTGGGCGCTCGGCACGCAGAATATCGTGTTGTTCGGAATCAACCTCCTCGGCGTGTATCGCTATCTGGTGCGCAAGACGGGTGTATGAGACCCCAATCTGGCCGCTACTGCTGGGCATGCTCGGCGCGATCCTCGGCAGCTTCGTCGCTGCGCTGGTGACGCGCTGGTCGGACGGGCGATCGGTGATGGCCGGCCGTTCGGCGTGCGATGGCTGCGGGCGGACGCTCCGCGCGATCGAACTTGTGCCGCTGCTGAGTGCGCTTGTCCTTCGCGGACGGTGCCGCGGCTGCGGCGGCGCCATCAGCCCGGTGCACTGGCGGATCGAGCTGGCCGGAGTCGCGATCGGCGTGGCCGCGGGACTCGTCGCGCCCGGGCTGGTCGGCGTGGCCGGCGCGGTGTTCGGCTGGCTGTTGCTGGCGCTGGCGAGCCTCGATCTCGTCGCGTTCTGGCTGCCCGACCGGCTGACCCTCCTGCTCGCCGGCACCGGCGTTCTGAGCGGGGCGGTCGGGATCGATCCACCGATCGTCGCGCGGGCGATCGGCGGCATCGCCGGGTTCGGCACGCTGTGGCTCGTCGCGTTCGGCTATCGGCGTCTGCGCGGGCGCGACGGGATGGGCGGCGGCGATCCCAAGCTGTTCGGAGCGATCGGGCTGTGGCTCGGTTGGGCGATGTTGCCAGCGGTCCTGCTGATCGCCAGCATGATCGGGCTCGGCGTCGTGCTCGCGGCACACCTCAAGGGACGCAGCATGGCGGCGGACACCGCGCTTCCGTTCGGCGCGTTGCTGGCATTGGCGGCTTATCCCGCATGGCTCTTCATGATAGGCCTGACGCCATGATATCGCTCGCCCTTCTCCTCGCGCTACAGGCTGCGGCCAATCCAGGTCCCGGCCCGCTCGGCGCGATCGGCAAGCAGCAGCTCCCCGCAAAGGGGTGCGCTGCCTATCTGTGGAGCATGGACGCCGCGCGCCAGCTCGTCGCGATGGCCACCGCCGACCCCGCGCAGATCCGTCTGGCGATCGACGGCAAGACCACCGACTACGCGATGGCTACGCAATCGCCCGCCATCGGTTTCGGCTTCGGCGGCGTCACCCAATATCGCGGCGGCGACGTCACCGCGACGCTCGACATGGCGGTTTCGGTGCGCGCGGATATCTCGGCAGGCGCGACCGTGACGTCCGCGACGTTACGGATCGATCGCCCGGGACGCGACACCGTCGTCATGCCGGTCGGTGGCCTGGTCGGCTGCGTCTGACTCAATTTTCGTGAAACCAAGCCGTCCTCCGTGCGTTACGTGGACGAAGATGGGGGTGAATCGTACACGATCGCTGCCTTTAAAAGGGAATCGTGTGACAGCTTCGAACAGCCGCCATCATTGGCTCGCTCTTGCGTTGGTAGCGGCTAATACGGGTTTCGCGGGCGTTTGTTCCGCGCAATTGGCAAAGCCCGGCACCGCCCCTGCAAAGGGTCCGGATGCGCCGAAGCCCAGCGATCAACCGCAATCGGCCGATCCGCGGTCCGACGCGCCGATCGTCCCCGACGCCGAGTTCGACAGCGCACTGCCGCCGCTGAGCAGCGACCTGAACGCGCCGCTCGAACCGATGTCCGCAGCCCCCCCCGTCGTCGCAACCCCCGCGACCGCGACGACGTCTGCAACCACGGTGTCGGGCGACGTCCTGCCACCGACCGGCCCCGCCGACCCACAACTCGCGCAATCGCTGATCCCGCTGTCGAGCTTCGACACGACCCCGCTCCAGACCGCGGCGGACATCAAGGACAAGGACGCGCCCGAGATCCGGTACGAGACCGCGACCAAGGGGCTCGACACGGCAGGCTCCGGGCTTGAGGCCGAATACAAGGCGCTGTCCGCGCTTGCCGAGGGCAAGGGCAAGGCGGCGAACGCCACGCAGGTCGCAGCGCGCGGCCGTGAGGACGAGGCGCTGGCGGTGCGCTTGCTGAAGTCGCTCGGCTATTATGACGCCACCGCGATCTCGACCATCGAGACGATCCCCGACGCCGACAAGATCAAGCCCGCGCGGCTCAAGGCGACCGTCAGCGCGCAGCCCGGGCGGCTCTATTCGCTGTCGTCGATCACCGTGCAGGCGAACGCGACGACGCCCCCCGATCTGGTCCGCCAGCAATTGCCGCTCAAGGTCGGCGATCCGATCGAGGCCGCGCGGATCCAGGGTGCGGAGGCGAATGTCAGCCTGACGCTGCCACAACAGGGCTATCCCTTCGTCAAGGTCGGCGAGCGCGACATCCTGCTCGACGACCAGACTCCGACGGGGGCATACACGCTGCCGGTCGATACGGGGCCCCGCGCGTCGTTCGGTCAGCTTCGCACCGAAGGCGATCCGGTGTTCAACCTGGAGCATCTCGGCCTCTTCCCGCGGTTCAAGTCGGGCGGACTCTACGACAACCGGATGACCGACGACCTGCGCGACGCGCTGGTCGCGACGTCGCAATTCTCGACCGTATCGGTCGAGCCGGTCCGCACCGGCACGGTCAACCCCGACGGTACCGAGCAGGTCGACCTGCTGGTCCGCCAGAGCGCGGGCAAGCCCCGCTCGCTCGGCGGCAATGTCGGCTATTCGACCGGCCAGGGGTTCCGCGCCGAGGGCACGTGGCAGCACCGCAACTTGTTCCCCTACGAGGGCGCGCTGATCGGATCGGTGATCGCCGGCACGCAGGAACAGGGGCTGTCGGGCACGTTCCGCCGCGCCAACGCTGGCCGCCGCGACCGCACGTTCAGCCTGACCGCGGGCGCGAACCATTCGAATTACGACGCCTATGACGCGTTCACGACCAGCGTCGGCGTTCGCTGGAGCTACGATTCGACGCCGATTTGGCAGAAGCCGCTCACCTATTATTACGGCGGCGAACTCGTCGGCACGAACGAAAGCGTCTACGACTTCACGCAAGGCAAGGACGTTCGCCGGACCTACGGCATCGTCGCACTGCCGGGCCAGGTACGGTTCGATCGCTCGGACAGCCTGCTCAATCCGACCAAGGGCTATCGCCTGACGCTGAACCTCAGCCCCGAAACATCGGTGCAGGGGTCGGTAAAGCCGTACATCCGGACGATGATCGAGGGGACGTTCTACTATCCCGTCTCCAGCAGCATCGTCATCGCCGGGCGCGCCAAGGCCGGCTCGATCCAGGGAGTCGACCGCGACGACCTGGCACCGTCGCGGCGCTATTACGGCGGCGGCGGCGGATCGGTGCGCGGATACGGCTATCAGCGGCTCGGGCCGTTCGACCCCAACGGCAACCCGGTCGGCGGGCGGTCGCTCAACGAATTCGCGCTCGAAGCGCGCTACCGGTTCGGCGATTTCGGCATCGTGCCGTTCATCGATGCGGGTAACAGCTATGAGAGCAGCACACCGAACCTGTCGTCCCTGCGCTATGGCGCGGGTATCGGCGGGCGCTTCTATACCAGCTTCGGCCCGATGCGCTTCGATGTCGCGACGCCGCTGAACCCACGCAAGGGCGACGGCAAGATCGCGCTCTACATCTCGATCGGGCAGGCATTCTAATGGCCGAAAACGGCACCCCTGCGGTCGAGCAGACCGTCACTGTCGAGCGTCGCCCGTTGTGGCAGCGTGTCCTGAAATGGCTGGCTATCCTGGTCCTCGGCCTGGTCGCGCTCGTCCTGATCGTCCTGTTCGGCATCAACACCGATCCCGGCCGGCGGCTCGTCGCGGACCAGATCGGCGGCTACACCACCGCCTCGGGGCTGAACATCAAGGTCGGCCGGATCGACGGCTCGATCTACGGCGCGATGACCCTGAGCGACGTCCGCGTCTCGGATCCCAAGGGCGTGTTCCTGACCAGCCCGAAGCTCGCGGTCGACTGGCGCCCGTTCGCCTTCGCCAAGAACCATGTCGACGTGCGCTCGCTGACGACTCCGCTCGTCACGTTGCAGCGCCGCCCGGTGCTCAACGCGACGCCGACCGATCCGAACGCGCCGCTGCTCCCCGATCTCGATATCGACGTGAACCGTCTGGTGATCGACCGCTTCGTGATTGCCAAGCCCGTGACGGGCCAGACGCACATCGTGAAGATCGACGGCGCGGTGCATATCGCCGACCGCCGCGCGCAGCTCACCACCAACGCCGCCGCGCTCACCGGTCCCGGGATCGCCGGCGGCGACCGCCTCGTGCTCAAGCTCGACGCGGTGCCCGACCGGAACAAGTTCGACGTGAACGTGAAGCTGACCGCACCGGTCGGCGGGGTGGTCGCGACGATGGGATCGTTCAAGGCACCGCTGACCGCGACCGTCGATGGCCGCGGCAGCTGGGCTGCATGGCAGGGCCGTGCGGTCGCAACGCTCGGCGGCGGACAGCTTGCCAATCTCGCGCTCACCGCGAAGAACGGCCATATCGAAGTCCGCGGTTCGACGCGTCCCGGCCTGTATCTCGAGGGACCGGTCGAGCGGCTGACCGCGCCACAGCTCGACGTCGCGATCGACACGACGCTCAACGATCGCAAGGCCGACACGCGGATGACGCTGAAGTCGGACGCGCTCGCGGTCGACGCCGGCGGCCTGATCGATCTCGCCAACAGCCGGTTCGGCAATTTCGCGGTGAACGCCAAGCTGCTCACCCCCGGCGCGATCTTCCCCAACCTGCGCGGTCGTGACGTCACGGCGCGCGTCGTTCTCGACGGTGCGTTCGCGACGCCGACGGTCGACTACAAGGTCCGCGCCGCGACGATCGCGTTCGGCGACATGGGCGTCGAGAATCTCTATGCCGAGGGTCTCGCCCGGGTGAACTCGGACCGCATTCTGGTGCCGGTCAAGGCGCGCGCACGTCGCGTGACCGGGCTGAACGCGGCGGTCGGTGGCCTCGCCACCAACGTCGCGATCGACGGCGACTTCGCGATTTCGGGCGTCAACGTCCTGTCCGACAATCTCAAGATCCGCTCGGACAAGATCGACGCGACCGCGGTCGTCGTCGCGAACATGGCAACCGGGCGCTACACCGGCGCACTCAAGGGGCGGATCAACAATTACCGCGTCGACGGGATCGGCATCGTCAACCTGACGACCGACGCCAAGCTGGTGCCGGGGCCGAACGGCGGCTTTGGGATCACCGGCCGGGTCGTCGCGCAGACCGCGCAGATCTTCAACGAAAGCGCGCGCAGCTTCCTCGGCGGCAACGCGATCGTCCGGTCGGACATCGGCTACAGCCCCGAAGGCATCGTCACCTTCCGCAACCTGCGGATGAACGCGCCCCAATTCCGCGTCACGCGCGGCGAAGGCCGGTTCGATCCGGCGACCGGCGCGGTGCTGGTCAACGCTGATGCGTATTCCACCGTCTACGGCCCGCTGTCCGCACGCGTGACGGGCAGCGCGACCGCCCCCGTCGTCGTGCTGCGCGCACCGCGGCCGGGCGTCGGCGTCGGGCTCGTGAACCTCAACGCGCGTATCGTCGGTCGCGGCGGTGCCTATGCCGTCACCGCGAGCGGCGGTACCAATTACGGCCCGTTCACCGCCGACGTGCTCGTCACGCCGGGCACGCAGCTCGCGGTCGACGTGCGCCGCGTGGTGTTCGCCGGGATCGTCGGCAGCGGGCGGATCGTCCAGACCGCCGCAGGTCCGTTCGCGGGCGCGCTCCAGTTCGCGGGCCAGGGCCTGTCGGGCAACGTCCGTCTCGCCAACCAGCGCGGCTATCAGCGCGCCGACGTCGCCGCGCGTGCCAATGGCGCCCGGATCCCAGGAATGGTCGATTTCACGATCGGCCGCGCGATCATCAATGCGACCGCGGTCCTGACGCCGACGCCGCAGATCGTCGCCGACGCGCAGGTCGCGGACATGCGCTATGGCGCGATCGTCCTGTCCGCAGGCCGCGCCAAGGTGAACTATGTCGGCGGCAACGGCACCGCGCAGGCGCTGTTGACCGGCTCGAACGGTGTCCCCTTCCGTCTCGCGGTCAACGCCAAGCTCAGCCCGAACAATTACCTCATCGCGGCGCAGGGCCAGGCCAACGGCATCGACTTCCGCACCGTCAACCCGGCGCGCATCCAGGCAGTGAAGGGCGAATACCGCCTGTCGCCGACCCGGATCGACTTCGGTGGTGCAGGCGGCGGCTCGGCGCGTCTCGCGGGCACCTACGGCCGCGGCACGACCGCGCAGGTCCGGCTCGATCGCCTCGACCTGTCGACGCTGTCCGCGCTGGTCCCCAATCTGGGGATCGGCGGCAAGGCCACCGGCAGCCTCGACTTCACGCAGGCGAATTCGGCCGCGTTGCCCAACGCCGACGCGCGCATGACCGTCACCAACTTCACCCGCTCGGGCCTCGCCGCGGTCTCCGATCCCGTCGACATCGTGTTCGCAGGCACGCTCGGCGGCGAAGGCGGCACCGGCCGTGCGCTGGTCCGTCGTGGTACGTCGGTGATCGGCCGGATGGTCGCGAACCTGCGCCCGCTGCCCGCGGGCACCGGCTCGTGGAGCACGCGCCTGATGGCCGCGCCGCTGTCGGGCGGGATCCGCTATAACGGCCCGTCCGCGGTGCTGTTCAGCTTCGCCGCGATCCCGAACCAGCAATTGTCGGGACCGATCGCGGTTGCCGCCGATTTCTCCGGGCGTCTGCAGGCACCGCAGCTCAACGGCGTCGTCCGTGCCGACAATCTGACCTACGACAACGAGACCTATGGCACGCGCCTGTCGCAGATGCGGATCGCCGGCCGGTTCTCGAACACCGACCTGCAACTGACCCAGCTCAGCGCGAAGGCCGGCGACGGCACGGTGCAGGCGCAGGGCTCGATCGGGTTCGCGGCCGACAGCGGCTTCCCGATCGATCTCCGCGCGACGCTGAACAACGCGCAGCTCGCCAAGAGCGATGCGATCAGCGCCACCACGACGGGCACGATCCACCTGACCAACGGGCGTGACGGCGGCCTCATCCAGGGCGATCTCCAGATCCCCGAGGCGCGCTACCAGATCATCCGCCAAGGCCAGGCCGAAGTGCCCGAACTGACCGGTGTCCGCCGCAAGAGCGACATCCGCACGCCGCTCTCGACCGACCGGTCGCAGGTGCCTGCGGTCGGCAAGTTCAAGCTCGACCTGCGCGTGCGCGCGCCGAACCAGCTATTCGTGTCGGGCATGGGGCTCGAATCCGAATGGGAGATGGACATGCGGATCGGCGGCACGTCCGCCGCGCCGATCATCACCGGCGGGATGGATATCGTGCGCGGTACCTATTCCTTCTCGGGCAAGCGGTTCGAGGTCACCAAGGGCCAGATCCGCTTCCGCGGCGGTGCGCTGACCGATCCGGACATCAACATCGTGGCGAGCACGACGACCAGCGACATCACCGTGACGATCAACGTTACGGGCACTGGCCAGCGTCCGCAGATCGCGTTCACCTCGACACCGACGCTGCCGCAGGACGAGGTGCTCAGCCGCCTGTTGTTCGGCTCGAGTCCGGCCAATTTGTCGGCGACCGAGGCGATCCAGCTTGCCTCCGCGCTGAACTCGCTGCGCGGGTCGGGCGGCGGTGGTCTCAACCCGCTCGGCAAGCTGCGCTCGGCAACCGGGTTCGATCGCCTCCGCGTCCTCGGCGCCGACGAGGCGACCGGGCGTGGCACCAGCCTCGCGGCGGGCAAGTACATCACGAAGAACATCTATGTGGAGATCGTGACCGACGCGAAGGGCTATACGTCGACCCAGCTCGAGATCGCGCTGACCAAGGCGCTCAGCCTGTTATCGGCGGCGGGATCGAGCGGCGGGCAAAGCGCCAGCGTCAAATATACGAAGGACTATTGAGTAAAGATCACAACAGGATAGGTTCGGTTATGAAACCTAAGGCGTAACGCCGGGGCGAGAGGATGCAGCATGACCGAGCATGTCGACGTGATCGTTGTGGGCGCCGGGATTTCCGGGATCGGGACGGGCTACCATCTCCAGACCCGCTGTCCCGACCGCAGCTACATGATCCTCGAGAGGCGCGCGGCGATGGGCGGGACGTGGGACCTGTTCCGCTACCCCGGCATCCGCTCCGACTCGGACATGCACACGCTGGGCTTCGCCTTCCACCCCTGGACCGCGGCCAAGTCGATCGCCGACGGCCCCTCGATCCGTTCCTATGTGGAGGAAACTGCCCGGGAATACGGGATCGACCGCAAGATCCGCTATGGCCATCACGTCAAGTCGGCGGCGTGGTCGACCGAGGATGCGCGGTGGACGGTCGAGGCGACGGGCCCCGATGGCGCGCCGGTGACGCTCACCTGCAATTTCCTGTCGATGTGCGCGGGCTATTATAATTACGCCAAGGCCTATTCGCCCGAGTTCGAGGGGGCGGAGAGCTTCGCCGGGCAGATCGTCCACCCGCAATTCTGGCCCGAGGATCTCGATTACAGCGGCAAGCGAGTCGTCGTGATCGGCAGCGGCGCGACCGCGGTGACCTTGGTGCCGACGATGGCGCAGACCGCGGAGCACGTAACGATGCTCCAGCGCTCGCCCACCTACATCGTCGCGCGCCCCGGCGAGGATGGCGTGGCGAACTGGCTGCGCGGCAAGCTGCCGGCCAAGGCGGCGTATGGCATCACGCGGTGGAAGAACGTGCTGATGGGGATGTTCTTCTTCCGCCTCGCGCGCAAACGCCCCGCCAAGGTGAAGGAGCGGATGATCGGCATGGTCCGCGATCATCTCGGCCCAGACTATGACGTCGCGACGCATTTCACGCCGCGCTACAATCCGTGGGACCAGCGCGTCTGCCTCGTGCCCGACGGCGACCTGTTCACCGCGATCAACGCGGGCAAGGCCTCGATCGTCACCGACACGATCGCGCGGATCACGCCCAACGGCATCCACCTCGATTCAGGCAACGACCTGCCCGCCGACGTCATCGTCACCGCCACCGGGCTCGAACTGCAATTGATGAGCGGCGTCGCGTTCAGCCTCGACGGGCAACCGATCGAGCTCGCCGGGCGGCTCCAATATAAGGGGATGATGTTCGACGGCATCCCGAACCTGTCCTCGACCTTCGGCTACACCAACGCGTCATGGACGCTGAAGGCGGACCTGACCGCGGTCTATGTCTGCCGCCTGCTCAACACGATGACGAAGCGCGGGCTTCGCCAGGCGACCCCGCACAACGACGATCCGACGATGAAGAGCGAGGCGTTCCTCGATTTCTCGTCGGGCTATGTCCAGCGCGCCGCCGCCGCGCTCCCCGCGCAGGGCGAACGCAAGCCGTGGAAGCTCAACCAGAATTACGCGCTGGACCTGATGGCGTTGAAGTTCGGCTCGGTCGACGACGCGATGCGCTTCTCGAACCCGGCCCCGGCGAAGGTGCGATTGCCCGCCTAAGCGAGCAGGGGTGCGATTGCCCGCCTAAGCGAGCAGCGGTGCGATTGCCAGCCTAGGCGAGCAGGGTACGACGGCCCGCCTAGGCGGTCAGGGCAGCGTCTCGCCCGCCTCGACGCCCCACAGCGCGCCGATGTCGACAAAGCCCGCCTGCCCCTTCACGTCGAACCGGCACCAGCCATTGCCGCACTGCGCCAGCCGCCCGACCACGCCGGGCGCCGCGCGGTACAGCACGCGGCCCGACGTGGCGGGCTTGTCGCGCAGTTCGACCGGGGTGGCCCGACGGACGATCGCGGTGCGCGTGCCGCTCAGTAGATTGGCCTGCATCCAGCCCTCGGTCCCGTCGGGATCGGCGACCTTGCGCCATTCCTTGAAGATCGCGACGACCTTGATCGGCAGGTCCTGTCGCTGATACAGCCAGCTCGCCGGATAGGTCCGCGCCGGCCCCGTACGCATCCGCGCGCGCGACGCCGTAATAGAGGCGTAATAGGGGACGGCCCGCTTCGTCGCGTCGGCGGCAGCCGCCGGCTCGGACACCAGCGCGGTGAAGACAACGGCGGAAAGCGTTGCGGCGAGAATGCGCATGGTCATGTCCTAACTGGCGAGCCGCCGTCCTATCGCGATGAATCGCTTTCCTCAACCGAAGTTGGAGTCTCGATGTTGACGACCGCACGGGCCTTCGCCAAGCCGTCATCATGACCGACACACGCCGCTGTACGAACCCGAAGGTCGTCGTCACGCGCGAGCTCGCGGATACGCTGATGGACCGGATGGAGGCGCTGTTCGATACGCGCAACAACCGCGCCGACGCGAAGCTCAGCCGGGCAGATCTCGCGGCCGCGATGGCCGACTGCGACGTGCTCGTCCCCACCGTCACCGACGACATCGACGCAGAGCTGATCGCGGGCGCGGGCAACCGGCTCAAGCTGATCGCCAACTACGGCGCGGGCGTGAACCATATCGACCTGAAGGCGGCACGGGCGCGCGGGATCATCGTCACCAACACGCCGGGCGTCCTCACCGAAGACACCGCGGACATGACGATGGCGCTGATCCTCTCGGTCCCGCGGCGGCTCGCGGAGGGCGAGAAGCTGGTGCGCTCGGGCCAGTGGAAGGGCTGGAGCCCGGGCGGCATGCTCGGCCACCGGATCGGCGGCAAGGCGCTCGGAATCGTCGGGATGGGACGGATCGGCCAGGCGGTCGCGCTCCGGGCGCGCGCGTTCGGGCTCACCATCCATTACCATAACCGCCAGCGGCTTCCCGCGGTGCGCGAGGCACAGCTGGCCGCGACGTTCCACGACTCGCTCGACGCAATGCTCGCCGCGGTCGACATCGTGACGATCCACACCCCGCTCAATCCCGACAGCCGCAACCTGATCGACGCGCGCCGGATCGCGCTGATGCGGCCGCACGTCTATCTCATCAACGCGGCGCGCGGCGGGATCGTCGACGAGGCGGCGCTGGTCGAGGCGCTGGAGGCCGGCCAACTCGCGGGCGCCGGGCTCGACGTATGGGCACATGAACCGGCGATCGACCCGCGCCTGCTCGCGCTCCCCAACGTCGTGATGCTGCCGCACATGGGTTCCGCCACGCTCGAAGGCCGGATGGCGTCGGGCGAGCGGGTCATCCAGAACATCCGCATGTGGGCGGACGGCCATCGCCCGCCGGATCAGGTACTCGACGGCTGGATCTGAGCGATCCGCAGCACGATGTCGGAACCGTTACCGCGATGCAGCATTTGTTGGATACCCCCGGAAAGACAGGAGTATCCAAGATGAAGAAGTTTGCCGTTTCCGCCCTGCTGCTCGCGTCCGCCGTCTCGATGAGTGCATGTTCGACACTCAAGGGCGCAGGCATCGGCGCAGCGGGTGGCGCAGGTGTCGCTGCCGCAACGGGCGGCAGTGTCGAGAAGGGCGCAGCCGTTGGCGGCGCAGGGGGAGCCGTTGTCGGCACCGTGGCCGACTGACCTGACCCAGACCCCGGGCAGCGTGTCGAACGCGCCCGGGGTCTATCCTCCCCCGCAAGGGGAAGAATTGTCCCGGCCGTCTCACACTGCCCGCATCCAGTGCGTCCGTGCGACGTTCCCCGTCAGCACCTTCGACCCGAACGCCTTGATGATCCTGGCGGCGTCGGCGCTGTTCATCAGCACGACACGTGTGCCCCCTGACGGCAGGCTCTCGATCGCGCTGATGATCGCATTATGCTTCTTGCACATCGCCACGACCTGCGGTTGTTCGACGCTGACGTTCACCGCACGTGAGATCGGTACGACCGTATCCACCTCGGTCGTCACGAAATGCGTCCCGAGGTCATGATGGAAGAAGAAATCGTCATGCGGCATTCCCGGCTCGGAGCGGGAGCGCAAAGCATCTCTCAGTCACAGCCTGCCCGTATGAAGCGCCGCGATGCGCCGGGTATGCGCGCTATCGCCGCGATCGGCAATGGCAGCCGGCGCGTTACGTTCGCACCCGCAACAACGCGAGGCCGAAACCGACGAAGATCGCCCCCGTCAGCCGATCGAACGCACGCCGCATCGCCGGGCGAGTCAGATACCGCGCGAGCGTCCGCCCACCCGCCGCATACACGCCGTACCAGAAGCTTTCGACCACGGCGAAAGTGGCGACTAGGATTGCGAACTGCGGTCCCTGCGGTGCGGCCCGATCGACGAATTGCGGGAGAAACGCCGCCGCGAACAGCAACAGCTTGGGGTTGCTGACCCCGATGACGAACCCGCCGCGATACAGCCGCGCCGCCGACGCGGCCGGCATGCGCGTGACCGGCGACGTATCGTCCCCCACGTCGATCGGCGATCCCGCCCCCCGCCAGGCCTTGATCCCGAGGAAGATCAGATAGGCGACACCCGCATAGCGCAACGCGTCGAACACGCGCGGCCAGGCCGCGAGCAACGCCGACACGCCCGCCGCCGACGCCGCCAGCACGAGCACCAGCGCGGTCAGGCAGCCAGCCATCGCGGCAATGCTGCGTCGCGCGCCGAACGTGATGCTGCGCGTCATGACGTGCAGCATGTTGGGCCCCGGCGTCCCACATAGCAGGAACACCGCACCCAGGAACAGCCACCAGGCGTGTAAAGTCATCCTTGCCCCCGGCCCCTCGAACGCGTGATCGCGCAGACCGCGAAACTGACGCGGCGACCCCGGCGGGCGCCGGGGTCACCTTGTCCGCCGCGTCAGTCGCCCGTGAGGATCCGGTCCACGAGCTGTCCGACGCTAGGCACGAACCCGTTCGAATAGAACGGATCCTTCTTGAAGTTATACGCCGCATGGCCGGCGAACATCAGGTTCTGGTCGATATCGCCGCCATGCGCGATGTCCTGCAGCGTCTTCTGGATGCAGAAGCTGCGCGGGTCCGCCAGACGTCCGGTCGAGTTGGTCTCGGTATCCGCCCAGCTTGAGAACGAGCATTGCGACAGGCAGCCCATGCAATCGGCCTGGTCCTTGCGGATCATGCCCTTCTCGTTCGGGCTGACGAACACCAACGTGTTGTCGGGCGTCTTGAGCGCATCGGTAAAGCCCTCGCCGAACCACTGGCGCGCGCGCAGCAGGTCGTTGCGCGTGACCCAGAAATTCTTGCCCTTCACGCCCACGTCGAGCTGGAAGATATGGTCGCCCGCCTCCTGCGTCGAGAAGGCGATCTGGCGTTCCGAGCGCGCCTCGAGGCTGCGCAGGAACGGGTTGCGCACCGCGGACGAATAGAAGCCGGTCGGCGAGAATTTGTGCAGCAGCACGTCGCCTTCCTCGATCTGCGTCAGCGCGTTCTTCCAGTCCGCGGGGATCGGGCTTTCGCGAGTCAGCAAGGGCCGCGTGCCGAACTGGAACGCGATCGTGCCGAGCTCGGGATTGTCGATCCAGTCGTTCCAGTCGCGCAGATACCAGACGCCGCCCGCCATCACGATCGGCACGTCGTCGCTGATGCCGCCTTCGCGCATCACGTCGCGCAGTTCCTTGACGCGCGGATAGGGATCTTGCGGCTTCAAGGGGTCCTCGGCGTTCGACAGACCGTTATGCCCGCCCGCGAGCCACGGATCCTCGTACACCACCGCGGCCAGCCACTCGGCCGCCTTCGAATAGGCGCGCTTCCACAGCGCGCGGAACGCCCGGCCCGAACTGACGATCGGCAAATAGCTGACGCCGTAGGACGCGGTGATCTCGCTCAGCTTGTAGGGCATGCCCGCGCCGCAGGTGACGCCGGCCACCTTGCCGCGCGTGCGTTCCAGCACACCGTGCAGGATTCGCTGCGCGCCGCCCATTTCCCACAGCACGTTGATGTTGATCGCGCCCTTGCCGTCGGCGATCTCGTACGCGCGCTCGACCTGCTGGACCGCGCCCTCGATCGCGTACTGGACGAGTTCCTCGTGCCGGTCGCGCCGCGTGAGCGCAGCATAGACCTGCGGGATGATCTTGCCTTCGGGATCATAGCTGTCGGCGTTGACCGCCGACACCGTGCCGATGCCGCCGGCCGCAGCCCAGGCGCCGGCCGACGCGTGGTTGGTCGCAGCGACACCCTTGCCGCCCTCAACCAGAGGCCAGACTTCCCGACCGTTATAGACGATAGGCTTCAGGCCCTTGAACACGACGTCACCTCTCCCGGAAAATACGGCCCCCTATATCGCAAGGACGCAGGGCGCGAGCAAATTAAGACCTAGGTCAGCGCCCCGGCTCGTCCGAGTGCGCTCTCATACAGGCTGCGATAGCGCGCGATCATCGTTGCTTCGTCGAATTCCGCGCATGCCTTGGCTTGGTTCGCAAGCCCGACCGAGGCGCGCAGCGCCGGATCCGCCACCAGCGCCTGCAGCGCGTCGCGCAGCCGCACCTCGTTGGCGATATCGGTCACGAACGGCAGATTCTCGGGCGAAACCATCCGCTTTATGTCGCCGACCGGATAGCTCGCGATCGGCAGGCCCGCGGCCATCGCCTCGACCACCGAGATCGGAAACTGCTCGCTGCGCGACGACACCGCGAGCATGTCGAAATGGCCGATATAGCGATAGGGCCGATCGAGGAATCCGGGCACCACCAGCTTGTCCGCCATCCCCATCGCCGCCGCCGCCTGCAGGATGTTGGCGCGTTCGGGCCCCTCGCCGACGATCACCAACCGCACCCGCCCCGAGACGCCACCCACCGCACGCACCAGCGCGGTGAGGTCCTTGACCTCGCGCAGGCCCGCCAGCGCACCGATCACGACCTCCTTGGCGTTCGGCACGAAGCCGGGGATCGCCTTGGGCTCGGGCTTCTGCGCGTAATAGGCGGTGCCGATCCCGTTGATGATCCGGTGGACGCGCGCGCGCGGCTGCTTCCAGGTGTGCAGCGCGATGGCCTCGAGCGCCTCCGACGGCACCGCCAGCGCATGCGCGGCGCCCAGCGCGAGCCGCCGATAGATGTTGCGCTCGATCTTGAGCCCGCCCGCCTCGTCCGCGTTGAACCCGTCCTCATGATGGACGAGCGGCGGCGCCCCCTTGCTGAACGCGCGGCGCGCCATCGCCCCGTCGATCGCGCCCCAATTATAGGTGAGCACGAGGTCGAACCGGCGCATGTACTGCGCGATCGCCTCGTAGCGCTTGACCGAGGGCTTGCCGGTCAGCGGCGGCGGGTTTTGCGCGATCTCGTAGCGGATGCCCTTGGCGATCGAATCGCGCGCATCCAGCGCATCGGGCACGCCCGAGACGATCGTGTGTTTCGCCCGGTCGCCGAACGCATTCATCAACCGGACCGCCCGCGCCTCCTTGCCGCCCAGGCTGAACGAGGAGTGGAGATGCAGGATGTTCACGGGTGCGGCCATGTCGCCTCATTAACCGCCTGTGCCGCGTTCGTCATGATCAAGATTTATCACCCAACAGCATGTCCATCGCCAGCCATTGCTCCGATTCGGAGCAGGTCCAAACACGCTAACGCTCCCGCAATGATAGGCTCACGATCGCGTTCCGATGAACTGCGCTCGGCGATGAAGCCCGGTCTTTCTCGGAGCGATAAGGGGGGATCATGCCTCGTTTCATATTGTTGGCCTGGGCTTTGTGGTGCGTTGCGGGCCCTGTCGCTGCCCAACAGCCGGCGCGAGACGCGACCGCGCCGGCGACACCTGCCAACGAGTTCGTGGTTGGCCCCGTCGAGCTCCTTCAGGACGTCAACGGCACGCCTGTCAGGATCGTGGCGAACAACTACTTCCAGGTGCTCGGACAGTCCGATGGGCTTCATCTCGCATCGCGCATGGAGATAGATCTGTCCGATTTGCAGCAGAAATTTCCGTCAATCCTTGGGGCGATACCGTTGCCGAGCGACAATTGCGCGAGCTATAAACCGAACAATCTCGTCGCCAGTTTGCCAGCTCGCGAATTACGCGCCGAAAACGATCACGCGACGATGGCAATCGCAGGCAGAGTGGAGGTCTGGAGCTGTTTCGAAAATCCGGTTCCGAAGACCAAGCTGAGTTGGAAAATGAAATGCGTTTTGGGCATCTGCACGAAGCTTCCTGTCATTGAAACCTCCCCAGGAGATCCGTTCAAGACCCGCGCCGCTTCGCAATCTTTCAACGCAACGCTGCCGGTCTATTTTCGACGGATCAACGACACGTCGCTCGGGATTGTCATGGGCACGCCCAATGTCTCGCTCACGGGACAATATGTCTTCGTTACCAAAGGGATTTTGAGCATTGCGAACATCGACGTGAACGAGGAGGCGCGGAAGGCAATGAGCAAGGCCATCGCGCCGAACGATCTCATCAAGACAATACCCGAAGAATTCCTCGTCATGAAGCCGTCGATCTCCGACGCGAGCTTTTACCTCAATAACGGACAGCTGTTTGCCCGAGTATCGGCCAACGCGCTGATCCCGCCGGAAAAAATCACGGAGTGGATCAAGCTCATGATGAAAAAGCCGACCCCTTGACCGACGTGGCTTGGGCGTGCGGTCTGCGTTTCAAGTAAACACGTCCTTCGTGATATGCGTGATCCGGCAGGCCAGGTCCGCCTCGCCGCTTGCCACGACATAGAAATCGCCCGCGTCGGCGATGCCGGTCGTGAAGACGACATTGTCGAGATAAAGGCTGTCCTTCAGCGGTTCGGTCAGCGCGGGGTTCGGCTCGAGCAGCGGCGCGTGCTCCGTCGCGACGGTGATCGACGGATCTTGCCTGTCGAGGATCGACCAATAGGTGCGGTAGATTCCCACCACGCCCGACGGCTCGACGCCGTGCCACAAGGTCAGCCAGCCGCGATCGGTCAGGATCGGCGGCGCACCGCCGCCCATCCGCGCGGTCGAGACGGTGGCGGCGTGCGGCCGGATGCCGGGCTTGTCATGCGGCTTCCAGTGCAGCGCATCGGGCGAGCGCGACAGGTTGATCGACGGTCCCGCGCGCCATTCGCTGCCCGGCGGATAGGCGAAATACAAGTCGCCGAGCGGCCGCGTCTGCGCCCAATATTGCCCGTCGATCAGCCCCTCGAAGATCAGCATGTCCTTGTTCTGGTGATCGAGCACGATCCCCTCGAGCTGCCAGTCGAGCGCATCGGCGGACGAATACAGCGTCGTCGAATGCCGCTCCGGGCTGACCGAACAGGTCGTCATCAAATAGCGGTCGCCGACCTTCGAGATACGCGCATCCTCGACGCCGTAGCACTGGTACGAGGCGCGCGGCGCGATCGCCTTCTCGTAATGCACCGCGACCACCGAGCGGCCTTCCGCGTCGAGTTCGACCGGCAGCAGCCATGACAGCGAGGTCAGCGCCATCACCTTCCAGCCGCCGCCGGGGATGAGGAATTTGCGCGGATCCTTGGTGTCGACCATCTGCAACGGCCATGCATCGCGCAGATACGCGCCATCCTGCCAGCGGATCGCGTGGACCTTGCCGCCCTTGATCGGCTCGCGCAGCGCCTCGGCCACGCGCACCATGAGCAGCAGGTTGCCGTTCGCCAGCCGCGTCATCCCCGGATTGAACGCGCCAAGCACATAGGTCTCGGCACCGACCTTGCCCGCCAGCGGCGAGCGCGAGAGGTCGATGTCCGCGGGGGTGAAGACGAGCTGATCGAACATGCTATTCTCCTAATGTATCTTGCCAGCACGTCCCGCCCCGTCCGTTCGCCCTGAGCGAAGTCGAAGGGTGTGCCCCAAACGATGGTGCTTCGACTTCGCTCAGCACGAACGGGAGGGGGTGAACGAAGGCGTTATTCCCCCTCCAACGCCCGCGGGACGATGACGATCTGCTGGATCACACTCCGGGTCGGCTGCGTCAGCAGGAACTCGACGCCCGCGGCGATATCCTCGCCGCGCAGCATCTGCTCCGCCGCGATCATCGCGCGCTGCTTCTCGTCGGGCACGTCCGGATATTGCATGTTCGAGCCGACCTTGCCCGGCTCGACCAGCGACACGCGGATGCCCTTGGGCCCCAGCTCGCGTCGCAACGCCTCCGAAAAGCCGGCGATGCCCGACTTGATGCCGGCATAGACGGTCGAGCTCGGCCCGAGGATGTGCGCGCTGAGCGAGCCGATCAGGACCATGTCGCCGATCGGCGTCATCCGGTGCGCGGCGTGGTGTGCGCTGAGCAGATAGGCGGTGAAATTGACCGCGATCGCATACCGCAGCGCGTCCTCGTCCATCTGCGTCAGCCCGCCCGCGGCCACCGCCGCATTGATCACGGTGATGTCGAACCCGCCAAGATAGGCCTCGCCCGCATCGAAGAAGGCGCGCACCTTGTCGGGGTCGCCCAGTTCGGTGACCATGCCGTCGCCCGTGCCGACCGCCCGGATCTGCGCCAGCGCGTCCTCCAGATGGCCCACATCGTGGCCGCAGATATAGACGCTGACCCCCTGCCCCGCGAGCATCACCGCGATCGCCCGCCCGATCCCGGTCGTCCCCCCGGTGATGATCGCCCGGCGACCCTTCAGGGGACGGGCATTGGTATGAAGATCGGCTTGGTCGGTCATTAAATATCCCGGTGCATCAGCGGAGTGCGTCGCATCCGGCGGGCTTAGGCGCGGAGCGGCGCCCCCTCAAGCGTGCGCACCAGCAACCGGTCGATCGGAGCCTGCACGATCGTCTCGGTCAGCATGGGGGCATGGCCGACGCCCGGCACCGTCACCAGTTCCGCCCGGTCGAGCGATGCCACCATCCGCTCCGCCGTCGCCGCCGACAACAGGTCCGATCGCCCGCCGCGCACGATCAGCGTCGGTACGTCCCGCAGCGACGCGAGCGCCTGCCACATGTCCGGCCCCGCTTCGTTGCCCGGCACGCGGAACGGCTCGGCGATCTTCAGGTCGTAATCGAGCACGATCCGCCCCGAACTGTTCAGCCGGTACAGACGCTTGGCCATCGCCAGCCAGTCCTCGATCTGCCAGTCGGGATAGACGTCGCCGTTATTCTCCGCGACGCAGCGTGCGGCGTGCATCCAGGTCGGGAAGACGCTCGCCTTGCCGACATACCCCCGGATCCGCGACAGGCCCTGCGCGTCGACCTCCGGCCCGACATCGTTGAGCAGCGCCGCCACCATCCGCCCGCGCGACGGCCCCGCCATCAGCATCGCGACGATCCCGCCGAGCGACGTGCCGAACGCAACATAGCGATCCACCCTCTGCTCGGTCAGCAGCGCCTCGACGTCCTGGACATAGGTCAGCGGGACATAGGACATCGGATCCTTCGCATAGGCGCTTTCGCCGCGGCCGCGGAAATCGACCGCGATCAGCCGCCACCGCCCCGCCAGCCGCGCCGCCAGCGCATCGAAATCGCGCGCGTTCCGCGTCAGCCCGGCCATGCACAGGATCGGCGGCTGGCCTTGTTCGCCACCCGGATAGTCCCGCGCGTGCAATCTCAGCCCGTCATTGGACCACCAATAGAGGTTTTCGTAAGCGGCCATGGTTGCGTCCTTCGGGTAGCGGCCACCATATCGCCGCATGCCCATCGACCCGCAAGCCTTCCGCTCCGCCCGCTATCGCCCGGAGACTCGCCTTATGACGCTGGGAGAGGGGTTTTTCGATCCGGTCGTCCCCGCCGACTTTCCCGAGACGCGGCTCCGCTTCCGCAACGATCGCGCCGCCCGGCAGATCGGGCTCGAAGCCTTGGGCGACGAGGCGTGGACCAGCCATTTTGGCCGGTTCGTGCCGTTGCCCCGCACGCTCCCGCAGCCGCTCGCGCTGCGCTATCACGGCCATCAGTTCCGCCAGTACAATCCCGAGATCGGCGACGGGCGCGGCTTCACCTTTGCGCAGATGCGCGACGATCGCGACCGGCTGATGGATCTCGGCACCAAGGGATCGGGGCAGACGCCGTGGAGCCGGTTCGGCGATGGTCGCCTGACGCTGAAGGGCGGCGTGCGCGAGATTCTCGCGACCGAGATGCTCGAAGCGCTCAACGTGCCGACCTCGCGCACGCTGTCGCTGATCGAGACAGGCGAAGAGCTACAGCGCGGCGACGAACCCAGTCCGACGCGCTCCGCGGTGCTCGTCCGCCTCAATCACAGCCATGTCCGCATCGGCAGTTTCCAGCGCCTCGCCTATGAGCGCGACGAGGCCGGCCTGCGCACGCTCGTCGGCTACACGCTGCGCAACCTGTACGACGAGGATAGCGACGACCCCGTACGCCTGCTCGACCTCGTCGTAGGCCGCACCGCGCGTCTCGCCGCACGCTACATGGCGGCGGGATTCGTCCACGGCGTGCTCAATTCGGACAACATCAATGTCACCGGCGAGAGCTTCGATTACGGCCCGTGGCGCTTCGCCCCGACCTGGGATCCCGCCTTCACCGCGGCCTATTTCGATCATCAGGGGCTTTATGCATTCGGCCGTCAGCCCGAGGCGATCCACTGGGACGTGATGCAGCTCGCGATCGCGCTCCGCCAGATCGCCGAGAGCGAGCCCTTGGTGACCGCGCTCGACCAGTTCGGCCCGCGCTACCAACCCGAAGTCACGCAGGCGATCCTCTGGCGGCTCGGCGTCCGCCCGCGCGACCCAGACACCGACCGCGACCTCGTACAGGCCACGGAACGCGCGCTGCGCACCTCGGGCGTCGGCATCGACCGCTTCTTCTTCGACGCGTTCGGCGGCGACCTGCCCGAGACCTATGGAGAACCCTGGGCCGACGTCCGCACGGCGCTGGCGTCCTATGAACCGCGCAAGGATCGATCGCACGCCTATTGGTCGGGCGAACCGTGCAGCATGCTTATCGACGAGGTCGAGGCGATCTGGGCCCCGATCGCCGAGCGCGACGACTGGACGCTGTTGAACGCAAAAGTCGCCGCGATCCGCGCCATGGGCGAAGCGCTCGCCGAATAATTGGAATCACGTCTGATTTGAGGCAAGAGCAGCGCATGTCCGACGAGATCATCTCTTACGAACCGGCAACCGGCGCGATTCTCTGGCGCCATCCGATCGGCGACGTCGATGCTGAAGTGGCCTGCGCGCGGGCCGGATGGTCGAGCTGGGCGTCCAAGCCGCTCGCCTTCCGGATCGAGACGATGCGGCGCTTCGCCAACATCGTCCGCCAGCGCAACGACGCGTTTACCGATCTGATCGCGCGCGAGACGGGCAAGCCGATCTGGGAAGCCCGCGGCGAAGTCGAGACCGTCATCGCCAAGGTCGACATCTCGGTCAGCGCCTATGCCGATCGCACCGCACAGCGACGGCTCGAGGCGACGATGGGCTCGCGCATCGCCGTTCGCCACAAGCCGCACGGCGTGCTGGCCGTTCTCGGGCCCTATAATTTTCCCGCGCATCTGCCCAACGGCCACATCGTGCCAGCACTCATCGCCGGAAACGCGGTCGTCTTCAAGCCATCCGAGAAGACCCCCGCGGTCGGCGCGTTCCTGGTCGAATGCTTCCGCGCCGCGGGCGTGCCGGCAGAGTGCATCCGGCTCGTCATCGGCGGCCCGAACGAAGGCAAGGCGCTCGCCGCCCACCCCGATATCGACGGCCTGCTGTTCACCGGCTCGGCGCATACCGGCCTCGCGCTCAACCGCGCGTTCGCGGACAAGCCCGAGAAGATCCTCGCGCTGGAGATGGGCGGCAACAACCCGATCGTCGTGTGGGACACGCCCGACCTCCACACCGCCGCGATCCTGATCATCCAGTCGGCGTTCACCACCGCAGGCCAGCGCTGCACCGCCGCCCGACGGCTGATCGTCGATACCAGATTATACGAGCCGCTCATCGCGACGCTCGACAAGATGGTCGGCCGGATCATCGTCGGCGAACCGCACGCCAACCCGGCGCCGTTCATGGGCCCGGTGATCGACAATGACGTGGCCGACCAGCTGACCGAGAGCTTTCTTGCGCTGCTGATGCGCGGCGGACGCCCGATCCGCCATCTCGAACGCCCGGTTGAGGCCCGGCCGTTCCTCAAGCCCGCGCTGATCGACGTCACCGATGTCGCCGACCGGCCCGATGTCGAACTGTTCGGGCCGATCCTGCAGGTCGTGCGCGTCGACGATTTCGACGCCGCGATCGCCGAGGCCAACGCCACGCGCTACGGCTTGTCCGCCTCGCTGATTAGTCAGACGCCCGCGCTCTACGACCGGTTCTGGGCCAATATCCGCTCGGGCATCGTCAACTGGAACAAGCCGACCAACGGCGCCTCCTCGGGTGCGCCGTTCGGCGGCATCGGCTGGTCGGGCAACCACCGGCCGAGCGCCTATTACGCGGCGGACTACTGCGCCTATCCGGTCGTCAGCAGCGAATCCGAAAGCGCGCGCGCCAGCATCGGCATCGGCCTGGCGGACGGGTGACCGCCGCCGATCCTCCCCCGCCAGGGGGAGGTGGCTGGCTCTTGCCAGACGGAGGGGGAGGTAAGCGATGACCGCTGCTCCATGTCCGCCCCCTCCGTCGCTTCGCGCCACCTCCCCCTGGCGGGGGAGGATCGTTAGGCCCGTTGCTCCGGACAGGCCGATCGAACCGGTCGGCAAAAGCTCTCCTACCCCCCCCCAAAGCATCATTCGGTTGCAGCGCAGCGCGTTGCCGCCCATCTCCGATACCATGGCAAGTCTCCTAGACCCTACCGCCCGCGGGCGCGTCATCCTCGTCGGGGCGGGGCCGGGCGATCCCGGTCTGCTCACCGTTCGCGCGGTCGAAGCGCTCAAGACCGCCGACGTCGTCGTGCATGACGGCCTGATCGATCCGCGTGTGCTCGACATCGCACCGCCGGGGGCACAGCGCATCTCGGTCGCCAAGCAGCGCGCGCGGCATACGCTGCCGCAGGAGGCGATCAATGCGCTGATCATTGCGCATGTGAAGACCGGCGCGATCGTGATCCGGTTGAAGGGCGGCGATCCGTTCGTGTTCGGCCGCGGCGGCGAGGAAGTCGAAGCCGTGCGCGCGGCGGGGCTGCCGGTCGAGGTGATCCCCGGCGTCTCGGCTGCGCTCGGTTGCGCTGCCGAGGCCATGCTGCCGCTTACCCACCGCGATCATTCGAGCGCGGTGAGCTTCGTCGCGGGCCAGTGCAAGGGGCTTGCCGAGCAGAATTGGGCGGGGCTTGCCGGCCAGGGGCGCACGCTGGTAATCTACATGGGCATCGCGACCGCGACCGACATCGCCGACAAGCTGATGGCCGATGGTGTGGCACCCGACATGCCCGTCGCGGTGCTCGAACGCGGCACGCTGTCGGGCAGCCGCGCGATCCGCACCTTGCTGGCCGATCTCGGCGCGATGGTGACGCGCGAAGCCGTGAAGAGCCCCGCGATCATCGTCGTCGGCGAAGTCGTCGAACTGTCCGACGCGCAAGACAAACTCGCCCGCTGGGCACGCATTGCAGAGGCTGCCGCATGAAGCTGTTGACCGGAAACGACCTTCCCACCGGCGACGTGATCTGGTGGACCGGCGAAGGCTGGTCGCGCCATATCGAGGATGCGGTCGACGTCGGCGTCGCGGACGAATCGATCCTCCAGGCGGAGGAAGGCGCGCGCCGCGTCAACGTCCCCTATCTGATCGAGGCGACGCAGACCGACGACGGGCCCCGGCCCGCCCACATCAAGGACCGTATCCGCGCACTTGGCCCGACGATGCGGCCTGACCTGACACTCAAACCCGCCGATCCTAACGCCGGCAGCTGGGTAATCTGACATGTATAAATATGACGAATATGACCAGGCGATCGTCGACCAGCGCGTCGACGAGTTCCGCGATCAGGTCCGCCGCCGCCTGTCGGGCGAGCTGACCGAGGACCAGTTCAAGCCGTTGCGGCTGATGAACGGCCTGTATCTCCAGCTGCACGCGTACATGCTGCGCGTCGCGGTGCCGTACGGCACGCTCGACGGCCGGCAGATGCGGATGCTCGGTCACATCGCGCGCAAGTACGATCGCGGCTATGGGCATTTCACGACGCGGCAGAACATCCAGTTCAACTGGATCCAGCTCGACCAGACCCCGGACATCCTCCAGGAGCTGTCGACGGTCGAGATGCATGCCATCCAGACGTCGGGCAACTGCATCCGCAACATCAGTTCGGACCAGTTCGCCGGCGCCGCTGCGGACGAGGTCGCCGACCCGCGCCCCTGGGCCGAGCTGATCCGTCAGTGGAGCACCTTCCACCCCGAATTCACCTACCTGCCGCGGAAATTCAAGATCTGCGTGATCGCGGCGGACGAGGATCGCGCGGCGATGCGGCTGCACGATATCGGCATCGGGCTGCACGTCCGCGACGGTGAACTCGGCGCGAAGATCTATGTCGGCGGCGGCATGGGCCGCACGCCGATGATCAGCCACGAGATCCGCGATTTCGTCCCCGCCGACGACCTGATGAGCTATCTCGAGGCGTGCCTGCGCGTCTACAATCGCTACGGTCGCCGCGACAACATCTACAAGGCGCGGATCAAGATCCTGCTGCACGAGATCGGCCCCGACGAATATCGTCGTCAGGTCGAGGAGGAATTCGCCGCGGTGAAGGGCCTCGGCCTCGATCCGCCACGCGCCGAGCTCGAGCGGATCACGAGCCATTTCGGCGCGCCCGCGTTCGAGGAAAACGCATCCGCCGAGATCGATCGCAGCGATCCCGACTTCGCGGTCTGGCTCGACCAGAACGTGAAGGCGCACAAGCAGCCGGGCTATGCGATCGTCAACATCAGCCTGAAGCCCGTCGGCGGCATCCCCGGCGACGCGTCGGCGGACCAGATCGACGTGATGGCCGATCTCGGCACGCGCTACAGCTTCGACGAGCTGCGCGTCACGCATGCGCAGAACATCGTCCTGCCGCACGTCCGCATGGCCGATCTGCACGCGGTGTGGTCGACGCTCAACGAGGCGGGTCTGGCCGAGGCCAATCTCGACCTGATCAGCGACATCATCGCCTGCCCCGGTCTCGATTATTGCAGCCTCGCCAATGCGCGCTCGATCCCGCTCGCGCAGAAGATCGCGACGCGCTTCGGCAGCCTTGATCGCCAGCGCGATCTGGGCGAATTGAAGCTCAAGATCAGCGGCTGCATCAACGCGTGCGGGCATCATCATGCCGGGCACATCGGCATCCTCGGCGTCGACAAGAAGGGCACCGAGAATTACCAGCTCTCGCTCGGCGGTTCGGGCGCGGAGGATGTGAGCCTCGCCAAGATCACCGGTCCCGGCTTCTCCGAGGACGGCGTGGTCGACGCGATCGAACGCGTCACCGACCGCTATCTCCAGGTGCGCGATCCCGGCGAGCGGTTCCTCGAAACCTACCGCCGCGTCGGCTTCGAGACGTTCAAGGAGGCGATCTATGGTTGAGTATCCGGACCAGACGCTGCTGCGCTTCCGCGACGACGAGCCGCATGACGAGCCTGCAGTGACGCTCGATTCGTTCATCGGCCAGAGCAACGCGGCCGCTGTGCGGCTCGAGGCGGGCGATGACGCACGCGCCCTGTTGCCGCAGATCGACCAGCTGGCGCTGATCGAGGTGAGCTTTCCCGGCTATCGCGACGGCCGCGGCTATTCGTCCGCGCGTATTCTGCGCGAGGCGGGCTATACCGGCGAATTGCGCGCGCAGGGCGACGTGCTGGTCGACCAGATCCCGCTGATGCGGCGTTGCGGGTTCGACAGCTTCGCGCCGCAAGCGCCGATCGACATCGACGTGCTGCGCGCCAGCCTCGAACGCTATGATTCGCCCTATCAGAAGGCCGCGGACGGCGCGGTACCGATCTGGAAGCTGCGCCATGGGTGAACCCGCCCGCATACTCGACATGATCGACGTCACGCCCGCCTTCACCCGCGCGGACGCGCAGGCGATGCAAATGCGGTTCGAGGGCGTGTCCGCGCAGGACATGCTGCGCGAACTGCTCGCGGGCGAGTTGCGCGGGCGGATCGCGGCGGTGTCGTCGTTCGGCGCCGAATCGGCGGTGCTGCTACACATGGTCGCGCAGGTCGATGTCGATGTGCCGGTGGTCTTCACCAACACGCAGAAGATGTTCGGCGAGACGCTGGCGTACCGCGACGAGCTGGCGGAGAAGCTAGGCTTTACCGACCTGCGCGTGTTCCGGCCCGATCCGCGGTTGCTCGCGATCAAGGACAAGACCGGGCTTCGTTGGTCCTACGATCCCGACGGCTGCTGCGACCTGCGCAAGGTCGAGCCGCTGCGGCGCGCGCTCGCGCCGTTCGATTCGTGGATCTCGGGGCGCAAGGGGTTCCAGTCGGGCACGCGCACCGCGCTGCCGCGGTTCGAGGAGGATGAGGGTCGGCTGAAGATCAACCCGCTGGCGGATTGGGACAAGGCCAAGCTCGACGCCTATTTCGCCGAGCATGAGCTGCCGCGGCATCCGCTGGAGGCGCAGGGCTATCTCTCGATCGGCTGCGCGCCCTGCACGACGAAGGTGGCGCCTGGCGAAGATCCCCGCGCCGGCCGGTGGCGCAGCTTCGACAAGGTCGAATGCGGCATCCACGCCCCCACCGATTACGACCCGATGATCTGACCCACGTCCCTCTCCCCTCCGGGGGGAGGGAGGAGCCGTAGGCGACGGAAGGGTGAGGGGGAATTGTGACCAACCGTCCCGAGCCTCACTCCCCCTCACCCTTCCCACGGCCAAGAAGCCGCGGACCCCTTCCCTCTCCCCGGCGGGGAGAGGGACCTAAGAGCCTCAATATTCCGCCAGATCCGAGAACTTCGTGATCGTCGGATCGAACTTCATCCGCACCTTGCCGGTCGCGCCGTGGCGCTGTTTCGCGATGATCAGCTCGGCAAGGCCGTACACCCGCTCCATTTCCGCCGCCCAGGACGCGTGATCCTCGAAGATCTTCGCGCTGTCGCCTTCGGCCGGGCGCTTGGGCTCCTTCGACGCGACGTAATAATCTTCGCGGTACACAAACCAGACCATGTCGGCGTCCTGCTCGATCGACCCCGATTCGCGAAGATCCGACAGCATCGGCGTCTTGTCTTCGCGCGATTCCACCGCACGCGACAGCTGCGAGAGCGCCAGCACCGGCACGTTCAGATCCTTTGCCAGCGTCTTGAGCCCACGCGAAATCTCCGAGATTTCCTGGACTCGGTTGCCGTCCTTGCTCTTGCCCGAACCCGACAGCAGCTGGAGATAGTCGACCACCACCAGCCCGATCTCGTTGTTGTGGCGACGCTGCAACCGGCGGACGCGCGTGTGCAGCGCGCCGATCGACAGACCGCCGGTATCGTCGATGAACAGCGGCAGGTTCTCCAGCTCGGCCGCCGCGGCCGCGAGCTGCGCGAATTCGGTGCGGCTGATCTTACCCATGCGGAGCGATTCGGAACTGATCTGCGACTGCTCGGCGAGAATACGCGTCGCCAGCTGATCCGCAGACATTTCCAGCGAGAAGAAGGCGACCTTCGCGCCTACCGAGTCCTTGGGCGCGATGCCATCCGCCATGTCGCGCATCCAGCGCCGCGCGGCATTGAACGCGATGTTGGTGGCGAGCGACGTCTTGCCCATCCCCGGACGGCCGGCGAGGATCATCAGATCGCTGTGATGCATGCCGCCGATCTTCGCGTTGATCGAATCGATGCCCGTCGTGACGCCCGACAGGTTGCCGCCGGAGTTCAGCGCACGCTCGGCCATCTTGACCGCTGCGGTCGTCGCCTGCGCGAACGACTTCACCGTATTCTCCGAGCCGCCATCCGCCGCGACCTTGAACAGCTCCTCCTCGGCCAGCTCGATCTGCGCGCGCGGATTGACCTCTTCGGAGGTGTCCATCGCGCGGTCGACGAGCGTCCGCCCGACCGACACGAGCGCGCGCAGCATCGCGAGGTCATAAATCTGTTGCGCGAACTGGCGCGCACCGATCAGCCCGGCGCCACTGCCGGTCAGCCCAGCGAGATACGCCGGCCCGCCAAGCTCGCGCATGCCCTCGTCCGCGTCGAACATCGGCCGCAACGTGACCGGCGTCACCAGCATGTCGTTGCCGCGCAGCGTCTTGATCGCCGCGAAGATTCGCCCGTGGACGGGTTCGAAGAAATGCCCGGGTTCGAGCTTGTCGACCAGATCGTCGGCGAGCCGGTTGTCGATCATCATCGCGCCGAGCATCGCCGCCTCGGCTTCGACGTTGCGGGGAAGCTGCTGCGGCTCGGCCACGGCGGGTACGGGGAATGCGAGAGTTGCCATCCCCCGCACCTACGCGATGGACGGGCCCTCGTCCAAGCTGCTCGCGCCGGAATGCTGGGGATAAGTGACAGGCCGAACGCGCCCCGCTATCGAACCCGGATGGCCGACCCGCGGATCATCGATGTTGAGCTCGACGAGACCAGTCTCGGCTGGCGTTCGCCCGACGTCGAGCAGGAGCGCCGGATCGCGATCTTCGACTTGATCGAGGGCAATCATTTCGCGCCGCAGCGCGCCTATCCCGACGGCTATGCCGGCCCCTTCAAGATCAAGCTCCAGTCGGAGGAAGGGCGCCTCGGCATCCATATCCACCGCGAGGACGACACGCATCTCGAGACTCTGGTGCTCGCGCTCGGGCGGTTTCGCCGGCCGATCAAGGATTACTTCGCGATCTGCGACAGCTATTATCAGGCGATCCGGCAATCGACCCCCGCGCAGATCGAGACGGTAGACATGGCGCGCCGCGGCATCCACAACGAGGCCGCAGAGCTGTTGAAGGAACGCCTCGATGGCAAGATCGAGGTCGATTTCGACACCGCGCGACGGCTGTTCACGCTGATCTGCGTCCTCCACATCCGCAATTAGAAGACCCATGGCTTACGGACTTTTGAAATTCGCGGCCGCGCTGGCCGCGACCGGCTTTGTCGGCATCTGCGGCTGGACCGCCGCCACCGGCTGGCACCCCGACGTGAAGCAGTATCCGTTGCAGGGCATCGACCTCGCCGAGAATCCCGGGCCCGTCGAATGGGGCACGGTGCGCGCACGCGGCGCCGACTTCGCCTATCTCGTCGCGACGTCGGGCACCGATCGCCGCGATCCAGGGTTCGAGGCGAACTGGGCCGCCCTCCCCGAGGCCGGCCTCCGGCGCGGCGCGGTGCATATCTATTCGCTGTGCCAGCGTGCGGACGAACAGGCCAATGCGTTCAACACCTTCGTGCCACGCACCTCTGATGCGTTGCCGACCGCGGTCGACATCGCCTTCCACGACGACTGCACCGCGCGCCCGACCCGCGCCACGCTGATCGCCGACGTCGCGCAGTTCGTGACGATGGTCGAGACGCATACCCGCCAGCCCGTGATGCTGCGGATCAGCAAGGCGGTCGACACGCAATACAGCCTGTCGGACGCGGTGCCGCGGCCGCTATGGGCGGTGGAGAATGTGCTCAAACCCGACTACACCGCCCGGCCGTGGCGGATGTGGCGCGCGAGCGATTTCCGCCGCATCGACGGGATCGAGGGACCGGTGAATTGGGACGTGGTGGCATCATGAGTGAACACGCAACGCGGCTCGTCGCCGCAGCCCGCGAGGCCGCGCGCAACGCGCATGCGCCCTATTCGCGGTTCGCGGTCGGCGCGGCCGTGCTGCTCGACGACGGCAGCGTCATCACCGGCGCCAATGTCGAGAACGCCAGCTACGGCCTGTCGCTCTGCGCCGAGACGGTCGCGATCGCAACGGCGAGCGCCGCGGGTCGCCTCCGCGACATCGTCGCGATCGGCGTGATCGGCGGTGCGATGGACGCCGAGGGCCGCGCGACGGGGACTTCGCCCGTTAGCCCCTGCGGCCGCTGCCGCCAGGTCATCAACGAAGCCGCGCAAATGGGGGGGCGCGATCTTCCCGTCTACTGCGGCGCGGCGGAAGGCGACGCGATCCGAACCTATGCCTTGTCGGAACTGCTCCCCGATGCCTTCGGGCCGGCGGATCTCGGGATCGGCTGACCCGAAATATTGTCATGCGACATTCTCCGTCCGTATCCGGCGGCGGATCGCATGATACGCCACGCCGCAAACCAGTCCGTCAAGATGCTCCCGACCGGCGTCGAGCACCTCGCCGAGGTCGATCAGCGCGCGATCCGCGCCGGTCAGCAGCGTTGCCGCAGAATCCCGCGGCGGCATCGGCGCAAAGCCTAATCACGGATTACAGACGGTCGCCTGCCCGGGATGCACGCGGCGCGGCGGCGTGCACGCCGAGCGCATCCCGATCCCTACATCCGCATCGCGCGCTTAGAACTGTGCAGGCGGCACGCCATCCACGCAACGCGATCGCGCGTTCGTTCGTGCCCGACTGCACGATACGGAGCCTGCCCCCCTTGCCGTTCAGGATCATCCGCGCGAAAGCGCACGCCGAAGAGGAGCTACCATGTCCGTGATGTCCGACCGCTGGATCCGCGAGCGCGCGCTCGGCGACGCGATGATCGAGCCGTTCCATGAAGCGCAGCGCCGAGACGGCTGCATTTCCTACGGACTGTCGTCCTACGGGTACGACGCGCGCGTTGCCGACGAGTTCAAGATCTTCACCAACGTCGACAGCGCGATCGTCGACCCGAAGGATTTCGCGGCGAACAGCTTCGTTGATCGCAAGACCGACGTATGCATCATCCCGCCCAACAGCTTTGCGCTCGCCCGCACGGTGGAATATTTCCGCGTGCCGCGCGACGTCCTCGTCATCTGCCTGGGCAAGTCGACCTATGCGCGCTGTGGGATCATCGTCAATGTGACCCCGCTCGAGCCCGAATGGGAGGGCCATGTGACGCTGGAGTTCTCCAACACGACCCCCCTACCCGCGAAGATCTACGCGAACGAGGGCGCCTGCCAGTTCCTGTTCCTCAAGGGCAATGAGCCGTGCGAGGTCAGCTATGCCGACCGCGCAGGCAAATATATGGGCCAGCGCGGCGTGACGCTGCCGCGCCTCTAGCCGCATCCCGGTACGTCGGACCTGGAGCTTTCACTGCGGCGCATTGGCCGACCGGTCTTGGTCGGCGACCTATGCTGGGGCCATCACGCCACAGCGCGATCTCCAACGCGCGATGCGGTCCGCCACAGCCGGCCTCTACCGCGCATGGGCGGATGAGACCGTCAGCCGACCGCTGGATGCCCTACGGTATCTGCCGGCGGACTTCGCTGTTGCCGACGCTCAGGACCAACGGCCACAGCGTGTGGGTCGCCGAGGTCGGCGGCGCCGCGGCATCGCGTAGCCTCGGCAGCAGCGCGCGCGCGAGCCCCAGTCCGAGATCGCGCAGTTCCAGTCGAAAACACGTCAATGCCGGCTGCAAGGCGGACGTCGATGGGTTGGCACGCGCGCCGATCACCGAGATGTCCGAACCTGGTACCAGCCCCAATTTCCGAAGCCCGGTGTACACCCCGACGGGCGCCGTTTCTCCCATGACGAGGATTGCGGAGGGCGGTTCATCAAGGCACATCAACGCCTCGACCGCGAGACTTCCGGCGATCTCGTCACCGCCGCCTTGCTGGATCAGACGCTCGTCGACGGCGATGTCGGCGGCACGCAACGTCTCGCGATACGCGTCGATCACGACGAAGCTGTTGTTGACCGTCGATGGCGGCGCGACCAGCCCGATCCGGTCGTGGCCCTGCGCCAGAAAGCGGGTGATCGCGGTCTGCACCAGATCCTCAAAATTCAGGTCGATCCATGGCTGCGGGCCTCCCGAAGCGCTGCGCCCGAGGGTGACGAACGGAATGTTCTTGGCAAGCAGGAACGGGATGCGGGGATCCTCGCGCTGCGTCGCCGACAACAGCCAGGCGTCGGCGATACCGCGCGACACGTTGCGGCGCAGGAAATCGAGCTGGTCTTCGCCTTCCCGCGCCAGCAGCACGATCAGGTCGACATCTTCCTCGGCAAGGCCCGCCTGGACCCCCTCGAACAGCGCCATGAAAAACGGATCGCCATGCGCCGCGCTGTCATGTTCCAGGGTCAGCATGAAACCGACCGAGCCGGTCCGTCCCCGCCGCAGCGACCGACCCGATTGGTTGGCCGTATAGCCATGGACGGTAGCGGCCTCGATGACGCGGCGACGCGTCTCCGGGTTGACGTCCTTCTTGCCGTTCAGCGCGCGCGACACCGTCCCGATCGAAAGGCCGAGATGATGGGCAAGCGTGCGGATATCCATGCCACTCCGTCGCCATTCTATCCGCCGGACGCAAGTACGTGTTGACAGCGCGAGCCGCATAAGTGATCTACCGTAAACGTTTACGGAAAACGTTTACGGATTGCCGCGACAGACGGCGACAGGATCGAGGATGACGCGCGAATGGACACGCTGACACTGCAACCGGACGCCGTCTGCTGGTCGTATAACGGCGAGTGGCTGCGCATCGAGGCCCATGGCCACGATGGACTTCGGCTGCGGGCGTCGCCCTATCCGGAACGCGACGTACCGCCGGGCGCGCTGCTGCCATCGCCGGGCCACAGCGCGCACGTCACGCGCGATGGCAACATCGCCCGCATCGCCAATGGCGGCATCGTGGCGGAAATCGACCTGCAGGGGCGCGTCCGTTTCCTGAACAGCCAAGGACGGCTGCTGCTCGAGGAGAAATGGCGGCAGCGCGATACCGTCACGCAATACTGGACCGTCGGCGAACCGGAAACGCGCAAGATCAGCGCCCTCGCCCTTTCCGGCCGCGAGTTCAAACCGCTCCACGGCGGGGTGTCCAAGATCACCGTTCGGTTCGAAGCGAAACAGGACGAGCGGCTGTTCGGCATGGGCCAGTATCAGCAGCCCAATCTGGATCTTGCAGGATGCTCGCTCGAACTCGCCCAACGAAATTCGCAGGCCAGCGTCCCGTTCGTCGTATCGAGCCATGGCTATGGGTTGCTGTGGAACTCCCCGGCGGTCGGTGAGGCCTGTTTCGCCGCAAACGGCATGCGCTGGACGTCGGACGCCGCGCGCGCGATCGACTATTGGATCACCGCGGGCGACACCCCGGCGGATATCGTACGCAGTTATGCGTCCGTCACCGGCACGGTCCCGATGATGCCCGCGTTCGCGACCGGGCTCTGGCAGTGCAAGCTGCGCTATCGGACCCAAGACGAACTGCTCGACGTCGCGCGCGACTATGCGCGACGGGGCATTCCGCTGTCGGTGATCGTCGCCGACTTCTTTCATTGGCCGGTGCAGGGGGATTGGCGGTTCGACCCGCGCGAATGGCCAGACCCCGCCGCGATGACTGCGGAACTTGAGGCTATGGGTGTCGCGCTCATGGTATCGGTCTGGCCGACCGTCGATCCGCGCTCGGACAATTATGCGACGATGGCCGAGCGCGGCTATCTGGTCAACGCCAACCGCGGCATCAACATTCACCAGGATTTTCTGGGCAACACACGCTTCATCGACGCCACGCATCCCGGCGCCCGCGCCTTCATCTGGGACGTCGCGAAACGCAATTACCGGGATCTGGGTGTCAAGCTGTTCTGGCTGGACGAGGCCGAACCGGAATACAGCGCATATGATTTCGATCTCTATCGCTATCATGCGGGTGACGTCCGCGAAGTCGGCAACGCCTATCCGCTGCACTATACGCAGGCATTCCATGACGGCTTGAAAGCCGATGGCGAGACCGAGATCGTCAGCCTGGTTCGCTGCGCCTGGGCCGGCAGCCAGCGTTATGGGGCACTGGTCTGGTCCGGCGACATCCAGAGCTCGTTCGATTCGATGCGCAACCAGCTCAGCGCCGGGCTGAACATGGGACTGGCCGGTATCCCGTGGTGGACGACCGACATTGGCGGGTTCCACGGCGGCCATGTCGACGATCCCGCCTTCCACGAGCTGCTGGTGCGGTGGTTCCAATGGGCGGTCTTTTCCCCCATCCTGCGCATGCACGGGCACCGCGATCCGATCACCCCGCCCGAAGTCCCGTTCCGCGACGGCATCGCGCAGTGCGACACGGGGGCGGGCAACGAATTGTGGAGCTTCGGCGGCGACGTCTACGCGATCCTGCGCCGGTATGCGGCGCTGCGCGAGCGGCTGCGGCCCTATGTCGGCGATCTGATGCGCGTCGCGCACGAACAGGGTGATCCGCTGATGCGGACGATGTTCTATCAATATCCGGCCGATCCGCACTGCTGGACGATCGACGACCAATATATGTTCGGACCCGACATCCTCGTCGCGCCGATCCTGGCCGCCGGCGCGTCCGCGCGCACGGTGTACCTGCCCGCCGGCGGCTGGATCGACCCGTGGACGGGCGATCGCCTGGAGGGCGGCACCGCCATCGAACGCGACGCGGCGCTCGACCGGATACCGGTGTTCGTTCGCGCCGACGCCGCAGTAATCGCGGCGTTAGCGGAGGACGCGGACGACTGAATGAATTGAACGGCGGCAACCGGATACGGCGCGCATGACAGCGGCGGTCCAGCGGAGGGCATGATGAGCGGAACAGCGGTGATACAGACAGCGGACGGCAGCCTTGTCGCGGACGATCCCCGGCGCGGCGCGCGCGTGCCGTTCTTCGAGAAGATCTGTTATGGTCTGGGCGACGCCGGCGGCACGATCATCACCGGTCTGATCGCGAATTTCCTGACATTCTATTATACCGACGTCTTCGGCCTGGCGCCGGCGGTGGTCGGGATCATCTTCGTTTCGCTGCGTATCTTCGATGCGATCTCCGACCCGTTGATCGGCATCATGGCCGACCGCACGCAGACCCGCTGGGGTAAGTTTCGTCCGTATCTTTTGTGGACCGCGCTGCCGGTCGGGATCAGTTGCTTCCTGACCTTCCAGTCGCCCGATCTGGGCTACGACGGCAAGGTCGCCTACGCCGCGGCGACGTATTTCCTGCTCGCGCTGTTCTATTCGCTGAACAACGTCCCCTATTGCGCGCTCATCACCCGCATGACCGACAGCGCGGAGGAAGGCGTGTCCTGCCAGTCGGTACGGTTCGCGCTGGTGGCGGTTGCGTCGTTCACGGTGTCGGTCGGCCTGCCGATCATGGTGCGCTATCTCGGTGGCGCGGATATCGCGCGCGGCTACCGCGATGGCGTCGCGATCCTCAGCGCCGTCGCGGTCGTGCTGTTCCTGCTATGCTTTGTATTCGTGCGTGAAAGGACGACGGTTGCCGCCGCGTCCGATGACGTGCCGCTCCGCACCGCGGTCGCCAACACGCTGAAGAACAGCCAGCTGCGACTGACCTTCGTCATGACCCTGTTGCTGATCGGCATCTTCAATACGAAGGGCGGCGCGGCGCTGTATTTCATCACCTATGTCCTGAACGGCGACGCGACCTACCAGGCGCTGTTCTTCGGTACGGCGACGATCGGCGGATTCATCGGGTCGATCGTCGTCCAGCTGTTCACGCGCCGCTTCGCGGTCCGCGACGTCTATGTCTGGGTGAACCTGATCCTCGTCGCCGGTCATTTCGCGGCGTTCTTCGTTCCGGGCGACCTCCCAAACCTGTGGCTGGTGCTGGTGGCGCTGTGCTGCATCGTACTGGGCTGCACGCTGCCGCTGCACTTCACGCTGATCCAGCTCGCCGACCAATATGGTGAATGGAAGACCGGCATGCGCTCGTCGGGGATGAGCTTCGCCTTCAACCAGTTTTTCGTGAAACTGGCCTGGGCACTGGCCGGCGTCCTGATCAGCACGGTTCTCGTCGCCGTGTCGTACCGCGCGGGAGCGGGCAACCAGACGCCGATGTCGCTCTCGGGCATCACCATGCTGTCAACGATCGTGCCCGGCATCCTCCACCTGCTGCTGGCGCTGACCGCAAGCCGCCTGATCCTGAACCGCGAGACGATCGCCGCCATGACCGCAGCACGACCGGCATGATCGCGCGCGTCCCCCACCCGCTCAATCGAAAGCGCATCGCCATGATCCCAACGCATCGTTTCAGTCGCAGGCGCGGTCGCAGCACCCTGATCGTGGCAATGCTCGCCGCGACGACGCTCGCCGGCTACGCCTTCCCTGCCCAGGACGCCGTGGCGCAAGAGACCCCCCGCCAAGACACTAGCAAGCCGGCCGCGATTCCGGCCCAACCCCGCCGCCTGACGATCGACGTGTCGAGCGACACCGGCGCGTATCACGGCGGCGCGTCGGGTACGCTGTACGGTCTTTACGATGCCCGCCTGCCCTTCCCCAATCTGATCGAGGGCATCGGCCTGCGGACCGTATCGACCAAGGCACAGGACGGGCCCCAGCACCCGGGTGCGGATGCGCTCGAGGTTGCGCGGCTGCTGGCGGATGCGTCGAACGGCGACACCTATATCTACATGACCGATATCACCCGGCACTTCCCGTATCGGTGGAAGACCGGTGGCTGTGCCGCGTCGGTCGCAAGCTATATCGAGAAGCTGCGTGCGCAGGTCGAGCAGGCCAAGACGCTGCCCGCCAAGTACCGCTCCCGCATCGTCTTCGTGCCGTATAACGAGCCCGAGGGAAACATGTTCGGTGACGGGCCGGAAAGCTGCGACGGCATCGGCTGGCAAAAGAACCCGAAGATATTCTTCGACGCCTGGGACCGGGCGGTCCGGATGATCCGAGCGACATTGCCGGGGGCGCGCATCGCCGGCCCGAACACCAGCCGGCTATACGACGAGAATCTCGGCTTCATGCGCCACGTGGTCGCGGTCGACACGGTGCCCGACGTCATGACCTGGCACGAGCTCAGCGACCCGGCCACGGTCCGCGCCAGCGTTGCCCGCTATCGCAAATGGGAAGATCAGGTCTTCGCCGGGACGCGGCACGATGGCCGACATCTGCCGATCAACATCAACGAATACGCCTATAATTATCACACCTCGGTGCCGGGCCAGATGATCCAGTGGATCGCTGCGATCGAGGACGCGAAGGTCGATGCCGACATCGCCTATTGGAACATCGACGGCAATCTCAGCGATTCCGCGGTGCAGGCCAATCGCGGCAATGGCCAGTGGTGGCTGCTGCACGCGTATGCCGGGATGAGCGGCCATACGCTGGCCGTGACGCCGCCACAGCCGGGCGAGAGCTACACCTTGCAAGGCGTGGCAACGCTCGACCCGGCCAAGAAACAGGCGCGCGTGATCCTCGGGGGCGGCAGCGGGGCGAACACCGTGTCGCTCGCCAACATCCCGGCGGCGCTGTTCGGCAGGAACGTCCGCGTCCTGGTGCGCGAGATCGGCTGGAGCGGTCAACTCGGCGATGCGCCTCCACCGCGCGCGATCGCGGACCTGACGCTGCCGATCGTTGCCGGGACGCTGGATCTCGCCTTCGGTCGCGGCGCGTTGCCGGCGCTCCGCGAGGAGTCCGCCTACGAGATGATCGTGTCACCCGCAGGCGGCGGCGCCACGACACGCGACCCGATCCTCTGGCAGCAGGATTACGAGGCGGAGAAGGCCGAGCGCCAAGGCACCGGACTGACGATCAAGGGCCCCGAGGGATCGCCGAAAGCGGTCGACCGCTTCTATACTTCGGGGGGCTATTCGGTGGCGGGACTGGCGACCGGGACCGACACCCGGCTGGCATTCCCCGTCCAGGTTCCGCGCGACGGGACCTACGACCTGCGGGTTATCGCCAACAGCTTCAACAAGGACGCTGCCGTCGCGCAACAGGGGGCAACGAATGTCTTCGTCCGTATCGACGGCATCGCGGCAAGCGAACGCGAGATGCTGCTGCCGCTCGGCTACAAACCCTCGGTCTGGGATCACGCCGACACGACCGTCAAGCTGACCAAGGGGCGCCATGTCGTGACGCTCGCCACGCGCAGCCTCGACGGCAAGCGCCGGACGATCGGCAACGCACTGGTGGACCGTATCACGCTGACGCTGCCCGATCCGAAGGCGGGAGAGGCGATCTACGAAGCGGAATACGCGTCGCTTGCCGGGACCACCCCGTCCTATGGCGCCGCCGCCCGATCGGGCCCCGGCGTGGTCGCGTTACCCCGCGGAGCGCGGGCGACGTTCTGGGTCTATGCCGCCAGCGAGGGCCTTGCGCCGGTCGCTATCGACACGCTGGGATCGCATGCGGTCACCGTGACGGTCAACGGCGCGCCAGTGCCACCCGGATCGACGGCGTTCCTGATGGGCGGCATCAACAAGATCGTGGTGACCGGGGCTTCGGCGGCGACGCTGCTGGACCGTATCCGCGTCGGCACGCCGGCTCTTGGCAACGCCAGCAGCCACGAAGCTGAAGCCGCGACCATTGCCGGAACCGCCAGCATCGCCGCTGCCTCGCGCGCAAGCGGCGCGCGGGCGGTGACCGGGATCGGCGGTGATCCGGGCAATGGCAACACCCTCACCTTCGACGACGTCACCGTCAGCCGGGCCGGTCGCTATGCGCTCACCATCCGCTATTCCAACGACGAACAGTCGCAGGCGACGCACTATAATCCCGATCCGCTCGCCCGCCGCGCGCTGATCTCGGTGAACGGTGACGCACCGATACCCGTAACGTTTCCCAACAGCTTCCATCGCAACAACTGGTGGACGCTGACGGTCCCCGTCACGCTCCACGCAGGGCGCAACAGCGTGCGCTTTGCCGGCGAAGAGCAGCCGAACTTCGACGGACGCAGCTACGCGTCGAAAACCTGGCCGGGCGTGTTGCTGCGGTCACGTTTCGCGCCCGACATCGACCGGATCACGGTCGCGCCGCTGAGCGACCGCGACGCAGCTTCACGCCGACGCCGACGCTGACGCTGACGCTGACGCTGACGCTGACGATGGCGCGCGCGCGCCCGATCGACACCAACGATAAAACTTGAGAGGATGACGATGCGGACTCTTTCGACGCTACTCGTGACCACGTCCGGGCTGGTCCTGGCGGCAACCGGCGGGACCACCGCAGCTTTGGCGCAGACCGGGTCGACCGGGCAGAGCGTCATCGCCGGGACGACGGACGCCCCGGCTGCGACGACCGACCCCGACGCGCAGGATGATGCGACAAGGACAGTCGGCACCGCGGCGGACGCATCCAGCGAGGACATCGTCGTCACCGGCATCCGCGCCAGCCTGCAGAGCGCGCAGACTCTCAAACGCGACAACGTCGCGATCGTCGATGCGCTCGTTGCCGAGGATATTGGCAAGTTTCCCGACAACAACGCCTCCGAGGCGCTCGCACGCGTGACCGGCGTCCAGGTCGGCCGTTATCGCGACGAGGCCAGCGGCGTGCTGATCCGTGGCCTGCCGAACGTACAAACGACGCTCCAGAATCGCGATATCTTCACCGCCGATGGTCGCGCGGTGGCCCTGCAGGATTTTCCCGCTCAAGCGCTGTCCAAGGTCGAAGTGTTCAAGGCCACGACGGCCACGAACATCGAGGGCGGGATCGCGGGGCTCGTTAATATCGGGCTGCGTCGTCCGTTCGATTTTAAGGGGTTCGAACTCGCGGGGGCAATCCGTGGCACCTATAACGACGAATCGCGCAAATATGATCCGATCGGCAGCGTGCTCGTATCGGATCGCTGGGACACCGGGATCGGCGAGATCGGTGCATTGCTCAACTTCAGCTACACCCAGTCGCAGTATCTCAACTCGATCCGCTATCAGGGCTTCCAGGACTATCTGTTGCCCGACCAGCAGGTGTTGCCGGCGTCGGTCAATCGGCAGTTCACGTATCCGCAGGACATCGGGCTGTTCTACGCCCGTGGCATCCGCAAGCGCCCGTCGCTCAACGGCTCGCTGCAATGGCGACCGAACGACAATCTGGAGGTCTATGTCGACGGGTTGTGGCAAGCGTACCGCAATACCCGCGGCGACGACTTCTTCGGCATTCCCATCCAGGCGGGATCACCAACGCTGCGCGACCTCGTCCTGACGGCGGACGGCAAGACGCCTGCCAGCTTCAATGCGCAGCTCGGGATCGTCAACGGACCGTCGAAACAGGTCGGCGTCGAGAAGACCGACACCTATCAGGGCGCGATCGGTGCCAAGTATACGTCGGGCAACGCGGTGTTCACGACCGACCTCGCCTACACCAAATCGATCGTCGACAATGTGTATTACTCGTTCGATACGCAACTCGTCCGGCCGATCGCGGTTCAGGTTGGACTGAACGTCGAAGGCAGCGTCGACTTCACGCCGACCGGGCTCGATTTCAATGATCCCGCCAGCTACAATTTCCGCGGCTTCTACGACCAGCGCAACCGCGCCACGGGCAAGCAGATCCAGTGGCAGGGGAACATGGTGCTCGACACCGGGTCGGAGCTCTTTCCGGAGTTTCAGATCGGCCTGCGCTACGCCAATCGCGATGCCAGCGCGCAGTCGGGCGATCGCTACGCCGCGTTCCCGCAACTCGGCATTCTGATCGCGCAGGTGCCCGGGGTCAATGCGGGCGGCGTCATAGACGCCGGCTTCCGCGGATCCGATACGCAGAAATTCCGCAGCTATTACAGCATCTCCGCCAACGGCGTGCTCGACAACATCACGGGGATCCGTGACTTTGTGCGGGGTGGGCTGGTGCGATCGGGCTCCGACGCAGGCACGATCGCGACATGGGCGCCGGCCATACCCGGCTACAACGCGGTCAACGCCTTTTCCGCAAACGAAGTCACCTACGCCGGCTACACGCAGTTGAAGTTTGCGGGCGAGGCGCTGGGGATCAAGGTCGATGGCGTGATCGGCACGCGGATCGTCATCACCGACAATATTCTCGACGGCACCTCGGCGCAAAACGTCTCGACGAACGGCGTTCCGAGCACGGTGTTCGTTCCTGTGCGGGCCAATAATCGCTATGTCGACATACTGCCGAATATCAACCTGACGTTCCACCTGACCGACAAGCTGCAATTCCGCGCGACACGAACCGAAGCACTAAGCCGGCCGGGATTCAACCAGATCAATCCGGCATTGACGATCCAGCAGGGGACGATCGGCGGGATCATCTCGTACACCGGCTCCGGCGGCAATCCGAACCTGCAGCCGATCCGCTCGGACAATTACGATGCGTCGCTGGAATATTATTTCTCGCGCACCGGATCGATGTCGGTCGCCGGCTTCTATCGCAAGATCGACGGCTTCATCAGCAGTTTTGGCACACAGGAGATCAATCCCACCTTTGGCCCGATCCTCGTCTATCGCCCGCAGAATGCAGGCTCGGGCCAGATCAAGGGGGTCGAGGCCGCGTTCACCACCTTCTTCGACTTCCTGCCGGGTTTTATGCGCGGGTTCGGTATTCAGGCGAACGGCACCTATATCGATGGCTCGCAGAGCCTCCCGCCGGTTCCGGGGCTGACCCGAACGACGGGATCGCTGCCGGGCGTCTCGAAGTGGAGCTACAACGTCATTGGCCTATACGAGGCTGGGCCAGCGTCGGTCCGGCTCGCGTACAACCACCGCAGCGCCAACGTCGATTCCTATACCGCGCCCGGTGTGTTCGCGACGGCGTATTCGGCACCGGTCGGCCGTCTCGACCTGTCCGCCAGCTATGACGTCATGCCGAACGCAACGATCACCATCGATGCGACGAACCTCCTGAAACAGCCTTACAAAAGCTATGTCGAGGCGCCCGCCTACCCGCGCGACGTCCGATACGAGGCGCGTATCTTCTCGATCGGTGCACGCCTGAAATACTGACGATAAGGCATCGACAGCGCGCATCGCATCGCCGGTCCCGATACGATGCGCGCCGTTTACTGGCCCCTGTAAGTCATTGGACGGTTGGCCTGGCAGCACGATTCAGATACCGAATTGAGACCAGTGTCAGCAGTCCCCGTGTTCCTTTTAGACTGTCCAAGTTTTTCAGCCGGGCAAAGATCTGACACGGCCGTCTTAAGCCTAATCCCTCCCCTTGCTATGCTCAGATATCGCGCGAAATGTGGGGTTGAGCGGCCGATGCGTTGATGTATTGTTTTGGCATTACAGATGTATTCCTGGAGGCCCGATGCTAGACCGCCGCACGTTCGTCGTCTCGTCATCGGCGCTTGCCGCCTCGCTGGCCAAACCGGCGCTGGCAGAACGCGGTAGCCCGAACGTCACCACACTCGCCTCGCCCGACATGCCGATCCCGCTCGGCCACCTGCCGCCGCCGCACGCCGCCGCCGACCCGAGCCTGATTGCGCTCAATCATGGCTGGCTGTTCCATGAAGGCGACATCCCCGCCCCCGCCGTACGCGGCAACGATCAGACCTATGCCGCGACCAAGGCGGGCAACGCGCAGGGCGCGGCCGGTCTGGACTATGACGATTCGGACTGGAGCGCCGTGCAATTGCCGCACGACTGGGCGATCGCGCACCCGGTCGAATCCGACCAGAACGATGCATTCGGCTATCGCCGTCGCGGCATTGGCTGGTATCGTCGCTACGTCGTCCTGCCGACGGCATGGCACGGCCAGTATCTCGAACTGCAGCTCGGCGGCATGGCGAACAACGCCACCGTCTGGTTCAACGGCGTGCCGGTCGCGCACAGCCTGTCGGGGTATGTCCAGCAGACCGTCGATCTCACGCCCTATGCCCGCTTTGGCGACGAGCCCAACACCATCGCGATCCGCGTCGACGGCGATGTCATGGAAGGCTGGTGGTATGAAGGCGCCGGCCTCTACCGCGATTGCTGGCTGGCGGTGCGACCCGCGCTGCACATCGCCACCGACGGCGTGCACGCCACGCCGCGCGCGCAGACGGGCGGCGGCTGGCACGTGCCGGTCACGGTAACGCTCGCCAATGCCGGCGCCGAGCAGGGTCAGGCGACGCTCGAAGCGGTCCTGCAGGACGCGAACGGCCGCACGGTGGCGCAGTCGAGCGCCGCCGCCACCGCGGCGCCGCTCGCGACCGCAACCGCGACGATGCTGCTGCCGGTCGCCCTGCCCAGCCTGTGGTCCCCCGACACGCCGACGCTCTACACGCTGCACACGCGGCTGGTGCAGGGCGGCAAGACGATCGACAGCCGCCGGACCGGAATCGGTTTCCGCACCGCCGCGTTCGATCCGGCGACCGGTTTCCACCTCAACGGGGCGCCGCTCAAGATAAAGGGCGTCTGCATCCATCAGGACCATGCCGGCGTCGGCGTCGCGGTGCCGATCGCGCTGATGGAGTGGCGCGTGCGCCGCCTAAAACAGATCGGCGCTAACGCGATCCGCTTCACGCACGGTACCGCCGACGCCGGGATGCTCGACGCATGCGACCGGCTCGGCATGCTGGTGATGGCGGAGAACCGCCATTTCGATCCCAGCCCCGAGTATCTGGCGCACCTCGAATGGATGGTGCGCCGCGACCGCAACCGGCCCAGCATCATCCTGTGGTCGGTCCTGAACGAAGAGCCGATGCAGGGCAGCGAACAGGGCTATGAGATGGTCCGCCGTCTCGCTGCTGCCGTAAAGGCGCTCGACGATACCCGCCCTGTCACCGCCGCGATGAACGACGGCATGTTCACGCCGCGCAACGGCGCCGATGCGGTCGACGTGGTCGGCTTCAACTACAAGCACGGCTGGTATGATCGCTACCACACGCGCCACCCCGACCGCCCGCTGCTCAGCACCGAGGATACCAGCGCGGTGATGACGCGCGGCGAATGGGCAAGCGACACCGCACGCAACGTGCTGACCTCCTACGATACCGAAGCGCCCGAATGGGGCCTGACGCATCACGAAAGCTGGCGGATGATCGGCAGCCGGCCGTACATCGCCGCAACCTTCGTCTGGACCGGGTTCGACTATCACGGCGAACCGACGCCGCTGCCATGGCCGGCGGCATCGAGCTCGTTCGGGATCCTCGACCTGTGCGGCTTCGCCAAGATGGCCTATCATCTGCGGCGCGCGCAGTGGATCACCGCAGAGCCCGTGCTCGCGATCGGCCCGCACTGGAACTGGGCCGGGCGCGAGGGCCAGCCGATCAAGGTCATGGTCCCGACCAATGTCGAGGCGGTGGCGCTGTCGCTCAACGGGCAGCCGATCGGCCGCCAGCTGTGCAAGCCGTTCGAGACGCTCGAATGGCAGGTGCCGTTCGCGCCGGGCACGCTCGAAGCGATCGGGTATCGCGCCGGCCGCGAAGTCGTCCGCGCCAGCGTCACGACCGCAGGCCGGCCTGCCACGTTGCGGCTGACGCCCGATCGCCCGATGATGCTGGGCGACGGGGCCGACGTGCAGCCGATCAGCGTCGACCTGATCGATGGACGCGGCGTCCACGTGCCGACCGCGAACGACACCGTCACCTTCGCAGTCGAGGGCGGCGAGATCATCGGCGTCGGCAATGGCGATCCCAACGATCACGCGCCGGAGCAGGGCAACGCCCGCAAGCTGTTCAACGGTTTCGCGCAGGTGCTGGTAAGATCCGCGGCGGGCGCGAAGCACCTGGTCCTGACCGCGCGCGTCGCCGGGCTGCCCGCTGCCCGCGTGGCATTTCCGCTGGTCGCTGCGCAGAGTCGCGCCGTCGCGGTGACGCCCTCCGTCCATCATCTCGGCGAATGGCGGCGCACGCCGTTCGTTGCTCAGGCGCCCGACGCGCGGACGATCTACCCGACGCAACAATGGCGCGGCTTGAGCTATGTCCGCACCGGCCGGCTCGAGGAGGCGCAGACCGGGCGCGCCTACACGGTGATCCAGGGGCGCTTCGTGCCTCGCCGGCATGTCACGGCACGCGGTGGCACGCTGCATTTCGCAGGCGTGATCGGTCGCGCCGAACTATGGGTCGACGGCCAGCACCTCGCCACGAAGAGCGATCCGGCAGAGGCGACGATGGTCGCCACCCTGCCGGCCGGCGAGCAGGAGCGCGTAGTCACGCTGCTGCTCCAGGCCGATGCCGGCGAGGCGACCGGTCTCAGTCGCGGCGTCGCGGTCTGGTGAGCCGCACGGAATCTGCGCAGTGTGATCCGGCGCGGCGCGTCACCCTCCAAGACGGTGCGGATGCGTCAACACGCGCCGCGCCGCAGTCCCGCAGCGAAGAGATCCAGTCGCCAGTGCATGCGGGTCTGACTAATTTTTGCGCGCTTGCGGAATGACACGCTGACATATCGGACCCGCCAGTACATTCACCGGCACCATGTTGGCGTTCGCTGGCCTATCACTGCCATGATCGCCGGAATCTCCCCTGCCGGTACCGACCCGGGGTGGAATACAGCATCCGCGGCCACACGCCCGCTGCTTCAAATGAGCCTTTGGGCAAACACCCAATAAGGGAGGTCTCGTTGATAGTATCACTGGTATCTAATATGTATGTCCTGCGGCGTTGGCCGCGTGACTGCTAACGCTTGATTGCGCGCGCCCCCTACCCATCAGCAAGCGCCGATCGTCACGATCACAGTGGATCTCGCCGATAGCCGGCACGCCACGATTCGGTGCGATGCTGTCGATGGCAGGGTCTATCACGCTTCGATCTTTGTCCTATTATGACGATCCGTTCATCGTCAGAAATCGCCCTGTGAAGAGCATCCGATTGATCAGTCACGCTTTTTTACTAGACCGTACCAATCAATAACATCTTATCGCACTATGTTATGATTATGTCTCTCTTGCCGCTTGACAGTGGCCTTCAACATCCGTGACACTCCCGTTACAAACGCAGGGTTTTCGGCAGCGACAACGGACAAATAATCCCGTGCGCCACGCTTAATCGCTTTTTTTAAGGGGGTTTTCATGACGTACCGTAAGCGCACGTTTGAACAGGGTTCTGCCAAAGTTTGCCTGCTCGCGACGAGTTGCTTCGCAGCCCTCGCCTTTATCACGCCCGCCGGCGCACAGACCGCACCCGTTGGCGATCCGACACCGACCACGCCGTCCGCGACCGGTGGCCAGAGCGATGGTCGCGACACCGCAGAGATCACCGTGACCGGCTTTCGTCGGAGCCTCGCCTCGGCCGCCCAGGCGAAGCGCAACGATATCCGCATCTCCGACGGCATCACCGCCGAGGATATCGGCAAGTTCCCGGCGCAGAACGTCACCGAAGCAATCCAGCGCATCGCCGGTGTGCAGATGTCGAACATCAATGGTCGCGGGTCGACGATCAGTATTCGCGGGCTCGGCGCGCAATATGCCCGCACGACGATCAACGGCCAGACCTTCGCCAGCGCCGATTTCAAGGACGGCTTCCGCTACGACATCATCCAGACGGATCTCGCCAGCGCGATCCAGGTCGTGAAATCGCCGACCGCCGACATGGACACGGGCGGCCTGTCCGGCACGGTCAACATCGATACGGTGAAGCCGCTCGGCTACAAGGGGCCGCGCTTCATCGTCGGTGTGAAGGGCTATAATTCGGAATATCGCAGCAAGAAGATCACGCCGAAGGTCAGCGGCGCCTATATCGACAGCTTCTTCGACGGTACGCTGGGCGTGATGGCGAACGTCAGCTACCAAGAGCTGACGGATCGCGGCGATTATGCCTTTGTCAAAAACTGGTACAATCCCGGCGTCGTCGATCCGACCAACTATGTGCCCGGCAATTTCCGCCTGCGCCGCATCGATCGCGACAGCAAGCAGCTGATGGCCAGCGGCGCGATCCAGTGGAAGCCGCGATCGAACGTCGAAGTGCTCCTGCAGGGCGAATATTCGAAGGACGACACGCGTTACGATACGCAACAGCTGGTATTCGGCCGCTGGAACCCCACGGATTCCACGAACCCCAGCAAGATCACGGTCGTCAGCACCGCGAACGGCGTTGCCGACAAGATCACCATCAGCAACTTCGGCGTCGGCAATAACGACCAGCCCGAAACGCGCGACCTCAAGACGCAGGCCTATACCGGCACGGTCAACTGGCAGCCGGGCGAAACGTGGAACGTCCACGCCGTCGCGCACTACACCAGAGGCGATGCTGATCTGCGCGAATTCGCCTCGATCGACGGCGCAAACGTGGCCGCGGGCGGTAGCCTCGACATCTCCAACCCGAACAACGTCAAATTCACGACCGACCCCGGCGTATGGGACGGCACGCTGTTCAACCCGGCAAACCGCACCTATTTCGCGTTCGTCGATGGTGCCACGCACATTCAGATGGCCAAGGACGTATCGGGCCAGTTCGACGTCACCAAGGATATCGGGTCGTTCGGCGTCAAGTCCTTCGTGTTCGGCGTGAAATATCACCACGAGAGCTTCCAGACCGACGCCTTTCGCCATGACCGCGACGCCGACGTGACGCGGCCGGATCTGTATCCTGAATATGCGGTCATCCCGAACCTCAGCACGACCGGCATTCGCGTCACGAACTTCCTGGACGGCAAGATCGGTATCCCCACCTCGTTCCTCGAGACCAATGCACCGCTGTGGCAGTCGATCCTCGCGGGGCAGGGTATCACCGTTCCAGACGTCCGCGACTGGGCGAACAGCTATCAAGTCGACCGCTACATTCCCGCCGTCTATGCGATGGCCAATCTCGACTCGATGCTGTTCGGCAAGTCGATCCGCGGCAACGTCGGCGTCCGCTACGAACACACCCACCAGAACGTCACGTCCAACGTCACCGCGGGTACCGACAGCGGCTCCCCACTGCTCCGCACGCAGAACGTGCTTCAGGATTATGGCAACGTCCTGCCGAGCGCGTCCTTCGCGCTCGATCTGACCAACCGGCTCGTGGCACGTCTCGCGGTTGCCAAGGTGCTGGTGCGTCCGCTGCTCAACAGCCAGACCCAGATGGCCGACACCTTTTTCACCGACAACACCGGGATCCGTCCGAGCGTGTCCGTGTCGAACGGCGAATCGCGCCTGAAGCCGCTGACCGCAAATCAGGCCGACCTCAGCCTCGAATTTTATCACGGCCGCGGCAATTCGATCAGCATCGCCGGCTTCTACAAGGCGGTGAAGAACGGAACGTTCACGCAATTCTACTGCCCGACGTCGTTCAACGGCGTGACGCTGAACGGCCAGGTCGGCGGTTGCGCGTCTGCGGATGGCGCGACCGACTATAATTTCAGCCGCAAGCTGAACGACAACAGCGTCATCCACGTCAAGGGCGTCGAATTCGCCGCCTCGGAGAGCTTCGACGAATTCCTGCCGCTGAAGGGCTTTGGTGCGACCGGCAACGTCACCGTGGTCGACGCCGACTCCCCCGCGCTCGGGACGGGTTTCAACCTGCGCGACCTTTCGAAGCTCACCTGGAACGTGACGCCCTACTGGGAAAACGAGATGTTCAGCGTCCGTCTCTCGGTGAACCATCGCAGTGCGTACAAGCAGGATGCGTCGACCAGCTTCTTCGTCGATGGCGGCCAGATCCACACGGTGCGCCCGCGCACGCAGATGGATCTGGCGCTGGGCTTCACCCCGACCACGTTCCTGAGCTTCACCGGCGGCATCATCAATCTGAACAACACGCACGAAGACGCGTATCAGACCAACGCGGACACGTTCCAGCTCGCCAGCCGTACCGGCCGGACATTCTATCTGTCCGCGACCGCACGGTTCTGATCTAACCCGCAACGAAACGAGGCGCCGCCAGCCGTGAAGAGACCAGCCATCCTCGCCATCCAGGGTCTCTTGCTGCTGACGGCGGCCGGCGCCGCTCAGGGGCAGCCGCGCGACACCGATCCGGCGCGCGCCGCACTCAGCCGGCTCGGTATCGCCGCCCCCGGCATCGCGCTGACGATCCGCCCCGCCGCCAAGCCCTATTACCGGGTGCGCGTCCGCAACGGGCGCATGGCGGTCGAGGGGTCCTCCGCGATCGCGCTCGTGCACGGCGCGACGCAGTATCTCCAGCAGCAAGGCCGCGTGTCGCTGAGCTGGGAGGGGCGCCGCATCGCACCGCTCACCGGTCTTCCCACCGGCGACACCGGGCCGGTCGCCTCCGCCTTCGCGCTGCGCACCTACCTCAACACCTGCACGTTCGGATACACCACGCCGTGGTGGGCTTGGGGTCGCTGGTCGGACGAGATCGACTGGATGGCGGCACGCGGCATCGACACGCCGCTCGCGATGGAGGGGCAGGAATATGTCTGGCGCGCCTTGTGGCGCGATCAGGGACTCAATGATGCCGCCATCGCCAGCGGCCTGTCCGCCGCACCGTTCCTGCCGTGGCAGCGGATGGGCAACATCGCGGGCTACCGCGCGCCGCTGTCGGCGGGGTGGATCGAGAAGAAGCATCAGCTGCAACGCCGCATCCTCGGCCGGATGCGCGCGCTCGGCATGAAGCCGATCCTGCCGGCGTTCTCGGGCTATTTGCCAAAGGCGTTCGCCGACCGGCATCCCAAGGCGCGGATCTACCGGATGCGCGCGTGGGAGGGGTTCCCCGGCACCTACTGGCTCGATCCGTCCGATCCGCTGTTCGCGGTCCTCGCACGGCGCTTCACGCAACTGTACACGCAGACCTACGGCGCCGGCGACTATTACCTGGCCGACGCCTTCAACGAAATGGTGCCGCCGATCGCCGAGGACGGCAGCGATGCGAGCGCTGCGCACTATGGCGACGGGATCGCCAACACCGCCGCGACGCGTGCCGCCGCGCTACCCGTCGCGGTGCGCGACGCGCGGTTGGCTGCCTATGGCGAGAAGCTGTTCCAGTCCGTCACCGCCGCCGCGCCGAACGCGACCTGGGTGATGCAGGGCTGGCTGTTCGGCGCGGACAAGGCATTCTGGACGCCCGACGCGATCCGCGCGTTTCTCAGCCGCGTGCCGAACCAGCGCATGCTGGTGCTCGACATCGGCAACGATCGGTACCCCGGTATCTGGAAGACCAGCGGCGCGTTCGACGGCAAGAGCTGGGTCTATGGCTATGTCCACAATTACGGCGGCAGCAACCCGGTCTATGGCGACCTGGACTTCTACCGCCGCGATCTCGCAAGCCTGCCGACCAGCCCGACGCGAGGCAACCTGACCGGCTTCGGCATGTTCCCGGAAGGGTTGCACAGCAACTCGGTCGTCTATGCCTATGCCTATGATCTGGCCTGGGGGGAGGATGCGAAGCGCCCGGTGACGAACTGGATCGCCGACTATGTGCGCGCGCGTTACGGCGCGGCGTCGCCCGCGCTCGTCGCCGGCTGGGGCAAGGTGATTTCCGGCACCTATGCCACGCGCTACTGGACGCCGCGCTGGTGGCGCGAGATGGCGGGCGCGCATCTGCTGTTCAAACGCCCCGCGCTGATCGCCGCGGATTATCCGGCGTCCCCCGGCGACGAAGCGGCACTGCGTAACGGTATCGGCGGGATACTGGCGGCGGCCCCACGCCAGCCCGCGCCGCTGCTGACCTATGACCTCGTCGATTTCACGCGCCAATACGCAACCCTGCGGCTCGACGCGAAGCTGCGCAGCGCGGTTGCCGCCTACGCCGCCGGCCATATCCCCACCGGCGACCGCGATGCCGCCACCGCAGCACGCCTCGCGCAGCAGATAGACGCGCTGATCGGCAACCAGCAGGAAACGCTCGGCAGCTGGATCGCGGATGCCCGCGCGTATGGCGACACGCCCGCGGAGAAGGATGCGTTCGAGGAGCAGGCCAAAGCGATCGTCACCGTCTGGGGCGGCGCGGGTCACCTTTCCGATTACGCCTCGCGCGCGTGGCAGGGGCTCTACGCCGGCTATTATCTGCCGCGCTGGCAACTCTTCCTCGCCGCGCAGCGCGCCGCCGCGCTGTCGCATCAGCCGCTCGATACCACCGCGACCGCCGCAAAGATTACCGCATGGGAGCAGGCTTGGCTGAAGGACGGCCGCACCTGGTCGCGCCACCGCCCTGCCGATCCGATCGCAGGCGTGCGCCAGTTGCTCGACGACGCAGGACAGCCATGACCGACACACTCGCTCCCGCCAACCCACGCCGCTTCACCGCGCTCGACGTATTTCGCGGACTGACCGTCTTCCTGATGATCCTGGTCAACACCGCCGGGCCGGGCGCCCCCGCCTACGCCACGCTCGTCCATGCAAAATGGTTGGGCTTCACGCTCGCCGACGCGATCTTCCCGAGCTTCCTGTTCGCGATGGGCAACGCGATGAGCTTCGCCACGCGCACCCGGATCGACACCGCGCCGTATCTCACCCGACTGTTCAAACGTGGCGCGATCATCTTCGCGCTCGGGTTCCTGATGTACTGGTTCCCGTTTGTCATGCGCACCGACGACGGCTTGGCGCCGATCCCGTTCGCGCTGACCCGCGTGCCCGGCGTCCTGCAGCGCCTCGCCTTATGCTATGTCGCCGCGGGGCTGCTGGTGCGCTGGCTCGACGTGCGCGCGATCGTGATTGCCGGCATCGTGCTGCTGTTCGGCTATTGGGCGATCCTGCTGGTCCTGTCCGCGCCGGGTATGGCGTACGACAAGTTCGGCACGATCGGCACGCAGCTCGACCTGTGGCTGCTGGGCCCTGGGCATCTGTACAAGAAGGATGGCGGCTTCGATCCCGAAGGGCTGCTCGGGACGCTCCCCGCGATCGTCAACGTGCTGGCGGGCTATCTCGTTGGGCTGGCGGTGCAGCGCGGTGCCAGTCTGACGCGGACGGTGCGCATGATGGCGCTGTACGGGGTCGCGTTCGTCCTTGCCGGGCTGGCCTGGTCGCCGTGGTTCCCGCTCGCCAAGAAGCTCTGGACCAGCTCCTACGTGCTGCTGACGATCGGCATCGACTGCATCGTGCTGGCGGGGATCATCGCGCTGGTCGAGATCGCCGGGGTGAAGCGCGGCACGCGTTTCTTCACGATCCTCGGTCGCAATCCGCTCGCCGTCTATCTGTTCTCCGAGCTGTTCGTGACCGCGATCAACCTGATCCCCGTCGGTGAAGATGGCGGGCTGTACGGCTGGGTCGGTATCGAGATCTTTCAGCGCATCGCACCCGGCGCGTTCGGATCGCTGCTCTGTGCACTCGCCTACACGATGCTGTGCTGGGCGGTCGGCTGGTGGATGGACCGCAAGGGTCTGATCCTCAAGGCATGACGCGGCGATTTGTGCGGGCTCCAGCGCTGGACGGCGGCCTCCGTGCCACCTCTGAGCAACCAGCGCGACGCCCTTCACGCCCAACCGCCGTTAAATGACGCGCGATGACGAGGCTCCGGCGTGACATACGACACCCAGTCCGGGAAGGGCGCGCGCTGGAACGCACAGGACAGAGCATCGATCGCGGCCGCGGGGGCCGGCGCGGCACGTTCACCACGCGAGGCCTCATCGCCATCCCGGCGCCGGCGCGCGGGCATAACCAGCGGGGCGAGGCCCTCGTGCGCGAAGACGCTCGCCGCGTCTGGCAGCGGCGCGCCGCAGCGCGCGACCTACTGGCCTCGGTGAAATCGTGGCGATGGGCCCGATCCGCGAAAGCAAGCTGACGCTACCTCGGATGGTGATTAGCACGCGGTCGCGATCGTGATCGGCCTGGGCGGCGGAGTGATCGCGTCGGGACGTATCATCGACCGCCTCATCCGCGGACCGCCACGCATCTTCGTGATAGCGTCGGCTTCGCTGTCGGTGTCGTTCAACCTGGCGTTCGTGTGGACATCGACCTAGCCATTGGCCCAATCGACCTGATAATCGCCGACGCTTGCACTGCCTTGCCAGTAGACTATCAGGAGGCCGTCCTATCAGAACTATATTCTAATAATTCCCCGGCTAATTTATTTAATGGCCCGCAGAAAAGCCAATAAAACCGTTTTGGCTTACAATTACGCGCAATACCCGAACGATCTTATGCATCTCCACTCGTAGCCCAAATCGCCAATCATCACCCAGATTGTGCGGCTTCCTATACGAATTCGGTAGTATCAGAATGATACATTCGTATTATGACATACTATTCACTTCGCAGTTGCGTAATCCGAGACGTATCTTCGCCGGACGAAGGATACGACGATGACGAACGAGTGCATGGATATTTTCACACGCCCCCACCCCGCCCCGGCGGACACCGTTTGGAATACGCCCGATCGTTATGCGCGATACGACTGCTCCATCGAGTCAAACCCCGCCCCGGCGATCGTCTGCAGACTGCGCGACCTTCGCTACATCATGGTCAATCAGGCATTTCTTGCGTTCACGGACAGCTCTGACGGCGATTGGCTGCGCCGATCGATGTACGAGCGCAACATTCTCGAGGGCGTAGAAAACTATGACCTCGTAAAGCGCGCACTCATCGGCGCACAAGCGATACCGCAGACCCAGGCCAAGATCGCGATGCCCGACGGGACCAGCCGGCGCGTGATCGTGACAGGCCAGCCCGTAACCGTCGCCGGACAACCCTGCATGCTGTTCACGCTTACCGATGTCGCGGCGTGGCATGAGACGGAACGATGCCATGACCAATATCGAACGAGCGTCGAAGCGGCGTTCGCGACTTCGTCGGCGTGCATGATCATAGTCGATGCTGCCACCAACGTAGTGAGCATGGCAAACGAGAGTTTCTGCGCTCTGATTGGGTATTCGCCCAGCGAGCTCGCTGGTCGTTCGCTCGACGATACCGAGATCTGGCCCTCGGGGATTGCATCCGGCTTCGTCCGCGCCAAGTGTGGACAGCGGCTCGAATGCCATGTCTCACAGGCCAACGTCATGGTCGCCGATGACAGCTATGCCCTCTGGACGTTTCAGGACGTCACCCAACGACGGTTAGACGAGCGTAATCTGGCGGCGGCGATTCAGGCTGCGGTTTGCGAATCCAGGTGGCTTAGCCATGCGATATTGGACAATCTGACACTTCGAACCGGACCATCGCGTGGCACCGTTCCATCGGGGTTGAACGATCTCTCGCCCCGAGAGCGCGAAGTGCTGACATTGATCTGCGAGGGCATGGACGACAAGACGATGGCCCGCACGCTGAATGTCAGCGGCAATACCGTGCGTAATCACGTTGCTCGTGTTTACAGCAAGATCGGCGTCAATCGGAGAGTGGCGGCTGCCGCATGGGGCCGCGCACGGGGGTTTGATCGTGGCGCGGATCGCACAGCACTGGTGTTGGCGTCTGACATGGGATCGGCTGAGAGCTAGACCCGTTGCGGTAGTTTGCGACCTGGACCGGATACTGCAGTTGTCGAACGCAGTGGGGGTTCAGAACGCAAAAAAGCCCCTGTCCGGCTGGACTGGGGCTATTTGGTATAGTGGTTGCGGGGACAGGATTTGAACCTGTGACCTTCAGGTTATGAGCCTGACGAGCTACCGGGCTGCTCCACCCCGCGACGGTCCGTATGTGCGGACGT
>NZ_LMLC01000003.1 GCF_001421805.1 Sphingomonas sp. Leaf34 | reverse complement strand
GCGGGTGCCGGAGCTGGGGCGGGTGCCGGAGCTGGGGCGGGTGCCGGAGCTGGTGCGGGTGCCGGAGCTGGTGCGGGTGCCGGAGCTGGTGCGGGTGCCGGAGCTGGAGCGGGCGCCGGAGCTGGAGCCGGAGCGGGCGCTGGAGCTGGAGCTGGAGCAGGCGCCGCAGCCGTAATCGTCCCTGTCGTCCGGAACCCGGCGACGCAGCACGAACTCGCCAGCGCGTACTGATCCGCGTTGGCGCCGGTCAGAGTGTAGCCGCTGAAGCTGACGCCGATCCCGGTGCCTTCGCCGGTGCTATCGAATGTCGCGGTCGCATTCGGACCTGCGACCAGCGATACGCCGGTCGGCGTGCCAGAGGTACCGTTGGTGTTGAAGCCGCTCAGCACCACCGCATTGGTGCCATCGGCGACCTTCTGTGCGGTCGGGAAGAGCAGCATGCGCTGGGTGATCGCCGCGCCTTCGGTCAGTACGAACTCGGTCGAGAAGTCGGTCGGCGTGGTGTAAGAAACCGGGTTGTAGTTGATCGATACCGGCGCCGCTGTGACCGTGGTCGGCGGGGACAATGCGGAGAATACGATCGTGCCGCCGTTGACGCCCGGCCCGGTGCCGTCCGAACCTGCGATCAGCGTGAGCCCGACCGGCAGGCCGAGGCTCTGCGCGGGGATCGTCGTGCCGCGGGTCAGCGTGACGGCGGCGTCGATCATCACGTCATGGCCCGCACACAACGCGATGTTGCCGTCGGTCGTCGTGATCGCATGAAACACCTGCACGTTGCGCCCGGCATTCAGCAGGATGCTGCCGTTGGTGGTGGTCAGCGCCGCATTGACGTTCACGTCGCGGCCGCAGCACGCGACGATGTTGCCATTGGTCGCGGTGATCGGCGCATTGATATTGGCGTCGCGGAACGCGTTCATCGTCAGCGTCGTCGGTACGCCCGACGCGGTCCACGCCACCGCATCGTTGACGAAGATGTCGCCATTGCCGGTGGTCGTATCGCCCGCCGCGGGGATCGTGCTGATGGTGATGCTGGTCGTCACCAGCTGTGCCGACAGCGTCGCGCCCGAGATATTGCCGCCCGCGCCGATCACGTAATCCTGTGGATCGATCAGCCACATGCCAGTCGCGCCGGCCCGTGCGAAGGTCGAGACCTTAGCGGTGTCGGCAACGTTGACGGTGGCCGCCGACGTTTCGATAAAACCGCCATTGCCACCGACCGGAGCGCTCGCGTCGAGCGTGCCGGCGAGACTGACGGTGCCGGTCTTCATGTCGCCGAGCAGCAGGATCGTGCCGCCACGGTTCTGCAACGTGCGCGCCTCGACGATGCCGGTGTTGTTGACCGCGGTATGGAGCAGATCGCCCGCGCCCTGCGCGGTCATCACGACCTTGCCGCCGTCGGCGCGGATCAGCCCGCCGTTGCGGACCATCGCACCGACCGCACCCTTGTCGACCGCGACGTTGAGCAGCCCGTCACCCGCCACGTCGAGCGTGATCGCCTCGCCCCCCGCCAGCACGACGGTGCCGAAATTGGCCTTGATCGTGCCGCTGTTGCCGACGTTCGCGCCAAGCAGCGCGACATAGCCGTTCTTCGCAGTGATCCGGCCGCTGTTCTGCACTGATGCGTTGCTGGTGCCGGCAAAGGTATTTTTGCCCGCGAGGAAATCGGCATCGGAGATGTTCAGCGTCGAGGCGACCAGACCGCCGACGTTCACGTTCGCGGTCTGGCCGAACAGGATGCCGTTCGCGTTGACCAGAAACACCTTCCCGTTCGCGGACAGGTTGCCGAGAATGACGGACGGGTCCGCGCCGAGCACGCGGTTCAGCGCGACCGAGCTGCTGGTCGGCTGGTCGAAGACGACGCTATTGCCCTTGCCGATCGAGAAAGACTGCCAATTGATCGCCGCACGGTCACTGGTCTGCGTCACGGTCAGCGACTTGCTGCCGGCTGCAATGCTTGCCTGGCCCGCGACAACCTCGCCACCGGTTGGCAGCGTTTGCGCCTCGACCGGGCGCGCTGCCATCGTGCCGGCAAGGCTGAAGCCGATCAGCCACGCGAATCGCGCCAGCCCGGTCGTCCCGAACAGGCCCCCGCGCCGTGTGCGAGTGACCGCAGGGGCGGAGCGCCTGATATTTCTGATGGATGCGGGGATGGGGGTCATATGCGGTATCCTTGTGGCGGCGGATGGCCGCAAAATTGGGGAGGTGCTTGCGCAGTCAGAAGGTCTTCGAAAGCTGGAACCAGGCGCGACCCGACTTGTCGGGGGCGGACGTCGCATCCTCGTTGCCGAGCTTGCGCGCATAGGTCGCCTTGGCGGCGATCCCATATGGTCCAGCCCAGCTCAGGCCGGCGCCATAGGCGCTGCGCTTCGCGTGGTTCGATCCGTCGAAATACGGGTGCTTGACGAAATCGACCTCGCCGACGTCGACGAAGCTGAACAGCTGGAGCGCGCCGGGGACGACCTGCGGTAATGCCAGGCGCGCCTCGGCGGTGGCCACATAGCCCTGGTCGCCATACGCCTCGCCCTCGGGATAGGCGCGCACCGCATAGGCGCCGCCAAGCTCCATCCGCTCGGAAATGTCGAGGTTGCTGAATGCGATCTGGCCGCGCGCCGACGCGAACAGCGACAGCGGTCCGGCGATCGTCTGCAACCGCGCGAAGCTGAACTGCAGCTTCCCATAGCGGCCGTTGGTGCGCGCCGTGAGTGCGTCGATCGAACGCTCATACGCGCCGCGAATGTCGAGATTGCCGACCGAATAGCTGAGCGAATACGCGCTCCACCCCCCGCCGAGCAGCGTGTCGTGTTCGTCGCCGCTGAGTCCGGCGGTAATCACCTGCGCGCGGCGATACGTCGTGACATCGACGATGCCAATTCTGTCCTCGAACCATTTCGCGTCGCCGCCGATGGTCAGATAAAGATTGTTGTTGCGCGACCGGATCAGGGGATAACTGGCATAGACGCTCGCGACGTCGGCATTGCCGCTGCCATCGAGGCTGTCGAATTCCTTGCCGAGCGAATAGTCGAGATGTGCAAAGGCGACGCCCAGCGTGACCTGGCCGATCGGCGCCTGGTATGATGCGCGGCCATAGGCGAGCCCGGAGAACGACGTAAGTGCGCGCAGGCTCAGCACGTCGCCCGAGCCGGTCGGGTTGTTCCAGTTGACCGACCCGCCAACGCGGTAGGCGCCTGTGTAGCGATTGCCGGCATTGTCGGCCTCGACGCTGCCGGTGATGCTCTGGCCGGGGGTGATGTCGACGAGCAGGTCAGACGTTCCTACCGCGGTGCCGGGGCTAAGCGTCGACTTCACGCGTACGCCCGGCAGGTCCGACAGCATCAGCAGGCGACGTTCGAGCGGCGCAACCGCAACTGGATCGCCGACGTCGAGCCCGGCAAGGATACCGTTGGCCACGCCGTCCGACAGCCGCGACTCATTCTTGACGCCGATCGCGCCAAAGCGCCCCTCGATCACCGCGATGTTGACCGCGCCGCTCTGGACATCCTGTTCCGGAAGATAGGCGTTCGCGACGAAATAGCCGCGGCTAGTGTAATAAGCGGTGATCTTCGCCGCGAGCATCTTCAGGTCTGACAGATCGAGCTCGCTGTTCGGCACGAACTCCGTGGCGGCGATCAGGTCGGCCTCGGGAAACAGCGTCGCACCGGTCACGCTTAGCGACCGGACGAGCGTCTTGGGGCCACCGGACGCGGCGACGACAACGGGTGTCTTGCGCTCGAACCCGAAATTCGGGTCAGGGGTCACGTCCAGCGGGGTCGGCGGGATCTGCTGGAGCTGTCCACCCGCGCCGACGGGAACCTGCGCTAGCGCCGATTGCGGCAAAACCAGCAGGGCAGCCGGGCTCACGGCCGCAAGCGCGGCCACCCATAGGGTCGACTTATACATGAACACCTCGAAAGTCGCCGCGGATGGAAGGCACGAATCTCCCATCCGCGACAGCGGGAGCCGTTAGGATGGGAATGTCGAGGAAGCCCGAAGTACGGGCGAAACCTTAGTCGTTCGCAGTGGGCGATCTCTGCCGCGTTCCACTGCAGTCGGAAAGCCGACGTGACGTCTTAACAGGCGCAGAGCGTGGGCCGGTCGCGAGGATCGCGGTGTTTGGCCTGCTCCGAATTTCTCTTAACATATGTAAGTCTTGACCGTTTAACGCAAGATAAAATCGACCGTAACGCTGTCAAAAAGTTACAATAAGCGCAAAAATAAAGTGTTTTGCCGGCGGGGCGACACGTGAAGTATTTCGGGAGCGGAGTCCTTGGTTAATCCTGTCGCAAGACAATTGGCGCGATCTGGCCTGGATTCCACATGATTCGTAGCGATTTTAGGTAGGCTGGGTTGCGCGTGCTGGTGTATCGACCTGTCGACCGAAATGCAGGTAATCGACTGAAAAGTCGGCGATATCCTGTAGACCTTCCCAGTTTGAAAACCGGACGTAACGCCAGCTTCGTTCGATCAGCCCTGCTGTATGCAGCGTCTTCAGCATACGATTGACGTGTACGGCCGTTAATCCGGTCGCCTGGCCGATCTGTTCCTGCGACATCGGCAATTCATAGCCGGCGCTGGTGACGCGTTCCCAGGCATCGCTACGGACCGCGAATTCGCACAGAAAATGCGACACGCGCCGTAAGCCGTCCCTGCCGCCGATATTGACCAGCCACTCGCGCGCGATCGCGTTGTTGATCGCCTGTCGGATCCCCAAAGCTTGCGCAATCGCGGGCCGACGCAGCGCGAGTTGCTGGACGGCAACCAATGGTATGATCGCCACCTCGATTTCAGTCAGTGCGCGCGTATCATGGTCGGCGGTCCGCAAGAACAGATGCTCGATGCCAACGGCATCGCCTGGAATCCCCAACGATACGATCTGCGACTTGCCTTGGCCGTCATCCCGCTGTCCGTAGCAATAGCCCTCAAGCACGATCGATATCGAATCCGATATATCGCCTTGTCGCACGATATATCCTGCTGGCTTGAACGTCTTTCGGGTCAGCGGCAGTCTAAACGCGTCATGGCGATCCTCCTCATCAAGCGTTGACTTGAGTGCCATGATGTCAAAGAAGCGTGCAAGTTTTGTATTAATGACAAAGGTTTCGCTAGGATAGAGGGGCGGCATTCCGGCAAATCTGCAAACGAGTCGTGATAGCGGTATCGCCTCTATATCATAAGTAGGGCAGATTAAGATCAAATTTCGTTACTAGGCGCATGTGAGATTGTAATATTATGCTAGGGGCGCAAGTCATTGTTACATTTGGCTTCCGTATGCGTAAATGCAGATTAGGCGATTTTACGTTACGTTTCGTGGACGTCCGGGTAGCTGTATAGCGAGGGAGCAGCGTCGAAATCACCGCGGGCAAAGATCGCCGTGTCCCCGGGCACGACCTCTAGTTTCGCCCACCGGTCCCAACCGATATGGATGAAGTCGGGCGGCCCAAAGACGCGCACCGCAGCGGAGTATTCATCTCCGCGGAAGCCGACAAAATGGAGTGCCGGCGCTCGCGTCGTCGCGCCGTGGTCAGGCTGACGCCCACGCCTACGTGCTGTCGCGACGCAAGTGGTTGCGGCGCACGCCACCATGTCCGAGTCGTCCGTCGTCATGTCAGACGCCAATCGATTCTCCTCCGCCAGCAGGAGCGCACAGGCATAGCCTGGCAAAGGGAGCGGCAAAAGGCGACGCGTCCAAGCCGAATGCGCCTCGTGTAGCCTTCACGCTACCCCTGATCTTGAGCAGGCGGTTACCGGACCGGCTTACCCCGTCCGAGCCTGGCGCCCATCGATGACCAGCACGCCGGCGCCGGGCTGCGCGGGGATCGTCACGATGGCATTCGCCATGGTAGCATCCCGCACGCTCTCGACCCGCTTGCCCCTCATCATTGCCGCACCGGCGCCGGTCCAGTTGTGGACGGTCACCGCGATCGTCTTCCACCAGGGCTTGAAGCCGCCCTCGGGCTTGGCGAAGTCGATCGACAGGCCGGTCGGCGTGATCGTGCAGCGCACCGTCTGGCGGAAATAGCCGCGGCGCGTGTACGCAAGGCTTCGGCCATCGTCCTCGTACAGCGTCCCCGTGCAGTCCGCGCCGGGATAGACGTCGAGGCGAAGCGGACCGTTCGGGGTCTCGCTCGTGCTCTGGACCAGCGGCTGGCGGGGCAGGATCGTGCCCGCGCGGACGAACACCGGCAGGTGATCGAGCCGCGGCGTTTCGGTCACGCGGTCCCCCAGCGTCCGCACGGTGGGTACCGCCTGCGTCGCCGACTGGATCGGCCCGGCGGCGGCGGGTTCGGGCGTGCCGACGCGCTGGCCGGTCCAGTAATCGTACCATCCCCCCGCGGGCAGGCAGACGTCATAGGTCTGCGGCGATTCGGGCTTGGGCGGCGGCGCGATCAGCAACGACTTGCCCAGCGTGAACGCCATCGACTGGTCGCACGACGCGCTTGCGGCTGCCGGATAGTCGTAGAAGACCGGGCGCATGATCGGATCGCCCAACCGCGCATTCTGGTCGGCCAGCGCGTAGAAATACGGCATCAGCCGATACCGCTCCTCGATGAAGCGGCGGCGGATCGCGAGATGGTCGGGGCCGTCGACCCAGGGCTCGACGCGCGGTGTGCCCGTCGCCGAATGGTTGCGGAACACCGGCGTGAACGCGCCGATCTCGGTCCAGCGCGTGAGCAGGTCGGGGCTCGGGCCCCCTGCGAACCCGCTGACGTCGGCGGCGCTGTAGCCGAAGCCCGACAGGCCGAGGTTGATGATCTGCTGCACCGACAGCTTCAGATGATCCCAGGTCGCGCTGTTGTCGCCGGTCCAGGTCACCGCATAACGCTGCCCGCCGGCATAGCTCGCGCGCGTCATCACGAACGGGCGCTCGTCGGGGCGCAGCTTGAGCAGCCCGTCATAGGTCGCGCGCGTGTTGAGCATGCCGTAGACGTTGTGCGCCTCGCGGTGGTCGGTGATCCGGCCTGCGAAATCGTCGCTGTCGATGTGGTGGCGCGTGTCGAGCGGCATCGTCTTGGTCGGCGTCTCGAAGATCGCCGGCTCGTTCATGTCGTTCCAGAAGCCGGCGATCCCTGCGTCGAGGAACCCCTTATACTGCTCGCCCCACCAGGTGCGCGCGGCAGTCTTGGTGAAGTCGGGGAATACCGACGGGCCGGGCCAGACCGGCGCGACATAGGGGGTACCGTCCGCGTTCTTGATGAACGCGTCGGCCTTCATGCCGCTCTGGTACGGCGCATAGCCCTGCTCGACCGCGGCGATGTGCAGATCGGTGATCGCGACCAACCTGATCCCGTCCGCCTTCATCTCGGTGGCGAGACCGGGCAGGTCGGGGAAGGTCTTGGCGTCGGTCGTGAACGGGCGGTTGCGATCCTGATAGCCGATGTCGAGCCAGATCACGTCGGTCGGCACGCGGTCGCTGCGCAGGCGGGCGGCGATCTGGCGGACCTCGTCGGCGCTGCCATAGCTGTAGCGCGACTGCTGATAGCCGAGCGCCCATTTCGGCGCGAGCGGCGCGTGGCCGGTCAGGTCGGCATAACGCCTAGTAACCTCGGCCATCGAGGGGCCGGCGATGAAGTAATAGTCGATCGGGCCGTCGGGGCCGCCGAACGAGAGCGTCTCGGCGTCGCGGTGGCCGAAATCGAACCAGGTGCGATAGGTGTTGTCGAGCAGGATGCCGTAGCTGCCGCCGGCTCCCCCCGTGCCGATGAAGAACGGGATCGACTTGTAGATCGGATCGTCCGCGCTGCTGAACCCGAACGCGTCGGTGTTCCAGTCGACAAAGCCGTGGCCGCGGCGGTCGAGCCCCTGGGTCTTGTCGCCAAGGCCGTAGAAATGCTCGGCGATCGGCAGCGTCTTGGCGATCGTGAACGCCTTGCCGTCGGTGGCGACGGGGGCGGCGTCGGCGGAGATGATCTTGCCGTCGAGCGTCTCGAACGTGATCGCGCCGCCCGCACCGATGCGGACGCGGACGCTGGCGGTCGTGAAGCCGTCGGGGGCCGCGGTCACCTTGGTCGCCTGCTTGCGGGTCGCAGCGGTCACCGCCCAGCTCGCATCCTCGGCGAACGCGCCGTTCTTGGCGACGCGGACGCGGACGAGCCCGTCGGTCATCGCGGTGATCCGCATGGTCATCGCGCCGGCACGAACCTCGACGCCGTCAGTGCGCGGGGTGAGCGTGGGGGCGGCGAGCGTGGTCGTCTGCGCCTGGACGGGGACGCTGCACAGGCCGGCGGTGGCGGCGAGCAGGAGGGCGATATGTTTCATGCAAAATCCTTGAGGTCCGCGGGGCGGAGACGAGAGGCGTGCAACCCGAAATTCATCGCGCATCGGGTCAGGAAATCGTCGATCCGGGGCATGGCGACCGGGTCGATATCCGCACCGGGCGGGATCAGCCGCGCAGGCTCGGGGAAGGTGCCGTAGCCCGCGAACAGGCAGTGCCAGCTGATCGCGGAATAATAGCGGGCAAGCCCGGCGCGATCGATCGCCGCGACCATGTCGGCGCCGGTGAACCAGGCGGACATCAGCATCTTCAGCTCGTCTGACAGCGCTTCGATGCCGCGCGCTTGCGCCCAATAACCGGTCGGATCGTCGTGGCGCTGATTGAGCCGGTAATGCGCGACGATGTAATCGCGGACCCCGTCATAGCGTGCGGCGATCCGCGTGTTGAACGCGCTGCGCACCGCATCGGTCGCGCCGCCCCCGTCCACTCCGTCGAGCAACGCCTCGACGGTGGCGATCACCAGATGCAGCGCGGTCGCTTCGAGCGGTTCGAGGAAGCCCTGCGCCAGCCCGACCGCGAGCGCGTTGTGCGACCAGCTGTCGCGCACGCGACCGACGCGCATCTTCAGGTGGCGGGCTTCGCCGGCCTCGGCGCCGACATGCGCGCGCAGCTCGGCCTCGGCCTGTGCTTCGGTCAGGTGGCGGCTGGAATAGACATAGCCGTTGCCGTTTCGACTGGTCAGCGGGATGTGCCACGCCCAGCCCGCCGACAGCGCGGTCGCGCGGGTCTGGCTGGGGATCGGCGCGCCTGGGGCATGCGCGGTCGGCATCACCACCGCACGGTCGTTGAAGAGCGTGTCGGCATAGCTGACGAACGGCACGTCGAGCGCCGCGAAGATCGTGCTGCGAAACCCGCTCGCGTCGACGAAGAAATCTCCGGCGATCCGCACGCCATCGGTATCGATCAGCGCAGTGATCTGGCCGGTCGGGGTGCGCTCGACGCTGGCGATCCGGCGCTGGAGATGGGCGACGCCGAGTGTCCCGGTGGCATGTGCGGCGAGGAACGCGCCGACCTTGTACGCGTCGAAATGATAGCCGTAGCTTACCTCGAACGGGAAGCTCTCGGCGGGCTGCGGCGCGCAGTGCGCGGCGGCGAGGCGGGCGGGGAGCAGGAACCGGTCGGGATGCGCCTCGACATCGCGGCCCGTCCGGAGCGCGCGCGTGTTGTAGAAGAATTGCGGGGCGGTGTGGCCGTCGAGCGCGGTCGGGAAGGGGTGGAAATAACGGTCGTACCCGGCGCGGTCCGACCAGCCCTCGAACCCGATCCCGAGCTTGTAGGTGGCGTCGCACGCGGGCATCCACGCGTTCTCGGCGATGCCCAGCGTGTCGAAGAAGTGCTTCAGCTGCGGCGTCGATCCTTCGCCGACGCCGACGATGCCGATCTCCGGGCTCTCCACCAGCGTCACTCGCATGCCGCGTGCACGCCAGCGATGCGCGATCAGGCACGCGGTCATCCACCCGGCGGTGCCGCCGCCGAGGATGACGATGTGCTGGCCGAGCCCGTCGATCACCGCCGCAGCACCAGCCCCGACAGCGCCGGCAGGCTCGTCGTGTCGGCGCCCTCGGTGGCGAACAGCCTCTCGCCATAGGTCGCGATCCCGGTCGGCCAGTCGCGCGGTTGCTCGCCCAGATTGAACGCGCACAGCATAGTCTCGTCGTCGCACACGCGCTCGAACGCGATCACCGCGTCGTCGCTGTGCACGATCCGCAGGCCGCCCGTCCGAAGTGCCGGATGCGCTTTCCGCGCGGCGATCAGCATCCGGGTCCAGTGCAGCAGCGACGTCGCGTCGGCCTCCTGCACGTCGACTGCCATGGCCCGGTGATCCTCGCCGAACGGTAGCCAGGGCCGCGTGCTGCCGAACCCGAGATCCGCTGCCGCGCCGATCCACGGCATCGGCGTGCGCGCGCCGTCGCGCGACAGCGTCAGCGGCCAGTTGGCGATCGCCTCGGGATCGAGCAGGTCGGCAAACGCGATGTCGACCTGCGTGAGCCCCAGCTCCTCGCCCTGGTACAGGAAGATGTTGCCGCGCAGCGCGACCAGCAGCAGCATCTTCATCCGAGCGAACGCCTCGCGCCGGTCGGGCGTCGTCCAGCGCGAGATCGCGCGCGGCGCATCGTGGTTCTCGAACGCCCAGCTCGGCCAGCCCAGCCCCGGCGTATCGGGCCAGTTGCCGACCGCGTCGACGATCAGCTCGGGCGTCAGTCGGTCCGCGTAGAGGAAGTCGAATCCGTACGCGCTGTTCAGCCGCCCGTTGCCGCCGGTGAACAGCTTCATCTCGCGGTCGCTGTCGTCGCCGCCGACTTCGGCGACCGTGAACCCGGTGCCATGCGCGTCGAGCAGCGCGCGGATCCGCTCGATGAAGCCGACGATATCAGGATGGCTCTGGTTGTGCAGCTTCAGCTGGAAATCGAACGACCGCGTGCGCGCGCGGTTGGTCGCGGGCGCGGGCGGATTGTCGGTCAGTTCGGGGTCGTGCATCGCGAAGTTGATCGCATCGAGGCGGAAGCCGTCGACGCCGCGATCCAGCCAAAACTTGGCCGTGCCGATCAACGCGTCCTGCACCGCGGGATTGTGGCCGTTGAGCTGTGGCTGGTCCTTCAGGAAATTGTGCAGGTAATATTGCCCGCGCCGCGCATCCCACGTCCAGGCCGGGCCGCCGAACACCGACTGCCAGTTCGAGGGCGGGGTGCCGTCGGGCTTCGCATCCGCCCAGACATACCAATCCGCCTTGTCGCTGCTGCGCGACGCGCGGCTCTGGCGGAACCAGTCATGCTCCTCCGACGTGTGCGAATAGACCTGGTCGATGATGATCTTGAGGCCCAGCGCATGCGCGCGCGCGATCAGCGCGTCGAAATCGTCGAGCGTGCCGAAGATCGGATCGACGTCGCGGTAATCCGACACGTCATAGCCGAAATCCTTCATCGGCGAGGTGAAGAACGGCGACAGCCACACCGCATCGACGCCGAGCGCGGCGACATAGTCGAGATGCGCAGTGATGCCGTTCAGGTCGCCGATCCCGTCGCCGTTCGCATCGGCGAAACTGCGCGGATAGATCTGGTAGATCGTGGCGCCCTTCCACCAGGGCGTCGTCGGTGTCTCGGTAGCGGTCATCGGTCTCGATCGTAGAAGGGGGGCGTCAGCGACGGTCATGCCGCAAGGCTCGGCGCCGCGGCGCAATGCTGGGCGACGAACGCGGCATGATCCTGCATCTGGTTCGCCTCGCGCGCGTTCAGTTTGTCGATCGTGTCCATGAATTCGCCCAGGTCCGCGGTGGATATCGCGTCCGCCAGGGGGTGATGGCCGTCCGGCACGATGCCTTGCCCGGCCAGCACCTGCAGCCAGCCGACTTCGGTGAACAGCTCCTCATGCTCGCGCACGATGTGGCCGTTGCCGCGCCACAGTTCGATCTTGGCGGCCAGCGTATCGGGGACGGCCATGTCGCGGCATGCGCGCCAGAACGCCGTGTCGTCGCGTGCCGTCGCCTTGTAGTGGAGGATGATGAAGTCGCGGATGCGCTCGTATTCGAAGTCGCTCTGGCGGTTGAACTCGGCACGATCGACCTCGGCGATGACGCGGCCGGGCAACAGTTTTAACAGCCGCGCGACCGCCGACTGGATCAAGTGGATGCTGGTCGATTCGAGCGGCTCCATGAACCCTGCCGCCAGTCCCAGCGCGACGACATTGTGGTTCCACATCCGCTTGCGGCGACCGGTGCGGAACGTGATCGTGCGCGGATCGGCCATCGCCGACGTGTCGAGCCCGCGCAGCAGCGTCGCGGTCGCCTCATCCTCGCTCAAATGCGCGCTCGAATAGACGACGCCGTTGCCGGTCCGGTGCTGCAACGGGATCCGCCACTGCCAGCCGGCGCCATGCGCGGTCGAGCGCGTGTACGGTGTGAACTTTTCGCTGCGCGCAGACGGCACCGCGATCGCGCGATCGCAGGGCAGCCAGTGCGTCCAGTCCTCATACCCCGTGCCGAGTGCTTCCTCGATCAGCAGCCCGCGAAACCCGGTGCAGTCGATATACAGGTCAGCAGCGACGGTCGTGCCGTTCTCGAGCACCAGCCCGGACACATCGCCGCTCTCGCCGTCGCGCGTCACGCGGACGATCTTCCCCTCGATCCGGTTGACGCCGCGCGTCTCGGCATAGCGCCGCAGATAGCGCGCGTAGAGGCCCGCATCGAAATGATAAGCGTACGGCATCGACGGCAGCGTGCGGGCGGTGCGCGCAGGTCCACGCTGCATCCGTCCAGCCAGCGCGGCATGCGTGTTCAGCGAATAAGCACCAAGATCGCCGGCAAGCCCGAGCGACCGCGCGCGCAGCCAATATTGGTGGAACGGCAATAGCCCGACATCGCGCCCGACATCGCCGAACGCATGCATGTAGCGATGGCCCGGCTTGAACCAGTCGACGAACTCGATGCCGAGCTTGAACGTACCGCCGGTCGCACGGAGGAACGCACCCTCGTCGAGCCCGAGCGCATCGTTGAACAGGTGGATCTGCGGGATCGTCGCCTCGCCGACACCGACCGTGCCGATCGCATCGGACTCGATCAGGTCGATCTCGTATCCGGTCTCCAGAAACCGCGCGAACGTCGCCGCCGCCATCCAGCCGGCGGTACCGCCGCCGGCTATCACGATACGCAAAGGGTGATTGGCCATCGTCTGCGTCCCCGCCTCGAAACCGTCAGGTGCCGCCATTGCGGAGCAAGCGCGGGGCGGCATCAACCGCCCCGCTATCGGCATCAGAACTTGTAGGTGATGCCAACATAGTAATCGCGGCCATAGCGCTGGTAGTCGATCACCTGGCGCGGGTCGTCGTTCTGGTACGTAACAAACGGCCGGTCGGTCAGGTTCTTCGCCTGCGCGAGGATCGAGAAGCCCCTCAGCACGCCTTCCTGGAACTCATAGCCGATCTGCGCATCCAGAATGCCTTCCGACTTGGCGGTGCGATAGGTCGGCGTCGCCGACAGCCCCGCGACCTCCGCCAGGAACGACGAGCGGTAGCGATAGTTGGCGCGCGCCTGAAAGCCCCATTTCTCGAAATACACCGTGCCGCTGCCGGTCCACTTGGACAGGCCGGGCAGCGTGATCGGTTCGGGAGAATTGGCGAACTTGATCGTCGAGTCGGTATAGTTGCCGCTGACGAACATCCCGAACCCGTCGAGCGCGCTGGTGAGCTTCTTGAACGGCAACGACAGCGTCGCCTCGACGCCCAGCACTTCGCCACGACCGGTGTTGGCGGGTGCGCTGACGTTGCCGATGTTCTGGCCGGCCGCGAGCACCGTCGCGCGCTGCGCCGGGGTCAGCGCCCCCAGCAGCGACGTGAAGTCGAACGCATAGCTGTTGTTCGGATCGACGAAGTCGGTCAGTCGCTTGAAATAGCCCGACAGCGCGACATAGCCGCCGCCGTCGAAATATTTCTCGGTCGAGATGTCCATGTTGATCGACTTGTACGGGCGCAGCGCGACGTTGCCGCCGGTCGACGAGAAGACCGGGAACAGCCCCGCCGGCGTGCGACCGATGTTCGGCAGGTTGATGCTGACGTCCTGCGTCACGCGCTCCTGGTCGAGACGCGGACGAACCATCGTCTGCGACGCACCCAGCTTCACATAGCCGCCGTCGATCAGCTCGACCGACAGCGTACCCGAGGGGAGGATGTCGGTGTACTTCTCGGTCTGGTCGGCGGGCGCGATCGTGACCACGCTGTTCACGACGCTCGCGATCTGCCCGACGGAGCGCTGGTCGGACCGGATGACCTGCACGCCAAGCGCGCCCTTCAGCGCCTTGCCGCCCACTTCGCCGTCGATGTTGAGTTTCGCATAGCCGGTATAGACGTTCTCGATCACGCGGTTGTCGCGCACCAGTGCCGACGGACGATTGTCGAACGCCGGCGTCAGTGCGTTCGCGTACACCGCCAGCGGGTCATAGGTCAGCATCGCGGGGATGCCGAGATAGTCGAGCGCGATGTTCTTGCCGAGCAACGCGTCGGTCGGGACCGCCAGGCTGGTGGGCGTGCCGCTCGTCACGGTGCAGCCCGTGCCTGCGCCCTTGGGGCAGAGGAAGTAGGAGGTGTAAGCGCTGGTCTTCTCGCGACGGCTATAGTTGGCGCCGACCTCCCAGCCCTTGACGACGCTGCCCTCGAACTCGCCGTTCAGGCTGGCGCGGAGCGACTTGAGGTCGTCCTTGAAGCTCGGCTGGTTGAGGAAGCCCGCCTGGACGACCGCGGTCGTACCGTTGTTGCCCCAGCCTTGCGGGTCGGTCAGCTTGAAGGTGTTCGTGTTGGTGTAGTCGAGCGTCGGCACGATTTTGTAGGTGCCGTTGCCGTTCTGCGTGACCGTCACGCGATCGGCGGCGCCGCTCTTGGCGAAGCCGGTGCCGGTGTTGGTCTCGAGCAGGAAGTCGGTGCGCTTCGCCTTGCTCCAGCTAGCATCGACGTTGAGGTGGATGCTGTCGGTCAGCTTGAGGTCGTTGTTCCAGCCGAGCGAGAGGTTCTCCGCCTTGCGCTGGTTATAGTCGTTGCGCTGCACCGCGAAGACGTTGGTGAAGGTGGTCGCCGTCGCGAACCCGTCGGCAATCGTAAGGCCGCTCTGCGTCGGATCGGAAAAGCCGAGCGGGAATTCGATGCCGCGCAGCCGCTGCGTTTCCTCGAAATGCGAATAGAGCGCGTCGAAGGTCGAGTGGAAATTGTCCGACGGCGCCCATTCGACCGTGCCGACCGCGCCGTAGCGCTTGAGCTCGTTCGACTGCACATAGGGCTTGGCGCCGCCCAGCACATAGGGGGAGGCGGCGGTGCCGCTGCCGGCATAGCCCCAGGCATTGTAGCGCTCGTCCTGCGACGGGGTCTGCGTGGCGGACACGCCGATCGCGACGCCCAGCGTGTTGTCGAGGAACTTGTCGACATAGGTCGCCGACGCGCGATAGCCGTACCGCGACGAATCCGGGTTCAGATTGTCGATGCCGTTCATCTGCCCGCGCGCATTGATCGCGAACACCCGGTTCGACTGATCCAGCGGGCGCAGCATGCGCAGGTCGACCGTGCCCGAGATGCCCGCCGCGATCAGCGACGCGTCGGCGGACTTGTAGACATTGACGTTGCGGAAGAATTCCGACGGGTACTGGTCATATTCGACGCCGCGATTGTCGCCGACGGTGACCTGCTCGCGGCCGTTGAGCAGCGTGGTCGAGAAATCGGGGCCGAGGCCGCGGATCGACAGGCGCTGGTCGCGACCCTCGAGGCGCTGTGCGGTGACGCCGGGCAGACGGGCAAGCGAGTCGGCGATCGACACGTCGGGCAGCTTGCCGACGTCTTCGGCGGAGACCGAGTCGACAATCAGCACCGACTCGCGCTTGATCTTGGCGGAGGATGCGAGGCTGGCACGGATGCCGGTGACGACGATGTCACCGCTGCCCGACGCGTCGTCCTGTGGCGCTGCGGGTACCGCGTCGGCTGGTTGCGGGGTCGGATCGGCGACGGTGGTCACCGCCTCGACCTGTGCGGCGGCGGTTGGATTGGCGTTTGCGGTGCCGGGCGTCGTGGTCGACGGCGCGACCTGCGCGAACACGGCATGGCTCGGCAGGATCAGGGCGGCGGCGAGCGCGGTGGCGCTGGCGCACCGCGTGAGGCGGCTGCGCCGGGCGCAAGGCGAGGCGGTCTTCGCGCGGGCGCGGCTCGGTTCAAACTGGTTCATGACATCCCCTTCGGCGAGACAAATCCCGCGCATCCTCAACTATTTGCGTCAGTGTCCTCGACGTCGTGCAGGCGCGTCGATTGTCCTGGTGATGCTGTATCGATGACGGCGTCGCGACAAAAGGAGTCGGCATACGTATTCACGCGCCGCATGCTGCGGGCGCGACAGGGTGGCGCGATCAGTCGTCGGACAGGAACAGGTTCAACGTCAGACGACCGACGAGCGGATCGGCGCTGAGCGTCACCTGGGGCGGCAGGTCGGCGCAGTGCAGCGTGTTGCCGGCGTAGATCAGCGCGCGGTTGAACCGGGCGGGCTGTACCGCGATCCGTTCGTACAGGGCTGTATCGCCAGCGATATACGCAGCGTCGGGCAAACCATGCGTCTGGACTTCGCGATCGAGGTGCGCCTTGAACCGATCGAGCCTTGTCGCGTCGACACTCTCATAGCCAGTCACCCGCTGACGGTAGAACGCCGTACCGCCCTGTTCGCCGTGGCCGAGAAACAGAAGCATGGCGATCCGACGCGGCTCGACTCCATCGAAATGCGGCAGGCGCTGGATCGGCGCGAGTTCGGCGGGCGCGGTCGTGACCAGCGAATAATAGGCTTCGGATACTGCCGGCGCGGGGTCGAGCCCAAAATGCTCGGCGAGCAGCGGTGCGATCCGGCGCCGCATCGTCTCGGCGAGCCGCGGCGGGACCGGCGCGCGTACGCCCGGATAATGCGGACCGATCATCCCCATTTTCAGACTCGCGGCATCCTCTCGCAGGCCTTGGGGATCGGACCAGAAGTCGTCGATCGCGATCAGCGGGCGGCGTTCCTCGCCCTGAACGTGGATGGTGGCTGCCGAGTCGATCATCCCCGCGTCCATGCCGCGCGCTCGCCGATTAGGAAAGTCCTCGATCTCGCTCCAGCGTTGCGCGACGGCCGCGGCACCGGATTCGGGGAACGCACGCTTCACGTCGGCGACGCGGTCGTTGTCGTTGTCGACCGAGACGACGATCTCGCCCGACAGGGCTGCATCGTCGCGCGTTTCGGGGACGGGGCCTTGCCGGCGGCGTCCGACCCCGCAGTGTCGCTGCCCGCGCCGTTGGCGGCGTCTTCAGTCGAGATCAGGATCTGTGCGCGCTCAGTCACCTGTTCCCGGACGAGGCGTTCGACCGTCATCTCCGCATCGCGTTGGGTATCGAACTTGGCGGGGAGGGCGATCGACAGAGCTGGCTCCAGTTGCAGATGTCGTCACAGGATCAGGCTGGACACACGTCGGCGGTGTGTGAGGAACGGTGCCGCCGCTCCTGCGACGCCGCCGCAGCGAGATAGTCGAGAAAATTGATGAGTTCGGTACGCCGGCTGGCTTCGTCCGCGAACGCGCGATCGATCCCCAGCGCCCACAACAACGAGCGCCGGTCGGGATCGTCATGCAGCGCATCGAGCAGCGTTGCGATGCGCTCGACCGCCGTCTCGGTTTCGGCAAGCCCCGCCTTGACGATTTCCGCCGCCTGCCGCCGTAATGCTATGGCGATCTCGCCGGGGGCCAGTTCGGGATGATATTGGACGCCCCAGAACACCCCGCCGTCATGGCGGATCTCGGCGGCCTGGATCGCCGTGACCGCATTGCTCGCGAGCAGCGTCGCATCCGCCGGCAAAGACTCGACCTCGTCGCCGTGGATCGCGGGCGCGTCCCAACAGGCGGCGCGATTGGCCAGCAGCGGGTGGTCGCGCCCTGCGGCAGTCTTGGTAATACGGCGTGCGATCCCGGCCTCCATTCGCTCGGGCATCTTGCGCACGGTTCCTCCCGCCGCGGCGACCGCGAGCTGAAGTCCGGCGCAGGAGCCGAACGATGGCGTACCCGATGCGAACACGGTTTGCATGAAGGTGATCTGGCGGCGCACCTCCGGGGTGTCGTCATAGACGTGCAGGGGTGATCCGGTAACGAACACCGCGTCGAACCGGCGCAGCTCGTCCGCTTGAAAAATGTCCGCATCGTCGTCGGCAGGCGCGACGATCGTGATTGCCGCTTCCGGGCGGAGTTGCCGCAGGGTCGCGGCATAGGTCTCGCCCGAACTCTTGCCCGCATGCCGCCGCCGCGCCGCGCGCTCGTCGGCTGTCTCGCTTTCGGCCACCAGAAAATGCAGCAATACCGGTCCTTTGCGCAGCGTCGTCCCAGGCCCAACGCATGCGTGCGGATTATGCCCGCCAGGATTCGTATAAATCCAGGTCAGGCTGGTGTCGGTTTGCCGAGCCGCCCCGTTCTGGTGGTCGGGCCGCAATCCCGCATATCTTTTCGATGCCAAGCTAATTCATGCCGCCGCCGAGCGCAGCCCGTTGTCGAAAGTATCTGCACGTGGAAAATGGCACGCTCGGCACATGCGTATGTGCGCGGCAGCGTCGCCAAATTCTACGATCGGGTCGATGCTTCGCCGGGCGCCCGGCGCGTAACGGCGTGGCCAGCGATCTCGATTGTCGGCGAGGCGGTCAAAGCGGGGCGCTATCTCGCCTTCGTCGTCGGCAAGGCGCATGCCCGGCAGATGGACGACGCCGTGCCGCAGGGCTGGCTGGCGATGCTGGAGACGATCGGCGCAGGTCGATGGCCGCGACCGACGGCCCGGCTGTGGGACAGCGTCGTCTCGCTCGCTGGTCCGCGCGAGGCGGGTATTTCGCAGGGTACGATTACCGTCGCTGCGGCATAGCAACCCTCGTCGTCGCTACGGCGCCCAGGATCATCAGCGCCCCGCCGAGATACAGGATGTTGCGCGGCTCGCCGCCAAGCACCGAATGGTAGAAGAGCGGCACCGTCAGGCTCTCGATGATCATCGGGATGACGATGAACATGTTGAAGATCCCCATATACACGCCGTTGCGCTCGGGCGGAATCATGTCGATCAGCATGATGTACGGGTTGCCCATCATGCTCGCCCAGCCGATGCCGATCCCCAGCATCGCCACGAACAGCCCCGCCTCGTCGCGGATACCGGGGATTGCCAGCATCGCCACGCCCGACGCGAGCAGGCAGGCGGCATGCGCGCTCTTGGCGCCCCAGCGCCGCGCGAGCGGGACCAGCGCGATCGCCGCGACGAACGCGACGGCGTTGTAGACCGCGCCGAGCTGGCCGACGGTCAGCACGGTATCGCGGAACGCGACGCTCTTGGCGTCCGACGTGCCGTGCAGCGACCGCGCAACCGCAAATGTGATGAACTGCCAATAGGCGAACATCGCATACCATTGGCACAGCATCGCCAGCGCCAGCTGCCGCATCGGCCTGGGCATCTCGACCAGCGCGGTCCGCAGGTCGCGCAGCGTGCCGCCGAGCGTCAGCGGTTCCTTCGCCAGCCGCGCCTTCTCCTCCTCGGGCAAGGGCAGTTCGGGCACGCGCAGCACCGACCAGAGGATCGTCGCCAACGACAGCACCGCACCGATCAGGAACGCGATCCGGGTGATGTCGGGAATGCCGTTGCCGTCGACCGCGTCCTTGTTGAACCCGATCCAGACGAGCAGCGACGGCGCAAGATAGGACAAGGTCTGCGCGAGCCCGGTGAACGCCGATTGCGTCAGGAAGCCCGCGGCGCGCTGGTCGTCGGGCAGGCGATCGCCGACATAGGCGCGGTACGGCTCCATCGTCACGTTGTTGGCGGCATCGAGCACCCACAACAGGCTGGCCGCCACCCACAAGGTCGGGCTGTACGGCATCGCGAGCAGGCACAGGCTGCACAGCACTGCGCCGATCAGGAAATAGGGTGTGCGCCGGCCGATCCGGGTAGAGGTCCGGTCGCTCATCGCGCCGATCAGCGGCTGGATCAGCAGCCCGGTCATCGGCCCGGCGAGCCATAGCAACGGCAGGCTCGCCTCGTCCGCGCCGAGATAGCCATAGATCGGCGCCATGTTGGCCTGCTGCAGCCCGAACGAAAATTGCAGACCGAGGAAGCCGAGGTTCATCTCGATCAGCCGCATCAGCGACAGCCGTGGCTTGGTCAGGAGGCCGAGGTTCGTCATCGTCATGCCTTCTCTACCAATCCGATACGATACCCTTGCCGTTCCGCCGCGGAGGCGGGGGTCCAGGAGTCTCGAACGCCGGCTCGCGGGACTCTGTTCTCCAGCCTACGCGGGAGAACAGATAGGGTCGCGTGTATCACCCGGCCGGGCCAGCCCATATTACACCCCAAGGCTCGATCGTCAGCGTGTCGCCGCAAGCTCTGCCCGAGACCCGATCCCGCCATCCGACGAGCCCATCGACCGCCACCGAAGCATTGGAGAAGTTCAGGAAGACGCGGTCGCTGCCACAGCCGATCCCGAGCAGGGCAGGGGAGTCCGTCGCGATCGCCACAGGCGATCCGGCTCCGCCGCTGGCGATCCGTGCGGCGCGCAACGTGGCCAGATCGCCACTGATCCGTCGCGCGGCCGGGCCGTCGAGCGCCGCCCAGTCCATGTCGGGCCGGTGCAGCCAGCGGCCTTCATGTGCTCGCTCGGGATCGTCCAGATAACGGGTGTCGTTCAGCAGCCCGGCTTCGTCGCCCATATAGGTCGTCGCCAGACCACCACTCGCGATCGACAGCGCATTGAGCAGCGCGATCCGGCGAAACGCCATCTCCCGCGCATCGTCGTCCGCTGCCGCTTCGAGCCCGGCCAGTGACGCCATCGTCCCGTTCGAGCCATGCAGCACCGATCCGTCGGACTGAAACGGCGCGCCGCGCGCCCAGCTGCCGTCGCCGCCTTCTAGGAACCGCGCCGCCGTCTTGAGCCGTGCGACCGGATCCGGATCGATCCCGGCGAGATCGCCGATCACCGCGCCCCAGCCGATATCGTCGTGGCAGCGCGCATAGCTCAGCCAGTTGGCGCCGCGCGGCAACCCGCCGCTCGCCCCGACGATCGCATGCGGCAGCGTGGCGGACTGTTCGGCGAGCGCGACCCAGCCTGCGACCATCAGCGAATTATTGTAGACGAGATGGCATTCGGGTTCGAACCCGCCATCCCAGTCCGCGCCCTCGTCCGCGCCGAAATAGGGCGGGACCAGCGCGGTCGGCACGATCGCTTCCGCCTTGAGCAGCGTCGCCGGCGCGACGATATCGAGCGCGGCACGCAGCGCCCGGACGATGAAATGCGCCTCTGGCCGGTTGCGGCAATCGGTACCCAGCTGTTTCCACAGGAAGGCGATCGAATCGAGCCGGAACGCCTCGAACCCGTGGTTTGCCAGCCGCAGCATCGTATCGACGATCGCGAGCATGACCTCGGGGTTCGACCAGTTCAGATCCCATTGGAACGGGTAGAAGGTCGTCCAGACCTGTCCGCCCATCGCCGGGACCGCAGTGAAATTGCCCGGCGCGGTCGTCGGGAACACCTCGGGGAGGGCGGCCTCATAGGCCTGCGCCTCGTCGTCGCCGAGTACGTGGTAGAAGGCGCGATAGTGCGGATCGCCCGCCTGCGCGGCCTTCGCCCAGGGGTGATCGTCCGCGGTGTGATTGAGCGCGAGATCGACGCACAGGCTGATCCGCCCGGCGCGCAGCCGTGCCGCGAGCCGCTCGACATCGGCCATCGTCCCGAGCCGCGGCTCGATCGCCAGATAGTCGGCGACCGCGAAGCCGCCGTCGCTGTCACCCGCGCGCGCCTTGAGCAGCGCGAGCAGGTGCAGATACCGGACGCCGAGCGATTCCAGATGGTCGACCCGCTCGGTCAGCCCGTCGACCGTCCCCGCAAACCGGTCGACATAGGTCGAATAGCCCAGCATGTCGGGCGCGACGAACCAGTCGGGATCGGCCAGCCGCGCGGTGTCGAGCGCGGCCAGTGCGTCCGGGCGTTCGGCCGCCCGGTCGCGCAGGATCTGTTCCATCCGCGGCCAGAGCGCCGCCAGCCGGTCCGCCCCGTACAGCCGTTCGAGCTGGCGTTTCAGGCGGGCGGCCAACGCCTCCAGGCGGCGCTCGGTCGAGGATGGCGTCATGGTCACCGGTCCGATCAGAAGCCGACGCGGACCGCGGCGGAGATCGTCCGGCCGGTGATCGAGCGTGCGCGGACGATGCCGTTGCTCGGGATGTTGCCCTCTTCGGCCTCGGTGATCCCCTTCACGTCGAACAGGTTGTTGCCGTTGACCGACAGCGTGACGTTGTCCGCCGGGCGCACCGACACGAACGCGTTGACCTGCGTATAGCCGGGCATCTTGAGACCGTTATTATCCTGCGCGAAGCTGTCGGTCGTACCGATCACGTTCGCGCCGACGGTCAGCCGGCCTACATCGACCTGCGGGGTCGCCTGGAAGATGAACTTGGCCTGGCGACGCGGGCGGTTGCCCTCGACCGCAGGGTTGAGCACATCCTTGGTGATCTCGGCATCGGTATAGGTGCCGCCCGCCGACAGCGAGAACGGCCCGCGTGCGATCCGACCCTCGAGCTCGACGCCCTTGGCTTCATATTCGCGGTTGAAGAAACGCTGCGTCGTCGCCTCGAAATTCTGCTCCTCGGTACGCGCCCAGAATCCCGTGGCGTAGAGCGAGAGGCCGTTCTGACGATATTTGAACCCGCCTTCGAGCTGGCGGACGAAATCGACTGCGGCGCCCTGGTCGGTCAGGCCGCCGGTCCGCGTGTTGATCGACGGGCCGAACAACAGGCGATCGGCATTGGCGCGGCCGCCGCGGCTGTAGCGCGCGAACACCGCGGTGGTGTCGGTCAGGCGATAGTTCGCGCCGCCCGAATAGGACAGATAGTCGTAATTATAGTTCAGCGGCGACCGAACGTTCGGGATCACCGCGACCTGGCGCTCGGGGGCCGAGATCACGCCGTCGCCGTTGATGTCGAACGTCGTGATGCCGTTGCCGAAGCCAGCGCCCAGATCCGCACCTGCAACGCTGCCGCGTGCGCGACCGAAGTCATAGCGCAGCGAACCGTCGATGTTGAACCGGCCGATTTCCAGCCCGAGCTGCGCGAACGGCGCGTAGGTCGTGTAGTCGAGATCGTACGACCGGCGGCAGCAATTGCCGAAGAAGCTCGCCGAATAGCCCGGTACGCCGTTCTGCGTGACCGGCACGCCGGCAGCGGTGCGGACATTGACCAGCTCGGATCGGCCATTGTCGGCGACGGTCTGAACGAACGAGGTCCACAGCCAGTCGCTCTTGATGTCCTGACGCGAGGCATAGAAGCCGCCGGTGATCGACAGCGATCCGGTACCCACCGGCACCGAGCCGTTGAGGCGGATGTCGTTGGTGATGTTGTTCAGGCTCTTCAGGTCGACATCGAACAGCACGACGTTGGCAAGCAGGCCGTTGCCGTTGAGCGACGCGGGGTTGGCGATCCGCTGGCCCGCCTGCGATCCGCTTGCGTAGAAGAGCTGCGCCCCTGCGCCGCCGATGCCGTTGGCGATCGACTGCGCCGACCCGACGGCGGCGGGGAAGGGCGAGGTGAAGCCGCCCGAAATGTCTGAATAGCGGAACCGCTCGACCACGTTCCAGCCGTCCGCAACCGGGATCTGCGTCTCCAACCCGGCCGAATAGACCACCGGATGCTGGCCGTCGGCGATCGAGCGCGTGACGAGCTTGTTGTCGCCGTCGAGCGTCTGCACGGTGCGGATGTTGCCGCTGTGCAGCGTGCCGTTGTTGATCGAGAAATTAGTGATGTTACGATAGGTCGGGTCGCTGTCGGAGCCGGTGACCTGCACCGGGTTCGGCAGATAGCCGATCGCGCGGTCGTCGAGATACTTGCCGTACAGCCGGACATAGCCGCCGTCGCCGAACGACTTGGTGATGTTCGCCTTGAACTGGCCGCCCTTCACGCCGTCATACCCGACCTGCCGCTGGCCGTCGCCGATCCGGTAGAAGCCGCCGAAGTGATAGGTCAACGAGTCGGACAGCTTGCCGCCCTGGTCGAAATCGACGCGGAATTCGCGGTAGTCGAGCCCGCTCGACAGCTGGAACGCGCCGCCTTCCTGCTCGCCAGTCTTCGACAGGAAGTTGATGACGCCTCCCGGCGAGTTCGAGGCGAAGGTCGAGGCCGATCCGCCGCGCACCGACTCGACCGTTCGCACGTTGAAATCGGCGCGCAGGAAGATGTCGGCGTTACCGAAGGTGATGTCGCCGAATTCGAGGATCGGCAGGCCGTCCTCCTGCAGCTGCAGGAACTTCGAGCCGCCCGACGCGACCGGCAGGCCGCGCACCGAGATGTTCGCGTTGCCATCGCCGCCTGACGCCTCGACACGGATGCCGGGCAGGTTGCGCAGCAGCTCGCCCGAGGTGCGCGGTGCGAGCTGGATCAGCGCATCCGACGTGATCGAGCTGGTCGTGATCGAGGTGTTCAACCGGTTCGTGCCGCGCGCGACCGCGGTGACGACGATGTCGTCCTGCGGGACGTCAGCGGCCGGGGCAGCGGGTGCGGCGGTGGGGTCAGCCTGCGGTGCGATCTGCGCAGCTCCGGCGGTGGCGAACGACGCGGCGGCGATGCCGGCCAGCAATGCGTGACGAACTTTCATGCGATCCTCCCTGCGACGGCTTTCTGAGAAGCCCAAGGCCGCCTCCTACCTCTATCACAATCGATTGCAACCGATTCTTGCAATCGATTGCAAGAATCAGGCGGATTGTCGCTGGATCAAGGTCGGTGGCACGATGGCGGACTCGGCCGGCGCCCCGGCGATACGCTTGAGCAACCGGTCGACCATCAGTTCGGTCCCGATTTCAAGGTCCTGGCGGATCGTCGTCAGCGATGGCGAGGTATGTGCCGCCAGCGTGACGTCATCATAGCCGATCACCGCCGTCGTCCCGGGAATGTCGATCCCAGCCTCGGTCAGCGCGCGCAGCACGCTCATCGCAGCGACATCGGACGCAGCGAAGATTGCATCGGGGATCGCATCGTGGATCGCGCCGGTGGCGAGCCGCGCGGTGATCGCGGCATGCACTACTTCGGGCGTCATCGGCGTCGCGAGCACTTCGCACGGCAGGCCCGCTTCTTCGGCCGCCGCCGCGAACCCGCCCAGCCGGTCCGCGAACTCGGGCGGGGCAGGGTCGCCGACGAACAGCAGCCGTTTGCGTCCCTGCGCGATCAGATGTTCCGCCGCCATCCGGCCGCCCGCAAAATTGTCGGATCCGATCGTCAGGTGATGTTGCCCTTCCCGTTTCGCGCCCCACACCACGAGAGGACGATAGCGTTGCGCGACGCGCTCGATCGCCGCGAACTGATCCGACTGGCCGACGAGCAGCAGCCCATCGATCCGCCCGCTGTCGACCAGTCGCTCGAGCCAGTCGTCGGCATCGGGGATCACGCGCGACAACAAGATATCGTAGCCGCGCTCGACCAGCAGGTCGGCAAGGAATCCGAGGAGCGACAGGAAAAACGGATCGGTCAGATGCTGCGTCTTGGCGTGACCGAGCGGCAGGACGAGGCCAATCGCGCCCGTGCTCTTCATCCGCAGGTTGCGCGCGAGTTGGTTGGGGCGCACGTCGTGCTCGCGGGCCAGCGCCCTGATCCGCGCCTGCGTCCGCGCATTGACCGAGCTGTGCCCCGCCAGCGCGCGCGACACGGTCGCGGTCGAAACTCCGGCGAGTACGGCCAGATCGGCGAGTTTCATGGAGATAGCACGTCCTCGTTATCACGCGATGTTGATCTCGATCGTACAAGCCGCGCCGGCATGCCGCAATCAGCGCGCGGCGGGCATGCCGCGGGTGTGACATTGGCGGCCGATGGCGGGCGTTCGACCGTTGCGATGGTACGGGCCGTAGCCTAGATGTCTGGCACTTAGCGATATTCGAGGCGGCCTTGACTGATACGACCGATCGCGCCGTCGAAAGCGCACCCAAATTGACTGCGGATGCCGAGCGGATCGCAGCCGAGGTGCTGGGCCAGGACGTCGGCACCGATCCGTTCGTTGCCGCGGTACGCGCGACGCGGATGCCGATGATCATTACCAACCCGCGGCTTCCCGACAATCCGGTGGTTTTCGCCAACAACGCGTTCTGCCGGCTCAGCGGCTACACCCGTGAGGAGATTCTCGGCCGTAACTGCCGTTTCCTGCAGGGACCGGAGACCGACCCGGCCACGGTCGCCAAGATTCGCGAGGCGGTGCGTCGCGTCGAATCGATCGAGATCGACATCCTGAACCAGCGTAAGGACGGCGACACGTTCTGGAACCGGCTGCTGATGGCGCCGGTGTACGATACCGAAGGCATGCTGGCCTATTTCTTCGCCAGCCAGGTCGACGTGACGATCGAGCGCGAGCGGTTGACCGGACTCGAGGCGAGCAACGCCTCGCTGATGGCGGAATTAACCGACCGGCTGCGATTGCAGAAGGAGCAGGAACGCGAGTTGGCGTTCACGCTGAAGGCTGCGCGGTTCGGTACCTGGACGCTCGACATCACCGGGTGCCAGCTGATCTCGTCGGAGACCTGCAAGGAGATATTCGGACGCCCGCTCGACCAGCCGTTCACCTATGACGACCGGCTGGCCGCGATCCATCCCGACGATCGTGACAAAAGTGCGGCGGAAGTCGCCCGCTGCATCGCCGATAGCACCGATTACGACGTGGTCTATCGCATCCGCCGGCCCGACGACGAGGTTCGCTGGATCGCGTCGCGTGGCCAGCCCTTCTTCGACGCCGACGGCAATCCATTACGCATCGCCGGTGTCTCGACCGACATCACGGTGCAGCGCCGCAGCGAAATCCTCAGCGCCGCGCTGGTCGAACTGAGCGACGTGTTCCGCGATACCGAGCAGCCCGACGACATCGCGTTCGCCGCGGCGCGGATCATCGGTGAAACGCTCGAAGGCAGTCGCGCAGGCTTTGGCGAGATCGATCCCGCCAGCGAGACGGTCACGATCGTCCGCGAATGGAGCGCGCCGGGCGTGATGCCCTTGGAGGGTAGCTTCGCGCTCCGCGATTACGGGTCGTATATCGACGACCTGATCCGTGGCGAAGAGGTCTGCGTCGAGGATGCGCGCGCCGATCCCCGGACCGTGGAGGCCGCGCAGGCGCTCGAGGCGCTGGATGCGCGTGCGATCATCAACATGCCCGTGATGGAGAATGGCCGGCTCGTCTCGATGTTGTATTTGGGGCACGGCGGCGCGCGGCAGTGGCGTCCGGACGAGGTCGTGTTCATCCGTGAGGTTGCCGAGCGCACGCGAATTGCGACCGAGCGCCGCCGCAGCGAACACGCGTTGAGCGCACTCGCCGCCTCGCTCGAACAGCAGGTTGCGGCACGGACCAGCGAGCTTCAGACTGCCGAGGATGCGCTGCGCCAGTCGCAGAAGATGGAGGCGGTCGGCCAGCTGACAGGCGGGGTCGCGCATGATTTCAACAATCTGCTGACGGTGATCCGATCGGCGACCGATCTGCTCAAGCGCCCCGATCTCAGCCCCGAGCGACGCGAGCGGTATATCGATGCGATCTCCGATACCGCCGACCGCGCCGCGAAGCTGACGGGGCAATTGCTGGCGTTCGCGCGCCGCCAGGCGTTGCAGCCCGAAGTCATCGACGTCGGCCAGAGCCTGCGGGTGATCGCCGACATGCTCGGCACGCTGACCGGATCGCGGATCGTCATCGGCATCGACCTGCCAGAAGCGTCGTGTTTCACCAATGTCGATCCGAGCCAGCTCGATACCGCGCTGGTGAACATGGCGGTCAATGCGCGTGACGCGATGCAGGGCGCCGGACGAATCGATATCGCGGTGCGGTCGACCGATCGGATCCCCGCGGTCCGTTCGCATCCGGCGGTCGCAGGCCGTTACGTCGCGATCGCGATGCGTGACACCGGTTCGGGAATCGAGCCCGACAAGCTCGAACGTATCTTCGAACCATTCTTCACCACCAAGGATGTCGGACAAGGCACCGGCTTGGGGCTCAGCCAGGTGTTCGGCTTCGCCAAACAGTCCGGCGGCGACATCACCGTCGAAAGCGACGTCGGCCACGGCACGGTGTTCACGCTGTACCTCCCGCAGGTCGAGCAGGGCGAGCAAGTAACAATCGACCCCTTCGGTGAGGGCGTCACGGACGGTCATGGCACCTGCGTGCTGGTGGTCGAGGACAATGCCGAAGTCGGCACTTTTACCACCCAGTCGCTTGCCGAACTCGGCTATAAGACGGTCTGGACCGCCGATGCGCAGGAAGCGCTTGCCGAGCTCGCCGCCGATGCGACTCGGTTCGACATCGTCTTCTCGGACGTGGTGATGCCGGGGATGAACGGGATCGAGCTCGGTAAGGTGATCCGCGATCGGTACCCGACCTTACCGGTGGTGCTGACCTCGGGATACAGTAACGTGTTGGCGCAGGATGGCACGCATGGCTTCGAGCTCCTCCACAAGCCCTATTCGGTCGAGCAACTGTCGCGTGTCCTCAGTAAGGCGACGATCTGAGATCAGACGGAATGCCGCATCACGGTGCCGGCGCGATCGGCGTCGCGCGCGTGATACGCGGCGGCCGGAAATCGAGCGCTTGGTGATCGACGCTAGGGTGCATGACCTTCGACGGACGTCCGTCTGCGCGCATCCGGCGATCAGCCTCGTCCCAGGATGGCAGTATCCGATCGGGCTGGTCCCAGTGGACGATACTTGCCTCGTCGCACCAGTGAAGCAGTTTGGGCATTGACTGGAGATGGGAGCCATGCGTGACGTAGTGCCGCATCGCCGTCTGGTCGCGCCATAGCATCATCGTCCAGAACGTCAGCCGTCGATCGGGGAGCAACGATCCCGTGACGAAGCCGTCGGCGCGTCTGACCTGTCCGTTGGTTCCCAGCAATTGCACGATAAACACCGGCATGAAGCGCAGCGATCGGATCCTCAGCCGCGTGACACTGATGAACATCATCGACCTCCATCGCTCGCCGCGCCCATAGCGCGGCGAGGCGTTAAATCTAGCCGATGTCCGATGCTCAAGATAGGGCGCATGGTTGTTTCAGCACTATGGGGTAGTGCATGAATACGTGGGATAAAATGCCCTCTAGGCGGGTTATGTCATTGTAAATATCTCGAATCTTCCGAACGAGGCACCGTGTAGTAGCCATCGACGCAAAGGGGTTTTGTGGTCTATTCAGCTACTGTGGGTCGTATAGCTATCCTAGGCGTGGCGACCGGCATGCTGTCGTTACGGGCCTGCGCTAACTCCTCCGCAAAGATCGCGACCTTGCTCGGAGGCTATGCCTTCCAGCCCGCGCAGTCGCAGTGCGTCGGTGATCGGCTTGAAGCCAATCTGTCGCTAGGCGAGCTCCAGCAGTTGGGTCGCGCCGCAAAGGCTTGGCGTCAGGGCGATACGAGCCCAATTTGGCTGACCATAAGCGATTTCATCCGCGTATCGGGGCAGGTCAAGGATCCGAAGGTGCTCTTCGAAGTCGGCAAGGCTGCAGTTGCCCCCGCGATCCTTACCGCGCCCGCGTCACCGCTCTAGACGTCGGCCGATGACCGCTTTTCGAAGTCCTTGTCGTGCCGGATCGTCGATAACCGGCTCGTTTGGGGATCGTAACGACGCCGGCAACGTTACCCACACGCTCCATCTTTATCTTCGATCGGCGCATCTTAAATCGACGTGGTCAAAGTTTTCTACCCTTGATCAACATAGGAGACCCTACATGAACACCGACACCCTCGCAGGCGCAGCAACCGACTTTGGCGGCAAGGCCAAGGAAGCTCTTGGTACCGCGACCGGCGACACCACGCTTAAGAGCGAAGGCACCGCGGATCAGTTGAGTGGCACCGTTCAGAAAACCGTCGGTCAGGCCAAGGATGTCGTCGAAGAGAACATCCGTCCGCTGGTCGACTATGTCCGCCAGTTCTCGAAGGAGCGTCCGTTCACCGCCGCAGCGGTGGCCGGTGTCCTCGGCATCGCATTGATCAACACGCTTCGCGGCAAGTAAGGCGCACGGCCGGCGGGAGCCCATCAGCTTCCGCCGGTTCGCCCGGTCTGAGGAGACCGCATATGCATAGCGACTATACCGATTTCGACCGAACACCCCACGAACAACGTCCTGACGAAGAATGGGACGGCGTGTGGAATACCGAAGACCGCAACCGCGACACGCTACGCAAGATCGAGCTTGGTTTGGCTGCGATCGCGGTCGCGACCGCCTTGGTGCTGATGCGAGCCGGATGGGTGCGGATGTCTTCGCCTTTCAAGCGGGTTATACCCTCGGCCGCGGACATCCATGTGCGGATGCCGCCACCGCGCTGAATTCGAGAAACTATCTGGCTGGCTGAGCCAGTTCTGGATAGCGGTCTAGGATCGCGCTCGTCACGCCATTCGTCCAGCCGAAGCCGTCCTGCACCGGATATTCGCCGCCGCCACCAGGCGTGCGCTGTTCGACGTTATATTTCTCGAGCATCCTGCCGGTCTCGGCATAGGCAGCCCCTACCGTCCCGAGCCAACGGCGCGCGATGTCCTTGGCCAGCGCGGCCTCGCCATTCGCGGCCAGCCCCGCGATCGCCACCCATTGCAGCGGCGCCCAGCCATTGGGCTCGTCCCATTGAAGGCCGTTTCGTAGCGTCGTGGTCCGCAATCCACCCTCGGCAAGCAGCGATGTGCGCACCGTCTTTGCCACCGAACGCGCTTGCACGGGCGACGCGAGCCCGACAAATAATGGTTCGAGCATCGCCGCGTTGATGCTGGCCGTTGAGCTGTGCATCGACAGGTCCCAATCGGCGTAGCGCGTGGTCGTCGCCTGCCAGAGATATCGGTCGATCGCGGTCTTGCGTTTGCCTGCCAAGGTCGCGAATTCGGTGGCACATGGCGTATCGCCTGCATTACGGCAGCGCTCGGCGATCCTGCGCTCCATGGACCACAACAGGCTGTTGAGATCGACCGGCACGATGTCCGTCGTGTGGATCGTCGCCAGCGCTTTCGGATCGCGCAGCCAGCGCGAACTGAAGTCCCATCCGCTCTCCGCTCCGGCGCGCAGATCACGGTAGGTCTCGGCCACGGGGCGCGGCGCAGCCTTGGCTGCGGTCGCGACATCCTCGGCGTAGGATTCGTCGCGCGGCGTATCCCGGTCGTCATAATAGCGATTGAGTACGCTGCCATCGGGCATTCGCACGACGCGCGCGCATGCCGGCTTGCCGGTAAGGCACGTCGTACCATTCATCCAAAACGCATGCTCGGCGCGCAACGCCGCCAATCGCCGTTTGGCTACTACGGGATCAGAATTGATCGAGAGATCGAGCATCAGCGCAAAATAGGGCGGCTGCGACCGGCTAAGATAATAGGTCCGCGTGCCGTTCGGAATGTGGCCGTACCGCTCGATCAGGCTCGTGAAGTTGTCTAGCATCGATTCCACTAGTAGCTGCTGCCCATCGACCTTGAGGCCAAGCATCGTAAAATAGCTGTCCCAGTAATATATCTCGCGGAACCGCCCGCCCGGCACGACATAGGGGGCGGGCAACGCGAGAGCGGAGCTTTCTGCGACCGGCGCTACGGGTTGGCGCGTCAATTGCGGCCATAGTGTCCGGACATGTGTCCTGAGGTCGTCTGTGCCGCGATCATTCTCGCCTGGCACCACGAAATTGGCGAGCACGAATCCCCTCAGCGCCGCGTTTTCGGGCTTGGTCTGCACATAGTCCGCCACGATCGCGGCAGCCGCACGCTTTGGCACTGCGTCGACGAAGGTCTTGCCGTCAGCGAACACGTGGCTTTGCTGGACGGTGCGGAACAACGGGCCAAAGACGTCGGCAGGAGACTGCACCGATGGCCGATCCAGAGACGGAGTCGAAGTACGAGCAGTCGTCGGGGTTCGGGAGGGGGGCGTCTGTCCCGTTGAGGCCGCGGCGATCAACGTCAGCACGGCGAAACGGCAAAGGCTTTTCATCACGTCGCTAATATTCCGGTAATGCGGTCGATCCGGTCAATATGACGCGATCGGTCCCGTGAGCAAAGTCTCGCCGGCTCTAGCTGACGCATAAACAATGCACGGGCAACGGTGCGCGAAGCCGCGCGGAGCAAGACTCTGGCCTGATGCGAAACCGATGCAGGCGCGGGGTGGTGCCGGTCGACCAATGGCTTGAAGGCCCCGCAAGACAGTACGCTGGCGTGTTCGGTGCCGGGTAGAATGATCGTCCTTACTGCGGAGGGAGAGCCGCCAGGGGTGATGTCGACCGGCGTACCGATCGCCAACTGCGCGTTCGGCGAAGGGGGCGGCGTGCTGTACCTCGCCGCGGACGACCGCATCCTGCGCGTACGGTCACACCGCGGCTGGTGGGGATGAACGAGCGCAACACCGCTCAGAACATCCCGCTCGTCGCGCCCCTCTGGCGGGAGAGGATAGTAAAGCTTTCCTACCGCCGCACAGCGTGGTCGCCGGTGATACCGAACCAGTGCGGGACGCCTGCCGGGATCAGCATGATATCGCCGGGCCGCAGCGCGCGCGTCGTGCCGCCAACGATGCGGTCGCCTTCGGTCTGGTTAGCCTTTATCGGTTTCGCGGCAACGAGCGAGTCGTCCGATATCAGCTTATGGCGCTGGCGATAACTACCGCATATTCGGCCCGATCCGAGTGCGCCGGAGGGTCACCGACCGTTTCGCCATCGCGGACCAGCGGCTGCCACGCAAAGCCCTGGCCAGGTTTTATCGCCTTCGCTATCCCCGCCACCTAAGCGGCAACGTCGACAGACGACGCCAACCCGTTCGAATCGGGGGGCTGTGCCGGTGCGGCCGCGGATCCAAAGGCGATGGCGAGCAAACGCGCAATCATGCTCGGCCGTCGAGGCGGATCGTGCGGGCCTCACGCGCGGAGCGATAAATCGCCTCGACGATCCGCATGTCTCGCAGGCCCTCTTCGCCGGAGACGATCGGTTGGCGCCCAGCGAGGATGCAGTCGGCGAGGTGATCGAGCTGCCCCGCAAATTGCGTCTTGCCAGGGCCGGGCGGCGGTGTGACCACACGTTCACGGCCGTCCCTGCCGAGCCACATCTGGTTGCCGTCGTAACGCGTTGCCGGCTCCAGTTCGACCCGCCCGCTGTCGCCCATCAGCAGGATGCGGTTCTGGTTGGCGCTATACATTGCCTGGCACCCGGCGATCGCACCCGAGGGAAATTCCAGCGTCCAGTCGATCATGTCTTCGACCTCAGTGAAGCGCGGATCGCTGCGGTCGGTGGATTCGCGCGCGGTCACAGCGACCGGTTCCTCGCCGGTCATGTAGCGCGCCGCCTGAAGACTGTAGATGCCCATGTCCATCAGCGAGCCGCCGCCCGACAAGGCTTTCTTCAAGCGCCATTTCGCTGGGTCACGCTGGACGAAGCCGTGCTCGGACCGGACATAACGAATCTTGCCTGCCGCACCGGTCCGCGCGAGCCGCATTGCCTCAAGATTATAGGCCTCGAAATGGCAGCGATAGCCGATCATCAGCTGGCGGTTCGCAGCCTTGCACGCGGCGATCATCGCCTCGCATTCCGCGACCGAGACCGCCATCGGTTTTTCGCACATCACGTGCTTGCCCGCTTTCGCCGCACGGATCGTGTATTCGGCGTGGAGCGCATTTGGTAGGCAGACATAGACGATGTCGACGTCGGGATTGTCGCGGATCGAATCGAACGTGGCATAGGAATAGAGTGCGCTGACGGGCAATCCCTGCTCGTCCGCAACGCGTTTCGCCTTGGCAGGATCGCCACTGACGACCGCGGCCAGTCGGCTGTGCGTGCAATTGGCAAACTGGGGTATGATGACGTCGAGACCGTACGCGCCGAGCCCGACGATCGCATAGCCAAGCCGCCGGTCTGAACGTGCCGCGCCGCAAGCAACCGAGTTCAGCGCCAGCGCGGCAGCGGACAGGATGATGTCGCGTCGTGCAAAATCCATGGTGGGCGCCCCAGCGTAAGGAAGAAGGGATCGGACCTGTCATAACCGCGCGCATGCCGATCCGGTAGGACCGACCCAATGTGTCGTACAATGCCGGGCTCACGTCGAGCCCTGTATTGGTTTCCGGCGATGGTCCGGCGATGCTCCGGGATCGTGGTCGAACTGATTGGCAATCGCGACGAACATCCTTACCCGCTTGGCGACGTTCAGCGCGCCGCCGACGTCGAAGTCGCGTGCGCGCTTAATCCGGTCATAGTCGATCGTCGCCTTGCTGCTGGCCGATACTGAACAAGCGCCAGCCGAGCAGACGACATCTTGGCGGCTCATACCGCCGTGGCTCAACCAGCGCTGCTCCAGCGTGGGGCTGAACTGCTCGTTGTCGTAGCTTTCCGTGGCGCGCCATTTTGTTTCGGGAGTGGCGCTCGAATTGGCTCCGGCGGCACCCACCGCGCGTGAACCGGGAGCGTGCCGTCGGCTCCGAGCGGTTTTCGCCGCTCATAACTGCCCTCTATGTCGAAGCCGTTGGTCTTAATCGATGCAAGGCTGAACGACTGTACGCTGATGAAGTTCGGCCGCGGTGCGTGCGGTTAAAAGCGCCGCAGTGTCGGTGTTGTCCTGCGAGCAGAGATTGACGATCGGCGCCGCGGACGGGCTTGAGACGACGTTCTTCGGGGTGAACGTGTGATCGCCGAACGACAGGCTCAACCCCGGCAGCCGGTTCAGTTGGGAGAACACGATGCCCGCCTCGATACTGTGTTCGCCTCGATACTCTGCGCGATCTCGGAGCGCAGTGCCGAATTGCCGCTCGTGTTCTGGATGATCAGCACCTGTGCGTTACGGAACGGATCGTTGAAAAAAAATTGGGGACGGTTTTCGTGGTCGGCGCCGCGAACAACTCTGACAGGCTCTGCGCCTGGACGCCCCGCGACGTCACTGTTCAAAATTGGAACCTATCGTGCGGCGTTTCCTGTGCCCCGCCGACTTGACAGGCAGAGACGACGCCCGAGGTCTAATAGCCGTGGCGCGCCCTGCGGCGTTAACGTTCGCGCGATCCAGCGTCCTCGCATCGAGGATCGGAAGGTTCCGCGCGAGAAAACTGTTGAGGACGGTGTATCTGCCCGTCTCATTCTTGTAACGGGGCTATCCTGGGTTTGTCTGGTATGCTGATACGGTCCTGCCGTGGGCGTGGCATAAGCGAAGCGGCATCGGACAGTCGAGTGCTGCCGAAAATGTGAATCGGCTGGCACGGGCGGCGCGCGCGGCCGCATTGGCGTAGATGATCTTGCCATTGGTCCGCGTCGCGTTAATTGCCTTCGTGTAGCGGCCCGTGAGGCTGACATTGTCGGCGTTGATGTCGGTGATGTTGAAGCCGTGTTCATACTATGCGTCGCCGGCCGTTGCTCCGGACCGGTCACGCCGGCGGTTCGACCAATTCTACCGCATGAACGGAGATCGCGGCATACACGACAAAGGTTGCAATGGCCTGGCTAGAATGACCACGACGAAGGTCGTAATGGCCAATCCGGTCGCGCCGCCCGATAGCGTCGTGACGTGGGCAGTGCAACGTGGGCAGTGCGACGGGGCAGTGGGACGAGGGCGAATGGTGCAGGCAGAGCGAGAGAGGTCCGGACATCGCCGCGGTCTCGTCGTGATGGGAGTCAGCGGCAGCGGCAAGTCGACGCTCGCGGCCTGTCTGGCAGAGCGGCTCGGCTGCCCGTTCCTCGAAGGCGATTCCTTTCATTCGGCCACCAGCGTCACCAAGATGCGATCGGGCCATCCGCTCGAGGATGGCGATCGCTGGCCGTGGCTCGACCGGCTCGGTGCCGCGATCGGTGATGCTGCGTCGGGCGCAGGGCACGGCGGCATCGCCGTGGCCGCCTGCTCCGCGCTCAAGCGGGTCTATCGCGAGCGATTGTCGGCCGCCTCTGCTGTGCCATTGGCGTTCGTGTTGCTCGAGACGATGCCCGCGGAGATCGCGCGCAGGCTCGCGACGCGGGAAGGCCATTATATGCCGGCTAGCCTGCTCGACAGCCAGCTCGCGACGCTGGAACGCCCCGGTCCCGACGAGCATGCGCTGACGCTGGACGCAGGTCGGACACCGGATGCGCTGGCGGCCGATGTGGTGGCCTGGCTCGGGATTGCACCGCCAGCCTAGGTTTCAGAGGGGGGCAAGTCTCTTCCGCCACGTGCCGGTGGCAGGCACCCGTTTCAGGGAGATGGGCGGTAGAGCCGACATCGGTTTCATATCCGCTCCTCCATTACCTACGGTCCCACCTTCCCCCGGCGAGGTGGGATTGCCGTTCCGTCCCGATACGCCCTCATGACATCAACCGCTTGCGCCCCTGCGACAGATGCCCGCGCATCGCCGTCAGCGTCCTGCGTGCGGATCGCTTCGACGATCGCGTCATGCTCCCCCATCATCGCGCCGATCACCCCTGGCGGTCGCGAGCGCGAAATATCGACGCCAGCGCGCAGGATCCGCACCACGTCTTCGTGGAGATAATCAACGACGAGCAGAAACGCGCCGTTCGTAATCGCGTCGACGATAGCACATGCAGCACTCAGTCTTCGTCATGGGCCAGCGCGTTCGAGAGCCGCGCGCCACCAACGCCTCCGGCGCCCTTTCGATTCCGTCGAGCTGTCGATCCGACCGGAGTCATGCTGCCAGACGCGCTGCCTCCACCTCAAGCACGAAGCGCACCTCGTATGTGCCGAACGTCGTTGCCAGCGCATCCATCGACATGTGCGTACCAAGGCGGTCGTACCAGCGGCGTTTGACGCGAGATCCCGCACCCCGCCGCGCTGGCGTGATCCCGTCGGATGCCAATCGCGAGTGCGTCGCGAGCGATCGTGCGCGATATGCCGACGCTGGCGGCAAGGTGCGCTTCGGACGGAAGCCTGTCACCGACCGCGAGCCAGCCGTCGGTGATGATCCGGACGATCGCCGTATAGGCGCGATCCGCCAGCCTGGCTTAGCTCACGACCGTCCTTTCGATATGTGGTCCGTCGTGGTCAAACGACATAGCTCAACGCTATCACCAGCAGAAGGCCAACCACCGAGATCGCCGTTTCGAGCAGTGACCAGGTGCGGAAGGTGTCCGCGGTGCTGGTGCCGACATAGCTTTTCACCAACCAGAATCCGGGATCGTTGACGTGGCTGAAGAATACCGATCCCGCGCCGATCGCCAGCACAACCAGTTCAGGCGACACACCCGAACTCGCAACCACGCCGGGCATGATCCCGACCGCAGTGATCGTCGCAACCGTCGCCGATCCCGCGGCAAGCCGGATCGCGACCGCCACCAGCCAGCCCAGCAAGAGCGGCGAGATCGCGTACAACATCACCGTCCGCGCCAGCAGGTCGGACAGCCCCGCAACGACAAGCACCTGCTTCAGCGCGCCGCCCGCGCCGATCGCGAGCAGGATAGCCCCCGCCGCGCCCATCGTCTCACGCCACACAGCCTCCTGAATCGCCGCCTCGCGCAGCCGCCGACCGAACAGCAGCGGCAACGCGAGCAGGTTCGTCACCAGGAGAGCAAGCACCGGGTTGCTCGCCGCGACCAGGCCGGTGGCACCTTTCCACGTGGGCACCATCTGGCCGATTTCGCCAGTCGCTATCGACAGCACCGGCAGCAGCACGATCAGCAGCGATAGCAGCCGCGGCGGCGTCGCGATCCCGAGCCCGTCGTCGTACACGACCGGCGAGGCGAGGCGGACACCGCGTGTCGTAAACGTGGCCAGCAATGGCCCCGCGACGATCGCCGTCGGAATCGCGACCACGATCCCGTACAGCATCGTCAGCCCCAGATTCGCCCCAAGCGCCTCGACCGCGAGCAGGGGCCCCGGATGCGGCGGCACCAGGGCATGCACCACGCCTAGCCCGGCGAGCGCAGGCATGATCAGCCGCAGCTTGGCCCGATCCCGGTCGGCGTCGTCGATCTCGGCGGTCATCGCCGACATCTCCGCCGCCGCCGCGACGACGATTGGGAGGAGCAGCACCAGCCCGGTCTCGAAGAATAGTGGCAGGCCAATGACAATCGCGATGCCCAGCGTCGCCCAAGGTGCGGCCTGCACGCCGGTCAGCCGGAGCGCGCCCCTGGCGAGCGACGCGGCGGCGCCCGATAGATGCAGCATAGCGCCGAGCGAGAGGCCGAGCGCGACGACCAGCCCAGTCCCGCCGATGATGTCGCCAACGCCCTTCTGCACCGCCTTGGCAACATCGGGCAGCGGCAATCCCGCGAGCAGCCCGACCATGAACGCGCCGCACAACAGTCCGATGAACGGATGCAAGCGTCCGCGAACGATCATCAACACCGCCAGCAGGATACCCGACAGTGCCGCAATCACGAGCCTGAGATCGCCGCCGATCATCGTCGGGTGATCGCGGGTTGAGCGATACATAGGCGTGATGGCATCGACATCCTCCCCATTCGGTCCGACGACGCCTTCGCCTGTCGGGCAGATCAATCTGTAGGACAGGTCTTGGCCGCGTGCGAATAGAAAGGCTCGGCGGCTCAGTGAACAGCGGCGCGTAATGTAACTCCGTCCAACCGAATCCGTAAAAGGCGCTTGGGCGGGCGAAGACCTTGTGCCCTGTTCCCGCGACGTCATATCGCATCGATGCCTTCGAGAGCAGAAGAGGGTGATCATCGAACCGTCTGTTCAAGATGCGCGTCTATCCTCGCCCGCTTTTCCGTATCGGAGGCCGCAGCGCGTGCATCGCAATTGACGCCGACCCAGATCAGGGTGGTGCGCTGCCTCCGTGCGGGGCAACTCAAAGCGGATCACTTTCAGTCTTGGCATCGCCGAAGCGACGGCGAAGGCGCACATGACCGCGCTGATGCGCACAGCGAACGCGCGTATTCGGACGCACGCGGCGATCGTTACGCGGACACTGATGGTACCCTCCGTCTGAGCGAACGGTGTCTGCTTAATGCGACGACGATCTGACGCCGGTTCGAGCGCGGCGATCACGGATGCGTGCGGCCATCACCGTACCGGTCCGGACTGCAAGGGGCGGTACTAGACGACGAAGCCTTACGTGGTGGCGCGAGGGCGTTCGGACTTCGGGGCAAACTGCCGATCTTCCCGCCGCTCTTTCCTACCAGCCGACCGTCTTGCGGTTCTGCCGGTCGATCGACATCAGGATCCCAAGACACAACAGCACGGTCATCTGCGCCGAGCTGCCAAAGCTGACCAGCGGGAGTGGAATGCCGACGACCGGGGCGAGGCCCATCACCATCATCAGGTTGATCGCTACGTAGAAGAAAATCGTCGTCGCGAGGCCCGCCGCGGTCAGCCGGCCGAAGCGGGTCTGCGCGCGCTGGCCGACCTCGATGCCCCAGCGGATCACCAGCAGGAAGGCGAGGATCAGCAGGCAGCCGCCGACCAGCCCCCATTCTTCCGCCATCGTCGCGAAGACGAAGTCGGTATGGCCCTCGGGGAGGTAATCAAGATGACTCTGCGTGCCCTGGAGGAAGCCTTTGCCCCAGATCCCGCCCGAGCCGATCGCGATCTTCGACTGGCTGATGTGATAGCCGGTGCCGAGCGGATCACTTTCGGGATCGAGAAAGATAAAGATGCGGTTGCGCTGATAGTCGTGGAGCAGGAAGTTGATCGCCAGCGGAATCGCGATCGCCGCGGTGATCGCGCCGCCGACGAACAGCCGGAGCGGGATGCCGGCGAGGAACATGACGGTCGCGCCGCCCGAACAGATCATCAGCGCGGTCCCCAGATCGGGCTGCTTCATCACGATCGCCGCGGGTACGCCGATCAGCAGCGCGGCAGGCCAGACGCCCCCGAACCGCCGCGTCTCGCCGGGCGGGAGCATGTCGTAGAATTTCGCGGCTGCCAGTACGATCGCCGGCTTCATGAACTCGGACGGTTGCAACCGGATGAAACCGAGATCGAGCCAGCGCTGCGAGCCACCCGAGACCTTGCCGAGGATCTCGACCGCGATCAGCGACAGCACGATCAATGTGTAGGCGGGCAGGGCGACCGCCTTCCAGCTGCGTTCGGGGATGTAGGACAGGCCGATCGCGCCGGCGAGCAGTACGAAAAAGCGGATTCCCTGCGACAGCGCCCAGGGGCGCAGCGAGCCGCCCGCGGCGGAATAGAGCACAACCTGACCGAAACAGCCGATCGCGACGACCAGCAGGATCACGAGCCAGGGCAGTTTGGCGAGCGGTTCGGGGACGATCCGGTTCATCGGCGGCTGGTCATGGCTGGCGGTCCCTCGAATCGTCTTCGGCCACGGTCGCGCCGGGGGCAGTGAGCGCTTCCTGGGTCGCGTTGGCCATATCCGTGGCATTCGCGACCGCAGGGGCGTCGCTCGGTACGATCGCGTCGGTCTTGGTGGCGATCGCCGCGGGCGGCGCGGATTGCGCCTTGCGATACGTCTCCGCGGTCGCGGCCATGCGCGTGCGGATGTCGCCGCCCCAGGTCGGTTCGACCTCGGCGAGCGATTTCAGCGCCCGGTCGCGGTCGAGCATATAGGTCATGATGTCGCGGCCGATCATCGGCGTGTCGAGATTGCGCACGGTATGACCATTATGTTCGAGCACCACCGCGAGCGCATAGCGCGGGTTGTCGGCGGGCGCGAAACCGATGAACAGCGCGTGATCGCGCATCTTGAACGGCAGCTGCCCGTTCTTGAGCACGCCCGAGCGTCGTTCGGCCATCGTGATGCGGCGGACCTGCGCGGTGCCGGTCTTGCCCGCGATCGCGACACCGGGAATGAGCAGCTTCGCCGCACCGCCGGTGCCGCCCTGGTTGATCACGCCGAACATCGCATCGCGGACACGCGCAAGATGCTCGGAATCGATCGCGAGGGCAGGGGAATCGCGGTGGACGTGATCGGCGAGGATGCTCGGCTGCAACGCGCGGCCCGATGCGAGCCGCGCCGCCATCACCGCGAGCTGCAACGGATTGGCGAGCACATAGCCCTGGCCGATCGAGGCGTTAAGCGAATCCGCCACGGTCCAGTCATGCTTGTACTTCTTCAGCTTCCACGCCGGATCGGGCACCGTGCCGTAGCGCTGCGTCGAGAAGGGCAGGTCGAACTTCTGCCCGAGCCCGAGCGTCCGCGCGACGGGCGCGATCGCGTTGTAGCCGACCCGCCGCGCCATCTCGTAGAAATAGATGTCACAGCTTTGCATGATCGCGTTCTTAAGATCGAGCGCGCCATGGCCACTTTTCTTGTGGCAATGGAACACGCTGGTGCCGAGCCGCATCGCGCCGGAACAATTGACCCGCGCCGACGGATCGACGCCCGCGTTCATCAGCGCGAGCCCGTTCATCGGCTTGACGGTCGAGCCTGGCGGATAAAGACCCTGCGTCACCTTGTTCATTAGCGGCACGTGATCGTCGTCGCTGAGCATCTGCCATTCGAGATGGCTGATCCCGTCCGAAAAGCTGTTCGGATCATAGGCCGGCATCGACACCATCGCGAGCATCTCGCCCGTCCGGCAGTCGAGCACGACGACCGACCCGGAGTTGGTGCCGAGCCGCCGCGCGGCATATTCCTGAAGCCCCACGTCGATCGTCAGCCGCGCGGTCTTGCCCGGCACGTCGGGCTTGGTCGCAAGTTCGGCGACTAGCTTGCCGCGTGCGGTGACCTCGACTCGCTTGGCGCCGGCGACGCCGCGCAGCTCGGTCTCGAGCATCTTTTCGAGACCGTCCTTGCCGAGCTTGAAACCCGGCGTGACGAGCAGCGGGTCGTGCGTCTTCTTATACTGCTCGGCATTGGGGACGCCGACATAGCCGGTCAGATGCGCGACCGCGGCGCCCGCCGGATAGCTGCGTGCGAAACCACGGGTGGGCGCGACGCCGGGCAGCTCGGGTAGCCGGACGCTGACCGCCGCGAACCGCTCCCAATCGAGATTTTCGGCGACCTGGACGGGCTGGAACCCGGCGGCATGGTCGAGATCGATCGCGATCCGTTCGACTTCCTCGGGCGGCAGCTGCAGGATGCGGCCGAGCAGCGGCAAGACGCGCTCCTTGTCGCGGAGGCGATCGGGGATGATGTCGACGCGGAAGTCGGTGCGGTTGTTGGCGATCGGCACACCGTGGCGGTCGACGATCCAGCCGCGCCGCGGGGGTAACAGCGTCATGTTCACGCGATTGCTTTCGGACAGCATCGTGTAGCGCTCGTTCTGCGCGATCGACAGCCATGCCATCCGCCCCGCGAGCAGCAACCCGACGCCGCCTTGCGCCGCGCCCAGCATCCAGGCGCGCCGCGAGAAGCTGTACGCCTGCGACATCTCGGTGACGATCCGCGGCGTGCTCCTCATTCGGCACCACGCTTGTTCTGGATCGCCGCGACGATGCGCGCGGCCAGCGGGAAGGTGAGCATGGTGACAGCGATCTGCGCGATCAGGATCGTGTCGACATGCGCGCCGACCGGGACCGCGATGAACCGGCCGACGATGATGCACAGCGCGATCAGTCCGCTCGCGATGAACCAGTCCTGCCAATGGTCCCGAAAGGCGAGGCGCTGTTCGAGCATGTCGATCGCGACGAATGCGAGCGACCACATCAGCACCGCGCTGCCGAGCGGCTGGCCGCTGACGAGATCGTCGAAAAAGCCGAGCGGCGCGGCTGCCCATGGCCGGAACGCGAACCGCGCCAGCAGGCGCCATGCCAGCAGCATCACGAACCCGAACGGCGGGAGCAGCGGGATCGTCGCGACGACCGGGATGATCGTGATCAGCGATCCCGCCATCACCGTTGCCCAGGGGATGACGCGCGCGCGGCTGGCGGGCAGTTTGGTCTCGAACGGCTTGTAATCGACGCTGTCGACGACGCGGGGGCGGCTCATCGCTGTGCGCTCATGGCTGTGCGATTGGTCGGGGCGGCGGGACGGGCATGAACACGTTCTCGACCAGCGCGAAATCGAGTGTGTCGGGATCGGCGAAGGTTCGCGCCATCACCGAATCCGAGCCCGCCTTGGTCACGCGCGCGACGGGCACGCCAGGGCCGTAGATCCCGCCGGTGCCGGTCGTGACGAACAGGTCGCCCGCGTTGAACCGCACGTTGGTCGCGTTGACCGAGCGGATGTCGATCATCCCGTCGCCGCGCCCGGCCGCGATCGCGGGCAGGCCGTCGCGCGTGCGGCGGACGGGGACGATGCTGTCGCCGTCACTGAGCAGCAGCACGCGCGCCGCGTTCGGCCCGGTCTCGACGACGCGGCCGATCAGCCCGTCGGGGCCGCGCACCGGCATGCCGGGCTTCACGCCGCTCCACCGGCCCGCGTTGAGCAACGCGAAGCGCCGACCGCTCGACGCGCTCGAGCTGACCAGCCGCGCGGTCACGACGGGCTCTGCCGCGCGGTCGCGGATCGCGAGCAGGCTGCGCAGCCGGCGATTGTCATACGCGATCGTCCGCGCGCGCATCAGCAGCGAGCGCGTCCGGTCGCGGTCCGCTCGGAGCGCGACGTTTTCCTGCTTCACGAAGAAATACTGGCCGATCGCCTCGGGGATGCCGGCGATGCCCGAGCCGACCGTCGCAAGCCCAGTCGACACCGGCGCCGTCAGGCCTGCGACTCCCATCCGCAGCGCGGAAAAGGCAGGCGGATTGAAGGTCGACGCGACAAGCAGCACCAAGCCCACCACCGCACCAGCGACGGCGAGCACATAGCCCATGAACACACCATATTGCCGGCGCCGGGAAAACCCCGTGCGCCGATCGCGGGCTGGCGCCATGCGCCTGTCCCCCTGTCTCGGGCGCCGCCGAAGCGTGGAGGGCTTTACCCCCACGACTCGGACGGCGCGATTTCGTGTCCGTGTGTCTTACAGCAAAACCAACCTCTTAGCCGCTCATCAGCACGCCGCGGAACAGCGGATCCTCAAGCGCGCGGCCGGTACCGAGCGCGACGCAGGTCAGCGGGTCCTCGGCGACCGTCACCGGCAGCCCGGTTTCGTCGCGCAGCACCTCGTCGAGCCCCTGCAGCAACGCACCGCCGCCGGTGAGCACGATGCCCTGGTCGACGATGTCCGCCGCCAGCTCGGGCGCGGTGTTCTCGAGCGCGACGCGGACGCCCTCGACGATCGTCGCGACCGGCTCGCTAAGCGCCTCGGCGATCTGGCCCTGGTTGATCTGAATCTCTTTCGGGACGCCGTTGACGAGATCGCGGCCCTTGATCTGGATGATCATGCCGATGCCGTCGACCGGCGGCTTGGCGATGCCGACCTCCTTCTTGATCCGCTCCGCCGTCGCTTCGCCGATCAGCAGGTTATGGTTGCGGCGGACATAGCTGACGATCGCCTCGTCCATCTTGTCGCCGCCGACGCGCACCGACGTCGTGTAGGCGAGCCCGCGAAGCGAGAGCACCGCGACTTCGGTCGTGCCACCGCCGATGTCGACGACCATCGAACCGATCGGCTCGGTCACCGGCATGTCCGCGCCGATCGCCGCGGCCATCGGCTCCTCGATCAGCCAGACTTGCGAGGCGCCCGCGTTCGACGCGGCATCGCGGATCGCGCGGCGCTCGACCTTCGTCGATCCCGACGGCACGCAGATCACGATCTCGGGCCAGCGCGCGAACTTGCGGGGGCCGTGCACCTTCTGGATGAAGTATTTGATCATCTGCTCGGCGACGTCGATGTCCGCGATGACGCCATCGCGCAAAGGCCGGATCGCCTCGATGTTGCCGGGGGTTTTGCCCATCATCATCTTGGCGTCGTCACCGACCGCCTTGACGCGCTTGATCCCGTTGATCGTCTCGACCGCGACCACCGACGGCTCGTTCAGGACGATGCCGCGGCCACGGACGTAGACGACGGTGTTCGCGGTGCCGAGGTCGATCGCCATGTCGTGCGACATGAACTTGAAGAAACGCGAGTAGAAGGCCATTCAATCAGGGTCCCGTAATCCTGGCCGCCGGACGGGCGGCATTTCGCACACATCATCTCGCGGGACCCGCCGGTGGTTTTGAGCACCGGGTGCCTAAATAAGCGGGCGTTTGCGGGTCGCGGGATGCCGTCGCTTGGTCTAGACGCAAACCCATGTCAATACGGCGTCTTCCCGAGCATCTGGTCAATCGCATCGCCGCCGGTGAAGTGGTGGAAAGACCCGCCAGCGCGTTGAAGGAGTTAGTCGAAAACGCGATCGACGCGGGCGCGGGCCGCATCGCGATTCTCCTCGTCGAGGGGGGAACATCGCGGATCGAAGTCGCCGACGACGGCTGCGGGATGACTCCGGCCGACATGGCGCTGGCGCTCGAACGGCATGCCACCTCAAAGCTGCCCGACGAATATATCGAATCGGTCGTGACGCTCGGTTTTCGCGGCGAGGCGTTGCCCTCGATCGCGAGCGTCGCACGGCTGACGATTGAAAGTCGGATCCGCGGCGCCGAAGGCTGGGCGCGGACCGTCGACAATGGCCAGGTCACGCGCGAAGGCCCCGCCGCGCTGCCGCCCGGCACGCGCGTCGTGGTCGAGGACCTGTTCGCGCGCGTGCCCGCGCGGCGCAAATTCCTCCGCTCCCCCCGCGCCGAATACGCCGCCTGCCTCGACGTCGTCCGCCGCCTCGCGATGGCACGGCCTGATATCGGCTTTACGCTCGAGCATGACGGCCGTCGCGCGCTGTCGGCGGTGCAGGTCGAGGATCGGCCGGGCCGGGTGGCGACGCTCACCGACCGCGCGCTGGCCGACAATGCGGTGGCGATCGATCTGGAGCGCGAGGGCGTCGTGCTGGGCGGCGTCGCGAGCCTGCCGACCTACAATCGTGGCATCGCCGACCACCAATATCTGTTCGTCAACGGCCGGCCCGTGAAGGATCGCCTGCTGATGGGCGCGATCCGCGGCGCCTATGCCGAGATGCTCCCGCGCGACCGCCATGCCGTCGTCGCGCTGTTTCTCGACATCCCGACCGACCAGGTCGACGTCAACGTCCACCCCGCCAAGACCGAAGTCCGCTTCCGCGACCCCGCGATGGTAAGAGGCCTGATCGTCTCGGGCCTCCGCCGCGCGCTCGATGCGGCGGGCCACCGCAGCCAGCGCGCCTCCGAATCCGCCCTCTCGATGTGGCAACAGGAAACCTCCTCTCCCCCCGGGGGAGAGGAAGGGGCCCGTCCGCAAAACGGATGGGAAGGTGAGGGCACGCCCCAAAGGCTACCGCTGGAAAATCGCCACTACGGCGCCGTCAACGACGCCCGCCCCACCTTCTTCGCCGCGCCCCCACAGGCAAGAGCCGAACCCGCCTGGACGCCCCCACCGCAAACCGCATCCTTCCCGATGGGCGTCGCGCGAGGCCAGGTCGCGAAAACCTACATCGTCGCCGAAGCCGAAGACGGGCTCGTCCTCGTCGACCAGCATGCCGCGCATGAACGCCTCGTCCTCGAACGCATGCGCGCTGCACTGAACGGCGGCACGATCGCCAGCCAGGCGCTGCTGATCCCCGAGGTCGTCGAGCTGGACGAATCCGCGTGCGACCGCCTCGAAGCGCGCGCCGACGAACTGTCGGAGTTCGGCCTCGACCTCGAACGCTTCGGCCCGCACGCGATGCTCGTGCGCGCAACGCCGGCGTTGCTCGGCCAGAGCGACCCCAAGGGCCTCGTCACCGACCTCGCCGACGAACTCGCAGCCTTTGATGAGGCGCTTTCGCTAAAGGAGCGCCTCGACGCGGTGGCCGGCACGATGGCCTGTCACGGCTCGGTCCGCGCCGGCCGCATCCTATCGGTCCCCGAAATGAACGCGCTGCTCCGCGAAATGGAAGTCACCCCGCATTCCGGCCAATGCAATCACGGCCGCCCCACCTGGGTGAAGCTCGCGCATGGCGACATCGAGAAGCTGTTCGGGCGGAAATAGGGGGGGGCGGGCCTACCGGTCCACCGACCTAAACGCGTCGATCAGGTCCCTTGATGGCCAATACCGCGAGCAATGACGACCGTGCCGTCGGACCTTCCCAGTCGAAACACCATGCCGAGGCCTTTGGCGGCGGGGCCGTAGAAATTGGCGGCGAAATCACCGGAATAGCCGCTCGCGACGGGTGTGGTCGTATCCGCTGCGACCTCGTAGACCTGTCCCGTGACTAAGCCGGTTGTAGCGCTGAAGCTGCCTGAGAAGCGCAGATAATAATGAGGACCAGCCACCGCAGGCACGTGCGAAATCTGCCGCAGCGTTCCCGTTATTGTTCGCGTCGGCCAGTCGACCTTAAGGGCGAACTGATCGCCAAAACTGGCGATGCCTTGGTCGGGGGTGACCGTGTAAAGGTCGAAATAGCTGGTCTCTCGGCTCACCTGCGAGAACTGCGCGGACCCGGTCGTGGGCAGGTCCGTCCGTTGCGTCTTCGGGCCGTAGAAGACATGGCGCAGCGTGATACTCGCGCCGGCTGTGGCACCGGCTGGCGCTAACCACGTATAATAGCCGACATAATCGTCGCCTGTCCCGGTCGTGACGCCGCCGGTCAAGGTGGCGGCTGCCGCGGGTACGGTGATCGCATTAGAATAGCTGTACGTCGTGACACTGGAACGGGCCGATTGGCCGATCCGGATACGGCCTTGCAACACGTCGGTTTCGTACCGTGCAGTGAAGATCCCGTCGCCAGGCGTCGTAGTCGGCGCGACGTCGATGCCGACCACACTCTCGTCGGACTGGATCGTTGCAACCGGGTGATGGACGATCGTCCCGGTGCCGGTCGTCTGCGTATCGACCAGACGGATGCCAAAGCCCGGATAGTTATCGAGTGTCACCGACCCTGTCGCGGACAAAAACGTCGGCACTGTATAGCTGATCATGGGGGTGGGCGTCGGAGTTGGCGTAGGTGTAGGGGCGGGCGTCGGCGTCGGTGAGGGCGTCGGTGCGGGTGTCAGGTCAATGGAACCATTCCCCTTGCCGCCGTCTGAGCCACACCCACCAAGTGCGCCAAGTGCAAATCCCGCGACGCCGATTATCGAAGACTTTCCCATGAAATGATCCCCCCGGATTTCTAAAGCTGTTGGCCATCCTGCTCAATGTCATCATGATAGGATCTTTCCATGGTAGTTGCCGTGTTTCTTTTTTAGTAAATCGGTGGTCAATGTTACCCAGTTTTGGGTATTAATATTATGTGCGCTTGCCGTTCGCTTGGCGCTATGCGCATCACCCTTTGAAAGGTTGGGTCCGGTTCGGTCCTGCCAAATGGCCGTAGCAATCAGATGCTGTTCGCTGCAAAAGCAGCTGATGGACCCCCTTTCCCTATTCGGCCTGGCCGCGGTGTCGTTCACCCTGCTATGCTATGCCAAGGAAGCCGGCACGCACTGGTGGACGCTCGGCTTTGCATTTGGCTGCGTGCTTGGCTCGATCTACGGCTTCCTCCAGGGTGCGTGGCCGTTCGGCGTGGTCGAGGTCATCTGGACGATCGTCTCGTTCCGTCGCTGGCTCAAGATGCGTCAGTCCGTGCCGCTCCATGCGGAACCGCTCGCTTGACAGCGCGTTTGCCCGCGCCTACCTGATTTTTCCCCGACACGACGGTTCCCGGCGGCGCGTATTCGCGTTCGCCGTTATCGTGCGTTTCGGATCATCGCTAGGAGATGAGGGCCGTGCAGCCATGCCGGACCTCGTGGAGCAGGAGAACCAAGTTCATGGCACGTATCGCGGGTGTTAATATCCCGACCAACAAGCGCGTGGTGATCGCGCTGACCTATATCCACGGCATCGGTTCGACCAAGGCCAAGGAAATCATCACGAAGCTCGGCATCGCCGACACGGCGCGTGTCCAGGACCTGACCGACCAGGAAGTCCTGCACATCCGCGAGACGATCGACGCCGATCACACCGTCGAGGGCGATCTGCGCCGCCAGACGTCGATGAACATCAAGCGCCTGATGGATCTCGCCTGCTATCGTGGCCTGCGTCACCGCAAGGGCCTGCCGGTCCGCGGCCAGCGCACGCATACCAATGCGCGCACCCGCAAGGGCAAGGCCAAGCCGATCGCCGGTAAGAAGAAGTAATCCACTTTTTTAATGGATTACTCCGCCGGCGCTGGTCCCAACGGGCCGCCCGGCGTCACGCAGATACAGGTCAGGAAATACCTCATGGCACGCGAACCTCAGCGCATTAAGCGGCGCGAGCGCAAGAACATCACCTCTGGCGTCGCGCACGTTAACGCCAGTTTCAACAACACGATGATCACGATCACCGATGCCCAGGGCAACGCGATCTCGTGGTCGTCGGCCGGCGCAATGGGCTTCAAGGGCTCGCGCAAGTCCACTCCGTACGCGGCGCAGGTCGCAGCGGAAGACGCCGGCAAGAAGGCCGCCGAGCACGGCGTCCGCACGATCGAAGTCGAGGTCAAGGGCCCAGGCTCGGGTCGCGAATCGGCACTGCGCGCGCTTCAGGCCGTCGGTTTCCAGATCACGTCGATCCGCGACGTGACCTCGATCCCGCACAACGGCGTTCGTCCTTCGAAGCGTCGTCGCGTCTGATTTCTCCGACGTTGCCCGTGCGCGGTTGATCGCGCGGCACGGGTGCATTTTAACGGCCGGCGGAAGTCCTTTTCGCCGGCCCCCAAATTAGGGGAAGCAAGTGTCTGTCAACGCAAAGAACTGGCAGGAACTCAAGAAGCCCAGCGGCCTGGAGAAAAAGGCCGGTGGCGACACCAAGCGCAAGGCGACCTTCATCGCCGAGCCGCTCGAGCGTGGCTTCGGCCTGACGCTCGGCAACGCGCTGCGTCGCGTGTTGCTCTCGTCGCTGCAGGGCGCGGCCGTTACCTCGATCAAGATCGAGAACGTGCTGCATGAGTTCTCGAGCCTGGCCGGCGTCCGCGAGGACGTGACCGACATCGTCCTCAACGTGAAGCAGATCGCGATCCGCATGCAGGGCGAGGGGCCCAAGCGCCTCCAGCTCTCGGCAACGGGTCCGGGTGAAGTCAAGGCCGGCGACATCGCCGTCTCGGGCGACATCGAGATCATGAACAAGGATCTCGTGATCTGTCACCTGGATGAGGGTGCGACGCTCAACATGGAGCTGACCGCCGACATCGGTAAGGGCTATGTGCCCGCGACCGCAAACCGCCCGGCCGATGCGCCGATCGGTCTGATCCCGGTCGATGCGCTGTACTCGCCGGTACGGCAGGTATCGTACAAGGTCGACCCGACCCGCGTCGGTCAGGACCTGGATTACGACAAGCTGACGCTGACGATCGAAACCGACGGCACGATCACCCCGGAAGACGCAGTCGGCTATGCCGGTCGCATTCTCCAGGATCAGCTCGCGCTGTTCGTCCACTTCGACGATTCGTCGGTGACGCGTTCGTCGGCCCCGATCGGCCAGGCAGCACCCGCTGCCGGTGGTGCGGAGCCCGCAGGCGATACGCAGCAGATCAACCGGTATCTTCTCAAGAAGGTCGACGAGTTGGAGCTGTCGGTGCGTTCGGCGAACTGCCTCAAGAACGACAACATTATCTATATCGGCGATCTGGTCGGCAAGACCGAAGCCGAGATGCTGCGTACGCCTAACTTCGGCCGCAAGTCCTTGAACGAAATCAAGGAAGTGCTGTCGTCGATGGGTCTTCGCCTGGGGATGGAAATCCCCGGCTGGCCGCCTGAGAACATCGAAGAGATGGCCAAGAAGCTCGAGCAGGAAATCATGGGCTGATCTGGCGCCGGTGCAGCCACGCTGCACCGGAGACCAGACAGCCCGGCCGGCGGGTCGGTTTGGACCGACCCATCCGACGACACGGCTTTGCCGGGTCGCCATCCGGCTGGAGACAAAGCGGGCAGGGCGCGGGTTTCGTGATTGACGGAACCCGTCCTTGTCGTCTTTACGAAGGCATCGGTCGACGGCCTTAACGGCGACCAGCTCCCGGGTACCTCATACGGCCCCTGAACGAACGAAAAGGTATTAAACATGCGCCATCGCGTAGGCGGCCGTAAGCTTCAGCGGACCTCGGCCCACCGTCTTGCTCTGTTCCGTAACATGAGCGCTGCGCTCATCAAGCACGAGCAGATCACCACCACCGTCGCCAAGGCGAAGGAACTGCGTCCTTACATCGAGAAGCTGATCACGCTCGCGAAGAAGGGTGGCCTGTCCAACCGTCGTCTCGCGCACGGCCGGTTGCTCGACGACGCACAGCTGATCAAGCTGTTCGACGTTCTGGCGACCCGTTATGCGGATCGCAACGGTGGTTACACCCGCGTCATCAAGGCCGGCATCCGCATGTCGGACGCCTCGCCGATGGCGGTCATCGAGTTCGTCGATCGCGACGTCTCGGCGAAGGGCCAGGATTCGGGTCCGGTGATGTCGGACGAGGATTACAACGAAGCGGCATAATCCCCGCCTCGTAAGATCGAATTGCAGGCCGCGTTTCCCATCCGGGAGGCGCGGCCTCTTTCGTTACGGGTCCCATCCGGCTATGCGCCCGACATGGAGCACCCAGACAGCATTCTCATCGTCGATTTCGGCAGCCAGGTAACCCAGCTGATCGCCCGCCGCGTGCGCGAGGCTGGCGTCTATAGCGAGATCGCCCCCTTCCAGTCCGCCGAGGCCGCGTTCGACCGGATGCAGCCCAAGGGCATCATCCTCTCGGGCGGCCCCGCGTCGGTCACCGCGGAGAATTCCCCCCGCGTGCCGCAGCGCTTCTTCGAGGCGGGAATCCCGATCCTCGGCATCTGCTACGGCCAGCAGGTCATGTCCGCGCAGCTCGGCGGCAACGTGATCGTCTCGGGCGATGGCGGTGAGTTCGGTAGCGCGTTCATCGAGGTCAAGTCGGCGTGCGCGTTGTTCGACGGGCTGTGGGCCGAGGGCGAACGCCACCAGGTCTGGATGAGCCACGGTGACAAGGTCGACGCGATCCCGCCGGGCTTCACCCCCGTCGCCACCTCGACCGGCGCGCCCTATGCGATCGTCGCCGACGAGACGCGGCGCTTCTACGGCGTGCAGTTCCACCCCGAGGTCGTCCACACGCCGGACGGTGGCAAGCTGATCGCGAACTTCGCGCGGCACGTCTGCGGGCTCAGCGGCGACTGGACGATGGCCGAGTTCCGCGAGACCAAGATCGCCGAGATTCGCGCGCAGGTCGGCACGGGCCGAGTCATCTGCGGGCTGTCGGGCGGCGTCGACTCGGCGGTCGCGGCAGTACTGATTCACGAGGCGATCGGCGAGCAGCTCACCTGCGTCTATGTCGATCACGGGCTGATGCGCGCGGGCGAGAGCGAGCAGGTCGTCAGCCTGTTCCGCGGCGCGTACAACATCCCGCTGATCCATGTGAACGTCGAGGAGTTATTCCTCAGCGGCCTCGCCGGTATCACCGACCCGGAGCTGAAGCGTAAGTTCATCGGCAAGACCTTCATCGACGTGTTCGATGCGGAGGCGAAGAAACTGGGCGGCGCGGAGTTCCTCGCGCAGGGGACGCTGTATCCCGACGTGATCGAGAGCGTCAGCTTCACCGGCGGTCCGTCGGTGACGATCAAGAGCCACCACAATGTCGGTGGTCTTCCCGAGCGGATGAACATGAAGCTCGTCGAGCCGTTGCGCGAGCTGTTCAAGGACGAGGTCCGCGCGCTGGGGCGCGAGCTGGGTCTGCCCGAGATCTTCGTCGGCCGTCACCCTTTCCCGGGACCCGGCCTCGCGATCCGCATCCCTGGCGAAGTCACCAAGGAACGCTGCGACATCCTGCGCAAGGCGGATGCGATCTATCTCGAGGAGATCCGCGCGGCGGGTCTCTACGACACGATCTGGCAGGCGTTCGCGGTGCTGCTGCCGGTGCGCAGCGTCGGCGTGATGGGCGACGGCCGCACCTATGACAACGTGCTGGCGCTGCGCGCGGTAACGTCGACCGACGGCATGACCGCGCAGGCGTTCCAATTCCCCGGCGACTTCCTGCCGCGAGTCGCAACGCGGATCATCAACGAGGTGAAGGGCATCAATCGCGTCACCTACGACTACACCTCGAAGCCGCCCGGCACGATCGAGTGGGAATAAGACGAGCACGACCATCGTTCGGCGCGCTGGCGATCGTCGCCAGCGCGCCGCTGTTGCTCGGCGCGGCGGATCCGCCCGCCTGGACGCGCGCGCAGGCGCCGTTCGCTGTCGCCGGTCCGATCACTTATGTCGGTAGCGAAGGCATCGCGGCCTATTTGATCAAGACGCCCGCAGGCGCGATCCTGATCGACGGGACGCTGGCAGAGAATGCGGGGATGATCGGGCGCAACATCGTCGCGGCGGGTGTCCGCCTCCGCGACGTGAAGCTGATCCTCGTCACGCACGCGCATTTCGATCATGCGGCCGGCGTGGCCGCGCTCAAGCGCGCGACCGGCGCGCGCGTCGTTGCTGGCATCGGCGATGTCCGCGCGCTCGAAACCGGGATACCGCCGGGCGAGACGAACTACGGCGTCATCCGCTTCCCCGCGGTCCCCGTCGATCGCGGCGTTCGCGATCGCGATACGGTGACGCTCGGCAACGTCACGCTGACCGCACGCGCGACGCCTGGCCATACCCCCGGCTGCACGACCTGGACGATGCGGATTCCTGCTCAGCCGCGCGCGCTCGACGTCGTCTTCCCGTGCAGCGTCAGCGTCGCGGGCAATCGGCTGATCGGCAACCGTGCCTATCCCGGCATCGTCGCCGACTATCGCCGCAGCATCGCGATGCTCGGCACGTTGCACGCCGACATCGTCCTGCCGTCGCACCCCGAACTCGCCGACGTGATCGCACGCGGTCGGCGCCGCGCGGCGGGCGACGCGACCGCGTTCGTCGATCCGACATTGCTGCCCAGGATCGTCGCGAAGGCCAAAGCCGGGTTCGATGCCGATCTCGCCAGGCAGGCGCGCTAGACGCCATGCTGGTCCTGTGCGGTATCGCGGTCATCGTCGCTGGCTTCCTGCTCCGGTTCAATCCGCTGCTCGTGGTCGCGGTCGCCGCGCTGGTCACGGGGCTTGCCGCGGGGATCGCACCGCTCGCGATTCTCGCGGCGTTCGGCAAGGCGTTCAACGAGAACCGCTATGTCACGGTGATCTACCTCGTGCTGCCGGTGATCGGGATGCTCGAACGCCACGGATTGCAGGAGCGCGCGCGGCTCGCGATCGGCAAGCTCAGGGGCGCGACGGTCGGGCGGCTGCTGATCGGCTATCTGCTGTTTCGCCAGTTGACCGCGGCGCTCGGCCTGACGTCGATCGCCGGCCCGGCGCAGAGCGTCCGCCCGCTCGTCGCGCCGATGGCCGAAGCGGCCGCGGAAGCGCAAGGACTCCCGTCGGGCGGCGACCGCATACCGGCGATGGCCGCGGCGACCGACAATATCGGGCTGTTCTTCGGCGAGGACATCTTCATCGCGATCGGTTCGATCCTGCTGATGAAGGGCGTGCTGGAGGGCTATGGCATCGTCATCCAGCCGCTGCATCTGTCGATGTGGGCGATTCCGACCGCAATCGCTGCGTTCGTGATCCACGGGTTCCGCCTCTGGCTGCTCGACTGCCGACTGGCGCGCGCGGCGTGATAGGCACCGGCTTCATCTACACGGTTGCAGGGCTGATGTTCGCGGCGTTCGCGGTGCTGAGCGCGACCGATCGCACCAATCCCAAACGTCTTGGCAATGCGGCGTTCTATGCGGTGCTGGCGATCAGCTTCCTGCTCGGCGGGCGGCTGGGCGACGTCGGCAATGGCGTCCTCGTCCTGGCGCTCGTCGCGATCGCAGGCTCGGGCGCGATGGGGCGGGGCGGGCGGGCGACCACCTCGCTCGACGCGAGACGGGACGACGCCGCACGGCTCGGCAACCGGATATTCCTCCCCGCGCTGATCATCCCGGCCGCGGCGCTGGGCGGCACGGTGCTGTTCCGCGCGGTGCCGAGCCTCGTCGATCCGAAGCAGGCGACGCTCGTCGCGCTGACCTGCGGCGTCCTGATCGCGCTGATCGCAATGCTGGCCTGGTTCCGCCCGCGGCTCGCCACGCCACTGGCGGAAGGTCTGCGGGTGATGGATGCGATCGGTTGGGCGGCCGTCCTCCCGCAGATGCTGGCAAGCCTCGGCGCGGTCTTCGCGCTGGCGGGCGTCGGGGACGTCGTCGGCGGGCTGGCGGGCCATGCGATCCCCGATAACAGCCTGATCGGCGCGGTCCTCGCCTATACGCTGGGCATGGCGTTGTTCACGATGATCATGGGCAACGCGTTCGCGGCGTTCCCGGTGATGGCGGCGGCGATCGGGATCCCGCTGCTTGTCCGGCACTATGGCGGCGACCCCGCCGTCGTTGCGGCGATCGGCATGCTCAGCGGGTTCTGCGGCACGCTGATGACGCCGATGGCGGCGAACTTCAATCTCGTCCCCGCCGCGCTGCTAGACCTCAAGAACAAGAACGCCGTCATCCGCGCGCAGGTGCCGACGGCGCTGCCGTTGCTCGCGGTCAATATCGGCCTGCTCTACTGGCTGGGCTTTCGCTGAGGCGTCAGCCCAGTTTCCAGTCCCAGCCGAGCGGATCGCCGTCCATGACCTCGACGCCCGCCGCCGCCAGTTCGTCGCGGATCGCGTCGGAGCGCGGGAAGTCCTTCGCCGCACGCGCTGCCCTCCGCTCGTCGAGGCGGTCCGCGATCGTCGCCTCGTCGAGCGTCGCCGATACCGGGCGGACGCGGAGGTCTTCGCGGCGGATCGACGCGAGATCGAGCCCCAACACCGCGTCGAAATCGACCAGCGCCGCCAGCCGGTCTGCCGGCGCGACGCGCTTGTCGCCAAGCATCTCGTCGAGGATTGGCAGCGCGCGGGGCGTCGACAGATCGTCCGATACCGCGGCGTCGAGCCGGTCGCGATAGGCAAACGCGTTACCCGACGGGCCGCCCGCAGGCCGGCCGCGCAACGCATCGACTGTGATCGCCAGCCGCTTCAGGCGGGTTTGCGCGGCAGCCAAATTCTCCCACGAGAATTCCAGTTCGCTGCGATAGTGCGCCTGGAGGCACATCAGCCGGTAGGCGAGCGGGTGGAAGCCCCGGTCGACCAGCGTCTTCAGCGTGGTGAATGCGCCGCCAGACTTGGACATCTTGCCCGAGCGTTCGACCAGGAAGTTGTTGTGCATCCACAGCGTCGCGCCGGTGTCGCCGCAGTCGCAATGCGCCTGGTTCTGCGCGATCTCGTTGGGATGGTGGATCTCGCGGTGATCGATCCCGCCGGTGTGGATGTCGAATGTCGCGCCGAGATACTTCTTGCTCATCACCGAGCATTCGAGATGCCAGCCGGGCGCACCGCGACCCCAGGGCGAATCCCATTCCATCTGCCGGTTCTCGCCCGGCGCCGACGTCCGCCAGATCGCAAAGTCCTGCGGGTGGCGCTTGCCCTCGACCGGATCGATCCGGCTCTCGCCCGTATCGTCCTGCGATCGCGCGAGGCGGCCATAGTCGGGCACCGTCGTCGTATCGAAATACAGACCGTCGGGCAGGACATAGCAATGCCGCTCGGTGATCGCCTCGGCAAACGCGATCATCTCGGGGATGTGATCGGTGGCCAGCGGAAACCGGGTCGGGGCGCGAATGTGCAGGTCGACGAGGTTTTGCTTGAACGCGTCCGTATAGTGTTTCGCGATCGCCCAGATATCCTGCCCGCTCGCGCGCGCCGCCGCCTCCATCTTGTCGTCGCCGATGTCCGCGTCCGACGTCAAATGCCCGACATCGGTGATGTTGATGATGTGGGTGAGATGATACCCCTTCCACGTCAGGACACGGCTGAGCGTGTCGGTGAACACATAGGCCCGAAGATTGCCGATATGCGCATAGTTGTAGACCGTCGGGCCGCACGAATAGATGCCGACATCGGCCGGATCGATCGGCCGGAACGTCTCGAGTTCGCGCGAGAGACTGTTGTAAAGCGTAAGGGGGGTGCGGGTCATTCGCTGCTCCTAGCGGTCCGGTCCGGGTCTCGCAAATCGCGCAGCGTATCGTTTGTGCAGCTTATCCATGCGACTCGGCGGGTTTGGCTTGAAACCCGGGACGCACGCTGATAGGGCCCCGGGTTCATGCGGCGCGGACCTATTCGCGACGGCTAAATCTATTCGACCGGAGCTAAACGGGTTTATGCAGATCATCGTACGCGACAACAACGTCGACCAGGCCCTTCGCGCGCTCAAGAAGAAGCTGCAGCGCGAAGGCGTGTATCGCGAGATGAAGTTGCGCCGCCACTACGAGAAGCCGTCCGAGAAGCGTGCGCGCGAGCGTGCAGCAGCGATCCGTCGCTCGCGTAAGCTCGACCGCAAGCGCGCTGAGCGCGACGGCGCGCGGTAATACGCATTGATCCCGTGCTCGTGATCGAGCTTCGGGATCCGATCTACGGGGTTGTCGCTAATCGGCAGCCCCGTCGTGATTCAGTCACAAGATTTTAACAACGGCACGCGCGGCGCTCCGGCGTGACCAGATGACCGGGGCTTGATCCGATGTCGACCGTCACCGCCGTGCCGCTGCAGCCCACCAAGCGCAGCTATCTCGTCTATTTGTGGGTCGGCATCGCGCTGGCGCTGGTTGCCGCGGTTGCGCTCGCGCGACAGGGCGATGACCCGTTAGCGCGCAACGCACGGGCACGCGGCGTTGCCGTCACCGCATCGGGGCTGCAATACAAGGTCATCTCGCCCGGTAAGCCCGGCGCGGCAAAGCCTACCGACGCGGACGTGGCTCTCGTCAATTACGAGGGCAAGCTGCTCAACGGTACGACCTTCGACAAGTCGCAACAGCCGACGCCGATGCCCGTCACCGGCGTGGTTCCTGGCTTCTCCGAGGCGCTCAAGTTGATGCCTAAGGGGGCCAAGTATCGGTTCTGGTTGAAGCCGTCGCTTGGGTATGGCGATAAGGCCACGGGGCCGATCCCGGCGAACTCGACCCTCGTGTTCGACGTCGAGCTGCTTGATTTCCTGCCACAGAGCGTTGTTCAGCAGATGCAGGCACAGGCGCAGATGCAGCAGCGCGGCATGCCGGGTGCACCCGGTGCGCCGAGCGCTATGCCTGTTCGCCCCTGATTCTTGCGACGGTTACCAAAGCACGTCTTTGATGGGGATGTTCGGCTGCGCTGATATGGATCAGTACGAGTCCCGGTCTGTTCTTCTAGGTTCGACCGCGTTACGAGGTCGAACGAAGAGGGGGCGTGGATGATCTCGGAAAAGTTTCTCATGGGGCGCGGTCGCCATGAGTTGAGCAACGAAGAAAAGCAGGTGCTGGAAGACGGTATCGGTTCGGTCCTGCACGTCGCCGCGCGCAAACAACTGGTCCGCGCGGGTGACCTCATCGACACAAGCACGCTTCTGATCGACGGGTTCGTCTGCCGGTATATGGACGACCGCGAGGGGCAGCGTCAGCTGGTCGCGGTGCATGTGCCGGGCGACTTTGTCGATCTCCATGCCTTTCCGATGAAACGGCTCGATCACGACATCGCGACGCTCGGACCGGTGAAGATCGCGTGTTACGATCACCGGACGCTGCAGGGCATCACCGAACGCTATCCGCACCTCACGCAAAAACTCTGGTTCAGTACCCTTCTCGACGCGGCGATGCACCGGGAATGGATTTTCCGGCTTGGTCGCCTTGGTGCCGAGGGGCGGATCGCGCATCTGTTCTGCGAACTCAACGTCAAACTTGAGATGGTCGGGATGGCTGCAGATGGCCGTTTCATACTGCCGATGACGCAGCCCGACCTGGCGGAAGCGAGTGGGCTGACCGGGGTGCACGTCAATCGCGTGCTTCGGTCGCTCCGCGAGAAAAATTTGCTGACGTTCAAGGCAGGTGAGGCGCGGATCCTGGATCGTAAAGCGCTCGAAGCCGTTGCTGAATTCGAACCGCAATACCTCTACGGGTCCAAAAGCGACTGACTGCGACCCGCAGCATGCGATCGCCAATGGCACCGAAGCCTGGAGAGCCGATCATGTTGAAGCCCCAAATCCTCCCTGGTGTTGCCTCGGCGGAGGGCGGAATCGTGACGCTCGACGGACCCGATGGGGTCGCGATCACCATGACACCTGAGGCCGCGGCTGAAACCGGCCGTCGGTTGATCGCAGCGGCGGAGCGCGCTGCCGGTCAAACGATCGAGGAGCCACCACTGGATTGAGCGGCGGGCATGCGTCATCGGCCAAACACGGTGCACGCCTTCCTCTGTGTGACTTTATCACTATGCTACCCGGTACATTGACCGGGAGATCCATGTGCAGTTTCTATACCTCGCCGCGAGCGCCGTCGCGCTGATGGCGTCTACCTCCGTCGTCGCGCAGACCGCGCCGGCCACTACCCCCGCCGCCAATCCCTTGCTCGCCGATTGGACCGGCCCGATGGGCGGGGTGCCCCCCTGGGACAAGGTTCGCCCCGATGTGTTCCCCCAGGCGTTCGAGACGACGCTCGCCGAACGCGCCGCGGACTACCGCAAGATCGCCGACAATCCCGCCAAGCCGACCTTCGCCAACACGATTGTGCCGATGCAGCTGGCGGGCAAGCGCTATGGTCGGGTGATGACGCTGTTCGGCGTGATGACCGGCAACATGAACACGCCCGCCTATCAGAAGCTCGACCGCGAATGGTCGCCCAAATTCTCTGCCGCGTCGGACGCGATCACCTTCGACAAGCCGCTGTTCGCGCGCATCCAGGCGATCTACGACACGCGCAATTCGAGTGGGCTGACCGCGAAGCAGGTCCGGCTGATCACACGGATTTACGACAGCAGCGTCCGCCAGGGCGCCAAGCTGAACGATGCGCAAAAGGCGCAGCTGTCGCAGTATAACCAGCAGCTTGCGACCGCATTCTCGACCTTTGGCGAGAAGCTGCTCGCAGACGAGAGCAAGGCGATCTCGGTCACCGATGAGGCACAGCTCGCCGGGCTTCCCGACAGCGTGAAGGCGGTCGCCAAGGCCGCCGCTGCCGAGCGGAAGCTGCCGGGCTACGCGATCGTCAACACGCGCTCGGCGGTCGATCCGGTGCTGACCTATGCGACCGACCGTGCGCTGCGTGAGAAGGTATGGCGCGCGTTCGTCAACCGCGGCGACAACGGCGATGCCAACGACACGAACGCGACGATCGCACAGATCGTCAAGCTGCGTGCCGACCGCGCGCACCTGCTCGGGTTCAAGACGCATGCCGACTGGCGGATGCAGGACACGATGGCCAAGACGCCCGCCGCGGCGATGGACCTGATGATGCGCGTCTGGCCCGCCGCCAAGGGCCGTGTCGCCGAGGAAGTTGCCGACATGCAGAAGGTCGCCGGCACCTCGCTGACGATCGAGCCGTGGGATTACCGCTTCTACCAGGAGAAGGTACGTAAAAGCCGGTACGATCTCGATCAGGCGCAACTGAAGCCGTATTTCGAGCTCGGCAGCATCATCCAGGGGGCGCTCTACGCCGCCAACCGGCTGTACGGGCTGAATTTCAAGGAGATCACCGGGACCGTTCCCGTGTTCGAGCCGAACATGCGCGTGTGGAGCGTCACCGACAAGGCCGGCAAAGACGTCGGGCTGTTCTACCGCGATGATTTCGCGCGGACCGGCAAGCGGTCGGGCGCGTGGGCGAACACCTATCGCGGCCAGCGCGGCCTCGCCCCGGCGCAGCTCGTGCTGTCGTCGAATAACAACAACTTCGCCAAGGGCGCGCCGGGCGAGCCGATCCTGATCAGCCTCGATGATGCGCAGACGCTGTTCCACGAATTCGGCCACGCGATCCACGCGATGCTGCAGAATGTCGAATATCCTGGGCTCGCCGGCACGCCGCGCGATTTCGTAGAATATCCGAGCCAAGTGAACGAGCATTGGCTGCTGACCCGCGACGTGCTCGACAAATATGCGCGGCATTACCAGACCAAGGCGGCAATGCCGCAGGACCTGCTCGACAAGATCGAGAAGTCGCGCACCTTCAACCAGGGGTTTGCGACTGCGGAATATCTGTCGTCGGCGATCGTCGACATGAAGATCCATACCGTCCCAGACGGCGTCATAGATCCGGACAAGTTCGAGGCCGCGACGCTCGCGGAGATCGGCATGCCGAAGCAGCTGGTGATGCGTCACCGCGTACCGCAGTTCCAGCATCTATTTTCGTCGGACAGCTATTCGGCGGGCTATTACAGCTACCTCTGGTCCGAGACGATGGACGCCGACACCTTCGCGGCGTTCGAGGAGGCGGGCAGCCCGTGGGACAAGGCGACCGCGGATCGTTTTGCGAGGATCCTGCTGTCGACGGGTAACGAGACCGATCGCGCCGAGGCGTATCGCGCGTTTCGCGGGCGCGATCCCGACGTGAACGCGCTGCTGAAGAAGCGCGGCTTCGCGACGCAGGGGGGCAAATGATGACCGGCACGACACTGGAGCCCGAAAAGAACCATCGCCTGAAATCGATCCTGGGCGGGTCGGCGGGCAACCTGGTCGAATGGTTCGATTGGTACGTCTACTCTGCGTTCGGGCTGTATTTCGCGCCCGTGTTCTTCCCCAAGGGTAACTCGACCGCCCAGTTGATGAGCGTCGCGGCGGTGTTCGCGGTCGGCTTCCTGATGCGGCCGATCGGTGCGTGGGTGATGGGCATCTATGCCGACCGCCACGGGCGCAAATCGGGCCTGACGCTGTCGGTGACGCTGATGTGCGCGGGCTCGTTCCTGATCGCGATCACGCCGGGCTTTGCGACGATCGGCTGGGTTGCGCCCGCGTTGCTGATCCTGGCGCGGCTGATGCAGGGCCTCAGCGTCGGCGGCGAATATGGCGCGAGCGCGGTGTATCTGTCCGAGATGGCGGGCAAGTCGCGGCGCGGCTTCTTCTCCAGCTTCCAGTATGTGACGCTGATCGCGGGACAGTTGCTCGCGCTCGGCGTGCTGTTGCTGCTGCAATCGACGCTCAGCGTCGATCAGCTCGACGCGTGGGGCTGGCGCATTCCGTTCGCGATCGGCGGCGTGCTCGCGCTGGTCGTGTTCCGCATCCGTCGCGGGCTGCTCGAGACCGAGAGCTATCAGAACGCCAAGGCTGACGGCACGCCAAAATCGAGCGGGTGGCTGCTGTTCAGCAAATACCCGCGCGAGGCGTTCACCGTGCTGTTGCTCACCGCGGGCGGTACGCTCGCCTTCTATGCGTACACCACGTACATGCAGAAGTTCCTGGTCAACACGAGCGGGTTCAGCCGCGAATCCGCCACGCTGATCATGACTGCGGCGCTGGCGCTGTACGCGGCATTCCAGCCGGCCGCGGGTGCGCTGTCCGACCGGATCGGGCGCAAGCCGCTGATGGTCGGGTTCGGGATCGCCGGTGTGCTGTTCACCGTGCCGATCTTCACCGTACTGGAGACCGCGACCGACCCTTATCTGGCGTTCGGCCTCGTGGTCGGATCGCTGTTCATCGTCACCGGCTACACCGCGATCAACGCGGTCGTGAAGGCGGAGCTGTTCCCCGCGCACGTCCGCGCGCTGGGCGTGGCGTTGCCCTATGCCTTGGCCAACACGATGTTCGGCGGGACCGCGGAATATGTCGCGCTATGGCTCAAGAACGAGGGCATGGAGCGCGGATTTTACTGGTACGTCACCGCGATGATCGGGGTGTCGCTGATCGTGTATCTGCGGATGAAGGATACGCGGACGCATAGCCGGATCGTCGAGGACTAAGGTCGGGGCTATCGCCGTCATCCTGGGCTCGACCCAGGATGACGGGCTTAGCGCGGCAGTTCGATGATCGCGTCGAGCCCGCCGCCAGTCTGATCGGACGGCGTGCGGTTGACCAGCCGGATCTCGCCGCCGGCCTCGCGCACGATCGCCTGCGCCAAGGCCAGGCCCAGCCCGATCCCGCCGGTCTCGCGGTTGCGCGAACTCTCCAGTCGCGTGAACGCGTCAAACACGTCGCCCATCCGGTCCTCGGGGATGCCGGGGCCATGATCCGCCACGACGATCGCGACCGTCTTGGCGCCCGCCTCGACCCGTACTTCCGCAGACACGCCGTATTTCACCGCATTCTCGATGAGGTTGCGCACCGCGCGACGCATCAGCGATGGGCGCAACCGCATCCGCAGGCGATCCGCTTCGACGAAGCTCACATCGCTGCCGATGTCGCGAAAGTCCTCGACGACGGCATCGACCAGTGCCGCGAGGTCCACATCGGTCGGCAGCTCGCTCGGCCGCCCCAACCGCGCCAGCGACAGGATGTCGTCGAGCGTGCGGTTCATCTCGGCGACGGTGTCGATCATCTTCGCGCGATCGATATCGTCATCGACCGACTCGATTCGCACCCGCAGCGCGGCGAGCGGCGTGCGCAGGTCATGGCCGATCGCGCCGAGCATCCGGTCCTTTTCGTCCAGCATCGCCGTCACGCGCAGTCGCAGCGCGTTGAACGCGGTGATCAGCGCGGCCACGTCGTCGGGCCCTTCGATCGGCATCGGCGTGCCAGGCTCGCCGGGCCGAAACCGTTCCGCCGCAGCGCGCAGGTCGCGGAGCGGACGCGACAGCCGACGGACGATCCACAGGACGGGCAGCAGCACGATGATGTAGAGGATCGCGGTCTGGCTGAGCAACGCGATCAGCAGGCGCGGGCCGGGCTGCGGCCAGGGCGCGGTGATCGTCAGCCAGCCGCGACCGGGCTGTTCGACCGCGATCAAGAGCGCGGTGCCATCGCGATCGATGCGCCGATTGGCCGCACGGCGCCGGTCATCACTGGTCTGGGTGTCGTCCTCGTCGGACGACGGGCGAAGGCCGGTGTCGATCCGTCCGACCGTGACACCCTGATCGGCGAGCTGGCGTCGCAGTTCGGCGGCGACCTCGGGATGACGCTCATAGCCGATCCGGGGAATCGGATCGGCAGTCAGGCGGCGAACGCGGCCGCGATCCGCGGTAAGGGGGCGACCGCCATGCGCCTCGCGGTCGAGCGCATCGGCGATCCGGGACGCGACTGGTCGCGTTGCTTGCGTCAGGCGGAACTCGACCCGATCGCGCAGGACGAGACCGAAGTTGATCACCTGCGCCACGAACAGCGCAAGCGCGATGAGCAGCGCCATCTGCCCCGCGAGACTGCGCGGCCAAGGCCGAAATTGGGTCATGGTCTGTCGATCACAGGGGGCGTGTCACAACCGCGTGACTTCGGCAGCCAGCGTGTAGCCGCCACCCCACACCGTCTTGATCAATTCGGGCGATTTTGCATCCGCCTCGATCTTGCGGCGCAACCGGCTGACCTGATTGTCAATCGCGCGATCGAACGCGGCCGCCTCACGGCCCTGCGTCAGGTCGAGCAACTGGTCGCGCGTCAGCACCTGACGGGGGCGCGTGACGAGCGCGAGCAGCAGGTTATATTCGCCGGTCGAGAGCGGCACCGAGACGCCTTCGCGGTCGACCAGCGCGCGTTCGCCCGATTTCAGCACCCAGCCGGCAAAGGCATAGGCGTTCGCCTCGGGGGCATGCTGGCGTGCACCGCCCGCGGTCGCGCGGCGCAGGATCACCTTGACGCGCGTTGCCAATTCCCGCGGCGAGAACGGCTTCACGACATAATCGTCCGCGCCCATTTCGAGCCCGATGATCCGGTCGGTCTCCTCGGTGCGCGCAGTCAGCAGGATCACCGGCACCTCGCTGGTCGCGGCGATATGCCGGCACAGCGACAAGCCGTCCTCGCCCGGCATCATGATGTCGAGGATGACCAGATCGATCGCATAGGCGGTCAGCCGGGTTCGCGCGCTTTCCGCATCGCCGGCCTGCGTGACGCGAAACCCCTGTTTGGTGAGGTACGCGGCCAACGGCTCGCGGATCGAGCGCTCGTCATCGACGAGCAGCAGATGCGGCATGTCTCCCATCGGGGCAGTGTCTAGCATGGCGGCTGTCCAGGGGAAGCATCGGGGTTCGTCCGATGCTTCCCGTCTTCGCGTTATCGAGCAGGCGCCGGCACGGTCGCCTGCACAGGCGGCGTGACGCTCTGGTGGCGTTCGCGCCGGTCGTCATGGCGCATCTCCGCGGCATTCGCGCGCTCGGTCGCATCGATCACGCCGTCGTGATTGGCGTCGATCCGGTCGAACCGCTTCAGCGCGCGGGCTTCGAACTCCTCGCGCGTCACGCTGCCGTCGCCGTTCGGATCCATCCGCCGGCCCATCCCATCATGCTTGCTGCCGCCCGGCGGCGGGATGGGAACATCGCGGCCGCTCGCCACCATCCTATCGTGCCGCGCGGCACGATAGGCGCGCATCTCGCCGGCGGTGACCCGGCCGTCACGGTCGGTATCCATCTGTGCGAAGCGGGCGTCGGCCTGCGCGATCGCTTCGGCGCGCGTCCCGACACCGTCGCGGTTCGCGTCCTGACGGATCGGCGGGCGCGGGGTCGCTGGGGCGGGATTGATCTGGGCGGCACCCGCCGCAGAGGCGATCGCGCTGGCCGCGAACAGGAGGGGTAGGATGATCTTGCGCATGTCGGTCTCCGGCGGAGGGGTAAGAATTCCCATCGAATGCCGCTGGTCTACGCCGCGCTTGTCGCAGGGTTTTGCCGCCAAGTAGTCAATATGTCGCAAGATATGTCGGGTTCAGGCGAAGATCGCGACGCTCTGCATCTGTTCGGCGACGGGCGTGCCGTCGGCGTTCCAAATCGCCATCTGCTGGCTCGAACTGCCCTCGCGCGTGTAATCGGTGGTCGCGCGGAGCAGCCACCAGCCGTCGCGCGTCACCGGCCGGGGCCCGAGGACGTTGAACAGCCACGTCATCGAACTCAGCGGGGCAGGGCCGCCGAGCAGCTTCAGCGCGGCGGGCGGCAGGCAGTCGGCGATCGCGATCAGCTCGACCATCGGATCGAGCCCGTCGCGCTCCGCCAGTCGCGCCCAGCGCAGCCATTCGGACGGCCCGACGCCGTCGTCTCGGCGATCGAGCAGGTCGAAGTTGCGCGAGAACGCGACCGCGCTGTGACCGCGAAACGTCTGCGTGTCCGGCCCCGGCACCGGAAACTCCGGCGCGGCGCCAGTCTGGTGATCGACGCGCGAGGCGACCGGGCCCATGAAAACGAACGTCGCGCGCAGCCCAAGCCCGGCCGCGCTCTCGACGTCGACCTGGACGAACGCGGCGTTGCGCCCGCGCCGCAGCCGCTGCGCGCGAACCGTGATCTCACCCGACAGCGGCCCGATGAACGACACTTGCGCGGATCGCAGCGGCGGCAGGTCGGTATCAGAGGCCTGCGCGGCATGGAGCGCGAGCGCGGCGGAGAAACCGCCATAGGCGGTGCGGCCCTGCTTCCAGTTTTCTGGCACCGTCCCGCGCCAGCCGCCCTCGATCGGCTCCAAGGCGTCGATTGCCTGTTTGAGACTGGTCAATATGATCCTTTCATCCTTCGTCATCATGGGCTCGACCCAGGATCCAGAGCCAGGCGGCGGAGCATTCGTGGCTCTTAATCCTGACTTTCGTCAAAACGACGGAGGTGTAGACGCGAGGGTGTCGCGCAGTTCGCGTTTGAGGACCTTGCCGATCGCGCTGCGCGGCAGTTCCTCGGCGACATGGAGCGCGGACAAGCGCTGAGTCTTGCCCAGTTGCGCGTTCGCCCAGGCCAGGATCGTCGCCGCGTCGTCGGTCGCACCCGCCCGCGGCACGTACAAGCCGACCGGTGTTTCGCCCCACGCCTCGGACGGCACCCCGATCACCGCGCAATCCGCTACCGCCGGGTGCTGCGCGAGCACCGCCTCGAGATCCGACGGATAGACGTTGAAACCGCCCGAGATGATCAGGTCCTTCTTGCGATCCATCAGCGTCAGAAACCCGTCCGCGTCGAACCGGCCGACATCGCCGTGGCGGATGTAGCGGTTGCCGTCCGCGTCGTGCCATTCGGCCTCGCGCGTCGCCTGCGCGCGGCCATGATAGCCGTTCATCATCGCTGGGCTGCGACCGACGACTTCGCCCATCTCGCCTGGCGCCACCTCGAAACCGTCGTCGTCGATCAGGCGGATCTCGTGGCCGGGCATCGGTTGGCCGACGGTGTGCAGCTTGGTCGGATTGGCGGTGGCGTTCAGCGCGCAACTCGCGCCGCCCTCCGTCATCCCGTAGAACTCGACGAGCACGCCCGGCCAGCGCGCGACCACGTCGGCCTTGAGCGCAGCGGAGAAGGGCGCGCTGGTGCTGGTCTTGAAGCGGAACGCCGACAGGTCGAAGCTGTCGAAATCGGGCAGCGCCATGATCCGCTGATACTGCACCGGCACCAGCATCGTGTGCGTCGCGCGGTAGCGCTGCGCGAGTTCGAGATACGCGCGCGCGTCGAATTTCCCCATCAGGACGACGGTGCCGCCCCAGCCCAGAGTCGGCAGGAAGCTGACCAACGTGGTGTTCGAATAGAGCGGCGTGGCGATCATCGTGACGGCGGTATCGAACCCCGCGGCGGTATTGCGCGCGATATGCGCCCAGCGCATCGCGTGGCTTTGGACGATACCCTTGGGGGTGCCGGTGGTGCCCGACGAGTAGATGATGTTGAACGGATCTTGGGGCGCGATGGTAACTGGGGTGGGCTCGGCTCCATCGGGAGCAAGCCATGAATCAAAAGATTGTTCTCCCGCGAAGGCGGGAGTCCAGTCTGGGCTGTCGCCTTCGCGGGAGAACAAGATGGAGCGGGCTGCAAAAGTTTGACCTTCCAATGCCCGTGCATTCTCGACATCCAGGAACACCAACGGCGCGCCACTATCGGCGATCATCGCGGCGATTGCCGCCGGCGTGGCGGACGGCGCGATCGGCGTCGCGACGCAGCCAGCGCGTACCGTACCAAGGAATGCCGAGGCGTAGTCGGTCGTCGGCGCGGCGACGATCGCCACGGCCGCGCCCGGCTCCACTCCATCGCGTTGCAGCGCCGCCACGACGCGGTCCATCGTCGAGTCGAGCGTTCGATAGTCCATACTGCCCTTGGTATCGGCTACCGCGATACGATCGCCGCGTTCGAGCGCGTGGGTGCGGATCAAATCGGGCAGCGTGGCGAAGCCCGTGGCGAGCATGTCTGCGGCGGTCGTCATCGCTGCATCGCTAGGCGAACGTCGCAGGCAATGCCATACGGTATATTCGAAAAACGATATCGAGGAGACGCCCATGCTGTTCTACGATAGCGCGATGCCCGCGCCCAACCCGCGCCGCGTCCGCATCTTCCTCGCCGAAAAGCACATCCGTGTGCCAATGGTACAGATCTCGATTCCCAAGGCCGAGCACAAGTCTGACGCGTTCCTATCGGTCAACGCGCTCGGGCAGACGCCCGCGCTCGCGTTCGACGACGGCCGCGTGCTGACCGAAAGCGTCGCGATCTGCCGCTATTTCGAGGTGCTGCACCCTGATCCACCGATGTTCGGGCACGGCGCGCACAACATCGCCGAGATCGACATGTGGACCCGGCGAACCGAATTACGCTTGATGACCCCGTTGTCGATGGTCTGGCAGCATACACATCCCTGGACCGCGCGGATCGTGAAGCCACAATATACCGAATTCGGCGAGAGCCAGCGGCCGCGCGTGCTGGCAGCGATGGCGGAGTTCGATTCCGCGCTCGACGGCCGGGACTGGCTCGACGGCGAACGCTACACGATTGCCGACATTGTCCTGCTGACGACGATCGACTTTTCGACCTTCGTGGGTGTGCCGATGCCCGAGGCGCTGACGCATTTGCGCGCGTGGCATTCGCGGGCCTCTGCGCGGTCGAGCGCGGGCGCGTAGTTGAGTTCCGGTCTGAACAGGTCGGCTCGACCGTCGGCCATCGTGGTGCCGGTGGGGAGGGCCCCGCCAACGCCAGGCAACGGTCGGGCGGACGTTTTCAGGGTCAGTCGGCATTGCACGTAAAAGACGCTTTGCAACGTCGCGAATCTATGCGAGGGAGCCCGCATACCCGGTATTCAGATTGCCCGGACGGTCCGTTGACTTGAAGAATGCGGACAGGTACCCGGCTACGACGTTGGAGAGGGGATAAGGCGGAAGAGCGACCCGAACGAGGACGCATCTTCCGCCGTCCTTCTCACGTTACCCGGTCATACCGTTAAATTTACCAAACCGTGCTTCGCCGCGGCCATCGTGGTGCTTCATGGTCTGTAATCGCTGTAGCTTTCGCTTGTCTGGTACGTCCTGCCTGTCCTAGCGTAAGGCCTGTTTCGATTTCGAGGTATTGCCGGTGGCCACAGCGTATCAGTCCCATCCCGAGATCGCCGACACATTGGCGATGAAGCGACGGGGTTTGACGCTCGCGTTGCTCACCTTCACCTATTTCTTCAGCTATATGGACCGCCAGATCCTCGCGATCCTGCTCGAGCGGATCAAAGCGGACCTGGTGCTGACCGACACGCAACTCGGATTGCTGTCGGGGTTGGTGTTCGCGATCTTCTACGCGACGCTCGGCATCCCGGTCGCGCGGCTCGCGGACCGGACGAATCGGCGCAACATCATCGCGGCCAGCCTGACGATCTGGAGCGCGATGACCGCATTGTGCGGGCTCGCGCAGAACTTCACGCAGCTGATGCTCTTCCGGATCGGCGTCGGCATCGGCGAGGCGGGATCGAGCCCGCCCAGCCATTCGATTATCGCCGATCTCTATCCGCCCGAAAAGCGTGCGAGCGCGATGGCGGTCTATTCGCTCGGCGTCGTGCTTGGGGCGGGCTTCGGGACGCTGATCGGCGGCGTCGTCGCGCATTCCTATGGTTGGCGGATCGCGATGATGACCGTCGGGCTGCCGGGGATCGCGCTCGCCATCCTCGTCCGGCTGTTCATGGTCGAGCCGCGCCGCGGGCTGTCCGACGCCGCCCGCGCAGCAGAGGCGACGCCGATGCCGAGCATCGGCCAGGGCTTTGCATCGATGTGGGCGAGCGCACCGGCGCGGCATCTGGTGGTCGGCGTGACGCTTACGTCGATGATCGGCTATGCGCTGACGGGCTGGGGGCCGAGCTACATGCAGCGGTCGCTGGGCGTGTCGATGCTCGATATCTCGCGCTATATCGCGTTGCCGGGCGCGTTGTTCGGCGCGGTATCGGCGCTTGCCGGCGGCAAGATCGCGGACATGCTCGCCAAGCGCCACGGGCTGCATGTCCAGGCGTGGGTGGTGCTGGCCATGAAGGGGCTATCGCTGCCGTTCGCGCTCGCATTCTACCTGATCGATGCGCCGGCGATCGCGATCGGTAGCTACTTCGTGTCGCTGATCTTTGCGAATTCCTACCTCGGGCCGAGCTTTGCGCTGATTCAGCATCTGGCGCCGTTGCAGATTCGCGCGATGTGGGCGGCGATCACGTTGCTCGTCATCAACCTGATTGGGCTGGGGCTGGGGCCGACGATGGTGGGCTGGCTCAGTGACCTGCTGAAGCCTGGGTTTGGTGAGGATTCGCTGCGTTATGCGCTGGTGATCATCGCGCTGATGACGCCCTGGGCGCTGTTCCACTACTGGCGCGCCGGGGTTCTCCTCAAGCGGGCGGAGGATGCGGTCGGGTAAGCGCGCACGCTCCTTCGTCATCCTGACGAAAGTCAGGACCCAGAGTTATGAACGCCGTCCCCTGTAATCCTGGGTCCTGACGTTCGTCAGAATGACGGGAGAGGAGGGGGGGCGCTGCGAGACGTGGCGCTTTGTGTCAGTGCGGCGCGCCGGCTGGCCCGTCCAGTATCCACGCGAGCGCGGTCGCGCGGTCGTCGAATACCGCCATGTCGTCGCGGACCGAGGCGATCCGCTTGACCTGCAGGCGTGCGAGCTTGCCTTCGGTGTACAGCGCCACCTTGCGCGATTTCAGCGGCATCGACATCGCGACGCGTTGCAGCATCGCAATCACCTCCTGCGGCTGGATCGCGGACTTCGAGAAGTTGCACAGCAGCAGGTGGCGCTTGCCGGTGGCCAACACGCGGCGCGCCTCGCGGTCCAGGTCGCGCAGGAAATCCTCGACATGCGGGATCGTCCAGAAGCCCGATGCCTCGACCTCGATGATGCCCGTGTCGAGATCGGTCGTGATACTATGCATGGCGCCCTCCGTGGAGCGCCGGGATCGGCGGCAAGCCGTTAACGCGAGGTAACCAATCCGATCCGGCTGCGAACGTGCGCCGATCCGGGTCGGTCGCGCTTTACGCCTTGGCCACCTGATCGTCGAACAGCCCGAACATCAGCGTCGAGGCATACATCGCCACCGCGCGCTCGCGCGGCATCGTCGAGGCCCATTTGCGCATGTCGAACGCCGCGTTCTGGAGCGCCATCAACGCCTGCGCCGCGATCAGCGCATCGACCGCGCGGATCGAGCCCTCGCCGATCCCGTCCATCATCATGCCCGCATACCGCCGCGCGATGCCGTTCGACCGATCGACCATCGCGTTGCGTACATTGACCGGCAAACCACTAAGCGCGGTGGTGCGCAACAGCGGCCCGCGCTCGGCGAACTGCACGTCGAGCAATGTCGCGACCGTGCTCGACAGCTTGTGCCAATAAGTCCCGCCCTCGGCCTCGCCCCGGCTCTGCGCATCGGCGATCGTGTCGAAGCTGCGCTGGTAGCAGGCGATGACCAGGTCGTCCTTGGCGTCGAGGTGATGGTAGAAGCTGCCCTTGGTCACGTTCAACTCGGATGCGATCTTCTGCACCGACGCGCCGCGATAGCCGAGTTCGTTGATCAGCCGGGTGGCGGCCAGCAGGAACGCCTCGCGACCCGGCTCCGCCTCGTCATGGCTGAGGTCGAGCAGCGTCGGCGACCAGGTGGCGGCCTTGCCCGCGATGCCGTGCGCGAACACATCCATCAGCCGCTCCTCGACGCGGCCATATTGGTCGGGCTCGTAGCGGGTCAGCCAGATCGGCAGCCAGAACGTGTTTTCGAGCAGGACATGCGCCCGCGCGCCGTTGAGATCGGTCTGCGCGCGTGACGACGCCGGTCCCCAGAGCAGCCGCGTCCGGCGAAACACCTCGCGCCAGCCCGCCATCAGCCGGCCGCGCATCGGTTCCTCGGTGGCGCGCAGATCGGACAGGACCGCGAACGCCTTCTCCTCGCCGCGCTGGATCCGGTTCAGCCGATCCATGTTGAGCGCGAGATAGCGGCGGACGCGCGCCTCGGGCGTCGCCTCTTCCATCGCGACGTCGAGCATCGCGATAAGGGACTCGAGCGTGTTCTCGAACGCCGCCGCCGCGAGGTCTTCCTTGCGCTTGAAATAATAGGTAACGCTCGTCGTGTTGAGCCCGACGCGCCGCGCCACGTCCGCGAACGTCATGCCCTTGGCACTCTGCTCGTTGATCGCTTCTGCCGCCGCGGCGAGGATCGCATCACGCTTCGCACGGAAGCGCTTGGTACCCTGTTCGCTCTCGTCGCTGGCCTCTGCCGGAACCTTCATCGAAACACCCTAACAGCTTCGATTTGAAGATACAGTGCTTTTTAGGCGCTTTCAGGGCGGACTTGAAAACATGCTTTCTGGACCTCTCCGTACGCTTTACCGAATACGCGGTATGGTTTAACCCGCCTCCAAAGCGATGACGAATGGAGAGCCCGCATGGATTTCAGCCTCACCGAACGAGAGACGTATTTCCGCGATCGGGTGCGCGATTTCATCGACCAGAATATCCGCCCGCGCCAGGCCGATTACGACGCGCAGGAGCATGAGGGAGAGCGCTGGAAGGTGCTCCCGGTGATCGAGGAGATGAAGGAAAAGGCCAAGGCCGCAGGCCTATGGAATTTCTTCATGCCGCCGCATTCCGGGCAGACTCATGTCGATGATTCGTTCGCGTTCGAGGGGACGCAGCTCACCAATCTCGAATATGCGTTATGCGCCGAGGAGATGGGCAAGGTCGGCTGGGCGAGCGAGTGCTTCAACTGTTCCGCGCCCGACACCGGCAACATGGAGGTGTTCCACCGCTATGGCACGCGCGCGCAGAAGGAAGCGTATCTGGGGCCGCTGATGCGTGGCGAAATCCGGTCGGCGTTCCTGATGACCGAGCCCGCGGTGGCGTCGTCGGATGCGACCAACATCGAGACGTCGATGGTCCGCGACGGCGATCACTACGTCATCAACGGAACGAAATGGTGGTCGAGCGGCGTCGGCGATCCGCGTTGCAAGATCGCGATCGTCATGGGCAAGACGTCGTTCGAGGGATCGCGCCACCAGCAGCAGAGCCAGATCCTCGTGCCGCTCGATACCCCCGGCGTGACGATCAAGCGGATGTTGTCGGTCTATGGCTATGATCACGCGCCGCACGGGCATGGCGAAGTGGTGCTCGAGAATGTCCGCGTGCCGGTCGAGAACGTGCTGCTGGGCGAGGGCCGAGGGTTCGAGATCGCGCAGGGTCGGCTCGGGCCGGGCCGCATCCATCACTGCATGCGCACGATCGGCGTCGCCGAAACCGCGATCGAGGCGATGGCCAAGCGGCTGCTGACCCGTGTCGCATTCGGCAAGCGGATCGCCGATTTCTCGGTCTGGGAAGAGCGTATCGCCACCGCGCGGATCGATATCGAGATGACTCGCCTGCTGTGCCTCAAGGCGGCGGACATGATGGACAAGGCGGGCAACAAGGCTGCGCAACTCGAGATCTCGATGATCAAGGTCGCAGCACCGAACATGGCTCTGCGGATCCTCGATGATGCGATCCAGGCGCATGGCGGCGGCGGCGTGTCGGGCGACTTCCGCCTGGCGCACGACTGGGCGGCGATGCGGACGCTGCGGTTCGCGGATGGTCCGGACGAGGTTCACAACCGCTCCATCGCGCGCAACGAGTTCGGGAAATACGGGGACTTCCGCAAGGGTGGCGTATCGAGCGGGGATGTCGGGGTCAGCCGGTAGAAGCACGTCGTTCATCCGGGGCGAAGTCGGGCGACGATCGCCTTGCCCAATCCGTCACCCGAACCCTTCTCAAGATCACCACCCCTTGTTCGTCATCCCAGCGAAAGCTGGGATCTCCCCATTCGGGTCGCGGCGCCCGCCAACAGGGATACCTGAGCTTTCGCTGGGGTGACGGGCTTGGGCGAGGGGCTCGAGGCAGGGTTCGGGGATAAAGAAGACAGAATCTAACGAGAGGCAGACATGAAAGCCGCAGTCCTTTTCGAAGCCAACACCCCGCTCAGCATCGAGGATGTCACCATCTCGAAGCCGGGCCCGCGCGAGGTCCTGATCCGGACGATGGCGGTCGGCGTGTGCCGTTCCGACCTGCATTTCGTCGACGGCGCCTATCCGCATGCGATGCCGACCATCCCGGGCCATGAAGCTTGCGGGGTGGTCGAGGCGATCGGTGACGAGGTCGGCATGGTCAAGGTCGGCGACCACGTCGTCACGTGTCTGTCGGCGTTCTGCGGGCATTGCGAATTCTGCGTCACCGGGCGGATGGCCTTGTGCGTCGACAGTTCGGTGCGTCGACCCAAGGGCGCGCCGCCGCGGTTGATGCTTGGCGACCGGCCGATCGCGCAGATGCTCAACCTCAGCGCCTATGCCGAGATGATGCTGGTCCACGAACATGCGTGCGTCGCGATCGACCGCGACATGCCGATGGATCGTGCCGCGCTGCTCGGTTGCGCGATCACCACCGGGGCGGGGGCGGTGTTCAACACCACGGACGTGACGCCAGGAGAGACGGTGTGCGTGGTCGGTTGCGGCGGAATCGGCCTCGCCGCGGTCAATGCGGCCAAGATCGCGGGCGCGGGCAAGATCATCGCGCTCGACCCGGTGCCGGAGAAGCGCGCGATGGCGGAGAAGCTCGGCGCGACTCACAGCATCGACGCGCTGTCCGACACCGCGGCGGACGAGGTCGTCTCGTTGACCAAGGGCGGCGTGCATCACGCGATCGAGGCGGTCGGGCGGGCGCAATCGGCGGCGACCGCGGTCAAGGTGCTGCGGCGTGGCGGCACCGCGACGATCCTCGGCATGATGCCGCTCGGCGAGAAGGTCGGGCTGTCGGCGATGGACCTGTTGTCGGGGAAGCGGTTGCAGGGCGGCTTCATGGGCTCGAACCGGTTTCCGGTCGATATCCCGCGGCTGGTCGACTTCTACATGCGAGGATTGCTCGACCTCGACACGATCATCGCCGACCGGATGCCGCTCGAGCGGATCAATGACGCGTTCGACGAACTGCGGCGCGGGGACACGACCCGAAGCGTGATCACCTTCTCGTGAGGATGGGCTCATGACGAGCGACGCAGCCACCAGCATGGTTGGCACGATCGCGGTCGGCGACAAGGATCGGCTCGACCTCGATGCGCTTGGCGCCTGGATGTCGGCCAACGTGCCCCATTATGCGGGGCCGCTGACTTACGCGAAGTTCGCAGGCGGGCAGTCGAACCCGACCTATCGGCTCGACACGCCAAATCGCGCCTATGTCCTGCGGCGCAAACCGTTCGGCCCGATCCTGCCCTCCGCGCACGCGGTCGACCGCGAATACCGCGTGATCGCGGGCCTGCATCCGACCGGCTTCCCCGTCCCGCGGCCCTACGGGCTATGCGAGGACGCGGGCGTGATTGGTTCGGCGTTCTACGTCATGGAGATGGTCGAGGGGCGGACGATCTGGGACGGCGCGATGCCGGATGCGACGCCCGCCGAGCGGACCGCGCATTACGAGGCGATGGTCGACACGCTCGCCGCGCTCCACAATACGGACTACGCCGCGGCAGGGCTTGGCGATTACGGCAAGCCGGGGAATTATTTCGAGCGTCAGGTCGGCCGCTGGACCAAGCAATATCGCGCTGCCGAGACCGAGCGCATGGAGTCGGTCGAGCGCCTCATCGAATGGCTGCCGCGGACGCTGCCCGAGCAGACTCGGACCTCGATCGTCCACGGCGACTATCGCATCGACAACATGATCTTTGCAGCCCCCAAGTCGAACGAGGCAGGGCCCAAGGTGATCGCGGTGCTCGACTGGGAGCTATCGACGCTCGGCGATCCGCTTGCGGACTTCTCGTATCTGCTGATGAGCTGGGTGACCGAGCCCGAGGGGCGTTCCGGCGTGCTCGGCATGACCGGGCCGGACACGGGGATCCCGACGATCGAGCAGGTCGTCGAGCGGTATTGCGCGGCAACCGGCCGCGACGGCGTGCCCGATCTCAACTGGTATTTCGCCTATAATCTCTTCCGGCTGACCGGCATCGTGCAGGGGATCAAGAAGCGCATCATCGACGGCACCGCGTCTAGCGCGCAGGCGGAGAAGACGGTCGCGAAGATCCACGGGCTGGCGGATGCGGCCTGGGGATTTGCGGTGAAGGCCGGGGCTTGATTGCGATCGATCTGGCTGCTCCCGCCCCATCCGTCATCCCAGCGAAAGCTGGGATCTCCCGGTTTGGATCGCAGCGCCAGCCAACGGGAATACCCCAGCTTTCGCTGGGGTGACGGAATTGATGCGGGGAGAGTAGATGTGTCGCAGTTCGATCTGACCGATAAGGTCGCCATCGTCACCGGATCCTCGCGCGGGATCGGGCTGGCCTCGGCGCATGACCTGGCCGAACACGGCGCGAAAGTCGTCATCTCCAGCCGCAAGCAGGACGCCTGCGATACCGTCGCTGCGGACCTAAACGCGAAATATGGCGAGGGGACCGCGATCGCGATCGCTGCCAACATCTCCGACAAGGTCGGTCTCCAGCACCTCGTCGACGAGACCCGCACGCAGTTCGGCCGGATCGACGTGCTCGTCTGCAACGCTGCGTCCAACCCCTATTACGGGCCGCAAGCCGGGATCGCCGACGACCAGTTCCGCAAGATCCTCGATAACAATATCGTTTCGAACCACTGGCTGATCCAGATGGTCGCGCCCGAGATGCTCCAGCGTGGAAGCGGGAGCATCGTCATCATCTCGTCGATCGGCGGCCTCCGCGGCTCTCCGGTGATCGGCGCCTATTGCATCAGCAAGGCCGCGGATATGCAGTTGGCGCGCAACCTTGCAGTCGAGTTCGGACCATCGGGGGTCCGCGTGAACTGCATCGCGCCCGGGCTGATCAAGACCGACTTCGCGCGGGCGTTGTGGGAAGACCCGCAGCGGATCGAGGCGGCGAACACCAGCGTGCCCCTGCGCCGGATCGGCGAGCCGCACGAGATCGCCGGCGCGGTCGTGTTTCTCGCCTCGCCCGCGAGCAGCTTCATGACCGGCCAGACGATGGTCATCGACGGCGGCGTCACGATCTAACCGGAGACAGACCCATGCGTTTCGAGAACAAGTCGATCATCGTCACCGGCGCAGGCTCGGGCATCGGCCGCGCGGCCGCACTGCTGTTCGCGGCCGAGGGAGGCCACGTCATCGTCGCCGACAAAACCGAAGGGGCGGACGAGACTGCGCATCTGGTCACGCAAGCAGGCGGTACCGCAAAGGCGATCCGCATCGACGCCGGGATCGAGGACGACGTGATCCGCGCGGTGACGCTCGCGTGCGACAGTTTCGGCGGGCTCGACGTGATGTTCGCCAATGCGGGCATCTCGGGCGGGATGGCGAACCTCTTCGATACCGACGTCGCGCTGATCACCGAGGTGCTCCGCGTCAACCTGATCGGCCCGTTCCTCGCGATAAAGCATGCCGCGCCGCGCATTGCCGAACGAGGGAAGGGCGCGATCGTCCTGACCGCTAGCGTCGCCGGGATCCGCTCGGGCGCCGGCTCGCCGGCTTATTCGGCGTCCAAAGCGGGCGTCATCAATCTGGCCGCCGTCTCCGCACAGCAGCTCACCGGCTCCAACGTCCGCGTCAACGCGATCTGCCCGGGGCTCACCGAGACCGGCATGACCAAGCCCGTCTTTGATTATGCGCGCGAGGCCAACAAGATGGACCGCGTCGGCCGTCTGAACCCGCTCCAGCGCGGTGCACAGCCCGAGGAACTCGCCAAGGTCGCGCTGTTCCTTGCCTCCGACGATGCCAGCTACGTCAACGGTCAGGCGATCGCGGTCGATGGTGGGTTGTCGTCGAGCCACCCCGTGACCCGCCAGGAATACGGTAGGACCGCAGCCTGATGGTGCGAGAAGCCCCCCTGTCGACACCGGACGGGCGGTATATCGTGGTTCGCGGGCGGTTGTGGCGCAAGGCGAACCCGGGATTGTCGGACTCGGAGCGGGAGTCCTTCGTGCATGATCTGATGGATGCGCGCCGGGCGGTTGGCCAGGCTCGTCGCAGCGGCGATGAGTCCGCCGAGCACGCCGCGCATGGGGCGGTCGACATAGCGAAGCACAAACTCGGCGAAAGAGGTCCGGTATGGTGGACGGACGGCGCCCCCGATCTGAACCGGCATCTGGCGCGGACGACACTCTATGCGGCATGGTTCGCGACAATAAACGCGTCGTGAAGATTTGGGGCCGACTCGCGTAACTCTCTACAGTCCGGCAATATTAACTATCGCACGTGAGCAAATATCACGCTTCGTCGCGGCCGTAATCGCCTTAACCCACGGCAATGGGCGGAACACGCGGCGCAGCAAAGCGTCCTTGATCCCATGGAAATCCAGCACTCATCCCTATTCCCCTGGCGCCACAAGGATCAGGACACGCACGTGGCCCTGCTCCGCGATCACATTGCCGAGGCCAGTTTTCCGTGCGTCGGTGCCAAGGCCGCGGTCGCCAAGGGGACGCTCGAGGTGCTCTCGTGCAACCGGATCGACAGCGCATGGGACGATGTGCGGATCCATGACGGCCTGCTGACCTTCGCAGCCGCGTATCGCGAGGATCCTGCGTTGTTCCGGAGCTTTGCCGTCGTGTTCGACGAGCCCGTCACGTTCGACGAACCGACGTTCGAGCGGCATCTCTGGAACCGTATCCAGTCGCTGTCCGACAAGGATGTGTGGCGCGGCCAGGATTATGATGCGCGGGTGAGTGCGGATCCCGACAGCCCGCATTTCTCGCTGAGCTTCGGCGGCGAGGCGTTTTTCGTTGTCGGGCTGCATCCCAATGCGAGCCGCCCGGCGAGGCAGTTCGCGCGTCCGACGATGGTCTTTAATCTCCACGACCAGTTCACGATCCTGCGCGCGCAGGGTCGGTATGAGACGATGCGCGAAAAGATCATGGTGCGCGACGAGGCGATTGCCGGGTCGCGTAATCCGATGCTCACACGGCACGGTGAGATGAGCGAGGCCCGGCAGTATAGCGGCCGCTCGGTCGACGAAGTCTGGCGCTGCCCGTTTTCCTATCAGGGGGCATCGCAGTGAGCGGCATGATCGAGGCACTGACGATCCACGAGATCCCCGAGCGAAACGGTACGGCGTTCCGGCTGGCGCGCGGCGAGATCCTGACGGTGATCGATCCGCGCGGCGAGCAGGTCGCCGATCTGTTGGCCTTCGCGGCGGACGATCTGGACGAGGTAATCTCATCGGGTCGGACGCTCGATTATGCCGAGACGATCTACCTGACGACGGGGCACATCCTCTATTCGAACCGGTCTCAGCCAATGCTTGAGATCGTCGCGGACGATGTCGGGCGGCATGATTTCCTGCTCACGCCCTGCTCCTACGATACGTTCCACCACTTCTATCCGACGCTGCCGCCGCATCGGGGTTGTTTCGGTAATTTGGCTGCGGCGCTCGAGCCGTACGGCGTCGTGCCCGACCGGATACCCAACGCATTCAATTGCTTCATGAACGTGCCGATCGACGCCGAAACTGGCAAGCTTCGCGTGCTGCCGCCAATCAGCAAGGCGGGCGACCAGATCGTTTTCCGCGCAGTAATGGATCTGGTGATCGGCTTGACGGCATGCTCGGCGCCGGATTCGAACGGCGGTACGTTCAAGCCGATCCACTACGCGATCGGCGCGAACCCGCGGCTCGACTAGGGGCCGGTCGTGTGCGGGTCGCGCCGATCGTACGCTTGCGTAACGACTTTGTGGGGACCATTTGGGGGCCGCGGGCGTTTGACGTCCGACCCCATTCACGAAGGAGACTCCTGATGGCTTTCGAACTTCCGCCGCTGCCTTACGCCTATGACGCGCTCGAGCCGGTGATCGACCAGGAGACGATGAAGTTTCATCACGACAAGCATCACGCCGCCTATACCAACAAGCTGAACGAGGGCGTCGAAAAGGACCCCACGCTGGCCGGCAAGACGATCGAGGACATCCTCGGCATGATCTCGTCGCAGCCGCCGCTGGTCCGTAACAATGGCGGCGGCTTCTGGAACCACGACTTCTTCTGGAAGACGATGGCGGCCAAGAGCGGCCAGGCACCATCGGGCAAGCTGGCCGAAGCAATCGAGCGCGATTTCGGTGGTCTCGACAAGCTGAAGGAAGAGTTCAACACCAAGGGTGCGGGCCAGTTCGGGTCGGGCTGGGCATGGCTGATCGCCGACGACAGCGGCAAGTTGAAGGTCACGAGCACGCCGAACCAGGACAACCCGCTCATGGACGACGCCAAGGAGCCGGGCACGCCGCTGCTGGGCAACGATGTGTGGGAACACGCCTATTATTTGACGTACAAGAATGACCGTCCGGGCTATCTGAAGGCTTGGTGGGACATCGTGAACTGGGACGTCGTCGGTGAGCGCTACGCGAAGGTCGCGGGCTGACACTTGGTTCCCCTCCCGCTTGCGGGAGAGGCTAGGGGAGGGGTTGTCCACAGGCTGGCGTTAGTCTGTTGGTCATGCCCTCCCCCAACCCCTGCCGAGCGGGAGGGGGAGCGATCACCCTTCGGGCGGCAGGTCGGTCACGGCTTTGTCGCCCGTTTGCAATCCGTGCTTGAGCAGCATCGGGATGTTCGCGAACGCAAAGACCAGTGTCAGCGGTATCGCACCCCACAGCTTGAAGCCGACCCAGAAATTCCAACCGGCGTCCTTGCCCCAGGCCGCCAGCGTGTAGCGCCAGACGAATTCGTTCAGCAGCGCCATGAAGATGAAGAACACGACCCAGTTGCGCGTCAGCTTGTGCCAGCCTTGCGCGGTAAGGCCGGGATACGCGCTCTCCAGCAACGACTGTAGCAGCGGACGCCCGGTCAGCAGCCCGAACAGCAGGATTGCGGCGAACATCGTGTAGATGATCGTCGGCTTCATCTGGATGAAGCGCTGGTCATGGAAATAGATCGTCAGCCCGCCGAACACGATGATCAACGCGCCCGACATCCATAGCATCGGCGAGATGTGCCCCGCCTTCACCTTCGACACGATCATCGCCGCGACCGTGGCAATGATGAACGCGGTAGTGGCGGCGATGACGCGCGCGATCGGTGCGCCCGGCGTGAGGAAGTTCACCGCGAAGAACACCGCGAGCGGGCCATAGTCGATCGCCATGCGGAGACCGGGGGACAGGGGGGATTTGGTCACTATGTCTTCCAAGAAATACGGTAAATCCCGTTCGCGCCGAGCCTAGTCGAACGACATTGCCACAAGCTGACCGGTCCTTCGACTACGCTCAGGACGAACGGGAGAGTCGCACGCGGGCGGCGCGTTACTTTCGAACGCTCTCCACGCCCGCGATGATCCGGCTCACTTCGTTCGCGTCGAACGGGCGCAGGTCGGTCATGCCTTCGCCGATGCCGATCGCATGGATAGGGAGGCCGTATTTCTCCGCCGCCGCGACCAGCACACCGCCGCGCGCGGTGCCGTCGAGCTTGGTCATCACCAAGCCGGTGACGCCGGCGACCTCCTTGAAGACCTCGATCTGCTGGAGCGCGTTCTGGCCGGTGGTCGCATCGAGCACGAGGACGATGTCGTGCGGGCTCTCGGGGTTGATGCGGCCCAGCACGCGGCGGATCTTGGCCAGCTCGTCCATCAGTTCGCGCTTGTTCTGGAGGCGGCCCGCGGTGTCGACGATCAGCACGTCGATGCCCGTCTCGGTCGCCTTCTTGACCGCATCCCATACCACTCCCGCCGCGTCGCCGCCCTCGGGACCGGTCACGATCGGCACGCCGACGCGCTCGGCCCAGGTGCGCAGCTGCCCGATCGCGGCCGCGCGGAACGTGTCGCCCGCTGCCAGCATCACGCCGTAATCCTGCTCCATCAGCAGATGCGCCAGCTTGGCGATCGTCGTCGTCTTGCCCGAGCCGTTGACGCCGATCACGAGGATGACTTGCGGCCGCGGAAACGCGTCGATCTCGATCGGCTTGGCGACCGTGGCCAGCACCTTCTCGACCTCCTCGGCGACGATCACGCGGATGCCGAGTTCTTCCATGTTGCGCTCGAAACTGCCTTCGGAAAGGCGGTGGCGGATCCGGCCGGCGGTTTCGGGGCCGAGATCGGAGGCGATCAGCGCCTCCTCGATATCGTCGAGTGTCGAGTCGTCGAGCCGTGCGCCGCCGAGGCCGGCGAGGTTGCCGACGAGCCGGTCAGACGTGCGCTTGAAGCCGCCGATCAGCTTGTCGTGCCAGGTTGGGGTGGTGCTCATGTCAGTTCCCGTGTTGCGCGGAGGCGGTCATTGGTCGCGCCGGTGATCGTGATGCGGACGATGTCGCCGGGTATGGCGGGTTCGTCCAGTAAGACTTCGGCGAAATTGCCGATATGCCCGCGGTCGCCGGGGCGCTCGACAAGCAGGTCCTGGCGTGTGCCGACTAGCGTTTGCAGCCAGCGCGCGCGCGCTGCCTCACCGGCGTGTCGAAGGATCGCGGCACGTGCGCGGCGTATCTCCGGATCGACCTGCGGCATCCGCGCGGCGGGCGTGCCGGCGCGGGGCGAATAAGGGAAGATGTGCGGGTGGACGATCTGGCAGTCGTCGATCAGCGCCAGCGTGTTGGCGAACATCGCCGCGTCCTCGGTCGGGAAGCCGGCGATCAGGTCCGCGCCGATCGCGATGTCGGGCCGTGCGGTCTTGAGGCGGTCGACCAGCGCGACGCTGTCGGCGCGCGCGTGGCGGCGCTTCATCCGCTTGAGGATCATGTCGTCGCCCGCCTGGAGCGAGAGGTGGACGTGCGGCAGGATCCGCCGCTCGGTCGTCAGCAGCGCGAACAGCCGATCGTCGATCTCGATCCCGTCGAGCGACGACAGCCGCAGGCGTTCCAGTGTGGGTACATGCTGGAGGATGCGTTCGACCAGATGGCCGAGCGTCGGCGCGCCGGGAAGATCGGGCCCGTAGCTGGTCAGGTCGACGCCGGTCAGAACGATCTCGCGGTGGCCCGAATCGACCAGTCCGGCGATCCGGTCGACGACGGCGCCGGCGGCCACCGACCGACTAGGGCCACGACCGAACGGGATCGCGCAGAAGGTGCAGCGGTGGTCGCAGCCATTCTGCACCTCGACGAACGCGCGAGCATGGGCGGAGAAGCTCGCGACGAGATGCGGCGCGGTTTCGCGAACCTGCATGATGTCGCTGACGAGCACCGGGGCGGGGGCGTCCCACGCCGCGCTGGTCAGCTTGTCCGCATTACCGATGACACGGTCGACTTCGGGCATCGCCGCAAAGCTGCCGGGGTCGATCTGCGCAGCGCACCCAGTGACGACGATGTGTGCGTCGGGCCGATCGCGTTTCGCGCGGCGGATCGCGACGCGCGTTGCCTTCACCGCGGCGTTGGTGACCGCGCAGCTGTTGACCACGACCATGTCCCGCCCGGCGACGAGCGCGCGGATGGTCTCGCTTTCGGCGATGTTGAGGCGGCAGCCGAGGGAGATGACCTCTGGCGCGGGGGCGGGTGACATGCGCGCGATTTAGGAGCCGCGCGGAGCGAAGTCCACGCCTTGCGTTGGCGGTGGTGCACTGATGGGGCGGCGGCGTGCGCGCGCGGTCAACTGGCCAGGCGTGGGGCGATGCCGCGCAGCGGGGTGCCATCGCGGTCCGGCCGCTGCGCCAAAAGCCGCTTTTCCGCCAGCAACCGCCGTACCTGCGCCGCGCCGAGCGGTCTGCCGTAAAAATACCCCTGGCCCTTTGCGCAGCCGATCCCGCGCAGCCGCTCCTCGACCGCGTCGTCTTCTATGCCTTCGGCGGTCGTAGGCAGATTAAGGCTGTCGCCCAGCCGGACGATCGTATTGACGATCGCCATGCTCTCAGGATTGGCGAGGATCGACGTGACGAAGCTCTTGTCGATCTTGATCCGGTCGAACGGCAGCGCGCGCAGATGGGCGAGGCTCGAATAACCGGTGCCGAAATCGTCAAGCGCGAGGCGGATTCCCTGGTTCTTCAGGCTGCCGACGATCGACTGCGCGAGCGGCAGATTGTCGAACAGTGCGCTTTCGGTGATCTCGATCTCGAGCCGGCTGGCGGGGAAGCCGGTCTCGACCAGCGTCTTGATGATCTTCTGCGCGAGCCACGCGTCGCGCAGTTGCAACGGCGAGACGTTGACGGACAGGCTCAACCCCGCGTCCCAGTCACGCGCGGCGGTGAACGCCTGCCGCATGATCGACAGCGACAGGTCGCCGATCAGCCCGGTTTCCTCGGCAATGGGAATGAACACGTCGGGCGCGATCGTGCCCCTGGTCGGATGATCCCAGCGGGCGAGCACTTCGAAACCGGTGATTCGGCCCGTGGTCAGGTCGATCTGCTGCTCGAAATATGGCACGATTTCCTGCGCAGGGATCGCGGCGCGCAAACCAGCCTCGAGTTCGCCGCGCAGTTTCAGCGAGCGTTCCATCGAATTGTCGAACCAGGCATGGCGGCCTCGACCGCCGGTCTTGGCTGCGTGGAGCGCGATATCGGCATTGCGCAACAACGCATCGACCGAGGCGCAGTCGACGTCCGACCGGGCGACGCCGATCGACGCACTCAAATGGATATCGACGCCGTTCGTGCGGAATGGGAGCGCAAGGCCGGCGACCAGACGCTCGGCGATCCGGTCGGCGACGCTCCTGTGCGCGGTGTCGAACACGAAGGCGCAGGCGAACTCGTCCGCCCCCAGCCGTGCGAGCAGGCTGGTGCTCGGCGCGATCGCGGCGATCGTCTCGGCGACATAGGCGAGCAACAGGTCACCTACCGCATAGCCGTGCAGATCGTTGACGCTCTTGAAATGGTCGATGTCGATCGTCAGCATGGCCATCGCCTTGCCGCGGCGGCGGGTACTGGCGAACAGCGTCGCGCCTTCCTCGGACAGGCTGCGGCGATTGAGGAGGCCGGTCAGCGGATCGCGCTGCGCAAGCGCCTGTGCGCGGCGGCCGGCTTCGGTCAGGTCGCTCAATTCCACGGCCAGAGCGCGGTAGCGGAACCAGCCGAACAGGATCAGCGAGACGTTGAGCAGCATCGTCGCGATCAGCGTGCGGTCTATCGTTGCGGTGCTACCGCGAAGATGGGCGAGTGCTTTGATCAGCACGGTACCACCGGTTCCCACGAGCAGCAGGAGCGCGGCGCCCGTGACGGCACCGGTCATGAATTCCCGACTGATGTTGCGGGGCGCACGTGTCGCCGCCGACTTTGCGATCATGAGGGGTGTCCGGTCCTTGATTGGTATGTGGTGTGCCACGCGAGAGGTGTAAGAGATGTTAAGGGCGCATGTGAGCGGGACGGGGCGTGGCGTGGGCGCGATTGGCTGCGACGTATCGGCCGCCGGACGTTGATCGCGATTATGATTGCTCCACGTCGGGGACCCGGTCGGATCGTCGGCAACTGTGGAAGACCAGGCCGCTGTCTCGCGCGGTCGCCTTGAGCGCTACCCGTCTTGCATCCGGCGCGGCATTCCCGTAGAGGCGGCCCACGTTCCGTTACGGGACGCATTGGACGAGCATCCAAGGATGCACGCTGGCCGGCGAGGTTTCGCCCGCCGGCGCTTTTGCGTTTGGTGACGGTAATTGGGAGTATTTCGATGTTCGAAAGCCTGAGCGATCGACTTGGCGGCGTCTTCGACCGCCTTCGCGGCCGGGGTGCGCTGACCGAAGCGGATGTGCGCGCAGCGATGCGCGAAGTGCGCGTCGCGCTGCTCGAAGCCGACGTCGCGCTGCCCGTCGCGCGTGAGTTCGTCGAGAAGGCGACCGAGAAGGCCGTCGGCCAGAACGTACTCCGCTCGGTCACGCCGGGGCAGCAGGTCGTCAAGATCGTCAGCGACGCGCTGGTCGAGATGCTCGGCGCCGAGGCGTCCGAGCTCGAACTGGGCGTCACGCCGCCCGCCGTCATCATGATGGTCGGGCTTCAGGGCTCGGGCAAGACGACCACCACCGCGAAGATCGCCAAGCGGCTCGCGGCGGGGCAGTCGGCGATCGGCGGCAACGGGCGCGAGCGCAAGAAGGTTCTGATGGCGTCGCTCGACGTCAATCGCCCGAACGCGCAGGAGCAGCTCGCGACGCTCGGCAAGCAGATCGATGTCGCGACTCTGCCGATCGTGCAGGGCCAGCAGCCGGTCGACATCGCGCGGCGCGCGATGCAGGCGGCCAAGCTGCAGGGTTATGACGTCCTGATGCTCGACACCGCGGGTCGACTCCATGTCGACCAGGCGCTGATGGACGAGATGAAGGCGGTCGCCGACGTCGCGAACCCGGCCGAGATCCTGCTCGTCGTCGACTCGCTGACCGGTCAGGACGCGGTCAACGTCGCGCAGAACTTCTCCGACCAGGTGCCGCTGACCGGCATCGTGCTGACCCGGATGGACGGGGACGCCCGTGGCGGCGCGGCGCTGTCGATGCGCGCGGTCACCGGCAAGCCGATCAAGTTTGCGGGGACCGGCGAGAAGCTCGACGCGCTCGAGGCGTTCCATCCCGAGCGTGTCGCCGGTCGCATCCTCGGCATGGGCGACGTCGTCAGCCTGGTCGAACGCGCTGCGGAGTCGATCCAGGCCGAAGACGCCGAGCGGATGGCGGCCAAGATGGCCAAGGGTCAGTTCGATATGAACGACCTGCGTGCCCAGCTGGCGCAGATGCAGCGGATGGGCGGGCTCGGCGCGCTGGCGGGGATGATCCCCGGCATGAAGAAGGCGCAGGGCGCGGTGGCCTCGGTCGGCGGCGAGAAGGTCCTCGTTCATATGGACGCGATGATCGGATCGATGACGATCAAGGAGCGCAACAAGCCCGAACTGATCAACGCCAAGCGCAAGATCCGCATCGCCAAGGGTTCCGGCACCACGGTGCAGGAGGTCAACAAGCTGCTCAAGATGCACCTCGAAATGTCGACCGCCATGAAGAAGATCAAGAAGATGGGCGGCATGAAGGGCATGATGGCGATGCTCGGAAAAGGTGGTCTTGGGGGCGGCCTGGGCGGGATTGGTAATGCGATCGGTGGGCCGCAGATGGGCGACATGCTCAACAAGGCCGGCGCAGGCGGGCTTCCGGGGGGCAATGCCGGCGGCGGCCTGCCGGGCCTGGGCGGCAAGATGCCGCAGCTGCCGGCCAGCTTCGACGATTTTCTGAAGAAGAAATAACCTCTTATCCAACCCCATTGGTCCGGCGCTCGCCGGGCGAAATATTAGAAAACGAAGGAAAATATCATGGCAATCAACATTCGTCTCGCACGCGGTGGCTCCAAGAAGCGTCCCTATTACAAGATCGTCGTCGCCGATGCGCGCAGCCCGCGTGACGGCCGCTTCATCGAGAAGATCGGCAACTACAACCCGCTCCTCGCCAAGGACAACGAGCAGCGCGTGCAGCTCGACGCCGATCGCGCGAAGCATTGGCTGAGCGTCGGTGCGCAGCCGACCGATCGCGTCGCACGCTTCCTCGACCAGGCCGGCGTTCTCGAGCGGTCGGCGCGCAACAACCCGAACAAGGGCAAGCCCGGCGAGAAGGCCACCGAGCGCGCTGAAGAGCGTGCGACCAAGGCGGCTGAAGCTGCCGAGGCCGAAGCGGCTGCAAAGGCGGCACCTGCTGCCGAAGCAGAGGCACCTGCTGCTGAGACCGAAGAAGCCGCTTCGTAAGACTGCGGATGGGTCGGCTCCGATGGGGTCGATCCGTCTTTATGCCGTCATCCCGGCGAAGGCTGGGATCCAGAGCCAAGGGCGGCAGCGTCTGTGGCTCTGGATCCTGGGTCGAGCCCCGGATGACGGATGGGGGGCGGCAACGCCCGCACCCGAATGGCGGTTCATGCGTTCTTTGTCGGTCTGTCACCCACAAGGAGCGCATGATGACCCCCGATCCAGATCCAAGAACAGCCCCCGCACCCGAGGACATCGAAGATGCCAGCAATGAAGGCGTCTCCGCCGAAGACCCCGCCGAAGGCGCCGACGACAGCCCCGGACCCGACACCGGCTCCGCGCAGGGATAGCGTGACGCTCGCCGTCGTGATCGGCGCGCACGGCATCGGCGGCGAAGTGCGGCTGAAGGTATTCGCCGAGAATTTCGGCGCCTATAAGAGCTTCAACGATGGCGCGCTGATGCTGAAGTCGGCGCGGGCTGGCAATAACGGCACGATCGCGCGCTTCGCCGAGGTCGCCGATCGCAATGCGGCCGAGGCGATGCGCGGGACCGAACTGACCGTACCGCGGTCGTCGCTGCCGCCGCTCGACGACGGCGAATATTATCATACCGACCTGATCGGGCTCGCGGTCGTTTCGACCGACGGGGAGTCGATCGGGCGGGTCGTTGCGATCGACAATTTCGGTGCGGGCGACGTGATCGAGATCGAGCGGCCGACTGGCAAGCGCTTCATGGTGCCGATGCGTGCCGAGGCCGTGCCTGAATGGGATGCGGACCGGCTGGTGGTCGAAGCGTCCTTCGCCGTCGAATAATCAGCGGCGCAACGGGCGCTGCTCCGACAGCATGTTGCGGATCGTCGTGGCGGCCACGCCGGCCTCGCCCATCGCGTGGCTGATCTGGTCTAGCCCCTTCACGACATCGCCTGCCGCGAACAGCCCGGGGATCGAGGTGCGTTGATGGTCGTCGACCTCGAGGCATCCTTCGTCCGTCGCGCGTGCGCCGGCCGCGACGGCGAGTTCCGACCGGATCACCGATCCCAGCGCGGGGTAGACACTGTCGAACGACAGCCGGCCCTCGACGGTATCCAGCGCTAAGCGGTCGCCTTCGATTGCATAGTTACCGCAAGGCCCAACGACGCGGACGATCCCGGCCTCGTCGAGCGCCGCCTCGCAGGTCGCGTCGAGGTCATGGCCGCCGTCCGGCGCGATCAGCGTCACATCCTTGGTATAGCCACGCAGGAACAGCGCCTCGCGCATGCCGTGGTCGCCGGTGCCGATTACGCCGACACGCTTGTCCGTCACCTCGTAGCCGTCGCAGATTGGGCAATAGCGGAACAGGCCGGCCTCGAGCGCTGCGTCGTGGACCGCGTCGGGCATGGCCGGACGGTTGTTGACCACCCCGGTCGCGAGCAGGACGCTCCGCGCGCGGGCGCGGCGGTCGCCGAGGCGGACGGTGAAGCCGTCGTCGTCGACCTCGATCGCGTCGACACGGGCGCCCTCGCGGACTGCTCCATAGGTTTCCGCCTGCGCCAGCATGCGGGCGAGCAGATCGGTGCCGCGGATCCCCTCGGGATAGCCGGCGTGGTTGTGCGTGCAGGGGATCAGCGCGGCGCGGCTGCTGCCGCAGTCGAACAGCCGGATCGAGAGGTGGAACCGCGCGAGATAGATCGCAGCGGTGAGGCCCGCGGGTCCGGCGCCGATGATGATGCAATCGTCCATGCTGCTTTCCATCCGGGGCGAGCGTTTCGGCAGCGTAATTGTTCCGCGCGAGGAGTCCGTGTATATACATGCCGTGCATACGGAGTCGGTGATGGCCAAGGAATATCGCGCGAAGGTCTTCAAGTCGGGCAATTCGGTTGCGCTGCGGCTGCCAAAGGCGCTCGGCATCGTCGAGGGCGCTGAAATGACGGTACGCGAGGACCGGGGCAGTTTCATCGTCGAGCCCTATTCGCCCAAGCCGAAGAAGATCGACCTGACGGGTATCTATGGTTCGATACCGGGGTTGAAACTCCTCGACCGTGAGGATCGGATGTTCGAACCCTCGCCGCGCCCCTGGGACGACCCGTCATGGCCGGGGCCATCCGATCCGCAATGAAGTATCTGCTCGATACCAATATCTGTATCCTGCTGCTCGGTGGCAACGTCCCGCGCGTGCGAAACCGCGTCGAGCGCTGCGACGAAGGCGAACTCGGCATGTCCGCGATCGTCTTTGCCGAACTGGCGGTGGGCAGTTGGCAGGGGAAGCTGCCGCCCTTGCCCGTGGTCGAAGCGTTCAGCCGCTGGGTGCCGGTACTACCCTTCGACGAACGGTCGGCCAGGCTGTATGCGACGCTGCCGTTCAGGCGCGGAAGCTTCGACAGGCTGATCGCAGCGCATGCGCTGTCGCTCGACCTGACGCTGATCACCAACAACGAACGAGACTTTGCCGATGTGCCGGGTCTTTGCATAGAGAATTGGACGCTGTGACCTTCGCTGCCACGATATTGACGTTGTACCCCGAGATGTTCCCGGGGCCGCTCGGCACCTCGCTTGCCGGGCGGGCGCTCGGGGAGGGGCGGTGGTCGTGTACTCCGGTGCAGATCCGCGACTTTGCGACCGACAAGCACAAGTCGGTCGACCATACGCCGGCGGGGGGCGGGGCGGGGATGGTGCTCAGGGCCGACGTAGTGGCCGCGGCGGTCGACAGCGTGGCCGATGGGCGGCCTGTTCTCGCGATGACGCCGCGGGGCAAGCCGCTGACCCAGGAGCGCGTTCGCGAACTCGCCAAGGGGCCGGGCGTCACCATCCTGTGCGGGCGGTTCGAGGGGTTCGACGAGCGGCTGTTCGAGGCGCGCGATATCGAGGAGGTGTCGATCGGCGACTATATCCTGTCGGGGGGCGAGATGGGGGCGCTGGTGCTGCTCGATGCTTGCATTCGGCTGCTCCCCGGCGTAATGGGCGCGGCTTCCAGTGGGGATGACGAGAGCTTCGAAACGGGGCTGCTCGAATATCCGCATTATACCCGACCGCAGATGTGGGAAGGGCGCGCGATCCCGCAGGTGCTGCGATCGGGGGATCACGCGAAGATCGACGCATGGCGCAAACGCCGTGCGGAGATCGATACACGGTCACGGCGACCGGACCTTTGGGAACGCCATGAGGGCGTTCGGGTCCAGTCGCCCTCTGGCGCGCAGCGACACGAGGACTGACTATGAACCTGTTGCAGACGATCGAAGCCGAGAACATCGCCAAGTTCCTGGCCAACAAGACGATCCCCGATTTCCGTCCCGGCGATACGCTGAAGGTCGGCGTGAAGGTCGTCGAAGGCGAGCGCACGCGTATTCAGAACTATGAGGGCGTGTGCATCGCGCGCTCGAACAAGGGCATGGGTTCGAACTTCACCGTGCGGAAGATGAGCTTCGGTGAAGGCGTCGAGCGCGTTTTCCCGCTCTACTCGCCGAACGTCGATTCGATCGAAGTCGTCCGCAAGGGCGCCGTGCGTCGCGCCAAGCTGTATTACCTGCGTGGCCGCACCGGCAAGGCAGCGCGTATCGCCGAGCGTCGCGACACGCGCCCCGCCAAGGGCACTGCCGCCGCCGAGTAATCGCGCGGCCCGGTTCTCCGGGTTAGGGTTGGAGAAGGGCGCGGGGGCGATGGTCCCCGCGCCCTTTTTCGTGTCCAAGGCCTTGGTCCGCGTCGAACCATCGTTGGGGGCGTGACGCGACTGTGCGGGGCCCGAGTCGCGCCGGGCCGGCGGTGCGCGGAAGTTCACGAAGTTCACGCTACGTCCCCGCTGGAATCCCCCCGCGCCGTGGCGGTTCGGGTCGGTGAGGCTGCGGTTGGTATGCGGCGGGCGGCGTGCATGTGGTGATGCTGCATGGTTGGCGGCGTGTAGGACAGCGTTTCCTTCACCCCTCCCCTTCAGGGAGGGGCTGGGGGTGGGGGGCTTCCGCGTGGAGCGGCGCTGTTGGGGCGGGATGGGCTCAGGCGCGGCGCGTGTGCGGCACTCCCCCACCCCGACCCTCCCCTGAAGGGGAGGGGGTTTTGTGGCGGCACCCATCTCCCCAGCTTCATCATCCCCGCGGAGGCGGGGATCCATAGCCTCAGGGGCTGGCGAGCGGATCGCGAGGGCTGCCAGTATGGGTTTCCGCCTTCGCGGGAATGAAGATTTTGGGTGGGTGGCACCCGGTGGGCGGACACCGACTGCGCGCGTTGGAGCGCGCGTTGTGCCGGCCTCAGGCCCCGCTCAGGCCCCGCTCAGGCGTCGCGCCACGTGCCGGGGGCGAGATCTGCCAGCGTCCACTCGCCGATGCTCCAGCGGACGAGGCGCAGCGTCGGGTGGCCGATCGCCGCGGTCATCCGGCGGACCTGGCGGTTGCGGCCTTCGCGGATCGTGATGCGCAGCCAGCAATCGGGGATGCTCGCGCGCACCCGGATCGGCGGCACGCGCGGCCAAAGATCGGGCGCGGCGATCCGTTCGACGTCGGCGGGGCGGGTGGGGCCGTCCTTCAGCACGACGCCTTCGCGCAACCGATCGAGCGCGGCCTCGTCGGCCTCGCCCTCGACCTGCACGAGATAGGTCTTGGCCAGCTTGAACTTCGGATCCGCGATCCGCGCCTGGAGGCGACCGTCGTCGGTCAGCAGCAACAGCCCCTCGCTGTCCCGATCGAGCCGCCCCGCCGGATAGACGCCGGGCACCTCGACGAACTGCGACAGCGTCGCGCGCGGGGTGGGGGAGCCCGCGTCGGTGAACTGGCTGAGGACGTCGTAGGGTTTGTTGAAGAGGATCAGGCGGGGCATGGCGGGGCTTTAGAGGTATTGTCGGCCCGGTTCGACCGTAATTCCTCCCCTGCAAGGGGAGGTGGCAGCGTAGGGCGCTGACGGAGGGGTAACCTGCTCACGATACGGCGACACCCCTCCGGCGCTTCGCGCCACCTCCCCTTACAAGGGAAGATCGGGGGGCATTCACGAAAGTCAGAGCCAAACAATCCTCCCCCGCCAGGGGGAGGTGGCTGGCACTTGCCAGACGGAGGGGGAGGGAAGGGAGAACCGCTGTTCCGTATCCTCCCCCTCCGTCGCCTTCGGCGCCACCTCCCCCTGGCGGGGGAGGATTGCTAGGCATATTCCTATAAGGCTACCCCGTCATTGAATGCGCTATTGCTCCAACAAATTTTGCGGAGGCGGCGATCACGGCATACACCTCTGGCAGTATCCCAGTCATCTTCAGAACCAAGGCGGCACCTATTGCCTTTCCACTAGTTTCTAGCATGGCATCGGTAAACTTAGTGCCCCTTCCTCCGCCCCAGGTCATCGCCGTTTGCGCAAACTTAGATAGCTTGCTTTGCCCATCTATTACGACCTGCGTGTCAGGAGCGGGGGACTTTGCCTGCTCTTTCATCTGATTGATGGTCACGACTAAATCGGCTAGTTCTTACCGCGATACAGGGTCATAATCCAGCCCCTCGGGCGGCATGTTGTGCCCGAACAGCGGCTTAGGATTTTGTATAGCTGCAACCGCCGTTTCCAAAGCCGCGATAGCTGCTAGAAAAGCCTCCCGCTCGATCTCAACCTCATTCGGCCTTATTGTTGATACTTGGGGGTTGGGTCGATCATCTCTGTTGACGAATTCATCAGGTCTAGAACGCCAGTTCGATGACATTTCGGATAGGCGCTCACTTATGTCTCGAATAAGCCACGGGCTCATCGTTTTTCCATACCGAGACTGCAAGACTTCACAAGGCGCAATCGTATCTTCCGGCAGCCATCGGTATCTCCGCGTTATGCCTGCCGCGCGCTCAGCCTCGGGATCATAAAACAGGTCGTTAAACCAAGCGTAGGCCTCCGCCTCAAGTTGGTGCTCGTCATGCCAATAGGGGCTACGGCGGGGAGGTTCCAACGTCTGCTTCCAATCTTCGCACTTGGTATCGTCCGGTGTACTAGCGGTGCAATGCTATTGAGTACCCAATACGCTCACGACCTGAAACCGTTATAGTTACGCAAGGGGCGGCCTTCGACGAAGTCGGACGCGGTTCATCCCCATGGGTCCTCGGGGGCTCGCATCATTATGGCACGCCTAGTGCGACCTGCATGACGTGTCACAGTCACCGAGCGATCCTTCATCGGCTCCGTCCAGAATTACCTAACGATGTTCAGGCGCAGGCTGCCAAGGCGCAGTTGCGTTTTTCGACGCGTAGCCCGGTGTAAATGCCAGCCTACATTCGACGCTGGGCAAATAAAAAAGGCCGCGGTGTTTCCACCGCGGCCCGTTCGTTCGATCAGAAAATCGCCAACCCTTACTGGTCGAGGAAGCTCCGCATTTTCCGGCTGCGGCTCGGATGCTTGAGCTTCCGCAGCGCCTTCGCCTCGATCTGGCGGATGCGCTCGCGGGTCACCGAGAATTGCTGGCCGACCTCTTCGAGCGTGTGATCGGTGTTCATGCCGATGCCGAAGCGCATGCGCAGCACGCGTTCCTCACGCGGCGTCAGCGAGGCGAGCACCCGCGTGACAGTTTCCTTGAGGTTCGCCTGGATCGCGGCGTCCACCGGGATGATCGCGTTCTTGTCCTCGATGAAGTCGCCGAGATGCGAATCCTCCTCGTCGCCGATCGGCGTTTCGAGGCTGATCGGCTCCTTGGCGATCTTCATCACCTTGCGCACCTTCTCGAGCGGCATGGAGAGGCGCTCGGCCATCTCCTCCGGGGTCGGCTCGCGGCCCTGCTCGTGGAGGAACTGGCGGCTGGTGCGGACCAGCTTGTTGATCGTCTCGATCATGTGGACCGGGATGCGGATCGTGCGCGCCTGGTCGGCGATCGAGCGGGTGATCGCCTGGCGGATCCACCAGGTCGCGTAGGTGCTGAACTTGTAGCCGCGGCGATACTCGAACTTGTCGACCGCTTTCATCAGGCCGATATTGCCCTCCTGGATGAGATCGAGGAACTGCAGGCCGCGGTTGGTGTATTTCTTGGCGATCGAGATGACGAGCCGCAGGTTCGCCTCGACCATCTCCTTCTTGGCGATGCGCGCCTCGCGCTCGCCCTTCTGGACCATGTTGACAAGGCGGCGGAACTCGGCGAGCGCCATGCCGGTCTGCTGCGTGATGTCGGCGATCTCGGCGCGGATGCGCTCGACCGCGTCGGCCTCGTTCGCGACGAACGCGGTCCACTTCTTGTCGACCTTGTTGACCGTCGTCAGCCAGTTCTCGTCGATCTCGTGGCCGATATAGCGATCGAGGAAGTCCTTGCGCGGCACCTTGTGGCGCTCGGCGAGGCGCAGCATCTGGCCGCCCAGCGCGGTCAGGCGACGGTTATAGGCATAGAGCTGATCGACGAGATATTCGATCTTGGCGTTGTGGAACTGGACGCTCTCGACTTCCGCCGTGAGTTCCTCGCGCAGCTTCTGATACTTGCGCTCGTCGGCCGCCGAGAATTCGCCGCCGATGCCCATGGCGTCGACGCGGCTCTGCTGGATCTTGCTGAACTTCTTGTAGAGCGCGGTGATGTTGGCGAACCGCTCGAGCGCGATCGGCTTGAGTTGTTCCTCCATCTGCGCGAGGCTGAGGGTGTTGTCCTCCTCCTCGTCGTCCGACGCGCGCGGGGTGCGGCGCTCGCCGTCCTCGTCCTCGTCGGCGGAGGGCTCTTCGGGCTCGGCCTCTTCCTTGAACGAGGGGCCGGCGTTCTTTTCGCTGATCTCGCCGTCGTCGGCCTCGCCGTCCTCGGCCATCGCCTCGGGCGCGGGATCCTTCGAGAGCATCGCGTCGAGATCCATGATCTCGCGCAGCTGCATCGTGCCCTCGTTGAGCGCGGTCGACCAGTCGATGATCGCGTTGAAGGTGATCGGCGATTCGCACAGACCCAGGATCATCGTGTCGCGACCCGCCTCGATCCGCTTGGCGATGGCGATCTCGCCCTCGCGGCTGAGCAGCTCGACCGCGCCCATTTCGCGCAGGTACATGCGGACCGGATCGTCGGTGCGATCGACGGTCTCCTTCTTCTTCTCGACCGCGGGGCCTGTGTCGGCATCCGCGTCGGCGGCCTCGGGCTCGTCCTCGTCGTCCTTGGCGGGCTCGGTCTCGCCGTCTTCGCCGGCTTCGTCGTTCTCGACGATGTTGATGCCCATCTCGCTCAGCGCGGCGCTGATGTCCTCGATCTGGTCGGAGGACATCTCGCCCTGCGGCAGCGCTTCGTTGAGCTGCTCATAGGTGATGTAGCCACGCTTCTTGGCGCGCGCGATGACCTTCTTGATCGACGCATCGTTCATGTCGATCAGCGGCGCATCGCCGGTGTCGTTCGTCTCGGCGGGTTCCGCCATGTTCGCCTTAGCCATCAATCGCCCTCGGTACCCAACGCTCGGGCGTCTTCGTTCGACTGTACAAGATTTGCAAGTCGGACTTCCAACGCCTGTTTCTCTCTTACCATAGCCACTTGTCGTTCGAACGCGCTTTCGGTGAAGTGCGTCTGCATCGCCGCGGTCGCCTGTTTCAGCGCCGCATCGACCTCGGGACGGGCGACCATGATCGCGATCGCCTCGTCGAGGTCGGCGCGGACGCGGTCGGGATCGGCCGTGGTCTGCGTGAACGAATAGGGCATCGTATCGGCTCGCAACAGATCACTCGCGACTGAATTGAAACCGGACCTCGCCAATATGGTGAGAAGTCGCCCGCTATCAAGCTTCTGGTCCTCGAGTGCAACATCGACGACCGCCTCGAACAGCCGGCCGAGCGCGCCGTCGATCATTTGGAGGGAGCCAAGCACCTCCATGTGGCGGGCGATTTCAACGGGATGGCGGATCAGCCCGGCGAGGACGGCCTTGGCCAATACCCGGTCGATTCCGGTGGCGAGGAAGGCCTTCGCATCCTCGGTGACGGGGGCAGCGGGGGGCTTCCAGCCGCCCTTGGGGCGTTCTCCGCGCGGCACGAAGGGCGCGCGGACGGGTTTGAAGTGCTTGTAGAAGCGGTCCTTGAACTCGGACTGATATTCCTGCTTCACCGACGGGTCGGCGATGCCTTCGGCAAGCTCGTGGAGGCGGCGCTTGAGGCCGGCGCGCTGTTCGGGGGTGTCGAGTGCCTCGGCGGCGACTTCGGAGGCCCAGAGGCGCTCGACGAGCGGTTCGGGGGTTTTGAGCAGCGCCTCGAACGCGCCGGGGCCGCCTGAGCGGACGAGATCGTCGGGGTCCTGGCCTTGCGGAAGCGTGACGAAGGCGAGGCTGCGGCCGGGGGCGAGCAGGGGGAGCGCGCGGTGTGCGGCGCGGAGGGCTGCCTTCTGGCCTGCGCTGTCGCCGTCGAAGCAGAGCAGGGGGACGTCGACCATCCGCCAGAGTCTTTCGAGCTGCGCTTCGGTAAGCGCGGTGCCGAGCGGGGCTACCGCTTCGCCGAACCCCGCCTGGGCGAGCGCGATGACGTCCATATAGCCTTCGACTACCAGCATGCGGCCCGACTTGCGCGAGGCGGGGGCGGCCTTGTCGAGGTTGTAGAGCGTGCGGCCCTTGTCGAAGAGCGGGGTATCCGGGGAGTTCAAATACTTCGGCTCGCCACCGTCGAGCACGCGCCCGCCGAAGGCGATCGTCCGGCCGCGCGGGTCGCGGATCGGGATCATCAGCCGGCCGCGGAACCGGTCGTAGGGGTCCTTGCCCTCGACGTTGATGAGCATGCCGGATTCGACCAGCATCGGGTCGCCGTAGGTTTTCAGCGCGGCTTTCAGCTTGCCGCGGCTGTCGGGGGCGAACCCCATGCCGAACGCGCGGGCGGTCTCGGGCGTGATGCCGCGGCGGTCGAGGAGGGCGCGGGCGTCGGAGCCGGGGAGGCCGTTCAACTGTTCGGTGAACCAGTCGGCGGCGTCGGACATCACCTCATGCAGGCCCTTGGCGCGTTCGGCCTTGGCGGCGGACTGGCGGTCCATCGCGGGCATGTCCATGCCTGCTGCCTGCGCGAGTTCCTTGACCGCATCCATGAAGGGGAGGCCGCGCTGGTCGGTCATCCACTTGATCGCGTCGCCATGGGCTGAGCAGCCGAAGCAGTGGTAGAAGCCCTTGTCGTCGTTGACGTAGAAGGACGGCGTCTTCTCGTTGTGGAACGGGCAGCAGCCCTTGTGCTCGCGCCCGGCCTTGGTGAGCTTGGTGGTCTTGCCGACGAGGGCGCTGAGCGAGGTGCGGGCGCGGAGTTCGTCGAGGAATTGTGGGGTTAGCGCCATGGGGTGGCTTTTTCCGGCGTGGCGTGTGCGGCCATGCCCTCCCCCGACCCCTCCCGCGAGCGGGAGGGGAGTAGAAGAGGTTCGACCGAATTCCCCTCCCGCTTGCGGGAGGGGTTAGGGGAGGGGCGTTCCGCGAGCGCGCGCGTGATCTCGGCCACCACGCCCTCCGTCCGCTCCAGTACGTCGTTGTTCCAGAACCGGATCACGCGGTAGCCTTGTTGTTCGATGAAGCGCGTCCGGCGTGCATCGTCGTCGGATTGCCAGCCATGCAGACCGCCGTCGATCTCTATCACGAGCCGGGGCCCGCGCGCTACGAAGTCGCAGATGAACGGGCCGATCGGGACCTGGCGGTTGAACCTGACGCCGGACGTCCGGCGCGCGGCGAGGTGTTGCCATAGCGCGCTTTCGGCGCGGGTGGGGGTGGCGCGGAGGGCTCGGATGCGGGTGCGTTGTTCCAATGCTCCGTCTCCTTTGTGGCGCTGCCCTCCCCCGACCCCTCCCGCGAGCGGGAGGGGAGCAGAAGTTACGAGAGCGCGGCCTTCACCAGCCCGCTCGCCTTGCTCATGTCGAGCTCGCTCGCGTGGCGCGCCTTCAGTTCGGCCATCACGCGGCCCATGTCCTTCATGCCGGTCGCGCCGAGTTCGTCCTTGATCTTGAGGATCGCCGCGGTCGTCTCCGCCTCGCTCAGCTGCGCGGGGAGGAAGCGTTCGATCACGGCGACCTCGGCCGACTCCGCGTCGGCGAGCTCCTGGCGGCCGCCGTTCGAAAACATCTCGATCGACTCGCGGCGCTGCTTGACCATCTTCTGGAGCACCTCGACGACCAGCGCGTCGTCGCTCTCGGGGGCCTTGCCGGTGCGCGCTTCGATGTCGCGGTTCTTGATCGCGGCCTGGATCAACGAGATAGCGTTGCGGCTCTGCTTGTCGCCGGCCTTCATGGCGGTCAGCTGCGCAGCCTTGATGTCGTCGCGAATCATGTACTGGTCTTTCAGGCGGTTCGGGATAGCCCGACGGGATAGCGCGTCCGCCGCCCGTTTAACAGATTGACGCTGCGGCACGCCGGCCTTAGCGGACACCACTTAGCGACATCGTCAACGTAAAGAGAGTGCCCAGCCTGATGGCCGACGCCCAGCCTACACCCATGTCTTCGGCAAAGCCCGCGGGCGCCACCGGCGTGCTCGTGCTCGCCAATGGCGACGTGATCTGGGGGCGCGGGTTCGGCGCGGAAGGCCAGGCGGTCGGCGAAGTGTGTTTCCACACCGCGATGACCGGCTATCAGGAGGTGCTGACCGATCCGTCCTTCGCCGGGCAGATGATCTGCTTCACCTTCCCGCATATCGGCAACGTCGGCGCGAACCCCGACGATATCGAGGCGGACGACCCGCACGCTCTGGGCATCATCGTCCGCGAGGACGTGACGGAGCCGTCGAGCTTCCGCGCCGTCGAGGGACTCGATGGCTGGATGAAGCGGCATGCGCGGATCGGCCTGTCGGGGATCGACACGCGCGCGCTGACGCGGCGGATCCGGGTGGCGGGCGCGCCCAACGGCGTGATCGCGCATTCGGCGAGCGGCGAGTTCGACGTGGCTGCGCTGCTGGCGATGGCGCAGGGCTGGCCGGGGCTGGAGGGCATGGACCTCGCCAAGGATGTGTCGACCGAGATGCATTATGGCTGGGGCGACAAGGGCCCCGGCGGCACGTGGCGGCTTGGGTTTGGGTATGGGGAGAGCGGTCTCTCGACTTCGCTCGAGACGAACGGGGAGGGGGGTGATGGCCTCGCTCTCCAATCGGAAACGTCCCCCCAGCCGTTCGTCTCGAGCGAAGTCGAGAGACCCCATGTCGTCGCGATCGACTACGGCTCGAAGCGCAACATCTTCCGCAACCTCGTCGCGGCGGGCGCGAAGGTGTCCGTCGTGCCCGCCACCGCCAGCTTCGAGCAGGTGATGGCGCTCAATCCCGACGGCATCTTCCTGTCGAACGGCCCCGGCGATCCCGCCGCGACCGGCGAATACGCGGTACCGGTGATCCGCGAGCTGCTCGAGACGGGCAAGCCGCTGTTCGGCATCTGCCTCGGCCACCAGCTGCTCGGCCTCGCGGTCGGCGCGACCACGACCAAGATGTTCCAGGGCCACCGCGGCGCCAACCATCCGGTCAAGCGGCTCAGCGACGGCGCGGTCGAGATCACCAGCATGAACCACGGCTTCGCGGTCGAGCGCGACAGCCTGCCGGCGAACGTCCGCGAGACTCATGTATCGCTGTTCGACGGGTCGAATGCGGGGCTGGAGCTGACCGACAAGCCGGCGTTTTCGGTGCAGTATCATCCTGAGGCGAGCCCAGGGCCGCAGGATAGTCTGTACCTGTTCGAGCGGTTCGTGGGGATGCTCGCCTAGTGAACCGGCTTCGCTCTTTAGCGGAACGACGGAGGGAGGACCTCCTTGTTCAGCTCGTTGGCGAGGCACAGCGTGACGGAAGAATGACTATCGATGTCGCCCGAATGGAGGCTGCTCAGAATTTGTCGGTGGCCGACCTCGGTAAGCTGCTGAAACTTTGGCAGGCGGGGGGTTATGGACGGGTCATCGAGGAGACATCCGATAATCTTGTGCGCTATCACTTTACGCCTAGCGACAAGGCGAAAATCCGGACGAAATCTATCTTGGAGACACGCGAGGCTTCGCGATTACGTGGTCGCTTAAAGCTCGTAAATTGGAACGCCGTCAGCGCAGTAGCAACTGTCCTTGCAACGCTGACTTCCATCGCCGCCCTAATTATCTCAATCATCGCTCTCGGTAGAAAATAAGATGCCAAAACGCACCGACATCTCCTCGATCCTCGTCATCGGCGCAGGACCCATCGTCATCGGCCAGGCGTGCGAGTTCGATTATTCGGGCACGCAGGCGATCAAGGCGTTGAAGGAGGAGGGCTATCGCATCGTCCTCGTCAATTCGAACCCCGCCACGATCATGACCGATCCCGAGCTGGCCGACGCCACGTACGTGGAGCCGATCACGCCCGCGATCGTCGCCAAGATCATCGAGAAGGAGCGTCCTGACGCGATCCTGCCGACGATGGGCGGCCAGACCGCGCTGAATACGGCGTTGGCGCTGTTCCACGACGGCACGCTGGAGAAGTTCGGCGTGACGATGATCGGCGCGGATGCCGATGCGATCGACATGGCGGAGGACCGGCTGAAGTTCCGCGACGCGATGGACCGGATCGGCCTCGAGAGCGCGCGCTCGGTGATCGCGCATACGGTCGAAGAAGCGCTCGAAGGCCTTGAAAAGACGGGTCTTCCGTCGATCATCCGGCCGAGCTTCACGATGGGCGGCTCGGGCGGCGGCATCGCGTATAACCGCGAGGAGTTCATCGCGATCGTCCGCAACGGGCTCGACCTCTCGCCGACCACCGAGGTGCTGATCGAGGAATCGCTGCTCGGCTGGAAAGAATATGAGATGGAGGTGGTGCGCGATCGCAACGACAACGCGATCATCATCTGCTCGATCGAGAATGTCGATCCGATGGGCGTCCATACCGGCGACTCGATCACGGTCGCGCCGGCGCTGACGCTGACAGACAAGGAATACCAGATCATGCGCAACGCATCGATCGCGGTGTTGCGCGAAATCGGTGTCGAAACAGGCGGTTCGAACGTCCAGTTCGCAGTGAATCCGAAGGACGGCCGTCTGATCGTCATCGAGATGAACCCGCGCGTGTCGCGGTCGTCCGCGCTCGCGTCGAAGGCGACGGGCTTCCCGATTGCCAAGGTCGCGGCCAAGCTCGCGGTCGGCTACACGCTCGACGAGATCGAGAACGACATTACCGGCGAGACGCCCGCGAGCTTCGAGCCGACGATCGATTACGTCGTGACCAAGATTCCCCGCTTCGCATTCGAGAAGTTCAAGGGTGCGTCGAGCACGCTGGGCACCGCGATGAAGTCGGTCGGCGAGGTGATGGCGATCGGCCGCAACATCCATGAATCGATGCAGAAGGCGTTGCGCGGGCTCGAGACGGGACTGAGCGGGTTCAACCAGGTCGATCATCTGGTCGGAGCGCCGCGCGCGGAGATCGAGGCGGCGCTGGCCATTGCGACGCCGGACCGGCTGCTGGTCGCGGCGCAGGCGTTGCGTGAGGGCTTCACCGTCGCCGAGGTGCATGCGATTGCGAAGCATGATCCGTGGTTCCTCGAGCGGATCGCGGAGATTATCGCGGCCGAGGCCGAGGTGATGAAGGACGGGCTGCCGATCGACGCGACGGGCATGCGCCGCCTGAAGAGCATGGGGTTCAGCGACAAGCGGCTCGCGTGGCTGGCGCTGCAATCGGTCAATCTGCGCGGGATGAACCGTGGGATCGCGCGCAGCTCGGGGCTGATCCACGAGGTCGTCAAGGCGATGACCGGCGGCGTGACCGAGGAGGAGGTGCGCGCGCACCGCGTGAAGCTCGGCGTGCGGCCCGTGTTCAAGCGGATCGACACGTGCGCGGCCGAGTTCGACGCCAAGACGCCGTATATGTACTCGACCTACGAGGCGCCGAGCTTCGGCGAGCCCGAGAACGAGTCCGAGCCAACCGACCGCAAGAAAATCGTGATTCTCGGCGGCGGGCCGAACCGGATCGGGCAGGGGATCGAGTTCGATTATTGCTGCTGCCATGCGTGCTTCGCGCTCGCCGATGCGGGCTATGAGACGATCATGGTCAACTGCAACCCGGAGACCGTGTCGACCGATTACGACACCAGCGACCGGCTGTATTTCGAGCCGCTGACCGCGGAGGACGTGCTGGAGATCCTGCATGTCGAACAGCAGAACGGGACGCTGGTCGGGGTGATCGTGCAGTTTGGCGGGCAGACCCCGCTGAACCTCGCGCGGGCGCTCGAAGCCGCCGGTATTCCGATCCTGGGGACGACGCCGGATGCGATCGATCTGGCGGAGGACCGCGAGCGGTTCGCGGCGCTGATCACCAAGCTGGGGCTGTTGCAGCCCGCCAATGGCCTCGCGCGCAGCCGCGACGAGGCGGTCGCTGCGGCGGAGCGGATCGGTTATCCGGTGCTGATGCGGCCTTCGTACGTGCTCGGTGGGCGCGCGATGGAGATCGTCGATACGCTGGGGCAGCTCGAGCATTATATCGCGACCGCGGTGCAGGTGTCGGGCGATTCACCGGTGCTGATCGACCAGTATCTGCGCGATGCGATCGAGGTCGATGTCGATGCGATCTGCGACGGGACCGATGTCGTCGTCGCGGGTGTGCTTCAACATATCGAGGAGGCGGGCGTCCATTCGGGCGACAGCGCCTGCTCGATCCCGCCTTACTCGCTGTCGGCGGAGGTCATCGCCGAGATCGAGCGGCAGACGGTGGCGCTTGCGCATGCCTTGTCGGTCGTCGGCCTGATGAACATCCAGTTCGCGGTGAAGGACGGTCTGGTTTACCTTATCGAGGTGAACCCGCGCGCGTCGCGCACCGTGCCGTTCGTCGCCAAGGCAATCGGTGCGCCGATCGCCAAGATCGCCGCGCGCGTGATGGCGGGCGAGCAGCTGAAGGACCTGCCCAAGGTCGACCGGCATATCGACTATTATGCGGTGAAGGAGGCGGTGTTCCCCTTCAACAAGTTCCCCGGCGTCGATCCGGTGCTGTCACCCGAAATGAAGTCCACCGGCGAAGTCATGGGAATCGATCCCGATTTCACGATCGCGTTCGCCAAGGCACAGCTCGGGGCGGGGACGATCCTGCCGACCAAGGGTAACGTCTTCGTCAGCGTCAAGGACGGCGACAAGGCGATGATCGTCGAGGCGGTGAAGGCACTGGTCGATACCGGCTTTACGATCGTCGCGACGGGTGGCACCGCCGATCACCTCGCGCGCGCGGGGCTTCCGGTGGAGAAGGTCAACAAGGTCGCGCAGGGGCGGCCGCATATCGTCGACCGGATCAAGGACGGCGATATCGCGCTGATCTTCAACACGACCGAAGGGTGGCAGAGCCTGAAGGACTCGCAGCCGATCCGTGCGTCGGCGCTCGGGCAGCGTATTCCGTACTTCACGACCGCGCCCGCGTCGCTCGAGGCGGCCAAGGCGATCGCCAAGCTTTCGACGCACAGCCTTGAAGTACGGCCCTTGCAATCCTATTATTCGCAGTCGCACAACTGATCCCGACATGAGCGTGATGTGTGGGCGGGGCTGGTACAGGGCCCCGCGCGGGGAAATGGATTTGGGGACGAGATAATGGCGACCGTCGAAAAGATGCCGATGCTTCAGGAAGGCTATGAGACGCTGACCGCGGATCTCAAGCGCCTGAAGGCCGAACGTCCGACGATCGTCGACGCGATCGAAGAGGCGCGCGCGCATGGCGACCTGAGCGAGAACGCGGAATATCATGCGGCCAAGGAGCGCCAGGGGCAGGTCGAGGCATCGATCTCCGACATCGAGGACAAGCTGTCCCGTGCGCAGATCATCGATCCGAAGGACCTGTCGGGCGACAAGGTCGTGTTCGGCGCAACGGTGACGCTGCTCGACGAGAACGACAAGCCGATCAAGTACCAGATCGTCGGCCAGACCGAAGCGAACGCCAAGACGGGCCGTATCTCGTACAACTCGCCGCTGGGTCGCGGGTTGATCGGGCGCAAGCTCGACGAAGAGGTCGAGGTCACGGTGCCCGCCGGCGAGCGTTACTACGTCGTCTCCAAGATCGAGTTCATCTGAACCCATGACGTTTTTCGAGACGCGGGCGACGGCGATCATCACGATCGTGACGGTCATCGTCTCGGGATTTCTGGTGCTGAGCGGGTCGCTGCCCTATTGGGCGGTGAACGCCGGGTTCATTCCGCTGCGGACGACCGAGCTCGGTATTCCGAGCGACCATATGTTCGTGATCCCCGCCTGGGCGACGCCGTTGACCGCGACGTTGATCCATGGCGGCTGGGCGCACATCGCGCTGAACCTCGTGATGCTGGTCTATTGCGGGCAGTTCGTCGAGCGGGCGTTAGGGGCTGTCGGGTTGGTGGTGCTGTATGTGCTTGGCGCGTATGCGGCGGCGGCGGGGCACTGGGCGTTTGGGCCTGAGTCCGTTTCGCCGATGATCGGGGCCAGTGGCGCGATCTCGGCGGTCGTTGGCGCGTACGCGCTGCTCTATGGCGAGCGTCGCGCCAAGGCAATCGGGCCGGTGCCGGCTGGCGTCGTGCATGTCGTCTGGCTCGCGGCGGCCTGGATCGGGATCCAGTTGCTGATGGGGCTGGCCGGGTTTGGCGCGTCCGTCGGCGCGAGCGGGCCGATCGCGATCGGCGCGCATATTGGCGGGTTCCTGGCTGGGCTGGTGCTCGCACGACCGCTGTTGCTGTGGCGTTACCGGCAGGCTTGAGGGGCAGTTCGCGGTCGTTTAAGCACGGCCGTCGGCCCCAGTGCTCACGTCATCCTGACGAAAGTCAGGACCCGGGATTACAGGCGATGCCGCTCTTGGCTCTGGGTCCTGACTTTCGTCAGGATGACGCGAGGGGGGATGGTTGCGTATGCGTCGGTCGCACGACGCGGATCATTTACGCTGCGGTCTGGCCCGGCAGCGTCGGCTCGAGCATCCGGTGCAGGTGCACGACCACGAACTTCATCTCGGCATCATCGACCGTGCGCTGCGCTGCAGCACGCCAGGCCTTTTCGGCGCTGGCATAGTCGGGGAATACGCCGACGAATTCGATCTTGCTCAAATCGTTGAAATCCAGGGTGCGCGGGTCGCTGACGCGGCCGCCGAATACGAGGTGGAGCTTGCTCATGCGCTGCTTGTCCTTGGGAGGGAGGTTGCAGGTGCCCTAGCGTGTTCGACCCGCGCTTTGAACCCTTTGCCGGTGTCTTTTAGACGGCCGGCTTCTGCGAAACGGCCTTCGCACCTGCGGTACCCGCCGTGCTGAGCGCCTTGACGATACCGTCGAGCAGCCCGCGTGCCTGACCGCGTGCATTGTCCTTGGTCAGGCCGAGCTCGCCGAGTTCCGACTGGCCGGCAGCCTTGGCAGCGGCGGTCGCCGCGACAACGGTCTCGCTCAGACGCTTGCCGACGGGGGCGAGCAGTTCCTTTTCACGCGCCGAACGCGGGATGAGCGCGCCGGCGATCGCGCCGACGGCAAGACCGCCGACGAGGAGGCCGAGCGGGTTGGATTCGAGCGTGTTGACGACGCGCTTGGTCTTCTCGCGCGAAACTTCGAGGACCTCGGAGGCCTTGTCGCCGGCGTCGTGATACACCTTCGATGCGGTCTCGCGTACGGTGTCGAGACCGTCGCGGACGCGGTTTTCGGTATCGTGAATGGCGGTCTTTGCGTCGGTCATGGAACGGTCCTTCTAATGGCAAGCTGCTCGTCTCTAAATGTGAGCCGGGACTTCATGGTTTCAAGGCTTTCAGCGGCCGCGGCGAAACAGGCCGACGATCCGGTGACGGGCGAGGAACAGCCCGGCGACCGCGGCAAAGCCCGCGGTCGGGCCGGGATTGCGCCGCACCGTTTCGACGCTTGCGTTCAGCGCAGCGGTACCGACTTCGGCAACGTCGCGGCTGGCGTTGAGCGCGAGCTTCCGGGGATTGAGCCGATCCTGCAACTGCCCGAGCGTCATCATGACGCGCTGGCGGGCAAGGGCGGACTCGATCTCTGCGGCGGCGACTTTGGCGGATGTCATGATACGGGCTCGCTCTTGGTCTGAAGCTTCGACTTGCCGATCATCGCGAGGATGCCGGCGAATGCCAGCACCGCCACGACGACGATTGCGGTCGACCATCCAGGCCCCATCACGGTTGCCAGCGTCAAGATCGCACCGACCAGCAGTGCGATCAGCGCGGCCAGCGCCAGCACGCCGGCGACGGCGAAGAACATCGCCGCCGACTTGTAGGCGCTCGCCGTCTCGCCGAACTTCGCCTTGTAGACTGCCACTTCCGCAGTCGCGAGGCTGCGCGTTTCGCTCGCCAGGCGGCTGACGATCGTGGACAGGCTCTCGTCCTCACCGGCGATCGTCGCCGGCTCGGACAGGATCGGCTTGGTCAAGGCCTCAGCCCTTCGGGTTGGCGTCGACGCCCGACTGCACCAGTCGCGCGACAACGAACCCGACGGCGGCGGCAGCGCCGACCGCGATGGCGGGCGACTTGCGGACGAGTTCGCGCGCGTCGTCGAAAAGCTCGTCAATATCCTTGGCCTTCACCTGGTCGGCAAAGCCGGACACGCTGTCGGCCGCGTTGCGCGCATAGCCGCCATATTGCGACCCGAGCTTCTCGTCGACTTGGCCGGCGGCGTCGGTCAGCAGCTGTGCGATCTGCTCCAGCGCGCCGCTCGCGCGGGCCTTGCCGTCCTCGGCGAAGGTGCGCGCCTTGTCGGCGGCCTGCGCGCCATATTTGCTCGCGCCGTCCTTGATCGCCTGCTTGGCATCGGCGGTCTTGCCCGACAGATTGCTGGCTTCGGTGTCGACGGTCGTGGCGAGCTCGTTGCCGACCTGGGTCGTGGTCGTTTTCAGGTCGTTGACGGTATCGTTTACGCTGGAGTCGGCCATGACGGTCCCTTTCAGAATTGTTACGCCCTCAACACCGCCATCGAAGTGCGGTTCCCGGATCGCCGCGCTAATGCACGACACTGTTGCGGGTCAGTCGCCGGGGCAGTCGCGCGATTGCCCGGAATGGCGCGAGGCGATAGAGGCAGCGCGAACGACCCCCCCCGGGATTTGTAGGAGCATCGTTACGTGACCGCAATCATCGACCTTCATGCACGCCAGATCCTCGACAGCCGGGGCAATCCCACGGTCGAAGTCGACGTTCTTCTCGAAGACGGCAGCTTTGGTCGCGCGGCGGTGCCGTCGGGGGCCTCGACCGGCGCACACGAGGCGGTCGAGCGTCGCGACGGCGACAAGACCCGCTGGGGCGGCAAGGGCGTCGACGGCGCGGTCGACGCGGTCAACGACGAGATCACCGACACCGTGCTCGGCATGGACGCGGAAGACCAGTCGGACCTCGATCGCGCGATGATCGAACTCGATGGCACCGAGAACAAGGGCCGGCTGGGCGCGAACGCGATCCTCGGCGTCAGCCTCGCGGTCGCCAAGGCGGCGGCCGAAGCACGCGGCCTGCCGCTCTACCGCTATATCGGTGGCGTGCAGGCGCATCTGCTGCCGGTGCCGATGATGAACATCATCAACGGCGGCGAGCATGCCGACAACCCGATCGATTTCCAGGAATTCATGATCGTGCCGGTCGGCGCGTCGAACATCCTCGAAGCAGTGCGCTGCGGTTCGGAGATCTTCCACACGCTCAAGAAGGGCCTGAGCGAGAAGGGCCTGTCGACCAGCGTCGGCGACGAGGGCGGTTTCGCGCCGAACATCGGCAGCACGACCGAGGCACTCGACTTCATCATGTCGAGCATAGAGAAGGCGGGCTACACGCCCGGCGAGGACGTGATGCTCGCGCTCGATTGTGCCGCCACCGAATTCTACAAGAACGGCAGGTACGACATTTCGGGCGAGGGCCGGATCCTCGAGAGCGCCGAGATGGCCGAGTATCTCGCCGACCTTACGCGCCGCTACCCGATCTTCTCGATCGAGGACGGCATGGCCGAGGACGATTGGGAGGGCTGGAAGACGCTCACCGACCTGATCGGCGACAAGGTGCAGCTAGTCGGCGACGATCTGTTCGTGACCAATCCGAAGCGCCTCAAGCGCGGCATCGACGGCGGCTACGCCAATTCGCTGCTGGTGAAGGTCAACCAGATCGGCACGCTGACCGAGACTTTGGAAGCCGTGTCGATGGCGCAGCGCGCCAAGTACACCGCGGTCATGTCGCATCGCTCGGGCGAGACCGAGGATTCGACGATCGCCGACCTCGCGGTCGCGACCAACTGCGGGCAGATCAAGACGGGCAGCCTTGCCCGGTCAGACCGGTTGGCCAAGTACAACCAGCTGATCCGGATCGAGGAAGAACTAGGCGACGCGGCGCGCTATGCGGGCCGCGACATCCTGATCGGCGGCTGATACTCTCATTCCCGCGGAGGACGACATGGCACGCGTGACGACGAAGACCAGCAAGCTGCGGAAGACGATGCGCAAGGCCGCCTGGCCTGCGCTGGGGCTGACGCTGATGGCCTTTTTCGGCGCGTATGCCGTGCTCGGCCCGAACGGGATGTTCGCCTATGGCGATTACAAGCGCCAGCTTGCGAAGCGTGAGCAGGACTATGCCGCGCTCGATCGCAAGCGTGAGGTTTTGAAGAACCGGGTTGCGTTGCTCAACCCTGATCACGCGAACCCCGATATGGTCGACGAGATGGTCCGCAAGGAGCTGAACGTCGCGCATCCCGACGAGGTGATCGTTCCTTTGGGGAACTAATCTCTTTGCATCCTCCCCAGCCAGGGGGAGGTGTCGCCGAAGGTGACGGAGGGGGAGGACACGGAAAAGGCGTTTCGCGTTCCTCCCCCTCCGTCAGGCGAGAGCCTGCCACCTCCCCCTTGCGGGGGAGGATCGAGTGCTTACCGGCCCAGGAACGTCAGCAGGTCGTTCGTGAAGCGGTCGCTTTCGGTGATCGTCAGGCCGTGCGGCGCGCCGTCATATTCGACGAGTTGCGAGCCCGCGATACCCTTCGCGGCGGCGCGGCCCGTGGCGTCGATCGGCACGGTCTTGTCGCTCGTGCCGTGGACGACCAGCGTCGGGACGCGGAACGCCGCCAGGTCGCCGCGGAAGTCGGTGTGGCCGAATGCCTCCGCACACCGCAGCGTCGGATGGAGCCCTGCCTGCATCGCCAGGCCCCAGGCCCAGTCGACGACCTCGTCGCTGACCGGCGAGGTGATGAATCCGACGCCGAGGAATTGCTGGAGGAAGGTCTTGAAGAATGCCGGGCGATCGTCCTCGATACCCGCGCCGATTCCCGCGAGCGTCTCTTCGTCGACGCCATCGGGATTATCGTCGGTCTTGAGCATGTACGGCACGACCGACGAGATCAGCCCCGCGGCGACCACGCCCTTGCCGTCGTAGCGGCTCATGTAGCGCGCGATCTCGCCGCCGCCCATCGAGAAGGCGACGATCGTCGCGTCGGTGTTGGCACCGGTGGCTTCCATCACGTCGGCGAGATCGTCGGTGAGCGTGTCATAGTCGTAACCGCTCCAGGGCTGGCCCGAGCGGCCGAACCCGCGGCGGTCATACGCGATCGCGCGGAAGCCGGCCTGCGCGAGCGCCATCGCCTGCGCGTCCCAGCTATCCGCGTTGAGCGGCCAGCCATGCGTCAGGATGACCGGACGTCCGGTGCCCCAATCCTTGACGTAAATATCTGTACCGTCACGGGTTTTTATATAGGGCATGGGGGTCTCCGGTCTGTTGAAAGCAGATGCACGCTCAACGGCTCACCGCGTGGGCCGTTCCGCACGCTGGCGTACCGAGGCGTCGGCTGGCAGCATGGCGCCGGACGAATCGGAATTGGAGACAGGATGCGGATCGGACTTCTGACGACGGCGCTAGGCGCCGTACTTGCGCTCAGCGCGTGTGGGCCCGCACAGACCACGTCGAATACGCAGGCCGTGGCACCTGCACCGACGCCGACCGCGGCCAGCGATTGGGCCGGGTTCCGCGATGGCTTTATCGACGGCTGGTTCAAGATCGATCCGGCCAATGCGGTCTATCAGGGCAAGCACGACTATGACGGCGGGCTCGGCGACTGGAGTGCTGCGGGGTTGAAGCGGCAGGCCGACTTCCTGCACACTGCAATCGACAAGGCGGGGGCGTTCAAGGACCTGAAGCCGAGCGAGGCGTTCGAGCGCGACTATCTGGTGCAGGTCGCCAAGGGCAAGCTGTTCTGGCTGGAAGACGCGGATCAGCCGCATCGCAACCCGGCATGGTATGTCGGCGCGGGGCTCGATCCGAACGTCTATATCGCGCGCAACTATGCCGATGCGCCGACCCGGATGAAGGCGCTGACTGCGTTCCTGCAGAAGATCCCCGCGGCGACGGGCAACATCAAGTTGAACCTCAAGACGCCGATGCCGCTGAGCTTCGTCAACTATGGTGCGGCGGCGTTCAACGGCTTTGCGGACTATTATGCGGGCGACGCGGTGAAGGCGTTTGCGAGCGTCAAGGATGCCGCGGCGCAGAAGCAGCTCACGGATGCGGCGCAGGCGGCGTCGAAGGCGATGCGCGATCTGGGTACGTGGACCGAGGGCCAGCGGGCGACCGCGACGCAGGATTTCGCACTGGGGGCCGACACGTTCGCGCGGATGGTCGCGATGACCGAGGGCGTGGATACGCCGCTCGACCAGCTCGAGGCGGCGGGCGTCGCCGATCTGAAGCGCAACCAGGCGGCGCTGGCGCAGGCGTGCGGCGTGTTCGCCAAGGGACAGACGATCCTCGCGTGCATGGACAAGATGAACGCGAACAAGCCCGTTGGTGGCCCGGTGGCGGAGGCGCGGCGGCAGATCCCGAGCTTGCGCAAGTTCGTGGTCGATCACGATCTGCTGACGATCCCGGGGACCGAGGAGGCGCTGGTCGAGGAATCGCCGCCCTATAACCGGCAGAATTCGGCGTATATCGATCCGCCGGGGCCGTTCGAGACGGGCGTGCCGTCGATCTACTATATCTCGCCGCCCGATCCGAGCTGGACCAAGGCGGTGCAGAACGCGTTCGTGCCCGGCAAGAACGACCTGCTGTTCACCTCGGTGCACGAGGTCATGCCGGGGCATTTCGTCCAGTTCCTCCACGCCAACCGCTCGCCGTCGCTCTTCGGGCGGCTGTTCGTCGGCTATGCGTTTGCCGAAGGCTGGGCGCATTATGCCGAGGAGATGATGTGGGAGGCGGGGCTCAATAGCGGTGACGCGGAGACTCATGTGGGGCAGATATCGAATGCGTTGCTGCGCGATTGCCGCTATCTGTCGGCGATCCGCATGCATGCCAGGGGAATGACGCAGGAGCAGTCGTTCCGGATGTTCGTCGACGACTGCTATCAGGACGAGGGCAATGCCCGGCAGCAGGCGGCGCGCGGTACGTATGATCCGGCGTATCTGAACTATACGATGGGCAAGCTGATGATCCGCAAGCTGCGCGCCGACTGGACCGCGAGCCGGGGTGGGCGGAAGGCGTGGAAGGCGTTCCACGACCAGTTGCTGAGCTATGGTGGTCCGCCGATCCCGCTGGTCCGCGCGGCGATGATGGGGGAGGCGACCGCGAAGGCGGCGTTCTGAGGGGAGGGGGATGAGAGGGTCCTGACGCTCCCACGAACCACCACCCCGGCGAAGGCCGGGGCCCAGTTGGAAAGGTCGCAGTAGCGAGGGACGGCGCTCCGTTATCACCGTCCCCCAATTAGGCCCCGGCCTTCGCCGGGGTGGTTTGGTAAGGCCGCTTCAGGCCAAGGCGTGTGCACCCAACTTCGCGGTCGACCGTTCTTTTGCTCCCTTTCCCCTATGGGGAGAGAGCTTGGGTGAGGGGCTGTTCCGGGCGCGGCATCGCTTGGCAGATCCTCACCCCGACCCTCTCCCCGGAGGGGAGAGGGAGCAGCGCTACCGCGTCTGTTGCGCGGGTTGCACGTCCTGCGTCTCCTCGGTCGGCGGGTTGCGGATCGAGGGGCGGAGGCGGCTGAGGCTGCAGAGGCCGGCAACCAGCGCGAGGCCTGCGGCCACCAGCGGCGGAGTCGTGCCCGCGCCCACGCCCATCGCCAGCAGCGCCGCCACCAGCGTCGCGCCCGTCGTCTGCCCCACCAGTCGCACCGTCGAGACCAGACCGCCCGCCGCCGCCGCGCGTTCGCGGGGGGCCGAGCCGATGATCAGCCGCGCGTTCGGCGCCATGAACATCCCGAACCCCGATCCGCACAGCGCCATCCGCCACGCGATATCGAAATAGCCCGGATCCGCGGGCATGAACGCGAGCAGCAGCAACGCGCAGATCGACACGCCCATCCCGATCCCGCCGAGCAGCCCCGCCGGATAGCGATCCGACAACCATCCCGACAGCGGCGCCACGACCATGTTCGCCAGCGGCCACGGTGCGATCGCCGCACCGACCTCCGCCGCGCTGAAGCCGTACGCGTGCGTCAGTCGGAACGGCGTCGACAGCAGCAACGTCATCTGCGCGATGAACGCGGTGTACGCGCCGATCGCCGACAGCGCGAGCACCGGCCGCGCGAGCAGGTCGATCGGCAGGATCGGACTGGCCTCGCCGCGCTCGCGCCGGACGAACACCCAGCCGATCGCGACGCCGGTGAGGACGATCGCAGCGGAGACGATCGGGCTGTCGCCGTGTACTGCGCTCTCCGCGCCGCCGATGACGAGCCCGATCATCGCCGCGCACATCACTGCGCCGAGCACGTCGAACGGTGCATCCTGCCTGCACGGCTCGGGCAGCGCGCGGCCGAGCGCGAGGCTCAGCAGCGCGAACGGCACCGCGCTGGCGAACACCCACGGCCAGGGTGCGATCGCCAGCACGAGCCCGCCGATGGTCGGCGCGAGCGCGGCCGAACTGGAGACGACGACGCCGTTGATGCCGAGCCCGCGGCCGAGCTGCTTGGCCGGATAGATCGACCGGATCAGTGCCGACGAGACGCTGAGCGCCGCCGCCGCGCCCAGCGCCTGCGCGGCGCGGACGACGAGCAGGAAGGGCAGGCTCTTGGCGAAGAAACAGAGCAGGGTGGCGAGCGTGAAGATCAGCTGGCCATATTGATACATGCGCTTCAGCCCGATCCGCCCGCCAAGCCCGGAGAAGGGGAGCAGCGCCATCGCCAGGATCAGCTGGTAGACCGTGACAACGGTGACGACCGCGCTGCTGCCGACATTCAGGTCGCGGGCGATCGTCGGCAGCGCGACGGTGGCGATGCCCCCGTCGATGATCGTCAGCGCAGTGCCCGCCGAGATCGCGGCGATGGCGATGAAGCGGCGCGGCTTGGGCAGGCCGTCGGCGGCCGATATCTGGTCCGGTTGCATTGCGGACAGCGATAGACCCCGGCATGTAGCGCGCCAAGCAAATCAGGGAGATACGGTGATGCGGGTTCTGGCTTCGATGCTGGCGGCGACAATACTCAGCGGGGGCGCCGGCCTTGCGAGCGGCACCACGCTCGCCCAAGTCGCACCCATGACACAGACGAACACCGCCGCCGACCCCTATATCTGGCTCGAGGACAAGGACGGCGCCAAGCCGCTTGCCTGGGTCGAGGCGGAGAATGCGAAGACGCTCCCGCGGCTCCAGAACGATCCGCGTTACAAGACCTTTTATGCCGAGGCGCTTGCGATCGCGTCGGCGAAGGATCGCATCCCGATGCCCAACCAGATGTTCGGGCGGATCTACAATTTCTGGCGGGATGCCGATCATCCGCACGGGTTGTGGCGCTGGACCAGCGCGGCGGACTATGCGTCGGCCACGCCGCACTGGACGACCGCGCTCGATCTCGATGCGCTCGGCAAGACCGAGGGCAAGCAGTGGGTGTGGAAGGGGGCGACCTGTCTCGAGCCCGAGCAGCGGCTGTGCCTGGTCGCGCTGTCGGAGGGCGGCGAGGACGCGGTGACCTATCGCGAGTTCGATCTGCAGACCGGCGCATTCGTCGCCAATGGGTTCAACTTGCCCAAGTCGAAGCAGGATGCGACCTGGGTCGACAAGGATACGCTGCTGGTCGCGCGCGACTGGGGGGCGGGGACGACGACGCAGTCGGGTTATGCGTTCGTGATGAAGCAGCTGAAGCGTGGGCAGCCGCTCAGCGCTGCGACCGAGGTGTATCGTGGTGCTGCGACCGACCAGGGCGGTACGGCGGCGAACGTGCTAACGGACGAGAAGGGCAACCGCCTGATCGTGATCCAGCGCCGCAAAACCTTTTTCGGGGCGGACAAGCTGGTGTGGACGCCCGCCGGTGCGCGACCGCTCGACTTGCCCGACCGGACGTTCCCGGCGGGGATGATCGACGGTCAGGTGATTTTCTCGACGAGCGACCCCTGGGGCAAGATTCCCGAGGGCGCGATTGCATCGGCACCGCTTGCCGAGGTTGAAAAGGGGACGATCAACCCGACGATCGTGTTCGCGCCGAGCCCGCGTCAGTCGGTCGATGGCATGGGGCTGACGAAGTCGAAGCTGCTGCTGGTGGTGTCCGACAATGTCCGCGGCCGCGCGTCGGTGTATACGCACGGGGCAGGGGGCTGGACCGCCAAGCCGATCGCGTTGCCCGACAACGCCTCGATCGACGTCGCGAGCACGACCGATCGTAGCGACGACGCGTATCTGACAGTGACGGGGTTCCTGACGCCGACCTCGCTCTATGCGCTCGATGCGGGCTCCGGCGCTGCACCCAAGCCGATCAAGACGCTGCCGCCGAAGTTCGATGCGTCGAACGACGTGGTCGAGCAGTTCGAGGCGACCTCGACCGACGGGACGAAGGTGCCGTATTTCGTGGTCCACAAGAAGGGCATCACGCTCGACGGGACCACGCCGACGATCATGACCGCGTATGGCGGCTTCGAGGTGTCGATGACGCCGAGCTATTCGGGGAGCACCGGCAAGCTGTGGCTGGAACGCGGCGGCAGCTACGTGCTCGCCAACATCCGCGGCGGCGGCGAATTCGGGCCGAAGTGGCACGACGCGGGGCGCAAGACGAAGCGGCAGGTGATCTATGACGACTTCGCCGCGGTCGCCAAGGACCTGTTCGCGCGCAAGCTGACGAGCCCGGCCAAGCTCGGCATCTATGGCGGGTCGAATGGCGGGCTGCTGATGGGCGTCGAGTTCAACCAGCATCCCGATATGTGGAAGGCGGTGACGATCCAGGTGCCGCTGCTCGACATGATCCGGTACGAGGGGATCGCGGCCGGCGCGTCATGGGTCGACGAATATGGATCGGTGACGGTGCCCGAGGAGAAGGCGTTCCTCGAAAAGATCTCGCCCTATCAGAACATCAAGAAGGGCGTCGCTTATCCGGAGCCCTATATCTGGACGACGACCAAGGACGACCGCGTCGGGCCGCAGCATGCGCGCAAGTTTGCTGCACGGCTGAAGGAATATGGGCTGCCATATCTGTTCTATGAGGATACCGCGGGTGGGCATTCGGGCGATGCTGATATCGCGCAGGGGGCGCGGATACAGGCGCTGCAGATGACCTATTTCACGCAGAAGCTGGTCGGGCCGGCGAAGTAGGCTTTCGCCGTCATCCTGGATCTGATCCAGGATGACGGCATTTCGATCAGCGGCAGCGGACCTGGCTGTTGCTCTGTTCCACCGCGCGCCCGGCAAGGCCACCCGCGGCCGCGCCCAGCAGCGACCCGACGATCCGCGAACGGCCGCCATCGATCACGTTGCCGAGGATACCGCCGCCGGCCGCACCGATGATCAGCCCGGTCGTGCCGTCGTTGCGCTTGCAGTAATAGCGGCCATCCTGCCCCGCATAGACGCGGTCGTTGGTCGCCAGCGTGCGCTCCTGATAGTTCGGCCCTGCGCGGTAATAGCGCGACGGGTCGTAATTGCCTTCGTCGCGCTCGTCGGGATAGGCTTCCTGATAGCCGCGGTCGGGCGCCTGGCGATACCCGCCCTGGGGTGCATAGCCGCCGCGATTGCCGCGCACCGACTGGTAGCGATCGAATTCTGTACGGAAAATCTGCAATTCGCTGTCGAGCCGCGCCTGGGCGGCGGCGAAGCGCGCATCGTCGGCACTGCTCTGTGCGACGGCTGGGGTGGCGACCGACAGGCAGGTGGCGGCGATCATCGCAGCCGTGCCGAGAAAACGCTTCATGATCCGGATCCTTCTAGAGTGTCACGACGAGGGCAGGTGGCAGTATGCGACTGCTGCCCGCCCTCTATCAACGGTCTATCTCAGCGGCAGATCTGCACGCGGCGATGATGGCGCCACTCGGTGCGGCAGCGGCGATTGTTGTTCCAGTTGCGGCGATCGTTGCCGCGACCGCGATAGCGTCGGTCGTCATGGCGATCGCCACGATGACCGTTGCCGCGGAAATCACGCCGGTCGTAACGGTGGTCGCCGCGATGATCGGCACGGGGACCATTGTCATGCTGGCTGTAACCACGATCACGCTGCGCTTCGGCCGGAGCGGCGGCGCCGAGGCCGAGGGTCGCGAAGGCGAGTCCTGCGGCGATGATGTGCGTAAACTTCATGGGACGTCCTCTCGAACCCGAAGATCGGGCTGCCCCGCTGATACGGCTATCGAAAGACATGGTTCCTGAACGCGATTGTCGGCTGGCGTACAGGTTCGCCGACCCGCGGCCCTACGGCGTCAGTGTCACGAAGCTGTCCATCACGCGCTTGCGGCCAGATTGTTCGAAGTCGATCTCCAGCTTGTTGCCTTCGATCTCGGCGATGCTGCCGTAACCGAACTTCTGGTGGAACACGCGCATGCCGAGCGACAGGTCGTCGCGGCCCTTATTGCCGAGGCTGATCGCGCTCGCGCGGCTTTCGACCACGCGCGCGGGCTTGGTGGAGAAGCCGCCGCCGGGCGTGGCTGCGCGCTGCCAGCCGGGGCCGCGGCCGGTGCCGCGGGCGACGTCGGCGAACGGGTCGGCGCGGTCGGACCAGTTCGCCTGCCACAGGCTCGCGCCGCCGGACATCGTCGTCTCGGTATCGGTGTGCTCGGCGGGGAGTTCGGCGACGAAGCGCGAGGGGATCGACGAATTCCACTGGCCGTAGATGCGGCGATTGGCGGCGTGGAGGATGACGGCCAGCCGCCGCGCACGCGTGATCGCGACATAGGCGAGGCGGCGTTCCTCCTCGAGGCTCTTCACGCCGCCCTCGTCCAATGAACGCTGCGACGGGAACAGCCCTTCTTCCCAGCCGACGCAGAAGACGGTGTCGTATTCGAGGCCCTTGGCGGCGTGGATCGTCATGATCGTGACCTGCGGATCCTGCGCGCCGCCCTCATTGTCCATGACCAGCGAGACGTGCTCGAGGAACGCGCCGAGCGAATCATATTCCTCCATCGCGCGGACGAGTTCGCTCAGATTCTCGAGGCGGCCGGTCGCCTCGACCGATTTCTCGGCCTGGTACATCGCGGTGTAGCCGCTCTCGTCGAGCAATTGGCGCGCGAGTTCGGCGTGCGGCAGGGTGGTGGCCATGTCGCGCCAGCGCGCGATGTCGCCGACGAGGCGGCCGAGCGATTTCTTTGCAGCCCCGGTCAGCTCGTCGGTGTCGAGGATGCGGGCGGCGGCCGTCGTGAGCGGCGTACCGGTGGCGCGCGCGAGCTGGTGGATGCGTGCGACCGCCTTGTCGCCGAGGCCGCGCTTGGGGACGTTGACGATGCGTTCGAAGGCGAGGTCGTCCGCGGGCTGGTTGACGACGCGGAGGTAGGCCAGCGCGTCGCGGATCTCGGCGCGTTCGTAGAAGCGGAAGCCGCCGACGATCTTGTACGGCATGCCGATCGCGATGAAGCGATCCTCGAACTCGCGCGTCTGGTGCTGCGCGCGGACCAGGATCGCGACCTCGTCCAAGGATTTGCCCGAGCGGCGGACGCTGTCGATCTCCTCGCCGACGCGGCGCGCTTCCTCGGGGCCGTCCCAGACACCGACGACCTTCACCTTCTCGCCGACGTCGAGCTCGGTCCACAGCTGCTTGCCGAGGCGGCCGCCATTGTTGGCGATCACGCCCGATGCCGCGCCGAGGATGTGCGGCGTGCTGCGGTAATTCTGTTCGAGGCGGATGACCTTGGCGCCCGGAAAGTCGCGTTCGAACTTCAGGATGTTCTCGACCTGCGCACCGCGCCACGAATAGATCGACTGGTCGTCGTCGCCGACGCAGGCGATGTTCTTGCGCTCCTGCGCGAGCAGCCGCAGCCAGAGATATTGCGACGAGTTGGTGTCCTGATACTCGTCGACCATGATGTATTTGAAGCGCTGCTGATACTGCGCCAGCACGTCGCGGTGCGTCTTCAGGATGACGAGCATGTGCAGCAGCAGGTCGCCGAAATCGCAGGCGTTGAGCGCGCGCAGCCGGGTCTGATATTGCTCGTAGAGCTCGCCGCCGCGGCCGTTGGCGTAGCGCTCGCTCTCGCCCGCATCGATATCGGCGGGGACGAGGCCCTTGTTCTTCCACTGGTCAATCAGCCCGGCGAGGCTGCGCGTCGGGAAGCGCTTCTCGTCGATGTCTGCGGCGAGGATGAGCTGCTTGAGCAGCCGCAGCTGGTCGTCGGTGTCGAGGATCGTGAAATTGGATTGCAGCCCGACGAGTTCGGCGTGGCGGCGCAGCATCTTGGCGGCGATCGCGTGGAAGGTGCCGAGCCACGGCATCCCCTCGACCGCATCACCGACGAGTCGGCCGACCCGCTCGCGCATCTCGCGCGCGGCCTTGTTGGTGAAGGTGACGCTCAGGATTTCCGACGGCCATGCCTTCTTGGTGAAGATCAGGTGTGCGAGTCGCGCGGTCAGCGCCGCGGTCTTGCCGGTGCCCGCGCCGGCGATGATCAGGACGGGGCCGTCTGTCGTCAGCACCGCCTCGCGCTGCGGCGGATTGAGGCCACGAAGATAGGGAGGCTCGGCTTGCGGCGCGGACGTTTGGACGATCTGGTTCACCCATGAACAGGTAGGGAACGGGGCGCGGTGGGGCAACCTTTGAAACGTCGCCGAACCGTCGCGTGGGCGTAACGAACCGCGACTAGGGACTGCGCAGCGACGTGGTTCGTCGTCGGAGATGCCGCATTCAGAATGGCGTCCCGATGCGCAAGCGCCGTCGCCCGCAGGCCGATGCCTGCGGACCGCAGGACCATATGAGGACCATCATCATGAAGATTTTCATCAGCGTCGCTTCGGCGGCGATCGTCGGCGCGTGCCTGTTCTCGACGGCCGCATCGGCCAGTTCCGTGCGTGAGCCCGTGTCCGTGCGCGTCTCGCACGCGGGGCTCGACCTGACGAGCGCCGCGGGGCGGACGCTGTTCCAGCGCCGGCTGCAATCGGCGATCGCCAGGGCGTGTGAGCCGCACTGGAGCGGTCTCGATGCGTTCGCCGACGCGCATCGCTGCCGCCAGGAGATGACCGCCGATGCGAGCGTCAAGATGGCGGCCGTCCTTCGTCGCGACGGCACGCTGCTCGCCAGCATCAACGGGACGCGCTGATCTGTCGCGCTAGTCCAGGACATCGGCGTGGACCGATCCTCCCCCGCAAGGGGGAGGTGGCTGGCGCTTGCCAGACGGAGGGGGAGGGGAGCGGAACCTCGGTTGCGTGTCCGCCCCCTCCGTCGCCTTCGGCGCCACCTCCCCCTGGCGGGGAAGGATCGTTATGGGGGCGTCCCAAATCAGGCCTAATCGTCGCTTGATCTACATCTGTCATAAGATTGTCATCGTAAGGGCCGACTGCGACTCCATGGTTACATCCACATTTGCACGCGACGCGCTGACGGCTGATTCGAGCGCCAGCGACGCGGCGCCGCGTACCGGTCCCAAGCTCGATCACGCGCTGCATCCGGCGGGGCGGTGGATCTTCCTCGCGGTGCTGATCGGCGGGCTTGCCTATGCCGGGTTCAGCATCGCGTTCGACACCGCGCAGGTCGGCGAGAGTCTCGCGGGCGGCGCGTTCGCGTTCCTCGCGCTCGCGCTGTTGATCGCGCTCGGGTTCGAGTTCGTGAACGGCTTCCACGATACCGCCAACGCGGTGGCGACCGTCATCTACACGCATTCGATGCCCGCGCCGCTCGCAGTCGTGTGGTCGGGGTTCTTCAACTTCCTTGGCGTGATGCTGTCGTCGGGCGCGGTGGCGTATTCGATCGTCACGCTGTTGCCGGTCGACCTGATCCTCAACGTCGGCAGCGTCGGCGGGTTCGCGATGATCTTCGCGCTGCTGCTCGCGGCGATCGTGTGGAACCTCGCGACCTGGGCGGTCGGTCTGCCGAATTCGTCGAGCCATGCGCTGATCGGCTCGATCCTCGGCGTCGGCCTTGCCAACCAGCTCATCCGCGGCGGCGCAGACGGGACGTCGGGCGTCGACATGGCGCAGGTCTGGAAAGTGCTGTCCGCGCTCGCGTTCAGCCCGATCGTCGGCTTCGTCGGTGCACTCCTGCTGCTGCTCGTGATGAAGCGGTTCCTGCGCGACAAGGCGCTGTACGAGGCGCCCGAAGGCCAGACGCCGCCGCCGCGCGGCATCCGCGCGCTGCTGATCGGCACGTGCACCGCGGTCAGCTTCGCGCATGGCAGCAATGACGGGCAGAAGGGGATGGGGCTGATCATGCTCATCCTGATCGGCTGCGCGCCGACCGCCTATGCGCTTAACCGGACGATGCCCGAGAGCGCGACGCCGGCGTTCGTGCAGACCGCGCAGGCGGCGTCGGCCGCCTACCGCGCGCACGCCAATGGCGCGCCCGCCGGCGTCGGTGAGGCGCGCGCGCAGGTGACGCAGGCCTTGAAGACCAAGCAGGTTTCGGATCCGGTCATCTATGGCGCGTTGGCCACTCTGTCGAACGACGTGTCGAGCCGGATCGCGGGCTATGGGTCGCTGGGCAAAGTGCCCGCCGCGGCGACGCCGAACCTGCGTAACGACATGTACCTCGTGCTCGACACGACCAAGCTGATCGCCGCCGACACGTCCGCGCAGAGCCGCTTCACCGCGCAGGAGATCACGACGCTCAAGAGCTACAATAGCGGGCTCGAACAGGGCACGCGCTACATCCCGACCTGGGTGAAGGTGACCGTCGCGCTGGCGCTGGGGCTGGGGACGATGGTCGGGTGGAAGCGGATCGTCGTCACGGTGGGCGAGCGGATCGGCAAGACGCATCTGACCTATGGGATGGGGGCGTCGGCCGAGCTGGTCGCGGCGTCGACGATCCTGCTGGCGGTGAATTTCGGGATGCCGGTGTCGACCACGCACATCCTGTCGTCGGGCGTCGCGGGCGCGAGCGTCGCCAACGGCGCCGGGTTGCAGCGCCGGACGGTCATGAACATGGCGTTGGCGTGGGTGATGACGCTGCCGGTGGCGATGCTGCTGTCGGGCGGGCTGTACTGGCTGCTGCTGACGCTGGCGCATGCGCTGGGGTATTAATCCCCGCTTTACGGCGTTGATCAGAGCCCGATCGCCAGCCTGAGCGTGATCGAGCGCGGACGGATCGGGACGGTCTGCGTGGTGGTCGCCAGCGTAAAGGGGTTGCCGAAGCCGAAGCTGTTGCCGCGTTCGTCGAGCAGATTGTCGACCGTGACCGACCAGTGGCGCGCACCATCGTCGAGTGTCGCGCCCGCGCCGAAAGTCGCGTAATCGCCCGCGGGACGATCGAGCAGCGGATCGAAGCTCAGTCGAGTCTGGCCGATATAACGCACCGTCACATACCCGCGCGCGGGCATCGCGTTCAGCGCGAACCGCCGCGTGACACTCAGCCGCGCCGAATAATCGGGGACGACCGGCAAGCGGCGATCGACCTGCTCAGTACGCTCCGTCGCAGGCGAGGTGAGCCGCGCACGCTGGATCGTGGTACCGAAGTCGATCATATAGGGCTCTGCGTCGAACCGCCCGCCAAACTCGACGCCGTAGTTCGTCGCGTCCCCCGCATCGACCGTTCCGAACAACCCATCCGAGCCGACCACGTCGCTGCGAAGATGCTCCCAGACAGATCCAAAGATCGCCCCGCTGAGACTCAGCCGATCGTCCAGCCCGCGGATACGCCAGCCGAGTTCGATGCTCTGCAATTCGTCGCCGGGGATGCGCCGTTCGTTGCTGATCGTCGCGCGCGTGACACCAGCCGGGCGAATGGCGCTGGCATAACGCAGCCAGACCATCCCGGCATCGTCACGATGCCAGCTGAGCGTACCGCTCGGGGTGATGCCCAGCTTGGTGGTGCTCTGCTCGTCGGGGCCCTGCTGCTCGATGTCGTTCACCGTCAGGAAGCCGCGCAGGCCGATCTTCAGGTCGAGCGCGGACGACAGTCGCTGCGTGCCCTCCGCGAACATCGCCGCCTCGAACACCGCTTCCTTGTCGTCGCGTGCGATTGCGCGGGTCGCATCCGTTTCGAAGCGGCCTTTGCGGCGCGTGGTCGCATGCAGGATCGACGCGCCGACGATCCAGGGGTGGCGCGCCGTCGGGTCGCTGAGCCGGACCTCCTGAGTCAGGAGCCGGATCGCCCGATCCTCGACATAGGCAACGGGCGCGGCCGTCCCGAGTGCCCCCGCCAGAATGCTGGCATCGTAGGTGCTGCCGAATTCATGCGAGACGACCGAGGTGGTCGACTGCGCGTCGAGGCTGCCGATCGGGCCGTGTACATCGAGCGAGCCCGACACGAAGTCATTGGCCTGCGGTTCGGCAAGAGCGGTCGCGCGCGCGAGCCCCTTGGTCGCGTACTGGCTGTCGCGCCCCTCTATAGATTGCGCGACAGCGCTCGCGGTCGCGCTCCAGCCCTTGCCGATCGCCCAGCGCAGTGCGGCGCGAGCGCCACTGCGGGTGGTTCGGTTGACATCACTCTTGTCTCGGCCGGTGTCATCGATCCAACCGGGCATCGTCTCGGTCCAGCCCGACGCGCGTAGGGCGAGCGTCCCGGTGACGATCGGCAGGTTGAGCGTCGCGTCGAGCGCGCCCCCGAACGCGCCGTTGTTGATGCCGGTCGCTTCGCCCGCGACGCTGCCGGAAACGTCGTCGAGCTCGGGCGCGGTGGTGACGATGCGAATCACGCCGCCAAGCGCGCCGGTGCCGTACAGCGTACCCTGCGGTCCGCGAAGGATCTCGACGCGGTCGATGTCGACCATCCGCAGATCGGGATCGGGCGAGGAATAGCCTATCCGCGCGTCGTCCAGATACAGGCTGACGAGCGACTGGCTGGTGCCATTGAATGCGCTGTCGGCGACACCGCGCAGGAATACGCGATCACGGCCGGGGCCGAGATTGGTCGAAAACGCGCCGTCGGTGGTCGCGAGCAGATCGACTAGGCCACGCTTGCCGGCGAGCCGGTCGAGCGACGGGCCGCCGAGGATGCTGATCGACGCGGGCAGGTCCGATAGCCGTTCGTCGCGCTTGCTGGCGGTGACGATGATATCGCCACCTTCGGTGATCGGCGGTGCGACGGCATGCGGGGAGTCCGGCCGACGGGGCAGCGGTTCGATCCGCCAGGTTGCTACATCGATTTGGACCGCGCGCAGATGCGTTCCCGCGAGCAATCGCTTCAGCGCCTGCGCAACATTGCTGGCGCGCGTTGTCTTCCGGGGCGGCGTATCGGGTAGTGCGCCGGCCATGCCGATCGAGATGCCGGTCTGGCGGGCGAGCGCGTCGAGCGCGATCCGCAGCGATCCGGCGGGAAGGACGATGCGCGCGGGGTTGCCGCGCGGGGGCTCAGCGTGAACCGATGCGCTCGATATGGACGACGCCGTCAGCGCGACGCAGGCGCAGCGGCAGTACCGCACGAAGCTGATCGAGAAGCCGCGAGCCGTCGCCAATCGTCAAAACCCCGGAAAAAACCAGTTCGGCGGCGGACGGATCGACCACCAGCGGGGCGCGGGCATACCGCGATATGTCGGCGACAACCAGCGTCAACGGCGCGCCGTCATAATCGAGGCGGCCGTCGCTCCAGTCCGCCACCGAGGCCGGTAAGACAGTGCGCCGCTCGGCGATCCCGACGGCGGGGTCGATGTCGATCCGCTGGCCCGCGGTCAGGGTGGTCGGCGGGCTGCCGTCGTCGACATGCGGCGAAACACGGACGCTGCCCTCGGCGACCGCTACCGAGATTCGCCCCTGCGCATTGACGACGGCAAAGCGCGTGCCGATGTCCTGGATGTCATAGCCGCCGGCGCGAACGATCACCGTGCGCGATGGATCGTGACGCACGGAGAAGCTGGCCGCGCCGTCCGCGATCTCGATCAATGGGGTCGTGCCGCCCGACACCGACACGCGCGAGCCGCGATCGAGCCGCATCGCACTGCCATCGGCCAGCGTGATTGCGCGCGTGTCACCGGCGTTGGTGGCATAAAGCACGGCGCGATCCCCGGTATTCGCGACGGGCGACATGACGAAGAGCAATGCCAGACCCGCAGCGAGGGCACCGCCGGTACCGCCCGCCATCCAGCGCCAGCGGGACGAACGCGCGACAGGAGGTCGGTCGGCGAGGCGGTCGTCGTTTGCCGGGAGCACAGCGGCGATCGCCGGGGCCGCCGCGCCGATCTCTGCATCGAGTAGCGCGACCGAGTCGTAGGCAGCGCGGTGCGACGGATCGGCGGCGAGCCAGTCGCCGAAGCGCGCCCAGTCCATGTCGGGCGCATCGATCCGCGCGTGCCAGGCGGCCGCCGCGTCGATCGGATCCTGGGTCGTTGCATCCATCACGGCACCCTCGTTCCGAGCGGATGCCCCCCGCTCGCCTGATAGACGCCACCACGGGCAGCCCACCGCAGTCCGGCGCTAAACTCAATCATTTAGCGCCTTTCTGAGATGGCGCAGCGCGACCGCGACATGCTTTTCGACCGCGCTACGGCTGATGCCGAACTCGGCGGCCACCTCGGCGTGCGACAGGCCGTCGATCTTGTGGCGGCGAAACACGCGCATCGCGCCTTCGGGCGGACCGGCGAGCGCGGCGGCGAGTTGCGCGATCCGCTGGCGTCCGGCGACTGCATCGAACGCGGACGGTGCGTCGTCGACCGCCTCGGCACCGCCCATGATGGTCGTCGTCGCATCGACATAGCCGCTGTCGCGGCGCACCCGCCGGCCGTTCGCGCGGACGCGGTCGAGGACGATGTTCATACCGATCCGGTGAAGATAGGCCACCGGATTGGCAATCGGACCCGCGATAGGTTCGGCGATGTGCAGCCAGATCTCCTGCACGACGTCTTCGGCGTCCGCGACGCTGCCCGTCCGCCCGGTGAAGAACCGGACGAGCTGCAGGCGATGCGCCGCAAGCACCGCCGACAGACCGGCGGGCCGAAGAGGGTCCGTGTCGGCTACGGCATGGCTCCGAACGTCATCATGCGGGTCTTGCCCGTTGACCGATCGGAAGTCGCCCCCGAAATGTCGGCGCCGGTCAGGCTTGGCGCAACCCGGTGACCATTCGCCAGGTCAGGACGATCGCGATTGCGACGAGCAGCACCGCGCCCGCCACGAACGAAAGGTAGAAGAGCGGCGCACGCCATGGCGACGCCGCCACCGTCTGCGGTAGGTCGAGCAAATCGTCCTGCTCGCTCCGCGTCGCGCGCACGATTGGTGTGACGAAGCGCGGCGTTTCGTCTGCGATGAAAAGCTGTGGCGCGATCGCGGTCATCGTCCCGTTCCTTGCTGATACCGTCGGGTGTGATCGATCGCGGGTGCGGCGCCGTAGAGCGCGAGCAGCGCGTCGAAATGATCGTCCATCGTTCGGACCGGGCGGCGGCGCTGCACGGAGGCCGTGATCGTGCGAGCCACGGCGAGGATCGCCTCGGCCGCGTCCTGCGCATCCCCCGAGCGATACAGCGCGCCATCGTTTGCGCAGGCGAGATCGGCCGCGCCGCCCCGGTCGGGTGCGATCAGCGTCAACCCCGACGCGATCGCCTCTGCGGCAACGAAGCAGAATGTCTCCGCCTCGCAACCATGGATCAGCGCGTCGGCGCTGGCCATCAGCCGCGCCACCGCGCCGCGATCGCGGACCGGCTCGAGCAGGCGGACGTGTGGATTGTCGCCGATCGCCTCGATCACGCGCCGCTGGCGAGAGCCACCGCCGATGATCAGCAACCCGACCGGCGCCTGCGTGCCGGCGATCGCTGCGGCCTGCGCGACCATGTCCCAGCGTTTCTCGGGTGCATGGCGCCCGACGCCGATCAACAGCAGTGCATCCTCGCCAAGTCCGCACAGCGCGAGCATCTCGCGGCGCAGCGTGGGATCGCGCAGTCGTGGCGAGAACTGGCCCGGCTCGACGCCCATCGGATCGGTCGTCACTTTCCGCAGACCGCCCTCGCGCAGCCGCTGCGTCAGGCTTTCGCTCGCGCTGACAATATGATCGAACTGCGCGTCGAGCCGCCGCAGATGGCGCCAGTACCAGTCGAACGCACGATCGATCGCGTGCGTCGACGCGACGTTGCCGAACCAGCGATAGGCATAAGCGGATAATGGGTCGGCATGCGCGATCAGCGAGAGCCGCGCGCGCGATCCCGACCGCGTCCGCCAGTCCGCGACCATCGACGCACTGCGCCACGGCGACGACACCTCGACGACATCCGCATCCTCTTCGTCGAGCATGGCGTGGAGCGCGTCGCGATCGGCGAAATAGCGATAGGACCGGTCGAGCGGAAAGCGTGGCGAGCGCTGCCAGCGCACGCGCGCATTGGGCCCGCGCCGTTCCTCGCGATCCTCTTCGCCCGGCGCGATCACGACGATCTCGTGACCGCGGTCGGCGAGCGCGACCAGCTTGCGATCGATATAGGTCCGCACCCCGCCGCCAGTCGGCGTGTAGAACGCGCAGACGTCGACGATCTTCATGCTGCCACCGCCAACGGGACCTGCTCGGAGACCAGTTCGGCATAGCGCGACACGGTACGGCGTTCGGCGAGCGTGCGAAGCGTGCGGTCGATGCTGGTCAGCAGCGACGACTTGGTGACGTCGCCGGGATGCACCGCGACGCGCATCGTCGGCATCCAGTCGGGCAACATGCGTGCGGCGGCGGCGACAGCGAGCGAACTGGCGGTGCGCGCGGGCGAGCGGCTGGCCCAGGTCACGACCGGACCGCGCGCAACGATCGCGCCGGTCCGCGGCTGCCAGACGCGGACATGATTCTCGGCCAGCGCGAAGTCGCAGGCTTTCAGCGCGGCATGCGCGCCCGGACCATAGAGCCAGGCGGGGGCGATGAATCCGGCGACGGGGCGGCCGATGGCCTGTTCGACCATATCGCGACCGGCGCGCATGCGGCGTTCCGCCTCGCCCGCGTCGAGCCCGAGAAACTCGCCTTCGCCAGCGGTCATGTAGCGTGCCTTCAACGCGCTGGCACCGACGCGATGCGCACTCGTGTCGCGATGGTACCAGCCGTGAAGAAACATCTCGACGCCCGCATCCGCCCAGTCGCGCAGCCGCCGGACGAACGCGGGGGACTGATCGATCCGCGCGCTGCCCCAGTGATCGGGCACCACGAGCATTGCGAACCGTGGCCCGCCCAGGATCGTCGCGATCCGCTCGGCAAGCATAGCGATCGGCAACGCGAATGTGGGCGACACGTCGTGGATCGATACGATCAATCGCCTGTCGGCAGGGGGCGCCCGTAACGACGCCCGATCGGCACTGTCGGTCTGCACGATATTCTCGCTCTCGTTCGTCATGGCAACACTGTCGACGGGACGGCACGGCGGATCCGCGTCCGCAGTCCTGCCCCCTCCTTGCCAAAAATTTATTTCACCGCAGCGACAGCAGCGGCTGGGGCCAGCCGCAAACGGCGGCGTCGTTCGGCCATGATCACGGTTTGCCTGCCCGTCTCCCATCCCGCCGACGTGCGATCGGCAAGATGTCCCGAACCCCGTATCGTTCGAAGGAGAGACGCATGAGCGACAGGCCGATACCGCTGGGACTGCCGCCGCTGGCGCGCGTACATCTGCCGCCGCTGACGCCGACGATCGTGCGCAAGAATGTCCTCGGCCGCTGGCTCGCACCCGTGCTGTCCGCCGCGATCCTGATCGCCGCCTTGTGGCAACTGCGCGGGATCGACGTTCGCGAGATGCTGCGCATGGTGCCGCGCTCGCCGCTGTTCTGGACGATCTTCGCGCTCGGCTATCTGGTCACGCCGTTCAGCGAATGGGTAATCTATCGCCGGTTGTGGCAGTTGCCGCCGAACGGGATCCTGGCGCTGCTGCGCAAGCGGATCAGCAACGAGATCGTCCTTGGCTATTCGGGCGAGCTGTATTTCTATGGCTGGGCCCGCAAACACGCGACGATGGTCGGGACGCCGTTCGGCGCGATCAAGGACGTCGCGATCCTGTCGGCGGTGGTCGCCAATGTCTGCACGCTCGCGCTCGCGCTGGTCAGCTGGCCGACGCTCGGCGCGCTGCATCTGGGCACGGATGCCAAGGTGATGACGCTATCGGCGGCCAGCATGGCGATCCCGTCGCTCGTCACGCTCGTTCTCCGCAAGACGCTGCTGACGTTGCCGCGGCACGAACTGCGCCGGATCGCGGTCATTCACGTCGTCCGGATCGTCGCAACCACGCTGTTCGCCGCGGTGCTGTGGGCAGTGGTGATGCCCGCCGCGCCGCTCGCCTGGTGGCTGGCGTTGGCCACCCTGCGCCTGCTGGTGTCGCGCCTGCCGCTGTTGCCCAACAAGGACATCGTGTTCGCCGGGCTGGTGGCGTTCACCGTCGGGCGGACCTCGGACGTGACCGCGGTGCTGACGATGATCGCCGGGCTCTGGCTCATCACTCATCTGCTGCTCGGCGCCGTGCTGACCGCCGTCGAACTCGTGACCATGGAGCGTACCACGTGATCCTGCTTGCCCTGTTGACCCTCGCGGTGACGCCGCCCTCGACCCCGGCGCTCGGTACCGCCGAAGCGCGCTGCCGTCCGCACGAGCAGGGGCCGGCGTTGATCGTCGACGTGGACGGACTGAAGGACCGTGTCGGCGTGCTCCGCGCCGAACTCTATCCGGCGAAGGACGGCGATTTCCTTGCCGACGACAATGTGCTGATCGGGCAGGGCAAGGTGTTCCGGCGCGCAGTTGTGACCGTGCCGGCGGCGGGAATCGTGTCGCTGTGCCTGCGCGTTCCTGCGCCGGGCGCCTATGCGCTGAGCGTCGTCCATGCGCGCGACGGCGGTCACGGTTTCAGCCTGCTGCACGACGGCATCGGTTTTGCGAGCAACCCGAGGCTGGGGCATTCGAAGCCGCACGCCGATCAGGCGACGGTCGTCGTCCATGACGGCCTGACGACGACGCATGTCGTGATGAACTATCGCAGCGGGCTGTTCTCGTTCGCCCCGATCAAGCGGTAGCCGCGCCTTTTTTCTACCTGCTTCGCATAGGACGATATCATGCTTCGGTATCTCACGGCGCTTGTCGTGGCCGCAACGATGCTGGCGACCGTTTCGCCTGCCGCCACCCCCGCCGCACGCGCCGTCACGCTGATGACGTATAACGTGCACGGCCTGCCCTGGCCGATCGTCGAGGACCGCTCGTCCGCGTTGCAGGCGATTGGCGACCAGTTGAAGATCATGCGCGACCGGCATGTCCAGCCCGGCATCGTCGCGGTTCAGGAGGCGTTCGTCCCCGAGGCCAAGGCGATCGGCCGGACTGCGGGATATCGCTATGTCGCGTTCGGCCCGGCCGAGGATGCGGATGGCGCCCGCGCGCCGGGTGATGGCGGGTTCGTCGCGGATGGCAGCAGGCTGGTCGGCGAGCGGCTCGGCAAGCATGTCGACAGCGGCTTGGCGATCTTCTCCGACTATCCGATCGTTGCGGTGCGACGCATGGCGTACCCGGTGTGCGCCGGATATGACTGCCTCGCCAACAAAGGCGCGCTGGCGGCGCTGATCGCGGTGCCCGGGATCGCCACACCGATCCTGGTAATCGACACGCATCTCAATTCGAACGGCGCATCGGGCGCCGCAAATACGCGGGCAATCTATGCCTATCGCCGGCAGCTCGATCTGCTTTCGAACTTCATCGCCGCCCTGGGGGCGGGTGATCGGCCGGTGCTCGTCGCGGGCGATTTCAACGTCGGTCGCGACCTGGCCCGGCGTGCGCATTTCGATCTGCGGATGTTCGGCGGGAGCGACCTGCTTCAGGCCGCCGCCGTCACGTGCAGCACCGCACCGGCCTGTCCGGTCGCCCAGCCGCTGGCGATGGCAGAATCGCTCGGCCGGGCGAAGGACTGGCTGATGTATCGCGCCTCGCCAACGATCGCGATCACGCCCATCGCGCTGGCCGCACCGTTCGGCCGCCGCGCCGATGGTTCGATGCTGTCGGATCACATCGGCATCGTCGCGCAATATCGGATCGAACGGCGCGCTGCCCCGCAATCGGCAGTGGTAGATACCGCCAGCCGATAGTGTGGCGCTGCAATCCTCCCCCGCCGGGGGGAGGACAGCCGACGCCGGGTTACAGCACGCGGTTGATCAGGTTTTCGATCCGCTCCTGCTGCCCCGAAACCGGCTTCGGATCGATGCCGCGCTCGACCGCCAGATCGGCGATCCCGGCAAGGTCCAGCCCGCCGATCGCGCCGCCGAACTCGCCGTCCCAGCCTGCATAGCGCTTGGCCTTGATCGCATCGATCCGGCCGTCCTCGATCAGCTTGGCCGCGTTCAGCAGGCCCTTCGCGACGACGTCGATCGCGCCGACATGGCCATAGAACAGGTCCGCCGGGTCCATGCTCTGGCGCCGCACCTTGGCGTCGAAGTTGAAGCCGCCGGTCGTGAACCCGCCAGCGCGGATGATCTCGAGATTGGCGAGCGTCAGTTCCTCGACCGAGTTGGGGAATTGATCCGTGTCCCAGCCATTCTGCGGATCGCCGCGATTGGCGTCGATCGACCCGAAGATCCCCAGCGCCGCCGCGGTCGCGATCTCGTGCTCGAAGGTGTGGCTGGCCAGCGTCGCATGGTTCGCCTCGATGTTCACCTTGACCTCGTTCTCCAGGCCGTAGCGCTTGAGGAAGCCGTACACCGTGGCGGTGTCGAAGTCGTATTGATGCTTGGTCGGCTCGAACGGCTTCGGCTCGATCAGGATCGTGCCGGTGAAGCCGATCTTGTGCTTGTGCTCGACGACCAGGCTCAGGAAGCGGCCGAAATTGTCGAGTTCGCGCTTCATGTCGGTGTTGAGCAGCGTCTCATAGCCTTCGCGACCGCCCCACAGCACATAGTTCTGGCCACTCAGGCGATGCGTCGCCTCGAGCGCGTCGCGCACCTGCATCGCGCCGAACGCGAACACTTCCGGATCGGGGTTGGTCGCGCCGCCGGCCGCGAAGCGCGGATGGCTGAACAGGTTGGCGGTGCCCCAGAGGAGCTTGCGACCCGAACTGGCCTGGAGCTGTTCGAGATGGTCGACCGCCTCGGCGAAGAATTTGCGGTGCTCGGTGATGGTGGCGGCATCGGCCATCACGTCGACGTCGTGGAAGCAATAATAGGGCACGTCGAGCGTCTTGAAGAAGTCGAACGCGACCTCGCGCTTCATCGCCGCGGCAGCGCTGTCATTGGCACCGCGATGCCAGGGCCGATCGAACGTCCCGCCGCCGAACACGTCGGAGCCCGGCCAGCAGAAGGTATGCCAGAAGCACGCGGCGAAGCGGAGGTGATCCTCCATCCGCTTGCCAAGGACCATCTTGTCTTTGTCGTAGACGCGATAGGCCAGCTCGTTGGTGCTGTCGGGGCCCTCATATTTGATCTGGGGGATAGCGGCGAAGAAGTCGGACATCGGGATTCCTACGATTTTGGCGTGATGCGGGAATAGGCCTGGCGGAACGCGGCCTTTTTCTCGGCGAGCGCCGAGACGAGGGCAGGGTCGGGGATGATGCTGTGCGAGACGGGGGGCGCGACGCAGATGTCGGCGGGGTCGCCACCATCGACGGCGAGCTGGGCCAGCCGTGCGGCGCCTAGCGCGGGGCCGACTTCGCCGCCCTGGAGATAGACGAGTTCGACCTCCATCGTCGCCGCGATCACTTCGCCCCAGTAGCGGGAGCGCGCGCCGCCGCCGATGACCGCGAGCCGTTCGACGACGGTGCCCGCTTCGCGCAGGACATCGAGACCGTCAGCGAGCGCGAACGCCACGCCCTCCAGCACCGCCTGCGACAGGCGGCCGGCGTCGGTGTCGTTGTCGAGGAGGAGGAATGCGCCGCGAACTTCGGGGTCGTTGTGCGGCGTGCGCTCGCCCGACAGATAGGGGAGGAAGAGTTCGGGGCCACACGCGGGGCCGGCAGCTTCGGCGCGCGCGAACAGGTCGGCGGCGCCGGCGGCACCAGTGATCCGCGCGACCCAGTCGATGCAGGACGCAGCCGACAGGTGCACCGACATCTGGTGCCACAGCCCCGGCAGCGCGTGGCAGAAGGCATGGACCGCGCGATCAGGGTTGGGGCGGAAGTCGCTGGTCGCGACGAAGATCACCCCCGACGTGCCGAGCGACAGCAGCGCGTCGCCGTCCTTGACGACACCCACACCGACCGCGCCCGCTGCATTGTCGCCGCCGCCCGCTGCGACCGCAACCTGGGGCATGCCCCAGAGCGCAGCGACGTATGCGGTCAGCGTGCCCGCGATCTGCGATCCCTCGAACAAGGTCGGCATCTGCGCCTGCGTCAGTCCGCAGGCGGCCAATATCTCGTCGCTCCAGCAGCGGCCTCCGACGTCGAGCCACAGCGTGCCGGCACTGTCCGAAAGGTCCGATGCCTTGTCGCCGGTCATCAGCAGCCGGACATAGTCCTTTGGCAGCAGCACGGTGGCGATCTTCGCGAAGACGTCGGGCTCATGCTCGCGCACCCAGAGCAGTTTCGGCGCGGTGAAGCCGGGCATCGCGATGTTACCCGAGATCGTGCGGAGATCGGGAACGGCGCGCTCCAGCGCCGCGCATTGCGCGAAGCTGCGGCCATCGTTCCACAGGATCGCCGGGCGCAGCGGACGGTCGTCGGCATCCAGTATCGTCGCGCCGTGCATCTGGCCCGCGAGGCCGACGCCCCGCACCGAACGGCGGACACTCGGGTCGATCGCCTGCACCGCGGCGGTGGTCGCCTGCCACCATGCGTCGGGATCTTGTTCGGACCAGAGCGGGTGCGGCCGCTGCACGGTCAGCGCGGCCGTGCCCTGGCCCACCACGCTGCCATGCGTGTCGAGCACCACGGCCTTGACACCCGAGGTGCCGATATCGATTCCGAGGAACATCAGTTGACGAACGGATCGATGGTCGGGATCGAGCCGTCGGGTGCGAACTTCAGTTCGGTCACCTTGACGTTGCGCAGGTGGTTCTTGTTGCTCAGCTGCGTGTCCGCATAGAACAGCCACCATTTCTTGTTCCACTCGACGATCGAATGGTGGCTCGTCCAGCCCTGCACCGGCTTCAGGATATGGCCCTTATAGGTGAACGGACCATAGGGGTTGTCGCCGGTCGCATAGTTCAGGAAGTGCGTGTCGCCGGTCGAGTAGGTATAGTAATATGTGCCGCCGCGCTTGAAGACCCAGGACGCCTCGAAGAAGCGCTTCTCATGGTCGCCACCGAGGACGGGCTTGCCGGCCTCGTCGAGGATCTGGACGTCGCGCGGCGTCTCGGCAAAACTCTTCATGTCGGGGTTGAGCTTGGCGATCTTGCCCGACAGCGCGGGCTGGTCGTCCTTGCCGAGGTCGGTGTCCGAGCCGTTGGCGTCGAACTTGCCGTCCTTCCAGCGCTGGAGCTGGCCGCCCCAGATACCGCCGAAATACATGTAGCTGGCGCCGGTCGCGTCGGTGAACACCGCCGGATCCATCGAGAAGCTGCCCGCGATTGGCTTTGGATCGGCCTTGAACGGTCCGGTCGGGCTTTTCGACGTGGCGACGCCGATCCGGAACGTGCCGAGGCCGTTCTTGTCGAGCATCTTGTCGCGGACCGGGAAGTACAGGAAATACGTCCCGTTCTTGTAGGCTGCATCGGGCGCCCACATCTGCTTCGACGCCCAGGGCACATCCTTCACGTCGACCGCGACGCCATTGACCTTCACCGGGCCGCCGATGCGGTCCATGCTCAGGACGCGGTAGTCGCGCATCGCATATTGGTTGCCGAGATCGTCGTCGCCGATTCCCGCATCGATGTCATGGCTCGGGTAGACGTAGATCTTGCCGTTGAAGACGTGCGCCGACGGATCGGCGGTATAGATGCTGCTGACCAGCGGCTGCGACAGATAGCGCTTGCCATCGGGGCTGCGCGGGTCGCTCTTGGCGGTGCCCGACGCAGTTTTCGACGCCGACGGGGCGGTGGGCGCGGCGGTCTGTGCCAATGCAACGCTGCCGCCGAGTATCAGCGGCAGGCCCATGACGAGAGCGGGTAGACGAATCTGCATGACCGTTCGATCCTTCCTAATGTGAGCGATCCTCTGCGAGATCTGCCCTCCGCCTTGTCACGGAAATAGCGCTACCATAACAAGCCGCTCAGGTCGGGCAAGCGGACTTTGAGGGGCGCGCCGTCGCCCGTCGCCGCCGTACCTATGCACCGGGCACCCCGGACGCCGCAGTTCGAAGACGGTCGAACGTCGACGGCCATTTCCTGCGACGAGCGGTTGCGCTAACGCTACGCCCGATGGAAACCACTTCCCCTCCGGCGATCAGGCCGTCGCGTCGCGCGGGCGGCGCACCCACGATCAGCGACGTCGCGCGACGCGCCGGCGTCTCGCCGATGACGGTGTCGCGTGTCATCAACGGCGAAAGCAACGTCCGTCCGGTCACGCGCGACGCGGTGAACGCCGCGATCACCGCGCTGAACTATGCGCCCAACCCCGCCGCGCGCAGCCTGGCCGGGGCGGGGCAGACTCGGATCGGCCTGCTCTACAGCAACCCGAGCGCGGGCTTTCTCAGCGAATTCCTGCTCGGCAGCCTCGATCAGGCGGCGCGCAGCGATGTCCAGATCATCGTCGAGAAATGCGACCTCGGCGAGCATGAGCTAGAGGTCACGCGGCATCTGATCGCGGGCGGGATCGACGGCATCGTCCTGCCGCCGCCGCTGTGCGAGGCCGAGGCGATCCTCGACCTGCTTGCCGAGGCGCGGATCCCGACGGTGTCGGTCGCCAGCGGCCGGCCGTCCGACGATGTCCTGGCGGTCCGCATCGACGACCGCGAGGCGGCGCTGACGATGACCCGCCACATCATGGCGCTCGGCCATCGCCGGATCGGCTTCATCATGGGCAACCCGAACTTGTCGGCCAGCGCGCGTCGCCTCGAAGGCTATGGCGCCGCGTTGCAGGAAGCAGGGATCGCGGTCGACGAGACGCTGATCCAGCCCGGGCTCTACACCTACCGGTCGGGGCTCGACGCCGCCGAGGCACTGCTCGCGCTCCCCGAGCCGCCGACCGCCATTTTCTCGTCCAACGACGACATGGCTGCCGCCACCGTCGCGGTCGCGCATCGCCGCGGGCTCGACGTGCCGGGCGACCTCACCGTGTGCGGGTTCGACGACACCATCATGTCGACCGCGATCTGGCCCGAACTGACGACGGTCTACCAGCCGATTGCGGACATGGCGCGAATCGCGGTGGAGATGCTCGTCGGCGCCATCCGTCGCCCGGCCGGAATCGGAATCGCCGATCGCCACCGATTGCTCGACTACACGCTGATCCGTCGCCAGTCGGACGCCGCACCGCGGCGGCGGCCGCGCGCGGATCAAGCGTGATCCGCGCCCGCAAAGCACGATAAACTGATGCTCGACGATGCCGCAGCGCGCTTGACGTCGGCACCGAAGATGGTAGCGATACCAGAAATACCGTACGTCGACGGATCGGCGATGGGCCAACGGGAGAGTTTTGCGTGCAACGGCAACCGGTTCGGCCCTTCCGATCGCGGGACTGGTTCGCGGACCCCGCGCGCGCCTACGACACGCCGCTCAATGAACAGGCGGGCTTCCTCGTGCTCACGGGCAAATTGTTCGACGTCGCGATCGTGAAGACCAGCGTGATCTCGCCGGCGTTCCGCGCGCGCTATCTGGAGCGCGCCGGCGCCGAGGACGTGTTCGAAACGAGCGCGATCGTGTTCGAAGGGGCGGACGATTATCGTCACCGGATCAACGATCCCGCGCTCGACATTGACGAGGATTGGTTGCTCGTCATCCGCGGGGCTGGGCCGATTGGCTGGCCCGGCTCGGCCGAGGTCGTCAACATGCAGCCGCCCGATCATCTGATCCAGCGCGGCATCATGACCCTGCCCACGCTCGGCGACGGGCGTCAGTCGGGCACGTCGGACAGCCCGTCGATCCTGAACGCCAGCCCGCAGAACGCGGTCGGCGGCGGCCTGTCCTGGCTGCGGACCGGCGACATCATCCGCATCGACCTCAAGGCGGGGCGGTGCGACGCGCTGGTCGACGCGGACGAGATCGCACGGCGGCGCGGCGAATCGGCGCCGCCGATACCGCCGAGCAATACGCCGTGGGAGGAGCTGTACCGGGAAAAGACCGGGCAGCTCGCCGATGGCGCGGTGCTCGACTTCGCGGTCAAATACCGCGGCATCGCGGCGCTCACCCCGCGGCATAATCACTGACCGCTTCGAATACCAAAACCAAGACAGACGACACTAGGCCGCAACGGTCGGCGCACAGGAGAGGAATAACATGTCGAACATGCACAGTGGAGATCCGGGAGCGGGATTACAGGGGAACGCCGCGGTAAACCATGGCTTCATCGCCGCGATCGTCGCAGTGGCGACGATCGGCGGGTTCATGTTCGGCTATGATTCGGGTGTCATCAACGGCACGCAAAAGGGTCTCGAAGCCGCCTTTGGTCTCGGTCGGCTCGGGATCGGCGTCAACGTCGGCGCAATCCTCGTCGGCTCGGCGGTCGGTGCGTTCGGCGCCGGACGGTTGGCCGACGCGATCGGCCGTCGCAACGTCATGATGCTCGCCGCCGGCCTGTTCCTGTTCAGCGCGTTGCTGGCCGGGGCTGCGACCGGATCGGGGATCTTCATCTTCGCGCGCATCATCGGCGGCCTGGGCGTCGGCGCGGCCAGCGTCATCTCGCCGGTCTATATCTCGGAGGTCACGCCGGCCTCGATCCGCGGCCGCCTGTCGAGCGTCCAGCAGGTCATGATCATCTCCGGCCTGACCGGTGCGTTCGTCGCCAACTTCGCGCTCGCGCGCTATGCCGGCGGCTCGACTGCCGATTTCTGGCTCGGCTATCCCGCCTGGCGCTGGATGTTCTGGCTGCAGGCGATCCCGGCCGCGATCTATTTCCTCGCGCTGCTCGTGATCCCGGAAAGCCCGCGCTTCCTGGTCGCCAAGGGCCGCGAAGCCGAGGCGCATGTCGTGCTCACGCGGCTGTTCGGCACTGCCGAGGCGGACCGCAAGGTCGTCGAGATCCGCAATTCGCTCGCCGCCGATCATCACAAGCCCAAGCTCAGCGACCTGGTCGACAAGACCACGGGCAAGATCCGGCCGATCCTGTGGGCCGGCATCGGCCTCGCCGTGTTCCAGCAGCTCGTCGGCATCAACGTCGTCTTCTATTACGGCGCCGTGCTGTGGGAAGCGGTCGGCTTCACCGAAGACAATGCGCTGCAGATCAACATCCTGTCGGGCGTCCTGTCGATTGCGGCCTGCCTGTTCACGATCGCGACCGTCGACCGGATCGGTCGCAAGCCGCTGCTGCTGGTCGGCTCGGCGGGCATGGCCGTCACGCTGGCGGTGGTCGCCTATGCGTTCTCGACCGCGGTGACGGGGGCGGACGGCGCGGTGTCGCTGCCGGGCCATAACGGCATGATCGCGCTGGTCGCGGCCAACCTGTATGTCATCTTCTTCAACGCGAGCTGGGGCCCGGTCATGTGGGTGATGCTCGGCGAGATGTTCCCGAACCAGATCCGCGGATCCGGTCTGGCGGTGTCGGGCTTCGCGCAGTGGATCGCCAACGCCGCCATCTCGGTCAGCTTCCCCGCGCTTGCGCTGTCGCCGGGCCTGGCGGTGACCTATGCCGGCTACGCGTTCTTCGCCGCGATCTCGTTCTTCTTCGTGAAGGCGCTGGTCAACGAAACGCGCGGTCGCGAACTCGAGGACATGACCGGCTGATCGTCGCCCCTCCGTCGCAAAGGGGAGGGGGCTGGCGTTTGCCAGACGGAGGGGGGAAGGACAACCGCCGTGCGGTCTCCGCCCCCTCCGTCACCTTCGGTGCCAGCTCCCCCCTGGCGGGGGGGATCACACAGAGCCAAACGAAAAAGGGCACCGCGGATCGATCCGCGGTGCCCTTTTTGTGTTCGACGGCGCCGCGCCGGTCAGGCGATACGGCGGCCCGCTATCGTCGCGATCCGGTGCGCCGGCTGGCCGGCCACTCCCGCATCGAACGCGAACACGTCGCCTGCATAAGGCTGGAGCGCGCGGTGTTCGTCCGACAGCCCCTTGGCGGCCGTCGTCGCATAGGCGGTACGGCCACCGGGGCCGCCAATCGCGATCTTGGTGACGTTGGAGACGGGCAGGCGGATCTCGGCGACCTGTTCGCCATCGGGCGCATAGCGCCGCACGCACCAGCCGCCATAGAAGGACACCCAGACATACCCCTCGGCATCGACGATCGGTCCGTCGGGATAGCCCTGCGTCGCGACGTCGACCGCCGCGAAGATGCGTGTGTCGGCCAGGCTGCCGTCCTCGCCGATCGTGCAGGCGTGGATCGTGCCGGCCAGCGTGTCGCAATGATACAGCGTCGTTCCGTCGGGCGACACCGCGGGGCCGTTGGTGATGGCGATCCCGTCGACCACCGGCGCAACGCCGGCCGCATCCGCGCGATAGATGAGGCCCGTTGTCGCGCTCTCGCCATCGTCCATCGATCCGAACCATAGCCGTCCCGCCCCATCGACGGTCGAATCGTTCAGACGGTTGCCGGGCGCGTCTGGCTCGACGACGTGCAAATGCGCGAAGCTGCCATCGGCCGGATCGAACCGATAAAGCCCGGTCTGCAGCCCCGCGAGCATACCGCCATCCGCCATCGGCTGGACCCAGCCGACCTGCGCCGGTGCGGTCCACGTACGGTGATTGCCGGTCGCGGGATCGAAGCGGTGAACATGATGCTGTTTGATATCGACGAACCACAGCGCATCGTCGAGCCACACTGGCCCTTCGCCGAGCACCGCACCGACACCCAGGACGCGTTCCACGCCACTGTCGACCTCGCCGTTTACCGCCATCCTGCATCCACCCAATAATTGTGTCCGGTGCACATACGCGCATCGTCCGACGCAAGAAACAGCGCCATCGCGGCTATATCGGACGGCTGGATGCGACCGTCCAGGCATTGCGCCTCGACGATCTCCGCCTCGCCCTCGGGGGTGTACCATTTTTCCTGGCGGGGGGTCTGGACATTGCCCGGCACGATCGCGTTGACGCGGATATTGTCGCGGCCGAGATCGCGCGCGAGGCTGCGCGTCATCCCCTCGATCGCGGCCTTCGCCGTCTGGTAGAGGATCAGTTCCTTGAGCGCGAGATGCCAGCTGATCGACCCGAAATTGACGATCGCACCCCCACCCGCAGCCTTCATCGACGGCACCACCGCCTGTGCTGCGAAGAACACGTGGCGCAGGTTCACATTCATCCGCTGGTCCCAATAGTCCGCGGTGACCTCATCCACGGTGTGGCGATCGTCATTGGCGGCATTGTTGAGCAGGATGTCGACGCCATCAAGCTGGTCGATCATCGCGGTGAACGTAGCCTTCAGCGCGTCGAGATCGGTCAGATCGAGCGGATGAAAGCTCGGCGCATGATCCGCACCTCCGCTCAGCCGTTCGACCAAAGCGAGGCTGTCGGCGCGTGCGACGTCGACGAATGCGACCTTCGCGCCCTGCGCGACGAACGCCTCGACAAGGCCCGCGCCGATGCCCGATCCGCCGCCGGTGACGATCACGCGCTTGTTGCGGAGCGAGGGATAGACGGCGCCTTCGTGGCGGCCGGCGGTTTTCTGCAGCACGTCGTTCTTCGGATAGATCATGCCGACAACAGCCCGCGTGCGGCCAGGTTGCGCATCAGTGCGACCAGCCCGAATTCCCAGGGCGGTGCGGCTTTCGAGGTGGTAACGGTATTGACCAACCGGCCGAGCCCCGGCGTGGCGATCGAAACGGTGTCGCCAGGCTTGTGCGTGAAGCCGCGACCGGCATCGTCACGATCCTTGGTCGGCGCGAACAACGTGCCGAGGAACAGCACAAAGCCATCAGGATATTGATGCTCGCTTAGCGCCTGACGCACCAGCTCCTCAGGGTCGCGGCTGATCTGGCTCATCGAACTCGCGCCATCGAGCACATAGCCGTCGGTCCCTTCGATCCGCAGCGCGACTTCGGCGGCGCGGACGTGATCGATCGTGAAGCGTTCGTCAAACAGCCGGACGAACGCGCCGAGTGAGCAGGACGCGTTATTGTCCTTCGCCTTGCCGAGCAGCAGTGCCGAGCGCCCCTCGAAATCGCGCAGATTGACGTCGTTGCCGATCGTCGCGCCGACCGCGCGGCCATCGGGGGCGACCAGCAGCACGATTTCGGGCTCGGGATTGTTCCAGGTCGAGTCCGATCGCACACCGATTTGCGCACCCCAGCCGACCGTCGACAGCGATGGCGCCTTGGTGAAGATCTCCGCATCGGGGCCGATCGCCACCTCGAGATATTGCGACCAGAGCCCCTCCTCGATCAGCGCGGTCTTCAACGCCGCCGCTTCGGGCGTGCCGGGCACGACGCGTGCGAGCCCGCCGCCGATCCGCTCCTCAAGTCGGCCACGGACCGCGGCTGCGGCACCGGCGTCGCCACGCGCCTGCTCCTCGATAACGCGCTCCAGCGCGGACACCGCGAAGGTGACGCCCGCTGCCTTGACGCACTGAACGTCGATCGGGCTGAGCAGTCGTGGCAGGTCCTCGACCGACAATCCAAGCGTATCAAGGTCGCCGATCGCTTCGCCCGCATCGGCGTCCAGCAGGTCGCGCGCGACGAGTTCGGCCACCGTCGGCGCGACCCTGCTCATGTCGAACACGATGCCGTCGGCAATGATCACGGGGGTAGGGCCTTCGCCGCGGTCGATCCGACCGATCCAGCGCCCCTCACGCCAATCGGGTCCAAGGGCGTCGAGGGTATCGAAAGCGAATGTCACGGCAACGTCTCCGGCGAGTCTGTATCGGTCATTGGGGGAGGGATGGGATCGGGATAATGATCGACCTGTGCATAGCGGGCGACGGTCGCGCGACCTGCGTCGCCCGAACCCCAACTCCGCGGCCCATACGCGGTAGCGGTATCATTAGCGATGTCCCTCCCGGCTTTGCAAGCCAGTAACCGATGTGGGGCAAGCAGCGTCATCGCGGCAGCGCGATCGTCGATGCGGTGGTGAAATTAGCCGAGCGGGTGGGGACGCCGGTTCCGGGCTGGCCCGCGCCGACACTCACCCGGTATTGCCCAGCCACGACCTGGCGCACGCCGTCGGGCGTCACGCTGCTCAGGTCGCGCGGCGACAGGGCGAATGTCACCGCCTTGCTTTCGCCCGGCGCGAGCGTGATCCGGCGATACCCGCGCAAGGCGATCCGGGGTACGCCAGGCGTATCGGGGAAGTTTAGATACAACTGGACCACCTCGTCGCCCGCGCGCTTGCCGGTATTGCGGACCGTGGTCGTGGCGCGCAGCCCATACTCGGCACCGATGGCTGCGGGCGTCAGGCGCAACGGGGCGTAGTCGAACGATGTGTAGCTGAGCCCGTGACCGAACGGAAAGACCGGCGTCCCCGTATAATAGCGATAGGTGCGGCCGGTCATCGCGTAATCGTCGAACGCGGGCAGCGCCGCGACGTCGCCGTAGAAGGTGACGGGGAGCCGCCCGGCCGGATTGATTGTGCCCATCAGCGTCTCGGCGACCGCGAGCCCACCCGACTGTCCGGGATACCAGGCCTCGACGATCGCCGCAGCATTGGCCTTGGCCCAGCGCAGATCGATCGCGCTGCCGTTCATGGCGACGACGATCAGCGGCTTGCCCGTGCGCTTTGCCTGTTCGAGGAGCGCTATCTGGTCGGCGGGCAGCGATAGCGACCTGCGATCGCCGCCCGCGAATCCGTCGACCTTGACGGGCATTTCCTCGCCTTCGAGATCGGAGGTCAATCCCACCACCGCGATCACCACGTCGGCGTCGGCGATCCCGGCCGCCAGATCGCGTTCGGGCGTCCTGGTGATGCGTTTCCAGACGACGCCGGGAAGACCCGATCCGCTCGACTCCGCCTCGAGCCGCAGCGGATACCGCGCGCCCTTGACCAGGTCCACGTCGCTCAGGTGGAGCGGTTCGGCCCAGCGCGATGCGGTATTGGCGGCGATGCTGCGATTATTGTCGAGCGTGATCGCGCCCGTCACCCCGGTCAGCGCGATCCGGTATGTGCCGGTCTCGGGGGCGACCAGCGCACCCGTCCAGACGATCTTGTGCCGCTCGCCGACGGTGCGCAGTTGCGCGGCACCGGACCGAACGTTGCGCTCGATGTGCGTCGCGATCGCCGTGGTGGCATAGGTCGCCTTGTTCGGATCTCCGCCCGCCGCAGCGCGCGCGTTGAAATAGTCGGTATGCAGACCCGGTCTGCCGTCGGGGGTGACGAAGGCCGTGTCGGGGACCGGATCGCCATCGGTGATCGACGCCGTGAACGGGATCAGCGTCACCCGGCCTCCCGCCACCATCACCTGCCGCAAGCCCGCATCGACCGAGATTGGCGGGGCGCTCTGCGGCGACGAATAATTGCCGCGCAGCACGCGCGTCGCATCCGCGAGCGGACCGATCAGCGCGATCCGCGCGCCCGGCTTTAGCGGCAGGACGCCGTCGTTCTTGAGCAACACCAAACTTTCCGCCGCCATGCGCTGTGCCAGCGCGCGGTGCGCCGCGGTCTCGATCCGGGTGACGGGGGTCGGCGTGCGCGCCACGATGCCGCGCACGAGATCGCCGTTGCGATAGCGGGCGGAAAACAGGCGAATCAGTGCGCGATCGATATCGGCATGCACGATCAGTCCGCGGGTCAGTGCCTCCCTGTAGCGCGCGCCGAGATTCGGCGTTCCCGACAGCGTCGCGCCGTTACACTCGTTGTCGACGCCCGCCTTCAGCGCGACTGCGACACCTGCCGCCGGGTCCGGTGCGTATTTGTGATGCTCGGAGATATCGACGACCGCATCGCAATCGGACACCACATAGCCGCGGAACCCCCATGCGCCGCGCAAATGGTCCTTCAACAGCATTGTACTGCCACAGGCTGGCTGGCCGTTGACGCGGTTGTACGCGCACATGATCGAGCCCGCCCTGCCATCTACGATCGCGGCGCGGAACGCGGGCAGATAGCTGTCCTCGAGATCGTGCAGCGAGACGATCACGTCGGCGCTGTGCCGCGTCGATTCAGGACCGCTATGCACGGCAAAATGCTTAGGCGTGGCGATTACGTCGGGCGAGGCCGGGTTGGGCCCCTGCATGCCTTGGATAAACGCCACGCCGAGGGTGGCGGTCAGATACGGGTCCTCGCCATAGGTTTCCTGGCCACGCCCCCAACGCGGATCGCGGAAGAGGTTGATGTTGGGGGACCAGGTGTCGAGCCCGGTGCCGATCTTGCCGAGACGCCCCGTGGCGCGACCGAGCGTGTGGAGCGCCCGCACCTCGGTGCTGATCGCGCCGGCCACGGTCTTCAGCAACGGCGCGTCGAAGCTTGCGGCGAGTCCGATTGGCTCGGGGAAATTGGTGGTTGGGACAGGGCCGAGCGCGCCGTGAAGCGACTCGGTCCACCAGTTATAGGCCGGAATGCCAAGGCGGGGAATCGCTGGGGCCACATTGAGCAACTGCGCGATCTTCTCGTCGATCGTTAGCCGCGCGACCAAAGCCGCTGCGGCGCGATACGCGTCGGGGTCGACCGCATTCGACGCGATCGCCGGGGCAGGAGCCTGCGCGCAAATCTGCCCGGTCGCCGCCAGGGTCGCTGCCACAACCACGCCACCGCGCCAAGAAATTGGATATGCACGCATGGCGTTTCTCCATCGTCTAACGTCAGGGAAGCGGGATTTCGAATGGTCCGACCGGCAGTTGCGCGTCGTCGACGAGATTGACGACCGGGCTGTCCGCCCAGGCATAGCGGACGCGGACCACAGGCCAGCCATCGGGCGCGAGCGTCACCCGGTCGCCCTGGACCAGGCCGTTCGCGTAGCGGCAACTGCCGGCCGTTGGACCGCAGAGTTCGAAGCCGATCGCGATGCGCGACGCCTGCGCATGGAGCGATCCCGTCACCCCGGCGAAGCGCAGCGCCACGCCGTCATCAGTGCGCGACGCGGTGGCGATACTCGGACCCATCGGCTTGCGGCCGGCATAGGCGAGCGGGCGGATGACACGCGCGAGACGCTGTCCAACGGCATGCTTCTCGCCCGGATGAATATCGAGCGGATCGCCAAGATCGACCGTCACCGCGACACCGGCATGACCATCGCGCGCCGCCATCAGGCGCTGCGCCTCGCGGACGTCGGCCCAGCCACTCTCGCCCGGCGCGATCGGCGGCTTGCCGTAATTGGCGAGCTGCGCGACCGCGAGCGGGATTGTCGCCTGTCCGAATTGCTCGCGCCAGCCGTGGGTCATCGCCGCGAGTCGCGTCTCGTATCCAGGCAGGCCGGTGTCGGACTCGCCCTGACACCAGGCAATCCCTGCGAGCGCGGTCGATCCGAGCGGCGCGATCATGCCGTTATACAGCGTCCCCGCGCCGTTGATGTCGTCCCAGGGCGAGCGCGGTGCATTGCCCTGCACGCGTTTGGCGACCGCGTAACGCCAGCCGTCGCCGATCGGCATAGGCGTCCCATCCGCCAGCGTCAGCTTCATCGTGTCCGCCGGGCCGGTCATCCCGCCATAGGCATAGACGTCGTCGTCGTTGACGGTGATGACATTGCGCCCCGGTTTCAGCGCACCCGCGGGCAACGCATAGACGCGGGCGCGGGCCGCGTTGCTGGTGCCGCCGACGCCGATCCCGTTGATCCAGGTGCGGTCCGCATCGTCGACGACGCCGATCGCCAGAGTCGCCGCGCCGCGCGCCTGCGCCTCGGTCAGCGTGATGACGCGCTGATACCAGATCATGCCGTGATAGTCGGCGAGCGCGGCGACGCCCCAAAGCTCGAAATTGGCCATCTTCGGCACGGGCTTCCAGTCGAGCGCGGCGTCGGGCTGCCACGGTTCGCGACCCGCCACGTCGCCGGTGCCACGCCGCCACCACTCCTCCCAGATCGTCGAAGCGCCGCGCTCCGCGACCACCGGGTCCCTGGCGTGTCGCGAGAGCAGCGCCGCCTCGCGCGCCATCCCGGCGGATCGCAAGGCCGCGTCGTCCATCCACGCGCTGATCCGCGAGCCGCCCCAGCTCGCGTGGATCGCACCGATCGGCACACCCTCGCTGCGGCGCAAGGCCTGCACCATGTAGAAACAGGCCGCGGAGAAAGCGGGTACCGTGTCCGGTCCCGCCACCGCCCATTGCGGCATCGTCGCGAACCGCGGCAACGGCGTCTCGCTGCTCGTCTTGGCGATCGTCACGAGACGCAGGTGATCGTCGAGCGGGGGATGCGCGTCGGGGATGAGATCCTGCGCGGCGTTGACCGGAAGCTCCATATTGCTCTGCCCCGAACACAGGAACACGTCGCCGATCAGCAGGTCGCGCACCGTCGTCGTACCGCCAGCGGCCGTGAGAGTCAGGTCGTACGGCCCGCCCGCTGGGAGTGCGGGCAGACGCGTCTCGAACCGACCCTGGCGATCGGCTGTCACCGTCGTGCTGCGCCCTGCGAGCCGGAGCGTGACCGGCTGTCCTGGTCCACTGGCGCCGCGCACGACGATCGGCTGACCACGTTGCAGCACGGCATGATCACCGATCAGCCCGTCGAGGCGTGGGCCGGTAGGATCGGCCGCTCCAGCCGGGCCGCCCAACGCTGTGGTGAGCCCCAGTGCGGCGGCGGAGACAAGGGTCGACGGTCGGTTTCTCATGCGATTGCCGCTTCGGTGCAAGAGAGTCATCGTGTCGACGGACCACGCTCGGCGATCTTGCGCAGCAGGTCGCGGTAATGCGGCACATCCGCCAGCGGGCGCTTCGCCCGCCGAGAGTACCGGACCGGACCCAGCAGACCGGGGAAATGCTTGGTTTTCGCCTCGAGCGTCACCGGGCGGCCGTGCAGCAGGACGTCGCCGATCGTCGTGATGGTCGAAACCGCGGCGGGTCGCGGGATGGATTGTGGCTTGGTCTGCGGCTGCGCCGGGCCCGCGCGCGCGTTCGTCATCCGGCTCGATGCGAGGGCGCGGATCGCGCGCGGAAACGCTCGCTCCGACTCAGGACTATATGCGAATTGGTACCCCATCACCGCTCAACTCTCCTTCCTCCCGAACCGGTCCTTGCCGGGGCCGGGAAGTCGTCGCGCGCACCATTTATCACACCGAACCGACAGGGCCCGAGTAGCCATGGTATCGCTCACATCGTCCGGTATAGCCTGACCAGGCAAACCGGCAAGACCTTTATCACGATGCGGATCCGACCCTGGCCGAGATGACGAAATACCGGGATTAAGACTCTCATAGGCACCGCATCGGTGATAGCGATATCAAGATCAAATCAGAACAGGAGGGGATCGATGACCTTGCCCAAGACAGGATTCCGTCGTTCGACGATGACGGCGGTCCTCGTCGGCGTCGCGCTTGCGACCAATCCTTCCGTCGCCCAGGTCGACACCAACGCGACGCCGGCGGTGGTTGGGGCCAAGCTCGTTACGATCGAACGGATCAAAGTCCATGGCGCCTCGATCGTAGGTAATCTTGAAGGCAATGCAGCCGACCGTGACGTGATCGTAATCCTGCCACCCGGCTATGCCGCGGATCGCAAGCGGCGCTATCCGGTGGTCTATGCGCTGCATGGCTATTCGATAGGCGCGGCACAGTGGATCGGCGAGATCCATGTCCCGCAGACCGTCGAAGGCGCATTCGCCAAGGGTGCGCGGCCGATGATTCTGGTGCTGCCCGATGCGAAGACGGTGCACAACGGATCGATGTATTCCAGTTCGGTCACGACCGGCGATTTCGAGACGTTCGTCGCGCGCGATCTGATCGCGTATATCGACGCGCATTATCGGACAATCGCGCGGCGCGAGAGCCGCGGACTCGCCGGGCATTCGATGGGGGGGTATGGCACCACGCGCATCGGGCTAAAACATGCTGATATGTTTGGGGCGCTCTACATGATGAGCCCCTGCTGCCTGTCGCCGCGCGATGCCAAGGCGCTCGACCCGGCGATCGAAGACAGCGTGCGCGCGCTGCGATCGGCGGGCGATGCTGCCACGCTGTCTTGGGGAACACGCGCGCAACTGGCGAGCGCGGCGGCATGGTCGCCCGATCCGGCCGCGCCGCCGCTATTCCTCGACCTGCCGATCAAGAACGGTGTCGTGCAGCCTGACGTGCTCGCACGCTGGGCCGCGAACGCGCCGCTCGCGATGCTGGATCAATATGTCGGCAATCTGCGCCGCTACCGCGCGATCGCGATCGATGTCGGCGACAAGGATGATCTAAAGGACGATGCTGCAAGACTGCATGCGGCGCTCGATCGCTACGGCATCGCCAACAACTTCACGATCTACCCGGGCACGCATACCAGCAACGTCGCGCTGCGCTTTCAGGATCACGTGGTTCCGTTCTTCAGCCAGCATCTCGTCTTTGACCGCTGAATAAATCCGCCTCGGCGCGGTGAACGGGATCGGCGTATTCGGCGCGAGGATATGCGGCTAGCCATCGGACCACGTTACCGGCAACAGGAAGGTCTCGCGGCCGATCGCATAGCGTTCGGCGCATAGGGGCGCGTTGCGAGAAACGTCGCCCACCATTCGCTGCTCTGGGTCTGGACGAACTGAACGTGACCCGCGGACGTTATTGGGTTGGGGCGATCCAGGCGCAGACCGCGGTGCGTCAGGATCGGGTTGTGCGGATAGGGTATGAACGGGCCGGTCAGGCGCTTCGATCGAAACACGACCTCGGAATGATTGTCGCCGGTGCCACCCTCGGCTGCGATCAGATAGCATACTCGTCGTGGCGGAGCAGATGCGGCCCTTCGATCCAGACCGGTTTGGTCGCCAGGTCGACGCCGCCATTGACGATCTGCGTGCTCGGCCCGACCATCCTGCCCGCGCGCCAGTCATATTCCTGCACCCAGATCGCGCGGAGCCCGTCATAGCGCGGCGGCTCGTTCGGCGCGCGGTTGTTGACGATACAGGCCTTGCCGCCCTCCCAATAGAGCGATGGGTCGATACCCTCGAACGGCAACCAGATCGCCTCTGACCACGGCCCGGCCGGGTCCTTCGCGGGAAACACGAAATTGCGTTGGCACGAGACGCAGGTGTTGACGATTTAGAACACGTCGGCGTGCCACGAGACGTCGGGTGCGAAGACGCCTTGCGACACGGCGCGTCCCGCCAAAACGAGCTGGCTCGGCCGCGATGTTGCGTTACCGATCTGTGGCCAATTCACCAGATCGGTCGACCGGAAGATCGGCAGCCCGGGGAAATGCGTGAAGCTGAAATTGCCGAGATAATAGTCGTTGCCGAGTCGGGCAATCGACGGATCGGGATAATAGCCCGCCAGGATCGGATTGCGGTATGCATTGGGCCCTGCGGCGACGCGCTCCTGCGACCGACCGTCATAGCTGAAGTCTTCGAAACTGGCGGTCTGCGCGCCGACGCTCGTCGTGAGCATCAGCGCGCAAAGGGCCGCCAAGGCGCGGAGTACGGATTGAGTCATGGCAGTATGCTGACATCGCGATCCGTACGCCGTTTGCGGTTAGTGGTTGTCGCGCGGCAGCCCCATCGTCTGGGCGATGCGCTGGTATTTCTCGGCACCCTCCAGGATCGCGCCGGTTTCCATCTGGCCGACGGTCGCCCGCTGGATTTCCTGCCAAGGCGTCTGTGAGCGTGGATAGGCATAGCCACCCGCTTCAGTCAGTGCACGACGGCGCTCCGCGAGATCGTCATCGGAGATCAGCACATTGGCGCTGCCCTGGCCGAGATCGATGCGGACACGGTCGCCGGTACGGATCAGCGCGAGCCCGCCCATCGCGGCGGCTTCGGGCGACGCGTTGAGGATCGAGGGCGAACCCGATGTCCCCGACTGGCGGCCGTCACCGATGCAGGGGAGTGCGTGGACGCCTTCGCGGATCAGATATGCCGGCGGGCGCATGTTGACGACCTCAGCGGCACCCGGATAGCCGATCGGACCGGCGCCGCGCATGAACAGCAACGTGTCGGTGGTGATCCCGAGCGAGGGGTCGTCGATCCGGTGGTGGTAATCTTCCGGACCATCGAACACGACCGCAGGGCCCTCGAACGCCTCGGGGTCGGCGGGATTCGACAGATAGCGTTCGCGGAACTCGGGAGAGATCACGCTGGTCTTCATGATCGCGCTGTCGAACAGGTTGCCGCGCAGGACGATGAAGCCCGCGTCTTCCTTCAGCGGCGTCGCGAACGGGCGAATCACGCGCTCGTCCTCGATCGTCGCGGTCCGGCAATTGTCGCCGATCGACTTGCCGTTCGCGGTCATCGCGTCTTCGTGGATCAGGCCCTGCTTGATCAGTTCACCGACCACCGCGGGGACGCCGCCGGCGTGGTAATAATCCTCACCGAGATATTCGCCGGCCGGCTGCAGGTTGACCATCAGCGGCACCTTGTGGCCGTGGGTCTGCCAGTCGTCGATCGGCAGCTCGACGCCGATGTGGCGCGCGATCGCCGAAAGGTGGATCGGTGCATTGGTCGAACCGCCGATCGCCGAATTGACGACGATCGCGTTGTGGAACGCCTCCTTGGTCAGAATGTCCGACGGCTTCAGATCCTCGGCGACCATCTCGACGATGCGCTTGCCGGTCTTGTACGCGACCTCCTGGCGGTCGCGGTACGGCGCGGGAATCGCGGCCGATCCGGGCAGCTGCATGCCGAGCGCTTCGGCTAGGCTGTTCATCGTCGTCGCGGTGCCCATCGTGTTGCAATAGCCGGTCGAGGGGGCCGACGAGGCGACGAGCTTGATGAAGCCCTCATCGTCGATCGCGCCGGTCGCGAGCAACTCGCGCGCCTTCCACACGATCGTACCAGAGCCGGTCCGCTCGCCCTTGTGCCAGCCGTTGAGCATCGGCCCCACCGACAGCGCGATCGCCGGGATGTTCACGGTCGCCGCCGCCATCAGGCAGGCGGGCGTCGTCTTGTCGCAGCCGATCGTCAGCACGACGCCGTCGAGCGGATAGCCGTAGAGCACCTCGACCAACGCCAGATAGGCGAGGTTGCGGTCGAGCCCGGCGGTCGGGCGCTTGCCGGTTTCCTGGATCGGGTGGACCGGGAATTCGAGCGCGATGCCGCCTGCTTCGCGGATGCCTTCGCGCAGGCGTTCGGCGAGCACGAGATGGTGGCGATTGCAGGGGCTCAGGTCGCTGCCGGTCTGCGCGATGCCGATGATCGGCTTGCCCGAGCGCAGTTCCTCGAGGCTAAGCCCGAAGTTCAGATAGCGCTCGAGATAGAGCGCGGTCATGTCGATATTCTCGGGGTTGTCGAACCACGCGCGGCTTCGGAGCGGCTGGGGGAGTTTTGGCATGTCGGTCATCGGGAAGTTCCTGGGGGGAGCGGTGGGGTCAGCGGGCGACGGAAAGGCGGTAGATCATCGCATGATGATAGGGCTTGCCGGGATCGACGCGCGCGGAGACGAAGTTGGGCTTGTTCGGCGAGTCCGGGAATTTTTGCGGCTCCAGCGCGATGCCGTCGCCCATCCGGTACAGATGGCTCTGCTTGCCGATATACGTGCCGTCGAGGAAATTGCCCGTGTAGAATTGCACGCCGGGCTCGGTCGTCAGCACTTCGAGCACGCGACCCGAGGTCGGATCCTCCAGTCGCGCGGCCAGCTCGGGCGTGGCGGTCAGGCCCTTGTCGAGCGCGAAGTTATGATCATAGCCCTGGCCATAACGGATCTGCTGGTCGCGGCCGTCGCGGATGCCCTCGCCGACGATTCTACCCTTGCGGAAGTCAAACACGGTCCCATCGACGGGTTGCAACGCGCCGGTCGGAATCAGCTTGTCGTCGACCGGCGTGATCGCCTTGGCGGGAATCGTCAGGCGGTGGCCGTAAATGCCGCCCACCGAGCCTTCGCCGGCGAGATCGAAGATTGCATGATTGGTCATGTTGACCACGGTCGGCTTGTCGGTCTTCGCATCGAAGGCGATGCCGAGATTGCCGGCTTCGTCGAGCGTGTAGGTCACGGTGACATCGAGGTTGCCGGGATAGCCGGCGTCGCCGTCTGGGCTACGATGCCCGAGCACGAGCGTTGCGATCGGGCCGCTTTTGACAGACATGACCTTCCACGCGGTCTTGTCGAAGCCCTGGCCGCCGCCGTGGAGCGAGTTCGTCTTGTCGTTCAGCGGCAGCTGATACGCCTTGCCATCGAGCGTGAAGCGACCGCCCGCGATCCGGTTGGCATAGCGACCGACCGTCACGCCGAAGAAGTTCGGATGGTCGACATAGGAGGCGAGGTCGTCATAGCCGAGCATGACATCGGCGATCTTGCCGGCGCGGTCGGGGCCCATCAGCGATTGCAGCGTTGCGCCATAGGACAGGATACGCGCGGTGACGCCGTGCGCGTTGCTGAGCGTGATCGCCTCGATCGCGGTGCCGTCCTTCAACGTTCCGGCGGGCGCGCGCTTCGCCTCCGCCGCATCGGCAGTATGCGCCGACAGCGCAGCCAGCAAGGTTGCCACGATGATCCCCGAGTTTCTGATTGCGCGCATTCCGCTTCCCGTCCTTAATCGCTTGACGCCGTTGACGCCGTTGACGCGCCTTGTGGGGCTATATAGTCGGACAACAGAAATTTGGGCAAGCCATGCGGAAAAAGTCTGTTGATCAGTCACCGACATGGCGTGGAGGATAGAGCGACTATGGCAATGCCGATACAGACCCAACATGCTGTCGGAGCGGGGGCTCCTTCCACGACGGGCGGGGCACCGAGCTATCGGTCCGCGCTCACGCTGCTGGCCAGCCTGTTCTTCATGTGGGGCTTCATCACCGTCATCAACAACACGTTGCTGCCGCACTTACGCAGCGTGTTCGACCTCAGCTATACGCAGACCACGCTGATCGAGAGCGTCTGGTTCATCGCCTATTTCTTCGCCTCGATCCCATCGGCCAAGCTGATCGAGCGGGTCGGCTATCAGCGCGCGATGGTGTTCGGGCTGGGCCTGATGGCGGTCGGTGCGCTGATGATGGTGCCAGCCGCGCGGTTGCCGTCCTACGGCGTCACGCTGGTCGCCCTGTTCGTGATCGCGAGCGGGATCACGTTGCTGCAGGTCGCCGCCAACCCCTATGTCGCCGTCGTCGGGCCGCCCGAGACCGCGTCGTCGCGGCTCAATCTGGTGCAGGCCTTCAACTCGGCGGGTGCGACGCTCGCGCCGCTGTTCGGCGGGTATCTGATCCTCGGGCGCTCGACCTCGGGCACCGCGGTTGCCGGGTCCACTGCGGTGTTGACGCCGGCCGAGCGACTCGCAGACGCGCAGTCGGTGGTGTTGCCGTATCTGATCGTCGCGGGCGTGCTGGTCGTGCTGGCCATCGTCATCGCGCGCTTCCCGCTGCCGGCGATGGGCTCGGCGACGCAGCGCTCGGCCAAGGCTGATCGCAAGGGGCTCTCGCTCTGGTCGCACCGCAACCTCGTGTTCGGCATCCCGGCGATATTCATCTACCTGATTGCCGAGATTGGTGTTGCCAATCTGTTCATCAACTTCGTCAGCCAGCCGCAGATCGGTAATCTGACGCACGAACAGGCGTCGCATTACCTGTTCATCCTGTGGGGCGGGATGATGGTCGGCCGGCTGCTCGGCAGCGTCGCGATGCGGACGATTCCTGCCGAGCGCGTGCTGGCCGGGGCAAGCATCGGCGCGTTCGTCGTGATGCTGATCGCGACGTTCACGACGGGGCATGTTGCGATGTGGGCGCTGATCTCTGTCGGTCTGTTTCACTCGATCATGTTCCCGACGATCTTCACGCTCGGCATCCGCGGGCTCGGACCGCTGACCGAGGAGGGGTCCGGGCTGCTGATCATGGCGATCGCCGGCGGTGCGCTGGTGATCGTTCAGGGTTGGCTCGCCGATACCTACGGGCTGCAGACCTCGTTCCTGCTGACCGCGGCATGCGAACTGTACGTGCTGTTCTACGCAGTGTGGGGGTCGAAGGTCACCGACGCGTTGCCCGATCCCGTCACGGTCCACTGAGACTTGCAGGGCGATGGGGTGCGGTTCAGCGCTCCATCGCCAGCTTGGTATCCTCCAGCGCCAGATCGACCAGCGTTCGCATCGCTGCGCTGGCCGCCGCGGCATCCCCCGCCGCGATCGCGTCATAGACCAGGACGTGATCGGGGATCGGATTGCGGGGCAGGGCCCGCGCCCGCTGCTTGAATTGCGTGGTCCAACTGACCGCAGCACCGATGCTCGCGCTCAGGACGATCAACGCGTCGTTGCGCGTCGCGGTCAGCACCGCGTCGTGAAATTCGCGATCGGCGGCGCGGCCGGTTTCGGTGGCAAGCGTGTGACGCCGCATCGCCGCGAGCGCATCCTTCATGATCTTCAGGTCGCTGCGTTCGCGGCGTTCCGCGGCGAGCGCGGCGGCGGCGGGCTCGACGATCGCGCGCAGCTCGAACAAACCGCGGACGAAGGCGATATCGGGCTCGCCGGCAAACGCCCAGGCCAGCACGTCGGGGTCCAGCAGGTTCCACCGGTTGCGCGGCAGGACGCGCGTCCCCGCCTTCGGCCTGCTCTCGACCAGCCCCTTCGCGGTCAGCACCTGCACCGCTTCGCGATACGCACTGCGCGACACGTCGAGCGTCTCGGAGAATGCGACCTCACCCGGCAGGACGTCGCCCGGCGGATAGTCGCCCGCTAGGATTGCGGTGCCCAACTTATGCGCGATCGCGCCATGAAGCCGCCGCCCCGTCCCGCGCGGCACCCGCGGCGTTGCAACCGGGGTCGATGCGGGCGCCGTTGGTTCTGCGATGGTCTTGGTCATGATTGCACTCCTGTAGACCTGCGTACCAGCCGATCTCGGCTGGCGAAACGGCAAACATCACCGCCCCGAGGTACGCTGATATGTCCGAGTAGATACTATGCCAAATCCTTGGGTTTCTACGTGATCGAACAGGTGACGGGAACCGGATGGCTCCCTATCTCTGATCCATGTACAAACCAAAAGCCGGTCTTCCGACGCGCGAGCAGATCCTCGACTTCATCGCCACCTCCGACGTGCCCGCGGGTAAACGCGAGATCGCCAAGGGCTTCGGGCTCAGCGCTCAGGACAAGATCGGGCTGAAGGCGCTGTTGAAAGACATGGCCGACGAGGGGCTGATCGACAGCGCCCCCGGTCGCGCGTTCCACAAGATGGGCGGCGTGCCGAAGGTCACGGTGTTGCGAATCGTCGATGTAGACGATGGCGGCAACGTCTGGGCGGTGCCCGAGCGGTGGGAGGCTGAAGGCGTGCCCCCGCCGCGGCTCCGCGTGCGCGAACGCAAGCGGGGGGCGCTGGGCGTTGGCGAACGGATCCTGGCGCGCACCGAGGAGGCCGGGAACGGCTGGATCGCGCATCCGATGAAGGTGCTCGCACCGGCGTCCGAACAGGTATTGGGCGTGCTGCGTGAAGACGGGGGGCGGCTGTGGCTGACGGGGGTCGACAAGCGCGAGCGGCGTGAGTTCGCGGTCGCGGATGCGGGCGGTGCGGCGCCGGGTGATCTGGTGCTGGCCGAACTCGCGGGCAAGCCGCCGAAGATCGCCGCGCGCGTCGTCTCGAAACTGGGTGATCCGTTTGCGGCGCGCAGCTTCTCGCTGATCGCGATCCACAAGCTGGGCATCCCCGACGTGTTTGCGCAGGAGGCGCTCGACGAGGCGGAGCGGGTGTCCAAGCTGCCGCTGGGCGAGGGGCGCGAGGATTTGCGCGACGTGCCGATCGTCGCGATCGATCCCGAGGATGCGCGCGATCACGACGATGCGGTGTGGGCGGAGGCGGACGACGATCCCGCCAATGCGGGCGGCTGGAAGGCGATCGTCGCGATCGCCGATGTCAGCTTCTACGTGCGGCCGAAATCGGAGGTCGATCGCGAGGCGCGGCGGCGCGGGAACTCGGTGTATTTCCCCGACCGGGTCGTGCCGATGCTGCCCGAGATCCTGTCGGCGGAGGTGTGTTCGCTGAAGGAAGGCGCGGATCGCGCGGCACTGGCCTGCCATTTGCGGATCGGCAAGGATGGATCGCTCAAGTCGTGGCGCTTCACGCGCGCGGTGGTGCGGATCGCGGCGAACCTGGCCTATGAAGAGGCGCAGGCGGCGATCGACGGTACGCTCGACCTCGATCTGACCGAATCCGTGCTGCGTCCCCTCTGGGCATGCTGGCAGTCGCTCGCCAAGGCGCGCGATGCGCGGGCGCCGCTCGATCTCGATCTGCCCGAGCGCCGGGTAGTGCTCGACGAGCAGGGGCGGATCATGTCGGTTTCGCCGCGCGAACGGCTCGACGCGCACCGGCTGATCGAGGACTACATGATCGCCGCCAACGTCGCCGCCGCCAAGGCGCTCGAGGCGAAGAAGGCGCCGGTGATGTATCGCATCCACGAGCCGCCGAGCCGCGAGAAGCTGATGGCGCTGAAGGAGTATCTCGACACGTTCGACGTGCCGTTCGCGCTGGGGCAGGTCGTCCGCCCGGCGACGTTCAACCACATCATCGAGCGGATCGGCGATGCCGACTTCCGGCCGCAGGTGATGGAGCAGATCCTCCGTACGCAGACACAGGCCTATTATGCGCCGGGCAATCATGGGCATTTCGGGCTCAGCCTTGGCAGTTACGCGCACTTCACCTCGCCGATCCGGCGGTATGCGGATCTGCTCGTGCACCGCTCGCTGGTGTCCGCCTACGGGCTAGGCGAGGGCGGGTTGCCGGCAGACGACGCGGCCAACATGGAGTCGGTCGGCGAGATCATCAGCCGGCTCGAGCGCCGCGCGATGGAGGCCGAGCGCGATACCACCGATCGCTATGTCGCGGCGTTCCTGTCGGAGCGGGTCGGGCAGGTGATGGATGTGCGCATCACCGGCGTGACCAATTTCGGCTTCTTCGCGACGGTCGAGGGGATTGGCGGCGACGGGCTGATGCCGGTGCGCGATCTGGGCGGCGAGTACTTCCGCTTCGACGAGGGCGCACGCACGCTGACCGGCGAGCATAGCGGCGACGTGTTCGCGCAGGGGCAGGCACTGGAACTGCGGCTCGCGGAGGCGAACCCGGTATCGGGGGCGCTGCGCTTCGAGATGCCCGAGGGGAAGGGGGCTGCTCCGCCGCCGCGTGACGGGCGCAAGCCGGTCCGCCAGATTAAGCACCGCGGTCGGCCCATGAACATCCGCCACCAGGGAAAGCGGCGGTAGAGCGTCAGCCGACGGTGAACGTCAGCCCCGCTTTCGCCACCAGCCGGTCGCGCAGAACCGTCCCCATCAGCGCGCCCGGTGTCCATATGCCGCCGTCGCCGCTCACGTCCTGGGCGAGGCACAAGGCGGCCTCTGCGATCATCTTGCTGGTCGAACCGTAACCGGGATCGCGATCGCCGGTGACGACCGCGTCGATCCGTGCGCCATCGGGCATGATGCCGACGAACAACAGGTCGTAATGGCCGGCGTCGCGCTCTTCTTTCGACGGACCCTCGCCCGGCTTCGGCCCCTTGTCGCCCGCGAACGGATTGAACTTGGCGATCGCCTCCGCGGCCATCTTGCCCATGTCGCCCAGCCCTGCGACCATCATCTCGTCATAGACGAAGTCCGCGCCATACGCCTCGCCGAGCAGGAAGTTGGTGCGGTGGACGTTCTTGGTATTGATCGGTGCCATCACGAACGGCGCGACCCAGGCCGAGAGCGTCGTGTCATATTCGGGGAGAAGCCCGGTCGGCTGGTGCGGCCCCTGGAAGCCCGGGGTCAGCGCGAACGGGCTGGTCAGCAGCTTGACGATGCCGGGATCGCGCGCGGCGGCGGCGAGCGTCGCCTTGAGGCTGGCCGCGGTGCCGCCCGAGAACGTCCCCTGCATTGTCCGCACGCGACCTTTCACGCGGGGCGCGGGGATGCCGTATTTGGCTTTTGCCGCGTCCTGCAACGTCAGCACGCCGAGATCGAACGGGATGCTGTCGAATCCGCACGAGAAGACGATCCGCGCACCGGTGCGCGTCGCCTCGCCCTCATGCGCGTCGATCATGTGGCGCATCCAGGCGGGCTCGCCGCACAGATCGACATAGCCGGTGCCGGTCGCGGCGCACGCGGCGACGAGTGCGCTGCCATAGAGTTGGTACGGGCCGACGGTGGAGATCACGACGGTGGCGCGCTCCGCCATCGCGCGCAGGCTGGCGGGATCGTCCGAATCGGCGGTGACGAGCGGCGTGTCGGCGGGCGCACCGATCAGATCGCGCACCTCCTGCAACTTCGCCAGCGACCGGCCCGCCATCGCCCAGCGGACACCGCTCGGATAGGTCTGAGTCAGATATTCGGCGACCAGCCGACCGGTAAAGCCCGTCGCGCCATAGATGACGATGTCGAAATCGCGCATATCCGCCTCCTGTTTGCGCCGGTTCTGCGCTCCTGCTCGTGGCATCGCAAGAGAAACACAGTGACTCGCCAAGGCTGCGTCGATCTGCGAGCATCGCTAAATGGCCTCCGATCGCAAAACCGTCGCGTTCATCGTCGAGCAGCTCGCAGCAGCGGGCGACGTCTCGGCAAAGCCGATGTTCGGCGAATTTGGCGTCTATTGCGACGGCAGGATGGTGGCGTTGATCTGCGACGACCAGCTGTTCGTGAAGCCGACCCCCGGCGGCCGTGCGTTCGCAGGCGCGATCGACGAGGGGGCGCCCTATCCGGGCGCGAAACCCTGCCTGCTGGTCGACGCCGATCGCTGGGACGACGCCGACTGGCTTGCCGAACTCGTCCGTATCTCGACCGCGGAACTGCCGCTGCCAAAACCCAAAAAGGCTAAGCCGCCTCGTTGAACTGGAGGCTGGCGAGCCGCGCGTAGAGGCCGCTGTTGGTCATCAGCGCGCCGTGCGAGCCCTCCTCGACGATCTGCCCGTCGCTCATCACGATGATCCGCTCCGCCGCGCGCACCGTGGCGAGGCGGTGTGCGATGACGAGCGTGGTGCGGTTCGCCATCAGCCGCTCGAGCGCCTCCTGCACCAGCCGCTCGCTTTCGGCGTCGAGCGCGCTGGTCGCCTCGTCGAGCAGCAGGATCGGCGCATCGCGGAGCAGCGCGCGCGCGATTGTCACGCGCTGGCGCTGCCCGCCCGACAGCCGCGCGCCGCCCTCGCCGAGGAACGTGTCGAGCCCCTCGGGCAGCTTGCGCAGGAATTCGGCCGCGTTGGCGGCCTCGGCGGCGGCCCAGAGCTGGTCGTCGGTCGCGGTCCAGTCGCCGTAGCGCAGATTGTCGCGCGCGGACGCGCCGAAGATGATCGTCTCCTGCGGGACCATCGCGATCCGCGCGCGCACTGCGGCGGGATCGGCGTCGCGCAGGTCGACGCCGTCGAGCGTCACGCGGCCCGCATCGGGATCGTAGAAGCGCTGGACGAGCTGAAACAACGTCGTCTTGCCTGCGCCCGAGGGACCGACGACCGCGACCGTCTCGCCCGGCTTGATGTCGAGCGAGAAGCCGTTGAGCGCGGCGACGTCGCGGCGGGTCGGGTAATGGAACTGGACGTTCTCGAACGCGAGCGCGCCGCGCGGCGGCAGCGGGAGCGCGACCGGGGTGGCGGGGGCGGCGATCTCGGGCGTCTCGCGCAGCAGTTCGGACAGTCGCCCGGCGGCGCCGGCACCGCGCAACAGGTCGCCATACACCTCGGTCAGCGCGCCGAACGCGCCTGCGACGATCCCGCCGGTAAGAACGAACGCGGCGATCGCGCCGCCGCTGATCCGTCCGGCGGCGACGTCGATCGCGCCCTCCCACAGGACCAGCGTGATCGATCCGAAGACCAGCCCGATGACGATCGCGGTCATCACCGCGCGCAGCAGGATGCGCGCGCGCGCCGCCGCGAAGGTCGCGCCGACCGCATCGGCGAAGCGGATCGCCTCGCGGTCCTCCTGGCCGAACGCCTGCACGACCTTCATCGCGCCGAGCGTCTCGGTCGCGATCGAGCCGACATCGGCGACTCGGTCCTGCGAGGTGCGCGAGTAATTGCGCACGCGTTTGCCGAGCAGTGCGATCGGCAGGATGATCAGCGGGATGCCGATCATCAGCATGCCGGCGAGCTTCGGCGAGATCGCGAACAGATAGATCAGCCCGCCGATCCCGGTGAAGGTGTTGCGCAGCGCGATCGACACGGTGCTGCCGACGACCTGTTCGATCAGCGCGGTATCCGAAGTGAGCCGCGAGGCGATTTCGGACGGGCGATTCTCCTCGAAGAAGCGCGGCGTCAGGCGAAGCAGGTGGCGCTGCACGGTGGTGCGAATGTCCGCGACGACGCGTTCGCCGAGCCACGAGACGTAATAGAAGCGCACCGCGGTCGCCAGTGCGAGCACGACGACGATCATCAGCAGATAGTGGAACGACGTGCCGACCGATCCGCTGGCGCCAGGGCCGAAGCCGCGATCGATCACGCGCTTGAAGCCATAGGGTATGCCGATCGTCGCCGCGGACGTGGTCATCAGCGCGAGGCCGGCAAACGCGATCTGGCGCGGATAGTTGGCGGCGTGGCGCCATACCATTGCGAGATCGCCGATCCGGCGGGACGTCTTCTCTTCGGGGTTCGGCTTGGCCATGCGGCACCGCCTAGCAGCCGTGGGGGTGCCGCTCAACGACAACCACCGTGCGCGGTGGCCGTGGAGACAGTTCGGCCTGACGCGATAGGTAATGATCGCGCGTTGCGCTGCGGCGCTTTTGCGTTACGACCGTTATAGCCTATATAAAGGCGAAGGATACCGCATGCTCTACGATGCTTACGAATTCCAACGGTCGATGATGTCAGGTGCCAGCAAACTGGCGAGTTTCGGCGCGGAAATGCTCAACAATCCGGCAAACCCATTCGCCTATTTAGGGGGCGGGGCGGTGATCGGATCGGCGCTGGAGGTGTTCGCACACGCGAATGCGACTCGCGGAAAGCCGGCGTTTGGGCTTGACCGGACGGTCATCGACGGGCGTGAGGTCGCGGTGCGCGAGGAGATCGTGCTGCGGAAGGATTTCGGCCAGCTGAAGCGGTTCGTGCGGGACGGCGTCGAGGGCGGCCCCAAGCTGCTGATCGTCGCGCCGATGTCGGGCCATTACGCCACGCTGCTGCGCGGGACGGTCGAGCGGATGCTCCCGTTCGCGGACGTCTACATCACCGACTGGCGCGATGCGCGCAGCGTGCCGTTGTCGGCGGGCCGCTTCGATCTCGACGATTATGTCGATTATTTGATCGCGTTTCTCGAGCAGATCGGCGCGAACGAGGGGCAGGGCGGGACGCACATGCTCGCGGTCTGCCAGCCGTCGGTACCCTGTTATGCCGCGGCGGCGCTGATGAGCGCGGACAAGAATCCGTGCCGGCCCAAGACGCTGACGATGATGGGCGGTCCCGTTGACACGCGCGAAGCGCCGACCGCGGTCAACACGCTGGCGACCGAACGGCCGCATGCCTGGTTTGAGCAGAATGTGATCGCGACGGTACCGGGCAATTATCCGGGTGCGGGGCGCAAGGTCTATCCCGGGTTCCTGCAGCTTGCCGGGTTCATGTCGATGAATTTGGGCAACCACATGGTCTCGCATTGGGAGATGTATAAGCATCTCGTCCAAGGCGACGATGCGAGCGCGTCGCAGAGCCAGGATTTCTATGAGGAATATCGCTCGGTCTGCGACATGACCGCGGAATTCTATCTCCAGACGATCGATGTGGTCTTCCAGACCCACGCACTGCCGCGCGGGATCCTGACGCATCGTGGACGGCTCGTGGATCCGGCGGCGATCACCGATATCGGGCTGCTGGCCATCGAGGGGGAGCGCGACGATATTTCAGGCCTGGGCCAGACCAAGGCTGCGCTGACGCTGGCGACGGCGTTGCCGGATGCGAAGAAGCGCTATTTGATCGCGGAGGGCGCAGGGCATTACGGCATCTTCAACGGTTCGCGCTGGCGCGACAAGATCGCGCCCGTTGTCGAAGAGTTCATCACCGCGAACGGGTGACGGCTATGGGCAGCCCCGATCGCGGGGCTGCCCACCGGTAGCTTATGCGACCGAGTCGACGACCGCGTGGCTGCTCGACTCGTCCGGACGGATCGTGCCGCCGAACAGCATCTTCAGGCGACCACCGATCGAGATGTCCGTCTCCCACAGTTCTGCGCTGTCGATGTCGAAGCGCAGCAGCGTGAGGTTCGGGTCTTCCTTGCCGCCCGGAAACCATGCCTCGACTTGGTTGTTCCAGAGCTTGTCGATCTGCGTGCGATCGTTCGACGTCGAAACGTCTCCCGACATGCAGGCAAAGAAATCATGCCCCTTGCCGACGAACTGCGCCATCGCCGCGCCACCCTTGGCGATGCGATTGTCGCGACCGGCGAAGAAGAACAGCGTGTTGGGCTGATCGTCGTCGATCTGCGCGGTCATCGGCTCGGAATGCTGGCCATCCTCGAGGCCGATCATCACGAACGGGCTCGACTTCAGCTTGTCGATGAACTTCGCTGCGATTTCCTGCGGGGTATCCTTGTCGGCCATCGTCATTCTCCTGTGGGCTTGGATTGCCTGAGAGAACGGGCGGGGCGGGCGTTGGTTGCGCTGCGCGGTCCGATGCGATGCTGCTTGGTGAAAGCGCAGACAGCGCGCCATGATGGGGGCGGCAGCAGTCCTGCTGCCAAACAAGAAAGGTAAGGTGTATGCAACTTGCCGATCTGTGCCTGATCCCCGGCATGCGCTTCGCCTTCGCGACCCTGGTCGTGAAGATCATCGGAGTGTCGCGCAAAGGCTAGGTGCACGGGAGGGGCTTGGGCTGACACCCAAGTCCCAAACGTATTAGGCCCCGGCCGCTGACACGACCGAGGCCCAGACAAGAAAGGCGGTGTATGCAACGCCGCTTTATTACATGCGCGAATGCGGCATGGTTTTCAAGATCACAGCACCTCGAACAACCCGGCGGCACCCATGCCACCGCCTACGCACATCGTGACGACGACGTACTTGGCACCGCGGCGCTTGCCTTCGATCAGCGCGTGGCCGGTCGCGCGCGCGCCGGTCATGCCATAGGGGTGGCCGATCGAGATCGCGCCGCCGCTGACGTTGAGCCGCTCGTCGGGGATGCCGAGCGTGTCGCGGCAATAGAGCACCTGCACCGCGAACGCCTCGTTCAGCTCCCACAGGCCGATATCGTCCATCTTGAGGCCGAAGCGCTTGAGGAGCTTGGGGATCGCGACGACCGGGCCGATCCCCATCTCGTCGGGCTCGGTGCCGCCGACCGCGATGCCGACATAGCGACCGAGCGGCTGGAGGCCGCGCTGCGAGGCGATCTTCTCCTCCATCAGTACCGACGACGACGACCCGTCCGACAGCTGCGATGCGTTGCCGGCGGTGATCGTGAAGTCGGGGCCCATGACTGGCTTGAGCGACTGGAGCCCTTCGAGCGTGGTGTCGGCGCGATTGCCCTCGTCCTTGGCGATCGTCACGTCCTTGTAGGTGACCTCCTTGGTCTCCTTGTTGACGATGGCCATGTTGGCCTCGACCGCGACGATCTCCGCGTCGAAATAGCCTGCGGCCTGCGCGGCGGCGGTGCGCTGCTGCGACTGGAGCGCATAGGCGTCCATCGCGTCGCGGCTGATGCCGTAGCGCTTGGCGACCACCTCGGCAGTCTGCAGCATCGGCATGTAGACGTCCTTGTGCATCGCGACCAGCTGCGGATCGGGCGCGACGCGCATCTGCGGGGTCTGGACGAGGCTGATGCTCTCGACGCCGCCGCCGATCGTGATGTCCATATTGTCGGTGATGATCTGCTTGGCGGCGGTGGCGATCGCCATCAGGCCCGACGCGCACTGGCGGTCGACCGACATGCCCGAGACGGTCACCGGAAGCCCGGCGCGCAGCAAGGACGTGCGCGCGATGTTGCCGGCCTGGTGACCCTGCTGGAGCGCACAGCCGAAGACGACGTCGTCGATCTCCGCGCCATCGACGCCGGCGCGCTCGACCGCGGCGCGGATCGAATGTGCCGCGAGCGTCGGCGCGGGCGTGTTGTTGAAGCCGCCGCGATAGGCGCGGCCGATGGCGGTGCGGGCGGTGGAGACGATGACGGCTGAACGCATGTTTATATCCTTTTCTGCTCCCCTCCCGCTCGCGGGAGGGGACTCGGTAAAATCAAACGAAGATCTGGCTGATCCATTCGGCGATCAGGGCCGGCTTTTCCTGGCCCTCGATCTCGACGGAGAAGGCGTTGGTCTGCTGCCACTGGCCGGGGCGCTTTTCGTCGAACGACAGCAGCTTGAACTTGCCGCGCACCTTGGAGCCCGACCGGACCGGCGAGAGGAAGCGCACCGAGTTGCCGCCGTAATTGACGCCCATCTTGGCGCCCTCGATCGTCGGCGCGTCGGGAACCTTGGACGACAGCATCGGCATCAGCGACAGCGTCAGGAACCCGTGCGCGATAGTGCCGCCGAACGGAGTCTGCGCCGCGCGGGCCGGGTCGATATGGATGAACTGGTGGTCGCCGGTCGCGTCGGCGAACTGGTCGATCATGGCTTGCGTGACCTCGACCCAGTCGGACACCGTTTCGGTGCCGATGCGGGCCTGCATTTCTGCGGTGGTGATCGTTGCCACGGGGTTCCTCTCTGGTTGGCGCAACGCGCTGACGCGTCTCTAGGCGAGGAGGCCTTGCTCTCGCAAGCCTTGCGCTAACCGGAAAGAGGAAAATGATGGGTTTGTCGAGGTGGGGTTGCGAACCCGATATTCTAAAGCGCTATATTCTAAGGAGAGTGGGGGCTGCATTTGGATAGCGGTTTTCCGTTCCTTGCTCTCCCGCGAAGGCGGGAGCCCAGTCTTGGTCCCCCTATTCGCGAGGAAACATGCCAAGGTTGGTTTGAGGGCCTGAAGTACCTCCCCGGCGCAGGCCGGGGTCCAATTGGGGGGCGTCGCTGACGGAGGTTGCGCCTCGTTAATGCCACCTTACCAATTGGGCCCCGGCCTTCGCCGGGGAGGTGCACTCGTTCGAATGCGATGCGCCAGCTCAATGGTCTGGATGCCGATGGCTTACGCGTCCAGGCGTGCTGGCTTGCCCTCGGGATACGGAGCGACGACCGAGCCATCCGGTGCGGCAATCATGTTGACCTGGGTCGGGAAGGCGATCTCGATCTTCTCGTCGTTGAGGCGCTTCAGGATCGCGATGCCGACTGCGGTGCGGCCGTCGTAGAAGCTCGCATAATCGGGGCCCTTGCTGTCGAACTGCACTTCGAAATCGAGGCTGGATGCGCCGAAGCCGGTGAAGCCTGCGCGGGTGAAGATCTTGTCGTTGGCCTCGACGATCTCCTTCAGCATCGCTGGGATGCGCGAGCAGACCTCGGGCGGGGTCGAGTAGGTGACGCCGATGATGAATTTAGCGCGGCGGTGATTGCGCTGCGTGTTGTTGAGAATCTCCTTATTGAGGAGGTTCTTGTTCGAGATGACGCGCTCCTCGCCGTCGATACCGCGGATGCGCGTCGATTTCAGGCCGATCGCCTCGACGCTGCCCGAGGCGGTGTCGTAGCTGATTGAATCGCCGCGGCGGAACGGGCGGTCGAAGATGATCGCGAGCGCGGCGAACAGGTCGGCGAAGATACCCTGCGCGGCGAGACCGATCGCGATGCCGCCGACGCCGAGCCCGGCGACGAGGCCGGTGACGTTGACGCCCAGATTGTCGAGCACGACGACCAAGGCGACCGCGAACACGACGAACGTGACGAGCAGCCGGATCAGCCCCATCGCCGACAGCAGCGCCTCACCCGAATAATGTTCGGACTGGGTGCGGTGCTCGATCGCACCGAGGATGATCTCTCGCACCCAGACCGCCGCCTGGAAGACCGCGGCGACGGTGAAGAGGAAGTTGATCGTCGTCGCGACCTCGCCGGGGGCGGCGGAATAGCCCGCCACGAGCTTGGCTGCCAGCATGACGATGAAGAAATTGCCGGTACGCGCGATCGCCTTGCCGACGACCGAGCCCCAGCCGCCGAGCGCACGCGGGCGCTGGCACAGCTTGCTGCCGAACCGGCGTGCGGTGTGCAGCGCGACGACGATCGCGGCGCCGATCCCGACCGCGATCAGGATCTGGAGCCAATAGGCCTGGATCCAGGCGATGCTGGCGGTAACGAAGCCCTGCGCCTGGTTGCCGACGTCGCCGGCGTCGAAGATCGGTTGTTTGGCGGGGGTGGTTGCGTTGGACATGGAAATACTCGTCAGGCCGCGTTTGCGCGAGCGGTCAGAATGGGCGCCGCGGTGGCGGGCGTGCCGGCTTCGAGGAAGGCGATCAGCCCGCATTCCTCGCGGCTGAGATAGCGCTTGGCGCGCGGGAGGCGGAGCGCCTTGCGGAACGTCGACTGGCCGGTCTTCACCAGCGCGATCAACGAGGGATGGACATAACTCTTTCGCGCGATCGCATGCGTGTTGCCGAGCCGTGCGACGACGGGCTCGAGCATCGCCTTGAGGCTGAGATCCGCCTCGGCGGAGGCCAGAGCCTCGAACGCGGCGACGCTGGCGGCCCAGGTGCGGAAGTTCTTCGCGGTGAATTCGGTGCCGGTGACGTCGCGGATATAGCAGTTCACGTCGGTCGAGGTGACGGGATGCGCGACTCCCGCATCGTCGAGCCAGGCGAACAGATGCTGTTCGTCGAGATCCTGGCATTTCTTGACGAAGCTGCTGAGCGAGCGATCGGTGATCTTGAGCGTCCGCATCTTGCCCGATTTGCCCTTGTACTGGAGTTTCAGCGTCGCACCCTTTACCGCGCCGTGGCGCTTGCGAAGCGTAGTCGCGCCGAAGCTCTCGTTCGCCTCGGCATAGGCTTCGTTGCCGACGCGGATATGGCCGCCGTCGAGCAGGCGGAGGACGGCGGCGACGGCGCGCTCTCGGGTGAGCGAACGTTTGCGCAGGTCGGACTCGACCGCCTTGCGTAGCTTGGGGAGCGCATGGCCGAAATCGGCGCAGCGTTCGTATTTGGCCGCCTCCTGCGCTTCGCGGAAGCCGAGGTGATAGCGATACTGCTTGCGCCCCTTCTCGTCCCAGCCGACCGCCTGGATATGGCCGTTGGGCTTGGGGCAGAACCAGGCGTCACGATAGGCGGGGGGCAGGGCGATCGTGTTGAGCCGGTCGATCTCGTCGCGGTCGGTGATGCGCTCGCCCTTGGCATCGAAATAGCCCCAGCCGTTCCGCATCTTCTTGCGGGTGATGCCGGGCTTGCTGTCGTCCGAATACACGACTCTGGTGGGCAATGCGGTGGTCCTTGGGGCGCCGTATGAACTCTCTCTGGAAATGTTCGGGAAGGCGCATCGTTCCGGAACGACGCGGGCCGCCCGTGGTTGAGGGGGCACTGGATTTCACTGGAGACATGCCATGACCGATCTTTCCCAAGCTCGCGTACTGATGCTCGCTGCCGATGGTTTCGAGACCGTCGAACTGTTCGAACCCAGGAAGGCGCTCGAGGCGGCGGGGGCGAAAGTCACGCTTGCGTCGATCAAGACCGACCCGATCCAGGGCATGAAGGGCGACATCAACAAGGCGGAGACGGCGACGCCCGAGCTGACGCTCGACGAGGTCGATACCGACGATTACGACGCGCTGGTGCTACCGGGCGGCGTCGCCAATCCGGACACGATGCGCCAGGAAGAGCGCGCGATCGAGATCATCACCGAGTTCATGGAGGACGGCAAGATCGTCGCGGCGATCTGCCATGCGCCGTGGTTGCTGGCCGAGGCGGACGTGATCGACGGCCGACGCGTGACGAGCTACCCGTCGATCCGCACCGACCTCGAGAATGCGGGCGCGGACGTGGTGGACGAGGAGGTCGTGGTCGACGGCAATCTGATCACCAGCCGCAAGCCCGACGACATCCCCGCGTTCAACAAGGCGATCATCGCCGCGCTGGAGGAAGAACTGGCCGACGAACCGGTCGACTGATCGGCGATGGTGAGGCGGGTGCCCGCATGGGGTGCCCGCCGCTCGCTGTCAGCGTGCGTTGACCCAGCGTTGGGCAGGCCGCTCGACCAGGTGGTAGAGCGCGACCGAGGCTAGCAGGACGAGCGTAAGATAGAGCGCTATCAGCGGCAGTGATACCGCGCGTGCATCGGTTACAAAGGCGAGTTTGAACGCCTTCCACAGGATGAAATGGCTGAGATACGTCGCATAGCTGATCTCGCCCAGATAATGGACCACGCGGCCTTCGAACAGATTGCCACGACGCCCCGCAGTGAGCGCCAAGACCATCAGGACCGACGCGAAGAACGCGGGGACGACGAGGGTTTCGGGCGCGCCCAAAGCCCTGCCGATAGCCAACGCTACCGCGACGATGACGGTACCGGGTATCGCCCTTGGTCGATCTCGCCAACGCAACCATAATGCGCAGACGATGCTGCCGGTGATGAATTCGACCAGACACCGCAACAGGCCAAAGCGCGATATGTCGGCGCCGAGTTTCTCCGCATGCATCGTGAGGTGCAGGGCCACCAGCAAGGCCGCCGCGAGCGCCACCAGCGCCGCGCTCGGCAGCCGCCGCCAGTCCACCGCAATCACGAGTAGCGGAAACACCAGATAGGCGCCGAACTCGGCACTGATCGACCAGGCCGGATCATTCCATGACAATTCCTGCGTAAAGCCCCAATTCTGGAGCAACAGGATATGCAGCGGCAGTTCGGCGAACACGAATTGCGGGTCGGCTCGTCCGGTCGCGCGCAACACCAGCGCGAGCAGGACGGCGGCGGCGAGCATGACCAGATGTAACGGCCAGATCCGCGCGACGCGTTTCTGCAGGAAGCGGGGAATGCCCGCAAAGCCACTGGTGCCGATCCGCGCGCTCCAGGTCAGCCAGATCACGAAACCCGAGAGCAGAAAGAAGAAATCGACCGCGAGATAGCCCTTGGCGACAACGTCGCGCAATGCGGTCGGCAGCCCTGCGATCGACAGGCGAATATGATACAAGACGACGAACCACGCTGCGATCCCGCGGATACCGGTCAACGCACGCAATTCATGCACCGGCGCGCGATCGGTCATGCCGATGCGGGACTCGCGGTGGCGGACGGCACGCGCCGCATCGACCGAAACGACTCCTCGCCCCGCTTGCGCGTCAGATACGTGTCGAGCCCGATCTGCGCGCCGATCAGCATGTAGACGAACGGCTGGAACGCGATGGCGATAAAGGCCGCGCCGAGCAGATAGACGAGATGCCCGGTCTGCAATGCCGCCGCGAGCGGCCCCGCCCAGGCGAAATCGCCGTCGGGGTCACGGTATCGACGGCGCAGGATTTCCATGCGGACGACCCCGATCAGGTTGATCGCAAGCCACAAAGCGAGCCCGAAATAGCCCTGTTCGCCGAGCATCTCGAAATAGGCACTGTGATAGGCGCGGCCTTGATCGACCGAAACGCGCGCGCCGGAATCGTCACCCGCAGACTTCACGTCGAAGCGGATGTGATTGCCCAGATATGCATTGAAGCCGCCGCCGAAGGGATGGCGTTCGGCATAGTCGATCGTCCATTGCCACACCGCGAGCCTGGTCAATGCCGACGAATCGGCATCATAGGTCTTGATCGTGTTCATCCGGTTGGTGAAGGTCGAGGGCAGGAACGGGACCGCCGCGAGCCCCAGGACGGCGAGCATGATCAGGTACGGTATCTTACGCTTGACTGCGCGGATCGACAGCACCGCGAGCAAGCCGATGCAGAGCAGGCCGGTGCGTGTCGAAGTGCCGACCGGGATCAAGAGGCAGGCGAAGACCAGTGCGACGCAGTAAGTCTTAACGCGCCAATCGGGTTTGAATATCGTGCCGTACGACATGAACCAGATGATGACCGGAATAATCGCGATCGCCACCGCGCTGATCGTGCTGCCCTCGTACAGTCCCGAATTGTTATCGACCATCAGGTTGAGCGTACCGTAGCCGCCGCCGCCGCTGGCAATCGTCTTGATCCCGCCGACGATGATGATCGATGAGGCCGACAGGATCATGAACAGCAGCAACGCCTCGATCCTCAGGCGCGTGCGCAGCGTCAGCGGCAGGAATGCGGCAAAGATCAGCGCCTTCCACACCCAGCCCCATTTCTCCAGCGCCTCCGCGGGGAAGTCGGCATTGATCGTCGTCGCCCAACAATACAGCATCAGCAGCACGATCAGCACCTGTCGGGCACCGACGCGGGTATCGCGCTTGTCCTCGACGAGAATCCAGCCGCCAACCGCCAAGGCGAACGCAATCAGCGAGATCGGTACCGTATTAAGTAGAAGATAGGTCAGACGCTGCGGCGAGACGATATCGATGTAGAGATAGGCGAGCACGAGCAGAAACGGTCGCTTGAACCCCATCGCGAAGAACGCGAACAGAAAGGCGATGAACGCGAGATCACGCACCGGGAGGAGTCCTGGGGCGACCGGGCTTGGGGGACGCGACGTCGTGCGGGCTTGGCTCGGAATCGAGATCGGGGCGTCGCAGCAGCAGGAACGCGGCGAGGATCATCAGCCCATGGCTCAGGCCGAGCGCGAGATTGTTGATCATGGTACGGCCTCCTCGTGCAGTGTGGGCGATCTGGGATCGTCTGTAGGTCTAGTCGGTTGACGCGCCGTTAAGCGATCTGTGGCAGATGGCGTCGACGATGCGTATCCTTCATATCCTCGACCACGGCCTGCCGCTGCAAAGCGGCTATACGTTCCGCACGCGCGCGATCCTCAAGGCGCAGGAAGGGCTGGGGTGGACCGTCGCGGCGGTCACCGGCCCGCGTCACGGCGTCGCGCCGGCTTTGGTCGAGTCGATCGACAGGCTGACGTTCCACCGGACGGCGGCAGGCGTGAAGCCGGGTCCCGTCGGCGAAGTCGCGGGGATCGCGGCCTTCGCCAGGCGGATCGAGTCGGCGGTCGATGCCTTCAAGCCCGACATCCTCCACGCGCATTCGCCGGTGATCGACGCGCTCGCCGCGCTGATCGTCGCGCGCAAGCGCAAGCTGCCGCTGGTCTACGAGATCCGGGCGTTCTGGGAGGATGCGGCGGTCGGCAACGGGACGGGGACCGCGACGTCGCTGCGCTACCGCGCGACGCGCGCGCTGGAGACATGGGCGGTGCGGCGCGCGGATGCGGTCGCGGTGATCTGCGAGGGACTGCGCGGCGACCTGGTCGCGCGCGGTATCGCTGCGGAAAAGATCACGGTGTCGCCCAATGGCGTCGATCTCGAGCTGTTCGGGACGGCGCCGCCGCGCGATGATGCGCTGGGCGCGGCGCTGGGGCTCGACGGTGCGGACGTGGTCGGGTTCATCGGCAGCTTCTACGATTACGAAGGGCTCGACGACCTGATCGCGGCGATGCCTGCGCTGGTCGCGGTGCGGCCCAACGCGCGGCTGTTGATGGTCGGCGGCGGGCCGATGGAGGCGGCGCTGCGCGCGCAGGCCGAGGCGTCGCCGGTGGCGGACGCGATCCGTTTCGTCGGGCGCGTGCCGCATCAGGAGGTCGAGCGCTATTACGGGCTGGTCGATATCCTGGCCTATCCGCGCAAGCGGATGCGGCTGACCGATCTCGTCACGCCGCTCAAGCCGCTTGAAGCGATGGCGCAGGGGCGGCTGGTCGCGGCGTCCGATGTCGGCGGGCATCGCGAGCTGATCCGCGACGGCGAGACGGGTACGCTGTTTCCGCCCGACGATCCGCAGGCGATCGCGGAGGCGCTGGCGGGAATGTTCGCGGACCGGTCCGGCTGGGACGAACGCCGCACGCGCGGGCGGGATTTCGTCAAGACCGAGCGTAACTGGTCGTCAAACATTCGGCGTTATGATCCGCTTTATGGACGGCTGATCGCAGCTGCTGCACGGGAAAAACGATGATCGCGCTTGGTCGCTACCCCCTGATCCGATCGCTGCCGCTATACGGCGCGGTGGCCGGCGGGCTGCTCGCCGCCGTCGGCGTGGTGGCGATTTCGACCGAGACGCTGGAGTCGCTGGTGTGGACCACCGGCGTCGCCGCGCTCGTGCCCGCTGCCGCGCCGCCGCTCGGGATGACTGCGCGCGCATTGCTGGCGCTGGGCAGCGGGCTTCTGGTTGCGGCGTTGCTGTGGTCGTCGCTGTTCCTGCTATTCGGGCCGGGCGGGTTCCTGATCCGCCGGGGCGCACGCGAGGACGGCGTGCCGGTGATCCGCCGCGCCGATGCGCATCCCGACGCGCCGCCGCGCAAGCCGATGTCGGCGGCCGACCTGGGCACGCCGATGATGGAAGTGGGCGTGGGGCCGGATGGGCGCGACGAGCGGACGATCCCGGCTGATCTCGATTTGCCGCTCGCGGCGTTTGATCCCAAGGCGATCCTGCCGGTGCCGATGGAGCCCGTGCGCCCCGTGCCGCCGCTGATCCCGGCGATCATGGCACCGCTGATCGCGGTCGAGTCGACGGCGGCGGCGACGACGTTCGTGACCGCGCCCGCACCGCTGCCGGCGCATCCGCCTGTCGTCGCCGCAAAGGCCGCTGTCGAAGCACAGCCTGGGGTTGCGCTCGAGCCCTTCGTCGAGGCACCGCCTGGAGTCCCGCCCGAGCCCTTCGTCGAGGCACGTGCCGTGCCGGTGCAGGAGGACGTCGTCGAAACCGCGGCGCCGACGCCGATCGCGCGGCCGGCACGCGCGGTGGTTGAACCGGCGTCGCCGCCGACGATCGAGGCGTTGCTGACTCGGCTCGAAAACGGGGCACTCCGTCGCGGGTTGATCGGCTCTCACTGACCGCGCGAGCTGACGCCCCTCCGCCGGGCCTACGTACCGGACCCTGCTGAAACCGCTGTTTCTGCCTGATCCGCTCTGATACCCATAGCTCGAAAACATCGAGGAGGGATCATGGCTGGCGCGGATACCAAAATTGTCGAGCCGGCACACGAGGCTGAACGCGGTGCTCCCGTGGAGCAGGGGGCGACGCGCTACGCCTGGTACGTGCTGTCGATCCTGTTCCTCGTCTACGTGCTGAACTTCGTCGACCGGCAGATCATCTCGATCCTGGCGGAGGACATCAAGCGCGACCTAGGGCTGAAGGACCAGGATCTCGGCTTCCTGTACGGCACTGCGTTCGGGGTGTTCTATTCGCTGTTCGGGATCCCGCTCGGGCGGCTGGCGGACAATTGGTACCGCGTGCGGCTGATGACGATCGGGTTGTCGCTCTGGTCGGTGATGACCGCACTGTCGGGGTTTTCGCGGACCGGTGGGCATCTGGCCGCGGCGCGGATCGGGGTCGGGATCGGCGAGGCGACCGCGAGCCCGTCGGCCTATTCGATCATCTCCGATTATTTCCCGAAGCGGCTGCGCGCGACCGCACTCTCGATCTACTCCGCAGGGCTGTACGTCGGCGGCGGCTGTTCGCTATTCATCGGCGGGCTGATCGTGCAGGGCTGGAACACGGCCTATCCGCACGGCGGGCCGCTCGGGCTGGTCGGGTGGCAGGCGGCGTTCATGGCGGTCGGCGTGCCGGGGCTGTTGCTCGCGGTGTGGATCGCGACGCTGAAGGAGCCGATCCGCGGGCTGGTCGAGGGGCTGCCCGAACCCGAGAAACACCCCGCGCCGTTCCGCGCGTTCGGCGCCGAGCTGGTAACGATCGTGCCGCCGCTTACGCTGATCGGTGCGGCGATGGGTGGGGCGCGTGCGCTTGGGTATAATCTGCTGGCGCTCGCGCTGGTAGCGGCCGCGGTGACCGGGCTGATCGAGGCAGGCGAGCCGTGGCCGCAATGGGTGGCGATCGGGATTGGCGTGTATGCGGTGTTCTCCTGGGCGTCGGCGTTGAAGCGCCGCGATCCGCCGACGTTCGCACTGATCGTCGGAACGCCGGCGTTCCTGTGCACGGTCGTCGCGTACGGGCTGAACGCGTTCCTGAGCTATGCCGCGAGTTTCTGGGCGGCGCCCTACGCGTTGCGCGAGCTTGGCGTGACGCCGTCGTCGGCGGGGTTCATGATCGGCAGCCTGGGCGCGACCGCGGGTTTTCTCGGGCTGACGATCGGCGGCGTGGTGTCGGATCGGTTGCGGCGCGGTAATCCCGCCGGGCGGTTGTGGGTCGTGATCTTCGGCGCGGTGGTGCCGGTGCCGTTCCTTGTGCTGGCTTTCACCGCCAGTGCGCCGACTGCCTTCTACACCGGGATCTTCCTCGCGCAGCTGACCGCGTCGTGCGCGCTGGGCGCGGCGGCGGCGACGACGCAGGACATGGTGCTGCCACGGATGCGCGGGACGGCGACCGCGACCTTCTTCATCGGTACGACGCTGATCGGGCTGGCGCTCGGGCCGTATATGGCGGGGCGGGTGTCGACGCTGACGGGGAGCCTGTCGATCGGCATGCTGTCGTTGCTGGTAGTGACGCCGATCACGCTGGCCTGCGCGGTGGCGGCGTACCGGCTGGCACCGCGCGCCGAGGCGACGCGGGAGGCGCGGGCTCGGGCTGCGGGGGAGGCGGTTTAGGGGGGCTGCCTGCTTGCCCTCCTTCCGTTCGTACTGAGCGAAGTCGAAGCACCTCCGTTTGGGGCACACCCTTCGACTTCGCTCAGGGCGAACGGGAAAAGGGGGGCGAACGGAAGAGGCAGGCGTACGAAAAGAAGCGCCCCTCTCGTCTCGAGAGGGGCGCTGGTACTCAGCCGGCCTGGAACACGCCGCAGGCGATGCGGCCGCCGCTGTTGCCGGACGGGTCGGTCATCAAGTCGTCGGGCGCTGCATGCACGACAAACGCAGCGCCGTCCGCGTCGAGCAGTCCGGCCATCGTCGCACCCGGGATCGTCATGCCGATCGTGCCGCGACCATCGGTGCCGATGATCAGGTTGGGCAGGTCGCCTTCGTGCGGACCCTGCGGGTTCATGCTGCCGTGCTTCGTGCCCGTCGGGTTCCAATGGCCGCCCGCAGTCGTGAAGTCGGGTGCGTCGCAGCGGCCGACGGTGTGGATGTGCGCGCCGTGCGTGCCGGGAGGCATCGCCTTGGCGTCGAGCGTGAAGCGGACGCCGCCGGCGACTTCGGTCGCGGTGGCGCGGCCGACATCGACGCCGGTGGCGGTCATGAGCATCGCGGTGGCGCGCTGGCCGCCCGCGACCGGGGTGCCGGTGTCCATCCCGCTCTTTTCGCAGGCGCTGAGGCCCATCGTTGCCGCGCCGAGCAGTGCCAGTGTCGCAATCCGCATATCGTCTCTCCCTGTTATTCTTCTGGCGAACCCCCCGCCGCGGCTCTGGTTCCCGGCGGCGTATCAAGTGCCCAGCGCGCGACGGGCGCGTAGGTCGCGCCATCGCGGCCGAGATGGCTCTGGTACAGCACGAGGTGGGGGAGCGGGAAGGACGCACTGGCGAGCCCGGCGTGCGTCGCCAGCCAAGGATCGACCGCGATCCCAACGGCGGCAGACCGCGGTAGCCGCGCGACCGTCATATGCGGGAGATAGGCGCGGCGTTCGGGCTCGAGCCCCGCGCGAACGCACGCCTGATCGACCTTGCGGTGGAGGGCTGCGAGCGCATCGTGCGGAGTGACGCCGACCCAGAGCGTATCGGTCCGGCCCCGCTTCTCGAATTGGCCGACTCCGGCGAGCGAAACGACCGGCGCCGGCGCGACGACATGGCTGAGCGCGACCGCGATATCTTCCGCCACCGGCCGCTCGACCGCGCCGATGAAGCGCAGCGTGATGTGCAGCTGATCGTCGTCCTGCCAGCGCGCGGCAGGGACGCCCTCCATTATGTCGAGCAAGCTCCGACGGATAGGCGGCGGGGGGCGGAGGGCGACGAACAGACGGATCATGACCGCGACAGGTTAACCGTCACTATGGCGCGCGATGCAACCACTCCGCTTGAAAAGCGTCCTGCAAAAGACGATATTCACCGTAACCGGCACGATGCCGGACAAAGGAGCTGATTTCACCATGGCTAATTGGTCTGACCCCCGGCCCCGCGCCACGTCGTTCGGAACGACGGCCACGGGGCAGCGTACCGAGGCCTATGACGCTGGTCTCCGGTCGTACATGCTGTCCGTCTACAACTATATGGGCTCGGCGGTTCTGCTGACCGGCATTGTCGCGATGCTCTTCGCCTGGGGCGGCGCGGAATCGCCTGCCGCCCAGGTATTCCAGAGCGGCGGCATCCTGAAGTATGTCATCATGTTCTCGCCGCTGGCGATCGTGTTCGGCATGAGCTTCGGCCAGAACCGGATGAGCACCGGCACGATGCAGATGCTGTTCTGGGGCTTTGCGGTCCTGATGGGCCTGTCGATGTCGACCATCTTCCTGGTCTATAGCGGCACGTCGATCGCGGGCGCGTTCTTTGCGACCGCCGCCGGTTTCGCGGGGCTGAGCCTGTACGGCTACACGACGAAGCGCGATCTGTCGGCGTTCGGGACCTTCCTGATCATCGGCGTGGTCGGCCTGCTCGTCGCCAGCCTGATCAACATGTTCCTGCAGTCGGGCGTCATGCAGTTGGTCATCAGCGGCGTCGGCGTGCTGCTGTTCGCAGGCCTCACCGCCTACGACACGCAGCGTACAAAGAGCCTGTATGCGCAGGTGGCGGGCACCGACATGGTCGGCAAGGTCGTAATCCTATCTGCACTCAGCCTCTATCTCGACTTTATCAACATGTTCATGTTCGTGCTGCGTCTGTTTGGTAGCAGCCGTAACTAACTCCCGCTAAGGGTGTGACGAACGCAGGGCTCGGCGGGACACCGCCGGGCCCTTTTCTTTTGGCCTCAGGATAGGAATGGGACGCGCGATGCGGCTCTCGATCGACGTGCGTCTGGATTACGGAATCGGGGGAGACGCCGATGTGCTGCTCCAGATCGAGGCCGCGGCGATGGCCGACCAAAAGATCGAATCCGAATCGCTGACGATCTGGTCCGACAGTCCGATCCGCGCGGTGCGTGGCGAGGACGGGATCGGCCAGCGCTGCTGGTCCCGCGGACATGGCCGCTTCACCGCAGAGTATAAATCGATCGTTGCGGTGTCGCGCGAGCGCGTCCAGCTCGAGCTGTATCCGGCGACCCCACCGCGGATGCTCGATGGCGAGCTGACGCCCTATCTAATGCCGAGCCGCTATTGCCCGTCGGACCGATTCGAAGGCTTTGTCGCGCGCGAGTTCGGCGGGCTGGAGGGCGGGCCGCTCGCCGCTGCGTTGACGGAATGGGTGTACCAGTCGCTCGACTATCGGTGCGGTTCGAGCAGCGGGGAGACGACCGCGCTCGATACGTTCGCGTCGCGATCGGGGGTGTGTCGCGATTATTCGCATCTGCTGGTGTCGCTGGCGCGCGCGGGCGGGATCCCGGCGCGGTGCGTGTCGGCCTATGCCCCCGGCGTCGATCCGCCCGACTTCCATGCGGTGGCGGAGCTGTGGCTGGCGGGCGACTGGCGGCTGATCGATGCGACCAAGATGGCGACGTGCAGCGATATCGCGCGCGTGTGCGTCGGGCGCGATGCGACCGACATCGCGTTCATGACGGTGTTCGGTCAGGCGTATCTCTGGGAGCAGCGGGTCACAGTCACGCCGCTCGACTGAGCGCTGCCGCGGGCGGACCCTTGGGAAACAAAGCGCGGCTGGACCGTTGGTCTTCGCAAAGATTTCAAAGAGGGACATTCGCGATGACCGACATAGACAAGAGCGCACTCGACAGCCTTTCGGTCGCACCTGACGAGAAGGACGCCGAGGGCAAGAGTTCGGGCCGCGATCCGCGCCAGGAAGCGGGCCAAGACAAGTCGATCGCCAAGCGCCTGCAGAAGAACCCCGACAGCGCCGATGCGCGGCTCGACAATGGGTTGGACGAGTCGATGGACGGTAGCGATCCGATTTCAGCAACTCAGCCAGGGTCGGGCACTGAGCCGGCACAGTCGTCGGGCTATGATGCGGATGCAGAGCGAGCGCTGCGCGAAAAGCAGGCGTAACGCAGCTGCTGCACAACGAACGGGCGCCGGTCGCGATCGACCGGCGCTTTTTTGTTGCCTAAACGCCTCGCAACACGATCAAATCGCTTGATTTCATTCGGTTCATCGCAGCCTTGTTGCAGCGCAACAGCTTTCATGGTCGCTTGGGGTTACGGAAAGATGACGCGCGATAGGACCGTTGTTAACCATCCGGGCGCATAGTCTGCCGGTTCCTTGACGAGAGCGGGGTGACGACATGGCTTCCAGAATGAAACCGGCACAGGGCTCGATGACGCTGGCCGAGATGAAGGAATTTGCGAGCTTTCCGAGTTCGACGCAGCGGTACATTCGCCGTTCGCTCGATGTCGGGCTCGACCGCGACGACGCGATGACGCGCTGGTCACGCGACGTGGTCGAAGCCGCGAGCATCCGGGCGCAGGCGCGGCTTTACAACACGCTCCCCGATCTGCGTACGATGGTGCCCGACGACAGCGGCCTTGATGCGATCGAGCCGTTCCTGGCACCGCTAATGACGCTCGTGGCGTTCGACCTGGGACAGGGGCGGCTGACGGGCTTTTCCGCGCTGCGCTTCCTGTACGAGCGATTGATCGGTGCCGAGGTCCGGCCTTGGCTGCCGTCGGCATTCTGTGCGGCGGCAGCGCTGCCGCATCTGCATCCCGAGTTGCGCCGCAAGCTGCTCCAGTCAATCAGCGAGGCGGCGGCGACTGCGTCAGGCTGGTCGAACCGGCAGCCCGCTTTCTTCCCTTATTGGGTCGAGAAGGTAGATTCGGGCACGACGCTGACGAACTGAGAGGTACCTCTGTCGCTCCGGACTTGCGCACTACCGGAGCGGCGTCGCGCTATCGGCATGCCCGCCAGCCCATCGCGCCGCGGTCGGCTTGGTCGAGATGCAGATGGTCGGCATGGGCCGCGTTGTAGTCCGGCGACAGGGTCGTCGCGAACAGCTTGCATGCGCCGTCCCGCACGGCGTGGAGGAAGGTGGACTTCGCACCGCCGCGCTGCCAGTCGCGGGCGACGGTGATATACGTACCGTCGCTCAGGCGGAAACCGGCGATGTCGACCGCATCGGCGGTCGAATGCTCGCTCCACGTCCCCGCATCGCGGCCATAGATCCGCCGGCAGCTGTAGCTCCCGAAATGATCGATGCTCACGACCCGCGCTCCGAAAAAGCGGACGGCAGCAGGCTGGATGACGTTCCATTCCCACATCGAGAGCGCTGCGGCGACCGGGCAGGCGACGCCGAGCCCCGCGGGCACGAAGGCGATCTTTCGCGCGCCACCGGTCAGCCTGACGGCATCGGCATAGCCACATTGTCCATCGCCTTTGCGCGGCGGCAGGGCCGTGTACCGAACGCCCGCGCGGTCAAGCAGCGCCCGGCATTGCGGGAAATCCCCGGTCAGCGCCGTCAGCTTTCGTCCGGTGGACATCCCGATCGGCTGGTCGAGACCAAGCGGCGTCCAAGGCAGGTCCTGTGGGCGCGCGCGCAGCATCGACCACAGCATCAAGCCGAGCGTCGCGACGACCATCAGCCCAACCAGCCAGCAAAGCGTCAGCCGTACCGTCCGCATGTCAGCCGCGCACCGCGTCCAGCAGTGGCTCTGACGTAACAGGATAGCCCAAGTCGTGCGGGATACAGAGATGCTCGATCCCGTCGCGCACTTCGGTCCATGGTGTCACGGTCCGCACCGGATGCGCACGGGCATGTGCGAGAGCGGCGTCGAAGGTGGCAAATTGCGCCAGCCGTTCCAGATTGCGCCGGGTCGGAAAGATGATCGTCGCGCGCCCCGCATCCGCCTCCGCCAACACGGTGGCCGCGGTCGTCCAGAACAGCCGGACATTCTCCGTCGCATCGACGCGCGGTTCGGGCGCGCCCGCCGGCAAACGCGCCAGATAGAAGCGCGTATCGAAGATCCGGGCATGGGCATGCGCGGGTCGCCACCGCGCGAAATATTCCAGCACATCCAGGTCGAGACTGACGTCGGCATCCGTCAGCGCCGCGCCAAACGCGAGTCCGTCATGCAGCGCCGCGCGCAAACGCTCGAACGCGGAGGGGGACGGCATCGGCGACAGGCCGATCGGCAGGCCCGCTTCCTCGATCGTCTCGCGCACGGCGGCGATTCGTGCTGCGCTTTCCGAATCGTCCTTCCCAAGCATCGCCGCGAGCGCATGGTCGCCCGGATCGACACGCCCGCCGGGAAACACCAGCGCGCCGCCCGCGAACGCCATCGCCTTCGCGCGTTCGACGAAGAGCAATTCGGGCGCACCGCCGCCGGCATCGCGGAATACGACCAGAGTGGCGGCGGGAATGGCGGGTGGCGTGTCGGTCATATCCCGGCGTAACGCGTCAAGCGCCGATCGGGTAGCGCGAGCAATGGCGTCGCAGCATGCGCGGGCGGCGTGAACGTACAACGTTGACGGGCGGCGCGTACAAGCGGCGTCAACGCGCGGCGGGGACGGAGCCGGCGGCGGCAGGGGCAGCCCCAGCGGTCGGCGTGGCGTAGAGGAGCGACCAGCCCGGCGGCAGATAGTCGGTCGACATATAATAGTAGAAGGCACACGTGCCATCACGCCGGTAGGTGCCGCCCTTGACGAGGCCGAGCGCGACGGTCCGATCGAAGACCGGTGCGCCGCTGTCGCCGGCCTTGCACGTCGGCCCGGCGACCGCGACCCAGGTCGGCAGGCACGCGCCGCCGCACAGGTCGCCCGCCGGCGCGAAATCGACCATGGCGACGAGCGCGCAGCTATACCCGGTGCGTTCGCCGCGGTGGCAGACGAAATCGCCCGCGCGCGTGCTTTCGCGGTTGCGCCAGGTCGAGACGCTCCGCGTCAGCGTCTTGGCAGTATCGGCATAGAATGCCGGCGCGAGCGTCTGGACGGTCGGAGGCGCATTGATCTGGACGTCCTGATAGCCCCACCCCCATTGGCCGAAGAAGTCGAGCGCGACGCTGCCCCGCTGCGCATCGACATAGCGCAGCGTGTCGGGACAGTGCGCCGCGGTCGCGATCGCGGACCGTAGGCCATCGGTGACGACGAACCCGGTGGTACAGGCGTAACGCCGACCATCGACCGTTCCGACGACTCGAGCGCCGCCCGCGACGATCGGCACACGTGCGGGGGGCAGCGTCAGCGGCGCCTCCGGCGTCACGCTCGGCGAAGTCGGGTCCTGAATCGGCACGGCCTGCGCCATGTCCGACGGGCGAGCGTCGATCGCCTCGATCCGAACGGGCACGCCGGTCATCGTTTCGAGCTTCCTCCGCAATGCACCGTCGCGATCCAGTTCCGCATCGCGTCCGCTGATCATCACCAGTAGCGCGCCGGTCCGCTGATCGATGCCCAGACCAGGCGGATGCGGGAGCGCGGCGCGGATCTGCGCCTGATAGGTGGCGATCCTGGTCAGCATCGTCGCGCGGTTGACGGTCGCGCCGGTTCGGAAGACGATCGGCACGACGCGGTCGCCGGCCAGAACGGACTGATCCGCAACCGGATCGTTCCCGGTCAGCAGGATCACGATCCGGTAAGTGGGAACGTGCTCGACGACGATCCCCGCCCATCGATCGCGATAGGTTTCGCGCAGCTGATCGGTGACGACGATGCTGTCGGTCTGCGCGCGCAGCCGATGCATCGCCTCGTCGAGCGGTACGGCGAACGCGCGGGCATATTCCGCAGCATCCTGCATCAGCGCATCGACGGGCAGTTGCGGGCGTGGTGCGATCGCGCCCGTCGCGCCCGTCGCACCGGTCGCGGCCGTCTGCGCGGACGCGGGTGCCGGGACGAGGATCAGCAGGGTGAGGGCGAAGCACAGCCTCACTTGGAACGTCGACATCGTGATACGTATCGCAATAGGAGAGGCGGGTATCAGTAACGCTCCAGCGTGAACCGGGGCTTGCCGGTATCGCATAAAATGCTGGTGAGGCCGCAACTCGGTTGACGGCGTCGACTAGCCGGACGCCCCCAGCACCAATCCGGTGCAGACCTGGTTGCGACCGCTTTTCTTGGCCAGATACAATGCGCGGTCCGCCGAGGCGATCAACGCGTGCGGCATTTCTGCCGAGCCACCATGGCGCCACAGAACGGTGGCGGCGCCCACGCTGATCGTCAGGATGCGGGCATCGGTCGGTGCATGGCGATGTGGCAATTGCAGACCGCGAACCGCGTCGCACGCGCGCTGGCCAATGTCCGCCGCCCAGTCGGCACCGCCCTGCGCGAGAACAATGGCGAGCTCCTCGCCGCCATAGCGCGCGACGATATCGTCGGATGAGAGCGGTAAGGCCTGTAGCGCGGTCGCGATCGCACGAAGACAATCATCGCCGGTCTGGTGGCCGTAGGAGTCGTTGAACTCCTTGAAATGATCGACGTCGAGCAACAGCAGCGACATCTGGTTCTTCATCGTCTTGACCTGCGTCCAGGCTTTGGCGAGCGCGATGTCGAACGCGCGGCGGTTGGCGAGGCCGGTCAGTCCATCCTTCATCGCCATCGCAATCAATTGATCCTCGAGCAGCTTGCGTTCGGAGATATCGCGGATCACGACCGCACGTTCGCCGAGACCGTCCAGCGTCGGGCCACCGACGGGACGCGAGGTGATCTCGGTCCAGACCAGCGTGCCGTCGTATCGTCTGATCCGCACCGTCACGGTCGCGCTGCGAATCTGGCCGGCGCGCAACTGCGCGGTCGCGGCGGCAATTTCGGGCAGATCCTCCGCAACGACGAACTCGGCGATCGAATGCCCGAGCGCTGCCTCTACCGGCCAGCCGAACAGCCGCTCGACGGAGGGCGAGATATAGCTGAAAATCATCTCCGCGTTGACCGTTGCGATGACGTCGCTGCAATATTCGCCGAGCAGGCGAAGATTGCGAAGCTCTTCGCGATCAATCTCGGAAGGTGTTGTCATTGCGCGTGCGGTGCTCCGTGGCAACTTGTGGACGATGCACGGTTAACATCGCATCAATGCGCCGGCATCGGCTGCAGGCTTGGGTGCGGGGTCCGATCGCGTCGGCATTGCGCGCGGGCCGGCCGGCGACGGCGATAACCCGGCTTCGTCAGGTCGATCGTGGCGGCATCATGGGGATAGGCGTCCGCGGCCGGAGCAGGACGAACCGGAAGCCCCTCTCGCATTTTACGTCGGCACGGCTAACCGACTATATAAAAATCCCGCGGCGTCAGCCTCGAATGCGCGGCGTGGCAGCGGTCAGCGCGGCGGCGATCGCCGCGTACATCGGCTTGGCCTTGAACGCGCGGTCGTAAGGGCAGGGACGGCGTCGCGCCTTGTCCGTCCGCGGCTCGAATCCCTCGATCCAGCTGTAGCGATCGCTCATGCCCCACAACAGTACATCGTCGAGCTGCGGATAGGACAACATCTGGTCGAGATAGCCGCGCGTATACGCTGCCACCGCCGCGTCGCGTCGTGCGATGTCGGCGGGCAGCGCGGCGTCGCGGACATCGAGTTCGGTGATGACCAGCGCGTACCCCATGCTCGTCACTGCATCGAGGAAACGGCGCCACTCGCCTTCCAGCGCCGCGATATGCACGCGCGTATCAACGCCTTGCGTGATGATATGCGATTGCACGCCGAGCGCATCGACTGGGACGCCGCGCGCCTTGAATCCTTCGAGCAGTCGCAGCACGCCGGCGCGGTGCTGGGCATTGCCGGGCTCCCAGCTCATATAGTCGTTGTAGACGAGTTGCGCGTGCGGCGCGGCGGCACGCGCAATATGGAAGGCGAGGTCCAGCGTCGCCGTTGAACCGCCCAGCGCGCGGGACAGTGCGGTCTGGTACAGCGTCGCATCGGCGGGATTCACGGCTTCGTTGACGACATCGTAGCTCTGGATGCGCGTGCCGTATCGCTCGCAGACGGTGGTGATATGATCGACTAGCAACTGTTCCGCCGCACGACGGGGGGTGGCGCCGAAATCATGATTTTCCGCCCAACGTGGCATCCATTTCGGCTGATGCCATAGCAGATTATGTCCACGCACCGGCAGTGCATTGGCCTGTGCCCAGGCGATCATCGCATCGAACCGGGCAAAGTCGAAACGGGTGGGGGTCGGCCGAAGCGCCTGCCACTTCAGCTCGTTCTCGGGCACCAGAATACCGCAGTCGCGCGTAAGCAGCGCGGCGTAGGCAGGATTGGCAAACGATCCGCGATCCGCCCCGGGCATTCCCCAAGCAAAGCACGCGCCGAGCCGTATCCCCTTGCTTGCGGCGATGGCCTGGAGCCCGCCGGGCGCAGCGGGGCGGTGCATGTGCGCGCGGCCGGCGCCACCCGCCGTTGCGGCCAGTCCCGCCAGCATCGTGAGTCCGGTGCGTCGTGTGATGTGCATCGATGATCCTTGCGGTTTGACTGGCGTAGCGATGTCATTGTGGGTTGCGGGTTGCGGGTTGCGGGACGCGTGCCTTGTAGCAGGCAAGATCGTGCGCATCCGTCCCCAGCACGTATAGGCGCGGGTATCGCGAGCGCCGCGGTATCCGCGGTCGCGACCAACGGGATCGTATGAAACCATGCCCGCAATCGGTCTCTCCCATCTGGCGCGCAACGCGTCCGGTGCGCATTGACAGCGCATCCGATAACCAGACATGGTATCGCTATCACGACGATGGCATCGACAGCAATGCCGCGATTTACGGGAGCGGATCATGCCTGACGGTGCCACGACATCCTTCGCAACGAGCCGCCGCGGCGTGCTTCGCTGGCTCGGATCCGCCTCGATAGTGGCGCTGACGCCTGGCGTTGCGGCGGCGGCGATTCACGGTGCGATATACAAGGATTCCCGCGCGCCGGTCGATCTCCGCGTCCGCGACCTGATGGCGCGGATGACGATCGAGGAGAAGGTGGCGCAGACCATATCGCTGTGGGCGACGAAGGCCGACGTGATGACCGCCGGGCAACTCACGTTCGATCCTGCCAAGGCAAGCGCGGCCTATCCGGCAAGCTTCGGTCAGATAACGCGACCGTCGGATCTGCGCGGTGGCCCGTCGGTGGCCGAGGTCGCGGGCGGAACCGGTGCACGCTTCCGGGGGTCGGCATCGACGATCGCGTTCGTCAACGCGGTACAACGCTGGGCACGCGAGGAAACGCGGCTGGGCATCCCGGTGATCTTCCACGAGGAATCGCTGCACGGGTACATGGCGCCCGATGCGACGATGTTCCCGCAGGCGATCGGCATGGCAGGCAGTTTCGACCGCGACCTGATGCGCCGCGCGCAGAGCGTGATCGGCCGCGAGGTGCGCGCGCATGGCAGCCATCTCGCATTGTCACCGGTCGTCGATATCGCCCGCGATCCGCGCTGGGGACGGATCGAGGAGACGTTTGGCGAGGATCCGTACCTGTGCGGCGAGATGGGCGTCGCGGCGGTCAAGGGTTTGCAGGGCGACAGCACGACGCTGGCGCCGGGCAAGGTGTTCGCAACGCTGAAGCATATGACGGGGCACGGCCAACCGCAGGCGGGCAACAATATCGGCCCTGCGCCGATCGGCGAACGCGAACTGCGCGAGAGCTTTTTCCCGCCGTTTCGTGCGGTCGTCACGCGGACCGGGATCGGCGCGGTGATGCCGTCCTATAACGAGATCGACGGCGTCCCAAGCCATGCGAACCACTGGCTGCTTGGCGACGTGCTGCGCGGCGAATGGGGATTTTCGGGCGCGATCGTCAGCGACTACGGGGCGATCGAGGAACTCGACACGATCCACCATGTCGCAAAGGACCAGGACGAGGCGGCGCGCCTGGCCCTGCGCGCGGGCGTCGACAGCGCGTTGCCCGATGGTCTTGCCTATCGCACGCTGCCCGCGCAGGTCCATGCTGGGGCGATATCGATCGCGGCGATCGATGCGGCGTGCGCGCGGATCCTGACGCTGAAGTTTCGCGCCGGGCTGTTCGAGGCGGCGAGCGTCGACGCGAAAGCGGCAGCGCGGCTGACGGGCAACGCCGAGGCCCGCGCGCTCGCGCTTGAGGCGGCACGCAGATCCTTATGCCTGCTGACCAATGACGGCACGTTGCCGTTGACCGCGAAGGGGCGGGTCGCGGTTATCGGCCCCAATGCGGCGATCGCGCGGTTGGGTGGCTATTCCGCGCCGCCGCGCCAGTCGGTGTCGCTGCTCGATGGCGTGCGCGCGATCGTGGGCAGCGCGGCGGAGATCGTCCATGCGCAGGGCGTCTTCATCACGCAGAGCGAGGACCGGTCGGTCGACGAAGTCCTGCTCGCCGACCCGGTCCGCAACCGCGCGCTGATCGCCGAGGCGGTCGAGATCGCGCGCGGTGCCGACACGATCATCCTGGCGATCGGCGATACCGAGCAGACCAGCCGCGAGGGGTTCGCCAGAAATCATCTCGGCGACCGCACCACGCTCGATCTGGTCGGCGAGCAGGGCGCGCTGTTCGATGCTCTGCACGCGCTGGGTAAGCCGATCGTCGTGACGGCGATCAATGGCCGGCCGCCCAGTTGGCCCGATGTCGTTGCGCGCGCCAATGCGATCCTCGAATGCTGGTATCCGGGGCAGGAGGGCGGCACGGCGATGGCGGAGGCGCTGTTCGGGCGGATCAATCCGGGCGCCAAACTGCCCGTCACGGTGGTTCGCGAAGTCGGGCAGGTGCCGTTCTATTATAATCGCAAGCCCTCGACGCAGCGCGGCTATCTGTTCGCCGAGATGACGCCGTTGTTCCCGTTCGGACACGGGCTGAGCTATACGCGGTTCGAAATCGGCGAGCCGCGCCTGTCCGCGGCGCGGATCGGTCGGGCGGGCAGCGTCGTCGTCGAGGTCGAGATCGCCAATATCGGCGCGCGGGCAGGCGACGAGGTGGTGCAGGTGTATGTCCACGACCTCGTCGCGTCGGTCGCGCGACCGGTGCTCGAACTAAAGGGCTTCGAGCGCGTCACGCTCGCGCCCGGCGAGCGCCGCACGCTGCGCTTCACGCTCGGGCCCGACGCGTTCGCACTCTGGGATTCGGCGATGCACGAGACGGTCGAGCCCGGCCAATTCCACATCATGGTCGGGCCGGACTCGGCGCATCTGAAGACTGCGGTGCTCGAGATCGCCTGATTCAATAGCTCATGCGGACCGACATCCGCAGCGTTCGCGGTGCGCCGGGAAAGATCCAGACCGGGCTGTACGAGCTTTGTGCATAGCGCGCATCGAACAGGTTGTCGGCTTCGAGCCGGGCAGTGAATGCAGGCGAAACGGCGTATTCGACGGCGGCCTTCGCCTTGAGGTACTCTGGCAGGACGAGGCCGCTCGTGTCGATCGCGCCAGCGCGGGCGCCGACATAGCTGATCCCGGCACTGACCGAGGCACCGCGACCGTCCGCGTCGAGGAAGCGGCCGAGCGCGAATAGCGTGGCGGCGTGCTCGGGGACGTTGAGGACCCGGTCGGTGGCGAAGCTGCGATCGTCGGTCCGCGCGCGCGTCCAGGCGTAGTTGGCGACGACCTGCCAGCGTTCGGCGATCCGCAACGAGGCGTCGAACTCGATCCCGCGGCTGGTCAGCGAGCCTACCGGCGCGAGGAAGTTCGGGTCGACCGGGTCGTTGGTCAGGATGTCGCGCTTGGCGATGTCGAACCCGGTGACCGCGATGTCGAGGCCGGGCAACGCCGCCGTTACGCCGACCTCATAGCCGTAGCCGCGTTCGGCCGCGAAACCCTGACCGTCGCGACCGATGCCCGAATTGAGCAGGAAGCTCTCGCCCCAATTGGCATGAAGTGCGAACCGATCGTCGATCGCATAGCGACCGCCGAGTCGAAAATTGACCGGCGCGTCGACGCTCAGGCCAACGATACCGGTGCGGTTGTTGCGGATGCGCTGGCGATAGGCGTCGACCCGCACGCCCCCACTGAGCGTCAGGCGCCGCGTCACGTCCCACATATCCTGAACATACAGCGTGGCGGCGCGGCGCGTCTCGTCATTGTCGGTGAACGGCAGCAGCGGCAGCGCCTGGCCGCCATAGACCGGCGCAAAGACAGCGATCGCGTGGGGTACCGTCGCGGTCGGGTTCCGGCGGAGCAGTCCCTCGTGATAGGCGAGCGTATAGCCCTTGACGCCGATACTGGCGCGGTGCGCGCCGAAATTGCCGGTCAGTTGCAGCCGCGCCGATAGGTCTGCGACGGTGTAGTCGCGCGCGCGACGCTGACGCCACAGCGTGTCGCCGCCGACCAGCCTAGACTGGTCCGACGAGAATCCGCGTAGCGAGCCGGTGCGCCGCGCGATCCCGCCGTCGAGCGTGAGGTAGTCAGCGAGTGCGATCTCTCCGGACAGCTGGTGGCGGGTGTTGCGGAACCGCGTCGTTCCGTCCGCGGGTTCGCCGAAGTAGCGCGTGCGCGGCAGCGCATTGGCGTCGCCGTTGATCGCCGGGATACCGCGGTCGAACGGGGCATCGAATTGCGTGATCTCGCCGATATAGGTCAGGCGGGCGCCATCGCGCGGCGCCCATGTCAGCGACGGCGCCACGACGCGACGCCGCAGGGGGACGAAATCGCGCCATCCATCGCTGTTCTCGGCGGCGACCACGATCCGCGCGGCGAGCGTAGCGGACAGCGGCCCGGTCACGTCCAATTCGGTGCGGCGCGTATCGAACGATCCATAGGTGAGCGTTGCCGTCGCACGCGGCGTGAAGCGGGGAGTCTTGCTGACGATGTTGACGCGACCGCCCGGATCGATGTCGCCGAAGACTGCGCCGGCCGGTCCCTTGAGCAGCTCGATCCGCTCGGTGGTCGCGGGATCGCGTGGGGGCGCGAGGCCGCGATTGGCGAGGAACCCATCGACATAATATTCCGCGCCGCCGTCGGGCGTGCCGAGAAAGCCGCGGATCGCGAAATTGTCGAGAAAGCCGCCGCGATTGTTCTGGTTACTGACCCCGCTGACCAGTTCGAGCGCGTCCGATAGACGGTAGGTCCCCGCAGCACTCAGCAGATCGCGTTCGAGCGAGCGGCTCGATGGCGACATGCGTTCGGTCGCGACATCCGACGACAAGGTCCGATCCGGTGCGACGCGGCGGGTGCCGAGCACCACGATCTCCTCGCTGCCAGTCTCGCGATCGGGCTCCTGCGCCGCCACCGAGAGCGGTAGTATGAAGCCGAAAAGGGCGGTGATCGGTCCGGTACGCCGCAGAAAAATCAGCAAGACAATTTGCCTTTTTGGTGATGATGTAACATCGCAGTGAAGGAGGTATGACACCTATGTCAATGATGATCACCGCGGCGGCGGTTTCCAACGACGCGCTGGCACGGACGACCCCGCCGATCGCGACGAAGCGTCAGCGGATCGTGTCCATCGACGCCCTGCGAGGCCTCGTCATGCTGTTGATGCTGGTCGATCACACCCGTGAGTTTTTCTATTCCCATGCGCCGGTCAGCGATCCGATGACGATCGCGACGACGCCACCCGCGCTGTTCTTCACGCGATCCGCCGCGCATCTGTGCGCGCCGGTCTTTGTCCTGCTGACCGGGCTGGCGGCATGGCTGTATGCCGAGGGCAGGGCGCCGGACGAGCGTCGCGCGGCGGCATCCTCATTCCTGGTGAAGCGTGGGATGTTCCTGGTGGCGCTCGAATGGACCATCGTCAATTTCGCGTGGACGTTCGATCCCACCCCGGCGCTCGTCTACCTTCAGGTGATCTGGGCGATCGGGTTGTCAATGATCGCGCTCGCCGCGATCCTGCATCTGCCGCGTCCACTTGTCGTCGCGTTCGCGCTGGTGATCGTGCTGGGCCATAATCTGCTCGATCCGGTTGCGATCGCCCCAGGCGAACACGGGCACGTGATCTGGGCGGTGCTGCACGACCGCGGGCTGCTCGACCTACCCTTCGGTGGGCAGGCCCGGACATCATATCCGGTACTGCCATGGATCGGGGTGATCGCGCTGGGCTGGGCGATCGGACCCTGGTTCGCGCGCACCGTCGATCGCATTGAGCGCCGCCGTCGGCTGCTGGTTGCGGGGGGCGGCGCGCTCGTGTCGTTTGCGATCCTTCGCACGATCGACGGCTATGGCGAACCGCTCTTGCGGGAGCATGATGGCGGAACCCTCGCGACGGTCATGAGCTTTCTCAACCTCACGAAATACCCGCCGTCCGCCGACTTCCTGCTGCTGACCCTTGGGATCGGGGTGATCCTGCTCGCCGCAATCGAGCGGATGCCGGCGCGGGTGACGACGGTGTTGGCGGTGTTCGGATCGGCGCCGTTGTTCTTCTACATCCTGCATCTGTATGTCGTGCATGCGCTGAATAACGCGGCCGGATGGGTGCTGGGCGTGGACGGCACATTGGTGAGCGTCCCGAATGTGATGGCGCTCTGGCTGGTGGCGGGGCTGATCGCGGTGCCGTGCTGGTTTGCGTGTCGCAGCTTTGCCGCGTTCAAGCGTACCCAAACCGGTTGGTGGTGGCGGTACCTTTGATACCGGTGAGGACGATGCGCGCGTGATCGTCGCGCGCATCGTCCGAAGGGGTCAGATCAGACCTTCGTGCTGCATCGCCGTCTGCACCGATGGACGGCGCATCAGCCGGTCGCGGAACGCGGCAAGCTGCGCCGGCACCTCGATGTCGTTCTTCTGCGCCCAGAGCAGCATCACGAACAGATAGAAATCGGCGACGCTGATGTCCGTACCGAACAGGAAGTCGCCCTGCATCGTATCGGCGAGATAGGTCATCCGCTTAACAATCGTCTCCGCGGCCTTGGCTTTCTCGTCATCGCCCGCGCCGGAGAAGAACGGCTTGAAGCTCTTGTGGATTTCGGTCGAGATGAACGCCAGTGCTTCGAGCAGATGCGTATGGCCCATCGCGCCCGCCGGCTTCAGCGCGCTGTCCTGATGCGCGATCCAGTCGAGGATGGCGATGTTCTCGCTCAACGTCTCGCCCGAATCCAGCGTCAGCGCGGGAACGTAGCCCTTGGGGTTTATCGCGGTGTAATCGGCGCCGCTCTCGGTCCGCTTGGCCTTCAGATCGACCTTCTCGTGTTCGAACGAGAGGCCGGCCTCGTGCAGCGCGATGTGGTCCGACAGGCTGCAGGCACCGGGCGAGTAATAGAGCTTCATCGTGTCTCTCCGTGTTGGACGGCTTGAACGCGCAGGATACTCATTGGCTGCCCGGGTGACTGCGGCCCGGTTGACGGTCGATCGCTTATTCGAGGTCGTCGTCGTCGATCATGACCACGTTGGCATTTGGCCGCTGGTCGGCGACATCGGCGCAGACGTCGAGGATCTCGTCGCTGAACCGTTCGAACAGCTCGAGCGCGTCGTTTTCGGGCTCATCGCCGCTCAGTTCGCGCAGCACGGCGTATTTGACCGCGAAATCACGCTCGTCGCCGTCGATCTCGGCAGTGAACTCGACCTGTTGCGCGACGTCGTTGTCGGTGAGGCTGGCTTGGTCAACGGTAATACGGTTTGGCATGGCTCAACTCCTGGAAACGAGACGGCCCTGCCTAAGAGACTCGTCGCAAGCAAGGGCTTCGCGATATCGTTTTCGCTTTGTCGCCTGCGCGACGCAAACATCGAATTGCACGCGGGCGGCCGAGACACGTGCTAATCGATAAAAGTCATGCCCGTCGCGAGACGGCAGGGCTGCGGGAGGGGCTGGGACACGATGATGCAGACGGAACTATCGGCGCGGTCCAACCGGCGGCTGGTCCGGCTTGTCACCGAGAGCCCGATCGCATCGGTCATCAGCGATCCGCGGTTGCCCGACAATCCGATCATCGCGTGCAACCAGGCGTTTTGCGACCTGACCGGCTATCTGGCGGCGCAGGTCGTCGGGCGCAACTGCTGGTTCCTGTCGGGCCCGGCGACCGAGCCGTGGCTGTCGGAGGAGATCCGGCGCGGCGTGCGCGCCCATACGCCGGTGCTCGTCGAGATCCTGAACTACAAGCGCAGCGGGCAGCCGTTCCGTAACGCCGTGCTGGTCGCCCCGATCTATGACGAGGAGGACCAGCTGCTGTATTTTCTCGGGTCGCAGGTCGAGATCGACGCGGGTGCGGCGACACCCTCGAGCATGCGCCGGATCCGAGCGGCTGAGATGGTCAAGGCATTGTCGCCGCGACAAGGGCAGGTGCTCAAGCGTGTCGCGCAAGGCCTGCTCAACAAGCAGATCGCGGCGGATCTGGGGCTCGCCGAGAAAACGGTGAAGATGCACCGCGCGATCCTGATGGAGCGGCTGGCGCTGCGGACGACCGCGGATCTCATCCGGCTGGCGGTCGAAGCGGGGCTTTGAGATATCGACCGATACGGACCAAGTTCCGTATCGCGGCTCGTCTCGCGGGGGCGTATTCAGGTTCTGGTCGTCACAGCGGCCGGGGCGCGGGGTCTACAGCCAACGCATCGCGTCCTGGGTGGAACTCCCTCCGATACCCTTCAAGGCCGCTGTGGCGCCATCATCGGGGGACGTGCGCCGATCAATCTCGGCCTGCGCTTCCCGCAACGAGGCTGGTTCTCCACGCGAGCGGGCCAGCCGCAGCAAGGCGATGGAGATCCCGATGGACATCATAACACCGTTCCAATTCTCGCTGGTCTATAACGCGTTCTCGTTCACGCTCGCGGCGATGGGCGCGGCGACCGCATTCCTGTGGCTCAGCCGAACGCAGGTCGCGCCGGCCTATCGCACCGCGGTGACGATCTCGGGTCTGGTGACCGCGATCGCGGCGTATCACTACCTGCGCATCTTCGAGAGCTGGAACGCCGCATATGTCCTGAAGGACGGCGTGCTCGCCGCGACGGGCTTCGCGTTCAACGACGCCTATCGCTATGTCGACTGGTTGCTGACGGTGCCGCTGTTGCTGATCGAGCTGGTGCTGGTCATGCGGCTGTCGCCCGAACAGACGTCGTCGAAGACATTTCGGCTCGGGTTTGCCGCGGCGTTGATGATCGTCCTTGGTTATCCGGGCGAGATCGCCGCGGACATTCCGACCCGCGCGCTGTGGGGGACCTTGTCGTCGATCCCGTTCGTCTACATAGTCTGGGAATTGTTTCGCGGGCTGGGCGCTTCGATCGAGCAACAGCCGGTGGCCGCGCGCGATCTCGTCCGCCGTGCGCGTCTGCTGACGTTCGCATCATGGGGCTTCTACCCGATCGTCTACATGGCACCCTATGCAGGGCTGACCGGCGCGACCGCGACGACCGTCATCCAGCTCGGCTACACGATTGCGGATCTCGTCGCGAAGGCCGGCGTCGGCGTGCTGATCTTCATGATCTCGATGCGCAAATCGCAGGTCGAGGCGCATGGCGCGACGGTCCACGCCGAATGACCGATCTGTTCGGCGGCTGATGGGCGCCACACGCCTGATGCACCACCACCGTGTCCCGATCGGGCGCGGTGGTGTCGTGCGTGCCGCATTCTGGCTCGCGAGCATGTATCTGATTGCGGCGATCGCAGCCGGAATGCCGCTCGATGGACCGACCGCGACGGTGATCGCGACACTCGTTTTTGTCGTCGGCGGGATGCCGCACGGTGCCTATGACATCGCGTTGCTCGTGCAGGCAACGCGGCTAGCCGGCGGCGGGCTGTGCCTTGCGGTTGCGGGCTATGTTGCGGTGGCCGGGGTGATGGCGGTGCTCTGGCTGGTAGCGCCGGTGGCTGCGCTAATCCTGTTCCTGGGCGTAGCAGCCGTGCATTTCGGCGAGGATTGGACAATGCTCGACGAGCCGCTACACAAGGTCGCGGCCGGTGCCGCGATCATTGCCGCACCCGCGATCGGGCATCCCTCCGCAGTGTCGCACCTGTTCGTCGGTATGGCGGGCGGGGCGGGCGGCGACGTCGTCGCACGCGCGGTGATCGCGGTGGCGCCGGTCGCGTTGCTCGTGACGGGGGTGGGAGTCGTCGTCGCCTGGCGTGGCGGCGCGCGCGAATGGGCAGGGGCGATGGCGCTGGCGATCCTTATGCTGATCGTCGCGCCGCCGGTTGCCGGGTTTGCCCTGTTTTTCGTGTTCCTGCACTCACCGCGCCATCTTGCCGAGGCGCGCGGCCTGTTGCGCGGTATGTCGCGGCGGGCGTGGCTGGTCACCGGGGGCGGCATGTCCGCGCTCGCGATCGGTGGTTGGCTGGTATTCGCGGCCAATGTTGCACGGTGGCTGCCAGCGGACCCGACCGCGCAGGCCTTCCAGCTCCTCGCCACGGTCGCGCTGCCGCATTTGCTGTTGTCGCACTGGCTGGAGCGGCGGCTCGGCCGCCAACCACACGCCTGAATCGGATTTACGCCGGCCGCGCGCGCAGGTGGCTTTGCCTTGCCGACAGGAGGGGGAGGCAGGTGCGAGCTATTGCGGTGCGTCCGCTCCACCATCAGCTCGGGCGCCGTCTTCCCCTGGCGGGGAAGGAAGGGAATGGACCTAATCCGCGAGCATATGGTCCGCGAGCGACCGTCCCGACAACCATGCGCTTTCGATTCGCGGGGCCAACAGCCAGTCGCCCGCTGCGCCGATCCCGAGATCGGCATTCCACAGGCATCCGAGATCGGTCGCTACGGCGCGCGCATAGCGCCAGCGATGGCCTGCGCGGACGATCGGCGTCGGCATCGGTCCCGGGCACTGCTCCGCCAGTGCCGCGAGCAGATGATCGACGACGCTGTCGACCGGATCTTCCAGATGCGTCGTCGACCAGTCCGGAGTGGCTTGAACGACCCAGGCTTCGGGACCCTGGCGTGCAGGCTTGGCACTGTTGCGGGCGGCCCAGCCGATGATGCCGGCGTGTTTGACGATATCGTCGGCGATCGCGAGTGGCGCGGCGAACGCGAACATGGCGGTCCAGCACGGCGATGCGTGGCAACCGCGAGCCGCGTTCGCCAAGACCGGGTCATGATCGGCGAGCAACGGCGCGGCCTGCTCTGCGGGCACGGCAAGCACCACCGTGTCGAACGGCTCCGTCGCGAACGGCGCGATGTGCCAGCCCGCACTATCATGGCGGAGCGCCGTGACCTGATGCTGCCAGCGAACGTCGGTCCGGTCGGCGAGATGCTTGACGATCATGCTCATGCCGGGCGTGCCGACCCAGGCATCGTCACCTGCGGCAGGCCAGGGTGCGACCACGCCAGCCGCCTCCCAGGCGCCGATCGCGGCGGCGAAGCCGGGATCGCGCGCGGTCAGATATTGCGCGCCATGATCGAACGCGGCGATGCCCGCTAGCGTCTCGATCCGCCGTGTCGACATCCTACCGCCGGCACCGCGCCCCTTGTCGAACAGCGTCACCCGGTGGCCGGCATCCTGCAAGCGCAGTGCGCAGGACAGGCCGGCAATCCCGGCGCCAACGATCGCAACTTTCATGACGTTCTCCCGATACGCGCGGCCACGGGTCGCATGAACGTGTCCTGCTTCCACCGCAACGCCGGTGCGCCGCCGATCCGCGCCGACCGCGCACCAAGTTGATATCGATCACCGCCGGGAGGTCAGAAATCCTTGCGCAGCAACAGCCCGGCATAGCGTTTGTCGTCGCGCGGCACGAACCGGACGGTGCCGGCAAACGTGCCCGCGGTGAGGAACGACGAATAGGACGCGTTGGTCAGGTTTTTCACATAGGCGCGAAGCTGCCACCCGGACGCGTCGCTCAGCACGGCGACACTTGCGTTCCATATCGCATAGGACGGCTGGATCGTGCTTGGCGTTTCGGACAGCGCATATTGCACCTTGCTGCTGAACGTCACGTCGGTCTGCAGTTCCAGCGCCAGCGTATCGGTCAGCCCGAACTTGTACGCCGCATTCTCGTACAGCTTGATCTTCGGCGCATAGGGGAGCGGCTGACCGTCGATGTTGCAGCTCGTCGGTGCGCCGGTCGGGCAGAGGAAATTGCGTACCGTCGCATCGGTGTAAGCGGCGGAGATATCCAGCGTCAGACCCTTGGTCGGGCGCAGCGTCACGTCGGCCTCGACCCCGCGCGAGCGGACCGAGCCGGCGTTGATCAGCCGGCTGACCTGCGCGCCCGCGACGACGTCGTTGAAGCTTGCCTGATAGCCGTCGAAGTTGGTCGTGTATGCGGCCAGACTGTAGCTGAAGCTGCGATCCGACGTGCCGCCCTTCAGCCCGACCTCGTAGGAATTGGACGTCTCCGGGCTCAGCGGCACTTCGTCCAGCGGCGTCGTCGCATTCAACGACCGCATGTTGAAATACACGTTGTAAGCCGGGCCCTTATAGCCGTGCGAATAGGTGAAATAGGTCTGCGCGTGCGCGCCAAGATCATATTGGAGCCCAAGGCGATAGCTGTCGCCGCGCTTGTCGATCCCGCCTGTCGCGTTGTGGTACGCGCGGACGCCGGGCCGGTCGAGCGCCGCTGCGCCGGTGTCGAGCGGATCCGCGGTCGAGGTGCGGACGTGATAGAAATCCAGGCTGTCCCAGGTCGAGCGATAGCCGGCGATACCGCGGAATTTCGGTGTGAAATTGACGTTGGCCTCACCGAACAGCGCGTAATTGTCGTTGACGATGCCGTAGTTCGCCACGCCGGTCGTGCTGGATTGCGCGCCATCGGCCGCAAGCGAGGTCAGCGTGCGCTGATAGCGTTCGTCGGTCGTGGCGTGGAGGTAATAGGCGCCGACGACGTAATCGATCAGCCCGCCCCTGGGAGACGTCAGCCGCAGTTCCTCGGAGAATTGCTTGGTATTGACGCTGCCCGCATCCTGCCCCGACGGGAAGACGGTCGAGAGCGCAGCGACGCTGTCATAGTCCTGCCGCTGGTTATTGAGCCACTGTCGCCAACCGGTGATCGAGGTAATGTGGTAGTCGCCAAGCGTGAGTTCGCCGGTAAACGATCCGCCGTAATTCTCGTCCTTCACGTCGGTGATCGAATTGTTGTTGGTCCGGCGATTGCTCGCCCCCGCGACGATCCCGCTTGCGCCGAGCGCAGCGGCGAGATCGGAAGAATTGGTGACGACGCCGGTCGGATAGGCGGTGCGGCTGGTGGCGGCATAAACGCTGGTCGGCGTCGTATCGTGCGAATTGAGATAGTCGCCGATGATCGTGAGCTTCAACGCGTCGGCCGGAGTCACGACGAGCTTGCCGCGCGCGCCGTAACGCCGATACCCGTTGACGTCCTTGCCCTGCGCGACGTTGCGGACGTTGCCCTTGAAGTCGTCGTACAGACCGCCGATCAGCGCCTGCACCTTGCCGGGGACGAGCGCGCCGGAGATGCCCGCCTTGATCCGATATTCCGCGTCGGACGTAAGGCCCGCTTCGCCGAACGCGCGGAACGCGTCGGTCGGGTTGCGGGTAACGATGTTGACCACGCCGGCCGAGGCATTCTTGCCGAACAGCGTGCCCTGTGGTCCGCGCAACACCTCGATCCGCTCGACCTCACCGAGATCGAGCGTCGATTGGCCGGGGCGGGTGAGGACGACGCCGTCGAGCACCGTCGATACCGAGGGCTCGACGCCCGGCGAGGTCGTGATCGTGCCGACGCCGCGGATGAAGATCGTGCGATCCTTGTTCGACGCACCGCTGCGGAAGCCGACCGACGGTATCGTCGCGGCGATATTCTCGACCGTGTTCAACTGGCGTTCGGCGAGCGACTGGCCACTGACCGCGGTGATCGCGATCGGCACCGACTGGAGCGTCTCGTTGCGATAGCGCGCTGTGACGATGACGTCGTCGCTTTCGGCCGCCGGGGCACTGGCCGCAGCGGCCGGAGCGGGCGCGTCCTGCGCGATCACCGGCGTCGCGAGCGCGGTGCTGGCGAAAAGCGCGAGGCTGAGACGCTGAGTGCGTGGGTCGAACATGGTTTCCCTCCCGAAATTATAGCGTCTTTTAATTCCCATTCGTGCGATGGGTATAAAGAATGACATGCAGGCCTGTCGTGAGAGCTTTAGCGGGCCTCGACTGGCCGCAGCACTGGCAACAACACATGGATCCAGCCGACAGCGAGCAGGTAGGAGAAGCTCGCGAACAGGAACAGCGGGAGATACCCGAGCCCGGCGGTCAGGACGAGTCCTGCAACCTTGGCGATAACCATGCCCCCGACATTGCCGCTGAACGACCCGAACGCGGTGACGCGGCCGAGTTTGTCCTGTGGCACGACGTCGGCGATCAGCGCGAAGAGATTGGTCGAAAATGCCTGATGTGCAGCGAGCGTGAGCGCCATCAGTCCGATCGTGACTGCGTAGCTGCCCGCATAAAGCACCAGCGGGATCGGCAGGACGCAGAGCGCGGCGACCAGCAATATGCCTTTGCGCACCGCATTGACGCTGTAGCCGAGGCTCAGCAACCGCGTCGAAACGCCGCCGCCGAGCAGCGACCCGGCCGCCGCGCCACCATATGCGATCGCCAGCGGCACACCGAGCGCGACGCCGCTCAGCCCATATTGCCGGTGGAAGAAATCAGGGAGCCAGAACAGGAGCAGCCACCACGTCGCGTCCGACAGGATTTTCGCGCCCGCGACCGCCCAGGTCTGGCGGTTGCGTAGGATCGGGCCGTAAGCGGTGGGCGGCGTCGCGTCCGTTTCGACCGGACGTTCGAGCGGAACGGATGGGGAGAAGCGTACGCGGCGCGTCGCGATCAGCCAGACCGCGGCCCATACCAGCCCCAGCCCACCCGCCGCGACGAACGTCCCGCGCCAGCCGACCACGAGCGCGACACTCGGGATCGCCAACGGCGCCAGGATCGCGCCGATGCTGTTGGCGGCATTGGTCGCGCCGAACCCGCTTGACCGCCAGTTCTTCGGCAACACCGACGCGATCGTCTTGATTCCCGTCGGCGTTCCCATCGCCTCGGTCGCGCCGAGGCTGACGCGGATCATCACGAATTCGGTCATCGACCGCGCCCAGCCATGCGCCATCGCCGCGATGCTCCACGCCGCGACGCCGATCGGGTTCGCCCATTTGACGCCGAGCTTGTCGACAATCCACCCGGTGAACAGGAACGCGAACGCTGCCCCGCCCTGGAACCACGCCGCGAGCGTCCCATAATCGTCGTCGCTCCAGCCGAGATCGGCAGCGATCGTTGGCTTCAGGACGGAGATGATCTGGCGATCGACGAGATTGAGGATTCCTGCGGTAACGACGAGCGCGAACAGGAGTGCGCGCGCGCGGGCGCTGAGTTGTGCGACGGTCTTGGTAGGCTTGATCATAAGCGTCTAGCATGGACGACCCGAGCGCAGAGGCTAGCCAGTTTCTCTTCGCCGACCCGGTTATTTGGTTGCAGCAGAGGAGGGGCTCGCACGCCCTGCGTTACCGCGGATTTGCCTGGACCTCCCGCTCACGCAAGCATTTTCCCCCCCGAAGCCGGGAATCCGGACTGACTCCCGCGTTGGCCGGAGAACAGGGTTCGCGGGCGCTGTACGTAGTCCTTAACGTCCTCGAATTAGGGCCCGGCCTTCGCTGGAATGGCACAATTGGCGGGGGGCTCGCTAAATAATCAGCGGCCCGTGCTCGATCCGCGGCAGTACATGCCGCGCGAACAAATCAGCCTCCGCCGCATGCGGATACCCCGAAAGAATAAACGCATCGATTCCCTCGGCCCGGTACGCGTTCAGTTTCGCCAGGACCTGATCCGGATCCCCGACGATCGCAGCGCCGCACCCCGACCGAGCACGCCCGATCCCGGTCCAGAGGTTCGCCTCCGCATAGCCGTCTTCGGACCCCTCGCGCAGCTCGGCCTGACGTCGCACGCCAGCCGACTGCGAGTCCAACGACCGCTCCCGGATCGCGCGACCCTCGGCATCGTCGAGCTTCGACAACAGCCGATCGGCAGCCCCCCGTGCCTCCGCCTCGGTGTCGCGCACCACCACATGCACGCGGTAGCCGAACCGCAACGTCCGGCCATACTCGGCTGCACGCGACCGCAGATCGGCGATGATCGCCCGCACCGCATCCATCGTATCCGGCCACATCAGATACACGTCCGCGTTGGTCGCCGCCGCATCGCGCGCAGCGTCGGACAGCCCGCCGAAATATAGTGCCGGGCAGGTCCCGGACACCGTCGTCGTTCGAGGCGGATCGACCTTCAGCTTCCAGAACTCGCCATCATGATCGAGCGGCTTGCCGTCCAGCAACGTCCGCAGGATATGCATCGCCTCGACCGTTCTCGCGTATCGCGGCGCGCTCTCAAGCTTCTCACCCGGCAGGTCGCTCGAGATGATGTTGATCGCCAGCCGCCCGCCGAGCATCCGGTCGATCGTCGCGATCTGGCGCGCGAGTTGTGGTGGCCAGCTCTCGCCGATCCGCACCGCCATCAACAGCCGCAACCGCTTCAGCATCGGCGCGATTCCCGCGGCGAACGCGGTCGTGTCGATCCCCAGCGCATACCCCGACGGCAGCAGGATGTTATCGTAGCCTGCGGTCTCGGCCTGCATGACGATGTCGCGGCAATGCTCCCAGCTCGACTTGAGCGCTTCGTCGGGCACGCCGAGAAATTCGTAGTCGTCGTCGCACAGCGCGGAGAACCAGCTGATCTCGCACGGCAGCAGGTCGCTCATGGAAGGTTCTCACCCATCCCGGCCTGCAACACCGCATACCATTCGGCGCGTGTCCACTCGACCTTGTAAGCATCGGCCGACGCCGCGATCCGCGCCGGGGTCTGCGAGCCGACGATCGGAATGATCCGTGCCGGATGCGCCATGATCCACGCGAGCGTCGCGGTCGCTGCATCGACGCCGCAACGCGCGCCATGCTCGGCGAGCAGCCTGGCCGCGGGGTGCTCGCCCTGCGCCAGCCGGCCGCCGCCTAGGGGCGACCACGCCATCACCGCAACGTCGTGTTGCATCGCCTGGTCGAGCGTCCCGTCAAACAGCGGCGCCGTGCGCAGCGGCGAGAACTCCGGCTGCGTGCTCACGATGGGCTGGCCGAGAAACGACTGCAACGCATCGAACTCGTCACGGCTGTAATTCGATACGCCTATGCTGCGGATCTTGCCCGCCTCGATCATTCGGGTCAGCGTTTCGGCGACTTCCTGCGGATGCGTCAGGAAATCGCGGCGGTGGATCTGGTACAGATCGACCTGCTCCACACCCATCCGCGTCAGCGACGCCTCCAGTGCATCGCTGAGATACGGTGCGCTCGAATTATACGGGATGCCGGGCCGGATGCCCGCCTTGGTCGCGATCACCATCTGCGCGCGCAAGGACCGATCCTCCGCCAGCGCGCGCCCGAACAGCGCCTCCGCCGAGCCGAACCCGGCTGGCACGTCGCAGCCATAGATGTCGGCGGTGTCGAAGAAATTGATCCCCGCCGTCTGCGCCGCGTCGATCATCGCGCGGACGGGCGCAACCTCTCCGGCCAGCCGCCACATGCCCCAGGCTATCGGCGAAACGAAGATTTCGCTCTTGCCGAGCGGGCGGAGGTCGTTGGAAAGGCGGATCGTCGTCATAACGACGGCTCATGGCATAGGGATAGTCAGCTTGGTAGCCACGATCAGATACGGCGTCGTCGGAACGGGCATGATGGGCGTCGAACACATCCGGAACCTGGCGATCCTGCCGGGCGCCGAGATCGTCGCGATCGCCGACCCGGTCGCGGACTCGATCGGCTGGGCGACCGCGGCATTGGGCGACCGGGCCGCGGGTGTCGCACGGTTCGATTCGGTCGAGGCGTTCGCCGCCGCCGCGGAGGTGGATGCGATCGTCATCGCCTCGCCCAACAACACGCACCGCGCTGTGCTCGATCGCCTGTTCGACATGGATGCCGCCATCCTCTGCGAGAAGCCGCTGGCCACGACGATCGACGACGCGCGCTGGATCGTCGAGCGCGCCGCTGGTCATGCGAAGCCATTCTGGACCGGCATGGAGTACCGTTTCATGCCCCCCGCCGCCGCGTTCATCGACCAGGTGCACGGCGGGCGCGTTGGCCGCCTCCAGATGCTCTCGATCCGCGAACACCGCTTCCCGTTTCTCCCCAAGGTCGGCGACTGGAACCGCTTCTCGCACAACACCGGCGGCACCATGGTCGAGAAATGCTGTCATTTCTTTGATCTGATGCGGCTGATCGTCGGCGCCGAAGCCGTGCGGGTGTATTGTTCGGGCGCGATGGATGTGAACCACCTTGACGAACGCTATGACGGCCAGCGTCCCGACATCATCGATAACAGCTATACGACTGTCGACTTCGCCAATGGCGTGCGGGCGATGCTCGACCTCAGCATGTTCGCCGACGGCGCCGAGGATCAGGAGGCGATGTCCGCGACCGGCGACGCCGCGCGGCTCGACGTGCGGATTCCCGCGGGCGAATTGGTCTATTCCCCACGCGTCGGCTTTCTCAACCCGAAACAGGTCGAGCGGTCCCATGTCGCCGTGGACCCGGCGGCCAAAGCCGCCGGCTCGCACGAAGGTGCGACCTATTACCAGCACGCGGCCTTCGCCGCTGCGGTGCGCGGTGAAGGGCAGGTCCAGGTCACCGCGGAAGACGGCCTGCGCGCCGTCGCGATCGGCACCGCTGCCGAGATCAGCGCCCGCGAACACCGCGTCGTGACGATGACGGAACTCGGGTTCTAGATCGGGGTCAAAACCGGGCCGTCGAATTGCGGATACGCGTGTCCTCAATTGGAAGGCCCGTCGCCGAGGTCCGGAGCAAGGGAACGGTGTTGATTGGCCCTGCGGTTTTCAACCACCCCACCGCAAGTGGGGTCGGCGTGTCGTCATGCGACACAACGACACTGCAATCGGCTTAGCGAAGACCGGTGTCCAGCGCAGGAGAGCGCAAACCGATCGCGGTTATCGGGGATAAATGCGGCGTTGACTGAAGGCGCGGACGATATGTCACCGTGCTTTTGGTGCCCACGGACACCGCAAGCATCCCGTGAGCGATAGCTGCTGAGATAGGTCTTCGTCAGCCGCGGTCGGGCACCGGCCTATGCTGTTCGTGCCGATATCGGTCTGAGATGTGCCCGGATGCAGCACTCGCTGATCGTCAACGAACATGATTGTCGCAAAGGAGGCAACGCCGATCGAGTTGGCGAACAATCCTCCGGTAGGAGACAGCGTCATCCTGGATGATCGGTTTGCCAGTTTCGGCCTGCCGATCCATGACACTCGAACTGACCGACACGCTACCGCTGGCTGTAGCCGGTCCGAGATTTTTGAACCGTCATTTCACTAGCGCGGCCCGAAAGGCTTTGCTAAGCGACCTCACCGCAGGCACCCGTAGCTCAGCTGGATAGAGCGCTGCCCTCCGAAGGCAGAGGCCACTGGTTCGAATCCAGTCGGGTGCACCAAAATTCATTTTATATCCCCTGATTTCAATGCTTTAGCAGCATCTTTGGCTAACCTTTCCGCGAGGTTAGCCAAAAGTTTGATTGCGGCAGTGTCTGAAAACGTGCGCTGGTCGGCCGCGGCGGTGTAGCGCGCGACCTCGCTGTCGGTCGTGTGACCGGTCCACGCTTTGATCTCTTGGTTCGAGCAGCCAGCCTCGGCGAATCGGCGTGCCGCGGCTTTGCGCAGGCCGTGGGCCGAGCAGTTCGGCAAACCAGCCTCGTCGCACCACTGGCGGAATTTGTTGCCGAAGCCCTTCACCGAGAACTGCTTGCCGAATTCCGTTACGACGAAGATCGCGCCGACTGTCGGCGTCGCTAGGATCGATTCCGCCAGGCCCGGCATGATGGGCAGCGAGACGAAAACCTTTGTCTTTTCCTGGGTGAGCTCGAGGCGCGTATCGCGGACGCTGGCCGGTCCCATTTTCCGCGCATCACCGCCGCGCTGGCCGGTCCAGATCATCAGATCGAAAGCCAAACGCGCGATGGTGCCAACCGGATGTTGGCGCTCGTATGCGGCAATTTCTTGCTCGGTCCAGCTATGGAACCCGCCACCGCTGACCTTGAAAGGTCGCGTGACGATGACCGGGTTGCTGCCAGCCATCCCGATCCGCATCGCGAACTTCATCAGCGCCGAGAGCCGCTTTCGCAGCATGTTCGCCGACGTTCGATGCGGCAGCAACTCGGCAAGCATTGCCTCGACGTGTCGCGGTTGGAGCTCGCGCACCATGATCTCGCCATAGCGCCGTCCCTTGCGGGTCCGTGCGCGCCAACGTTCCAGCGTGCCCCGATAGACGACGCGGGTTCGTTCGCCCGGATCGAGAAAATCTGGCGAGCGGTAGTAGCGTGACAGCAGGTCGTCGAACGTGCCAACCACAGCACGATTGGCGCCGGCTTCGATTTCAGGGGCGCTGACGCCGTCATTACAGGCGCGCAGCTCCGTCAGGAACGCCTCGGTCCCTGGATCATTCTTGAAATAGTAGGTGACGAAACCCGTCCGGCGATACCGATAATGGGCCTTCCCATGTCGGTCGCGGAACGTGCTGACGTACTTTGGCAGCCAACGCCGTTTCACGCGAACATCTCGTCCAGGCTATTGGCGCCAACTGGCAACACGCCAGCGCCCGTCGTAACGATGATCCGGCCGGGCTCGATCTCTACGCGCACCGGAACACCGACCTTCTCCGCGGCGCGAAGAACACGGGCTAGATCCGCCTGCCGGATAAGGGCTCTGGCGCTCATGCTGCTATCCCCAAGTCAGTCAGACCCGGCTGTTTTGCTGAGGGAGACATGGCTTGCGACACGACGGCGCGCAGCTTCTGCGCATGAGCCAGGAATCGCTTTGCCCGCTCCTCTAGACCACGAGCCGCTGCGATTATGTCAGCATCACATGCGCCGCGCTCTCCGCCGATCTTGTAATTCAGATTGCGGACCGTGATACAAAGTTCGTCGGCGAGCCGGCCTTTGCCGAGCAATCCAGCTGCAGTGTCCAGGCCCATCATACGAGGGACCTCAATCGGAAATGCGACCTGTTCCCGATTTGAGGAACAGGCTGTTGACTGTGTGCATGGCTGAGAATGGCGGGCTGCAGAGGGAGCGGCGCTGAACATCATACGAGTCCTGTGGTGGAAGGTGCCGCGGGCCCGACGCCACCTTGAGGTCTTGTAGAGAGCGTCTCAACAAGACCGCCGAGAGTGTCAGAACATGGGCCGCGGGCGTCGTTTGATCGGGTGCAAATCGGCGGCGAGGCAAAGGAGTGCCTGGCCGTCGTCGAAGCGAACCGAGGCAAAGGTCTTGCGTACGGCGAGGACATCGCACTGTTTTCCGGTCCGGCCGAGCCCTTGGAAAAGGGCGCGGTCGCCGAAGCAGACTGCGACGTCGCCCACGTCACGAGTGCGACGCTTCGGCGAACGGCCTGGGGGGCAGGGGGGTGTGCCCGGGCTCCACGTTGCCGAGTGCCAGCCGGCAGATTCGGGTCCATTGCGGCGCGAGCGTCGCAACGAGGATGCCGACTGCCGTTGCGCCGGCGCTGCCGAAGGCGACGTCGATCGCGAGCAGGAACGATGCAACCTGCGCCTTGACGAAAATGCGCTCGACCTGGCCGACCACGGCGAACAGCGTGCCATCGGCAAGGAACAGGCCGAGACCGCGCACGCCATAGGTCAGGTCGGCATCGTCGCGCAGGACCATGTGGACGATGTTGTTGCCGACGGGCTTCCCCGAGATCGTATCGAGGCGGCGGAATTCGCCCGGCAGCGCGGTCAGCGTCGGGGCAACGACGAAAGCGGTATCGGTCAGACCGACATGGCTGATCGACAGGTCGATATCGTCCTCGACCTGAGCGGCGGTGAACCGCTGCAGGCCGAGCGTCGTCATGGTGAGCGCAAGCGCGGGGAGGATCATGGGCGGGTATCCAGATAAGCGCCGTCATCACCCTCCAGCGGCTCGCCATCCTCGGTCTGGAGGAAGAACTGCCATTCGGGTGATACGTCGATGGTGAGGTTGGCATTTTCACGGATGAAGCTGGAAAGCCGGGCGGCAGCGCGCACGCCGATCGCACCGGCGAGCGTGACGAGCTGCACCACTTTGAAATGTTCGCGCAGCGGCTTCACGCGCGACACCTCGCGCACGATCTGGTCGACGAACGCGACCGAGGCGCGCGCGCCGCCCGGCGCGGATCCGGGGGCGGTCACCATCGGAATGACGACCTCGAACGTGTGCGCCGCGCCGCGAGGCGCGGTCTGATGCCACTCGACCAGCTCGATCAGCGCGTCGAAGCTGGCGATCACCGCCTCGACCGATGCGCGGGTGCCCTTGATCCGGTGCAACGCGATCGAGCCGGCGATAGCCGCGCGCTTCCTCGCTTCCGGCCAGTCGGCATCCCAGCGGTCGACCGAGAGGGACCAGGCGAGCCAGGGCAGGATATCGGCGGGGCAGGTGGCCGGATCCCATAGCGGGGCAAGCGGTATCGGGACGTCGCCGATCCGGGACGTCGCAATCTCAAGCGCGCGCTCGAGCGCAGTCGCATTGGGGGGCAGCAGCGTCACGTCGTGTATCCGCCATGGCGGATCGTGATGGCGGTGCAGTTGCCCGCCTGGCTGAGATCGCAGGCGATCGACGCGACCGGGCTCTGCAGGTCGACGTCGATGACACCGGCGACCTTCAGCGCGGCGGTGATGCCGACGCGGGTGATCGCGCGGCCGAGCTTGCGGCTGTCGGCCAGATACGCAACGAGCGCCGCGCGTGCGGCCGTCAGGATCAGGTCGGTATCAGGGCCGGAAAGCGTGAGCAGCGCGGCGACGATCTCGAACGACAGGATATTCGCCGAGGCGACGGTGACCGCGTCGCCCAGCGGGCGGATCGCGGGATCCGTGACGATCGCACGGACAGCGTCGAGCAATTGAGACGAAGCGACGCCGCTGCCGATGCGCGACAGGACCGACACCAGCACTTCGCCGGGGGCCGGTGACGTGGCGCTGGCATCGAGGACGTCGCCGCTCGCATCCTTCGCGTGCTTCACATAGGCCAACTCGGGGCCGGCGACCGAGAAGCCCTCGGGAGCGAGGACGATGCGCTGGCGAAGCGCGTCGTCGGTTTCGGGGATCGTCGTCGTACCGTCGGTCACCGACAGCCGCGGCACCCCGACCAGGGCGGCGAGATGATCGAGGTTCGCGCCGGTGGCATAGGCGACCAGCAATTGCTTGCCGGCATCGTCGCCCGCCTGGCGGATCAGGACTTCGTGATACGCCGCGACCTGCAGCACCTTGACCGCGGGATCGCTATCGACGGTGGCATCGAAGCTCGGCAGGAATTCCCGCATCTTCGCGACCATTGCAGCGAGGATCGTCTCGTAACCGAGCAGCGGGACGATGGTCGGCGCCGGCAGGCGCGACAGGTCGACGGTCGTTGAGGGTGCAGTTGCTGCCATGATGCCCGCCATGTCGGCGCGCGCGCGGGCGAAAAGCTACGGCCGAGTTTTGTAGAGACGGTCTCTACAAGACAGCCGTGCCCCCCAAGCGGAAGCCGCCTGCGATGTCCGCTATGGGAAGGAAAGCGGACTTTCCGCTTTCGCGAACGCCGATGGCGATAGCCGACACAACGCTGCGACGTCAAAACGATGATGAAATGGGAATGCGTATGCCTTTAAAATCTCATGATCGCACCGCAACTGGGGCGTAAGACGAGATTCGCCTTCGAGCACGAAATTTGTATTGATCTGGCTCAATCCGATCTCTGGCTTTGAGCGTTACCATCCAATGAAACCAGACGAACCATTGTTACGCGATGCGTATGAAGCGGGCTTGAAAAGCGGTCAATGCGAAGGCGTTCCGGACCAATGCCCCTTTGAAATTCATGACAAAATGTCAGAGCGTTTCGCGTGGCTTTCCGGTTGCAGCGTTGGCAAAGCTGTACGAAGGTTAAAGTAGCAATCCTCGGTTTGCATCAAACGATGGAAACGCGATCTGGGAGTGCAAGGCACCGAGTTTCGTCGCCATCAATGCGGTAAAGCGGCATCTAAGCAAAACGAATTGATGCGTGACAATTGGGAACAGTTGCCGTCCTCCCGCGGGACCGGTAACGACGAGTATGCTCGATGAATTTGCAGATGGCGCCGCTTGCGACGGTGACGATGACGGTATCCGCCAGATTTTAGATGAATTTGCCACATCAACCGGAATGGGGTTTGTCGCCCTTGCTCGTGTTACCGATACACGGTGGATTGCCTGTCAAGTCGTCGATCAGATCGACTTCGGGATGTCACCGGGTGAGGAACTGAGGGTTTCAACGACTATCTGCAACGACATACGAGAGCATGGTAATACCGTGGTAATCGACGACGTGGCGGGAAATTCCAAGTGGCTAAGCCATCCCGCTCCGGCTCTGTACGGTTTTAAAAGCTATGTTTCACTTCCCATCGTTCTCGCTGATGGCTCGTTCTATGGCACTCTTTGCGCCATCGATCCCGAACCGCGGAAGCTCGCTGGTCTCGGCAAAGTCACGATGCTGAAGGGGTTTGCGGACAGGATCGCCTCGATACTATCCGCCGCTTGATCTAGGCGCGAGTTAGGATAACGAGCAAAGTTTCGTCGCGAAGCTTGGTCCGCACGGGCTCATTGTCCGGCGCAGGCGATTATAGCGGAGCGTACATCGCCTGCATAAACGTCCAGGTGTTAACGCAAGCGGGAAGCCCGATACGCAACGAAAGCAGCCTGACCACTTCTTGGAAGGCAGGCGGAACACCTGACGCTAGACCTTTATCGTCGGACGTTGGGCGTCAGGGCATCTATTGCTTGGACGATGTAAAGGGCGAGAACATCGTGCCCCTGCATTTTATCGGTTATCATCAGCGCTTCCAAAAGAAGCGCCTTTAATCTGTTATGTTGGTCGGGACTCATCCTCAGCCTCCTGTCTCGTATTCCAACGCGCACCGTAAGGCATAGCGGGAATAATCTAGATCAAGACAGCGGGCGGATGCTACCTGTATGGAATTGATCGGAGTTAAGCTTGGCACTTTCGATTTCAGCAGCAATAGGTCCAGGGGCTAGGCGCGCCCCCGCGCGACCCATCGCCCGTGGGTGTTATGCACAAACTTTACGCCAACATGCCGGCCGCATCGCCTCCCTCATAAACCGTCGCCAGCATGGCCTCCACTCGGTCTAATCCCGATTGGCTTAACCGGAGGTCAATCAATGCGTCGTGTTCTCCCTCAACGATCCCGCGCTGCTGCAACACTTCGACCCACCGAGCAGCGGTCGAGTTTGCGATGCCTGCATATGTTGCGATCTTGGCCAGCCCAATGCTCCTGCCCTCGGCCTCGGCCAGGTAGATGCCGATGAGCACTGATCCGATCGGATCAGTGCTCAGATCGGCACCGAACAGCCTGATACGAGCGTCGTGTACATGACGTATCCGAAGCGCTGCCTCCCAGAGCCTAGCCGGTGGCGGATCGCGGCCGTTATCATGCCAGAACAGCGTACTTATCAAACGATCAGGGCCCGAGAAGCGGGTAACAAGCAGATTTGCCGCGATGGAGGTGCCGTCAGGTCGCAGGTATCGTTTCTGCAATCGAACAGGGGCGGCGCCTTCTCTTAATAGCGCCAGCATGTCAGCGCTTCGTTCCAAATCGCGAGGATCCGTGATTTGACGATAGGATATTCCGATCACTTCGTCTTCACGACGTTTCAGCAGGTCGAGAAAGCCTTGATCTGCATGCAGTATCGTCCCTTCGAGCGATGATACGCAATGAGCGGCAGGCATTGTTCCCTCCCCAACGGCTTGGAATTATCCACATATATTAGCATCAAAAGGTATGACTAGGAACAGACAAACGTTAAGGCATCATAGAGCTTCTCTCTTTACTTCATAGTATCGGCTCGACAATGCAAGCTCGAACAATGAACTGGCGGCAAAAGTCAGGAATCCAGAAAAACTGCGATCAATATCGCCTTCTAAGCGTTTTCCGACAACGATGCGGATACGGTATCGTCGAACGTTAGCGAAGCTCAATCGGCGGGAGCACCTTTCACAACCGGAGGTTGCGGGTTCGAGGCCTGCCACTGGCAACCCAGCCTGAACGATCGTCTGCAATCAGGAAATGCAATCGGACCGGGCAACGGCAAAGATTGGGCGGAAGCGGAATGGCCGAGATGGAAATGAAAGTAGATTCACGGCTCGCCAATTCTGCAAGCTGCGCTAGATTAAACCGATCTATCAGTGCTCTCGTCCATCACACTGTTGATCAGCGATGCGGCTCCGGCTTCGCCCAGCATCCTGCCCATTTTGATTGCGACCGCTGGGGTCATTGAAACGATCTCTCCGTCGTGTCCTTCGACGAATACATGTCCGTCTTCGACCCATACTTGGCGAGGATCGCCATACTTTTTCGCACTGGCCAAGTGATTCATCACTTGATGAAGCTCATCCGAGTTCAGCAGATTTCTTGGCTTGTCGAGATCCATCGTAATCCTCGCGATCGGAATGAGCCGATGGCTGATTAACCATCCCATACATCGACAGCAATGCTCGCCAATAGCCCGAGCCCGTCTCGTCCTTACATTCGCAATTGCTATAGGGGTGAGGCGGACGCGCCAAGACAGATCCGTTTCAGATCCAAATGCTCATAGTCGTGCGATTTGCCCTAGGGTATCGCCGGGGTACGTCGTACCATTTCTTGCCCACAAACCATGGATTTCTGCGGTTTGTAAAAGGCCGCGGCGGAGGGTGTCTCCGCCGAACCCATGTGGAACTAGGATATATAAAGCGCGCAGCTGAAGAGCGACGCGAGTCGATGGAGGGCGCTTTGCGTCAAGCTAGTCCCTACTGCTCAGAGTCAAGATTCTGATAGCTAGTGAAAGCTGGTGGGAATCAATCCGATTGCGACTTTGATGAGCGCCCCGACGACTTTTAGATTCAGCCGGATCGCCAGAGCGCGCATGGCCCATAAGCCTTCGATTAAGTCCTTCTCAGTCTCCCGCTCATTGCGCGCCATTGCGGGATCCTCGCGCTGCGGTGCTTACGCGTCGACAACAAATGGTCAGAGGCAGGATCGAACATATGGTCTGCGGGCTGCACGGCTTGGACTTGTTGGTTTTGTCATCCCAAGGCCGCACGTCGCGATAGGTCACTTGCCACTACCGTCGTTTAACTCCCGCCACCCCGTGCAATCACAGCCTCAACCAGGTCGGCGCTCAAAGGATCGTCGAATTGGCAACCTGCGTTGTAGTCGCTGGCCCATTTTATCGTTGCCGACACTCGGCCGATTAATGGAAGAGTAAGCCAAATTTTTGCGCCCACATTCAATGCTGAGTAGGTTTGAATCTGCGCGCCGCCAGTAGAGATATCGGCGACCTTGCAAAGCGTGCGGCGTGATCCGTCAAGTTCGGCATCGATAGCGATTGGCGTCCGTGCCGTTCGCCGTCTGTTTGCTTCGACGGGCTCATAATCTGCGCTGAACATTTTTAGAATAGGTCAGCCGTCATACGGCTTCATTATCATGGGCTAATTGTCGCTACGCTGTCCGGGGCGGAGGACTCGCTTTCGCGTACGATCATCTTCTTAGGAATGAACTCGAAGCGCCGCCGAGTGGATGTATGGCTCGCATAATACAAAATAATCATGGACCGAAGATCCGGCCGCGGCTCTGTGCTAAATATCGGAATAGGCCGCGGAGATCATGATGCCGGCTGTTTCGCTATAAACCGTCTCCCAAGCATGGCGAGTTGCCGGAGTAAAACGTTCGCCTAATATATCCGCGAATGTATCGATCAGAACGGTCCCGACCGCTTCATATTGGTAGGCCTTGACGCCGTATTTGACATGCTTCTTGCCCAAATCAGAAAGGAAAGGCTTTAGGTTTACGATATCGCCGACGTTAGCAACAAGGGCATCTATTGTTTTTGAAAAAACGGCGATCTGGTTCGTCATATCATCGGGAAATACCGCTCGTGCAAACGGGTGATCCAAAAGCAATCTATGATAAAATAGCTCGGCATACGGGCGGGGTGAGAGTCTAATCAGCTCGTAGCTTTCCGTCACCAGCCGAATTTGATCTACCGTTAAAGACATTTCGCCCTCACGCGACGGATAGATTTTTTTGTGTCGCCAGTTATTCCGGCTGACGCAATATATACTGATCGTTCAGCATCAGGAAGCCAAGCGCAATCGGTTTCGGCCAGCGTGTTTTGCTTCGTAGAGGGCAATATCCGCCCGTTTGAGGATGACATCGCACGTGTCGCCGTCCCGGGTGGATGCGATGCCCAAGCTGACAGTTACTTTCGGCTGTCCGTCATCCCAAGATGCTTCGATACTAGCTCGTACGCGTTCGGCGATCTGCAACGCCACCTCCCTGTCTGTCTTGGGCAAGATGATGACAAACTCTTCGCCACCATAGCGACCGATCAGATCAGTGTTTCGCAAACACCCGTTTGCCGACGATGCAACACGCTTTATCACATCGTCGCCGATATCGTGGCCGTACCGATCATTCACGGCTTTAAAATGGTCGATGTCGAAGAGTATGACCGAGAGTGCGGCTTTTCCCGTCTCATTGCCTGTCAACGTGTCATCAAGATATTCGATGATCCGTCTACGGTTCGCGAGTCCGGTTAGGACATCTGTCGAAGCGAGCAACATTGCCGCAGCCGCGCTGCGGTTGGCGGCGTCACGGGACTCTTTCAGGACCTGTTGTGCTTCGATTTGCTCGGTGACATCACGGATGAGACCGAAAAGCCCAATAGCGTCATCTGTCGACGAATAATCACGCTCTCCCTGGGTCGCGACATAACGGACGGAGCCGTCGGGGCGAACGATACGGGCTTCGAACGCAAAGGGCTGGCCTTCGGCAAGTGCAAGCGCAATGACCTCGGATACGCCCTGTCGGTCATCTTGATGATATAGATCGATAGCCTGCTCCAAAGCCGGTGGTTTTCCCTCCGGAAGGCCGTGCATGCGGAAAACCTCTGGCGACCAGAAGATCGTCTGGTCGATAGAATTGACACGCCAATGCCCAATATGCGCCGCAGCCTCCGCCTGATCGAGAAGACGGATGCGTTCTGAAAGATTTACTCTCAAGCGATCACGCGCAGCGAGGAGCGTTGCCATTGGTAGCGACGAAACGAACAGCGACAATAGATAAAACTGAAAGAATAAAAGGCGCGTATCGGAGGACGCACGGATGAGGAATATTGGGCCTGACCCCCAGAAAAGCGCCAGTGATCCGAGCACCGCGACGACCATCATGCTGATGATACCGCCAAGCATACCGCCGCGCAGGACGGCAATCACAATTACCATCATCGGTACGAACAGCATCGGGTATTGGGTTTGGTAGAATGTAAAACTGGCGGCGATGACTGTCAGTAGAACGATGCCGCTCAAATTAATGGCATCGCGCCCGGACACCCGTCGTCGCGTGGAGAGCGAAAGCTCGAATGCCGCTAGTAGCAACGGCGTCACGAGCAACATGCCCAGCCATACCGTGCTGAACCATGAAAGAAGGAATTCGCCATTCAACCTCGGCGAAATACAGGTCGCCGCTAAAGCACTCACGAGCGAGGCAATCAACGACGCGACGAAGAACGCAGATAGGCCCGATGGATTGATGAAAGAGACCCGTGCCCCCGATCGTCGCCGAAGTAGGAGGGTGGCAACCATCGCCTCAAGCCCGTTGGCTGCTGTAAATCCGATGGAGACGCAGAAACCCGATCCGGCGAGCAGATTAGCCGCAAAACTTGCGATTATCGCCGCCATCGCAAACCGCCAGACCGCGTGCCGGGGTACGACGAGTAGGGTCGCGAGCAGAATGCCACTCGGTGGCCAGATCGCCGCGATGCCATGCGCCCCGCGGGTCATAACTAACGACAGCAATGCAGAGGCGAAATAGGCAATGCCGAGAACCGCCGGACCGAGCGGCGAATCTCCCAACCGTGCAAATGTCTGGCGCATTTAAATCGACTAACTGAGAATCCTTAACGGTGCGATTATCAGCGGTCAGAGATCATCTTTTATTTTAAATCAACGGTGTGGGTGCTCGCGTTCCTGAACTACCGCCCGTCCGGGGGGATGGAGAAATTAGCACGGTAGGGCGTAACTGAGCATTCATGGGGAAGGTGCCGGTCGAGGCTTCCGTCAGTACAGAGACTCGCCAGCCCATCACCGGAAAGCCATCAAGCGGCTGCAACATGTTCCAGCAACATGTCGAGCGCGCACGACTGCTCGGCCTGGGTCACCCCCAACAGGCCGCGCTCGGCATAGCGAACGGCACGGCCCTTTCTTGACGGCTTATCACGCAGGCCCTCCTGGTGAACGCGCGCGATCTCGGCCGCGCGACCGGAGAAGCCGATCCACGCCTCGCGATCGGTCGAGCCGGCGCGGAGGTTGCGCGCACTGCGCAGTTTGCGGAACATCGCTTTCTGCCGAATCGTCCCTTTCCGTCGCAGCTTGCCGGCACCGGCGTTCTGCGCGCTGGCATCGAGGGGCAGGTATTTTTCGACCTTGTCGTAGAAGAAGCTGCGGATCCCGCCCGCCTCGATATCGAAGCCGGTCATCAGCGGCCCGTCGTGGACCCAGCTCTTCAGAAACACGACGCGCGCGTTCGCGTCGCCCTTCGGATACAGGAATTTGACCGCATAGTTGCCCGGCTTCAGATCGCGGCGTTCGCAGCGCGGTGCGAACTTGCTGCCATCCGGCGCTTCCTGCCGCCCGATCCGCGCGGATTGGCTCTGCTGCACCTGGCGCGCCATCCGGCGCAGCAACGATCGCCGCTCCGACGCGCCAAGCTGGCGCAGCAGCGCGCCGGCAAGCGACTGGATCTGTTCGAAGTCGTCACTCATGCGCGGGTGGTTTCGACCGTCCCGGCGACAATGTCGTCGAGCACGACCTGCCACAGGTTCACGCGCTCGATCCCGGCGAAGGCATCAGTGCGGGGTGGCTCAGGCAGATGCGTGACGCGCGTACCACCGGTGTCACGACGCTCGACCTTCACGCGCTCGGTGAGTTCGATGCCAATCTCGACATCGGCCGCGTCGCTGTCGAGGATCTCGGACTCGAAGCTAAATGGTTCCTGCTCGCCGCGCTCCATCAGATCGGGCTGATACTCGGCGATCCAGGCAAGGACCGGCACGACCAGGTCGTCGAGGTCGCCGGCATAATCCTGCACGACGATCGACAGGGTGTAGCGGTACTCAAACGACAGCGAGCCGGTCGCGCGGGCTGCAATGCGGCCCTTGTCGATGAATATCGACAGGTTCTCCCGTTTCTTCGCCAGCGCCGGGACGCTGGCGAATAGGAGATCGCGAAGAGATTCCGGCTTTTTCATCCGTCAGACTGCGATCGACTTGGTCGCGACAAGGGCCTTTGCCCATGCGTATGCGGCCACCCGCTCCGCATCGGTGAGGACGCGGGACCAGCACATCGCCAGGGCCTCGTCGCCGACACCGCCGAAGGCCGTGCCGCTGAAGCCCCCGATGATGACCGGCTGGCCGTTAGCGACGCGGGCGTACCCGTCGTTCAACGATCCAACGGCCGACACGCCGGTCGTCATGTTATACAGCGTCGGGTTGTCCGCCGCGGTGCTGGTCAGGCCCACTTGCGCCGCGGTCATGATCAGGCAGTTAAAGACCTTCGGGATGGGCAGGACGGCCGACGAATTCACCTCGCCCCCGGCGTTGCTGTAAGGGACGTTGTAACGAATGCTGGTGCCATCGAGCGTGTAGAGGTTCGCGCCACCGGATTGTCCAACGGCGCTGCCGATCCAGGCAAAGCGCGCCGCCCCCGCTGCACCGCCGCTGACATCGCGGCCGACGACAAGATAGGTCCGGTCGCCGGCAACATCGAGAAGACCGGTCTTCAGATAGTCGACGCCGGAGCGCAGCGTGAGGAAGCCGGCACCCGCGACGGGTGCACCGACCTTGGTCGCGTTCGGCTTGCCATCGGCCCAATTGCGGAGCGAGGGATCCACGCCGGCCGCGAGGATATGGAGAAACTCCAGACCGGTCGCGAGCGTCCCGGGAAGCGTGAGCCGACCTGCGCGCGGCATGATCGCGACGGCGCCGGTGGTGAGTTCGAGCATAGGCGTGGCCATTGGTGTTCTCCGTTAAGCGATGCAGGCAATGGCGGCAGCGAGGGCTTCATTGGCCTGCTCGCGCGCGATCGATCCGGGGTGGACCGTGTCGGATAGGGTGGTGGTCGCGACCCCGGTCGCCGGGTCGAGCGTGCCGGCCGCAACATCCCAGCCCGCCTCGGCGCTTTGATGCGCCCAGGCGGAGCAAAGGTGCAGCCTGGTGTCACCCGCTGCGCGACGCGTCGCCACGATGTTGATGGTCGAGGCGAGGATGGGGCGCCACTCGTTCGACCATTCGACGTCGGCGTTGGTGTCGACCGGAACCATCGTGGCCCAGATCACGATCTGCGCCGAAGGCAGCACGCGCCGAATTTCGTCGATCAGGTATCCGTAACCCTCGGTCACCTGTTGCAGCGACTGGCTGGCACCCTCTTCATTCTTGTCGTTCATGGCGAGGTTGATCGCGACGACGTCCGGGTTGGCGAGGCTGAAGCGGTCGAGGTAGAATCTCAGGTCGAACCGGTAATCGACGCCCCCGATCGTCACGATCGGCGTCTGTGCCCCCGTCGCGGTGTTCGGGTTGAGAAACACCTGCCAACCACGCTTCTCGGTTTTGGTAAGCGTGGCGTAGGTCGACTCCTGCCCGATCGGCAGCACCCCGTAGGGGACGTCACCGTCCGTCAACTTCGAGCCGAACAGGTCGGAGAACGCCCAGCCTTCGCGGCCTTCGCCAAGCACACCGCCCGTGTTCGACGACGAGCCGGAACTCGACCCGACGATCGTGCCGATGAACACCGGCGCGAAACCCCAGCTCTGCAACAGCAGCTGGATATTGAACCCGGTCGCGCGATTCGTGATGCTGTCGCCGAGCAGCAGGATCTTGGGGGCCGGCGACCCGACAACGGGAACGGTTTTCACCATCGCCGTCAGGTTCTTGACTAGGCGCGTGCTTCGCTGACCGAGCTTTCGCACCGTGAGGCGGGCCGTTGCCGCGGTCCGTGCGGGATCGAGATTGAGCGGCCCCCGCGAGACACTGTCGAGGTACGGCTGCGACGGCGCACCCTTGCGGCTTTCGATCGATACGACGGCGAGATCGTCATCGCTGCGGCTAACCAGCAGGTTGCGGCCGAAGATCGGCAGGCGACGATCGGAAACGAGAAACAGTTCGTCACCGATGACCGGCGTCACGTCGATCGGCGCGGGCGGCACGACGATATCAACGTCTTCGGTCGGGCCGAACATCACCTTCCCATCGATGCCGATCTCGAACGCGACGAAGCCGAGCGGGTTGGCGATGCGGAATAGCGCATCGTCGATCTGCCGAACCGAAGCGCCCAGGAGGCCAAGCTTTCCGTCGCTGTACGACAGCGGAATGTTGCCGCCGGAAGATAGCTCGAACCCGCCAAGCTCGGTCGCCCGCCAGTCGCCGCCCGGCAACTGGATGGTGCCGTCCTGGGTGATGCCGAAGGGCGAGAACCCCAATTCGTTGCACAGCGAAAAGAACGCGCCGGATCCACCGGGCGCGTTGATCGAGACGCCTTCCAGAGTCAGCCCGTTGCGGAAGATCTCGCCGAATACAAAGCCAAGCGCGTTCTTCAGCACCACCAGCGGGTCGGAAGACCCTGCCGTGCCTGGTGTATTTCTGACCGACCCGACCACCTGATCGCGCGCCTGCTCGGTAGATGCCTGAGACGCCTGAACAATCGGCACCGCGCTTAGAATAGCCGCTGCGCCAGTGACGACACTTGCCGCAGCCTCGCCGCTCGACTTCGCGAAACTTCCCTGTGCCTGTGCCTCGACCGCAGCCGCGTCCGCCCCGCTGATTGCGCCATCTATCTCGGCCGATCGAACGCCGACGAATTCGCCGAAGTCGAGCATGGCGTCGCCGAACTGGCTATCCGCCTCCTGACGCGCTGCGGTCGCCGCGGTGGATCGAAGGTGGCCCATGAACGCCTCGGGCGTCGGCTCGGTTATGTCATTGGCAGCGACCGCGATCTGTGCGGCCGACAAGCCGGCAGGGCCGCGTTCGGATACGAGGATCCGAGAGCGGCCGGCGATGTCGAGCCGGCGCACGAACCGCGTCGCAATGCCGTCGACGATCGTCGAGGTGCCGGTGCTGGCACCGACCGGCGCCGGCAGGATCTTGAGAACCCCGTCGACGATGACGTCCTGGCCGCTGTCGAGCTGTTCGCCGATCGTGTAGCGCAGAAGCTGCTCGCCATAGAGTGCGTCCGTGATGTCGCCGTGGAACGCACACGACAGATAGGGACGGCCGTTGGTGCCGGTCGCGATCGTCGCCTCGACGCGGTCGAACACTTCGCCGCTTGGCTGATACAGCGCGGCGAAGAACCGGCGGTTGGCGAGATCCTCGGCCGCGCCGTCCGCGTTTTCGAGCAGCAGCTCGAGCACGATCGGCTCGCGGCGGTAGAACCGGGCGGTGAAGTCTTCGTCGATACGGGCGCTGGTCGGCGTCATGCGGTGTTCCGTCAGGGCTTGGGGGTAGGGCAGGTGCCGGGATCGACCCAGTTGACCAGGCGGTCGCTGCGATCGGCGTTGCTGGCGAAGGCACGGGCCAGGCGGATGATGCCCGAACGGATCCTGGTCGGGATCTGCGCGATCAGCGACGGATCCTCGGGGAGTCCATCGGGGCGCTCGGCACACGTCAGCAGCGCGGCGGGGGGCGTATCCTTCACCTTGACGACGATCGGCGTCGAGACGACCGCGGGTGGTGCCTCAGCGCGCCGCGTGCAGGCCGGCAACGCCGTTGACAGCGCGAAACCACTCATGATCGACAAGGTTCGTCCGTTCAGCTTGCGCATCTGCCATCTCCATTCGGTGTGCGGCCGAGCTTGCTGCCTCTGCGGCAGCGCGCGCGGCGCGGGTGTCGTCATTCTGTCGGGCGTCGTGTTCCGCCAGTGCATCGGCGAGCGTGCGCGCGGCGAGCTGGTCGCTGTCGGCTTTGAACTTGACCAGCCCGGCGACCGTCTGCGTGCAGCGAACGCCGCGGGCGGTCTTGCCGATCGCCGTGAAGTCGGTGCCCGACCCTGCGCAGATCAGCTCGGCGCGGTGTTGCAGATCGTCGCGGTCGGCGCTGACCTGGCGGTACTGGACGTAGAGCCACGCGCCGACCGCCGCGACGGCGAGCAGGACGAGGAAGAACGCTTCGGCCTTCACCTTCGCGAACAGGGTGCGGATCATCGGGGCAGCTCCTTCAGACAGAGGTCGCGCTCGGCACGGCGCCGACGATCAAGCCCGCGGACCACCTGGCCGCCCGCCTTGTTCCACATGAGGAAAGCGTCGCAGCCGCCCCTCCAGTCGCCGGCATTGAAACGGCGCGCCACGGTCGATCGGCAGTAGCCGGCGGTGCCGATGTTGTAGGCGAGGCTGATCGCGGCCGAGAGCTGGTTGGGATGCGTGCGCAGGACGGGCGTGCAGGCAAGGACGGGTTCGGCATGGCGAATGAGCGCGGCTTCCTCGCGCAGCTCGCATCCGGCGACCGTCTCGACCATGCCGGGCTTCACGCCGAGCGTTTCGCCGCCACAGATCGTCCATACCTTGACGATGTCCTGGTACGCGACGAGCCGCGGCGTGCCGCCCGACTCCCAGCCGGAAACGAACGGCGTGACGATCAGCGCCGCTGCCGCGCCGATCACGCCGATCAGCGTCTTGGGCTTCTTCGACGGGGACGATCCCTTGTCGGGCTGTGGCATCACTTGGGGTCCTTTCGCGGGATGAGCGCGAGCAGCCGCTCGCTGAGCTTGCCGGGGAGTTCGGCCAGGACGGCGCTGCAGCCGGCGATGAAGCCGGGCGCGCCCTTGAAGGCGACCATGGCGACCAGAAAGCCGATCGCCTGCGAGACGAACGGGTGCATGCCGAACATCGCGCCGGCCGCGTTGGTGACGAAGTAGCTGACGACGATGCCGACCCAGACCTGCGCGATCCGCTGCCCCCAGGTGAGGCCGGTTTCGACCAGCAGGCTGACGATCGACCCGAGGCCGGCGGGAACGAGGCTGATGACGAACGCCAGCAGCCACGTCCCGAATTCGTGGAGGAGATCCTTCATCGTTCAATCGCTCCAAAGCTGGATAATGTCGCGAACGGTGACGGCCGGCGCGGTGGCAGGGACTGTGACGGCGGTGCCCGCGGGCAGGACCGCACCGAGCCCGGCTACGCCGGGATTGGCGGTGAGGACGGGGGCGATATTTGCTGCGGCAAGGCCACGCTCGCGCCAGATCAGCGCGTCGAGCGTGTCGCCCTGCTGCGATCGGATGACGTCCGCCATCAGATCAGCTCGATACGGGTGCGGGTGCGGCCGAGGATGCTGCGGACCGCCTGGATGGCGTTGCGGCGCAGCTCGTCGACCGACGGTTCGAGATCCTCGACCTTCCGGTCGCCGCGACCGGTCAGATCGGTGTCGCGATAGCCCTCGATGATGCGGGCCTTCGTCTCGTCGGCGATTGCGTTGAAATAGAGCAGCAGCAGACGGCTTTGCCCGTCGATCGTTTTCGCCGGCACGGCCGCGAGCGTCGCATATCCCGCGGCGCGCTGCGTTTCCGCCCAGGTATCGAGGTTGTCGCCGACCGTGATGATGGCGGCGAGGATCTCCTTGCGCAGACGCGGGGCGAGAACGCCATCGCGGATCCGCGCTTCGGCGCGCAGCCGCATCGGGTCGATGTTCGGATACCAGCCATCGTTGACGACGATCGCCTCGGCTGCTGCCGGATCGTCCGACACGACGGTGGGGTTGAAGCTGAGCGTCATGCGAGGTTCGCGCAGATCGCGTTGGCGGTGAGGATGAAGATCGCCAGGCCGACGATGAACAGGATCCATCCCAGCACGGTATCGTCGGTGTCACGGTACTCAGGCGAACTGACCAGCGCGATGACGGCGCCGGCCAGCGTGAGAGCAACGCCGACGCCGAGGCCCAGTGTGAGAGCGAGTAGAGCGCACATCTGCGACAGGGCAGCCATCGGTTGATCCTTGGAAATCTCGGGGGTGGGGATCAGGGTGGGACGATGGCCCTCAGTGCCGAAGCACCCTCCCATCCCGCGTGATCCGCCCCCGAGCGCCGGGGGCGAGCTTAGGAGCCGGTGGAACCGGCGGTATCTGGAGCGGCCGGGACCGTCGTCGGTTCGGCGCGCTTGGTGATGGCCCTTTCGAGCCGCTTGATCTGGCCGGCGACGCCGACCCGGTCATGCAGGCGGACGGCTTCGCGCAGTGGTGCCAGCGCGCGGACGGCCGCGACGACGAACTCGGGCTTGGTCGGATCGAGATCCTCGGCCGTGCGCGCCAGTTCGGTGCCGATGGCCTTGTGCAGCTTGGCGCGCACCTGGTCGTGCATGTCCGCGTCGGCCGTCAGCTCTTCGACGTGTTCGAGGACGTCGAGCGGGAATAGCTGTTTCGCGGTCTGCGCCCGGATCGCGGCGTCGGCGATCTCTTCGACGATCAGCGTGGGCGCCGATCGCTCGTAGCGCGACGGCAGCGGAACGTCATAGGCGACGACATGGTCGGCGAGTTCGAGCGCGCGTGCATAGTCGCCGGTATCGATCAGCCAGACCATGATGGTCGGCAGGACGTCCTCGGCAACACCGACGCCGGCATTGCGACCTCCGTCGAGCAGTCCGGCAATCCAATCGGCATAGGCGGGCAACAGCTCGCGCTTGGTTTCGATCTTGCGCTGGATCGACTGGATCTCTTTCAGCCGGCGCAGGTCATGCTGCAGCCGCATCGCGATCGACGCCGCAGCGCGTTCGGCGGGCGTGCCCGCGTCGGACGCTGGCGCCGAGGCGGTATGGGATAACCCGCTCTCCGTGACGGGAGCAGATGCCATCTGGGATGCAAGGATACGATCCCGATGTTTGCGAGCAAGGCTCATGGCATGTCCTGTGGAGAGCGGGCTAACTGGTGGGGGCAGGGCGGCCTGATCAGGCCGGCTTCTTGCCCATGACGATGTTCTCGACGAGCGCGACCTTGCCCATGTCCTCGACCACGAAAGCCTGATTGACGCTCTCGTAATTCTCGACCTGGTCGCGCTTGGCGTTGTCCTCAATCTTGCGGCGCTCGGTGCCGATCTGCTCATAGACCGAGAGGTTCGCGAGCGTGGTGATGAGCAGCGCGTTACGCGGGAACTTCGGGACGCGGACTGCGTCCAATCCGCCGAGCTTCTTCGCCGACAGAAGGACGTCGCGCGCGAGCAGTTCGGTCGCCTTGTCGCCGGCCGCGTTGACGATCGAGAAATACTTGTCGTGAACCAGATCGCGGCCGACGATCACGACCAGGTCGGTGTCATCGCGGTAATTCTCATCGAGCAGCTCGATCGCGTCGTAGATCAGCGCGTCGATGTTGACGTAGTCGACATCCTCACCAACCTCACCGGCACCGACGTACACCGCGCCGGCAACGGTCACGACATCGTTGACGCGGGTGGCGGGCTTCAGGTCGCCTTCGGCCAGCACGCGGGCGGGCGCATCGAGGCGAATGTGCTGCAACGGCACGAGGATCATATTTGTTGCGCGGCTCTGCCACGAGCCGCACCTCGTCCCCTGGCTTGCATAGTAAGGCCTCATACCGTCGATCGCTCTTATCGGTGTTCGGATATTGGATCCCGACAACCGCCGTACTGAACTCGTACACGCGCACTCCACTTGAGAACATAGCGGGAACGCCGTATAGATTTCGGCGTCGATTCGGCAAGAGGATTGAGCGATGCACGACGACCAGGATGTGATCGAGGCGAAGCCCGAAGCGTTCGGCCGATGGCTGCTACGGCAGCGTGATCGGGGAGATTGGATCAATGGTGTTGCCGAAGCGGCGCGGGGCGATCGGCAGTTCCCGAGAGACGGCGATCCCGAGGCGGTTCGCAAGCGTCTGCGTGAGATGTCGGCCGACGGCGACGCGTTCGCGGCGATCGACGACGCCGAAATGCACTGGCTGGTATACTGATGGGCGCGAAGCTTTGCCTAGTGCTATCGCCGGCTGATCCGCGTCAGGCGCTGCGGCTGGCGGTCAATCAGCGGGGCGAAAGCCTCGCCGCGTTGTCGCGCTTGATCGACCGATCTCCGGGCTATCTGGCGCGCTTTATCAACGACGGCCGGCCGATAGCGCTGTCCGAGCGCGATCACGGGATGCTTGGCGCCTACCTTGGCACCGGCCCGCTCGGGCTGGGCATCCGCGACCTGTGGGCACGACCATGAACAGGATCAGCCGGGAAGAGCTGCGGATGATCATCGAGGTTGCGCTGACGGTGCGACGGAAGTCTGAACGGATGAGCGTCGACCTGCAGGGAGCTCGTGCCGTGCAATCGTTCACTGACGACTTGCTCCAGCGTATCATGGGGCAAGAGGAAAGCGAAACCATCCTGATCGTGCCGAGCAATGTCGGACCGCAGCACTCACCGAAGCGCGGATCATGGGGTGTCGATGAACCGCACCCTCATCCGGACCTTTCCTATCGACACCATATCCCGCAGCATCCGAGAGGCGGGGGGATCTAAGCTATCCTGCGGCCCTAGGGGCCGTCGTTTGCCCGGCCGCCCCTTGGCGTTGCCGCCTACCGCCGGCAGGGCAGGGTGCCCACCACGGGGCGCCGTGGCCCTATCAAGCCCGACCGGTTCGGCGACCCCAAATACGGCGCAAGAACCCCCGCCTCGCCCGGGAGCTTTTTATGTCGCTCACGATGCAGTCGGCGGATGCGATGCGGAGGAGGACGACGCATAGCTTCAGCGGCCATCTGATCGCGCACCTGATGATGCAAATTGATGCAGCTGTCGCCGCAATTCGTTCGCTGACCCCGCCCTCCGCCCGCGTTCTTCTCGAGTTGCGAAAGCGGCAATGATAGAGCCGGGCGGGACCGCCCAATTGCAGACATTCGCACGGGTAAATACGCTGTCAAAATATCAGGGATGGAGGATGGACGAATGAGCCGCAAATTGCTGGGATTGGGAAACGCCGCGTTGGTTGCGTTCGGAATTTTCAAAGCGCTAAATTGGGGTAGCGGCATAGCCTATGTCACTGGGGTGTGGTTCGGCTCACACTAACTGCCAGCGTCCACTTTCCACCACAAAGCGACCATCGGTCTGCTGATCGACCGGACGACCGCTTCCGCCCACTAGTGGACATTGCTGGGATCGGTCACCGTCGCAGCCGACTCCGCCATGAGGTTATCAAACATGGGCTATCAAACAGACCGTCGAAGCCGGACGCGAGCAATCACCGTGTATGCGGTCCTCCTTTTTGTGGGAGCGGCGCTAGGCTTTCTCGTCAGGTTTGGCGTGATTACCGATCATATCCTCTGGTAACGGCTTCCGACGACCGCTCGAATGTCCGCATTCAACCCAATCCGGCCGTTCCGCTTCCGCCCAGAATAGGTCATTCGGGATGGCTGTTGCGCTTCCAGATTGCGGACGTTCAGCGGGAGGGTTAGCTACCGCTCATGCGAACCGCCCTGAACGCGCCTGATGAAGCTCTGGATGATGCCGAGCGAGTGTTTGTAGCCAAGGTCCGAGAGCACGGCTGGTTCGATACCGCAGTGTTTGGCGACACTGAAGGGCCGGGGTTCTCGTTTACTACGGGGTTGTGGGTGAACACGGGTCAACCAGAATTGATCATGTTCGGCATGAGGCGTGAGATAGCGCATGACGTGTTCTGGGAGTTATTCCGAGAGGCTAAGGCGGGGTTACCACTGCCGGTAGGCGAGCCAACCGATAGAGCGTTTGAAAACCTTCTTGCCTATGTCTTTCCGGTGGCAAAGCGGTTCTACCGAGATCATCTCGGTTGGAGCCGATGGTTTTACGGTAGCGACGATTTCCCATGCCTTCAGATTGTTTGGCCGGATCGGAGTGGCATTTTCCCATGGGAGCAGGAGTTCGACACAGCTTTTGCAACCGACCAGATCGATTTTACAGAAAATGGGTGGGAGTCAGCACTTACGGGGTGAGTCCGCTTTCCATCGCGCTGGCTTAAAAGCCGCCCGTCCGCTTTCCTCCCATTCCGGTCATTCGTGATGCAAAAATCAAAAGTTTTGCATCATGGTCGGCCTTACAGAAAGTGTCTACGCCATGAGCAGGGGGCGAATGACCGAAATGAGGTTCTGCAAGGAGTGGGCACCGACGATAACGAGATAGCCGGATCCAGATCGACGCCTCAATCTCGCTGAAAACATGATCGCGGCGTGCATTGCAAAGGTCGGCAGAACGGCGAGCGACGCCCAAGAAATTCCGTGCAGTATGACCATCGCAGCGCTGGTCGCCAGCGATGTGCTGACATGACCCAAACCGAATTTCGATTGAGCCAGCCAAACCAAAACCCAGACCGCGAAGGACTCTGTGACCGGCCCGAAAGCGGTCGCCAGGAAGATCAAAAGCGGGGTTATCTCCCGATGATACCCTGAAAAGTTGATCGCTGCCGATGGACCAAGAAGCAATATGATCAGATTCAGGACGCCGTTGCCGGTAGCCCAACCGGCCACGCCCGTGGCTATAGCTATGACAATCGACTTCAGGCATCGCATGAGCTGGCGATCATCGCAGCGGTGCCAAAAGGCAAGGCCTCGCCCGCTGGATATGCAACAACATTGTTGATGCAAAATTCACAGGGTTTGCATCGGCCAGAAAACGGCGGGAAACCGTGCGATACGCCGATGCCAAAATCTGAGGCGTTTTCACGCCTACGTTTAGTGTCGGCTTTCCCATGACAGGGCCCGAGAGCGGTCCGTCCGCTTTCCTGCCCTATACGGCCATCCTGCTTGCGCTCATAGGCGGTCGCTCAAGGCCGGGTAAATCGGTGCGAAGCCTGTCGACGAAAGGTTATATGCTTGCGGGCTCTATTTGCTCCGATCCTTGCTGGTGCCACGTTCGGTGGTCGACTTGTGGCGTGTATTGGCGCGGCGCTGAGCATCGCGTTCACCGCACTTGTGACAGCGATGGTATTCGGAGACGGGTGGCCCGCCGTGCTGCTCGTGGCCCCCATGGGCGCTTCGGCGGTACTCATCTTTACCGTTCCTGCCAGTCCGCTCGCGCAACCCTGGGCAGTGATCGGGGGCAACGTCATCTCGGCTGTTGTCGGCGTTGGGATAGCATCCACGGTGTCATCGCCTGGGCTTGCGAGTGGCTTGGCAGTCGGAGGTGCAATCCTGGCGATGTCACTGCTGCGCTGTCTGCACCCTCCTGGCGGGGCTGCTGCACTGACCGCGGTGATGGGCGGTCATGCGGTCACAACAACCGACTGGATGTTCCCGCTAATGCCAGTGGGGATTAACGCGGTAATCCTGACCGCTGCCGGGGTGGTCTTTCATCATCTGTCTGGCCATTCGTACCCGCATCGCCCTGTATCAGGCCTGCAGATGCCCGCCGGTCCGCAGGCTGAGGGCATCCCTCATCCTGAAGATCTCGACGCAGCGCTCGCTGACCTTGGCGAGACATTCGACATCGGCCGCGACGATCTCGAGCTACTGTTCGACCGTGTGAGAGCCCATGGGGCAATGCGTCGTGGAAGTGAGAAGTTTGCGGGCCGCCGTTAGGCTCCACCGATCAGGTCGCGAGATCGTTTGCGTATACCAGTGCCCGTTCAATTCACCGACACCTAGAAGCGGACCGTCCGCTTTCCTGCCCATCTCAGCCGTTACACTTACGCCCACTAGCGGACGTTCGCAGGTTTTCGTAATGTCGCTGCTGAGGTTGAGCGGAGATCGAAGGTGCAAAGTAGTCAAATGCCCCTACGAGCAGGACTGGTAGCGTTCAGTGTAGCACTTGGTGCCTATTTTTTATTTTGCGCACTGACGAATACCGCGAGCGTTCCGATAGCCAACGCGTTTCTCCCGATAGTGCTGACGGGCGCTCTGCTGGTTCGTCTTAATCGGAAGCGGACCGGCAGCTAGCCACCGCAATGCGACGTGCGGCACGCCAGACGGCTTTGCCAGCAGTGGGACAGGCTGGAAACGCCCACTTGCGGACCTTCAGCCCGTTGGTAAGATTGACGCACAGGAGGCGAACAATGAAGCGACCGAAATTGGCGTTCAGCTTTGCGAAGGGTGCGGCAATGGGTGCTTTGATGGTCCACGTCGGTATCAGGCTAGCTTCTGCGCTCGCCTAGGTTCGCGTCCGCTTTCCAACAAAAAGCGGCTGCTCGCCCCCCGCCCCGACACCTGAACGAACGGCTGCTTACCTCGATGTTCGCCCGTAAGCAGCCAGTCCGCAATCCTGCCCATTCCCATCGATTCCGCTTAGGGGATATCGTAGCATGGTCGACGTGAATGGGTGAAATGGCACCGAATTTGCGCATCCTCCCCAGGATGCACGGGACGGCGCAAGCCGGCACGCTCGCCAGCGGTTGCTGGACGTTGAGCCCGCTGGGTTCGGGGCCGTGGGGGCTTGGTGGAGCTTCAAACTGCGTACGCCATAGGCGTTCCACTTATCTTTAAGTCTTACAGGGCCTCTGTGTGACCGCTCGGCGGATTTGCACTATCAACGGAAGCGCGGACGCGAGCGAGGATGGCGCGCAGCTCGGGACTTTGGACCTCGGCGATCACGTCGTCGACCGTCGCGGTGTCCAGCTTCTTCTGGCGTGCGAGCTTCTCGGCTACAGCTCGCACGAACTCGCTAGGCTTACGAAGCATGCGGCGGACGCACTCCCGCACCGTTGGCGGTTGAAGCAGGATGAAGGCGTTGGCGATCTGCTCGCTCTGCTGCTCGTCAGGCTCGGCATTTTCGATCGGTACGCAGCGGCGGATCCAGTCGAGGAAGCCGCACGCCTTCAGGCGGTCGAGCGCCTCGCCTACGGCGCTGCGCGACCGGTGGATCTTGTCCGCTATCCATTGATAGGTCGGATCGAGCCGGCCGTCCTTACGGCCGCGCAGGCGCAACAGGCAGCGCAGCACTTCGAGCCCGATCGCGCCGAGCGCGCCGTTGCGCTTCCCCGGTAGCTTCGTTTCGTGCTCGAACGCCTCGGCCGCGCGCATCCGCGCGTTGTGCTCTGTCTTTGGAAATGTGTTGTGCGTTCGCCATAGCGACACCTCCGATCCGCCAGCATTGTAGCTGTTGCGGCGTACTGGTGAGTTTGAGCGTGCGCGGTCACGGATACCGGTCGTAACCTCGCTAAACGAGCGGGCAATGTTGCTCACGATCGGTTAGCCAGTTTGTCGGAGATCCGCAGGTTTGCGCGGTCGGTATCTTGTAGGTTAGCCAATCCAACGTATTGATTTGGTGCAGTTATTGGAGACCAGTCGGGTGCACCAGACCTCTCCGATGACGCACCTCGCGCAATCTCCCCGCGGTCGGCCGCAGACACTGAAGGCAAAGACTTAAAAAGGCGCCCCCCCGGAAGGATCGCGGTTATTTGGTGCGTCTCACGCTGCTTGTTATCGGCCAGCCTGCGATGTCTGAAAAGGGCAAGCGCGCGCGAACGTGTCGCGCGGTCGACGATGGACAGATGCCTACTTGAATGCGTGTCACCGTCGGGATCAGGCCCAGCTTGCAATCAGCGTCGTGCCCGGTCGGGGTGAAATTACTCAGCGTTCGCCGACGGCCGCCCCGGACTTGATCTTTGGCGGCGGCGTCTTGGGCTTGAACGCGCAGAGGTCGCTGACGATGCACCGCCAGCATTCGGGTGTCCGCGCCTTGCACACGTAACGGCCGTGCAGGATCAGCCAGTGATGCGCGTGGAGGCGGAACGGCTGCGGCGTCGCCTTGTCGAGCTTGAGTTCGACCGCGAGTGGGGTCTTGCCGCGCGCCAGGCCGGTGCGGTTGCCGACGCGGAAGATGTGCGTGTCGACCGCGAACGTCTCCGCGCCGAATGCGACGTTGAGGACGACGTTGGCGGTTTTTCGCCCGACACCGGGCAGCCGCTCGAGCGCAGCGCGATCGTCGGGGACGACGCCGCCATAGTCGTCGATCAGCATCTGCGAGAGCGCGATGACGTTCTTCGCCTTGGTGTTGAACAGGCCGATCGTCTTGATGTGGCGCTTCAACTCGTCGAGCCCGAGCGTGACCATCTTCTCGGGCGTGTCGGCTTCGCGAAACAGCGCACGCGTGGCCTTGTTGACGCCGATATCGGTGGCTTGCGCGGACAGCGCGACCGCGACGACCAGCGTGTACGGATTGACGAATTCGAGTTCGGTCTCGGGGTGCGGGTCGGCCTCGGCCAGACGCGCGTAGAATTCGAGGACGTCGGCCTTTTTCACCGCGTTACAGCCCGAGCACGTCGCCCATCCGGTAGCGACCGGCAGGCTGCGCCGCGAGCCAGATCGCCGCGCGGACCGCACCCCGCGCGAAGATCGAGCGATCGTCGCCGCGGTGGTTGAGTTCGATCCGCTCGCCTTCGGTCGCGAAGATCACGCTGTGATCGCCGATCACCGATCCGCCACGTAACGACGCGAAGCCGATCGTGCCCTCGGTGCGCGCGCCGACAAGCCCCGCGCGGCTGTCGACTCGGAGTTCGGCGAGCGACGATCCGCGGCCCTTGGCGGCGGCGTCGCCAAGCAGGAGCGCGGTGCCCGAGGGCGCATCGACCTTGTGCCGGTGATGCATCTCGACGATCTCGACGTCCCAGTCCGGGCCAAGCCGCGCGGCGGCCTCGCGAACGAGGATCCCGAGCAGCGTCACGCCGAGCGAGGTGTTGCCGGTCTGGAGGATGGCGATATCCCGCGCCGCGGCGTCGATCATCGACTGATGCTGCGGCGACAGCCCCGTCGTGCCGATGACGATAGCGGTACCAGTCGAACGCGCGGCCGCGAGATGCGCCTCGACCGCGGAGTGGGTCGAGAAATCGACCAGAACATCGGCGGCGCGGGCGAGCGGAGTGGGATCTTCGCCCGCATCGACCCCACCGGCGAGCGATGCGCCGGCGGCCTCGATCGCGTCGACGATCGCGCGGCCCATCCGTCCGGCGCTACCATAGATGCCGATCGAAGGCGTGCCGCTGACGTGCGGGGCGGGGTGCGGCGCGGTGGCCGGTGCGGGCGTCTGCATCACTGCGCTTTGCACCAAGCGGCGGTTTGGGGACAGGGGCGAACGATAGCCCGAGGCAATTTGTCCATGAACATGCCGCGCAAGGTCGCAGCGCAGGAACCTCAGCCGTGTGCGATCAGGTCGCGGACGAGGTCGAGGTCGTCAGGCTTGTCGACGTCGACCGCAGCGAGGCCGAACGGGCTGGCGACCGCGGCAGCCTTCAGGTTGGCGAGCCGTCCCAGATGCGCCAGCGCAGCGACCAGCGTCAGGCGGCCGGACATATAGCGGAGCAGCGTGCCAATCCCGAGTCGACGGACGATCCGCCATGGCCGTTTGCGATCCGCCTCGACCTGCGCCCACAGATCAAGCGCGGCGACCGCGCGCGGCGTGGCGAAGTGGAACAGGTTGCATCCCGACCATGCGCCGTCGGCAAAGCGGAGATAGGTGCGGCGCGTGCCGGGGGCGGCCGCCTCGATCACGTCCCGGCGCGCGAGCAAGGCAGCGACGTCTGCGTCCGCGGGGACGTCGGCGAGGAAGCGCGTGATCCATTCGGGGCGGAGCAGCGCATGATCCGCCGTGGTGACGAGCAGCGGCGCCCCGAGCGCTGCGATCCCGTCACGGACGCTGTGGCTGGGACCGGATGCCGCGGTCAGGACGGTGAGGCCGAGCATGATCGCGGCGGCGCGGACGGCGTCGTCGGACACCGAGACCGCGATCTGCGTCGCGCCCGCCGCGCGCAACGCCTGCGCGACCCGCGCGAGCAAGGTCTGGTCATCGAGGACGATCAGCGCCTTGTGCGACACCCCGGCATAGTCTGCGACCGGATCGCTCCCGCCGCGCGATCCGGCGAGGATCAGCGCGTTGAATCCTGTGTTCATACCGTCTTGGCACCGGCCTGCGCCCGCGCACGCCAGACCCGCCAGAATACGCCGGGCGCCGCGAGGATCGGATGCTTCTCGCGCCACGGCGTCAACGGCACGACGATCCCGGTGTGCCGCTCGACCTTCCATACGCCGTAGCGCGCAGCCCCGTCGAAGGTGAACGCCGCGCGGACCAGTCGCGCGACATTGAGGGGTTTGCCGGCTCGGCGTCGGCGGTTCCAGGCGTGGAGCAGCGTGCGCCGCCGTGCAGGGGCAAGGTCGGGGCTCAACTTGCCTGCCTCGTCGCGGAACGCGATGCCGTCGGCGGCCCAGGCAAGCGGGAGAAGTTCGACATAGCGCGACGGGTCGAAGGCGAGAATCTGTCCCTCGCGGCCCTTGCGTTCGACGCGGAGTTCGGCCGCGTAGGTCTGGCGAAACAGCGCGCGCCAATAGTCGTCTGCGGTGCCGGTTGCGGGCCCCAGCGCAGCGGCGAACCGCGCGGCCGACCTGGCCGCGTCGCCGATCGCGTTGGCTACCAGCGTTGCGGTAGCCTGATCGCGCACCCAGACCAGTGCGGAGGGCTGCACGAAACGAGTCCATATCGTCGTGTCGAGCGTCCGCGCCGCGGCAGCGTTCGCAAACGTCGCCAGTCGCATCGTCGCGATCTTGGCGCGCAGCATCTCGCCGTGCCGATCGACCTCGCGGTAGCTAACCGTCGGCCAGATCCCCCGTTCGGGAGGGCCCGCGGTCAGCACGTAGAAATCGAGCACGCCTTCGGTCGCCCCGGTACGCAGGTTCGAGCCGTAGAACAGCACCGCCACGACCCCCGGAGCGTCCGCCAGCAACGCCGCGAGATCGCGGACTGCGGGGATCGTCGGAACATGGAGCTGACGGCGGACGACGTCGCCGAGCGTGATCACGGGACGACGAAGCGGAGCGCGCGCGCCTCGCGGACGATGAGGTCGCCACCGGGATAGACTTCGCCATCGAGGATGAAGCCCGATTCGATCGACAAGTCGAAGCTTGGCGAGTCGATCCGGTGGTAGCCGGCGCGGTCAAGCCAGGCGGCGGGCGAACCGGTTACGATCAGTGGCGCTGCCGCCGCGAGCCAGCGTGGCGGCGCATCGACGACCAAGGTCTTCAACCCGGCGCGTGGCACGCCGAACGGGCGGATCCCGATCGGCATTCGCTTCAGTGTCGAGGCGAGCAGGATATAGCGCGCACGATCGGTGTCCGTGTTTCTGCCCGCGGCATGAACGCCCTCGTCACCGCGTGACTCGAAGCGGAGCCGCATCCGGCTGCCGGCGCGCCACGCACTGTTCACGCCACCGAACAGCGTCTGCAGTATCGCCCAGCACAAGGCGAGCCCGACCGCGACGCCGTTGAACGCGCCCGCACGGTGCGTCCGCTGCGCTAGGGCGGTCGCATCGACAAACGCACCGGCACCGAACAGAAATCCGTGGAGGCGCGTGCCCGAGTCCTTTCGAACGATTTCAATCGGGCTGCGGGTCTTGAGGTTACCACCCCGTGCCGCGGCAAGCGCCTGATCGAGCGTCCACGTATCGGGAATGCCAAGGTCGAGCGCGAGCGCGTTGGTCTTGCCCGAGGGCACGATCGCGACGCGCGGTGCCGCGCCGGTCCACACGCGCGCGGCGGCGGTCATGACATCGCGGATCGTCCCGTCGCCGCCATCGATCACCAGCAGTTCAATACCGTGCCGCGCGAAACCGGTCAGCACCTCGGCCAATTCGGCCTGGGTCCGCGGCGTTACGGCCAGCACGGTTCCCGACAGGAACGGCTTGGTCGCCTCGACGCTGCTGCGATTGCGATGGCTCTTGGGGTTGCAGATTATACCGGTACGGATCTTGGCGGCGGCGTCGCGTGGGCTCACGCCATGCCTTTCGGATACTGCCGGATCGAACAAGCCATCAGGCAGCCAGGCCGGCGGTGCCGACGGCGAAAGCGGGTGCCCGCCAAAGGCATGAAAGTTCGAAACAGCATCGACCACGATATAGGATACCCGTCACGGCGCAGAACCGCTACAATTTTGTGTCAGTTAGATTTCCGTTGCGCGTCGGTCGCAGCCGATACGAGACTTATCGGCGATACCGCATCTTCATCCGTACGACGGCGCCGGATGCGGGAAGGGCGGTGCGAACCGCGTCGAACGACGGCAGCCCGATCGAAGTCGGCGCGTCGTTGGAAAAGCCGAAGCCCTCTTTCGGCACGAACAGCGTTCGGTTGAACTTATGGTCGCCATTCTCGTCGTGATATTGCGCGACCGCATAGTGACCCGGCTTCATCCAGAAGCAGGCGCGCGGGCTGGCCGCCGACACGCGAGCACGCCCGACCTTCGCACCCTTTGCCAAAAATCGTGACTTGTCGTCGGGATAGATCGCAAACGCGACCTCCCCCGCATTGTTGCGCAGCGTCGTTGCCTCCAAAATCAGCTTGGCATTGCCGCCGCCCGGCGTGCCTTCGCAGGTTTCGGCGGCGTGCGCCTGGACCGGCGCAAGCGCGGTCGCCGCGCCGAGCGCGAAAAGAAATCCGTAGTTCATTGACCGACTAAGCCCCAAAATAGTGGCGATAGAGCGGCGCGCAGATGACATTTGCGACGTGAACGAGGCGTTTATCGCAAACGTCGGTCGCTCTGTGGAGGCTATGCTCGTCTCGGCGTCCGGGTCATATGTGCGGCCGCAAACCCCAGCAGGATCGCAACCGCAACCGATCCGGCAGCGACCGAAGCGGCGATACCGGCCGATCCGTAGGCGGGCATCAGCGCAAAAGCCGCGACGAACATCAATGCGACCCCGACCGCACGAATCGCAAACACCGTGCCGGCGCGGTGCAGTGCGGTCATCACCGTGTCGAGGCTGACGGTGGCGAGATCAAAACAGCCCGCGGCCGCGAGCCACAGCAAGACCGGATACGCACCGCCGAACGACTTGCCGCCCACCAGCTTCAGGATCGGTTCGCCGACCAGCGCGACGATCGCGAGGATGACCAACGCCGCCGCGGTGCTGGCAAGCATGGTCCGCACCAAAATGCGGCGCAGGCGCGAGGGCTCGGCAGTCCGCACCGCGCGGACGATTTCTGGGAACGCGGCGCGCGACAGCATCTGCGACAGTTTGGCAAGCGCTTGTGCAAGCTGCGTCGCGAGGCGAAAGGCGCCCGCTGCGGCGGGGCCGATCGACGCGCCGACCAGCAGCAGCGGGATCTGCTTGCTCGACAGGCCCAGCGTCGCGCTGGCGTTGGTGCTGAGCGCGAACCGGACGATGCCGGGGTTCTCATCGCGGACCTGCTGCCAACGCCCTCGACCGCGTGCGAGCAGTCGCAGGTCACCGCTTTTCGCGACCAGGATCCAATAGGTCGCCGCGGTGACGAACTCGGCGACCGCCCAGGCGAGCATGAAGCCGCGGATCGTCGGTTCGAACAGCATCGCCGCGCCCGCGCCGATGAAACGCATGATCGGCGTCATGCTGTCGGCGAGCGCGGACAAGGAGAATTTGTCGCGCAGCCGCAGGATCCCGAGCGGGGTCGAGCGGATCGTGATCAGCTGCACGACCGCGAACATCAGCGTGTCGCGCATCAGGTCGGGCGGAATGCCGAACCCGTCGCTCCACGCGAACAGGATCGCGACGGTCAGCGCAGCCCCGACCAGCGCGCTGCACAGGTCCAGGATTGCTGACAACCGAAGCAGGCGCGCAAGCCGCGGCGCGTCGCCCTGCTGGATCGGACCGACGCCGTACTGGACGATGATCTGCCACGTCTGGAATCCGACGAACGTCGTTAGCGCCTGCGCCGCGCCTGAGATCAGCGCGAACCGGCCGAAATCGACCACGCCGAGCGTGCGCGTCGCAAACCCGAGATAAAAGAGCGACAGGATCGCCAGAACGCTGCGACTGGCGAGCAGCCAGCCGAGGTTGCGCGCCGCCGCCCGGAAAATCCCGGTCGTGCCCGCACGTGCCGGTGCATCCGCCGGAGCCGGAGAAGGAGCGGGGTCCTGAACCATCTGCGACCGGCCCCTAGAGCGCGATCGTGGGTGCGGCAAGGTGCGCGGGGCGGCGGGGTGCGCAGAGGTGACAAAACCGGAGGCGGCCCCTAGACCGCGCGCGATCGGGCGACAGTGCCGCCGTCATGCGAGGGATCGTTCGTCATCTGCGGAATTGCCGGCCTTTACGCGCGGTGTGGCGGTGCCGTTTCGCCCCGCCTCGTCACCGCACCCCTGATCACCGCGCAGTGCGACGCGATCCTGCACCGCGGTCCCGACGACCAGGGCGTGATGACCGATGGCGACTTCGGCTTCGGGATGCGCCGGCTGAGCATCATCGACATCGAAGGCGGGCATCAGCCGTTCCACTCGCCCGACGGCCGCTATGCGCTTGTCTTCAACGGCGAAATCTACAATTTCCGCGACTTGCGGCGCGAGCTGCAGGCGCTGGGGCGCGTCTTCGAGAGCGCGGGCGATACCGAGGTCATCCTCGCCGGCTACGAACGCTGGGGCGACGATGTCTGGGCGCGGCTCGACGGCATGTTCGCGGTCGCCGTGTGGGACATGCACGCCCGGCGACTGACGCTTGCGCGCGATCCCGTCGGTATCAAGCCGCTTTATTATACCGACCAGGCGGCCGGGTTCGCGTTCGGCTCCGAACTCAAGACGCTGACCTTGCTGCCGGGGATGGCGTTCGACGTCGACGCCCGCGCGCTCCACGATTATTTCAGCTTCGGGCATGTCCGCACGCCGCGGTCGATCTACGCGCAGGTCCGCACGCTGCCGCCGGGGCACGTGATGACGATTGAGGCGAGCGGCACGCCGACGATGCGCGCCTATTGGACGCCGGCCTATCATCCGGCCGAGCCGCGGTCCGAGGCGCAGTGGATCGAGCAGTTCCGCGATCAATGGCTCGACACGATCGGCAAGCAGATGGTCGCGGACGTCGATGTCGGCGCCTTCCTGTCTGGCGGCGTCGACTCGTCCGCGGTGGTCGCGGCGATGGCGCAGGTTTCGGATCGCCCGGTGCGCACGTTCACAATCGGCTTCCCCGATCCGCGCTTCGACGAATCGCTGCATGCCGAGGCGATCGCGCGGCATCTCGGTTGCAACCATGTCACGCGGACGCTCGAACTGGCGGAGGCGCAGGCGATGCTGCCCGAAGTCCAGCATTGCTATGACGAGCCGTTCGCCGATCCGTCCGCGGTGCCGACCTGGTATGTCAGCCAGATCGCCGCGCAGGAGGTGAAGGTCGCGCTGTCGGGCGATGGCGGTGACGAGCTGTTCTTCGGCTACAAACGTCACGCGACCGAACGCCGCATCGGCGCGCTGCCCGCACCTTTGCGCAAACTTGCGCGCGCGCTCGATGCGGTGCCGACCTTGCCGTCGCGGCATGCGAATGCTGTGTTGCAGCGCTGGCGCAAGACGACGGGCAGCGCCGCACTCCCGAACGGCGTCGCGCGGTTCTTCGCCAAGACGCAGATCACCAACGAAGCCTTCCGCCGCGAGATCTTCTCGGCCGACTTCCTCGCCGAGGAAGAGGGCGGGATCGCCGCGCTGGTCGCGGAATATTTCCCCGATCCCGCCGCGATCTCGGTCGACACGCTCGAGCAGTTCGGGCTGGCGGATCTCGCGCTCAACCTGCCCGGCGCGATGCTGACCAAGGTCGACCGCGCGAGCATGGCGCATTCGCTCGAGGTGCGCGTGCCGATGCTGGGGCAGGGGATGGTCGATCTCGCGCTGTCGATGCCCGCGGACATGAAGCTGCACGGCAAGGTCGGCAAATACGTGATCCGGCAGGCGATCGCACCGTGGCTGCCCGAGGGGATCCTCGATCGCCGCAAACAGGGCTTCCAGATGCCGCTCGCTGCGTGGTTCGCGGGCGATTTCGGCGCCTATGCGGAGCAACTCTGGCGCGACAGCGGCGTGCGCGAGCAGGGGATGTGGCGCACGGGCGCGGTCGACAAGGTGTTCGCGGATCACCGGGCGGGGAAGCGGGACTACAGCCGCTTCCTGTATGCGCTGGCGATCTACTGCCTCTGGTGGATCGGCCGGCCCAAGGCCGTTGCGGTCGGCATACTCTAGATCGTCATCCTGACGAAAGTCAGGACCCAGAGCCACGGACGTCCACCTTTGTGACCCTGGATCCTGACTTTCGTCAGGATGACGGGGCGATGCCTATGCCAGCCAGCTCACCAGCGTCTCACCCTTGGCCTTGCGCGCCATCGCCTGCACCAGCCGCACCAGATGCACCACCAGCGAGATTGCGGTCCAGGCCGCCACGCCAATGATCCCCCAGTCGGGCCGCATCACCAGCAGCCCCGCGAACAAAATCACCATGTTCGGATTGCGCCGCGCGGTGATCAGTCGGAACCAGCTGTCGAACCGCTCCCAGACGTGGATGTGCATCCCGAACCGGACGATGAACGCCCCCTCGATCAGCCGTTGCGCGACATAGCCGAACAGCATCGTCCCGATCACCGCCCAGAACATCTGGTCGTCGAGCGGCCGCCCATAGGGCGCGCACCCCGCCGCCCACGCCCACCACCAGAAGGGCGGGTGGACCAGGTCGACGCCGTGATCCCACGCATTGCCGAGCTTCGACGACGTGATCGTGCACCGCGCGAGCTTCCCATCAACGGTGTCGAGCACCATGAAGAACAGTCCCGTGGCAAGGCCCGTCCAGAACCAGCCATACCAGAACGCCACGGTCGCCACGATGCACAGCACCGATCCGAGCGCGGTCACCTGGTTCGGCGTGATCCCGGCGCGCGCGCAGACCCGCGTGATCGCCAGCGCCCATTCGGGCCACAGATATTTGGTGAGCAGATCGGTGACGCCTTTATAGGCGCCGACATAGCTCGCGCGCTCGATCGCCGGCACCGCGGGCGGAGTCAGCAGTTCGGCAAACGGGCGTTCTCGCTTGCGCAATGACTCGTTAAGGATCCCGTCCTCGGCTTCGGCGGCGATCACCGTGAGGCCGCTCACCAGCGGCGCCTCGCCGAGCATCGCCGCGGTCATCCGCGCGCGCTCGTCGGCGTCGCGGACATGCGCGAGAACGGGGACGCCGGTGCGTGTGACGACCGTACCGGGCCGCGACTTCAGATGCGCAATCCACACCGGATCGAACGCATAGGCGAGGTTGGCGAGAATGACGGGGCCGTCGCCATCATCTTCCGGCAACCCCTGCGCGACGCCGATCCGCCGGATCCGCTCGGCATTGGTCATGCCCCAGAGCAGCGTGTCGTTCGTCCGGACGGTGCGGAGCGCTGGCGTGGGGGCTGTAGAATCTACCATGCCGCACCCGTTAGCCGATCTGGTCCTGAAAGCGAGAGGGGGAGTTCGCGAGAGCCACGCTTCCCCAGGTCACCACCCCAGCGGAGGCCGGGGCCCAATTGGGACGGCCGGAGCAACTTCGCGCGGTCCCTTGTCAGCATCGTCCCCCAATTGGACCCCGGCCTTCGCCGGGGGTGGTGGGGTTTATCGAACTGGCTTCGCTTCCAACACGCGTACGACTTCCCGCGCAGCCCGCACCGCGCCGCCCTCGACCGCGCCGAGCGACCCGCCGGCGAACTCCGCCTGAATTGCCGCATACTCGGCGTGGAGCAACGCGGCACGATCGAGGGCCGTCACGACCTCCGCGACGTCACCGACCACCTCGCCGCACGCCCACATCGCGTAGTTCGGATCCCCCTCCCACGCGACGCCGCCGGCATTCAGAAACACGCAAGGCCGCGGCCGCATCAGGAACTCGATCACCTGGCTGGACGTGTCGCCGAGATAGACGTCCGCGACGCCGGTATAACTCCCGTCGACCATCGCGAAGCCGTCAATGTCGCAATGCACGTGCGGCAAGCCGCCGATCGCGCGCATCAAATCCGCGACCTCGGGCGCCTTCTCGACGAGGCGCTGGTGCGGCGCGAAGATCAGATTGTAGCGCCCGTCCGCGACGATCCGCCGCACGACCTCCGCCCCCCAGCGCCACCAGGACGAGCGATGCTGTTGCCAGTGCGGCGTGTACAGCACCACCGGCCGCGTATCCGCGAACGGCGGCGCGGCGTGCGTGCGGTGCGTGAAATCCGCCTTCACATAGCCGGTCGCGACGAACCGGTCGGGCGCGAAGCCGCGATCGAGATAGGTCTGGCGCTCCCGCTGGCTCGGCACCAGCGTCAACGCCGCCGCGCGCCGGCGCGGGTCGTCGCGTGCACTCATCGAGCCGACGCCGTGCGAGGTCTTCACGAATTTCGCGCGCATCGGAAACAGCCTGGGAAGCCACAGGCTCGTCTGTTCGGCGCACACCACGACGCGCGCGCTGCGGAGGTATGGGAGCAGCCGCACGAGCATCGGGATCTTGGCCGGCAGCACCGGATTGCGCCCCGTGCCGTCGTCGGCGACGCGGCGGAACCCCGGCGCGCGGCGGATACGCACGGTGGGGAAGGGGGCGGTCCACCGGGTCAGGAGGGTCTCGTGGACCGACGTGCTCACCCACAGGTCGATCGGCACGGCCGACGTCGCGGCAAGTGCCTCGACGATCGGATAGAGATGCGGGATCAGCAGCGTCTCGCCGAGGAACAGGAACGCGACCTTGCCTCTGGGAGGGGCGCTGGTCATGGCCGGTGATCGCGTTCCCAAAGCGCGATATCCTCGGGCCGGTCGATCTCCTGCCAGTGCGCGCCGGTCGCGATCCGCACCGCCGTCACGCCAGGGCCCTGCGCGACGCGCGCGACGACGGCGTGGTGATAGGCGTGGATGCCGTTCTCCTCGCCGATGACCGCGCGCAACCCCTCGGCATAGGCGCCGCCGCCGTGCGAGACGATCAGCCCGAGCGAGCGATCGGTCGCCTCATGCCCGACGAGGTGCTTGCCGACTGCGATCACGCGGGTCCCGTCGGCCTCGACCAGCATGTCGTCGAGCCCGGCGTCGACCAGCGGCTCGACGAGCAGCGCCACGCCCGCCGTGTCGCCGCCAAGCGCGGTGTGCAGGATCGTCGGGTCGAACACCGTATCGCCGTTCATCAGGGCGAACGGCGCGTCGAGATAGGCGCGCGCCGCCCAGGCGCTGCCGATGCTGTTCGCGCTCGACCAGAACGGGTTGAAGACGAGCTCGGTCGGCAGGCCGCCGTCCTGTGCGCCCAGATGCGCGTCGATCTGGTCGATCCGGTAGCCGCCGATGATCACCGCGCCATCGAAGCCCGCGGCGGCGACCGCGTCGAGCTGGTGATCAAGGATCGCGCGTCCGCCGACCTCGACCAGGCATTTGGGCGTGGTCAGCGTCAGGGGCAGCAACCGCGATCCGTGGCCCGCGGCGAGGATGATGGCCTTCATGGGGTGCGCCTCTACGCGGCAAGTGTGGCAGGAAAATGCAGTTGCGCGCCGTTCTCCCGCCTCCGGGGGGAGAGCGTTATCGCTGGACGCTCTCGCTGTCCGCCCGCGACCAGCCTCCGCCCATCGCCTGATACAGCGTGACATAGGCGGTCAGCCGATCCGCGCGTGCCTGCACCAGCGACAGCTCGGCGGTCAGCAACCCGCGCTGCGCATCGAGCTGATCGATATACGCCGAATACCCTGCCCGGTAGCGGTTCGATGCGTTGCGCAGCGCCCCCGCGAGCGCATCGCGCTGCCCGGCGAGCGCCACCGCCTGCTGGCCCGAGCGTTGCACACCCGCCAGACTGTCGTCGACCTCGCGGAACGCCTGCAACGCGGTGCGGCGATAGGCGAACGCCGCCTGGTCGCGGCGCGCGGTGGCGGCGTCGGCCTGCGCGCCGAGCCTGCCGCCGTCGAAGATCGGGCTCAGCACGCTCGCGCCGATTGAGAATACCGCGATCGGGTTCGCCAGCGCGCTCGAGAGCACCACCCCCGCCGAGCCGGTCAGTGCGAGGTTCGGCAACATCGCCGCGCGTGCGCTGTCGAGCGAGCGGTCGGTCGCCACCAACGTCTGTTCCGCCTGATAGAGATCGGGGCGGCGGCGGAGCAGGTCGGCGGGCAGGCCGTCGGGGATCGCCGGCGCGGCGAGCTGGTCGAGCGTGCGCCCGCGGGGGATCGGGCCCGGGTTGTCGCCGAGCAACAGGCTGAGCGCATTTTCCTGCCGGCTGATCGCGAGCTGTGCGGCGGGGACGAGTTGTTCGGTGGCGTGATATTCGGCCTCGGACTGGCGAAGTTCGAGGTTCGAGGTGTAGCCGGTCTCGGCGCGGCGGCGGGCGATCCGCAGGCCCTCCGCACGCGCCGCCAGCGTCTGCCGCGCGACTGCGAGGCGCAGGTCGAGCGCGCGCAGCGTGATGTAGCCGGTCGCGACGCTGCTCGCGATCCCGAGCCGTATTGTGTCCTGCGCCGCCTGGCTGGCGAGCAACTGTGCCTGCGCCGCGCGGCTCGCCTGGCGGAGGCGGCCGAACAGGTCGAGATCGTAGCTGATGCTGACCGAGGGCTGCGCGCCGATCGCGTCGGAGGGCAGGCCGAACGCGTTGACCGTCTGGCCGGTGGTGCTCGGCGCCGAGCCGTTCACGAGCGGGGTCTGTTGCGCGCGGGCGAGACGCGCGGTGGCGCGCGCCTCGTCGATCCGCGCGGCGGCGGCGCCGAGATCGGGGCTGTTCGCCAGCGCGCGCGCGACGAGCGCGGTCAGTGCGGGATCGCCGAACGCGTTCCACCAGTCCGCACGGATCGGCGCGCCGGGCCCGAGCGTGGTACGCCATGCGGGGGGCGGGGCAACCGCGGTGGTCGCGGGTGCCTCGGGGCGGGGGCCGATGCAGGCGCCGGCGAGGAGGGCTAGGGGGAGGATCCCAATATCCCGAATCAACCGCCACCCCGGCGCAGGCCGGGGCCCAGGTGGAAAGGTCGTAGTAACGGCGGACTGTGCTTCGTTACAGCCGTCCCCCAACTGGGCCCCGGCCTTCGCCGGTGTGGTGGCCAGGATTGAGGTGGTGGCCTGGATCGAGGTGGTTTGTTCTGGGGCAGTGGCATTTCCCCTGTGTCCCCGCGAAGGCGGGGACACAGTCTGGGCTCCCGCCTTCGCGGGAGAACAGGACGCGGGCGTGACGTCGGGGTTGGGCGGCATCACCGGACGCCCGGTCCGCCGGCAGTGTCCACGCGCGCCTGCACCGACATGCCCGGCCGCAACCGTGCGCTCAGCCGCTGGCCGGCGTCGACGCGGATCCGTACCGCGATCCGCTGCGGCACCTTGGTGAAGTTGCCCGTCGCATTATCCGCCTTCAGCACCGCGAATTCGGACCCCGCGGCGGGCGAGATCCGCTCGACATGCCCAGTCAGCCGTTCGTTTGCGAGCCCGTCCACCGTGAACGACGCCGGCTGGCCGACCGCCATCCGCGCGGTCTGCGCTTCCTTGAAGTTCGCGATCACCCAGGTTTCGGGCGGCACCAGGAACATCAGCTGCGACCCCGCGGTCACATATTGGCCGAGGCGGACGCCGACCTCGCTCAGCCGCCCCGTCTCGGGCGCGCGGATGACGGTGTTGGCGAGGTCGATCTGCGCGAGGCTTCGCGCCGCCTCGGCCCCCGAGACGCCCGCCTGCTGCCCGCCGCGGCCGACCTCGACCGTGCGGATGTCCTGCCGGGCGATCTCGCGCGCGGCCTTGGCTTGCTGGACCTGCGCCTGCGCCTGGCGCAGCGCCGCCAGCGTCTGGTCGCGCTCGCGCAACGACACCGAGCCGTCGGTGACCAAATCGTTGACGCGCGCCATATCCGCCTGCGCCCGCATCAGCTGCGCGGCGGCGTTCGCGACCGCGGCGTCCTGTGCCGCGAACGTCGCCTCTCGGCTGGCCGCGGTCTGGCGACTGTTCGCGAGCGTCGCGGCTTGCGCATCGACCTGTGCCTGCGCCTGGTCGACTCGCTGGCGGTAGATGCGGTCATCGATCTTCACGAGCGGATCGCCCTGCTTCACATCGGCGAAATCGCGCACGAGCACCTGCGTGACATAGCCGCTCACCTGCGGGCTGATCACCGTCGTCCGGCCGCGGACATAGGCGTTGTCGGTCGATTGATAGGTCGTCGCGAACGGCGGCAGCCGCCACGCCGCGAGCACCGCGCACACGCCCGCCACCGCCAGTAACGCGATGATGATGATGACGTTGCGGCTCGGCGGCTGCGGTCGCCAGCCCGACCCGACCGGCGTGGCCGGAGCGGCCGGGGGCGGGGAGGGCGCCGGCGATGGTGCCGCCTCTGCGATCTTCTCTTCGGTCGCCGGTCCTTCGGCCACCGGGCTGCGCGCGTCGGTCATGTCGTCCCCTCCAGCCGCGTGCGCCGTTCGCGTCGCGCGCGTCTCGCCAGCAGGAACAGCAGATAGCCGAACGTCCCCCCCGCGAGAACGGCGATCAACCGGAAGACGTCGTCATACGCAAGCACGTTTGCTTCGCGCGTGGTGGTTTGCGACAGGATCGCCGCCCCCTCGGCGGTCCGCAGCGTCGGATCGACGATCACCCGGCTGACCGCGGCGCCGCCCGCGGCGATACGCTGCGCGACGATCGGGTCGGTCGGCGAGATCTGCTGGACCAGCGCCACGCTGTTCGCCTTCTCGCGAATCACCTGATAGCTGCCGAGCAGCGCGGTGCCGCCGAGCCCGCCCAGCGAATTGATGATCCCGAACAGCGCGATGAAGCTGATGATATGGCCCGCGCCTTCCTTCAGCGCGCGGGTCATGCCGAACAGCAGCGCGGGGCCGAGGAAGAACGTCGCGGAAAAGCCGATGATCGCCTGCGTGACGTACATCTGCGGCGCGCGCGTCAGGCTGGTCGCGTAGGAATCGAACCAGGCCGCCACCGCGACGAGTCCGATCGCGAGCATGATCGGATGGCCGAGCCGCTCGACGTCGAGCGTCACCGCGCTCGCGATGACTCCCGCGACCGAAGCGACGAAGATGATCAGGAAGAACGGCACCAACTGGTCGTTGTTCTGCCCCAGCACGGTCAGCAATCCGACCGCGGCATAGGTCTGCTCCGACAGCACGATCCGCGCCATGACGATAACGATCGTGAAGCGGACGATGTCGGCGCTGCCGAGCCACCGCGTGTTGAGCAGCGGGTTGGCGCGGTGATGCTCGACGACCAGCGCGGCGGCGAACATCGGGATCGCCGCGATCAGCGCCCAGCCGATCCACGGCGCATTGGTCCACCACACGATCCGCCCGAGCCCGAGCACCGCGGCGAACAGTGCGGTCGAGCCCGCGAACAGCACGAATGTGAGGAAGTCGAGGGGCTCGAACGCCTTGCTCCGCGTCGTCGGCGGCAGGCGGAGGGCTGCGACCGCGGCGAGCGACAGCAAGGCGAGCCCGAGTTCGAACAGGTACAGCGTGCGCCACTGCGACATCGCCAGCAGGTCCGGCGAGAACAGCCGCGCAAGCGGCGTCGCGCATTGCGGGATGCCGATGCCGAGCACCACCGCCTTCAGTCGCCATTTCGCCGGCAGCGACTGCATCACATAATACAGGCACAGGCTGCTGAGCGCCGCGCCTGCCATGCCGCTGATCGCGCGCACCGCGATCGCGGTCGCGAAACCGTGCACGAACAGATGCGCGAGCGTGATCAGCACATAGAGGATCAGGAAGATCATCGCGAACGGTCGCAGCCCGAACTGCGCGCGGAACTTTATCATCAGCAGATTGATGCTGACGTTGGTCATCACATAAACCGTCGGCAGCCAGGCGATCTGCGCCGGATCGAGTCCGAGTGCGCCCTGCAGCGTGTAGGTGTTGGCGCTGATCAACGCATTGCCGAAGCCGACCGTTAGCCCGAGCAGGATGCCGATCAGCGCATAGGCGATCTGCCGACGGCGCGGGTGGAGTGGCGAGCCGGGGGAGCCGGGCAGCACGGGCAGTTCGTGGGGCGCGAACTGCCAGTCCTCTTCGCTCAGGAAGTGTCTGATTCTCCGGGCTATCATCGGGGGGCGTTTTGGCACGATCGGGGGCGGTCGTCATCCGGGAACGCTGACGGGCTGGCGCAACGGGGTCACGAAGGGCACGCCTCCCCGGCGAAGGCCGGGACCCAGTCGGGGAGGGCGAGGAACGGCGAACAGCGCTTCATGATGGCGACCTTTCCAACTGGACCCCGGCCTGCGCCGGGAAAGGACTCGTTTGCGAAGCTGACCGTGTTGACCGTGCTTATGCTGCACCGCAGCGGAACATCCCTGCTCGCGCGCCGTTGCGCCATCATGCGCATGTTCAGATCGCTCCACATACCGCCCCAATGGGTCTGGGTAGAAAGCGTCGCCGTCGTCTCGGCGGCGGTTCTGTTCGCGCTGGTCGCGCATTGGCTGACGATGCGGATCGCAGGCCATGCCCAGCGTCGTACCACCGCCAAGACCGACGGCCTTGTTCTCGCCCGGATACGGCGCCCGTTGCGCGCCGTGTTCGTCATCATCGCGGTCGCGTTCGTCGCGCGGATCCTGCCGATGGACAATGACGTCGAGGATTTGTGGAAGCAGCTGCTCGGCTTCCTCGTGCCCGCGCTGCTGGGCTGGCTCGCGGCGGCGGCGTTGCGCGCGTTTCAGGACGTGATCGAGATCCGCGCCGACATCACCGTCGAGGACAATCTTCGCGCACGCCGCAAGCGCACCCGCGCGGCGATCCTCGGGCGCATCGGCACGTTCTTCATCATCTTCATCAGCGTCTGCCTGATGCTGCTGAGCGTGCCCGGCATCCGATCGATCGGCGTCACGCTGATGGCGTCGGCGGGTATCGCCGGCCTCGTCGTCGGTGCCGCCGCGCAGCCTGCGCTGAAGAATTTGATCGCGGGCGTGCAGATGGCGTTCACCGAGCCGATCCGGCTCGACGACGTATTGATCATCGACGGTGAATGGGGGCGCGTCGAGCAGATCAACCTGACCTTCGTGGTCGTCAAGATCTGGGACGAACGGCGCCTCGTCGTGCCAGTGTCGAAGTTCCTTGAGCAGAGCTTCCAGAACTGGACGCGCGAGACCAGCCAGCTGATGGGGTCGGTGTTCTGGTATCTTGATGCGTCGGCGGATGTGCCACGGCTGCGCGAGAAACTGGGCGAGATCATCACGTCGAACCCGCGTTGGGACAAGCGGTTCTACAACCTCCAGGTCACCGACGTGAAGACCGACTGCATCGAACTGCGCGGGCTGATGACCGCCAAGGATGCGGCCATCGCGTTCGACCTACGGTGCGACGTGCGCGAGGCCCTGCTGAAATACATCCGCGACGAGATGCCCGAGGCGATCCCGCGCAACCGCCTGCTGATGGCGTCGGATCCGGTAACCCGCCCCTGAAACTATCCTCCCCCGCCAAGGGGAGGTGGCGCCAAAGGCGACGGAGGGGGAGGATAGGGCAACCGGCGTTGCGCGTCCTCCCCCTCCGACTGGCTAATGCCAGCCACCTCCCCCTGGCGGGGGAGGATTAATCAGGCCTCGATGTGCTCGGGCACCGCTTCCAGCGCGGTGATGAACAGCTCGCACCACCACATCACGTCTTCCTTGCGGACGTTATCGATCAGCTTCTCCCAGCGCGCCTTGCGTTCCCCCAGCGGCATCGACAGTGCGCGCGCGATCGCGTCGGACATTTCTTCGGGGCTGTACGGATTGACCAGCACCGCGTCTTTCAACTGCGCGGCGGCACCCGCAAAGTGCGACAGGATCAGCACGCCGGGGTCCTCCGGGTCCTGCGCCGCGACATATTCCTTCGCGACCAGGTTCATCCCGTCGCGCAGCGGCGTGACGAGTCCGACGCGAGCCGCGCGGTAGATCCCCGCCAGCACATCGCGCGGGAAGCCGCGGTTGACGTAGCGGATGGGCGTCCAGTCGATATCCGAATATTCGCCGTTGATACGACCGGACATCGAATCGAGGTTTGCGCGGATCTCCTGGTAGGTATCGACCTTCTCGCGGCTCGGCGGCGCGATCTGGAGCATGTAAACGAGCCCCGCCCGGTCCGGATGCGACCCCAGGAAGCGCTCATACCCGGCAAATCGCTCGGCCAGACCCTTGGAATAATCGAGCCGGTCGACCCCGACGATGAGGCTGCGCCCGGTCGCGGACATGTACATCCGCTCCTTGGCATGCCGAGCGGTGTCGCTGTTGGCGGACTTCTCGAAGTCCGCGGTCTCGATCCCGATCGGCGTGGTGATCGCCTTGATCGTACGGTCGCCGACCGTCACCCAGCCGTCCTCGCCGACCACGCCGTCGAGCTGGCTCGTGACGTAATGCAGGAAGCTGTCGAGCCAGTCCTGCGTCTGGAACCCCACGACGTCGTACGCGAACATCGATTCGACCAGCGCGCGGTGGCTTGGCAGCGACAGCAACATCGCCATCGGCGGCCACGGGATGTGGAGGAAGAACCCGATCTTGTTCCCGACCCCCAGCTTGCGCAGTTCCTGACCCAACGGGACGTGGTGATAGTCGTGGACCCACACCAGATCCTCGGGCTCGATCAGCGGCAGCACCGTCTCGGCAAAGCGCGTGTTGACCCGCGCGTAGCCGCTGGAGAAATCGCGTTCAAACTCGGTCAGGTCGATCCGGTAGTGGAACAGCGGCCATAGGGTCCGGTTCGCATAGCCGTTATAATATTCGTCGAAATCCTGCTCTTCGAGATCGATCGTCGCGGTGGTGACGCCCTTGCCCTGCTGAAAATTGATGTGGCCGGTGAACTTGTCGGTCGTTTCGCCCGACCATCCGAACCACACGCCGCCCTTTTCGCGGAGCGCCGCGAGCAGCGCGACGGCGAGTCCGCCCTGATTGCCCGAGGGCGCATCGACCGACTGGACCCGGTTCGAGATGACGACGAGGCGGCTCATCGGACGGCACTCCAGGGCTTACTGAGCAGGACCGCGCAGTTGATCAGCCCCACCAGCGAATAGGTTTGCGGATAATTTCCCCACAGTTCGCCGGTCGCAGGATCGATATCTTCCGACAACAGGCCTGCAGGGGTACGGCGCGCGACCATCTCGTCGAACAGCTCGCGCGCATCAGCGGTGCGACCCGTCGCGTGGAGCGCCTCGATCAGCCAGAAGGTGCAGACGTTGAACGCGGTATGCGGCAGCCCGAAATCATCCTCGGTCGCATAGCGCAGCATGTGGCTGCCGCGACGCAGCCCTTGCTCGACCGCCTTTAGCGTCGACTGGAACCGCGGATCGTCGGGCGCGAAGAACCGCAGGTCGAGCAGCTGGATCAGGCTCGCGTCGAGATCGTCGCCGCCGAACGTCGCGGAGATACGCTGCGTATCCTCGCGCCAGGCCGACGTCTCGATCGTCGTGCGGATCGTGTCCGCGCGCTCGTTCCAGAACGCCCGGCGATCCTCGAGCCCGAGCACGCCCGCCGCGTTGGCGAGCCGGTCGCACGCCGCCCAGCACATCGCGGCGGAATAGGTGTGGACATGCGCCTTGGTCCGGAGCTCCCACAGCCCGGCGTCGGGTTTGTCGTAGGTTTCCCACGCACGGTCGCCGACCAGTTCGAGGCTCTTGAAATCCTCCTCGCTCGACATCCGGAACAGCCGCTTGTCGAAGAATGCCTGGACGTCGGACAGGATGATCTGGCCGTACGCGTCGTGCTGGATCTGCTCGTACGCCTGGTTGCCGATGCGGACCGGGCCCATCCCGCGATAGCCGGGCAGGTCGCTCTCGGTCCGCTCGACCAGCGTCGACTCGCCGCCGACGCCATAGAGCGGCTGGACATGGCCGCCCTTCGACGCATCGACGATGTTGCGCAGATATTCGAGATACCCCTCGAGCACGTCAAGCGCACCAAGCCGGTTGAGCGCCTGAACCGTGTAATAGGCGTCGCGGATCCAGCAATAGCGATAGTCCCAGTTGCGCTCGGACCCCTCATGCTCGGGGATGGAGGTGGTCAGCGCGGCGACGATCGCGCCGGTCTCCTCGTGCTGGCACAGCTTCAGCGTGATCGCGGCGCGGATGACGACGTCCTGCCATTCGACCGGCGTCGCGAGCCCGCGGACCCAGTGGCGCCATTCTTCCTTGGTCCGCGAGAGCATTGCCTCGGCGGCCTCGTGCAGCACACCCGCGAAACTTTCGTCGGGGCCGAGGAACAGGTGCATCGGCCGTTCGAGCCGGAACCAGTTCTCGCCGACGATATGCCCGACCGGCGCGTCGGTGGTCAGCCGCAGCGTCTGGTCGGCCATCAGGAACCGGATATGGTTCGAGCCCTGCGTATGGTCGGTCGGCTTGCCCCAGTTGGTCGCCACCCGCATCCGGATCCGGATCCGCGGCGAACCCGCGACCGGCTTGACGATCCGCACGAAGCTGGTCGGGCGATAGGTGCGGCCTTCACGGACGAAGCGCGGGCAGAAATCGGTGATCTCGACCGCGTTGCCGGCCTCGTCCTCGTGCCGCGTCACCAGGATCGGCGTGTTACGAATATAGGCCTGCGTGGTCTTCGCAGCGCCTTCGAGTTCGATCGCCCAGAACCCGGTCTCGGGTGCATCGCCGCCAAGCAGCGCGCAGAATGCCGGGTCGCCATCGACGCGCGGCACGCAGCCCCAGACGAACGTGCCGGTCGTGTCGATGAGCGCAGACACCTGGCAATTGCCGATCGGCCAGAGGTTCATGTCGGCCTGGGGAGAAGCGGGGAGGGTCGGTGCGGTCATCGTGTTTCCAATATGGCGGCGATCCAGCCACGGAGCGCGGCTACGTCGTTCAGGCGATAGGTGGCGGCGGTGGCACGGTTTTCGCCGATCAGCACGCCGGCGCCGCCGAGACCGCGCGCGGCTTCAAAGCCGTCCTCGTCGGTGACGTCGTCGCCGAAAAAGAAGGGCATGGTGCCGGCCATTGCGGGCGCGGCGATCAGGGAACGGAGCGCAGCGCCCTTGTCGCCGGGGGTGCGCAGTTCGACCATCATCTTGCCGCGCTGGAGCGTGAGACCATGGCGTGCGGCCAGCGTCTCGGCGAGGGCCACGGCGTCGGCCTCAAACGCCGGGGCCATCCGGTAGTGCAGGCCCGCGCCGAGGCTCTTGGCCTCATAGACGAGGCCGTTCGCGGCGGCAAAGGCGGCGAATTCCTCGGCTGCGGCTTCGAGCGAGGCAGGCCGTGCGGCGGCAAAATGGCCGTCTTCCGGCGTCCTGCGCTCGGCACCGTGGCTGCCCGCGACCGCGAATCTTCGCGCATGGTCGCCGAGCATCGAGTCGAGCTGTTCGATCGACCGACCGCTGATGATCGCCACACGTCCGGGATAGTGTTCGGCAAGGCTGTCGAGCGCGTCACGCAGGGGCTGGTCCACAAGGACCGCGTCGGGGGTCGCGGCGAGATCGACAAGCGTGCCGTCGAAATCGAAGAAGAGGCTGACGGTGTCGAGGGCCACGGGTGGCGGATCGAGCGCGACAGGCGGCGGCGCGAGGACTTCAGTCGCGGGCTGGCGTTCGGCTAGCATGGTCGTCAAACCCCCGGGCATGCCGCTACGTTCCGCTGCACTGCGAAATTGGAACGGGTGCGGTTCGATTATTCTGGTGCGGAGCGGGCTTGCAGGCAGGGCGTTGCTCGCTCTCCCTGTCGTTCTCCCGCGAAGGCGGGAGCCCCGGACCCGGTAACCCTGGGCTCCCGGCTGCGCGGGAGAGCGGTTTATGGGATGAAGGCCCCACCAACCCCGCGGACACCACGCGGGCGAAGGCCGGCTTCCAGTTGTCGGACGGCAATGATCCCCGCTGCGCCCTGTCGTGTCCGACGTTCCGACTGGACCCCCGGCTCAGCCGGCGAGGTGCCAGCGGATACGATGCTCACCTCTCCTCGGTCATTCCCGTGAAGGCGGGAACCCAGACGGGCGAACCCGTCAGCATATCCGCCGACTCTCGGTCAGGGGGATCCCCGCCTGCGGGGGGAACGGGAACGTCGGCGGGGATACCGCGCTCAGGCACTACAGAATTCTACAGAGGTACACGCCGGACAGCACAGTGTCCGGAACGCCCCACACTCGCAGCACCCATCCCGTCTGCGACACCTCGCGACACAAAAGCGCTGGACTAGCCCAAGCCCGTTGGCCATGCCTACCGCCCATGTTCCGAGTCCGGCTTCTTTTCATCGCATCCGCCGTATCCGGAGGGATCCTGCTCGCAGGCTGCACCGTCGGCCCCGACTATCGCCCGAAGGCTGCGGCCGAACTCGGTGTTCCGGACGCTTATTCGGTCACCCCCGCGACCAGCCCCGAAGATCTTACCCGCTGGTGGCAGAAGTTCGACGACCCCGTCCTAGGCCAGCTCGTCGAACAGGCCGCCGCCACCAATCTCGACCTCGCGCAGTCGGTCGCCCGCCTCCGTCAGGCGCGCGAAAGCCTGATCCAGAACCGCGCCTCGTTGCTCCCGACCGTCAGCGGATCCGCAGGGTATCAACGCAACGAGAATGTCCGCGGCGGTGGGCGCTCGTTCACGCTGCCCGACGGCACGCTCGTCGACACCGGCGGCGGCGGCACCAACAGCGTTTCGCTCGGCGCCAGCGCCAGCTATCAGGTCGGCGTCTTCGGAGAGATCCGCCGTACCGTCGAGGCGAGCCGCGCGGACTATGCCGCATCGGGCTACGACTACGCCACCGTCCTCATTTCGGTCGAGAGCGAGGTCGCACGCAACTACGTCCTCGCGCGGTTGTATCAGCAACAGCTCGCCAATGCCCGCGCGTCGCTTGCGATCCAGGACGACAATCTCGAAATCGCGGGCTTCCGCGTCCAGGCCGGCCTCGTCTCCAGCGTCGACGCCGAACAGGCCCGCGCCCAGCGTGCACAGACCGCCGCGACGATCCCCAGCCTCGATCAGCAATATGCCGCCGCCGTCGCGCGGATCGGTATTCTCACCGGCCAGGCCCCCGGCGCGCTCCGTCCGCTGATGGCACCGGTCAAGGCGATCCCGACCGGCCCTGCCGCGGTCGGCGTCGGCATTCCCGGCGACACGCTCCGCCAGCGCCCCGACATCCGCTCCGCTGAACGCGCGCTCGCCGCCGCCACCGCGCGGATCGGCGTCGCCAAGGCACAGCTTTATCCGGCGCTCGCGATCACCGGCAACCTCAACACCAACGCGACCTCGCTCGGCAGCATCGGCGATGCGATCACCGGCAGCCTGTTCGCCGGCCTCACCCAGGCGATCTTCAACGGCGGCCGTCTTCGCTCACAGGTCCGCACGAGCGAGGCCGCCACCGACGGCGCGCTCGCGCTGTACCAATCGACCGTGCTCACCGCCCTCGAAGACGTCGAGAACGCCGTCGTCGCACTCCAGACCGCGCAGGAACGCGAGCGACAATTCGCGATCGCGCTCGACGCGTCCAACAACTCCGCGATCCTGAGCCGCAGCCAGTACCGCACCGGCCTCACTGATTTCACCACGCTTAACCAGCAGGAAACCGCCCTCCTGTCCGCGCGCAACGGGGCGACGCAGGCGCGCGCCGACGCCGCGACCGCGCTGATCGCGCTCTATGCCGCGCTCGGCGGCGGCTGGGACTCGACCGTCATTCCCGAAGCGCCACCTAGCGCCCCAAACACTTCAGAGGCACGCTGATGGCCGACGCATCGATCGACGACTTCCTCGGCGTAAAGCCGCAAGCGCCCTGGCGGCGGTACGTCAAATGGGTTGCGATCGCGATCGGCGTCGTGCTGCTCTGCCTCCTTCTCGCACGCTGCTTCGGCGCCAAGGAACAGACGCAATATTCGACGCAGGCCGCGCGGCGCGGCAACCTGACCGTCACGGTGTCCGCCACCGGCAAGCTCGCGCCGACCACTCAGGTCACGGTCGGCTCGCAGCTGTCGGGTCTCGTCACCAAGGTCGTGGTCGACGTCAACGACCGCGTGACGGCAGGCCAGCCGCTCGCCCTGATCGATCCCGAACAGCTCGACGACCAGATCCGTCAGACCAGCGCGCAGCTTGCCGCGAACCAGGCGCAGGTCGCGCAGGCGCAGGCCACCGTCTCTGAATCCCGCGCGCAGTTGAACCGCCTTGAAGAGGTTTCGCGCCTGTCGGGGGGCCGCGTGCCGTCGAAGACCGAACTCCAGACCGGTCGCGCCGATTACGCCCGTGCCGTCGCCGCGCAGAAGGTCGCCGAGGCCAACGTCGTCGCCAGCCGCGCGCTGCTCGCGCAGAACCAGACGCAGCGCGCCCGCGCGATCATCCGCTCGCCCGTCACCGGCGTCGTGCTCGCGCGTCAGATCGATCCGGGCCAGACCGTCGCCTCGTCGTTCAACACGCCGACGCTGTTCGTGATTGCCGAAGACCTGACCAAGATGAAGCTCGAGGTCGCGATCGACGAGGCGGACGTCGGCGAGGTCAAGGTCGGCCAGAAGGCCAGCTTCACCGTCGATGCGTTCCCCGGCCAGACCTTCCCCGCGACGATCACCAGGGTCGATCTCGGCTCGAACCTGACCGTCAGCTCGGCGACGGCGTCGACGACGACCACGACGACGTCCACCGGCCAGGTGGTGTCCTACGCCGCCGACCTCACCGTGGGCAATCCGTCGCTGACGCTGCGCCCCGGCATGACCGCGACCGCGGACATCGTCACCTCGGACAAGCGCAACGTCATGCTCGTCCCGAACGCCGCGCTGCGCTTCAAGCCGAGCGCGGATGGCGCCAAGGATTCGGGCGGTGGCATCGCCGGCTCGCTGACTTTCCGCCCGCGCCGCGGCGCCGGTGGCAATGCGCGGACCGCCAAGCTCGATCGCGGGTCGCAGCAGACGATCTACGTCAAGGGCACGGACGGCACGCCGCAGCCGGTGCAGATCACTACGGGCGACACCAACGGGACGATGACCGAAGTCCTGTCGGGCAATCTCCAGCCCGGCGCGCAGATCATCATCGGTCAGCTCGCCACCGGTACCGATTCCAGCAAGTCCGGCGGCAGCCGCCGCGCCGGGGGCGCCAGCAAGGGTGGGGGCGGTGGCCAGTAATCCGCCCCCGCTGATAAGTCTGCGCGGCGTCACCAAGACGTACGGGCAAGGCGCGACGATGTTCCAGGCGCTGAAAGGCGTCGACCTCGATATCGCAGCGGGCGATTTCGTCGCGGTGATGGGACCGTCGGGGTCGGGCAAGTCGACGACGATGAACATCCTCGGCTGCCTCGACGTGCCGAGCGCGGGGACGTTCACGTTCCGCGGCCACCATGTCGAGACGCTCGACCGCGACCAGCGCGCGCTGCTGCGCCGCAATTATCTCGGCTTCGTGTTCCAGGGCTTCAATCTCCTCTCGCGCACCTCCGCGCTGGAGAATGTCGAACTGCCCCTGCTGTATCGTGGCGACGAAAAGCGCGCGCGGCGCGATGCGGCGATGGCGAGCCTCGACACGGTCGGCCTCGCGGACTGGTGGGACCATACCCCCGCCGAACTGTCGGGCGGCCAGCAACAGCGCGTCGCGATCGCGCGCGCACTGGTAACCAGTCCCGACGTGCTGCTGGCGGACGAACCCACCGGCAATCTCGACAGCGAACGCTCGATCGAGATCATGCAGCTCCTCACGCGGCTGAACGCGGAGAAGAACATCACCGTGTTGATGGTTACCCACGAACCCGACATGGCCGCCTTCGCGCGCACCGTCGTTCACTTCAAGGACGGCTTGGTGGAACGCATCGAAAGCCAGCATCGGCAAGGCGAGAGGGTGGAGTCGTGAGCGCCCTATCTTCCCCCCTCCCGCAAGCGGGAGAGACGCCATCTTCTCCCCTCCCGCAAGCGGGAGGGGCCTGGGGTGGGCACGCGCTAACCTCGAACGCAACGCCGGCGATGGTGGAATGCGCGTCGAACGCCGCGCCTGCCGAACACGCGAGCCCACCCCCCAACCGCCCCCCGCAAGCGGGCGGGGGGGAAGAAAACTAATGTTCGGCACCACGCTCGTCCTCGCGCTCCGCTCGATCCGCCGCCACTTGCTGCGCTCGTTCCTCACCATTCTCGGCATCGTCATCGGCGTCGGCGCGGTCGTTACGATGGTGACGCTCGGCAAGGCGACTACCGCGGCCGTGCAGAAGTCGATCTCGTCGCTCGGCACCAACATCCTCCAGATCCGTCCCGGCCAAGGCTTCGGCCGCGGCGGTGGCGGACCGCCGCCGCCGCCGCTCAAGATGGACGACATCGATCCGATCGCGCGGCAGATCGCCGGCGTCACCGCGGTCGCGCCGACCGAACAGCGCAGCGCCACCGCGATCTACAACGGCGCGAACTGGACGACCTCGATCAACGGCACCACCGGCGCCTATTTCGAGGTGCAGCCCTGGCCGCTCGCCGGCGGCCGCATTTTCACGGGCCAGGAGGAGGCCGCGGGCAAGGCGGTCTGCATCATCGGCAACACCGTCATCCAGAACCTGTTCCGCGGCGTCGATCCGATCGGCCGGCGGATCCGCCTGAACGACATTTCGTGCGACGTGATCGGCACGCTCAGCACGCGCGGGCAGGCGGGCTTCGGCGGCGATCAGGACGATGTGGTCGTCATGCCGATCAAGACCGTCCAGCGCCGCTTCACGGGCAACCAGAACGTCGCGGCGATCCTCGTCGGCGTTGATCAGGGCTATGACACGCAACAGGTCCAGGCGTCGCTGACCGATTTGCTGCGCGAACGCCGCCACCTCGTCGCGGGGCAGGACAACAATTTCAACATCTTCGATACCAAGCAGATTTCGGACACGCTGACCGGTACCACGACGCTGCTGACCGGGATCGTCGCCGCGGTCGCCGGTATCAGTCTGGTGGTCGGCGGGATCGGCATCATGAACATCATGCTGGTGTCGGTGACCGAACGCACGCGCGAGATCGGCATCCGTCTCGCGATCGGCGCGGTCGCGCGCGAGGTGCTGATGCAGTTCCTGGTCGAGGCGATCGCGCTGTCGTGCCTGGGCGGCGTCATCGGCCTCGTCATCGCGCAGCTCGCGATCGCCATTATCGCGCCGCTGATCAAGGTTCAGTGGATCTTCGTGCCGGAAATAAACATCTTCGCCTTCGTCATCTCGGCGGTCATCGGCGTGGTGTTCGGCTATTTCCCCGCACGCCGCGCCGCCGCGATGAACCCTATCGACGCGTTAAGGCACGAGTGATCGCGGCCTTGGGATCGTGGACCAGCGCCTGCAGCCGGTCCAGATCCTCGGGCGTGTCTATATCGATCAGCTCTGCGGGCGCGGTGACGACGTGCCGCCCGGCCTTCACCAGATCGCGCGCACCCGCATCGCCGTCGAGCGTCAGCAGAAAATCGAACCGCTCGCGCCCGAACAGGGCAGGGGGCGAGGGCTTCTCGCCATCGCTCGATGCCACCACCGCGTCCGCGCTGTCGGCGGCATCGAGCATCCGGTAGATATGCGCCGCGGTCACGCGCGGCATGTCGGCGAGCGCGATCAGTACCGCCTCCGCACCCTCGTCCTTGGCACGCTGCACGCCGAGCTTCACCGACTGCGACATACCCGAGGACGGGTCGCCATTGTGGACGACGTCGAACCGCTCGCTGATGAAATCGAGCTTGCAACCATCGGTGACGACCAGCCGCCGCTTGAACGGAATGTTCTCGAACGCGGTGACGACGTGCAGCCCCAGCGGCTTGTTGAGGAACGGCACCTCCAGCTTGTTGGGAATGCCGAACCGCTCCGAGCGACCCGCGGCGAGGAGGATGAGAAAGACGTTTTCAGCGGCGATCATTGAACGCTCCTATCATCGCCGCCGCAACCGACAGCGCGATTTCTGATGGTCCGATCGCGCCGATATCGAGCCCGACCGGCGCATCGATCCGGTCGATATTCTCGGCCGTAACGCCCTCCGAGGCAAGCCGCTCGCGCCGTGCCGCGTGGCTCTTGCGGCTGCCGAGCGCGCCGACATAGGCGGCATCGGACGCGAGCGCCGCGATCAGCGCAGGGTCGTCGATCTTGATGTCGTGGCTCAGCGTCACGACCGCGGTCGAGGGACCGGGGCGGAGCGCCGCAATTGCCTCGTCCGGCCAGCGATCGTCGAGTGTCACCCCGGGGAACCGCTCCTCGGTCAGGAACCGCGCGCGCGGGTCGATCACGATCGTCTCGATCCCGAGTTCGCGCGCAAGGCCCGCCAGCGCCTGCGCGATCTGCACCGCGCCGACGATCAGCAGGCGGCGCGGCGGGTCGTAACGGTTGACGAACACCTCGCCCGTCTCGAACGGCCGCGCGTCGCTGTGCCCGGTCTTGAGGTCGGTCGTGACGGTCAGCGCATCGCCCTGGTCGCGCGCGCCGGCGATCCGGTCGAACAGCTCGGGATCGAACCCCTCGGCCGACACCGGCTGCACCATCACCGCGATCTCGCCACCGCATGGCAGGCCGACTTCCCACGCAGCCGCATCTGCGACACCGTAGTTCCGCACCTGGAACGGCGCGCCGGCGATCACGTCGGCGGCGGTCGCAAGGATATCGCTCTCGACGCAGCCGCCCGACACGGATCCTTCAAACCGGCCATCGGCGTGGACGAGCATATGGCTACCCTTGGGCCGCGGCGCGGATCCCCAGGTCGAGACGACCGTGGCGATCGCCATCTTTTCGCCCTTCCACGCCTTGGCGGCGGCAATCACGCTATCGTTCTCGGCCATGTCTCGTTCTCTTTCTAATCCTCCCCGGACCGGGGAGGGGGACCAGCGCAGCTGGTGGAGGGGGCCAGCCGCAAACATTACGCTTCGGGGCCACCCCCTCCACCACGCCAAGAGGCGCGGTCCCCCCCCCCGTGCCGGGGAGGATCAAACGGCCGGTAGTCCGTCCAACAGCTTGTCGAGCGTCACCGGGAAGTCGTGAACCCGAACCCCCGTCGCATTGTAGATCGCGTTCGCCACCGCTGCGCCTGCGCCCGAGATGCCGAGCTCGCCGACCCCCTTCGCGCCGGCCGGATTGGCGGAATCGTCGATCTCCTCGATGAAATGCACCTCGAGCTGCGGAATGTCGGCGTTCACCGCGACGTGATATTCGCCAAAATCGGGGTTCACGAACGCGCCGGTCCGCGTGTCGACGATGCCCTCTTCGCTCAGCGCATAGGCGATCCCCCACGCCATCCCGCCGGTGATTTGGCTCGTCGCGGTCTTGCGGTTGAGCACGCGACCGACATCGAACACGCCGAGCATCCGGCGCACGCGCGTCTCGCCCGTCACCGCGTTCACCGCGACCTCGACGAAGTGCGCGCCGTGGCTCGCTTGGCTGGTGCGCTTGCTCTCCTTGCCCGGCCCGGTCTTGCCCATCGCGACGATCGGCTCGCCGCGGACGAGGTCGGCCAGCGCCACCTGCCGCCCGCCCGCGCTCACGCAACCGTCGTGCAGGCTCAGCTCTTCGGGCGCCGCATTCATCCGCAGCGCGAGTTCGCCGAGGATATCCTCGCAGGCGAGCATCACCGCGGATGCGGCACTCCCCGCACCGAACGACCCACCCGAGCCTGCGCTCGGCGGGAAATCGGTATCGCCCAGCCGCACATTCACGTCGGCGACCGGCAGGCCGAGCATCTCGCCCGCGGTCTGCGCGAGGATCGTGTACGTCCCCGTGCCGATATCGGTCATGTCGCACTCGACCGTCGCGCGGCCATCCGCTTCCAGCCGCACCCGCGCCTGCGCCTCGACGGTGAAGTTGCCGCGCAGGCTCGCCGCCATGCCGATCCCGATCAGCCACTCGCCCTCGCGCACCGATCCCGGCGCTGGCAGCGTGGCGGGCCAGCCGAACCGCTTGGCACCCTGATCGTAGCAATCGAGCATCCGCCGCGTGGAGAAGGGCTTGCCACTCACCGGATCGGTCTCGGGCTCGTTGCGCCGCCGCAACTCGACCGGATTGAGCCCGAGCTGCTCGGCCAGCTCGTCCATCGCGCACTCGACGCCGAACGTGCCGACCGCCTCGCCCGGCGCGCGCACCGCACCACTCGCAGGCAGGTCGACGCGGACGAGGTCGGTCTTGAACCGCCGCGCCTCGCCCCGGTACAGCGGCAGCGTCCCGAACGGCACCGGCTCGAGAAACTCGCCATCGTCGTTCTGCGCGACGACGCTCTCATGCCCCATGCCGAGGATCACGCCGTCCTTGTCGGCGGCGATCCGGATACGCTGCGTGGTGTGCGAGCGGTGGTGGACCATGTACGCGGTCTGGCGGCGGGGCAGCGCGATCTTCACCGGCCGCCTGACGACCTCGGCAGCGATCGCCGCAAGGATTGCCTCGGCACCGACGCCGGTCTTCCCGCCGAACCCGCCGCCCACATAGGGCGCAAGCACGCGCACCGAGTCCGCGTCGATCTTCAACGCCTTGGCAATCGTCTTGCGCGCGCCGCCGATGACCTGGTTGCTGGTACGCACGGTCAGCTTGCCGTCCTCCCACCACGCGGTGGCCGCATGCGGTTCGAGCGCGGCGGGGAAATGCACCGGGGTCGTGTAGGTCCGGTCGAACGTCACTGCCGCATCGGCCATCACGGCGTCGAGATCGCCATTGTCGACGGGGGGGAGGAAGCCGATTTCGGGCTTGGTATCGACCGGCTGCGCCTCGACGTCGAACCGGTCCTCGCCCGCTTCGGTACGCACCACCACCAACGCGGCGGCATCGCGCGCGATCGCCTGATCCTCGGCAACGACGATCGCGACCGGCTGGCCGAGGTGGAGGATGACGTCGGTATCAAACAGCGGCATCGCGCGCGAATTGGACTCGCCCGCGGGCATGCGCGCGTCGCCGTGAAGGACCGCGATGACGCCGGGCAACGCCTCCGCCGCGCTCACATCGATCCCGAGAATGCGCCCGCTGCCGACCGGCGTGCCGACGATCGCGGCATAGGCGATGCCCTCGGGCGTGCCCTCGTACGCATAATCGGCAACGCCGGTGACCTTTGCGGGCCCCTCGATCCGGTCCAGCCCCAGCCCGAGAACGCCCTGCTTCGCACGGCCAAGCCCCGCCGGCCGAAACGCCGCATCCATCACGTGTTCGTTCATTCTGGCATCCTCGGGTGGAGGGAGAGATATGGGTGTGGTGGCTGCGTTTGACGAGGGTGAAAGCTCGGACGCTCCCCCTCTCAGCCGCCACCCCGGCGAAGGCCGGGGTCCAGGTGGAAGGGTCTTGATAACGGAGACCAACCCCGCGTTATCGTCGTTCCCCAACTGGACCCCGGCCTTCGCCGGGGTGGTAATTTTGAGACATGCGCTCGTCTAAGCTGTTTCCCCGCGAAGGCGGGGATCCAGGGTTACAGGCGGTGGCGATCGTGGCTCCTGGGCCCCCGCTTTCGCGGGGGAACAAGATGACGACCGTCACGATGCCCTCAAACCGCCGGCAACTGATCCAGCAGCTTGTCGAGCGTGATCGGGAACTCGCGCACCCGGATCCCGGTGGCATTATACACTGCGTTCGCCACCGCAGCGCCCGCGCCCGAAATCCCCAGCTCGCCGATCCCCTTCGCATGGATCGGGTTCGCATGGATGTCGCGCTCGTCGACGAAGTGCACGTCCATCTGCGGCACGTCCGCATTGGCCGGCACGTGATATTCGCCGAGATCGTGGTTCACCAGCTTGCCGGTCCGCGTGTCGTGGATCAGATCCTCGGTCAGCGCGGTGCCGATCCCGAACGTCATCCCGCCCAGGCACTGCGACCGCGCGGTCTTCGCGTTGAGGACACGCCCCGCCGCGAACGACCCGAGCATCCGCCGCACGCGCGTCTCGCCGGTGATCACGTTGACCGCGACCTCCGCAAAGTGCGCGCCGAACCCTGCCTGCGACGTCTCCTTCTCCTGCTTGCCCGGCTTGATATGCCCGGTCGCCTCGAGACCCTTGCCGACCAGCTCGCCGATCGGCGTCGACCGGTTGTCGCCGATCGCGTTACCGTCCTTCAGTGTCAGGCCATCCTCCTCGACGCCCATCGCCTTGGCGAGCTTCCCGCGCAACATCTCGCAGGCGAGATACACCGCGGTGCCCGACGAGGCCGCGCCCCACGACCCGCCCGAACCCGCGGCGGGGGGATCGTTGGTATCACCCAGCGCCATCGTGATGTTCGCCACCGGAATCCCCAGGATCTCCGACGCGATCTGCGCCAGGATCGTGTAGCTGCCGGTGCCGATGTCGGTCATCGCCGACGACACCGTCGCCGAGCCGTCCGGGTGTATCTCGACCTTGGCGGACGACTCCATCATCATGTTGCCGCGCACCGCCGCCGACACGCCCATCCCGATCAACCACTCGCCCTCGCGCCGCGTCCCGGCCTTCTGGCGCTTGTCCCAGCCGAACTTCTTCGCGCCCTCGTCGAGCGCCCGTGTCAGGTTACGCGACGAATACGGCACGTCCTTCTCGGGGTCGACCTTCGGATCGTTGCGCTTGCGCAGCTCGATCGGATCCATCTCGAGCTTCTCGGCCAGCTCGTCCATCGCACCCTCGAGCGCCAGCATCCCGACCGCCTCGCCCGGCGCCCGCATCGATCCCGACAGCACCAGATTCACGTCGACAACGTCATGCGTGATCAGCCGGTTCTCACCGCCATACAGCAGATGCGTTCCGATACCCGCCGGCTCGAAATAATCCTCGGTCGGCTGGTTGGAGGTCAGTGTCTCGTGACCGATCGCCAGCAGTTTGCCCTCGGCATCCGCCGCAAGCCGTATATGCTGCTCTGTATTCGAGCGCCGCACGGTCGCCTCGAACACCTGCTGGCGCGCCATCACCGCCTTGACCGGCCGGCCAAGCTGCTTCGCCGCAATCGCCGCCGCGACGCTCTCGGGCGCGATGCCGAGTTTCGACCCGAACCCGCCGCCAATATAGCGCGCGACGATCCGGCACTTCTTCTCCGAGATGCCGAGCGACTTGGCGAGCTGCTGCGCGTCCGACGTCGGCATCTGGTACGCGCCGTACAACGTCAGCGAACCATCCTCGTCCCACACCGCGGTCGAGGCGTGCGGCTCCATCGCCGCCGAATTCTGGCTCGGCGTGACATAAGTGGAGTCGATCGTCACCGCCGCATCGGCCATCGCCCTGTCGACGTCGCCCTGCTTGAAGTGCGCGGGTGCGGCATCGTCCGGCGGCGTCCGCGTCTCGTCGCGGTGCGCGGCGAAGTCATACTGACCCTCGGCTTCGTCATACACGATCGGCAGGCGGGCCGCCGCATCGCGCGCGACCTCGAAACTCTCGGCGAGCACGATCGCAACGATCTGACCGAAGAAGGCGATGTCCTTCACGCCCTGCGTCGGTGCATCGGTCGCGCCGCCCTGTGCGGACACGCGGATGAACTGGTCGAAGTCGGTCACGACATCGATCACGCCGGGCATCGACTTCACCGCATCGACGTCGATCGAGACGATCTTGCCCGCCGAGATCTTCGTGCCGACGAGCACGCCGTAGGCCATGTCGTCGAACTGATATTCCGCCGCATAGGTCGCGGTGCCGGTGACCTTGAGCGGCCCGTCGATCCGGTCGAGCGGCTTGCCGATCACGCCCTGGACTCCGGTATCCAGAAGACTGTCCGGATGCGGCTTGTCCATCGTCAGGCTGTTGGTGGTTCCTAAACCGAACATGCTTATGCTCCCGTTACGGTGCGCAGCGTCGCGATCAGCGTGCGACGGGCGAGGGGGATCTTGAAGTCGTTCGAGCCATAGCCCTTGGCATCGGCGAGGAGCGCAGTGGCCGCAGCCTCGAACGCCTCGTCCGACGGCGCCTTGCCGACCAACGCGGCCTCGACCGCCGGATTGCGCCACGGCATCGGCCCGAGCCCGCCGAACGCGAGCGAGGCGGACGCGATCACGCCGTCCCGCACGTCGACCACGGCCGCGACCGATACGAGCGCGAACGCATAGGAGGCACGGTCGCGCACCTTGCGATACTCCTGCTTGCCCTTCGGCGGGGCGGGCAGCTCGATATGCGTGATCAGTTCGCCCGCCTCGAGCGCGTTCTCGACCTGCGGCGTATCGCCCGGCAGGCGGTAGAACTCATGGATCGAGATCCGTCGCCGATCGCCATCCGCCTTCAGCGTCACGATCGTCGCTTCGAGCGCGCGCATCGCCACCGCCATGTCGCTCGGGTGCGTCGCGATGCAATGCTCGCTAGTCCCCAGGATCGCGAGGATCCGGTTATAGCCGCCGATCGCCGAACAGCCGCTGCCCGGCTCGCGCTTGTTGCACGCCGCCGCGGTGTCGTAGAAATAATAGCAGCGCGTCCGCTGGAGCAGATTGCCCCCGGTCGACGCCTTGTTGCGCAACTGCCCCGAGGCACCCGCCAGCAAGGCACGGCTCAGCACCTCATACTTGGCGACGACGCGGCGGTCGGCGGCCAGATCGCTGTTCGGCACCAGCGCACCGATCGTCAGCCCGCCATCCTCGCGCTCCTCGATCTTCGCGAGATCGAGGCGGCTGATGTCGACGAGCTTGTCGGGCGTCTCGACCTGCAGCTTCATCAGGTCGAGCAGGTTTGTACCGCCCGCGATGAACTTCGCGCCGGTCGTGCCCGCGTCTTTCGCCGCAGCCTCGGGCGTGGCGGGCTTTTCGTAGGTGAAGGTCTTCATGCTACCAGCTCCCCGCGCGCATTGGCGTCCATCGCGGCGTCCTTCTCGTCCGCGGACCGGCCCTTGGGCGCGGTGTCGCCGACTTCGCGGATCGCATCGACGATGTTCGGATAGGCGGCGCAACGGCACAGGTTGCCGCTCATCCGCTCCGAAATCTCGGCGTCGTCGAACTTCGGATCGGTCAGGTCGCCCGAGGCGTGGCTGGCCCAGCCCTTCTTGACCTCGTCGAGCATGCCGACCGCCGAGCAGATCTGGCCCGGCGTGCAATAGCCGCACTGATAGCCGTCATGCCGCACGAACGCGTCCTGCAACGGGTGCAGGTTGCCCGGCTGGCCGATGCCCTCGATCGTGGTGATCTCGTCGTCCTGGTGCATGACGGCGAGCGTCAGGCAGGAATTGACGCGCCGCCCGTTGATCAGGACGGTGCACGCCCCGCACTGGCCGTGGTCGCAACCCTTTTTCGAGCCGGTCAGCCCGAGATGCTCGCGACAGAGGTCAAGGACCGACGTACGAATATCGGGCTCGGCGTCATATGATTGACCATTGATCGTGAAATGCATGGGAGTGCCCCTCGTTGGATGCGCTGGGAATTTTGGAATACGAGGACTGAACGCCGATGCGACCGATGGTTTCCTATTGCGACAAGCTCTCACACATTGGCGCGCTGGCGCTCGTCCTCGCGAGCGGGCAAGCTGTTGCGATGACGCCTGCTTCTCCCCGTTTGTCGCCCCCGATCGTGATCGCGCACCGCGGCGCCAGCGGGCTTCGGCCCGAGCACACGCTGGCGGGCTACGCGCTCGCGATCGACCAGGGCGCCGATTTCATCGAGCCCGATCTAGTGCCGACCAAGGACGACGTCCTCGTCGCGCGGCACGAGAACAACATCGCTGAGACGACCAACGTCGCCGATCATCCCGAGTTCGCCGCCCGCAAGACCACCAAGACGATCGACGGCCAGGCGGCGACCGGCTGGTTCGTCGAGGATTTCACGCTGGCCGAGTTGAAGACGCTCCGCGCGAAGGAGCGCCTGCCGAAACTTCGCCCGGCCAACACCGCCTATGACGGCCAGTTCGAGATACCGACGCTCGCCGAAATCATCGCGCTGGCAAAACGTCGTTCGAAGGACACGGGCCGGACGATCGGCATCTATCCCGAGACCAAGCACCCGACCTATTTTGCGAGCATCGGCCATCCGACCGACGCGAAGCTCGTTGCCGAACTCCGCGCGGCGGGGTGGGATTCGGCCAAGGCACCGGTCTTCATCCAGTCGTTCGAGGTCGCCAATCTGCGGCGTCTCCACACGATGACGAAGGTCCGGCTGATCCAGCTCATGGACGGGGAGGGCGGCCCCGCCGATCGCGCGCAACCTAGCTACAAGGCGATGATCACGCCCGAAGGCCTGAAGGCGGTCGCGGCCTATGCCTACGGAATCGGCCCGAACAAGGGCATGCTCTGGGCCGACGCGACGCCGACGACGCTGGTCGCCGATGCGCATGCGGCGGGGTTGCGCGTCCACCCCTGGACCTACCGCGCGGAAAATTATTTCGAGCCCGATCGCTTCCGCCGCGGCAGCGACCCCGCGACGCACGGCGACATCGCCGGCGAGATCGACGCGGGCCTCGCTCAAGGTATCGACGGATTCTTCACCGATTATCCGCTATACGGGGCTCAAGCGCGCGACAGGGTGCGCACAGGAGTGAAGTAAATGCGTAAAGTCCTTCCCGTGCTGGCCATCCTGCCGTTCCTCGTCAGCGGCTGCATCAGCACCGCCACCTCGATCGTGAAGGCACCGTTCCAGGTCGCCGGCAAGGCGGTCGACTGGACGACGACCAGCCAGGAAGAAGCCGACCGCAACTACGGCAAGAAGATGCGCAAGCAGGAAGCCGAAGAGGGCAAGCAGCGCACGGAACTCGCCAAGCGCTGCAAGAAGAACCCGCAACGCTCGGAATGCGGCCAGTATCAGGGGTATCGCGCGGGCTATTAAGCGCGGTCCAGCACCCCATCCTCCATCTACCACCCCAGCGAAGGCCGGGGCCCAATTGGGGGACGACGCCGACGACGGACGGCGCGCGGTTACCGCTGCTTCCCAATTGGGCCCCGGCCTGCGCCGGGGTGGTGGCCCGAACTACTGCTCCTTCTACTTCTTTGCTCTCCCGCGAAGGCGGGAGCCCAGTTTGGACTCCCGCCTTCGCGGGAGAACAAGCTTGGCTCAAAACCACCCCATCACGGTAACCGGAAACGGCGTCCACGCCCCAACCCTTACCCCGGCAAACCGCAGCGCATCGCCCGTCCAGCTGTTGCACGTCCGAATCGCGTCATACCGCCCGTTCGCGTCGTAGAACGCGTCATACCCCGCATACCCGCGATACCGCGCACCCCCGTCGCGAAAGCTTGCGCGGATATACGCCGCCAGTCGGCGATACTGCGCCGGAGTCACCACGATCTCGCGCGCGCCGTCGCCCGCCCGCGGCACCGCCAGATGCTCGACATGCATCAACGTGCGATTGCTCCCGACCGCCGAAGCCAGCACGGTGCGCAGCTTCACCTCGGCCCAGGTCGGCGTCTCGAGGTAGAAGGTCTTCTCGCCCCACCCGAACGCCACATGATCATATCCTGCAAACCGCGGATCGCGCAGATCCTCCGCGCGCGCCACGCCGCGCCAATCCACGCCCACGGCCACCTTCGGCACGATGATCCCGGTATGCACGCCGTTGCTCTCGACGAAGATATGAACGCCCTCGGCAGGTGCCCGCCAGCTGCGATTGCTTGCGATCGCCCCACCGATCAGCCCCGCCACGGCATAGCTCGCGATCAGCCCGAACACCGCTGCGGCGCACCATAAAATCCACCGCATCCAGTGCGTTTCCGTCTTCATTCCGTCATGCTAGACCAAGCGCATGGCCAATGACACGCACGTACTGAGCACCCCGCCCGAAGGCGCCCCCGACTGGACGATCCCACAGAACTGGTCTGCCTACACCACGGAGGATCACGCGACTTGGGACACGCTGTTCGCACGCCAGTCGAAACTGCTCCCCGGGCGCGCGTCGAACGCGTGGCTGCGCGGGCTCGATGTGCTCAAGCTCTCGAAACCCGGCATCCCCGATTTCGAGGAACTCTCCGAACGCCTGACCAAGCTCACCGGCTGGTCGGTTGTCGCAGTGCCGGGGCTCGTCCCCGACGACGTGTTCTTCGACCACATGGCCAATCGCCGCTTCGTCGCGGGCAACTTCATCCGTCGGCCCAACCAGCTCGATTATCTCCAGGAGCCCGACGTCTTCCACGACGTGTTCGGGCACGTGCCGATGCTCGCCGACCCAGTCTTCGCCGACTACCTCGCGGCGTATGGCCGCGGCGGCCAGCGCGCGCTCGGGCTCGACGCGCTGAAATATCTCGGGCGGCTCTATTGGTACACCGTCGAGTTCGGGCTGATCGCCGAACCCGAGGGCCTGCGGATCTACGGCTCAGGGATCGTTTCCAGCTATGCGGAAACGCGCTTCGCGCTCGACGACCCAAGCCCCAACCGCATCGCGCTCGACCTCGCGCGCGTGATGCGGACCGAATACCGGATCGACGATTTCCAGCAGAACTACTTCGTCATCCCGAGCTTCGACGAGCTATTGCGGCTGACCGTCGAGACCGACTTCGCACCGTTGTACGAGGAGCTGAAGGCACTGCCGGATATCCCAGTGGCACAGATCGAGCCCGGCGATGTCGTGCTGACGGAAGGCACGCAGGACTACGCGAACGCGAAGCTCACGACGCTCACTGCATAGTATCCACCACCCGGCATGATGCCACCACTCCGGCGCGACCCTACCACCCCGGCGAAGGCCGGGGCCCAATTGAGCGAACCCCCGAAATAGAGCCGCACCGCCATCGCAACTGCGCCCCGGCCTCCGCCGGGGTGGTGCTGGGGGTGAGGGGAGGGCACCCCTGCCACCATGTTCCCCCGTGAAGGCGGGGGCCCAGACTGGACCCCCGCCTTCACGGGGGAACGTACTTCCAGCAGCCGTTAGATATCCAGCGCCCACCCATCGCGCCCCTTGGGATCGAACGGCCCATCGGCCACGAACCGCGCAGCCCCCGCCTTCAACCGAAGCACGCTCCAATCCCCCCGCCGGTCGACCGCCTCGAGCGAGCACCCGCACGCCGCATACGCCGCCACCACGCCAGCCCGCTGCGTCTCCAGCAACCCCGCCAGCACGATCGTCGCCCCTGAATCGGCAATCGACGCGATCTCGGGCGCCATCGACACCAGCGGCCCCGCCAGAATGTTCGCGATCACCAGATCATACGGCGCCTTCGCCACGATCGCGTCGTCGAGCGTGCCATCGGCCACGATCAGCTCGATCCCGAAAACCCCGTTCAGATCCGCATTCTCGCGCGTGACGTCGATCGAGACCGGATCGATATCCGTCCCCATCACCGCCGCCTCGGGCCACAGATGCGCCGCGGCAAACGCGAGCAGCCCGGTCCCCGTCCCGATATCGATCACGTTCGCAAAGTCGGCGCCCGCCAACCCGTCGAGCATCGCCAGACACCCGCTGGTCGTCTCGTGATGCCCTGTCCCGAACGCGCGGCTCGCCTCGATCAGGAACGCGCGCTTGTCCGCCGGCACCGCGCCCGCATGCGCGCCGGTGTGCACGAAGAACCGCCCGACCGACAAAGGCTCCAGCCCCGCCTGGCTCATCGTCACCCAATCGGCATCGCCCAACCGCTCGACCGCAATCTCGGCGCCCGCCGCACTCGGCACCAGCGCGCGCACCGCCGCGACCGTGTCGGCCGCCGGCTCATGCTCGAAATACGCATCGAGCCGCCACGATTCGACGTCGTCCTCGATCTCCTCGGTCGTCATCAACGCGGCGTCGATCGTGAGATCGTCGCTCGCATCGATCGCCTCGGCCTCCGCGCGCGTGCAGGGCAGAGTCAGCTTCCAACTATCGGACATAGCTCGCTCCATTCACGTCGATCACCGATCCCGTCATCGAGGCCGGAGCCTCCAACGCGAGAAACTTAGCCGCGGCAGCCACCTCTTCAGGCGCCGCAACGCGGCCCAACGGAATATCCGCCAGCAACGCATCGCCCCCGCGGCTCGACAGATAGTCCTCCGCCATCCCGGTCATCGTGAACCCCGGACACACCGCGAACGCCAGAATCCCCTCGCGGGCATAGCCTCGGGCAATGGTCTTGGTCATCGCCACCATCCCCGCCTTCGACGCGGCATAATGCCAGTGCGCCGGCGAATCGCCGCGATACGCGGCGCGGCTGGCGATGTTGACGATCCGGCCGCCCCCCTTCCAGCCCTGGCGCCCGCGCGATTGCCAATGCAGTACGGCCAGCCGGCACAGCTCGGCGGATGCGGTCAGGTTGATCCGCATCGTCCGCTCCCACTGCGCGGTCCAGTCGTCGTCACCGAGCGGACTGGCCTCGAACACCCCCGCATTGTTGATCAGCACGTCGATCGTCCCGCCCGCCTGCTCCAGCGCGGCGTTCCACAACGCCATGGGCCCTGCCGGATCGGCGAAGTCGGCGGGGATGCCGCTCGCGGTCCCGTGCCCGATGACGGAGGCGCCGGCGTCGGTCAGCGCCCGATGGATCGCCGCGCCGATGCCGCGGCTGGAGCCGGTAAGTAATATGGTCATGCGCCGCCCTTAGCGTCCGGTTTCGTGTCGCGTCACCCCATGCCGACGCCGGCAGCCTGGCTAAACGACGCGCCGCTCTTCATTCCGGCGCGCGCTGCAGCTTGCCGACACGCTGGATCTGCGAGACGGTGCCGTCCTGGCTGATCGCGACGCCTTCGCTGCGCGGATCGGCCGCGCCGACCCATTTGCCGCCGACGCGTTCGATCGCGTTCGCCTTCAGGCCGAGCGCCGCGACCTGCACGGTTTCGCCGAGCGCCTGCAACGCGGGGACCATCGCCTCGCGCTCGGTGCCCTTCTCGACCGCGGCGACCTGGCCGGGAGCATAGATCAGGCCGAGCGCGATCGAGTTCTGCGCCGACAATTTCCAGTCGACCACGCCGATGATCGCCTTGGCCACCTGCGCGATGATCGTCGAGCCGCCCGCCGCGCCGACCGCGAGGCGGACCTTGCCGTCGGGGCCGTAGACAATCGTCGGGGCCATCGAACTGCGCGGCCGCTTGCCGCCCTCGACCCGGTTGGCGACCAGCGCGCCGTTCTTCTCGGGCACGATGTCGAAATCGGTGAGCTGGTTGTTGAGCACGGTGCCGTCGACGGTGATTCCCGACCCGAAATAGCCCTCGACCGTGGTCGTGACCTCGACGACGTTGCCGCGCGCATCGGAGACCGCGAGGTCGGTGGTGCCGGGGACTTCGCTGACCGGCGCGCGGACGCGGGCAGGGGCTCCGGGAGGCGTGCCGGGTGCGATGCTCGCCATCGTCGTCGTGGGCGAGATCAGCGCCGAGCGCGACGCGAGATAGCCTTGAGAGAGCATGCCCGTGATCGGCACGCGGACGAAATCGGGATCGCCGACGTACTGGTCGCGATCGGCATAAGCGAGCCGCGAGGATTCGGCGAACAGGTGCCACGCCTGCACGCTGTCCTTGCCGAGCTTGCCCATGTCGAAGCGTTCGAGCTGCTTGAGGATCATCAGCACGGTGATGCCACCCGACGAGGGCGGGCCCATCCCGCAGACGCGGTAGACGCGGTATTTGATGCAGACGGGCGGGCGGTTCTTGGCGTCGTAGCTGGCGAGGTCGCCGAGCGTCATCTTCGACGGGTTGCGTGCGGCGGTGTTGACCGCAGTGACGAGCTTCTGCGCCTGCGGGCCGACATAGAAGCTGTCGGGGCCCTGGCTCGCGATCCGCTGGAGAAGCGCGGCCTGCTCAGGGTTTCTGATCGTCGCGCCGATCGCGACCGGCGCGCCGTCGGGCGCGGAGAAGAGTTTGCGAGTCTCCGGCGTGATGTGGTCGCCATAGGCAGACATGCCGTTGACGAGGCGTGGCGAGGCCTGGAAGCCGTTGGTTGCGAGGCGGATCGCGGGGGCGAACAACTGCGCCCAGGGGAGCTTGCCCGACGCCCGGTGTGCTAGCGCCATGCCGCGCAGCGCACCGGGGATGCCGACGCTGCGACCGCCGGGGACCGCCTCGCGATGGCTGAGCGGGGTGCCGTCGGGGGCGTAGAACCAGCGCGCGTCGGCGGCGGCCGGCGCGGTTTCGCGCGCGTCGATCGTGCTGAGCGCGCCGCTGGCCGCATGGCTGATCCAGAAGCTGCCGCCGCCGATCCCCGAGCTTTGCGGCTCGACGACGTTGAGCGCGAGCATCGTCGCGATCGCCGCGTCGGTGGCGCTGCCGCCCGCGCGCAGGATCTCGACGCCGGCCGCCGCCGCGCGTGGATCGGCGGCACTGACCATGCCTTGGTCTTTCGCCGGTGCGGGGGTGGATTGGCGCGCCTGGGTGGCGGCGGGGACGAGCAGGGCGAGAGCTAGGAGAGAGGTCTTCATCACCTGCGAGCCTAGCGCGGTTGGAATATGAGGCAAGCCGTCTCGCCGTCAGACCGCGCGATCCTTTCCCCGGCGGGGAGGGTCGTCAGGCGTCGATCCCCACCGCGTCTGCGACGGTCGCGAAGCCGTCGCGCGTTAGCAGCGCGTCGAGGTCGCGCAGCATCCGCGCCGGCAGGCCCGGACCTTCATAGACCAGCGCGGTGTAAAGCTGGACGAGGCTCGCGCCCGCACGGAGGCGGGCATAGGCCTCCGCACCGCTGCCGATGCCGCCGACCGAGATCAGCGGGATCGCCGCGCCGGTAGCCTTGCGAAAGTCGGCGAGGCGCTGCCGGGCGAGCGGCGCGAGCGGCGCGCCCGACAGGCCGCCGGTTTCGTTCGCATTGCCCGAGCGCAAGCCGGGGCGGGAGATCGTCGTGTTGTTGACGATCAGCGCGTCGATGCGATTGGTGATCGCGGCGCGGGCGATGTCGTCGATGTCGGCGGGCTCGAGATCGGGCGCGACCTTGAGGAAGATCGGCGTGGTGCCCTTGGCGGCGGTGCAGGCGGCGAGCAGATCGCGCAGTGCCGCGCCATGCTGGAGATCGCGCAGGCCCGGGGTGTTGGGGGAGCTGATGTTTATCGTGATGAAATCGGCGTGCGGCGCGGCACGGGTGACGCCGTGGACGTAATCCGCGGTGCGATCGGCCGCGTCCTTGTTGGCGCCGACGTTGATGCCAAGCACGCGCGTGCCGCGCTTGTGCGCCTTGGCCCGGTCGAGCGCTTCGCCGAGGCCGCCATTGTTGAAGCCGAGGCGGTTGATGACCGCACGGTCTTCGGGGAGGCGGAAGATCCGCGGCTTCGGGTTGCCGGGCTGGGGCAGTGGGGTGAGCGTGCCGATCTCGACGCTGCCCAAGCCCAGCCCGAAGAACCCGTCGATGGCGCGGCCGTCCTTGTCGACGCCCGCCGCAAGCCCCACCGGATTGGGAAACGCGATCCCCGCCACGGTCGTCGCGAGCCGCGGGACGTGTGGGGCGAGCGGGGTGCCCGCCTTGCCCCATGCGGCAAGCGCGGCGATCGTCAGGCCATGCGCGCGTTCGGCGTCGAGGCGGAAGAGAAGCGGGTGGTAGAAGGCCATGCGCGCTCTTCGCACTGGTTCGGCTTCACGTCAAAAATCGCTTGAAAACCCCACCCCAGTTGCGAGTCGTTAGCACGCGTCGACGGGTTGACGACGACTCGCGCAACGCCCATTTGCGCAATCGGATCATATCGCTCCGATTGGACTATCAAGCCACCATGCGTCTTTCCAGCCTAGCCGACTATGCGGTCGTGATGATGAGCGCCGCGGCGCGTCATTGTGGCGGTATCGCGCGGCTGAACGCGACGCTGCTGAGCGAAGAGACCGGCGTGCCGCTGCCGACCGTGCAGAAGCTCGTAAGCCGGCTGTCGGCCGCAGGGCTGATCGAGAGCACGCGCGGCACCGGCGGCGGCTTCCGCCTGTCGCGACCGCCCGCGTCGATCTCGCTAGCCGACATCATCGAGGCGGTCGAGGGTCCGATCGCGCTCACCGCGTGCGTCGACGGTGCCGCGCAGGATTGTTGCATCGATCAGACGTGCAAGGTGAAGCCGCACTGGAACGCGGTCAACGGCGCGGTCCGCGGCGCGCTCGCCGGCGTGACGCTCGCCAGTCTTTCGCAAGTCCCGAATTCGCCGGTGCCCGCATGACGCGCGCAGCGCCTAACCCTTTTCTCCGCGATCTCTGCGCCTCCGCGCGCAAAATTTCTTGTTCGCGCAGAGGCGCAGAGATCGCAGAGTTTTTAGAGAGCCGCGTTGCGGCGGAGATGGAATGATGGCTACCCGGAACGCAGAGGCATACGCCGCCGCGAACAAGACGTACGAGTGGGGCTTCTCCTCGGACATCGAACAGGAATTCGCGCCCAAGGGTCTGTCGGAAGACACGGTGCGCTTCATTTCCGCCAAGAAGGGCGAGCCGCAGTGGATGCTCGACTGGCGGCTGAAGGCGTTCGCGCTTTGGCAGACGATGGAGGCGCCCGACTGGTCGAAGCTCAACGTCCCGCCGATCGATTACCAGGACGCGTATTATTACGCGGAGCCGAAGGCTAAGCCGAAGCTTGGCTCGCTCGACGAGGTCGATCCCGAGATCCTGCGCGTCTACGAAAAACTCGGCATCCCGATCGGCGAGCAGAAGATGCTCGCGGGCGTGGTGGAGGATCCGCTCAACGAAGACGGCACGCCGAAGCGCCGCGTCGCGATCGACGCGGTGTTCGACAGCGTCTCGGTCGCGACCACGTTCCGCAAGGAGCTCGAGGCTGCGGGCGTGATCTTCCGCTCGATCTCCGAGGCGATCAAGGAATATCCCGACCTCGTGCGGAAGTGGCTCGGCAAGGTCGTGCCGCAGCGTGACAATTACTTCGCGACGCTGAACTCGGCGGTCTTCTCCGACGGCACGTTCGTCTACATCCCCGAGGGCGTGCGCTGCCCGATGGAGCTGTCGACCTATTTCCGGATCAACGCCGAGAATACCGGGCAGTTCGAGCGCACGCTGATCGTCGCCGACAAGGGCAGTTACGTCTCGTATCTCGAAGGTTGCACCGCGCCGATGCGCGACGAGAACCAGCTGCACGCGGCCGTGGTCGAGCTCGTCGTGCTCGACGATGCCGAGATCAAATATTCGACCGTGCAGAACTGGTATCCGGGCGACGAGAACGGCGTCGGCGGGATCTACAATTTCGTCACCAAGCGCGCGCTCTGCCAGGGCAAGAATTCGAAGGTCAGCTGGACGCAGGTTGAGACCGGCAGCGCGATCACGTGGAAATATCCGTCGTGCGTGTTGGCGGGCGATGGATCGGTCGGCGAATTCTATTCGGTCGCGGTGACGAACAATCGCCAGCAGGCCGATACCGGAACGAAGATGATCCATCTCGGTAAGAACACGCGCTCGACGATCGTGTCGAAGGGGATTTCGGCGGGGCGGTCGGACAACACCTATCGCGGGCTGGTGCGCGTCGCGCCGACCGCGGAGGGCGTGCGCAACTTCACGCAGTGCGACAGCCTGCTGCTGGGCGACCAGTGCGGCGCGCATACCGTGCCGTATATCGAGGTCCGCAACCCGTCCGCGCAGATCGAGCATGAGGCGACCACGTCGAAGATCTCCGAGGACCAGCTCTTCTACGCGATGTCGCGCGGGCTGGATGCGGAGGCGGCGGTCGCGCTGATCGTCAATGGCTTCGCGCGTGAGGTGTTGCAGCAGCTGCCGATGGAGTTCGCGGTGGAAGCGCAGAAGCTGCTGGGGATTTCGCTGGAAGGGTCTGTGGGGTGATCCCCGCCCGTCATGCCCGCACATGCGGGAATGACGGGGCACGGCCGGCGCATCGCGCGCTTCGGAATTTAGAGATTTGGAATTGGGCTACATTCGATGCTGAAAATTGAAAACCTTCACGCCGAGATCGACGGCAAGGAAATCCTCAAGGGCCTGTCCCTGACCGTGAATGCGGGCGAGGTGCACGCGATCATGGGGCCGAACGGCGCGGGCAAGTCGACGTTGGGCTATGTGCTCGGCGGGCGGCCCGGCTACGAGGTCACGGCAGGATCGGTGACGTTCGACGACGTCGACCTGCTCGAACTCGAGGCGCATGAGCGCGCCGCGGCGGGCGTGTTCCTCGGCTTCCAGTATCCGGTCGAGATCCCCGGTGTGTCGAACGTCCAGTTCCTGCGCGAGGCCTTGAACGCCCAGCGCGCGACGCGGGACGAGAAGGCCTTAACCGGCGGCGAGTTCCTGAAGCTCGCACGCGGGCAGGCGGATCTGCTCGGCATGGATTACGACATGCTCAAGCGGCCGGTGAATGTCGGCTTTTCGGGCGGCGAGAAGAAGCGCAACGAGATGGTGCAGATGGGCATCGTCAACCCGAAGTTCGCGATCCTCGACGAGACGGATTCAGGGCTCGACATCGATGCGCTGCGCGTCGTTGGCGACGGCATCAACCGCATCATGCGCGCGCCCGACAAGGCGGTGCTGCTGATCACGCACTATCAGCGGCTGCTCGATTATGTGGAGCCGGACTTCGTCCACGTTCTCGCCGACGGCCGCATCGTCCGGTCGGGCGGCAAGGAACTCGCGCAGCAGCTCGAGAGCGAAGGCTATGTGGGGATCGCCGCATGATCTCCCTTCGCGCCGCAGGCTTTTATAGAAGTAAGGGGGTTCGCGCGGAGACGCGGAGACGCGGAGGAGTCGTCGCCTCGGCAACGCTCCCGCGCGCCATCATGAACCGGAATTCGAGAGCCCTCACGGGCGTTTCTCCTCTTCTTCCCCGCGTCTCCGCGCCTCTGCGCGAACCCCTCTTCTTCGCAAGGGGCGCCGAATGACCGCGGTGATGGAACTCCCGTCCACGCGCGAGGAATCGTGGCGTTGGGGCGATCCGGCGGCGATCGTGGCGGCGGCTGAATTGCCTCGGGGTGCGGCGCTCGATGCCGATGCGTTGTTCCTGGACTTGCCGGGTGCGCGGGCGGTGTTCGTCGATGGCGTGCTCGACGCGGCACGCAGCGATCTGCGCCATGTCGAACTCGTGCAGGTCGATGGCGGCGCGCATGTGCTCGGGCGCCGGACGACGGGTACCGGCTGGTCGATCCGCGTCGCGGGCGACACGGCCGCCGAGCTGCTCCAGATCGTCCACATCGCGACCGGCGGCGAGAACCATCTTCCCGCGGAGATCGTCCTCGCCGAGGGCGCGACCGCGTCGGTGGTCGAGACCTATGTCGGCACCGGCTGGTCGAACCGGTCGACGCGGACGACGCTCGGCAGCGGTGCGAAGCTCACGCGCGCGGTGCGCCTGTTGCAGACGGCCGGTTTCGTGTCGGTACGCGACGAGGTCGATATCCATGCAGGCGCGAGCCTGATCGCGACGGTGCTGGGCGCGGGCGATGCGGGCACGCGGATCGATGGCGCGATCATCGTGTCGGGCGACGACGCGTTCGCCGAGTATGGCGGCGCTCTGCTGACGCGAAACGACCAGCGGCAGGAATGCGCGGTGTCGGTGCGGCATGCCGCGCTGAACGGGCAGAGCAAGCAGATCTGGCGCGCGGTCGCGGCGGATACGTCGACCGCGAGCCTTGCGGCGCGCGTCGAGGTGGCGCGCGATGCGCAGAAGACCGATGGCGTGCAGTCGTTGCGCGGGTTGCTGCTCAAGCGCACCGCGACGGTCAATCTCAAGCCCGAGCTCGAGATCTTCGCCGACGACGTGAAGTGCGCGCACGGCGCGACGGTCGGCGAGCTCGATCAGCGCGCTTTGTTCTACATGCAGAGCCGCGGCATCCCGCATGCCAAGGCGCAGGCGCTTCTCACGCGCGCGTTCGTGGGCGATGCGTTCGCGCAGATCGCGGACGAGACGGTGCGCGACGCGTTTGTCGCGGACGCGGATGCATGGCTGGAGGCGGCATTATGAGTATCCTCCCCGGCACGGGGAGGGGGACCAGCGCAGCTGGTGGAGGGGGTTCTCCACTTGGCGCCGCGTCTGTGGAAGCCCCCCTCCACCCCGCCGCTTCGCGTCGCGGTTCCCCTCCCCGTGCCGGGGAGGAGTGTCTTGATCGTGTGTCGGACTTCCCGGCGATTCCCGAGGGCTGGGCGTATCTCGATACTGCCGCCACTGCGCAGAAGCCGCAAGTCGTCGTCGACGCGATCACGCGCGCGTACGGCGAGACCTACGCCACCGTGCACCGCGGCGTGTACCAGCGCTCGGCCGACATGACGGTCGCCTATGAAGAGGCGCGCAAGGCTGTCGCGCGGTTCATCGGCGCAGGCTCGCCCGACGAGATCGTGTTCGTGCGCGGCGCGACCGAGGCGATCAACCTCGTCGCGCAATGCTGGGCCGGCGAGCAGTTGAAGGCGGGCGACCGCATCCTGTTGTCGATGCTCGAGCATCACTCGAACATCGTGCCGTGGCAGATGGTCGCCGAGCGCATTGGTGCGGCGATCGACGTGATCCCGCTGACCCCCGACCACCGCATCGATCTCGATGCGATGGAGCGGATGATCACGCCGGCGCACAAGCTGGTCGCGCTTGGCCATGTCTCGAACGTGTTCGGCTCGGTGCTCGATGTGAAGCGCGCGACCGAAATCGCGCATTCGGTCGCCGCGAAGATCCTGCTCGACGGATGCCAGTCGGTGCCGCGGATCGCGGTCGACGTTCAGGCGATCGGCTGCGATTTCTACGTGTTCTCCGGGCACAAGCTTTACGGCCCGACCGGGATCGGGGTGCTGTGGGCGAAGCCCGAGCTGCTCGAGGCGATGCCGCCCTATCAGGGTGGCGGGTCGATGATCGACAAGGTGTCGTTCGCGAAGACGACCTACGCGCCGGCGCCCGGCCGGTTCGAGGCGGGGACGCCGCATATCGTCGGTGCGCTCGGGCTTCACGCGGCGATCGATTACGTCGAGAGCATCGGGCTTGGCGCGATCCACGCGCACGAGATTGCGCTGGTGACCGCGACGCGCGAGGCGCTGTCGGGGATCAATTCGGTGCGGCTGTACGGCCCGGCGGAGTCCGCGGGGATCGTCTCGTTCACGATCGAGGGGGTTCATCCGCACGACATCGGCACCATATTGGACGAAGAGCGCGTCGCGATCCGGGCGGGCCATCACTGCGCACAACCGCTGATGGAGGCGCTGGGTGTCGAGGCGACGGCGCGGGCGAGCTTCGGCGTGTATAATGGTCCTGCCGACGTGGATGCGCTGGTGCGCGGTATCGCGCGAGTAACGAGGATATTTGGATGAGCGATCGGTTCGAGATCGAGGAAGTCGAGGCGGTGCAGTCGCCGCCCAAGGCGCGTGTCGTGCTCGACACCGACGGCGATGCGGAGCGCAAGCGCGACTATCTTGCCGGGTTCCTGGCGCAGAAGCCGCAGGTCGACTCGCCTGGTGAGCCGGGCGGCGCGGTGTATGATGCGATCATCGATGCGCTGAAGGAGATCTACGATCCCGAGATCCCGGTGAACATCTATGACCTGGGTCTGATCTACGGCGTCGAGGTGACCGAGGACGGGCATGCGGTGGTCGCGATGACTCTGACGACGCCGAACTGCCCGGTCGCGGAATCGATGCCGGCGGAAGTCGAGATGCGCGTCGGGTCGGTGCCGGGAGTCGGGTTCGCCGAAGTAAACCTGGTCTGGGATCCGCCCTGGGATCCGCAGAAGATGTCGGACGAGGCTAAGCTCGAACTGGGCATGCTGTAGGCATCGATCAAAGTGCTACTTTGATCGAGGAAGGAATAAGAATGGCGACGACATTGCGAGCACGGCCGGCGGCGCTGAACCTGACGGGGACGGCGCATGCGCGGATCGCCGACCTGATGGCGCGCGCGCCCGGGGATGCCATCGGGGTGAAGCTGTCGACGCCCAAGCGTGGGTGTTCGGGGCTTGCCTATTCGGTCGATTACGTCACCGAAGCCAAGCCGTTCGACGAGCGGATCGACACGCCCGGCGGCACGCTGTTCGTCGATGGCGGGTCGATCCTGTATCTGATCGGCTCGACGATGGACTGGGTCGAGGACGACTTTACCGCGGGATTCGTGTTCCAGAACCCCAACGCCAAGGGCGCGTGCGGGTGCGGCGAGAGCTTCACGGTCTGAACCTCACCGTTAATTAGCATGTGTCCCCGCGAAGGCGGGGACACAGACTGGGCTCCCGCCTACGCGGGAGTACAAGCGTCGGGTCGAGACGGGGCAGCGCCGAACGACCGCCCGCCTTGCCTGCCCATCCCGTCCTGTGCCACTCCCCCGCCGAGAAGAGGGGATATACGTGGCCAGTCTGTTTCGCCGAAAAATCGTCACCGAGCAGCCGCCCGAGCACCAGCTCGCGCGGACCTTGTCGTGGCCGCACCTGGTCGCGATGGGCGTCGGCGGGATTGTCGGCACCGGCATCCTGACGCTGATCGGCGTCGGGGCAGGGCTAGCCGGACCCGCGGTCATCTTGTCCTTCGTCATCGCCGGCGGGATCTGCGCCTGCGCCGCGCTTGCCTATGCCGAGATGGCGACGATGATCCCGGCGTCGGGCAGCGCGTACACGTACAGCTATGTCGTGCTCGGCGAGCTGATCGCTTGGGTGATCGGCTGGTCGCTGATCCTCGAATATTCGCTCGTCGTGTCGACCGTCGCGGTCGGCTGGTCGGGCTATGCCGCGCCATTGCTGCGCGGCGCGTTCGGCTTTCCCGAGGCACTGACGCTTAGCCCCGAGCTTGGCGGCATACTGAACGTCCCCGCGATTTTCATCATCGCGGTCGTCGCGGGCGTGCTGTCGTTCGGCACGCGCGAGAGTGCGACGCTGAACGCGGTGCTGGTGGGCGTGAAGATGATCGCGCTGACGGTCTTCGTGTTCATCGCGCTGCACTATTTCAACAGCGCCAACCTCCATCCGTTCATGCCCTATGGCTTCCCCAAGGCCGTGCAGCCCGACGGTGCCGAGCGCGGCGTGATGGCGGCGGCGGCGATCATCTTCTTCGCCTTCTACGGCTTCGACGCGATCTCCACCGCAGCGGAGGAGACCAAGAATCCCGGCCGCGACCTCGCCATCGGCATCGTCGGATCGATGGTGGCGTGCATCGCGATCTACATCCTCGTCGCGGTTGCCGCCGTCGGTGCGCTGTCGTACACGCGGTTCGCGGGCAGCGCCGAGCCGCTCGCGCTGATCCTCCGCGAGATCGGCCGTCCGGGATTCGCGACCTTCCTCGGCGCGTCGGCGGTGGTTGCGTTGCCGACCGTGCTGCTAGCCTTCCTGTTCGGCCAGAGCCGGATCTTCTTCACGATGGCCCGCGACGGGCTGCTTCCCCTGAGCCTGGCCAAGGTCTCAAAGCGCGGCGCACCCGTCCGCATCACCTGGATCACCGCGGCGATCGTCGCGGTGATCGCAGGGCTGTTGCCGCTCGCCGAGATCGCCGCACTGGCCAATGCCGGCACGCTCGCCGCGTTCGTCGCGGTATGCGCCTGCATGCTGGTGATGCGCCGCCGTGCACCCGACGCGATCCGCACCTTCCGCGCGCCGGCGGCGACGTTGGTGGGTACGATCGGCATCCTCGGCTGCCTGTATTTGTTCTTCAGTCTGCCCTCGAAGACACAGCTTTATTTCGGTGTGTGGAACCTGCTCGGGCTGGTGATCTACTTCGTCTACGCGCGGCCACGGGCGCTCGCCGAATGACCGGCTGGACGATCGGGATCATCGGCGGCTCGGGACTGTACGCGGTCGACGGGATCGAGGACGGACGCTGGCAGACGGTGGAAACGCCTTGGGGCACGCCATCGGATGCCATCTATACCGGCCGCGTCGGGCATGTCGGCGTGGCATTCCTGCCGCGGCATGGACGCGGGCACAGGATCGCGCCGTCGGATCTGAACGCCCGCGCGAACATCGATGCACTCAAGCGCCTCGGCGTGACCGACGTTCTGGCGGTGTCGTCGGTCGGCTCGCTGGCCGAGACCCGCCCGCCCGGCAGCTTCACCGTCGTCGACCAGTTCATCGATCGCACCAAGGGGCGGCCGTCGAGCTTCTTCGGCACCGGCTTGGTCGCGCATGTCTCGATGGCGGATCCCGTCTGTCGGCGCCTGTCGCGCTACGCCGCCGACGCCGCGCGCGACGCAGGGGCGCAAGTCGACGAGCGCGGCACCTACCTCGCGATGGAAGGCCCGCAATTCTCGACGCGGGCGGAAAGCCGGCTCTACCGCCAATGGGGCTGCGACGTGATCGGCATGACCGCGATGCCCGAGGCGAAACTCGCGCGCGAGGCAGAGCTTCCCTACGCGCTGGTCGGCATGGTCACGGATTATGACTGCTGGCGTGAAGACGAGGACGGGGTCGACGTTGCGCAGGTCCTCGCGCAGCTGGACGCCAATGCGGCCAAGGCGCGTGCGATGGTCATGACGCTGTTGCGCACCCTGCCATTGACGCGGCTCGCGTCGCCGATCGACGACTGCCTGGATAGCGCGATACTTACCGCGCGCGGCGCGCGCGATCCCGCGCTGGTCGCCAAGCTCGATGCGGTCGCCGGTCGGGCGCTTTCGAAAATGTAGGAGGGATATGTGCATCCGGCGCGAGGGCTTTTGCGCCGGGGGCCGGGAGTGCGTACATTGCCGCATGCACGGTCGATCGCGCGATGCGATCTTGCACTGAGCCGGAGAGGTGGGCCCGCCGCAGCAGGCCCACGCGCGCGTTTACTTCTTCTTGTTCTTGCGGGCCGCGTATTTTGCGTCGCGAATCGCCTTCTTCTCGGCGTCGGTCAGCTCGACCTTGGCTTCGGCCTCGCGCTTCTTCGCAGCCGCCGCTTCGGCCTCGGCCTTCTTGGCAGCCTTGGCGGCATCCTCGGCGGCACGCTTGGCGGCACGCTTCTCACGCTCGGCCAGTTCCTTGGCTTCACGCGCGGCGAGGCGCTCGGCGACGACGGCCTCGTCGATCGGCGGCTTTGCACGCAGCGCTTCGAGCGCCTTCTGCTTGGCGGCGGCTGCGCTGCTCGTGCGGTCCTGGAAACTGGGGTCCTTGAAAGAGGCCATTATTGTCGAAATATCCTGTAATGATGGTCTGGCCGCGCGGTCGCAGGAATGCGCCGCGGGTGACTCTGCCAGCGCCTGTAAATCATCGCGCGCCGGATCGGAAGAGATCTGTTCGAAACTCCCGGTTTCAACCGACGCCTGAAAGCGGTGTCACCATTTCGTCATATCACAGTCACGTCGGCGTCATCCAAATCGCATCGTAACGTCACGCATCCCGCATAGTCGCCTAATCGAGGTCGGCAGGGGGGAGCCTGAGTCGATCCATCAGATCAACGATCCGACCGGGAGTCTCTCGAATGACTATCTTCAAGCGCACGAGTCTTGTTCTGCTCGCCGGCACCGCCTGCATGGCCCTCTCGGCCTGCGATGGCGCGGACAGCGTCGCCTCGCCGGGTGAAGGCGTGATCGTCGTACCGGGTACGCCGACGCCAAGCCCGACGCCCACGCCGACGCCAACCCCGACGGCTGGGACGCCCGCGACGTCGTGCCCGACCGGCACCACCGATGTCGGCATCATCGGCAATTACCGCTCGTGCCGCCTGCCGACGCTGATCACCTCTGCGCTGAGCCTGCCGAAGGTCGCGGGCGTCGCCTACGAAATCAACGGCCGCGTCGATGTCGGTGTCGACATCGGCGGCGCGGGCACGCAGCCGGGCGGGATCGCTACGACGCTGACGATCGCAGCGGGCTCGCTGGTATACGCGAACACGACCAACGCCGATAACGACTATATGGTCGTCAACCGCGGTTCGAAGCTGATCGCCGAGGGTACCGAGACCCAGCCGATCATCTTCACCGCGCAGGCGAACCTGACCGGCGGCGTCACCGACGAGTCGCAGGGTCTGTGGGGCGGCATCATCCTCGCCGGCCGCGCGCCGATCTCGAACTGCAACAACACCGTGCCCGGCGGTAACGTGGCGTGCGAGAACGTCGTCGAAGGCACCAGCACCGCGCTGTACGGCGGCGCGACGCCGACCGACAGCAGCGGCAGCGTCCGTTACGTTCAGATCCGCTATTCGGGCACCGTTATCAGCCCGAACAACGAGCTTCAGGGTCTGACGCTCGGCGGCACCGGCTCGGGCACGACGCTCGATCACATCCAGGTCCACAACAGCTCGGACGACGGTATTGAAATCTTCGGCGGTCGCAGCAACCTGCGCTATCTGGCGCTGACCGGCTCGGACGATGACGGCCTGGATACCGATGTCGGCTGGCAGGGCTTCGTCCAGTTCGTGCTAGCGATCCAGAAGCCGAACAACACGCAGACCGACAACTACTCGACCGAAATCGACTCGAACGGTTCGGAAGACGCGCTGCCACGCCAGGCTTACACGCTTGCCAACTTCACCTTCATCGAGACGTCGACCGCGACCAACGCGGCGATCCGTCTGCGTGGCGGTGCGGACGCAACCTTCGTCAACGGCATCGTCAGCAACCCGAACAGCGCCTGCCTGAACATCATCGCCGGCGCCGATGCAGGGGGCAAAACGACCATCCGTCCGGCCGAGCTGACGACGTTGCAGGACAAGGGCCCGCCGGTGTTCAACTCGGTCGTCTTCAGCTGCCTGACGCCCTATGCGACCACCACCGTCAACGGCATCACCGTGACCACCGACGAGCAGCAGGCGATCTTCCGCGCCGGCAGCAACAATACCGAGAGCGCCGCAGTCGGCTCGGCCGTAACCGGCACGTTCCTGCCCGCCGGCGTGTCGAGCACGACCACTGCGTTCAACGCGACCAGCCTCAACCCGTCGGGCAGCGCGTTCCTGGTCAACACAAGCTATGTCGGTGCGGTCAACGGCTCGACCGACACATGGTATCGCGGTTGGACCTGCAACTCGAACCGCGCGAGCTTCGGTACGACGAGCAGCGCCTGCACCGCGCTGCCGACCAACTGACACCGACGCCAAGCCTGAGGCTGTGCGGGGGGCGGGGGCCCGCCGCGCAGCCTCACACCTACCGAATTCCTCTTGTTGCCGGGGCAGCCATGAAGTCATCCGTTCTCGTCTCCGTCCTGCTCGCGACGACGACGCTCGTCCCGGCGCAGTCGTTCGCGCAAACCGCGCCCGCAGGCAGCGTCGTCTCGCCTCAGGCCGGTACGCCGGTCGAGCAGCGCACCGACCCTGCCGTCCAGGGCGAGCAACAGCAGGAGCAGGTCGAGATCTCCACGCCTGGCGGCAGTGGCACCGGTGAGGATATCGTCGTCGTCGGCCGCAACGTGCCCAACGCGGTCCGCGCCACCGCCGAAGTCGTCAACGTCCTGTCCTCGGCCGATATCGCGCGGACCGGCGAAGGCGACATCGCCGGCGCGCTCCAGCGCGTCACCGGGCTGTCGGTGGTCGGCAACGGGCTCGTCTATGTCCGCGGTCTGGGCGATCGCTATTCGTCGTCGCTGCTCAACGGTTCGCCCTTGCCGAGCCCCGAGCCGCTGCGCCGCGTCGTCCCGCTCGACATCTTCCCGACCAACGTGATTGCCTCGGCGGTCGTGCAGAAGAGCTATTCGGTCAATTATTCGGGCGAATTTGGCGGCGGCGTCATCAACCTGACGACTAAGGCGGTTCCCGACAAGACGTTCTTCCAGTTCGGCGGATCGGTCGGCGCGGACACCGTCACGACCAGCGAGCTCGGCTATGTCTATGACGGCGGCAAGCACGACTGGACGGGCTTCGACAGCGGCGAGCGCAAGGTGCCCGGCTTCATCAAGTCGGCGGGCGCCAATGGGACGTCGCTGACCGGCGCGCAGATCACCGCGCTGTCGAACGCCAAGACGACCCTGCTGCAGCAGAACAACCAGATCCCGGCCAACCTGTCGGGCGAGGCGAGCTTCGGCACCTCCGCCGATATCGGCAGCACTCGCGTCGGCGTCATCGCCGCGGCGGGGATCAGCAACACTTGGCGGACGCGCGATGCGCTCCAGCAGTCGACCGACGACGTCGGCGGCATCCTGACGCGCGACTTCCGCACCGTCCTCACCGACAACCGGTCGATCATCAACGGCCTGCTCGGCTTCGGCGCGGAGTTCGGCGAGAACAAGATCCGCTGGACCAATCTGTACATCCACGACACGCTAAAGCAGGGTCGTCTTAGCACCGGATCCACTTCGAACATCGGCGATGTTGCGGGCATCCAGCCGTTCATCGTCCAGAACACCAGCTGGTTCGAACGCCAGCTCATCGACACGCAGCTCGTCGGCGAATTCAAGTTCGGCGACTTCGCGCTCGACACCCGCGGCAGCTACGCCAAGACCGAGCGCAACTCGCCCTACGAACGTCAGTTCACCTATCAGTACAACGCGACCGTCGGCGACTACACCAACAACCTCAGCGGCTTGCAGAGCGCGGCTGTGGCGTTCAGCGAACTCGACGAGACGCTGTGGTCGGGTCAGGCGAACCTCACCTGGAACGTACCGTTCGACCGCCCGTTCGCGCTGTCGGTCGGCTATGCGTATAGCGACACCGATCGCACATCGAGCCGCTACACCTTCCGCTACCAGACCGCGGGCAACGTCGCGCTGAACGATGCCGTCGCGCAGGAGCGTCCCGACTATCTGCTGTCGGACTTCAACCTCCAGACCTATGGCATCGGCCTCGCCAACACCTGCGTCGCGCCGAATTGCGCGCCGACCTACGACGCTTCGCTGCGCGTCCATGGGGCGTATGCGCAGGTCGAGGGCGAGATTCTCGACGGTCTGCGCGCCAATGTGGGCATCCGCTATGAGGATGCGTTGGAGACGGTGCTGCCGGGCGGCGGTGCAGGCGTGTCGTTCGCGCAAACCAATTTGTCGCGCGCCTACTGGCTGCCTGCCGTGACGGTGACGTGGAACTTCGCGTCGGACATGCAGCTGCGCGGACACATGTCGAAGACGCTGGCCAGACCACAGTTCCGCGAGCTCGCGCCACAGCTGTATCAGGATTTCGAGAGCGATCGCCTGTTCTTCGGCAACCCGTTCCTGACCGACTCGCAATTGTATAACGGCGAGCTGCGCTACGAATGGTATTTCGCGCGCGACCAGAAGTTCAACCTGGCGGGTTTCTACAAGCGTATCGACAACCCGATCGAAGCGGTCGCGTTTTTCCCGGCGGGCAGCGACACGCTCCAGACCGGCTTCGCCAACGCGCCGCGCGCGAACCTGTACGGCGGCGAGGTCGAGCTGCAGAAATACATCCCGCTGGACGGCTTTGGGGGTGATTTCTTCGCGACGCGCCGTCTCGTCGCGATCGCCAACTATACCTACACGCACTCCGAGCTTAAGGTCGGTAACGAGCTGATTGCCAGCCCGATCCAGAGCAATGGCAGCACCGCCAGCCTGCGTCCTGCCAACGTGCTGTTCCAGGATGGCGCCGCGCTGACCGGCCAGTCCGACCACCTCGTCAATTTGCAGCTCGGCATCGAGGACAAGTCGAGCCTGTCGCAGCTGACGCTGCTGTTCAACTACGCCAGCGACCGCGTGACGAATCGTGGCCCGGTCGGCGGCGGCGGCGGTGTTCGCCTGCCCGACCTGATCGAGAAACCCGGCATCCGCTTCGACGTCGTCGCACGCCAGGGCATCGCGGTGGCGGGCAAGCAGATCGAGGTGAAGTTCGAGGCGCGCAACCTGACGGGGACGGGGTATCGCGAATACCAGACATTCTCGAACGGCGCCGAAGTCGATATCAACCGCTACAAGCTGGGCCGCCTGTTCACGCTGGGCGCAAGCGTGCAGTTTTGAGGGCGGGGCGGACGCAGTTTATTGTGTCGGCGAAGTACAGAACCACCGCGGCGAAAGCCGGGGCCTAGCTGGGACGGTGGGCGTAATGGAGCGATACGCTTCGTTATCGGCTTCCCCCAAAATGGGCCCCGGCTTTTGCCGGGGTGATACCCGTTTGTGAGGCTCGCCAAGCCGCCGTTCACCCCCACGCTTTCTCCCGAAACCATTTGGTGATCACGTATTTGACCCCCGCGCGCACCTTCATCCCATGATGCAGCGTTGCCGCATTCAAGCTCCCATCCGCGCGTCGGTTGTTCCACGCGAGCAGCTTACCCGTCTCGGGCTGGACAATCTTGTCGATCGCCTTGAAGCGCGTCGCACCGCCCGCCTCAGGCTGGTTGAGATAGACCATGACGGTCCACGTCCGGTTGCCGGCGACCCCGCAATAGCGCTGATAGTCGACGCCGTTCGGCTCGAAATAATCGGTATGCCCCTTGAATTCCTGCCCGACCGCGTAGCGCTGCCCCTGCAACGGCTCGCCATGCGCCGGGTCGAGCCCGGTCAGCGCGAGGATCCGGCGTTCGACGTCCATGACCACCGCGTCGCTCGCGGCCAGGTCGCCCGTCTCGCTCGTCCGATAGCTCGCATCTCCGTTCGAATCGGAGATCGTCGAGGGCCGTCGCACCGCATCGATCCGCTCGATCAACGCCGCGCACTGATCCGGCGGCAGGAAGTCTCGCCGCACGAACAGATCGAGCTTCGCGCTCGGCACGCGCTGCACGCCGGGGACGGTCAGGCGCGCGATGACCGGTTCGGGCGGCAGGCCGGAGCCACTGGACGGAAGAACATCGGACATTCGCGCTTTCTGCCAATCCCGAAGACAAAGCGCCACCCCGCCGAACGCGGTATCTGTGCACAAGCCATTGACGCGGAATTGTAACATGGCATGCCTACGCGACGAAATGCGGGAAATTGGGGTGGGTCGCGGATGCGATTGAAGCTGGACGCGCGGGCGCGCCGTATCTTGCGGCGTATGCCGGTCGTGAATGTCTATAGTGTCGTGGAGCTCGCGCTGCTGGCCGGGCTTGCGGTGCAGTGCGCGCGGCTGGCCTGGACCATCGTCACGCCGATCACGCCGCTCGGCGACTGGCGACCGGCCGCGCCGATGGTCGTCGGTGCACCCGCCGATATCCTGCGCGGCTTCGATCCGTTCTTCCGTCTTGCAGGGGCCGTGGGCGCTCCCGCGACCGTCACGTCGCTGCAACTCACGCTGTTCGGCACGCGCATGGACGAGGCGATGGGTCGCAGTTCCGCGATTATCGCCGGTCCCGACGGCGTCCAGCAGAGCGTCGCGATCGGCGATGAGATCCAGCCCGGCGTCCGCCTCAAGGCCGTCGCGTTCGATCACGTCACGATCGATCGCGGCGGCGCGGACGAGGACCTGTTCCTCGACCAGTCGGGCGCCGTCACGCCGGTCGTGCCCGGCGCGGCACCAGCGGGGGCGGCATCGCCCGCGATCGGCATCCCGGTCGCGCAACTACGCACCGAGATCGGGTTTATCCCGCGGATCGATGGCGGCCGCATCAGCGGGCTGACCGTCCGCGCGCAAGGATCGGGCGCCGCCTTCCGCGCGGCGGGGCTCAAGGACGGCGACGTCGTCACCTCGATCGGCGGTCGCCCCGTCTCAGGGCCGGGCGATCTCGACCGGATCGCCAAGGATTTCGCGGGCGGCGGCAACGTCCCCATCACCGTCGAACGCGGCCAGGATACCCTCCCGCTCGCCATCACGATCGCGCCCCCCCAATGAAAACGGCCCCATGAAAAAGCTTATCCTCGGTCCCGTCGTCGCGCTGGCGCTCGCCGCCAGCGTCCACGCACAGACCACGCTCAACGTTCGCGACGCCGATATCCGCGCGTTTATCGCCGACGCCGCGAAGGTTACCGGCCGCACGTTCATCATCGACAACCGCGTCGCCGGCAAGGTGACCGTAGTCACCGATCGTCCGCTGTCGCGCTCCGAATATTTCGAGGTGTTCCTCTCGACGCTGCGCGCCAACGGCCTCGTCGCGGTGCCGACCTCGGGCGGGGCTTTCCGCGTCCAGCCGCTCGACAACGCTGCGTCGCAGCCCAGCCGGATCGGCGTCGCAGGCGCCGCGCGCAACAGCTACGTCACCGAGATCGTCCGCCTCCGCGCAATCGACGCGCAGTCCGCGGTCGAGACCGTCCGTCCGCTCGTCAGCGCGCAAGGCTCGGTCAGCGCGAACCGCGGCGGCAACAGTCTGGTCGTCGTTGATTTCGCCGACAATATCCGCCGCATCCGCGAGGTCCTTCGCCGGATCGATACCGACACCTCGTCGACCCGCGTCGTCGCGCTGAAGAATGCGAGCGCCAAGGAAATCGCGACCGCGCTTCAGGGGCTGATCGGCACGGGAACCGGTGGCGGGCAGGGCGGTGCCTCCGCGACCGGCCCGAGCGCCTCGGTTGTCGCGGTCGAGGGATCGAACGCGGTCGCACTCCGCGGCGACCCGACCACCGTCGCCCGCCTCGCACAGGTCGCCGCCGATCTCGACCAGAAGGCGCGCAACGGCACCGAGATCAAGGTCGTGTTCCTCGAGAATGCCGACGCCGAGCAATTGCTGCCGGTCCTGCAGGAACTCGTCGGCCAGACCCCGACACAGCCCGTCCAGACCGCCTTGTCGCGCTCGAATTTCGGATCGAGCAGCACCAATGGGGCATCCGGCGGCCAGTCGAACATCTCGCAGCCACAGGTCAACCAGTCGATCCCGAGCTCGGGCGGGTCGGGTGGCTCGGGCCAGCCCGCGATCACCGCGGCCGGGGGCAAGACCGCCGCGGTCGTCACGCGCTTCGCCGGGGCCAACGCGATCGTCATCGCCGCGCCCGCCGAAATCCAGCGCCAGCTGAACGAGGTCGTCCGCCAGCTCGATACGCGTCGCGAACAGGTGCTGGTCGAGGCGATCGTCGCCGAAGTGTCCGACACGACGGCGCGCACGCTCGGTGCGCAGTTCATCGTCGGCGATCCCAGCGGCGGCGCGTTCGGCGCGTCGACCTTCTCGAACTCCGCGCCTAACATCCTGCAGATCGCTGGCGCGATCGGCGCGCGCTCGATCACGGGCAACGGCACGACGGTCGTCGCGCCCGATGGCACGCGCACGGAAACGAACACACCCAACGCGGCCGCGGACTCACTCGCGCAGTCGGCGATCTCGTCGATCCTCGCCGCAACCGGCGGGTTCGGTGGGTTCGGCGGCAAGATCGGCAGCACATTCTTCGGCGCGATCATCAACGCGGTGAAGAGCGACACGACCTCGAACCTGCTCCAGGTCCCGCACCTCGTCACGCTCGACAATCAGGAGGCGCACAGCCTCGTCGGGCAGGAGATCCCGATCACCACGGGGCAGGCGCTCAGCACCAATTTCGACAACGCGTTCCGCACCACGCAGCGCCAGAATGTCGGCATCGAGCTGACTGTGCGGCCTCAGGTGAACTCGTCGGGCACGGTGAAGCTCAACCTCCGCCTCGAAGTCAGCTCGATCGCGGGGCCGGTGTCTAGCGACAATAGCGACCTGATCCTTAACAAGCGCGAGGTCGAGACCGTCCGCACCGTCGACGACGGCCAGATCGCGGTCATCAGCGGCCTGCTCGACGACAATGAGCGCCGCACGATCGAGAAGATTCCACTGCTCGGCGACATTCCCGTGCTCGGCCATCTGTTCACGTCGAAGGCCAAGCAGCGGTCGAAGACCAATTTGATGATTTTCATCCGCCCGACGATCCTGCGCACCGCGGAAGACAGCCGCAAGCTGACCGAGCAGCGCTACGGCTATGTCCGGCTGCAACAGGGCCTGCAGGAGCCGGGAGCGGAGCCGTCGATCGACCAGCTCGTTCGCGATTACATGGGGGCTGCACCGCCCATCCCGTCCGCGCCGATCCCCGGCAACATTGAGGACCCCCGGATCGCGGTGGCGGTGCGCACCTCTACGATGGTCGTGCGGCCGAAGAAATGATCATCCGCGAAGGCTTCCCTCCCGAACCTTCTTCCCCCCTCCCGCAAGCGGGAGGGGCCGGGGGTGGGCACGCGCTTTCCCCGAACGACGTCCTCGACGGTGAGCGCGAGCCCACCCCCAACCCCTCCCGCATGCGGGAGGGGGGTGATGCGGACCTTCCCCAAATCACCATCCCCTACGCCTTCGCCCGCAAGTTCGGCGTCGTCGTCGACCACACCGAGACCGACTCGCACCTGACGATCGCGATGCGCGCGGGCGCCGACCCCAAGGTCCTGCTCGAGCTCCGCCGCTATCTCGGCCGCCCGTTCGACGTCGGCTTCGTCGAACAGGTCGCCTTCGACCGCCTCCTGTCGAACGTCTACGCGATGGACGGCCAGGCCAATGCGCTAGCCGCGGTCGGCATGGGCGACGAGCTCGATCTGCTCGCGGGCGACATGCCGACCGCGGAGGATCTGCTCGACACCGCCGACGACGCGCCCGCGATCCGCCTCATCAACGGCATCATCGCCGACGCCGCGCGCAACGGCGTGTCGGACATCCATATCGAGCCCTACGAAAGCGGCCTCGTCGTCCGCATGCGTATCGACGGCGTGCTGCGCGAGACGCTGCGCATGCCCCCCAACGTCGCGCCCGTGGTGGTCAGCCGCATCAAGGTCATGGCGCGGCTCGACATCGCCGAGCGCCGCGTGCCGCAGGACGGTCGCATGGGGCTAACGCTGGGCGGCAAGCTGCTCGACGTCCGCGTCTCAACGCTGCCAAGCCGCGCGGGCGAGCGCGTGGTGCTGCGTATCCTCGACAAGGAAAACGCCGGGATCGACCTCGAAGCGCTCGGCCTGCCGCCCGCTTTGTTCGCGCTCCTCAACGAGGCGCTGAGCGAACCCAACGGCATCATCCTCGTCACCGGCCCGACCGGCTCGGGCAAGACGACCTCGCTCTACGCCGCGCTCCGCCTGCTCAACGACGGCAGCCGCAACATCCTCACCGTCGAGGATCCGGTCGAGTACGCCGTCGACGGCGTCGGCCAGACTCAGGTGAACCCGAAGGTCGGGCTGACGTTCGCGGCGGGCCTGCGCGCGATCCTGCGCCAGGACCCCGACGTCGTCATGGTCGGCGAAATCCGCGACCGAGAAACCGCCGAGATCGCGGTGCAGGCGTCGCTCACCGGCCATCTCGTGCTGTCGACGGTCCATACCAACGACGCGATCGGCGCGATCACCCGCATGCGCGACATGAAGGTCGAGAGCTTCCTGCTCGCCTCCACGCTGCGCGCGGTGATCGCGCAGCGCCTCGTCCGCCGGCTCTGCCCGACCTGTCGCAAGGCCGTGCCCGCATCGGACACGGTCGCGCCGCTGCTCGGGATCGCCCCTGACGCGGTGGTCTACGTCGCGCAAGGCTGCGAGGACTGCAACCAGACCGGCTACAAGGGCCGCATCGGCGTGTTCGAGGCAGTCCGCATCGACGACACGATCCGCCGGCTGATCAACACCGACGGCCACGAATCCGAGATCGTCGCGCACGCCTTTGCGAAGTCGCCCAACCTCGCCCAATCCGCGCGCGATCTCGTCCTGTCGGGGCAGACCACGGCCGAAGAAGCCGTCCGCGTCTCGCGTCGCGACACCACCGAGGTCGTCAAGGAAACAGCCAGTGCATAGCGCCAGGCAAATCCTCCCCGGAACGGGGAGGGGGACCAGCGCAGCTGGTGGAGGGGGCTCACCCCGTGCGCAACGCCAGCCGCAGACCGCCACAACCTTTCGCCCACGGCCACTACGCTCGAAGCGTTTGCGGCACGCTCCCTCCACCACCGCTACGCGGCGGTCCCCCTCCCCGTGCCGGGGAGGATGATGGCGGACTTCGACTATCTTGCGATCGATACGAAGGGCGCTGAACGCCGCGGCCATGTCGCCGCGGCTGATATCGACGTCGCGCGCGCGACGCTCAACGCGCGGAAACTGTACGTCGTCAAGATCACCCCCGGCGCCCCGCCACAGGCGACGAAGGGCCGCCCGCTGTTCGGGCTCCAGCTCGGCACGCCGAAAATGTCGGGCAAGAACCTCACGCTGTTCACGCGCCAGCTCGCCACGCTCAACCGCGTCTCGCCGCTCGAGGAATCGCTCCGTACGATCACGCGCCAGACCGAGCAGGACAGCGTCCGCGCGATCGTCCAGCACGTCCATGCCGGCGTCGTCGAGGGCCGGCGTCTCGCCGATGCGATGGCGCGCGAACCGAAAAGCTTCCCGCCGCTCTACCGCGCGATGGTGTCGGCGGGCGAGAGCTCGGGCTCGCTTCCGACGATCCTCGACCGGCTCGCAGCGTTGCTCGAACGCCAGGCCGAGATCCGTGGCAAGCTGATCACCGCGCTCGCCTATCCCGCGATCCTCGCGCTGGTCGCGCTGGGCGTCGTCACCGCGCTGATGATGTTCGTCGTCCCGCAGGTCGTCGAGCAGTTCGACACGGTCGGCCAGCAGCTCCCGCTGCTGACGCGGATGGTGATGGCGTTCTCGGCGTTTCTGGTCGGCTATTGGTGGGTGATGCTGCTGGTCGTTGGGCTCGCCGCGCTGGGCGGGTGGCAGGCGCTCAAGGACCCGACGATCCGGCTCGCCTTCGACGGCTGGCTGCTCCGTATCCCGCTGCTCGGGCGGCTGCTGCGCGATCTCCACGCGGCGCGGATGGCACGCACGCTGGGGACGATGGTCGCCAGCCGCCTGCCGCTGCTCGACGGGCTCAACCTCACCGCGAGCACGATCCACAATCGCCGCCTCCGGCTCGCGTCGGACCAGATCGTCGACGCGATCCGCGGCGGCGGCAGCCTGTCCGCCGCCATGCGCCGCGCCGGCGTCTTCCCGCCGCTGCTGACCTATCTCGCGGCGAGCGGCGAAGCGGCGGGTCGCCTCGACGAGATGCTCGAGCGCGCCGCCGACTATCTCGAACGCGAATTTGACCGCTTCACCGCCACCGCGCTGTCGCTGCTCGAACCGCTGATCATCGTCGTGATGGGCGGTATCGTCGCGACGATCGTGCTATCCATCCTGCTCCCGATCCTCCAGCTCAACACGCTGGCAGGCCAATGAGGTTTCGTATGCGTCAAGAAGTCAACAAACGCCGTCGTGAAGCGGGTTTCACGCTCGTCGAGCTGATGGTGGTGATCGTAATCATCGGCCTGCTCGCGACCATCGTCGCGCTCAACGTGCTGCCCTCGGGCGACACCGCGCGGATCCAGAAGGCGAAGGCCGACATCGCGCAGATCGAGGGCGGGCTGGAACTCTACAAGCTCCAGAACATGACCTTCCCCAACACGTCGCAGGGGCTGAACGCACTCGTCACCGCGCCCGCAGGTCTCACCGATCCCTCGCGCTATCAGCGTGGCGGGTATCTGAAGAAGCTGCCGAACGACCCCTGGGGTCGCCCGTATCTCTATGCGTCGCCGGGCACGCACGGCGAGGCCGACGTCTGGACCTTCGGGGCGGACGGCAAGGAAGGCGGCGAGGGGATCGATGCCGATATCGGCAGCTGGCAGTAATCGGGAGACGGGCTTCACGCTCGTCGAACTGATGGTCGTGGTCACCGTCATCGGCCTCGCCTCGGCCGTGGCGATGCTCGTCATGCCGGACCCCCGCGGCCGCGTCCTCGACGAGGCGACGCGGTTCGCGTTGCGCACCCGCGCCGCGCATGATTCCGCGATCGTCGAGGCGCGCCCGGTCAGCGTCTGGGTCAGCGGCGGCGGCTATGGCTTCGACCGGCGTCTGTCCGGCGGCTGGACGCCGATCGCCGAGAAACCGATGCGCGTCGAACGCTGGAACGAGGGTACGCGCGCCAGCATCGGCGACAGCAGCGGCCGGATGCGCGTGACGTTCGATCCGACCGGGCTCGTCGATCGCCCCGCGGAAATCCGGCTCGATCGCGGCGGCGTCGCGGCGACCGTGCATATCGACGCCGACGGCAGCGTGCGCGCCGATGCCGGCTGACGGCCATCCGGGCGAGAGGGGCTTTACCCTCATCGAGATCATGGTCGCGCTGGCGGTGTTCAGCCTGGCCGCGATGGCGCTCGTCCGTCTCGAAAGCACGACGATCCGCGGCGCGTCGATCCTCGACGAGACGCTGGTCGCGCAGATGGTCGCGCGCAACGTCGCGATCGACGCGGTGACCGACGCGCAGCCCCCGACCGCCGGGCGAGTCACCGGCGTCGAGATCAACGGCGGCCAGCCCTGGAGCTGGACCCGGCAGGTGAGCGCGCTCGGCGGATCGCGCGTGCTGCGGATCGACGTGACGGTCGCGGATCGGTCGGGCACGCAGCTCGGCCGCCTGACGATGGTTCGCCCCGCTCCCCGGACCGCGACGTGATGCGACCGCGCAACGAGGCGGGTTTCACGCTGATCGAGGTCATGGTCTCGCTCATGATCTTCGGCATGATCGCCGCGGCGGGCGTCGCGATCCTGTCGTTCAGCGTCAGTGCGCAGAGCAGCACCGGCGCGAAGCTTGACGATATCGGCGCGCTCACCCGGACGATGTCGATCCTGTCCGCCGATCTCGCCCAGGCCGCCAACCGCGCCTCCCGCGACGAGGCCGGGACTCGCGTCCCCGCGTTCGTCGGGGAGAGCGGATCGGGCGTCACGCCGATGCTCCGCCTCGTCCGCGCGGGCTGGAGCAACATCGACGGCGCGCCGCGGCCCAGCCTGCAGAAGATCGCCTACCGCATCGACGGCGGCAATCTCCAGCGGATCGCCTACCCGATGGTCGACGGCGCGCAGGGCCTCCCGCCCGCCGCGCTCCTCACGCGAGTGCGCCAGATCGCGCTCCGCTACCGTATCGCGGGCGCCTGGAGCGATCGCTGGGACGGCGCGAACGGAACGCCCTTGCCCGACGCGATGGAGCTCCGCATCGTCCGCGACGACGGCACGCAGTTCCGCCAGATGTTCCTCGTCGGCACCGGTTATGTCCCGGCGCGGACCGAGAATACCGATCCGGCCGGCACGCCGCCTGCCGGCACCCCCTCGCAGGAGACGCCCGGTGCGCGCACCTGATCGCGGCGGCATCCCGCGCGGGCAGGAACGCGGTGCGGCGCTGCTCACCGTGCTGATGCTCGTCGCGATCATCGCGGTGATGGCGGGCGCCGCGCTTGAAAAGCTGAGGCTGTCGACCCGGCTCGCGGGGAATGCCGCGACCGGCGAACAGGCACGCGCCTATGCGTTTGCCGCCGAGACGATGGCGCTGACCCGCGTCTCCACCCTGCTCGGGCAGAGCCCCAAGCGAGTCACGCTCGCCGGCAATTGGAGCAACACGCCGTTCGGCCTGCCCGTCCCCGGCGGCTTCGCGACCGCACGCGTGCGCGACGGCGGCAACTGCTTCAATCTCAACGGTCTCGTCAAACAGGTGCAGGGTGCACCTGGCACGTACATCACCAATCCCGAGATCCGGCCGCAGTTCGTCCGGCTGATGCGGTTGCTCGACGTCCCCGTCCAGGTCGCCGAACAGATCGCGTCGGGCACCGCGGACTGGATCGACAGCGATCAGGACCAGCAGGCGATGGGGGCGGAGGACGGCGCGTATCTGGCGCGCGAAACGCCCTATCGCACCGGCGGCACGCTGATGAGCGATCCGAGCGAACTGCGCCCGGTCGCGGGCATGACGCCTGCGATCTACACGACGCTTAGGCCCTGGATCTGCACCTTGCCGATCGCCGAGCCGTCGCCGATCAACGTGAACACCTTGCTTCCCGAACAGGCGCCGCTGTTCGCGATGCTGTATCCCGACACGCTCCAGGTCGGCAGCGCGCAGCAGATGCTGCTCCGTCGCCCGCCGCAAGGCTATGCGGACGTCGGTGCGATTACCAAGGCGGCGGCGTTGCAGGGGGCGGCCAATCTCGCCCCCGGTGCCGTCGCGACCGTGACGTCAAAATGGTTCACGCTCGATATCGACGTGACCCTGGGTAGCACGCAGATGCAGGAACGCGCGCTTATCGACGCGAACCGGCTTCCCGCGCAGCTCGTATCGCGGCAATGGGGCGAGCCATCATGACCACGCTGTTATTCCTTCCCGCCGGCGAGACCGGATTTCGCTGGATGCGCGTCGTCGACGCGCGCGTGGTCGGGGAGGGGGAGGGCATCCCCGAGACCGACGACGCGACGATTGCCGTGGCGCCTGCCGATGCGGTGACGCTGCACTGGGCGGAATTGCCGTCGCGATCGGTGGCGCAGGCGACCGCCGCCGCGCGGATCCTCGCCAGCGAGGCGAGCGCATCGCCGCTCGCGGAACTCCATGTCGCGGTCGGGGACGAAGGCGCGAGCGATCGGCCGATCGGCGTGGTCGGCGTGGCCACGATGCGCGACTGGCTGCTGATGCTGGCCGACGCGGGCGTCGATCCGGTCGCCGTCATCCCCGCGCCGATGCTCCTCCCGCGGCCCGAAGAGGGGTATGCGCGCGCCGAGCTCGCTGGCAGCGGCGTGGTGCGCGGCACCGCCAGCGGGTTCGCCGACGAAGCCCGGCTGACCGAGCTGGTCACGGGCGGTACCGCGCCAGCGACGATCGACCGGGACACGCTGGAAGCGGCGATCGTCGCGGCCGTCGCGTCGCCGCCGCTCGACCTGCGGCAAGGGCCGTTTGCGCATCGACGCCGGTTCGCGATCGACTGGGCACTGATCCGGCGGCTGGCGCTGCTGTCGCTGACGATTCTGGCGGTGACGCTGGCGATCTCGCTCGTCCGCATCGCCAAGTTCAGCTTCGGTGCCGATGCGCTGGAGGCCGAGGCGGACACGGTCGCGGTGACGGGATTGCCGCGCGGCGAGACGGTGGTCGATGCCGCCCGCCAGCTCGACGAGCGTCTCTCGCGCGTCCGGGGGCCGGGGCTCGGCTTCACCACCACGACCGCCGCTGTCTTCGCCGCGGTCCGCGCGACGCCCGGCACCGAAGTGACCGCGCTCGATTTCCAGGCGAACGGCGATCTCCGCCTGTCGGTCGCGGTCGAGCGCGAGGCGCTGGCGACCGATCTCAAGCGCGCGCTCGAAGCCGCCGGCTTCGATGTCCGCGCGGGCGTGTTCCAGGCGGTCGCGGGCCGCGTGACGGGTGAACTGACGATCAGCCCAGGGCCGGGAGGTGGACGATGACCGGACTTCGTAACTGGTTCGAGGGCCGCTCGCTGCGGGAGCGGCGGTTGCTGCTCGTCATGGCGGCGCTCGCGGTGCTGACATTGCTGTGGGCGCTGATCATCCGTCCGGTCGGCGACGGCCTGTCGAGCGCGCGCGAGCGTCATGCCAATGCCGTCACGCGGCTCGGCGAGACTCGCGCGCAGGTCGCGACGTTGCGCGATATCCAGCGGAACCGCGCGACCCCGCTGACGGGCACGCTCGCCGACGCGGTCCGGGCGGAGGCCGATCAGGCCGGTTTCGCGCTCGCCACGCTCGATCAGGACGGGGCAGACCGGGTGCGCATCGGTATCCAGTCGGCGCGTCCCGGCGCGCTCGTCGCGTGGCTGGCGCGGCTCGAACGCCTCGGCATCCTCGTTGATTCGGTGGCGATGACCGACAAGGGCGACAAGACCGTCGGCGTCGCACTCACGCTGAAGGCGCGCGCGGCATGAGGCGGATTCGTTTGCGCACCGGCCCCGCCGCGCTGTTCGGGATGATGCTGCTGATCGCGCTGATCGTCTTCCTGCCGATGCGCGCGGTGCTCGGCTGGACCGGGATCGGGGACGAGGGACTCGTCGCGCGGCGCGTGTCGGGCACGATCTGGGGCGCCACGCTCACCGAGACGCGGTTCGGCGATCTCGCGCTGGGCGACCTCCACGCGCGGCTTTCGCCGCTGCCGCTGCTCGTCGGCCGCGCGACCATCGTCTTTTCAGGTCCGGATTCGGTATCGGCAAAGCCGCTGCGCGGGTCGGCGAGCGTCAGCCGGCACGGCTTCGGCGTCGACCACATGACCGCGACGGTCGCCACCGGACGGCTGTTCGCACCGGTGCCTGTCGCCGCGCTCGATCTCGACGACGTGTCGGTCCGGTTCCGCGACGGACAGTGCGACGCGGCCGAGGGTCGCGTTCGCGCGACGCTGGCGGGCGACGTCGGCGGGATCGCGTTGCCGCAATCGGTCAGCGGCACCGCGCGCTGCGACGGCACCGCGCTGCTGCTGCCGCTGGCGAGCCAGGCCGGGACGGAAAGCATCGCGCTGCGGATCGAGGGCGCGGGCACCTACCGCGCCGAATTGTCGCTGCGCCCGTCCGATCCGCTCGCCGTCCAGAAGCTCGAACAGGCCGGGTTCGTGGCGGGGCCAAACGGGTACCGGCTCGCGATCGAAGGACGTTTTTGACAGATTTGTGCAAGTCCGCGGTTGACGGATGACGCCGACCCCCGCTAGGGGCGACGCCTACGCGGCGGTCGTAGTTCAATTGGTTAGAGCGTCGGCTTGTGATGCCGGATGTTGCGGGTTCAAGTCCCGTCGGTCGCCCCATTATTTAGTTATTTTCGACAAGCTCCCGCGCTGCGGGCGCTTTGGGCTGGTAAAACCCCCAAGAAAATAATATTTCGCTCCCCGGTAATTTTATTCTCCTCAGGAGCCGGCGATGACAGCGGTTTGGGACCTTCCCGATTTCGACGACCACGAGGGCGTACACGCGTTCACCGATCCCGAATCGGGCCTGCGCGCGGTCATCGCGCTGCATTCCACCAAGCTAGGCCCGGCGGCGGGTGGCACGCGCTTCTGGCATTACGCCGATAACGGTCGCGCGGTGATCGACGCGCTGCGCCTGTCGCGCGGCATGAGCTTCAAGAACGCGATGGCCGGGCTCGAACTCGGCGGCGGCAAGGGCGTCGTCCTCGCCGCCAAACCCGGCGACGTCATCACCACCGCACAGCTCGAGGCGTTCGGCCGCGCGGTCGATTCGCTCGGGGGACGTTATGTGACGGCGGAAGACGTCGGCATGTCCGAAGAGCGCATGAAGGTGATCGCGACGCAGACGCGCTTCGTCTCCGGCCTGCCGGTCGCGAGCGGCGCGGCGGGCGGCGATCCCGGGCCGTATACCGCGCTCGGCATCTATCTCGGCGTGAAGGCGGCGGCACAGCGTGGTCTGGGGGCGACCGACATGAAGGGCGTGCGCGTCGCGATCCAGGGCGTCGGCTCGGTCGGCGGCGGGCTCGCGCGACTGCTCGCCAAGGATGGCGCGGTGCTGACGCTGGCCGATGTCGACGAGGCGCGCGCGCAGACGCTTGCCGCCGAGCTCGGCGCGACCGCGGTTGCCGCCGAGGCGATCCTGACGACAGACGCGGATATCTTCAGCCCGAACGCGCTCGGCGCGATCCTGACCGAGATGTCGATTGCCGCGCTGAAGACGAAGGTGGTCGCAGGCGGTGCGAACAATCAGCTGAGCGTCCGCGAAGACGGCGCGCGTCTGCATGCGCGCGGTATCCTGTATGCGCCCGATTACGTCATCAACGCAGGCGGGATCATCAACGTCGGCCTCGAATATCTGGGTCACGGCGACGAGGCCGAGGTCAAGGCACGGATCGCGCGCATTCCCGAGCGCCTGATCGAAGTCTGGAACGAAAGCGACCGCACCGGCCAGCCAGCGTCGGATGTGGCGGACTCGATCGCCAAGCGCCTGATCGGCCGCTGATCCCTCTCCCCGTCGGGGAGAAGGTGGCACGAAGTGCCGGATGAGGGGCCGTCGGGGCGAACGACCCGAGCCCGAAGCCCCTCACCCTCCCACCGCAATCGCGGCGGGCCCCTCCCTTTCCCCGATGGGGAGAGGGGCTTTAAGTCCGTGATGACTTGCCATAGTGGTGACATCCAGTGGCTACCCTACACGCCTTCGCAAACCCCGCGCGCTTCCTGAAGATCGCCAAGCCGTTGACGCCGTTGCTCTTTTGGGCCGGCGTTGCGCTCATTGGTCTTGGCTGCTGGGCGGGCCTCACGCAGACCCCGCCCGATTACCTCCAGGGCGAGACCGTCCGCATCCTCTACATCCACGTCCCCGCCGCCTGGCTCGGGATGGGCGGGTGGAGCGGGATCGCGATTTCAAGCATCATGTTTCTTGTCTGGCGGCATCCGCTCGCCAGCGTCGCCGCGCGCGCGATCGCGCTGCCCGGTTCGGTATTCGCCGCGCTCTGCCTGACGACCGGCTCGATCTGGGGACGGCCGACCTGGGGAACGTGGTGGCAATGGGATGGCCGCCTGACCTCGATGCTGCTGCTGCTGTTCGTCTATCTCGGCTATATGGCGCTCGCGAAGGCCGATGCCGACCGGGGCGGCGATGGCCGTGTGCCGGCGCTGTACGGGATCGCCGGATCGGTGCTGCTGCCGATCATCCGCTATTCGGTGGTGTGGTGGAACACGCTGCATCAGGGGCCGAGCATCGGCCTCACGCAATCGACGATCGCCGGTTCGATCCTGTGGCCGCTGCCTATCATGCTGGCCGGGTTTACCTTCATATTCGCCGGGATCGTCTTGATGCGGATGCGCACGATACTGGCGATTGCCAAGTCCGAAGCCCGCATGCGCCGGATGGCCCGATCATGAACCCCTGGCCGTTCGTGACTGCTGCCTACGTCCTGACGCTGGGCGGCGGCGCCATCATCGCGCTCATCAGCTACCTAGCGATGCGGAAGGCCGAGAAATGAAGGCCAAGCATCAACGCCTCACGCTGGCGCTGCTGGCGCTCGGCGCGGTCGTGGTTGCAGGGCTGCTCGCGCTGTCGGCCCTCAAGGATCAGGCCGCGTTCTTCTACGCGCCCTCCGACGTGCGCCGCGACGGCTTGCCGCTCGGGCGTGCGGTACGGCTCGGCGGGATGGTCGAGGGCGGTTCGGTCGAGCGCGCCGCGGACGGCATCACCGTGCATTTCGTCGTCACCGACGGGCAGGCGAGCACGCCGGTCGTTTTCGCCGGCATCGTCCCCGACCTGTTCCGCGAGAAATCGGGCATCGTCGCCGAAGGCCAGTTCCAGCCCGACGGCAGCTTCGTCGCGTCGAATCTGCTCGCAAAGCACGACGAGAAATACATGCCGCCGCAGATGGCCGGCAAGATGCACGAAACCAAGACGCTCGAGCCGGACGCCAAGCGATGATCGCCGAAGCAGGTCTCGCCGCGCTGTGGTTCGCAGGCGCGCTGGCGGCGTTGCAGCTGGTCATGGCGACGATCGGTATCGCGCGCGGTCGTGACGACGTCGCGGCGGCGGTACGGCCGGTGGCGATCGTCCAGGGGCTGCTCGCACTGCTGGCGATGGCGCTGCTGATCGCGCTGTTCCTCGACTCCGACATGTCGGTGAGACTGGTCGTCGAGAACAGCCATTCGGCCAAGCCGTGGCTCTACAAGTTCGCCGGCGCCTGGGGGAACCACGAAGGCTCGATGCTGCTCTGGGTGACGATCCTCGGGCTCGCTGGCGGTGCGGTCGCGATTCTCGAACGGACGCTGCCCGAACGCACGCTCACCGCGACGCTCGGCGCGCAGGCGACGATCGCGCTCGGATTCTATGCGTTCCTGCTCTTCTCCTCGAACCCGTTCGCGCGGTTGAACCCTGCCGCAGCCGATGGCCTCGGGCTCAATCCGCTGTTGCAGGACCCCGGCTTGGCGTTCCATCCGCCGACGCTCTACACGGGGTATGTCGGCCTCTCGGTCGCGTTCTCGTTCGCAGTCGGCGCGCTGGTCACCCGCGACGTCGGACCCGCGTTCGCCAAGGCGATGCGGCCGTGGGTGCTGATCGCATGGATCTTCCTGACGCTCGGCATCACCGCGGGCAGCTACTGGGCCTATTACGAGCTAGGCTGGGGCGGCTGGTGGTTCTGGGACCCGGTAGAGAACGCCTCGCTGATGCCGTGGCTCGCCGCCACCGCCTTGCTCCATTCGGTGACCGTGCTCGCGACCCGCGATGGCCTGCGCGCCTGGACGATCATGCTCGCGGTCGTCGCGTTCTCGATGTCGATGATCGGCACGTTCCTGGTCCGCTCGGGTATCCTGACGAGTGTCCACGCGTTCGCGGTCGATCCCGAGCGCGGTGCGTTCATCCTGGCGTTGCTCGCGATCTATATCGGCGGCGCGCTGGCGCTGTTCGCCGCGCGGATCGGTACCGTCCGCGCGGGCACGACCTTCGATCGGGTCAGCCGCGAGGGCGGTCTCGTCGCGAACAACCTGCTGTTGTCGGTGATCCTCGGCGTCGTCCTGATCGGCACGCTCTACCCGATCGTCGCGGCGAGCTTCGGCGTGCAGCTCTCGGTCGGCCCGCCGTTCTTCAACAAGGCGGCAGGGCCGATCGCGCTGCTGCTGGTCGCGGTGATGGCGGTCGGGCCGTTGCTGCGCTGGCGGCGTGACGACGCGAAGGCGGTGCTCGGCCGTGTCATCCTGCCGATCGGCGCGACGCTGGTCGCGGTAGTCGCGTTGCTGTTCGTCTGGCCGGGTGTGCTCCCCTGGGCAGGACTGTCGCTCGCCGCCGGTCTGGCAGTCGCCAGCGTCGCGCCGTTGTGGAAACGCAATCTCAGGCGCACGCCGCTTTTCACCTATGGCATGGTCATCGCGCATCTCGGGATCGCGGTCAGCCTCGCCGGGATGGCGTCGGACAGCGCGTTCACCAAGGAGACTCTGGTCGCTGTGCGTGCGGGCGAACCCGCGCGCGTTGGACCGTACACCGTGACGCTCGACGGGATATCGCCCGTGATCGGCGAGAACTGGTCCGCGCTCGAAGCGCGGCTGACCGCCACGCGTGGTGACAGCGCGCGCATCCTCCGCCCGCAACTCCGGTTCTTCGCCAACCCGCCGACCAGCACCAACGAATCCGCGATCCTGACCGTGCTCGACGGCCAGCTCTATACCGTCCTCGGCCAGCCGGACGGGCAGGGGCGGTGGCAGCTTCGGCTCTGGTGGAAGCCGTTCGTGACGCTCATCTGGTTCGGCGGCGTGCTGATCGCGCTGGGCGGCGCGCTGTCGCTGCTCGGCCGCGTCCGGCGCGAGCGGCGTACCGCGATACGGACGCATTCGGCATGAAGCGCTTCGCACTTTGGGCGCCGCTGGCGATCTTCGCCTTGCTGTTCGCAGTGGTGGCGAGCGGGCTGTTCCGGCCCGCCGAGAAAACCGTTCGCTCGGCGATGGTCGGCAAGCCGCTCCCCGATTTCGCCTTGCCGGCGATGGTCCCGGGCAAGCCGGGCCTGACCAGCGCATCGTTCCGACAGGGCAAGCCGCGGTTGCTCAACGTCTTCGCCAGCTGGTGCATTCCGTGCATCGCCGAGGCCCCGCAGCTGATGCGGCTGAAGGCGATGGGCGTCCCGATCGACGCGATCGCGATCCGCGACACGACGCCCGCGATCGTGGGCTTCCTGCGCCGCAACGGCGATCCGTACGAGCGGATCGGCAGCGACACGGCGAGCCGGGTGCAGCTGGCGCTGGGCTCGTCAGGCGTGCCCGAGACGTTCGTGATCGACGGTCGCGGCATCGTCGTGAAGCAGATCATCGGCGATATCCGGCCCGAGAATGTCGCCGATATCGTGCAAGCGGTGAAGGACGCGCGGTGAAGAACCCACACGTCATTCCCCTGTCGCGAGCGGGAGCGGAGGTTCTCGCGGCGCTGTTGCTCTGCGTTGCGCCAGCCGCCGCGCAGCCCGTCATCGCGCCCGCCCATTACGCGAACGTCCAGCTCGCCGACCCCGCCCAGGAAGCCTCCGCGCGCGCGCTCATGGAGACGTTGCGGTGCCTGGTCTGCCAAGGCCAGTCGATCGCCGACAGCGATGCCGACATGGCCGCCGACATGCGCGCGCTCGTCCGCGAACGGATCGAGCGGGGGGAGAAGCCCGCGTCGATCCGCGACTGGCTGGTCGCACGCTACGGCGATTACGTGACCTATGATCCGCCGCTGACGGGATTGACCTGGCCGCTATGGCTCGCCCCGATCCTGCTGCTCGGCGTCGGCGGGTGGATCGCGCGGTCGAGTTTCCGGCGGAGGAAACGCTGATGGGCTGGGTCTGGCTTGGCGTGATCGGCGCGGGGGTGTTCGCAATGCTCGCGGTGTTGAAGGTCGATCGACTGTTGTGGTCGATGGTTGCGTCGGCGCTGATGCTGGGCGCGGCGGGCTATGCGCTGCAGGGTCAGCCGGGGCTTGCCGGGCATTCGGTGACGACCGGGCTCGCGCCCGCGCCTGACGATAGCGCGATGCTTGAGCTGCGCGATCAGATGCTGGAGCGGTATACCGGCGCGGCGGCGTATCTCGTGGCCGCGGATGCGATGACCCGGATCGGCGATCGCCGTGCCGCAGTGCAGGTGTTGCTGGGCGGAATCCGTATCGCGCCTACGAACGTGGTATTATGGACTGGTCTCGCCAATGCGCTCGCCGCGCATGATGCGAACCAGGTGTCGCCGCCCGCGCTGTTCGCGTTTCAACAGGCGATGCGGTTGGCGCCGAAGCACCCCGCGCCGCCGTTCTTTCTCGGCTTGGCGTATGTGAGAGCGGGGGAGTTCGCAAAGGCCCGGCCATATTGGGCCCGGGCGCTGACGCTCACACCGGCCGACATCTCCTATCGCGGCGAGATTGCGGCGCGACTGACGTTGCTTGACCGACTGCTGGATGCGCAGGACGCGCCGGATAGGCCTTAGAAACCGTTATCCCTGCGCAAGCAGGGATAACGGTTTTGCGTGAGGCCGTGGAAACAGGGCGCCTACAGGCGCCCCCCTTTTACTGACCGCGCCCGGTCTTCGACTGAAGTTCGTCGATCTTCTTCGACGCGTCCGCCTTGGTCAGCGACTCGTCAAATTCCTCATGCGCTTCCTCGGACAGCGTCTTGAGGTAGCTCGCCTGCGCACCGGTCATCTTCTCGTCGCCGGTGGTCCAGTCGTCCGGGTCCTTCTCGGCGTTCGAGAACGGTTCGGACTTCGGGTTCGGGGTGTCGGACATTGGAAATTCCTTTCCCCTGTCCAACACCCATGTTCCGTATCCGTTCCCTATCAGCCGACCCAAGCTTCGTAAGGTAAACCTAGATCATCCGCGACCGCCTTGTACGCGATCTTGCCCTTGTAGACGTTCAGCCCATTGGCAAGATGCGCATCGGCCTTCATCGCCGCCTCAGCCCCCAGATTGGCGAGCTTTAGCGCGAACGGCAGCGTCGCGTTGTTGAGCGCGAACGCCGAGGTCCGGGCGACCGCGCCGGGCATGTTGGCGACGCAGTAATGGATCACCCCGTCGACCTCGAACACCGGGTCTTCATGCGTGGTGGCATGGCTCGTCTCGAAGCACCCGCCCTGGTCGATCGCGATGTCGACCAGCACCGAACCGCGCTTCATCGTCTTGAGCATCTCGCGCGTGACGAGCTTGGGGGCGGCCGCCCCGGGGACCAACACCGCGCCGATCACCAGATGTGCGTTCTTCACCGCCGCCGCGATCGCGGCCTTCGATGCGTACGCCGTCTTGATCTGGCTCGAGAAGAACATGTCGAGCTCGGCCAGGCGATCGTTCGAGATGTCGTAGATCGTCACATCGGCGCGCATGCCGACCGCCATCTGCGCGGCATTGACGCCCGAGACGCCGCCACCGAGAATCGCGACCTTGGCCGGCGCGACACCGGGGACGCCGCCGAGCAGCACGCCGCGTCCGCCCTGCTCCTTTTCGAGATAATGCGCGCCGACCTGCACCGACATGCGGCCGGCGACCTCGGACATCGGCTTGAGCAACGGCAGACCGCGGCGATTGTCGGTGACGGTCTCGTACGCGATGCAGGTCGCGCCGGACTTCATCAGGCCCTCGGCCTGCGGCTTGTCGGCTGCGAGATGGAGATAGGTGAACAGCACATGGCGCGGTTCGAGCATCGCGATCTCGCCCGGCTGCGGCTCCTTGACCTTCACGATCATGTCGGCGCCGGCGAACACCGCGGCCGCGGTCGGCAGGATCGTCGCACCCGCGTCGACATAGTCCTGGTCCTCGAAATCGATCCCGGATCCGGCTTGCGTCTCGACCACGACCTCGTGACCCGCGGCGACGAGTTCGGCGACCGACGGCGGGGTCAGGCCGACGCGATATTCGTGGTTCTTGATTTCCTTGGGGACACCGACGCGCATTGATTCCACTCCATTATCGTTTGCGCGATACTAGCGCGCCTTGGATGGGAAGGGTTCGCAAACTCGTCGCGATGCAGTAGCGGATCCGCACGATGATTGCACTCAGCGTAGGTAATTCGGGAATATCTTGAGCATCACGATCGAACGCAGGATTTTGGACCTGCTCGCCGCCAACTCGGACCTCACCAGCGCCGAGATCGGCGACGCGGTCGGCCTGTCGGCAAGCGCCGCGCATCGCCGCGTCGCGCAACTGCGGGAAAGCGGCGCGATCACCGGCTATCGTGCCGTCCTGTCGCGCGCGGCGCGCGGCGACCCAAGCATCGTCCTCGTCAACGTAACGCTGCGCGACCAGCGCAAGGAAACGATGGCGGCGTTCGAGGCCGAGATCGTCGACTGCCCGCAGGTCGTGCAATGCTTTCTGATGAGCGGGGAGGCGGATTACATGCTGCATGTCGAGATTCGCGACGGCGAGACGTTCGAACGCATCCACCGCGAGACGCTGTCGCAACTCCCCGGCGTCACGCGTCTCGCCTCGCATTTCGTCATCCGCGAAGTCGTCACGCGCGTCTGATCAGCCCCGGTTAATCCACGCTAACCGTCCCGCCGTTGCCGCCCTTTGCCCCTCATGCTAAATGCGCGCGCTTGGGGCACAGGGTGAAATCGGAAATTCGATGATGATTGCTGCACTTCCGGGTCGATTCACCGTCCAGTGAGCGTCGATCAGACCGCCGCGGCCTCGACCGTGCCACCCGCCACTCTCGATCCCGAGACGGGGCATCATCACTCGGACGGTATGCTGAAGCTCGCTTTCGGCGCGATCGGCATCGTCTTCGGCGATATCGGCACAAGCCCGCTCTATGCTTTTCGTGAAACCTTCGCCGGCCATCACAAGCTCGCGCTCGACGCGGCGCACATCATGGGCGTCATCAGCCTGATGTTCTGGTCGATGATGATCGTCGTGACGGTCAAATACGTCATCATCATCATGCGCGCCGACAACAAGGGCGAGGGCGGCAGTCTCGCGCTGCTGGCGCTGGTCTCGGGCAAGACCAAGACGCGGCGCTGGAGCAAGGGCATCATCCTGCTCGGCGTCTTTGCGACTGCTTTGTTCTACGGTGACAGCATGATCACCCCCGCGGTCTCGGTGCTGTCCGCGGTCGAGGGCCTGGCCGTCGCCGCGCCCGCCTTTGGCGGTCTCGTGCTGCCGATCGTAATCGTGATCCTGATCGCGCTGTTCTGGGTTCAGAAAAGCGGCACCGCCCGGATCGGCCTCGTCTTCGGGCCGATCATGCTCGTGTATTTCAGCGTCATCGCGGTGCTGGGTATCCTCAGCATCGTCCAGACCCCGGGCGTGCTCTGGGCGCTGTCGCCGCATTACGCCGTCGAGTTCTTCCTCATCGATCCCGAGCGCGCCTTCCTGGCGCTGGGTTCGGTCGTGCTCGCGGTCACCGGGGCCGAGGCACTGTATGCGGATATGGGCCATTTCGGTCGCAAACCGATCGGGTTGTCCTGGCTGGTCTTCGTCCTCCCCGCATTGATCCTCAACTATATGGGGCAGGGCGCCTTGCTGTTCCGCGACGGTCAGGCCGCGCTGGTCAGCCCGTTCTACAATCTTGCGCCCGAGAGCCTCCAGCTCCCGCTCGTCATTCTCGCGACGATGGCTGCGGTGATCGCGTCGCAGGCGGTCATTTCGGGCGCGTTCTCGGTGACCCAGCAGGCGATCCAGCTCGGCTTCATCCCGCGGCTTCGGATCGAGCATACCAGCGCCTCGACCGAGGGGCAGATTTACATTCCGCTCGTCAACGGCGCGCTGATGGTGATGGTGATCCTCCTCGTGCTGTTCTTCCGCACTTCGTCGAACCTGACGAGCGCGTATGGCATCGCGGTGACGGGCGCGATGCTCATCGACACGTGCCTGCTCGGCGTGGTGCTGTTCCGCCTGTGGAACTGGCCGAAGATCGCGGCGATCCCGCTGCTGGCGATCTTCTTCACCGTCGACGGCGCCTATTTCGCGGCGAACCTGACCAAGGTCCCGGCCGGGGGCTGGTTCCCGCTGCTGGTCGGCTTCATCATCTTCACCTTTCTGACCACCTGGTCGAAGGGGCGGCAGCTGATGATCGACCGGATGCACGAGGCGGCGATGCCGATAAAGGTGTTCATCGGCTCGGCTGCCAGCTCGGCATCGCGCGTGCCGGGCACCGCGGTGTTCATGACCTCGACCGCGGACGGCGTGCCACACGCGCTGCTCCACAACCTCAAGCACAACAAGGTGCTGCACGAGCGCGTGATCCTGCTGACGGTAAAGATCGCCAGCCAGCCTTATTGGCCCGCCAACGACCGTGCGGTACGCGAGGAGCTCGGCAGCGGCTTCCACCGCCTCGTGCTGCGCTACGGCTTCATGGAGGATGCCGATGTCCCCGCGGCGCTGCGCCAGGTCCATAGCTGCGGTGCGGACTTCAAGATGATGGACACCAGCTTCTTCCTCTCGCGCCAGACGCTGCTCGCGTCGGACAAGCCCGGCATGATGCTGTGGCGCGAAAAGCTGTTCGCCTGGATGCTGCGCAATGCTGAAAGCGCGATGGAGTTCTTCCGACTGCCGACCAACCGCGTGGTCGAGCTCGGCAGCCAGATCGAAATTTGAGCATGACGGATTTCGTACCCGCGCCGATCATCGTGACGGCCTTGTTTGGTCGACAGGATACCGCGTTCTTCGACGCGATGCGCCGCGAGCATTTCCCGCCCGAGCGCAACCAGCTCGACGCGCATCTGACGCTGTTTCACCATCTACCGCCGTCGGGGCTCGATGAGCTCAAGCACCGCCTCAATCAGGAGACGCGCGGCATCCGTGCCCCGCAGGCACGGATCGGCGGGCTGATGTCGCTGGGGCGCGGGGTCGCCTACCGGATCGAGTCCCCCGACCTCGTCGGCATCCGCGCGCGGCTGGCCGACGCGTTTACCGGCATGCTTACGCCGCAAGATGCCGGCGGCTGGCGTCCGCACGTCACGATCCAGAACAAGGTCAGCCCGCCAGTGGCCAAGCTCCTGCTTGGCAATCTGCAGCGCGGTTTCGTCCCGAAGGACGTCGAAATCGCCGGTCTTGGCGCGTGGTGGTATCGCGGCGGACCGTGGGAAGCGATTTCTCGGGACATGTTTGCTTGACCGCCTCGAATCCGCTTCCTATAGGCCGCGCCTCGCAGGGAAGAACGCTTCCCTGACGGACGGTACGGCGAAGTAGCTCAGTTGGTTAGAGCACGGGAATCATAATCCTGGGGTCGGGGGTTCAAGTCCCTCCTTCGCTACCATTCTCAGACACAGTTTCAGTCGCTGAAGACGGCCCATGGGTCGTTGACGACCAGGATCGCATCGCTCCGCGCGAGCGCGAGCAGCGTCAGGCCGTGCGCGTGCGCGTGATCGATCGCCAAGCTGGTCGGCGCGGAGATTCCCACCAGCATCGGCGCGCGCGCGATCAGCGCCTTGTCGACCATCTCGAAGCTGATCCGCGACGTCACCAGAATGAAGCCGTCGACCGGCTGCCGTGCGATCGCCAGCCCGCCGACCAGCTTGTCGAGCGCGTTGTGGCGGCCGACATCTTCAAAGGCTGCGGTGATCCGCCCGTTTCGATCGCATGCGGCGGCGGCGTGGATCGCCCCGGTGGCGCTGTTGAGCGGCTGGTGCGCGCGCAGGCCGCTAAGGGCGGCGAACAGCGCCTCGACGGGCGCGTCGGGCCTTGGCGGGGTGCTGGGGACCGGTTTGCGGAGTTGTTCAAGTCCGGAGATGCCGCACAGGCCGCAGCTCGTGTCGCTGGTCCGGTGGCGGACTCGGTCGTGGATCCGCCCCTTGCATCGATCGGACAGCCCAACGCGGACGATCCAGCCCGCCTCCGCCTCGAAGATATCGATGTCGCGGACGTCGTCGGCGCTGTCGGCTAGGCGTTCGGTCAGCAGGAAGCCGGTGGTGAATTCAGCGAGGTCTGCCGGGGTCATCATCATCACCGCATAGCCGAGACCGTCGATCTCGATCGCGACCGGGACCTCGACCGCGATCGCGCGTTCGCCCGCGGTGATCGAGTCAGGCCGTAGGATCTTGATCGCTTGCGCGCGCGCGATGGTCATAGGGTATCGAGGTCCTGCGGCGTGTTGACGTTCGGGATGCGTGCCCCCGCCGAGATAGGGATAGCACCGACCGCTTCCGCCCACCCCCGCACCGAGCGCCTCGGCACGGTCGCGATGTGGTTCAGTAGGTGCCCGAGCGACCGTGTCTCCCAATGCCCGAGCACCGGCGCATCGGGGCAATAGGCCGACGCCCTGCGTGCCAATGCTTCCAGCAATCCATCGGGCAGCCGGGGCATGTCACACGCGATCGTCAGCACCGAGGTGAAGCCCAGCCCGGCGGCATAGTCGAGCGCGCCGGCAATGCCGCCCAAAGGTCCGAGCTCCGGACTCGGCAGGTCGGGGATCGTCCCGTCGCGCCCGGCGATCACCGCGCGCTCGACGTGCGGCGCCAGCAGGGCACGCGCATGCTCGGCTAACGCGCGCCCGTCTAACACCGCCTGCGCCTTGTCGGACCCGAAGCGCGACGACTGTCCGCCGGCAAGCACGACGCCGAGGATGTGGCGGTTGCTCAGCGTGTCTTCTCGATCCGCACCGGCACCGATTTTGCCGCCGGAACATGGCTTTCGCGCGCGTGATGCGCGACCGGCATCAGCAGGTTGCACTCGGGGTAATAGGCACCAAGACACCCCTCGGGGATCGAATATTCGACCACGCGAAGCTTGTTCAGGCGGCGATCCGAATTGCCGCCTGCGTCGCCGACCAGATCGACGTCGTCACCATCGGTGATGCCCATCCGGATCATGTCGCTGCGGTTCATGAACACAATATCGCGCGTGCCCTTCACGCCGCGAAACCGGTCGTGATAGCCATAGACGGTCGTATTGAACTGGTCGTTCGACCGCAGCGTCATCAAGCGGAAACGGCCTTCCGCCTCTTCGAACCCGGTCACGTTCAACGCCTGCGGGATGTTGATCTCCGCCTTGCCACTCTCGGTCTTCCACTCGCGATGTGCCGCCGGCACGCCCTTCCAGAAGCCGCCGGGCGTGAACATCTGCGCGTTGAAGTCCTTGAACAGGTCCGGATACGTCACCTCGATCGCATCGCGAACGCGCGCATAGTCGCGCACCCACGCATCCCAATCGAGCTTCGGATTGGGCGCTAGCGTCGCCTTGGCGATCCCGGCAACGATCGCCGGCTCGGACAGCAGCGTTTCGGCAGCGGGTGTCGCCTTGCCCTTCGAGCCATAGATCTGGCTGAACGAATCCTCGATCGACACGCTTTGCGGGCCGGTGCCCTGCATGTCGGTCTCGATCCGGCCGAGGCAGGGGAGCAGGTACGACGTCTCGCCGGGCAGCAGGTGCGAGCGGTTGAGCTTGGTCGCGATATGGACGGTCAGGTCGAGCCCGCGCCATTTCGGCTCCATCCGCGCATGGTCGGGGATCGCGCGCACGAAATTGCCGCCGAGACCGACGAACGCCTGCGCGGTGCCGTCCAGGACCGCCTCGCACGCCTCGACCGTGTCCCAGCCCTTTTCGCGCGGCGGCTCGAAGCCATATTGCTCGGCCAGCAGGTCGAGCGGGGCGAGTTCGGGCTTTTCGGTGATACCGACGGTCCGCTGGCCCTGTACGTTCGAATGCCCGCGGACCGGGCCCATGCCCGCGCCGGGCTTGCCGATGTTGCCGCGCAGCAGCATCAGGTTGACGACCATATGGACGTTGTCGATCCCGCCGACATGCTGCGTCAGCCCCATGCCGTAGACCGCAATCACCGCCTTCGACTTGGCATAGACCTTCGCCGCCGCCTCGATCTCGGTGCGCGCCAGCCCGCTCTCATGCTCGATCGTCGCCCAATCGGTGCCGCGTGCGACATCGGCGAACGCCTCGAACCCGGTCGTGTGCTCGGCGAGAAACGCGTGGTCAAGCACGGGTAGGCCGTTGATCCGCTTAGCGTTGTCGTCGGCTTCGATCAGGTATTTGCACATCCCCATGATCGCCCCGACGTCGCCGCCGGTCTTCAGCTGGTGATATTGCGAGGCGATCGGCGTGGACTTGCCCGTCACCATCTCGATCGGATTCTGCGGATCCTGGAATTTCTCGAGCCCGCGCTCCTTGAGCGGATTGAACACGACGATCTCGACGCCCCTCTTGGCGCAGTCACGCAGCGGATGCAGGAACCGCGGGCTGTTCACGCCGGGGTTCTGCCCGAAATAGAAGATCGCGTCGCACTTCTCATAGTCCGACAGGTGGATCGTCCCCACCGCCGAGCCGATCGCCGACTTCAGCCCGACCGACGTCGTCTCGTGGCACATGTTCGAGCTGTCGGGCAGGTTCTGGCTGCCGTACATCCGGGCGAGCAGGCTATACATGTACGACGTCTCGAGGCTGGCGCGGCCCGAGGCGTAGAAGATGACCTTGGTCGGATCATAGGTCTTCAGCTTGGCACCGATCCCGGCAAACGCCTCGTCCCAGCTGCACGCGGCATATTTGTCCGTCGCCGCATCATATTTCAGCGGGTGCGTGAGGCGTCCGGCCTGTTCGAGATCATAATCCTTCCAGCCGATCAGCTCGCTGACGGTATGCTGTTCGAAGAAAGCGGGCGTGACGCGGAACGAGGTCAGCTCCCAGGCGGTCGCCTTGGCGCCATTCTCACAGAACTCGGCGACATGCGGATGCGCGGGCTTGCCCCAAGCGCAGCTGACGCACGCAAAGCCGTCGGGCTTGTTCTGGCGGGCGAGTTCGCGGATCACCTCGGGACCGACCTTCTCGCGGGCGGATATCTCCACCAGCGACTTCATCGATCCCCAGCCGCCTGCTGGTGCCGTGTAGTTCTCGATCTCTACGGTCCGGTCGTCGCTCATGGTCATCTCCGCTTTTATACCCGAACGAAGCGGCAAAGCTTTCGATGCAAGGCCAACAGATTTACCGACGGTTCAAATCCCGATGCCGATCGCCTAGATGGGGTTGGAATCTCCAAGGAATCACGATGACGACGCACACGACCCGCATGCTTATCCTCGGCTCGGGCCCGGCCGGCCTCTCCGCCGCGATCTATGGCGCGCGGGCCGGGATGGCGCCGATCGTGGTGCAGGGCATCCAGCCCGGCGGCCAGCTGACCACGACGACCGATGTCGAGAACTACCCCGGCTTCAAGGACGTCATCCAGGGCCCATGGCTTATGGAGCAGATGCAGGCACAGGCCGAGCATGTCGGCACGCGGATGATGTGGGACACGATCGTGCAGGTCGATCTCACCAGCCGCCCGTTCCGCCTGATCGGCGACAGCGGCGACGTGTATGAGGGCGACACGCTGGTGATCGCGACGGGCGCGCAGGCCAAATGGCTCGGCATCGACAGCGAGGAGCCGATGAAGGGCAAGGGCGTCAGCGCCTGCGCGACCTGCGACGGCTTCTTCTACCGCGGCAAGAAGGTCGCGGTCATCGGCGGCGGCAACACCGCGGTCGAGGAAGCGCTCTACCTCACCAACCACTCGCCCGACGTGACGCTAATCCACCGTCGCGATTCGCTCCGCGCGGAAAAGATCCTCCAGGAGCGGCTGTTCGCGCACAAGGGCGTGACGGTGCTGTGGAACAAGGAAGTCCGCGAATTCGTCGACGGCGGCGGCAATGCCGGGCTGGTCGCGCTCGAACTCGAGGACACGGTGACGGGCGAACGCTCGCGCCTCGCGGTCGATGGCGGGTTCGTCGCGATCGGCCACCACCCGGCGACCGAGCTGTTCCGCGGCCACCTCGAACTCGATTCGGACGGCTATATCGCGGTCGAGACCGGCTCGACGCGTACGAACGTCGAGGGCGTGTTCGCGTGCGGCGACGTCGCGGACAAGGTGTACCGCCAAGCGGTGACGGCGGCGGGGACGGGGTGCATGGCCGCGCTGGACGCCGAGCGCTTCCTCGCGGCCGCCGAATTTGCCGAAATGGCCGAAGCCGCGGAATAACACTGACCTCCACCGTCATCCTGACGAAAGTCAGGACCCAGGGTTCCAGGCGATAGCGCTTATGGCTCTGAATCCTGACCTTCGTCAGGATGACGCAAAGCAATGGCGGCAGCGAGGACGGCGTGGAGTGCCGCCGCGTTCTCTGTGCCCGCAAAGCTGTGGGACGCCGTGTCCAGCCGTGTCACGCTCGCCCCGCCGCGATACGCTGCAGCAAACGCGACCGCGGTCGCGTCCCCGCTTGCAAGAACGATCGCGACATCGTCCCGCCAGTCGTCCAACGCGGTGAGTACTTGGGTAGCGAGTGGCGCGAGTATCTCAGACTTCGCGGCAACCACCCGTCTCAAGCCATTGAAAAGCTTTGCCAGGCTAACCTGCCCTGTGACGGCCCGCCGCCACGTCGCAGGATCGCGCAACCGTTCGCCATAGCGCGCACGGATCGCCGCGGCGGGGGGCAGGTCGTCGACCGGCTCGATCACCCAGGGATTGGCGAGAATGATCTGATCGATCTCCGCCGATCGCCCGAACAGCGCAAGCGTGCTGGCCGCATCGCAATTGCCGAAGCCGACGATGCGCGTGACATGCGGTGCTGCGTTCCAGAATGCAGTGGCAGCCGAGACCAGGTCGGGCCGGGCGCTGAGGAATCCGCGATTATCACCCGTCGAATCGCCGACACCGCGACGGTCGTAGCGAAAGACCGGCGTGCCGGTGGCGGCAAGCCGCTGGGCGAGATCCGCCATCCCGCGATGCGCGCCGCTGCGGATCTCGTTGCCGCCGGACACGATGAGCAGCCCCGTCGTCCCGTCCGCCTCGTCCAGCGTGGCGGCGAGCGTCTCGCCCTCGCACGCGACCGCGACGAACCGCCTCATGCTGCGATCCAGTGCGCGATGTCGGCAGCAAGCTTCTCGGCGAGTTCGATATTGTTGTCCGGTTCGGCCCGGCGCCAGAGCGGCGCGCCGGGATAGGTCGCATCCGCCGCCCGCGGGTCCGTGTCGAGGCGTATGATCCGGCATCGCCCCTCGCCCCGCGGCATGGCTTCTCGCAACGCGGCGAGCTGTTCGGGGGACAGTCTATTGCTGGCATAGTCGCCTTCGGGTTTGCCAGCCGCGGCTCGCATGCGTTCGAGGTCGCGAACAAGGTCTTCGCCCGTCTGTGGCGACAGGTGCCAGCGCCCGGCCAGCGTCGCGTCGCCCTCAAGCAGCGCGCCGCTTCTTATCGAAGCCGCATAGGTATCAACGCCAAGCTGCTGTGCCAGCGCGAAATACGCCGCGCGTTGGTCGGAGAGCGTCGCGTCGGCCGTGGCAACCAGACTTTCGCCGGTGCCGGGAAGATCGGGGAGGACGCTGCCTATCCCGCGCCCGGCGAGCGCGCGCAGGATCGTGCAGGCGAACTGTCGCGTCCGGTTCGCTTCCTCGAACAGCGGCAGCGCGGCGAGGACGATCGGGCCGGCGTCGGGGCCGAACCGCAGCATCGCCTCGCGCCCACCCGCCCAGTCATAGTGATCGAAGCGGATACCCGTCATCCCGGCAGAGGCTAGACCCCCGACGCCGGCTAGACCAGCGCCTTGCTCGCGGCAAACGTCACCAGCGCGCCGAACGTCTCGAGCATCTCGCCGTCGATCTCGTCGTCCTCGATCAGGATGCCGAGCCGATCCTCGAGTTCGGTCAGCACGCTGGCCACCGCCATCGAATCGAGTTCGGGCAGCGCGCCGAACAGCGGCGTGTCGGGTGTGAACGCCGCGACTCGCTCGGCGCTGAGACCGAGGATGTCGGCAAGGACGGCGCGAACCGTCGTTTCAACCTGGGAAGTGCCTTCGAAGATCACGAGCATCGCCTGAACCGTTACGAACCGGGGGTGCGCTAGCGTGTGGGGGTGAATTCGGCAACGGCTTGGCGCTATGAGGGGCAGATGATCGCGCTCGACCCTACGCCATACCCTATCGACCATGTCGCGCTGCGCGGTGCTGCCGAGGCGGTGGCGCTGGTCGACAAGGCGGGGACGATGACCTTCGCCGGGCTCGAGGCCGGGGTCGCCACGCTGGCGGGCTGGCTGGCGGGCAGGGGGCTGGCAGCGGGCGACCGGGTCGCGACGTGGTTGCCCAAGACCCGCACGGCCTGCCTGATGCCGCTCGCGGTGGCGCGCGCCGGGCTGGTGCATGTGCCGATCAATTCGCTGCTCCGACGCGCGCAGGTCGCGCATATTCTCGACGATAGCGGTGCGCGGTTGCTGGTGACGCAGGCCGCGCGCGCTGGGACACTGGACGCGGGCGACGTTCCGGACGGCTGCACGATCGTCGACGAGGCGGATTGCCCCTTGGTTCCCGGGCCAAGCAGTATCGGGCCGTCCGATGCCGATCCCGCGAGCCTTGCCGCGATCCTCTACACATCCGGGTCCACCGGACGGCCGAAAGGGGTGATGCTCAGTCATGCGAACCTGTGGCTCGGCGCGGTTTCGGTCGCGCATTACCTCAAGCTTGCCCCCGCAGACCGGGTGCTCGCCGGGCTGCCGCTGTCATTCGATTACGGCCAGAACCAGCTATTCTCGACCTGGCTCGCGGGCGGGTCGGTGGCGCCGCTCGATTATCTGGTGGCCCGCGACGTCGTGAAGGCGGTCGAGCGCGTCGCGGCGACGACGCTGGCCGGTGTACCGCCGCTCTGGGTGCAGCTACTCGAAGCCGAGTGGCCCGCGGAGACTGCGGCGCGGCTGACGCGATTGACGAACTCCGGCGGCGCGCTGACGCCGCGGCTGGTGCGCGGGCTGCGCGACCGCTTTCCCGCGGCGGACGTGTACGCGATGTACGGGCTGACCGAGGCGTTCCGGTCGACCTATCTCGACCCCGCGATGATCGATGCGAAGCCCGATGCGATGGGGCGGGCGATCCCGTTTGCAGACATCGCGGTGGTCAAACCCGACGGGACGCGCGCCGCGCCGGGCGAGGCGGGCGAGCTGGTGCATGCGGGGCCGCTGGTCGCGCAAGGCTATTGGCGCGACGCCGAGCGGACGGCGCAGCGGTTTCGGCCGGCGCCGGACGGAGGCGGCATGGCGGTGTGGTCGGGCGATACCGTCGTCGAGGGAGAGGACGGGCTGTTGCGCTTCGTCGGTCGGGATGACGAGATGATCAAGAGCGCGGGGAACCGGATCAGTCCGCTCGAGGTCGAAGAGGCCGTGCTGGCGGGAAACGAGGCGCGCGAGGCGGTGGCAGTCGGCGTCGCCGATGCGCGCCTGGGGCAGGCGATCGTCGTGGTGCTGGCGGGGGATGCGAGCGGCGAGACGGCGTTGCGAGCGCGGCTGCGGACCGCGCTGCCGAGCTTCATGCAGCCGGGCCACTATCTTTGGCGGGAGGAATTGCCCCGCAATGCCAATGGGAAGCTGGACAGGTCTGCCATCGCGACCCAGGTGCGGCAATCTTCGCGGGGCAATGAGGAGCAAGGGCGATGAAACCTATGGGCGCTCTCCCTCCCGAATTCCTGCTGCAAAGTGGTGCTTTCAGGATCGGCGGCGAGACGGCGGACGACTGGGCCTCGCAGGCCGGCGACACGCCGCTGTTCGTCTACGACATGGCGATTGTCGCCGCCCGAATCGCCCGGTTCCGCGCGGCGATGCCGGCGATCGATCTTCATTATGCGATAAAGGCCAATCCGCACGCCGACCTGCTGACCGCGATCGCGCCGCTCGTCGACGGGCTCGACGTCGCCTCCTCGGGCGAACTCGCCAAGGCGCTGGTCGTCAAGCCGCCCGCGGCGATCAGCTTTGCTGGTCCCGGCAAGCGCGACGACGAACTCGGCGCCGCCATCACCGCCGGCGCCACGCTCAACGTCGAATCGGAAGGCGAGGCCGCACGGGCGTTCGCGATCGGCGATAGGCTCGGACTGACGCCGCGCATGGCGGTGCGCGTGAACCCCGATATCGAACTGCGCGGATCGGGAATGCGGATGGGCGGTCGCGCATCGCCGTTCGGCGTCGATGCGGTGCGGGCGGCTGCGCTGGTGACCGCGATCGTCGCTGCCGGGGCGGACTGGCGGGGCTTCCACATCTACGCGGGCAGCCAGGCGCTCGATCCCGGCGCGATCGTCGAAACGCAGGCCGCGACGATCGCGCTCGCCGCGCGGTTGGCGAACGAGGTCGGCGCGGCACCGCCGCTGGTCAATCTCGGCGGCGGCTTCGGCGTGCCCTATTTCGCAGGTGACGTAGCGCTCGACGTCGAACGAGTCGGCGACGCGCTGGCCCAAGCGCTCGCGTCGCGCCCGGCGATCCTGCGCGACACGCGGTTCGCGATCGAACTCGGTCGCTGGCTCGTCGCCGAAGCGGGCGTCTACCTCACCCGCGTCGTCGACATCAAGCAGAGCCAAGGCGAGACCTACGTCGTCGTCGACGGCGGGCTCAATCACCAGCTCGCCGCCAGCGGCAATTTCGGCACCGTCGTCCGCCGCAACTATCCGATCGCGGTCGCCGCGCGGATCGGGCAGGCCGCCACGGACACCGTCTCGGTCGTCGGCCCGTTATGCACGCCGCTCGACCGGCTCGGTGACAAGGTGGCGCTTCCCCCCGTCGCAGTCGGCGACCTGATCGCGATCTTCATGGCTGGCGCATATGGCGCCAGCGCCAGCCCGAGTGCGTTTCTTGGGCATCCACCGGCGATCGAGATCGTTACTCGGGGGTAGCCTGCCGGGCGATGTCCCAATTCGGGGCGATCACCGGTCGGGAGCATGGTTACGGGGCGCTCCTAACGCTATCTTCACCTGTTCCTTGCATAGCCGAGGCTGAGTTTAGCCGACCGCCGGGCAACCGACGGGCGGTGTGGCGCCAGGAGAAAGTGCCCATGCGTTCCGGATCGATTTCGAAATCCCTGCTGACCCTTGGCCTTACCGCCACCACGCTTGGCGCCTGCGCCAGCACGGGTGGGCGCCCCGAATTGCCGCCCGCGGCCTATGTCGCGAATCAGGAATTGCCAGGCGAGGAATATGTGATCGGCCCGCTCGATCAGCTCAACATCTTTGTCTGGCGCAATCCCGAATTGTCGGCGAAGGTCCAGGTCCGACCCGATGGCCGGATCACCACGCCTCTCATCAACGACATGCCCGCGGTCGGCAAAACCCCGGCGATCCTCGCTGACGACATGAAGAAGGCGCTGGGGGCGTATATCAAGGATCCGATCGTTTCGGTGATCGTCGAGAACTTCAGCGGCACCTACAGCCAGCAGGTCCGCATCGTCGGCGCGACCGAGAAGCCCGCGTCGATCCCGTATCGCGCCAACATGACGTTGCTGGATGCTATGATCGCGGTCGGTGGGCTCAATCAATATGCCGCGGGCAACAAGGCGCGCCTCGTCCGCTACGACCGCGCCACCGGAAAGCAGAGCGAGTTCGCGCTGCAGATCGGCAATCTGCTCAAGAAGGGCGATTCGTCGGCCAACGTCCGGCTTGAGCCGGGCGACGTGATCATCATCCCCGAATCGATGTTCTGAGGCACACCCAGATGAACGGGATCTACGACGAGGTGCGCATCGCACTCCACGCGATCTGGACGCGGCGCTGGCTGGCGCTTGGCGTTGCGTGGGGCGTATGCGTCCTCGGCTGGCTGGTCGTCTCGCAGATTCCGAGCCGCTACGAATCGACCGCGCGCGTGTTCGTGCAGATGCAGACGATCCTGCCGTCGGGTATGGACGGCGTGCCACAGAGCATTCCGATGAGCGTCGACACGATCCGCACCACGCTGATCACCGCGGTCAATCTGGAAAAGGTCGTGCGCGGCACCGATCTGGCGAACACCGTGGCCAGCGAGCGTGACGTCGCCGATCGCGTGGCGGGCCTGATGCCGAACATCACGATCGTGTCGCAGCAGGACAATGTCTTTCAGATCACGACGCGTGCCGCCAGCCCGAAGATCGCACGCCAGGTGACGCAGAAGCTGATCGACCTGTTCGTCGAACAGAATCTGGCCGGCGATCGTTCGAAAACGACCCAGAGCCTGACTTTTCTCGACCAGCAACTGGCGGCGCGGCAGAAGCAGCTTGCGGACGCCGAGGCCAAGCGTGCCGACTTCCAGAACCGCTATCTCGGCGCGTTGCCCGGCACCGGATCGGTCAGCGACCGGATCGGTGCGGCACGCTCGCAGATGGCGCAGGTCGACGGCGATCTGGCGGCGGCGCAGTCCAGCCTGTCCGCGGTGCAGGGTCAGATGGCGGGAACGCCTGCGACCGTGCCGGGTGCGGGCGGCGTCGCCGGTGCGGCAGGCCCTGCGCGCGCGCGTCTCCAGGCGATCCAGGGTCAGCTCGCCGACGCCCGGTCGCGCGGATATACCGAAAATCACCCGGACGTGGTGGCGCTCAAGAGCCAGCTCGCGGCGGCGACTGCGGCGGCACGCAGCGAACCCCTGTCGGGCGGCAGCGCCGGCGGCACTGCGCAGAACCCGCTTTACGCCTCGCTCCAGTCGATGGCGGCGGATCGCCAGGCGACGGTGGCGTCGCTGCGGATGCGGCGCAGCCAGTTGCAGGGTGATCTCGACCTGCTCAACTCGAAGCTGACCGGCGACCCCGAAGTCGCCGCGGAGCAGGGCTCGATCGATCGCGATTATCAGGTGCTCAAGGACCAGTATGACGCGCTGCTGCGCCAGCGCGAACAAACCGCCTTGGTCGGTCAGGCGCAATCGCAGAGCGATCATGTGAAGTTCAGCGTGGTCGATCCGCCGACGATGCCGAGCACACCGAGCGCGCCGAACCGAATGCTGCTATTGTCGGGTGTATTGATCGCGGGACTCGCCGGCGGGATCGGTGCGGCGTTCGCAATGGGGCAGTTGCGAACGACGTTCTCGACCAGCGCGCGGCTTGAAAAGGCGGCGGGGATGCCGGTGATCGGGTCGATCGGCGAAGTCGTGACGCGCGTCCAGTCGAACCAGCGGCGTCGCCAGTTCAAGGTGTTCCTGGGCGGCACTGCCGCGCTGGGCGCCGCCTATGTCCTGTTGCTGGGGGTCGAGATCCTTCAGCGCGGGCTGGCGGCTTAAGGGGGTATGACCGTGACGAAACCTGATCGCGAACCCTCGCTGCTCGAACGGGCCGCCAAGGTGTACGACTTCGGCGCGCACGCGCGGGCGCGCCATGCCGCGGTGCCCGACGCATCGATCGAGACGCCTGTGGTCGACGCGTCGCCGCCTGCTCCGACCGCCGATCCGGTCGTGCCGTTCGCACCAAGCTATTCCGACGCGACGTTCCTCGCGATCCCCGAAGAACTGCGCGCACCGGTCGGCGATGAATTGCCCGACGAGTTCTTTCTGCCGGAGGATAGCGGCGATACCGCGCGGATCGATCGCGGGATGCTTGCCGCCAACGGCATGATCGTCCCCGGCGCGCCGGTTGGGCCGCTCGCCGAGGAATTCCGCCTGATCAAGCGGCAGCTGCTGATCGCCAGCGCACGGATCGCCGAGAGCGACAGCGCCGACAAGGCGCGGATGATCCTGATCTGCTCGGCGCGGCCGGAGGACGGCAAGACGTTCTGCGCGGTCAATCTGGCGCTGTCGATCGCGGCCGAACGCGACACCGAAGTCCTGCTCGTCGACGCCGATGTCGCCAAGCCCGATATCGTCCGCCAGCTCGGTCTTACCGACAGTCCCGGTCTGCTCGACGCGCTCGGCGACGTGCGGATCGACGTCGAGGATCTCGTGATCCATACCGACGTGCCGCATCTGTCGATCCTGCCTGCCGGCACCAAGACCGCGATGGATACCGAACTGCTTGCCAGCGCACGGACCAAGGCGGTGATCGCGCGGCTGCTTGCCGCCAATCCGCGCCGCATCATCGTCATCGATTCGCCGCCCGCGCTCGCGGCGTCGGCGGCGTCGGTGCTGGCGATGCGTGTCGGGCAGGTGATGCTGGTGGTCCGTGCCGATCGCACGCCCGAAAGCGAACTGCGCGCCGCGGTGAATCTTCTCGACGGATGCGAGCACATCCAGCTCGTGTTGAACGCGGTGTCGTTCATCCAGGGTGGTGCGCGGTTCGGCAGCTATTACGGCCAGGGGAGCCCCCAATGACACGCCACGCGATCCGTAGCCTCGCATTGGCCGGCGGTGCAGTGACACTCGCTGCGCTGATCGCGGTACCTGCAGCCGCGCAGGCCACGCGCCGCGTCACGATCTCGCCCTATGTCGAGGCGAGCCAGATCCTGTCCGCGGACCTCGACGGTGGCGATGTGCTGACCTATACCAGCCTCGCTGCAGGGGTTGACGCGGCGATCGCGACGCCGCGCGTCTCGGGTCAGCTGAGCTATCGCTACGAGCGGCGGTTCGCCTGGGATGATGATATCGGCGACAGCGACATCCATTCGGGCCTCGCGCGCGTCAATGCCAAGGTGAGCAACGCGCTGACGCTGGAGGCCGGCGGCATTGCCACACGGACGCGCTCGGATATCCGCGGGGCCGCGCCGGGACTGCTGGTCGGCAATGTCGACAACGTCGCACAGCTTTATTCGGTCTATGGCGGACCCAGCCTCGCCACGACGGCCGGCCCGGTGGCGTTCAACGCCAATTACCGCCTCGGCTATACCAAGGTCGAGACACCGACCTTCGCCGATCCGCGCGCCGGCGGGCGGCGGCTCGATTATTACGACGATTCGATCGGCCACACCGCCACCGCCAGCGCATCGGTCGCGCCCGGCAGCGTCGCGCCGTTCGGCATGACGCTCAGCGGCGCATATGACCGCGAGACCGCGAGCCAGCTCAAGCAGCGCTATGAGGGCTATTTCGGTCGTGGCGACGTGCTGCAACCGGTCTCGCCCTATGTCGCGCTGACCGCGGGCGTGGGCTACGAGACGATCGAGACCAGCCAGAAGGATCCGTTGGTCGATGCGACCGGTGCGCCGGTGGTGGACCGGCGCGGCCGCTTCGTCACCGACGCGGCGTCGCCACGACGCATCGCTTATCGCACCGACGGACTCTATTACGATGCCGGCGTGATCTGGCGTCCCAACCGTCGCACCTCGGTCGAGGGCCATGTCGGCAAGCGCTATGGCTCGCTCAGCGTGACCGGGGCCGCAACCTATCAGGCATCGCAATCGGTCGGCATGTCGGTCGTCGTCTATGACGGCATCCAGACCTTCGGTCGTCAGCTTCGCACGGGGCTCGCCAACCTGCCCACCAGCTTCGTGTCGGGTCAGCAGCAGGGCCTCGACCCGCAGTTCAACGGCTGCGTGTTCGGGACCAGCGGTGCGCAACCCGGCGCCTGTCTGAACGACGTGTTCCAGTCGATCTCGACCTCCAGTTACCGCGCGCGCGGGATCAACGGCGTGATCGTCGCGACCCGTGGTCGCTCGACCTGGGGGGCGGGGGCAGGCTATGTCAATCGCAAGCTCTTCGCGCCGCAAAACGCGCCGGGGATCGCGGTCGACGGGCTCGACGACGAGAGCTATTTCGGTCAGCTCTTCTACACGCGATCGCTGACCAGGGTTTCGGGCGTCAACGCCGATCTGTTCGTTAACTACTATGACAGCGGCGTCGAGGATATCACCGGCGACACCAGCGTTTGGTCCTATGGTGGTTCCGGCACCTATTACCACAATTTCGGACGGCTCGGGACGACCGCGTCGGCCGGGCTTTACAGCTTCAAGGTCGGTGACCTCGACAGCGTCTGGTCGGCGCAGGCGCTGATCGGTGCGCGGTACCAGTTCTGAAGGCGAGTAGCAGATGTACGACGAACATTACGGACTGACGGGTCGGCCCTTCCAGCTTACCCCCGATCCCAAATTCTGGTTCGAGACCGCCACCCACCGCAAGGCGATGGCGTATCTCGGCTATGGCCTGGCGCAGGGCGAGGGCTTTATCGTCATCACCGGCGATATCGGCGCGGGCAAGACCACGCTCGTCGGTCATCTGATGGACACGATCGATCATCAGCGGCTGAACGCCATCAAGCTGGTGTCGACCGCGATCGAGGCGGACGACCTGCTGCGGATCGTCGCTACCGAATTGAAGGTCGATCCCGCGGGGTTGACCAAGGCCGAGCTGCTGACCGCGATCGAGCGCGGGCTGCACGCCGTCGCGCGCACCGGCAAGCGCACGCTGCTGATCGTCGACGAGGCGCAGGCCTTGCCAGTCTCCGCGCTCGAAGAACTGCGGATGCTGTCGAATTTCCAGGCGGGCGGGCATGCGCTGTTGCAGATCGTCCTGCTCGGCCAGCCCGAATTCCGCGACCGGCTGCACGGTTCGGAGCGGCTCGAACAGCTCCGTCAGCGCGTGATCGCGATCCATCATCTCGATCCGATGGAGGCGAGCGAGGTTTCGGACTATCTCGCGCATCGCCTGTCGGTCGTCGGCTGGAACGGCAATCCCGACTTTGCCGACGATGCCTTCGCCGCATTTTACGCGGGATCGGCGGGCGTGCCGCGCCGCCTCAATCTGCTGGCAGGTCGCGTGATGCTCCATGCCGCGATCGAGGATCTGACGGTCATCGACGCGGCGGTGGTGCGCTCGGTGCAGCGCGATCTCGAAGGCGATCTGCCGACGCTTGCGACGGATACGGGGAAGGGGGCCGCGGCGCCGGCCGATCCGGTCGTGCACGCGGCGCCGGTTGCGGCGGCGCCGTCCACCGATCCGGTGATCGAAGACCGCATTGCGGCGCTCGAGGCGCGGGTCGAGTTGCAGGACAAGGCCTTGCGGCGCGTCCTGACGCTGCTGGTCGACTGGGTCGAAAGCGATACCGACAAGCCCGACTACGCGCCGATCCGGGGCGTGGCGGCTTGGCATGATGCTGCCTGACATGGCCGTTCTCAATGGCATGTCCGTGGACGTCGAGGATTGGTTTCAGGTCGGTGCATTCGAGACGGTGATCGACAAGGCCGACTGGGACTCGCTGATGCCGCGGGTCGAGACGAATACCGATGCCGTCCTCGCGCTGTTCGCCGAAAGTGAGACGAAGGCAACGTTCTTCACGCTTGGCTGGGTCGCGCACCGGTATCCCGCGCTGATCCGCCGCGTTGTCGACGCAGGCCATGAGATCGCCAGCCACGGCTGGGATCATCAACGCGTCTTCACGATGACGCCGGACGTTTTCCGCGCCGACCTCGCACGGGCGCGCACCGCGATCGAGGATGCCGCCGGAACGCAGGTCACTGGCTACCGCGCGCCGAGCTTCTCGATCGACCAGCGCACGCCGTGGGCGCACATCGAATTGGCGGAGGCGGGATACACCTATTCCTCCAGCGTCGCGCCGGTGAAGCACGATCATTACGGCTGGCTCGACGCCCCGCGCTACGGCTTCAGGCCGCTCGCCGACAGCGCGTTGATCGAAGTTCCCGTGACGGTCGCCAAGTTCGGCGCGCGCAAGCTTGCCACCGGCGGCGGCTTCTTTCGCCTGCTTCCCGCGGCGATCACCGATTTAGCGGTGCGTCAGGTCAATCGTGACGATCGCCCGGCGATGTTCTATTTCCACCCTTGGGAGATCGACGCAGCGCAACCCCGTGTCGACCAGGCGCCGCTGCGGTCGAAGATCCGCCATTACGCCCGCCTCGGCGCGATGGCCGGCAAGCTGCGTGGCTTGCTCGCCCGTCATGACTGGGGCCGTGTCGACGCCGTCGTGGCGCGCGAAGCGGCCCGGCTGGCGTGACTGCGCCCATGCCCGCCGGCGTGCGCGAGGTAGATCTTCGCGATCCGGCCGAATGCGCGCGTATCGCCGCGTTCGTCGAAACGACGGAGGGTGCCACCCCGTTTCATCTTCCTGCGTGGAGCCGTGCCGTGCAGGAGGGCTGCGGCCAGCGCGCGCGCTATCTGCTGTCCGAAGATGCCCGTGGTGCCATCGTCGGCGTGCTGCCGCTGACCGAAATGCGCTCGCCGCTGTTCGGGCGTGCGCTGGTATCGACCGGATTCGGCGTCGATGGCGGCATTTTGGGCACGGCGATCGAACCGCTCGCGGCGGCGGCGTGGAACCTTGCGCAGCTGACCGGGTGCCCCTCGGTCGAACTGCGTGGCGGCCCGGCACCCGATGGGTGGGCTCGCGACGACACCAGCTATCTGGGTTTCGCCCGCGATCTGGCGGTCGACGATGATGCTGAGCTGTTGGCGATCCCCCGCAAGCAGCGCGCCGAAGTTCGGCGGGCGCTTGGCTTCGACCTGGAGATCGTCACCGGCAACGACCGCAAGCTGCTCGCCGAACATTACCGGGTCTATGCGGAGTCGGTCCGGAACCTCGGTACGCCGGTGTTTCCGTCCAAGCTGTTTCGCAGCGTTGCGAGCGTGATGGATGCCGATCTTCTCACCGTCCGGCATGAGGGTAGGGCCGTCGCGAGCGTCCTCAGCCTGTATTTCAACGGGACCGTCTATCCCTATTGGGGCGGCGGCACCGGCGCCGCGCGCGGGCTGCGCGCCAATGACCGGATGTATTTCGCGCTGATGGCACATGCGCGCGCAAAGGGATGTACGCGGTTCGACTTCGGTCGATCGAAGACGGGGACGGGTGCGGCGGCGTTCAAGAAGAACTGGGGCTTCGTCCCCGAACCACGGCTCTACGCTAAGCGCAGCGCCGGGCCGGCGCGCGAGGTGAACCCGCTCAACCCCAAATATGCGCTGATGGTCCGGACGTGGAAGCGGCTCCCGCTCTGGGCGGCAACCGCGGCGGGACCCTGGATCTCCCGAGGCTTGGGGTGAGCCTGCTCTTTCTCGCGCACCGGGTGCCTTTTCCGCCCGATCGAGGCGATAAGATTCGTAGCTTCCACATTCTCCAGTATCTGGCGCAACGTACGCCCGTGCATCTGATTGCCTTTGCCGACGATGCGGCGGATCTCGATCCGCCGGCGGTGTTCACCGAGCGTCTCGCGAGTTGCACGGTCGTGCCGCGGACGAAGTCGCAGATGCGCGCCGCGGCCGAGGCGCTCGGTACCGGGAAACCGGTATCGCTGGCAGCCTTCGCCAGTCCGGCAATGCGCGCAGCGGTCGACAAAGTGCTGCCCGAAGTCTCCGGAATCTACTGTTTCTCGGGCCAGATGGCGCAGTATCTGCCGTTCGGCGGGCCGCCGTTCGTCATGGATTTCGTCGACGTCGACTCCGCCAAGTTCGCGGGTTTCGCGGAGGATATGCACGGCCCGATGCGCTGGATGATGCGCCGCGAAGCCCGGCTGCTCGGCGCGTTCGAACGCAAGGTGGCGGCTCACGCGTCGGCGAGTCTGTTCGTCAGCGAGATGGAGGCCGCGCTGTTCCGTGCAGGGGGCGCGGCGGGCCGGGTGCTGGCGCTCGAAAACGGTATCGATTCGGTCAGGTTCGACCCAGCGCTACAGTACGCCCCCCGCGATACCATGTTCCCCAACGCCGGGGGGGAGCGCGACGATGTCCCGCTGATCGTCTTCACCGGCCAGATGGACTATCGGCCCAACATCGACGCGGTGACGTGGTTCGTGCGCCGCATCCTGCCGTTGCTCCACCAACGCCACCCCGCGCATTTCGCGATCGTCGGCCGTGCACCGACCGCCGCGGTTCTGGCGCTTGCGGGGGACGACGTCACCGTTACCGGCGCGGTCGACGACGTGCGGGGCTGGCTCGCATCTGCCGCGGTCTGCGTCGCACCGCTAAAGCTCGCGCGCGGCATCCAGAACAAGGTGCTCGAAGCGATGGCGATGGCGCGGCCGGTCGTCGCCTCTGTCGCTGCTGCCGAGGGGATCGATCACGGCGACACGATCCGCGTCGCCGATACCGCACAGGATTTTGCCGACCGGATTGCCACGCTGATCGAATCGCCCGACGCCGCCGCGCTGATCGGCCACGCCGCCCGCGCGCACGTCATTCGTCGTTATGGCTGGGATGCCCGGCTAGCTCCGCTCGACGCGCTGCTCGGACTCGCGCCGTGACCGCTTGGCGCCGCCACGGCCTCGCGTTCGTGCTGTCGGCGGCGCTGATCTTGCTTACGTTCCGCGGCGACGTGGCCGATCTCGCACGCATCTGGTGGACCAGCACGACGTTCGGCCATTGCCTCTTTATCGGCCCGGTCATCGCTTGGCTCGTCTGGCAGCGCCGGGCCGAGCTCGCCCAACTCACGCCGACGGGATGGTGGCCCGGGCTAGCCCTGGTCGCGATCGGAGGCTTTGGCTGGCTGATGGGTGACGCCGCCTCGGTCGGTTTCGCGCGGCAGTTGGGCCTCGTGATGATGCTGCAGGGCACGGTCGTGACGATCTTCGGCCCCAGCGTCACGCGTGGCCTCCTGTTCCCGCTCTGCTACGCCGTGTTTCTCGTTCCGTTCGGCGAAGGACTGGAGCCGCCGTTGCAGGCGGTGACGGTCGCGATCGTCATGCCGTTGCTCCACCTCGTCGGCGTGCCCGCGGTGGTCGACGGCGTGCTGATTCACGCCGGTCGCTATTATTTCGAGGTCGCCGAAGCCTGCTCGGGCGCCAAGTTCGTCATCGCGATGGTCGCGTTCGGCGTGCTCGTTGCCAATCTGTGCTTCGTCTCGATCCGACGCCGCGCGATCTTTCTCGCCGTGTCGGTGGTCGTGCCGGTCATCGCCAACGGGTTTCGCGCGTTCGGCACGATCTGGGCAGCGGACCTGACCTCGGTCGAGGCGGCCACCGGCCTTGACCACATCATCTATGGCTGGGTCTTTTTCGGGCTGGTGATGGCTGGCGTACTTGCGATCGGCTGGCGCTGGTTTGACCGCAGCCCCGACGATCCCGCCTTCGATCCGGGCAAGCTCCAGACGCCGCCGCGCCATCGCACCGATCTCGGTATTGCCACCGCGCTGGTGCTCGCGACGGTCGCACTGTTTCCCGCTTGGAGCGCGGTCGTATCGGGCCGCGCGCAAGTGCTGCCTCCGCATATCACGCTGCCCGACATACCCGGCTGGCACCGCGTCCCCGTCAGCACGCGGGCGCCCTGGACTCCCTATTACCCCGGTGCCGATCACTATCTGTTCGGTCGCTATGCCGATGCATCGGGCGCGACCGTCGACATGAGCATCGCGGTCTTCGCCAGCCAGCATGAAGGCAAGGAGCTGATCGCGTTCGGTACGGGCGTGCTCCGGCAAGAGGACCGCTGGGTCCGCGTCGCCGATCTTCCCGCGATCGCCGACGGAACGACGATGCGGATCACCGCGCCCGGCCCCGTGGAGCGGATCGTCGCGACGTGGTACCGGGTGGGCGACGTAACGACGAGTGACGAGACGCTGGTGAAGATCGAGACGATGAAGACGCGGCTGCTCGGCGGCCCGCAGCGCGCGGTGGCGATCCATCTGTCGACGGAGGGCGCGGATCCGCAGCCGATCGGGCGCTTTCTCGGCGCGCTCGGCCCGCTCGACACCGTCGCCGATCATGCCGCGGGAATGCGCTAGATGTGCGGCATCGCCGGGATTTTCCATCCGGGCACGCCCAAGCCGGTCGAGCCCAACCGCGTCCTCGCGATGATCGCCGCACAGGCGCATCGCGGTCCCGACGGTGACGGCATCTGGACCGCACCCGGCGTCGGGCTGGGCCATCGCCGGCTGTCGATCATCGACCTCGAAGGCTCGCCGCAGCCGATGTCCGACGGCGATCTGACGATCACCTATAATGGCGAAGTCTATAATTTTGCCGAGCTGCGCACCGAATTGACCGCGAAGGGCGCACGCTTCCGGACCGAGGGCGATACCGAAGTCCTGCTCCACGCCTGGCGCGCCTGGGGGGCGTCGATGCTCGACCGGCTGAACGGCATGTTCGCTTTCGCGATCCACGACTCGGCGGCGCACACGCTGTTTCTCGCGCGCGATCGGATGGGCGTGAAGCCACTCCATTATGTCGAACTGGCGGACGGGTCGCTTGCCTTCGCATCCGAGCTCAAGGGGCTGCTCGCGCACCCTCAACTCCGCCGCGTGCCCGACCTGCGCGCCGTCGAGGATTATCTGGCCTTTGGCTATGTTCCTGACGACGCGTGTCTTGTCGCGGGCGTGAAGAAGCTCGCCGCCGGCCATTTCCTCCTGATCGAGCGCGGCCGCCCCGTCCCGCAGCCACGCCAATGGTGGGACCTTGATTTCTCCAGCCGGGCGACCGGGTCGGCCAAGGCGTTGGGCGAGGAACTGGTCGACCGAATGCGCGCCGCCATACGCTCGCGCATGATTGCGGATGTGCCGCTGGGTGCCTTTCTGTCGGGTGGCGTCGACAGCTCGGCGGTCGTCGCGCTGATGGCGGAGGCGAGCCCCCGGGCCGTCCGTACCTGCACGATCGGGTTTGATGAGGCGGGGCACGACGAGCGCGGCTATGCCGCCACCGTCGCGCGGCGGTTCGCGACCGATCACCGCGAACGCGTTGTCCAGTCGGGCGATTTCGGCCTGATCGACACGCTGGTCGCCAGTTTCGACGAACCGTTCGCCGATGCCTCGGCGCTCGCGACGTATCAGGTCTGCGCACTGGCCCGCGAAAGCGTTACGGTCGCCTTGTCGGGCGACGGCGCGGACGAAGCGCTCGCCGGCTATCGTCGCTACAAGTTCCAGGCTGCGGAAGAGCGCGTTCGCGGATTGCTGCCCGAGGCTCTGCGGCAGGACGTGTTCGGCACCCTGGGCCGCTGGTACCCGAAGGCCGATTGGGCACCACGCCCGCTGCGTGCGAAATCGACGCTGCTCGCGCTCGCGAGGGGCGGCGGCGAAGCATATGCACGCGCGGTCGGCGTCACCACGCCCGAACTGCGCGCCCAACTTTTCAGCCCGAGCGCGCGCACCGTCCTGCAAGGGTATCGCGCCGAGGATCGCTACGTCGCGACGATGGCCGATGCCCCCGCCCGCGACGCGATCGACCGCGCGCAATATGCCGACATCAAGCATTGGCTGCCGGGCGATATCCTCACCAAGGTCGATCGCACCAGCATGGCCGTCGGGCTCGAGGCGCGCGAGCCTCTGCTGGACCACCGCCTCGTCGAATTCTGTGCCACGCTGCCGGCGACGATGCGGCTGCGCCACGGCGAGGGCAAATGGCTGATGAAGCGGGCGCTGGAACCCTATCTGCCGCGCGAGATCCTCTATCGGCAAAAGATGGGCTTCGTGACTCCAATCGGCGCGTGGTTCCGCGACCATCTGGCAGGAGAGGCGCGCGCACTGGCGAAATCGCGCACCCTCGGCGAGACGGGATGGTTCGACATGGCGACTCTCGCGCGTATCGCCGACGAGCACCGAATGGGTCGCGCCGAGCACGGCCGTACGCTCTGGCAATTCGTGATGCTGGACCGTTCGATGAAGCGGATGTTCGGCTAGGCGTTCAGTCCAGCTTGCCGCCGTCCCCGATCTGCGCACGGGCGATCAGTTCGTCGAGTGCGGCTTCGTCGAGCCGCCCCGCGGTACGCAACGCCGCTTCAGGGGTCATCGCGATGATCGTGCCATCGGGCCCGTCGATGATCACCTCGCCGTTTTCGTGGAAGACGGTGCGGGGCTCGGCATGCGGACGGGACATCACGCTCTCCTAATTGCGGGTTGAACGTTCCGCGGCCGTAATTAGGTCCGTAAGCCTGACTCGTATCGTTACGTAGTAACGAGGTCGCCCATCCAGCGATCGAACAACTGCGGCCACAACGATCCCGGCGAGCGCGGCGACAGGCGCGTCCCAAAGCCGTGGCCGCCGCGCTGGAGGAAGTGCGCTTCCGCGGGGATACCGGCACGGTGCGCGGCGGCGAGCGTGTCGACGCTATTGGCGACCGGCACGGTAGTGTCGTCCTCGGCATGGACGAGGAACAGCGGCGGCGCACCGGGCCGGAGCTGGCGGTCGATCGCATAGCGCGCCTGGACCGTGGGCAGCGGATCGGGGCCGAGCAGGTTGGCGCGCGATCCGCCATGGCTGCGCCCGGGATCCATGTTCGAGACGGCATACATGAGCCCGGCCCATGCAGGGCGTGCAGAATGCCGGTCGGCGGCATCGACCGGCCGATAGACGTTGAAGTCGGGCAGCACGGTCAGCGATCCGGCGAGATGACCGCCGGCGGAGAAGCCGAGCACCCCGAGTTTGTCCGCGCGGATGCCATAGGTACGCGCATTGGCACGGATCAGCCGCATCGCCCGCTGTGCGTCGGCGAGCGGCACGTCGGCCCGGTCCGCCCAGCCTTCGCCCGGCAGGCGATAGCTGAGCACGAACGCGGTGATCCCGAACGCGTTGAGCGCACGCGCGACGTCGATACCCTCGTTGCGGAGCGAGGTGATCGCATAGCCGCCGCCGGGGACGATCAGCACGGCGCGACCATCGGGCCGCGGCGCCCGGAACACGCCGACCTCGGGACGGACCACGCCGCGCATCTGGAAATCGCGATAGCCATCCGGGTAGCGCGGCATCGTGGGATGCGAAATCGGCAGCGGGTTCGGGGCACCCTGCGGCATGCCCGGCCAGAGCGCGAACCGCTCGGCGGGCGGCCAGACCGGCAGGTCCGTCTCGCGCGGCTGACCCCCGCCAAGCTGCGCCCCGGTCCGCGCGAACGCGGCGGGTGCGACTCCGGCAACAAGGGGAATGGTGAGAAGCGAGCGGCGGTCGAAGGTCATGCCGGACTGCTAGCCGATCCAACCCCGTTGGGGGAGGGGAGTGCTGCGCGATCGGCGGTTTTCCCCGGCAGCGGTCCCAAGATCCTCAAAACACTGCCAATGCCGCGTGCAGCGTAAGCGCCACCAGTGTCAGGCTCGACAGCACGAACACAACAAAACGGTCGCGGACGCGGTTGCTGGTCGCCTGGATCAGGCTGTGCACGATCCGCAACCCGACATACGCCCAGGCAATCCAGGCGTTGGGCCCGTCGCCCGAGCCACTCAGCGCCAGCACGGTGCAGACCGCGTAGAACAGCGTCGGCTGTTCCATCAGATGATTATAGTTGTGGACCTTCCACTGCGCCTGCGGGGGCAGCGACCGGTCGGCGTCGGACCCCTTGGTGCCGACGAGCGTGCGCAGGTCGACGCCCGCCGCCTTCATCGCCGGCAGCCGCGTGGCGAGCGTCCAGCCCAGCATGACGAGCGTCCACGCGATCAGCGCCACCATCGGTCGCAGGATGTCGCTGTGCATGAAAAAGCCTCCCCCGGTTATCCCCGGGAGAGGCTGCCTCAATTGCCCTGTGGGGGCAATGCCGATCGCAGTTCCGCCAATCCTCCCCCGTCAGGGGGAGGTGGCAGGCACTTGCCTGACGGAGGGGGAGGACACGGAACCGAGGTTATCGCCACCGCCCCCTCCGTCACCTTCGGCGCCACAGTGCAAGGTCGATCATGCTCCCAGCATGATCTTGGATTGCCGGCGGCAATCCAACCTCGCACTCCCTTGCGGGGGAGGATTTAGAAGTCAGGCCTTGTCGAAGCTCGCGCCCCACTTGCGGACCGGACGGTCCTTCCAATGGCCGCGGTGGTACGCGTCCGATGCCAGCAGCGGCATGACCGAACCCGCTTCGGCGAATACCATCTGCTCGATGCCGGTGTTGACCTTGCCCCACGATGCCGCCTCCTGCAGCGTCGAGGACGAGCACGCACCGTCGCGCACGTCCGCCACCGTGATCTGCACCGCGTATTTGTGGACCTGGACGTCATCGTGACCGAGGATCTCGGCGCACACCACGGTGTCCTGAATGAAGTTCTTCGGCACGCCGCCGCCGATCATGAGAAGCCCTGTGGTGCCAGCCTTGATCTTGATCTCGGTGAGCTCGCGGAAGTCGGCGATCGCGTCGAGGACCATGTACGGCTTGCCCGCCTTCACCGCGTCGACCTGGTGCTTGACCAGACCGAAGCCCGCCGAGCTGTCGACGAATGCCGGGCAGAAGATCGGCACGTCATGCTCGTAGGCGAGCTTGACGAGGCTGTTCTCCTTATTGCCGTGCTCGACGAGGTACTTGCCCATCTCGCGGATGAACTCGCGGCTCGAATAGGCGCGCGGCTCGAGCGTCTCGGCGATCTCGAAGATCGTGTGGTCGACGTGCTGGAGCTCTTCCTCGTCGATATAGGTGTCGTAGATCCGGTCGATCATCAGCGAGCGCAGCACGTCGTCGTGCGGCACTTCGAGCGCCTGATAATGCTTGTGGCCGAGGCCCTCGAAGAAATCCATGTCGACGATGGTCGCGCCGGTCGCGACGATGCCGTCGATCATGTTGTTGCGCAACAGCTCGGCATACAGGTCCATGCAACCGCCAGCGCTCGTCGAGCCCGCGATCACGAGGAAGATCGTGCAGTCCTTGTCGGAGAGCATCTGGTTGTAGATGTCGGTCGCACGGCCGAGGTCGCGGCTGGTGAACGACATCTTCTTCATCGCGTCGACGATCGGCCGCGCGTCGAAGCTGGTGATGTCGATATGCTCGACGGTGGTGGACAGGAGCTCAGCCTTGCGCTGCGCGTCGATGCGGGTGTCTTCGGTCATGTCTGAATTCTCCAGAAATTCCCCTCCCGCTTGCGGGAGGGGTTAGGGGAGGGGCTGATCGATCCGCGAACGCCATCGCTCGCGGACAAGCCCTCCCCCGACCCCTCCCGCAAGCGGGAGGGGAGGAAGAAGGGCGCGGTACTAAAGCTTGGTTACAGCTTGACGACGTTCGAGGCGACCTCTTGGTACGTCTCGACGTACAGCGAAACCATCGGCTCGTCGGTGACGATCACCGTCTCGTCCGATCCGAACCCGTTGAACGCGGTCCGCATCGCCGAGCCATAGGCGCCGAGCATGCCGATCTCGATATAGTCGCCGGCCTGGATGTCGGCGGGCAGCAGGAACGGCCCGACCATGTAATCCATGTCGTCGCACGTCGGACCGTAGAAGCTGAACTCCATGTCCTTCGCGCGGCTGTCCGGCTCGCGGAGCAGTTCGACCGGGAAGCGCCAGCCGATATGCGCCGCATCGAACAGCGCGCCATACGCACCATCGTTGATGTACAGCTCGGTCCCGCGGCGCTTCTCGACGCGCACGATGATCGACGAATATTCCGCGCACAGCGCCCGGCCCGGCTCGCACCACAGCTCGGACGAATAGCTGACGGGCAGCGATTCGAACGCACGGTGGATCGTCTCGAAGAAATGCTCGAGCGGCGGGGGCTCCATGCCCGGGTAGGACGACGGGAAGCCGCCGCCGACGTCGATGACGTCGACCGTGACCGCTGCCTCGACGATCGCCGCGCGGACGCGTTCCATCGCGTTCGAATAGGCCTCCGGGGTCATCGCCTGCGAACCGACATGGAAGCAGATGCCCAGCGCGTCCGCCGCCTGGCGGGCCGCGAACAGCAGCTCCTTCGATTCGCCGGGGGCGACACCGAACTTCGATGCGAGCGAAAGCTTCGAATGCTCCGACGACACGCGCAGCCGGACGCACAGCGTCAGGTCGGCGGCTTCGTTGGTGGCACGAACGACCTTGTCCAGCTCTTCCAGGCTGTCGAGGCTGAAGGTCCGTACGCCATGCGTGAAATACGCCTCGCGGATCGCTTCCTCGGCCTTGACCGGGTGCATGAAGCACAGGGTCGCCTCGGGCAGCGTGCGGGCGACCAGGCGCACCTCCGCGATCGACGCCACGTCATAATGCGTGATGCCATTGTCCCACAAAATCTGCAGGAGTTCGGGGCTCGGGTTCGCCTTCACCGCGTACATCGAGCGGCCCGGAAACTTCTCTGCGAAGAATCGGGCGGCGCGCGCAGCGGCGTGCGGTCGAACGAGCGTTACCGGATCAACCGGGCGCCCCTTAGCGATGTCGATGCCGCGCCCTACGTAAGGGGAGACGGCGGTCGAATGGGCTTTCGCTAGCCCCAGCGCGTTATGATGCTTGTGCAATTCAAGGGACCTCCAATGTCCTGAGACAAATTACGAAAACACTGCCTTGCGGTTGGAAGTCCCATGGGGCAGCGGAAGGGCGATTTAGGGTCGCTTGCCCCCCATGTAAATAGGGTTGGCCGCATAGGAGCCAGTGTGTGACGATTTTGCGACAGCCGACACGGGCGGGGGTCCGCGATGCCGCGGAAAAGATCGCGCGGATCCTCCCGCCGACGCCACTGTTTATCTATGAAATCAAAGGTGTACCGGTCGCTTTTAAGGCTGAATCGTTGCAACCAATCGGCGCGTTCAAGATTCGCGGCGCCTGGCATCGGCTGACCGCACTTGACGAGGGTGCGCGGAAAAAGGGCGTCGTTGCGTTTTCCTCGGGCAATCACGCGCAAGGCGTCGCCTGGGCGGCGAAGCGGCTGGGGATCGCGGCGACGATCGTGATGCCCTCGGACGCGCCGCGCCTGAAGCGCGAGTCGACCCTGGCGCTCGGCGCGGAGGTCGTGACCTACGACCGCGCGACCGAAAGCCGCGAGGCGATCGCCGCGCAGCTCGCGGAAGCGCGGGGGGCGACGTTGGTACCAAGCTTCGACGACCCGTGGATCATCGAGGGGCAGGGGAGCACCGGGATCGAAGCGGCCGCGCAGATGGCGGCATTCGGACTGGGCGCACCGACTCGCGTGATCGTTCCGTGCGGCGGCGGCGGTCTGTCGGCGGGTATCGCGCTGGCGTTGAAGGAAAGCGCGATCACCGTCGTCGAACCCGAGGGCTGGGACGACATGCGGCGGTCGCTGGAGGCGTCGTGGATCGAGCCCGTCGGTCCCAACCCGCCGCCGACCGCGTGCGATTCGCTCCAGACGTTGCGCGTCTCGCCGCTGACCTTCGACGTCCTCTACCGCCGCGATGCGACCGGCGTCGCGGTCAGCGAATCGGAGATCGCCGCGGCGCAGCGCTGGGCGGGGGAGAAGTTGCGGCTGGTGATCGAACCCGGCGGCGCGGTCGGGTTGGCTGCCGTGCTCGCGGGCAAGGTGACGCTCGAACCGGGGCTGCTGGTGATCCTGTCGGGCGGCAACGTCGATCTTGCCGACTATGCAAAGGCGATGGCGGGCTGACTAGGCGGGCGGCAGCGTCTTGGTCGCGGGTTTCGCGCAGGCATAGGCTTGCTTGTACGGCCGGTTCCAGCACGCGACGAAGCCGTCGAGGATGTTGAGGTTCATCGGCCAGGCATAGGCGCGGGGCTTGCCGTCTGCCCCGATCGGCGCATACCCCGCCGGGCGTGGCAGCGCGGCAAGCTTGGCCCGCGCGGTGTCGAGCCCGACAAGGTCGCGACGCAGGAACGCGACGCTGCCATCGACGTAGAGGTTCCAGCCAAACCCCGCATCCTCTTCCGCCGGCTTGCGGGCAGCCTCGAACAACATGATCGCCCGCGCCGTCTGCCCGGCGTTCGCGCGCAACTGCCCCTCGTGCCACTGCAAGAGCCCTGCGGTGCGCGGGTTGGCGGGATGGTTCGACCGCCATTCCGCGATCAGGTCGGCCGCCTGCGCATCGCACCCGGCATCGGCGAGCGTCCGCCACCCGCCTGACATCGTCTGATCAAAGCCGCGTTCGTCGAGCGCCATCATCGCGGACGTGTCATGGCGACACTCGTTCTGGGGGGGAGCCTGCGCGGCGATCAGGGTAAGAATGGCCAGCATCGAGCCTCCGTCTGTTCCAGTACGGCGCCAAGCTATTGTCGCGCGTGGCACTAAGTCAACGCGCTTCAATCCGGGGCTGCACTGGCGTATCGAACGGCATGAACGCCGCCCTCACCAGCATCGCCGCCGCCGCGCCCGCCATTGCCATGCTCGGCATGTTCGCCTGCCTGATCGGCGGACTGATGCTCATCGTGAAGAGGCGTGATACGAAAAAAGGGTTGCTGATGCTGGTGATGGCCGCAGTGCTGCTGGCCAACGTCGCGATCTGGACTCTCTAACCCCTCGCCCCTTGGGAGGGTGGGGGGCGTTGGGGAGGCCTGAGGTATCCCACAACGCCCCCTCATCCGGCGCTGCCGCGGCATCTTCTCCCCGAGGGGAGAAGGACAGATTCACCGGATCGGCGAGTTCGGGTCCAGCCGCATATCCAGATACTTGTCCACGCTCCCCATCAGCTCGGGCATCTCGTGTTCGAAGAAGTGGTTCGCCTTGGGGATCGTGTCGTGATGGATCGTGATGTGCTTCTGCGTGCGCAGCTTGTCGACCAGCTTCTGCGTGGCCCCCGGCGTCGCGACCTCGTCGGCCTCGCCCTGGATGATGATCCCACTCGACGGGCACGGCGCCAGGAAGGTGAAGTCGTACAGGTTCGCCGGCGGCGCGATCGAGATGAACCCGCGGATCTCGGGGCGACGCATCAGCAGCTGCATGCCGATCCACGCGCCGAAGCTGACGCCCGCGATCCAGGTCGTCTGCGCTTCGGGGTGGAAGCTCTGCACCCAGTCGAGCGCGCTCGCCGCGTCGGACAGCTCGCCGACGCCGTTGTCGAACACGCCCTGGCTCTTGCCGACGCCACGGAAATTGAAGCGGAGCGTCGCGAAGCCGCGCCGCTGGAACGTCTTGTAGAGCTGCTGGACGATCGCGTTGTTCATCGTGCCACCCGCGGACGGATGCGGGTGCAGGATCATCGCAACGGGCGCGCGCGGGCGCGGACCCGGCGCAAAACGACCTTCGAGACGGCCTTCGGGACCGGGGAAAATGACTTCGGGCATGGACACTCGCGAGCTGGGATACGCACTCGGGTGGAGTGCGGGACTATGCGCGCTATATAGGCCAAACACCCATTCTCGCAATTGGAACCGATCCTGTCCCGCAACACGTCCCGCATCTATCTCGATCACGCCGCCACGACGCCGATGCGTCCGGAGGCCGTCGCGGCGGTGATGGAGGGCATGACGCGCTGGGCGAACCCGTCTTCGCCGCATGCCGAGGGGCGCGCGGCCCGCGCCGCGCTGGAGGACGCGCGGAACCGTATCGCCAAGGCGCTGGACTGGCCGCACCACGTGATCCTGACCAGCGGCGCGAGCGAGTCCGCGGCGCTGGCACTACGCGGTAGGCCGGGAGTCGGCGTTGCGTCTGTGGAGCACGACGCGATCCTGCGCGCTGCCGAAAGTCCGGTTATGCTGCCGGTCGACGACGATGGGCGCATCGGCACGGCAAACCTCCCCGCCGTCATTGCGGTCCAATCCGCGAACAGCGAAACCGGCGTCTTGCCCGGTATGCCGAAGCATACGGCGACCGACGTATGGATCGCCGATTGCGCGCAGACCGCCGGCAAGCTCGCGCTCCCCGAGGCGGACCTCGTGATCGTCTCGGCGCACAAGCTGGGTGGGCCGCCCGGCATCGGTGCATTGCTGGTCCGTGATCTGGGCCTCCTCGACCCGACCGGCGGACAGGAGCGCGGCTATCGCGGCGGCACCGAAAACCTCCCGGCCGCGCTCGGTTTCGCCGCCGCGCTGGAGGCACCCCGCGACTGGTTCGCCGCCATAGCAGACCTCCGCGCCACGCTCGATACCGCCATCCTCGCGGGCGGCGGCGAGATCGTCGCGCACCACGCGCCCCGAATCTCGACGATCGCCTCCTATCGCATGCCTGGCATAAGCTCCGCGGCGCAGCTGATCCGCCTCGACATGGCCGGCTTCGCGGTCTCCGCGGGTAGCGCCTGTTCGTCGGGCAGCATGCGCCCCAGCCACGTGCTCGCCGCGATGGGCTATAGCCCCGACGTCGCCGCCGAGGTCGTCCGCGTCAGCTTCGGCTGGACGACCACCCCGGACGACGTGGCGCGGTTCGCCGAGGCCTGGACCCGGATCGCACGCGACGTAAAGCGAGCCGCATGACCTATCTCGATTACCAGGCGACCACCCCGCTCGCGTCCGAAGCGCTCGCCGCGATGCTGCCGTGGCTCGAATCGCAGCACGCCAACCCACATTCCCCGCACCGCGAAGGCCGCCGCGCGAAAGCCGCAGTCGAGGTCGCGCGCGATCAGGTGGCCGCGCTGCTGCCCCCCGGTGGCCGAATCGCCTTCACCAGCGGCGCGACCGAGGCGCTCAACTGGGCGATCAAGGGGACGACCGGCCCTCTCGTCACGCTGGCGACCGAACACGCCGCCGTCCTCGATACGGTTGCAGCCGAGGCGGCGAGGGGGCGCCAGGTCACGGTCCTCCCGCTCGGCCCCGACGGCGTGGTCGATCTCGACGTGGCCCGCGCCGCAATCTTCCCCGGCACCGGCCTCGTCGCCGCGATGCTCGTCAACAACGAGATCGGCGTCGTCCAGCCGATCGCGGCGCTCGTCGATCTTGCGCATTCAGCCGGCGCGCTGATGCTCTGCGACGCGGTCCAGGGTTATGGCCGCGTGCCGATCCCCGACACCGTCGACCTGATCGCGATCTCTGCGCACAAGATCCACGGTCCCAAGGGCATAGGCGCGCTATGGATCCGCGACGGCATCGACCTCGCCCCGCTGTTGCATGGCGGCGGGCAGGAAGCACCCGGTCGATCGGGCACGCTCTCGCCCGCGCTGTGCGCAGGCTTCGGTGTCGCGGCAAAGCTGATGGCTGCACGGAGCACCGAGGACGCCGCGCATGTCGACCGCCTCAAGTCGCTCGCGCTCGACCGTCTCGGCCCCGACTGGATCGTCAACGGCTCGATCGAACACCGCTATAACGGCAACCTGAACGTCCGCCGCGACGGCCTCGACGTGAACCGGCTGATGTCGGACCTGCGCGACATCGCCTTCTCCGCAGGGTCAGCCTGTGCGAGCGGTTCGGGCCGGTCCAGCCACGTCCTCCGCGCGATCGGCCTCGCCGAGGCGCAGGCGCGCGCCAGCATTCGTCTCGGCTTCGGCCGCTACACCACCGAAACCGAACTGTGCGGTGCGATCGACGCGATCGTTGCCGCTGCCGAGGGACAATGGCCATGATCGTCCGCTTCATCGCCCGCGATGGCACTGCCACGATGGCTGCCGCCAGCCCGGGCGATCGGCTGCTTGATGCCGCGCAGGCGCATGGCCAGCCGCTCGAGGGCACCTGCGAAGGCCAGCTGTCCTGCGCGACCTGCCATGTCGTCGTCGATCCCGCCGACTTCGCGCGCCTCCCGCCGGCGACCGAGGATGAGGAGGACATGCTCGATCTCGCGCAGAACGCCACGCGGACGAGCCGGCTCGCCTGCCAGATCCGCCTCACCGACACGCTCGACGGACTGACGGTTCGAATTCCAGGTTAGGTCAGCAAAGCTTACAGGAAGACAACGGACGGTTCAGGGAACGTCCACGCGCTTAAGCGGATTATCCTCTCATCGCCTCAATGTACGAGGTCTTGAGAGGAGTACCGGACATGAAGATCATCGCAATGTTCGCCGCTGGCGCCTTGGCCGCGGGAACGCTGTTTGCTTCCGCCCCCGCCAATGCACAGCGCCATGGCTGGGACGGTCCACGCGGCCACCACGACTGGCGTGGGCCTCGCGGCGACCGGGGCTGGCATGGCCGCCGAGGCTGGGACGGCCCGCGTCACGGATATGGCGGTTATCGCGGCGGCTATCGTGGCGGTGGTTACGGGTATCGCGGCCCGCGTGGCTATGGCCGCTCGCGCGTCGTCTGCCGGATCGAGCGTGGCTATTACGGCCCGGTCCGTCGCTGCTTCCGGCGCTGATACGGAACCGTAACGACACCCGCTTTGTTTAACATAGGTTGCCAGTCCGTCAGGGCTCGCGTCACGTAGGAGACCCCCATGAAGTTCTTTACCATCGCCGCTGCAGGTCTCGTCGCGCTTACCGGTCTCGCGCCCGTCGGGATCGCTGCAGAGGCCTCCGCACAGCGCACCGTCGTCCATGAGCGTACGGTCGTCCGCCACACGGATCGCCGCCCCGGCTATCGTCGCCATGTCGTCCGCACGCGCCAGGTATGCCGCAACGTGTACCGCAACCATCATCGCCAGCGCGTCTGCCGCACGGTGCGCATCAACCGCTGATCGCGGCATTGATCTGGCCGCTGATGGCGAAGTAGCAAGCTAAGGCTTGATCATCCCGCCCGACCCCGCCATATGCGCCGCGGGAGTCGGGCGGACGTGGTCGTCGCCAACTTGGTCAGATCCGGAAGGAAGCAGCCACAACGATTTCGCCACGGGTCGTCCCGGCTCCCACCGCGAATGTTTGCAGGCAAACATGAGCGCGGCCAGCGGCGCAAAGCGCCGACTGACGATGCGGCTAAGCCGCAGCGCCCTTCCTAAACTTCTTCGTCCACCCACAGACACCGGCCCGATGTGTTTGGCCTAGACCGTTCCCGAAACGTTCCGAATCATTGTCCTACAGCGTCACACTGTGGCAAACCCGGTCCATGCCCCACACCCATCCCAAAGCCGGCCCGGCACGCTGCCCCGGCAACGCAAGTACAGACGCTTCGCAGCGTGTGAACTTTGTGAACTTCACTCCCCTTCGACAGCGGGCGTCACACCCGCTATGACGCCGGCAATGTCAGATTCCTTCGACCTGGGCGAACCCCCGCAGCCGGCCAAGACGCCAGCCCAAACCGGGGATGTCGCCTACCGCGTGCTCGCGCGCAAATACCGTCCGCAGACCTTTTCCGAACTCATCGGGCAGGATGCGATGGTGCAGACGCTGGGCAACGCGATCAAGCGCGACCGGCTCGCGCACGCCTTCCTGATGACCGGCGTCCGCGGGGTCGGCAAGACGTCGACCGCGCGGCTGATCGCCAAGGCGCTCAACTGCATCGGTCCCGACGGGCAGGGCGGCCCGACGATCGACCCGTGCGGCGTCTGCGAACCCTGCCGCGCGATCGCCGAGGGCCGCCATATCGACGTGATCGAGATGGATGCCGCCAGCCACACCGGCGTCGACGACGTCCGCGAGATCATCGACGCGTCGCGTTATTCGGCGGTCACCGCGCGCTTCAAGATCTACATCATCGACGAAGTCCACATGCTGTCGAAGAACGCGTTCAACGCGTTGCTCAAGACGCTCGAGGAGCCGCCACCGCATGTGAAGTTCCTGTTCGCGACCACGGAAGTGAACAAGGTGCCGGTAACGGTCCTGTCGCGCTGTCAGCGGTTCGACCTGCGCCGCATCTCCGCCGAACAGCTCGCCAAGCACTTTGCGTGGGTGTCGACCGAAGAAGGCGTCGTCGCGGACCCCGAGGCGCTGATGCTGATCGCGCGCGCCGCGGAAGGCTCGGCGCGCGACGGGCTGTCGATCCTCGACCAGGCGATCGCGCATGCAGGCCTCGAAGGCGGCGGCGTGACGGCGGATGCGGTCCGCCAGATGCTCGGCCTGTCCGATCGCGGTGCGGTGCGCGATCTGCTCACGCTGATCCTCGCCGGCGACGGGGCAGGCGCGCTCGCCGCGATGCGCCGGCAATATGATTATGGCGTCGACCCGCTGTCGGTGCTTCGCTCGCTGCTTGAGACGGTCCACGGCATCACGCTGACCAAGGTCGGCACGCCGCCCGACGCCGCGCAACCGGCCGAGGAACGCGCGGCGCGTGAAGAATGGGCGGCATCGCTCGGTTACCCCGCGCTGCACCGGTTGTGGCAGCTGTTCCTCAAGGGGCATGACGAGGTCGCCAAGGCTGCGCTGCCGATCGAGGCGGCGGAGATGGCGCTGTTGCGCGCGATCTACGCGTCGACTTTGCCCGATCCCGGCGAACTAGCCCGCCAGATCGCCAGCGGGGCAGCCCCCGCCGCCACACCGTCGCTGCCGACTCCGGCCAGCCAGCCAGCCCCCGTTGCGAAGGCACCTGAACCGATCGGCCCGATCCTGCCGCCGACGTTCGAGGCGCTGGTCGACCTGCTCGACGAGCAAGGCGGTCTCGCGATCGCCGCGCGGCTGCGACACGGCGCGCGGATCGTCAGCTATGCGCCGCCCGAACTCATCCTCAGCGGCAGCCGCCCGGTGTCGGCGGACACGCTGGCCGAACTCAACACGCTGTTGAAGACGGTGACGCGGACTGCGTGGAAAGTGTCGATCGTCGACGCGCCCGGCGAGCCGACGTTGAAGGAACAGGCCGACTCTGCTGAAGAGGCAAACCGTTTGAAATATTGGGACTCGCCATTGGTCCGGGCAGCGCGCGAAGCGTTCCCGGATACCAGAATGGAAAATTGGCCCGGCCAAAGGAGCAACGCATGAAGAATATCGATGAAATCCTCGCCATGGCGCAGAACGTCCAGAGCGAGCTCGAAAAGGCGCAGGCCAATCTCGACACGATCGAGGTCGAGGGCGCATCGGGCGGCGGGCTCGTCAAGGTCAAGGCGTCGGCCAAGGGCCGGATCATCGGCATCGCGATCGACGATTCGCTGATCCAGGTGAGCGAGAAGCAGATGCTCGAGGATCTGCTGACGGCGGCGTTCAACGATGCGCGCGCCAAGGCGGACGCGGTATCGGGCACCGAAATGTCGAAGATGACCAGCGGGCTTCAGCTGCCCCCGGGCTTTAAGCTGCCGTTCTAACGACTTCGGGTTCGTTTCGGGACGGGAACATTCGGTCTTCGGCCGGCGTTGCGCCTCTCAGTTATCAGGGAGAGTAGCATGGCCGAAGAGCGTATCGTCGAGACCCCGACCACCCACACCACCGTCATCGAACGCCGCGGCGGCGGTGGCGGCGCGATGATCGCGGTCGTCCTGCTGATCGCCGTGCTGATCGGCGGCTTCTACCTGTTCAGCCGCCAGGGCGCGCAGAACAGCAAGGACGCGGCGATCACCTCGGCGGCCAAGAGCGTCGGCGGCGCTGCCGACAAGGCCGGCGACGCGGTCGAGAAGTCGACGCAGTAATCCAGGCTGCACCGCCCCGGCCAACACCGGGGCGGCAGTTTCGCGGCGCTGGCAGCCTCACCGCAGGCAGCTGTCCAGCCCATCATTCCTCACCACCGAAACCCGCCGCGACAGCGTATTTCCGTGCTTGCGCACGAACCCATGCGGATCGATCGCCGCACGCTTCTTGGGCAACGGCAGCACCGCAGCGATCCGCCCCGCCTCGGTCGGCGACAGCTTCGACGCGTCATGGTTGAAATAGCGGATCGCCCCGGCATTGGCGCCGTAGGTCCCGATCCCGGTCTCGGCGATGTTGAGATACACCTCCATGATCCGTCGCTTCGGCCACAGCGCTTCGATCAGCACCGTAAAATACGCCTCGAACGCTTTGCGCACATAGCCGCCGCCCTGGAACAGGAACGCGTTCTTCGCGGTCTGCTGGCTGATCGTCGATCCACCGCGGATCCGCCCGCCCCGCGCATTGCGCGCCGCCGCCCCCGCGATCGCCTTGAAATCAAAGCCATGATGCGAACAGAATCGCGAATCCTCGCCCGCAATCGCCGCGCGCGCCATGTCCGGATCCATCTCCGACAGCGGCATCCAGTCCTTCGTCACGCCATGGCCGTTGAGCACGTCGCCCATCATCGTCCAGGTGAACGGTACCGGCACGAACCGATAGATGCCGACCCATGCGACCGTGATCAGGACGAACCCGAAGACGATCTTGGCGAAAATGCGGAAGAAGCCCATCGGCGCTCCTTATGCGATCGAGGCGGGCTCGCCAATGATCGCGCGCGCCGCCGCGACGCCCGTCTCATACGCGCCATGCGCGGTCGAGAAATCGAACGCATGGCAGGCCTCGCCGGCGAAGTGGATCCGGCCATCGATCGGCGCCGCAAGGACGCCGCGTTGTGCAGCCTTGCCCACCAGCGCGTGGCTGTAGCTGCCGCCAATATAAGGTTCATGGCGCCAGCGCGTCGCGGCGAGCGGGGTAAATCTGTTGCGCCAGCCGGTGCCGAGCAGTCCCACGAGCTCGTCGATCGCGAACTGCGCGGCGTCGCGGTCCTCGAGCATCTCCGCACAGTCGCCACCAAAGAAGCTCTCGACGATCGGCCAGCCAAAAGGCGACAGGCGATGGCTTGCGGTGCAGGCGCTGTACGGGTTGCCGATCAGATGCGCGTCGCTGGGCCATTCGGGGCGATCGACGTAGAGGAACAGCTTGTCGGCGAGGCCGAGCGGCAGGTCTGCGGCGGCGGCATGCTTGTCAGCGAGGGGCGGGTCGAACACGATCTGCGCGGTGGCGAGGACCGTCGTGGGAACGCAGACCACGACGTGGTCCGCCTCGATCGTACCCGCGGGGGTGTCAAGTTTGAGGCAATGGCCGGTGTGATCAATGCGTGTGACGGGCGTCGAGAAGCGGACGGCGAGACCCGCAGCGTGGCTGGTAACGAGCGTGCCGTAGCCCTCCTTCACCGTCCAGTTGTCGTCGGTCGCGGCATCTTCGTAGGCCGCCCAGTCGTGCAACGAGACTTGGCCGAGGTTCGCGCCGTTTGCGTAACCAGAGATCGCGTCGATCTTGGGACGCCACTTATCGTCTGCGTCGATAAAGTCGGATAGAGGGCGGTCCGGACCATTTTGTGCGGCCAGCGCCCGCGCGATCCAGGACTGGTATGCCTCCGAAGAAGCGTCCTGTTCTTCAGGCGGGAAGCCTAGGTCGCGCCATTGTATGCGCCAGTTCGCCTCGGAGCGATCAAGGGAAAAACCCTTCGCCGCCGCGATCGCAGTCCACGGATTGCGCTGCGCTGAGTGAAGCCAACCACAACCGGCGTCGACATGGTATCGCGACAAGGCGGAAGGCGGGCCATGCGTTAGACCTTGATGGGCGAGCAAATCGGCCAGGAGAAGGCTTCGGGCTCGGCCGCCCAGGCGATCGCTAGCCTCGACCACCATTACCTCGCGACCCGCATCATGCAGTGTTCGGGCTGCGGCAATGCCGGCTGCACCGCCGCCGATGACGACGGTGCGTGGCACGTTATGCCGCCAGCAGGCGTTTCTCGCCGGCGATCCGCATCATCGCCTTTTGCAGTTTCTCGAAGGCACGAACCTCAATCTGCCGCACGCGTTCGCGCGAGACGTTGTAGACCTGCGACAGCTCCTCGAGCGTCTTGGGATCGTCGGTCAGGCGCCGCTCGGTCAAGATATGCTGCTCGCGTTCGTTGAGGTCGTCCATTGCCGATACCAGCATCGAGTGGCGGACATCAGCTTCCTGCGCGTCGGCCACGATCTTGTCCTGCAACGGCGCATCGTCCTGCAGCCAATCCTGCCATTGCCCGTCGCCATCTTCGCGCATCGGGACATTGAGCGACGTGTCGCCGCCCATCGCCATGCGGCGGTTCATGCTGACGACGTCGGTTTCCGCGACGCCCAGATCGGTCGCGATCTTGGTAACATGCTCGGGGCGCAGATCGCCATCCTCGAACGCGTCGAGCCGGCTCTTCATCCGCCGCAGGTTGAAGAACAGCTTCTTCTGTGCCGCGGTGGTGCCCATTTTTACCAGGCTCCACGAGCGCAGGATATATTCCTGGATTGACGCGCGGATCCACCACATGGCGTAAGTGGCCAAACGGAAGCCGCGCTCGGGCTCGAACTTCTTAACACCCTGCATCAAGCCGATATTGCCCTCGGAAATGAGTTCCGACGTCGGCAGGCCATAACCGCGATAGCCCATCGCGATCTTCGCCACGAGACGGAGGTGCGAGGTCACGAGCTGCGCCGCCGCCTCGGTATCGCCATGCTCTTGGAAGCGCTTGGCGAGCATATATTCCTGCTCGGGTTTCAGCAGCGGAAATTTCTTGATCTCGGCGAGATAGCGATTGAGACCCGCCTCGCTGCCGAGCGCAGGAATCGTCGCTGGAACGTTGGAGCGGGCTGCCATGGTCGTAATCCCTTTCTGCTGACCCCGATTGCCGCACTGCGGCATGGTATCGATTATCTATACGTCAAGCTGGGTGAACAGTTCCTGCATGTCTGCGGGCATTTCGCTTTCGAACGCCAAAGCGATGCTTTTCACCGGATGGATGAACCCAAGATGGGCCGCGTGCAACGCCTGGCGACGGAACCCGAGCGTATCGAGCAACGACTTCTGAGCTTGCTTTGTTCTACCATAGACCGGGTCGCCCAACAAGGCATGGCCGATCGACGCCATGTGCACGCGCACCTGGTGCGTGCGACCGGTTTCGAGCCGACATTCGATCAACGCTGCAGCGCGTAAGCTCTTTATAGTCGAAAAGTGCGTAACCGCGCGTTTGCCGCCCTCGACGATCGCGATCTTCTTGCGATTCTGCGGACTGCGCGCGAGCGGCGCGTTGACGGTGCCGCTTGACGGGCGAGGAATGCCCCCGACGATGGCCTTGTAGCGGCGATCGATGCTGTGATCATGGAACTGCTTGGCCAGGCCCTCGTGCGCGCGGTCGGTTTTTGCCGCGATCATCAGCCCCGACGTGTCCTTGTCGATGCGGTGGACAATACCGGGCCGCGCGACGCCGCCGATCCCAGACAAATTGCCTGCGCAATGATGGAGCAGCGCGTTGACGAGCGTCCCGTCGAAATTGCCAGCCGCCGGATGAACGACGAGCCCGGCCGGCTTGTCGATCACGATCAGGTCGTCGTCTTCATAGGCGATGACGAGCGGGATATCCTGCGCTTCGTTGTGCAGCGGGGTTGGCGGCGGGATCGCAATCGCGAACGTCTGGCAGGTCGCAACCTTCTTCGCCGAATCGCGCCATTCGCGGCCGTTGAGCGTCACCTGCCCTGCGGCGATCAGTGTCTTCAACCGCTCCCGAGACATGTCGGGTAGCAGTTCGGCGAGCGCGCGATCGAGCCTCCAGCCATCCGTGGCCGGCGTGATCGATGCTTCGACGATGGAAACCCCCCGGTCCATGTCGTAGCGATGTGGCGATGAGTGTGACGATTTCAAGCGAAGTGCTGCGGCGAATGTTGGCGCAGGCGGCCGCATCGCTCGAGGCTGAGATCTGTGGGCTGTTACTGGGGGCCGGAGATCGGATCGAGGCCGCGGAGCCGTGCGCGAACGTCGCGACGGATCCAGCGCGGGCGTTCGAGATCGATCCGACGGCTTTGTTCGCGGCGCATCGGCGGGCAAGGGCTGGTGGCGCCGCGGTTATTGGCCACTATCACTCGCACCCGTCGGGCTTGCCGATCCCTTCGCCGCGCGACGCCGTCCAGGCGATGGGGGATGGGGCCGTCTGGGTGATCCTGGGCGGAAACGTCGCCCGGGCCTGGCGCTCGGTTGAGCCGGGCGTGTTCGTAGCGGAGGCGATCTACGAGGCGTGACTGCCACCCGATTTTGCCATCCCGCGCTTTGTCCGCGACGCCCCAGCGGCGTATGCAAATGCCCACCCTTGCGTCGCCGCATCACGACCGTCAGAAGACGCCTCTAACTAGGGGATTTTCATGACGGTCAGCCCGGTCGATTTCGCGAGCCTGCTCTGTTCGCGCCTGTGTCACGACCTGCTGTCGCCGGTCGGCGCGCTCAACAACGGACTCGAGCTGCTGGCCGATGAAACCGATCCGGCGATGCGCGAGCGAGTCATGCAGTTGCTTGCCGACAGCGCACGCGCCTCCGCTAGCAAGCTAAAATTCTTCCGTCTCGCCTTTGGGGCCGCGGGCGGGTTCGGCGAACTGGTCGACACGCACGAGGCCCGGAACGCGATCGAGGGGTTGGTCGCGGAGAACAAGCGGATCACGTTTGTGTGGGCGGTCGAAGCTTCGGCGATGCCCAAGTCTGCGATCAAGGTGCTGCTCAACCTCGTCCTGATCGCCACGGAGTCATTGGTGCGCGGTGGGACGATGGAGGTCGGCGGCGAGGACAATGAGGGGCAGCTCGAGATCGTTGTGAAGATCGAGGGGGCGCGGATCGTGCTGGATCCCGAAATTCGGCGGACGCTGATTGAAGGGGATGGCCAGCATACCGTGACGCCGCGGGCGGCTGCGGCATACATGATCAACACGCTGGTCACCGAGGCGGGTGGGGCGGTGATCGTCTCCGAGCCTGCAGAGGGTATCATGATTTTCGGTGCGGTATTTGACGCACGGTAAGGGGGGGCGGCTTTGTAAGCCTCCCCCTCGCGGGGACGGATTGCGGGGACGGCGTCTTACCAAAGATAACGCGCCCTTAACCTCCGCCATGCATGACAGGCCTCGAACGCGGGGCTCGCATGGACGATTTGCTACAGGAATTCATTGCCGAGACGCGCGAAACGCTGGAGGCGATCTCCGGCGAGATCGTCGCTTGGGAAGCCGCGCCCGCGGATGACGGGCGTCTCGATGCGATCTTCCGCTTCGTCCACACCGTCAAGGGGAGCTGCGGGTTTCTCGACCTGCCCCGGCTCGCCCGACTCAGTCACGCCGCGGAAGACGTGCTAGCCGCGGTCCGCGACGGCAAGCGCACGCCCGACACCGCGCTCGTCAATGCGGTGCTGGGCATCGTCGACCGGATCGGCGCGATCGTCGAGGCGATCGACTCCGGCGCGCCGATCGACAACTCGGACGAGGATCTGCTGATCGAGGCACTCCAGCCCGACGCCCGACCGCGCGCGCAGGCGCCGACCGCGCTGCAGAACCGCGCCGCCAGCCGCAGCGTCCGCCTCAATGTCGAGCTGCTCGATCACATGATGAGCGGCATGTCGGAGATGGTGCTCGCGCGAAATGAACTTGCCCGACGGTTGCGCGACAGCGATGTCGATCCACAGGTCGAGGCGGCGCTGGAGCGGCTTTCGCTGACCGTCGCCGACATGCGCGACACCGTCACCCGCACCCGCATGCAGAAGGTCGACGCGCTGTTCTCGGCGCTGCCCCGGATGGTACGCGATACCAGCGCTGAACTCGGCAAGAGCGTCGATCTCGTCATCGAGGGCGCCGACGTCGAACTCGACCGCGAGATGATCGAGATGATGCGCGATCCGCTCGTCCACATCATCCGCAATTCGATCGATCACGGCATCGAGGCACCGACCGAACGGCGCCTGTTGGGCAAGCCGATGACCGGTCGTCTGGTAGTGTCTGCGCGGCAGTCTGGTAACCAGATCCTCATCGAGATAGCCGACGACGGCAAGGGCATCGACGTCGCGCGCATCGTTGCCAAGGCGTCGGAGAAGGGCCTCTACAGCGTTACCGAACTCGCCGCGATGACCGACGCGGCCAAGCTCGACCTGATTTTCGCCGCCGGGTTGTCGAGCCGCGACGTGGTGACCGCAATCTCGGGGCGCGGCGTCGGCATGGACGTGGTGCGCGCCAATATCGAGCAGATCGGCGGGCGGATTGTGCTGACCAACGATCCGGGGCGTGGGTTGCGGATCGTCATCCATGTGCCGCTGACGCTGTCGATCCTGTCGACGATCATCGTCGGCGTCGGCACGCAGCGGTTCGCGCTGCCCCGCCAGGCGATCGAGGAAATCGTCATGGTCCGCGGCGATGCGGTGCGGATCGACACGATCGGCGATGCAGCGGCAGTCACGGTGCGCGGACGACGGATGCCGCTGGTGTCGCTCGCCAAGCTGTTCCGCCTGGGTACCGATGCACCGCCGACGCTGGTGATCGTGGCGACTCGCGAGGGCGACTATGCGCTCGGCGTCGATGCCGTGCTCGATGCCGAGGAACTGGTCGTAAAGCCCGCTTCGCCCGCGGTGATGGCGACGGGCGTCTATGCGGGCAAGACGCTGCCCGATAACGGCCTGCCGATGCTGTTGCTCGATGCGTCGGGTATCGCAGCGGTCGCGGGGCTGCGCTTCACGCCCGTCCTCGCGGCGGCCGCGGCGATCGACGAGGCCATACCCGGGGTGCCCGCGTTGCTGTTTGACGATCTCGATGGCCAACGCCGCGCGATCGCGCTGGCAGTGATCGACCGGGTCGAGCCGGTGCCCACCGACGCGATCCGCTGGTCGGGGGGCGCGATGCGGCTGTCGGTCGGCGATGCGATCATCCCACTTCACGCGGTCGCGGACCTCGGCCCGCGCGCCGAAGTCGCGGTGCTGCGCCTGACCGATGGCGAAAGCGAGATGGCCTATGCGATCGCCGAAGCGATCGAGATTGTCACCTTGCCCGCCGAGATGGCACCTGCACGCGGTGGCGGACCGATCGCGGGCGTGGTTTCGATCGGGGGAGAGCAGATCGAGCTGGTCGATCCGCATGCGCTGTTCGCTGGGCAACCGGTGACGCTGACCTCGCTCCCGGTGTGCCTGCTGCAGGTCGATGGGTCGGGCTGGATGGAGACGTTCCTGAAACCCGCCCTCGAAGCTTCGGGCTATCGCTGCGTCACCGCGCTGGAAGCGGGCGAGACCGCGGCGGTGGCACTGGCGATGGACGATGCACCGGTTCCTAAGACGATCGCGCCGGTGGTGACGCTGCGCCGTGGCCGCACTGCGAAGCGCGACGATGATGCAAGCATCTATCGGTATGACCGGCCCGCGCTGATCGCGGCGCTGGCAGCACGGAGAGCGATGTGAGCGAATTGTTTTTGGTGGCGCATATCGCGGGACGCGGCGTCGCGATCGCTGCTGATCAGGTCGATTCGGTGGTCGATATCGGCGAGGTGATTGCCGTGCCGCGCGCGGAGGCGTTCGTGCGCGGATTGGCGGCGTTGCGCAGCCGCGTGGTCACGGTGATCGATACCGGCACCGCGCTCGGCTTCGCCCCGACCGAACATGACGTACGCCGCGCGGTGATCACGATCGTCGAGGGGCATCATTACGCGATCCTGGTCGATTCGGTCGAGGATGTCGCCTCGTTCGCGAGATTGCCGCTGTCGTCGGGCTTGGCGCTGCACCGGGGCTGGGCGGCGGCGGGGACGGGGATCGTCGAGCGCCATGGCGAGCCGTTACTGATACTCGACCTTGCCGCGATAATTCCCGCTGACTCGCTGGCCGCGTAACATTTTCATACGCTTAACCCGGTACTCACGCTTTGGCGCATAGACCGGCTCCACGATTTTCTCCGGAAGGCTTTCCATGAAGACCTGTCTCGTTGTCGATGATTCCAAAGTGATCCGCAAGGTCGCGCGGCATATCCTCGAGACGCTCGATTTCACCGTCACCGAGGCATGCGACGGCCGCGAGGCGCTCGCGTCGTGCATGGCGTCGATCCCGGACGTGATCCTGCTGGATTGGAACATGCCGGTGATGAGCGGCATGGATTTTTTGCGCGCGTTGCGCGAGGCTGATGTGCCGCGCCGCCCGAAAGTGGTGTTTTGCACGACCGAGAACGGCATGGCGTATATTCGTGCCGCGATTGAAGCCGGTGCCGACGAGTATGTCATGAAGCCGTTCGACCGCGATACGCTGGAATCGAAGCTCCAGATCGTCGGCATGGCCTGATCCGGCGCGAACAATGGCCAGTCGGTCTCCTCCTGCGACACGCTACGACGAGCATCATGCGGCCGCGGCGTCGCGCGTCCTGATCGTCGACGATTCGGTCGTCGCGCGTGCGGTGATCGCGCGTCTAGTCGATGCGAGCGACCAGTTCTCGGTGGTTGGGGCGGTCGGCAGCGCCAAGGCTGCGCTCGAATTCCTGGCCCGCGCAAAGGTCGAGTTCATCCTGCTCGATATTGAGATGCCAGGAGTGGACGGGCTGACGGCGCTGCCCGACCTGATCGCCGCGGGGCAGGGGGCCAGGGTGCTGATCGTTTCGTCCTCGACTGATGAGGGCGGCGCAGCGACCGTTCAGGCCCTTGCGCTCGGTGCTGCCGAGACGCTGGTCAAGCCGTCCGCGGGCGCATTGTCGGGGCGGTTCGGCGCGGCGCTCGTCGCCAAGCTGGAGCGGTTGTGTGAGCATCCCAAGCAGTTACCTCCGGCGGTCGCGGTCAATGCGGCGCGCGCGCCGTCTGCGCTGCCGCGGCCTGCGTCCCGCGCGCCATCGCCTGCGATCGCGCAGAGCGACGACTATGATATCGTCGCGATCGGCGCGTCGACCGGCGGCATCCATGCATTGAGCCACGTCTTCCGCGAGCTGCCTGCCGGGTTTCGCCTGCCGATCGTCATCACGCAGCATCTGCCGACGTCGTTCATGCCGTATTTTGCGGCACAGGTTGCGTTGCTCGCCGGGCGCCCGTGCGAGGTCGCGACCGACTGCGTGCGCATCAGGCCTGGGCGTATCGTGATTGCACCTGGCGATGCGCATCTGAGATGCGTTGCGTTGGGCGATGGCGGGGCGGCGTTCCGCCTCACGCATGATCCGGCCGCGAGCGGCTGCATGCCGTCGGTCGATCCGATGCTCGCCTCGATCGCCGAGGTCTATGGCGCAAGGATGCTCGCGATCATTCTTAGCGGCATGGGGCGTGACGGTGCGGAGGGCGCTCGGCGTGTCCGGGAACTTGGCGGCAGCGTCGTTGCGCAGGATCAGGCGAGCTCAGTCGTTTGGGGCATGCCGGGCGCGGTGGCAGCAGCGGGGGTGGCCGATGCCGTCCTGCCGCCCGACGCGATCGGTCGCCTTATCGCGACACGGCGGCGACCATGACCGCCGCATCCTTATCGCCGCCGATCGCCTCGCAGACCGCGATCAACGTGCTGACTGCGTTGCTTGAAGCGCGCACCGGCCAGCAGATCGCCGCCTATCGCTCGTGGCGGCTCGACACCGCGCTCAAACCGCTGCTGCGCGATCGCAAACTCGAAACGCTCGATCAGCTCGTGACGCAGCTGCTCGAAGGCAGCGACCGGCTGATCGGCGACCGGATCGTCGATGCCCTCGTCAACCAGGAAACGTCGTTCTTCCGCGACGCGCCGGTGTTTGACACGCTGGTCGAGGCAGTCGCCGAGGCGGAGGCCGAGCGGCGCCGGGTTCGCATCTGGTGTGCGGGCTGTTCGACCGGGCAGGAGCCGCTGTCGCTGGCGATGCTGTTCGCCGAACGCAAGGAGACGAACGGGGCTGCGGTGCCCGAGATCGTCGCTACGGACGTCTCCGAAGCGGCGCTAGCGCGGGCCCGTGCGGGGCGCTTCTCGCAGTTTGAGATCCAGCGCGGATTGCCCGTCCGCCGGATGATCCGCTGGTTCGATACTACCGGTAGCGACTGGGTGGCGAAGCCCGAACTCGTCAAACTGATCGCGTTCCGGCGGATGAACCTCGTATCGGATCAGCCGCCGCCCGGCCGGTTCGACATCGTCCTGTGCCGCAACGTCCTGCTGTATCTTTCGACTGATACCAAGGGGCCGGTGTTCGCGAAGATCGCGGCGGCGCTCAATCCCGGCGGCAAGCTCGTGCTGGGCGCGGGCGAGACGGTGATCGGCCAGACCGGTGCGTTTGAGCCGAGCAAGCGATTCCGCGGTCTGTATCAGTCCGTCGGCAGCGCCGCGCACGCGCCGCTCTGACGGGCAAGCGCGGTTTACTTCGCAGCGACGTAACGGCAAGTCATGCAGATGCCTGCCGCCACTGCTCCGCGAGAACCGCACCGCTTCGGGCTGCGCGACTTCACGGTCGTCATCGTGATGAACGTACTATGGGGGCTCAACATCATCGCCGTGAAAATGGCGGTGACCGACATCGCGCCGATGACCGCCGGCTTCCTCCGCCAAGCGATCGTGTTTCTGGTCTGCGCAACGTGGCTGCGCGTGATCCCTGGGCGCACCGCGACGCTCGCCTTGCTCGGGCTGCTGTCAGGCGGCGTGTTTTACCTGATCATCAACCTGTCGCTGGCGGTGTCTACCAATATCGGCGCGCTGGCGATCGCCGGACAGCTCGGCGTACCGTTCTCGCTTTTGCTGGCGATCGTCGTGTTTCGCGAACGGATCCATTGGCCGCGGATGCTCGGGATCGGATTGTCGATCCTCGGTGTACTGTTGCTGGTGTTCGATCCGTCCGCCGCACGGGAGGGCGCCGGGCTTGCGTTGACCGCACTCGCCAGCTTGGTATGGGCGATCACGTCGTTGATCCTGCGGCGGCTCGTTGGCGTCCCAGTGCTGACGATTTACGCCTGGGTCGGATTGATGGGGAGCCTCGTCATGGCGGCGGTCGCCGGGATCACCGAACCCGCGGCGATGCGCGCTATTCCCGACCTGCCCCTGCACACGATCGGCTGGGTCGCGTTCTCGGCGATCGGCTCGACCGTAATCGGGCAAGGCTCGATGTCATGGTTGCTTCAGCGCCATTCTGTCAGCATCGTCACGCCGATGACGCTCGCCGCGCCGATCATCTCGGTGTTCGCAGCGGCCTATTACTTCCACAACCCGTTGACGCTATTGATGCTGGCGGGTGGAGGCCTGGCGATGCTCGGTGTCGCGATCGTCACCATCCGCACCGCGCGTGTAGAACGGCTCGAAGGGAAGCTGGCTTGAAGTTCATCGAGACGCCGTCACCCAATTTCGACGATCGATCGCTGCCCATTACGATGATCGTGCTGCACTATACCGGCATGCAGGACGGTGCTTCGGCGATCGCACGATTGCGCGATCCCGCGGCGAAGGTCTCGTCGCATTACCTCGTCGAGGAGGACGGCACCGTGCTCCGGATGGTCGCCGAGGGCAAACGCGCCTGGCATGCTGGCAAGTCGCACTGGCGTGGGGTGGACGACGTCAACTCGGCGAGCATCGGCATCGAGATCGTCAATCCCGGTCACGAATTCGGCTATCGTCCGTTCCCGGCCGAGCAGATCGCCGCGGTCGTCGGGTTGGTCGCCGAGATCATGGACCGGCACGAGATAACGCGCGGCAACATCGTCGGCCATTCGGACATCGCGCCGACGCGCAAACGCGATCCGGGCGAGCTGTTCCCGTGGCATGAACTGGCGCGGCGGCGGCTGGCGTTGCCGCGACCGACCAAAAATTTGATGGACCCCGGCTGGACCGAGGGCGGCTTCTGCCTCGCGCTCGACCGCTTCGGCTATGACGTCGAAAACCGGATGGCGGCGACGATGGCGTTCCAGCGGCGCTTTCGCCCGGAGCTCGTCGACGGCGAGGTCGATGCGGAATGCCGCTGCATCTTGTTGGCGTTGCTGCTCCCCAAGCCGACGGGGGACGACTGACCAATTCTCTGCCAGGCGAGGGGGAGGATTGAGCGCGTACGCGAAAAACGGTGGTGCATCGCCCGTCCGCGCGCTAGGGCCACCCCTGCCAGAGGGTCGGGCGGCCGCGGGTGTTTCAGGACACGCGAGGAAAGTCCGGGCTCCGCGAAACGACGGTGCCGGGTAACGCCCGGCGAGGGTGACCTTAGGGAAAGTGCCACAGAGAGCAGACGGCCAACCCTCAGCGCAAGCCGGGGCGGTCAGAGTGAAAGGGTGCGGTAAGAGCGCACCGCGCGCCTGGTAACAGGGGCGGCACGGCAAACCCCACCGGGAGCAAGATCGAATAGGGGTGGCACATGGGCTTCGTTTCAGCTCGTCACCCGGGTTGATTGCTTGAGGCGGCGGGCAACCGTCGTCCTAGAGGAATGGTCGCCTAACTTTCGACCGAAGGGTCGGAAATGGACAGAACCCGGCTTACAGACCCTCTGGCATCCTCCCCCGAACCATTGCAGACTGCCGCGAACTGACGTCGGGGGAAGTGATGCGTTTCGGAAAAATCGGCATGTTAAGTGTTGGGCTTATGGCGATGTCCGCCGCGGCGGCGCAGACCGGCGCGCCCGTCACGGCGACGACCTTGCAACAGGATTTCGATGCCGCCGCGGCCCTTGATACGAAGGGCGATAGGGCTGGTGCGCTCGCTGCCTGGCAAAGGCTCGAAGCGCGCACCAAGCTCGGCTCGCGCAGCCGCGGCGTTGCGCAGATCCGCAAGAGCGCCGCGCTGTTCAAGCTCGATCGTTCGGATGACGCCGTAACAGCGGCGCGCGCTGGGCTCGCGCTGCTGCCTGCAAGCGATGCAACGCTCGCCGAGGATCGCTGGCGCGCCTATTATAACCTTGGCTCCATCGCGGAGAACGCACTCGACTACGCAGGCGCGAGCGATTCCTATGCCAGCGCCGAAATGGCCGCGGATGCGCCCGACTTAAAAGCCGCGTCGATGCTCGCATTGGCCAACACGAAGACGTTCACCGACCCCGCCGCCGCGGAGACCGCGCTTGCGCGCGCCGATGCGCTGCTGATGCCGCTCAAGGCGGACGGCAAGCTGAAGGCGCTGGTCGCGCGCCGCCACGCGATCCTACTGCTCAACCGAAGCGCGTACGAACCGGCACGGGTCTATGCAGTCGAGGCAGTCAAGCAACACGGCGGCCTGACCTCGCAGACCACTATCAGCGATGTTTCAGCGCGATCGGACGCGGCGATCGCTTCGTTGCTGGCGGGGAAACCCGACGACGCGCGCCGCTATATGGCGATGACCGGCGCGGGGCGCTTGAGCAAGGGCGAGTTCGATCCGGCGGTGCAGATGGACGTACCACCCTGTGGCGGTGAGGCCGATCTGCGCCCCGCCGATATGGCAGTGGTCGAGTTCTCGATCGGCGACGACGGCGTCGTGAGTGCGGTCGCGCCCATCTATGCCGCGGGTGGCGGCGCGGTCGCGCTCGAATTCGCGCGCGCGGTTCGCGACTGGTCTTGGACACCGGAGCAGGTCAAGGCTTTTCCTGCATTCTTCCGGTACAATGTGCGGATCGAGATGCGTTGCTCGACCGCGTTCGAGCGTCCGTCGATCACCAAGTTCCTCGACGCCGACATGGCGACTTGGCTGGAGTCAAAGGGCCTGGCGTTGCGAACCGAGGAGCGTGGGGCGGATGCGGTCGCAATCGTGCGCCAGCGCGCGGCGCTTGCCGCGGCGGAGGCGAAGTCCGGGGCCACGTCGCTCGCGGCGCTACCACCGCTCTTCCAACTCGCGAATAATGCGGTGGTTGGGCGCGAGGAGAGCAACGTCCTAGCGCGTCGTGCTCTCGCGATTGCCGAGGCGCAGGGCGCGCCGCCGACCGCGCGCCTTCCGCTCGACGTCATTGTTCGGCAGACCAGCAGTGCGGACAACTGGAAGGACGAGGTCTACGCGCGCGACATCACGCCGCTGCTGTCGATGCCGGTCTATGCGAACGATGCCACCGCGCGGTCCGCGATCACGCTGCTCATTGCCGACCGCACCAATTCGCGCAGCCGCCGTGGCGCGCTGTTGCAGCAGGTCGCTGACGACAAAGCGCTTGCCGCGAACGACCCGCTGCGGGTCGGCGCGCTGATCCGGCTCGCGTCTCTTCAGCAGCAGGCGGGCGACACCGCGACCGCCCGCGCGACGTTCGAACGGTCGGGTCTAGCCGCAAACCAATGCGCGATCCTTGATGCGCCGCCGCATTTTCTTTCGGCGGGCGGCGTATTCCCCGACGAGGCGCGGATGTGGGGTTTCGAGGGCTGGACGAGAACGCAATTCGACGTCGATGCCGATGGCCGGGTGCTGCACCAGCGGGCGGTGCTGAGCTATCCGCCGTTTGTATTCACCAAGGCGGGCGTGCAAACGGTCGCGGGCGCACGGTGGAGCAAGACCTTTCGCCCCGATGGCGGCGTTGGCTGCGGCGGCCTCTCTCAGCAAGTGCGGTTCAAGATGCCGGGATGAGCGGGCGCGGGGAGCGTGGCAAAGCGCTTCCTGATCTCAAGCGAAGGGTTCTGAGGGAAAGGCGGGGGCCCCGGTCTGGTCCCGCCCATGATCGCAAACTTAGCGATCTCGCCGCTTACATCAGTACCTTCTCCGGTCGGCCCACCTCGTCCAGCACGGTGGTCGCGTCGATTTCCATCATCGGTTTGATGAGTCCGTCGCGAATGTCGTAAACCCACCCGTGGAGCAGCACTTCCTGCCCACGGGCAAACGCACCCTGGATCGTCGCGGTCCGCGCGAGCCGGATGAGCTGGTCACGGACGTTGACTTCGACCAGCCGATTGACCTTCTGTTCGCGGTCAGGCTGTGCGGCGATCTCGTCGGCATGGTCGTGCAGCACGCAGCGCGCGGTACCGAGCCAGGCGTCGACCGGTCCCGTGGTGCCACCGTCGAGCGTCGCGCGGATTCCGCCGCACGCATAATGACCGCAGATGATGATGTGCCGCACGCCGAGCACGTCGACCGCATATTGCAGCACAGACATCAGGTTCATGTCGTCGTCGTTGACGAGATTGGCGATGTTGCGGTGGATGAACATGTTGCCCGGTGGCGTCATGGTCATCTGTTCCGGACCGACCCGGCTGTCCGAACAGCCGATCCACAGGAATTCCGGATTCTGGCCGACCAGCTGGCGTTGGAAGAAGTCGGCGCTTTCCTCGATGATCTCGGCCGACCATGCCTTGTTGGCGAGCAAGAGCTGTTTGTACTGCCTCATGCGAAACGGACCTCGGTCTGGGGGGCGTTGATCAGCTTTACCGTGCGGAGTGCTAGGTCACCGCGGATCAGGACGGTGATGCCGCGATACGCAGCGCCCTTGATGAAGGCGTTGATGATGTCGACGTTGTCGAGATCGACATAGCTGGTCGACGACAGATCGATCAGCAGGTTGGCGTTATCCGGCACCTTGGCGAGCGCCTTTTGCAGTTCATATTTGTGGATGAAATACAGGTTGCGACGGGCACGGACGAGGCAGTCGTCATCGTCGCAGGCGAAGGTGATTGCAGTTCGGAAGTTGCGGGCGACGACGAACACGAAGCCGACCGCGAGCCCGATGACGATGCCCTCAAGCAGGTCGGTGAACAGGATGGCTGCGACGGTCACGACGAACGGGATGAACTGGGTCCAGCCCTGCTTGTAGCGTTCCTGGAACAGCTTGGGCTTGGTCAACTTGTAGCCGGTGGCGATCAGGACGGCGGCGAGCGCGGACAGCGGAATCAAATTCAGCACCGCGGGGATCAGCGCGACGCTGACCAGCAGCCAGAAGCCGTGCAACATCGTCGACAGCTTGCTCTCCGCCTTCGAATCGACGTTCGCGGACGAGCGCACGATCACCGACGTGACAGGCAGGCCCCCGATCAGGCCCGACAGGATGTTGCCGCCGCCCTGCGCCATCAACTCCCAGTTCTTATCGGTCGAGCGGCGGCGCGGATCGATCTCGTCGACCGCCTTAACGCTCAGCAGCGATTCGAGGCTGGCGACGATCGCCAGCGTCACGGCGCTGGTCCACACGACCCCCATCGTGATCCCCGAAAAATCGGGAAAGGTGAACAGCGACGGGAACTGCGACAGCGTCTGCGTGATCGGAACCTGCACGAGGTGCGTTGCCTTGAGCTGCCATTCGGGCTTTACGACGCCGAGCAGCATGTTGCCGACGATGCCGATCAACACGACGACCAGCGGGCCGGGGATGAACCGCAACGGGCCGTCCTTGGGCTTGGCGCCGTCCCACCAGAAAAGGAAGATAAGGCTGATCGACGCGATCAGGATCGCGCCGGGCGTTACCGCGGCGCTCAGACTATCGAAGATTCGCGAGAAGGTGTTGATGCCGTTGGCGGTCGTGAATTCAAAAATTCCTTCGGCCTCGCGGTCGAAGCCGACCGCATGCGGGATCTGTTTGAGGATCAGGATCAGGCCGATCGCCGCAAGCATCCCGGTGATGACCGAAGACGGCACGAATTCGCTCAGAATACCGGCGCGCGTTAGCGAGAAGCAGATCTGCAGCACGCCGGCGAGCACGACCGCCATCAGGAACATCTGGTAGCTCGGCATGCTCTCGATCGCGGTCAGCACGATCACCGTCAGACCGGCGGCGGGGCCGCTGACCGACAGCGGAGATTTCGAGAACAGCCCGACGGCGATACCGCCGACGATCCCGGAGATGATACCGGCGAACAACGGCGCACCCGATGCCAGCGCGACGCCGAGACAAAGAGGAAGCGCGACGAGCGCGACGACGATGGAGGCGGGAAGATCCGCGCGCCATGTGGTAAGCTTTGGAATTAGAGTCGGCACCAGGGCTCCTGTCGCTGAGGTGTCGGCTGGGAATACGTCCGACCCGGACGCATCTATCCATGCCACATGACAAATAGTTCATGTTTATTAATCGATGAATGGTGGCTGACTCAAGGCGCAATGTTGCGGCGCGGAAGGTTAAATGGGTTGCAGGAGCGGTGCGCGCGGTGGTCGCCCGCGGTTGCGTTGTGGGCGCGAACGCTTATCTCGGGCCGCTATGGCGAGAAGCACGACACGATCTTCCGACTGGGGTTTTCCACGCTGGCGTGCATACGGGGCGAGCACCGAGGCGGTGACGGTGCGGTTGTGCGACCGGCATGGCTGCAACGAACCTGGCAATTGCCCCGCGCCCAAGTCCCCAAACAGCCCAGACCGGTGGTATTTCTGCATGAACCATGCCGGCGAATATAACCGCGGCTGGAACTACTTCGAAGGCTTGAGCGCGGAAGAAGCTGCGGAACGGGAGGCGGCGGAGACCCGGACTGCTGACGGTTATACGGACCCGAAGCATTATGCCTGGGCAGGCTCGGGCGACGGCAGCCGATCGCGCGACGAAATGCGCGCGCTAGAGGTATTGCAACTCGAGCCTGACGCGTCGTTCGACGACGTACGCGCGGCATGGCGCCGGATGGCAAAGGCGAACCACCCTGACGTGCGCCCCGGCGACAAGGATGCCGCGACGCGGTTTCAAGGCGTGCAGGCGGCGTATGAAGTCCTGAAGGCCGCCGAAGAGCAGCGGACATGGAAGCCGGCGTGATCCGCGTACTTGCCAGCCGCTGGCAGGGAAGCGTGCTGGTTTGTGGCAAATGCTCTAGGAAGCTTGACGGCGGGTTCGGTGTTAAGGGACGCACCTCACTCGCCAAGCTGCTGCGCGCGGGGCTTGGGGTGAAGAAGGGCCGCAAGGCGGAGCGCGGGGTGGTCGAGGTGAAGTGCCTCGGCATTTGCCCTAAGAACGCCGTCGTGATGGTCGACGGCGCTCGGACCGATCGTTGGCTGCTGGTGCCGGCTGGCGCGGATACGAGCGAGGTGCTCGCAACGCTGTCCGACGCCTGACGTGTCCTGACTCCCGCGCGGCTGCCGATCGGGAGCGGGCAGGGGCATCACCGCTATCTTACGCGGCGTAGCGCTCCGCAGTTTCCCGGATGAGTGCGATCATGTTCGGGATGCCTTGCGTCCGGTTCGAACTCAACTGCTTGCCCAGATCGAACGGTTCGAGTTCCGCCTTTATGTCGATTGCCACGATCGCGCCAGGCGACTGGTCCTGCACGGGCAGCAACACCAGCGCGATGATCCCCTTGGTGATTGCTGCATTCGAATCCGCGAGGAAATGCAGCCGGCCGTCGTCGGTGGTGGTCGGATACACCCACACCGACGCCGAACATCCGCGCACCAGCGTTGCATCGGTCTTGAGTGCATCGGGCATCGGTTCAAGCTCGCGGCCGAGATCGATCAGAAGGCGATAGCGATCGTCGGGTTCGAGGAAGTCATATTCCTCGCGGATGTCGGTGAGCGTGGCCATGTCGCGGATCGGTAGCGGGTCGAGGGTGGCGCTTCAACAAGATGTTCCCGCGCGCATGCGGGGCCCCAGACTGGACTCCCGTCTTCGCGGAGCACCATTCCTCTGGCGTCGCCGGGAAGGGGCTTCAGAGATCCACCCCGGCCGCAATCGCCTCGAGCTTTTTGATGCGCTCCTTCAGATCGGCGATCTCGATCCGCGATCCGGTCGACACCGCGACCGGCATGCGGCCGTCCTGCGCATGGTCCAATTCCAGCCGCCGCAATGAAAGCCACCCGCGCCAACCAGCCAATCCGGCGACAACGATCATCGCGAGCCCCGCAAGTCCCGCCAGTGCGAGCGTGATGTAGAAGTTCGGGTCGATCATATCCGCCTCCTAGCGGTCGCGAAGCCGCTCGATCTCTCGGTCGAGATCGACGCTTTTGTGGTTGTCGGTAATCACGCGTTCGAGCACCTGGATGCGTTCCTTCATCTGCCGGACCTCGTCGCGCAGTCGCGCCGCCTCGGGATCGCTCATCAGCGAGACGTCTTCTGCATGTCGCGCGCTTTTGAGGCGCGACTTGAAGATGCCGGTGATCATCACGATCAGGACGATCATCACGACCATCACCTGTCCACCATTCATGATCTTATCTCCTGTATCGTCTTGGTTGTATTATGCGGGCGGTCGTCGAGAAGCTGGTCGATCTGGTCCGAGAGTTCGACGCCGCGGTCGGTGACGATCCGTTCAAGCACACGTACGCGCTGTTCAAGTCGGTCGGTATGTGCCGCATATTGTGCTGACTTTTCCGCGATCATCTGCGCGTCGAGTTCCATCCGGCGATGCTTGTAGGCGAACCAGGGTCTGACCACGACGCCGCCGAAGATCGCGAGCAGTCCGCAGCAGATGGCGAGGATGGGAATGAGTAGCGGGTTGATCATCGTCCTCGTCCCTTTTCAGCGGTTGCGGAGCGCTTCGATTTCGCGTGCGGTCCGCTCGGCGGGATCGGTGGCGATGCGCTCGAGGACCGCGATCCGCTCCTCGAGTCGGGAGACCTGGCCGATCAGCCGCTCGTTCTCGCTGCTTAGAAGCGCGACCTTGCGCTCTCCGTCGGCGGTCTGTTTTTGTGATCCGCCCCAGTTCATCGTGTTGCCCCAGTCGTCGCTCGGCGGATAACCGTGCTTCGTCCGGATCCAGTTGTTTGCGATCCAGCCGATCGTCGTCATCGCGATGATTGCGAGCACGAACCCAGGTCCACCCCAATTCATCGTCATTCTCCCTGTTAACGCCGCGTCTCAGCGCAGGCTGTCGATCTCTGCCGCGAGGCTGTTGCTTGAGCGGCTGGTGTAGTGCGTCTCGATGTCAGCGAGGCGGCGGTCGATGTCGCGGAACTTGCTGCGGACCTCGGCGGTCGAGCGCTTCGGGTTCGAGCGGACACCTTGCCAGAATTTTGCGTCGTCAGGCGTATCATACAGGCCAGTCGGTTTTTTCGGCGCCAACCATGCGGTCGCGAAATAGCCGAGAATGACCCATCCGCTGGTGGCGAAGGCCAACACAACCATGGCAACTCGGACGAGCGTGATATCAACGCCTGTATAATCGGCGATCCCGGAGCAAACGCCCTTGAACTTGGCGTTCTGTTTGTCGAGGTAAAACTGCGTGCGACTGCCGGACATTTCAGTTCCTCCGTTCGAAAGGGCGGTCGGCCTGGCGATTGCTGTCGCGATCGAGCCGATAGGGTGCGTCCGACTGGGTGTTGCCAAGGCCTGGCTTCCAGTCGGGATTGTCGGCGGCGATGATCCGTTCGACGGTCATCACCCGGTCTTCGAGCCGACGGGCAAGCATCTGCATCTCATCGAGCAGCTTCTCGTCCTCATCCGTGATCTTGGGTGCGGTCTTCCACTTGGTAACGTAGTGAAGGATCACCCAGGGCAAACCGACGAAGATGGTGGCACATACGAGTACGGTGTCCATCTCAATCGTCCTTCTTCATGCGCGCCTTGAGCGCGGCGAGCTGGGCGTCGACCTTGTCGTTGCTGCGCAGCTCGGCAATTTCCTCTTCGAGCGTCTTGACCACCCCGAGCCCCATCGCGTCCGCGCGGCCCTCGGCCTCGTCGACGCGGCGGTCGAGAATGTCGAAACGGCTGAACGCCTCGTGCGTCTTCGGGCCGTTGTACATCTCGCGCAGGCGGGTGCGGTTGTTCGCGCTTTCGAGGCGGGTCTGCACCGCGTTCTGCTTGGTACGCGCCTCGCGCAGCTTGGTCTGCAGCTTGGCGATGTCCTCCTCGGAAGCCCGAAGCGCGTCGTCGAGTACGCCGACCTCGGCTTTGAGCTGCTCGGCCATGTCGAACGCCTTCTGACGTTCCACGAGCGCAGCCTTGGCGAGGTCCTCGCGGTCCTTGCTCAGCGCCAGTTCGGCCTTTTCAGTCCAGTTGTCCTGGAGCTGCTCGAGCTTCGAGATATGCCGGCGCATCTCCTTCTGGTCGGCGATGGTGCGCGCGGCGGAGGCACGAACCTCGACGAGCGTCTCCTCCATCTCGAGGATGATCATGCGGATCATCTTCGACGGGTCCTCGGCCTTCTCGATGAGATCGGCGAAGTTGGCGGCGACGATGTCGCGGGTGCGGGAAAAGATGCCCATGTAATTCCTACTCCAGGGGTCGGCCCGAGGCTCTCAGCGAGTCCGTCGGGCTCTTATGCCACAATCGCGGTGTGTACCGCGACAGGCGCTGCGGTGGTTGCCGTGGCCGGGCCGACAGCGCCGAGCACGCAGGTGGTGCTGAAGACGATGGTGCAGAGAACGGCGGCGACGGTGCGAGCGATGTCGGTCTTGATCATAGTGGGTCCCCTTTAAAGATGGTCGTTTCCGCGGTTTGGCGGGTTACCTGAAGCATTGCATCTAGCGTGCCAGTTTTGAAAACCGCGCAATTCCAAGGCTTTGCGCAAAAGTTGCGCCGTGCGTTTCGCCCGAAGCTTGCCAAGAGTTGGGAATTCGCGCCACATCTTCGCCATGGAGCGAACCACACAGGTCATCGGCGAGTCCGGCACGTTCATGGCGGCGCTCGAACGCGCGTCGCGCGCAGCGGCGCTGGACCGCCCGGTGCTGGTGATCGGCGAGCGTGGCACGGGCAAGGAACTGGTCGCTGAACGTCTCCACCGGTTGTCGCCGCGGTGGGATCAGCCTTTGGTCATCATGAACTGCGCCGCGCTGCCCGAGACTCTCATCGAGGCCGAATTGTTCGGGCACGAAGCGGGCGCGTTCACCGGCGCGACCAAGGCGCGGACGGGCCGATTCGAGGAAGCCGATGGCGGTACGCTGTTCCTCGACGAGCTCGGCACGCTGTCGATGGCGGCGCAGGACCGGCTGCTGCGCGCGGTCGAATATGGCGAGATCACGCGGATCGGCTCGTCGCGGCCGATGCGCGTCGACGTTCGGATCGTCGCGGCGACCAACGAGCATCTGCCCGACAAGGTGGACCGGCACGAGTTTCGCGCCGATCTGCTCGACCGGCTCTCGTTCGAGGTGGTGACGTTGCCGCCGCTCAGGGCACGGGCCGGCGACGTCGTGGTGCTCGCCGAGCATTTCGGGCGGCGGATGGCGTCCGAACTCGGGCGTGAGCGCTGGGAAGGGTTCGGCCCTGCGGCGATGGATGCACTGGTCGCGTATCGCTGGCCGGGCAACGTCCGGGAATTGCGCAACGTCGTCGAGCGCGCAGTGTATCGCTGGGAACAGGCGGGTCCGATCGACGCGATCGAGATCGACCCGTTCCAGTCGCCGCACCGGCCCGGGGCGGCGACTGGACCTAGGCCACCGGCAGTGGTGGCGCCGCGACCGGCCGAGACGGATGACGGCGAAGATCCGGTAGTGGCGTGCGAGGAAGGCCCCTCAGACTTCAAGTCGCGCGTATCACGGTTCGAACGCGAGCTGCTAGCGAGGGCGCTGGCGGAGCATCGGTTCAACCAGCGCGCCACCGCGGATGCGCTAGGCCTGAGCTACGACCAGCTCCGCCACGCGCTCAAACGACACGACCTGCTCAACGCGGGAGGTTGAAGTGATCCCCCCCCGGCAGGGGGAGGTGGCGCCGATTGCGACGGAGGGGGAGGGCACGGCGCCAATGTTTCGCATGCCGCCCCCTCCCACCTCCGTCATCCTGACGAAAGTCAGGACCCAGAGCCAAGCAGGGCGGCGTTCGTAACCCTGGGTCCTGACTTTCGTCAGGGCGACGATGGGGGGTGGGCGTCAGCCGCTCTTCCGCACCAGCCCCGCCAATTTCTTCAACTTCGGCGCGACCATCGGCACTGTCAGCATCGTGCTTGCCAGCGCCATCAGCAGCAGCGCGGTGAACGTCTCGTTCGTGATGATCTTCTTATCCAGCAGGATGTTGACGAAGATGATCATGATGAGCGCCTTGGTTTGGAGCAGCCAGCCGATCACCGACGCCTCGCCCGGCCGCCACTTCAGGATCCGTCCGGCGGCATGAACCCCCGCGAGCTTGCCGCCGACCGATGCGAGCAGCAGCAGCGCCGCCGCGCCGAAGACTGCGACCCCGCCGACCGCCCATTGCGTCTTCAGCCCGGTCGACAGGAAGAACACCGGCATCACCGCGAGCAGCACGAAGTGGCGGAACTGGTCCATCCGCGCCGTCGTGAACCATTTCGCATCGAGCACCGCGCCTGACAGGAACGCACCGACCATGAAATGCAGCCCAGCCCAGTCCGCCGCGAACCCGCAGCCCGCGAGCCAGATCAGGCTGACATACCAGCGGTCGCGTTCCTCGATCTTCGCCATGAGCTTTCGCACCAGCAGCGTCGCGATCGCGAACCCGACAAGGAACCCGCCCTGTCGGCCGACGCGCTCCCAATCGAGCATGATCAGCGCAAGCACGCCCCAGATCGCGATGTCGTCGAGGCTGGCATAGCGCAGGATGCGCTGCCCGATCGGCTCGCGCAGGATGTCGAGCTTTTCGAGGAACAGCACGAGGATCGGCAGCGCCGTCACCGCGCAGGCCATGCCGATGCCGAGCACAACCTGCCACGTCGCGCCGTCCGGCCCGCGCCAGCCGGGGTAGCGCAGCATCAGCACCGCAGCGATGCTGCCGGTGACGAGCGGTACCGCGAGCGCGAGTCCTGCGGTGACACCGGTCTCGCCGCGCCGCTTCCACGCTTCGCCGAGATCGAGCTCGATGCCCGCGACCCAGACGAACATCATCACCGCCCACCAGGCGATCCCGTTCAGCGACCCCAGCGTCGCGGGCGTGAAGATCGTCGCGTAATAGGCGGGATAGGCCGCGCCGAGCACGCCCGGCCCGAGCAGGATGCCGCCGAAGATCTGCACCACCACCAGCGGCGCCCAGTAATCGGTCCGCCCGAGCCGCCACACGAGATAGGGCACGGTAAAGATGATGAGTATCGCGAGGAGGAAAACCTCCGTCGGCGTCATGGCGTGCATCTGATACCCCCCTGCGCCGATCGGTTCCCCCCCGCCGGCTTTGTTTCGGTCGCGGTGGTATTGCGTGGAAGCAACGGGGGCAAGCCACGCACCTGTGATAGCCCTGCCGCCGGTCGGCAGCCCGATGCGCCAAATCGGGACAAGAGCGTGAATACGCTCTGGATCGTCTGGCCGCCCCGCGGCATTCCATGCGACGGGAAGGCTGACGCTGCGATCTCGTCGTCAGCGGGACAGACGGAGGATCTCGGATGAAACGATCGTTGCTGGCATTTGCGGTTCTTGCCGTTCCTGCGTTCGCGCAGACCGCCGCGCCGTTCACGGTGGCGGGGCGCGGCTTCGCGACGTTGCAGGAGGCGGTGTCGTCGATCGGGGCGGGGACCGCGGTGATCCTGATCGCGCCCGGCACCTATCGCCAATGCGCGGTCCAGTCCGGCGGTCACATCACCTTCAAGGCGGTTCAGCCCGGCACCGCGATCTTCGACAGCGTGACGTGCGAGGACAAGGCGGCGCTGGTGCTGCGCGGCCAGGGCTCGGTCGTCGAAGGCCTGGTGTTCCGCGGCTATCGCGTCAGGGACGGCAACGGTGCCGGTATCCGGAGCGAGACGGGCGACCTGCGAGTTATCGATGCGATGTTTCTAAACAGTCAGGAGGGCATTCTCGGTGGCGAGTCCTCCGGTCAGACGATCACGATCGACCATTCGACCTTCTCCGGGCTCGGCCAATGCGACGAGGCGCCGAACTGCGCGCATGGCATTTATCTCGCCAATCAGGGCAGCGTGACCGTTACCAACTCGCGGTTCGAGCGCGGCACGGGGGGGCATTACGTCAAGGTGCGCAGCCCCCGCGTGTCGATCACCGACAACAGCTTCGATGACACCGCGGGGCGCAAGACCAACTACATGATCGACCTGCCCGACGGCGCAACCGGCGTGATCGCTCGCAACACCTTCGTGCAGGGCAAGAACAAGGAGAACGGCTCGGCGCTGATCGTCGTGGCGGCGGAGGCGAAGACGTATCCTTCGACCGGGTTGCGGGTCGAGGACAACGACGCGCGACTGACTCCGGGGGACAATAAGAACCCGGCGTTCGTGGTGGATTTCAGTCACGATCGGCTGGCGCTGGGTGCGAACCGGCTCGGGACTGGGGTGAAGCCGTTCGAGACGCGGTAAGGCGAAGCGCCCGCAGCGAGAGAAACCTCGAGCCAATATGATGCACGCGATGCTCATTTTGTCAGAATGACCGGTGGGGCAGCGAAACGTGGCTAACGATCGCAATGAAGCACCACGCGCGTCAAAAAGACCGTTCTTCAGCGAAGGCGCGAGCCCAGACTGGACTCCGCCTTTATGGGAGAACAGTCCGGGCGAGCGAGGCGCGCCTCAATTTGCGCAGGTGCTTGCAGCCCCCGGATCGAGATCGAGGCAGCGCCCGTCCAACCCGGACACAGGCAACCCGATCGTCGCGGCCAAGGTCGGCACGATGTCGACCGTTTCGACCGATAGCGGCTGTTCGAACCCGGTCATCCCCTTGCGCCAGAACAGAATCGGCACGCGGCGATCATAATCCCAGGGCGACCCGTGCGTTTCGACATAGCCGCCCGCGGGCGACACGATCGTCGTCACGCGCGGCTTGAGCAACACCACCATCTGCCCCGAGCGCCCCGGATAGAAGGACGCGCGCGCGCGCTCGATCAGCGTCCATGTCTCGGGCGGAGTCTTCGCCATCGGCGTTGCCATGATCTCGGCGGTCGAATACGCCGCCGCGATCTGCGGCAGCGCACGGTAGCGGCGCAGCGCCTCGGCGAGCACCTTGGCCTGCGTCTTAGCCGGCAGCGTATCATCGATATAGACGTCGCCCTCGGTGCCGAGCAGCACGCTGCCCTTGAGCCCCATGTCCCCGGCGATGGCGGTGCCGACCTGCTTGGCCAGCACGTTCTCTTCCATATGCGCCTCCATCGGCATGGCGCGCTGCTGCTGGCGCTCGGTCGCGTCGTGCGCGCCATGATCCGCAGTCAGCACGACCTCGTAGTCGACGCCGGTCTCATCCATCACGGCGAAGAAATCGTCGAGCGTCTTGTCGAGCTGCGCCATCTGGATGCACATCTCCGACCCCTGCGTGCCGTAGGTATGGCCGATATAGTCGGTCGCCGATGCGCCGATGTCGATGATGTCGGTCTGCGGGCCCTTGCCGAGCTTCATGTCCTGCACCAGCGCGGCCGCCATCGCGAACACGGCTGCATCGGACGCCGGCGACACGCGGAAGCCCTTGGCGTCGCCCGCCTCGCGCTCGAACCGGCCCTGGCCGTACGTCTTGCCCGCGATCACGATCGGATGGTTCACCGCCGCGCAGTAGCCGGGCAGCGGCAGTGCCACCTGCGGCTTGGAGATCAGCGCGGCGACCGCATCGCGCGTGCGCTGCACCGCGGGCGGCACCGCGCGGCCGGCGTAGGAGACATAGGTCTTGCCGTCCCACCACCAGAGTTCGTCGACCTTGTGGCCGCCCATCATCACCGCCGCGCGATCCTTGCCCGCGACCGAGACCGAACGAGTGCGCGGATCGCGCGCCTTCATCATCTCGCCCAGCGTCGGCACCTTCAGGTGCATGTCGGACACGGTGTAGCTGTCGTGCGTGCTGCCCGCGACGCGCTCGTCCTCCGAGCAATAGACGATCTTGTCGGGCCGCCCCGCGCGCTGGTCGACCCAGTTGTTGGCGATGATCCCGGTATGCGCGGGCCGCATGCCGGTCAGGATCGTCGAATGGCCGGGGCACGTCTCGGTCGCGGCGTGGCTCTGATAGCCGCTCGGGAATACCGCACCGTTCAGCAGCCGCGTGAAGCCGCCGGTATAATGGTTGCGATATTGCTGGAACAGGTCCGCGGCGAACTGGTCGACTGAAATCGCGACGATCAGCTTCGGCGGTGTCGTCGATGTCGCGGCGGGCGCAGCCGCTGAGGCCGGAGGCGCCGTCTGGGCGGAGGCCGAAGCGGCCGAAGTCAGCAGCAGCGCGGCGATAAGTGCTTTCACGAGCAGTCCTTTACCAAGCTGACGCCAGCGATCCGGCGCGTCGCTTTGAAGTGCAATACGACAAGGTCACCGCTATGGCTTTGCGCGATGAACGAAACAAGGATGGCCATGCGCAGTTTACGTTGCGTCCTGATGACGGTCTTGCTGGCCATGTGCGGCCTCGCGAGCGGCCCTGCGCTTGCGGAATCGCTCAACGGATCGAGCCAGCACCTGATGATGACGCTGGTCGCCGAAAGCGATCACCCGAAGGCTGGTGCACCGCTGACGATCGCACTCGCGACCACGCCCGAAAAGGGCTGGCATGGCTATTGGCGCAACCCCGGCGATGCGGGCTTTCCGGCGACGTTCGACTGGACCTTGCCGGCGGGCGCGAAGGCGGGCGACGCCGAATGGCCGGTGCCGACGACGCTGCTGATCGCGGGGCTGATGAACTATGTCTACGAGGCGCCTTACGCGCCGCTCGTGACGATCCAGGTTCCAGCCGGGCTGGCGGCAGGCACCAAATTCCCGATCCGTCTGAAGACGGGCTACCTCGTCTGCTCGGCGACGATCTGCGTGCCCGAGGAAAAGGCGTTGTCGCTCGACCTGACGATTGGTGATGGCGCGCCGTCGCAGGCGGCAGCGTTCGCAGGCTGGCGGCAGGCGATCCCCAAGCCGCTCGACGCGGGTGCGACCTATGCGGCGAGCAACGGGACGATGCGCATCGCCATCCCGTTCCCTGCCAGCGCGAAGGCCGACAAGGCGTATTTCTTCCCCGTCACCACAGGTGCGATCGAGAATGGCGCCGCGCAGACGGTCACGCGCGATGGCGACCGGCTGACGATCAGCACGAAGGTCGCGGCGAACGCCAAGCTTGGCGGACCGATCGAAGGCGTGCTGCGGATCGGCGACGGCCAGGGCCTGAGCGTCAAGGCGACGTCCGGCGTGGTTGCCGAGGTTGCCGGGACCGACGCCGCGACCAGCGCGAATGGCGAAAGCCTCTGGCTGACCGCGCTGGTCGCGTTTGCGGGCGCGGTGCTCGGCGGACTGATCCTCAACATCATGCCGTGCGTCTTCCCGATCCTCAGCCTCAAGGCGCTCAGCCTCGCGCGCGGCGGTGCGAGCGAGAAGGACGCGCGCGGCGAGGCGCTGGCCTATACCGCAGGCGTCGTGCTGGTCTGCCTCGGGCTCGGCGCCGCGATCCTGGCGCTGCGTGCGGGCGGCTCGGCGGTCGGCTGGGCGTTCCAGTTGCAGCATCCCGCGGCCATCGTCGTGCTGCTGCTGTTGAGCGCGGCGATCGCGTTCAACCTCGCCGGACTGTTCGAGGTGCCGACGCCGCGCTTTGCTGGCGAAAGCGGTGCGAGCGGTGCGTTCGCGACGGGCGCGCTCGCGGCATTCATCGCCACGCCGTGCACCGGCCCGTTCATGGGCGCGGCGCTCGGTGCGGCGCTTGTCCTGCCATGGCCGGCGGCGCTCGCGGTGTTCGGCGGGCTCGGGATCGGGTTGTCGCTGCCGTTCCTCGCGATCGGGTTTATTCCGTCGTGGCGGCGTTGGTTGCCCAAGCCCGGCGTCTGGATGGAGACGTTCCGCCATATCCTGTCGGTGCCGATGTTCCTGACTGCGATTGCGCTCGGCTGGGTGCTGGGGCGGCAGACCGGCGTGGACACGCTGACGCTCGCGCTGATCGCGGTGCTGGCGGTGGGCGTGGTGCTCTGGATCGGCGGCACGCGCCAGCGCAAGGGCAAGGCGTTCGGCGTCGTCGCGCAGGCCCTGTTGCTGGCGGTGTTCGTCGGCAGCGCGGTGCTGATCGCGCGCGCGCCGCCGGTGTCCGCCAAGGTCGCGACCTCGGGCGATGAGGCGTTCACCGAGGCGAGGCTCGCTTCGCTACGCGCCGAGAAGCGCCCGGTGTTCGTGTACTTCACTGCGGATTGGTGCCTGACGTGCAAGGTCAATGAGAAGGCGGCGATCGACACCGCCGGGGTGCGCGACGCGTTCGCGAAGAACAAAGTCGCCGCGCTCATCGGTGACTGGACCGATGGCGATCCGGTGATGGGCCGCTTCATCCAGGCGCATAACCGCGCGGGGGTGCCGCTGTACCTCTACTATGCGCCCGGTGCCGCTGAGCCGACCGTCCTGCCACAGGTCCTGACGCCGGCCCTGTTGGAAGGGCTGGGCGCCTGAGTCCGAGCGCTCCCTAATCTCGACTTTCGTCACGGTGAGGGCAATTGCAGCATGACGGACCGTAATCTAGCCTTGTGCGGCGCAGCAATGCGTTGCAGCATGGAACCGCAACGCTTGCTAGGGAATTGACCGTTTCGATGGGGAAACAAGCGTTCGACGAGATCATGGGCACGCCGGGCGATACGACCGCGCGACCCGAACTGGCGGCCCTCGGCACATGGATCGAGGAGACGCCCGATGCCGAGCTGCGTCGCCGGCAAGAGGCCGCGGAGACGACGTTCCGTCAGCTTGGTATCACCTTCGCCGTCTACGGCGAAAACGAAGCGGCCGAGCGGATAATCCCGTTTGACATCGTCCCGCGCGTATTCCTGCATGACGAGTGGACGCGGCTCTCCGAAGGGCTGGTCCAACGCGTCGAAGCGATCAACGCGTTCCTCGATGATATTTACGGAGAGCGCCGTATCCTGAAGGAAGGGATTCTTCCCGAAGACCTTGTGCTCGGCAACGCGCAGTTCCGCCCCGAAATTGCCGGCATCCGCCCGCCGCACGGGGTATGGGCGCATATCTGCGGGATTGATCTGGTCCGCACAGGCCCGGACGATTTCTTCGTGCTCGAAGACAATGCCCGCACGCCGTCCGGCGTCAGCTATATGCTGGAGAACCGCGAGGCGATGCTGCGGCTGTGTCCCGAGCTGTTTCGCGAGTTCCGCGTGGCGGCCGTCGATAGCTATCCCGACCTGTTGCTCGAGACTATGAAATCGGTCGCGCCGCACGGTACCGGGGCGAATCCCACCTGCGTGCTGCTGACTCCTGGGCACTATAACTCGGCCTATTACGAGCACAGCTTCCTCGCCGATTCGATGGGAATCGAACTTGTCGAAGCCGCCGATCTTGTCGTGGACGACGATATCGTCTGGATGCGGACGATCGCGGGGCGGGTAAAGGTCGACGTGATCTATCGCCGGATCGACGACGATTATCTCGACCCGCTCGTGTTCCGGCCAGATTCCGCGCTGGGCGTCCCCGGGCTGATCGCGGCCTATGCGGCCGGCAACGTCGCGATCATGAACGCGCCGGGCAACGGCATCGCCGACGACAAGGCGATCTACAGCTACATGCCCGACATCGTGAAATTCTACTCGGGCGGCGAGTGCAAGCTGCGCAACGTCGAAACCTGGCGCTGCCGCGAGCCGCAGGCGCTGAAGTACGTGCTCGACAACCTCAAGGACGTCGTCGTGAAACTGGTCGATGGTTCGGGTGGCTACGGGATGCTCGTAGGACCGACTGCGTCGAAGCAGGAAATCGAGAATTTCCGGGCCGCGCTTATCGCCGAACCGCATCGCTACATCGCGCAGCCGACGCTCGCGTTGTCGACCGTACCGACGATGGCGGACGGCGGCCTCAGCCCGCGGCACGTCGATTTCCGTCCGTTCGTGCTGAGTGGGTCAAAGGGTGTCCAGGTCGTGCCGGGCGGACTTACGCGCGTCGCGCTCAAGGAGGGGTCGCTGGTGGTCAATTCCAGCCAAGGCGGCGGCACGAAGGACAGCTTCGTGCTGATGGCGGACCAAACGCAACGCATGAGGCCGGGCGGCATGACGCAAACGATGGGTGGTATGTCGCAGACGCTTGGCGCAATGCTTCCGCCGTCGGGAGCGGAGTCCTGATGCTCTCGCGTACCGCATCGTCGCTCTATTGGCTGGGCCGCTATTTCGAGCGCGCGGATTTTATCGCGCGGCTGGTCGAAGCCACCGTCCGCCTCGACGTGTTGTCCTCGCAACCCGCGGGCGAGGCGGCGTGGGCGTCTGCGCTCGCCGTTACCGAAACCGAGGAGCCGTTCGCGACGCTCGGCGGCAATCTCAGCCAGACCGAGGTCGTGCGTTTCCTGACGCTCGATTCGAGCCACCCCGGCTCGATCGTGCGCTGCGTCGACATGGCGCGCAACAATGCCAAGGCGGTCCGCACCGCGCTGACCCGCGAGGCGTGGACTGCGATCAACCGTGCGTGGCTGTTGTTCGAGATCCGGTCGACGCCGCGCAGCACGACCGAGCAGATGAACTTGGTCGAAGCGGTGAAGACCGAGACGCGCGGGTTCGAGGGCGCGATCCACCGGATGCTGCGCAACCAGACGACATGGTTCATCCGGCTCGGGCAGGCGGTTGAGCGCGCGGACAACACCGCGCGGCTGCTCGACGTGAAATACCACATACTGCTCCCTGAGGGGCAGAAGATCGGTGGTGCGATCGACCGCGATCAGTGGACGACGATCCTTCAGACCGTGTCTGCGGTGACTGCCTATCGCTGGCTCTATAGCGATGGTTTGCGGCCTGCCGACGTCATCGATCTGCTCATCGCCCGCGCCGAACTGCCACGCAGTCTGGCCGCCTCGGTCGAGGAGACTGTCGACGTGCTCAACCTGCTGGCGAAACGCACGGGCAATCACGGGGAGGCGGACAGGATGGCGCGAATGCGGGCAAGCCGGATGAGCAAGACGCGGTCGGGCGAGGTCATCGCCTCCGGCCTGCATCAGTATCTGCAGGCGTTCATCGCCGAGAACGCCTTGCTCCACGGCGCGATCGGCCGCCAGTTCAAGTTTCATTGATGCGGCTGTCGATCGATCATCACACGATCTACCGCTTCACCCAGCCGCAGGGCCGGCTGGTGCAGATGCTCCGGCTGACTCCGGAGAACACGCATGATCAGACGGTCGCGTCGTGGCGGATCGACGTCGATTGCGACGCGCGGTTGCGCCCCGGCCGCGATGGTTTCGGCAACGCGGTGACGATGCTCTACGCCGAAGGGCCGGTCGACGGGATCGAGATCACCGTGAAGGGCGAGGTGCTGACCAGTCACTCCGACGGCGTCCTGCACGGCGTCCACGAGACGTTGCCGCCCGCATTGTTCCTGCGGTCGACCGAGGCGACGGCGCATGACCCCGCAATCGCCGCGTTCGCGGCGGACGCGGTGGTCGGCGCGCGCGACCGTGTCGGCGCGCTGCACCGGCTCAACCGCGCGCTGCACGCGCGGTTCGTGTTCGATACCGGGCGGCCCGAGCCGGGGCTCACTGCCGGCGCGGCGTTTCGCAAGGACAGCGCCACGCCGCGCGACATGGCACAGATCTTCGCGGTCGCGGCGCGCTCGCTCGGCGCGCCGTCGCGCTATGTCTCGGGCTATCATCACAATGATTTCGAAGTGGTGCATCTGCCCACGCCACATGGCTGGGCGGAGGCATATGTCGACGGGCTCGGCTGGGTCGGGTTCGATCCCTGCACGGGGATGTCGCCCGAAGAGCATTATGTTCGCGTCGCGATGGCGCTCGATGCCGCCGGCGCGGCGCCGGTGGCTGGTTCGCGGCTGGGCGAGGGCGGTGAAGAACTCGATGTCGACGTGGTGGTACAGCGCGAGGACTGAAGACTATTGCCCCGCAAAGGCGGGGATCCGCCATGTTCGCGCTAGAAAATGATCTCGATTAGGGAACCGCCGCAACAGCAGTGGTCTGCGTCACGAGGTCGGCATCCTCCAGCCGCCGCCATCCCGCCGGCCCAAGCACCTCGAGCGGCCGATAGCGCGTCTTGTACTCCATCCGCGGCGAACCCTTCACCCAGTAGCCGAGGTACACATATGGCAGCCCCGCCTCGCGTGCGCGGGTCAAGTGGTCCATGATGATGAAGTTGCCAAACCCCGGTCGGCCGTGTTCGTCGGCCGCGAAGAAGCTGTAGACCATCGACAGCCCGTCCGCCTGGCGATCGGTCAGACATGCGCCGACCAACCGCCCGCGAGCGCTGCCGACCGAAGGCTCACGATATTCGACGATCACCGAATTGACCGGCGAATGCTCGATCATGTCGGCGTAATCGTCTTCGTCCATGCCCGCCATGCCGCCGCCGGGGTGGCGCGTCCTGAGATAGCGGCGGAGCAACTGGAACTGCTCGTCGGTCGCCCACGCCTTGCACGCGGTCACTTCGATATCGCCGTGACGCCTGAGCAATTTACGCTGCGTCGCATTGGGCGTGAACGCATTCGTCACCACGCGGACGGAGACGCACGCGGTACATCCGGCGCATGACGGTCGATAGGCGACCCCCTGGCTGCGACGAAACCCGATCCGCCCGAGCGCATCGTTGAGTTCGCTGGCATGCGGCCCGGTCAACTCGGTGAACACCTTGCGCTCCTGCCGGCCCGGCAGATACGGGCACGGCGACGGGCTGGTGACGAAGAAGCGCGGGAAACGAAAAGGCGCAGTCACCGAACCGGATGTCCTTCAGGAAAGCGCGAAAGATCGCGTTCCGCCGTATATGGTCGCGTCATGCAATCCTGAAAAGCGCGTTTACCACGATTATGGGTTAACACGCTAAATAGCGGGATCACCGTGATAATTATGCGAGCTCGACGGTCGATGTCTCGTACCCGCTGGCGCGCAATGCACCCACCAGCCGATCGAGATGCGCACGGTCGCGCGTTTCGCATTCGATGTCGGTGATCAGCCCCTTTGCCGGCAATGTCGTGAAGACGCGCTGGTGATAGATTTCAATGATGTTGACGCGTTCCTGATCGAAGATCCGCGCCACGTGGAACAGCGCACCGGGCTTGTCCTGCAACCGAATACGAAGCCGCGCGAGCCGACCCGAGCGCGCCAGATCGCGCAACAACACGTTGGCGAGCAGCCGCGTATCAATATTGCCGCCGCACAGCACGATACCGACGGTGCGCCCCGCGAACCGTCCGGGATGCGACAGCAAGGCGGCGAGGCCCGCGGCGCCGGCACCCTCGACGACGGTCTTTTCGATCTGGAGCAGCAGGCTGACCGATTCTTCCAGGCTGCGTTCGCTGACCAGCAGGATGTCGTCGACCAGTTCGGCAACAATCTTCGAGGTGATCGCGCCCGGTTCCTTGACCGCGATGCCCTCGGCCAGCGTATCGCCTGCGCAGGGCATATCGGTACCGTTGATCCGGTTGAACATCGACGGGAACAGCTCGGCCTGCACGCCGACAACCTCGATCGGATGACCGCCAGGCTGCTGGCTCGCCACGCGCGCGACAGTCGACATGCCCGAGATAAGCCCCCCGCCGCCGATCGGGATGACGAGCGTGTCGATCTGCGGCACGTCCTCCAGCATCTCGACCGCCACGGTGCCCTGGCCGGCGATGACGCGCGGATCGTCGAACGGATGGACGAAGGTAAAGCCGCACTCGCCCTCGAGGATGCGGGCATGCGCATAGGCCGCGTCGAACGTCTCGCCGTGGAGCACGACATTGGCCCCGTGGCCCTCGGTCTGCATCACCTTCACGGTCGGCGTATTGACCGGCATCACGATCGTCGCCGGGATGCCGAGCCGGTTGGCATGATAGGCGAGACCCTGCGCATGGTTGCCCGCGGACGCGGCGATCACGCCCTTCGCGCAGGCCTCCGGCGACAGCTGCAACAGCGTGTTGAGCGCGCCGCGCTCCTTGTACGCCGCGGTGAACTGAAGATTCTCGAACTTCAGATACACCGTCGCGCCGGTCATCTGGCTCAGCGTCTTGCTGATCAGCGTCGGCGTGCGGACGATCGATGCGCGGATCCGGTCATGCGCGACGCGGACATCGTCGATCGAGACGGGGAGGGTGGGTGCCGCTACGGCAGCGTGGGTAGCCATGTCCGACCCGCTAGACCATCTGGCGCAAGGGGGGAACACCGCTTATGCGCGGGACCAATGGCAAAATCGGTTTTCGGCACAGCGCGCGTACAGCACACCTTGCGGGGGACGTCGTCGGTACGGGCCGCGCGTTCCGCGTGCGTATCGTGGGGCGCGAATGCCAAGGCTTTGGTATCGGGCGTAAAGTCCCGGGAACACTGCCGGCCGACCAGTGATCATGCGTGGAGAGTGGCGAAGTGATGCGTTTTCTTGTATCTGCGGCGGTCGTCGCGCTCGCCACGTCCCCGGCCATGGCCGACGGCATCGTCGATAACGTCAACGGTATCACGGTCGCCGACGGCGGCCGGGTGATCCATTTCAAGGCGATCCTGATCGACAAGGACGGCCGGGTCACGCGACTTGTTCCCCCGGGCGAAGAGGCGCCGAAGCTCAGCCGCAAGGAACTGAAGAAAAACGCGGGCAAGCCGCTCTACGACTGGCGTGTCGACATGGGTGGCAAGACCGTGCTGCCCGGATTCGTCGATGCGCACGGGCATGTGATCGAGATGGGCTTCGGCGCCTTGTCGCTCGATCTGTCGATGACCAAGTCGCTCGACGAGGCCAAGTCGCGCATCGCCGCCTACATCGCCGGCAATCCCGATCGCAAATGGGTGATCGGGCGCGGCTGGAACCAGGAGGCGTGGGGGCTGGGTCGTTTCCCGACCGCGGCGGATCTCGATTCGGTCTCGGGCGGGCACCCGATCTGGCTGTCGCGCGCCGATGGTCATGCCGGCTGGGCGAACCGCGAGGCGATGCGCGAGGCGGGGGTCACCGCGTCGACCGTTTCGCCGGCGGGCGGACGGATCGAGAAGACCGGCGGCGCGCCCGCAGGCGTGTTCATCGATGGCGCGCAGGCGTTGATCGAGAAGGTCGTGCCGCAGCCGCTGCCCAAGGAGCGCGATGCCGCGTTCCTGACCGCCCAGAGCATCCTGCTACGCTACGGCGTCACCGCGGTCGCCGATATGGGCACGACGCTCGACGACTGGCTCACCTATCGGCGGATGGCGGATATCGGCGGGCTTCGCGTCCGCATCATGAGCTATGCGCTGGGCGTCGAGACCGCGAGCCGGATCGGTGGCAAGGGGCCGACGCCCTGGCTCTATAACGATCGCCTGCGGATGGGGGGCGTGAAGCTCTATGCCGACGGTGCGCTCGGCTCGCGGGGCGCGTGGCTTCTCAAGCCCTATGCCGACGCACCCGGCCAGTCGGGTCTCGGCTTCCTCACCGACGACCAGCTCCAGAACCAGATGAGCCGGGCGGCGATGGATGGCTATCAGGTCGCGGTCCACGCGATCGGCGACAAGGCCAACCAGATGGTGCTCGACGCGATCCAGGTCGAGAGCGAGACCTATACCGGCGATCGGCGCTGGCGGATCGAGCATGCGCAGGTGGTCGATCCGACCGACCTGCCGCGATTCGGCAAATTCGGCACGATCGCGTCGATGCAGCCGACGCACGCGACCAGCGACCGGACGATGGCGGAGGCCAGGCTCGGCCCGAACCGGCTGGCAGGCGCCTATGCGTGGAAATCGATGCTGACCAATGGCGCCAAGCTCGCATTCGGCACCGACTTCCCGGTCGAAAAGCCCGATCCGTTCGCGACCTGGGCCGCGGCGTTCACGCGCGCGGATGCCGATGGCCAGCCACAGGGCGGGTGGCAACCGCAGGAAATCGTCACGCGCGAACAGGCGTGGTGGGCGATGACGGGGGCTGCGGCCTATGCCGGGTTTGCCGAGAAGCAGTTCGGCGCGCTTGCCCCCGGCCAGCGCGCGGATTTCATCATCGTCGACCGCGATCCGACGACCGCCTCGCCGACCGACCTGCGCGCGACCGTGGTGCAGGAAACGTGGATCGGTGGCGAGAAGGTCTGGGTGCGCAAGTAACCGCGATCCCGCGGGGGGGTTACTGGCGCATCCGGATCAGGCCCTCCTGCGCGACGCTGGCGACGAGGCGGCCGTCTCTTGCGTAGATCTTGCCGCGGTTGAAGCCGCGCGCATGGCCCGACCACGGGCTGTCGCAGGCGTAGAGCAGCCAGTCGTCGGCGCGGAAATCCTCGTGCAGCCATAGCGAATGATCGAGGCTGGCGGTCTGCAGCCCCGGCGTAATCCAGTTCTTGCCGTGCGGCAGCAGCGCGGTGCCGAGCAGCGCCATGTCGGACGCGTATGCCAGGATCGCGCGGTGCATCGCCGGATCGTCGCCGATCGGCGCGCAGAGCCGGAACCAGTTGGCGTAGTGCGGATCCTGCGGCGCCGGATCGATCCAGCTGCGCGGGTTGACCGGACGGACCTCGATCGGCCGCCACCGCAGCATGTGCGCGCGAAACTTCTCGGGGATGCCGTCGATAGTCTCGAGCCGCAGGTCGCGGTCGGAGCGCAAGGTTTCGGGCGCGGGCACGTCGGGCATCGCGTGCTGATGGTGCAGGCCCTCTTCGGGCATCTGGAACGATGCCGCCATGTTGAGGATCGGCTGCCCCTTCTGCATCGCGATCACGCGCCGCGTCGCGAAGCTGCGGCCCTCGAAATCGCGGACGACGCGGAAGACGATGGGATAGTCCTCGTTGCCCGGCCGCATGAAATAGGCGTGCAGCGAGTGGGCGGCCTTGGGGCCTTCGGTCGAGCGTTGCGCGGCTTGCAGCGCCTGCGCGATGACTTGGCCCCCGAACACGCGCCCGACGCCACCGGGCTGCCGCTTGCCGACATAGAGGTCGGTGTCGACCTCCTCGATCTCGAGCAGGTCGACGAGACCCTGGGCGAGCGCTTCGGGGGACGTATCGGTAGTATCCAAGCTCATCTGACCTCCATGTTCTCCCGCGAAGGCGGGAGCCCAGTCTGGGCCCCGCCTTCGCGGGGGCACAAGTTCTGGTCAATAGCCGGCAGCGAGCGCCAAACGATCGGCGTGGAAGTTGGCGTCGCCGAACATCTCGGCGAGCACCCGCGCGCGCTTCATGTAGAAGCCGATGTCATATTCGTCGGTCATCCCGATCCCGCCGTGCATCTGCACGCCCTCCTGGACACTGAGCGTGGTCGCCAGCGCGGTCATCGCCTTGGCCACCGACACCGCCTCGTCCGCGCAGTCGCTGCCCTGGTCGAGCAGTTGCTGCGCCTTGAGGACGGCGGCACGCGCGACCTCCATCTCCGAATAGAGATGCGCGGCGCGGTGCTGGAGCGCCTGGAAGCTGCCGATCAGCGTCCCGAACTGCTTGCGCTGCTTCATGTAGCCGACCGTCATATCCATCGCTCCGCCGCCGACGCCGAGCAGCTCGGCCGACGCGGCGGTACGCCCCGCGCGGAGCAGGCTATCGAGCGGCGTGCGGCCGGCATCGACTTCACCGATCACCGCATCCGCGTTGACCTCCACGCCGTCGAACTCGAGGCGCGCGGCAAGGCTGGCGTCGGCGAGGCGCTCGGCATGTGCGGACAGCCCGGCGGCGTCCTTCGGGACGGCGAACAAGGTGATGCCGTCTTTGTCGTCGTCCGATCCTGCGGTGCGGGCGGCGACGATGATCAGGTCGGCGGTGTGGCCGTGCGTGACGAACCTTTTCTCACCGGTCAGCCGGAACCCGTTGCCCGACCGTTCGGCCTTCATCGCGACGGTATCGCGGTGCTTGGCGCGCTCGTCGATCGCGAGCGCGGCGACGGTCTCGCCGGCGATGATCCCGGGGAACCAGCGTTCGGCTTGGCCCGTGCCTTTGAGCGCCTCGACCGCCGCGACCGCGGTGGAAAGGAACGGGGAAGGCGACAGGTTGCGCCCGATCTCCTCCAGCACCACGCCCGCCTCGACATGGCCGAGCCCGAGGCCGCCCTGATCCTCGCCGATCAGGATGCCGGTAAAGCCCATCTCCGCGAACTGCTTCCACAGGTCGCGCGAGAAGCCGGTTGTGTCGTCGGCGTCACGCAAAGCCCGCATATGGCTAACCGGCGCATGCTCCGCGACGAAATCGCGAATGGTGTCCTGCAGGGCGGTCTGGTCGTCGTCTAGATAGAGTGGCATTCTGGTTCCCCCGCGGAGGCGGGGGCCCAGGAGCCCCACGCGCAGCGTTCATGATTCTGGGCTCCCGCCTTCGCGGGAGAACGGTCAAAGGTCAGGCGGGCAGTTCGAGGATCCGCTTGGCGATGATGTTGAGCTGGATCTCGCTCGTTCCGCCCTCGATCGAGTTCGCCTTGGTGCGCAGCCATGACCGGGGGACAGCCCCGCCGCGCGATCGGTCGCTGTCCCATTCGAGCGCGTCCGAACCGCCCGCCGCCATCATCAGCTCGTACCGCGACTTGTTCAGCTCGGTGCCGTAATATTTCATCATGCTCGGCTGCGCTGGGTGCGCCTTGCCCGCCTTCAGTTCGTCGATGAACCGCTCGGACATTGCCCCGAACGCCTTCGCGCGCACCTCGAACACCGCGATCGACGCGCGCAGCAGCGGATCCGCGAGCCGGCCGTCATGGCCGAGCCCGACGGTGGCGATCGCGCCGTCGATCAGCGGATTGCCGCCGCTCGACGCGAGGCCCATGCCTGAGATCATCTCGCGCTCATGCCCGAGCAGATATTTCGCGACGTCCCAGCCCTTGTTCTCGTCGTACACGCGGTTGATCTTGGGCACCTCGACATTGTCGAAGAACGTCTCGCAGAACGGCGAATTGCCGCTGATCAGCAGGATCGGCTTGGTCGACACGCCGGGCGAGGCCATGTCGAACAGCACGAAGCTGATCCCGCCCTGCTTGCTCGTCTTGTCGGTGCGGACGAGGCAGAAGATCCAGTCGGCCTTGTCGGCGTAGGAGGTCCACACCTTCTGCCCGTTGACGAGATAATGGTCGCCCTTGTCCTCCGCCGAGGTGGCAAGCCCTGCAAGGTCGGAGCCCGCATTCGGCTCAGAATAGCCTTGGCACCAGCGGATCTCGCCGCGCGCGATCTTGGTCAGGTGATCGAGCTTCTGCTCCTCGGTGCCATATTTCAGCAGCGCCGGTCCAAGCATCGAGATACCGAACGAGTTGAGCGGGTTGCGCGCCTTTATTGCCGCCATCTCTTCGCGCAAAATCTTGGTCTCGGCCGGCGACAGCCCGCCGCCGCCATAGGCCTTGGGCCAGTCAGGGACGGTCCAGCCCTTAGCGGCCATCTTGTCGAGCCACTCCTTTTGCGCCGGGCTCGACGGCTTGAACTGGCGCCCGCCCCAGCAGACATCGTCCTCCGAGCGCACAGGTTTGCGCATCTCGGGCGGGCAGTTTTCCGCGAGCCAGGCGCGGGTTTCGGACCGGAAAGTGTCGAGGTCGGACATCGGATCAGCTCCTGCTTAATCGGTGGGCGAGCGCGGCGACGGCGATCGCGTCGTGGTCGCGGTAACGGTTGGTGATGACCTGCACGCCGATCGGCAGGCCGCGCGGGTCGATCCCGACGGGCACGCTGGTTGCGGGCAGATTGGGGAAGGTGGCGAGACCCGCCCAGGCGAACTGGACGCCGAACGGGGTGTCCTCGCCGTCGATCGACAGCGTGCGTCGCGCGACATTGCGCTCGGCGATGTGCGCGAAGGCGCTCACGCCGCTGGCGGGCGCGATCACCGCGTCGAACTCTTCGAACAGCGCGCCCCATGCGCGCTGCAGCCGCGCCTGCGAATCGAGCAGGCCGAACCAGTGCGACAGCGTCGCGACCTTGCCGTCACGCGCCGGGCCGCCGCGCGTCATCGCGATGCCGAGCATCCGCATGTAATCCGCATGCTGCGCCGCCAGGTCGATCGCCGGCGCGGCGTGCGACACGATGGCAGCTGCGCGGCCCAGCACCTCCCCGACATGCTCGATCGCCGACACGATCGACGAATCCACGCGCGCCGCGGGATGCGCGGTCAGCAGCAGGATCCGCGGCCGGGCGAGGTCGACGCTCGGGCGGGGCAGCGGGAGGTCGGCAAGGATGTCGAGCGCGACGGCCAGATCCTCGGAATCGCGCGCGAGCGGGCCGATCACGCCCAGGACGGCGCTTGCCCCGTCGGTGCCGGGAACGCGGTGGCCGATGTCGGACAGCACGCCATAGGTCGGCTTGTGCCCCCAGACACCGCAGAACGCGGCGGGTACGCGGATCGAGCCGCCAATGTCGGAGCCGAGCTCGAGCGGCACCATGCCCGAGGCGAGCGCGGCCGCGCCGCCGCCCGACGATCCGCCGGGGGTGAGCGCGGTATCGAGCGGATGGTTGGTGCGGCCATAGATCGGATTGTCGGCTTGCCAGTCGCTCAATCGCACTGGCACGTTGGTCTTGCCGAGGATCACCGCACCCGCCGCCTTTAGTCGTGTCACGGCCACCGCATCGCGGTCGACGATGTTGTCGCGGTGGACCCCGACGCCCCAGCTGGTCGGCAGCCCGGCGACGTCGAACGATTCCTTGACGGTCATCGGCACGCCGAACAGCGGCCGTTCGTCAGGACCTTCCGCGTCGAGCACGCTGGCGGCCTCCCGCGCCCGGGCGAAATCGCGGACGACGACGGCGTTGATCGCACCGTCGCGCGCCTCGATCCGCGCGATCGCCGCCTCGCACTCGGCGAGCGCGGTCGTCTCGCCCGCACGGATCGCCGCCGCGGTCTGGAGCGCGGAGCGGTCCATCAGCGTGGGATCGCCCGGACGAGGCGGCCGCGCGCGATCACTTCAGGCGACCGCCCGAGGTGGCTGCGTCCTTCAGCGACTTCGCCACCGGGAAGCCGTATTTCTCGAGCCCCGCAACGACCTTCGCCAGCCCCTCGGACTGCGCCCAGAACATCGGGCCGCCGCGATAGACCGGCCAGCCATAGCCGTAGATCCAGACCACATCGACGTCGGACGCGCGCTGGGCCTTGCCCTCCTCGAGGATCAGCGCGCCCTCGTTGACCATCGTGTAGAGCGTGCGTACGACGATCTCCTCGTCGCTGATCTCGCGCGGGGTGACGCCCGACTTGGCGCGGAAATCGTCGATGATTTCCGTCACGCGGGGGGAATTCGACGGCGTGCGCTTCTCGTCATAATCGTAGAAGCCCGCCTTGGTCTTCTGCCCCCAGCGGTTTTCGGCAGCGAGTGCGTCGCGAATGTTCTCGATCCGGCTCGGGTCGCGATGCCATCCGATGTCGACGCCGGCGAGGTCGCTCATCTGGAACGGGCCCATCGGCATGCCGAACGCGACGTGGACCTTGTCGATCTGCTCGGGGCTCGCGCCTTCGAGCAACAGTTTGGTCGCCTCGACCTGGCGCGGCATGAGCATGCGGTTGCCGATGAAGCCGTAGGTGACGCCCGCGACGACCGCGACCTTCTTGATCTTCTTGGCGAGCGCCATGACGGTCGCGAGCACGTCGTCCGCGGTCTTGTCGCCGCGCACCACTTCGAGCAATTTCATCACGTTGGCGGGCGAGAAGAAGTGCATCCCGACGACGTCCTCGGGACGCTTCGTGCAGGCCGCGATCGCGTCGATGTCGAGATAGGAGGTGTTCGAGGCGAGGATTGCGCCGGGCTTGGCGATCGCGTCGAGCTTGGTGAAGATGTCCTTCTTCACCTCCATCGTCTCATACACCGCCTCGATGATCAGGTCGCACTCGGCGAGATCGGCGAAGTCGAGCGTCGGCTTCAGGGCGCCCATCGCCTGTTCGACCTGTTCGGGCTTCATCCGGCCCTTGGCGGCGGTCGCCTCGTAATTCTTGCGGACGACACCGGTGCCGCGATCGAGCGCGTCCTGCTGCATCTCGACGATCGTGACGGGGATGCCCGCGGACAGGAAGTTCATCGAGATGCCGCCGCCCATCGTGCCCGCGCCGATCACGCCGACGCGCTTGATCTCGCGCAGTTTGGTGTCGGCGGGGACGTCGTCGATCTTGGCGGCCTGGCGTTCGGCGAAGAAGATGTGGCGCTGGGCTGCCGACTGAACGCCGGTCATCAGCTTCATGAACTCCTGGCGCTCGAACGCTATGCCCTCCTGGAAGCTGGAGCCGTCGGCGGCCTTCTCGACGCAGGCGATGTTCGCGGCCGGCGCGTCGAAGTTACGGAAACGACGGGCGTTCTCCTTTTTGAACGCAGCGACCGCGTCCGGATCGGCCGGCGCCGTCTTCTCGGACGCACGGGGCAGGGGGCGCTTGGTCGCGATCTCGCGCGCGAACGCGACGGCGTCGGCCTCGAGCGAGTCCTCACCGACGATCTTGTCGATCAGGCCGGCGTCGAGCGCGTTCTTCGCCGAGATCGGATCGCCCTTCGCGGTCATTTCGAGCGCGAGCTTTACGCCGGCGATGCGCGGGATACGCTGCGTGCCGCCTGCGCCGGGGAGCAGGCCGAGCTTCACCTCGGGCGTGCCGATCTTCGCCGAGGGGACGGCGACGCGGTAATGGCAACCGAGCGTGACCTCGCACCCGCCGCCGAGCGCGGTGCCGTGGATCGCGGCGACCACCGGCTTCGACGAGGCCTCGATCATGTCGACGACGGTCGGCAGGCCGGGCTCGACCATTTCCTTGCCGAACTCGGTGATGTCGGCGCCGGCGAAGAAGGTACGCCCGTCGCAGCGGATGACCATCGCGGTGAAGCTGTCGTCGCCGACGCCTTCGTTGATCGCGGCTTCGAGGCCCTGGCGGACCGCGGCGCCGAGCGCGTTTACCGGCGGGTTGTTCGAGATGATCACGAGGACGTCGTCATGGCGTTCGGTGCGGATCGGGCTGGTCATCATTCTCTCCTGGTGCTGGCCCCGTCATCCCGGCGAACGCCGGGACCCAGAGCCAAAATCGGTGTGCGTGCGGCCCTGGGTCCCGGCGTTCGCCGGGATGACGGCCGTGTCTGGATCAGGTTATCGCGGCGTAGATCATCGTCTTCAGCTCGCGGCGGATCGGATAGAGGCTGCTGGGCGAGAGCTGCGTCATGAACACCATCGAGACGCGCTCGACCGGGTCGACGAAGAACGCGGTCGAGAACATCCCGCCCCAGTAATATTCGCCCTGCGAGCCCGGCACCATCGTCTTGGCGACGTCGTCGGTGATCGCGAAGCCGAGGCCGAAGCCGGTGCCCGCGTTCGACGCCTCGCTGAACAGCGACTTCGACATCGTCGCGAGATCGGATTTTCCGGGCAGGTGGTTCTGCGTCATCAGGGCGAGCGTCTTGCGCCCGAGGATTCGCGCGCCGTCGAGTTCGCCGCCGTTCAGCAGCATGGTGTTGAACCGGTGGTAATCGAGCGCGGTCGACACGAGTCCGCCGCCGCCGGAGACGAGCTTCGGCATCCGGCTCCACCCGCTGTCCGCGCCGCGATCGTACATCACGCGGCCCTTGCCGGGCACAAGCGTGTAGCAATCCGTAAGGCGGTCGATCTTGCCCTTGGGGACCTGGAAAAACGTGTCCTTCATCTTGAGCGGTGCGAAGATGCGCGTCTTGAAGAACTGGTCGAGCGGCAGCCCCGACACGCGCTGTACGACCGCGCCGAGTACGTCGGTCGCGACCGAATAATTCCAGGCGGTGCCCGGCGAGAATTCGAGCGGGATCTGCGCCAGCGCGGCGACGAAGCCGTCGAGATCATGGCCGCCATGCCAGTTCTCGATCTTGGCTTCGCGATAGGCGGCGTCGATGTTCGAACGATTCTGGAAGCTGTAGGTGAGCCCCGCAGTGTGGCGGAGAAGGTCGATCATCCGCATCGGCTCGGCGGTCGGCTTGGTGACGAACGGGACGCCCGCGCCGCCGCCGTTATAGACGCCGATATCCTTGAATTCGGGCAGCACGTGATGGACCGGCGTATCGACCGCGACGAGGCCCTGCTCGACCAGCATCATGAAGGCGACCGAGGTGATCGGCTTGGTCATCGACGCGATCCGGAACAGCGATCCCTCGTCGACCGTCTTGCCGTCTTCGCGGGCGGCGCCGGCATGCGAGAAGTGCACCACCTCGCCGTCGCGCGCGATCAGCAGCTGCGCGTTGGGTAGCTTGCCCGAATCCAGATAGCGGGTCTGGAGCAGCACATCGATCGCGGCCAGACGGCTCGCGTCGAAGCCATGTGCCGAGGGCTTGGCGGTTTTCATGTTTCGATCGTCCCCGTCACGGCTCGCTCCATACCCCTAGTTCGAAGTTAATGCCTCTATTGCCTTGAGCGAAGCAGGAATCAACTATAACCTGTCTTCGAACAGGCGATAAGCCAAACCCGAAATTCAACTCTGGAGTCAACCGGTCTTGGCAAGCGAACCGATCATCGCATCCGATCCCTCCTGGCCGGCGATGTCGCTCGCCGATGCCGGGCGACTCCTGACCGCGCCCGGCGCGAAATTCGAGATGGAGACGCTGGCGATCGGCGGCGTCGAGACGCGGATCTGGAAGAACGCGCCGCCGTCGCTGCGCTGGCTGGCCGAGGCGGCGCGCGCGCATGGCGAGCGGGTGTTCACGTCGTATGAGGACGAGCGTGTCACCTACGAGGCGAATTTTCGAGCGATTGCGGTGCTGGCGCACCGGTTGCGCGACATGGGGATCGGCGCTGGCGACCGCGTCGCGCTGGCGATGCGCAATTTGCCCGAATGGCCGGTGGCGTTCTTTGCCGGCGCCAGCATCGGCGCGATCATGGTGCCACTCAATGCGTGGTGGACCGGCGCGGAGATGGAATACGGCCTCGCCGATTCGGGCGCGCGCGTGCTCATCACCGATGATGAGCGGCATCACCGGCTGGAGGGGGCGTATGCGACGCTACCCGCGCTGGAGCATGTGCTCGTCGCACGCGCCACGGAGCCGCTGACCGGGATCGTCACGCGGCTGGAGGACGTGATCGGCACGCCGCACGATTGGGCGGCGCTGCCCGATATCGGCCTGCCCGAGGCGACGATCGCGCCCGACGACGATGCGACGATCTTCTACACCAGCGGCACCACCGGCGCCCCCAAGGGGGCGCTGGGGACGCACCGCAACATGATGTCGAACATCCTGTCGGGCGGCTATTCGTCGGCGCGCTCGTTCCTGCGGCGTGGCGAGGCGCCGCCGGAGCCGACGCCGCGCGTGACGCTGACGGTGATCCCGCTGTTCCACGTCACCGCGTGCTCCGCGGGTATGATGGGGGTGATCGCGACGGGCAGCACGATGATCTTCATGCGCAAATGGGACACGATCCGCGCGATGGAGATCATCGAGCGCGAAAAGGTCAACATCACCGGCGGCGTGCCGACGATCGCGTGGCAGCTGCTCGAACATCCCGATCGCGACAAATACGACCTCTCGTCACTCGAATCGATCGCCTATGGCGGCGCGCCCGCGGCGCCCGAGCTGGTGAAGCGGATCCATGCCGAGTTCGGCGCGATGCCCGGCAATGGCTGGGGCATGACCGAGACGATGGCGACCGTCACGCATCACGGCGCCGAGGAATATCTCAACCGCCCGACCAGCGCAGGGCCACCCGTCGCGGTCGCCGACCTCAAGATCGTCGCCGACGACGGCGTGACCGAGCTGCCGGTAGGCGAGATCGGCGAACTCTGGGCGCGCGGGCCGATGATCGTGAAGGGATACTGGAACAAGCCCGAGGCCACCGCGGCGACGTTCGTCGACGGCTGGGTGCGCACCGGCGATCTGGCGCGGCTCGACGAGGAGGGGTTCTGCTACATCGTCGACCGCGCCAAGGACATGATCATCCGCGGCGGCGAGAACATCTATTCGAGCGAGGTGGAGAACGTCCTATACGCGCACCCGGCGGTGACGGATGCGGCGCTGATCGGCATCCCGCACCGGATCCTGGGCGAGGAGCCCGCGGCGGTGGTGCACCTCGCGCCGGGCGCGGTGACGACCGAGGCCGAATTGCAGGGCTGGGTGCGGCAGCATCTGGCGGCGTTCAAGACGCCGGTCGCGGTGCGGTTCGTGCACGAGACGTTGCCGCGAAACGCGAACGGCAAGATCCTGAAGAAGGACCTGCAGGGGCTGTTCGCGGATCGGGTCGGTGTGACGGCTTAGACCTCGGCGATCACGACTTCCGCGTCATCCCGACGAAAGCCAGGATCCAGGGTACCGTAGGGCATCCTTTGCGGCTCTGCATCCTGACGTTCGTTAGGATGACGGGAGGCGAAATAGATTATGCGTGCGGCTCTCGTCCGGCTTGAATGCCGACCGCGATTACGGGATGGGGTGGCAAAGGAATTGCCATGACGGACGAGGGACTTCGCCAGGAACCAAGCCAGCCAAACGGCGGGGGCGGCGCCGTTGCGGAAGGCCCGCCGGCCGAAAGTGCGTTCGGACTGCCGATCGCGGTCGGGGTCGAGGATGCGATGCGAATCGCGCAGCGTCGCGATCGCCTGCTCGCGGCGCTCACGCTGACCGCCGGTGTCGGCCTCATCCTCGCCATGCCGTTCGCGTTGAAATCGGGGGCGGAGTTCTTCCTGCCGCTCACGATCGCGCTCGTGATCTCGGTCGCGCTCGTGCCCGTGCTGGAATGGCTCGAGCGTCGCCACGTGCCGTCGCCGCTGGCCGCGATCCTATGCATCCTCGTCTTCCTGATCGCCGCGAATATCGCGATCGCCGCGATCCTCGTGCCTGCGACCGATTTCTTCCGGCTGCTGCCGACCCGGCTCGACCGGATCCAGAGCAACCTTGCGCCACTGCTCGATCTGTATTCGAGCCTCGAGAAATATGTGAACAAGACGCTGCGCCAGGTCGCGTCGACGCCGATCAAGCAGCCGGCCACCGCGGGCGTCGCCGCACCAGGCTCGATCCTCGAACTCGCCGCGACGTCCGCGCCTGCGGTCATCGTGCAGTTCCTGTTCGGCGTCCTGATCGTGTTCTTCTTCCTGTCCGGCTGGACGCGGATGCGGCGGCAGACGATCACCGGGCGGACCAGCTTCGACGGCGCGATGGCGACGGCGCGCGTGATCCAGGACATCGTCGACGACGTGTCCGCCTATCTGGGCACGATCACGGTGATCAACATCCTGCTCGGGATCGTTACGGGCGCCGCGCTGTGGTTCATCGGCATGCCCTATCCCGCGATGTGGGGCGGGATCGTCGCGCTGCTCAACTATATTCCGTATTTCGGGCCGGTGATCGGTGCGTTCCTGCTCGCGCTCGGCGGGTTGATGACGTTTTCGGACATCTGGATGGCATTGCTGCCGCCCGCGCTGATGTACGGGCTGCATCTGATCGAGGCGAACGCGATCACGCCGTTCGTCGTCGGTCACCGGCTGACGATCAGCCCGCTGCTGATCCTGATCTCGCTGAGCTTCTGGGGTTGGGTGTGGGGCACATCGGGCGCGCTGCTGGCCGTCCCGCTGCTCATCATCCTCCAGACGGTCATCAAGGCGGCGGGCAAGCCCGATATTGCCGGCTTCCTGTTCGAGCACGGGACGCTCGTGCAGCCCAAGGCGGGGCGAAATCGTTGGCGTGGCGACCCGCCCGAGGCACAACGTGAAACAGGTGGCTGAAATGGGGGTTGACGGTATCCGAACCCTCGCCTAGTTGCCGCCTCCACGCTGTTTCAGCGGGTGTAGCTCAGTTGGTTAGAGCGCCGGCCTGTCACGCCGGAGGTCGCGGGTTCGAGTCCCGTCACTCGCGCCATCGTTCAGATGGTTCGAGAGAGTGTTGAGGTTTTGACGAGCCTGCCGCAGGGTCCCTCGGGATGCCGTGGTTCGTCATTGGGAATGCGGGTGTAGCTCAGTTGGTTAGAGCGCCGGCCTGTCACGCCGGAGGTCGCGGGTTCGAGTCCCGTCACTCGCGCCACCCTTGATGGGGTGGCCGAGACCCTTCCAGATTTTTGAGTGCTGCGAGCATTCCTCCCACATACCGTTCGTGCTGAGTAGAGGCCGAGTAGCTCCGTCAGGAGCGTATCGACGCACCGTAGCCGCGCGCCAACCTGTCCTTCGATACGCCCTCTCGATACGCTGCCTGCGGCGACTACTCGACGGCTACTCAGGACGAACGGAAGCGGACTTTACCGCCCGAGCTCCATCCACCGCAGTACCGGTTTCAACGGCGCGATCCAGATCAGCCCGGTGAACAGGTAGAACACCAGCTGCGCCAGCCAGTGCCAGCTGCCGACGATATTCGACAGGCTCACGATCGCCACGCACCACAGCATGATCAAGAGCAGGATGCCGAGCATCCCGACGGGTTTGCGCCAGGTGGGCGTCATAGCGTGATCCATTCGAGTTCGGTGGCGATGGCGTGGAGCGGGACGTCCCACGGGTCCGGGGTCAGGCTATCGACCTGCTGGACCGACAGCGCAATGCCGACGCGCCACGCATCGGGGTGTGCGAGGAAGGCGCGGTCGTAATAGCCGGCGCCCTGGCCGATTCGGTTGCCGCTGCGATCGAAGCCGACGAGCGGGGTCAGGATGATGTCCGGCGCGAGTTCGGCCGCGTCCTCGGCGGGCTGGTGGAGGCCGAACGGTCCGGCGATCAGCGCTGCCTCTGTATCCCATGACAGAAAACGCATCGGCAGCGACCGGCGCACCACATGCGGCAGCGCGATGACGCAGCCCGCGTCGACCGCGGCGCGCGCGAATGGCGACGGGTCGGCCTCTCCGCCGAACGGAACATAGGAGGCGACGGTCATGCCCGGCTTCAGTCGCGTCAGGAACGCCGACGGCACGGGGATGGAGACTGGGGCGCACGCGTCGCGCGCAGCGCGTAGGGAGGCCCTGAGCACGCTCTTGTCGGTCATGCGCGCGAGCCATCGAAATAGGGTGGTGTGGCGGGCCCACCATGGCCGTGTGCCGGGTTATCCACTGACGCACGGTACGTCAGGTGGGGACCATGTGCTTCGGACCAGGATCCTAACAGGGACAGCCCCCTATGGATGATGAATAGCCTCAGGGATAATAAAGGCTCGTACCGGGCAGAACCCGCCATCGCCAATCTAGGCGCTCGGGGGGCTTAGCTCAAGGGCCTCCGCAAGGTCTTCGAGACGATCGGCGATCCGCGTCAGGGCGATCTCGCTGACCGCCGAGCCTTCGGGCGGGCGATGCGCGGCTTCGTCGAGGTCGTCGGCGAGCATCAGCGCGACGAACAGCATCGCGCGTTCGGCGCTCAGGCCGCCCGCCGCACGGTCCGCGATCGGCCAGCGTTCGGCGAGCATCGCGCCGAGCAACCGGACGCGCGATTCCTCGCCATCGCGGCAGGCGACGGCATGGGGACGGCCGCCGATATCGAGCATGACCTGTGCCATTAGTTCGGGCTCCCGCGCGTGATGACGTCGTCGAGCGCGGCGACGGCTTCGGCCATCCGCGCCTTGAGGGCCGCATGGCGCTTGGCGAGCGCGTCGCCGCTGCGCGTGCGGGCGTTGATCGCGGCCTCGATCCGTATGATCGCTGCGTCGATCCGATCGACCGCCGCCGTATCCGCTATCGTCTCTGGTGGCATGTCTGGCGTCATCTCTGGCGTCGGGGCGGACGCCCGATCCGATATCGTGTCTGGAGTATCTGGCATGCGATCGAGATAGCATGGCCGGGGTGTGCGACAAGCCGGTTTCGCCGGGTCAATCCGCGATCCACGGTGTTGACAGGGCGCCCCACCGCCCCGCAAAGGCTGCGCGCCCGGAACGGACTCTCGGGCGCTAGCGGAGATACAGCAATGACGGTCAAGGTTGCGATCAACGGTTTCGGGCGCATCGGCCGTCTCGTCGCCCGCGCGGTACTCGAACAGTCGAACGGCGCACTCGAACTCGTCGCGATCAACGATCTCGGCGATGCCAAGTCGAACGCCTGGCTGTTCAAGCGCGACAGCGTCCACGGCAAATATCCCGGCGAGGTCTCGGCCGAGGGCAACGAGTTGGTCGTGGACGGCAAGCGCATCCGCGTGACCGCCGAGCGCGATCCCGCCAATCTGCCGCACGCCGAGCTGGGCGTCGACATCGTCCTCGAATGCACCGGCTTCTTCACCGACAAGGCGAGCTGCCAGAAGCATCTCGATGCGGGCGCGAAGAAGGTGCTGATCTCGGCACCGGGCAAAGGCGTCGACCTGACCGTCGTGTACGGCGTCAACCATGACAAGCTGACCGCCGAGCACACGATCGTCTCGAACGCGTCGTGCACGACCAATTGCCTCGCGCCCGTCGCCAAGGTGCTGAACGATGCGATCGGCATCGAGCGCGGGCTGATGACGACGATCCACGCCTATACCAACGACCAGAAGATCCTCGACCAGATCCACCCCGATCTGCGTCGCGCGCGCGCGGCGGCGATGTCGATGATCCCGACCACCACCGGTGCTGCGCGCGCCGTCGCCGAAGTGCTGCCCGAACTGAAGGGCAAGCTCGACGGCTCGGCAATCCGCGTACCGGTGCCTGACGTCTCGCTGATCGACCTGACCTTCACCCCGTCACGCGACACGACGCGCGAAGAGGTGAATGCGGTGCTCAAGGCGGCGTCCGAGAGCGGCCCGCTGGTCGGCGTGCTCGACTGGTCGGACGAGCCGCTCGTCTCGATCGATCTCCAGCATACCCCGGCCTCGTCGACGATCGACAGCATGGAGACCGCGGTGATCGACGGCAAGCTTGTCCGTGTCGTCAGCTGGTACGACAACGAATGGGGCTTCTCGAACCGCATGGTCGACACGGCCACCGCGATGGCGAAGTTCATCTGAGGCTGCGATCCATGCACCCCCTCTTCCGTTTGCTTCGAGCGCAATCGAGAAGCCGCCTCCTGTGACAGATGGTGTCTCGACTGCGCTCGACACGAACGGGGAGGGAGCGGTGGCCTCTACCTTGAAGCAAGCAGGCAGGATCGCCGGCATCGCGCGGCACGCGCGCGCGAAAGCTCCGATGGAGGTCATCGACACGGTCGAGATCACCATCGAGGCCGGCCTGCACGGTGACTTTCGCGGCTATGTACGGCCCGGCGGCAAGGGGCGGCGCCAGGTGACACTGCTCGAACGCGCCGACTGGGACGCCGCGATGGCCGACGTCGGCTGCGACATTCCCTGGTACGAACGCCGCGCGAACCTCCTCGTCGACGGCTTCGATCTTCCCCAAATACCCGGCACGCAGCTCCGCATCGGCGCGGACGTCGTGCTGGAAGTGACGCGCCACACCGATCCGTGCGAACGGATGGAGGCCCTGGCGCCAGGATTGTTCGCCGCGCTCACGCCCGACTGGCGGGGCGGGGCCTGTACCCGCGTTTTGATGGGCGGCAGGATCGCCGTCGGTGATGAGATCAGGATCGAAGAACCATGAGCAAGCCATTCAAGACGCTCGACGATATGGGCGAAATCCAGGGCAAGCGCGTGCTCGTCCGCGAAGACCTCAACGTGCCGATGGCGGAGGGCCGCGTTACCGATGACACCCGCCTGCGTGCGACCGTCGCGACCGTCGGCGAACTTGCGGACAAGGGCGCGATCGTCCTCGTCCTCGCGCATTTCGGCCGTCCCAAGGGCAAACCGAGCCCCGACTTCTCGCTGTCGCAGGTCGTGAAGCCATATAGCGAAGTGCTGGGTCGCGAAGTGCGCTACATCGATTGGGAAGGCGCGGAGGATTCGGTCGCGACGCTGGAGCCCGGCGATATCGCGGTGCTCGAGAACACGCGCTTCTTCGGCGGTGAAGAGACCAACGACGCGGCCGTGGTCGCGCGCTTCGCGAACCTGGGCGATCTGTACGTCAACGACGCCTTCTCCGCCGCGCACCGTGCGCATGCCTCGACCGAGGGTCTTGCGCACGTCCTCCCTGCTTTTGCCGGTCGCGCGATGGAGGCCGAGCTCGATGCGCTCCAGAAGGCGCTGGGCGCGCCCGAGCATCCGGTCGCAGCCGTTGTCGGCGGTGCCAAGGTGTCCTCGAAGCTCGACGTGCTGCGGCATCTCGTCACGCGCGTCGATCACCTGATCATCGGCGGCGGGATGGCGAACACCTTCCTCGCCGCGCGTGGTATCGATGTCGGCAAAAGCCTGTGCGAACATGAACTTGCCAGCACTTGCGAACAGATCATGGAAGCCGCGGACAAGGCGAATTGCACCGTCCACCTGCCGTACGACGTCGTCGTCGCCAAGGAGTTCAAGCCGAACCCCGCGACGCGCACCGTCAACGTGCACGAGGTCGCGGCTGACGAGATGATCCTCGATCTCGGCCCGGCAGCGGTCGAGTCGCTCGGCGACGTGCTCAAGAACTGCCGGACCCTGGTGTGGAACGGTCCGCTCGGCGCGTTCGAGACGCCGCCGTTCGACACCGCGACCGTCGCGCTTGCTCGCACCGCGGCGGCGCTGACCGAGGGCGGTTCGCTCGTCTCGGTCGCAGGCGGCGGCGATACGGTCGCCGCGCTCAACCAGGCTGGCGTCTCGGAGGCGTTCACCTTCGTGTCGACCGCGGGGGGCGCTTTCCTGGAATGGATGGAAGGCAAGGATCTTCCCGGGGTCGCCGCGCTGACGCGCTAGGGGGCGGGGTCCCGCAGCAGCGGGACCAGCAGGCCGTTGAGGTCGTCTAGGTCGAACGCGCCGGGTTTCGCATGGCGAACGACCCCGGCGCGATCGATGATGTAGTTGGTCGGCAGCGCACCCATCGCCGCGAACGGCCCCTTGATCCGGCGCGCGGACGGGATTGCGATCGCTGCGAACAGCGGCTTCAGCTTGTACACGGGCAGCGAATCCTCCGTGGCGATCGCAAAGACGCGCAGGCCCTTGTCCTTTCGGAGCCGGTAATAGGTATCGAGCAGGGGCAGTTCGGTCTTGCACGGTGCGCACCACGTCGCCCAGAAATTGAGCACCACGACCTGCCCGTGAAGGTCGTTACCGCGTACCTTGCTGCCGTCGATCAGCGTCAGTTCGAAGTCGGGCGCGCGCTCGCCGACCTTCACCGCTGCCGGTGCGGCGGACGCCGCCATCAGCACCGCGCACGCCATGATCCCACGGAAGACTAGCATCGCCTTTATCCCCTTTCGCCCAGTCTCGACGTTGGACGAGTGTTGGTCAATTGCGCGGCCAAACGAGCGGGCAGGGGATTGATCGCGGCTGCCACTGCGCCTATGTTTAACATGTTAAACGGAGACACGGGTGCTTGGCGTCAGGCTCGATAGCGAACTCGAAGAGCGACTCGCGGCGGTTGCGCGTACCCAAGGGCGCAGCAAGAGCGATATCGCACGCGAAGCCGTGCGGCGCTATGTCGAACGCCATGACGAGGCTTTTCTTGCGGAGGCGCGGCGGCAATCCATGAAGGCCGCTGCGCGCGACCGCGAGGTACAGGATGAGACCTGGGATTTCCTGATCTCGGCGCCCCCCGCGTGAGGATCCTGCGTGGCATGATCGTCGCTGGGGCGGGTCGCGGCGATATCTCGCCCAAACCGCGGCCATTTCTCGTCGTCCAGTCGGATGTCTTTGCCGATCACGCGACGGTTTCCGTTTGTCCGCTGACCTGTGTGACCAGCGATACCAATCTGTTTCGCGTGCCCCTCGAGGCATCCCCGGGCACGGGGCTTCAGGACGCCGCAGAAATCCAGGTCGACAAGCTGGATACGCTCGCGCGCGGCGCGATCGTGAAGATTGTCGGCACCATTCCGATCACCACCATGACCAGCGTCGACGATGCGTTGCGCCGCTGGCTCGAGCTTTGAAGGAACGATCATGACCACGACGATCACACCGCAGATCAAGACCATCCTCGACAAGTATGAAGCCACCAGTTCGGCGGTGAAGGCGAACCTTGCGCGCATCCTGATGCAGGGCAAGCTGGGCGGTACCGGCAAGCTGGTGATCCTGCCCGTCGACCAGGGCTTCGAGCATGGCCCGGCGCGCAGCTTCTCGGTCAACCCGGCGGCGTACGATCCGCATTACCATTACCAGCTCGCGATCGACGCGGGGCTCAGCGCCTATGCGGCGCCGCTCGGCATGCTCGAGGCAGGCGCGGATACGTTCGCCGGGCAGATCCCGACGATCCTGAAGTGCAACAGTTCGAACAGCTGGGCGACGTCGATCGACCAGGCGGTCACCGCGACCGTGTCCGACGCGGTGCGGCTCGGCTCGGCGGCGATCGGCTTTACGATCTATCCGGGGGCGGACCAGTTCTTCGAACTCGTCGAGGAAATCCGCGAGCTGAGCGAAGAGGCCAAGTCGGTCGGTATCGCGACCGTGATCTGGTCCTACCCGCGCGGCGGCGAGCTGACCAAGGACGGTGAACTCGCGCTCGACGTCGGTGCCTATGCGGCGCACATGGCAGCGTTGCTCGGCGCGCACATCATCAAGACGAAGCTGCCGACCGATCATATCGAGCAGAAGGAATGCAAGTCGCTCTATGCCGGCACCGACTGGTCGAAGCAGGCGGATCGCGTGAAGCATGTCGTCCAGTCGAGCTTTGCCGGACGGCGCATCAACGTGTTTTCGGGCGGCGCGTCGAAGGGCGAGGATGCGGTGTTCCAGGACGCGCGCGACATTCGCGACGGTGGCGGCAACGGCTCGATCATCGGCCGCAACACCTTCCAGCGTCCGCGCGACGAGGCGCTGGCCATGCTCGACCGCATCATCCGCATCTACAAGAACGAGGAATAAGCCGCGGTCGGCCTGCGCGTTACCTCGGCTCTGCGCCGGGGTGACGTGGCAGGCGCGAGCGGCTAGGGGGCGGATATGACCGAATTCGAAGATCCGCTGGGCCCGCTCGACCCCAATTTCGCCGAGAATTTCCGCCGCGATATGCGCCGGCCGCCGTGCCAGCTGTACCTGGTGTCGCCGCTCGATGTCGGGGGCGACTTCCCCGAGCGTCTGGCGCGTGCGCTCGATGCCGGGCCGGTGGCCGCCTTCCAGTTCCGCGTGAAGGACATCGACCAGCATGCCGCGGCCGCGCTCGGCGAGCCGTTGCGCGCGATCTGCGCCGAGCGCGACGTCGCGTTCATCGTCAACGATGATATCGGGCTCGCCAAGCGCCTCGACGCGGATGGCGTGCATCTTGGCCAGGACGACGGCGATCCGCGCGAGGCGCGCGCGCAGCTTGGCCCCAATGCGCAGATCGGCGTCAGCTGTCACGGCAGCCGCCATCTCGCGATGGAAGCGGGTGAGGCGGGGGCCGACTATGTCGCGTTCGGCGCTTTCTATCCGACGACCACCAAAGTGGTCGAGCATCACGCCGAGCCGGTGATCCTATCCTGGTGGTCGACGCTGTTCGAAATGCCCTGCGTCGCGATCGGTGGCATTACGCCCGAGAACGCCGCGCCGCTGGTTGCCGCTGGTGCCGACTTCATCGCGGTGTCGAGTGCGGTCTGGGGCGGCGACGAGGTCGCGGCGATCAAGGCGTTCGCCGAGGTTCTCGCGAAGCGCTGAACCGGTGGAAACAACCGTCGTCCCGACCGTTTGATGCTCAAGCGTAACGGTTTGGGATGACGGGCATGACAGCATTTGTGACGAAGACTTCGGTTCTTGCGATATGCCTGCTCGGCGCGGCGGCGCCCGCATTGGCGCAGACCGCGCCCGCCAAGTCCGTCCCGATCGATCGCAATATTCTGCACGTGCAGGTGATCCTCGACCATCTCGGCTTTGGTCCGGGCGTGCTCGACGGCCGTGGGGGGCAGTCGCTGGTCGCGGCACTGAAGGGATTCCAGGAGGCGAAGGGGCTGCCGATCACGGGCAAAGCGGATGCTCGGACGTTGCAGGCGCTATATCCCTACCGTGCCGCACGGCCGACGGTCGCCGTCACGCTGACCCCCGAGATGCTGGCGGGACCGTTCGTCAATCCGCTGCCCAAGGATCCGGCCAAGCAGGCCGAGCTCCCCTCGCTCGGCTACAAGACCGTGATGGAGAAGCTGGGTGAGATGTTCCACACCACGCCCGCGGTGATCATGGCACTCAATTCGCCGAGCACGAAATTGTCGGCTGGCACCAAGGTGGTCTTCCCGAACGCACTGCCGACGTCGCGCGCCTATGATCCGAAGCTGAAGCCCGACTGGATCGCCACGCTCACGACGCTCAACGTCGACGCGGTGCAGCCCAAGGCGGATCATGTCGTCGTCGACAAGTCGGACGGCGTGCTCCGCGTGCTCGATGCCAACGACAAGCTGATCGCGCAGTTCTCGGCGACGATGGGCTCAAGCCACGATCCGCTGCCGCTGGGCACGTGGACGATCAAGGGCTCCGATTATAATCCCAAGTTTCACTTCAACCCGGCGCTGTTCTGGGATGCGAAGAAGGGGCAGCAGAAGGAGATGCTGCCGCCTGGGCCGAACGGTCCGGTCGGCGTGGTCTGGATGGATTTGTCGAAGGATCATTACGGCATCCACGGCACGCCCAATCCCGAAACCATCGGGCGTGCGGAAAGCCATGGCTGTATCCGCCTGACGAACTGGGATGCCGCGCGATTGTCGATGATGATCAAGCCGGGGACCAAGGCGATCTTCCAGGCGTAAGACGATGACGCGGACGTTCTGGATCATTCTCGGGCTGATCGTGGTGGTCGCCGGCGGGTTCGCATCGATGGTGTCGTTCGGCGACGGCGGGGCAGGGAGCGTGCGGCGGATAAAGTGGCGCAAGTCCGCGCCGCCTGCCGAGGTCGCAGCCGGCCCGGTGACGACGGGCAAGCTCGCCGTCCCGGTGGCTGGCGTTCCCCGCAAGGCGATCGCGGACAGCTGGAACGATTCGCGTGGCGGTGGCACGCGCGGCCATCACGGGACCGACATCATGGCGGCGGGCGGCACACCGGTGGTCGCCGCCGCACCGGGCCGGATCGAGAAGCTGTTCCAGAGCGGTCTCGGCGGCGTCACGCTGTACGTCCGCTCGCCGGATCGTCGCTGGACCTATTATTATGCGCATCTCGCCGGCTATGCCGCGGGCATTCGCGAGGGGCTGCCGGTGAAGGCCGGCGACACGCTGGGCTATGTCGGCGATACCGGTGATGCGGGGGCGGGCAATTACCACCTGCATTTCGGCCTCACGCGGATGCAGCCGGGCGACCGCTGGTACCAGGGCGAGAACGTGAACCCGTACCCGATGCTTGCCGGAACCGGGTCGTCCCGCTAAAGCCCGCCGCTTCGGGTTTCCGCAGAGTTTTGCTTCGCGGACGGCCCCTAGCTCTTTCCAGCAGGAATCGGTCATGAAGATCAACGCGGTCGAGATTCGTCCCGGCAACATCCTTGAATATGAGGGCGGCATCTGGCGCTCGGTCAAGATCCAGCACACCCAGCCCGGCAAGGGCGGTGCCTATATGCAGGTCGAGATGAAGAACCTCATCGACGGCCGCAAGAACAATGTCCGCTTCCGCTCCGCCGAGAGCGTCGAGAAGGTGCGGCTCGACACGGTCGATTTCCAGTATCTGTTCCGCGACGGTGATGCGCTGACCTTCATGGACAAGGTCAATTACGAGCAGATCACGCTCGACGCCGACATTCTGGGCGACGCCGCGGCGTTCCTGCAGGACGGCATGGACGTGGTGATGGAGCTCTGGGAAGAGCGGCCGATCTCGGTCCAGCTGCCCGACACGATCGAGGCGCTGATCGTCGAGGCGGACGCCGTCGTGAAGGGGCAGACCGCCTCGTCGAGCTACAAGCCCGCGGTGCTCGAGAACGGCGTGCGCGTGATGGTACCGCCGCATATCGGCGCCGGCACGCGGATCGTCGTCGATGTCTACGAGCAGACCTACGTGCGGCGCGCGGACTGATACGCATCTCCCTTTCCCCTCCGGGGAGAGGGGCGGGGTGAGGGGCGGCCCCAGAAGACACCGCCCGGAACAGACCCTCTCCCAACCCTCTCCCCTGAGGGGAGAGGGCTTAAGGTAAAAGATATGCCCAGCCATTCCGGCATCATGACCGTCATCGAGCGCGCGGCCCGCAAGGCCGCGCCGCGCCTGCGCCGCGACTTCAACGAGGTCCAGCAGCTGCAGGTCAGCCGCAAGGGGCCGGCGGACTTCGTCAGCCAGGCCGACCAGCGCGCCGAGCAGACCATCTTCGAAGAGCTGAGCCATGCGCGCCCCGACTGGGGCATGTTGATGGAGGAGCGCGGCGAGGTCGCCGGCGATCCGAACAAGCCGCGCTTCATCGTCGATCCGCTCGATGGCACGTCGAACTTCCTCCACGGCATCCCCCATTTCTGCATCTCGATCGCGGTCGAGGAGCCGATGGCGAACGGCAAGCGCGAGGTTACCACTGCGCTGGTCTATCAGCCGCTGACCGACGAGAGCTTCTGGGCCGAGAAGGGCCGCGGCGCGTGGCTCACCGACCAGCGTCTGCGCGTATCGTCGCGTCGGGATCTTTCCGAATCGCTGATCGCAACGGGCATCCCGTTCCTCGGCCACGGCGATTTCGCGCAGTGGAGCCGGATCTTCGGTGCGGTTGCGCCCGAGGTTGCGGGCATCCGTCGCCTCGGTGCGGCCGCGCTCGACCTGGCATGGCTCGCGGCGGGGCGTTTCGACGGCTTCTGGGAATCGAACCTGAAGCCTTGGGACGTCGCGGCCGGCATGTTGCTGGTCAAGGAAGCCGGCGGGTTCGTCACCGATTTCCGCGGCGGCGAGCGCGCGATGGAGCGCAACGAGTTCCTCGCCGCGAACGACGCGCTCCATTCGCGGTTGCACAAGCTGGTCGCCAACGCGCTGCGCTGACGCCTGCTGATCATGACGGCGGTCTTCAGGACTGATTGGGTTCTTCTTCCGTCATCCTGACGAAAGTCAGGACCCAGAGTTCCAAACGGTGCCCCTGACGACCCTGGGTCCTGACTTTCGTCAGGATGACGGGGCTCTCGATCCTCCCCCGCCAGGGGGAGGTGGCGCCGTAGGCATCGGAGGGGGAGGACGCGCAACAGGCGTTTCCGTTTCCTCCCCCTCCGTCAGGCTGACGCCTGCCACCTCCCGCTGGCGGGGGAGGATCGGACGATTTCGATTCTGCGATTTCGGGCCCGTTCCGGCGGACGTTGCCGCGTGCCGGGTAACGCAGGTTTCCTGCCGGGTTCGTCCTCGTGTTGCGAGTGATTCTCACGGGTTGTCAGCCTTGCCCCACCGGGCCCATCGGCCTAAAGGCTCCCCATCTGTTCGCATATGCGAGAAGCCATTTGGTCGACCTGTCGCACTATCTTCCGATCCTCCTGTTCCTCGGGGTCGCCATCGCGTTGTCGAGCACGTTCGTGTTCCTGCCGATGGCCGTCTCGCGGCTGACCGGATCGCACAAGCCCACGCCTGAAAAGCTCAGCGAATATGAGTGCGGTTTTCCCGCATTTGAGGATCCGCGCAGCCAGTTCGACGTGCGTTTCTACCTGATCGCCATCCTCTTCATCATCTTCGATCTTGAGGCCGCGTTCCTGTATCCCTGGGCCGTCTCGGTCTTCACGCTCGGCTGGACTGCGTGGATCTCGATGATGATCTTTATCGGCGAACTGGCCCTTGGCCTTGCCTATGCATGGAAGAAGGGAGCACTCGATTGGGAGTAGAGCTCACGCCCCAAAATGGTCTGCTGGCACCCGCCGGCGGTGGCGCGATCGTGCCGCCCGACCAGGGGTTTTTCGACGGCCTCAACGGTGAATTGACCGACAAGGGTTTCCTGGTCACTTCGACCGAGGAGCTGTTCCAGTGGGCCCGTACCGGCTCGCTGTGGTGGATGACGTTCGGGCTCGCCTGCTGCGCGGTCGAGATGATCCATGTGAACATGCCGCGCTACGATCTGGAGCGCTTCGGTGCCGCGCCGCGCGCCTCGCCGCGCCAGTCGGACGTGATGATCGTCGCGGGCACGCTGTGCAACAAGATGGCACCGGCGCTGCGCAAGGTCTACGACCAGATGTCGGAACCGAAATACGTGATCTCGATGGGATCGTGCGCGAACGGCGGCGGCTATTATCATTATAGCTATAGCGTCGTGCGTGGCTGCGACCGGATCGTGCCGGTCGACATCTATGTCCCCGGGTGCCCGCCGACCGCGGAAGCTTTGCTCTACGGCATCATGCAGTTGCAGCGGAAGATCCGGCGGTCCGGGAGCATCGAGCGTTGAGGGCGCCCGCACCAGCCTATGCGTCGAACGACGGCGTGATCGACGCGGCACGCGCGGCGCTCGGCGGCATGTTGCTCGACGCGGTCGACCATGTCGGCGAGGTCGCGCTGCACGTTCGTCGCGAAGACCTTTACGACGCGATGATCGCGCTGCGCGACACGCCGGGGCTTGCCTATCAGCAGCTCATGGAGATCGCCGGCGTCGATTATCCGGATCGCGCGGAGCGGTTCGAGGTCGTCTATTGCATGCTGTCGCTGACGCGGAACCACCGCCTGCGCGTGCATGTCGCGACCGACGAGGAAAAACCGGTGCCGTCGGTGACCGACATCTGGCCGGTCGCAGGTTGGCTCGAGCGCGAAGTGTACGACATGTACGGCGTGCTGTTCAGCGGCAACCCGGACCTGCGTCGCATCCTGACCGATTACGGCTTTCGCGGGCATCCGCAGCGCAAGGACTTCCCGCTGACGGGTTACGTCGAGCTGCGCTATTCGGAAGAAGCCAAGCGCGTCGTGTACGAGCCGGTGCAGCTCGCGCAGGACTTTCGCACGTTCGACTTCATGAGTCCGTGGGAGGGCGCGAATTACGTGCTCCCGGGCGACGAGAAGGGGTCTTTGCCGCAGGCCAAGGGTGCGCAGACGCCGCTCAGCGCCAACGCGATCGTGAAGGCCGGGGCCGCGCAGTCGCCGACCCAGGCGCCGAGCGAACCCAAGAGCACCGAGTCGACCGCACAGACGGGTATCGGCAAGTCGGAGTCCGATGCGACGCCGAAGCCGGCCAACCCTGACGTGATCCCGACCAAGGGTGGAGGACAGAACCAGTGAGTCTCTACGTAGAGGAGCTTCTGGGCGAGGGCGATGCGGCCGATCCGACGACCGGCGACGTCACGATCCAGAACTACACGATCAACTTCGGTCCGCAGCATCCGGCGGCGCACGGCGTGCTTCGTCTGGTCATGGAACTCGACGGCGAGATCGTCGAGCGTGTCGATCCGCATGTCGGCCTGCTCCACCGCGGCACCGAGAAGCTGATCGAGTACAAGACGTACACGCAGGCTTTGCCCTATTTCGATCGTCTCGATTACTGCTCGCCCTTGTGCATGGAGCATAGCTGGGTGCTCGCGGTCGAGAAGCTGCTCGACCTCGAAGTGCCCGAGCGGGCGCAGTATCTGCGCGTGTTCTTCGCCGAGCTGACGCGCATCTCGAACCACATGCTCAACCTCGGGTCGCACGTCATGGACGTCGGCGCGATGACGCCGAACCTGTGGATGTTCGAGATCCGCGAGGATTGCATGAACTTCTTCGAGCGTGTCTCGGGCGCGCGCATGCATTCGAACTATTTCCGGCCCGGTGGCGTGCATCAGGATGCACCGCTCAAGCTGCTCGCCGACATCGGCGACTGGCTCGACACGCGCCTGCCGCGACTGTTCGAGGATGCGATTTCGCTCGTCGCGGACAACCGCATTTTCAAGCAGCGCAACGTCGACATCGCGGTCGTGAGCCGTGACGATGCGATCAAGTGGGGCTTTTCGGGCCCGATGATCCGTGGCTCGGGCATCGCCTGGGATCTGCGCAAGTCGCAGCCCTATGACGTCTATGCCAAGATGGACTTCGAGGTGCCGGTTGGCACGCGCGGCGATTGCTATGATCGGTTCATGGTGCGCGTCGAGGAAGTGCGTCAGTCCGCGCGGATCATGAAGCAGTGCCTGCGCGACATGCCCGAGGGGCCGATCGCGTCGCTCGACCGCAAGGTCGTGCCGCCCAAGCGCGGTGAGATGAAGCAGTCGATGGAAGCGCTGATCCATCACTTCAAGCTCTATACCGAGGGCTTCCACGTGCCCGCCGGCGACGTCTATGTCGCGACCGAGAGCCCCAAGGGCGAGTTCGGCGTGTATCTGGTCGCCGATGGCAGCAACAAGCCGTATCGCTGTAAGATCCGCCCGACCGCCTTCTCGCATCTCCAGGCGATGGACTTCATGGCGAAGGGCCACATGCTGGCGGATACGACCGCGATCCTCGGCGCGATGGATATCGTTTTTGGTGAATGTGACCGCTGATGGCTGAAGCTCCGAAAATTCCCGACGAGGCAGAGACCCGCGCACGCTGGGGTTCGTTCGCCTGGACGGACGAGAACCAGGTCAAGGCGAACGAGATCCTCGGGCGCTACCCGAAGGGCCGCGAGCAGTCGGCGTCGATCCCGTTCCTTGATCTGGCGCAGCGCCAGGTCGGCGCGGAAACGCAGACTCAGGGCTGGTTGCCCGTTCCGGTGATCGAGTTCGTCGCGCGTCAGATCGGCGTGCCGTATATGCGCGTGTACGAGGTCGTGACCTTCTACACGATGTTCAATCTGGCACCGGTGGGCCGCTATCATGTGCAGGTCTGCGGCACGACGCCGTGCATGCTGCGCGGGTCGGACGACGTGCTGGCGGCGTGCAAGAACCGCGGCCTCGTCAAGGGCGGCACGACCCCCGACGGCATGTTCACGCTGACCGAGGTCGAGTGCCTGGGCACCTGCGCGAACGCGCCGATGGTGCAGATCAACGACGATAACTTCGAAGATCTCGATTACGACAAGACGACCGAGATCCTCGAGGCGCTCGCCAATGGCGGCACGCCGACGCCGGGGCCGCAGTTCGGCCGCCGTGCGAGCTGCCCCGAAGGCGGCCCGACCTCGCTTAAAGCGATGGTCGACGCGAACCACGATTACCGGGGGGAGTGGGCCTGATGCTCGCCGACAAGGACCGCATCTTCACCAATCTCTACGGCTTCCAGCCGTGGAACATCGACGCGGCGATCATGCGCGGCGATTGGGACAACACGAAGGACCTGATGGCGCTCGGCCAGGACGCGATTATCGACGTAATGAAGGCGTCGGGTCTGCGTGGCCGCGGCGGGGCAGGGTTCCCGACCGGCACGAAATGGTCGTTCATGCCCAAGGAGCCGAAGCCCGACCGGCCGAACTTCTTGGTCATCAACGCCGACGAATCCGAGCCGGGCAGCTGCAAGGATCGCGAGATCATCCGTCACGATCCGCACAAGCTGATCGAGGGCGCGCTGATCGCCGGGTTCGCGATGCGCGCGCGCGCGGCGTACATCTACATCCGCGGCGAATATATCCGCGAGGCCGAGACGCTGTTCGCAGCGGTCGCCGAGGCGTATGATCGCGGCTTCATCGGCAAGAACGCGTGCGGGTCGGGCTATGACTTCGACGTGTTCGTCCACCGCGGCGCGGGCGCCTATATCTGCGGCGAAGAGACCGCGATGCTCGAAAGCCTCGAGGGCAAGAAGGGCCAGCCGCGGCTCAAGCCGCCGTTCCCGGCGGGCGCCGGCCTCTATGGCTGCCCGACGACGGTCAACAACGTTGAGTCGATCGCGGTCGCGCCGACGATCCTGCGGCGCGGTGCGGCCTGGTTCTCGAGCTTCGGCGCGGAGAACAACCGCGGCACCAAGCTGTTTCAGATCAGCGGCCATGTGAACAAGCCCTGCGTCGTCGAGGAAGAGATGAGCATCTCGTTCCGCGACCTGATCGAGACGCATTGCGGTGGTATCCGTGGCGGCTGGGACAATCTGCTCGCGGTGATCCCGGGAGGCTCTTCGGTGCCGCTGGTCCCCGCCGCGCAGATCATGGACTGCGCGATGGATTTCGATGGCCTGAAGGCGGTCGGCTCGGGCCTCGGCACCGCGGCGATCATCGTCATGGACAAGTCGACCGACATCGTCCGCGCGATCAGCCGCATCTCGTACTTCTACAAGCATGAGAGCTGCGGCCAGTGCACGCCGTGCCGCGAAGGCACCGGCTGGATGTGGCGCGTGATGGAGCGGATGCGCACCGGCGACGCCGAGCTGTCCGAGATCGACATGCTCCAGCAGGTCACCAAGCAGGTCGAGGGTCACTCGATCTGCGCGCTCGGCGACGCCGCAGCCTGGCCGATCCAGGGCCTGATCAAGCATTTCCGCCCCGAGATGGAACGCCGTATCCGTGAACGTGGTGGCGACACCGCGCCGATGATGGAAGCCGCAGAGTAATGCCTACAGTCAAAGTCGATGGCGTAGAGATCGAGGTGCCGCAGGGTGCCACCGTGCTGCAGGCGTGCGAGCTTGCCGGTAAGGAGATCCCGCGTTTCTGTTACCATGAGCGCCTGAGCATCGCCGGCAATTGCCGGATGTGCCTGGTCGAGGTGAAGCCTGGTCCGCCCAAGCCGCAGGCGTCGTGCGCGCTGCCGGCGGCGGACAAGCAGGAGATCTTCACCAACTCGCCGATGGTCAAGAATGCCCGCGAGGGCATCATGGAATTCCTGCTGATCAACCATCCGCTCGATTGCCCGATCTGCGATCAGGGCGGCGAGTGCGATCTGCAGGACCAGTCGGTCGCCTATGGCCGCGGCCATTCGCGCTATGACGAGAACAAGCGCGCGGTCACCGAGAAGTATATGGGGCCGATCGTGAAGACGGTCATGACCCGCTGCATCCAGTGCACGCGCTGCATCCGCTTTGCCGAGGAAGTCTCGGGCGTCGAGGAGATCGGTGCGATCTTCCGCGGCGAGGACATGCAGATCACCTCGTATCTCGAAAACGCGGTCAAGAGCGAGCTGTCGGGCAATGTCGTCGATCTGTGCCCGGTCGGTGCGCTGACGTCGAAGCCGTACGCATTCGAGGCGCGTCCGTGGGAATTGCGCAAGACGCTGACGATCGACGTCATGGACGCGGTCGGCACCAACATCCGGCTCGACAGCCGCGGTCGCCAGGTGCTGCGCTGCGTGCCGCGGATCAACGAGGACGTGAACGAGGAGTGGGCGACCGACAAGACGCGCCACGCGATCGACGGTCTCGTGCGTCGCCGTCTCGACAAGCCCTATGTCCGCGTGAACGGCAAGCTTGTTCCCGCGACCTGGGACGAGGCCTTCGCGGCGATCAAGGCGGTGAACGCCGGGTCGAGCGTGGCTGCTGTCGCTGGCGATCTGGTCGATTGCGAGACGATGTACGCCGCCAAGGCGCTGCTCGCGAAGATGGGCTCGACGATGCTCGAGGGCCGCCAGACCGGCATGGCCTATGACGCGTCGAATATCGCTGCGGTCAATTTCAACACGACGATTGCCGGCACCGAGCGCGCCGACGCGATCCTGCTGGTGGGCACCAACCTGCGCTGGGAAGCGCCGCTGGTGAACACGCGGGTGCGGAAAGCAATCAAGAAGGGCGCGAAGGTCTTCGCGATCGGGCCGGAGACGGACCTGACGTACAAGGTCGAGTGGCTCGGCGACGATCTGGCACTGCTCGGCAACCTGCCCGACGCGGTGACCGAGGCATTCGCGAAAGCAGAACGCCCGATGGTTATCGTCGGTGGCGGCGCGCTGAAGGGCGGCCACGCGGCTGCGCTGAAGCTCGTCGACACGCTCGGTCTGGTGAAAGCGGACTGGAACGGCTTCAACGTCGTTCATATGGCGGCGTCGCGGATGGGCGGGCTGATGCTCGGCTATGCGCAGACGGGCGGCATCGCCGACGTGATGGGGGCCAAGCTCGGCTTCTTCCTTGGCGCCGACGAGGTCGATTTCAGCCAGTTCGCAGGCTTCAAGGTGTTTGTGGGGCATCACGGCGACAAGGGTGCGGCCGCGGCCGACGTGATCCTGCCGGGCGTGACCTATGCCGAGAAGTCGGGCACCTGGGTCAATCTCGAGGGTCGCGTCCAGCGCGGTGAGCGTGCGGTGTTCGCCCCCGGCGATGCACGCGACGACTGGTCGATCTTCCGCGCGCTGTCCGACACCCTCGGCCACACGCTGCCGTTCGACAGCTTCGAGGGTCTGCGCGAAGAGATGTTCGCCGCCGTCCCCGCGCTGCGTCACCAGGCGCTCGCGACGTTCGAGTGGAACCCGCCGGCGCTCAGCGGTGCCGGTGAGGGGGTTCTTGCCGGCTATCCGATCAAGGACTTCTACCTGACCAACGCGATCTGCCGTGCGTCGCCGACGATGCAGCGCTGTTCGGCAGAACTTCTCCACGGGGAAGACTTTGCGGAGGCCGCCGAATGATCTCCTGGTTCGAATCCTCGCTCGGTTACGACTGGGCGTTCTTCCTTGCGACGATCATCGACATCCTGGTGATCGCGCTGCCGCTGATGCTGGCGGTCGCGATGATCATCTATGCCGATCGTAAGATCTGGGCGGCGATGGCGCTGCGTCGCGGCCCGAACGTCGTCGGGCCGTTCGGCCTGTTGCAGAGCTTTGCCGACGGCCTGAAGGTGTTCCTGCAAGAGACGATCGTTCCTGCTGCCGCCAACCGGGCGCTGTTCCTGCTGGCACCGATCATCACCTTCACGGTTGCGCTGATCGTGTGGGCGGTGGTGCCGTTCGGCGTCGGCGTCGTGCTCGCGGACATCAATGTCGGCCTGCTCTACGTGCTCGCGGCGTCATCGCTCGGTGTGTACGGGATCATCCTGTCGGGCTGGGCGTCGAACTCGAAATATCCGTTCTACTCGGCGCTTCGTGCGGCCGCGCAGATGGTGTCGTATGAGGTCGCAATCGGCTTCATCCTGATTTCGGTCGTGCTGTGGACGGGCAGCTTCAATCTGTCCGCGATCGTGCTCGCGCAAAAGTCGCATGTCTGGATCTTCAACGGCTATATCCTCAATCCGCTGATGTTCCCGATGGCGGTGATGTTCTTCATCTCGTCACTGGCGGAAACGCAGCGTGCGCCGTTCGATCTGACCGAGGCGGAGAGCGAGCTCGTCGCCGGGTACCAGACCGAATATTCGTCGATGTCGTTCGCGCTGTTCTGGCTCGGCGAATATGCCAACGTGCTGCTGATGTGCGCGCTGAACGCGACGCTGTTCTGGGGCGGGTGGCTGCCACCGGTCGACTGGGCGCCGTTCTATTACGTGCCGGGGATCATCTGGCTGTTCGCCAAGATCCTGTTCTTCTTCTTCCTGTTCAGCTGGGTGAAGGCGACCGTGCCGCGCTATCGCTACGATCAGCTGATGCGTCTCGGCTGGAAGGTCTTCCTGCCCGTGTCGTTGTTCTGGGTTTTCCTCGTGTCGGGCTATCTCATGCTGACGCGCGTTGGAGTGGGTTCATGAGCGTTGCTCAGATCATCAAGTCGTTCACCTTGTGGGAGTTCGTGAAGGCGCACGCGTTGACGCTTCGCTATTTCTTCAAGGAAAAGGCGACGATCAACTATCCGTACGAGCGTAACCCGGTCAGCCCGCGGTTCCGCGGCGAGCATGCGCTGCGGCGTTATCCGAACGGCGAAGAGCGGTGCATCGCGTGCAAGCTGTGCGAGGCCGTGTGCCCCGCCCAGGCGATCACGATCGAGGCCGAGCCGCGTGACGACGGCTCGCGCCGCACCACGCGCTACGACATCGACATGACCAAGTGCATCTATTGCGGCCTGTGCGCCGAGGCGTGCCCGGTCGATGCGATTGTCGAGGGCCCGAACTACGAGTTCGCAACCGAGACGCGCGAAGAGCTGATCTACGACAAGTCGAAGCTGCTCGATAACGGCGACCGTTGGGAAAGCGCGATCGCGGCGAACCTTGCCGCCGATGCGCCGTACCGTTAAGCGAGCGCCGCGATGACACAGATCAACTCCGTCATCCCAGCGCAGGCTGGGATCTCGTGCCGCACAGGCGCACTCACCAACGTTAGGACCCCGGCGTTCGCTGGGGCGACGGGGAGGGTGGTCGCGTGATCCAGGCCCTAGCCTTTTATCTCTTCGCCTTCGTCGTCGTCCTGTCGGGCGCGCTGACGATCGCGTCGCGCAATCCGGTTCACTCGGTGATGTGGCTGATCCTGGCGTTCTTCAACGCCGCGGGCCTCATGATCCTCGTCGGGGCCGAGTTCATCGCGATGCTGTTGGTCATCGTCTATGTCGGTGCGGTCGCGGTGCTGTTCCTGTTCGTTGTCATGATGCTCGACATCGATTTTGCCGAGATGCGTGCCGGCGTGGCGCGGTATTTCGGGATCGGTCTGGCGCTCGCGGTCGCCTTGGCGGCCGAGGTAATGATTGCGATCGGCGCCTGGAGCACCGGCCCGATCCAGCTCGCGCGGCGCGTGGCACCGATCGACGATACGGTCCCCAACATTCAGGCGATCGGAAACCTGCTCTACACGCGCTATCTGTTCGTGTTCGAGGGCGCAGGTCTTGTGCTTCTCGTCGCGATGATCGGTGCGATCGTGCTGACTCACCGTCAGCGTGGCGGCGTCAAGGCGCAGAACATCAGCCGCCAGAACGCGCGTCGTCCGCAGGACGCCACGCGCAACACGAGCCCGGTCGTCGGGCAGGGAGTCGAACTGTGACGATCGGTCTCGTCCATTATCTGGTCGTCGCGGCGATCCTGTTCACCATGGGGGTGCTCGGCATCTTCCTGAACCGCAAGAACCTCATCGTCATCCTGATGGCAATCGAGCTGATCCTGCTGGCGGTGAACATCAATCTCGTCGCGTTCTCGGCGTTCCTCCACGATCTCGTCGGACAGGTGTTCGCGATGTTCGTGCTGACGGTCGCCGCGGGTGAGGCCGCGATCGGTCTCGCCATTCTCGTCATCTATTTCCGCGGTCGCGGCACCATCGCGGTCGACGACGTCAACCGGATGAAGGGGTAATACGGTTGATCCAGCTTATCGTCTTCCTGCCGTTACTGGCCGCGATCGTTGCCGGGTTCGGCAATCGCGCGATCGGCAACGTGCCGGCGAAAATCGTCACCACGGCCGCGCTGTTCGCGTCGTGCCTGTTGTCTTGGCCGATCTTCCTCGGCTTCATGGCGGGTACCAGCACCGCGACCGTCGCGCCGTTGCTCGACTTCATCCACTCGGGCGACATGAACGTCGCGTGGTCGCTGCGCGTTGATGCGCTGACCGCGGTGATGCTCGTGGTCGTCACGTCGGTCTCGGCGCTCGTCCATCTGTATAGCTGGGGCTATATGGACGAGGATCCCGACCAGCCGCGCTTCTTCGCGTATCTGTCGCTGTTCACCTTCGCGATGCTGATGCTGGTGACCGCGAACAACCTCGTCCAGATGTTCTTCGGCTGGGAAGGCGTGGGTCTCGCCTCCTACCTGCTGATCGGGTTCTGGTTCCGCAAGCCGTCGGCCAGCGCTGCCGCGATCAAGGCGTTCGTCGTCAACCGCGTCGGCGATCTGGGCTTCATGCTCGGCATCTTCGGCACGTTCCTGGTGTTCGGCACGGTCTCGATCCCTGAGATCCTCGCTGCGGCTCCCGGAATGGCGGGCTCGACGATCGGCTTCCTCGGCTACCGCCTCGATACGATGACGGTGCTCTGTCTGCTGCTGTTTGTCGGCGCGATGGGCAAGTCGGCGCAGCTCGGCCTGCACACCTGGCTGCCGGACGCGATGGAGGGCCCGACGCCTGTGTCGGCGCTGATCCACGCGGCGACGATGGTCACCGCGGGCGTGTTCATGGTCTGCCGCCTGTCGCCGATGTTCGAGATGAGCCCGGTCGCGCTGACCGTGGTCACCTCGGTCGGGGCCGCGACCTGCCTGTTCGCCGCGACCTGCGGCCTCGTCCAGACCGACATCAAGCGCGTGATCGCCTATTCGACCTGTTCGCAGCTCGGCTATATGTTCTTCGCAGCCGGCGTCGGCGCGTATGGCGCGGCGATGTTCCACCTGTTCACGCATGCCTTCTTCAAGGCGCTGCTGTTCCTGGGTGCCGGCTCGGTGATCCATGCGATGCACCACGAGCAGGACATGCGCTATTATGGCGGCCTGCGTAAGAAGATCCCGGTGACGTTCTGGGGCATGATGGCGGGCACGCTCGCGATTACCGGCGTCGGCATCCCCGGTATCTTCGGCAACACCGCGTTCGGGTTCGCAGGCTTCCATTCGAAGGATGCGATCATCGAGGCGAGCTGGGCCGCAGGTCAGCCGGGCGTGTGGTTCGTCGGCGTGCTCGTCGCGCTGCTGACCAGCTTCTATTCGTGGCGCGTGATGTTCCTCACCTTCTGGGGCAAGCCGCGTTGGGCCGCATCGGAGCATATCCAGCATGCGCTCCACGACGCCCATGGTCATGACGACCATGCGCACGACGCGCATCATGCGGACGACCATCATGCGAACCCGGCCAAGGCCGAGGACGCAGGGCATGCGCCGCACGATCATCACGACGCCGCGCATGCGCCGGCGGAAGGCGATGGCGGGTATCACCCGCATGAGAGCCCGCTGCCGATGCTGATCCCGCTGATCGTCCTGTCGATCGGTGCGGTGCTGGCGGGCTTCGTGTTCCACGGCTACTTCATCGAGCCGAGCGCGGGCGAAGAGTTCTGGAAGGGCGCACTCGCGTTCCGCGAACATCTGATGCACGAGATGCACGGCGTGCCGCTGCTCATCAAGCTGTCGGCGACGATCGCGATGCTGCTCGGCCTGCTGACCGCCTGGTACGCCTATATCAAGAACCCGTCGTTCCCGGCCAAGGTCGTCGAACAGTTCGGCGTGCTCTACGACTTCCTGCTGCATAAGTGGTATTTCGACGAGCTGTACGACCTGATCTTCGTCCGTCCCGCCTTCGCGATCGGTCGGTTCCTGTGGCACCGCGGCGACGAGAAGACGATCAACCGGTTCGGCCCCGACGGGTCGGCGTGGCTGGTTCAGATCGGCGCGCGCGTCGCTGGCCGCTTCCAGACGGGATATCTCTACACCTATGCCTTTGTCATGCTGATCGGCCTGACCGCAGCCGTCACCTGGGCGATCGGACTCTATTGATGACCGGCTTTCCTATCCTCTCCGTCCTGATCGCGGTCCCGATGATCGCGGCCATTGCGTGCCTGTTCGTTACGGCGAACACGGCACGGATGCTGGCACTCGCGGCGACGCTGATCGACTTCGTTCTCGGCGTCATGCTGTGGATGAATTACGACATCGGCGGCGCGCAGTGGCAGTTCGTCGAGCATGCTCCCGGCATCTTCGGCCCGTTCGGCTGGTCGCTCGGCATCGACGGCTTCGCGCTGATGCTGATCATGCTGAGCGTGTTCCTGATGCCGATCTGCATCGGGGCGAGCTGGCGCTCGATCACCAAGCGTGTCCCTGAGTACATGGCGGCGTTCCTGTTCACCGAAGTGCTGATGATCGGCACGTTCGCGGCGCAGGATCTGTTCCTGTTCTACGTGTTCTTCGAAGCCGGCCTGATCCCGATGTACCTTATCATCGGCATCTGGGGCGGCGCGAACCGGATCTACGCGTCGTACAAGTTCTTCCTGTACACGCTGCTCGGCTCGGTCCTGATGTTCATCGCGATGCTCTACATGGCGAAGACCGCGGGCACGACGAGCATCCCGGCGCTGCTCAACTACGACTTCCCGGCGCATGTGCAGACATGGCTGTGGCTGGCGTTCTTCGCCTCGTTCGCGGTCAAGATGCCGATGTGGCCGGTTCATACCTGGTTGCCCGACGCGCACGTGCAGGCGCCGACCGCAGGGTCGGTGATCCTGGCGGGCGTGCTGCTGAAGCTCGGCGGATACGGCTTCCTGCGCTTCCTGCTGCCGATGTTCCCCGAGGCGTCGGGCCAGCTGACCTGGCTGATCTTTGGCCTGTCGGCGGTCGCGGTGATCTACACGTCGCTTGTCGCGCTCGTGCAGTCGGACATGAAGAAGCTGATCGCCTATTCGTCGGTCGCGCATATGGCGATCGTCACGATCGGTCTGTTCGCGTTCAACCGCCAGGGCATCGAAGGCGCGATGATCATGATGCTGAGCCACGGCTTGGTATCGGGTGCGTTGTTCCTGTGCGTCGGTGTGATCTACGACCAGCTCCATACGCGCGAGATCTCGCGTTATGGTGGCCTCGCGATCAACATGCCGCGCTACGCGATCTTCTTCCTGTTCTTCACGATGGCGTCGATCGGCTTGCCGGGCACCAGCGGCTTCGTCGCCGAGTTCCTGTCGCTGATGGGCACCTATCAGGTCTCGACCTGGACGGCGTTGCTTTGCACGACGAGCATCATCCTCGGCGCTGCGTATATGCTGTATCTGTATCGGCGCGTGGTGTTCGGTGAGATCAAGTCGGACGAGGTCCGCGGCATGGTCGATCTGTCGGCCCGTGAGTTCTGGCTGCTCGCACCGATCGCGGCCGTCGTGCTGTGGATGGGCGTGTACCCCGAGAGCTTCCTGGCACCGATGCGCAAGGACGTGAGCGTGCTGCTCGCCCGCGTCGACCGCGCCAAGCCCGCCAGCGATTCGAACCCAACTGCGGGGAAGCCCGCCACCGTGCATGAAGCCGCGCACGGGGAGGCACACTGATGGAATACGCCGCTAACATCGCAATGACGCTGCCCGAACTGGTGCTGGCGTTGGGTGCGATCGCCCTGATGCTCGTCTCCGCCTGGGGCGGGGACAAGTCGACGCGCGCCGTGTCGATCGCGTCGGTGTTCGTCCTCGTCGGTGCCGGGATCGCGCTGGTCGGTCCGGCATCGTCGGGCGGCTATGCGTTCGACGGGCTGTATCGTGCCGACGCATTCGGTGCGTTCGCCAAGGTGCTGATCTACATCGCCTCGGCGGTTGCGATCGTGATGGCGCCGAGCTTCTTCGCGCGCTCGCATGGCGACGATCTGCGCCCGGAATATCCGGTGCTGATCCTGTTGTCGGCGTGCGGCATGGGCATCATGGTCTCGGCCAGCGACATGCTGACGCTGTATGTCGGTCTCGAGCTCCAGAGCCTTGCCGCCTATGTCCTCGCCAGCTTCATGCGGCGCGACGGGCGTTCGGGCGAAGCGGGCCTGAAGTATTTTGTGCTCGGCGCGCTGGCCAGCGGCATCCTGCTGTACGGCATCTCGCTGGTCTACGGGTTCAGCGGCACGACGCTGTTCTCGGGCATCGCCGACGCCTATGCCGGCACGAAGTCGCTGGGCCTGCTGTTCGGGCTGGTGTTCGTGTTCGCAGGCCTCGCGTTCAAAATCAGCGCAGTGCCGTTCCACATGTGGACGCCCGACGTGTACGAGGGCGCACCGACGCCGGTCACCGCGTTCTTCGCCTCGGCCCCCAAGGTCGCGGCGCTTGCGATGGCGGTGCGGGTCGCGGTCGATGCGATGGGGCCTGCCACCGATCAGTGGCGCCAGATCGTGATCTTCGCGGCACTCGCCTCGATCATCCTGGGGGCGGTTGCGGCGATCGGCCAGACCAACATCAAGCGACTGCTCGCGTACTCGTCGATCAACAATGTCGGCTTCGCGCTGATCGGTCTTGCCGCGGGCACGCCCGAGGGTGTGTCAGGCGTGCTGATGTACCTGACGATCTACGTTGCGATGACGCTGGGGTCGTTCCTGGTCGTGATCCAGATGCGTGGCGACGATGGCCAGCCGATCGAAACGATCGACAGCCTCGCCGGCATGTCGCGGACCAAGCCCGCGCTCGCCGCGGCACTCGCGATCTTCATGTTCAGCCTGGCCGGCATCCCGCCGCTGTTCGGCTTCTATGCGAAGTTCGCGGTGTTCAGTGCGGCGGTCGACGCCGGGCTGTTCCCGCTGGCGGTGGTCGGCATCGCCGCCTCAGTCATCGGCGCCTATTATTATCTGCGCGTCGTCAAGACGATGTACTTCGACGATCCGGCGCCGGCGTTCGCGCCGTTGGAGAGCAAGGTCGAGGGTGGCCTGATCGCCATCGCCGCGGTGTTCGTGTCGCCAGTCGGCTACCTTCTCATCCCCGTGCTCGGCGCGTGGACGATGACGGCCGCACGGGCGCTGTTCTGAGCATCATCCGCACCGTCGCGGAAACAGGATCGACCAACGCCGACCTGATGGAGCTCGCACGCGGCGGTGCCGAAGACGGCCTGTGGCTGCGTGCGATCCGGCAGACTGCGGGGCGGGGGCGTCTCGGGCGCGAGTGGCAGTCGCCCGAGGGTAACCTCTACGCGAGCACGCTCGTCCGGTTGCGCCCGACCGACCCACCGGCCGCCAGCCTCGCGCTCGTCGCCGCGGTCGCGCTGCAGGAGACCGTGTCGACCTTCCTGGTCTCGGGGATCTGCCAAGGCACGACTGATGCCAGCGCGACGCTGGTGCTCAAATGGCCCAACGACCTGTTGCTGGCGGATGCCAAGCTGTCGGGCGTCCTGCTCGAACGGTCGGGCGATGCGGTGATCATTGGCTATGGCGTCAACATCGCGCATCATCCCGATCTTCCCGACCGCGCGACGACCGATCTCGCGGCGCATGGCGTGGTGGTCGATCCGGCGATGTTCCTCGACATTCTCGCCGACAGCGTCGCGCGCTGGATCGGTCGCTGGCGGACCGAAGGCATCGCGCCTGTGCGGGAGCGCTGGGTCGACTGTGCGCACCCCGCCGGCACCGCGCTGACCGCACGGCTGCCCGACGGGACCGCCATCGACGGGCTGTTCGTCGGTCTCGACACCGATGGCGCGCTGATCCTCCGCTTGGCGTCTGGTGAGCGACGTGTCATTCACGCTGCCGACGTTTTCCTGCTTTGAGGCCCCGCTGATGCTGCTCGCGATCGATGCCGGCAATACCAATGTCGTGTTCGCGCTCGTCAAGGGCGGCGAGATCGTCGCGCGGTGGCGGATCGCGACCGACCCGCGGCGTACGGCGGACGAATATGCGGTGTGGCTGAGCCAGCTGATGCAGCTCGGCGGGCATGATCGTACCGCGGTCGAGGGCGTCATCGTCGCCACCGTCGTGCCGCGCGCGCTCCACAATCTTCAGGTGCTCGCGTCAAAATATTTCGGCACCGACGCGCTGATCGCCGGGCATGCGCCGGTCGAATGGGGGATCGCGATCGATGTCGACGAGCCTGCCTCGCTCGGCGCGGACCGCGCGGTCAACACGATCGCGGCGCATGCGCTGCATCCGGGCGACCTGATCGTCATCGATTTCGGCACCGCGACCACGTTCGACGTCGTCGACTATAGCGGCGCGTACAAGGGCGGGATCATCGCGCCCGGCATCAACCTGTCGCTCGACGCGCTCGTCACCGCCGCGGCTAAACTGCCGCGTATCGCGATCGAGGCGCCCACCGACACGAGCGTCATCGGGCTCAACACGGTCTCGCAGATGCATATCGGCATCTATTGGGGCTATGTGGCGATGATCGAGGGGCTGGTTGCGCGAATGAAGCGCGAGATCGGCCGACCCGTGAAGGTCGTCGCCACCGGCGGCCTTGCCACCTTATTCGAGAAACAGACCGACGTGTTCGACGTCATCGAAGCCGACCTGACGATCCAGGGGCTGGCGATGATGTGGGACCGTCACCATATCTAGGGCCATTTGGCTCGCGCCACCGGCCTGAGGGCCATATTCCTGTGTAATCCTGAAAGTAATCAATGACTCCGAAGAACGAACTGCTTTTCTGTGGCCTTGGCGGCTCCGGCGAAATCGGCATGAACGTCAACCTGTACGGCTGCCAAGGCAAATGGGTGATGGTCGATCTGGGCATCACCTTTGCCGATCCGCAATATCCCGGCGTCGACGTGATCCTGCCCGACCTGTCCTTTATCGAGGACCGGATCGATGACCTGCTCGGCATCGTCATCACGCACGGGCATGAGGATCATATCGGCTCGCTGCCGTATCTGGCCGAAGACCTTGGCGTGCCGATCTATGCGACCCCGTTTACGATGGGGCTGATCCGCGGCAAGCTCGAGGAAGAGGGCATCGCCAATCGCGTGAAGCTCAAGATGATCCCGATGGGCGGCAACTTCCAGCTCGGGCCGTTCGGCTTCACCTTCGTCGAGATGTCGCATTCGATCCCCGAGGCGAACGCGCTGCTGATCGATACGCCTTTTGGCCGCGTGTTCCACACCGGCGACTGGAAGCTCGATGCGACCCCGGTTATCGGCAACCCGACGAAGCCCGAGGGCTTCATGGCGATCGGCGACAAGGGCGTCGACGTCCTGGTCTGCGATTCGACCAACATCCTCAACGACAAGGCGTCGGGCAGCGAAAGCACCGTGCGCAAGGGTCTGTTCGAGGAAGTGACCAAGGCCAAGGGCCGGGTGATGATCACCAGCTTCGCGTCGAACGCGGCGCGTCTGCACACGTTCGGCGAAGTCGCCAAGGAAACCGGGCGCAAGCTGTGCGTCACGGGTCGTTCGCTCGACCGGATCATCAAGGTCGCGCGCGCGACGGGTTATCTGAAGGATTTCCCTGACACGATCAGCCCTGACGAGGCGATGCGCCTGCCGAAGAACAAGGTGCTGATCATCGCCACCGGCGGTCAGGGCGAGGAGCGCGCGGCGCTCGCGCGCGTCGCCAATGGCAGCCACACGATCACGTTCGAAGCCGATGACACGGTGATCTTCTCGTCGAAGCAGATCCCGGGCAACGAGGTCCAGATCGGCCGTATCCAGAACACGCTGGCGGCCAAGGGCATCCGCATGATCACCGAGCGCCAGGCGCACGTGCATGTCTCGGGTCATCCGGGCCGCCCCGAACTTGCGCAGATGTATGATTGGCTGCGTCCCGACGTGCTGATCCCGACGCACGGCGAAATGCGTCACATGATGGAGCATGCGCGCTTCGGTCTCGAACAGGGTATCCCGCGCGCGCTGGTGCAGAGCAATGGCGACATCGTGCGGCTTGCGCCCAAGGGCCCGGTGAAGATCGGCAACGCGACCGTCGGGCGCCTCGTGCTCGATGGCGACGTGATCCTGCCGGCGGAGGGTGCGACGCTCAACGAACGTCGCAAGCTGGCGATCAACGGCCAGATCTCGGTGGGCGTCGCACTCGGCAAGGATGGTCGCATGGTCGGCCAGCCGCAGGTGCGCGTGCAGGGCGTACCGGTCGAGGAAGATCGCGCGGCATTCATCGCCGATGCAGTCCAGGCAGCGGCCGACACGGTGCGTGGCGGCAAGCGCGAGAGCGACAAGATGCGCGAGCAGATCCGGCTCGCGGTGCGCAAGGTCGCCAAGCGCTGGACCGGCAAGCAGCCGATCGTCGACGTTCTGTTGATCGAGGGCTGACCGCGTGCGCTGGACCTCGGCACTCGCGATCTACGTCCTGTTCTGGGCGTTCTCGGTGTTTCTGGTCCTGCCGTTCGGCGTGCGCACGACGCCAGAGGCCGGGGGCGAGCTCGTCCCCGGCCAGGCGGAGAGCGCGCCGGACGAGTTCCGGTCGGGGCGGACGGCGCTGCGCGTGACCGTGGTCGCGACAGTGCTGTTCGTGCTGTTCCAGCTGAATTATTATTATGGGTGGATCACGCCGCAGAGCGTCGATCTGTTCGACCGCGGTCATATGGTGACCCGCTAAATCCTCCCCCGCCAGGGGGAGGTGGCTGGCACTTGCCAGACGGAGGGGGCGGTACGCGCGAACCTTTGTTCCGTGTCCTTCCCCTCCGTCACCTTCGGTGCCACCTCCCCCTTGCGGGGGAGGATCGAGGGAGGGGCATCACCCCGGCGACGCAGCCGAGCCGGCCAGCAGGCCGCCGTCGATGGTGATCTCGGTGCCGGTGATATAGGTCGCCTCGTCCGAGGCTAGCATGACTGCGACGGCGGCGACCTCGTCGGGCATCCCGAACCGCTTGAGCGGCGTGTCGGCCACCAGCGCGTGCATCCGTGCCTCGCGATCGGGGCCAGTGCCCAGCATCGGCTCCCACATCGGCGTCAGGATCGCGGCGGGATGCACCGAGTTGCAGCGGATCTTCCACCCCTGCTGCGCGCAGTAGAGCGCGACTGTCTTGCTGTGGTTGCGGATTGCCGCCTTGGACGATGCATAGGCCGCGGCGAGCGGGATGCCGACCAGTCCCGAGCGCGACGAGATGTTGATGATCGCGCCGGTACCCGCCGCCCTCATCGCACCGATCGCATAGCGGCAGCCGAGGAACGTGCCGTCGAGATTGACCGCATGGACCGCGCGCCAGTCCGCGAGGCTCGCGTGCTCGGGATCGTGGCGGCCCATGCCGCCCTCGAACCCCGTCACGCCCGCATTGTTGACGATGACGTCGACGATCGGGACGCGGTCTGCCAGCTGCTGCCAATCCGCCTCGTCCCGGACGTCGAGTCTTTGGAAGCGGCACCCGATCGCTGCGGCGGCCTCGAGGCCGGCGGTTTCGTCGATATCGGTCAGGATGACGAGGGCATCCTCGTCATGGAAACGCTCGGCGATGGCGCGGCCGATGCCACGCGCTGCGCCGGTGACGACGCACGTCTTGTTGATCAATCTTTGCATAGGAGTCTCGAAATGTGAGTCCGGTCGGCGGAGTGCTCCGCTGGCGAGGGCCGCGTTAGCGGTGGCGCTGGATCATTTCGAAAACTCCTGGTTGATACGGGTCAGCGCAGCCGCTCGATCGCCTGCGCGAGGGCTACGTACAGTTTGCCCATGTCCGACGACAACAAGGTCACGCCAAGCGGCGAGCCGTCGCGCTGCGTCAGGATCGCGCGGAGCATCGCCTCGAAGTCGTGGATGTAGCGGTTGACCATCTCGCGGAACGTCTCGTCGTCGTCGTAGAGGCCGGCGATCTCGCGCACTTCGCTCGCGTCGAGGATGCGGACGGCGCGGCGTGTGAAGACGCCGCGATCGCCCTTGAGATACGCGCCCCACGCGCTGTCCGAGATTTCGGGGGCGATCGCCTTGGTGATGTCGATCGAGGCGGAGTTGAGTGCTTCGATCAGCAGCGACACGCGGCGCGCAAAGGTGTCGCTGTCCGCCTCCTCGCGTTCGGTGCGCGCCTCTTCGATCCGGGTTTCGACGATAGCGGTCGAATCGACGATCGCCTGGACTTCGCGCGCGAGCCGCTCGGTCGCGCCGGTCGCGGCGTCAACGGCCGCGTCGGTGGCGTCGGTGAGCGCGCGGACCTGGCGTTCGACGGTGTCATTGGTCGCGCGGCGCATGGCGTCTGCGCTCGCAGCGCCGAGCGCGGCGGCAGCTTCGGGAATAACTTTCGAAAGCGTCTCACGCGCTTTGTCGGCGGCGACCGTGGCGGTCTCGCGGACCCGGTGGAGGGCTTCGATGAGCTGCGGCGCGGCGTCTTCGGCGAAATGTTGCGTACGGCCGATTGCCTCGTCGACCATCTGGCCGAGCGCATCCGCCTTCGCGCGCCCGGTATTGAGCGTGTTGAGCAGGTCGGTCGACAGCGTGTCGAGGACCTGGCGTTGTTCGCCGATGACGCCTGCGATCGCCTCGATCGCATCGTGTGTACTCTCCGCGGCAGTGACCAGCGCCAGTAGGTCGGGACGCGCCGACACGACGATCCCTTTACTGGCGAGAACATGTGCATCGAGCCGGCCGAGTGCCTCGGGCATCGTTTCGTCGATTTCGCGCGCGGCGGCGTCGAGCGCGACGAGCAGCGTTTCGGTCGTGGTGATCGTCCGGTGCGCCATGTCGTCACCCGCGCGCAGCGCTTCGGTCATCGCATCCGCCGAGCCGCCGAGCGCGCTGATCGATGCGGCGAGACCGCGGGTGCGTTCGGTGCCGTGGGTGTGGAGCGCTTCGATCCGCGCTTCGACTTCGCCGAGCCCGGTGTGGAGATCGTCGACGATCCGCTCACCCGCACCGCGTTGCAGGTCGAGGCGAATAGCGACGCGTTCGATCGCGTCTTCGACGGTGGCGATACGGCGGGCGAGCGCTTCGGCGCTGTCGCGCGCGGCGGTGTCGAGCGCCGCCTGGTTCGCGCCGACCATCGCCAGCATCGCGTCGCCCTGTGCGGCGATGCCTTTCCGGGCTTCGTCGACCGCGTCGGCGGTGCGGTTGAGCAACGCGTCGACCGCGCCCGACATGCCATCGGTCACCGATTCGAGATGTGTGCCCGCGGTCTGGCTGGTCGCCTCCATCCGGACGATGTGTGCGGCGAGGCGCTGCGCCGCGCCGCTTGCCATCGTGTCGGCCTCGCGACCGCGTTCGGCCAGCGCGACGATCTGCGCGTCGAGCGCAGCGGCATGTTCGCTCGCCGACAGACCGGTGCGTTCGAGCCGTTTGGCGACGTCGTCGATATCTGCCTGCGCGCGGGGGAGGGTGGCGATCAGGACGCCGAGGCTGGTCTGCGCGCCGGCGGTCGATGTGGCGAGATTGCGCGCGTGCGCGGCGGCCTGGTCGATTTCCGACACCATCCCGCGACCGATTGCCGCGAGCTGCTCGGTCGCGCCGCCGCCCATCGCCATCAGCGCTTCGAGCTGCTGTGCAAGCTGTGCCCGGTTGGCGTCGATCGTGTCGGACAGCGCGGCGACGGTGCGCTCGAGGCTGGCCGCCTCGTCACGCATCGCCTGCGCGGTGATGCCGAACCGGTGCGCCTCGGCACGGCTGGTGCGCATCGTGAGCAACCAGACGATCCCGACAAGCGCCGGGACGACGCACAGCGCGGCGATAAACTGGACCAGCGCGATGGGCCCCGCCGTCCCAAGAGCACCGCGCGCGATCCACAGCATGGCAGCAAGCCAGACGACCATGATCGCGACGGCGATACCGGCGTAAAGCGCGACACGTTCAGATGCAGGCTCTTGATAACCTTCGTCGGTTTGCTGGTCGGTGACGGCTTCGGACATGTCTTCTATCACCGGATCCATCACGATGTCCGCGCGAATGGGATGGGCATTGCCTGCCGCCGCACGAAACCCGATCATTGACGAACCCCCGTTCATGAACCGTGGAGGTATCACGGATTGCAGCCGGACAAAACGGATGATGCGATGATCCGTTACGCATCCGTCGGGTAATGAGGGCGGCACGGCCCAATCAGAGCCGCGTTGGCGAAGCTTCCGCGGGGGTCCAGAGCGCTTTCCCCACGCGATTTTGCAGGCGTCACGTCGAACCGAACCACGGTGTACGATGGTTTGGCCGAACGCGGGCTTTGCAGGACGGCGTGTACGGCCTAACAGCCAGCGATGCTTGCCGGCCTCTTATTTGCAATTCACGACGCCGACGATCGTCCCGATCGTCTGGCGGCGACGCTGCCGTTCAGCGGCGTTACCCTTATCGAATATCAGGCGCGGTTGCTGATCGCGGCGGGTGTGTCGCAGGTGATCATCGTCGTCGCGCGCATGACGCCCGAACTGCTTGGTGCGATCAACCGCATCGGTCGGCGCGGCGTGAGCGTCGATACGGTGCGGTCCGCGACCGAAGCGGTGGAGAAATTGCACCCGCTCGCGCGCGTCCTGATGCTGGGCGATGGGTTGGTCACGACCGACGCGATCGTGAAGGCGATGGCGAGCGAGGAGGGGGATTGCCTGCTCGTCGTACCCGAGAGCGATGCGGGGCCCGGTTTCGAGCGCGTCGGTGGACAGATGGCATGGGCCGGCGTGGCGCGACTAAGCTCGAGCCGGATCGCCGAGGTGGCGGCGCTGCCGCAGGACTATGATCTCCAGTCGTCGCTTCTCCGATTGGCTGTGCAGTCGCGTGCGATCCACGTGCTGCTGCCCACCGATGCGGTGCGCGGCGGCCACGGGATCGAGCGACAGGCGCGGACGCTGGAGGAGCGGGGCCGCGCCGTGCTCATGACGATCGTGTCGGGGCGGCGGGGCTGGTTCGACCGGTTTGTGCTCGCGCCGATCGCGCGGCTAGCGCTGCCGCTGCTGGTCGATCGCGGTGCGGCGGGAACGACCGTCGGCGCGGCCGGGCTTGCGCTCGGTGTCGCGGGCTTGGTGACGATCGGCTTCGGCCTGTCGTCGACGGGGCTGGTACTGGTGCTGGTCGGATGTATCGCACTGGCGCTCGGTTCGGTGCTGAGCGGGCTTCGCGACGAGACACCGATGGCACGCTGGCAGACGCTGGCGATCGGCGGCGTCGTTGCGGCTGCGATTCTCGTCTTCGCCTTCTTCGTTAGTGGCTATGCAGGCGACAATACCGCGCTGGCGATCGGGACCGCGACGGTTGCGCTTGGTGGGTTGGCGGAGCGCGCCATCCGCGAACGCGAGCGCCGGCTCTGGTGGGGTAGTCCGGCCGCGTATCTGCTGATCGTTGCGGTTTTTGCGCTGGTCGGGTTTCCGGTGTTCGGACTCGGCGTGACGGCGGGCTACGCCATGGCTACGCTGGCGGTGGCGATTGAACGATTGCGTCGCCCGCTTTAGGCGGACCTTAACGACCGGGGGCTACAGACGGGAACATGTCGGCCGGCCCCACGATGCAAGACGCTATGCCGTCCTATGATCCGATGGAACGAGCCGAGCTCGCGCGTCGGCGCGCCGAAACGCGGCTGGCGGGGACAATTGCCGACTTTTTCCTCGATGCGGACGCGCGGCTCGACGATCGCACGCGGTTGATGCTCGCGCAGGTGCTCGGCGCGATCGTCGGTGCCATTGAGTGGGACATAAGGCGGCACGCGTCGCGATTGCTGGCCGGTGGGGGCGCGACCCAAGCAGGCGAAGCGATGCTGAAGGCGGGGGCGGGGACCGTGCTCGAGCGGCTGACGCGTGCCGGACTGCTGCGCGACGAAGAGCTGATGGAAGAACTTATCGCGCGGGTCCGTCATGACCTGATCGCGGCATCGCTGCCGGTCGAGGTAGCCGCACCCGACGAAGCGAGCCTGCTCGTGCGGTTGGCGGGCGTGCCCGACAGCGTCGTCGCATCGGCGGCCTCGGCGCTGCTGGCTGCGGAAAGTCGGCGGCGGATGGCGAATGAGCAGGGCTCTGTCGGGGGCAGCGAATTGCCCGCGGAACTGCATCATCGCTTGGTCTGGTGGGTGGCCGCGGCGATCCGTGATGGCCTGAAAACCGCGACACGCGATAGCGACCGCGCGATCACCGACGCAGCACAGCGCAGCTTGGCCGCGCATGACGAAGGCGAGCGTCCCGACGCGGTGGCCACGCGGCTGGCGGCGGCGCTCGATGCGCGACCTAACGAACTGGGCGCTGTGCTTGTTGAGTCGATCGGCGATCGGCGTCTGTCGCTGTTCGTCGCGGTGCTGGCGCATGCGCTGGGCATTGGGTTCGATCAGGCGCGCGCGATCGCGCTCGATCCCGAGGGAGACCGGCTCTGGCTCGCGCTGCGCGCGCTCGACATGGATCGACCGACCATCGCCAGGATCGGGCTCGCGCTGTCGGAAGCTGACCCGCGCCGCGATATCGAGGCGTTCGCGGACGCGCTGGACGCGATCGTGTCGATCGGTGTCGAGGACGCGCGGGCGTCGATCGCGCCGCTCGCACTCAACCGCGATTTTCGCATGGCGTTGCGCGCGCTGGCGCGTACGGAACGCCGATGAGCGCGTTCGACCCTTCGACCGAAAGCCCGATCGCGCACGCGATCGTCGCACCCGACGGTTCGCTGTCGTTCGCGGACCCCGCGTTGATCGCGTTGAACCAGCGTGCGGGCGGGATGCGCGGCGCGCCGCTGGCGGTGCCGCAACTTGCGACGATCGCGCGGCTGGCGCGTCGGCTTGGTATCGTCGTCTCGCGCGGCGTGGTGGTTGCGGATGACGAGACCGACGTCGATCTCTGGGTGCGCGCGCAACCCGATGGCGAGAATGTGCGACTGACGGTGAGCGGCTGGCGCGAAATTGCTGCGTGGCGCCCGGTGCGCGCCTCGCCCGATGCGCAGGACGCATTTCTTGGCAGCGACACCGATTGGCGGTGGGAAACCGATGCGGCGCTGCGGCTGACTTTTGTCACGCTCGATGCAGGGCCCAAGCATGGCTTCGACGCGTTCGCGCTGCTCGGCCAGCCGCTGACGGCGATGTTTTCGCTCGATACCGGATCCGACGGAACGTTGCCGATCCTCGATTCGCTCGCGCGCCGGCGGCCGATGATCGCGCAGCCCGCGCGGCTGCGTAGCTCGGGGCGTGCCGTGACGCTGACGGCCAGCGTACGCAACGATGCCTCGGGCGATTTCGCCGGGTTCGTCGGTGCGGTGCGGATGGTGGTCGACGATGTCGCGGTACCGGCCCAGACGGACACGCTGTCGCCGACCTTTACCAGCGGGCTCGACAAGGCGTTGCGGATACCGCTCGCGCGGATCGTCGCCAATGCCGACAGCATCAACGCGCAGGCGGATGGACCGGTGCAAGGCGATTATGCCGACTATGCCGCCGATATCGCCAGCGCCGGGCGCCATCTGCTCGAACTGGTCGACGATCTGGTCGATCTCCAGGCCGTCGAGCGCCCCGATTTCGCACTTGTGCCCGAGCCGATCGATCTTGCCGATGTCGCCCGCCGCGCGGCGGGGCTCCTGTCTGTCCGTGCGGCCAATGCCGACGTCACGATCACCCGGCCCGCGGTCGACGTGCGCATCGCAGCGCTCGGCGATTTCCGCCGGGTGCTGCAGATTCTCGTCAACCTCGTCGGCAATGCGGTGCGCTATTCCCCGCGCGGGGCACAGGTCGTCGTCACCGCGACGCGGATCGACGACCACGCGGTCGTCGTGGTCGCGGACACCGGCAAGGGCGTCGCACCCGAGGATCAGGCGCGGATTTTCGAGAAATTCGAGCGTGTCGATCCCTCGGAGGCCGGCGGCAATGGGCTCGGCCTGTATATCGCGCGGCGTCTCGCACGCGCGATGCAGGGGGATCTCACGGTCGAAAGCGCGCCCGGCGACGGCGCGCGGTTCATGCTGACGTTACCGGCGGATCCGGCGCGCCACTAGGATCAGCGCAAGGCCGAACGCGGCGAGGAATGCGCCGCGATCCGCCCAGGGCCGCTGATCGAGCATGAAGCTCGACTGCGGCCAATGGACGTAACCGAGTCCCTGGCCGATCCAGAGCAGACCCATCAGCGCGCAGAGCACGCCGACGACAATCAGGATCGGCCGGAGCGTCGTCATCTTAGCGTGCGTCCATCGGAACGTAGTCCCGCTCGGCCGGGCCGTTGTACAGCTGGCGCGGGCGGCCGATCTTCTGGTCGGGATCGGTGATCATTTCGTTCCACTGCGCGACCCAGCCGACCGTGCGCGCGAGCGCGAACAAGACGGTGAACATCGAGGTCGGGAAGCCGATCGCAGAAAGGATCACGCCTGAGTAGAAATCGACGTTCGGGAACAGCTTCTTCTCGATGAAGTACGGATCGCTGAGCGCGAGACGCTCGAGTTCGATCGCAACGTCGAACACGGGGTCGGTAACGCCAAGCTCGCCGAGCACTTCCTTGACCGTCGTCTGCATGACGGCCGCGCGCGGATCGTAGTTCTTGTAGACGCGGTGACCGAAGCCCATCAGGCGGAACGGATCGTTCTTGTCCTTGGCGCGGGCGATATATTCCGGGATCCGGTCGACCGTGCCGATCTCACGCAGCATGTTGAGCGCGGCTTCGTTCGCGCCGCCGTGCGCGGGCCCCCAGAGGCAGGCGATGCCGGCCGCGATGCAGGCGAACGGATTGGCACCCGACGATCCGGCAAGACGGACCGTCGAGGTCGACGCGTTCTGCTCGTGATCGGCGTGAAGGATGAAGATGCGATCCATCGCCTTTTCGACGACCGGGTTCACGACATACTTCTCGGCCGGTACGCCGAACGTCATCTTCAGGAAGTTGCCGGTGTAGCTCAGCGTGTTATCCGGATAGACGAACGGCTGACCAACGCTGTACTTGTACGCCATCGCGGCGATCGTCGGCATCTTGGCGATCAGGCGGTGCGACGCGATCACGCGCTGCGCCGGATCATGGATGTCGGTCGAGTCGTGATAGAAGGCCGAGAGAGCGCCCACAACGCCGCACAGGATCGCCATGGGATGCGCATCGCGACGGAAGCCGCGGAAGAACTGCGCGAGCTGCTCGTGCACCATCGTGTGGCGCGTGATCGTGTTCGAGAAGGTTGCCAACTCGTCCTTGCTCGGCAGTTCGCCGTTGAGGAGCAGATAGGCGACTTCCATGAAGTTGGACTGTTCGGCCAGCTCGCCGATCGTGTAGCCGCGGTGCAGCAGCGTGCCCGCGTCACCATCGATATAGGTCAGCGTCGACTGGCACGACGCCGTCGAAGTGAAGCCCGGATCATAGGTGAAATTGTCCGTCTGCGCGTACAGCTTGCGGATATCGATGACATCGGGGCCGATCGTTCCGGACATCACCGGATAATCGAAATCCTTGCCGTCGACCTTGAGGGTTGCGGTCTCGCTCATGCTTGTATCCTTCCTCGAAATCTTATCAGCTCACCATCCGGTCGGCGATCCGACCGAGGCTCTCGTCGCGCCCGAGCAGATCGAGCACATCGAAGATCCCCGGCGACGTCTTGCGTCCCGTCAGCGCGGCGCGAAGCGGCTGTGCGACCTGGCCGAGCTTGACGCCCCGCGCTTCTGCCACGCGCCGTACCGCGCCTTCGAGCGCCTCCGTATCCCACTCGGCGAGCGCGTCAAGTTCGGCATGGGCATTGACCAAAATTGCGCTCGCTTCACCGTGCAAAAGGCTCGCCGCGGCGTCGTCCATCGCCAGCGGGCGCTGGCTGAACAGAAAATTCGAACCCTCGGCCAGTTCGTTCAAGTTTGCTGCACGCGGCTTCAGGACGGGCATTGCGCGAGTCAGAAGATCGAGTCCGCCGTCGGGCAGCCCGTGGCCGAGACGATCGGCCGCCAGTTGCGCCAGCCGCGCGTCGTCGGCCTCGCGGATGTAGTGGCCGTTGAGGTTCTCAAGCTTCTTCAGGTCGAAGCGCGACGGCGACTTGCCAACGCCCGACAGGTCGAACCATTCGACCGCCTGCGCGCGACTAATGATCTCGTCGTCGCCATGACCCCAGCCGAGCCGGAGCAGGTAGTTATCGAACGCCTCGGGCAGGATGCCCATCTCGTCGCGATACGCTTCGATGCCGACCGCGCCGTGACGCTTCGACAGCTTGGCGCCGTCGGGGCCGTGGATCAGCGGGATATGCGCGTAGATTGGCTCGGGCCAGCCCAACGCACGATAGATCGGCAGTTGGCGAAACGCGTTATTCAAATGATCGTCGCCGCGGATTACGTGCGTCACGCCCATGTCGTGATCGTCGACGACGACCGCGAGCATATAGGTCGGCGTGCCGTCCGAGCGGAGCAGGACGAGATCGTCGATCTCTTCGTTCTTGACCGTAACTGCACCCTGAACGCGGTCCTCGATCGTGACGGCGCCCTCCTGCGGCGCGCGCAGGCGGACGACGTGGGGCAGGTCGGGCGCTTCGCTCGCCGGGCGGTCGCGCCACGGGCTGCGGATGCGCAAGGGCTTCTTCGCCGCCTGCGCCTCGGCGCGCATCGCAGCGATTTCCTCGGCGGTCATGTAGCAGCGATAGGCATGGCCGTTGGCGACCATCTCATGGGCTACCTGCGCGTGGCGCTCGGCGCCGGCGAACTGCATGACGACGTCGCCGTCCCAGTCGAGCCCGAGCCAGCGCATCCCGTCGAGAATCGCGTCGATCGCCGGCTGGGTCGAGCGGACCCGGTCGGTATCCTCGATCCGCAACAGAAATTTGCCGCCATTCGCCTTTGCGAACAGCCAGTTGAACAGCGCGGTGCGCGCGCCGCCAAGATGCAGGAACCCCGTCGGTGACGGAGCGAAACGGGTAACCACGGGTGCGGCCGAATTGGCGGTGCCCGTATCAGATATTGCGCCCAACCGCGGGTGCTCCCAGACTGATGAAACAATGGAGAAACGATGGCCATGACAGCCGTCGCCGCCCCTAGCATGCGTCCTTGGCGGCGACAAATGGGCGTGCCGCGATGGGGGGCTGTCGTCGGGCTCGCCGTCGAGCGCCGGCTAGAGGCGGAGCGCGACCAGTTGGTGTTATGGTTGCCGGTCATGCTGGGTGGCGGAATCGCGTTGTGGTTCGCGCTGCCGGACCCGGCGGCGTGGTGCGTGACGATATTGCTGTTGGTGGCGAGCGGGCTTGCGTGTCTGGCCCTGGGGCGTGGCGGACGAGCGGCGCGCGCTCTGGCCGTCGGTTTGCTCACAAGCGCGCTCGGCTTGGGGCTGGTCTGGGCACGGTCTGAAGTGGTGGCGCGACCGGTGCTGGCCGGCCCGACGATCGCAAGCTTCTCGGCAAAGGTCGAGGGAATCGAGCCGCTGGTCGCGCGCAAGCTCGTCCGGTTGACGGTGCTGCCCATTGGCAAGGGCGTGGAAACCGATGGGCAGCCCGTTGCCTTGCCCTATCGCGTTCGCGTCAACTTGGCGGAAGCGGATGCACCGCACCTGCTGGGCATCGGGGCGGTCGTGCATCTTCGGGCTCGCCTGATGCCACCGCCACTCCCCGCCGTGCCGGGCGCCTACGACTTTGCGCGCGTCGCGTGGTTCGGCGGGATCGGTGCGACGGGGCGCGGCTTTGCACCGGTCATCGTTACGACGCCGAGCGACTCGGGCGCGGGCGTCCGCGTCGCGCTGTCGCATCATATCGTGTCGCGACTGGACGGTAGCGCAGGCGGTATCGCTGCAGCGCTCGCCACCGGCGACGTCGGCGCGATCAGCGAGGAGGATTCAGAGGCGATGCGCCGGGCCGGGCTCGCGCATCTTTTGTCGGTGAGTGGGTTGCATATCACGGCCGCGGTGGCGGCGACGATGGTGATCGTGCTGCGTCTGCTGGCGCTCAGTCCGTGGCTGGGGCTGCACGCCCGCCTGCCGTTGATCGCCGCGCTGGCGGGTGCGGCGGCGGCGATCGGTTATACATTGCTGACCCGTGCGTTATAGGAGTCAAACCCTTATTTTTGGCAGATTTGCGCGGCCACTGAATGTCCGGGATTGGAGGAAAGCGGATCTTCGCGGGATCGCATGATCGGGGTCCGCTATCGACAGAAGCGGACCCGTATCGAACGAATCAGGCAGGAAAATGAATTCCGCACAATTTGTTGCCGTCGGGGTCACGAAAATAGGCCAGCTCGATGGTGCCCATGGAGGCAGTTTCGCGCGGTCCCGGCGGAGCTTCTATCGAGGTCCCGCCAGCGGCAACGGCGGTATCGTGAAGCTGCTTCACCTGTTCGGGCGAGTCGCAGGAAAAGGCAACGGTGCTGCCGTTAGCGACGCTTGCCGGTTCGTCGTTGATCGGCTGGCTGACGATGAAGTTGGTTCCGTTACCATTGTTGTAGATCAGACGGGCATGGCCGCTGTCGGCGATGTTCCGCGTTCCTTCGCCTGCACCCAGGGTGGCGAGCACCGTGTCGTAGAAGCGCTTTGACCGTTCGATGTCATTCGATCCGACCATGGTGTGAAAAAGCACAGACACTCTCCTGAAGGCTGATCGACTTTCGATCGCTATTAGCAGTCTCACCTAACTGGCGCGTAACCCGCAGTCACCCCGGCCCGTGGAATGTCCGCAAGTGGGCGTCAGCGGACGTTCGAGAAAATCGCGCGGCAGTAGGCTACGGCTACAACGCCCTGACCCGTGCGTTGTAGGAGTCAAGCCCTGATTTCCCGCAGTTTTGCGCGGCTGCGTCCGTGATAGCTACGGTTGGACACTCGCGAGGCGTAAAGGTTAGAACCTATAAAAGTAGGATAGGTAGGGCCAGCAATGCCAATCGAACGGAAACCGACTTCGATAACGCGCGACAGCGTTCTCTCTGCCATGGCTGAGCACGACGGCATCGGGCGAGCCGCTTTCCTTGAGAAATATGGATTTAGGGAAGCTCGCACCCATCTGGTCTGGCACGAAGGTCGCAGCTACGACAGCAAAGCGATAGTTGGCGCTGCGTTTGGCTACCTGCCTGGACAGACTGGCGCCCTCGAGTCCGACGAGTTTTACGGCGGTCAGCCGTCGATCCGGCCTTTGCTCAGAGAGGGCTTCACATTTGATGCCCCCGAGGGTTCGAAGCTGGCCATCACCGAAAAGCTGAAGAACCCGCTTTGGACCCGCGACCAGGTGATCCTCGCTCTCGACTTATACGTGAAGCACAAGGGGCGGGATCCAGGCGTCAGTCATCCAGATGTGACTGAGGTGTCGGCCCTTCTACGTCAAATGGCGACAGAGGTCGGCTTGACCACCTACCGCAATCCGAGCGGCGTCATCATGAAGATGATGAACTTCCGCAGCGTTGACCCTGCGTTCACGAGCAAAGGGGGTAAGGGGCTCGGCGGAGCGAGCAAGCTGGATAAAGCCATTTGGGCCGAATTCTTCGGAAAGCCTCAAGACCTCGCTGTAGCTGCTGAAGCGATCCGCGAAAGCACGTTCGCCAGAATGGACGAGGACACCTTGGATGAGGTCCAAAGCTACAAGGCCAAAGAAGGAAAAGTAAGTTATCGCCTTCACCGGACGCTGGAGCGCGATCGAAAGGTCGTCGCAATCAGGAAGTCCGCTGCTCTCAAAGCTCACGGCAAATTAGAATGTGAGGCGTGCGGATTTGACTTCGTTGCCACGTATGGCCCGCGTGGATACGGCTTTATCGAGGCGCATCATACCAATCCGGTCCACGCGATGGTCGAAGGTGACGAGACCGCGCCCGACGACTTGGCCCTGGTTTGCTCCAATTGCCATCGGGTTATCCACAAGGCGAAACCATGGCTTACGGTGGCGGAGTTAAAGGCACTGCTGACCCATTGATGGTTAACGGCGACACGCTGCCGACCCGTGCGTTATAGGAGTCAAGTTGAGATAGATCGTTGCTTTTCGCAGCTATCTCGTAGACCCCGCTACAAAAGTGGAGGGATAATGCGGCACCCGATTTTGTCACCGATGCAGTGGCCAGTAGTTCATGGCGGCATGGCGCCGCTAGACATTCGGATTATGGACATGATTCCGCCGTTTCAGAACGTGTGGCACACAGCGCATTGGGAGTTGGAGAACCTCGCTCTTTTCAACCAAGCTGCATATTCGGACGTGCTGCGGCGACGTGAAGCTTTAAAGGAGCGTTCGAAGGAGATCCGAAGTTGGGTTGAGCCTCAAGACGAGGATGAGGTGGAGTTGTTCCAGATCATGTGGTCTCGGGCCAGCGATGGCGTAATTTCCGGTGAGATGGAAGTCGAAGCCATATCGCGATACGCAGACGAAGTTACGACTGTGGCTGCATGGGCGTTCGCGGAGAAAAATCTGAATAGGGGGCTGACTGAGCTAAGAGCCTTATTAGCGCTTCCTGCGGCGGGCAGTCATAGATGGCCAGACATCCAAGCCGGGTTTCAGGCGTGCGGCGTCGATCTTCCCGCGCTTGACTCATTTCCCGACGCGGACGAGTGCCGCCGCGTCAATAATGCCATCAAGCATTCGGGATTAGTTGGTCAGAGCTTAGCTCAGTCCGCCTTTTTTGCACCGCATGCTGGAGAAGAAATTAGTTCGTTAGAATTGCCTACTCAACGATACTATTTCGGAATAGCCGACTTTATCGGCGCGATGTTCGAAAGATGCTCGGAGATTGCACGAAATTTACCGTAGCAGAGTTTGGTTAACGGCGACACGCTTCTGACCCGCGCGTTATAGGAGTCAACACCAGAGTTTTCCGCGGTTTTCCGAGGCTATTGGGGCTTTTTTTTAGCCGCGTGGCAACAGCCCTCGCCTAAGATTTGTTGGCCGCGAGCCTCAAGCGCGCATTGAAGAATGCGCTCGGACGTTTCCTCGGCAGCTTCGACGCTTAGGCTGACCACAACTCCGCCCGGACCAGAAATGTGAACGCTGCCTGCTTCGGCTTTCACATCAGATGGTTCTTCGTGAATCAGACTGGTCACGCGCCGCTCCCAAAATACTCCTGTTTTAGGAACACTTTGGGTAACATGAGTTTCCGTGAAAAATCGTGAAAGTGTTTAACCTCAGATAGAATCAAGGTTGGCTGGCGAGGATGACTAGCGTTGCGCTGGCTCGATCCGTGCCCAGCCCCGGCAACGGCACTGCTGGCAGATCATGCGCGTTTGCGCTTTGTGTACGGTGGCATCCTGACCGAATTTCTCAATCAACTCCCTGCTGCGCCACGTAACGACTCGGTGACAGCGGCATCGGATGTTGGCGTGTGTGTTGCCTTCCAACAGGTCGATGAGCAGTCGGTCAGCGGCCATGTGACGGGCTTACGGTGGCTGCTCCGCGTTGAAAGCATCGCTTACATTTCAGCCGTGCTGTGGCTTGCTCGATGGTCAGCCAAGCGCCGAACATCGCCCCAAGCGTGGCTGATGGCAGATTGACCTCCCGGCCACACCTGCACTTTACCCGCATATCGGCGCGGGCCTTCACGTAATGAGCCAGGGTAGTGAAACCGTCCATGTCTCGTGGTACAAAAAGGGAACATGATTCGGCAAGGGTTATGCGAAATCGGTCTCGGTTAGAAATCCGTCAGGTATTCCACGTAAACGCGGTTCATACTCAGCGTGATCGTGGTGGCCGAGGCCGCGTTGCTGACCCAAGCGACTGGATACCAAAGGCCCGCTGTACCGATGGTGCTGTGTGCGTAAGCGAAACCGCCTTGGTTCAGGCCGCTGAACATCTGCGTGGAGCCGGGATTACACTTGAACGAGAACGTCACATTCTCGCCACCGAGATCGCCCGGCACGGTGATGGACGTTTTTGTAACCGAGCCGGTGCCACGCGACATCTGGTAGGCGTTATTGTCCGTACTATCGCAGCCGATGCCGAAGATGTTCGTCATGCTGCTGGGCTCGACGTTGCCCGGTGTGGCGGTGCTCATTGCCATACCTACGAACCAACGCTTGCCAGCCGCCCAGTTTTTCACGCTCATGCGGATCGTAACAAGCCAGCCGCCTGTGTTCGCGGTGCTGCTTGTCACAACCGCATTGGTCACGTTGAACGTGGCCTGCGTTCCAGCCGTTGCCGCCGCCACATAGTTGAGCGCGGGTTCTGCGAGCCATCGGCTATTGCTGATGTTTTGGGTGGTGGCCGTTCCCGTTGCGGCAGTGGACATGGCTTTGTTGTAAACCGTCGTTCCAGTCACAGGCTGCCATTCGCGGGTGCTGGTATAACCGGCGTGAGGTCCGAGTGCGCGCCACGGTGCCAGAGCGTAAGGGTCGCTGACTTGGAGAATGCCGTGCTGCGCCGGGTTCGCTCCACGCAATTTCGCACCACCGCCAATGTCCATGATGCCGGTTGCCGGATCAAAAGCCAAATAGCTCGCACCCAGTTTGCCATTGGCGTTTAGCTGGATCTGATTGTTGTCACCGGCGGCGGTTGCCACGCCACTGGCACCTGTTGCGCCCGTCGCTCCGGTGTCGCCCTTGTCGCCTTTGACGCCTTGGATACCTTGCGCGCCAGTATCTCCCTTGGCTCCGTTGGTACCATTCGTGCCTGTCGCACCGGTCGCGCCGGTATCGCCTTTGATGCCCTGAATGCCTTGGATACCTTGCGGTCCCATTGCTCCGGTGTCGCCCTTATCTCCCTTCGCACCAGTTCCGCCGCTGGTGGAAGTTCCCGGCGTGTTGCTAATGACTGCGCCATAATCGTTCGTGACCGAGGCAGTTTGCGCCGTCGATGAGTTCGTTACGGTAAGCTGATAGGACGGGCTCAAACGTCGGGTGAATACCTCCGTGACGAGGTTGTTGACCGGCTGATATGTGGCGAGGCTGGAGATGTTCACCGCAACTGGCAAGCCGGGGATATTGGCTTCAATAACCATGGAACTGCTGCCAATCGAACCGCCCGCAACACCCAGGAGGTCGATGTCGTACATCCACGCGTTCGCGGCAATATAGTGAGTGGCCTGATCGAGCGTCAGTGATCCCATCTTGGAGGTATCGAGTACGCCGGGGCTGCTCTCGGGCAGGACGGTAAGCGCCCACAAAGCTAGAGGCGCAGCACGGTTCTTGTTCCGCTGGCGGATCAGTTCAAAACGCTCCTGCGCGCTGAACTTGTTCGTGACGCCGTTGCGGTCGTATGCGAAATTCTCAACTAGGTAGTTGTCGCCAGCGCGAAGCGGACTGGGCAAGTCGTTCGGGTTGTACTGAACGAAACGCTGATACCGCGCATCGTCGGACGACCAAGGCAACTGCGCTTTGGTATCAACGACAGCCTCTTCAAAAATCCAACTGTTGGCCGTCGCAGGTAGCTGTTTGCCGTGGACGTAGCCCACAATATCAATCTGCTGACTGCGCGTAACAGCAAAATCAAACCCGTACTCATCTAGAAAAATGCCATCGACGCCGATCGTCGCCCAGCGGTCGATTGCGGTTTTCCGCTGCGCATCGGTGTTGCTGGGTCCCATGCGGACGTAGCCATAAACCTTCGTACCGCGCGTCCTGAGCCCGTTAATGATCTGAACAGTGGAGGCGTAAACCTCCTGATCTGGATTCTCATACCCCGCACCGCAGACATAAACCTGATACTTGGACATCGCGTCGATGACCGCGTTGGTCTCCCAGATGCCCTTAAAGCCAATGGGGTAGCCATAGTAGAATAGCACCGACGGCTTGCGCAGTGGCTGAGCGGCAGCGGTCTTCAGACTGTCGAAGCGCACGCTCTTTGTCGTCGCAGAGTTCGAGTCCAACAACACGATTTGATCGGCGCTGCTGGGTTCGGACTTGAGGGGAGCATTGCGGACGGCTTGCTCGGCTTCGCCTTGTTTGGCGAATGTCTGATAGCTGCTGGTGCCCGTACCAACCGCGTAACGGTTCTCGTCCGTGATAAAGTAGGGCTCACCCGCGAGCAGCGCGAGAGCAGTAGCTTGCGCGTTCAGGTTTGCCCGTGTTGTCCTGATGAAACGGATAGTGGAGTTGCGACCCATTTAGAATGTGCCTCCGTCCAACGTCACGCCGTTGATCGATCCGCCCGTGATCGCCACAGCCGATGCGTTCTGAACAGCCATCGTGCCCAGGCTGAGATTGGTGCGCGCGGCAGCAAAGTCGGTGAGGTCCGATAGGTTGCTGGCCTTGGTCAGCTTGCCGTCAACGGTCGTAGTCAGCGCCGATAGGCCGCTCATGTCGTTCTGGATAAGCGTCTGTAGCTCGCTGAGCGTATCGTATGCCGCGCCCGCGCCACCGATGAGGTTGCTAATAGCCGTGCCGACGAACGCCGTAGTCGCCAACTGAGTGTTGTTGGTTGCCGACGTTGCCGTTGGAGCCGTTGGCGTGCCGGTGAACGCAGGGCTGGCGCTGTTGGCCTTAGGGCTGACTGCCGTGCTGACAAACGCGGTCGTCGCAAGTTGCGTGGTGTTCGTACCTGCTGATGCTGTTGGAGCGGCTGGCGTACCTGTAAACGTGGGCGATGCCTTATCGGCCTTGAGCCCCACACTTGTAACGGTCGCCACGACGGCGGTGTCGGCGGCGATCGTGCCACTATTGATCGTGATGCCCGATCCAGCCGTGTAATTGGTTCCCGTCTGTGGCGCTGGTCCCCAAACGGGGTTGCCGTTGGCGTCTACGCTGAGGACCTGACCGGACGCTCCGTTGAGGGGCAGGCGGTGCTTGGCGTCGTAATCATCCTTCGCGAAGCCCCGGATGCTGGTTGCGGTGCCTGTTCCGTCATCGCCAAAGCCAGCATACAGGATGCCATCGACCATGTTATAGGCCAGTTCGGCGGACTTGAGGCTCGATGGAGCGCCGGCAGCGCCAGTGACGCGACGATTGATGCGTAGTGTAGTTGCCATTAGAAATTACCTCCATCGAGGATTGTTGGAATGAGAGCCGTGCCGGAAAGGCCGGTTTCGCCGCGAACGCCTTGCGGCCCGGGCGGGCCGCTGCTCACCAGCTTGATCGATTGCGAGGGTTGCGAACCGATTGTGAGTTTGGGAGCCAACTTGCCTTGAAGTTGAATTGTTTGACGGACAGTTCGAATCTGGATCACGGCTTGAACCCCGTGGCATCGATCGTGCCGCTTAGGAGAACTGTGTTGTCCGATCCCTGAGTTAGCAGGAGGACGTATTGGCGCGGCTTGGTTAGGCTCTGCGCGTGAAGTTCCGTGAAGTGGAGCAACCGGCCTTTGGCCTTGTTGGGATCGCGGTCGGGGACGAGGGTAAAGCCCTTGTCTACGATAAAGCGGAGGTCCGCTTGGCTGATGTCGATCTCTACGCCCTGGTCATCTACCCAACTCAAGGGGATATATTCGTCAGCAGCGCGATTGAGTGTGATGTTTCCCAAGGCGTCAATCATACGTCTATTTATTGACAGGGCAGTCATGGCAATGGCCGGGTTGCCCCGGCCATGCGTTAGAGTTCCAAGTACAAGTCGATGAGCGCTTGCCCAAGTAGCTGGGCGATTGGACAGTGCGGGTCTTTGCGTAACAGCGCCACTATGTCCTGGCGGTATGCGTCGATTTGCTCTTCCAGCGTTAGTTCAGCGGCCACGGCGTAGGTCCTCAACGATTACTTTGTACGCTTGGCTCTGCTGATTGTAAGCGGCCATCACGGCATCAAGCGCTTTAGTTGTATCGTCGATCACCCGTTTGATGGATTCGGGGATCGTAGGCTTTAGTGGCTTGATGTGCGCAACATTGGCTTCAATGCGGTTCATGCGCTCGATGAGGCTGCTGAACATCTGACGGGTTTCTTCTTCGAATGTCATTGGGAGTTTGCTCCTCTTGGTTTTAGTGGATCGTTGGACCGCCATCGCGTGGCTTGCCCCAGGTATCGAACAGCGTTGGTACGAGTGCCTGCGCTGGAGTTAGGCCGCGCTGTAGTCGCTGGCGCAGCGTCCTGGCGTTGATGTTCAGCAGCTTTGACCACTCGTATAGGCTGAGGGTCTGGTCATTGAGTGTGACTAGCGGACTGTCAAAAGTACGAGTCTTCTTGCCATCGTAGCAAAAGACGGTGTGAGTTTTTGAGCCCCATCCCAGGTCGATGATGCGGGGTTTGGTAGGACGGCGATTGCGCTGCTGGACTTTGCGTGAGGTCCAAGCGAGGTTGCCCGGTTCATAGCCTTTGGTGTTGTCCACTCGATCGAGCGTAAGGTCGGCGCTTGGCTTGCGTCCAACTGAGGCTAGGAAGTTCCAGAAGCCATCTGGGCCAAGGAAGGACTCATGTACTTGAAGTCCGCGACCCCCGTAGTCCTTGTACTGAGCGTTCTTGGAGTTGGAGCAACGGTGCCTTGCGTTGACCAGTGCGTCGTATTCGACTTTGAAATCCTTCTTGCGTAGTTTTGTCATTGGCTCCTCCACGGAGTAGTTTTCTGTTCTCCAATCTATTTATTCTCTGACTTACCGAGTTAAGTACGCACACAAGTAGCCAAGTGCGCGAAATGATAGATACGGGATGGAAACTTCATTCCGTGCCGGTCTTGGCCTCGTAAAGACATTCGAAGGCTGTAAACTTACTGCCTATCTTTGCCCCGCGGGCGTCCCAACTATCGGATACGGCAGGACGCGCGGCGTCAAACTCGGCCAGCAGATCACGCAAGTTCAAGCCGACACTTGGGTTGGGCAGGAGTATGATGAGTTCGAAGCGGCAGTTCGCAAGCTGTTGCGCGTGCCTGTGTCGGCCAACCAACTGGGCGCGCTTGTCAGCTTCGCATACAACTTGGGGTCGGGCGCTCTCGCGGGTTCTACGCTACTCAGGAAGCTCAACGCGGGCAACTACAAGGGTGCCGCTGCGCAGTTTGCGTCTTGGGACAAGGCACGCGTTAACGGGGTTCTGAGGGCATTGCCGGGGCTGACAAAGCGCCGTGCTGCTGAAGCTGCGCTGTTTCTCAAGTGAGCGGCTACCGCAATCCATTCGAAGCGCGTTGCGGTCGCGACCTGGGACCCGGCTTCGCCTACGAGGCGGTCAAGCTGTCGTATGTCCTCGAATGTACCTACCTGCCGGATTTTATCGATCAGCAAAGCAAGCGCATCGTTGAGGCCAAGGGTTTGTTTGATGCCGGGGATCGCCGCAAGATGCTGGCCGTCAAGCGTGCCTATCCGGAGTACACAATCGAAATGTGGTTCACCAACCCGGACAAGACGATCAGCAAAGCCAGTAAGACGACCTATCGTTCATGGTGCGAGAAGCATGGCTTCATCGTCAAACAAGGTCCGCGTAAATAGGTGTGATGACGCAACGCTTAACAAGGGCTGCTCAAGTCGCGTTATCCTTTCCGGGGCGTCGTTCTACAGTTGTGGAGCGGCGCTTTTCTACGAACGAAAATGGCAGAACTGCGTGGTGTCCCGATTTTGTTTGGTTAACGCTAAAATATTGCTTGCCAAGCCCCGAACATCGGCTAGAAGGGTCCTCGTCGTCACTAACGACAAACGACGCTTTGCCAGTGGGGCATCCGATCTGCGGATCGAGAGAGGGTTCGAGTCCCTGAGAATGTCTCCGAGAACGTCCACCGAGTTCCGTACGTCCGTGCTTATATAGCGCGGCGTGCCGTAGGCATGTCTGCTTGCGGGAGGTGGTTTCTTAGGAGATCATTTTCGTGTCCGACCTTACCCTCACTGCCACGCCAACCGCTCACCAGCCCACGGCTGTTGGCCTTGCCCAACCAGGCACGTTTGTCGATCCGGCTCTGAACACCGACGCATCTGTGCGTGCGCTGGTTTCGGCGCAGCAGACAACCTTTCAAAAGTCCCGAGGTAGTCATGCGCTCGCGTTGATGGTTGCGACAGCGTATATTGCGATCCGCAAAATCCTCGCGAATGCGACTGCCGACACTCAGGCAGCTATTCTGGACGAGCATGGCGTCCCGGCAGCTTCGAACGAAACGTCCGTATACACACCTTGGATCAAGGTTCAGTGGGGTGAGCATGATTTGAACGGTGCCACCTTCAAGGATGGCACCGGTACCAAGCGTGCGCTGTGGGTGCCCGATCGCAGCATGGAGATCTACCACCATACAATGGAGGCGCTGGCCGAGCGCGGAGTTGAGACTCAGGATGCCAAAGCGGTCGCGAAAATCATCATGGCGTCCAAGGGGTCGCTCGTTATGGCCAAGGAGCGGCAGCGATCTCTGAGCAAGGACCGCAGGGAAGCTGCATCAGCGATCTCCGAGCAAAAGTGCGCGGTTTTCCTCGAGGAAACTATGCGGGAAACCGTGTCGATCAACATCGATCTTCCTGACGATATGGGAGAATATGCGACCATCCTGGTACGTCATATCGCGGACACTATCGATTTCGAAGTGTTGGGCGTGGCGGACAAGAACGCCAATTCTGCGCTCGCCAAGCTGGCCAAGGAGCAGTTTAGCGATCTTATGCAGAGGAAAACGCTGCGTGAGCAGGCCGAGCGCAACGAGCGCGAGATTGAACGCCGACTAGCAGAGCAGAAGGAGCAATTGCTTGGCGGCATGACTCCGGACGCACGGAAGGCGATGATGTTGCGGGTCAGCAAAACGGCCAAAGCTGCTTTTGCCGAAACGCGGGCGGTCACCAAGCAGAGCGCAGCCTGAGACCACGTGGAGCGAGGAAACTCGCTCCATACTCTACGGAGGATACCATGACACTAAATGACGTGGAGCGCGCAGTCATCGCACGCGCCTTGGATGCGCTTGTCAAAGACCCGGCGCACAAACATAGCGCTGATCTCATACGGCGTATCGCGGGTGATGACGCCGCAGCACAAGTTGCCTTGCTGAAAGCCGATTTTGTCGCGGCCAATAGGGCAGCCAAACAAGACGGTGGGAGTTTGCTGTCGGCCAGCGCGGCTGACTATTGGCGGGAGGCTCAAGCTACGCTTAGTTATGGCGGGATGGTATTGGCCAACGCTTGGTACTCCTCAACGTCGTTACAACCGGCTTCCATCTCGCGCAGCTTGGAATCCAGGACAGCATGAAGGTGCGACTTCCAGGTGCTGACCTCGTGAAACTCCTGAACGATCGCCTGATAGCGCGGGTTGGACTTGGCATCAGTGACCTGCTTGGTCGTCAGCTTGATCTGCTGGCCGTCCCACCCAAACTCCTTCTTGCCTGGAATGCGGTTTTTGATGTTCTCGACAAATGTCTTGCTCTGCGCATCGCTGAGCGGAAGACCGTCGAGCAGAATTTTGATGTAGGCTTTGGTATGGCGAATCGTGTCGCTGTTGCTTTTCTGACTGCGATGGCTGTCCGCCGCGCCATCGAGCAACTGGATTGCCAGGGATAGCCAGCGAGGGCTCTGAACGCGCGGACGAACAGTAGTTGCGTTTGACGCATTGTCAGCAATAATATGAAGCATAGTAGTCTCCTAATCACAGAAGAACCCGCTTGTGCGGGTCCAGGACACAAGCGGGTCAAAGTTCTTCGCGATTAGAAGAGCATCAGGTATCCGCTGTCATGAGCGACAGCTTTTGGACCCTGCTGCTCACCGACTATTTATACGATCTGCCCTAAATCGGCGTCATTATAGAAATGCTCTGCAAGTGCGGGACCCACAAGTTCAGGCGTCGCAATCCTGCCCCTGTGAACCCCGCTACGGGGCCAGCGCGCATGAGGGATACGCAACTAGCCCCGATCCCGTTATGGCCCTGTACGACCCGCTAGTCGGGACTAGCGCACATTCTCACTGAGCCATGTGGTTAGCTGGTCCCGGTCTAACGCTGGGAAATTGCGCAGCAGCGGCGCAGCTTCAGCACGATCGGCAAAGTCGATTACCTCCTCGCAATCGTCGGTATAAGGGCTCACTTCCAAGCGGCCTGGGTAATGCCGCAATGAGTATCCGGCGTTGCGCTCGTCTTGGCACTGCTGACTGTACGCAAGTGTATAGGTACCACCTCCTATCGTGGACATGCTTACAATCTTGGTATCGGAGAACTTGTATGTCATGGACTTTCCTTTTTTTATGGCGGTAGGCTTTTGGTCTGCCTAGGATACTATTCCGGGAACGGTTTTTAGCTTTCGCCCCCGCAAGGCCTTCGTTGCCTTCTGATCGCCCGCAGCAATTTTTGCCGCACGAGCTGCTTTCCGTTTTTGGGCAGCTTCGCTCTTCGCGCTGCTAACGTGCACTTTACGCTCGCGGTTCTGGCGAGCCTCCTCGGCTAGTCGGCCCTTTTCGGTGTACTGTTGAAGGATGCCCCCGAGGCGTTGGACAATTACCGACCGATCCTGGCCGTCCGGCTCGACAAGGCTTGCCAGGACTCGAAGTTGAGCCTCGCCCAGCGGGTTTGGAACTGGTGCGGACCCTTTGAAGCCAACTTCCAAAAGCGGAAAGAAACAGTCGCGCGTATTATGCCAGCGGTCATCCCAGTTGTCGGGGTCGCCATCAATGTACGGCCTAAACTTGCCCTTCTCTGAGTCCGGCACGCGTCCGTCGAACGAAGCGAGAAGGTTCTCGCATTTGCGTGACAGCACGGTCTCCCTTCCGGGAGACGGGTTGATTGCCAGGATGTACGACGATATCAAGGCGTACGACTGGTAATCAATCAGTGAGCGGATTTACTGAATGGCTAAACTTAGTGAGCGTTTAGTAGTCAATCAGTAAGCGTTCAGTAAGATTCAGTAAGCGTTTAGTAGGCGTTCAGTGAGCGTTTAGTAAAAAATAGACCCTAGACCACTAGAGAATCTGCGGTTTTTGAACCCTCTACGCTACGTTACTTTACTTTACGATAAGAAACGATAGCGCGGCGCTCAGGCCGCTCCCTTACGTTCGCAAATGGCCTGGCTCCGCTCGTAAGCCTGGGCTTCGCCAACCCAGGACTTGACCGCCAGAGCTAGAGGCATTCGCCTCGCCTGGGCTCGCTCGCTCACCCAGGACGAGGAAAGAGAAGTTGGCAGGGAGTAGGCGCGGCGGCGGCGTAGAAAGATCGGAACAACCCGACAAGGAGCAACAAATGAAAAGCATGAACCGAAACGGCAAAACGTACTGGCTGGTGGACGTGTGGGAGTACGAAGACCTTAGCGAACGCATCCGATCCCTGGTCGGTGATCCGCGCATCAAGGACGGCGAACACGAATTCGTTGAACGAATGGCGCAGCAGAGCGCCAGTCCCAGTTTCAATATCAGCAACCCGCAAGCGGCGTGGCTCGACAAAATCCTTTATCGGTGCGGGAAGGCGACGATCTTTCCATAAACGATCACGGTGAAGCCCAGGGCGTTGCCATCCAACTGATCACGCCTATCTTCACCCCTCAACAAAAGGGAGACTGTCATGGGCGCGAGTTACGCACGCGAGAAGTTGAACAACGCCGTCTATTCGCTCGCGACGGGCACAGAAACGATCCAGCGGCGGCTTGTAGATGCGATGATTGCTATGAGTGCCGTCAGTGACCGCGACTTTGAGGGGGAGCGGCTTGAGCAATGGCAGAGCATTTTCCAGCGCGCCAGCGCCACAGAGACCGGCCCCTACGACGGCAGTTATCAGAACACGCTATTTCCGATGAACGACGATGATGCCGTTCAGTTAGCGCGGGATATTTGCGAGCTGAACGCCATGATGGATCTGGATGCTGAGTTTGAGGCTTAACCGGTTTTCACCTCGCGACCTTACAAACTAATTTGAACACGAAGCCCCGGTCCAGGATGTTGGACCGGGGCTTCGTCATGTCAGCGTTTCCGCTTGGGCTGCGTTATAGTCAGCAACTGCCGTAATACGTCCTCGATATCCGGGGGCAGTTCACCCGTCGATACAAAGGCTCGCAGAAGGATCCGCTGCGCGTCCGCTTTCGTCATAGATCGCCGGTATCACCGGTCAGAGGCCTTTGACCTTCCGCCATGCGGATGCGTTCTTTCATGCGCTTTAGATCGGCTTCAACGGCGTCCGCACGGGCATCCTGGCGGGCATTCTGGGTCCTGATGTCGGAAAGCTGCTGCGTGGCCGTTCCTTGCGTCTGCTGGAGGTCTGCAATGCTTTTTTGAAGCTGGTCCACGTTGGCGCTCATCTTCGTCACCGTCGTGTTGAGGCCGTTGACGCTCGATCCGACCCAGCCAAACACGCCAAGCATGATGACGCCGATCAATACGACGATACCTCCGACGATTAGCTTTGTGACCCCAGCGTCACCGTCTCGATCTACCGCAGGAGCGACGACAGCGACGGGCGCGGGTGTCGGGTTCATCACCGCCATCATCTGAATGATTTCGCTGAGCGTGACCGGCTTGTCGTTGTTCTGGTTATTGCCGCTCATCACGCGCCCTCCACGGGTACGGGGTCCTGGGGGCCATTTGCCACCTTTACCGGCTGAGGTTGATCCGGCTCGGTCGTGCGGGGCTTAAACGTGCCCAGGACGCCGACGAGGCCGGTTGTGAGGCCGCCAAAGCCCAACGCTTCCGCATATTTCCCGTAGAAGGCCAATACGGCGGCGATCGTCGCGAGGTAGCAGATCGCGGCGACCAGCACCGCAAACGCAACGAGGGTCTGACGCTCGCTCACTTACGCGTGGTCGACTTCTTGAGTACGACGACGGTTACGACTTCGCGAGCGATGCTGCGAACCAGTTCCGACTTGAGTAGCTTTTTGAGTCCAGTTAATTTCATGCGATCGTCCTCCAGAGAGGCCCCCAAGAGTGGCGTTCGCTACTATTTAACGTCAGACCGCCCGCTCACCCGTTGGACGTACTTTTCAACAGCTTGGAAGACGCGCTGCTGATCGTCACGGCTTGCTTGGTGTCGCTGTTGGTGATTGTCAGTCGGTAGTCCCGCGACAAGTCCCGATACGCCACTGCTGTGACAAGGTTTGAGAACACGGGATTTTGCGCCATCTCCGCCGTGTTCACTTCCGGTGGCAGTCCAGGAAAGAACATCTCAACTGGCTTACTGCCCGCGCCAAACGTGTATGCGCCCGCGCCAACGGCATCCAGATCGAACATGAAGGCATTGGCCGCAATGTAGTCGGGCACATCGGAGTAGGGTAGTGAACCCATCTTGCTAAAGTCGATGGTGCCGTAGGCGTCGGTGCGCTCGGGAAACACGGCCAGTCCCCAAATCAACATAGGACTTTTCAGCTTCTTGTTTCGAAGCGCGATCAAATGGTTGCGCTCCTGGACATCGAACTTGTTCGCAGGGCCGAGGTAGTTGTAAACGAAGTTCTCAATCAGATAGCTGTCACCGGGCTTATGAGGCGAAGGCAGATTGTTGGGGTTCATATTGGCAAAGTTCTGGTATCGGAAGTCGTTGCTGGGCCATACGAGTTCGTTGATATTGTCGCAGACGGCATCCTCGAAGATGAAGGCGTTGGCGCAGATGGGCAGTCCCCGCGAGTGCGCGTAGTCCACGATAACAATCTGCTGCGCACGAGTTACCTGATAGTCGAAACCGTACTCATCGAGAAAGATGCCATCGACGCCAATGTCATGCCACTGGTCGATGCCCTCAATCTTTTGCGCGATGGTTTGGCTAAAGCCCATTGGCACATAGCCGTAAACCTTCGTTCCCTTGGCTCGCACTCCCTTGATGATCTGGACGGTTGAGGCATACACCTCCTGCGTGGGATGCTGATAGGTGTCTCCGCAAACCCAGATATCGTACTTGCTGATGGCTGCGATAACGGCATCGACGTTGTACAAGCCGTTGAGCGCAATCGGGTAGCCGTAATAGACGAACAGGCTGGTGATGGTGTTTGGTTTTGCGAGCGTGCTGCGGAGCGTGTCAAAGCGGACGCGCTTCAACTTGCTGTTGTCCTCGCTATCGATCATCGCGACCTCATCCTGAACGGACGGCTTGTTTTTACTCGGCGCACCCTCGATGGCCTGGACGACATTCTCGCTGTTTCCGTCGCCACCCTTGGGGCCAGCGGGACCAGCGGGGCCAGCCGGTCCAACACCGATGCGCGTTAGATCGCTGGCGACCTTCAACACGCTGAGGGTCTGCTTGGTCAAATCCAGGTTGTTTGCTGCGATCGGCGCAACGACGTAGCTGCGCGCATTGGCAGTGGGGCCGTTGTAGGGCTCCAGGAGCGTGATGCTAGTTGGGCTATTGATCGACGCTACGGGATAGAAGCCGCCCGCGATGACAAGTGCCACTCCATCGTAAGATGGAATCCAGTTTGTGTTATTGCCCGTGACTGCCGTTGAGCCGGTAGTTACGTTGATCGTTCCTGCTGTTTCGAATATCGCCATCCACTATTTAAGCGGACACGTTATCTTCCAATCGCGAACCAGTCGAAGCCGTCCAGGTACTGGTCGTCCCGACGCGCGGCCTGTGTTGCGACAGAGGCACCGTACTGGCTGGGCTGACCGATGATCTGAATCCACAAGTCCCGTTCGTTGTTGAACGTGTTTAGGTACGGGGTCGCCTGGAAGCTCAAACAAATCGACGGGAAGGCGATTGGAAAGCTGACGTAGAACACCGCTTCGTTTCGGATGGTCTGACGATACCGACCCCACATCATGTACATTCCGCCGGGCAATGCCTGATATCCGCCAGCGGGATCTAGGAGTGACTGCTTGTTAATGAACTCGAAGTCGATGGCACCGGCTTTGATGTTATCGGCACGGACGTTGGGCATGTAGACGCCCTGAGCATCGGCCTGGAAGACCGGCATCGTTCCAGCGCCCGGTACATTGATTTGAAAAGCATCCGCGTTGAACACGACGGCGGATTTGCCGTTGCTAGAAGCCAGCCCCATACCGGCGACCGCAACGACGCCGTTGGCTTCGCTCTGTACCTTCAAAACATACTGGGCACCGATGCCGTCTACCTTGTTGGCGTAGGTAGTAAACGACTGCTCAAGAGACGCGCCGTTTACGTTATCCAATCGCGCTTTGAGGTTGAGTGTTTCCTGTGCGCGTGCCCCGTTGTTATCGACTTCCGCTTTGTCGATGCGCTGAACTGCTGCTTCCAGATTATAGATGTTGCCGCCGGGCTGAACCAAACCCGTGATGGAAGCAGACAGTGCGTCTGCGCGAAGTGCCTGCGCATAGTCGCCATCAATGACCGCCTGACGAGTATCCCGGATTGCGCCCTCGTAGGCGGTCTTCACGTCGCCAACTTCCTTTGTGATCCTGCCACCCAGCGTCGAGATATCTGCGGCAACGATGGCGTCGCCAGCCTGATAGAGCCGCTTCACGTCCTTGATCTGGGCATCACGGATGGTTGCCTCACCGGCCACGCCAGCCGCGATGCGGGCACTAAGTTCACTGATTTTCTCAATGCGGATTGTGCCGTCTTCGTTGAGGATCAGGGTTTCGAGATTGCGAACAGATCGCTCGTTGCGGTCGAACAGGTCTTTGCTAGTCGTGAGGCTTTGCGCGCCATAATCCAGCGTGACCTTGGCGATGTCGTCGATAGGCTTCTGAAGGAGCTGGGTTAGGCGGGCTGCGGTAAAATTGGCCGTTGTGGCATCGGCAGCGGCCTTGGCTGCGTCTGCTGCTACCTTGGCGGCATCTGCTGCCAGCTTCGCCGCTGCCGCATCCGCCGCCGCCTTGTCGGAGTTTGCCTGTGCGGCCTCCGCAGCCGTGCGCGTCTTGGTGTAAATGGCGTTGAGGAGGTCTTGGCGGCTCGTAAAGTAGCGGGTCCAGACGGCGTTGAACGCCGCACGGTCGATGGGCGTGTCCTGCGTGCTGTCGTTATACGCAGGGTTCAGGGCGTTGAGGTACGAGACCAGGGCGTCGTAGGCATCACTGTATGCCGTCCGTTCAACGGACAGGCTGAACTCCGCACCCTTGTTTAGCAATCCCATCCGCTCGGCGGTCGCGTTGGCAAACCGCAAAACCACATCTGCCTTCTCGCTGCGATCGAGAATGCCGTCTGCTTCGATGGCCGTGAGGCGAAGCTTGGCAGCTACGGTGTCAGCAGCAGCCTGATCGGCTGCGGTCTTGGCGTTTGCGGCATCAAGTGCGGCCTTGGCGGCGTCAGCTTTGGCTTGGTCAGTGTCGGACAGCAATTGGACGACAGGGCGACCGCCCACGTTCGTACCAACAGGGGCGCCAACGGTTGCGTTATCCTGTGGCTTATTGGGTCCTGTTGTCCCGTCCCAGGTCGCCGTAAAGCCCGAGCGACCAGCCAATGCGTTGAGCAGGTTTTGCTTGGCCAGCCAGTAATCCCGCCAGCGAGCATCGAAGGCGGCGCGATCAATCGGCGTATCAAGGGTGGTATTGGTGTAGCTGGGTGCCAGGCCCTCCAGGTAGCTTCTGAGATTGGCGAACGCGTCCGAGAGGATGGCGCGTTCAAACCGCACGTCCACATTGGTGCTCTGGTTCTGGAGACCCGTTTGCTGCGCGCTTTCGGCAGAAAAGGTCTGAACTAGCTGGACCTTTTCAGATCGATCCAAGATACCATCGTTAACAATTGCGTCTAGACGATCCTTGGCGACCTTGCTGTCGTCGCGTACCTGCTGCGCCAGTTCCAAGGCGGCAGCGGTTTGCGCAGCGGCGGCAATCTGCGCATCGCTGATCTGAGCAAGTGCGGGACTGACTTCGCCTTCGCTATGGACGTTCCAGCAGCGGCGGTATCCAACGCTCGCCTTGTAAACGGGTCCATTGGCGTTGAGTTCTTTGATGCTGCGTACAAGCGGGAACGTGCTGCGATCGTCGTTCAGGACGATCGCAGTTTGTGGCGCATAATAATCGCCTACCTGCCAAATGCCTGTGCCGTCTGCGTAGATGTAGCCACCGGCCTGGAACACCATGTTGCGAACAGTGTCCAACACCTCCGCTTGATCGGTGAGGTAGAGGCTCCAGTTGGTACCGGAGAAGATGGACAGGTTGCCAATATTGGCCGGTTGAATACCCGCAACGCCCAGCATGACGCGTGCGATGGTCGCCACGTCGGTATTGCCAACGACAACATCGGCGCTGATTTTTTCGCGAGGAGCGCCGCCGATACGAAACATGCCTTGCGCCAGGCAGGTAGCATACTCCGCTGGTAGGAGGGTTAGGGCCGCGAGTGTGTCATAGCTGGCAACGTCGCCCTTGAACTTGGCAGAGTCGAATGCCTGCGCGAACTCGTAAACGTAAGGAATGGCTGAAACGGGACCGTAGCCGTGAACTTGATAAATGTACTTCGCGCCATCAACGAGTACGGGGGCGACGGTTTCGCAGGTACCAAAGGCGCGGGGCTTGAGCGTGCCCTTCATGGAAACCATGCCGTCGGCACCACCAGTGCCGCCATAAGTCAGGTTCAGGAGAGGTACCGTTAGGCTGCTCTCGGGACCGAGGAGCGCGATAGTCGCTTTGTTACCAGTGCGGTCTAGGCTACTGACGTTGCCTTCAAACTGCTGGGTATAGCTGGCAAAAGGCTGACCTTCTTCACCAACGAAAATGCGAGCAGCCGCGCCGCTCCATTCGTATCCACCCCAAGTCTCGTTGCCAAAGTCCTTGTTCAACCAGAACTCCACGCTGCCCCAACTGGTGTCGATGGGGCTTAGAACGCCGTCTCGACCGAAGTTACGGCTTCGCGTGTGACGCTTTGTGATACAGGGGAGCCACGGGACGCCGTTAAGCTGTGTGGTGGCCGATCCCGATGCGGTACCGCAAAGGCGAACAGCAGTGGGAACGCCGTTCAGTAGCGGCGAGACTTCAAGTAGAATGGTCCTCATGCGTGTATTTACACGTTGGAGGAGTCGGACTTATCACACTTGGAGGATGTTCAAGTCCACTAGCAGCAGGTCACTACTCCGATAGCTACCCTTGGCGTTTGACGTTATCCGCCCCATGATCGCTTGGTTTTGGAGAAATGCCGGGTCTGTTTCGGGCACGAACAGAAAGTCGCGCGTCTTGCCAATTCCACGGAGGAACGGAACCCAAATAGTCCAGTAATCAGTTTCCTTTACGTTGCTGATAGTTGCTTTCCAACTATCCCGCACTCGGAACTCGTCAAAGACCGTCGAGCCCAAGATATCCTCAGACTGCGATTGATCCTCCAAGCCATGCTCGCAGCCAATATCCACGCCATCGCAAACCACTTTCTTGCCCACGACAAGCCGCTGAACCTCGACATATCCGACAGGATTGCCAGTGCTCGTAATATCGATGCGGACGAATGCGGGCGTAACCGCGCTGGCAAGCTGGATCAGTGTTGTCGCACCCCGATTGGGAGCCGTGCCCGACCAAGCGGAAACCGTTACATCGAATACCGGGCTGGTCATTGCCGCTGCGCTGCTACCGCGAACGCGCACGGTATCCGTGCTGCGGAGATTTGATCCCGCAAGAGCGATAAGGTCGATCGGTGCGCCCGACGTTGCTAGTGTTACGTACACCGTCGAAAGCCCGTTGGAGCGCCATACAACCCCTGGGAAGGGCGTAAGGGCGTTGGATGCGGGAGCAGTAGCCTGCTCGCTTGAGGCGTTCACGCTGAAGCTCTGCGGGGCGCATAGGACGGTTGCCATTAGCCGCGCACCTGGATGGTCGTTGTGTTCTTCTCGTAATCCTCAACGATCGAGAAGGCTTTAACCGTGTAATTGGCGAGGCGGCGGCTGTTGAGAATGAAAGCTGGGGGGCCACCCTGAATCGCGTTTGCGGGTAGGGTTCCCTCAAACTCGACTTCGAAGGCGCGAGGCTTCACGTTGTCAGTAAGGATGTTGTTGGCGATACGTGTAGCATTTGCCTGATCCAAGTTGGTATCCAGTGTGACTTCGCGGGCAGTAGCATTGCGCGCTTTCACTGCGGTGGCTACCACAGTGGCGCGTCGATACTCCTGCCTAACGAAAGCGGCGTGGTCGGTGTCAAATTGAGTTGGCATGTTTGTATTTAAGCCTCCCTTTAGTAAGCCACGGCCAAGCGACCGTTGTACGCGTACACTCCGTTACCGCTCTTGAGGTCACGGATGCTGTCGCGCATTTCGGTCATGATCTCGACTTGCTGAGCCGCGTAGTCATTGGCTACGCCCTGTAGGCTTGCCAGCGTATCGGTCTGCGCAGTGATGGCGCTTGTGGGGTCGGCAAGTGAGTTACCGCTTGCGGAGTTGATGGCGTTGGTAACAGCCGTGATTGCGCTGGTCGTGACATCGCGGACTTGTCCAACGATGTTCTGGTAGTCCGTGCTGTTGGTGCCATAGACCGACTGAGCGTTGGACATGATCTTGTCGATCAGCGAGCCATACTCGCCTTGATCGACCGTCTTGCCCGCTGCTAGATCACCCTGGTACTTTTTTAGCTGATCCATTTCCGCCGTAAGCTGAGTTAGGGCTGTGAAGCCACCAGCAGACCCGTTTAGGTCGTCCAGGATGGAACGGAAGTTGGCCGTCTGCTCCTTGAGCAACTGCTTCATCTTCTCCGTCTTGTATTGCTCCAGCTTGGCAACGTCGGTCGAGGTCGCGCCATACTTCTTCATCTGCGTGATGAGTTCGTTGACTGGGTCGATAACCTCGCGAACGCTAGCACCCATTGGGTCAAGCATACCATCAAGTTCGCTGTTGATATTCTTTACGGCGTTCATCAACGACACTGCGAACTCCGCGCCCGCGTCTTTGAGTGCGTTGCTGATAAAGTCAGCGATGCCCGTGATTGCGCCATCCTGGATTGCGTTCTGGATCGCGTATGCGATAGCTTCCTCTGCGCCATCCTTGCCAAAGTCGTGGAGGCCGTTCTGTGCTGCGCCCTTGAACTTGAGCTTGCCGCTGTAGGCATCGTCACGAACGCGCCACTTGCCGTCATACTGGCCGATGGCAACGGAGAAGCTACCAACTGCGCCACCCAGCTTGGCCGCGATGTCGGCAAGTCCAGCTTGTACGCTACCTGCTGCGCCGCTGGCATTGTCCTTCATGGACGACTTGTTGCCCGTGACGCTGACGCTCGATGCTGAACCACCAGTGATCGAAGCTGTACCGTACTTGGGCTTGTACAATATGCTGCTGATGAGACCGCCCACAGCGGATGCCGCTGCCGCAATCAAAGGGTTGCCCGTGAGTCCGCCGATAGCGCCGCCGATTTTTGCGCCAGTTTCGCTGCCCTTGAGGCCCAGTGCTTTTCCAAGCTGGCCGATCTTCTCGCCAATTTGAAGGCCAGCCATCGCACCACCGACAGCGGTGCCAATGCCCTTGAGCGCGCCGCCGCCTGCTGCTGGATCAAAGGACTTCTTCAAGTCGCCCAGGGGATTGCCCAAGTTCTTGAGACCCTTGCCCACGTCGAGCATGGAAGCGTTGCCGTTCTTGAACCCTTCGCCCAGCTTGCTGCTGAACGACGTAAACATCTGCGATAGACCGCTGGTGCCGTTTGCGTTGCCCTGAATGCTCTTAATGGCCTGACTAAAGCCATTAAGCACTTCACCCATAGCGCCACCGAACAAGTCGGCAAGTTCGCTGATACCGGCAGTCATGTCGTCAACAAACTTGTTGGCAACAGTGCGGGTGGCTTTGGTCATCCCAAGCGCGTGAGCGCGCTCAACGTCGGCGCTCAGTCGCTTCTGCGACTCCGCGTCCAATCCGCTAGCAGCAACAGCGGCTTTGGCGCTCGCATAGTTGGCATTCTCTTTGTTGATCGCGCCAATCTGTGCCGCGTAGCTGCCGTCGCCGGTATAGTTGGCAACTACCTCAAGCGGTCGGTTCCTAATCTCAACAGCGGCAGCATCGAACCCGGCGATGATGCTGTCAAAGATTGTCTTGGTTACGTTCTGGCCAAGTGCGTCCTTCAAGGCACCCTTTGCGTATGCCTCCACAACTGCGAGACGTTCCTTTTCAAGCTGCGCCATGTCAGTTTGCGAGGCAAAGGTAGTGCTGTATCGCTTGGCAATGTCGTTGGCCTGCTTGAGTAGTTCGTTGCGCTTCTCCTGCTGGACGTTGGTACGAACTACCGCCTCGTAGTTCTTCAACTCTGCCTGATAGGCGGCATCCTGGAGGTTCACGCCCGCGTTGAGAGCTGCCAGCTTCTTGCTATCTAGGGCATCCTGAACCGCTACCTCTTCATCAGATAGACTGATTGCCCGCTGTTGAAGAAGCAGGTTTTTGTTGGTGAGTTCGAAAGCGCTTTGCTTGAGGTCCGTGACAGCCTTGGCATTGGCAAGATCGATGACGGCAGTATCCACGCGCTGCTTCTCCGCAGCGGTTAGGTCCCGAGCCAGCAACTTGTGAAGTTCCTGCTCCTTGGTAATCTTCTGCTGCTCGATACCGAAGAGTTTTGCGGCATCAACCTCGTCGTTCAGCTTCTGCCAGAACTCCGTTTCCTGCTTGAGACGGCGGGCAGCATCGTCAGCGCCCTTGTCCTTTTTGCTATCGGGCTTGTCGGCAAATGGCTTGTCGGTGGCAACGGGCTTGGGAAGGAAACTTTCTTCCTTGCTGCCCTGCGCGGCAGCTAGAGCGGCCTGCGCCGCGCGAACGTCACCCATTGCGCGGTTACGTGCTGCGACGACCACTTCCTGACGAGGAGCCCACAGCTTATTCCAGCCGCGCTGTACCTGCGATCCGATAGCGCTAGCGCGTTCGCCGATGCTGGCATTGGGATCCGTTACGGTGCGCTGATCGCGAGCCTGTGCGCGACCAAAGCCACGGTCCGTGAGATCGTTGACCTCGCGGAAAGTACCCAGGCTTTTTGTAAGCTGGAGGCGAGCGGTCTGAACGGCAGCGGCCTTTGCTGCCGCTGCCATGTTCCAAAGCTGCTCCGCTGCCTTGCCAGCCTGTCCACCGAACGTGCTGACACCGCGCGCTGCCTGGAGGGATTGGACGTTGGTATTGCTGGCCTGAGATGCCGTATTGCCTGCTGCTGCGGCCAGTCGCTCGATCTCGGCGTTGGCGCTGCTGGAATTGCTGGCGAGGGTATAGATTCCATAGGCAGCGGCACCGATCGCGATACCAAGGGGGCCACCGAACATGCTGAGTAGGCCTGAGAAGCCTGCGCTCAATGTAGCCGTGCTAGCAGCAAGGACGCCCTGCGCCGCCGCCATCGAGGCAAAGCGCATTGCTGCCGTCGCCGCCAACGTGGTGATGGCCTGAACAGCCGCCGTACCCCAGATCGCCACCATGCGAAGAGACAGCGGAATGACTGCTACCTCGATAAGCGTAACGATGGTGCTGAGATTGTCGGCTAGGAATTTGAATGCGGGAGCCGCGAACGTGGAAGCCGTGCTGCCAAGCTTGACCAGCTCTGCGTTAGCCGATGCCGTGACACGCGCCCATTGCGCTGCTGGCGAGCCCTCCAGCATCTTGTCGACTGCCGCTTTAGTCGCACCGGCCTTGGTGGCCATGTGATCCATTGTTGTGGCAAACTCGTTGCCCTTGTTGGAGGTGAGGGCCAACGCGGGAACGAGCGCTTCAACGCCGCCAAGCAAAACAGCCATTTTGCTGGTGCTGCCGCCGGTCTTGTCGGCCATATCCTGTAGGACGCCACGAAGGCCCTTGGCCTGTAGCGCAGCCACGTTGAATTCCAGCCCCAGTCCCTTTGCTGCCTTCTTGGCTTCGTCGCTGGGCTTGGTGATCGCGGAGAGAATGGCTCGGACGCCGGTTACGCTCTCGCTGGTGTTAATGCCGCCTTTGGTGAGAACAGCCAGCGCACCGGCCACCTCATCGAAGCTCACGCCCATCGTTGCGGCCAACGGGGCTACCTTGCCGACTTCGCTGGAAAGCTTCTCGATCGTCGTCTTACCGTCGCGGACGCTGATGAACATGGCGTCGCTGGCAGCGGCAGCGGTCAGACCCTTGCCCGCGTAGCTGTTTAGGATGCTCGTTAGGCCGTCGGCAGCGACACCCACTTTGGTGATGCCGCCAACAGCTAGGCCATTGGACGCACTGAGGATGTCGAGGGCTTGCGATGCGCTGTCCGCGCCAGCCGAAATAATGTCGTAGGCTGCTTCAGCCTGATCGACCGGCATGCCGCCGAACGCGGCACTCTGCGCGAGAATGCCGTCGCTCAACTCCTTCATGTTGAACTTGCTGGTGTCTACGTTGGTGCTGATCTTGGCGAGAACGTCGGCGTATTTGTTCGCAGCGCTCGTGGCCTGGACCATTGCGCCAACGGCAACGGTAATGGCTGCGCCGGCGGCTGCGGCCTTGGTGCTGATGCCACCAAGACGGTCAGCCATCGTACCGAGAATTGGGTTCGTACCAGCGGCACGCTGGCGAATGTCATCGATCGATCGAGAGAGGAGGTTACCCTGTCCAGCGGCGCGACCCATGCCACCGGCTGCGCGGTTGATGCTGTTGTTGTAATTGTCGTTGGCCGCACGCCCGCTCGCAGCGGATCGAGTGAGACCGTTGAGTTCCTGATTGAGACGACGGACGTTGGCTTCACCACCGGACGTGTTTACATCAATACGAATGGTTGCCGTTGCGTCAGCCACGAAATACACCTCCAAAATTATAGTGTATTTACTCGTGGAAGGGGCTGACCTCTCAGCCAGCCGCCTTGTTTCTGTCTGCTATTTGCTTGAGGAAATAGTGATCCAGGCAACGGATCACATAGACGAAAATGTCTGTTTCAATCCTCGTCAGTTCATCTCGTCGCGCGTATGCTTCAATGATGCTTACGGGGATTGGTGCTGGTCCCATTGCGTAATGTCGTTCACTCGATAGCTCGTTGAAGGCATCATAATGGTATCGGTATTCCAGCTTGGGTGCGTTCGCGACTATCTTGGCGGCGTAAGGATTCCCCGTAGCCGCGTCAGCGATCAGGCTGGGTCCATCCCCGTTCGCCCAATCGCTGTAGCTGATTAGTTTCCCAATACTTCAGCCTTGTCCTCTGCCTGGAAGTTCAGCGGGTCCATGCTCTCGGCCAGTAGCTTGCCAAACACGAACTTGCCCTTTTCGTGGGAGAAGTAGGCCAGCGCAGCTTCCTTGCTAAAAGGCACTTCCTCGCCGCCCGACGTGATACCCGACCAGCCAAGCAGAACGGCTTCAACGAAAATCTCCCGAGCGATGCGCTCGTTCAGTTCGTTGTCGTCAGGCTTGAGGCGCAGGTCCTTCATGTGCTTGCGGCGAACACGCTCGGTGACGAGCTTAACGCGGCGGTTTTCTTGCGAGTACAGAGCGCAGGTAAACTTGCCCATCACACTGCCGTTCTCGGCATAAACATCAAACTCGCGGCCTTCGTCGGCTAGTTCAGCGTCGTAACGCTCTACAAAATCAAACTCGAACTGAGACATACTTGCGGTCCTCCTATTTCCTTGACCGCAACTATTTATTGATACGACTATGGCGTGAGACGGTTAGGTCTCACGCCATGCCAAGCTGCGGGTGAAATAGGAGGAGGACCGAGCAGCCTAACTCTGAGATTAAAGCTGGGTGATGACGACGTCCGAAGCTGCCGTGTTGTCGTAACCAGCAGTACCCGTGATCGTCACGTATGCCGAACCGTTGTTCTGCTCATCCTTGGGGATATCGAAGAACATAGTCGGGCAGGAGAACGACCAGCCCGCACCGGTTGTGCCGAGGTTGAAGCTGAACGCCTGTGCCAGACCGGTGAGGTTCTGGTCCAGCGCGAGGCTGTCCCTGTATGCCTTGATCGTTACCTTGATCTCACGCGCACCATTGTAGCCGAACGCTAGACCGGTGGTGCTGCCGAGGACGGGCGACTGGGTACGATCAGCAGTAATCTGGAAGCTGAGTTCCGAGAACGATACCGTCTGACCCGCGACGTTGATGCTGACGACATCGCTGCCCTCATACTCGCCCGGACCAACGTATGCGGTTGGTACAACTGCGAGAGCGTTGTCGGTGGCACCGACGATCTGATCGATACCCATCACGTCGAAATCGAAGTTCACAACGTCGTTGGCCTTGGCATCAATGGTTAGGCCCTTAACGACGCAACCGACATTGGTCTTGACCTGATCGCTGGCCAGCTTGTGGATGATCGAAAAGCTCTTGTCCGTGGTACCGGCCTTGAGAACCTTCGAAGCAAATGCGGAACGGAGCAAACCTTCCATGAGCATGTTGGGAACGACGCCGTAATAGCCGCGCATGTTCAGTGCGCCCGAAACAGCCCTCATACCACGCTGGCTACCGTTGCCTGCGTTGTTTGGACGCTTGGTGTTGCTCTTGATGGAAGTTGCTTCGGCGACCAGTAGGTTCTGGTCAGTGCTTAGTGGAAGTTCACTCATCGTGGCAGATGCCGTTGGCGTGGTGCCAAACACGGTTTCGGGAACAATCTTGTGAGTGATGTCTGCGGAAAATACTCGTGCCATCTGGCTCTCCTAATTAATTGGGTGAGCCGAAAGCTGGCCCCGCAGTATTTACGCGAGGCATCATGTTTTGAGCGGATTTCAGGGGCGGCGGTAGCTTTCCCAGAACACTTTACAGTTGAGCTGGTAGCAGTCATCCTGCCGGGGCTTGCTGGATTCCATCTTGTAAACTCGGAGGCAGTGATCCGGACTGCGCCAGCGGCGGAATAGCGCAAGGAACTGGTCGCGCAACGCATCCGCGTCGTCGGTCCATGTTTCCTTTGGCGCGATAATCTGGAACACAGCCGTGCCAAGCTGGTGGTGCGTATTGTCCGATTGTACGAGTTCGCTCGAACCGGGCTCGATAAACCATCGGCAGTAAATGCGCGTGCTATCCACTGCCTCGTCAGGCTGGTTCTCAACGAGAACCTGAAACTGCTCCACATCTATGTTGGCAGAAAAGCGCTCATTTAGCGCAGCTTCGTCTAGTGCCAGCATTAGTTGCCTCCCAACTTTGTTGCGGCTTCCACCACGTTGTCCAACCAACCCCGCGGTGCTTGCTTGGAGTGACCTTCAAGCAAGTATGGTCCATACGGAGTTGTGTTGGTGATGCTGCCGCTTGCGAACGGCTTTTCGGGCACGTTGACTTCCCAGTGTCCGCGAAACTCATTGGTATCAACAGGTGAGCCCTCGACTGCGCCACGATGTACATCCAGGACGATTTTACTTTTTACTTCCTGAACCTTGTCCTCCATGACTTTGTCGATAAGGCCGCGCTTGTTGAGGAGGTCGCTTAGATCGATCATCAGGATACCTCGGCTTCAAAGTAGATTGCTTGGCCTTGCGGTGCGATCTTCGTGACCTTGCCAATGCGGTAGATGCTGTCGCCGATGGTAAGGGTGTCGCCTGAAACGGGCTCAACCAGCATGATCGCGACGGACTGCGCGGTGCGTTGCCCCTCGTTGTTGCCAGCCGTCTCGGGATCGACAATCACAGCTCTGGTGTTGATCGTTTCCACCGCTTCTTTGGTGCGCGATGCCTTGTTGAACTTCTGCGCAGCCAGGGGCGCGTCCGCGATGCCCGATCGCGTGACCGTCGCGGACGTGCCGAACTCGTCTAGCAACTCCCGCGCCGCCGGGAGGAATTCGTCGCGGGCGTTCATAGGAACAGGATGCCGCTGTAGATACCACCGCCGCCCGCTCCCGCGCGTACCAGCAACGGTGCGAGCATTTCGGTAATCCGAGGATAGGGGTCGTTGGACGCTTCAAAATACTCGGCAATCGTCTTGAGGTTGCCTAGCTGTTTCTCTGTGCGCTTGACGGCTGGTGCGCTTCGCAACGCCGGGGCGGGATTGTCCAGGAGGTCTATGGCGATGAGCAGCGTTGCGAGGTTCACCGTGTCTTGCTCGGGCGGGGTGAGCGTTGGTCGCAACCTATAGGTGCGAATATAATCAGACGCGTTGACGAGCGCTTGCGCGCGATCGTCGCCGGTCCAATCCGTGAAGCCGCGCACGGCGGCCATGCTGTCTGCTAGTTCCAAGTCCATGTGACTATTTATTGACGACGAACCCCGGCGCATTGCTGCGCCGGGGTGTCAGTTGCCGAAGGCAAACCGGGATTAAGCGGTTGGCTTTGGCTTTAGGATTACCAGAGGAACCTTCTTGGAGTCGGTTGCCAGCGTGTAAGCACCAGCCTTGTTCAAGTCCGCAAAGGTAGGACCGCCCTTGCTGGTGAACGAACCCGTGAAGTCGAAGCCCATTGGGTGGATGATCTGCTTCCAGCGGAACCAGACAGTATCCTGACCCGAACCGTGACCTGCGCTCTCGTCGCTTTCGACGGCAACTGGCTTACGGCTCTGAGGAGCAACGCTGTAGTGGAACAGACCTGCGCCCATGCCAACGATACGGTCGCCAAAGCGGTCGTCCTTGATTACGTCGAGATCGGCAATCTGAGGAATGCGGATGACCTGTTCGCTACCAGCACGGTAGGTGATGAGGTTGGCAAGCTGAAGGGTCAGATAGTTAGCCGAGGACATGCCGATTGCCGTCACGACGCCTGCGTTGTCACCCTTTGCTGCCTGAACCGCCTTGAGAAGCTGGGCAACGTCAAACGAGCCGTCCATCGTCTTGATAAGCTTCTTGGTCTCCGCGTCGGTGGACTTGGTGATACCATCCAGCACTGCGAAGAACAGGTTCACTTCATCGGTGTTGCGGTAGTTGGCGATACGCGAGCTAAGTGCTGCGATCGGGTCCATACCAGCGAAGTCCTGAACCAAGTTCATGCCCGAGACGCCGACGTTGCGGTGGTTGCGAACTGCGCCCCACAGCTTTGTGTCCATCTTCAGTGGAACGGCGTGGTCGGTTGGGTCGTCGTTGGAGACGTTGCTCTCGACGTACTGTAGGTCGTTCCAAGCTTCCACTTCTGTGCGGATGCCAGCGCCGTCGTTGAGCGTTGCTGCGATAGCTGGGCTGCTGGTCATCACGCCAGCGGTGCGGAAAGGATTGGTTCCTGCGTTGTACGCTTCATCGATAGCGCCCCAGACAAGGCTAGGGTTTAGCTTCTTGAAGTCGTCCAACGTAAGAACGTGGGCGCGATCATATGCCATAAATTAATTTCTCCACTTGTGGTACCATCCGGTCCGTAAGTGGAGCCGGGCGACGCATCCGTGGTCGCCCAGTATTTATATGGCCCGCTCTACTTGCCCCCTTAAACTGAGGTTTTGAGGTTTGGCCTACCCACCGCATCTGCGATTGCGTTTGCTTCTGCTGGATTCTTCAACTGAATCTTGGCAAACTCTGTGAAGTTGAAGTTATCTTTGGTCATGCGCGGAGCTTTCGTGCCGTCATGGCCTGTGGCTGCGCCACCGCCATTGTCGGGAGCGCGGACGTATCCATGTCCTTCGCCCTTGTTGCCAAAGTAGGTCTTGGCGAAGTCATCGACGCTCTTGCCGTCAATCAGGGGCTCGCCGTCATCGTTGAACTGGACATCGCCGCGCAGTGCTTTGCTGAGAATGGGGGTGTGCTTGGCGTCCACGTTCGCGCCGTTCAGGGCTTTGAGAATGAGAGTGTCAGCACGCTCGTTGCGGCGAGTGGTTTCCAACTTGTCCGCACGTTCCTTTTCCGCCGTGAGTGCCTTTTCGGCGTCAACTGCCCGCTTGTTTGCCTTGTCCAGATCGGACAGAGTTGCGGAGTTAGCGGTTTCGATTGCGGCTTCTGCTGCCTCTGCGCGCGTGAGTGCGTCGCGCTTTTCCTTGACCAGCTTGTCCTTGTTGGAATTGACAGCGGTCAGTTCGCCGGAAAGTCGTGCGACTTCGGCGGTTAGTTCTTCTAGGGTCATGTTTTTCTCCAGTGGCCGACTGGGCCATCAGGGAAGCAGGACTGCCGCTTCCGGCAGTATTTATTGGAGTATGTCTCCATGAACCTTTTTTAGTTCGTCCAAGGTAAGGACCGTGCCGTCACCGCTGATGAAGTCTCGCAAGTCAAGTTTGCCAGTTCGGAACAACTCTGCGCGTGTCTTACCCAGTACCTTGTCCTGAGTTGCGCCGTCCTTGCCACGTAGCCAATCGCTAAACTTGCTACCTCCGGCTACCTGTCCATCCATACTCGCGCGCTTGGCTTCTGGTAGCTCGTCGGCATCAATTCCAAGTTCGCGGAACGACTTCGTGACGGCCACGCTGATTGAGCGGCAGCGCAAATGGCGTGGCGGTATAGGGCCTTGTCCGATGGGATGAACACTGCCGTCCAAGCCCGCACAGGTGTGAGTGGTTCGAATGTCCAGGGTGGCTAGAAACTGCCATCCCTTCACGACATTGCTTGATGCCTTCCACGTTTCCTGCGCCGTCACGTTGGAGACATGATTGACGGCAGTGCGAACGATGGACTGAGCGCTGCGTCGGCTGATATTTAGAACGCCGTCGCTGTACCGCGCCGCTTTGCTTCCACGAATGCGGCGCACGATTTGATCGGTTGTCTCACCAGCCCTCATGCCTTCGCGGACCGCTGCGCTCATGCGCTTGACGCGACCGGCTTCCATATCGCTCAGGTATTCAGAGAGGATGCGACCCTCGAAAGGCTCACTGGAGACGATTGCGCTCAACCGCTTGGCCGAGGGGCCAGCGATTGCCACGTCCACGGGAACAGCCGTCGCAAGGCTCTGACGTTGGAACGAGGCTTCATTGCCTCCAAACTGCTCCAGCTCGTCCACAAGGGCGATTGAGAGATCGGCATACGCGGCGGTGTTGAGGTCGCCCACCTGACTGAGCAGCGTTTCCAGCCGCTTCCTAGCTGCTGCGCTCATGCCGACGCCGCGCTCCTCGATCTGCGCGAGGCCAGCCGCGAGTTTTTCGACGATCGCGGCGTCGCCACGATTGAGCAAGCGCACCATGCGATCCGCAAGGTAAGTGCCGTATTGGTTGAGCGCGAGGGCGTGACGGATTGCGCGGTCACGCAGGACGCTGTTGACGTTCTGCGCCACGGCTTAAATCTCGGCAGTAGGACGGTCGATATTGTCCTGATCGATACGAGCGCGCTCCTCGTCGGGTAGGAGGCTGGCGTTGACTACGCCCTTGTCCCTGCGTTCCAGGAACCATGTATCCCAGGACGTTACACCCGCCTGGAGTTCCGCCAGCGCGACCGTGCGCTCCTGTGCGGTCATACCACCCATCTTGTAATCGGTATTGAGGGTGAAAACCGCCTTGCTGCCGTCCATCCACCAGGAACACCAAGAGAGGGCATCGCTGATGCGACGTGCGTAAACCAGCGCTAGGCTCGCAACTGCGCTATCCTCACCAGCACCGCGCCGAGCCGACTGGGTATCGCTTTCTGGCGCTTTGTTTCGCTCGCTGGCAATGAGGTTGCCACCCACTTTGGCCATCTGCTCTTGGAAGTCGTCTCGCGTCTTCATGAGGCCATCCATTGTGTGGCCCTCTGGTTCCAGAAAGCCCCACTTGGCGGTTGGCTCTTCCAAAACTACGACACCACCGGCACCGATGTAGAGGTTGGGTGGAATGTCCTGGCCGTCATCATCCTTCTGTAGCTTGATGCCCGAGAACACGGGGACAACGCCGCTGGCGAACATCTGGATATTCGCGATACGAGCGCTGACTTTATAGTGATCCAAGTTGAGTTCGGCGAGGTCTTTGAGTTCGCTATCCTGTGGCCAGGACTTAGTGTTGTCGCTGACGACCGTAAACGGGATGGAGGTCAGCCTCTGGCCGTCCTTGCGAGGTTCCCGAACTTCCGTGATCTCGAAGCCAAGACCGTCTTTCTTCTCCCACACGCGCTGTACGTAAATGCCATTGACCATCACGAGTTCAAGAATGCGGTCTTCACGTTCGCGCAGTACCACGCGCTCGAAGGTACGGAGAGGTCCCTTGATCCCGTAATCAATCCATAGAATGCTCTCGAGGGGGAAGAGGTGAATGAAAGGACGGTAGTTGAGGCGAAGCGCATTCGCAGCGTTGAGGCTTACACCGTCTGGTGCCTCGGGGTGGTCAGCTAGTAGGCCGGTGAAGTTGGTTTGGAAGGTCTCCCAGATGACCTCTTCCGCTAGATCACGAACGCTGTCTGCGTTGCGCGTGATCACATCCTTGATGGGCTCCAACACGGGCGCGTTCAGCACCACATTCTTGGCCGTCATTAGTCCTCGCTTGGCTTGCGCAGTACGGGACGTGGCGGGGAAGAAGCTGGTGTACTGAAGCAGCCGATCGTACTCCTCGACAGGTTGCGCAGTACGACTGAACGGAAGGTACTCCGTTCGCTTGCGCTTGATCGTGCGGGCACCTGCCATCACGTCACGAATGAGTTGAACGTCCGCGTGCTTGACAGCGAGCTTGGGGTGAATGTCTTCGATATTAGGCATCCACTATTTATTGGACGCCCTTACCAGAGGTTCGTTGCGATCTTGAACATCTTGCCCGTGTTGGGTTGATCGCCGTTCAAGTCCAGGATGGCCGTGATGGCATAAACGAGTGCGTCAACGCGGTCGGGCGAACTACCCTTGCGATCCACCACAGCTTCGAAGTCGAACATCTGCTGTTCCAGCGTCTTCAACTTGTCCGTTTCGTTGCCATCATGGATAACCCGGCCTTTGGTGTACTGAATGGAAACTGGCTCGGCGCGGCTGACTTTGCCCTTGCTGGCATGGACTGCCACGCAGGGCAGGTTGCGCCGAATACCCTGTAGGGTACTCTCGACCATGAGACCGCCCTGGTTCTTTTCATAAACGATGCTGTCGGCTTCCCAGTCGTCGTAAGCCTGAACCGTGGCTGCCGCCCACACATCTGGAACGCCACGAACGCTGTAATCGGCCAGCACGACCGCCCGACCATCCTTAAGCCTGCCCGCGACGACGATACCGGCTTCATCGCTTTTGTCGTGCCCCGTGGTCGTGGGGTCGAGTGCCACGACGATGCGGACAATCTCGTTGCGGTCGATGATCTCGCGCTTGATCTTGTTGGGGTGGAAGAGGGCGTTGGGATTATCGTCACGCCACTCTCCGAGAATGAACGTGCTCATCGCTCCCGGCATACCGTCGAAGCTGTCGTACAAACCCTCCAGGTAGCCAGCAGCTTGGTTCTCCAAGTTGCCCTCGGGGTCCATTTTGATTTCACGCCAGCGATCGGGCCGCTTGTGGGGAAGTCCGCTGGCAGGATTTTTTAGAAACTTGAATGCCAGCGCATCCCAGTCGCTGTTGAGTTGCGGGTTACAATCAAAGAGCAACTTGGGCTTGATCATCAGCGGCTTGCCGTCACGGAGGACTGGCGAACCGTCTTCATTCAGCATGGGTGTGGAGTGGTTGAGCGAGGACTCCAGAACGGTGATACTTTCGTAATCCCGTACCTCGTTACATTCGTTGAGCCAGATCGTTGCGAACTCGCTGCCTCGCAAACGTGATGTACGGTTTTCATCCAGGCCGCGAAAGTAGATCACACTGCCATTGTGGAAGGTGATCGTGCTGTCCTGCTTGTTGATCGTTACATCATCGCGCTCAAGGTATCCCGGCCATGCCAAGTCCATGACTTCGATGAACGTGCCCTGGAACAGCAACTGGCGGCAGGTATTGAGCGTGTTGCGGAATACGCCGTGCTTGCTGCGCGGGTACATCAGGGCGCGACCCGCGACCGCGAAGGACCATGCTACACTCTTGCCGCTACGGCGACCGCCACGCGCCAGAAAGCGATCCGCTCCACTTGTCTTGAGCAAGTCGATGGCTTGAAGTTGACTGGCGGTAGGCTTGAAATTGTTTAGCTGTTTCACCCAGTAATTAGCTGGATGAGCAGTAGCCGGTTGATGACAGCGCGGTTTAAGGCTCTAATGAGCGCTGAAATTGAACAGGGGGAAGATGATGATCAAGTCGGCATTGGTGGCGCTAATTGTGTTGGCCAGCCCGCTAAGTGCGGCTGAAAAGAAGGCTCCACCGCCGGCTCCTGCGCAGGAGCCCGATTGGTCGGCAGTGAGAAAGCAGGCGGAAGCCCTGCTAACGCGGGACCTTTTTGATCCACAGGCAGCGCAGATTACGTGGCGCGGGGGCTGGCGTTGGGGTCACGTCAAGACTTTCCAGCTATGGAGCAAGCGCGAGTACGGCTGGTTGGGCTGCGTTGGCCTGAACAGCAAAAACCGTTTGGGCGGCTATGTGGGGATTGAAGAGAAGTTCGTCCTGCTCAAGCCGGACGGTTCGATGAAAACCGATGCCGTGATTGGCTATACCAGCGAATGCGATGACGGATCGCCGCCTGTCCCCATTCAAGCGGCGTTCGCGACCCCAACAAATGGTGGCGTCGGCACGGCGGCGGCGCCGTCGATGGCGGACGAGTTGGCCAAGCTGGCAGACTTGAAGACCAAAGGTATCCTCACCGACGAGGAATTTGCGGCTCAGAAAGCCAAGGTGCTGGCGCGCTGATGTCCGTCCAACGCCTCCGAGATATCGTCAACGCTGCCGTTCCCGCGCTGTTTGCCCAGATTCAGGGCGGGCGCGTGGTTTGTGAAAGCGAGGCCTCACTTCAATTACATCTTGGTCGAGTAATCACGACGGTCGCGGACCTTGCGGCCGTTACACCGCTCGAGGCATTCTCCATCGAGTTGGAAAAGCCGTTGCGGGGTGATCGGGAGAAGCGGGGCGAAATCGACATATGGTTTCGCCTTACGGACGATGCCGGGATAGCTTGGCGCTGCGCAATGGAGCTAAAGTTCTTTAAACGCGCCAACCACCGCGAGCCCAACAATCGATATGACGTGTTCAAAGACATGCTGCGTTTAGAAGGGTGTAAGGATGTCGCTGATATCGGGTACATGCTCGTCGCAACCGATCACACTCATTACATCGATAAAGCTGTCTATGCTCTCGATACACAAGATTTCGACTTTAGGGATGGTCGAACATACAAAGGCGGTACGGAGTTGGTTTATCGGAAGGCGACGCCGTATGGTGATCCAATCACGTTAAAGCGCGATTACAGGTTCGAATGGGCCGTTGGTACGAACAACCTACGCTATATGTTGCTGGAGGTCAGAGTCGATGACTGACGAACCGGAAGAGCGCGATTTCGCGGAAATGGAAGATGATTATTATGGCGCGCATGACGAAGCGCCAAGGTATGAGGACGCCTCGTTACTAGACGGATCGGAACTGGCTCACGCCTTGATTGGGCTGACGTTGTTCGATGACACATACCTGCGGCTCCAGGCTTTCAATCTGGCAATGGTTGACGTGTTCTTGAACCAGTTGGAGCGCGTCGTTGCGCGCAAGCTGTTTGATGAGGAGCGCACTCCTGCCGAGGCGGCATTCCTCAATGCGCAATCACAGATGTGGATATTCGCGGCATACGAGGCGATGCGGACATGGAGGCAGCGTGCCAACGACGTGATGAAATGGCACCGATGCGGAGGGCTACAGCAAAAGCTGGACTCGCTGGAGAAGGGCGACAACGCGACCCATCATGGGCAACAGCGCCGTGCTTCGATGATCCGGGACGTTCTGGCCGACCCTTCGGTGATCGGACGGCTCGACGATGATCTCAAGCGAACGTATTTTACGTTCACCCGCATGGAATATCTGAGGGTGTCGTTGGCCAAGCATGAGGTCAGCGGCAAAGCTAAAATATCCGCACTGTCACCGGGCTACGGCAGAATAAACTATTGGTGCGGCTCGTTGGACTACGAACTGGACAACGGCATCTACAGCATGGGGTTTGTCAGCCGTCGTGACATTGCGGATAGCCTGAGAGCCATCCCCAGCATGGAGGTGCCCACGGAGGAGGATCTGGAATCCTTTGCGGATTATATGAAGGGGCCGGGGCTAGACGTTGGAAACAGGTAGGCGTGTTTCGTCAGGGCGAAGTGGTCAGCGGTTTGGCATCTGAAGGCCGAGCGCCTGTTCGATCTGCGCTTGGGTGTGGGTACCAGATTGCTTGATGCCAAAAGCAACGATCAAGAGGGGCAGGGGGCCAGGCGCTTTGGCTAGAGCAGGAAAGTTGGCTTTTAACCCGTCCTCGAACGGTACGAAGAACGAGCCAATGCGATCCACTAGCGGCACGTCCGCCCGCATGGGCCGTGCGCGGCAGAAGTGAAGCCATCGGTCAGCCGCGAAGTCGATCGCATCGTCCATGACCGCAATCGCTGCGTCTGCGGGAGACGGCTTTTTCTTGAAAGGCCACATACGCGTTAGGCTAGTTATCTGAAACTAGCCTGTCCACTTCGAAACCACCGCCTTAGTTATGAAAACGAAGGTGGCTTGACCGGCCCCTTCTGGGTGTTGATTGCTCTAGCTTTGGCAATTAGTTCGGCGGTGGTCGTATCATATAAGTTGACGAGAGCGTGCTCGATAAAGTCAAAGGCGTCGAATACGTCGGTGCGTGTAAGGCCACCAGCGTGGCTACCTGAGTTGCCCAGCCACTTGATAGCAAGCAAGATCTCGGCGTTTGTTGGATCGGTGAGTTTGAACTCCTCGATGCGACTGTGAAGGCTTTTGAATGCTGGAGCGACAGCCTTCGTAACGCCTTGCTCGTCCATCAAATGCTCGACTGCTTGCCGTATCTGGTTGGCAGCACCTTCGGCACTTTGCCACAATAGCCCTGCGGCCTCTCGCAAGGCTCCTGTTACCAATGCTGGCGTTTCTTCTGGTGGCCTGATGGGCAAGGGGGCGGGTGACAGGCTTCGTGGCCTAAACCGATCCCCATATCCCTGTGTTAGCTGCCCATCTTCGTCGTAGTCGTGATATTCAAAGACGTACACGTCGCCTAAGACGGCCACAATCTCGCCGCAGTTGGCAAAGTCACAAGTAAGGAGGCCTGCGAACCGAGCCTCTGAGTCTTCTGGTTCCCAAGATGGGTCCTGCTCGCGAGCTGCTTTGCTGGGCCCAGTGTCGGCGTTCAATATCGATCCTTTGCTGCTTTTGAGATGTCCCTTGCCGCAAGTTGGGCACGGCCACTCAGGCAGAGTGACGAAGGTCATGGCGTAAAGCGAGCGATCAACTGTCATGCGGACACGATACCTGGATTTTGATACTGTTGAAGGAAAATCTGGACCAAACTGGATCCTGAAATGGTAAAAATCCATTTCTAGCCCCACACCCACCCTCCACAGGGGCGAGGGTATATACCCCCTGGGTCTGGGCAGGGTCATGCCGCCCCGCAGACGCCCACACAGGGTCAAAGCACCCCATCAGCATACCTGCTGCTCCTGCGCCAATGAGACGTCGTGATGAGCCCCATTGAGTGGTCGTACATCTGTGGCAGCGGCTTTACGCATTGAAGCAACGGGCAATGCTTCAAGGTGTAAAGATGAACTTCGTCGCATACTATCGGGTCAGCACTGCCAAACAGGGAGCAAGTGGCCTGGGATTAGAAGCCCAGCAGTGCGCCGTGCTGCGCTACCTCGCTGGTGTCGAGCCAATCGCATCGTACACAGAAGTGGAGAGCGGCAAGCGCAACGATCGCCAGCAGCTACAAGCGGCTTTGGCATACTCCAAGCTAACCGGGGCCACACTCGTCGTTGCCAAGCTGGACCGACTTAGCCGCAACGCGGCCTTCCTCAATACGCTTATGGATAGCGGACAATCCGTTGTGTTCGCGGACATGCCGCACGCCGATCGACTAACAGTAGGGATGATGGCGCAGTTGGCGCAGTGGGAGAGGGAGGTCATCAGCAAGCGCACCAAAGAAGCTCTCACAGCAGCCCGAGCCCGTGGACGCATCCTTGGGGGTGATCGGGGCAACTTGCCCGCAGTGAGCGCCGTTGGGCGTCAGAGAAGCATGGCAGTACGTGGGGCGAGGGCGGTGGACCGGCGCGCTGCGCTAATGCCTCATGTGGAAGCTGCGCGAGTAGCCGGGGCATCAACACTCCAGGCAATAGCCGACTACCTCAACGCCCTCCACATAACGACAGCACGGGGCGGCACTTGGTATCCAGCAAGTATCGCTCGCTTGCTCAAATAGTAGGATCGCTGCCATCGGTTAGCTGTCCATCTACGACGTTGGAGAAGAACCAGTCTGGCATTACGGGCGTTTGTACTCGCAATGTCTGTTCCACTTGCGTCTTGTCGCGGAACCTCTTGTTGAGTTTACCCAAGCGCCAACGGATATGACCGGCCCTCGCTTCATCGCGGCGGAAGTCCCCCGTACTCGTTGGGCCACCAGCCAGCATATCGTCCACGATGTCATCCAGAACACGGGCATGCCATTCGTAAGCGTCGTTGATGGCTTCAAGCAATGAGGGGTCACCCTTACACCATGCCTGTATGGTGCTGTAGCCGGGCATGTGGTCGTCCTGGCATACCGCGACCATCGTTTCCCCGCTGGCGATCCGCTGTAACAATTCCTCTTCGATCTGGGCGTTGCGCTTTGTGGGCTGGCCGGGGCGGCTGCGTGTCACACTGGCGATGAGGTTCGTTACCTTGGGCGCTAGAGCAACCTGTGCCTGATTAGGGTTGGTTTTCGCAGGGGTGCCCGTAGCCGCTTTTGGCGGCATAATAACGCTGGAAAGCGTGGATACGGTCTGAGTTGTCTGTGTTTTCTTGGCCATGCCTATATTTAATCGGTAAGGTCGCAAGCGGTGGGCACAAAGGGGCAAGCATGAAAATCGTCTGGAAAGCGTTGTTGTGGTCCATCCCAGTCGTGATTTCCATATTCGCATTAGTCGTGGCAACCAGTTACCCTACCGCTCAAGCCAACACTGAGAGCTGGTCGCCCTTCTTTGCCGCCATCCCCGTCGGCCTTGGTAACTTCCTCAGCAAGCGGCTCGTGCTATTCCTTCTAACCGCCGTGGTGTTTGGGTTCCTGAGCTATCGCATTACCCGATGGACATTCGAACGTCGCATTGCTGCTGCGTATCAACGGGGACTCGACGAAGCCAAGCCCAGCGAAAGCATACTGGGTTCCGTCATCGAAAATGCGCAGCCCTCGGAGCGTAAGAGCCTCAACCCTCCCTCCATTGATCAGTTGGCCTATGCCATTCGTCAGACCGTTGATGCGTTAGTAGAGCCCGGCATACTGGATAATGATACCGTCTCGGCCAACATGATCCTGGTCAAAGCCGAGCATCCTGTTTGGCACATCCTTTCCAACTACAATGTGCGCAAAAGCTTTATCAGTGTAGTTGAAAAGGCGCACGAGGCACGTGAGCTGGCTGGAAACTCAGCCGTGCCACTTATAGGTGACTACAAGCCCGCTGTTCGGGAGCATCATGTGGCATCGCTGAAAAACTGCTCCAATAAACTTCTGGAACTGCTCTATAGCCCAGATAGCATTATGAAAATGCGCCGGGTCGTGTGATATCGATAAGCGGAGGGCAAGTCCCTCCGTCTGGTATCTGCCGCCAGCTTTTCCTTCTGACCAAACTCGGAGTGCGCTCAGTTGATCACCGATGTCTTCTACCGCCGCTATCCAAACCTCCAAGTTATTGGCATTGTGGATCAGCGAGTACGCGCTTTTGTCTTTCAAGCGTTCCGGCTGATCACGCATGATCTTTGGTTAAACGGGGAGGGTGCCATTCGTTATGAAGAGCGTAACAAAGCTCTACAGGCAGCGCATGATCGGCTCGCTCTCGAACTTGGCACCAACGAACTGGTCAAGCGTCACTTTGCCATCCGCAACGTACCTGGACGCACTGTTGGTTCCAAAGCGTGGGATACCGTCTACACCGAGTTTATGAATATCCATCCAAGTCAGCAGCAAGGCCCTAATAACTGGCTAGCGGAGCGTCTTTCTCTGGTTGAACAGGTGCTTGCGTCCTTTGCCGACTTCAAGCGGGACTATGACGAAAGCTACGAACGACGGCTACATGCCGCTGTACTCAGCGACAAAAAGGTTCAAGAAGAGCGGGCTATCTACATCGATATTCTGGAAGCACCCGTGTTGCGGGTCGATCGCGTCAAAGTAGACCACGTACTCCAGCAAACCGTTGATGAACTCAACGAGCGTTTTTCAATCAACCGCATTCCCTTGGAGTATCACAATGGATTGATCCAGGCGGTCCACAATCCACTTCTATCCCAGCAGGTCAGCAAGCCGTTCTGGGCGATCGTGTCTGATCCCATGTGGGGCAACGTGGACACGGATATGAAGAAGGCTCTGGACACAAGGGACGCGGGACTGCCGGATGCTCACTTTGCTGCGCTCAAAGCCTTGGAGAGTGTCGTCAAGATCATTTCGGACGCCAAGGGCCGATCCATTGGCACGGAGAATGGCGCAGCCGCCTATGTGAGCAATCTGGTGCGTCAGGTTGATGGTGTTCGCTTTATCGACGTTTGGGAGAGTGACATGCTGGTCAACCTGTTCAGCAAGGTCCGCAATCCCTTTGGTCACGGAGCGGGTAACAAGCCCATGCCGCTGCTGTCCGCGCAGCAAACCGATTGGGCCATAAACGAGGCGATGAACTGGATCGTCAGTCTCATCAAGCGCATGTAGGCTAGGAAATGGGTGGTCGGGCACTCGGTGGGTTCGCACGATAATTACGCATATGACAACCTATTCCTCGCCACCCGAGAACCTATCCAGCAATCACACCGTCCTGGACTTGCGCACATACTGGGCCGCTATCCGGGACGGCGAGCCCTTGCCCTTGTTCGCCCAGCCCAATGTATCAGGCCTGCCGGATCGTCGTGCCATCCGTTACCTCAAGGCCGACAAACAAGCTCACATCGTCAGCAGTCCCCTGAGCGCCAAATTCTACGAGCAAGCGCATCGTGTTGATCGCCTCATCGTGCGTGATGTTCGCCGTCGTGCCCTGGAATCCGCATAGGGTTTCGCAGGGCTCTTTTGCCCCTTTAGCGAACCGTTTACCCCTATGCGGCACAGCGTCTGTACCCAGAGGAGTACCGCGTGAGCATCGAACAAATCAGCACAACGGAATATCGCATCTCGGGTTTGCCTTGGAACATGCGGGAGAACCTGGATGACGAGGCGTACTATGAGGGCGAGGATGCCAATGGTGGACGCCAGAGCGAACGCGCTCGCGACCAGCACCGTGCTTGGCTGACCCAACAAGGCTGGGACGCCTACGTTGACGACAATGGTGCGCTTCAGTCCTGGTATCCTGGCATGGATTATCCTGATCCGGTGCGGCGCGTAACACGCGACAATCAAGCTGAGCTTGATCGAGAGTTTTTAAGGGTGCGGTTACAGCGCGCCGTACTGGAAACGGCGGAAGGCAAATGGCTGCTGGAGCAAGGCCTATTCGATCCGACACTCCTCGGCAGCTACGAGACAGATGGCTCGGTCGGGATTTCATTCAAAGACGAAGCTGATGCCGCGCGGTTTTCAATCCAATTTCGCGCGGGAGCGAATTAGTCCAGTGCCAGCTTGATACTCCCGCGATGGCGTCGGTCGGGTGTCTCGCCGTTGTGGATACAGCAGGGGGCATTGAAGCTGGTCCGCTCAATGCCTCTTCGGCGTCTAGGGGGGCGTGAGCCGCTAAGGCGTCGTAAACGGGGTTCGTCATGCCGGGGCTGTAACTCCCGATATGTCGAGGGATCGTTAACCCCGTGACGGTATGCCGGTGGAATGAACAATGCCCTGACCCGCATCGTGGATTTCGCCTACGATCCCACTGTTCGTTGGTGGGCAGCGCGAACCCTGTTGCCCCTCATTGCCCTCTGGCTGCTCATGATGCTGCTGGGGGTGCGGGTTTTGACGTCGACCGAATACACGCCGGGTAGCGAGGGTTATTCCTATGGCGCGTTCGGTACTAAGTATGTCCCTGCCACCTATGCTTCTACGACGTGCCGGTATTGGACGGGCGTTAAGATGTACGAGAAGGAATGGAAGTCCGAGGGCGCGTGTCCGTTGATCGTGCTGCGCGCCCAGGAACCAAACGAGTAATCAATTCAGCCGTAGATTCTTCGGTCTTGCGCTTGCGTGGCGCGGGCTTGGCTGATGGTTAGAATGACACGTAGTGTCATGTGTTATTTAAAGGATGCGTGGAAACTTTAGTCGCTAACGATATTCAAATTTCGTGTTGGACGTTGGGAGGCGGCGCAATCGCGTTCAGACTTCTCAACTCGGGGAGTATCACGTCCGACTGGCTATACAGGACGCGATCCAATCCCCAGTTATCAATGTCTAGGCGCACTGCCAGGTCCTTGAGGATACTTTCGGCGCGATCGAACAAGGGCTTGGAAAACGTCAACTCCCACAGGATGTCGAAAAGCCTGCTGTCCACGGCGAAGTGATCGCGAACGAGTGGGTGGTAGACGTCCATACCAAAATTCCGAGCATATTTGGGACCGATGCCGGGGTAGGCGCGCAGCATATTCATCCAAGCTTCTGTCGACGTGGCTTTCGCAAAACGATCACGAACCTTCGCAGGGCCGCCCTCCTTCCGAATGCTCTGAAACACTGCCTCAATACGCGGGAGGGTCTGCGATCGACGCAGCGGATTGGGAACGGCGTAGAACAGCTCTGCGCGGTCGCCGTCGTCAAGACCGCAGACCCGATCCCATCCAAACTCTTCCATTCGCGGCTCGATATTTTTTGTCCAATTAGCTGACCCGCCATAGGTAGCATAGGAACTGATGAAGCCGGTCCAGGGCCAATCCGGATGTTCCCCGAATATCACGGAGGCGTCCTTCATCGCCGTTAGCTCAAAGCGCATCCGCTCGACGTGGCCGCGCAATACCTCGATATGTTCGTCGGGTACCGGGCGTTCGTCCCCGGTCGTCCGCCCGTCCGCGTGAGATTTACGAAGTTTGGGAGGGCTGCGGGCCGCGAGTTCGTTCTGGCATTCGGCAAGCGTCCAGATGCCACCAGACTCCTTTCCGGCCGCCTGATAATTTTTGACTAGGTTTTGTATGTCGCGCTTATCAGCGTCGGCGATAGGTTTCGCGGGCAAGCTGCTGTCCTCCGTACCTCATGGTGCTGAGGTGAACGGATGGACCATGCCAATGGCTTCGTTGATATTGCGCTAAGGCTCTAGGTCAGCGGTTAGACCGGAATGTATTGTAAATTAGGCACCGGGGCTTCAATTCCTCAAGCGCCGCCTTGAACTCACTGTCGCTGTCCGTGGCATTGTGGAGCTTGCGTAGGTCATCCTCGTCCAGCACCAAGTCCCAGGTGAAGCCGATAGTGAACAGGACTTCCCGGTCGTCCAGCTTCCTTGTGTCCACCCGCAATCGGGTCACACGACTGAGGGTGGTTTGGACGTCAAAAGCGCGATGCGCAGCAATCACGCATCACCGGTCATCATTCGAGCGATCGCCGCCTCTTTGGATGCCAGGATGGATGCCCAGTCGGCGCGCTCCTGAATGCGGCGCATACCCGCTAGGCTGACACCCAGCTTCATCATGATAGTGCCGTGACGATGCCCCGCCGCGACCATAGTGGCGGTGCTGTGAAGTACCTCCGTGGTAATCTCTTGATATAGCGGCTTTGACATGCTGCTCTCCCTCGTTTGTTATTATCTCCTATTTATCGAGGGGAGTGATTGCGCCGGGTTAGGCGGCGTTAGCGGTCCACAGATCGATGCGCGCCAGGAAGTTATCGACAGCATCCTCGTCATCCAACTGGTCGAGCAACCGGCTGGCCATCTGCCCGAGCAGTTCAAGTTCTGCGTCCCGGCTGGGTAACGGGATGGCATGTTCAAGCGCACCGCCCGCAATAGCAAGTCGCGCTTGAGTAGATGGTGTAGTTGGGAACGGGATAATTTGCGCGGTCATGTAGTTGCCCCTGTGGTTCGTTGTGTAGTTCACAGCTAAAGCCGCAGGGTGGTCCAATCTACCTAAGACACTGGTGGTCTAACGGTTGGTCGCATTTCTTATCAAACTGGCAAATCAGTGGCTCGCTCTATTGGCAGTACGACAACATACGATTGGAACAGGGCGCAACTAAGCGCACTGCTAGATCGGAGTTAGATAACATGACTAAGTTCAACCCCTCGATGCTGGTTCCCGCACAACTCGCTCCGGAGTTCAGCAAGCAGGGCGCAGCCCGCAGCGTTCAGCAGGTCGCGCAGGACAACATCAACAAGATGAAGGAGCAGTTCAAAGCCGGGGACGCCGCAGAGGGCAAGGTCAACTTCAAGATCGTGGCCGACAAGATGGCGTTCACGATCCGCGTGTCCAACACGGCGCTCACGCTGGAGCGCACGAAAATCCAGGACACGGACGTTGAGGTCAAGGAAATGACCGTGCCCAAAGCCAACTTCATCGAGGCGCTGGATTATTACGCCGACCGGATCAAGGGCGGTGAATATGATGCGCAGCTTGTGACGCTGACGGAGAAGAAGGAGCAGCGCACTAGCAAGCTCAAGCTGACACGCGCTGCCAAAAAGGACGCCAAGCCCAGCTAAGGGTAACGCATCCCACTACACAGGCCCTCGCATTGCGGGGGCCTTTTTGTTGACTTGCCGGTAACTCCTCGTGCCTAAGTGCGCTGGCACATCTGTGGAGGGTACTATGAGCATCAAAAGCACGCTGTTTAGCTTGATCGATAATGTCGGGCTGGCCGAGGCGTTCAACATCAAGCCGCACGATCCGGCGAAGGCGCGATCGCCACTGCTCAAGGGCATCGCGAGTGCCAAGAAGCAGTTCGAGAACGGCCAAACCAAAGCACCAAACCGTTGGTGGAAGGTCAGCAATAATGTGGTGGCCCTGACGGTCAAGCTGGCTGGCGACACGTTCACTATCAACGGCGTACAGACCAACCACATGCCCGCCGAGCGTTTTCCTGAGTTCCTGGACAAGTTCAAGTCGGCTGTTGAGAGCGGCGAGTTCGACGAGGAGATTGCCTCGCACGGTAAGGGCGAGGCCAAAGTACATATCGCCTCGGCGAAAAAGGCCGCTACCAAGACAAGCGGGGACAAGTATCCCAAGCACCTGAACCCGGCGTATGAGGGCTTGGAGGCGCAGCAGAAGCGCAATCTTGGGCGTTGGTGGTCGATGGGTAGGAACCCCGATCAATCTCTTCGCAGCGAAGCTGGCGACAAGCCTGAAGCAACCTACAAACCCGCATGACATGATTGAAGCCCCGGCAATGTCCCGCCGGGGCTTCAACCACAAAAACAACTAAGGAGAGCAGCAAGCCAATGACCTCTTGCTACACTCCTATTTATTCAAATGCCCTATGCGCGAATGTGGCCATGCTCGCGGGCTTCGGTTGCGTACTGGCTGAGTGGCTTGCTGGCCGTGAAGTGAATGTCCTGCTCCACCTTGAGCCCAGCCGGTCCGGTTATCTCGTATATCTCGTCCAGGCTGATGTAGCCCAGTTCCGGCGTTCCAAAGCCCAAATCACCTAGCCCGAACGCCAGCCCGTCATCGGGGTCTAGTTCGGTGAGCAGCCAGGTCCCGGACGTCCAGGGCAGGAACAGCTTACATACTGGCGGGAAGTCGCGTTCGCCGCGCGTGCCCTTGAGGGGCTGTTGCTCGATGTGGTTGCTGATAAGTTGCTGTAGGGCTTCCGCCGACATCACGTTCACAAACGCAAATTGTTCTGCGTTGAGGGTAGGCGCTTGCTTGTCTTCCATGTGGCTTACTCCTTGTTGCCACATTCCTATCAATAGCCTTTGGCTCAGGAGGACAACACCAGATTGTTTGGAAAGCAAATAAGTTGGGGGTAGCCGTGGCGAAGCAAGTTGCGCCGTAACGCAACCTGCTCCTTTACCGTCACAGCCTCCACAATATCCGTGCGCCAATTGCGTCCGCAAGCGCCTGTACTTTTACTGCGTTGGCAACTTTGTTGTCGTATAGCGCATCAAGCGCTTTGCCTGCGCTGCTAATGCCTGTCGAGGCAAGCAAGCTGTCTGACAGTCCATCCTCCTCATCAACGCCCAGCTTGCGCGCTTCCTCCGCGTATGTGTCGCTTATGTCGTCTTCAAAACTGCTAACAACCGCTGCGCTGTCGCTAATTTTGCGCTCCAGGCCCTCCACCATCGTTGCCATTAAAGTATCATAGCTTTTGCCAAGTGATGACTTGGCAATTTCCAGCAAGGACGAGTAATCCTTCATGTTGTGCGCTCCTTTTTTGTCGCACTCTCTATCAATAGCCTTTGACCCTGGAGGACAACGCCAGACTTCAATACTACTCAAATCTTCTGATAGCAAAGGCGGCGCAAATCATAGCTCCAGTTTGCGACGAATCGTGTCTTCTTTTACTCGCTCTGATTCTACTCTGGAAGCAGATAACTGGGGAAGGAGACAATGCATGTTTAACAACCAGATCGACCTCGCTGCTTTCGCTAACTACGCACTCAACACGTTCGATTACTCGGCCGACTTTGAGGAGGACGAATTTGCTGTCACGTTTGAGGGTGCGCGCGTTTACGTCGAGCGCAAGCGCAGCGTGTTCAACATCCATGTCGGCGCAGTGGTTCACAAACTGCCCCGTTGCTAACCCGCAGACGCTCTCACAGGGCCATATGAGAGGAGCGGGGAGCCAACCCCGCTCTTCCTGTCTGCCCCTTACAGGGCTGCTGGGTGGATTGCGTAATCGGCATCAGGGAAGTCGGGATGCCAGTCAATTTCACCGTAAGGGCCGAGGTGGATCGTTCCCTGGCCCATCTCGTTTCCGATCAACTCACCTTCGTTGTCGAAGGAGAACAAGAGTGAGTTTCCTGCGAGAATGACATGCGTATTGCGCTCGGTATCGCACTCCATCGTCTTAATCAGACTACCCAGCGTTTGCTTCATCGCCACGCGGGTAGTGGTCCGCTCAGTCTCATCGTTGCTGTACAGGGCAGTGCGTTGCTTCTCGATGTGATTGAGGAAGTCAGGTGAAGGCGCGCTTGTGCGCAGGGTCGAGAGTTGCTGTTCGATCACCTGAATAGCTTTTTGGTCCTCGGCAACTTCGACCTCAAGCTGGAGCATAAGACGCTCCATCGTCGTACTGCCTGTGCGGGTAAAGCTGACTGCCGCATTGTCGGCTTGCTTTTGCTTGTCCGCGAGGAAACGGCGAGCATCCGCGATGCTGACTTCCATGCTTTCGATATCTGCCGATGGCGCGCTTTGTCGGTTAAGTGCGAGCCAGCCTACTGCGAACTGGACGACAGCCTGTTCCAATTTCTCATAGCGAACCCAATTGCGATTCGAGCAGCGGGGCAGGCCACGTTCCTCATCGAAAACGCGGTTCAGGGCGTTGTGGCATTTGAGATAGCTGATGTCCTGTCTGCTCTGATAAACGGCATCTGGATTCTTACCGTTTCGGCGGTTGCCGCCTTTCCTAACGACCACTTCCTGTTTCATTCTGCCCCCGCAAACGCCGCACTTTGCGATACCGCTGAACAGATTATTATGCGTGATTTGCCACGCGCCGCTTGTGCCCTTGCGACTTTCTCGCGCGGCAGCGGCCTTGGCGAACGTCACCGGGTCGATGGCTTGGGGGAAGTGATTGAGAACATCGACCCCTTTGCTGGTGGCTTCACCACTGCGTGGACGGTTCATAGGGTGATACTCGCCCATCACCGCTCGATTGAGTACGATTTTGGTCAGGTAGCCAACCGTCCAGCCGTTCTTGCTGGCGATATTACGATGCTTCCAGACAGGCTCACCTCGGCCATTGAGAATTTTCGCAATAGCCGGGGTTCCGAACCCGTCGATTGTAAGCTGGAATATCTCGCGCAAGACCGCAACGCGAGCCGCGTTGAGCGACATGCGGTAGATCGGGCGCTCCGACGTTTTGCTGATGCGCCTAGTATCGATCCAGGCCGGAACAGTAGCTGTGGAACTGATGTGCTGACCGGCGTTGGCTTGGGCATCGCTAACCCGTTTGTTCTGGGCAGCTTTTAAGCGCCTGCTCTTCTTCTCGCTTTCCTCGCGGCTCAATTCCGACTTTACGACGGCTTCGATGACACTGGCCATCGTGACGCGTTCGTAAGCGGGATAAACCCGATCACCATCGACGGTCGCGACGGTCACGCCCTGGCTCGTTAGCTGCTGGAGGAAAGGCAGGACAGCATCGTAGCCCTGGCGGCTGATACGATCTAAGTTCTCGACGACGAGGACATGGCCGTTCTTGTAACGGCCTGCCAGAGCCTCCTGCTCGAACGTGTGGAGGAGGCCGCCAGACGCGCGGTTTGCGCCGCTATAGGCGGACACACCCTCGTCTATAAGCTCTCGATCCGGACTGCCTTCCCAACCATGCCGCTCAAGCATATCGCGGCATAGAGTAAGCTGTCGGGCCTTGCTGTTGCCCTGCGCCTGATCCGCATTGGAGAAACGCGCGTAAATGGTTGCCGGTAACGTCATACACCCTCTGTGGGCTGGGAGGGGTTAAGAGGTTCCCAACTCCTATTACAGTATGACCGGCAGCCAGGTCCCGACGATCCGATCGTGCGTGGCCGCGCTGCTCGTGCTGGCGGCGCTGGCGATGGGCCGCGAGGCGATGACCCTGCGACTGGTCGCCGCGGGGGCAGCGTGCGTCATGCTGGTCCTGCCTGAATCAGCGGCGGGACCGAGCTTCCAGCTCTCGTTCGCGGCGATCACCGCCATCATGGCCTTGCACGAACATCCGGTGATCCGCGTGGTCCTAGGTCCGCATGACGAAGGACGCGGGCGCAAACTCGCGCGTGCGGTTGCGTCCCTGCTGCTGACGGGATTGCTAGTCGAAGTCGCGCTGATGCCGATCGCGGTGTATCATTTCCACAAGGCCGGGGTGTACGGCGCGTTTGCCAACATCGTCGCGATCCCGCTGACGACGTTCGTCGTGATGCCGCTGGAGGCGTTGGCGTTGCTGCTCGATGCAGTTGGCGTTGGTGCGCCGATCTGGTGGTTGGTGCAGCGCTCGCTCGATGCGCTACTGTGGTTAGCGCATATCGTTGCCAGCGCGCCCGGCGCGGTGCGGTCCTTGCCCGGGATGTCGACGGCCGCGTTTGCGCTGATGATCGTCGGCGGCATCTGGATCGCGCTGTGGCGGACGCGGTGGCGACGGCTCGGGCTGATTCCGCTGGCTGCCGGTGCGATCTGGGCGCTCATGACTCCGCCACCGGACGTTCTCGTCACGGGCGACGGGCGCCATGTCGCGGTTCGGACGGCGGCGGGGCTGGCAATGCTACGCGACCGGGCGGGGGACTATACGCGCGACATGTTAGCCGAGAATGGCGGGGTTGATGGCGAACCGCTCCTGCTCGCGGATCAGCCCGATGCGCGGTGCAGCCGCGATCTGTGCGTCACCGATATCGTTGCACGGCGACGGAGATGGAGGATCTTGGCGACACGCAGCGCCTACATGGTACCGATCGCAGCGTTCATCGCCGCGTGCCACACCGCCGACATCGTCGTCAGCGAACGCGGTCTGCCGAAACGCTGCGTGCCACGGTGGTTGAAACTGGATCGCCGCGTCCTTCGGCGGACGGGCGGTGTTGCGCTAACCTTGCGGACGGGGACGGTCGTGACGATCCTGAACGCCGGCGACCGCCACCCTTGGCGCGATCCACCTGTGCTTGCCCGCACCGTGCATTCGTTCGGATCGCGCCAAATCCGATCGCACGACGATCGGTGGGTGTCTCGCGCTCACCGCGCTCGCTTTTATCAGGATAACCACGCAAAGGCGCAGCGCTAAGTGGTACGGTCGGGGCGGTCATACCGAGACGTCGACGCCGATGTCTCGATCGCCCGTGACGTCAGGTCGACACAGATCGCTCGGCACCATCTTCGCAACTTTGCGCCTTCGCGCAAGCCGATTTCCGGTTGCCCCGCGGACCGGCTCTGCGTCGCGATGACGCAGGGCCGGTGCGAATAATTCAATCGTAGCGGCGCAGGATGCCGGAGAGCTTACCCTGCACGCGGACCTGCGCGGGCGCGTAGCGTTGCGGGTCGTACGCGCGGTTTGCGGGGTCGAGGCGAACCATGGCGCCCTCGCGCCGAAAATATTTGAGCGTGGCTTCGCTGTCCTCGATCAGCGCGACGACGATCTCGCCGTCCCGCGCGGTCTCGGTGCGGCGGATCAGCGCGTAGTCGCCGTCCAGGATGCCCGCTTCGACCATCGAATCACCCGAGACTTCGAGTGCGTAATGTTCGCCGGTGCCGAGCAGCGCGGCAGGGACGGCGAGCATCGTGCTACCCTCGAACGCCTCGATCGGAACGCCCGCGGCAATCCGGCCGTGAAGTGGGATCTCGACGACGTCGTTCGCGGGCTGCGGTACGGCGACGGGCGCGGACTTCACGGTCGATGCCTTTGACGGCGCCTTTTTTTCCGCGCGCTCGGGCATGCGCAGCACTTCGAGTGCGCGTGCGCGGTTCGGCAGGCGGCGGATGAAGTTGCGCTCCTCGAGCGCGCTGATCAGACGATGGACGCCCGACTTCGATTTCAGATCGAGTGCGTCCTTCATCTCCTCGAACGACGGCGAGACGCCGGTTTCGTTGAGGCGATCGTTGATGAAGCAGACGAGTTCGTGCTGCTTGCGCGTGAGCATGGCGGTTCTCCGTCCGGAACAGACTGGGAACTTCTATGGAACATCCTTAACGCCGTCAAGCGCTCGTATCACGCAATTACGAGGATTTCCGCCGATTCGCCCTGGCGTGCGGCCGGGGCGCTGCCGGGGCGGACGATCAGGCAGGTCGAGCGCGCGAGCATGAGCAGCATCGAGCTGTCCTGGATCGTCGAGGCATAGGCCTTGCCGTCGCGGAGTTCGGCGCGGAGATAGTCCGTGCGCGCGTTGTTTGCGGGAAGGTCCTCCCCGAGCAGTGCGTGCGTCGATTGGGGAAGCGGATCGCGCGCGCCGGCCATGTGCGCGACGACGGGCTTTACGAACAACGTGGCAGTGACGAACGCGGAGACCGGGTTGCCGGGCAGGCCCAGCACCATCATGTCACCGATGCGCCCGGCCATCATCGGCTTGCCGGGGCGCAGCGCGATCCGCCAGAAATCGATTGTCCCGCCGGCGGCTTCGATCGCCGGGCGGACAAGGTCGTGATCGCCGACCGACGCGCCGCCGGTGGTGACGAGCAGGTCGGCCTGAACGCTCGCGAAGGCGTCGCGCAGGACGTCGAGAGTGTCGGGGAGGATGCCGAGGTCGATGACGTCGACGGGCATGTCGGCAAGCATCGCGGCGAGCATGATGCCGTTCGATTCAGGGAGCGCGACGCCATCGGTGGTCGAGCCGGGGGGGACGAGTTCGTCGCCCGTGGCGGCGACGGCGACGCGGACGCGGCGATTGACGGTGAGGCTGCCATGCCCGCCGGTTGCGGTGACCGCGATGCGCGCGGGACTGAGGCGTTCGCCGGCGGCGATCAGCCGGGTGCCGGTCGAGAAGTCGAGGCCCTTGCGGCGCGTGTTGCGGCCCAGCGTCGGTGGGCCTTCGCCGGCGAGGATCAGCGTGGCGCCGTCTCGCTCGGCTTCTTCCTGGACCATGACGGTGTCGGCGCCCTCGGGCATGGCGGCGCCGGTGAAGATGCGGGTGGCCTCGCCTGTAGCGACGGTGCCGGCGAACGGGCGGCCGGCGGCGCTCTCGCCGATGACGGTCCAGGGGCCGGGCAGGTCGGCGAACCGGATCGCGTAGCCGTCCATTGCCGAGAGGTCGGCGGCGGGCTGGGTGCGGCGGGCGAGGATGTCCTCGGCGGCCCAGCGGCCGGCGGCGTCGCGCAAGGCGACGGTCTCATGGCCGACGCGGGGGGCCATGGCGAAGAGGCGGGTCTGGGCTTCGGCGACGGGGACTAGGGTCATGCGTAAGGCTCTGTTTTCGGGCGGTTCGGAAAAGTGAAGTTCAGGAAGTGCAGACGCTGGGAGGTGTTTGGCGGGTCGTCGTTTGGCGGGGTGTCGTATGGGAAGCGCGGGGGTGGGTCGGTATGTTCCGTGCTGTGCCATCGGTTTGGCGTGTAGGACAGGTGTTGTTGGGGTGAAGCGGCGGTGTTCCGGTCTATTCGAGGTCGGCACCTGCTTCCTTGTTCTCCCGCGAAGGCGGGAGCCCAGTCTGGGTCCCCGCCTTCGCGGGGAAACAGGGTTGGGCCGGTGTCGCTGGTTATCACTTGGGCTTTCCCAACTGGGCCCCGGCCTTCGCCGGGGTGGTGTTCGCGGGGGCGTCGGCCAGCGTGCGTTCATGCGGGGAGGGGCTTTTCTCGCCCGCAATGACGCACCAGATCAACAACATGACCGCGACGCAGCCACGGACGAGAGACAGGATCGGCGCGGCGATCGGGGCGGTCGTGTTGCCGGGGGTGCTTGGCTATGCGCTTCTCAACGGGCTGGTCGTGCCGATGCCGGCGGCGGTTGGGGAGGCGTTGAAGGTATTTGGGGTGGCGCCGCCACCGCCTCCGCTGCCCGTCGAGAAGGTCAAGCCGCGGCCTTCGCTTAGCCGTAAGCCGGAGGGGGCTGCATCGCCGCCCAATCTCAAGTCGAAAGCGACCGAGGTCGTGGCGCCGCCGCCGGTCGTCCCGATCGTGGTGCCGCCGCCGGTCGTGGTGGCGGAGAAGGCCGGGCTCGGCGCGCAGGCGACGGCTGGCGCGTCGGACGTGCGCGGGCCGGGGACCGGGAGTGGCGGGATCGGCAACGGCACCGGCAGCGGTGGGTTTGGCGATGGCGACGGTGGGGGTGGCGAGGAGACGCCGCCGCGGTGGCGCAAGGGGCGGCTGAAGGATTCGGACTACCCGCGCGAGGCGGCGGAAACGGGGATTCGCGGGCGGGTGTCGGTGCGGTATGTGGTCGGGACGGATGGGCGCGTGACGCGGTGCCGGGTTACCGGGTCTAGCGGGAGCCGGGAACTCGATGCGCTGACGTGTCGGCTGATCGAGCAACGGTTTCGGTACGACTCGTCGCTGGATGCGGCGGGGCGGCCGGTGGAGTCGACGATCGTCGAGGATCACGAATGGGCGATAAACGATTGATTGGAGCTGGCGGTGCGCGCGTGCCCACACCCTCGACGCCTTTGGCGTCTTTCCCTCTCCCCTTTGGGGAGAGGGGTTTGTCAGGCGGTCCAGTTGCCGGATTTGCCGCCGGATTTCGCGCGGACGCGGATGTCGGAGAGGACCATCGTCTTGTCGATCGCTTTGGCCATGTCGTAGATCGTCAGCAGCGTTACCGTCGCGGCGGTGAGCGCTTCCATCTCGACGCCGGTCTTGCCTTCGGTCGAGGCGGTGGCGGTGGCGGTGACGCCGGTCGCGTCGACGGCCAGGTCGATCTCGACCTTGGTGAGCGGTAGGGGATGGCAGAGCGGGATCAGGTCGCTGGTGCGCTTGGCCGCCATGATCCCGGCGACACGCGCGACGGCGAGGACGTCGCCTTTCTTCGCAGTGCCTTCGCCGATCGCGGCGGCAGCCTCGGCGGACATGGTGATCCGGCCGGAGGCGACCGCCTCGCGCGCGGTGACGGCCTTGCCGCCGACGTCGACCATCCTTGCCGCGCCGGCTTCGTCGATGTGCGTGAGGCCGCTCATCCGACGAGCGCGCGGGTGGCGGCTTCGACGTCGTCCTGGCGCATCAGCGCTTCGCCGATCAGGAAGCAGCGGATGTCGTGCTCGGCCATCGCGTCGAGTTCGGCGCGAGTCGTCAGGCCGCTTTCGGCGACGAACGTGCAGTCCTTGGGCGCGTGGCTGACGAGTTCGTAGGTTCGGTTGAAGTCGACGGTGAAGTCGTGCAGGTTTCGGTTATTCACGCCGATCAGCCGCGACTTGAGTTTCAGTGCGCGCTCCATTTCGTGCGCGTCATGGACCTCGACCAGCACGTCCATGCCGCAGTCGAGCGCGGACGCCTCGATCTCGGCCATCTGCACGTCGTCGAGCGCGGCGACGATGATCAGGATGCAGTCCGCGCCAATCGCGCGCGCCTCGGTTGACTGCCACGGGTCGACCATGAAGTCCTTGCGCAGGACAGGGATCGAAACGGCGTCTCGGGCCGCGGTCAGATACGCGTCGGCGCCCTGGAACCATTTTTCGTCGGTCAGCACGGACAGGCACGCGGCACCGCCGGCTTCATAGGCGCGGGCATGCGCGACCGGATCGAAGTCGGCGCGGATCAGGCCCTTCGAGGGGCTGGCCTTCTTGACCTCGGCGACCAGCGCGTAGCCGGGCTTGGCGTCAAGAGCCGCGCGGAAGCCGCGTGGTTTGGACATGCGGGCGATCCCGGCGTCGATGTCGGCGAGCGAGGTGGTGGCCTTGCGCGCGGCGACTTCGGCGCGCTTGGTCTCGAGGATACGGTCGAGCATGGTCATGTCAGTAGGCGATCCAGCGGGCGAGCAGCGCGTCGGCGCTGCCGGTGTCGAGGGCGGTGGCGGCTTTCGCGACGCCGCCCTCAAGGGTGGGGACGGTGCCGGCGACCATCAAGGCGGCGGCGGCGTTGAGCAGGACGGCGTCGCGGTATGCGCCGGTTTCGCCCTTGAGCAGGCGGCGGAGCGCGTCGGCGTTGTGATGCGCGTCGCCGCCACGGATGTCGGTGATGGCGTGGGCGGTGAGGCCGGCGTCTTCGGGGGTTACGCGCGCGGGGAGCGCGACGCCGCCGACCGAGGCGACGATGCTGGGGCCGGCGCCCGAGAGTTCGTCGAGGCCTTCTTCGCCCGAGACGACCAAGGCCGCCTGCGTGCCGAGCTGTTCGAGCGCGTCGGCGTAGAGCGCGACGTAATCGGGGCGGGCGATGCCGATCAGCTGGCGGGTGGTGCCCGCCGGGTTGGCGAGCGGGCCCATCAGGTTGAATATCGTGCGCTTGCCGATGCGCTGGCGGATCGGGGTGATGCGCTTCATCGCCGGGTGGTGGTTGGCGGCGAACAGGAAGGCGATGCCGATGTCGTTGAGGCTCGCCTCGGCAGTGGCGCCGGCGCGGTCCATGTCCAGGCCGAGCACTTCGAGCGTGTCGGCGGCGCCGGCCTTGCTCGAGGCGGCGCGGTTGCCGTGCTTGGCGACGGGGACGCCGCACGCCGCGACGACGAGCGCGACCGCGGTCGAGACGTTGAGCGTGTGATGGCCGTCACCGCCGGTGCCGCAGACGTCGACCGCGCCGGCGGGGGCGTCGATCGGGATCATCCGGTTGCGCAGGGCGCGGGCGGCTTCGGCGATCTCGATGCTGGTCTCGCCGCGGGCCGACAGATCGATCAGGAAGGTCGCGATGGCGTCTTCGCCCGCGCGTGCGTCGAGGATGTCGGCGAACGCTTCGCGGGCGGACTCGCGGGAGAGGGGGGATGACGGGTCGGGGAGGAGCGTGGTGGTGCTCACAGCTGCAACCCGTCGCGCGGCTTTACCGGGATGTCGGCCATCTTCAGGAAGTTCGCCAGCATCGCATGGCCGTGTTCGGTGGCGATGCTTTCGGGGTGGAACTGGACGCCGTGGATCGGCAGCGTGGCGTGGCGGAAGCCCATGACGGTGCCGTCCTGCGCGGTCGCGTTGACCACCAGCTTGTCCGGCACGTCGTTGACGATCAGCGAGTGGTAGCGCGTCGCTATGAACGGCGAAGGGAGTCCGGCGTAGAGCCCGGTATCATCGTGGAGGACGGGCGAGGTCTTGCCGTGCATCAGCCCACCGCGCTCGACCTTGCCGCCGAAATGCTGGCCGATCGCCTGATGGCCGAGGCAGACGCCGAGCAGCGGCTTGGCCGCGTCCGCGCAGGCGGCGACGAGATCGAGGCTGACCCCCGCCTCGGTCGGCGTGCAGGGGCCGGGGGAGATGAGGAACGCGTCCGCGCCCGACGACAAGGCTTGCCCGGCGGAGATCGCGTCGTTGCGGACGACTTCCACCTCGACGCCCAGCTCCATCAGATAATGGACGAGGTTCCAGGTGAAGCTGTCGTAATTGTCGACGACGAGGATCATGGCGCCGCCATAGCCGAAGCGCGGGGCCATGCAAGGCGCGCGGCGGCGGCGTGCCGCAAAGTGCCGGTGGGCGGTCGCCGATGACGCCAAGCGTCGCTATGTGCGGTAGGCGGGCGACCTTCATTCAGTGCGGAGCAATGCTGTGTGACGGACGTTATCCCTTCAAAGGAGCCTTCCCCCATGTTTCGTACCGTCGTCCTTGCCGCACTGATCGCGCTTCCCGCCATGGCGTCCGCGCAGGATGCCCAGGTCGCCTCGCCGCCGCAGCGGATCCGCAGCGTCACGCTGACCGGGGACCAGAAGTGCCCGCCGTCGACGAGCGGCGAAGTGGTGGTGTGTTCGACGCTCGACCAGCCTTACCGGATCCCCAAGGCACTGCGCGAGGACAAGCCGATCGCCGCGCAGAACCAGAGCTGGGTCAACCGCGCGGCGTCGATGGACCAGCTTGGGCGAGTCGCGGGCGGGTTGCCGGATACGTGTTCGGCGGTCGGCACGGGTGGCCAGTCGGGCTGTTTCCTGGCGCGTAACAATGCGTATGCGGCTGAGCGTCGGGCGCCGAGCAGCGAGACGACGACCACGCCGTGATTTCGCCTCTCTCGTCATCCTGACGGAAGTCAGGACCCAGAGCCGCGAGGGTGGTCCTTGTGACTCTGGGTGCTGACTTTCGTCAGGATGACGGTGGGTGGTTTGGGCTACTGACCGAAACTTGGCTCTTTTGCGCGGCTGACCGCCTCGCGGGCCGCTGCTAGGATCGCGCCGGCCTTGGCCTCGCATTCGCGTTGTTCGTATTCGGGGATGCTGTCGGCGACGATGCCGGCGCCGGCCTGGACGTGAATCGTGCCGTCCTTGACCACCGCGGTGCGTAGCACGATGCACGAGTCCATCGATCCGTCGGGCGAGAAATAGCCGACGCCGCCCGCATAGGCGCCGCGGCGTTCGGGTTCGAGTTCGGCGATGACCTGGCACGCGCGGACCTTTGGTGCGCCGCTGACAGTGCCTGCGGGAAACCCCGCGAACAGCGCGTCGAGCGCGTCCTTGGCGGGCGAGAGCGTGCCGACGACGTTCGACACGATGTGCATCACGTGGCTGTAGAATTCGACGCCGTAGCTGTCGGTGACGCGCACCGACCCCGGCGACGCGGCGCGGCCGACATCGTTGCGGCCGAGATCGAGCAGCATCAGATGCTCCGCGCGTTCCTTCGGGTCCGCGAGCAGGCTGATGCGGTTCGCGTCGTCTTCGGCGGCGGTCTTGCCGCGCGGGCGCGTGCCCGCGATCGGGCGGATCGTGACTTCGTCGTCGCGGACGCGGACGAGGATTTCGGGGCTCGAGCCGATCAGCGCGAAGCCGGGCAGGTCGAGATGATAGAGGAACGGCGACGGATTGATCCGGCGCAGCGAGCGATAGAGCTCGAACGGCGGCAGCGCGAACGGCGTGCTGAACCGCTGCGCGAGCACGACCTGGAAGATGTCGCCGGCGAGGATATAGTCCTTCGCGGTCGCCACCATCTCGCCGTAGCGGCCCTCGGGCAGCGCGGGCGTGTAGACGGGCTCGGCGACGTCGGAGCGGATCGGCGCAGGGACGGGCGTGCTGGCGAGCTTGGCCGCGACCGCGTCGAGCCGCTCCTCGGCGTCGGCCACGATCGAATCGGCATCGCGCGCGGGATCGGGCCAGGCAGGCGCGACGAGGTACAGTGCGTCAGTCAGGCGATCGAACACGAGTATCACGGTCGGCCGCACGAAGATCATGTCGGGTAGGCCAAGCGCGTCGGCCGGGGGTTGCGGCAGAGTCTCGACCAGGCCGATCGTCTCATAGCCGAAATAGCCGACGAGGCAGGCGAGCGCGCGGGGGAGCTCGGCGGGAACGTCCGCACGGCATTCGGCGACCAGCGCGCGCAACGCGTCGAGCGTCGGCACGCCGCAGGGCTCGAACGTCTCGCGGTCGGTCGCCCACTGGCGGTTGATCTCGGCGCTCTGGCCGTGCGCGCGGAACAGCAGGTCGGGCGCGAGGCCGATCAGGCTGTGGCGGCCGCGCGTCTCGCCGCCCTCGACCGATTCGAGCAGGAAGTCGCCACGCCCCGGCTCGATGAGCTTCAGCGCGGCGGCGACCGGCGTTTCGGTGTCTGCGACCTGACGACGCCAGACGAGCGCGGGGCGCCCCTCGGCCAAAGCTTCCCGCGCGCTCATACGATCAGTTCCCGGTGCCGCCCTGGCCGAGCAGGTCGGCACGGACGCGCGCGAGCGAGGCCACGTTGGTCTTTACGCCGACGTCGGCGCGGACCGCCTTGGCGAACTGCTCGACATATTCGCGACCGACCGAACGGCCGATATTGGCGCGCGCGGCCTTGATCGCCGCGTCGTTGCCCGCTGCGTTGCCGCTGGCGATGCTGTCGAGCTTGATGACGAACCAGCCGCTGTCGTCGGGCGCGGCGAGCGTCTTGGCGGTGTTCGGCGCCATGCTGAACATCAGCGCGAGCGCGGGCGGCGCACCACGCGGATCGGCGGCGATCTGCGCGCGCGACGCGGTCAGCGGGCGAGCGGCGGGGATCGGCAGCTTGGTCTGCGCGAGCGACTGCTGGATCGTCATGCCCTTGTTGATGCGCGCGAGCACGTCGGCGGCGACTTTCCGCGCAGCCTGACGCGAGCGATCAGCGGTCACGTCGCGGAGCACGGCGGCGCGAACCTGTGCCAGCGGGCGCGGCGTGGCGGGGACGACACGGCCGAGCGCGACGACCGCGAAGCCGCCATCGGTGCCGAGCTGGACCAGCTGCGGGCCATCGCCATCGGCGGCCTGGAACGCGGCGGCGACGAGTGGCGCGATCGCGGGATCGGGCTTGCTGGTCGCGTCGTCCGGATTGAGGCCGCTGGCGATCAGCGCAGGCGTGGTGACGGGCTTGAGCTTCTGGTCGGCGATCACTTCGTCGAACGTCGCGTTCTTCGAGAGCGAATCGTCGATCTTGTCGTGGATGTCGGACAGCGCGGCGGCGGCCTTCTGGATCCCGAGTGCGGCGGCAATCTCGCCGCGGACCTGGTCGAGCGAGCGACCGGCGACGTTCTCGATCTTGTCGACCTTGGCGACGGTCCAGCCGAGCTGCGTGCGGACCGGGCCGATCACCGCGCCGCTTGCGGCGGCGAACACGGCATCGGCGACTTGCGCGGATGCGGTGCCGGCATAGGCTGCCTTCTCGACGCCCACCTGGGTCGAGGCTTCGAGGCCTGCGGCGCGTGCGGCATCGGCGAGGCTGGTGCCCGCCTTCACCTTGGCGGCGAGCGCGGTGGCGCCGGCCTGATCAGCGACGACGACCTGCGTGATCGTGCGCTTTTCAGTGGCCGCATAGCGTGCGCGGTCCTGCTGATAGGTCTTGGCGATCTCCGCGTCGGTCGCGGCGGCCTGAGTCTTGACCTGGTCGGGCGAGACGACGGCGTAGCGGACGATCCGGCGCTCGGGCACGGTGTAGCGCGCGATATTGCGCGTGTAGAAGGTGTTGAGATCCGCATCGCTCGGCGCGGCACCGGCGGGGACGACGGCGGCGGGGATGAAGCCGATCGTGCCAGTGCGCTTCTCGAGCAGGAGCGAGGCGTAGGGGAGCGCGAGCTGGCTCGACACCTGCGTGGCGCCGGTGCTCGGGATCGTCAGCTGCTGCGCGAAGGTATCGCGGACGATGTCGCTGCGGATCTGCGCGTCGGTCAGCTTGCGCTGCGCGAGCACCTGCCGATAAAGATTCTCGTCGAACTTGCCGGTCGGCCCCTGCAACGCGGGGATGCTGGCGATCTGGCCGTCGACCGAGCGCTTGCTGACGACCATGCCCTGCGCACGGCCGAATTGTTCGAGCGCCATGCTGGAGATGATCCGGTCGAGCGTGCCCTCGAAACCGCCCTGGTTGACGAAGGTCGCCATGTCGAGCGTCGGCTGCTGCTGGCGAAAGCCTTCGAGCTGGGTCTGCGCCTGCGTCTTGAGCTCGTTCGCGCTGACCTCGGCCTTGCCGACCGTGGCCACGTCGCCGCCGGTGATCCCTGCGCCACCGGTCATCGAACTCAGCCCCGTGACGTCACCCGCCGCGAAGGCGAGCGCGATCACGCCGAGTACGAGGAAGGTGATGATCACGCCGACCTTCGAATGGGTAAGGCGGCGGAAGAAAGCGAGCATGGACAGCCGATCGACAGGGATGGGAACGGCGTTGCTTTACGGGCGCGCGGGCGGCTCTTCAAGTCGGGCGCTGCAAAGGGCGTGCGGACGTGTAGGGAACGTTGCGGACTTGTGCGCGGCGGGTGCGGCGCTATCGCTGGGCGAAATATCCGGGAGATAGTGATGCGTCGCAAGCTTGTAGCAGGAAACTGGAAGATGAACGGGTCGCGGGCGATGCTCGTCGAACTCGATGCGATCGCCGCGGCGGCAAGCGCTGCGCCCGAGATCGACGTGTCGGTCGCGGTGCCGTTCACGCTGATCGCGGCGGCGTCCGAGCGGGTGCCGACCCTCGCGATCGGCGCCGAGGATGTTCACGAGGCGGAGTCGGGCGCGCATACCGGGTGCGTGTCGGCATCGATGGTCAAGGAAGTCGGCGCGTCGTTCACGATCGTCGGGCATTCGGAACGCCGGTCGGACCAGCACGAGACCAGCCACGACGCCTGGGCGAAGGCGGCGGCGGCGCACAAGCAGGGGCTGAACGTCATCCTGTGCTGCGGCGAGACCGAGGCCGAGCGCGATGCGGACCGGGCCGAGCGCGTCGTGCAGGCGCAGATCGAGAAGTCGGTGCCGGACAATGCGGACGGCAGCTGGTTCACGCTGGCCTATGAGCCCCGCTGGGCGATCGGCACCGGGCGCACGCCGACTCTGGAGGAGATCGCCGCGATCCATGCGATCGCCCGCGCGAAATTGCGGATGCTGATTGGCGACAAGGCTGCCGGGGTGCGGATCCTGTACGGCGGCTCGGTCACGGGCGCGAATGCGGCCTCGATCCTCGATACGCCGAATGTCGACGGGGCGCTGGTCGGTGGTGCGAGCCTGACCGCGGCCAAGTTCGTGCCGATCATCGAGGCCGCGGCTTCGCTGTGAAGGCTTGCGTCGAACAGCGTTAAGTCGCGATAAACATTATGCTCTTATGACTAATGTGTGATTCGTTGAGCGGCGTGACGCTGTAATTCGGGCGGGGATTGATATGGCCAAGTGGTTTCGCGGGTGCGTCGGTGCCTCGATCGCAGTCTGCGCGGTGGTGGCGGCGATCCCCGCCAGCGCGGAGACGCCGCGCGAACTGCTGACCCAGGCAGGGTTCGTCGATCGCGACCGCGGGATGGCGCTGGCGCGGATCGACAAGGCGGCCGCGGTTGCGGGACAGGCGCTCAGTCGTTCGCCGGGCGACCAAGAGGCGGCGATCATGCAGGCGATGGCGAACGGCTATCGCGCCAAGCTGCTCGGCAATCGCGGGCAGGCGATCGCCGCGCGCAAACAATATGAGGCGCTGGTCACGCGGTATCCGCGCAATGCCGAGGTGCAGGCGGCGCTGGGCGCATGGCATGTGGGGGTGATCGCCAAGCTTGGGCGGTTCGTTGGGCGGGCTGTCGCGGGGGCGCAGAAGGCGGCCGGGTTCGAGGCGCTCGACAGATCGGTGGCGCTCGGCGGTAATCGCGCGATGTTCGCGGGGCTGGCGGGGTTGTTGCGGCTGGAGCTCGATCCGAACGATGCGCGGGGACGCGCGCTGGTCGAGACGGCGAGCAAGGCGCCGGCGCCGACGGCTATCGACGGGTTCGTCCGCCGGGCGGCGGCGGCGGTGCTCGTGCCGCTGCGCGCGGGTGATGCGAATGCGACCAAGGCGCTGGCGGACAAGCTGTTGCCGTTCGGGCAGTTCGCGACGGGGTAAGGCCTGGCGACTTCGCCGAGACGCTCACTACAGTAGCGTGTTCCCCCGCGGAGGCGGGGGCCCAGGATCTGACAGGACAGCGCCCGCAATCCTGGGCCCCGGCCTCAGCGGGGGAACCGGCTAGCCAAACCGCTTCGCCAGCATCGCCAAGGTGGCACGCAAGGCATAGGCCTCACCGCCTTTTGGCCGACCGGGTTTCGCCGATGGACGCCAGGCGAACACGTCGAGATGCGCCCACGTCGTACCCTTGGGCACGAACCGGCGGAGGAACAGCGCGGCCGTGACCGCGCCGGCAAAGCCGCCATCGGGGGCGTTGACCATGTCCGCGACGTCCGAGCGCAGCATCTCGTCATAGGCGTTCCAGAGCGGCAGGCGCCACATCGGGTCTGTCTCCGCTATCCCGGCCGCGAGCAGGTCGGCGGCGAGCGCTTCGTTGTCGGTGAACAGCGGCGGGAGGTCTGGACCCAGCGCGACGCGCGCCGCGCCGGTGAGCGTGGCGAAGTCGAGGATCAGCGTGGGGTTGCTCTCGCCTGCCTTGGTGAGCGCGTCGCCGAGGACGAGGCGGCCCTCCGCATCGGTGTTGGTGTTTTCGACCGTCAGGCCTTGGCGCGTGGCCAGCACGTCGCCGGGGCGGAAGGCGTTGCCCGCGATCGCGTTTTCGACCGCGGGGATCAGGAGGTGGAGGCGGACGGGGAGCTTGGCCGCCATCACGAGACTCGCCAGCGCGAGCGCGTGCGCGGCGCCGCCCATGTCCTTCTTCATCAGCCGCATGCCCGCGGACGGCTTGATGTCGAGCCCGCCGGTGTCGAAGGTGACGCCCTTGCCGACCAGCGCGATGCGCGGGTGCGCGGGGTCGCCCCATTCGAGCTCGATCAGTCGCGGCGCGCGGTCCTTGGCGGCGGCCTGGCCGACCGCGTGGATCATCGGGTAGCCGGTCGCGAGCGCGTCGCCGCGCGTGACCGTGACGGTCGCGCCGTGCCGTTTCGCGAGCGTCTCGGCGGCGGCTTCGAGGTCGGCGGGGCCCATGTCGGAGGCGCCGGTGTTGACCAGATCGCGGACCATAGCCGTGGCCTCGGCGAGGCGCACGGTCTCGTCGATCGGTGCGGCGTCGGCGGTCAGCAGGATGCGTGCGCCGATCGGATCGGGCTTCACGTAGCGCGTGAACTGGTGCTGGGCGAGCATCCAGCCGAGCCCGGCGGCGCCGACCGGGCCGTCGGCGAGGCGATAAGTGCCCGCGGGCAGCGACGCGCCGAGCGAGGCGATCCGCCACGGCGACGTCAGCGCTTCGTTGCAGACCAGCAGCATCGACCAGTCTTCGGCGCTGTCGCCGGGGAGGACGGCGCGGTCGCCCGCTTTTCCGGTCAGGCGGTGTGCGGCGACGGTCGTGCGGACGCGCTGCGGCTGCGTGCCGAGCCAGGCGTCGTAGGCGTCGGGATGGACGACGTGGATGGTCCGCGCGGGCTGGCCGCGGTCGGGCAGGAGCATCGAAGCGAAGTCGGTCATGAAGCGGGTGCCACCAAAAACTGTTCGTACCGGCCGTTCGCGCCGGGCTCGGCATAGGTGCTGAGCGAGAGCGAGCGGTCGGGATAGGTTATCCGATAGGTGCGGTTGACGAAGCCGCCGCGCAAGCGGGTCTTGCCGGTTTGCACGAATGCGGTGGGCTCGCCCAGCGCGCCGAGGCTGGTCTTGTAGTCGGCGAGCGCGACCGGCTTGAAGTAGTAATTGGCGTCTTCGGTCAGCCCCTTGCGGTCGAGCGTGCCGGTGCGGAGCTGGTCGTAGACGGTGCGCGCGCGGGCGAGCGCGGCGGTGTCTTCTGCATTGGCGGGCGCGGGGGGCAGGACAATCTTGACGATGCCGCCGGAGATGCGGCCGACCGCGTCGCTGAACCAGCTGTTGGTGAGGACGACGATCGCGGCCTTGTCGTCGGGGTAGACGATGTTCTCGGACAGGAAGCCGACCGCCTCGCCGCTATGCTCGACATACCGACGGCCGTCCGCGCTGCCGGTGAAAACGCCGAGGCCGTAGCCGTTGCTCGATCCGTCGGCGAGCTTGACGGGGGTTTCCTGCGCGGCCCAGTCGTCGGCGGGCAGCGTGGTGCGGGTGAGGCGGGCGACGTCCCATTTGGCGAGGTCTTCGGCGCTCATCGAGAGTTCGCCGGCGGCGTAGAGCCAGCCGTCCGCGCTTGGCGTCTCGGCGCGGACGGGGCCGAGCGCGAACCGGCCATAGCCTTGCGGGAACGCCTTGCCGATCGCCTTGTCCTGGTCGAGCGCGCGGATATCGAGCGGCTTGAAGATGCGCTGCTGGAGGAAGTTGAGCAGCGGTTGCCCCGAGACCTTCTCGACGATCATCCCGGCGACGACATAGCCCGTGTTCGAATATTGCCACTGCGTGCCGGGTGCGAAATCGAGCGGTTTCTTTGCCCAGCGGTCGACGATCTGCTGCGGCGTGACGGGCTTGGCCATCGCGGCGAAGCTGTAATCCTGCGGCCAGTAATCCTGCAGCCCCGAGGTGTGGCTGAGCAATTGGCGGATCGTGATGCGGTCGCCGCCGGTGATGCCGGGGATGTACTTCGCGACGGTGTCGTCAAGGCTCAGCTTGCCCTTGTCCTCGAGCAGCAGGAGCGCGGCGGCGGTGAACTGCTTGGAGATCGAGGCGATCTGGTAGGGGAGCTTCGGGTCCGCCTTGGCGATCGCTTCGGAGGGTTTGCCGTACGCCTTGGCGAACACGATCCGCCCGCCGCGAACCACCGCGATCGAGGCGGAAGGCACGCCGGTATCGCCGAGCGCGCCGGCGACGAGCGTGTCGATCTGCGCGGTCTCGGCGGGGGTGAGCGATTGGGCGATGGCGGGAGCCGGCAGCAGCGCGGCGACGGCGAGAAAGCGGGTCAACATCGCCACAACGAAGCAGAACCGGGTCGTCGGTGCAACGCCGCGATTTTAATTACGCGGCAGTAGAACGGGTTAGACTATGGCAGAAATGTTGACGGAACATGGATCAATAGAGCGACGTTTCATTGCGGGGCCGGGAGCCCGTCACTTCCGAGGGGACTAGAACCATGCTGTATACCATCGCCGTCATCCTGCTGATCCTCTGGCTGGCCGGGTTCGCCTTCCATGTCGCGGGCGGGCTCATCCATATCCTGCTGGTGATCGCCGTCGTCGTCGTGCTGATCAAGCTGTTCACCGGGCGCAGCGTCGTCTGAGCTAGCCGCTCTCCCGCTTGCGCGGGAGAGCGGCCTGTACGGTCTATAGCTTAGACCGGGACGCCGTAGAGATCGTGGTCGTCGGCGTCCTCGATCGTAACCGGTATGATATCGCCGACCGTCAGATGGCCGGCGTCGCGCAGGAAGACTTCGCCGTCAATCTCGGGCGCATCGGCCTTGGAACGGCCGGTTGCGCCTTCTTCGTCGACCGCATCGATGATCACGTCGAGCGTGCGGCCGATCTTCGCCTGCAACTTCGCCGCGGAGATCGCCGCGGTCTTTTCCATGATCCGGGCGTAGCGCTCTTCCTTGAGCTCTTCGGGCACATGGTCGGGCAGCGCGTTGGCCGCGGCGCCCTCGACGGGTTCGAAGCGGAACGCGCCGACCCGGTCGAGCTGCGCTTCGTCGAGCCAGTCGAGCAGATATTGGAAATCCTCCTCGGTCTCGCCGGGGAAGCCGACGACGAAGGTCGAGCGGATCGTGATGTCGGGCGCGATCTCGCGCCATTTGTGGATGCGCTGGAGCACCTTGGCGTCGTTGCCGGGGCGCTTCATCCGGCGCAGCACCGAGGGCGCGGCATGCTGGAACGGGATGTCGAGATAGGGCAGCACGAGACCCTCCGCCATCAGCGGGATGACGTGATCGACGTGCGGATAGGGGTAGACGTAGTGGAGGCGCACCCAGGGGGCGATCTTGCCGAGTTCGCGTGACAGATCGGTCATGTGCGCGCGGACCTCGCGGGCCTCGCTGCGTGACATCGGGCCGCCGGACTTCACCGGCCAGCTGGCGTGGCGCAGGTCGACGCCATAGGCCGAGGTGTCCTGGCTGATGACCAGCAGTTCCTTGGTGCCCGCTTCGACGAGCTTTTCGGCCTCGCGCAGGATCGCGTCGGGGCGGCGGCTGACCAGGTCGCCGCGCAACGACGGGATGATGCAGAACGAGCAACGGTGGTTGCAGCCTTCCGAAATCTTCAGATAGCTGTAGTGGCGCGGCGTCAGCTTCAGCCCGGCGTCGGGGATCAGGTTGAGGAACGCCGATGGCGGCATCGGGGCGGCCTCGTGGACTGCGCCGACGACCTGCTCATATTCATGCGCGCCGGTGATCGCGAGCACCTGCGGGAAGCGCGCGCGGATCGCCTCGGCTTCCTTGCCCATGCAGCCCGTGACGATGACACGGCCATTCTCGGCGATGGCTTCGCCGATCGCCTCGAGGCTTTCCTCCTTTGCCGAATCGAGGAAGCCACAGGTGTTGACGAGCACGATGTCCGCGCCGGCATAATCGGGCGACATCTGATAGCCGTCGCCGCGCAGCTGCGTGAGGATCCGTTCGCTATCGACCAGGTTCTTCGGACAGCCGAGCGAGACCATGCCGATTTTCGGCGGGGAGGGGAGTGTTGTTGCCATGAAGCCCGCGCACATAGGCGCAAAGTTCGGTTTTTTCTAGGCGGTGCAAGGGGCATCATCCATGGGAGGGCCGATTGCGAGACGCGGTGCCCGGGAAGGATTTGAAATGCTGGCCATTGGATTGATGTCGGGAACGTCGCTCGACGGGATCGATGCCGCGCTGATCGAAACCGACGGCGAGGCGTTCGTGCGGGCGATAGCGTTTCGCGGCGAGCCCTATTCGGATGCAGCGCGGGCGCAGCTGGCCGAGGCGACGCGGATGGCGCTGACGTTCGAACGGCCGCGCGCGAGCCCGCCGGTCGTCGCGGCGGGCGAGCTCATCACGCGCGCGCATGTGTTCGCGGTGCACAAGCTGCTCGCCGATGCGGGCGTGGCGGCGGCGGACGTCGGGGTGATCGGCTTTCACGGCCAGACGATCGCGCATCGGCCCGACCGGCGCTGGACCTGGCAGATCGGCGACGGTGCCGCGGTCGCGCGTGCGACGGGGATCACGACGGTCTCGGACTTTCGCTCGGCCGACGTCGCGGCGGGCGGGCAGGGGGCGCCGTTGCTGCCGGTCTATCATGCGGCGTTGGCGGCGGGGCTCGAGGGGCCGATCGCGGTGCTGAACCTTGGCGGGGTCGGGAACATAACCTTCATTCCCGGCGGGGCGGAAGAACTGGTGGCGTTCGATACCGGGCCGGCCAACGGGCTGATCGACAGCTGGGTCGAGGCGGAGACGGGCGCGCGCTACGATGCGGGGGGCGCGCTGGCAGCGTCGGGGCGGGTCGACGAGACTGTGCTGACGGCGATGCTTGATCATCCGTTTTTCGATGCGCCGCCGCCGAAGTCGCTCGACCGCAACGACTTCACGATCCAGCCGGCGCGGGGGTTGTCGGCGGCGGATGGGGCGGCGACGCTGACCGCGTTCACGGCTGCGACGGTGGCGGACGCGGTGCGGCAGTTGCCCGCGCGGCCGGTGCGGCTGCTGGTGGCGGGCGGGGGGCGGCATAACCCGACGATGCTGGCGATGATCGCCGAGCGGACCGGGCTGGTGGTCGAGTCGACCGATACGCTGGGGTGGAATGGCGATGCGCTGGAGGCTGAGGGGTTCGCCTATATGGCGGTGCGGACGCTCAAGGGGCTGCCGATCAGTTTTCCGGGGACGACGGGGGTGCCGGTGGCGATGGCTGGCGGGGTCGTAGACCGGGTTTCAGTCGTGGGGGGTAAGACCTCACATTGACCCGCTGAGTATGGTCTCCCGCGAAGGCGGGAGCCCGGACTGAGCTCACGCCTTCGCGGGAGAACAAGAAGGCCCGGCTGCCCGTTTTGGCTATCGCCTGCCATTAACCACGTGATCCTCAGTCAACCCCGGCGGAGGCCGGGGCCCAATTGGGGGACGCCGCTAGGTGAGCGCGTGCCTCGTTAGTGGGACCTTTCCATTTGGGCCCCGGCCTTCGCCGGGGTGGTGCAGTGGGGTAGGGGCATCCCCCTTGTCGCCCCTGCAATGTTCTCAAGCGGCGGATCAGTGCGGCTTCGTCGCCTTGGCCGGCTTCTTCGGCTCTGGCTTGTGCGGGGATGACTTCTTCTTCGGATCGGCCTTTTTCTCGGCCCCGTCCTTTGCGCGCAGTGCAGGCGCTGCGATCGCCGCTGCAATCCCGGCGATCACCGTCGCGCCGACCGCGATCGCGGTCTTCGGGTGCGACTTCACCGCGTCCGTCGCCGTCGCCAGCCCGGCCTTTGCCGCGTCGGTCGCGTCCTCGACCCAGTCGCTCGCACCAGCCTTGGGCGGCTTGGGCGGCTTCGGCTTGTGATCGTCGTCGTGATGGACCTTGGCATGCGGCATGGCGGAGTTGGGGATCGACGACATCAGGCGTTCCTTGGGTTGGAAATGATGCACGTTAAACCGACCGCCACCATGACGGTTCCGTTACGGTCGTCCGCCTAGCGTTTGCGCGTCAGTTCGCGCATCGCGTCGTCGAGCCCGGCAAGGCTCAGCGGGTACATGCGGTCGGTCATCAACTCGCGGATGATCTGGACGCTTTGCGAATAGCCCCATTGCGTCTCGGGCACCGGGTTCAGCCACGCCGCCGCCGGATAGGTGGTCGTCAGCCGCTGCATCCACACCGCGCCCGGCTCCTCGTTGAAATGCTCGACCGAGCCGCCGGGATGCGTGATCTCGTACGGGCTCATCGATGCGTCGCCGACGAAGATGAGTTTGTAATCATGGCCGAACTTGTGGAGCACGTCCCACAGCGGGGTACGCTCGGCGAAGCGGCGCATATTGTCCTTCCACACGCCTTCGTACGGGCAGTTGTGGAAGTAGAAGAATTCGAGGTTCTTGAACTCGGTCGTCGCGGCCGAGAAGAGTTCTTCGCAGAGCTTGACGAACGGGTCCATCGAGCCGCCGACGTCGAGGAACAGCAGCAGCTTGACCGCGTTGCGGCGCTCGGCGCGCATGACGATGTCGAGATAGCCCTGGCGCGCGGTGCCGGCGATCGTGCCGTCGATGTCGAGTTCGTCCGCGGCGCCGTCGCGCGCGAACCGGCGCAGGCGGCGGAGCGCCACCTTGATGTTGCGCGTGCCGAGTTCGCGCGTGTTGTCGAGGTTGCGGAACTCGCGCTGGTCCCAGACCTTCAGCGCGCGCTTGTGCGTGCTCTCGCCGCCGATGCGGACGCCTTCGGGGTTGTAGCCGCCATTGCCGTAGGGCGACGTGCCGCCGGTGCCGACCCATTTGTTGCCGCCCTGATGGCGTTCCTTCTGCTCCTCGAGACGTTTCTTGAGCGTCTCCATAATCTCGTCCCACGAGCCGAGCGACTTGATCGCCGCCATCTCCTCGGGCGTCAGGAATTTTTCGGCGACCGCCTTCAGCCAGTCCTCGGGCACCTCGCCGGGAGCGGTGCCGTAGCTGGTGGCGAGGCCGCGGAAGACCTTGGCGAAGACCTGGTCGAACTTGTCCAGCAGCCCCTCGTCCTTCACGTACACCGCGCGCGAGAGGTAGTAGAAATCCTCCGGCGTCCGCTCGATCACCTCGGCGTCGAGCGCCTCGAGCAGGATGAGATGCTCCTTGAGGCTGGCGGGGATGCCGGCGCTGCGGAGTTCGTCGAGGAAGTTCAGGAACATGGCGTCATTTCCTCACTTCGCCGCGGCGATCGGCAGTTCGATGCCGCTGGCTTGGGTCGGCGCATGGAAGACGCTGATCGTCGCCTTGCGATAGTCGGCGGGCTTCGCGTCGAAGATGTTGGGGACATAGGTCTGCGGGTTGCGATCGTAGAGCGGGAACCAGCTCGACTGGACCTGCACCATGATGCGGTGGCCGGGCAGGAAGACGTGGGACGCGTTGGGCAGGACGATGCGGAAGTGCGTCGGCTGGCCGGCGACGATCGGGGTGGGTTTGTCGAAGCCGTCGCGGTAGCGGCCGCGCAGGATGTCCATCGAGACCGCGAGCTGGTAGCCGCCCATTTCGGGCTTGTCGGAATATTCCGCCGGGTAGACGTCGATCAGCTTCACGACGAAATCGCCATCGGTGCCGGTGGTGCTGGCGACCAGATCCGCGACGGGCGCGCCGGCGATCGCGACCGGGCTGGTCAGCGGCGGGGTCTGGTAGGTCAGGACGTCGGTGCGGTCGGAGAAGGGCCGCTGGTCGTCGACGAGCCACTGCCGCCATGTCGAGCCGCTCGCATAGGTCGGGCGGATCGGGCGGAGGCGGTACGGGATCGGCTTGGCGGGATCGGAGATATAGTCGTCATGGCCGTCCTGCACGGGCGCCGTCGCGGCGAGGCCGCTCATGGGCTGGAAGTAGAGTTTCTGCGTGGCGGTCGAACTCGGCCAGCCGGCGAGCGTCTGCCACTGGTTCGTGCCGGTCTGGAACGCGGTGACGGGGGCGAGCGGCGCGGGCGTCGCGCCGGTCTTGAGCGCGCCGTCGAGGAAGGGGAGCAGGACGGTCTTGCGGAACCAGAGCGCGGTGTCGGCATCGAAGCGGATCGCGCCGAGCGTGGAGCCGTCGCCGTTCGCGCCGCCATGCGCCCAGGGGCCGAGCGCTAAGTGGTTGACGTGGTTGGGATCGACCTTCGACACCGCCTCATACGCTGCGACCGCACCGTAAATGTCTTCCTGATCCCACTGGCTGGCGACCCAGAGCGTCTGCACCGTCTGCGGCTGCTTGGGCAGGATCGTCTCGAGCGCCTGGCCCTGCCAGAACGCGTCGTAGGCCGGGTGATCGTGCATCCGGTTGACGAACGGGAGTTGTCCGAGCCCGCGGCTCTTCACGAAATCGCTCGCGGATCCGGCGCGCAGGAACGTGTCGTAATCGTCGTATGCGTCGCGCCACAGGTCGCCGGCCTCACCCTTCGCGGCGTCCTGGCTGTAATAATAGTCGTAGCCGATCTGGCGGAAGGCGCCGCCGTGGAAGTCGTCGTCGCCCTTCCAGGTGTTGATGACCGGGTTCATCGGCACCGCGGCCTTGAGCGCGGGGTGCGGGTTCACCAGCGCCATCGCCGCCATCATGCCGTCATAGCTGCCGCCGATGATGCCGACGCGACCGTTCGAATTCTTGAGATTCTTTACCAGCCAGTCGATCGTGTCGTAGGCGTCGGTCGAGTGGTCGACCTTGGTTTTATTCAGCGGGCCGATCAGCGGGCGTTCGTTGATATAGGCGCCGTTCGAGCCGTTCTTGCCGCGGACGTCCTCGAACACGCGGATGTACCCTGCGTCGAAGAACATCGCGTCGGACGCGCGCAGGTTCATCGCGCCGCTGGAACTCGAGGAGCGGCTGGCGACGCTGTCGGCGTTGTAGGGCGTGCGCTGGAGCAGGATCGGCGCGTCGGTGAGGCCCTTGCGCTGGACGATGACCGCGTGGAGCGTGACGCCGTCGCGCATGGGAATATCGACCTCGCGGCGGTCGAAATCGAAGTTGCTGTTGGCGGGGACGAACTTGGCGGGGATGTCGCCGCCGGGGGGCGGGGCCTTTTCCTTTTGCGCGCCGACGATCGAGGGCGCGGACGTGGCGAGCAGCGCGAGCGTGATCGTCGTGAAAGCCTTGAACCGCATCGTCATCCTCACCGTCTTTTCGGAGACGGTGGTGGCACGGTTTGGCGGGTGGCGGCAACACCGCTCACGCCGTCATCCTGACTTTCGTCAGGATGACGGCACCGGGGGGCTCAGCGCGCGATCGGTTCGCCGCTGCCGGGGACATAGGCGTCGATCAGCGCACCGACATAGTCGGGGTTGCGGCTCGTGAGTTCGGGGGCGGCGTGCGCATGGCCGTAGATGAAGCCGTACACCGGATAGACCCCGCCGCCGAGGCCGTCGACGTCCTTGTACCAGACCTTTACGTCGCTCCAGTCGTTGTTGCGCGACACGTCGAACAACGTGACGTCCTGTTCGGCATGCCCGCGCTCCCCGTTCTGGCGCGACCAGTTGGCGTGCGTCAGCATCACGACGCGCTTCTCGACCACGCGGCTGACGACCGCGACATGCCCCATCGGCAGGCGCTTGGTCTTCTCGAACACGATTACCGCGCCTTCCTTGGGCTTGTGCGTGCGTTCGTAGCGGCCGTCGGCCTGTTCCCACCAGGTCCAGGCGTTGCCGTAAATCTGGATCCCCGACGCGGCGCGGGCGAAGGGGACACACTGGCCGACATAGTCGAGCAGCGAACTGGCATTGGCGCTGGTCGCGGCGGTGGCGGCAATCGCGAGGCTGAGGAGCGTTCGGGGGATTCGCTTCATAGCGCCGAGGATAGGCAGCGGTCGGTGACTGGTCGGTTTCGCGTTTTGGTTAACGCATGGCTTGGCCGCGTTTTTCGGGCGGATCGGCGCTTGCGTAGAGCGCCCAGTCCAGACCGGACAGGGCGAGATGGCGGCCGGTTTGTACGAGGATGTACGCAGTGCCGCAGCGTGCGATCGACGGCATCGGAGATGCGCGGCGCTCGAGATCGATGAAGGCGAACGCTGGAGCCGGGGTCGCCGCGGGCGCTGGTGCGAGACAGGTCCGGTGGATTGCGAGCGCGTATCCGGTGCGGCGGGCCGCGATGTCAAGCACCGGGATCGGGCGGATCGTGTCGATCAGCACGGTTGCGCCAAGCGGCATCCGGCTCCGCATCGTCGCGATGGCGCGGTCCGGGTCGCCGCGCGCCGCACGAGCGAGCGCATCGTCACGGCGCACGCATCCGACGATCACCAGCACGGTCAGGACGATGGATACGCCGCTGCGCCAGCCGCCGCGACGGATCGCGGCGCCCGCGGAATCCGCCAGCAGCAGAAGGATCCCGACGACGGCGACCAGATAATAGCGTGCGAACCCGGCATTGCCGATCCGCCAGAGCGCCACGACGAGGACCAGCGAGAAGGCGATCGTCGCGAAGAAATAGAAGGGCCGGCGATCGGGATGCGCGCGGATCAGCAGCGCGGCGATCGCGACCAGCGTCACGCCGATCGTCGGCCACGCGGCGGGCAACGCGAACCCTATGGTGTAGGCAACCGTCTCGGCCAGGACGTCGGCGACTGCAGCGAGTGTAAAGCCTGGATACCCGCCAGCCTGGAATCCGGTCGTGCTGGCAGCGGCGGCGACGACGACGAAGGCGAGGACCAGCGCCAGCATTGCGGCCGAAGGACCGAGCGCGCGCGCGGTCGTGGCGACCGCGGAGTCGATCGAGCTGCGTCGGCTGCGCGCCGTAACGATCCAGCCGGCGAACGCCGCGAGCGCGAACAGATAGGTGAGTTGGGCGAGCAGACCCGCCAGCGTCAACGCAGCGAGCGACCAGGCGGGCGGGGCGCCATCATGATGATGGTCGCGGTCGAGCCAGCGGTCGATCAGCAGGACCGATACGAGCATCGCGAGCAGCATCGGACCATAGCCACGTGCCTCCGCGCCATAAGCGACGAGGATCGGCGAGACGGCAAAAAGCAGTGCGGCGATCAGTCCGGTCGTGGCGTCGCGCCGCCAGCCGATCGCGCCGGCCACCGCGATCGAGAGCGTGCCGGTCGCGATCGACAGCGCACGGATCAGCAGCGGTGACGCATAGGGACCGACCAGCAGGATCCACAGGCTGTTGAGATAGTGATTATTGTCGTGGTTGATCCGCCAGACGACTCCCCAGGCGGAGCCGGCCTGCGCGACGAACTGCGCGGACCATGCCTCGTCGACCCAAAGGCCGCCGCGCGCGTTCCACAGGCGCAGCGCGAGGCCGAGCAGCATTATGGCTGCGAGGGCTGCCAGTGCCTCCCGCGGTCGGGGCGCGGAGTGTCGCGCGTCTTCGAGGGGAGGTGGCGTGCCTAGCCTGTCGGAAGCGGCGGTTGGCGGCACCATCGGTTTCGTGTCCTCCCCCCTCCGTCAGGCCGCGCCTGCCACCCTGCCCTGGCGGGGGAGGATCGGGAATGCGGGCTGCGTCGTGCGCAGGCTATGACGCCAGGTCGTTAAGGACGTCCTTATCCCTGGTTCTTCTGTCGCTTCGCCATGAACGCCAAACGTTCGAACAGCATCACGTCCTGCTCATTCTTGAGCAGCGCGCCGTGCAAGGGCGGGATCGCCTTGGTCGGATCGCGGTTCTGGAGGATGTCGAGCGGCATGTCCTCATGCAGCAGCAGTTTCAGCCAGTCGAGCAGCTCGCTTGTGCTCGGCTTCTTCTTGAGGCCGGGCACGTCGCGGACGTCGTAGAACAGGTCCATCGCCTTGCTCACCAGGATCTTCTGGATGCCGGGGAAATGGACGTCGACGATCGCCTGCATCGTGCTGCGATCGGGGAATTTGATATAGTGGAAGAAACAGCGGCGGAGGAACGCGTCGGGCAGTTCCTTCTCGTTGTTGCTGGTGATGATCACGATCGGGCGCTCGACCGCGCGAACGGTTTCCTTGGTCTCGTAGACGTGGAATTCCATCCGATCGAGTTCCTGCAACAGGTCGTTCGGAAACTCGATATCGGCCTTGTCGATCTCGTCGATCAGCAGGACGGGCGGCGCGGGTTGCGTGAACGCCTCCCAGAGCTTGCCCTTGCGGATATAGTTGCCGATGTCGTGGACGCGCGCGTCGCCGAGCTGGCCGTCGCGCAGGCGGGCGACCGCGTCATATTCGTACAGGCCCTGCTGTGCCTTGGTGGTCGACTTGATGTTCCACTCGATCAGCGGCGCGCCGAGCGCTTTCGCGATCTCATAGGCGAGCACGGTCTTGCCGGTGCCGGGTTCGCCCTTGATCAGCAGCGGACGGCGCAGCGTGACCGCGGCGTTGACCGCGACCTTCAGATCGTCGGTCGCGACGTAGCTCTGGGTGCCTTCGAAGCGCTTCATGCGATATCCCGTCCGGTTCTGAATACCGGGTATGGATAGAGGCGAAGCGTTGTCCAGCGCAAGCGCGTTACAGATCGCCGCGCGCGCTCGCCCGCGCTTCGAGCAGCGCCCATAGCCCGCGATGTTGCGCGAAGAGCTGTTGCGCGCCGAACAGGATCGCGCGTTGCGGGCCGGGTGCGCGGCCGAGGCGGGTGATGGCGGCGGCGGTATCGGCCGTGCTGGGCAGTGTCGGGGCAGGCACGGCGAGACCGAAATGGTCGGCGGCGACATCGAGCATCGCGCGGATCGCCGTCCAGTCGCGCAGCAACGCCGCGACCGCGCCCGTCGCGCAGCCGCGTCGCTCGGACCGGGCGAGCATCTCAAGCGCGTGGCGTTCGCCGACCAGCGCCGACTCGGTTTCCGCCTGGCCGGGCGTCGATGGCAGCGGCCCCACCGCGGCGGTCAGCTGCGCGAGATAGCTGCGTTCGTCGACGAACCCGGCGGCGGCGGCGGCGAGCCATTCCTGTTCGTCGGGCTCGACCGCGCGAGCCATGACGTCGGCGATCAGCCCGGGATGGTCGCCATGGACCGAGCACAGCGCATGGACTGCGTCGGACAGGTTGCGCGCGCCCTGACCGCCGCTGACCAGCCGCCGAAAATGCGGGTGCGCCGCGCTGCCGTCGGCCTCGCCCAGCCGGACGAGCGCCTGCCATGCGTCGGGTGCGCCTGCGGCCTCGCTGCCCATTGGTATCGCAGTCGAAACCATCATACTCCGCTCGTGCTGCACCATGGACCAATCGCCCACGGCAAGGTGCCCGTCGGTGCGATTACACGACGCGCGTAAAGACGCGGTTTACGCCGTCGCGCAATTCGCGTGCCGTCCTCAACGCGAGAATTGCCGCGGGCCTCCGCACAAGAATCGTCGCTGCGATCCGCCCTTTACGTGCCGGCATGCCATCGCGATAACGCGCCACCGAATATCTTCGGGCCGTCGGGGCGTATCCGGCGGGATGATCCCACGGAGTCTACAGGATGCGAACATGGTTGCTCGGACTTGCGCTTGCCTCGGTCGGAACCGTCGCGATGGCTGCTGATCAGGTGACGCCGGCCCCAAAGCCTGCGGCTGCGACGCCTGTGGCCGAGCCAGCGCCGGTGCGGCCGGTCGAGGCGGCGACGCCGGGCGACCTGACGATGGCGCGCGTGTTCGGCAATCCGGACCTGTCGGGATCGCAGCCGCGCGCGGTGCGGCTGTCGCCCGACGGCACGCTGCTGACGTCGCTGCGCAACCGCGACGACGAGAAGGAGCGGTTCGATCTATGGGCCGTCGACACCGCCACCGGGCAGGCGCGGATGCTGGTCGATTCGAAGACCGTCGGCAGCGGCGCGGAACTCACCGAGGCCGAGAAGATGCAGCGCGAGCGCGCGCGGATCGGCGGGCAGAAGGGGATCGTCGCCTATGACTGGGCGCCCGACGGCAAGTCGATCCTCGTGCCGCTCGACGGCGACCTGTATCTCGCCGGGCTCGACGGTAAGGTCACCCGGCTGACCAACACGCCCGGCGGCGAGCTGAACCCGGTAGTCAGCCCCAAGGGGGGCTTCGTGTCGTTCGTTCGCGACCAGAACGTGTTCGTCCAACCGCTGGGCGGGGGCGCCGCGCGGGCCGTCACCACCGGCGGCGGCGGCACGGTGCATTTCGGCGAGGCGGAGTTCGTCGCGCAGGAGGAAATGGATCGCCGCACCGGATACTGGTGGTCGCCCGACGAGCGCTATGTCGCGGTCGAGCGGTTCGACGAGGCGCCGGTGCACACCGCCACGCGCGCGTCGATCGGTGCGACGGGGACCAAGGTGTACGAGCAGCGCTACCCCGCCGCGGGCACGCCGAACGTGCTGGTCGAGCTATATATCATGAAGCCGGATGGCTCGGGGCAGGTGAAGGTCGATCTCGGCACCAACCCCGATATCTATCTGGCGCGGGTCGACTGGACACCCGATGGCCGGATGCTGCTGGTCCAGCGCCAGAGCCGCGACCAGAAGCTGCTCGAGATGCTCCGCGTCGATCCGGCGACGGGCAAGTCGACCGTCCTGTTCACCGAGAAATCGGGCGTGAAGAGCTGGCTCAACCTGTCCGACGCCTATCACGTGCTCAAGGACGGCAGCCTGATCTGGCGGTCGGAGCGCAGCGGCTATGGCCATCTCTACCGGTTCGCGTCGGGCAAGTGGACGCAGATGACCAAGGGCGATTGGGTCGTCACCGATTTGGTGGGGGTCGACGAAGCCAAGGGACGGCTGTTCTTCCTCGGCAACAAGGACGACGTGCTCGAGCAGCAGCTCTATTCGGTCGACGTCGTCAAGCCGAACGCGATCACCAGGCTGACCGAGGCGGGCTGGTGGAACAGCGCGACGATGGATGCGGCCGCAAGCCGGTTCATCATCTCGCGCTCGAACACCAGGCAGCCGACGCAGGTCTATCTCGCGGACGCGACGGGCAAGCGGCTGTCGTGGATCAACGAGAATGCGGTGGTCGAGGGGCATCCCTATTACCCGTATCTGCAGAGCCATCAGGAGACCAAGTTCGGGACGCTGAAGGCCAAGAACGGGATGACGCTCTATTACGAGATGATCACCCCGCCGCTCGAGCCCGGCAAGAAATACCCGGTGTTCTTCGAACATTATGGCGGCCCCGGCACCGGCCAACAGGTAACGCGCGGCTGGCAGGGCGGATTGCCGCAATATCTGGTCGATCGCGGCTGGATCTATTTCAAGATCGACAATCGCGGCTCGTATAACCGCGGCAAGGCGTTCGAGGACCAGATCTATCACGCGATGGGCACGGTCGAGGTCGAGGACCAGCTGACGGGCGCGAACTATCTGAAGTCGCTGCCGTTCGTCGAGCCAAGCAAGATCGCGACCTATGGCTGGTCCTATGGCGGCTATATGTCGCTCAAGATGCTGGAGAAGACGCCGGGCGTCTATGCGGCGGCGGTGTCGGGCGCGCCGGTGACCGACTGGCAGCTGTACGACACGCATTATACCGAGCGGTATCTGGGCGATCCGGCGAAGGACCCGGCGAGCTATTCCACCTCGGCGGCGGTCGAGGAGGCGAACAGGATCGTCGACCCGCTGCTGCTGATCCACGGTATGGCGGACGACAATGTGTTCCTCGACAATTCGACCAAGGTGGCCGCGCGGATGCAGGCAACCGCGACGCCATTCGAGATGATGTTCTACCCCGGTTACACGCACCGCGTGGCGGGGCCGGGGATCAGCGAGCATGTCTGGGGGACGATCCTGAACTTCCTCGACCGGACGGTGAAGGACAAGCCGGTTCCCGAGGCGGCGCCAGCACCGGTGAAGTAAACGCCGGTGCGGTTCGTCGAGACGTTTCACCTGTGGCCGTTCCTCGACACGGTGGTGAGCTATGCCGCCGCGTTCGTGTTCGGAACGCTGATCGGGGCGGAGCGCCAATATCGCCAGCGGACCGCGGGATTGCGGACGAACACTTTGGTCGCGCTCGGATCGGCGGCGTTCGTTGATCTCGGGCAGCGGCTGGGCGGCGACGTCGAGTCGATCCGGATCATCGCCTATGTCGTGTCGGGGATCGGGTTCCTCGGCGCGGGCGTGATCATGAAGGAGGGGATGAACGTCCGCGGGCTCAACACCGCGGCGACGCTCTGGTGCTCGGCGGCGGTCGGGGCGTGCGCGGGGAGCGACATGATCGCGGAGGCGGGGTTGCTGACCTTCGTCGTGCTGCTGGCGAACACCGCGCTCCGGCCGCTGGTCGACGGGATCAACCGGATTCCGACCGAGGGGCGGACGATCGAGGCGACCTATAGCGTGATGGTGACCGCGGCGGCGGCGGATGCCGGGCCGATCGGCGACCTGGTGGTCGAGCATCTCGAGGCGGTGCAGCTGCAGGTGGCGGAACTGGACGTGACGGAGCGGGGGGAGGACCGGGTCGAGATCGCGGTGACGCTGGTGGCGACGAACGTGCCGGCGGAGGAGCTGGATTCGATTACGGATCATCTGGCGCAGGTCCACAGGATCGAGCATGCGACGTGGCAGGCGCGGACTCACGACTGAGGGGGGAGCACCGTAACCACCCCGGCGAAGGCCGGGGCCCAATTGGGGGACGGCGATAACTGAGCGCTGCGCTTAGTTACTGCGACCTTTCCAATTGGGCCCCGGCCTTCGCCGGGGTGGTGCAGTAAAAGAATGTTCCCCCGCGAAGGCGGGGGTCCAGACTGGGCCCCCGCCTTCGCGGGGGAACAAGGGGGGGAGGACGGCATTCCCTGGGAGCGCCGCCCCCAAACCCCCACTATCCGCGCAACAAGTCGAAAGCCGTTGGACCTGCCCGCGCAACGTCGGTACTGCGCGGCCAAGTCCAATCGGAGTTATGACATGGGTTATCGGGTGGTGGTCGCAGGGGCGACCGGCAATGTCGGGCGCGAGATGCTCAATATCCTGGCGGAGCGCGAGTTTCCTGCCGACGAGATCGCCTGCGTCGCGTCGTCGCGCAGCCAGGGGCTGATGGTCGATTACGGCGACACCGGCCGCCAAATCAAATGCCAGAATATCGAGCATTTCGACTGGAATGGCTGGGACATGGCGCTGTTCGCGATCGGCTCCGAAGGCACGGCCGTCTACGCGCCGATCGCCGCCGCCGCCGGCTGCGTCGTGATCGACAATTCGTCGCTGTACCGCATGGACCCCGACGTGCCGCTGATCGTGCCCGAGGTGAACCCCGAGGCGATCGACGGCTACAAGGTCCGCAACATCATCGCCAACCCGAACTGCTCGACCGCGCAGATGGTCGTCGCGTTGAAGCCGCTCCACGACGCGGCGAAGATCCTGCGCGTCGTCGTCTCGACCTATCAGTCGGTGTCGGGCGCGGGCAAGGCGGGGATGGACGAGCTGTTCGAGCAGAGCCGCAACATCTTCGTCGGCGATCCCGCCGAGCCCAAGAAGTTCACCAAGCAGATCGCGTTCAACGTGATCCCGCACATCGACAGCTTCCTCGACGACGGTTCGACCAAGGAAGAGTGGAAGATGGTCGTCGAGACGAAGAAGATCCTCGACAAGAAGATCAAGGTTACCGCGACCTGCGTGCGCGTGCCGGTGTTCGTCGGCCATTCGGAAGCGATCAACATCGAGTTCGAGAACGAGATCTCGGCCGAGGAAGCGCAGACCATCCTGCGCGAGGCACCGGGCATCATGCTGGTCGATAAGCGCGAGGACGGGGGGTATATCACGCCGATCGAATGCGTCGGCGACTTCGCGACCTATATCAGCCGCGTGCGCGAGGATCCGACCGTCGAGAACGGGCTGAACCTGTGGTGCGTCAGCGACAACCTTCGCAAGGGGGCGGCGCTGAACGCGGTGCAGATCGCCGAACTGCTCGGCCGCAGGCATCTGCAAAAGGCGTAAGGTCGAGCGGCGGCACGCTGCGTTTCCCTATCCGATTGGTCCATGAAAACGCCGCGTCGTCACACCCGTGACGGCGCGGCGTTTGCGATTCGCAAGGTTTTCGCGGGCGCGCCCCCGACCGCATGATCGATCCATTTTGCGCCTATCCGATGTCGGGGGGCGTGATAGTCGCCGATCTGAGTTCGACGGTTAACGATCACTCATGGCCGCATCGTCAGGAAAAGCTGACTTTCAAGCAAAGTAAAATCAAAACGGATTTGAGTCATACTCAAATTGAATATCTATTCATGCCAGTAACGTTTGTGAAAAACTACTGTTCCCATATATTTCTTATTTAACGCGGTAACTTACTGTTAGTACACGCGAGATCAAAATCCGTCCGTTCCTGTAGTCGAGCCGAAAAAGGCCGGCGACTTGGAAAGTCAGCGCTGCCGTCGCAGTCGCCAGTGGAGGATTGTTCGATGTCTCATGCGTTTGTTCGCCCGGTGTTCCGCAGTTCCATCACTCATGGCGGTACGGCACCGCCCGTGGTCGAGCCGATCGGGGGCGGGTCGGACCGCGGCGCGCGCGCGCTGCGGCGGTTGCGCGCCGGCGTGTCGCTGATCGGCGTGGCGGCCACCACGCTGTTCGCCACGCAGACCGCCTCGGCGCAAACGGCGACGCCCAACATCGTCAGCGCGTGCTCGGGCATCAGCCTGCCACGGTCGGTGGTGACCGACATCCTGCGGCCGGTGATCAACGGCGTCGTCGATCCGATCCAGTCGACGGTCAATCCGATCCTGGGAAGCGTCAACGCGGTCATCTCGGTGCCGCTCGTCTCGGTGCTCGTGCCGCCGCTGGCCGTCTCCAACCTCAACATCAACGCGACCGGCCTGCTGGACAATGCGGCGAACGGCAGTCCGATCACGCTGCAGGTCCTGAACGCCAACGGCACGATCGTCGGTCCTGCTGATCGCTGCGACACGCAGGCGGACAGTTTCTCGTTGCGGACCCCCGCCGGGATTGCGATCGGTGGCAACCGGATCACCGGGCTCGGATCGACCGGGCTGGAGGCGCTGGCAGGCGAGGCGAATTCGGTGGCGTTCGGCAATTCGGCAGCGACCGCGGCGACCGCGGCGGGCTCGATCGCGTTCGGCACGCGCGCGACCGTCGGCGCGGGCGCAACCGGGGCGATCGCGCTGGGCACCGATGCCAGAGCGACCGGCGTCAACGGCGTCGCGCTCGGCGCCGGGAGCGTCGCCACGCGCGCACCGCAAACCGGCTATACCGCGATCGGACTGGCCGCCGCGCAGAATTCGGCCGGCGAGGTGTCGGTCGGTTCCGCGGGGCTCGAACGGCAGATCACCAACGTCGCCGCCGGGACCGCGGCGACCGACGCGGTCAATGTCGGGCAGCTGGCCGGCGTGCAGGCGCAGATCGGCACGCTCGCAACCGGTGCCGTGCAATATAACACCGCCGCGCAGGACCGCGTGACGCTGGCAGGGGCCGCGGGCACCACGATCGACAACCTCGCACCCGGGACGCTCGGGGCCGGATCGACCGAGGCGGTGAATGGCAGCCAGCTGTTCGCGACCAACACCAATGTCACCAATCTGGCGACCAGCATCGCCAACGGCGCGATCGGCGCGCTGCAATATACGAACGCCGCGACGCCGACCGTTCCGAACGGCGGGGTGCCGAGCAACGATACCGCGCTCGTCGGTGCGGCGGCAGGCCCGGTCGGGCTGCACAACGTCGCCGACGGCGTCGTCGTTGCGGGCTCGACCGATGCGGTGAATGGCGGGCAGCTGGCGGCCGTATCGGGGCAGCTCGGGACGCTCGGCACGCTCGCGGTACAATATGACGACGCGACGCGGACGCGCGCGACGCTGGGCGGTGTGGGCACGGGCGCAGCCCCGGTCGCGTTGGGCAACGTCGCGGCGGGCGCACTCGGCGCCGCGTCGACCGAGGCGGTGAATGGTAGCCAGCTGTTCGCCACCAACACCAACGTCACCAACAACGGCAACGCGATCACCAACCTCACGACCAGCATCACCAATGGTGGGATCGGCGCGCTGCAATATACGAACGCCGCGACGCCGACCGTGCCGAACGGCGGGGTGCCGAGCAACGACACGGCGCTTGTCGGTGCGTCGGCAGGCCCGGTCGGGCTGCACAACGTCGCCGATGGCGCCGTCGTTGCAGGCTCGACCGATGCGGTGAACGGCGGGCAGCTGGCGACCGTGTCCGGCCAGGTCAGCGGGCTGTCGGCGCTTGCGGTCCAGTATGACGACGGTGCGCGGACGCGAGTGACGCTGGGTGGCGTCGGGACGGGGGCGGCACCGGTTGCGATCGGCAACGTCGCCGCAGGCACGCTCGGCGCGACGTCGACCGATGCGGTCAATGGCAGCCAGCTGTTCGCGACCAACACCAACGTCACCAACCTGACGACCAGCATCGCCAACGGCGGGATCGGCGCACTGCAATATTCCAGCGCGGGCGCGCCGACGACGCCCAATGGCGGGGTGCCGTCGAACGATGCCACGCTGGTCGGCGGCGCGGCGGGGACGGTCGCGCTCCACAATGTCGGTGACGGCGTCGTTGCGACCGGCTCGACGGACGCGGTCAATGGCGGTCAGCTCGCGCTGGTATCGGGCCAGCTTGGCGGCCTGTCCGCGCTGGCGGTGCAATATGACGATGCGACGCGCGGCCGGGTGACCTTCGGCGGGGTCGGCGCAGCGCCGGTGGTGCTCGGCAACGTCGCGGCAGCGACGCTCGGTGCGACCTCGACCGAGGCGGTCAACGGCAGCCAGCTGTTCACGACCAACGCCAACGTTACCAACACCAACACCGCCCTGACCACTCTGACGACGACCATCGCCAATGGCGGGATCGGTGCGGTGCAATATTCGAACGCCGCGACGCCGACGACGCCGAATGGCGGCGTGCCGAGCAACGACGTCACGCTGGTTGGTGCGACGGCGGGACCGGTCGGGCTGCACAATGTCGCCGATGGCGTGGTCGCGACCGGATCGACCGATGCCGTCAATGGCGGCCAGCTGGCGAGCGTCTCGGGCCAGGTCAGCGGCCTGTCGGCGCTGGCCGTCCAGTACGACGATACGACACGGACGCGCGCAACGCTCGGCGGCGCCGGGACCGGGGCGGCCCCCGTCGCGCTCAGCAACGTCGCGGCGGGCGCGCTTGGCGCTGCCTCGACCGATGCCGTCAACGGCAGCCAGTTGTTCGCGACCAACACCAATGTCACGAACCTTACGACGAGCATCGCCAATGGTGCGATCGGTGCGCTGCAATATTCGAGCGCGGGTGCGCCGACGACGCCGAACGGGGGCGTGCCGTCGAACGACGTGACGCTGGTCGGCGGTGCAGCCGGCGCCGTCGCGTTGCACAATGTCGGCGATGGCGTGGTCGCGGCAGGCTCGACCGATGCGGTCAATGGCGGGCAGCTCGCGACGGTGTCCGGTCAGCTCGGTAACCTCGCCGCGCTGTCGGTGCAATATGACGACGCAACGCGTACCCGGGTCAGCTTCGGCGGCGTCGGCGCAGCACCGGTGGTGCTCGGCAACGTCGCCGCCGGAACGCTCGCGGCGGGTTCGACCGAGGCGGTGAACGGTGGCCAACTCGTCGGGCTTGGCACCTCGGTCGCAGCGAGCCTCGGAGGCCTGTCGCGCTATGATCCGGCGACCAACAGCGTGCTTGCCTCGTTCGGCTTCGGTGGCACGCAATATGGCAATGTCCAGTCGGTGTTCGACGCGGTCGACGGAGCGATCAATGGCGGTGCGGGGATCCGCTACTTCCACGTCCTCTCGACCCGCGCCGATGGCAGCGTGACGGGCACCGACAGCCTCGCGATCGGGCCCGAAGCCACTGCCACCGCGGGCAATAGCGTCGCGCTGGGCACCGGATCCCTCGCCGTTCGTGGTGGCGCACTCGGCTATGCGGCGCTGGGACTTGGCGGGTTGCAGAACGCTGTGGGGGAGGTGTCGGTCGGCTCGGTCGGTGCGGAGCGGCAGATCACCAATGTCGCCGCGGGTACCGCGGCGACCGATGCCGCCAATGTCGGCCAGGTCGCGGGCGTCGCGGCTCAGGTCGCCGCGCTTGGCAGCAGCACGGTCCAGTACGACAACGCCGCCAAGAGCTCGATCACGCTCGGCGGCGGCACCGGGGGGACGGTCATCACCAACGTCGCGGCGGGCACGGTAGCGGCCGGCTCGACCGATGCGATCAACGGCGCGCAGCTTGCCGCGACCAACGCCCAAGTCGCGAACAACACCACCGCGATCACCAATCTGGGCAATCAGGTCGCCAATGGCGCCGCCGGGCCGGTGCAATATTCGAACCCCGGAAGTGCCACCACGCCTAACGGTGGCACCAAGACCAACGATCTGACGCTGGTCGGTGCGACGGCGGGGCCGGTGGGGCTGCACAATGTTGCGGGCGGTTCGATCGCTGCGGGCTCGACCGATGCGGTCAATGGCGGACAGGTCTATGCGCTGGCGCTGACGACGGTGAATGCGGTCTCGTACGGCACCGATGCGAACGGCGCGCGGACCAATACGGTGACGTTGACGGGTGGTAACGCGGCCGCCCCGGTCAAGGTGACCAACGTCGCCCCGGCGACGCTCGCCGCGGGCTCGACCGACGCGGTCAATGGTGGCCAGCTCTATACCACCAATCAGGCGGCCGCGACGGCACAGGTTACCGCCGACAGTGCGCTCGCGCTGGGCAACAACTCGGTGCAATATGGTCCGTCGCGCACCAACGTGACGTTCAATACGGGCGGTCAGGCCACCGTGCTGAGCAACGTCGCGGCGGGCGTTTCGACCACCGACGCGGTCAATGTCGGGCAGCTCAACTCGGGCATCAATTCGGCGGTGACGCAGGCCAACGCCTATACCGACGGACGGATCGCGGCGCTCGACTTCGATATTCGTTCGGTCCGCCGCGACAGCTATGCCGGGACGTCGGGTGCGCTGGCCGCCGCTGGGCTCCCGCAGGCGTACGAAGCGGGCAAGGGCATGGTCGCGATCGGCGGCGGCACCTATGCCGGGCAATCGGCGGTCGCGGTCGGCATGTCGAAGGCGTTCGGCGACGGCCATACCGTGGTGAAGCTGAGCGGCACCTATGACTCGCAGGGCAAGGCCGGGGCGTCGGGGGGGATCGGGTATCAGTTCTGACACCCCCGGAGATATGCGCGAGCGGGCGGCCGTCGGGTCGCCCGTTTTCGTTCGGGGGCGTTGACAGACGGCGCGCGCGCTCCGAACTGGCCGCGAACCATAGCAGGATGAGACCGTGGCCAGCACCCCGAGCGAGACCCAGTATTTCGACAGCTTCGACGGCACGCGGCTGGCGTGGCACGAGCTTGGCGAGGGCCGGCCGGTGGTGCTGATTCACGGCTATTTCTCTGACGCGAAGACCAACTGGATCCGCTACGGCCACGCCGCAAAGATCGCCGCGAAGGGGTTTCGCGTGATCATGCCGGACCTGCGCGCGCATGGCGACAGCGGCAAGCCGCACGGGCTGGAGGCGTATCCGGCGGATGCGCTGACGCAGGACGGACACGCGCTGGTCGCGCACCTGGGGCTGACGGACTATGACCTGGGCGGCTATTCGCTGGGCGCACGGACGACGTCGCGGATGCTCGCGACGGGGGCGACGCCGCGGCGGGTGATCTTCTCGGGGATGGGGCTTGCGGGGCTGACGCAGACGTCGCGGCGCGCTGGCCATTTCCGCAATATCCTGACCAAGCTCGGCGAGCATGTGCAGGGGACGCCTGAGTGGCTGGCGGAGGCGTTCCTGAAGACCACCGGCGGCGACCCGGTCGCGCTGCTCGGGATTCTCGAGACGTTCGTCGACACGCCGATCGAGTCCGTCAAGGCGATCCAGCAGCCGACGCTGGTCGTGTGCGGGGCGGAGGACCAGGATAACGGGTCGGCACCGGACCTAGCCGCGGCGCTGCCGCATGGGGAGTATGTCGAGACACCCGGCGGCCATATGAGCGCGGTGGTGAAGCCCGAGCTTGGGCAGGCGATCGCCGACTTCCTGGCGCGCTGACGCGCACGGGGACCGGCACCCTTTCCGCCACATCTTCCGTCACCTGACGAAAGTCAGGATGACGGGGGGCGGGCGGGGCGGGGACGGGGCTGACATTTGTGATCGCGGGTTGACCACGGCGCGGTCGAGCCGCCATCAGTGCCCCGCATAAAAGGGGATGATGATGGTTCGGTTCAGTGTTTCGATGTTCGCTCTGGCTGGGGCACTGTGTGCAGTGCCGTCCGTCGCCGGCGCGCAGGCTGCCGTTGCAGCGACCCCGACTCCCGCGGGCAAGCCGACTGTCGCGCAGGCGGATGCGTTCGTCGCCGAGGCCGAGCGCGTGATGGCCGCCGCGTCGATCGACGCGAACCGCGTGGCGTGGGTCAACGCGACCTACATCACCGACGACACCGATGCGCTGGCGGCGAAGTCGGGTGCGGAGATGACCGATCTTGGCGTGAAGTACGCGTTGGGGGCCGCGCGCTATGCGGCGGTGCCGGGGTTGTCGTTCGATACCAGGCGCAAGCTCGATCTGCTGCGCGGCGGACTGACGCTGCCCGCGCCGACGCAGACGGGCGCGTCGGAGGAATTGTCGACGCTCACCACCAAGATGTCGTCGTCCTACGGCAAGGGCATGGGCACGCTCGACGGCAAGCCGATCAACGGATCCGACATCGAGGCGGCGATGGGCTCGGTGCGCGATCCGGCCAAGCTGACCGAGATGTGGGCGAGCTGGAACGACAAGGTCGGCGCACCGATGCGCGGCGACTATGCCAAGATGACCGCGATCTCGAACGAAGGCGCGCGCGAGCTCGGCTACAAGGACGTCGGTTCGCTGTGGCGGTCGGGCTACGACATGACCCCCGAGCAGTTTGCCGCGCTGACCGATAAGATCTGGAAAGAGGTCGAGCCGCTCTACATGGCGCTCCACACCTACACGCGGTGGAAGCTGAACGAGAAGTACGGCGACGCGGTGCAGGCGAAGACCGGTCCGATCCGCAGCGACCTGCTCGGCAACATGTGGGCGCAGGAATGGGGCAATATCTACGACATCGTCGCACCCAAGGGGGCGGGCGACGTCGGCTATGATACCGGCGACCTGCTCAAGGCGAAGGGCTATGATCCGCTCAGGATGGTGAAGCAGGGCGAGGGGTTCTATTCGTCGCTGGGCTTCGCACCGCTGCCGGAGACGTTCTGGAAGCGGTCGCAGATCACCAAGCCAGCCGACCGCGACGTGATCTGCCATGCCTCGGCCTGGGATCTCGACAACCAGGACGATATCCGGATCAAGATGTGCACCAAGGTGAACGCGGACGATTTCGTCACGATCCACCACGAGCTCGGCCACAATTACTATCAGCGCGCGTACAAGGCGCAGCCGTTCCTGTACAAGAACGGCGCGAACGACGGCTTCCACGAGGCGATCGGCGATACCGTCGCCTTGTCGATCACGCCCGATTACCTGGTTAAGATCGGCCTGCTCGATGCGGCCAAGGTGCCGAGCGCGGACAAGGATATCGGCCTGCTGCTGCGCCAGGCGATGGACAAGGTCGCGTTCCTGCCGTTCGGGCTGCTGATCGACAAATGGCGTTGGGGCGTGTTCTCGGGGCAGATCCCGGCGACCGGTTATCAGGCGGCGTGGGATCAGCTGCGGCTGCAATATCAGGGGATCAAACCACCGGTCGCGCGCGACGAGACCAAGTTCGATGCGGGCGGCAAATACCATATCCCGGCGGCGGTGCCGTATACGCGCTACTTCCTGGCGCGCGTGCTGCAGTTCCAGTTCTACAAGGCGGCGTGCGACCAGTCGGGCTGGAAGGGGCCGCTGCATCGCTGCTCGTTCTACGACGACAAGGCGGTCGGCACGAAGCTGAACGCGATGCTGAGCATGGGGCAGTCGAAGCCGTGGCCGGATGCGCTGCAGGTGTTCACGGGCAGCCGGCAGATGTCGGGCGCGGCGCTGGTGGCGTATTTCGCGCCGTTGAAGGCGTGGCTCGACGTGCAGAACAAGGGCAAGCCGACTGGGTGGTGAGCAGCCTACCTGTTTCCCGGCGAACGCGGGGATCCAGGGCCACGTGTGCCGTGTTTGGTTTTAGCTGGGCCCCCGCCTCCGCGGGGGAGCATGCGATCTAGATAACCCATCACCACCCCGGCGGAGGCCGGGGTCCAGTTGGGGGACCGGGCTAACGGAGCGATGCGCGTTCTTACTCAGGACGTTCCACCTGGACCCCGGCCTTCGCCGGGGTGGTGGTAGAAGCCGGGGTGGTCGTGGCAGCCGGGGTGGTGGTGGCAGCCGGGAGCCGTAGCGGGGGCGAGTGCCCGACCGCGGTTATTCCGGGACCGAGCCCGGATCGGCGATGCCGGCGGCGAACGACTTCGACGAGTCGGTTCCGTCGGCCTGATGGGCGTGCTCGGGCGCCGTCTCTGGCTTTGGCAGTTTGGGAAGCTTTGGCGTGCTGCCGCGCAGGGTGAGCAGCGCGCCGATCGCGGCGCCGGCGACGGCGACACCGCTGAAGATCGCTGCGGCACCCCATTTGCCACGCGCCTTCTCTGCGGGCTTTATAACTGCAGCGAGCGGCACGATCGGGCGCGCCGAGGCTGGACGCGGCGTGCTGCGCTTGGTCGAGCGCGGTTTTGGGGCAGGCTTCGGCACTGCCTTTCGTGGGGGCGACTCCGCGGACGACTTTGCCTCGGATGTCGGCTTCACCGGAGTCGGTTTCGACGGCGCGACCGGTTTGGCGGTCGAGGTCGCCGCGACCGACTTGGGCGCGCTGGTCTTGCGAGGGGCACGGCGCCGGGTGACGGGCTTCTTGGCGTCCGTCTCGGGTGGGTCGGTGTCGGCCACGGCTATGCTCCCTCAGAAATGATTGCGGATGCGTAACGCATTGGTACGCGATCCGCTCCGTATTTGCGCGCTTAGCGGAAGGGCGGCTCGTCGAACGCGCGCAGCTTGCGGCTGTGGAGCTTGGCGCCCTCAAGCCGCAATTGCTCGCACGTCTCGATGCCGATCCGCAAATGCTCGCTGATCGCGCGCTCGTAGAAGCGGTTGGCCTGGCCCGGCAGCTTCAATTCGCCGTGGAGCGGCTTGTCCGAGACGCACAGCAGCGTGCCGTAGGGGACGCGGAAGCGATAGCCCTGCGCGGCGATCGTCGCCGACTCCATGTCGATGCCGACCGCGCGGCTGAGCGAGAAGCGCAGCGCGGACTTCGAATAGCGCAGTTCCCAGTTGCGATCGTCGGTGGTAACGATCGTGCCGGTGCGCAGGCGGCGCTTCAACTCCTCGCCCGACTGGCCCGAGACGATCTCGGCCGCCTTGGCCATCGCAACCTGGACTTCGGCGATCGCGGGCACCGGGATCTCCGGCGGCAGCACGTCGTCGAGGACATGGTCGTCGCGCAGATAGGCGTGCGCAAGCACATAGTCGCCGATCCGCTGGCTGGGGCGCAGGCCGCCGCAATGCCCGATCATCAGCCACGCCTCGGGCCGCAGCACGGCGAGATGGTCGCAGATCGTCTTCGCGTTCGACGGGCCGACGCCGATATTGACCAGCGTGATGCCGGTGCGATCGTCCGCCATCAGGTGATAGGCGGGCATCTGGTGCCGCCGCCATGCGCTGTCGGAGATGATCTTGTCGATATCGTCGCCCGACGAGATCGTGATCCCGCCCGCGCCCGACAGGCTGGTGAAGCGGCTGCCTTCACCCAGCTGCGTGCCGGCCCAGCGGACGAACTCGTCGACATAGCGGTGATAGTTGGTGAACAGCACGAAGCGCTGCGCATGCTCGGCGGGCGTGCCCATGTAATGGCGCAGGCGCGCGAGGCTGAAATCGGTGCGTAAGCCGTCGAACAGCGCGAGCGGGCGCGTATCGTCCTGCGCGACCCAGATACCGTCGGCGATCTCGTCGCCGATATGCGCGAGCTCGGTGGCGGGGAAGTGGCGCGACAATTCGGTGGCGGACACTTCGTCGAGGCTCAGCGCGTGGCCGGGATCGATGACGTAGGGGAACGGGATCTCCTGGCGGCCTTCGACGGCTTCGACGGTGACGTCGTAATCCTCGATCAGCAAGGTGAGCTGTTCGATCAGATATTCGGCGAAGATCGCGGGCTTGGTGACGCTGATCTTGTACTGGCCGGGCGTGACCATGCGGCCGAACGAGCGCAGCGGAGTGGGACGGTCGACGCCGCCCTTATAGGTCAGCCGGATCTCGGGATAGGCGAACGAGCCATCGGTGCGGCTGGCGGGATCGGGGACAGTGCCGTCCGCGATATAGGCGCTCATGGCGCGTTGGAGGCGTTCGACGGAGGCGCGGTAGAGGCGGTCGAGGTCGGCGACGAGGTCGGATGCGAGTGTCATCGCGCAGTGTTAGGTGGCGCAGGTTACGGTGGCAAGACTGCGGGCGACCTCCGGTTTGAAACCACCCCGGCGAAGGCCGGGGCCCAATTGGGGAACAGATTTAACGGCGGACAGCCCGAAGTTACCTCGGTCCTGCCAATTGGGCCCCGGCATTCGCCGGGGTGGGAATAAGGGCGGGCATTGCGCCCGCCCTTTTACATCAGATCTCGCTGAGGAGATGCTCGGCCGAGCTGACCTTGAACTCGCCGGGGGCCTCGACGTTGAGCTGCTCGACCACGCCGTCGTTGACGAGCATCGAATAACGCTGGCTGCGCGTGCCCATGCCGAAGCCCGAGCCGTCCATCGTCAGCCCGATCGCCTTGGCGAAATCGCCGTTGCCGTCCGCGAGCATCGTGATGTCGCCGGCGCCCGCCGACTTGCCCCATGCGCCCATCACGAACGCGTCGTTGACCGAGACGCAGGCGATCTCGTCGACGCCCTTGGCCTTCAGCTCGGCTTCCTTCTCGACGAAGCCGGGGAGGTGCTTGGCCGAGCAGGTCGGCGTGAACGCGCCGGGGACCGCGAACAGCGCGACCTTACGGCCCTTGAAGAAGCTGTCGGTATCGACCTGGTCTGGGCCGTCTGCCGTTGCCTTGACGAGGTTGGTGGTGGGAAGCCGGTCGCCGACGCTGATCGTCATCTGAAATCTCCTGTCGCCGCGAAGTGGTCGCGCGCGAGCCGTACCTTGGACTCAGGCGTACGTATTTCAAGCGTGGCGGGCGCCGGTCTGCGCCGCTATGTTCCAACGCATGGACAAGACGGCCTTTCTTTCGGGACAATTCCTGCTCGCGATGCCGGGGATGAGCGACCCGCGCTTTGCCCGCGCGGTGATCGCGATGTGCAGCCATGACGAGAATGGCGCGATCGGCATCGGGCTGGGCGCGACGATCGACGGGCTGGGCTTTCACGACCTGCTCGAACAGTTCGGGATCGAGCCCGGCGATGCGCCCAACGCGCCGGTGCATTTCGGTGGCCCGGTCGAGCCGCGGCGCGGGTTCGTGGTGCACTCGTCCGACTGGGGCGGGCAGGATAGCGTCGACGTCGCGGGGCGGTGGAAGCTGTCGAGCACGGTAGACGTGCTGCGCGCGATCGCCGAGGGGCGCGGGCCGTCGCAATGGGTGGTGGCGCTGGGCTATGCCGGCTGGGACGGCGGGCAGCTCGAGGGCGAGCTGTCGCGGCCGGGGTGGTTCAATGTGGCGGGGGATACCGGACTGGTATTCGAGACCGCGGCGGAGGATCGCTGGACGCACGCGTTCGCGCAGGCGGGCGTGGACCCGCGGTTGCTGGTGGCGGAGACGGGGCGGGCGTAGCTCGATCCTCCCCCGCCAGGGGGAGGTGGCGGGCACTTGCCAGACGGAGGGGGAGGAGAGGGAAACCTCCGCTCCGTGTCCTCCCCCTCCGTCGCCTTTGGCGCCACCTCCCCCTTGCGGGGGAGGATAGTGTGCACGCTTGCGAGCTCGCCTCGAGGGGCCAAGCTGTCATATAAAGATATCTTTATATTTGCCCTGAGCGCCCCGATCGGCTAAGTGGAAGGGTATCCGGCACGGGCATGAGGCTCGCCGATAATAGAATTCCAGGAGACCCATCGTGGCCACCACACTTGCACCGGCGAAGACCGATTACGTCGTCGCCGACATCAGCCTTGCCGATTTCGGCCGCGCCGAGATCAACATCGCCGAGACCGAGATGCCCGGCCTGATGTCGCTGCGCACCGAATTCGGTGCAGCGCAGCCGCTCAAGGGCGCGCGCATCACGGGTTCGCTGCACATGACGATCCAGACCGCGGTGCTCATCGAGACGCTGACCGCGCTCGGCGCCGACGTCCGCTGGGCGACGTGCAACATCTTCTCGACGCAGGACCATGCCGCTGCCGCGATCGCCGCGTCGGGCGTCCCCGTGTTCGCGATCAAGGGCGAGAGCCTCGCGGACTATTGGAACTATGTCGGCGACATCTTCTCGTGGGATCGCGACGTCGAGGGCCAGACCGCCAACATCATCCTCGATGACGGCGGCGACGCGACGATGTTCGCACTCTGGGGCGCCAAGCTCGAGGCCGGCCACACGATGCCCGAGCCCGAGAACGAGGAAGAGGTCGAGATGCAGCGTGCGCTGAAGGCGTATGTCGCAAAGAACCCCGGCTATCTGACCGAGACCGTCAAGAACCTGAAGGGCGTCTCGGAAGAGACCACCACCGGCGTTCACCGGCTGTACGAGATCGCCAAGAAGGGCGAGCTGCCGTTCCCCGCGATCAACGTCAACGACTCGGTCACCAAGTCGAAGTTCGACAACCTCTACGGCTGCAAGGAATCGCTGGTCGACGCGATCCGTCGCGCGACCGACGTCATGCTCGCGGGCAAGGTCGCCTGCGTCGCCGGTTTCGGTGACGTCGGCAAGGGGTCGGCCCAGTCGCTCCGCAACGGCGGCGCACGCGTGATGGTCACCGAAGTCGATCCGATCTGCGCATTGCAGGCCGCGATGGAGGGCTTCGAGGTCGTGACGATGGAAGAGGCGGTGACCCGCGCCGACATCTTCTGCACCGCGACCGGCAACGCCGACGTCATCACCGCCGATCACATGAAGGCGATGAAGCCGATGTCGATCGTCTGCAACATCGGCCACTTCGACTCGGAGATCCAGATCGCCGCGCTGTCGAACTATGACTGGACCGAAGTGAAGCCGGGCACCGACCTGGTGAAGTTCCCGGACGGCAAGCAGATCATCATCCTGGCGAAGGGTCGCCTGGTGAACCTGGGTTGCGCCACCGGCCACCCGTCGTTCGTGATGTCGGCCTCGTTCACCAACCAGACGCTCGCGCAGATCGAGCTGTGGACCAAGGGCGAGAACTACAAGAACGAAGTCTACGTTCTGCCCAAGCACCTCGACGAGAAGGTCGCGATGCTCCACCTCGAAAAGCTCGGCGTGAAGCTGTCGAAGCTTTCGGACAAGCAGGCCGGCTACATCGGCGTGCCCGTCGAGGGGCCGTTCAAGCCCGATCATTACCGCTACTGATCCTCACGATCCCGTAGAGTTCTCGAAAGCCGCGTTCGCCATCAGGCGGGCGCGGCTTTTTCGGTGTGCGGCCTTTATCTTCGGGCTGCGGCGGACGTCCGCCCGCGAGCGGCATTTCCGATCGCGGCACCTGCAGCGCAGACCCGCTGTCCTGACTGGCCGGACAGATATTTGACAACGGTGGCTGGGCTGAGCTGGTGACGCGCGCGATGGGCGGGTTCGATGCTCATCACGCTCGCCTTTCGCATAAGGCAAAGGTTTTCGGTGCGGATGGCTTTCCCGGACGGTTCTATCTGTCCTAGACGGGGGCAATGACATTGCCTCGCCCCCCGCTGTATCCGCGATGATCACATTAGGCCCCGGGGCGGCCGTAGCGGCGAGCGCACTTCTGCTGGCGCTTGTCGTCGCTGGGTCGGTGCTGCTGTTCCTCGGTCTACGTGCGCGTAATGCCGCGGTTGAGACCACGCAGGCGAATGCGCATTTCAAGACCCTGCTCGACGGGTCTCCGGCGACCGTGACGGTTATCCGGTCGGGTGGGCGGATCGAGATGTCGCAGCGGATGGCGGACTGGCTCGGATTTGACGTGCCGCCGCGCGCGGTCGCCGAACTGGCAAGCGGTGGAACGGGGCTTTCGCCCGATGATGCCGCGCGGCTGATCGCGGACGTGACGGCGGCGCAGCGGTCGGGGCGGGCATTCGTGCGGTCCGTCCGGCTGGCGGAATCGACCCGTGCGATCACGTTCCGGGGTGCGCGCGCACCCGGGGAGATGGGGGCGACCGGGGCGGTATTGCTCTGGGCGTTTGATGCGACCGATAGCGAGGCGGAGATCGCGCGGCTCGCCGCGGAGACCATCCGGCTGAGGTCGGCCTATGACTCGCTGACCGGGCTGATCGAAGCGGCGCCGATGCCGATGTGGTACCGCGCGACCGATTTGCGGCTGGCAATGGTGAACACCGCCTATGTCGACGCGGTCGAGGGCCGCGATGCCGCCGATGTCGTCGCGCGCGGGCTTGAACTGGTCGAGGGGTCGGGGCGCGGCGGTCCGCTGGCCGGCGCCGCGGTCGCGCGCGAGCAGGGGCGGCCGCATCAGCAGGTCCTGCCCGCGACGATCGACGGCGCGCGCCGCTCGCTACAGATCTACGACGTGCCGCTGCCGAGCGGCGGGGTCGCGGGGTTTGCGATCGATATCGAGGAACTTGAGCAGGCGCGGTCGGGCGCCAAGCGGTTTGCCGAGGCGCAGCGGGCGATGCTCGACCGCTTGTCGGCAGGCGTCGCGCAGTTCGGCGGGGACCGGTCGCTGGTCTTCTGCAACCAGCCGTTCCGGCGGATGTTCGCGATGCGCAGCGAATGGCTCGCCGATCGGCCCGAGTTCGACCGGGTGCTCGAACGCATGCGCGAGGCGAATCGCCTGCCCGAGGTCCGCGACTTTCCGAGCTGGAAGGCGGAGCGACGCGACTGGTTCATGCAGACCGGCGCGGCGCAGGCCGGCGGGCAGGGCGGCGGCGCGATGGAGGAAAATTGGCACCTGCGCGGCGGCACGCATCTACGCGTGGTGGCACAGCCCTTGCCCGATGGCGGCTTGCTGCTGATCTTCGAGGATCGCACCGAGCAGGTCCAGCTCGCAAGCGCGCGCGATACGCTGCTGCGCGTGCGCACCGCGACGTTCGACAATTTGTTCGAGGCGCTTGGCGTCTTCGCGGCGGATGGGCGGTTGCAGTTGTGGAACAACCGGTTCCGGCTGTTGTGGGGGCTCGAGGAGGAGTTCCTGGCATCGCACCCGCGCGTCGATGCGTTTGCCGAGGCGGCGGGGGGCAAGCTGCTGACCCCCAGTCGCTCCGCGCTGATTCCCGATCTCGTGCGCTCGGCGACCGTCGAGCGGCAGCAGCGGGGCGGGCGCGTGGCGTTTGCCGATGGCCGACATTTCGAGTTCGCGGGCGTGCCGCTGCCCGATGGGAATGCGCTGTTCACGATGCTCGACATCACCGACAGTCGGCGCGCTGAGCAGGCGTTGCGCGACCGCGCGAACGCTCTGGAGGCCGCGGACAAGGTGAAGACCGCGTTCGTTGCGAACATGAGCTATGAATTGCGCACGCCGCTCACCTCGATCAGCGGGTTCGCCGAGATGCTCCACGGCGGTTATGCGGGCGAGATGACGCCGCAGGCCGAGGCCTATGTCGGCGCGATCCTCGAATCGGTCGAGCGGCTCGGCCTGCTGGTCGACGACGTGCTCGACCTCACGCGCGCCGAGAGCGACCGCGAGGAGACCGATCGGAGCGACGTCGATCTGGCGGGCACCGTACGTGCTGCAGCCGAGACGATCCTGCCGTCCGCCAAGCGGCGCAAGCTCGACTTCGCGGTCGAGGTGGCGCGGTCGACCGGACGGGTGAACGGCAATCCCAAGCGGTTGAAGGAGGTCGTCGAGCATCTGCTGCGGCATGCGGTCGCGGCGACGCAGGATGGCGGGCGCGTGCTGCTACATACCGACGGCAATGCGACCTCGGCGCGGATCGTGGTGTCGGACGATGGGGTAGGCATGGATGCGGAGGCGGTCGCGCATGCGTTCGACCGGTTTGCGGAGTCCAAGCCGATGGGGGATCGGGCGCTGGGGCTGGGCCTGCCGCTGGCCAAGCAGTTCGTCGAGGCGCATGGCGGGACGATCGAGCTTGTGTCCGAGCCGGGCGAGGGCACGCTTATTACCGTCGAACTGCCGCGCCGATGAGCGCACTACTTCTGCTCCCTCTCTCCTGCGGGGATAGGGTCGGGGTGAGGGGCTGCCAAGCAGTGCTGCGCCCCGAACAGCCCCTCACCCAACCCTCTCCCCGCAGGGGAGAGCGCTCATGCACATGATCCTGCTACCCGATCCACAAGCTACGGAGGCGTTCGGCGCTCTGCTGGCCGAGCGTGTTCGTCCCGGCGACGTCATCACGCTCGAAGGTACGCTCGGCGCGGGCAAGACGAGCGTCGCGCGCGGACTGCTCGCCGCGCTCGGACTGGTCGGCGAGGCGCCGTCGCCCAGCTTTGCGATCGTCCAGCCCTATGAGCCGCCCGAAGTCCGCTTTCCGGTGTTGCACGTCGACCTCTACCGGATCGACGACCCCGCCGAGATCGAGGAACTCGCGCTCGACGACGCACGCTATGATTCGCTGCTGCTGGTCGAATGGCCCGAGCGCGCAGGGCCCGACTATTGGCCCGATGCGCTTCGGCTGAGCCTGACGATCGAGCCGGATGGCACGCGCGGCTTGACTATCGGCGTGCCGGAAGCTTGGAGGTCGCGATGGCCGACATGACCCCGCCGCCTGGCGCCGCCGCTTTTCTCGACGCTCATGGCTGGGGAGGGGCGAAGATCCTTCCGGTCGCGGGCGACGCGTCGTTCCGGCGCTATTTCCGCGCGGTGCATGGTGCCGAGGAGGGAAGCCGTCGGGCGATCCTGATGGACGCGCCGCCGCCGCATGAGGACCCGCGGCCGTTTATCGCGGTGGCGGAATGGCTGGTCGAACGCGACTTCGCGGCGCCGGCGATCCTGGCGTGCGATCTCGACCAGGGGCTCGTGCTGATCGAGGATTTCGGCGACGATCGGTTGCGCGAGGCGGTCGACGTGGCGCCGGAGGAGGAGCTGTCGCTGTATGCGCCGGCGATCGACCTGCTGGTCCGCCTGCGTGCGGAGCCCGCTGGACCTGTCCCCCCGTATGACCGCGCGGTACTGAAGCGCGAGGCGGGGCTGTTCGTGGAGTGGTACTGTCCGGCGGTCGGGATCGCGCCCGATCTGGCAGGCTGGGATGCGGCGTGGGAGTCGGTGTTCGACCATGCCATCGCCGAAACGCCGGTCACCGTGCTGCGCGACTATCATGCCGAGAATCTGATGCTGGTCGGGCCCGAGCGATCGCTGGGGCTGCTCGACTTCCAGGACGCGCTTGCGGGGCATCCCGCCTACGATCTCGTGTCGCTGTTGCAGGACGCGCGGCGGACGGTCGATCCCTCGGTCGAGGCGGCGATGCTCGAGCGGTATCGCGCCGCCACCGGCGCAGACGCGGCGTTTATGGATGCGTATCACGTGCTCGGTGCGCAGCGGAATGCCAAGATCCTTGGCATCTTCACGCGACTGTGGCAGCGCGACGGCAAGCCGCATTACGCGACGATGTGCCCGCGCGTCTGGGCGTATCTGGAGCGCGACCTCGCCCAGCCGGTGATGGCGCCGGTCGCGGCGTGGTTCGCGGCCAACATACCGACGACGGTACGCGGCGATCCGCTGGTCGTCGCGGCATGACCCGGCAGCAGACGATCCGCCCCGTCCCGCATGGCACCGTCCCCGAGACGGCGATGGTGATGGCGGCAGGCCTCGGCAAGCGCATGCGGCCGCTCACCGCGACGCGGCCCAAGCCCCTGGTCAAGGTGGCCGGCAAGCCGTTGATCGATCACGTCTTCGCACGGTTGCAGGCCGCCGGCATCAAGCGGGCGGTCGTCAACGTCCATTACCTCGCGGACACGCTGGAGGCGCACGTCACGGACCGGTTCGAGGGGATCGACGTCGTGATCTCCGACGAGCGCAAGATGCTGATGGAGACGGGGGGCGGGCTGGTGCAGGCGCGCGGGCTGCTCGGCGAGGCGCCGGTGCTGGTGGTCAACAGCGACAATCTTTGGATCGACGGGCCGGTCGATGCGATCAAGTTGCTCGCGTCGCGCTGGGACGATGCCAAGATGGATGCGCTGCTGCTGATGGTGCCGCTCGCACGTGCGCATAATCACCGCGGGCCGGGCGATTTCTATCTCGCTGCCGATGGGCGGATCAGTGGGCGGCGCAAGTCGGGCCGGCTCGCGCCGTTCGCCTATACCGGCATCCAGATCCTCCACCCGCGGCTGATCGCGGACTGGCCGGAGGGGCCGTTCTCGACCAACCTGTTCTGGGATCGCGCGATCGCGGCGGGCCGCGCTTATGGCCAGGTCCACCAGGGCCTGTGGTTCGACGTCGGCACGCCCGCCGCGATCCCGCGGACCGAGGCGATCCTCGCGGATGGCTGATAGCGCCACGGCGGGTCGTCCGACGCTGTACACGATCCCCGCGCACCGGGCGTTTGCCGATGCGCTGGTCGCCGGGCTGATGCGGCATGCGGGGCGCGATCCGCTGGCGCTGGCGCGTGCGCTGGTCGTGCTGCCGAACAACCGCGCGGTGAAGGCGGTGACCGAGGCGTTCGTGCGCGCGAGCGGCGGCGGGCTCGTGCTGCCGCGGCTGGTGGCGCTGGGCGATCCGGAGATGGGCGAGGCGGTCGGCGCCGCGCTCGATCCGGCGGACGACATCGATCCGCCGCTGCCCGCGGTGCCGCCCTATCAGCGCCGCATGATCCTCGCGCGGCTGGTGTCCGAAGAGCGCGCCCGCGAAGGCCATCCGGTCGATGCGGCCGAAGCGGTGCGGCTCGCGGGCGAACTCGCGCGGACGCTCGATCAGTTGCTGGTCGAGGAGGTGCCGCCGACCAGGTTGCGCGATATCGAGCTTGGCCCCGAACTCACCGAGCATTGGCGCCGCGCGTTGGCGACGTTCGAGATCGTGTTGCAACGCTGGCCGGGCGAACTCGTGCGGCTCGAGCGGATCGATGCGGCGACGCGGCGCTCGGCGTTGCTCGACCGCCTCGCGCAGCACTGGCGGAACGCCCCGCCCGCCGGGATCGTCTGCGCGGCAGGCGTGACCGATTCCGCACCCGCGGTGGCACGGCTGCTCCGCTGCATCGCCGACATGCCGCACGGGATGGTGGTGTTCGCCGGGCTAGACCTCGCGCTGCCTGACGAGGAATGGGACGCGCTCGGGCCGCATGATCCGCACCCGGTGACGGGGCTCACGCGGCGCTCGATCGAGACGCATCCGCAGTTCGATGCCAAGCTGATGCTCCTGCGCATGGGCGTCGCGCGCGGCGAGGTGCAGATTTGGCGCGAGGGCGGCGGGCATGACGCCGACGCCGCGCGGGGCCGGGCGATCGCCAATGCGCTGGCGCCTGCGGATTTCACGGGCAAGTGGACGCAGATCGCGGCCGAGGATCGCCGCCTGAAGGGGGTCACGGCCGCCGAACTCGCCACGCCCGCGGAAGAAGCACAGGCGATCGCGCTCGTGTTGCGCGAAGCGTTGGAAGTGCCGGAGCGGACAGCCGCGCTCGTGACGCCGGATCGGGCTTTGGCGCGACGGGTGGCGGCGCACCTCGGGCGCTGGGGCATCGGCATCGACGACAGCGCGGGCCGTCCGCTCTCGATCCTGCCACCGGGGACGTTGTTGCTCGCGCTGGCCGAGGCCGCTGCGCAGCGCTTCTCGCCGCTCGCGTTGCTGGCACTGCTGAAGCACCCGCTGGTGCGCAGCGGCGAGGATCGGTTGCCGTGGCTCGACGGCGCGCGCGCGCTCGACCGACGGTTGCGCGGGCCGAGACCGGCGGCCGGGCTCGACGGGATTGCCGGGCATCTTGAGGAGCGCAAGGGCACCGCGGAGACGTGGTGGGCCGACGTTCAGCCGCTGCTGATGCCGCTGGCCGGCGCGTTCGATCAGGGACCGCAACCCTTGGCGTCATTGCTCGCCTGCCTGCGCGAGACGGCGCAGACCTTGTGTGGCGACAATCTCTGGTCGGGGCTCGCGGGTCGTGCCGCGGCGGAGTTTCTCGCCGATCTGGAGGCTGAAGCGCCCGCCGGACCGCCCCGGATCGATCCGCGCGAAGTGCCGCATTTGCTGCGGACGTTGCTCGACGAGGTCGCGGTGCGGCCGGCGCCGGGCGGTCATCCGCGGCTGGCGATCTACGGCCTGATCGAGGCGCGGTTGCAGACCGCCGACGTGATGGTGCTGGGCGGGCTGAACGAAGGCGTGTGGCCGGGGCGGCCTGCGCCCGATCCGTGGCTCGCGCCGCGGATCCGGATGGAGCTTGGCCTGCCGGGGCTGGAGCGGCGTGTCGGCACTGCGGCGCATGATTTCGCGCAGGCGCTTGGCGCCCCCCGCGCGGTCGTGACGCGCGCGCGGCGCGATGCGAAGTCGCCGGCGCTGGCGTCGCGGCTCTGGCTGCGGTTGCAGGCGTTGGCGGGCGATCGGTTCGAGCGCGCGTCGGCGCTGGAGGGCTGGACGCGTGCGCTCGACGATCCGGGCGAGCATCTGCCCGCCGATCGTCCCGCGCCGTCACCGCCCGCGCTGCTCCGGCCCAGGGTCATTTCCGTCACCGAGGTCGATCGCCTGAAGGCCGATCCCTATGCCTTCTACGCGCGGCGCGTGCTCGGGCTGATGCCGCTCGATCCGGTCGATGCCGATCCGAGCGCTGCTTGGCGCGGGACCGCGGTACACGACATTCTCGAACAATGGTGGAAGCAGGACGGCTGCACCGTCGACACGCTGCGGCTGCGCGCTAAGGCGATGCTCGACGACGAGCGGACGCATCCGATGATGCGCGCGCTGTGGCAGCCGCGACTGCTCGAGGCGATCGACTGGATCGCAGGCGCGATCGTCGCGCAAGGCGAGGACGGCCGCAGCGTCGCCAGTGCCGAGGGCAAGGGCAAGATCGAGATCGCCGGCGTCACCTTGTCCGGCCGCTATGACCGGATCGACCGGCTCGCCGATGGCCGCCTCGCGGTGATCGACTACAAGACGGGCAAGCCGCCATCGCCGACCGCGGTGCGCGCTGGCTTTAGCCTGCAGCTCGGCCTGCTCGGGCTGATCGCCGAGCGCGGCGGGTTCGCCGACGTCTCGGGCACCGCGGGCGCATTCGAATATTGGTCGCTCGGCAAGAAGCGCGATGCGTTCGGCTATATCGAGAGCCCGGTCGATCCCGAGGGCAAGCGCGACAAGATCCCGACCGCCGAGTTCACGTCGATCGCCGCGCACAACTTCACTGAAGTCGTCGGCGAATGGCTGACGGGCAGCGCCGCGTTCACCGCCAAGCTTGTGCCCGAATACGCCCCCTATGCCGAGTATGACCAGCTGATGCGACGCGACGAATGGTATGGCCGTGAGCGGTGATGCGCTCGCCACGCTGCCCCGGCTGAGAGGTGCGCAGGCCAATGCGAGCGATCCGTCGTCGCACGTCTGGCTGTCGGCGTCGGCGGGCACCGGCAAGACCCAGGTGCTGGCGGCGCGCGTGTTCCGGCTGCTGCTGCGCGGCGTCGATCCGGGTGCGATCCTGTGCCTGACCTTCACCAAGGCGGGCGCGGCGGAGATGGCGCAGCGGATCAACGGGCGGCTCGCCGCGTGGGTGCGGATGCCCGCGCCGGCGCTGGCGGCCGATCTGATCGCGCTCGGCGAGAGCCCGGTACAGGCGTTGCAGGATCGCGCGCGCACGCTGTTCGCCAAGGTGCTCGACGCGCCGGGCGGGGGGCTGCGAATCCAGACGATCCACGGTTTCTGCCAGGGGTTGCTCGCCGCGTTCCCGGTCGAGGCCGGGCTGACGCCGGGGTTCCGGCCGCTCGAGGCGCGCGAAGAGGCGGGGCTCGCGCGCGAGGCGCTGGCGAGCCTGTTGTCGGATGCCGAGCGCGAGGGGCGCGAGCGTCCGGTCGAGATCGTCGGGCGTCTGAGCCTGCGGATGGGCGAGGGCGGGGCGGAGGCGTTCCTGCTGGCGTGCGCGCGTGCGCTGCCCGCGCTGGAGGCGCTGCCGGTCGGGATCCAGCCATGGCTTCGGCGCGAACTCGGGCTGCCGTCGGGGGATATCGACGAGGCGATCGCCGAGTGGTGCGACGCGCTGGATCTGAATGCGATCGCGCGGATTGCGGCGGCCAATCGTGCCTGGGGGACGGCGACGGGGCTCGCGGCAGCGGCGACCGTGCAGCGCTGGCTCGATTCCGAGGATCGCGCGGCGACCCTGGCCGATCTCGCCGCCGTCGTGCTGACGGGCAAGGGCGAGCCGCGGAAAGCGTCGAAGAAGCTGATCGATGCCGATCCGGATTACGAGGTGCTCGCGCGCGATCTGGGCGAGGCGTGCACCGACGTGCTGTCGATGGTGCAGCGCGCGACCTATTGCGATCTGCTCGGCGACGGGCTCGAGGTCGGGCGCGACTATGCGCGCGGCTATGCGCAGGCCAAGCGACGCGCGGGCGCGGTCGATTTCGACGACCTCATCGCGACGACGGTGGCGTTGCTCGACCAGCAGGGAATCGGCGAGTGGGTGCGCTACAAGCTCGACCAGGCGACCGAGCATCTGCTGATCGACGAGGCGCAGGACACCAACGGGCATCAGTGGCGGATCGTGCGCGCGCTGGCGGACGAGTTCTTCGTCGGTCGCGGCATCTATGCGCCGTCGACGCGGACGCTGTTCACGGTCGGCGATTACAAACAGGCGATCTTCGGGTTCCAGGGGACCGACCCGCTCAATTTCCAGGCGGCCGAGCAGTATTTCGGCGGGCGTGCGACCGAGGCGCTGGGCGACGACGACTGGCCCGAGGAGGAGCGCGGGCTGCCGCTCGCGCGGTTGTCGCTGCGGCATTCGTTCCGGTCGACGCGGACCGTGCTGGAGTTCGTCGATGCCGCGATCGACGCGATCGGCGAGCCGGGGCTCGGTATCGCGGGCGAGGTCGAGCGTCATGCCAGCGAAGTGGCTGGGCCGGGCACCGTGACGCTGTGGCCGCCGGTCTCGGCGGGCGGCAGCGAGGACGACGAGGAGGGCTGGGTCGACGACGCGGTGCGGAAACTCGCCAGCGACATCGCGCGCGCGGTGAAGCGGTGGCTCGCGCCCGATACGGGGCTGATGCTCGAGAGCAAGGGGCGCAGGCTGCGCCCCGAGGACGTGATGATCCTCGTCAAGCGGCGCGGCGACCTCGCTTCGCTGATCGTCGCGCGGCTTTATGCCGAGGGCGTGCCGGTGGCGGGCGTCGACCGGTTGCGGCTGAACGCGCCGCTGGCGGTGCAGGATCTGCTCGCGACGATTCGCTTCGTGTTGCAGCCCGAGGATGATCTGAGCGTCGCGGCGCTGCTCGTGTCGCCTTTGATCGGGTGGACGCAGGACGAGCTGATGGCGGCGGCGCCGCGCGAGGCGGGGCCGCTGTGGCGCCATCTGCAACGCACGCAGTCGTCTGCGCGGCTCGCGCCGTTGCTGGCGATGCTCGCGCGCGCCGACATCGCCACGCCGTATCAGTTTCTCGAGGAGCTGCTGTCGGGGCCGCTCGACGGACGGCGGAAACTGATCCGGCGGCTGGGGACCGAGGCGCGCGATCCGATCGAGGAGCTGCTCAACGCCGCGCTGACGTTCGAAAGCACGACGACGCCGTCGTTGCAGCGCTTCCTTGACTGGTTCGATCGCGGCGATGTCGAGATCGTCCGCGATCCGTCCGCGCCGCTCGATGCGGTGCGCGTGATGACGGCGCATGGTGCGAAGGGCCTGCAGGCGCCGTTGGTGATCCTCGCGGATGCGACGGCGGATCCGTCGGCGGCACCGCGATCGATCCTGAAATGGGCGCCCGAGCCCGGCGCCGCGCCGATCCCGGTGTTCCGCCCGCGATCGAACGAGCGCGGCGGGCCGCTCGATGCGGTCGTGTCCGCGGCCGAGCAGCGCGAACTCGAGGAGCATTGGCGGCTGTTCTACGTCGCGGCGACGCGCGCGGAGGAACGGCTGGTGATCGCGGGGGCGCTCGGGACTCGCGCGAAGGGCATGCCGCCGGAGAATAGCTGGTACGCGGCGGCCGATCGTGCGCTGACCGCGCTTGCCGTGCCGCCCTCCGAGGAGGGCAGCGGCGAGGAACGGCGTTTCGTCGGGGTCGATCCGCAGCCCGCGGTGAGCGCCAAGGCATCGGCATTGGCCGAACGTCCGGCGGATGCGCATCTCCCGGCCTGGGCGCACGAACCGGCGCCGCTCGAGGCGCGTCCGCCGCGTCCCTTGTCGCCGTCCGCGCTGGGCGATGACGCCGTCTCCGATCCGCCGCCGACGCCTGCGATGCGGGTTGCGGCGGAGCGGGGCCGGCTCATCCATGCGCTGTTCGAGCGGCTGCCGGCGGTTGCTGCCCCCGATCGCGCCGCCGCGGCGGATCGCTGGCTGGCGAAAGCGGGCGGCGTCAACGATGCCTCGGCGCGCGCGGACATCGTGCGCAGCGTCGTCGCGGTGCTTGACGATCCGCGCTTCGCCGATCTGTTCGGCGCAGATACGCTCGCCGAGGCGCCGATCGCCGCGACCTTGCCGAACGGCATCGTCGTGTCGGGCACGGTGGATCGCCTGCTGATCGAGGCCGACCGCATCCGCGTCGTCGACTTCAAGACCGGGCGGCGCGCGCCGGGCGGGCTGGACGACGTGCCCGACTATCATCTGAAGCAGATGGCGGCCTATGCCGAGGCGCTGGGCGTGATCTTTCCGGGGCGGGCGGTCGAGGCGGCGTTGCTCTACACCGCGGGGCCGCGACTGATCGTGCTGAGCGATGCGACGCTGGCCGCCAACAAGCCCCACTATCGGCCCACGGAGCAAAGCTAGCGCCTCGGTGGTTGAGCGGACACACGCGCGATCCTAGATTGCATTCAACGAAGGAGAATTCACGATGGCGACCAAGCAGATTACCGATGCCAGCTTCGATGCGGACGTCCTGAACGCGGACGGGCCCGTGCTCGTCGATTTCTGGGCGGAATGGTGCGGTCCGTGCAAGATGATCGGACCCTCGCTCGAGGAAATCTCGGAAGAACTGGGTGAGAAGGTGACGATCGCCAAACTCAACATCGACGAGAACCCCGACGCGCCGGGCAAGTACGGCGTCCGCGGCATCCCGACGATGATCCTGTTCAAGGGCGGTGCACCGGCCGCGACCAAGGTTGGCGCCGAGCCCAAGGGCCGGCTCAAGGCCTGGCTTGAGGGCGAACTGGCCTGATCCCCAAGTCGTGCAGTACTTGCGCGGCTAAGGTATAAGAAGACTGTTCTCATGCTGCCGGCAATGCGGTAACGTCTTTCCTGAACGGGGAGGGTGTCATGAACGCATTCGTCGGCAGTTGGGTTAATGATCTCGGGTCCGAAATGATGATCGCGCGTGCCGATCCATTGTCCTTGCCCTCTTCCACACTGTCACATCTGCGCATCGAGGGTACCTATCGTACGTGCGTAGGTGTTGAGAACAACGGTGAATTCTTCCCCATGACGGGTTTCGTCACGGGCGATCTGATTACATTCTGCGTCAGCTACAATCGCATCGACGATGACGGGGAACATCGTTCCGTCTGTTCGTGGGCAGGCCAGTATCTTCCCGACCAGCGAGTCGATGGCACGTTCGATCAAGGCGATCCGCTGACGTCGATCCGGACATTATGGCATCTTGTGCCAACGCTTTCGTCTCCGAACCATGCCGCCGAATATGGCTGGTTGCTCGCACATTGCGGCGGCAACGTTTTCATCAAGCAAAACTAATCGCCTCGGTCAGCTACGATAGTCGGCGTTGATCGAGATATAGCCGTGCGTCAGGTCGCAGGTCCACACGGTGGCGCGGCCTTCGCCTAGCGCGAGATCGACGCCGATTTCGATCTCCTGGCCCTTCAGATGTGCAGCGACCGGCGCCTCGTCATAGCCGCTCAGCGCCAAGCCACCTTCCGCGACCTGCGTATTGCCGAACCGGATCGACAGCGTATCGCGATCGGCGGGTTCGCCGGCCTTGCCGACCGCCATGACGACGCGCCCCCAGTTCGCGTCCTCGCCCGCGATCGCGGTCTTCACCAATGGCGAGTTGGCGATGCTCATCGCGACGCGGTGCGCGCTGCGGTCGCTCTCGGCGCCCGTGACTTGGATCTCGATCAGCTTCTGCGCGCCTTCGCCGTCGCGGACGACGAGCATGGCCAGCTGATGGCAGAGGTCAGCGAGCGCCGCCCGGAACGCGTCGGCGCCGACGCTGTCATCGTCCGCGAGTACCGTATTACCCGCCTTGCCCGTGGCGAATGCCAGCACCGTGTCGCTGGTCGAGGTATCGCTGTCGACGGTGATGCACGAGAAGCTCGGCGCATTCGCCTGCGACAGCGCGGCCTGCAGGAACGCTGGCTCGACCGCGGCGTCGGTGAAGATGAAGCCGAGCATCGTCGCCATGTCGGGCGCGATCATTCCCGACCCCTTGATGATGCCGACCAGCGTGACCGTGCGGTCGTCGATCACCACGGTCGTCACCGCGCCCTTGGTGAAGGTGTCGGTCGTCATGATCGTCGAGGCGACATTCTCCCAGCCGCACGGCTCGGCGGCGAACGCGGCATCCAGCCCGGCTTCGGCCTTGTCGATCGGCAGCGGTACGCCGATCACCCCGGTCGAGGACACGAACACGTCCGAAGGCTGGCAGCCGAGATGCGCCGCGGTCCGCGCCGCGATCGCCTCGACCGCCGCTCTGCCGCGCGAACCGGTAAACGCGTTCGAATTGCCCGCATTCACCACCAGCGCGCGCGCCTGCCCAAGCGTCAGCGCCGCACGGCACCATTCCACCTCGGGCGACGGGCATTTGCTCGTCGTCAGCACGCCCGCCACTACTGTCCCCGGATCGAGCGTCACGAATGTCAGGTCGCACCTGTCCCACGCCTTGTACCGTGCGCGGGCCACATATGCGGTCACCCCAGCAATGGCAGGTGCTGACGGGAACGGGAGCGCGAGCGGTGATGACATGCGGGATCGCCTAGGTTACTTCTGGGTCGGGCAGCGGGGTAGCAACATGACATTGACAGGCAAGCGATTGGTTGGGGCAGCTTTCGCAATTTGCTCGGTAACCACTGCAACCGCGGCGCAGCGGCCGATGATGCCGGTTCCGATCGGCAACCCGGGTACGTGGATAACGGCTGATGATTATCCGCCTGAGGCCGTTCGAGCCAATCGATCTGGACGGGTCGTCGCAGACGTCGACGTCGGCTCCGACGGAAAAGTCATATCGTGCAAAGTCAGCGAGTCGAGTGGCACCACCAGCCTCGATCTGAAGACGTGCGAGATCGTCATGGAACGCGGACGGTTCAACCCTGCGACGGACCTGAAAGGCCGACCGACCGCTGGCACTTATCATATGCCTGTCAACTGGCTGGTGCCGGACTCCGCGCCGCCGATCGACCTGACGTCGGGCAAGTTCGAACAGGTGACGGAATTCGAGAGCGTTATCGGGACGGATGGCAATATCGTGAGCTGCCGCGTCATCACGAAATCCGACGCGGCGCAGCCGGATCCCTGTGCCAAGCTCGTTCCAGGATCGCCGACGTACGGCACCTATGTCCGTAATGGCCAGCCATCCCGCACCCTTGTACATTACCGCTACTCGGCAGTCGCCAAGCCCGCCGACTGAGCGTCTTTAAGTCGATCTACAGGATGGACGTCACAACAGCATTGCCATAATGGATCGGGACGCATGAACCTGCTGCTTCTCCTTTCCGCCCTCCTGTCCGCGCTGACCGGCGCGGTACCGGGTGTGCGTGGGCAGTCGGCGCAGGCGGTGGCGCAGGGCAGCATCTGCGCACAGGCCGCCGTGGTCGCGGTGGCGAAGGTCGCGGTGCGGCCGGTTGCGAGGCTCGCCTCGCTGGCGGAAATTGCCGTCTCCGCGACGCCGCGCGCCATCGACCTCGGCACCACCCCGATCTGGGCGGACCGTCGGCGCGTATAGCGTCGGGCGCCTGATCCCTCGGCCTGCGGGCCGCTCCCTATTCTTCCGCGTGCGGGCGCAAAGCGTGCCGCCGCGTCTCATATCCAGGAAATCAGCCCATGTTCGGTGGCCTCGCCAAATCCTTGTTCGGTTCGTCCAACGACCGCTACGTCAAGTCGCTCAACCCGATCCTCGCGAAGATCGCCTCGTTCGAGCCGTCGCTCCAGGCGATGTCGGACGACGAACTCTCAGGCCAGACGGTCAAGTTCCGCGCGCGGCTCGCAGAAGGCGAGAAGCTCGACGACCTGCTTCCGGAAGCGTTCGCGACTGTCCGTGAAGCCGCTAAGCGCGTGCTCGGCCAGCGCCATTACGACGTGCAGATGGTCGGCGGCATCGTCCTCCACCGCGGCGAGATCGCCGAGATGCGGACCGGCGAGGGCAAGACGCTCGTCGCCACGCTCGCTACCTATCTCAACGCGCTGCCCGGCGACGGCGTCCACGTGGTCACCGTCAACGATTACCTCGCGGCGCGCGACGCGGAGTGGATGGGGCAGGTCTATACTTTCCTCGGCATGACGATCGGCGTCATCATCCCGAACCTGTCGGACGAGGAGCGCCGCGCCGCTTATGCCGCGGACATCACCTATGGGACGAACAACGAGTTCGGGTTCGACTATCTCCGCGATAACATGAAGTATGAGCGCAGCGCGATGACGCAGCGCCCCTTCAACTTCGCGGTGGTCGACGAGGTCGATTCGGTGCTGATCGACGAGGCACGTACGCCGCTGATCATCTCCGGCCCGACCGACGACAAGTCCGAGCTGTACATGCAGGTCGACGCGGTCGTGAAGCAGCTCGATCCCGCCGATTACGACAAGGACGAAAAGCAGAAGACGATCATCCTCACCGAGGACGGCACCGAGAAGGTCGAGCGCATGCTCGAGGCGGCGGGGCTGCTCGAGGGGCAGAATCTGTACGACTTCGAGAACACGCAGGTCGTCCATCACCTTAACCAGGCGCTGCGCGCGATCGTGATGTTCAAGTCGGACATCGACTACATCGTCAAGGACGGTAAGGTCATCATCATCGACGAGTTCACCGGTCGCATGATGGACGGCCGGCGCTGGTCGGACGGCCTGCACCAGGCGGTCGAGGCGAAGGAAGGCGTGCAGATCGAGCCCGAGAACCAGACGATGGCCTCGATCACCTTCCAGAACTATTTCCGCATGTACCCCAAGATCGGCGGCATGACCGGCACCGCGGCGACCGAGGCGGCCGAGTTCTACGACATCTACAAGATCAACGTCGTCAGCATCCCGACCAACGTCACGGTCAAGCGCGTCGACGAGGAAGACGAGTTCTACAAGGACACCAAGGACAAGTTCGCGGCGATCGCCAAGAAGATCAAGCACCACGCCGATCTCGGCCAGCCGGTGCTCGTCGGCACGGTGTCGATCGAGAAGTCCGAGCTGCTGAGCGAGTTCTTGGTCGGCGAACAGGTCGAGCACAAGGTGCTGAACGCGCGCTTCCACGAGATGGAGGCGCACATCGTCGCGCAGGCCGGGCGCAAGTCCGCGGTGACGATCGCGACCAACATGGCGGGCCGCGGCACCGACATCAAACTCGGCGGCAACCTCGAATTCCGCATGCTCGACGAGCACCCCGACCTGGTCGAGGGCACGCCGGAATATGCTACCGAAGCGGCGCGGATCGAGATCGAGATCGAGGCCGAGAAGCAGGCGGTGCTCGCCGCGGGCGGCCTGTTCGTGCTCGGCACCGAGCGGCACGAGAGCCGGCGCATCGACAACCAGCTGCGCGGGCGTTCGGGGCGTCAGGGCGATCCGGGCCTGTCGCGCTTCTATCTGAGCCTCGACGACGATCTGCTGCGGATCTTCGGGCCGGACACGCTGTTCGCCAAGATGATGCGCAACAATATCGAGGACGGCGAGGCGATCGGCAGCAAGTGGCTGAGCAAGGCGATCGAGACCGCGCAGAAGAAGGTGGAGGCGCGCAACTACGACATCCGCAAGCAGGTCGTCGAATATGACGACGTGATGAACGAGCAGCGCAAGGTCATCTACGAGCAGCGTGCCGACATCATGGATGCCGAGACCGTCGGCGACGTGGTGACCGACATGCGCGCGGAGACGGTCAACGTAATCATCGGCGATGCATGCCCGCCCAACTCGTACCCCGAGCAGTGGGACGTCGCCGGGATGAAGGCGCGGCTGGCCGAGGTGATGAACCTCGAGCCACCGATCGACGCGTGGCTGCTGGAGGAGTCGGTCGACCCCGAGGTGATCGAGGAGCGGGTCCGCGTGATGGCGGACGAGGCGATCGCGACGAAGGCCGCGGATCTGGATACCGAGACGTGGACGTCGGTCGAGAAGTCGATCCTGCTGCAGAATCTCGATCATCATTGGAAGGAGCATCTGGCCACGCTCGACGCGCTGCGCCAGGTCGTCCATCTGCGTGCGTACGCGCAGAAGACGCCGATCAACGAGTATAAGCAGGAGGCGTTCTCGCTGTTCCAGCGGATGCTCGAGACGATCCGCGAGGACGTGACCAAGACGATCGCGCATGCGCAGTTCCAGATGCAGGCGCCGGTCGGGCTGCCCGAGCTGCCCGACTTCATCACGACGCATTTCGACCCGTTCACGGGCGAGGACAATTCGAACGACTTCGATGCGGGCACGCGCGGCCACATCACGTCGACGATGCCGCCGCTCCAGATCCCGCAGCCGCAGGAGGCCGATATCGGCGAGGATCCGGCGAATTGGGAAGGCGTCGTCAGCCGCAACGCGCCGTGCCCGTGCGGCTCGGGCCGCAAGTACAAGCAGTGCCACGGCGCGGTGTGACCGGCTGAACGAGGCCGGGCGTATCGGGCGCCCGGCACGCTGACCGGCATGTCGGGTTGGCTGACACCGGTCACGATCGCGAGCGTCGCACGGATGGGTGGTTGGATCATCCCCCGGCGGGGGGGGCGTCTGCCTGGTAGGGAGCGTTCGGCTCGCCCGCTGTCGCGTATTATCCTCTAGAGTCGCCTTGCGCGGCACTTCGTCCGGGCGAAGGAGGATAGAGTATTTTCGAGCGCGAGCACGCTGACGCTAAGGCCGTTGCCGCGAGCCGGAGATCGCCGGCATCGATAGGAAGTGATCGATTAGTTGGGGGGCGCTGCCGAACGGGCGGCGCCCCCCCTATCGTCAGAAGCTCACGCGGCCGCCAAGCGACAGCACGACCGCCGAGGCGTTGCGCAGCGCGCCCGAGGTCAGGATATTGGTCTGCACCGCAGTGCCGGCATAGGCCGCCGTGTTGCGGTCGATCGTCGTGTTGGCGAAGTCGACATATTGCGCGCCGGCGTCGAGCGCGATGCGCGGCGACAGCTGGTAGGAGCCGCCGGCCGCATAGGTCCAGCGATCGGCGTCGGGCACGCGCGCGTCGCGCTGGCCGTCCTGGGTCGGCGACTTGGTGCGCTGCACGCCGGCACGCACGGTGAGCTTGGGCGTGACGTCATAGTCGAAGCCACCTGCGAGGCTCCAGCTGTCCATGTAGTTTTCGGGGATCGCGGTATTCAGCGGCGCACCGAGATCGATCGTGTCGAACTTGCTCCAGTTATATGCGACGACCTGTGCGTTGAGCGTCAGCTTGTCGGTGCCGCGGAACCGGCCTGCGACGATCACCTGACCCGGCGTGTTGAACGCGGCCTTGGCGCCCGACACGGTCGTGTTCGACGACGCGAGCGGACCGACGAGGCCGCTGACCGTGAGATCGCCCTTCAGGTTATGCCGGATGCTCGACTTGTAGCTGATGCCGACGGTCGCGAAGTCGTTGTGCAGCTGCACGCCCGCGGTCCAGCCGAAGTCCCAGCCATCGCCCTTCAACTCCTGATGCCCATCGGGCAACGCCGCGGACAGATTGGGGAGCGCGTTGTTGAGGATCGCGTCGGTATATTCGACGTTGAGCGCACCGCCGACGCGGAGCCAGTCGGTGACGACCACACCGATCGAAGGCTGGACGTCGATCGTGCGCAGCCGCGTCTTGTCGGCGCTGTAGCGGGCCCAGCTATTCGCCTCGTAATTGGTGGTGAAGCTGAACGGCGACGTCACCGCAAGGCCGATCGCGATCCGGTCGGTGAGCGGGTAGGCGATCGCGCCCGATGGGACGACGCCCTTGTTGATCGGATCGCTCGACGTGCCGTTGCCGCCAACCGGGGTGTAGTTCAGGCCGGTTGGCCGACCGGTCGTCGGCGAGAAGGTCGGACGACCGATGACCGTCCCGGTATCGACGACGTCGCCCTTGGGCAGGATCGCGGTTGCACTCAGCGTCGCGCTGCCGTCGCGGATGCCGGCGATCGCCGCCGGGTTCCACCACAGCGAGTCAGGGCCGGTATCCGCGCCTTCGCCCGAGAACGCACGGCCTGCGCCGCGTGCCGACTGCGCCTGGAGATAGAAGGCGTCGGCATAGGCGGTGCTGGCGAAGCCGACGGTGCCGACGAGGGCGGAGGCGACGAGAAGTGGGGCTTTGATACGCAAGGACATGAAACAGACTCTGTACTGGAAATGATCGGGGAGAAATTCAGTGTGGCGGCGGCGCCTCAGCGCACGCGCGTCCAGGTCTGCGTCTTGCAGAGCGGGAAGAAGACGCAGCCGCGGAGCTTCAGCTGGTTCGCGCCGACGGGCGTGATCTTGCCGCTATAGGTCTTGCCGTCCTCGGCATTGTAGACCTGGCCGCTGCTCCATACGCCGTCCTTGTCGGCCTTGAAGCCGCTCAGCATCTGCATGCCCTGGATCGGACGGTTGCGCAGCGCGGTGTTCGCGTTGTTCGCGTCCTTCATCGACGGATTGGCGCGCAGCGCGTCGGAGGTCAGGATCTTGCCGCAGATCGACGGGCCGCAGCGGGCGATCTCGACGATGGCGTTGCGGGTTTCGGTCTTCCAGCGACCGACGACGGTCTCGGGCGTGGCAGACGCGCCGGCGAGCAGGGCGGTGGCGATCAACAGGGACATCTTCGATCCTCTCCTAGAATTTGGGGTCGCCGTATATGTACGGTCGACAATTTCTCGTAAGGCCAACGACGTTAGCGCGACCCTGTTACCGTATACGGCAGTCATGAAACCGCCCTAGTTTCGTCGGAAGACAAGTCAAGTCTTCTTACTGATTCCGACCGGTGAAATAGTGGTCATGAGTTCATCGTTCCCCCGCGCAGGCGGGGGCCCAGGGTAACGCACGTAGCGCCGCTTGACCCTGGGCCCCCGCCTTCGCGGGGGAACATCGTCAGTTCCGCAGCGGCTTGCCCGTCTGCAGCATGTGGACGACGCGCGCCTGCGTGCGCGGATCCTTCACGCTCGCCATGAACGCCGCGCGCTCGAGATCGAGCAGCCGGTCCTCGGTGACGGTGTCGACCAGATCGGCGTCGCCGCCCGTCAGCACCTCGGCAAGACGATCCGCGACGACGAGGTCGTACTCGGTCGCCATGCCCTTCTTGTGGAAGTCCGCGACCGCCATGTTCAGCCCCGTACGACCGCTCGCCCCCGCCAGGCGGAAGGTCGGCGCTTCCGGCGCGACATAGCCCTCGACCAGCGCCAGCGCCTTGGCCTTGGCGTCCGCCAGCAACCGGTCGCGGTTCATCGTGATGCCGTCGTCCTTGCGCAGGATCATCATCTCCTTCGCCTCGGCCGCCGACTTGGCGACCTGCGCGGTGGAGACCGCCTGGAACACCTTGGTCAGCACCGGCATCGGGCCCTTGGGGAGCGTACCCGACTTGGTCCAGCGATCGAGCATCTCGCCATTGCCGCCCCAGCCGGGGACGAGCCCGACGCCGCATTCGACGAGCCCTGCATAGGTCTCGGCATGCGCCTGCACCGCGTCCGAATGGAGCAGCACCTCGCACCCGCCGCCGAGCGCGAGGCCCGCGGGGGCGCTGACGACGGGGAAGGGCGCGTATTTGAGCGCCTTGTACGCCTGCTGCCCGCCCTTGACGCTGGCCTCGACCATGTCCCACAGGCCCGCGCCGACCGCGAACATCGCCGCGCCGAGATTTGCGCCCGCCGAGAAGTTCGCCGCCTCGTTATACACCACCAGCGCCTTGAAACGCTCGCGGACGACCGGGATCGCCTCGTTGATGAGCGCGACGACCTGATCGTCGAGCGCGTTCATCTTGGTGTGGAATTCGAGCGCGGCGACACCGTCGCCGACATCCCAGAGCGACGCCGACAGGTTCTGGAGGATCGGCTGCGACCGCAGCTTGATGTCCTCGAGCAGTTCGACGCCGTCCGCGCGCGGCACGTCGGCATAATCGCCGCCCGTCGTGAGATACTGACGCTGGCCATTCTCGACGCGGTAGAACGGACGATCGCCGGCCGTGGTCAGGATCGCGGGAACGTCGCGGCCTTCGTCGGCGAGACGCGCAGCGAGAACGCCCGGTCCCATCCGGTCGATCAGCTCGAACGGCCCGTATTTCCAGTTGTACCCCAGCTTCATCGCGTCATCGATCGCGACGACATCGTCCGCGGCTTCGCCGACCAGCATCGCCGCATAGGACAGCGTGTTGCCGAGAATCGTCCAGGCATAGGTGCCGATCTTGCCGGGCTCGGCGATCAGCGCGGCGAGATCCTTGCCCGTCTTGCCGGGCAGCTCCGCGGGCTTGGCCTCGGGCCGATACTCGCCAGTCGCGAGGTCGAGCGACAGCTTGGTGCGAGTCGCCTTGTCGAACCGGTAGAAGCCGCCCTTGCCCTTGCGGCCGGTGAACCCCTCGGCGATCATCTTGTCGACCAGCGGCATGTCGCGCACTGTATCGAAATACGGATCGCCCGCGGGCAGCGTGGAGGAGAGGCTCTTCGACAGCAGCGGCATCAGGTCGACGCCGACGAGGTCGACGAGGCCGAAGATCCCGGTCTTGGGCACGCCCATCGGGCGGCCACCGATCTGGTCGGCCTCCTCGACGGTCAGCCCCTGGTCCATCGCCGCGTTGATCGCGATCGCCAGCCAATAGGTGCCGATCCGGTTGGCGATGAAGCCCGGCGTGTCCTTCGCGCGGACGATGCGCTTGCCCATGAAGCGATCGACGAAATCCTCGACCTTCTCGGCGACAGCGACGTCGGTGTGCGCACCGCGGACGATCTCGACCAGCCGCATGTAGCGCGGCGGGTTGAAGAAGTGCGTGATCAGGAAGTCGGCCTTGAACTGGTCCGTCCGCCCCGCGACGAGGTTGCCGAGCGGGATCGTCGAGGTGTTCGATGAGACCGCGGTGCCCGGACGCTTCAGCGCCTCGAGCTTGGCGTAGAGCGCCTGCTTGATGTCGAGCCGTTCGACGATCGCCTCGACGATCCAGTCGCACTCGGCGACGCGGTCGAGATGGTCGTCGATGTTGCCCGTCTCGACCAGCTTGGCCGCGCGCTTCGACATGAAGGGCGCGGGGTCGGTCTTGAGCATCTTGGCGACCGCGCCCTTGGCGACCGCATCGCGGTCGTCACCCTCGCGGGGGACGATATCGAGCAGCAGCACCGGGATGCCGGCATTGGCGACCTGCGCCGCAATGCCCGCGCCCATCACGCCTGCGCCGATGACGCAGACCTTTTTCACCTGATCGACCATCATGCGCGCTCCAGCACCGTTGCGATGCCCTGACCGCCGCCGATGCACTGCGTCGCGAGCGCGTAGCGGCCGCCTTCGCGGGCCAGCAGCGCGGCCGCCTTGCCGACGATCCGCGCGCCGGTCGCGCCGAGCGGGTGACCGATCGCGATCGCGCCGCCGTCGAGATTGATCGTCTCGTCCTTCAGCCCGAGATCGCGGATGCAGGCGATCGCCTGGCTGGCGAACGCCTCGTTGATCTCGACCACGTCGAGGTCGGCGACGGTGATCCCGGCGCGTTCGAGCGCCTTCTTCGACGCACCGATCGGGCCGAGCCCCATCGTTTCGGGCGCGCACCCCGATACGCCGATCGACTTGATGCGGGCGAGGATCGTCAGGCCATGCTTCTTGGCGAACTCTTCCGAGGTGACGAGCACCGCGGACGCGCCGTCGGTCAGCGGCGACGATGTGCCGGCCGTGACCGAACCCTCCGCGCTGAACGCGGGCTTCAGGCCGGCGAGCGCCTCGGTGGTCGTGCCGGCGCGGATCGTGCCGTCCTGGCTGACGGGGCCGCCCTTGGTCTGGATCGTCACGATCTCGTCGGACAGGCGGCCATCGGTGCGCGCCGCAGCGGCCTTGTCCTGGCTCTTTACCGCGAATGCGTCCTGCTCGGCGCGCGTGATCTGGTATTGGCGCGCGACGTTCTCGGCCGTTTCGCCCATGCCCATATAGGCGCCAGCGCTCTTCTTCGCGAGCGCGGGGTTGGGGAGGGGGTTGTAGCCGCCCATCGGCACGCGGCTCATCGATTCGAGCCCGGCGCAGATGAACGCCTCGCCCGCGCCGACCGCGATCTGGCCGTAGGCGATGTGGATCGCGCTCATCGACGAGCCGCAGAACCGGTTGACCGTCATCCCGCCGACCGAGATCGGCAGGTCGGCGATCTGCGCGATCAGCTTGGCGACGTTGAGGCCCTGCTCGCCCTCGGGGAAGGCGCAGCCGAGGATGATGTCCTCGATCTCTGCGGGATCGACGCCGGTCTTGTCGAGAAGCCCGCGAATCGTCTGCGCGGCGAGGTCGTCCGGACGGACACGGGCGAGCTCGCCCTTGCCGGCGAGGTGGAACGGCGAACGGGCGTACCCGGCGATGACGACGTTGGTCACGATGATCCTCTCATATTGCGGTCGCCCCGCATTGACGCTTGCGGGTTACCCTTAAGGTGCGATACCTCACCTTTACGTCAAGGTGAAGCGGCCGACAAGATGGCTTACGCACATCGAGTTATGGAGAGCGAGATGCAGGACACTTCCGGGGGCAAAGCGATCGGCGCGCCATTGCTGGGCGAACCGCGGTTGTTGGGCGACATGCTCGATACGTCGGTCCGCCGGTTCGGGTCGCGCAACGTCCTCGATTTCATGGGGCGCACGCTGACCTATGCCGAGCTCGGCGAGTCGGTCGACCGCGCCGCGCGGGGCCTTCAGGATCTCGGCGTCGCAAAGGGGACACGCGTCGCGCTCTGCCTGCCCAACACGCCGTATTATCCGATCCTGTTCTTCGCGATCCTCAAGGCCGGCGGAATCGTCGTCAACGTCAACCCGCTCTATGTCGAGCGCGAGCTGGCGCATCTGCTCGAGGATTCGGGCGCGACGATCATCGCCACCTGCGACATCGCCGAAATTCATGCGCGCGTGCTCAAGGTCGCCGGGCAGATGGGCGTAAAGCACGTCATAACCTGCCCGATCGCCGGCGCGCTGCCGACGCTGAAGTCGATCGCCTACCGGATCTTCAAGCGCGCTGAGATCGGCCACGCGCCCCGCGATGCGCGCCATTGCACGTTCGACTCTCTGCTGAAGGCAAAAGGTGCGCCAACCCCCGTCTCGGTCTCGCCGAACGAGGTCGCGGTGCTGCAATATACCGGCGGCACCACCGGCGAGCCCAAGGCGGCGATGCTCAGCCACGCGAATCTGGTGTCGAACGCCGATGCGATGATGGTGTTCGTCGGCGGCGAGCAGCCCCATCAGGACCGGGTGCTCGGCGCGCTGCCGCTGTTCCATGTCTTCGCGCTGACGACGGTGCTGACCTATTCGATCCGCGCGGGCGCAGAAATGATCCTTATGCCGCGCTTCGAACTCGGTCAGCTGCTCAAGACGATCGACCGCACCAAGCCGAGCTATTTCCCCGCGGTGCCGACGATCTACGCCGCGATTACGACCGCTGCCGAGACGCAGAAGATCGACCTGTCCTCGATCCACGCGTGCATCTCGGGCGGCGCGCCGCTCCCCGCCGAGGTCCGCACCGCGTTCGAGGCGGCGACTGGCGCCAAGCTCGTCGAGGGCTATGGCCTGTCCGAAGCCTCGCCGATCATCACCTGCAACCCGATCGACGGCGTCAACAAGCCGGGCTCGGCGGGCTTGCCGTTCCCCGGCACGACGATCGAGATCCGCGACCGCGAGGACCCGACCCGGCTGCTCCCGATCGGGGAGAATGGCGAGATTTGCGCGCGCGGTCCCCAGATCACCCAAGGCTATTGGCACAAGCCGGCGGCCACCGCCGCGCTGTTCGCGGACGGGGCGCTGCGGACGGGCGACGTGGGGCACCTCGACGAAGACGGCTATCTGTTCATCGTCGACCGGATCAAGGACCTGATTCTCGCCGGCGGCTACAACGTGTATCCACGGGTGATCGAGGAAGCGTTGTATGAACACCCCGCCGTGCTCGAGGCGGTGGTCATCGGCGTGCCCGACAAATACCGGGGGCAAGCGCCCAAGGCCTTTGTCGTGCTGGCCGAAGGGGCGGTGGCTACCCCGCTAGAACTGCGTGATTTTCTGCGCGACAAGATCAGCAAGATCGAGCTTCCCCGCGAGGTGGAAATCCGCGACACTCTGCCCAAGACGTTGATCGGCAAGCTATCCAAAAAGGAACTTGTCGCAGAAGAGGCCGCCAAGGCCGCAGCGTCGGAGGCGAGGGGAGTGAACGCGTGAACGACCGACAGGACGATCTTACCGGCATACAGGAGGTCTCGCGCACGCTCGGCGTGAGCGCCCGCACGCTCAGATTCTACGAAGACAAGGGGCTGATCGAGCCGTGCCGGATCGGCACGACGCGCGTCTACACGCGGCGCGAAGTGGCGCGGATGCAGCTGATCCTGCGCGGCAAGAGGCTGGGCTTCACGCTGCGCGACATCGAGGAATTCCTCGACCTCTACGACGCCGATCCGCAGCATGTCGAACAGATGCGCGCGCTGGCCGAACGCTGCCGCCAGCGCATCGACCTCCTCGATGCGCAACGCGACGCGATCGTCCAGACGCGCGACGAACTGGAGAAGATCGAGCAGGAGGCGCTCGCGCGAATCCCGAACGAGGCGATCTGACACCTCAGACCGTTCGTGAGGTACGATCGGCAAGCCTCTGATTACGCCACCACCCCGGCCTCCGCCGGGGTGGTGAATTGCTGGTTCTCCCCCTTGTGGGGGAGGCTCGGCAAAGTCCGCGGGCAGCGAGGCTTAAAGCCCCACCACACCCCCATCGTTCTTCGTGATCACGATCGTCGCCGACCGCGGCCGCGAGGGGCTAGTCACCGTGCCCGCCTGGTTCGCCGGCCAGCTGCTGGTGATGTTGGTCGGGCCGCCATTCTCGCCCGGATGCTGGATGTTGACGAACAGTGACCGGCCATCGGGGGTCGAGTGGATGCCCGTGATCTCGCACTCCTTCGGCCCGACCAGGAAGCGCCGCAGCGCCGCCCCCGGTGCCTTGCCGATCCGCGTCGTCACCGAGCCGGTCGCCGCACCGATCGTGTTGGTCACGGTCCGCGTGCCCCCGTCGTTGACGATGCCCGGCACCGAGGCGAGCAGCATGCAGTTGGTGACATCGGTAAAGGCGCCGTCGTCGGTCTCGATCCACATCACCGGCGCGATCGTCCCCGACGCGTTGCTCGGCAGGCCGAACCACAGACCGTCGGGCGACGAGAAGTCGTTGGTCGCATCGAGACCCGACAGGTTGATGTTGGTCGCATCCAGATCGGAGCCTGCGCCGAACGCATAGATGTCCCACACGAACGTCGTCGCCTCGGACGTATCCCCAGTCTCGCGCAGGCGGATGATGTGTCCGTTGGCGTTGCCCGTGGTCTGTCCGCCGGTCGTCTTCGGATCGACATAGGCGCGCGGGTTGGGCGCATCCGCGGTCGCGACGGTGCGCGACGAGTTGTTGGTGAGCGTGCAGTACATCTCGCCGGTGGCGGGATTGACCGCGGTCCACTCCGGCCGATCCATCCGCGTCGCACCCAGCGCATCCGCGGCGAGGCGCGTGTTGATCAACACGTCGACCTGGCTGGCGAACGGATAGGCTGCATTGGCCGAGGTGAGCGGCCCCTGGCCGAACACCAGCGGCAGCCACTGGCCGCTGCCGTCGGCTGCAAGCTTCGCGACGTACAGCGTTCCCGTATCGAGATACTTGTCGCCGATCGCGAGACGGTTTGCCGCGGTGGCATCCGCCGTCGCCCAGGGCGTCGCCGACACGAACTTGTAGATATACTCGTTCTGCGCGTCGTCGCCCATGTAGAAGGCGGGCTTCACGCCAGCGATCGTCCGGCCGATCTGGCACCCCTCATGGTTCATGCGGCCCAGCGCGGTCCGCTTGCGCGGGGTCGAATTGGCATCGAACGGATCGATCTCGACCACCCAGCCATACTGGAAGATCTCGTTGCGGAAATCGCCGGTGCCATCGGCCGGTGCGCCGGCCTGTGCGGTGATGTTCCAGCGGGCATAGAGCGTGCTGGTGGTGTCCGCGGGCGTCACCGTCGACCACCCGTAATTCCCGCCGGTGTTGCTCTCGGACTTGCCGTAGCGCGCCAGCGACGTGTTGGCCTTCACGCCGGCCGGGCCGCTCGCCGCGCGACGCACGCCGTCGCCAACTTCGCGCCGGAAATAGCCAACCCAATTCTCTTCGTTCGTCAGGTACGTGTTCCACGGCATCGTGCCGTTTGCACAATTGTTGATCGTGCCGCGGCCCGTGGTCGCGTCGGGCGAATAGCGCGTCTTGAGGCTGTCGGCACCGCGGACCGGCCCCGAGAAGCTCATTGGCGTCAGCGGCGTGATGCGACGGTTGAACGACGAGGCGGTCGTATAGCTCCAGGCGCTGGCGCGGTTGATCTCGATCACCGACACACCATGGCATTCCATCTCCTTCAGCGCCTCGGCCTCGGGGCGAACGCCACCGGTGTTGGTCGGGCCGTTCGGATGCAGATACGCCTGCGTGATATTCTCGTGGTTCAGCACGAGCAGCCCGCGCGTGTTGCCGTTCGCATCGGGAGTCCCGGTCGCCGACAGGCCGAAATAGCTCATGCCGTCGTGATGATCGCCCGCACGTTTCGAGAAGGTCGCGTCGGTGCCGTCATTGGCATAGGCGCCGACGCCGCTGCCGATCGGGTCGCCGAGCCGGTACAGGACCGTCACGGCATAGCCCGACGGCACGGCAACGACGTCGGCGAGGCTCTTCGCGACTGCGGTGAAGCCGAGCGATGCCGCGCCGACCGTCACGCTGGTGGTCGCCGTGACCGATCCGCTTGCCGACACGGCGGTGAAGACGAAGCTCAGGACCGTCCCGGCCGGAGCGCCGGGAACGACGAACGTTGCGGTGGCGGTGGTGGCGCCGGCGAGCGTGACCGCCGGACCTGCGGTCTGCGACCAGCTCACGCTGTCGACCTGGCCGATCGCAGCACCGGTCAGCGTCGCGACGCGCCCGGCGGTCGCGCTGCCACCGGCGGTCGCGGTCACCGTCACCGGGTCCGAGCCGCCGTCATTATCGTCATCGCAGCCGGTCAGCAGCATGCCGCCGAACACCGCCGCGGCGGTTGCCGACATCCCGCCCATCAAGGTCTGGCGGCGGGAATAGCGCACCGCGATCAGGTCGTTGAGATGCGGGTTGGCGCTTGGATTGGTGTCGATATCGCCGTCGGTGTAGATGGTCTCGAACGTCATGCTTGGTCCCCCCAGGGATGGTTGCGTGGTAGTGAAACGATGCGTGGCAATCAGAATTTCGCGCCCAGTTCGATGCCGTAGAAGCGCGGCTCGCCGGCGATGTAGGTCGGGATGCCGAAGCCGCCGCCGGTGTTGCCCGCGTCGATCAGGTAGCGCTTGTTGGCGGCGTTGCGGACGAACCCGCCGACGCTGTAGCGACCCTGCGCGAACTCGAGCCCGGCACGCGCGTTGACGAGCATGTAGCCGGGCGTGCTGATCGCCGGGTTATTCGGCAGTTCGAAGAACACCTTCGACCGGTAGTTGATGCTTGGCGTCGCATAGAGCGTCGCGCCACCGACCGGCAGCCGCAGCATCAGGCCGCCCGACGCCGTCGTATCCGGCTGGAGGCGGAAGCGATTCCCTGCGAACGAGCCGGCGGGCTTGTCCGCGATCCCGCCATCGATATACGCGAACGTCGCGAATACGGAGAGGTACGAGGCGAGCTTCAGATTGCCTTCGAGCTCGACGCCGAGATTTTTCGCGGAGCCCGCGCTCTGCGTCCGTGCCGAGCCGTCGGGCTGCGTCACCGAGACCTGGAAGCCGTCATAGGTCTGATAGAACACCGACGCGGCGCCGCTGAACGGCCCGACCCGCCCCTTGATGCCGCCCTCGTAGTTCCAGACATTCTCCTGCGGGACGACCTGGAGGTTCGGGCCGACGCCGAATGCGGTGGTCTGCGCGGCGAGCTGGACGACCGGGGACCGGCGCCCCTTGCTGATCGTGGCGTAGAGATTGACGTCGTCGTCGAGCTTCAGCAGCGCGTTGAAGCGCGGCAGGATCGCGGTGAAGCTCTTTTCGGCGACGAACTTGTTGCCGTTCGTGTTCGCGGTGCCGAGCAGGCTGGTGCGGACGCCGAGCGATGCCAGGATGACCGAATTCGGCTGGACCGACGTATAGCCCGACTGACGATCTTCGATCAGGATGCGTGCGCCGGCGGTCAGCTCGAGCGCCGGCACCGGAATGTAGGTCGCGTCGGCGAACACCGAATAGGTGTCGTTGTTGCCGAAGTTGGTGAACACCGACGAATAGGGGATCGCGGTTGCCCGGCCGCCGGTCAGGACCGCGGTCGCGCGGGTTGCCGGGATCGTGCCGTTGGGCGCCACGCACGACGTGCCGGTCGGGATGCCGGCGGCGTTCAGCGCGGACCGGATCTGCGCGAAACTCGTGTTTACCGAGCAGGCGAGATACGTGCCTTCCTCCGTTGCGAACGGCACGCGTTGAAAACCGTTTTCGAAGAACGCGTTCCAGCCGACCGAGGCGCGGTATTTCGGGCCTTCGAAGGCGAACCGGCTTTCGTGGCTCCACTGGTCGCCCTTGGCGTCTTCGGCGAACTCCAGATACGCGGCGGGGCCGCCATCCGCATCGAACACCTCGTTCGAATCGAACCGGCGATAGCCGTTGACGGTGGTGAACGTGATCCCCGGCGACAGGTCCGCGGTGATCGTCAGATTGGCGTCATAGACGTTGCGGGTCAGCCCGAGCTTGCGCGCGCCGAGCGTGGCCGCGCTGTAGGGCGACCCCGAGAGTTCGGCATAGCCATAGTCGCCGGTCTGGCCGCCGGTCGGGGCATGTGCGCGGCTCTTGAACGCGGTGCCGGGGTTGCGCTGGCCGTCATAGGTGAGGACGAGATCGGCGGTGATGCTGTCGCTCGGGCGATAGCGCAGCGAGCCGCGCAGCCCGCGCTGATCCTGCCCGTTGAGATCGTCCTGATCGACGCCGCCCTGATTCTGGTTCGGCACGTTCGCGTCGCCGGCGATGTTGCGGACATAGCCCTTGCGATATTTATACGCGAAGGCGAGGCGGCCCGAGAGCACGTCGTTGCCCGCGTTCAGGAAGCCCGACACCTGCGTGCGGTCGAAATTGCCGTATGTCCCGTTGATCGCGCCCGAAAACCCGGCTTCGGGCTTCGCCGAGATCACGCTGATCGCGCCGACCGCGGCAGCGGTGCCGAACAGCGTGGCCTGCGGGCCCTTCACGACCTCGATTCGCGCCAGGTCGAACAGGTCCTGATACGCGCCGCGCGACCGGCTGATGTCGATGCCGTTGTAATAGAGCGTGACGCGTGCGCCCTGCTGCGACGAACCATTGTCCGAGGTGATGCCGCGGATCACGAAGCCGGGGTTATTCGCGCTCTGCTCCTGGATCTGGAGGCCGGGGATATACGCGGCGACCTCGCTCAGCGAATTGACGCCGATCGACGCCATCTTCGCGCTGGTGACCGCGGTGACGGTAACCGGCACGTCCTCGATCCGCTGCTCGCGCTTCTGCGCCGTGACGACGATCTCGTCGCCGGCCGTGCCGGCGGACTGCCCACCCGCCCGCGCATCGGCCTGCGTGCCGGCTTGCGTGCCGGCCTGCGTACCGGCTTGCGCCAAGGCTGCGGTCGAGCAGGTCGTGGCAAGCATCGCAAGTGCGAGCCGCGTGAAGATACGTGTCATGAAGTCCCCCGTGTCGATGGTGAGGCAGTAGGGACGCTGCGTGACGTTTCGACGTCGTGATGATGAAGCGATGATGACGGTTTCGTAACGAGCGTGTCACATCGCTGCCACCGCGCTGTCTTCGACCGTCGCTAGCAGGCGGCGACACCCGTTACGAAAGCACGAGACGATGACGATCAACCGCCGCGAGGCCCTGAAGACCGCCCTGAAGCTTGCCGGCTCGAGCGCCACGCTCGTGCTGCCCGCGGTGACGCAGGCGGCCGGGACCGCCAAGATCGGTTTCGATCACGGGGTGGCGAGCGGCGATCCCGCGGTGGACGGGGCAATCCTCTGGACGCGCGCAACGCCGGTCGAGCCGACCCAGGCCGGCGATATCGCGCTTACCTGGCACGTAGCCGAGACCGCGGGGGGCAAGGCGGTCCGCTCGGGCACCGTCACGGCCCGCGCGGCCCGCGACTTCACGGCCAAGGTCGACGCGACCGGGCTCCAGCCAGGCCGCGAGTATCGCTACTGGTTCGATGCCGCGGACGGCACGCGCTCGCCCGTCGGGCGGTTCCGCACGCTGCCCAAGGGCAAGGTCGCCGACGTCGTGATGGCGGTGGTCTCGTGCCAGCTCTACGCGGGCGGGCTGTTCAACGCCTATGACGCGATCGCCAAGCTCGACCGGCTCGACGCCGTGCTCCATCTCGGCGACTATATCTACGAATATGGCGTCGACGGCTATGGCGCGGACATCGCCAAGAAGATCGGCCGCTTCGTCGAGCCGCGCCACGAGATCGTCAGCCTCGCCGATTACCGGATGCGCCACGCGCAGGTGAAGCGCGACGTCGACATGCAGGCCGCGCATGCGCGGGCCGCGTTCATCTGCGTGTGGGACGATCACGAGGTTGCCAACGACGACTGGATGCACGGCGCCGAGAACCACGATCCCAAGACCGAGGGCGATTGGGACGCGCGCAAGGCGGCGGCGATGCAGGCCTATTTCGAATGGATGCCGATCCGCGATCCCAAGCCCGGCCAGCCCTGGGCGGCGATCAACCGCAGCTTCGATTTCGGCGATCTCGCGACGCTGGTGATGGTCGAGACACGGTTGCTTGCGCGCAGCGAACAGGTCGCGTCGAAGGGTGAGGCGATCACGCCTGCCGACTATGCGCCGATGCTGGCCGAACGCGCGCGCGACGATCGCGAACTGCTCGGCCCCGCGCAGCTCGCCTGGGTCGAGAAGACGATGGCGACGTCGGTCGCGGCGGGCAAGCCGTGGCAGGTGCTCGGCAATCAGGTGGTGATGGCCAAGGTCGCCGGCCCCGACATGGAACGCCAGCTTGGGCCGGTGAAGTTCGCCGAGACGATGGCGACGCTGCCGGCGATCTGGCGCGAGCGGTTGACCGCGAGCATCGCCTCGTATCGCGCCGGCCTGCCGTTCGGATTCGACAGTTGGGACGGCTATCCGGCTGCGCGCGAGCGGCTGTACGCGGCGTTCAAGCGCGCGAAGTCGCGGCCGATCGTGCTGTCGGGGGACAGTCACGCGGCGTGGGCGAACGATCTGCACGATGAATCGGGCAGGCTGGTCGCCGCGGAGTTCGGGTGCACGGCGATCACCAGCCCGTCCTATGGCTCGCTGCTCCCGGGTATCGGCGCGCAGATCGCCGACGCCAATAAGGGCGAAGTCCGCTTCTGCGATCAGGTCGGCAAGGGTTTCACCATGCTGACGCTCACACCCGAGTACGCGACGGCTGATTCGATCACGGTATCGACGGTGATGGCCAAGCCCTACACGCAAGCCACCGCCGCACGTTTCCGTGCGCATGCGGATCGCCCCTCGGCGCCACTCGAAAAGATCGGCTGAACCCACCGACGATCCTCCCTTGGCATGGGGAGGATCAGGTTCGGCGCTGGTCAATGGCGACCGGACGACGACCGCCGCTTGCCCTGGCGCGTACCCTTTCGGGTACCGAGTTGCGTCAGTCGAAAGTCGTGCTCGGGGAAGGGGGGCAAAGGCCCCGAAAAAAACGGCAATGGTCGGGGCGATAGGATTCGAACCTACGACCCCTGGACCCCGAGACCAGTGCGCTACCAGACTGCGCCACGCCCCGACAACATTGCCGGTGAGCGCCCTAGCCGCGCGCCCGATTGCGATCAAGACAAATATCCGCCGCGCGGCCGACATCTGCCGTCGGCGACGATCCGGGACTGCCGAGTCGGGGAAGCTGCACCGGGATGGTGGTTCTTTTTCAAGGTCATCCGGGTACCTGCGCCGCGTCCCCGCCATCCCCGCGCGTTTTGCCTCCGAAACGGAGTGGGCGGCGATTGTTCACGGCATCGCGCGGGCGCAGCGTCCTTGCAACGCGGAAGGCCGGCACGATCCGACGTCGCGTTCCCTCGACGATAGGAGAGCAGACATGCCTAGTGAGACCGAGATCAAGGAAATCGTCGCCCGCGTTTCCGCGCAGGTGATGAGCGAAGCGAAGACCAACGAGAAGGTCTTTCGAATCGGCGATCTCAGCGCGCACGTGACCGAGCTCGCCAAGGGCCGCGACGAAGCCTGGAGCGTTACCTACAGCACCACGTCGGCGCAGCTCGACGCATCGCGCATCAATCCTGTCGACCAGGTGGCATGGTCGATCAGCTACAGCACGTCGAAGCCGACGATGACCGAGCGCGGCATCGAAAAGAAGAGCTAGGGCGACGGACGAGAAGATCTGGCGCGGGGTTCAGTCCCTGCTGGACGCCTATGTCCGGATCGCCGGCGGCGACACCGCGGTTATCCTGTATACCAGCGATAGCCACCGGTCCGCCGCCCTCGTCTGCGCCGCGCTGGAGATGCGCGGGATCGCGGCCGCCCGCGTATGGATGGCGCCGCTCGTCGATGCGGGGTTCGAGGCGCGACTGCGCGCCGAACTGCCCGCGATCGACACGTTCGGCGGGCGCCTCATCCTGTTGTCGTTCGAGCGCGACACCTTCTCGCATACCGGTGCGCTGACGCGGGCGCTCGCTGCCTATCCACCGGCACGGCTGCGGATTTTCCGTTCGATCAGCGCGAGCGACAGTCTTTTCGCGGATGCGCTGCTGGCGACGCCCGAGGACCTCTCACGCCGCAACGTCGCGCTCCTGACGCGGCTGACGCGCGCCCGGCATCTCCGGATCACGACGCGGGGTGGCACCGATCTTGACGTGACGCTCGATGCCAGACACCGCTGGATCAGCAACCGCGGGCGCGCGCGCGATGGCGGGACGGTGATCCTGCCGGCCGGCGAGGTGGCCACCTTCCCCGCGCGGATTTCGGGCGTCCACGTCGCCGATTTCGCCTATAACGTGAACGCGATCACCGAGGACGATGTACGGCTCGAGCGCTTCCCGGTCACGATCGAGATCGACGGCGGGCGGGTCGTCGCGTATCGCTGCGAGGATGCGCGGACGATGCGGTTCCTCGACGCCGCGCTGACGACGCACTGCGCGTATAATGTCGGCGAACTCGGCTTCGGGACCAATTTCGGGATCGGCGAACCGATCGCGATGAACTCGCACATCAACGAGCGTCGTGCGGGTGTCCATCTCGGGCTTGGTCAGCACAACCAGGATCCCGGCGTGGTCGGCTATCAGTGTGCGATCCACCTCGATCTGATCGCGCGTGGGGGGATCGTCGTGGTCGATGGTGGGGGCGACGTGATCGATCTCGAGCAGTTGGTACCATCGGACGCGCCGCACCCAGAAAGCACCCGCGACGAGGACGTCTTCTCGCCCGACGCGCTGTCGATCGAGGACGGCGATTGCTGCGGGCTGCTGGCGGACGGCGTGCTGACGCCGTGCCCGGTACCGCTGGCCGCGGCGTGAACTACTGGACCGCCGCGCCCGGTCTCGCGCACGCGTTCGGACCGGCGGGTGCCGACGGCGCGACGAGCGTCCCGCTCGAGCTGACGATCCGCACGCTGGCGGCGATCCTGCCCGATCGGCCGTTGCGCGTGGTCGATCTGGGCGGCGGCGATGCGGTGCTGGCGATTCGGCTCTCGGCGATGAACCATGCGGTGGTGGCGCAGGATATCGATCCGCACATGATCGCGCGCGGCGAGCAACGGCTCGCGCGACACCCGCGCGCGATTCGCGATCGGATCCGGCTGATCTGCGCGGACGGCGCAACGATCGCGGCGGATCAGGTCGGGATAGCCGATCTCGTCTGCTGCCACAGCGTGCTGATGTACGAGGATGATCCGGCGCCGCTGGTCCGCACCATCGTCGCGCTGTGCAAACCCGACGGGCTCGTGTCAATCATCGCGATCAATCCGGCGGCCGCCGCGATGCGCGCCGGGCTGGCGGGACGGTGGCGCGAGGCACGGATCGCGCTGGAGACGGGCGACGACGCGCACGGCCCCTATGCCGCGAGCCGCAACCACGCACGCGAGACGATCGTGGCGTTGCTCGCCGCGGCGGGCGCCGCGGTCGTCGCATGGTCGGGAATCGGCATCTTCACCGATCACCATAGCGGCGCGATCGTCGCGGATGATCCACAGGAGGTGCTGCGCGCCGAATGGCTGGCGGGCCGGCAGGATCCGTATCGGCAGGTCGCGCGCTGCTATCACCTCATTGCACGCAAGACATAAGGCCACCGTCTATCGCGCGCGCGGCGTCGCTGCTAGGAGCGCGGCATGACTCCGCTCGACCGCATCCGCAATTTCTCCATCATCGCCCATATCGACCATGGCAAGTCGACGCTCGCCGACCGCCTGATCCAGCAGACCGGCGGGCTGACCGCGCGCGAAATGTCCGAGCAGGTGCTCGACAATATGGACATCGAGAAGGAGCGCGGGATCACGATCAAGGCGCAGACCGTGCGCCTCGCCTACAAGGCCAAGGACGGTCTTGATTACGTCCTCAACCTGATGGACACGCCGGGCCATGTCGACTTCGCCTATGAGGTGAGCCGCAGTCTCGCCGCGTGCGAGGGCGCGCTGCTGGTGGTGGACGCGGCGCAGGGCGTCGAGGCGCAGACCTTGGCCAACGTCTACCAGTCGATCGAGCATGATCACGAGATCGTGCCGGTCATCAACAAGATCGATCTGCCCGCCGCCGAGCCCGAGAAGGTCCGCAAGGAAATCGAGGACGTGATCGGCATCGACGCGTCCGGCGCGGTGCTCGCGTCGGCCAAGTCGGGGATCGGCATCGAGGACATCCTCGAGGCGATCGTCACGAAGATCCCGCCGCCCAAGGGCGACCCCGAGGCACCGCTCAAGGCGATGCTGGTCGACAGCTGGTACGATCCGTATCTCGGCGTCGTCATCCTCGTCCGCGTGATCGACGGCGTCCTGAAGAAGGGCCAGCAGATCAAGTTCATGCAGACGGGGACGATGCACCTCGTCGACCGCGTCGGCTGTTTCCGCCCCAAGATCGAGCAGCTGACCGAGCTCGGCACGGGCGAGATGGGCTTCATCACCGCGCAGATCAAAGAGGTCGCACAGACGCGCGTCGGCGACACGATCACCGATGCCAAGCGGCCTGCACTCGAGGCGCTGGCAGGCTTCAAGGAAGTCCAGCCGGTGGTGTTCTGCGGGATGTTCCCGGTCGACGCCGCCGAGTTCGAGAAGCTGCGCGAGTCGATCTCCAAGCTGCGGCTGAACGATGCGTCCTTCTCGTTCGAAATGGAGACGTCGGCGGCGCTGGGCTTCGGCTTCCGCTGCGGGTTCCTGGGGTTGCTGCATCTGGAGATCATCCAGGAGCGCCTGACGCGCGAATATGACCTCGACCTGATCACGACCGCGCCGTCGGTGGTGTACGAGATCGAGCTGACCCACCCCGATCCCGCGGGCACGACGCATATCGAGTTGCACAACCCCGCCGACATGCCCGAGCCGAACAAGATCGCGACGATCAGCGAGCCGTGGATCGAAGCGACGATCTACGTCCCCGACGAATATCTCGGCAGCGTGCTCAAGCTGTGCCAGGATCGCCGCGGCATCCAGAAGAACCTTACCTATGTCGGCGGTCGCGCGCAGGCGACCTACGAGCTGCCGCTCAACGAAGTGGTGTTCGATTTCTACGATCGGCTGAAGTCGATGTCGAAGGGCTATGCCAGCTTCGATTATCACCAGATCGGCTATCGCGAGGGTGACCTCGTCAAGATGGGTATCCTCGTCAACGAGGAGCCGGTGGACGCGCTGAGCATGATCGTCCACCGCGGCACTGCCGAAGTGCGTGGTCGCGGCATGGTCGAACGGCTGAAGGACCTGATCCCGCGGCATCTGTTCAAGATCCCGATCCAGGCGGCGATCGGCGGCAAGGTGATCGCGCGCGAGACAATCAGCGCGATGCGCAAGGACGTGACCGCCAAATGCTATGGCGGTGACGCGAGCCGCAAGAAGAAGCTCCTCGAAAAGCAGAAGAAGGGGAAGCTGAAGATGCGCGAGTACGGCTCGGTCAGCATCCCGCAGGAAGCGTTCATCGCCGCGCTTCGCATGGGCGACGACGCGTAGGCGAGGCCGCCAATTTTCCACATTGGGGGGCGGGACGACGCTAACGTTCCGCCGCGAGTTTCGTCCGAGTGCGCGCGGCTAGCTGAAGCCGGGAGTCGCTAGCGCGCGCCGGACCGACGGGCGGGTGGCTGGTTCGCCTGCCACCACTGTGCCGTCATTCATACGTCGCCATGCCAAGTGCGATGTAGCTGATGCACAGGATGATTCGGGACAGCCAGGCGATCTCGCCATGCAGAACGACGGTGGTCGCGATTGCGACGATCCATCCGGCCGTGATCGCCCAGGCCTGCCACGCGAAAGGGAACGGGAAGATGCCGCCGGTCGCACTCGGTTCGAACCAGCCCGAGTGGCGGACGGTCAGCCAAAATCGCATCAACAGGTCCATGTGGCGAGGCTAGCATGCCGTCTCGGCCAGTCGCCATCGGCAAAAATATCGCACCGTGTTGCAAAGCTGTGCTTGCCCGGCCGCGCGGTCACCAACTGTCATCATCCTAACACAATCCCCGCCTAACCGCCGGCCTGGGGAGTGAGCGTCGCGAGGCGTCCGCGCGTCGTCCGGGGAGGGCGGGCGAGGGCAAGCCGCGACGTTGTATTTTGGGATGTGCGGCCGGTCGTCAGGGACGGCGCCGCACGATTGGGGAATATCATCTTGAAGATTTCGGTCGTTAAGTCGGCGCTGATGCTCGGCGTCGCGTTTGGTTCGGTTGTGGGTGGCACGGCCGCGTTCGCGCAGGTCGCGGCGGTTCAGGATCAGGCTACGCAGGCAGCCCCCGAGGAAGGCCTTGGCGACATCGTGGTGACCGCCGAGCGTCGCTCCGAGAACCTGCAGAAGGTGCCGCTGTCGGTCGGCGTCGCATCGGGCGATGCACTGCGCGCCTACACCGCCGGTGGTGATGACACGCTGCTCGCGCTGTCGGGCCGTGTCCCGGGCCTGTACGTCGAATCGACGACCGGCCGCATCTTCCCGCGCTTCTACATCCGCGGACTTGGCAACATCGATTTCTACCTCGGTGCGTCGCAGCCGGTCACGATCATTCAGGACGACGTGATCCTCGAGCATGTCGTACTGAAGTCGAACCCGGTCTATGACGTCCGCCAGGTCGAAGTGCTGCGCGGGCCGCAAGGGTCGCTGTTCGGCCGCAACACCACCGCCGGCATCATCAAGTTCGACACCAACAAGCCTACCAACGACTTCGACAGCCGCGCCTCGGCCTCGGTCGGCTCGTACAACAGCGTCAGCCTCGACGCCGGTGTCGGTGGCCCGCTGATCAAGGACCTCCTGGCGATCCGCCTGTCGACTCTGATCCAGCACCGCGCAAACTATATCGACAACGCGTTCGCGGGCACCAGCCAGGACAGCACCGCCACGCCGCGCAAGGACGCGATGGGCGGCTTCGACGATCGCAACGTCCGCCTCCAGCTCGCGCTGACTCCGGGCACCGCCTTCTCGCTCGACCTGTCGGGCCATGCGCGCTGGTATGACGGCACCTCGACGCTGTTCCACCGCGCCGCGCTCAAGAAGGGCTCGAACGACGTCTCCGCCGAGCCGCGCAACACGGTGTCGCTCGACGAAGGCAACGATAACCCGCAGCGCTACACCACCTATGGCGGTTCGGTCCGCGCGACCTACGACTTCGGTCCGGCCGCGCTGACGTCGATCACCGCGTACGAGACGACGTCGGGCTTCAGCCGCGGCGATACCGATGGCGGTGCGGGTGCGAACTTCCCCGTGCGCGGGGGCGCCAACGGCTTCGGCCAGTCGCAGGGCCAGATCCGCGATCTCGATCAGTGGTCGCAGGAAGTGCGGGTCGCCGGCACGCCCGGCGGCCGTTTCAACTGGCAGGTCGGCGGCCTGTATTTCGACAACCGCGACATCACCGACTTCTACCAGCGGACGTTCTTCCTGACGACCGCACAGCGCAACCCGAACAACTGGGTGCGTCTGCACGACGTCAACACGTCGTGGTCGGGCTTCGGGCAGGTCAGCTACGAGCTGGTCGACAAGCTGACGCTCACGCTCGGCGGTCGCATCACCGAGGACAAAAAGCGCACGCAGCTGCTGAAGCCGGTGCAGAACGTCGCCGGTGTCAGCCAGTATCCGGCCAATTTCCGCACCGACGTGACGCTCAAGGCGACCAAGCCGAGCTGGGATGCGAGTCTCCTGTATCAGGCGACCCCGGACGTCAGCGTGTACACGCGCGTCGCGCAAGGCTTCCGCGGACCGACGATCCAGGGGCGTTCGGCGGTTTTCAACTCCGACTTCTCGACCGCGAATTCCGAGACGATCCTGTCGGGCGAGGCCGGCGTGAAGAGCCGGCTCTTCGACAACACGCTGACGCTGAACGCGACGGTGTTCGCTTACCGCGTCAACGACATCCAGCTCAACGGCAACGACGTCAACGGCAACGGGATCCTGTTCAACGGCAACAAGGCCGACGCGTACGGCATGGAAGCCGAGGCGAACTGGAAGCCGGTGCCCAACCTGACGCTCGGCGCAGGGCTCAGCCTGTTGCACAGCGAGATCCGCGACAAGACGACCGAGGTGCAGGTCTGCGCGCTCAACAATGTCGTCGTCTGCACGCCGTCGCGAACGCCGCGCGCGGTTCCCGGCGCGTTCGGCACGACGTATCTGGTCAAGATCGACGGCGAACCGCTGCCGAACGCGCCCGAATACAATGTCGACCTCACCGCGCGCTACGACCAGCCGCTAGGCAATGGCGGTCGCGCGTTCATCGCGGGCGACTTCAACATTCAGGGCTATACGCAGTTCGTGCTGTACAAGACCAAGGAGTTCACCGCGAACGGCAACTTCGAGGGCGGCCTGAAGATCGGCTATGCAGCACCCGACGATGCGTATGAACTGTCGGTGTTCGCACGCAACATCACGAACGAGAAGAATCTCAAGGGCGTGATCGAGAACTACATGGCGGCGGTGTTCAACGAGCCGCGGATCATCGGCGTGTCGCTGAGTGGCAAGTTCCGCTGATCGGGTAGGGAGGCCATCAATCCTCCCCCGCAAGGGGGAGGTGGCGGGCGCTTGCCAGACGGAGGGGGAGGCCATCAATCCTCCCCCGCAAGGGGGAGGTGGCTGACGCTCGCCAGACGGAGGGGGAGGCCATCAATCCTCCCACGCAAGGGGGAGGTGGCTGGCGCTTGCCAGACGGAGGGGGAGGCCATCAATCCTCCCCCGCAAGGGGGAGGTGGCTGGCACTTGCCAGACGGAGGGGGAGGAATGCGATACAGACGTGACGTGTCTGCCTCCGGCGCCACCTCCCGCTGGCGGGTGAGGATAGCTTCGAATCAATAGGCGGGCTGCCCGGTTCGGCGCATCGCGGCACGGCCCGGCCTGTTCTTAACGGTACCGTGACGCATTTGTCAGCAGCGTACGTCTTTCACGCACTGTAGCGGCCTGGAAAAGCAATTTGCCGTTTCCCTTCCGCCGGTTGATATTCGTCCCATGTCGCTCAATCCCGTCTTCTATGATGCCAGTGGCCGTCGGCGTCGGCGCTTCACCTTCGGCGTTGCTGCGTTCGTCATATTGTTGCTGCTGTCGATTGCGGTGTTCGCTGTCTCGATCGGCGCCGTGCCGGCGGCGCCGTTGTTGCCGATCGAGGCCGAGCATCCGGCGTTGCACAAGCTGCCGGCCCCGCGGGGTGGCATTCTTCGCCAGACGCGCCGCGACCTGAACTCTTACGCGAAGCAACTGTTCGGGACGAGCGCGGCGAAGCCCGGCGTCGGCAATGGCGCCAACCCGCAACTCGCGATCGCCTTCCACGCGCCATGGGACGAGGCGAGCACCGCCAGTCTCGCGCGGCATGTCGAGCAACTCGACTGGCTGATCCCCGGCTGGGTCTCGATCACCGGCAAGGATCACCACATCACCGTGTTCCGCGACCAGGCGGGGCGCGACATCCTCAACAAGGCGGTCCACCGCCCGATGATCCTGCCGATGGTGCAGAATGCGGTCGACGGAAACTGGGACGGCGCGGGCAGTGCGGCGTTGTTCGCCGACCCGAAGGCGCGTTCGGCGTTCCTCGACAAGCTCGTCCCGTTCCTCAGCGCGAACCATGCGGGCGGCGTGTTCTACGATTTCGAGGATCTGCCGGTCACCGCGCAGCCCAATTACCGTGCGTTCCTGGCGGAGACGCGCGCGCGGTTCGCGCCGCGCGGCTGGGTGGTGGCGATCGCCGCGCCGGTCGCCAATCCGGACTGGAGCCTGCCGGCCTACGCCAAGGTCACCGACAAGATCTTCCTGATGGCGTATGACGAGCACGAGACGAGCGGCGCCCCCGGGCCGATCGCGTCGCAGCGCTGGTTCGCGCGGATGGTCGCCGACGCAGCGCGCGGTATCCCACCCGCCAAGCTGGTCGTCGCGATCGGCTCCTACGCCTATGACTGGCATGCCGGCGCCGATGCGGGCAAGGGCGACGCGCTCGACGTCGAGGAGGCGTGGCAGAACGCCGCCGATTCGGGCACGATGCCGACCTTCGACAAGGCCAGCGGCAACAGCAGCTTCGCCTATTCGGAAGGCGGCGTGCAGCATCAGGTCTGGCTGCTCGACGCGGCATCGGCGTACAACCAGATCGCGTTCCTGCAAAAGGCGGGGCTCGGCAGCGTTGCCTTGTGGCGTCTCGGCTCGGAGGATCCCGGGCTCTGGTCGATCTGGGGCCGCGATCACCGCAAATTGCCGGTTCCCGATTCGATCGACGCGATGCCCGCGGGCACCAATGTCGATATCGAGGGCAGCGGCGAGATCCTCAAGATCGCCGCCGAACCCGTCACCGGCATCCGCGACGCGGTCCCCGCCAAGGACGGCACGATCGCCGACGTCAACTTCACGCGGATGCCGTCGCCCTATGTCGTGGTGCGGACCGGCTATCGCCCCAAACAGCTCGCGCTGACGTTCGACGACGGCCCCGATCCCGAATGGACGCCGCAGATCCTCGACGTGCTCAAGCGCGAGCATGCGCCGGCCACCTTCTTCGTGATCGGCGAGAATGCGTTGACGCAGCGCCCCCTGCTCGAACGCATGGTCGCCGAGGGCCACGAGATCGGTAGCCACACCTATACGCACCCCAACCTCGCCAACGTCTCGACACGGCAGGTGAAGTACGAGCTCAACGCGACGCAGCGGCTGTTCCAGGCGTTCACGGGGCGCTCGCTCCGCCTGTTCCGCGCGCCCTATTTCGGCGATGCCGAGCCGAGCACCGCGGACGAGATCCTGCCCGCGCTCGAAGCGCAGCAGCGCGGCTATATCTCGGTCGGCCTCCACGTCGATCCCGACGACTGGAAGCGGCCAGGCGTGCAGGCGATCATCGACCGGACGATCGCCGGCGTCGAAGCGGGCAACCCCGAGCGCAGCGGCAACGTCATCCTGCTCCACGACGCCGGCGGCAATCGCGCCGAGACCGTCGCCGCGCTGCCGGTGATCATCGAGCGGCTGCGCGCGATGGGCTACAGCTTCGTCCCCGTCTCGACGCTGGCCGGGCTGTCGCGCAACCAGTCGATGCCGGTAATCTCGTCGAGCGACCGAGTCGCGGCGGTCGCCGATCTCGCGCTGTTCAGTACGCTTGGCGGTATCGTCGTCGCGCTGCGCTGGATCTTCGGGATCGCGATCACGATCGGCATCCTCCGCGCGCTGGCGCTCTCCGCGCTCGCGCTGATCCAGGCACGGCGCGAGTTGAAGACGGTGTTCCCGGCGATCGATCCGTCGCGCTTCGTCACCGTGATGATTCCCGCGTTCAACGAGGAGCGCGTGATCGTCCGCGCGGTACAGGGCGTGCTCGCGTCGACCGACGTCGCGATCGAGGTGATCGTGATCGACGACGGTTCGAGCGACGGCACCAGCCGCGTGGTATCCGACGCGTTCGCGGGCGACGACCGCGTCCGCCTGCTGACGCTGGAGAACGGCGGCAAGGCACGCGCGCTCAACCGCGGGCTCGAACTCGCGCGCGGCGAGATCGTCATCGCGCTCGACGCCGACACGCAGTTCGAGCCGACGACGATCGCCCGGCTCGCGCGCTGGTTCGTCGATCCCGAGCTCGGCGCGGTCGCGGGCAACGCGAAGGTCGGCAACCGCGTCAACCTGATCACCAAATGGCAGGCGCTCGAATATATCACCGCGCAGAACCTCGAACGTCGCGCGCTGGCCCGCCTCAACGCGATGACGGTCGTCCCGGGCGCGGTCGGCGCATGGCGCCTCGAGGCGATCCGCAGCGTCGGCGGTTATCCCGACGATACGCTCGCCGAGGATCAGGACCTGACGATCGCGATCCAGCGGCATGGCTGGACGGTGCAGTACGACCAGTTCGCGATCGCCTGGACCGAGGCGCCCGAGACGATGCGCGCGCTTGCCAAGCAACGCTTCCGCTGGGCGTTCGGGACGCTGCAATGCCTGTACAAGCATCGCTCGGCGATCGGCCGTTCGCATCCGCGCGGACTCGGCTGGGTCGGGTTGCCGCAGGCGATCGTCTTCCAGATCCTCCTCGCCGCGATCTCGCCGATCATCGACCTCGCGCTGCTGGTCAGCTTTGCCTCCACCTATGTCGCGGTGCAGGCGCATGGCTGGGAGCAGACCAGCCACGACGTCTACACGATGCTGGCTTACTGGCTGATCTTCACCGCGATCGACCTGCTCGCGGCGACCATCGCCTTCGCTCTCGAGCGCAAGGAACGCTGGCGGTTGCTGTGGCTGCTGATCCCGCAACGGATCGGCTACCGGCAGGTCATGTACTATGTCGTGCTCAAGGCGATCGCACAGGCGTTGCGCGGGCCTTTGGTCGGCTGGGGCAAGCTGGCGCGAACCGGTCGCGTGACTGCGCGTTGACGCGGCGCCGGTCCGACCTTCCCCGCAAGGACAAGAAGCCGAAGCGTCGCCACGTCGACCGTCGACCACCATTTCGCCCGCGCAACATATCAGCGTCGATGGCGTTATGACCGCGGCCCATATATCCCTGGCGATCATGGGCGCTGATCATCGGGGTAAGTGAATGCGGTATTCGATCGTCGCGACAGCGATAGGGGCCAGCCTCGTGGCGAGCGGCGCACAGGCACAGCGGCCGCCCCTCGTCCTCGCCGCCGCATCGTTGCAGGAATCGTTGACGGCGGCGACCGACGCATGGGCCAAGCAGGGCCATGTCAAGCCGACCGTCTCGTTCGCCGCCTCGTCCGCGCTCGCACGGCAGGTCGAGGCGGGCGCGCCGGCCGACCTGTTCGTCTCGGCCGACGAAGAGTGGATGAACGCACTCGCGAAGAAGAACCTGATCGTTGCCTCGACCCGCGTGACGTTCCTCGGCAACCGCCTGGTCGTGGCAGCGCCGGCAGGGAGCAGGGGACGTATCCCCGTACGACCTCCCGCGGCGCTCGCCCGCGTGTTGACGACCGGACCGCTGGCAATGGCGGATACGGCGGTACCGGCGGGTCGATATGGTCAGGCATCGCTGGAGACGCTCGGCGTCTGGGCGCAGGTCGCGCCGCGCGTGGTGCGTGCCGAGAATGTGCGCGCGACGCTGGCGTTGGTCGAGCGCGGCGCCGCACCGCTTGGGATCGTCTATGCGACCGATGCGAAGGCCTCTGCCAAGGTCCGGATCGCGGGCGTTTTCCCCGAGCGCACCCACCCTGCGATCACCTATCCCGTCGCGCGCCTGAAGACGTCGACCAACCCCGAGGCGGAGGCGTTCCGGCGGTTCCTGGTCTCGCGTGCCGGCAAGGCGATCTTTACCCGCTACGGGTTCTCCGCGCGCTAGATGCTCGACGCGGCCGAATGGGACATCGTCGCGCTGTCACTCAAGGTCGGCGGCGTGGCGATGCTGGTGACGTTGCCGATCGCCTTCGCGCTGGCGTGGCTGCTCGCCCGCGTCCGGTTTCCGGGCAAGGTCATCGTCGACGCGGCGATCCATCTGCCGCTGGTGGTGCCGCCGGTCGTGACCGGATGGCTGTTGTTGCTCGCGTTCGGGCCCAATGGCCCGATCGGCGCGTGGTTGCGCGACTGGTTCGGTGTGACCGTGCTGTTCCGATGGACGGGCGCCGCGATCGCCGCGGGCGTGATGGCGCTGCCGCTGATGGTACGCGCGATGCGGATCTCGATCGAGGCGGTCGACCGGCGGCTCGAAAATGCCGCGCGGACGCTGGGGGCAGGGCCGTGGCGCGTGTTCTGGACGCTGACGCTACCGCTCAGTGTGCCCGGCGTACTGGCCGGTGCCGTGCTCGGTTTCGCGCGGTCGATCGGCGAGTTCGGCGCGACGATCACGTTCGTGTCCAACGTTCCCGGTGAAACGCAGACGCTGCCGCTCGCGATCTACTCGGCGTTGCAACAGCCTGGCGCCGATGCGCTGGTCTGGCGATTGTCGTGCGTGTCCGTCGCGTTGTCGCTGCTCGCCCTGATCGGATCCGAATTGTTGACGCGCCGGGCGGGACGGGGCCTCCATGTCCTTTGAGATCGATATCGAAAAACGGCTCGGCGATGCGCACGTCTCGCTGACGCTGCAAGCCGGCGAGGGGGCGACCGTGTTGTTCGGCCCCTCGGGTATCGGCAAGTCGAGCGTGCTGAACATGGTCGCCGGACTGCTTCGGCCTGATCGCGGTCGCATCGCGGTCGATGGCGACACGCTGTTCGATGCAGACCGGGCCGGCGGCGTCGATGTCCCCCCCGAACGCCGTCGCGCGGGCTATGTCTTCCAGGAGGCGCGGCTGTTCCCGCATATCCGGGTGCGGGCGAACCTCCTGTACGGGGCGGGCGGCAAGATCGACGGATTTGATGAGGCGATCGGTTTTCTCGGTATCGGCCATTTGCTCGACCGTTGGCCGCGCACGTTATCCGGCGGCGAAGCACAGCGCGTCGCGATCGGTCGCGCACTGCTGAGCCGTCCGCGCTTCCTGTTGCTCGACGAGCCTCTCTCCTCTCTTGATCGCGCGCGTCGCGAAGAAGTCCTGCAAGCGATCGAGCATGTCCGCGATGTGCTCGAACTGCCGATCCTGATGGTCACGCACGACCCGGCGGAAGCCGAGCGGATCGGTACGCGGGTCGTCCGGATGTGAGGCCGGCGTTGTCGCCACGCGGTAGATGTCACGCCGAACTATGATAGGATCCCGCCGGCTCCCATGACGCGCCGGCGCGGCGATGTCGCGGGGTCCGTTGCTTGGAACGGAGCGTGATGATGACGGGCGAACGATATGAACTGGCAATCGAGCGGTACATCGACGCGCCGCTCGAGACGGTGTGGCGGACGATGATCGACCGGTTCGAGGAGTGGTTCTGCCCCAAGCCCTGGCGCGCCGAGGCGCGCATGCTGGAATGGCGCGCGGGCGGACGCAGCCACATCGTGATGCACGGCCCGAACGGCGAGGAGATGCCGAACGAGGGCATCGTGCTGGCGTTCGAGCCTAACCGGCGGTTCGTCGTCACCGATGCGTTTACCGGGGATTGGCTACCCGCCGGACCGATGATGGTAGGGCTGTTCGAGGTCCAACCCGATGGTGATGGCACGCGCTATCACGCCAGCGCGCGACACTGGACGCGCGAGGCGATGGAACAGCATCGTGCGATGGGCTTCGAAGAGGGCTGGGGTGCCGCGGCGGACCAATTGAAGGCGTTGGCCGAACAGGATTGAGACGCGGCCGGGGCGCGACCGGTCGTCGCGATGATGACGGGCGATTCTGGCCGATGTGTCGTCTCGCTGCGGGCTCTGCGGCGATCATGCTCGAGATCGACGCAGAGCCCGCGGCCGTCATTTCGCCGCGTCGAACACGAACGCGGCACCGACGAAGTCGCCTTTCAGCGGCGCGCGAAGCCCGCGCTCCATCCAATATGCACCGCTCGCGCGCGCAGGAACGCCCTCGGGCAGCACGCCACCGCCAAGGATCGACACGCGGTAGATGACGCTCGGATCGAGACCCTGCGGATGGTTCGGCGCGGGATTGTCGCGCCACATCGACGAGTGCAGCATCTGGAACATCACGCCCTGGCGGCGGTCCTGCGCGACGTACATCGTCGCCGACGTCGCATTGTCGGTCGAGGGCGGATCGATGCGATAGAGCTGGCCGCGCTGCACCGTCTGCCGGATCGTCTTGTACGCGGCGACCCATTTCGTCGCGGTCGCGAAATCCTCCTGCTGCCACTTGTCCAGGTTCGCACCGATGCCGAGACCGCCCTGCATCGACGAGAGGAAGCGGTAATCGAGCGACGTCGCCCGCGTATTCGCCCAATTGGGGCTGTCCGTCACCCACGCCATCATCACCGATGTCGGATAGGCCTGCGTGAAGCCGTCCTGGATCATCAACCGGTCGGCGGGGTCGGTATTGTCCGACGGCCACACTTCGTCGGTCAGTCCCAGGATGCCGAGATCGACGCGGCCGCCGCCCCCCGAACAGCCCTCGATCTCGAGCTTGGGGTGGCGTCGCCGTAGCTCGGTCAGGATGTGATAGAGGTTGCGGACATAGTCGACATAGACGCGCTGCTGATCCTGCACCGGCATGGCGGGCCAGCCAGCCTCGGTCCAGTTGCGATTATAGTCCCATTTCAGGAACGCGATGTCGTTCTCGCTGACGAGCGTGTCGAGCACGCCGAGCAGATGGTCGCGGACATCCTTCCGCGCGAGGTTGAGCACCAGCTGGTTGCGTCCCTCGGTCCGCGGCCGGCCGGTGTAGTTCAGCACCCAGTCGGGATGCGCGCGGTACAGGTCGCTGTCGACGTTGACCATCTCGGGCTCGACCCAAAGGCCGAAATCCATTCCGAGCGTATGGACCTTGTCGATCAGCGGCTTCATTCCGTTCGGAAACTTCGTCCGGTTGACCGTCCAGTCGCCAAGCCCGGCCTTGTCGCTGTTGCGCGCGCCGAACCAGCCATCGTCGACCACGAACCGCTCGACGCCGATCTTCGCGGCCTTCTCGGCAAGCGCTTCCTGCCCCGCCTCGGTCACGTCGAACGCGGTCGCTTCCCAACTGTTGTACAGCACGGGGCGGAGCTTCGCCTTGACGCCGCCGGGCATGATGTGCGCGACCTCGAACCTGTGGAATATCCGCGAGGCACCACCCATGCCGGCATCCGAATAGCCGGCATAGAAGATCGGCGTGTCGAGCGTCTCGCCAGGCTTTAGCGACCACGAGAAGTCGTAGGGATTATACCCGCCCATCACGCGGATGCGGCCGAGATTGTCCTGGCCGACGCTGATCCGGAACGACCCCGACCAGGCGAGCGCGCCGAACCAGACCGGCCCGTGCGCTTCGCTGGTGGCCCCCTGCTTGCCGATCGCGAAATAGGGATTGTTGCCGTGACCGGTCGATCCGCGCCGGCTTTCCAGCACGGTCAGCGCCGGCGTGATCGCGACGTCCTTCTTCTGCCACTCCGCGGCATGGCGGCCGGTCAGGTAATGCAGCCGATAATCGTCGCCGACCGGCAGCGTGAAGACCGCCGACGCGATCTGGTCGACGCGCACCGGGCGGCTGTCGCCGTTACGCACCGATGCCGACCGCGCGAGCACGCCCGTCTCGGGATCGATCGTGTAGCGCAGCGTGACGCTGAGCGGACGCCGGATGTCCGCGAGTTCGATGATCAGCGTCTCGCCCTGCACCGAATGCGAGCGATATTTGAGGACCAAGTCGCGGTTGCCGTCGGCGAAGATCGTCTTGATCCCCGGATCGTTGACCAGGCCTTCGCCCTGGCCCGGATATTCCTGCAGGGTGACGGAGCCCGCGGGATCGAACCCGGACAACTCTCCCGGCGCTTTGACCAGCACCGGGTCGCCGGTCTTGACCGGATCGGTCGAGACAAGCGGGTCGCCGGCCGCAAGCGGGGCACCCCAGTATAGCGGCTGGAGATAGCCCTTGTCGTCGACGCCCATCGCATAGGTGACGCCGGCGCCGTCGAGCCGGAAGATCCTGGCACCCGGCGGGGCGGACACTTTCGCCTCCGCCGCGGTGGTGAAGGCGGTGGTCGCGAACACCGCCGTCATGATCCCCGACGCGACGACCGATCCCGAGTTCCGCATGCCCTGTCCCCCCTGTGTCGCATGGGTCCGATACGGCCCTGCAAACGATTGAGGTCGTGGTATGATAAATCCCGATAGGATGGCAAGCGTGATGCGCATGCCCTCTGTTTTGTGCGCTCGACACGCGCTGCGATTGCCAAACCGGATGGCGCCCGATATGTCCGAGTAATAAGGAGTTGCCGCTATGACCGATGCGCAGACACGCGAACGCCCGACCGATACAGCCGGGTTTTTCTCCATTGATTCGACTACTGGCCAGCCTGTCGGCGACGCCTTTGCGGTCCACGATGTGGCCGCCGTCGCGGCGGCGTGCGCCGCGGCCGAGGCGGCGTTCGACGCATATCGCGCGACCGACAACGACGCGCGCGCCGCGTTCCTCGAACGGATCGGCGACGAGATCGTGGCGATCGGTGATGTGCTGATCGAGACCGCGATGCGTGAGAGCGGCTTGCCGCGCGCGCGTCTGGAGGGTGAGCGCGGTCGGACCGTCGGCCAGCTGAAGCTGTTCGCGGGCGTCGTCCGGCGCGGGGGATGGATGGGCGTGCGGATCGATCCGGCCCTGCCGGATCGCGCGCCGCTGCCGCGTCCCGATCTGCGACTGCGGATGATTCCGCTGGGCCCGGTCGCGGTATTCGGCGCGAGCAACTTCCCGCTCGCCTTCTCAACCGCAGGTGGCGACACCGCCTCCGCGCTCGCGGCAGGCTGCCCGGTCGTGGTCAAGGGCCACCCCGCGCATCCGGCGACGGGCGCGCTGGTTGCCGACGCGATCCGCAAGGCGGTCGTCGCGTGCGGCATGCCCGATGGTGTGTTCGGGCATCTGGTCGGGCCGGGCAATGATCTCGGTGCCGCGCTGGTGCAGGATCCGCGGATCGCCGCGGTGGGCTTCACCGGGTCGCGCAGCGGTGGCCTAGCGCTGGTGAAACTGGCGCAGGCGCGCGCGGTGCCGATCCCGGTCTATGCCGAGATGTCGAGCATCAACCCCGTGCTGCTGCTGCCTGAGGCGCTCGCGGCCCGCGCGGACGCATTGGGAACCGCGTTCGTCGGATCACTGACGATGGGGGCGGGACAGTTCTGCACGAATCCCGGGCTAGTGCTCGCGATCGATGGCGCAGACCTCGACGTCTTCGTTGTCGCCGCAGCCAAGGCGATGGCGGAGGCTGGCGCAGCAACGATGCTCACCGGTGGCATCCACGCCGCCTATGAAAAGGGTGTCGCCGCGCTGTCGGGCCACGACGCGGTGAAGACCGTCGCGCAGGGCAAGGTCGGCGAGGGCATCGCGCAGGGGCAGGCTGCGCTGTTCGAGACGACCGCTTCGCAGTTCCTCGAAGATACGGCGCTGGGGCATGAGGTGTTCGGCGCGTCGTCGCTGCTGGTGCGCTGCCGTGACGAGGCCGAGATGCGTGCCGTGCTGGTCGCGGCCGAGGGGCAGTTGACCGCGACCCTTCAGATGGACATGGGCGACACCGATCTGGCCGCGCGGCTGATCCCGGTGCTGGAGCGGAAAGCTGGGCGGATCCTCGCCAATGGCTGGCCGACCGGTGTCGAGGTGGCGCATGCGATGGTGCACGGCGGGCCGTTCCCGGCGACGTCGGACGGGCGCACGACGTCGGTCGGCAGTCTGGCGATCGATCGCTTCTTGCGCCCCGTATCCTACCAGAATCTGAGTGCGGCCTTGCTGCCTGCGGTGCTGCGGGACGACACTGACGCGCCGCGCCTGATCGACGGTGTTCCCGCCTGACCCTGAGACTGCGACGGCGCACCGTAACAACGGCGCCGTTCGAACGGAGAGAAAGTATGACTTTGCGCATTTTGCAGCACCGCGCAGCCGATGGCACGCGATCGGTGATCGCGGCGACCGCCGATGCGGCGCACTTCGTGACCGGCGTGGACAGCGTTCGTGCGCTCGCCGCACGCGCGATAGGAGCCGGGACCGACTTGGCCGGCGCCATCGACTCCTGCGGCTTAGGTACAACGGTCGACATCGCCGCGGAACTCGCTGCGGGTCGACTGGTGTCGCCGATCGATCATGACGACGCCGCGCACCTGATCATGACGGGCACGGGCCTGACGCATCTGGGATCGGCGGAGGGACGCGACAAAATGCACCGCGATGCCACCGCGGCCGAGAGACAGACCGACTCGATGCGGATGTTCCTGGAGGGGGTCGAAGGCGGCAAGCCGCGCGCCGGCGAAACCGGGCAGCAGCCCGAATGGTTCTACAAGGGCGACGGATCGGGCCTGGTTGCCCCCGGCGCGCCGTTGACCATGCCCGCGTTCGCGAAAGACGGCGGCGAGGAGCCTGAGTTGGCCGGCATCTATCTGATCGGTCCGGACGGTACGCCGTTCCGGCTCGGGCTGTGCCTTGCCAACGAATTTAGCGATCACGTGACCGAGCGCCACAATTACCTGTGGCTGGCGCATTCGAAGCTGCGTGAGGCCGCGCTCGGTCCCGAACTGCTCGTCGGCACGCCGCCCGATCATGTCGAGGGCACAAGCCGGATCTTCCGCGACGGCGAAACGCTCTGGGAAAAACCGTTTTTGTCGGGTGAAGCGAACATGTCGCACACGCTCGCCAATCTCGAGGCGCATCATTTCAAATACGCGCTGTTCCGCAGACCGGGTGACGTCCACGTCCACTTCTTCGGCACCGCGACGTTGTCGTTTGCCGACGGCGTGACGACACGCGAGGGCGATGTGTTCGAAATCGAAGCCGCGCCGTTTACGCTGCCGTTGCGCAATCCGCTGGCCAAGGCCACCGCCGCCACTATCGCCGTACGGAGCCTGTGAACATGGACGTCATCAAGGTCGGCATCGTCGGCATGGGCAAGATCGCGCGCGACCAGCATCTGCCCGCGATCCACGGCAACCCCGACTTCACCTTCGCCGCGACCGTCAGCCCGAACGATCCCGGCGTCGCGGGTATCGCGCACTACAAGACGCTCGACGCGCTGCTCGCCGATGGGCAGGTCGTCGATGCGGTCGCGCTCTGCACCCCGCCGCAAGTGCGCTACGATCTAGCCGTCGCGGCGCTCGCACGGGGGCTGCACGTCTTCCTCGAAAAGCCGCCCGGCGCGACACTCGCCGAGGTGGTCGCGCTCGAAGAGGCGGCCGCGAAGACCGGGGCGACGCTGTTCGCCGGTTGGCATTCGCGGTTCGCGGCGGGTGTCGCGCCTGCCAAGGCGTGGCTCGCAGACAAGCGGATCGTGCGCGTCTCGATCGTATGGCGCGAGGATGTCCGCGTCTGGCATCCGGGACAGGCGTGGATATGGGAGCCGGGTGGTCTTGGCGTGTTCGATCCGGGAATCAACGCGCTGTCGATCGCGACCGAAATTTTGCCCAATGCGTTTTTCCTGTCGTCCGCCACGCTGTCGACGCCTGCCAATCGGGCCGCGCCGATCGCCGCCGACCTGGCGTTCCGCGACACGACCGGGGCACCGATTTCGATGGACCTCGACTGGCGCCAGACCGGCCCGCAAAGCTGGGACGTGGTCGTCGAAACCGACGCTGGCACGCTCAGCTTGGCCAAGGGCGGCGCGGTGCTGACGCTGCCGGACGGCGTTCAGCACGCCGACGACGAGGAATATCCGGGGTTGTACGCGCGGTTCGCGACGCTGATTCACGAGCGTCGTAGCGAAGTCGACACGCGTCCGCTCCAGTTGGTTGCCGACGCCTATCTGCGGGCGCGACGCGAGACCGTCGAAGCGTTCGACGATTGAGGCGCGGGCGGCGTCTCACGACGAAGGAGAATAGGATGCGGAACGGTCGACCGGCGAAGCGCCTCGCGCTGTTGGCTCTGGCGCTGGCGGGGCTGGGCACACCGCTCGCCGCCGCGGGCCTCGACGTCCAGCGAATCGCGCACGCGCGCTTCGGCAACGATGCGCCCTGGTATGTCGACCGCATCCCGTTGTTCGAGTCCGCCGATCCGCAGATCGATGCAGTCTATTACTACCGCTGGGCACTGTTCCGTGCGCATCAGCGCGATCTGGGCGCCGATGGCTATATCTCGACTGAATTTCTCGACGACGTCAGCTGGCAGCTCGAGCCCTATGCCAGCCTGAACGACGCAACCGGCTTCCACCTTGGCGAGGGGCGTTGGCTGCGCGACCGGCGGTACGCGGACGATTATATCGCGTTCATGTATGCACGCGGCAACGACCGCCACTTCACCGATTACATGGCGGACGCGGTCTATGGCCGGTTCCTGGCCGATGGCGACCGCATAGGCGCGACCCGCTATCTGGCGGCGATGCGGCGATTATATCGCGCGTGGGACGATCATTATGATGCGAGCAAGGGGCTCTACTGGGTCGAGCCGCTACTCGACGCGACCGAATACACGATCTCGTCGATCGACGCGTCGGGCGGCAAGGACGGCTTCCGCGGCGGGGATTCGTTCCGCCCTTCGATCAACGCCTATATGTACGCCAACGCCCGCGCGATCGCCGCGCTGTCGCGGATGGTCGGCGACACACAGGGCGCCGCCGATTTTGTGGCGCGTGCCGACGCCATCAAGGCGCGTGTCCAGCGGGACCTGTGGAGCCCGACGCTCGGTCATTTCATCGATCGGTACAAGGTCAACAACGAGTATGTGAAATACTGGCAGCCGATCCGCGGACGCGAGCTGGTCGGCTATCTTCCTTGGACCTTCGACCTGCCAGATGACGGCGCGCGCTATGCGGGGGCGTGGGCCCATATGATCAAGCCCGACGAATTGCGAGGCCCGGCGGGTCTGCGCACGGTCGAGCCGTCCTACCAGTATTATATGCGGCAATATCGGTACGAAGGCACGCAGGAAGAGTGCCAGTGGAACGGCCCGATCTGGCCGTTCCAGACCACGCAGGTGCTCACCGGCATGGCTAATCTGCTCGATCACTACCGGCAATCGGTGGTGACGCGGAGCGATTACATGCGGCTGCTGCGGCAATATGTTGCGCTGCACTACCAGGGTGATCGGCTTGATCTGGAAGAGGATTATCACCCCGACACTGGGCGCCCGATCGTCGGCCTTGCGCGCAGCCACCATTATTTTCACTCGGGGTTCGCCGATCTGATCCTGACCGGGCTTGTCGGGATCCGCCCGCGCATGGACGACGTGCTGGAGGTCAATCCGCTGCTGCCCGCCGCCGGCGATCCACAGGCGCTCGCCTGGTTCCGTATCCAGGACGTGCCGTACCACGGACACAGCGTCGCGGTGACGTGGGATGTCGATGGCCGGCATTATCGCGGCGGGGCCGGGTTGACGATCGAGGTCGATGGCCGCCGCGTCGCGCACCGCGACGATCTGGGACGGCTGAGCGTGCCGGTGACCCGTGTGCGCGCACCCATCATCGATCGCCCGATCGACCAAGCGGTGCAACTCGTCCGCAATGGCTATCCCAAGGGGAGCGCGTCGAGCAACACGGACCCCGAAGCCGTTCACGATGCCATCGACGGCCGTCTCTGGTTTTTCCCCGAACTGCCCAATGGCTGGTCGTCCGCACCATCGCCGGCGACGCAATGGTACGCGGTCGATTTTGGCAAGCCGGTAGCCGTATCACGCGCCGAACTCGCCTTCTTCGCCGACGCCAAGACCTTCAGCGCGCCCAGTGCCTATCGGCTCCAGGCCTGGATCGGTGAGGGATGGCGCGATATCGACGCGGTCTCGGATCGCCCGATCGGCAACGGCATCACCCGTGCGCGGTGGAAGGGCATGACGACCAGCAAAGTCCGGCTCCTGATCCGGCAGCCGAGCGGCAAACGTACGCGATTGGCCGAAATCAAGATCTTCTGAGCGGTCGTCCCGAACGCTGCCGGGCGGACCAGGTCGCGGACGACAATACGCCAGCGTTCCCCGGGCGTCATGCCGCCGGATCTGGGGGGCGGATCGGCCGACGACCCGTCCCCCGTGGCTGCGTTCACTCTCCCGTGGTGGCGGTCGCCGGGCTCGCCTTGTCGGGCGTCGTGCCCTCGCCCGCGAACGGGGTCAGGCGGAACGTCACTGCGGTAGGCGCGAGCGGAACACGATAGGCGGGGAAGGGCTTGCCAACCTCGCTCCATTCCGTATCGCCGCCGACACCCCATTGCGCGGCGTCGACCAGCAATGTGACCTGGCCGTGTGCGACCACGTCCGACGACTTCCAGCTGCCCGGCGTTTTGCGGTCGAGATCGGCATAGGGGAATGCCAGCGCGTTCATCATCAGCGGCCGGTCGCCCTGGACGCGGACGCCGCCCGCGGCACCCGACAGTTCCATCCAGCGGACATCGACCTTGTTCCCAGTCTCTTGCGGGCGGATATAATCGTGGTTCTGCGCCGCGATCGCACCGCGCCACAGGCCGATCGGCGCCGAGGTCTTGCGATCGACATAGCTCTCGTGTGGCCCGCGACCATACCATTCGGCGGTCGTCATATCGGTCGGCATCGCGAACGCCATGCCGATGCGGAACGGCCCGGGCAGGTCTTGCTTGATCGGGACGAAACGGCCGGCGACCCCGACCGATCCGTCTGCCGCCATCGTGTAGCGCGTCTCGAACGACGCTGCGCCATCGCCCAGATCGAAGGTCGTGACGATCGCGTTGGCACCGCGATAGGCCACGACCGACCGCACCTTCCGGGCGTCGCTCATCGTCTTCCACATGGCCAATTGCTTGTCGGTGCCAATGCCGATGTCGTTGTCGGTGACTGCGCGCCAGAAATGCGGCTGACCGCCGCTGGCGAGGGTGCGACCGTCCTTGATATAGGCGGTGACCAGCCCGGTCTTGCGATCGATTGCGAGCGACGCGCCGTTCGCGGCCAGCGTCAGGCCAGCGTTCGTCTGACGCACGGCAACCCCGTTCGCCTCGGCGGTCGGCACGGCCGTCGGCGCCGACGACAGTGCGAACTGCTCGAAGCCGAGCATCGTGCCGCCCGGTACCAACGGCACCGCGCCGTCTTTCGCGCGGACGCTGACGGTCACGAAATACTCGGCACCGGGGCGCCGAGCGACCGTCGCGACCGGCAACGTGATCGTCTCGGCGGTGCGCGCCGCGGTGGTCAGCCCGGGCAGCTTGCCCGATGCGACCACGATGCCGTTCTCCTGAATGGTCCAGTCGAAGTCGAACCCCGACAGGTCGCGGAAGTCATGCCTGTTGCGGACAACGACCTTGCCGCTTGCCGCATCGAAGCCGTCGAACTGGACCGGTGCGTAAACCTTGCGAAGTTCATAGAAGGCGGGGTTCGGCGTGCGATCCGCCTGAAGCAGGCCGTCGCCAAATTCGATGTCGCCGCCCGGATTGGGGCCGTATTCTCCGCCATCGCCCCAATAGCGCTTGCCGTCCTTTGTGTAGCGATACATCGACTGGTCGACCCAATCCCACACGAACCCGCCCTGCAGCTTGTTCGGGTGCGCGTAGATCGTGTCCCAATATTCCTTCAGGTTGCCGCCCGAATTGCCCATCATGTGCGCATATTCGCACTGGATCATCGGCTGCTTGAAGTTCCAGTTGGTCGCGTAATCCTCCAGCTTGACGACCGGATCGTACATCGGCGCATAGATGTCCGCGTAATAATTGGGCCGATGGTCGCTGACGCCCTCATAGGTGCCCCAGCCGAGATAGCTGATCAGGCGATTGGGATCCCGCGCCCGCGCGGCGGCGGCAGCGGCCTCGAAATTGGGGCCGATGCCGGCTTCGTTGCCAAGCGACCAGAAGATGATCGACGGGTGGTTCTTGTCGCGCTCGACCATGTTGACGACGCGGCTGACATGCGCATCCTTCCACGCGGGATCAAAGCCGACCTGGAACTTGGCGCGGGACTCGGGGTGCCGGTTGCCTTGTTCCATATACGCATGGCTCTCGATATCCGCTTCGTCCATGACGTACAGACCATAGCGATCGGCGAGTTCGTAGATGTACGGATCGTTCGGGTAGTGCGAGGTGCGGAGCGCATTGATATTGGCGCCCTTCATCAGCCTGATGTCGCGTTCCATCGATTCGTGGCTGACGACGTGGAAAGTCTCGGGATCATGCTCGTGGCGGTTGACTCCGCGGATCGTGATCGGCTTGCCGTTGACGGTGACCTGCCCGTTCTTCATCGCCACGGTGCGAAAACCGATCGCCTGCGCGGTCGACTGGATCAGGCGGCCCTTTGCATCGGTCAGCTCGACCAGCAACCGGTAAAGATTGGGCGTTTCCGCGGTCCAGGGCTTCACGCCGGGCACTCGACCGGCCAGCGTCACGGCGCGCGCGTCCTTGCCGGCAGGGACCGCGACGCGGCCTTCCAGCACCTGGCGGTCGCCGTCCATCAGCACGTAGCGGGCGCTGCTCGCGAGACCCGGCGTCACCGCGAGATCGAGGCCGAGCACGCCGTCGCGATAGTCATCGGACAGCGCGGCATGGACGAACGTGTCGCGGATCCGCGTTGGCGGCGCGGACATCAGGAAGACCTCGCGCTCGATCCCCGACACGCGCCAGAAATCCTGATCCTCGAGATAGCTGCCGTCGGACCAGCGGTGGATCTGGATTGCGACGGTGTTGCGGCCCGGCTTTACATAGCGGGTGACGTCGAACTCGCTCGGCAGCTTCGAATCCTCGGAATAGCCGACCGGCTGACCGTTGACCCAGACCTGATATGCAGAGCCCGCCGCGCCGATATGGAGGATGATGTCCTGGCCCTGCCAACCCGGCGCGATCACGACGTCGCGGCGGTAGGAGCCGACCGGATTCGTTGCGTGCGGGATCAGCGGGCGGTTGGCGGGGAAGGGGTAGGTGATGTTGTTGTAGCGCGGCTGGTCATACCCCTCGGTCTGCCAGTCGGCGGGAACCTTGATCGTCTTCCACGCGGAGGCGTCGTAATCGGGGCGCTCGAAGCCGGTCGGCACCGCGTCCGAGCTTGGCGAAAACTGGAACTGCCACGCCCCGTTGAGCGACTGGAACCGCGCGGACTTCGTACGATCTCCCGAGATGGCGGCATCGCGCGTCTCGAACGGAAATCCGGTCGCGCGCGCCGGCATCTTGCCGCGCGCGAACACCGCAGGATTCTCCCAGTCCGGCCGCGTCGGATCGACCTGCACCGGCTGGACCCGCGGCGGCTGGGCGCCGGGCAGCTCTGCGGGCAGCTCGGCGGGAGCCCCGGCGGGGACCTGCGCGCGTGCGGCGCCGATAGCGGCAAAGTCACCGATCGCGACGATCGCGACCGCACCGAGGAAACCGAATTTTTTCATGCCGAGATCTGGTCCTTGTCAGTCGCTCTTGTACCGAGCGTAGAGGGCGGGGGCAGGATCGTCACCCGATCCCGCCCCCGCGCTGGTCTTTGGGGTATCAGAACGAGAAGCGCACACCTGCGTCATAGCGCGGTCCGAAATTCTGGTACGTCAGCACCTGATTGTCGAACCGGCCGGTGGTGATGTACTTCGCGTTGAACAAGTTGGTTCCCTCCAGGAAGACCTGCGCGAACGGCGTGACGTTGACCGCGACACTGCCGTCGAACTGACCATAATCGCGCACGAACACAGGCTCGTTGCCTGGCCCGCCGGCCAGCGTCTGAAGGAACCGCTCGCGACGGTTATAGGCGATCCGCGCCGAGATGCCGTATTTCTCATAGAAGACGGTGGCATTCTGCGAATTGCCGATGCCTTCCGCGGCGAACGACGTGCCGACCTGCGTGACGTCGAATTCGCGGTTGGTCTTTACGAAGGTCGCGTTCGCCTGGACACCGAAGCCGCTCAGCACGCCGGGCAGCCAGTCGAAGGTGTGCACGAGGTTGAGCTCGAGCCCCTTGACCTTGAGCGACTGCGCGTTGCGCGGCCGGCGGACACTGAACTTCGCGGTGTTCGGGCCGACGATCAGACCACCGACCGGAATGTTGCCCGCGTTGGCGATCGGGAACAGTTCCTCGCCGAAGCTCTGGACGATGAAGTCGTCGATCGTCTTGTGGAAGACGGCCGCCGACAGCGTCGTCGTGCTGGTCGGGTACCATTCGAGCGACGCGTCGTAGTTCGTCGCGCGATAGGGTTTCAGGTTCGGATTGCCGCCGCTCGCGGTCAGCGTGGCGGGACGCAGCGTGTCGTAGCTGAGGCTCGGCGCCAGATCGCCGATCGCCGGGCGGGTCAGCGTCTTGTACGCCGCCAGACGCATCTGGAACTTCGGCGTGAAGCTCAGCTTCGCGTTCAGATTGGGCAGGAAGTTATTGTAGGTCGAACGGCTGTTGACGGAGACGCCGACGCGATTGTTGGCATATACGCCGTTATAGATCGTCGGGTCGCCCTGCACCGGCAGCAGATCGGTCAGCAGGAGCTGCTGACCGCCCGATACCAATTCGGTATATTCATAACGCGCACCGACGTTGACGAACCACGGCATCCCGCCGACGTCGCCGTCGAGGTCCATGTCCGCATAGCTCGCATAGACGATCTCCTTGACGCGGTTGGACGGCTGGCGTGACACCGCATAGCCGTTGCTGGCCGCAAACAGTGCAGCGGTGGTGCCCACTGGCTGGTTGCGCGCGCGATCGAGCGCGGCCGCAGCCGACGCGCTGGTCAGGAACGCGAAATAGCGATTGGCATCGAACTGGAGAAACTGGGTGGGCGCCTGGCCGCTGCTGGCACCTAGCGAATTTGGCGAATACGGGCTCAGCAGCGCAGGGTCGGCGGAGGTCGAATAGCCGCAATAGACGCAGCCGACGTTCGGATCGGAGGTGATCGGCACGTTGCTCTTGTCGCGCGAGGTGCGGTTCAGGCCGAAGCGGATGGTGTCGATAATTCCCCAGCCGGGCTTCCAGTCGGTGTTCCAGCGATATTCGGTCACCTTCTCGGTGACGTCGTTGCCGTTGATCCCGGCGATGTGCGTCTTGCCGCGCGACGGATCGGTCAGCGCGCCGGCCGTATAGCCGAAGGTCGACGGTATATCGTCGTCGCCCGCGGCGGTGAACGAATAGGCGGTTGGCGTCCCGATCACCGCGAAATAGCTCTTGCCGCCGCCCGCGTTCTTCGCGCGCGACCAGGTGGCGTCGAACACCATGTGGACCTGATCGTTCGGCCGCCATTCGGCGTTGAAGCCGCCTTCGTAGGTCTTGGTTTCGCGAACCGCGCCGGACGAGATGAAATCGGCGTTGCCGTTGGTCGTCAGCGATGTGATCGAGCGATTGCCGTCGATCGTCGCCGCGGTGTAGCTCGACGGTTCGAACCAGCTGCCGAGCGCATGCGTCTGGCTATCACTCTTGAAGCGATTGAACAGGCCGTCGACGGTGAAGGTCAGCTCGTCGGTCGGCGCGTATTGCGCCACCAGCGTTGCACCGAGGCGGGTGCGGTCGTCGGTGGTGGTGCCGACATTCTGATTGCGCGGCGCGTAGACGTTGGTGAACAGCGGCGTGGCGGTCGGTCCGACCGTCGTGTTCGGGATATAGCCATCGGTGGTGATCGACGTGACTGCAGCCTTCCGGCGCTGGTACGACACCGAGCCGAGCAGGCCGAGCTTGCCGTCGGCGAACGTGTTGCTGAGCAGGCCGAACAGCTGTGGCGTGAACTTGTCGCTGTTCTTCTCGTAATTCGCCTTGCCGGTGAAGACGCCCTTGAAACCCTTGAGCGCGAGCGGCTTGGGGGTCTGGAGGTTGATCGTCGCGCCGATGCCACCGCTCTGCAGGGACGCCTGCGAGCTCTTGTACACCTGCGCGCCGCTGATCAGTTCGGCGGGCAGAAGGTCGAACGAGAACGACCGGTTGTAATTATCGGAGGCGAAGCTGCGGCCGTTGAACAGGACGGTGTTGAAGTTCGGACCAAGGCCGCGGACCGTGACCGACTGGCCTTCGCCGTTGCTGCGGTCGATCGCGACACCGGGAATGCGCTGGAGCGATTCGGCGACGTTGGCGTCGGGGAACTTGCCGAGATCCTCGGACGAGATCGCATCGAGGATACCGGCGGCGTCGCGCTTCTGCGCGGCGGACGATTCGATGCTGCGACGGATGCCGGTGACGACGATGTCGGTTTGGCCGGCGTCGGTCTGGTCCGGCAGGGTTTCGGATGCGGTGGTCTGGGTATCCGCCGGTGCTGCCTGCGCGATCGCGGGGACCGCGGCGATCAGCGCGCCCATCGCGCTGGCGAGGCCACACGCCGTATACAGCGTCTTATACTTCGATTGCCCGTATTTCCGCATCGCTCTCCCTTTCGACATTGATCTTGTCCCGCTTCGCTTGAGCGGATTACAAGGATTGGCTACAGTATTATCTTATAAATACAAACCCAAAAAATGGCGTATGGGACCGCAGCGCTGTAAGCTGCGGAAAACAGGAGAAGCGATGCCGGACGCGGACAATTCCCCAGGTGCGGTGCAGACCGTGGTGGTGGTCGGAGGGGGCTCCGCGGGGTGGCTTGCGGCGTGCCGGCTGGCAGCGCGCTCGGTCCAGACCGGGAGCAGATTGACCGTGCGGCTGGTCGAATCCACCAACGTGCCGAGCGTCGGCGTCGGGGAGGGGACGTGGCCGACGATGCGCAACACGCTGCGCAAAATCGGCATCGACGAAACGACCTTCATCCGGTCGTGCGACGCCGCACTGAAGCAGGGCGCGCGGTTCGTTGGCTGGACCGACGGCAGCGCCGACGACGCCTACTACCACCCCTTGAATCCTCCCGCAGGCGCCGGCGACATCGATCTCGCCCCCTATTGGCTCGGCCGACCGATCGCAGGTGCGAGCGCCGATGCGGCAAGCTTCGCCGACTGGGTCGATTACCAGGCGGCATTGTGCGACGCGGGACTCGCCCCCAAGACTATCACCGCCCCCGAATATGGCGGCCACGCCAATTATGCGTACCACCTCGACGCGGGCAAATTCGCGACGCTGCTGCGCGATCACGCGGTCAATTCGCTTGGTGTCGAGCATGTTCTTGGCGATGTCGTTCGTGCCAACCAGGCGGACAACGGCGATATTTCCGATGTCGAACTGGCCGATGGACGCAGGCTGGCCGGCGACCTGTTCGTCGACTGTTCGGGGTTTGCCGCGCTGCTGATCGGCGGGGTGTACGATGTCCCGTTCCGCAGCTGTCGCGACATATTGTTTGCCGATCGCGCGCTGGCAATGCAGATTCCCTACCAGACCGAGCACGATCCGATTGCCTGCCACACCATCTCCACCGCGCAGGACGCGGGCTGGATCTGGGACATCGGGCTGTGGACCCGGCGTGGCGTCGGCCATGTCTACAGCAGCGCGCATACCAGCGACGACGAGGCGGAGGCGGCGTTGCGGCGTTATGCCGGGCCTGCCGCCGAGCAGCTGCCGGTTCGCAGGATCACCTTCGAGGGTGGCCACCGCGAACGATTCTGGCAGAACAACTGCGTGGCGATCGGTCTGTCCGCGGGGTTCATCGAGCCGCTCGAGGCGTCGGCGCTGATGCTGATCGAGACCTCGCTCGATGCGCTCGTCGACCGCCTGCCGCAGACGCGATCGACGATGGATGCGGTCGCGCGGCAGTTCAACGCGACGTTCCAGCACCATTGGCAACGGATCATCGAGTTCCTGAAGCTGCATTACGTCATCACGCAGCGCCGCGATACCGCGTTCTGGCGCGACAATGTTGCCGCCGCGTCGATCCCCGACGGATTGCAGGAACGGCTCGACCTCTGGACGCACCATTCGCCTGCACCGCAGGATTTCGCGCACGCCCGCGAGGTGTTCTCCTGGCCGAGCTACCAATATGTCCTTCACGGGATGCGCTTTGGCGGAAGCTATCGCGGCCAGCCCGCCACCGCCGAGGGTAGTTCGGCCGCCGCGCTCGTCGCGCGCAACGCCCGCGTGCGCGCCGAGCTGGTGAGCAAGATGCCGCGCCACCGCGATCTGCTGCGTGCGGTCCGCGAACACGGGCTGCAGCGGGTATGAGTATCGTTCGCCCGCTCAACCTTGCGGATCACGCATCGCTTCGCTTAGACCACACCGTGGTCGGTCCGGCGCAGCGTATCGTCCAGATCGGCCTGTCCGAAATACCGCTGGTCGCTGCCGACATGCCGATCTGCCTCGCCAAGGACGCGACCACCGGCAGGTTCAACCTCGTTGCACTGGTCGGTCTGGTCGATCCCGCCAATCTGTTCGTCCATGATCGCCACTTCCACGCGACCTATTGCCCGCGTGCGCTACAGCTGACGGCTTTCCGGCTCGATGCAGACGGAGCCGCCGGATTGGCGGTCGACGCGAGCGATCCCGCGGTCGGCGCTGCGGGCGATCCGCTGTTCCAGGGCGGCGCGCCGACTCCGCTCGCAACCGGCATTGCGGCGGCGCTGGAGCGGCTGGTCGTCGATATCGGCGCGGCGCGGGAGCTCGTCGAGCGTTACGCGGCGCTGCGCCTGATCCGGCCGCTGCATCTCGTGTTGCAGGATGACGATCGTGAAGACCACGTCATAGACGGGCTATACACAATCGGTAGCGAGCAGCTGATGCAGCTGAGCGACGACGCGGTCCTGCGCTTGCACAGGTCCGGTGCGCTCGCGTCGGCCGCGCTGCTCACCGCGTCGCTCGCACAGGTCGAGCGGCTATGCCAACTCCATACTGCGCGTGGCGGCCGCCCGCTGCGCATCGCCCGCCTGGCAGCCGACGATGGCCTGGGCGCGTTCTGACTCCTGCCGTCCATTGCATTCGCGGCGGTCAGCCGGGCTGGGATATGAGGGTTGGCCGCGTTCGGGATACGCCTACCGTGACGATGCCCGACACCGATACTGGTGCGGCCGTGATCGCGACTGTTGCTTCCGGGACTTATCAGTTTCTGGGCGAGAGTCCGCGTTCGACCGGCGCCGCATTCGGCGCCGCGTTCGGCGCTGCAGCCGGGTTGCCGGGCTGGGCCGGCGAACCGATGCGATGACGATCCCACGCCGCCATCGCATACCCAATTCCGGCGCGGATCGTGTCCGCTCCCACGCCGTCTCGCGCCTGGATCGAAACGCCCAACAATAGCCCATCGTAAAGCGCGACCAGCCCTGCGACGTCCGTAGTGAGATCGAGATCGCCCGCGGCGACACCCGCGGCGATGCACCGGTGCAACGCCTGTCGCGTGACCTCGCGTTCGGCTTTGGTCAGGGCCCTGATCGAAGCGCCCGCGTCGGATGAGATTGTTGCGGACAGCGTGATCATGCAGCCCTTGGGATGCGCAAGGTCGGTCTGCACCGCGACCGATGCCATCAGCGCCTGTTCGAGGCGGGCGCGTGGCGCTAGCCGGTCGTCGTCGAGCGCGCCGACGATCCCACCATGGCGATCAAGATAGCGCGCCAGCGTTTCGCGGTAGAGCGCTTCCTTCGAACCGAACGCCGCATAGAAGCTTGCCGATGAGAGGTCGCCCATCGCGTGACGCAACGTGAGCAGCGATGCACCCTCATAGCCGTGTTCCCAGAACAGGTGCATCGCGCTGTCCAGCGCCGCATGCCGATCGAAACCGCGCGGTCGTCCGCTTCGTGCCATAGGTCTCCGCTCCCGAAGTTTTAGACTAATTGATCCATTATTCGTTGACAAGTCGGCGATGGGGGCCGAACCGACTGGATCAATCGATCCAGAAGTGAGTATCCCGTGCGGCCATTGCCCATCCCGACCGATGCCGGCGCGAGCGAGACGCTGCCGATCTCCGCGCTGCTGGCGCTGGCGATGACCGGGTTCACCGCGATCCTGACCGAGACGCTTCCCGCCGGGCTGTTGCCGCACATGGCGGCAGGGCTGGCGGTATCGGAATCGCTCGCCGGGCAGACCGTCACGGTCTATGCGGTAGGGTCGCTGCTCGCGGCGATCCCGCTGACGCTGTACACGCAAGGCTGGCGGCGCAAGCCGACATTGCTCGTCGCGATCCTCGGCTTCCTGATCTTCAACTGTGTTACCGCGATGTCGACCTCCTACGTGCTGACGCTGGTCGCGCGGTTTATGGGGGGAGTCGCGGCGGGGCTCGGCTGGGGAATCATCGCGGGTTATGCGCGGCGGATGGTCGTCGCGCCGTTGCGCGGCAAGGCGCTGGCGATCGCGATGGTCGGCACGCCGCTCGCGCTGTCGATCGGCGTCCCGCTGGGCGCGATGCTGGGCACCACGCTCGGCTGGCGGATGGCGTTCGGGTTGATGTCGATCACGACGCTGGCGCTGATCGGCTGGGTGTTATGGCAGGTGCCGGACTTTCCCGGTCAGCCCGCCGAACAGCGGCTGTCGATCGTACGCGTATTCCGCACGCCGGGCGTACGCACCGTGCTCGTCACGCTGTTCGCATGGATCACCGCGCACAATATCCTGTACACCTATATCGCGCCGGTTGCTGCGTTGTCGGGCGTGCAGCGCAGGCTCGATCTGGTGCTGCTCGCGTTCGGCGTGGCCGCGCTGGTCGGGATCTGGGTGACAGGCGTGCTCATCGATCGCGCGCTGCGACCGCTCGTGCTGGTCAGCCTGACGGCATTTGCGTCGGTGTCGCTGGCGTTCGCGCTGTTTGCGAGCGTCCCTGCGGTGACGATCGTCGCGACGATCCTGTGGGGGCTGTCGTTCGGCGGCGCCGCGACGCAGCTTCAGACGGCGCTGGCCGATGCCGCGGGCGAGGGCGTCGATCTTGCGAACGCGATGCTGACGACGGTCTGGAACGGGGCGATCGCGGCGGGGGGCATCATTGGTGGCGTGATGCTCGAGCATGCCGGCGCCGGCTCGCTTGCCTGGGCGGTGCTCATCCCGACGCTGGCCGCGCTCGTGGTGGCGGTCCAGGCGCGCCGCTACGCCTTCAAGCCCGGTCCCAGGGCCTTCGCATAATGCGCGCTTCGCGCGCACTTTACAGGAGACTAATCCGATGAAAGCCTATCAGATCGGCGCCCAGGACGGCATCGACGCCCTCGTCGCGACGACGCGACCCGAACCCGTCGCCGGGCCCGGCCAAGCACTGGTGGCACCGCGTCTCGTCGGCTTGATCAGCCGCGACGTGCAGCTGTTGCGCGGCGTCTACGGCGCTCGCCAGCCGGCGACGCGTATTCCGATGTCGGAAGGCGTCGGCGAGGTCGTCGCGATCGGCGAAGGCGTAACACAGGTCGCGATCGGCGACCGCGTCGTCTGCGGCCATTTCGCGAGCTGGGTCGATGGTCCGTTCCGGTCGGACGTCTTCGCGCACGATATCGGCATCACCCACGATGGCTGGCTCGCCGAGCGCGTCGTGCTCCCGGCTGCGGCATTGATCCGCGTGCCTGACGCACTGGCCGATGCCGATGTCGCGGGGCTCGCCTCCGCCGCGCTCACGGCCTGGAATGCCCTGATCGAGATTTGTCACGTCAAGCCCGGCGACACTGTCCTCTGCCTCGGCACCGGGAGCGTCTCGCTTGCCGCATTGAAGATCGCCAAGGCGCGAGGGGCGCGCGTCGCGATCACCTCGTCGCACGATGCCAAACTCGCGACCGCGCGCACGCTCGGCGCGGATATCGCGATCAATTACCGGACTTCGCCCGACTGGGCGGCCGAGGTGATCGCGCAGACGGACGGGAAGGGAGCCGATATCGTGATCGAAACCGGTGGCGCCGATACGCTGGGCCGGTCGATCGCGGCGGCGGCGACCAGCGCGCGGATCATCGTCATCGGTGTTTCCCCGGGCGAGGGCAATGCGATCCCCGACTATCTGTCGCTCATCCTCAAGAACGTCACCATCCGCGGGATCGCCAATGGCAGCCGCGCGATGTTCGTCGACCTGCTCGACGCGATGGTTGCGAACGGTATGACAACCGTCGTCGACCGTGTTTTCCCGTTCGCCGAGGCACCGGATGCGGTCCGCTACTTCGCCGTTGCCGGACATCTTGGCAAGGTGATGATCGCGGTCTGACCTTACCCATCGTCAGGGGCACGAAGTCAGCGCCGCGCCCCTGACCGGCGCGCGGTCCGCCGGGACGACGACCGCCACGCTCCGCCGTGGATAAAGGCCGCTACCGGCATGGCGCCAAACCCGTGTCGAGATACCCATCGGTTCTGCGAAACGCAGAGATTGCCGGCGCCCGCGACGCGGGGGCAGGCACCGCCGTGGTCCAGGTGGGGGGCCGCAGGGCGGCCGGGCCGGCGCAAGACGGCGCCCGCTCGCCACCCAAATGCCGTCGCGTCAGGCGGCCTTTGCCGCCATCCGTGCGGCGAGCTTCTCTTCTTCGGTCCAGACCTTGCGCTCGCGTGGCGCCTTCACCGGCTTGACCTGCTTGACCGCGCCGCCGCCGAGCACGGGTGCGCGCTTGGTCGAGTGCCGCGCCACCTCGCAATGCCATTCGTGATCGTCCTGCACCGTCAGCGCGCGACCGATCTCCCGTTCGACATCGTGCAGCCAGGCGCGCTGCTCGGCATCGCACAGCGTGATGGCAAAGCCGCTGCGTCCGGCGCGCCCGGTCCGGCCGATCCGGTGGACGTAGCTTTCCGGCAGGCTCGGCAGGTCGTGGTTGAAGACGTGCGTCACCGTGTCGACGTCGATGCCGCGCGCCGCAATATCCGTCGCGACGAGAACCTGCACGGTGCCCGCGCGGAATGCGTCCAGAGCGCGCTCGCGCTGACCCTGCGACTTGTTGCCGTGCAGCGCTTCGGCGGTGATACCGGCCTCGCCGATAAACGCGCAGACGTCGTTGGCGATGTTCTTCTGGAGCGTGAAGACGACCGCCTGGCCCATGTCGGGCGTGCGCAGCAGCGCGAGCAGTGCCGCCTTCTTGTCGGCCGCATCAAGGAACATCACCGATTGCGCGATCCGCTCGACGGTGGTCGATGGCGGGGCGATCTCGACGTTTACCGGGTTGCGAAGCAGGCTCTCGGCCAGCGCGGTGATCGATTTTGGCATCGTCGCCGAGAACAGCAATGTGTGCCGATCCGTCGGCAGCGTCGCGACGAGACGCTCGATGGGCTTGGCGAAGCCCATGTCGAGCATCTGGTCGGCCTCGTCGAGCACCAGCGCCTCTAGCGCGGACAGATCGCACCGCCCCTGATCGATCAGATCCAGCAGGCGCCCCGGTGTGGCGACGATGATGTCGACACCGGCCTCGAGCGCCTTGACCTGGTGGACCTGGCTCACACCGCCGAAGATCGTCATCACGCGCGGCGGCAGATGGCGGCCGAAGCTCTCGAACCCGGCGGCGATCTGCGACACCAGTTCGCGTGTCGGTGCAAGCACCAGGATGCGTGCGCCACCCTTTGGCGCTGGACGGGGACTCGCGGCGAGGCGGTGGAGCAGCGGCAGTGCGAACGCGGCGGTCTTGCCCGTGCCGGTCTGCGCCATGCCGAGCATGTCGCGCCCCTGAAGCAGCATCGGGATCGACTGGGCCTGGATCGGCGTCGGGTGCGCATAGCCTTGCTCGGTGAGCGCCTGCAGCAGAAATGGTGCCAGAGCGAGATCGGCGAAAGTTATGGTCATGGTCACGCGGCGCCTCCAGCGCTGAGCAAGGCTGCGCCGGTTTGGGCTTAGCGGTATGAGAGCGCGGGCTGTTAGTTTTTATGCTGCACTGCGTCAACGCGGAAAGGTGCAACCGAACACGAGCAGAGCCGTTTCTCCCGGCCTGGTTGGCCAGTGGTCGGCAGCGCGTACCTCGCGCGTCGTAGTCAAAGACTTGCACCCACCTGCCTGCGGTCGACACGTACCCTTCCGTCGCCCCGGATCCGCGAGGCCTGATCCTTCGTTTGTCGCGACAGGAACGCGGGCACGGTACAAGGAGGAACTTGCATGAACGACATCGACCTACAGCATCTCCGACGCTGCATCGAATTGGCGACCGAGGCCGTCGAAGCAGGCGACCAGCCCTTCGGCTCGCGCTTGGTCTCGGGCGAGGGCGATCTGCTGTTCGAGGATCGCAACCGGACCGGCGGCGGCGATCCGACCCGTCACCCCGAGTTCGCGATCGCGCGGTGGGCCGCCGAAAATATGTCGCCGGAAGAGAGGCGGCACGCGGTCGTCTACACCTCGGGCGAACACTGCGCGATGTGCGCGGCGGCGCATGGTCTGGTGGGGCTCGGGCGGATCGTCTTTGCGACATCCACCGAGCAGTTAGGTGAGTGGATGCGCGAGCTCGGCAAACCACCGCTGGGCATCGCGCCGCTCCGCGTTACCGACGTTGTGCCGGGTGCGACGGTGAGCGGCCCGGTTCCGGCGCTTGCCGACCAAGTCCGTGCACTTCACGCCCGGGCACGCAAATAATCGCGCGCCGCGCGGATCAGGCCGCCAAGCCGTTCGCGTCGACGTGCGCGGCGATCTCGCCCGCGGTCGTCCACCAGATACGTGGGTCGTTCGCCTCGCGTAGCTTGGTCACCACTCGGGCGAGCGCGGGGACGCGGTGCGCCTGTCCCATGATATAGGGGTGGAGCGCTATGCCGAGTACCACCGGGCGGCGGTCGCATTCCGACAGGAGTTGGTCTACGCCGTCGCGGATCATCGTCGCGAACGTCTCCGCCTCTTGCTTGCGCTGGACGATCGCGGGCAGGTCGTTGATCTCCTGAGAATAGGGTATCGACAGCAGCCTGCCATGCTCGGTCGCAAATCTGGTGGGCTGATCGTCGTGCGCCCAATCGAGAACGTAGCGATAGCCATTCTTGGCAAGCAGGTCGGGCGTGTCGTGGCTCTCCGAGATCCAGGGGCCCAGCCAGCCGGTGGGACGGACGCCGAGCGCCGCCAGCCGGTCGGTCACGTCCGCGATCATGTGGTTCTCGCGTGTGCGGGACACGCTGCCCTGCGCAGTGGCGTTGGTGGCGCCGTGCGCCGCGATCTCGTCGCCGCGGTCGCGACACGCCTCGGCCAGGCCGGGGCAGCGATCGAGCACGTCGGCATTGAGGAGTGCGGTGGTGCGCAGACCCAGTCGATCGAACAGGTCGAACAACCGCCATGCCCCGACGCGATTGCCATAGTCGCGCCACGCGTAGTTCATCACGTCGGGCTGTGTCTGCGAAGGCGCCAGTTCCGCTCCCAGTCCGCCGCCAAAGTCGAACACTTCATAATTGACGCCGAAATAGATCGCGAGGCGACGACCGCCGGGCCAATCATAGTCTGGACGGTCGACGATCGAGCGATAGGCATAGCGGTCATGGTGCGAGCGGGTCATTCCGGTGCAACGCGCGACCCGGGCAATGGTGGCGGCGCGGCGTTACGCATCGGCGATCGGTGCACGATATCATGGACGTTGGCGAGCCAAACTCCGATCCGGGACTGCACGAAACCGAGAATCGGCGCCTTGGCTCGGCTTGCCGCGACAGGGTCGGGTCCGATCCCTGGAGCAACCGGCGGGACCGATCGTTATCCCGTCATGCGACAAGCCACGACACTGCTCACGATCGACACCAGCCGGCAGGGCCTGGTCGATGTTACACACCGCATCGAACCATGGATCCGCGAACAGCGGATGACCGAGGGGCTGCTCACCGTATTCTGCCGCCACACCTCCGCGTCGCTGCTGATCCAGGAGAATGCGGCGCCCGAAGTCCGCACCGATCTCGAAGCGTATTTCGCGCGGATCGCGCCGGAGTCACGCGACTATCTGCATGACGACGAGGGACCGGACGACATGCCCGCGCATTTGCGCACCGCGCTCACGCAGGTCGCCCTCTCGATCCCGCTGATCGACGGTCGCCTCGCACTCGGGACGTGGCAGGGACTTTACCTGTTCGAGCATCGCCGCCGCCCGCATCGTCGTACAGTGGCGCTTCACCTCATAGGCGACTGACGCAGATTATGAAAAATGCGTCAGCGAGGTGGCGCATTGGAGCGATCCCGTTCATCGACCGTTCCACCACTGACGGCTAATAAGCGGCGTTTCGCCGCATTCGCCGCGAACGGAGACGACACCATGTTTAAGACACCGGGTCGCAAGGTCGCATTGGCAGCGCTCGCAACAGGCGCGCTGCTGCTGGCCGGATGCGCGACCGAGACCACCTATCGGCCCGCAACCGGGCAAGGGTTCAGCCGGACCGGCTATAGCGACCGCCAAATCGAGCCAGGCCGTTTCCTCGTCAGCTTTGCCGGGAACAGCGTCACGTCGCGCGACACCGTCGAACGCTATCTGTTCTTCCGTGCGGCCGAACTGACGCTGCAGAACGGCTATGACTATTACCTCATGGCTGACCGCGACACCAACCTCCAGTCGCGCACCTATTCGACGCCGGGGATCGGTGGCGGCTTCGGCTATGGCGGGTTCGGCGGCTATTGGGGCCCGTCGTGGCGCTATTACGGGCGCGGTTTCGGCTGGCGCAACTGGAGCCCGTATGGCGGCTTCGGCGGTGGTTTCGGCGGCGGCTTTGGCGGCTTCGGTGGTGGCCCATGGGGCAACGACTTCGACGTGCGCACGATCGACCGGTACGAGGCGACTGCTGAGATCGTGATGCGCAAGGGCCCGATCCCGCGCGACAACATCCGCGCGTTCGACGCCCGCAAGGTTGTGGACAGCATCGGACCGAGTGTCGTGCTGCCGAAGTAAGACATTTGTCAAAGCAGTAAAATGGCCGGGTCGCCCTCACGGGGGCCCGGCCTTTTCATGTCAGCCGTTTCCTGCGAACGCAGAAATCCAGGGTTGCTGAGGACTGCGTTCGTGACCCTGGGCTCCTGCGTTCGCAGGAGAACGGTAAACTCTTCGAAGACCGAACGGCGTTACCCCGCCGCCTTGGCCAGTCCCTTCGACAATTGTAGCGCACCGTGCAGCCGCGCTTTCGGGTCGCCCCACGCTCGCTGGAGAACCAGCTTGCTGTCGGGCCGCAACCGCGCGACGCCGTTAAGGCGCTCGACATACGCCAGCAGCTTGTCGACATTGGGCGGCGTGTCGTTGTGGAACGACACCAGGACCCCGCGCGGGCCGACGTCGATCTTCGACACGCAGGCGCGCTTCGCGTTCAGCTTGATCTCGATGACCTTGATCAGATTCTCGGTCGCGTCGGGCAGCGGGCCAAAGCGGTCGATCATCTCGGCGGCGAACGCCTCGATCTCCTGGCTCTCGTCGAGTTCGTTCAGGCGGCGATACAGCCCCATCCTGAGGTCGAGATCGGGGACATAGTCCTCGGGAATGAGGATCGGCGCATCGACCGTGATCTGCGGCGAGAAGTCCTTCGGGCGCGCGGACGCGAGGCCGCCCGACTTGGCGTCCATGATCGCCTCCTCGAGCATCGCCTGGTAGAGTTCGAAGCCGACCTCCTTGATATGCCCGGTCTGCTCGTCGCCGAGCATGTTGCCGGCCCCGCGGATGTCGAGATCGTGGCTCGCCAGCTGGAACCCGGCGCCGAGCGAATCGAGATCGGACAGCACCTTCAGCCGCTTCTCGGCGGTCACCGTCATCTGCCGCTCGGGTGGCGTCACCAGATAGGCATAGGCGCGCGTCTTCGAGCGGCCGACGCGGCCGCGCAGCTGGTAGAGCTGGGCGAGGCCGAAGCGGTCGGCGCGGTGGACGATCATCGTGTTGGCGGACGCGATGTCGATCCCGCTCTCGATGATCGTGGTCGAGACGAGCACCTCGAACTTCTTGTCGTAGAAGGCGGACATGCGCTCCTCGACCTCGGTCGGCGACATCTGGCCGTGCGCGACGACGAAGCGGATCTCGGGCACCTGTTCGCGCAGGAACTCCTCGATCTCGGGCAGGTCGGCGACGCGCGGGGTCACGACGAAGCTCTGGCCGCCGCGATAATGTTCGCGCAGCAGCGCCTCGCGCAGGACGACCGGGTCGAACGGCATGATGTAGGTCCGTACCGCGAGGCGATCGACCGGCGGGGTCTGGATCACCGACAGCTCGCGGATTCCCGACATCGCCATCTGCAGCGTGCGCGGGATCGGCGTCGCGGTCAGCGTGAGCATGTGGACGTCGGCCCGAAGCGCCTTCAGCCGCTCCTTGTGCGTGACGCCGAACCGCTGCTCCTCGTCGACGACGACGAGGCCGAGCCGCTTGAAGTCGATGTTCTTCGCGAGCAGCGCGTGCGTGCCGATGACGACGTCGATCGTGCCGTTCGCCAGCCCCTCCTTGGTCGCCTTCGCCTCGCCCGCGGTGACGAGCCGCGAGAGGCGGCCCATGTTCATCGGGAAGCCTTCGAAGCGGCTGACGAAGTTGTTGTAGTGCTGGCGCGCGAGCAGCGTCGTCGGGCAGACGATCGCGACCTGCTTGCCGCCCATCGCCGCGACGAACGCGGCGCGCAGCGCGACCTCGGTCTTGCCGAAGCCGACATCGCCGACGACGAGCCGGTCCATCGGCTTGCCCGCGGACAGATCGGCGAGAACCTCCTCGATCGCGCGGTCCTGATCCTCGGTTTCCTCATAGGGGAAGCGATCGACGAAGCTGGGGTAGCCGCTCGAATCGGGTTCGAGCACGTCGCCGGGGTGCAGCGCGCGTTCGGCGGCGGTCGCGATGAGCTCGCCCGCGATCTCGCGGATCCGCTCCTTCATCTTCGACTTGCGACGCTGCCAGCCTTCACCGCCGAGCTTGTCGAGCGATGCGCCCTCTTCCGACGAGCCGTAGCGCGACAGGACGTCGATATTCTCGACGGGCACGTAGAGCTTGTCGCCGCCGGCATAGCTCAGCGCGACACAGTCGTGCGGGCTCTGGCCGACGGGGATCGAGGTGAGCCCCTCGTAGCGGCCGATGCCGTGTTCGGTATGGACGACCAGATCTCCGGGCGTCAGCGTGGCGAGTTCGGCGAGGAACGCGTCGGCGGACTTCTTGCGCTTCTTGCGGTGGACCAGCCGGTCGCCGAGCATGTCCTGCTCGGTGAGGACGGCGACGCCCGGCGCAGTGAAGCCGTGATCGAGCGGCAGGACGATCAGTGCGACGCCGAAGCTCTTGGCGGTGTCGGCGACGCCGAGCGCCTCCTGCCAGGTCTCGGCGTGCTTGCCGCCCTTCAGTCCGTGGTCGGCGAGCAGGCTGCCCAGACGTTCGCGCGCGCCGATCGAGTAGCTGGCGAGGATCGGCTTGCGGCCCTGCTTTCGGAGCTTCTCGACATGGTCGGCGACGGCTTCGTAGATGTTCGCCTGTGCGGCGCGCTCGGGGCCGAAGTCGCGCGGGCCGTCGACCGCGAAGTCGAGCACGGTCGCGCTTTCCGGCTCGTGGAACGGCGTGGCGATATGTGCGGCGAACCCCTCGAGCGCGCCCGACCATTCCTGTTCGTCGAGATAGAGCGATTTCGCCGCGAGCGGGCGATAGCTGCCGGGTTGCGCGGCCTCCGCACGGCGGCGGTTCGCATAATAGTCGGTGATCGCCTCGAACCGGCTCTCCGCCGCCGCCGCGATGCCGCTGTCACGGACCAGCACGTCATCCGAGCCGAGATGGTCGAACAGCGTCGCCATCTTCTCTTCGAACAGCGGCAGCCAATGCTCCATGCCCGCGATCCGCCGGCCTTCGGAGATCGCCTGGTACATCGGATCGCCCGTCGCGGTCGCGCCGAACGCGTCGCGGTACCGCGTGCGGAAGCGCTTGATCGAGTCCTCGTCGAGCAGCGCTTCGGAGGCGGGGAGCAGGACGAAGCCGTCGATCCGGCCGGTGGTGCGCTGATCGGCGGCATCGAAGGTGCGGACGCTTTCGATCTCGTCGCCGAAGAAATCGAGACGCAGCGCGTGGTCCTCGCCCGACGGATAGAGATCGACGATCCCGCCGCGCACCGCATATTCGCCCTGGTCGTGGACGGTGTCGGTGCGGACATAGCCGTTCGCCTGGAGCAGCGTGGCGAGCTTGTCGCGACCGATCCGCTCGCCGGGCGCGAGCCGCGCGACGAGCTGGCGGATGCGGAACGGGGTGAGGACGCGCTGCGTCGCGGCGTTCGCGGTGGTGAGGAGGAGCTGCGGGCCCTTGGGTTTGCCTTGCAGGCGTTGCAGCGCGGCGACACGCTCGGCCATGACGCGGAGCGTGGGCGAGGCGCGGTCATAGGGGAGGCAATCCCAGGCGGGGAAGCTCAGCACCTCGAGATCGGGCGCGAAGAACGCCGCGGTCGAAGCGATCGCGCGCATCGCCGCATCGTCGGGCGCGATGAACACCGCGCGCGTCTTCGCGGCGCGCGCGAGATCGGCGAGCAGCGACGGCTGGAACCCCGACGGCACGCCCGACAGCGTCAGCGGGGTCGTCGCGGAGAGAATACTGTTCAGATCTGGCATATTACCTCCCCGGCGAAGGCCGGGGTCCAATTGGAGAGGTGGTCGTAACGGCGGACTGCGGTCAATTACGATCGCCCACCATTTGGGCCCCGGCCTTCGCCGGGGAGGTGCTACGCGGCGTTACTTCACGACCGTGACGTAATTGATGTCGCGCATCGCCTGCATCATCGGGCCGTTCCATTCGGGTGGGCACGGAATCGAGCCGATCGCCCAGCCCATGATGTCGACGTCCTGCTCCTCCAGCAGCGCCTCGAACCAGTCGAGCTGCTCGGGCGTCCAGGTCTGGCCATAGGTTTCGAAGAAGCCGCCGATCATCATGTCGGCTTCGCGCGTGCCGCGGTGCGAGCTGCGGAAGCCGAGGCGCTTGAGGCGGGTTTCGTGGTCCATGATATCTCCAACGCCGATTGACCGGCGACCGCTGGCGGCGGGCGTCGGCTGGGCTATAGGGAGCAGATAGTCATGCGACCCGAAATCCTCAATCCGCTGTTCGCCGAAACCCTCGTCCTGAAAGGGGTGGGGCCTGCGCTCGCCAAGCCGCTCGACCGGCTGGGGCTCGCGCGCGTCGTCGACGTCGCCTTCCATCTGCCCACCGGCTATGTCGATCGGCTACCCCGCACCGAGCTGATGGCGAGCGACGCCGGGCGGATCATCGTGATCACGCTGACCGCGCGCGAGCACCGCGTGAGCGCGGGCCGAGGCCCGACACGCGTGCAGGCGACCGACGAGCATGGCAACTATGTCAGCCTCGTCTTCTTCGGCGGCAGCTCGGGCTGGGCGAAGAAGCTGCTGCCGATCGGCGAGGCCAAGCGCGTGTCGGGGCGGCTCGATGAGTACGGCCAGGAACTTCAGATCGTCCATCCCGACATCGTCGAGCAGGACGAGGAGTTGCGCGAGCGCGAGCCGATCTATCCGCTGTCGGAGGGGCTCACCTCGCGGCGGCTGGCGGCGCTGACGACTCAGGCGGTCGCGCGTGCGCCCGACCTCGCCGAATGGATCGAGCCGGGACTGAAGGCGAAACGCGAATGGCCCGGCTGGCACGAATCGCTCGCGCGGATCCATGCCGACCCGTCGGACGCGAAGGCACGCGAGCGACTGGCCTATGACGAGGTGTTCGCCAACCAGCTCGCGATGACGCTCGTCCGCGCCGACACGCGCAAGCGGCGGGGGCGGGCGCTGCACGGCGACGGACGGCTGCGGAACATGCTTAAGCTGCCCTACACGCTGACCGGCGCGCAATCGCGGACGGTCGGCGAGATCGAGGGCGACCTAGCGCAGACCGCGCCGATGCTGCGGCTGCTGCAGGGCGATGTCGGCTCGGGCAAGACGCTGGTCGCGGCGATGGCGATGCTGATCGCGGTCGAGGCGGGCGCGCAGGCGGCGATGCTCGCGCCGACCGAGATCCTCGCGCGCCAGCATTACGAGACGCTGCGAAAGACGCTCGCCGGGCTGCCGATCGAGGTCGGCGTGCTCACCGGACGCGACAAGGGCCGCGTGCGCGAGGCGACTCTGATGGCGCTGGCGAGCGGCGAGATCGATATTCTCGTCGGCACGCACGCGATCTTCCAGGATGCGGTGGCCTATAAGGACCTCGCGCTGGTCGTGGTCGACGAGCAGCACCGGTTCGGTGTCGCGCAGCGGATGACGCTTCAGGCCAAGGGGATCGCGCCGCCGCATCTGCTGGCGATGACCGCGACGCCGATCCCGCGCACGCTGACGCTCGCGCAGTACGGCGAGATGGACGTCAGTCGCCTCGACGAGATGCCGCCGGGCCGCCAGCCGATCGAGACGCGCGTGATATCGGAGGACCGGCTCGACGACGTGGTCAACGCGCTAAGCCGGCATCTGGCGGACGGGGGGCAGGCATACTGGGTCTGCCCGCTGGTCGAGGAGAGCGAGAAGAGCGATCTTGCCGCCGCCGAGATGCGCGCGGAAACGCTGCGCGCGCGGTTCGGCGACAAGGTGGCGCTGGTCCATGGCCGGATGAAGCCCGTCGAGAAGGACGCGGTGATGGCCGAATTCTCCGCCGCGCGCACCGCCGTTCTGGTCGCGACGACGGTGATCGAGGTCGGCGTCGATGTCCCCAATGCGACGTTGATCGTGATCGAGCATGCGGACCGCTTTGGGCTCGCGCAGTTGCACCAGTTACGTGGCCGCGTCGGGCGCGGCACCGGCCGGTCAATCTGCCTGTTGATGCGCGGATCGTCGCTCAGCGAGACGTCACGCGCACGCCTCGCATTGATGCGCGAAACGAATGACGGGTTCCGGATCGCCGAGGAGGATCTGCGGTTGCGCGGCGCGGGCGAACTGCTCGGTACGAAGCAATCGGGCGAGATGGCGTTCCGGCTCGCGACGCCCGACATGATGGCCGACCTGCTGCAATGCGCGCACGACGATGCACGGCTGCTGATCGATCGCGACGGCGGGCTGGAGGGGCCACGCGGTCAGGCGGCGCGCACCGCGCTCTACCTGTTCGATCGCGATGCCGGTGTCGCGTTGCTCCGGTCCGGCTGAAGCGTCAGATGTGCCGGATCATCACCGACAGCATCCCGTAATAGTCGGCGAGGGGGATCGTCCGTTCGAGCTCGCAGCCGATCCGCCCGCCGAGCGACCAGCGCACGACCGCCTCGACATCGCCGAGGATGGGCAGTTGGACAGATAGCCTGTCGCCCGCCGCCGGATCACTCTCGCAGCGTGCCATCAACCCGTTCGCCGAGATGTTGACGATCACCAGCTTGGTGCTTCGCCCCGTCGCGTCGGTCGCGCGCGTCCGGTGCATCACCTCGTCGCGGGGCGTGCCGCGTGCATCCCGGACGGCCATGGCGAAGCTCGGCATCGATCGTTCCCCGGTCGTGAACATCGGCCAGATGTAGGCCAGGCGGCGTGAACCGGATACGAACAGGGATACTTAACGCCGAATTCTTCGTAACGAGAATGCGTCTATTACGAGGGCGTTAGCATCGCATGTCGTTTTTTCCCGAGGCTCAGCCGGACGGGATTGGACACCGCGATCACGAGCGCGGCATCGCGCACGGCCTCGCCGTCGACCCGGACCGCGCCCTCGCCGATCTTCCGACGCGCCTCGCCATTCGACGCGACGAAACCAAGCGCGACCAGCGCCTCGACGACCCCGACCGTGCCGCCCGTCACGGCTAAACTCGGAAGCGCATCGCCGGAAGCGCCCTCCTCGAACGTCTTGCGGGCGGTCTCGGCCGCCTGTTCGGCGGCGGCTCGCCCGCGGCACATCGCGGTCGCTTCGTTGGCGAGCACGATCTTGGCCGCGTTGATCTCCGCACCCGGCAGTGCCTCGAGACGCGCGATCTCGTCGAGCGGCAGGTCGGTGAACAGCCGGAGGAAACGGCCGACGTCGCGGTCGTCGGTGTTGCGCCAGAATTGCCAATAGTCGAAGGTTGGCAGCTGATCCTCGTGCAGCCAGACCGCACCCGACATGGTCTTGCCCATCTTGCCGCCGTCCGCGGTCGTAATCAGCGGCGTGGTGACGCCGTACACCTCGGTCGAATCCATCCGCCGCGCTAGCTCGATGCCGTTGACGATGTTGCCCCATTGATCCGATCCGCCCATCTGCAAGCGGCAGCCCGCGCGGCGCGACAGCTCGAGGAAATCATACGCCTGGAGGATCATGTAGTTGAATTCGAGGAAGCTCAGCGACTGTTCGCGGTCGAGGCGTAGCTTGACCGAGTCGAACGCGAGCATCCGGTTGACCGAGAAATGCTGGCCGACGTCGCGCAGGAACGGGATATATTCGAGCGCGTCGAGCCACTCGGCGTTGTCGAGCATGACCGCGTCGGTCGGGCCGCCCGCTTCACCTTCAGGCGCGAAGGTCAGGAACCTCTCGAAGATGCGGCGGATCGAGGCGACATTGGCCTTGATGCCGTCCTCGCCGAGCAGCTTGCGCGCTTCGTCCTTGAAGCTCGGATCGCCGATCTTGCCGGTGCCGCCGCCCATCAGGACGATCGGCTTGTGCCCGGTCTGCTGCAACCGGCGCAGCAGCATGATCTGGACGAGGCTGCCGACGTGGAGCGACGGTGCGGTCGGATCGAAGCCGATATAGCCGGGCACGACCTGCTTGCCCGCAAGCGCGTCGAGCGCGGCGGCGTCGGTCATCTGGTGGACATAGCCGCGCGAGGTCAGCGTGGTGAGCAGGTCGGACTGGTAGGTCATGAATGCGCGCTTAGGACAAAAGGTCGATTAGGAAAACGTCGTCCGCGAAACTTGTTTCCCCGCGAAGGCGGGGACCCAGTCTAGGCTCCCGCCTTCGCGGGAGAACAATCTTAGCTCCGCGGCAGTTGCGACGAGGGATCCACCGGCGTCCGCCCCTTGCGCAGTTCGAAGTGCAGCTCCGGCCGGTCCGCAAACCCGGTGTCGCCCGACAGCGCGATCGTCTGGCCGCGCTTGACGCTCTGGCCGCGTTGCACCAGCAGCTTCGACGCGTGTCCGTACACGCTCGTCCAGCCGCCGCCATGCTTGATGATCACCAGCCCGCCGAGCGCGGCGATGCCGTCGCCGACATAGGCGACCACGCCGTCTGCCGCGGCATGGATCGGCGTCGAGATCGGTACCGCGATCTTGATCCCATCGTTGCGCTCGCCGCTTGCGCCGTGCCCGAAGCGCTTCACGACCTTGCCGTCGACCGGCCACAGGAATCCGCCGCTGGCGAGACGCGCGGGCGCGGTGACGACGGCGTTGGAGGGCAGCACCCGGCGCGGCGTCGCGATGGGTCTTGCCGGCGCCTGGTTGCTGGCGAGGGCGGGTTCGCCGCCCGTCAAGATGTCGTCGATGTCGAGCGTGAACGCCCGCGCGCGCTCGGAGGCGCTTGCCGCGCCGCCGCTCACCCCGCCCGGGATTTGGATGCGCTGGTCGGCGCGGAGCACATATGGTTCGACGAGCGCATTGGCGGCGACGATCCGCGACCATTCGACACCATAAGCGCGGGCGATCGCGATGCCGGTCTCGCCGCGCCGCACCTGGTGATAGCGACCGCCGGGGATCTGCAAACGCTGGCCGGCACGGATCGAATAGGGCGATTGGAGGTCGTTAGCGCGTGCGATCGCCTCAAGGCTCGCACCGCTGCGATCGACCACGTGGCCCAGCGTATCGCCGGGCCGGACGACGTAAATGGCGTCGGGAGTAGTCTTCGCATCCGCACTGACCGGCCGCGCCTCCCAGGCGGGGCGCGGAGCGGGCAGGGTGGTGACCTCACCGGTATCGCGTCCGGGAATGTCCTGCGGCGGCCTGTCATCGCGAGGCCTGTCGTCGCGGGCCCTGTCGTCGCGGGCCCTGTCATCGCGCGGGACATCGTCCCGCGCGCGGGGCGGATCGTCGCGGCGGGGCGCGGATTCGCGGTACGGGCGCTGCGGCGGGGTGCCGTAGCCCGCAGGGCGATCGACCTTAGGAATGCATGCGGTCAGCGCGAGCGTCGCCAGCGACGCCAGAACACCCGCACGCCGCATCACCGATAGGCCTGTGCGAGCATGTCCAGCGACTCGACATGCGTCAGGTCGAGATGCAGCGGCGTGACCGAAACGTACCCGTCCGTGGTCGCTTCGAGATCGGTCGCGTGCGCGGGTGTCTCGACGGTCCGGCCAAGCGCGAACCAGTGATACTCGTAGCCGCGCGGATCTGTGTTGGTGACGATCTGCAGCCGGCCATAATCGCGCAGGCCCTGGCCGACGACGCGCACGCCCTTCACCGCGTCCGCTCGGCTGGCAGGAAAGTTGACGTTGACCAGCGTCCGCGGTGCGAGCGGCGCATCGATCAACGGTCGCAGGACGCGCTCGCCCCACGCCGCGGCGGCTTCGAACGGTACGCTGTCGCCCATCCCCTCGCGACTGTAGATCTGGCTCAGCGCGATCGACCGGATACCGCCCAGCGCGCCCTCCATCGCTGCCGAGACGGTCCCCGAATAGGTCACGTCCTCGGCCAGGTTCGCGCCGCGGTTGACGCCCGACAGGATCAGGTCAGGCGGCCCATCCTTCATGATCTTGGCGAGCGCCATCATCACCGCATCGGTCGGCGTTCCCGCGACCGCATAGCGCTGCTCGCCGTGCCTGCGCACACGGATCGGCCGCGACAGCGTCAGCGAATGGCCCGCGCCCGACTGTTCCTCAGCGGGCGCGACGATCCAGATATCGTCGGACAAGGTCCGCGCGATTGTCTCCAGCACCTTCAGCCCGGGCGCATGATAGCCGTCGTCGTTGGTCAGCAGGATCCGCATCAGCGCTTGGGCTCCAGAACGGTCAGCCCGCCGAGATACGGCTGGAGCACGGCGGGTACGGCGACCGCGCCGTCCGCCTGCTGGTAATTCTCCAGTACCGCGACGAGCGTGCGACCGACTGCGAGCGCCGAGCCGTTGAGCGTGTGGACGAACCGCGTCCCCTTCTCGCCCTCGGGCCGATAGCGCGCGTTCATCCGCCGCGCCTGGAAATCGGTGCACGTCGAGACGCTGCTTATCTCGCGATAGCGCGCCTGGCCCGGCAGCCAGACTTCGAGATCATAGGTGCGTGCGGCGGTGAACCCCATATCGCCGGTGCATAGGAGCATCCGCCTGAACGGCAGCTGCAAGGCGTCGAGAACGCCTTCCGCGCACGCCGTCATCCGCTCATGCTCGGCCTCCGACATGTCTGGGGTGACGATCGCGACCATCTCGACCTTGTCGAACTGATGCTGGCGAATATAGCCGCGCGTGTCGCGACCCGCGGCGCCCGCCTCGGAGCGGAAGCACGGCGTCAGCGCGGTAAAGCGTAGCGGCAGTTCGCCCTCGCTCAGGATCTGCTCGCGGACGATGTTGGTGAGGCTCACCTCGGCGGTCGGGATCAGCCAGCGGCCGTCGGTCGTGCGGAACAGATCCTCCGAGAATTTCGGCAACTGGCCGGTACCGAATACGGCTTCGTCGCGGACCAGCAGCGGCGGCGATACTTGCTCGAAGCCCGCCTCGGCGACATGATCGAGCATGAACTGGCCGAGCGCGCGTTGCAGCCTGGCGGCAGGTCCGCGGACCAGCGTGAAGCGCGCGCCGGACATCGCCGCGCCGGTCTCGAAATCGAGGCCGATCGCCGGACCGATCGCGTCGTGTTCACGGGCGGTGAAGGCGAATGTCGTGGGCGTACCGCGCGTGTGGACGAGCGCGTTGTCATCCTCGCCGCCGCCCTCCGGCACGTCGGCGGCGGGCAGGTTGGGGATCGCGGCGAGCAGCTCGCCGAGCTCGTCGCCCAGCCGGGCCTCTTCGGCTTCCAGCGCGGGCAGCGCCGCCTTCAGGCTCGCGACCTCGGCCATCAGCGCCTGCGCCTTGGCCTCGTCCTTCTGCGCCTTGGCCTGACCGATTGCCTTCGACAACTCGTTGCGGCGGGTCTGCGCGGTCTGCGACTCCGCGATCGTCGCGCGGCGCTGTTCGTCGAGGGCGACCAGGGCTGCGGACTGCGGCGCGAAACCGCGCTTGGCGAGGGCGGCGTCGAAGGCGGCGGGATCGTCGCGGATCAGGCGTATGTCGTGCATGACCGGGCTATGCCGAGACGGGTGCGGGGGCGCAAGGCGGGCCCGCCTAATCCGTTGGCGGGGAGGATCGGAAGGGTGCGCAACCTCTCGGGTTCGCGGCGCGTTTCCCAACAACACGCACAGCGAAAAGGAGACACCGCATGCATCTTCCCCACAACACCGTCATACTCGTTGCGGACGGTCGGAAAATGCTGTTCCTGCGCAACGAGGGCGATAATGAATTCCCGAACCTCGTCGTCGAACAAGCGCGCGAACAGAACAACCCCGCGACGCGCGACCAGGCGACCGATTCCGCCGGACGGGCCTCCTCGCCGCAGGGCGCGGCGCGGAGTTCGGTTGAGCCGACCGATTTTCACCAAATCGAAGAGGATCGTTTCGCCGCCGATGCGGCCGACTTCCTCAAGACACGCGCATTGAAGAATGATTTCGACTCGCTGATCATCGTCGCGCCGCCCAAGACGCTCGGCGAGATGCGCAAGCATTATCACAAGGAGGTCAGCAACCGGCTGGCCGGCGAACTCGACAAGGACCTGACTGGCCATCCGATCGCCGACATCGAAAAGGCGCTCAAGGCCGCCTGATCATCGCGGTTGCGTGGTCGTCGCGCATACGAAAAGGGCCCCGACGGATATGTCCGGCGGGGCCTTTTTGGCATATTGCGATCACGTCAGGCGGTGATCGCAGCCGGCTTGGCGAAGCGTTTGCGGGCGACGAGCGCTGCGGCCGCCGCGCCGAACAGCAGGACCATCGGCGGTGCGGGAACCGGGGCGGGGGGGCCACCGCTCGACCCGGTGCTGCCGCTCGAACTGGCGCTGCTGGCACTTGACGCGCTGCTGGCGCTGCTCGCGCTCGAGCCGCTTGAGCTTGCCGACGACGCGCTGCTGCCCGACGAGGCCGAACTGCCCGACGATCCGTTGGAGCTCCACCCGCCGGTCGAATTCCAGCCGCCGTTCGATCCCCAGCCCTTGCTGCTCGAGCCATAGCTCGACCCGTCGTGACCGGGCTTGCCTCCCGACGAACTGCCGCTGCTGGCGGACGAGGCCGAGGATGCGGAGGATGCCGACGACGCGCTGCTCGACGACGTCGATACGTTGCCGCTCGACGACGATGTACTGGAGATTTGGGCACCGCCAGTGCTGCTCGACGATCCGCCGGTCGAGGTCGACCCGCCGCTCGACGTCGACGAGATCACGATGCTGCCGCTCGATCCGCCGCTGCCGCCGAAGCCGCCACCAAAGCCACCGCCGAATCCGCCACCGAAAAATCCGCCGCCGCCGCCGATTACCGGGGCGCTGCCGGCACCACCGCCGCCGATATAGCCTTGTCCGACGGGGGCCGGGATCGGCACGGGGGTCGCACTGGCGACCGTCACCACGGTCGGCGCGCATGCCGTTCGCGTGGTCGTCGTCACGCGACGGACGCGGGGCCGGTGGACCGCGGCGATCTGGGGTCGCGCGACTCGCTTGACGAGCACCCGCTTGGCGTTTTCGGTGCGAGTGGGCCGCTCGGCGACATGCACGGCGCCACCGCCGATCAGGGCACCACCACACGCGCAAGCGCACAACTTGGCCAAAGCCATCCTAACCGACATATCGTCACTCTTTCGTTGCCGGCACGTCGTGTTGCCGGATCCCCGTGTGCAGCGTTACGAAACTGCTATCCGACTAACTGCAAAACAAACCATTAAGTGCAATAGCGTTAACCATGTTTGGAATGGTTAATCATCAATTAACGTACGTCTTCTGCCGACGGACACGCTTAACGTACCGGCTTGGGACATAAACGCCACGTCGAAGGCGACCTCGCAAGCACGCTGAATAGGTAGAGGTGGCTCGGTATCGATGAAACCGCGGATCGCGCGCGCGAAATAAAATGTCGGATTCGGCTTCGTTTGTGCAAGTCGGGTCGCTTGTGGTCGTGTCCGTGCGCGCCTATAGGCGCATTCACCATTTGGGGGTGGCCCTCGGAGATCAGCGTGGTTGATCCGACGGGGCCAGAGGGAGAGTGGTATGGCGACCGTTATGAATCGTACGAGCGAGAATTCCAGTCCAGACGCTGCCAATGACTGTGGTGACGACACCTATCGGCCCGACGCCGACGAACCTTTCATGAGCCTGAAGCAGCAGGCGTATTTCCGCCGCAAGCTCCAGGCATGGAAAGAGGCGATCCTGCGGGAATCACAGGAAACGCTGTCGCAGTTGCAAGTGGATTCGCTGCGCGAGGCCGATCTGACCGATCGTGCGTCGAGCGAGACCGACTGGTCGATCGAACTTCGTACCCGCGATCGGCAGCGCAAGCTCGTCTCCAAGATCGAGGCGGCGATCCGCCGAATCGACGAGGGCGAATATGGCTATTGCGAAGTGACCGGCGAACCGATCAGCCTGGCACGGCTCGAGGCACGACCGATCGCGACGATGACCGTCGAGGCGCAGGAGCGGCACGAACGCAACGAGAAGGTCTCGCGCGAGGACTAATGTCTCGCGCAGGGACCGATTGAGGGATACCCGATCGTCCGCGCCTCGATTAAGGCTGATTCCGGCCCGCGCCCGTCGTTAAGTGTTTCGGCAGGCGTTTTGGGCTATGCTTCAGACATGGCCCTGCTCATGGGCCTCGACGGTGCGGGATGATGATGGACGGTTTCGATCGCAGGACCCCCGGGGATGTCGATGGCAGCGCGCCGTCGGAACACGTGACATCGAACGGGCCTGGCACAGGTCAGCGTGCAAAGGCGCGCGACAGCCTGTTGTTGGTGGCGCAGTGTCGGCTCGGCGAGCAGCGTACGGTGCATGAGGTGCGTGTTCGCAACCTGTCCGAGGGCGGGCTGATGATCGAACTCGACACGCCCGCCGATGTCGGAACCCGTGTGTGGCTCGACTTGCGCGGCATAGGCGAGATCGTCGGCAAGGTCGCCTGGTGTGCCGCAGGCCGGATGGGCATCGCGCTGGATACGCCGATTGACCCCAAGAAAGCCCGCAAGCCGGTCGGCGGCGGCGCCAAAACCGGCTTGCTGGGTTTGTAGTCGGTGACGGTCATTCCTCGGCGCTCGGCCGGTCCAGCGACCGCACGATCTGTCGTCAGAGGCTGACGATCTCTTCTTTCAGGCGCAGTTTCTGCTTCTTCAGGCTGGCAAGGATGGCGGCATCGGGCAAGGGGCGGTGGGTCTCGGCTGCGATCCGCTGGTCGAGCACGGCGTGCTTGGTTTCCAGAGCTGTCTGATGCGTCGTCTGCACGGTGAAGTACCTCCTGCATTCGGTTGGGGACTCAGTAAACCACCGTGTCTTCGAAATGTCTTCATCGGAAATCGACCAATTCGATTGAGTGAGCGATTTGGCGCGACGACCCGTTGTCGAGGTGAATGGTGACGCCTGCCCGGGGCCGTACTACGCCCACCGCCGGCCATCCGACTCGCAACACAGTACCTGCGTCGTCGATCCTGTCGCTCCGCGCCGCTTTAACGCTCGCCAGCGCGCGCGCATTTGCTAAGGACCTTAGCGACGGAGGATCGGCATGTATCTCAGGGACAGCGTGGACGAGGCCCAGCTGCGAATTCGGCTCGATGCTATGCGCATCGAGCACCGGGACCTCGATGATGCGATCGCCGCGCTCACGATGCTGACCGTGCCGGACCAGCTGCAGATTGCGCGTCTCAAGAAGCGTAAATTGCGGCTCCGCGACGAGATCGCCGCGTGCGAGGACATTCTGGTTCCGGATATCATCGCCTGATCGCGCGATCGGGCCCGATTGCGTCGTTTTGGGACGTTTCGAACAGATTGCCGCAGGCGTCACCGTTCATCATGCTGGGCGGTGCGGGGTGGCTATGGCATCCCAAGCCCATGAACGGACTGAATGAATCGCGGTTGCAGCAACGCTTGGTCGACGCGCTGTATAGCGAGGCGATGCTACTGGCCGACGAGGCGCGAACCTATTTCGACGAGGCGGGGCGCGCGGAGCGCGAGGCGCTTGATCCGCTGATCCGCGTGAGCTTCAGTTGCGAGTCGCTCAAGGTGACGACGCGACTGATGCACGTCATCGCCTGGCTTCTGACGCAACGTGCGGTGCAGGCCGGCGAGTTGCAGCCCCGCGATGCGCTTGATCCAGCGCGCCGGCTCGGTGATGCCCCGATCACTGAGCAGGCGCTGCTCGACAGCCTGCCGCTCCGCGCGCGGACGCTGATCGAGGCCAGCGCCGACCTCCATCGCCGCGTCGACCGCCTTGATCGCGGACTCGACGCGGTACACGGCGCCAGCCCGGCGCGATCGATGCAGCGGCTGCTTGCCCAGGCGTTCTGAAATGCCCTTTGCGCCCGGCACGTGGAGGAGCGTCCGGACTTGTCAGGCGTAAGGACGATGCGCTCGACCGACGCCGCATCGCCGCCGATTTAGAGCGCCAGCCGCGCCCGTGCCGCACGGTATTCGCGCTCCAGGCGGTCGACGCGGTCGGCGACGCTCTCGACCTTGCTGACCGCGCCGATGCCCTGGCCCGAACCCCAGATGTCGCGCCAGGCCTTGGGCTTCGACCCATTGCCACCGCCGAAGTCCATCGTCTTCAGATCGCCCTCGGGCAGATTGTCGGGGTCCATGCCCGCAGCCTCGATCGACGCGCGCAGATAGTTGCCGTGCACGCCGGTGAACAGGTTCGAATAGACGATGTCGGAGGCCTTGCCCGCGACGATGCCGTCCTTGTACGCCTGATCCGCATTGGCTTCGGTGGTCGCGATGAACGGCGAGCCGATATAGCCGAAATCGGCGCCCATCGCCTGTGCGGCCAGGACCGCGTCACCCGTTGCGATCGAGCCCGACAGCGCCAGCGGGCCATCGAACCACTGGCGGATTTCCTGGATGATCGCGAACGGCGACAGGCGGCCGGCGTGACCGCCCGCGCCGGCCGCGACCGCGATCAGACCGTCCGCGCCCTTTTCGATCGCCTTGCGCGCAAACCGGTCGTCGATCACGTCGTGGAGCGTGATGCCGCCCCAGCCATGCACCGCGGTGTTCAGGTCTTCGCGCGCGCCGAGCGAGGTGATGACGATCGGCACCTGCCACTTGGCACAGGTCGCGAGGTCGCTTTCGAGGCGGTCGTTCGACTTGTGGACGATCTGGTTGACCGCGAAGGGCGCGGCGGGCCGGTCGGGATTCGCGCGGTTGTGTGCGCTCAGCTCCTCGGTGATCCGGTGCAGCCATTCGTCGAGCAGCGCCTGCGGCCGCGCGTTGAGTGCCGGGAACGACCCGACGATACCCGCCTTGCACTGCGCGATCACCAGTTCCGGTCCAGAAATGATGAACAGCGGCGAGCCGATGACGGGGAGTCGCAGGTTTTTTAGAATGGCGGGTACGGTCATGCCGGTTTTCTAGCGCAACGCAATCGCGCGCGCCAGAGCCGGTTTCGCCCTCCACCCGACCGACGTTCCGGCCAGATGGAGGGCAGGGTATCAGACCATCTTGCCGATCATCTTGTCGAGCGTCAGCGGATATTCGCGGACGCGGACGCCGCACGCATTGTAGACCGCGTTGGCGATCGCCGCGCCGACGCCGCACAGCCCGAGTTCGCCGATGCCCTTGGCCTTCATCGGCGAGGACTTCTCGTCCAGCTCGTCCATGAAGAACACGTCCTGCATCGGAATGTCGGCATGCGCGGGGACATGATATTCGGCGAGGTCGTGATTGACGAAATAGCCGAAGCGCGTGTCGACGATCGCGTCCTCCATCAGCGCCGCGCCGACGCCCATCGTCATCGCACCGATGACCTGGCTGCGCGCCGATTTCGGGTTGAGGATACGCCCGGCGGCAAACGCACCGCTCATCCGGCGGACACGGATCTCACCGGTGGCCGAATCGACTCCGACCTCGACGAAATGCGCGCCGAACGTGGCCTGTGCATAGGTCTTGGTCAGATCGCCGAACTCGATCGAATCCTCGGCTGAGAGGCCGGCGTCGCCCGCAGCCTCGGACAGCGAGACGCTGCGGTTGCCCGACTTCACCTTGCCGTCCTCGAAAACGACGTCGGTCGCGTTGAACCCGAGCTTCTGCGCGACGCGTTCGCGCAGCGCCATGCAGGCTGCATAGACGCCCGCGGTCGAGCTGTTGCCGCCCCACTGGCCGCCCGACCCCGACGAGGCCGGGAAGCTGCTGTCGCCAAGCAGCACGATGACCTTGTCCATCGGTACGCCCATCATCTCGGCGACGGTCTGGCCGATGATCGTGTAGCTGCCCGTGCCGATATCAGTCATGTCGGTGGCGACCGTCACCATGCCCTTCTTGTCGATTCCGACGCGCGCACCCGACTTCATCGTCACATTGTCGCGAAACGCCGACGCCATGCCCATGCCGACCAGCCAGCGGCCGTCGCGGACCTGGCCTGGTACGGGATTGCGCTTGTTCCAGCCGAAGCGTTCGGCGCCGGTCTTCAGGCAGCCGACCAGATCGCGCTGCGAGAACTGGCGCGACGGCTTTTCGGGATCGACCTGCGTGTCGTTGACGATGCGCAGCTGGACCGGGTCCATCTTCAGCTTCTCGGCCAGCTCGTCCATCGCCGCTTCGAGCGCGAGTAGGCCGACCGCCTCGCCCGGTGCACGCATTGCGTTGCCCTCGGGAAGGTCAAGCACGGCGAGACGCGTCGCGGTCATGCGGTTGGCGCCGGCGTACAGCAGACGAGTCGCGTTCGGCGCGGTCTCGGGTCCACCGCCGGGCAGGTCGCCCGACCAGCTCTCATGCGCGATCGCGGTGATCTTGCCGTCCTTCTGCGCACCGATGCGCAGGCGCTGGATCGTCGCGGGGCGGTGCGTGGTGTTGTTCATCACCTGTGGACGCGCAAGCGAGAGCTTGACCGGCCGACCGCCGATCGCGCGCGAGCCGAGCGCCGCCATCACCGCATCGCTGCGGATCCAGAGCTTCGACCCGAAGCCACCGCCGACATAAGGCGACATCACATGAATGTTGTCCTTCGGGATCAGCAGCGTCTCGCTCATGTCGCCGACCGCCCAGGCGATCATCTGGTTCGATGTCCACAGCGTCAGCTTGTCGTTCGTCCACGCCGCGGTCGTCGAATGTGGCTCCATCATCTGATGGCTCTGGTCGGGCGTGGTGTAGCGCTCGTCGACCTTCACCGCCGCCTTGGCGAACGCGCCGGCAAAGTCGCCGACGGCTGTGTCGGGGGTGCCGCTCTTGGGCTTGGTCGCCGAGCCCTGCGACGCGGCGAGGTCGAAATTACCTTTCGCCCGCGCATAATTGACGCGCAAAAGCTTGGTGGCAGCGCGCGCCTGCTCGAACGTCTCGGCGACGACGACGGCGACGGCCTGGTCGTAATGCTGGACGTCGGGGCCCGCGAGCATCCGTGCGGTGTGGTTCTTGGCCTTGCCGATCTTGCCGGCATTCTCATAGGTGACCACCGCGAGCACGCCGGGCGCCGCCTTGGCGTCGGCGACGTCGATGCTCTCGATCCGGCCCTTGGCGATCGAAGACCCGAGAATGTAGCCATAGGCCGCGTTCGGTGCGGCGTCGCTCCGCTCATAGGCGTAGTGCGCGGTGCCGGTCGTCTTCAGCTTGCCGTCGATACGATCGATCGGCTTGCCGAGCACCTTCATCTGGTCGGTGGGATTGGCGGTGGCGGGGGTATCGAATTTCATGGGCGTCAGGCCTTCGCGTCTTCGAACACGGCGCCGATGGTGCGTTCGACCAACGGCAGCTTGAACGCGTTCTGTGAGGTGGTGCGGGCGCCGGCGAGAACCGCCGCTGCGGTGGCCTTGGCGCCATTGGGCATCTGCGCCTCGGCGGCCTCGACGCGCCAGGGCTTGTGCGCGAGGCCACCAAAGGCGAGCCGCCCACGACCGTCAGGCTGGATGACGGCCGCAACCGAGATCAGCGCGAAGGCGTAGGACGCACGGTCGCGCACCTTCTGGTAGATGTGCGTGCCGCCGATCGGCTTGGGCAAGGTCACGGCGGTGATGAGTTCGCCCGGGGCCAGCGCCGTCTCGATGTTCGGCGTCGCACCAGGCAGCCGGTGGAAGTCGGCGATCGGGATCGCGCGGGTGGCGCCGGCGGCGTTCACCGTCTCCACGGTCGCGTCGAGCACGCGCATCGCCACCGCCATGTCGCTCGGATGCGTGGCGATGCACGCCTCGCTCGTCCCCATGATCGCGAGGTTGCGGTTGAACCCGCCGATCGCGGCGCAACCGCTGCCCGGCTGACGCTTGTTGCAGGGCTTGGTGGTGTCGTAGAAATAGGGGCAGCGCGTGCGCTGGAGCAGGTTGCCCGCGGTGGTCGCCTTGTTGCGGAGCTGTCCGCTCGCGCCGGATACCAGCGCGCGGCTGAGCACGCCGTAATCCTTGCGCACGCGCGCATCGGCGGCGAGATCGGTGTTGCGGACCAGCGCCCCGACGCGCAGGCCCCCGTCGGCGGTCGGCGTGATCTTGTCGAGGTCCAGACCGTTGACGTCGATGAGATGCTGCGGCGTCTCGATCTGCAGCTTCATCAGGTCGAGCAGGTTGGTGCCGCCCGCGATGAACTTGGCGCCCGGCATGCGGGCCGCGGCGCTCGCGGCCTCCTTGGCCGAGGTGGCGCGCTCATAGGTAAAGGCCTTCATGCCGTGCGCTCCGTGCCCGCGACGTCGTGGATCGCGTCGATGATGTTGGCATAGGCGCCGCAGCGGCAGATGTTGCCGCTCATCCGCTCGCGCAGTTCGTCGGTGCTGACGGTCGGCTGCGCGGCGATGTCGCCGGTAACGTGGCTGGGGATGCCTGCCTTGATCTCGCCGAGCGTGGCGACCGCCGAGCAGATCTGGCCGGGCGTGCAATAGCCGCACTGATACCCGTCATGCTTGACGAACGCGGCCTGCATCGCGTGGAGTTTCTCGGGCGTGCCGAGGCCTTCAATCGTGGTGACCTCCTCGCCTTCGTGCATCACAGCGAGCGTCAGGCAGCTGTTGATCCGGCGACCCTCGACGATCACTGTGCACGCGCCGCACTGACCGTGATCGCAGCCCTTCTTGGTGCCGGTGAGCTTCAAATTTTCGCGCAGCGCATCGAGCAGCGTGGTCCGCGTGTCGACAGTGATCTTGGTCGTGCGGCCGTTCACCTTGAGCGTGACCGGCATCGTCGGCGGGGCCGGCTGCGCGCTACCCTGCGTCTGCGCCTGCGCTGCGGGTGCTGCGGCCAGCGTAGCCGACGCGACACCGCCGGCAATCACGCCACGGCGCGACACCGGAAAACCTTCATCCTGATGCATATAAACCCCTGTATCTGCTAGCATAACACGTGAGGACGGCCAAAGTTGCGCTAAGGCGGATTTGGTTCCGTGAATATTTGGTCATCTGGTTTGCGATAGGGTGTTGTAATGCGGACGATTTCTTCCGGCGTGTCGGTCCGGCTCTATCATCTGGACGATAGCGGGGAGGGCGGGGCGGCGACGACCTTGTTCTATGGGCCGTTGAACGAGGCGCTGGGGATTGCTGCGCGGCAGGAGGAAGATGTGCAGGCGGGGTTGTATCTGGCGACGGAAAACGACGTCGTCGCGTATCTGGATTTGGAGGACTAGATCACTGGTCAACCCTCCCCCCTGCGGGGGAGGATCAGGTGGGCGTTTACGTCCCAGGCGTGAACCCGTCATCGCGATCCGGCGGCGTCGGCGAATGCACCTCGGCGCAGATCGACCGCAGCGCATCCTTCATCCCCTCCTCGAACGTCGGATGATAGAAGGGCAGATCGAGCACCTCGGTCGCGGTCCAGCCGCTCTGGATCGCCCAGGCGATCAGGTGCGCGCTGTGCTCTACGGCCGGCCCCGCCATCGTCGCGCCCGTCAGGCGGCCGTCGCGGCGGTCGGCGTAGAAACGCACCAGCCCGGCATTGCACGCCTCGACCTTCGCGCGCCCCTGATCGTCATAGGAGGCGGCGCCGATCACGCTGTCGGCTTCGTCGTCCTTGGCGATCTTGCCGATCACCGCGACATTGGGGTGCGTGAAGGTGATCGCGAACGGGACGGTGCGCTTGCCCGGCGTGACCTCGGGATAGCTCGCCGCGTTGCGCCCCGCGATCATGCCCTCCGCCGACGCCTCGTGCAGCACCGCGCGATCATGGTCCGCGTCGCCGGCGATGAAGATCGGCGCACTGCCACACTGCATCGTGTCGCAGTCATAGTCGGGCATCCCGTGGTCGTCGAGCGCAAGACCGGTCGTCTCGAGCCCGATATCCTTGATCCGCGGTGGCCGGCCCGTCGCGACGAGCAGATAATCGAAGCGCTTGCTGCCCGACGCCGAGCCCGTCCAGGACAGCGCGACGCCGTCGCCATCGGGGTCGGCCTTGAGATCGACGCCCAGCAGGATCGGCATCTCACGCGACAGGATCGCGTGATACGCCTCCGCGACATGGGGATCCTTCAGCCCGCCGATCGTCTCGCCGGTGTCGAACACCATCGTCTCGACGCCGAGCCGCGCCATCGCCTGTGCGAGTTCGAGCCCGAGCGCGCCTGCGCCGACCACGCCGATCGAGCCTGGCAGGTCCTTCAGCTCGAAGATGCTCTCGTTGGTCAGCACGCGGTCGCGCACGGCGTCGAACATGTCGGGGATTGCGGGGCTCGATCCGGTCGCGATCACAACGGATTTCGCATGGACCTGACGCCCGTCGCTGAGCGCCAGAATCGTCGCGCCTGCAAATTTTGCGCGTGCCTCGATCTTCACTTCGTCGGGCAATTTGTCGATCGACGTTTCGACCCCGGCGACGAAAGCATCGCGCTGCTTGCGGACCCGCGCCATCACCGCAACGCCGTCGACCTGGGCCGAAGCCTCGACCCCGAAAACCTTGGCCTGCTCGACTGCGTGCATAGCATTGCCAGCCGCGATCAACAGCTTGGAGGGCATACATCCCACGCTGGCGCAGGTCGTGCCGCCAAAGCCCTCGTCAATCAGGAGCGTCTTGGCGCCGTTGCGGCGAGCGCTACGCTCGGCGGCGAGGCCGGCGGTCCCCGCACCGATGATCGCGACATCGCAGGTCAGGTTGGTCATCATGGGTCTCCGTTGCCGGAGGATTCCGGGAGTGCGGTCAACGAAACCTTCGATGCCGCCCGGCCGTTCCGAGGGGCAGCACATTCCCGTGTCGAAGGACGCTTATGTTAACGCTGCACCATCTGAACTACTCGCGGTCGATCCGCGTGATCTGGCTGCTCGAAGAGCTCGGGATCGAATATGACCTCGTCAAATATGAGCGCGACGCGAACTTCCGTGCGCCGCCCGAGCTGAAAGCGATCCATCCGCTCGGCAAGGCCCCCGTGCTCGTCGATGGCGACCTGACGCTGGCGGAGAGCGCGCCGATCCTCGCCTATATCGATGAGCGCTACGGCGACCGCCGCTTCTCGCCACCGATCGACAGCGATGCGGCGGCCATCCATGACGAGTGGCTGCAATATGTCGAAAGCTCGGCCGCGCTGCCGATCATGATGACGATGTTCGGCAAGCGGATGGGCGGCCTGCCTGAGGGCCTGACGAAGTTCACCGGCCCCGAGGTAACCAAGACGCTCGATTATATCGCCGCGGGTGTCGGCGATGGCCCCTATCTGATGGGGGAGCAGCTCATGCTGGCCGATATCCAGATGTGCTACATGCTAGCGATTGCCGAGAGCACGGGCTTGCTCAAGGAGCACCCCGACGTTGCCGCCTATCTCGATCGTCTGCGCGCGCGTCCGGCGTTCCTGTCTGCCACCGAGATCGGCGGACCGTTGATGGCACCGCGTCGCTGAGCAGATGACCACGATCCCGATCCTCTAGTCGGGATCGTCGGCTTCCACCTCGATGCGCATACGTATTCAGTCGCGTGTTAGCGGTAGCGGGTTGATTGTGTGGTGAAATTGTCACGCTGGCGTCGCGGCTCTCGTTGACGCGCAGCATGTTCTGGGCTGATGCTCGGTCGCGGTCACCTCGCCGGCAAGGCGGGCGTGGAACCGTGAGGATGCTGGAGGAGCCGAACGTCGTGACTGCCGCTGCCAAGACCATCGGCAAGCTCACGGGCAAACCGACCTCGTTCGATATCGCGCAGCTCGCCGGCGTCTCGCAACCGACCGTATCGCGCGCGCTGCGCGGCAGCTCGACGGTCAATCTGGCGACGCGGCAGCGGATCGAGGCGATTGCGCGCCAGCTCAACTACACCGTCGATCGCAGCGCCTCGAACCTGCGCAATGGTACGACCAAGACGATCGCGCTGCTGCTGTTCCGCGATCCGACCCCCGACGAGACCGTGGTCAACCCGTTCTTCCTGGGCATGCTCGGCGCGATGATGGCGGCGTGTGCATCGCATGGCTACGATCTGCTCGTGTCGTTCCAGCAATTTTCGAGCGACTGGCATACCGATTACGAGGACAGCCACCGCGCCGACGGGCTGATCCTGCTCGGCTATGGCGATTATGCCGATTATCGCGCCCGGCTCGAAGCACTCGTCGCGCAAGGGACCCACTTCGTGCGCTGGGGCTCGGTCCAGCCAGGCCAGCCGGGGCTCACGATAGGGTGCGACAACATCGCCGGGGGCGCCGCGGCGGCGCGGCACCTGCTCGACCGCGGGCGGCGGCGGATCGCGTTCTTGGGCAGCGCCACCGATCATTATCCCGAGTTTCACGACCGGTATCGCGGCTACGTCGCAGCGCTCGGCGAGCACGGTCTCGCGGCGGATCCGAAGCTTCAGGTCGAGACCATCTCGACCGAGGAGGATGCGACGCAGGCGACGCGCGAGTTGCTTCACCGCCGCGTGCCGTTCGATGCGATCGTCGCGGCGAGCGACCTGATCGCGCTGGCGGCGATGCGCGTGCTGGCAGGGGCGGGGATCAACGTGCCCTATGACGTGGCGATCGTCGGGTTCGACGACATCCCCGCTGCCAGCCTTGCCAATCCGCCGCTGACGACGATCGCGCAGGATAGTGGGCTGGCGGGGCGGCGGCTGGTCGAGATGCTGCTCGCGCGGATCGGCGATCGACCGGTCGAGAGCACGGTGCTGCCGACGCAATTGGTGATCCGGCGATCATCGGGTGAAGGACGCTGAATGGCCGTGCAGGGTAGGGAGAAGCCACCTCAGGGCTTCTGGGGGCTGTGGAACATATCGTTCGGGTTCTTCGGGATCCAGATCGGCTTTGCGCTGCAGAACGCCAATGTCAGCCGCATCTTCCAGTCGCTGGGCACCTCGGTCGACGATCTCGCGTTCCTGTGGATCGCGGCGCCGCTGACGGGGCTGCTCGTCCAGCCGGTGATCGGGCATTATAGCGACCGGACCTGGGGGCGGCTCGGACGACGGCGGCCCTATTTCCTGGCAGGGGCGATGCTCGCGACCTTTGCGCTGCTGGCGATGCCGAACGCGCCCGTGCTGTGGGTCGCGGCCGTGTTGCTCTGGATGCTCGACGGATCGCTCAACGTTGCGATGGAGCCGTTCCGCGCGTTCGTCGGCGACATGCTCGGCAGCCGCCAGCGCACCGCGGGCTTCGCGTTCCAGACCGGGTTCATCGGCGCGGGCGCGGTGATCGGCAGCCTTGCCCCGATCATCCTGACCGACGTCTTCCAGGTCGCGAACACCGCGCCCGCGGGCGGGATCCCGCCGTCGGTGCAGTATGGATTCTATATCGGCGCGCTAGCCCTGTTCTTTGCGGTACTGTGGACCGTTTTGACGACCCGCGAATATTCGCCCGCCGAGATGGCCGCGTTCGAGAACGAGGGCCCGGTCGCGCCGCGCGACACGGTCGTCCGGTCGAGCGCGCGGCTCGCGCCGGTGTGGATCGCGCTGGGTGCGATCGTGGTCGCCGCGGTAGCGCGGTTCGGGCTCGACAAGCCGGTCTATCTGCTGGGTGGCGGGCTGATCGCATTCGGCGCCGCGTTGCTGGCGAGCGCCGCCCTGGTGCGATCGGGAAGGGAGTCCAACGTTCTCAGCCAGATCGTCGGCGATCTTGGCACCATGCCGCAAACGATGAAGCGGCTTGCGCTCGTCCAGTTTTTCACCTGGTCGGCGCTGTTCATCATGTGGATCTACACGACGCCGATCGTCACGCAGCATGTGTTCGGCACGACCGACACGACCAGCGCGGCGTATAACGAGGGGGCGAACTGGGTCGGGGTGCTGTTCGCGGTGTATAACGGCGTGGCGACCCTGTGGGCGTTCGTCATGCCGGCGCTGGCGGCGCGGATCGGCCGGCGCGACGCGCATGTCCTCGGGCTGCTCTGTGGGGCGGCGGGGTTCGCGTCGTTCCTGGTGGTGCGCGACCAATATGTCCTGATCGGGTCGATGGTGCTGATCGGCATCGCCTGGTCGTCGATCCTGACGATGCCCTATGCGATCCTGTCGAACGCGCTGCCCCAGGCCAAGCTCGGCGTCTATATGGGGCTGTTCAACATCTTCATCGTGTTGCCGCAGCTGATCGTGTCGTCGGTGATGGGGCAGGTGGTGCGGACGTTCTTCCCCGGCGACGCCGTTTGGGCGATGCTGATCGCCGCCGGGGTGATGGGTGTCGCGGCGCTGGCGATGCTGCGGGTCGAGCGGAGCGCGTGACCGGGCTTCTGATCCTCCCCCGCTCGGGGGAGGTGGCAGGCGTTAGCCTGACGGAGGGGGCGGTTGGCACCAACCTGTGTTCCGTGTCCTCCCCCTCCGTCGCCTATGGCGCCACCTCCCCCTTGCGGGGGAGCATCAGTGAGGATCAGCCGCCGAAGCCGCGGCCGCCGAAGCCGCCGCCGAACCCGCCGCGCGAGATCACCGAACTGCGCGTCTGGACGCGCGCAGGCGCCCGCGCCGTCGTCGGGGTGAACGCGTCCGAGCCGACGCGCGTGCGGCCGGTAACATAGTCACGGTTGATCCGGCCGCCGGCGCCCCCGTAATAATTGCCCTCGCGGTCACGATACATCGGCGCGCCGCGATTGCCGAAGCCGCCGTTGAGCGCCTGTCCGACCAGGAAGCCGGTCAACAGCGGCGTGAAGAAGCTGCCGCCATTGCCGTTGTTGCGCGGTTCGCACTGCGCGGCGCCGAACTGCTCCTCGCAGGTCTGCTTGTCCTCGAAGCGCGGTGCGGTCTTCGCCGCATCGGTCTTGGCCTGCTCGAACGCGGTGTCGCACTGGACCGCGGACAGCGCACCCGCCGCGCGGCACTCGGCGACGGAGGCATAGCTCTGCGCCTCGACCGGCTTGCCGCCGACATCGCCGTCGCACGCGGTCAGCGAGATGCCCGATCCTGCGATCAGGCTGGTGAGGACGATCGATCTGGAACGCTTCATGGGTGCTTCCTCAGTTCGTCATGCAGGCAGCGTTGAGGATGCCGACGCACAGCGAGATGCTTGCCATATAGGTCGCCGCGGCGATTTCGCCGCGCTGGATCCGCGCGTTGAAGTCGCGCATCACGAGACGCTGGACGACCAAAGCCGTGACGATCTGGATGACGCCGGCGAGCAGCGCCCAGACCGCGAATTCGACCAGCGAAACCGTATGCGTCAGCGCCGAGGCGAGCGGCAGGACATAGCCGAGCAACGCCGCGCCCAGCGTGATCGCTGCGGCGGTGTTGCCCTCGCGGATCAGCGACTTCTCGTGATAGGGCGTCGCTACCTGATAGACGATCTTGAACGCGATCGTGAACACGCCCGCCGCGACGAACGCGATCAGGAAGGCGAGCGCGCTGGCGCCGAAGCTGTATTGGTCGATCATGGCAAGTCCCCCGGAGCCGTTCGGCGGTGATGCTAGGCCCTGAACTCGCCGAGTTCCAGTGCCACGCCGAGCATGATCTCGAACGATACCTCGCCCGCCTCGTTCTCCTGGTCGATCGCGAGCAGCAGTTCGCGGCCGTCGTCACCCGGCAGCTCGCGCCCGAACAGCATGCAGGTCTGGAAGATGCGGCGGTCGACGATGCCGTCGCGGTCGTCGTGGAGATCCTCCCAGAACGTCACCGGTTCCTGCTCGCTCGCCTCGGGGCCGAACCAGAAGCGTCCATATTCGGGCAATCCCTCGGCGGTGAAGGTGCGCGCCTTGAGGCGGCTCTGCCATGCCGGGCGCTCGGCGGGCGAGGAGGGGTATGCGCTGTCCCACGGCGCGAACAGCGTGACGTCGGTCACGTCCTGGCCCGCGCGGTCGTTCGACACCGCCTGGAACATGATGTCGTCGTCGGTGTAGAAACGGTGGACGAACCCGCCTTCGTTAAGGTTCACCAGCCCCTGCGCGACGATCACCAGCGTGTCGCGGTTGAACGGGAACAGCAGTTCGGACCCGAACCGGCGCCACGCGAGCGGATCGACCGTGACCGTACGCCCCAGCGTGACGTTGCGGACGACGGGCAGGGCGTTGTCGTCAAGCGCTGGCTTGCGGCCGAACAGGCGATCGAACATGCAATCCTCGTATCTTTGTTGACGGCCTGCATAGGGCAAAGCGGCCGGGCGAGCAAAGCGCAACCCCCCGTCATCCTGACGAAAGTCAGGACCCAGAGCGACACCCGCCGCGCTTCGTAACCCTGGATCCTGACTTTCGTCAGGATGACGGGAAACGGTGGGATGGCGGAGTGGGGAGCGGGGATGGCAAGGGTTCGCGACACGTCCTATGTGTGCGTGACGCGACAAGCACGGGAGTTCTTGCATTGACCGATATCTGGACCGTCCGCAGCTTGAAGGCCGCGCTCGACACGTCAGAGCCCGCAAAGGCGGGAGAGTTCTCCGCGCGGATCCTGGAAGGCGCGGACCCGGTCCTGCTGGTGACGATGCACCAGCACGGCGACCTCGAGCTGTTCGTCAACGTCAGCGAGGCGCAGATCGCGTGCTCGACCTTGCTCTGGCCGTGCGACGAGCAGGAGGACCCGTTGGCGTTCAACACCTTCCTGCTCAAATCGCAGAAGCTGGTGCCGCTGTCGAACTTCGGGATCGGCACCGTCGACGGCCGCGATTATTACGAGCTGTTCGGCGAACTCGCGACGTCGAGCCCGCTCGATACCGTCGTGATCGAGCTGCGCACGCTCGCCGAAAATGCGATCGATGCGGCCACCGACCTGCGCCATGCGCAGATCCCGGCTGCCTGACATCATCGCCTGAACTGATACAAACGGAGAGACTGGCATGGCCATCTGGAGCAAGCTTTTCACCCTCGGTCGCGCGGGCGCGCACGAAGCCGGGGCGGCGGTCGTCGATGCGAACGCGCTGCGTATCCTCGACCAGGAAATCCGCGATGCGGACAAGGCGCAAGGCAAGGCCCGCGACGATCTCGCGGGGCTGGTCGCGCGGCGACGTATCCTCGAAACCGAGGTCGAGAGCTTCCGTGCGCAGGCGACGAAGTACGAGGCTTCGGCGCGGATCGCGGTCGAGAAGGGCAATATGGATCTTGCGCGCCAGGTCGCGCAGCGGATCGCCGATCTCGAACAGGACATCGCGCTGAAAAGCCCGCAGGTCGAGGACATGCGCGCCGCCGAGGAGCAGATCCACACCGCCGTCGCGCAGACCGACCGCAAGATCGAACAGCTCCGCCGTGAGGTCGAGGTCGTCAAGGTCAACGAGTCGGTGCAGAAGGCGCAGGCCTCGGTCGCGTCGGGCAGCATGGGGGCGGGCAACAAGCTCGGTTCGGCCGCCGACAGCCTCGCACGGATCCGCGAACGCCAGGCGATCCGTGGCGAGCGGATCAAGGCGGCGGGCGAGCTCGAGGATCGCCGCACCGGCGCCGATCTCGACGAGAAGCTGCGGCTGGCGGGCATCGGCCCCGGCCAGTCGTCGGCGGACGACGTGCTTGCGCGGCTGACCGCGCCCAAGACGCCGGAACTCGGCCAGACGCTGCAGATCGGCCAGCGCGACGACACCAAAACGTCGGACAGCTGATGCGCCGGATCGCGGTCGACCCGCGTAGCGACTGGCGTGAGCGGGCGGACGCGATCGGGTTCGTCTATCACGATACCGATGGCGAACCCTATTGGGACGAGGGCGCGGCCTACGCGTTCACGCTGGCGGAGATCGAGGACGATCTCGAGCCGGCAGCGGAACAGCTGCACGCGATGTGCCTCGATCTGGTCGACGAAGTGGTGCGCGATCAGCAGTTGATGGAACGCCTCGCCATCCCGCGCGAGCAGTGGAACTACGTTGCGGAGACGTGGCGGACGCGTCAGCCGTCGCTCTATGGCCGGTTCGACTTCGCCTATGACGGGACGGGGCCGGCCAAGCTCTACGAGTATAACGCGGATACGCCGACGTCCGTGTTCGAATGCGCGACGTTCCAGTGGATGTGGCTCGAGGATTTGCTTGCTAGCGGCGCGCTGCCGGCGGGGACGGACCAGTTCAACAGCCTGTTCGACAAGCTGCGCGAACGCTTCCGCGCGCTGTTCCCGAGCGGCGGCTTCGTACATTTCGCCGCCGATGCGTCCGCCGTCGAGGACCGCCAGACCGTCCGCTTCTTCGAGGATCTGGCGAGCCAGGTCGGGATCGAGCCCAAGTTCGTCGAGATGAAGGATATCGGGCTCGCTGCGGATGGGCGCTTCGTCGATACCGACGGCTATGAGGTGCAGGCGGCGTTCAAGCTGTATCCGTGGGAGTTCATGCTCCGCGAGCCCTATGCGCCGAACCTGTCGCGGGCGGACGTGCGCTGGATCGAGCCGGCGTGGAAGTCGATCTTGTCGAACAAGGGCATCCTGCCGTTGCTGTGGGAGCGGCATCCGAACCATCCGAACCTGCTGCCGGCGTTCTTCGACGACGATCCCGCCGCGCAGATCCTGGGGCCGAAACTTGTGCGGAAGCCGCTGTTCTCGCGCGAGGGGGCCAATGTCGAGGTGATCGGGGACGCTGCGCACGCGGTGCTGGATCAGGGCTATGGCGCCGAGGGGGCGATCCGGCAGGCCTATGCGCCGCCGCCGGTGTTCGACGGGCGGCATCCGGTGATCGGCGCGTGGATGGTCGGCAACGAAGCCGCGGGGATCGGCGTTCGGGAGGATGACACGGTCGTGACGCGCAATCTCGCGCGGTTCGTGCCGCATATCATCGAGGCCTAACATGAACGACGCGCGCGAACTCCGCCCCTTGCCGCCGATGGAGCGGTTGGTCGAACTGCTGTTCGACGCCGCGCGGATGGGGCGCGACGAGATGATCCCGGCGCTGTTGCAGGCGGGGGTCGATATCGAGGTGACCGATGCGAAGGGCTACACGCCGCTCGTGATCGCCAGCTATAACGGGCAGGCCGTCGCCACTGCGGCTTTGCTCGCGGCGGGTGCGAAGGTCGACGGTGCTGCGGACGCGCGTGGCAACACGGCGCTGATGGGGGTGTGTTTCAAGGGTTATGCGGAGATCGCGCAGATCCTGCTCGATGCGGGGGCGGATGTGAACCGGCGCAATGGCGTCGGCCAGACCGCGCTGATGATGGCCGCGCTGGTGGACCGGACGGCGATCATCGACCTGTTGCTGGAGAATGGTGCGGATGCTTCGGTTGCGGATGCTGCGGGCAACACCGTGCAGTCGCTGGCGATGTCGCAAGGCAACACGGCGTTGGCCGCGCGGTTTTCGACGAGCCGAGCGTAGTTGTTAAACACCACCCCGGCGAAGGCCGGGGCCCAATTGGGGAGCGGCGCTAACGAAGCGTAGTCTCCTGTTACTGCAACCTTCCCAATCGGACCCCGGCCTTCGCCGGGGTGGGGCAAAACTGAGCCAGGTTGCGCTGGTCAATCGGTCCCATGCGTCTTGGGCAACACGGCGCCGACATGAGTTTCGCCGCGGGCTTCGGCTAGTCGCATCTGCCGTTCGCGTTCGGCATAGCCGGCGCGCTGATTCTCATCGCGCGCGTCGTGGCATGCCGGGCAGCTGATCCCCTCGACATAGAGCGGCGAGGCGCGGTCCGCGACGCTGACCGGCATGCGGCAGGCGTGGCACAGCACGTGGCTGCCGGGCACGAGCCCGTGGCCGACCGCGACGCGCTGGTCGAAGACGAAGCATTCGCCTTCCCACAGGCTCTCGGCCTCGGGCACGGTCTCGAGATATTTCAGGATGCCGCCCTTGAGGTGATAGACCTCGTCGAGCCCCTCGGCCTTGAGGAACGCGGTCGATTTCTCGCAGCGGATACCGCCGGTGCAGAACATCGCGATCTTGGGCGGCGGGCCGTCGCCGACCAGCTCGGCGCGATGCGTACGAAACCATGCCGGGAAGTCGCGGAAACTGCGCGTGTGCGGATCGACCGCGCCGGCGAACGTGCCCACCGACACCTCGTAATCGTTGCGCGTGTCGATCAGGATCGTCCCTGGCTCGGCGATCAGCGCGTTCCAGTCCGCGGGCTCGACATAATGGCCCACGCCGTCCAGCGGATCGATCGTCGGCTCGCCCATCGTGACGATCTCGCGCTTCAGCCGCACCTTCATGCGGTGGAACGGCATCGTCTCGGCGCGCGACTCTTTCACGTCGAGGTCGGCACACCCCGGCAACGCACGAATATGCGCGAGAACGGCATCGATCCCCGCCTCGGACCCGGCGATCGTCCCGTTGATCCCCTCAGGCGCGAGCAGCAGCGTGCCCTTCACCCCGTTCGAACAGCAGGCGAGCGCCAGCGGCGGCTGGATCGCGGCGATGTCGGCGAACGGCGTGAAGCGATACAGCGCCATGACGCGGATGGGGAGATTTTGGGTCATCGGTTCATCGTGCAGGGGAGGAGGTGTGGTCCCTTAGCGCACCGCGTCCGCCGCGTCAGCCTGCGGTGACGATCATCTCGTCAACCACCGCGACCGGCCAGGGGGTCAGTCGCGTTCCGCCGCAGGGCCCGCCGACGCACGCACCGGTGTCGATCGCGAACAGCGCCGAATGCCAGCTGCACGCGATCAGGTCGCCGCGCGGGGTGAGGTAGTCGTCAAGCACCTGCGCGAGCGGCAGGCCCATGTGCGGGCAGCGATCGACATAGCCGACCACCGCGTCGTCCTTGCGCACGACGAACCCGTGGAACCGCCCGGCGCGCATCTGCACCACGAAGTTGCGCGCCTTGCCCTCGGCGACCGTGTCGAGCGGGGCGAGCTTGATCCCGGCCGGCGTGGCTGTGAGCCGTTCGCCGTCGCTCATGCGCGATCCGCGTCCGGTTGCCGGTCGGGGTGCGCCGCGGCGAAAGCGCGCAGCGCGCGGGCCGTGTCGGCGGCGGCCTTGAGGTGCGGGTAGGGCGTCAGATCGACCGCAAACCGCTCGGCGGAATAGACCTGCGGCACCAGGTGGCAGTCGGCGATCGTCGGCGTCGCGCCGAATGCGAAGCCGTGGCCATGATGCGCAATCATCACCTCCAGCGCGGCGAACCCCTCACCGATCCAGCGCGCGATCCAGCGGTTCACGGCGGCATCGTCGGCGCCGAACTCGCTCCGCAGCGCGTTGAGGATCCTCAGGTTGTTCACCGGGTGGATATCGCACGCGATCGTCGCGGCCATCGCGCGAACGACCGCGCGACCATTCGCGTCGGCGGGGAGCAAAGGTGGATCGGGATAGGTCTCGTCGATCCATTCAAGGATCGCGGGGCTCTGCGTCAGGACGGCGTCGTTGGTTTCCAAGGCCGGCACCAGCCCCTGCGGATTGAGCGCGTGGTAGCCGGCCTCGCGCTGCGCATCGGTGCGTAGGTCGTACGTGACCTGCGCATAGTCCACGCGCTTCAGGGCAAGCGCGATGCGGACGCGGTAGGCGGCGGTCGAGCGCCAATAGCCGTGGAGCGTCGGGGTCACCGCGGCAGGACTGCCTTCGGGAAATCCGACCAGACCGCATCGTAATCGAGCTGCGCATGGTCGAGCGCATAGGCGGTCGGTGCGTAGGGCCAGCAGCTCTCGAGCATGAACGCCATCGTGCCGTCGATCTTGTGCGGCTTCAGGTCGGCCGCGCTCGCGCCCTGCCAGCTTGCCAGGTCGGGACCATGGCCGGACATCAAATTGTGCAGCGAGATGCCGCCCGGCGCGAACCCTTCGGCCTTGCCATCATAGGCGCCGGTGATCAGCCCCATCGCCTCGGACATGATGTTGCGGTGGAACCAGGGCGGGCGGAACGTCCCCTCCGCCACCATCCAGCGTGGCGGGAAGATCACGAAATCGGCGTTCGCGCGGCCCGGCACGTCGCTTGGCGAAGTCAACAGCGTGAAGATCGACGGATCGGGATGATCGAAGCTGACCGTGTTGATCGTGTTGAACCGCGACAGGTCGTAGCGCCACGGGGCGAGGTTGCCGTGCCACGCGACGACGTCGAGCGGCGAATGATCGAGCGTGGTCGTCCACAGCGATCCCATGAACTTCTGGACGACCTCGACGGGTTCGTCGCGATCCTCGAACCAGGCGACCGGCGTCTCGAAATCGCGCGGGTTGGCGAGGCCGTTGGCGCCGATCGGCCCGAGATCAGGCAGGCGGAACAGCGCGCCGTGGTTCTCCGCGACATAGCCGCGGGCCTCGCCATCGGGAAGCTCGGCGCGGAAGCGGACGCCGCGGGGTACCAGCGCGATCTGGCCGGGGGCGATATCGATCCGGCCGAGTTCGGTCAGCAGTCGCAGTCGGCCCTTTTGCGGCACGAACAGCAGCTCGCCGTCCGCATCCATGAACACGCGGTCACTCATGTCGGCATTCGCGGCGTAGACGTGGAGCGCGACGCCCTCGAGATCGGCGGGGTCGCGGTTGGCGAGCATCGTCGTCATGCCGTCGATCAGGTCGGTGCCGGGAGCAGGGGCCTCGATCGGGTCCCAGCGCAGGCGGTTGGGCGCGAGCGGCGCGTCGGTGGTGCCGGGCGCGAACCGCTTGGCGCCGCTGTAGCGCTCGAATGGCGGATGCTCGGCGGTCGGGCGCATCCGGTAGAGCCAGCTGCGGCGGTTCTCGTGACGCGGCGCGGTGAAGGCGGTGCCGGAGAGTTGCTCGGTATAAAGGCCGAACGCCGGGCGCTGCGGCGAATTGCGGCCGATCGGCAGCGCGCCGGGGACGGCTTCGGTCGAGACGTGGTTGCCGAAGCCGGGGAGGTACCCGGCGCTGTCGTTTCTGCTCTGGCCGGCGGTCTCGCCTGCGGTGTTGGTCGGCTGGTGGATTGTCATGGCTTCCTCTCCGTCACCTGTTCCGATCAACGCCCGGACCGCCGGCCGTTCAAACTTCTAAGCCCTCTCCCTCTGGGGAGAGGGAGGGAGACGCGCGCTTGCGCGGCGGAAGGGTGAGGGCACGCGCTGGCGTTGCGCGTGCCCTCACCCTCGGCGCTGGCGCGCCTTTCCCTCTCCCCTGAGGGGAGAGGGTTTCAGCGATCAGGCGTCGACGGTCACTACACCACGGCGGATCTGGTCGAGTTCGATGCTCTCGTACAGCGCCTGGAAATTGCCGTTGCCGAAGCCTTCATTGCCCTTGCGCTGGATGATCTCGAAGAAGATCGGCCCGAACATGTTCTCGGTGAAGATCTGGAGCAGCAACCCCTCCTCGCCGACATTGCCGTCGATCAGGATGCGGTTGCGGCGCAGGCGTTCGAGGTCGTGGCCGTGGTTGGGCACGCGCTTGTCGACCAGCTCGTAATAGGTCTCGATCGTGTCCTGCAGCTTGACGCCGCGCGCGCGCAATTTCTCGACCGTCTCGAAGATATCGTCGGTAGTCAGCGCCAGATGCTGGATGCCCTCGCCGTTGTAATCCTTGAGGAATTCCTCGATCTGGCTCTTGTCGTCCTGGCTTTCGTTCAGGGGAATGCGGATCGCGCGGTCGGGCGCGATCATCGCCTGGCTGAACAGGCCGGTCGCCTTGCCCTTGATGTCGAAATACTTCTGCTCCTCGAAGCCGAAGATCTGGCCGTAGAACTCGGCCCAGGTCCGCATCTGGCCACGCTTCACGTTGTGCGTGAGGTGGTCGAGCAGGTCGAGCCCGACATTGTTCTCGGCTTCCGCTTCAGCCGCGCCCGGAACCTGGTTCCAGTCGTCGTACAGGCTGCCCGCAGCACCGTGCCGGTCGACCAGATACAGCAGCGAGCCGCCGATTCCCTCGAGCACGTAGCTGCCCTCGCCGAGTGCACCCGTGCTGGCATCCGCCGCCTTGGCGCCGCGCGCGATCGCCGCGTCGAACGCTGCCTTGGCGTCATGAACGCGGAACGCCATGCCGCTTGCCGACGGTCCGTGGTCGGCGCGGAATGCCGCCGCATGGCCACCGTCTTCGCGGTTGAGCAACAGGTTGATGCGGCCCTGCTTGTACCGGGTCACCGCCTTGGTCGGGTGGGTCGAGGCGGCGACGAAACCGAACTGCTCGATCTGCGCGGCCATCCGGTCGGGATCGGGCGAGGTGAATTCGGCGAACTCGAACCCGTCGAGACCCATCGGGTTTACGTCCATATGGTCCATGACTCGATCCTTCGATTGGTATCCGTTGTTACCAATCTGCCGTCTTGATCAACTGGTGTCAATCGTTACGATCTCGCTATGGCTGACCGCGCGCTCGTCCTGGACGATTTCATCCCATATCGCCTGTCGATCACCTCGAACCTCGTGAGCGAGGCGGTGGCCGATACGTATGAGGCGCTGTTCGGGCTGACGATTCCGGAGTGGCGGCTGGTCGCCGTGGTGGCCGAAGCCGGCGGGATCACGCAGCAGCAGGTGGGCCAGCAGACCCGCATGGACAAGGTCACGGTCAGCCGCGCGGCGATCGCGCTGGTCGAGCGCGGGCTGATGCAGCGGCATGCGAACCCCGACGATCGGCGGTCGCATCTGTTGCGGCTCACGGACGACGGCCGCACGCTGTACGCGTCGGTCGCACCGAAGGCGCTCGATCTGGAGCGTCGCATCTTCGCTGGGTTCTCGGGCGCGGAGGTCGAGCAATTCGTCGCGATGCTGCGGCGGATCGATGCCGTGACGATCGACCTGGTTCAAGACTCCCACGGCGGGATCGGCGACCAGAGGCCGCGCAGATAATCGAGCAGCGCGGTCGCACCCGACGACACCGGCCCGCGCGCGTGCACCGCATAGATCCCGACATCCGCAGACCCGGCCAGCGCGGGCAGGACGCGGACGAGCCGGCCGCTCGCCAGGTCGGCGCTGACGTCCCACAGAGACCGCAGCGCGATGCCCACCCCCGCCAGCGTGAGTTCGCGGACGACTTCGCTGGAGTTGGTCGCGACATAGCTCGGGCGGTCGATCGTGACGGCGCCGTCGGGGCCGGCAAGGCGCCACGGCATCTGACCCTTCGCCGCGAGCAAGCGGTGCGTCTTGAGATCGGCTACTTCGCACGGCGCGCTGTAGTCTGGTGCCGCGCAGAGGACGCGACGGCTGTCGGCGAGGCGGTAGCCGGTCAGACTGGGCGGCACCGCAGGCGCGATCCGGATCGCGAGGTCGAGCCGGTCGCCGATGACGTCGGCATATCCGTCGGACAGATCGAGGTCGAGTTGGACCCCCGGGTGCGCGTCGAGGAACGGCTTGAGGTGCGGTGCGATATGGAGGCGGCCGAAGGAAGTCGGCGCACTGACCCGCAGCGGCCCGGTCGGCGTCTCGGCGCGATCCGACACGCGCGCCTCGGCATCGCGGATCGCGGCGAGGATCGCCACCATGTCGCGGTGATACGCAGCCCCCCGAGCGGTCAGCTCGAGCCGGCGCGTGGTACGGTTGAGCAACCGTACGCCGAGCCGCGCCTCGAGCCGCGCGATCCGCTTCGATACCATCGCCGGGGAGATGCCGAGCGACCGCCCCGCGGCGCTGAGGCTGGTGGTGCGGACGACTTCGGCGAAGAGCACGATATCGGGGTCCATTCGTTCTCCAGGCGATCAACAGCTTTCGTTTTATAGTGTCTAGTGGCGAAGGTGGCGGGCGTCTATCGTGCTGCCAGAGCAGAGGAGAGCAGCATGGCCGAGATGATCGAAAAGGCAGGTCTGAAGATCGCCGCGCCGCTTGTAGCGTTCATCGACACGCAGGTGCTGCCGGGCACGGCGCTCGATGCCGCCGCGTTCTGGCAGGGCGTTTCCGACATCTACGCCCGGTTCGCACCCGAAAATGCCACGCTGCTCGCGGTGCGCGACGACCTCCAGGCGAAGATCGATGCGTGGCACGAAACCCGCGCCGGCAGACCGGTCGACCAGCCCGACTATCAGGCGTTCCTGCGCGAGATCGGCTATCTGGTCGAAGAGCCGGCGCCGTTCGCGGTCGCCCCGACCAACGTCGATGCGGAAGTCGCCACGCTCGCCGGCGCGCAGTTGGTGGTGCCGATCCTCAACGCGCGCTTCCTGTTGAACGCCGCGAACGCGCGGTGGGGAAGCCTGTACGATGCGCTTTACGGCACCGACGCGATTGCCGGTGCGGCGTCCGGTAAAGGCTATGACGCCAGCCGTGGCGCGCAGGTGATTGCCTGGGCGAAGGCGTTTCTCGACGATGCCGTGCCTTTGGCACGTGGGTCGTGGACCGACTGGACCGGCGGCACGCCCGAGCTTGCCGATCCCAGCCAGCTCGTCGGGCATGCGGCGGACAACCTCCTGTTGCGTCACAACGGCCTGCACATCGAACTGGTGATCGACGCTCAGCATCCGATCGGTCGCGACGATCCGGCGCATTTGGCCGACGTCGTGCTCGAATCCGCGCTCAGCACGATCGCCGACCTCGAGGATTCGATTGCCGCGGTCGATGCCGAGGACAAGGTCGCCGCCTATGCCAATTGGCTCGGGTTGATGAAGGGCGATCTGACCGCCAGCTTCGACAAGGGCGGCCGCACGGTCACGCGGTCGCTCGAACCGGACCGGCCGTACACCGCCCCCGATGGCAGCGCGTTCACGCTGCCCGGCCGCAGCCTGATGTTCGTGCGCAATGTCGGCCATCTGATGACGACGCCCGCGGTGCTGCTGGCGGACGGCGGCGAGGCGCCCGAGGGCATCCTCGACGGCATCGTCACGTCGCTGATTAGCTTGCACGATCTGAACGGCACGGGCCCGATCCGCAACAGCCGCGCGGGCTCGATCTACATCGTCAAGCCGAAGATGCACGGCCCCGACGAAGCCGGTTTCACCAATCGGCTGTTCGACGCGATCGAGGATCTGCTCGGCCTCGCGCGCCACACGATCAAGGTCGGCGTGATGGACGAGGAGCGCCGCACCTCCGCCAATCTCGCCGCGTGCATCGCGGCGGTGAAGGACCGGGTCGTCTTCATCAACACCGGCTTCCTCGATCGCACCGGCGACGAGATGCACACGTCGATGCGGGCCGGGCCGATGATCCGCAAGGGCGACATGAAGGCCTCGTCGTGGATCAAGGCGTATGAGGACCGCAACGTCCAGATCGGCCTCGCCTGCGGGCTTAGCGGCAAGGCGCAGATCGGCAAGGGCATGTGGGCCGCGCCCGATCGGATGGCGGACATGCTCGCGCAGAAGATCTCGCATCCGATGACCGGCGCGAACACGGCCTGGGTTCCGTCGCCGACCGCAGCGACGCTGCATGCGACGCATTACCACCGCGTCGACGTGTTCGCGCGGCAAGCCGAACGCAACGCGGAACCGATCGCGCCGCTCGATGCGCTGCTGACGATCCCGGTAGCGACCGGGCACAACTGGCAGCCCGAGGAGATCCGCGAGGAACTGGAGAACAATGCGCAGGGCATTCTCGGCTATGTCGTGCGCTGGGTCGACCAGGGCGTCGGCTGTTCGAAGGTGCCCGACATCCACGACATCGGCCTGATGGAGGATCGCGCGACGCTGCGGATCAGTTCGCAGCATATGGCGAACTGGCTGCTCCACGGCATCGCAACGCCCGACGAGGCGGACGCGGCGCTGCGGCGGATGGCGGCGAAGGTCGATGCGCAGAATGCGGGCGATCCGCTCTACCGGCCGATGGCGGGGCATGAGGACGAAAGCCTGGCGTTCCAGGCCGCCCGCGCGCTGGTGTTCGATGGCCTCGCGCAGCCGAGCGGCTATACCGAGCCGCTGCTCCACGCGTTCCGCGCGCGAGCCAAGGAAAGGGACGCCGCCTGATGCCGCTCTATGCGATCGAGGGACACCGCCCGACGCTGGCGGACGACGTGTGGGTTGCGCTGTCCGCCGACGTGATCGGCGACGCGCGACTGGGGGAGGGGGCGAGCGTCTGGTTCGGCGCCGTCATCCGCGCGGACAACACGCCGATCGTCGTCGGCGCGCGGACCAATATTCAGGAGGGTGCGATGCTGCATTCCGATCCTGGCGCCCCGTTGACCGTGGGCGAGGGCTGCACGATCGGCCATCACGCGATCCTGCACGGCTGCACGATCGGCGACAACGTGCTGGTGGGGATGGGCGCGACGATCCTCAACCACGCGGTGATCGGCGAGAATTGCCTGATCGGCGCGAACGCGCTGGTGACCGAGGGGAAAGTGTTTCCCGCGGGCAGCCTGATCGTCGGCGCGCCGGCGAAGGCGGTGCGCGCGCTGTCGCCCGAGGCGATCGCCGGGCTTAAGCTGTCGGCCGCGGCCTATGCGGCCAAGCAGCGTGTCTATGCGGAAGGGCTCGAACGGATCGACGACTAGGGGCCAGCGCACGGCGCCGGCCCCCGTGCATTACAGGCCGAAGCGCAGCGTCGCGCGGAAATCGCGACCCGCAAGCGGGGCGAAGTCCTTGAGGAAACTCGTCGCACGCCGTGCGTTCACGTCGAACAGATTGTTCGCGCTCAGCAGCAGCGTCGTCTTCGAGTCCTTGCCGAACGGGCTCAGGCCGATCGAGGCGTTGACCATCGTGTAGTCATTGGTCTTCGTCTCGAACGCGGCGATGCGGTTCTGGTCGAACACATGCTCGACCTCGACGCGACCGTTGATCCGGTCGCCCTGCGCCTCGATCCCGCCGAGCACGCGCATCGGCGGGATGCGCGGGACCGGGCCCTGGTCGACGATGTTGGCGTGGACGTAGTCGCCGAGCACGTCGGCGTTGACCGCATAGCCACCGATCTGCGCAAGCTTGACTGACGCATCCGCCTCGAACCCGTAATAGCGCGCGTCGGCCTGTTGATACTGGAAGCAGGGCAGATCGACCACGCGCCCGGATGGAGTGGCGGCCGCCTGGCAAACCGACGCTGCGACCTGGTTCTCCGAGATATAGTTGGAGAACCAATTGTAATAGGCGGACGCGTCGAAGCTGAAGCCATCGCCATGCGCATGCAGCGTGCCTTCGAGCCCCCACGACTTCTCCAGCCTGAAGTTGGGGTTGCCCAGTTCGTAGGCCTGCGTGCCGGCGTGTGCGCCATTCGCGAACAGCTCCTCGCCCGAGGGCGCGCGCTCGGTCCGCGATCCGTTCAGCCCGACCCGGATGCTGTCGGTGAGGGCATAGGATGCACCGAGCGACCCCGATACCGAATGATAGCTCTGGCTGCCGCGGAAGAAGCGCAGATCGTCTTCGGGCGTGCGCGCGGCGAGATCGGTGATCTCGTAGCGCAGACCGCCCTCGGCGCGGAACTTGCCGGATTCATACTGTTGCAGCGTGAACAGCCCGGTCTGGTTGGTCTCGTTCTTCGGCAGAAACGCCTCGTCGCCGACCACGTTGAAGATCCGGTTGTAGAACTGCACGCCCGAAGCACCCTGCCAGCCACCGCGGTTCGCCTGGACGATTTCGAGGCGCCCTTCGAGGCCCTTGTTGTAGAATGCGGTGCCGACCGACCCGTCTTCCTCGAGCTCGAAATGGCGATAGCTTGCCTGCCCGACGCGGACGCGGATCTTGCTGATCAGGTCGCCGCCGGTATCGATCTCGCCGCGCAGGTCGACGCGGTTCTGGACGATATCGAGACGCGGCGCTTCCTGCTCCTGGCCGGGCAGCGTCGCATAGCGGATCGGCACGCCGTACAGGCTGTCATAGTGGCTGTACGACACGCCGAGGCTACCCGTGTCGGTGATTATCGCGGCGCCGGCGCCGGCGGTCCAGGTTTCCGCCTGCGTGTTGGGCAGCTTGCCCTTCAGCCGGGCGGAGGCGGCGTAGTCGATCGGATCGGCCTCGTTAGGATCGACGGGCACCGCTGCAGTCGCCAGCGCCTGTGCGCGCGCATCGCGCGAGAGGATGTAACCGCCGGTGCGCAGATCGCCCGACTTCAGATACGAGCCATCCGCGTGCAGCACGAGGTGCTGGCCGACCGCGACGTCGCCGGCCATGCCGCCCGAGCGCTCGTCGGCGGCCGAGCCGTAATTCGCGATCCCGTTCACGCGATAGCCGGTCTCGGGCACCGAGCGCGGGATCCGCGTGTCGATGACGTTGACGACACCGCCGACAGCCGACGTGCCGTAAAGAAGCGCGCTTGGCCCGCGGAGGATTTCGATGCGCTCGGCGAGCAGCGGATCGATGATGACCGCGTGGTCGACCGAGGTGTTCGAGACGTCGATCGAGCCGATCCCGTCGGTGAGCACGCGGATGCGATCGCCCTGGAAGCCGCGCAGGATCGGGCGCGACGCACTCGGGCCGAACGAACTGGCGGATACGCCGGGCTGCCGCGCCAGAGTCTCGCCGAGCGACGGGCGCAGCTGACGCGTGAGTTCCTGCCCGGTCAGCACGGTCGTGCCCTGTAGCACGTCGCGCTCGCTGGTCTGGAGCGGTGCGGTAACGATGATATCGCGCGGGTTCGTCGCGCCGACCGGCGTTGGGGGTGGGGCAGGGGTGGCAGCATCCGCGGGTGCAGTCTGCGCGTGCGCCTGAGTGGCGAGGAGTGCAGCCAGGGCGGTGGCTCCAAACAGCATCGTCTTCATCAAATTCCCTTTGGTCTTCCCTGTATGACAACCCGGGTATGTTTAATGATACATCATATCAAGTGACAATATCGCCATGATCGGTAATGGCCATCATGCTGTTGCCGCGTTGCAACATGCGCGGCGGACGCGCTGGGCGCGGGAGTCGTGCTCGCCGCGTCGGCGCTCACCCTGCCGTGATCAGCGTCTTGATCCGGCCGGCAAGTGCCTCCATCGCGAACGGCTTGGTCATCACATGCATGCCCGGATCGAGCAGGCCGTTGCCGATCACCGCATTTTCGGCATAGCCGGTGATGAACAGGATTTTCAGCGCGGGCCGTCCGATCCGCGCGGCATCCGCCATCTGGCGCCCGTTCATCCCACCGGGCAGTCCGACATCGGTCACCAGCAGGTCGATCCGCGCGTTCGACTGAAGGATCTTGAGCCCTGCTGCGCCATCGGCTGCCTCGATCGCGGCATAGCCCAGTTCCTCGAGCACCTCCATCACCAGCATCCGCACGGTCGGTTCGTCGTCGACCACCAAGACGGTCTCGCCGGCGCGTGCCCGCGGCGCATCCGCGAGTTCGGCATCGACGTCGGCGCTCTCCGCCTCGCCGAAATGTCGTGGGAGATACAGGCAGACGTTGGTGCCTTCACCGACCTCGGAATAGATCCGGATGTGACCGCCGGACTGGCGCGCAAAGCCATAGATCATCGACAGGCCGAGCCCGGTACCGAGTCCGAGCGGCTTGGTCGTGAAAAAGGGATCGACCGCCTTGGCAATGATCTCGGGCGTCATTCCCGTGCCGGTATCGGAGACGCATAGCGAGACATATTGCCCAGGTTCGAGATCGCGTTCCTGCGCGATCCGCGTGTCGATCCAGCGGTTTGCGGTCTCGATCGTCAACCGGCCGCCCTCGGGCATCGCGTCGCGCGCATTGATGCACAGGTTGAGCAGCGCGTTCTCGAGCTGGTTGGCATCGACCAGTGTCGTCCACAACCCGACCGACTCGACCACTTCGGTCTCGATTCCCGGTCCGACCGTGCGCCGAACGAGGTCCTCGAGACCAGAGACGAGCCGGTTCACGTCGGTCGGCCTGGGATCGAGTGTCTGGCGACGCGAGAAGGCCAGCAGCCGGTGCGTCAGCGCAGCGGCACGCTTGGCAGCGCCTTGCGCGGCGAGCGAATAGCGTTCGACGTCGTTCAACCGTCCTTGCGCGATGCGGATGCCAAGCAGTTCGAGGCTGCCGGTGATACCGGTCAGCAGATTGTTGAAATCATGCGCGATGCCGCCCGTCAGTTGGCCGACGGCTTCCATCTTCTGGCTCTGGCGAAGCGCCTCTTCGGTCGCCATCAGTTCGCGCGTGCGCGCCGCGACCTGCTCTTCCAGCGTCTCGTTCCAGCGCGCCATTTCGGCGGTCTGGCGGCGGCTGTCGTCGATATCGGTGTTGGTCCCGACCCAGCGCAGGATCGTGCCGTCGGCGGCGCGCACCGCGTCGGCGCGGACCAGGAACCAACGATAGACGCCGTCCTTGCCACGCGCGCGAAACTCGACGCCGTACCGTTCGCCCGTTCCCAGAGCATGGTGCCAAGCGTCTGCCGCCGCTGGATAGTCTTCGGGATGAATCTGGTTGGCCCAGGTCGTCATGCCGTCGAGCGCGCCGGGTTGCAGCCCGTTAAAGGCATAAACTTGCTGGTTGAACCAATAGAGATAGCCATCGGGGCGCGCCGCCCAGATCTGGTTCGGGACGGCTTCGGCGAAGACGCGGAACTGCTCCTCGCTGGCTCGCCGATCCGCTTCGGCGCGTAGTCGTTCGGTCGCGGACCGGACGCGGTCGGCAACCTCCCGCATCAGCAGCAGGTCGTCGTCGCTCCAGGCGCGCGGCACAGCATTGTTCGCGTAGAGCAACGCGACGAAATCATCCTGCTCGACGAGCGGCATGTTGACGAACGACGCGGCGCTGATTGCTTTCAGCACGGGCGCGGTCGCCGACGTCCGCGCGTCGAGCGCGACATCGGTGATCGCGACGGTGCGGCCGAGCTTCAGATCCTCGATATAGGAGCCGTGATCGCGAAACTTGAGCGTTCCGGCGATCGTCGTCACGCCTGGCGCGTTCCAGTCGCGTTCGACGGTGATCGTCTCCCGCACCGTGTCGATGACGCCGTATCCAACCCGGCTGACGTTTAACACCGTACCGAGGATTCGCGATGCGACATATGCGATCTCGTCGGGGTCCGTCAGGTCGCGGATCGCATCGCCCAGTTCGAGCAATGCGTTTTGCCGCAGATCGGCCTGTTTGCGGGCGGTGATGTCGAAGCTGACACCGGGGAAGCGCAGCGGCGTGCCATCAACGGCAAGGCGGCACCGGCCCTGCGCAGCGACCCAGCGGACCGCGCCATTAGGCTGGAGGATGCGATATTCCGCCGAGAAATCCCCGCCCGTTTCCATCGCATCAGCAATCTGCGTGCGGACGGCGGGCAGATCGTCGGGGTGTATCCGACCAAAGAATTGCTCGAGCGGCGCACCCTTGCGACCCGTTTCGGCGGGAACACCGTACAGGTGCGTGAATCGATCGTCCGCCTTGACCCGATCGGTGGGAACATCCCAGTCCCACGTTCCTATTCCGTTTCCAGCGGTCAGCGCCTGGTTGAGCCGTTCCTCGCTCTCCTGCGTGACGATCGCGGCGCGGCGACGATCGGACACATCGTTGAACAGGATCGCGACCATGCGCGCATCGGGGGTGCCGATCCGGAACGCGTGGACCTCGAACCACCGTTCCATCTGTTCGGATCCGTGATCGAACCGCACGGATTCGCCGGTCAGCGCGACTTTCCCGTAGGTATCGAACCAGAATCGCTCGAGATCGGGGACGATCTCGCGTGCGGTGCGACCGACCACGTCGGTCAGACCGGTCTGCGCCTCGAACTGCGGGTTGACCTCGATGAACCGGTAATCGCTCGCGGTGCCGTCGGGATCGAAGATCATCTCGACGATGCAGAACCCCGCATCGATCGCTTCGAACAACGCCCGGTATCGCTCCTGCGCCGGGATCAGTGTCTCGGCCGATGCCGTCGGAGAAGGGGGAGACTGCATCACGCTCGTATTTCGACAAGAGGGGTAGGGTAACAGACGGATAGGATCGGGATGGACAGGATCGGGCCACGCAGCAAACGCACACCGCCGGCAAGACGATCCATCATCCCCGCCGCATCCGCCGCGTATCCAGGGCGCATAGTCGGTACCCCATGCCACACCTTCGACCAGTATGGCTCCGCGACGAGCAGGAGCCGTCCTGCCAGCGCATTTTTCAGCCCTTTGGCTGAGGGCGGAAGAGCAATAGCGCGGTCATCACCCCGTCGATCCCGCCCGAAGATAGGTCAACCGCTTCGATGCAGATCGGACGTCGATCCGCGCTAGACCTTGGCCAGCGCGTCAGGCAGCAGGCGTGCCAGTCGGTCGGCCCATGCCGAACACCCGTCGGTCGAGCCAAGCAGATCTTGCCGCACCTCGATCTCGGCATATGGCCGCCGTTCGGGATAGGCGTGACGCGGGATCGTATAGTCGATCAGGTCCATCCGGTAGGGCTGGTTGTCGCCGACAACCAGATCCGCCTCCTGGCGCAGCACGTCGAGCAGCGCATGCGCGAACGCGGTGTCGCCGCCGTCATGCAGGATGCCGATATGCCAGGGGCGGTCCTGATCCCGCAGCGCGCCCTGCATCGCCGGCGTGAAGCTGTGCAGCGCGACCAGTACCGTCGCCATTCCCGCCGCATCGCGCCGCGCGATCTCGTCTGCGATCGCCGCCTGGTAGGGCGTGTGGATTTCGGCAAACCGCGCGGCGCGGGCCGCGTCGTCGAGCGCGGCGTTGCCCGGCACGACCGTCGCGTCGCTGACCTCGGCAATCAGATCGGGCTGGCTCGGGCTGCGGTTGCAGTCGATCACCAGCCGCGAATAGGTCTGACGGACGAACACCGCGTCGAGCCTTTCCGCGAGCAGCGCGCCGAGTTCGCCGATGCCGATGTCCCAGCCGATATGCCGCGACAGGTCCGTGTCGCTCAGCCCCAGCGACCCCAGCGCCTGCGGTACGGCATTTCCGGCATGATCGCCGATCAGCAGGAACGATGACGCGCCTTTGGGGTTGACCACCATGACCGGTGCGGCATCTTCGGTCCCAAGCAGCGATTGGCTGGCAGTGCTGTTCATGCGACGTGGATCCTCGATGCCATCTCTAACGCTTTCTCATGTAACCAAATACGCGTATCGCCAACCGGTTGCGTTCGGCGAGCACCGGATCATGGTTCGGCCGCGCGAAAGCTACGACCAGCGGCTGATCGACACGCAGCTCGCGATCACCCCCGAGCCCTGTGACGTGCGCTGGCTGCACGACGTGTTCGGCAATGCGGTCGCGATCGCCAGCTTCGACAAGCGCGCCAAGGACCTCGTGATCGACAGCCGCGTCCGGCTCGATCACAGCCCCGCCGAACTCCAGAACGTCGATATCGAACGCTATGCGCGCTTTTATCCGTTCACCTATTCGTCGGAGGAAATGCCCGACCTACTCCGTTCGATCGAGCGCCAGCATCATGATCCGCTGCGCCAGATCGACACCTGGGCGCGGCGCTTCGTCGCGCCTGGCGGGCAGACCGATACGCTCGCGATGCTCTCCGAAATGACCGCGGCGATCAAACGCGAGTTCACCTATGTCCAGCGGCCCGAAAAGGGCACGCAATCGCCGATCGAGACGCTTGCGCGGCGCAAGGGCACGTGCCGCGACTATGCAATGCTGATGATCGAGGCGGTTCGCGCGCTCGGTTTCGCGGCGCGGTTCGTCTCGGGCTATGTCTACAATCCGACACGGCGGGAGAGCCGCACCGGCGGCGGCAGCACGCATGCCTGGGTCCGCGTGTATATCCCCGGTTCGGGGTGGGTCGAGTTCGATCCGACCAACGGCATCGTCGGCAACCGCGGGCTGATCCGCGTCGCGGTCGCCCGCGATATCTACCAGGCGGTCCCTGTGTCCGGCACCTGGAGCGGCTTTCCCGGCAGCTTTCTCGACATGACAGTGTCGGTCGACATCACCGTCGACGAGGATGAGACGGTCATGCAACATACATCGCTAACAGCTTGAATAGGGGGACATCGATGCTGATCCGCGCTGGCTATGACATTCGTTTCGAAACCGACGTCGAGACACCGATGCTGGCGATGCTCAGCGTGCACCCGTCGCGCAACAAGGATTTCGTGACGCCGCACCGGATCGCCGCGGGTCCCGACGTGCCGACCTATGATTATCTCGACGCGTTCGGGAACGTCTGCACGCGCTTCACGGTGCCGAAGGGCGGCCTGACGCTGTCGTGCGACTTCACGATCGAGGATAGCGGCCTGCCCGATCCGGTCTCGCCCGACGCGGTCCAACACGCGGTGCAGGATCTCCCCGACGACATCATCATCTATCTGCTCGGCAGCCGGTATTGCGAGACCGACCGCTTGTCGGAGACCGCCTGGTCGCTGTTCGGGCACATTCCCGCGGGCTGGCAGCGCGTCCAGGCGATCGTCGACTTCACGCACAATCATGTCGAGTTCGGCTATCATTTCGCGCGGTCGACCAAGACCGCGTGGGACGTCTATCAGGAACGCCAGGGCGTCTGTCGCGATTTCGCGCATCTCGCCGTCACCCTGTGCCGCTGCATGAACATCCCGGCGCGCTACTGTACCGGCTATCTCGGCGACATCGGCATCCCGCCGGTCGACGCGCCGATGGATTTCTCCGCATGGTTCGACGTGTATCTGAGCGGCACGTGGCACACGCTCGACGCGCGTCACAACCGGCCGCGGATCGGCCGCATCCTGATGGCACGCGGCCGCGACGCGACCGATACCGCGCTGACCACCAGCTTCGGTCCGGCGCGTCTGGTCGGGTTCGACGTCCACACCGACGAGGTGGAGCCGGCGGGCTAAACCGGGTATCGCCGCAAGTTAGCCCTTGTCGCCTGTAGCGCGTTCGGCCTAACGGCACCGATCCTTCAATTTATGCTGCGATGCACAACATGACCTCGACCCCAGACCAGTCCGCTCCCGCCAATGCCAACGCGCTGCTGCTGCAGGCGATCGCGCTGCGCAAATGCATTACCGCGACCTACAACCGGATGGTCTGCACGCTGGCCCCGCACATCCTCTATACCAAGCATGATGACGTGTTCGTCGATGCGATCACGCTCGAGCGTGATGGCCAGCCGCCGAAAGAGATCAAGCTAGGGACGTTCAAGCTCGCGGGGCTGAAGGATATCGAGGTCACCGACCGGCCGTTCGTCCCCGATGCGATCTTCAACCCGGGCGACATCAAATACGACCGCGTCACGCTGTTCGTCGTCGACCGCACCTGACGCCGCAACCATCCTCCCCGTCCGGGTGAGGGTCGGCACGCCGTCATGCAGCAGGCGGCAACCACGCCGTCTCGATCTCACCATAGCGATCGGTGAAGCCGGTCGCCGCGACCAGCGCCGCTTCGTCGACGATCTTGACGCGGCGCCCGGTCCGTTCGATCACCCCGGCCTTCTCCAGCGCGCGGATCGTCCGGTTGACGTGCACCTTGGTCAGCCCGAGCGCGTCGCCGATATCGGTCTGCGTCAACGGCAGGTCGAACGAGTCGACGATCCCGCCCGCGGTCACGCGCAGCCGCGCCATGATATCGAGCAGCAGCGTGGACAGCCGTTCGCTCGCCCCCATCCGGCCGATCGTCGTCAGCCGGTCGCTCATCGCGACATTCTCCGCGGCGGCGATCGCATAGAGCAGCCCGGCGATCCGCGGTTGCGCGCGGAACAGCAGCCCGAGCGCGGTCTTGGGCATCTCGATGACGATGCAGTCCGAGATCGCGGTCAGCGTCGCCGCCGCCTGCGACCACGCCATGCTCGACGTGCCGATCAGGTCGCCTGCATAATGGAACCGCAGGATCTGCCGGCCCCCCGTGATCAGTTTGGTCGACGAATGCAGCCAGCCCTGCCGGACGACGTACAGCGCATGGCTTTCGCCCCCTTCCGCCATCAGTACGTCGCCGGCCTTCAGGCGCCGTTCGCCCTTTTCCGCCTGCAGGATCGCTTCCCGCTCCGCATCGGTCAGGTCGAGATGTCGACTTAGCCGCGCGATCAAACCGCTCAATTGCATCTTCGTGCCTTACGTCCACGCCCCATGAACGGATATCGTTCGCACGAACATCGCGCAGCGGGAAGGGGGAGGACCGCTTTTCCGCCGGTTTCGCGCAAGGAAACGCTGTGCTAGTCGCCGCGCAACAAGCCTCGGCAAGCGAGGCGACACGGAGATGGCATGCTGAACGATTTCGATTTCGCGCTGGGCGAATCGGCGGACATGATCCGCGAGAGCACGCAGCGGTTCGCCGCGGACAAGATCGCGCCGCTGGCCGCGAAGATCGATGCGGACGACTGGTTCCCGCGCGAGCTCTGGCCGGCGATGGGCGAACTCGGGCTCCACGGCATCACCGTCGAGGAGGAATATGGCGGCCTCGGCCTCGGCTATCTCGAACATGTCGTCGCGGTCGAGGAAGTGTCGCGCGCATCGGCGTCGATCGGGCTCAGCTACGGCGCGCATTCGAACCTGTGCGTCAACCAGATCCGCCGCTGGGGGAGCCCTGAGCAGAAGGCCAAGTATCTGCCCAAGCTCGTCTCGGGCGAGCATGTCGGCAGCCTCGCCATGTCCGAGGCGGGCGCCGGCTCCGACGTCGTCTCGATGAAGCTGAAAGCGGTCAAGACCGACGCGGGCTACGTCCTCAACGGCACCAAATTCTGGATCACCAACGCGACGTACGCGGATACGCTCGTCGTCTATGCGAAGACCGGCGAAGGCTCGCGCGGGATCACAGCGTTCCTGATCGAGAAGGACATGCCCGGCTTTTCGATCGGCCAGAAGATCGACAAGATGGGGATGCGCGGGTCGCCGACCGCCGAACTCGTGTTCACCGATTGCGTCGTGCCCGCCGAGAACGTCATGGGCCCCGAAAATGGTGGCGTCGGCGTGCTGATGTCGGGCCTCGATTACGAGCGCGCGGTGCTCGCCGGGATCCAGCTCGGGATCATGCAGGCGTGCCTCGACGTGGTGATCCCGTACGTGCGCGAGCGCAAGCAGTTCGGCACGCCGATCGGGCAGTTCCAGCTGATCCAGGCGAAGGTCGCCGACATGTACGTCGCGCTCAGCTCGGCACGCGCGTATGTCTACGCGGTCGCCAAGTCGTGCGACGCGGGCAAGACCACGCGGTTCGATGCGGCAGGGGCCATCCTGCTGGCGAGCGAGAGCGCGGTGAAGGTGTCGCTCGAATCGATCCAGGCGCTCGGCGGGGCAGGGTACACCAAGGACTGGCCGGTCGAACGCTTCATGCGCGATGCCAAGCTGCTCGACATCGGTGCGGGCACGAACGAGATCCGCCGCATGCTGATCGGCCGCGAACTGATCGGTGCCGCCCCCAAGGTGGCGCAGTGACGCGCCTACTGCTCCCCTCCCGCTTGCGGGAGGGGTCGGGGGAGGGCACGCCACAAGCGTCCTCCATTGCCGCATTCCCTCCCCTAACCCCTCCCGCAAGCGGGAGGGGAATCAGATGACCGCCCCCGTCCTCACCTCGGCGCTCTCCCCCGACAGCGAGACCTTCCGCGCGAACGCCGCGCACAACCGCGCGCTCGCCGAAACCCTCCGCGACGACGTCGCGCGCACCGCGCTTGGCGGTTCGCCCAAGTCGCGCGAGCGCCACACGTCCCGCGGCAAACTCCTCCCCCGCGACCGCGTCGAACGCCTCCTCGATCCCGGTTCGCCGTTCCTCGAAATTGGCCAGCTCGTCGCCAACGGCCTCTACGACGATGAGGTCCCCGGCGCCGGCGTCATCGCCGGCATCGGCCGCGTGTCCGGTCGCCAGTGCATGATCCTGTGCAACGACGCGACGGTGAAGGGCGGCACCTACTTCCCACTGACCGTCAAGAAACACCTGCGCGCGCAGGAAATCGCGCAGGAAAACCGGCTTCCCTGCATCTACCTCGTCGACAGCGGCGGCGCGAACCTGCCGCACCAGGCGGAGGTCTTTCCCGACCGCGATCACTTCGGCCGCATCTTCTTCAACCAGGCGCAGATGTCCGCGCTCGGCATCCCGCAGATCGCCTGCGTCATGGGCAGCTGCACCGCCGGCGGCGCCTACGTTCCCGCGATGTCCGACGAGACGATCATCGTCCGCGGGCAGGGGACGATCTTCCTCGCCGGGCCTCCGCTCGTGAAGGCCGCCACCGGCGAGATCATCTCCGCGGAGGAACTCGGTGGCGCCGACACGCATGGCCGCCGGTCGGGCGTGGTCGATCACGTCGCCGAGAATGACGACCACGCGCTGACGATCGTCCGCGACATCGTCTCGACGCTGCAACCCCAGGCGCAGACCGCGGTCAACCTCCAGCAGCCCAGACCGCCCAAATTCGCGCCCGAAGAGCTGTACGGAATCGTCCCGAGCGACGTCCGCGCGCCCTACGACGTCCACGAGGTCATCGCGCGGCTGGTCGACGGCAGCGCGTTTAACGAATTCAAGGCGCTCTACGGCACCAGCCTCGTCTGCGGGTTCGCGCATATCTGGGGCATCCCCGTCGCGATCCTCGCCAACAACGGCGTGCTGTTCAGCGAGAGCGCACAGAAGGGCGCACACTTCATCGAACTCGCCTGCCAGCGCAAGATCCCGCTGCTCTTCCTCCAGAACATTTCGGGCTTCATGGTCGGTGGCAAGTACGAGGCGGAAGGCATTGCGAAACATGGTGCAAAGCTCGTCACCGCGGTCGCCACCGCGACCGTGCCGAAGATCACCGTGCTGATCGGCGGCAGCTTCGGCGCGGGCAATTACGGGATGTGCGGTCGCGCTTACTCACCCCGCTTCCTGTTCACCTGGCCCAACAGCCGGATCAGCGTGATGGGCGGCGAACAGGCGGCGTCAGTGCTCGCGACCGTCCACCGCGACGCGGATGGCTGGACGCCCGAACAGGCCGAAGCGTTCAAGGCCCCCGTCCGTCAGAAATACGAGGACGAGGGCAATCCCTGGTACGCGACCGCGCGGCTGTGGGACGACGGCATCATCGATCCTGCACAGACCCGCGACGTCCTGGGCCTCGCCTTCGCCGCGACGCTCAACGCCCCCATCCCCGAACGCCCCGCGTTCGGCGTGTTCCGGATGTAACCCGATGATCCTGCTGTCACTTCTTCTTGCCGCCGGGCAGGTCACCCCGGTCCAGCCGATCGTCAAGGGCACCGGCCTGCCGCCCGGACCCATGACCGAAGACGCCGGCGTCATGGTCCCGATCGATGCGCTCTTCGCCGCGCTGGCCGCACGCGACGGCCAGGCGATCCTCGCGCAGGTCCGTCCCGACGGCGGCGCCACCGTCGCCGAGGAAAAGCCCGACGGCACGCGCACCGTGCGCCGCACGAGCTGGCCCGAATTCGCCGCATCGATCAAACCCGGGCCTGAGCGCTACGCCGACCGCCTGACCGATCCCGCGGTCGATATCGACGGCGACATCGCGATGGTCTGGTCGCCCTATGTCTTCACGATCGACGGCAAGGTCGCGCATTGCGGGACGGATCACTTCGACATGGTCCGCGACGCGGGCCGCTGGAAGATCGCCAACATCACCTGGTCGAAGCGCACCACCGGCTGCGCGAACTGATATGGCCTGTCCTACATCGACCGGATCGGCTTATGCGGGGATTGCCATGACGATAGCATCGATCCTGACCACAGATAGTGACGCTCGCAAGGCATACCCTTGCGCGAAGTGCGCATCGCGCGAGCGTGTGAACTTTGTGAACTTCACTCGGCTCAATCGATGATCGAGTCGCTCCTGATCGCCAACCGCGGCGAGATCGCCTGCCGCATCATCCGCACCGCGCGCAGCCTCGGCATCCGCACCGTCGCGGTCTATTCGGACGCCGACGCGAATGCGCTTCACGTCCGACACGCCGATGAAGCCGTCCATATCGGCGCGTCCCCGGCGCGCGAAAGCTACCTTGTCGGCGACCGCATCATCGCCGCCGCGCTGGCGACTAGCGCCGAGGCGATCCACCCCGGCTACGGCTTCCTGTCCGAGAATGCCGACTTCGCGCAAGCCGTGCTCGACGCCGGACTGATCTGGGTCGGACCCAACCCCGCCAGCATCCGCGCGATGGGGCTGAAGGATGCGGCCAAACAGCGGATGATCGCCGCCGGCGTCCCCGTCACCCCCGGCTATCTCGGCGGGGACCAGTCCCCCGAACGTCTCAAGGCCGAGGCAGACGCGATCGGCTACCCCGTCCTCATCAAGGCGGTCGCGGGCGGCGGCGGCAAGGGCATGCGCCGCGTCGACACCGCGGCAGAGTTCGCCGACGCGCTTGTCTCGTGCCAGCGCGAAGCGGCCTCGTCGTTCGGCAACACCGACGTCCTGATCGAGAAATACATCCTCTCACCCCGCCATATCGAGGTGCAGGTCTTCGGCGACAGTCACGGCGACGTCGTCCATTTGTTCGAGCGCGACTGTTCGCTCCAGCGCCGCCACCAGAAGGTGATCGAGGAAGCGCCTGCGCCGGGTATGGACGCCGAGACGAGAGAGGCCATCTGCGCTGCTGCGGTCAAGGCGGCCAAGGCGGTCGACTATGTCGGTGCCGGCACGATCGAATTCATCGCCGACGCCAGCGAAGGCCTCCGCGCCGACCGCATCTGGTTCATGGAAATGAACACGCGGCTCCAGGTCGAGCATCCGGTCACCGAGGAAATCACCGGCCAGGACCTCGTCGAATGGCAGCTCCGCGTTGCCAGCGGCGAGCCGCTGCCGTTGCGGCAGGAAGACCTCGCGATCGACGGCTGGGCGATGGAAGCACGGCTCTATGCAGAAGATCCCGCCAAGGGTTTCCTGCCCTCGATCGGCATGCTCGACCGCTTCGATCTCGGCACCGGCGCGCGCGTCGATACCGGGGTAGAGCAGGGGGCTGAAATCTCACCCTTCTACGACCCGATGATCGCCAAGGTGATCGCTTGGGGGCAAGATCGCGAGACCGCGCGCGAAGCGCTGGCGGAGGCGCTCGACGGCGCGGTCGTCTGGCCGGTACGCTCGAACGCCGGATTCCTTGTCGAAGCGCTCGACCACCCCGACTTCGTCGCAGGCACGCTCGACACCGGTCTGATCGCGCGCGAAGGCGACAGGCTCATGCCGCCGACGCATCCGACCGAAGAGGCGTTGGCGGAGGCCGCGGGCGCGCTCATCTCGACCGATCCGATCGCCGGCTTCCGCCTCAACGCCGCCCCCCGCCGCAGCGCGACGTTCCTGCTGGACGGCGAACCGGTCGAGGTCGAGCTCGACGGACAGGGCGGAACCACGCCCGCGTTCGAGGATGTCCTCATCTCCGAAGCGGGGCAGACGTGGCAGTTGAGGCCTTGGCGCGCGTCCGGCGTAGCGGCGGGCGCAGCGGCGGACGGTGCGATCCTGTCCCCCATGCCGGGCCGGATCATCGCGGTCGACGTCGCGGCGGGCGACAGCGTTACAAAGGGGCAGAAGCTCGTCACGCTCGAGGCGATGAAGATGGAACACTCCCTGACCGCCCCGTTCGACGGCACCGTCGCCGACCTGACTGCCGTCGAGGGCGGCCAGGTGACCGAGGGCACCATGCTTGTGCGCATCGAGAAGGATAGCTGATGGCCGGCCGCTATTATGACGACTGGACCATCGGCGACCGGATCGACCATGAGATCCGCCGTACGGTGACCGAGACCGACAACCTCCTGTTCTCGACGATGACGCACAACCCGCAGCCGCTCCATCTCGATGTCGAGGCGGCCAGGGCGAGCGAGTTCGGCCGGATCCTCGTCAACGGCACGTTTACCTTCGCGCTGATGGTCGGGCTGTCGGTCGGCGAGACGACGCTGGGCACGCTTGTGGCGAACCTCGGCTACGACAAGCTGGTCCATCCCAAACCCGTCTTCATCGGCGACACGATGCGCGCGGAGACCGAGGTCACCGACCTCAAACCGAGCAAGTCGCGTCCCGAGGCGGGCATCGTCACTTTTACGCACCGCCTGATCAACCAGCGCGACGAGATCGTCTGCCAATGCCTGCGGACGGCGCTGCTCAAGCGCCGGGGTTAGGGGGCCGCCTTGCCCAGCGCCGTCTCGACCACCGGCGTGACCTTTGCCGCGATCTTGGTGACGCCGCCGCGATTGGGGTGGACATGGTCCGCTTGCATCAGCTGCGCATTGCCGATCACCCCGTCCAGGATGAACGGATAGAGCGTGGCGTCATACCGCTTGGCCAGATCCGGCCAGATCGTGTTGAACTGACTGGCGAAGTCCGGTCCCAGATTGGGCGGCGCCATCATGCCCGTCAGCAGCACCGGGATCCCGCGCCGCTTCGCCTCGTCGAGCATCGCCGTCATGTTCGCGCGCGTCTCGGCCGGTGCAATCTGTCGCAGGACATCATTGCCGCCGAGCCCGATCAGCACGAGGTCGGGCTTGCGCGGCAGGTTGTTCAGCGCGAACGCAAACCGCTGCCGCCCCGCCGCGCTCGTATCGCCCGAGACGCCTGCGTTGACGATCGTCGCATTGATCTCGTCGCGCCGTAGCTGCGCCTGCACCGCATCCGGCAAACTCTGCCCGCGATCGAGCCCATAGCCTGCATACAGACTATCGCCGAACGCCAGGATCAGCCGGCTCGGCCCGCTTGGGGCGGGCGTCGCCGCGACCGGCGCGAGCATATTCGTCGTGGGCGCCGGGGCAGGGGCTTCCGCGACCCGATCGCACCCGGCCAGAGCCGCCGCTTGGAGAAGCGCGAGAGCGCCCCCATAAAGAGGCCAGCGCCGCGTCTGTTTCTCCAAAATACTGGTCTCCATGTCCGAACCCGCTTCCGCCGATATGGTGATCTCTGTCCGCGATGTCACGCTGACGCTGGGTACCGCCAGCGCTGCGACCGAAATACTCAAGCGCATCGATCTCGACGTCATTCGCGGCACGAGCGTCGCGCTGCTCGGTCCGTCTGGTTCGGGCAAGTCGTCGCTGATGGCGGTGCTGTCCGGGCTCGAACGCGCGGGCGGCGGGCAGGTACACGTTGCCGGCCTCGATTTTGGTACGCTCGACGAAGATGGCTTGGCGCGAGCCAGACGCGGACGGATCGGCATCGTCCTGCAGGCCTTCCATCTGTTGCCGACGATGACCGCGCTTGAGAATGTTGCGGTGCCGATGGAACTCGCGGGGATGTCCGATGCCTTCGAACGCGCCGAGGCCGAACTCGGGGCGGTTGGCCTCGCACACCGTCTCACGCATTATCCGACGCAACTGTCGGGTGGTGAGCAACAACGCGTGGCGATCGCGCGCGCGCTCGGGCCGCGCCCCGATCTGGTCTTCGCCGACGAACCGACCGGCAACCTCGACGCCACGACGGGAGCGTCGATCATGGACCTGCTCTTCGATCGTCGCGCTGCGACCGGCGCGACGTTGATCATCATTACGCACGATCCACTGTTGGCAGCGCGGTGCGACAGGATCGTCGAGCTGGGCGATGGTCGGATCGTAGCGGATCGCCTGCGATGAGCGAATGGCGGCTCGCGTGGCGGCTTGCGCGGCGCGAACTCGATCTGCGGTTTCGCGGGCTGCGCCTGTTGCTCGCCTGCCTGTTACTCGGGGTCGGCGCCCTCGCCGCGATCGGCAGCTTGACGCAATCGATCGACCGCGAGCTTGCCGCGCGGGGCAGCACTATCCTGGGCGGCGACATCGAATTGGCCGTGTCCCAGCGCGTCGCGACGCCGGATGAGCGCGCTGCCCTCGGACGCCTAGGCGCGGTGTCTGAATCCATTCGGATGCAGGCAATGGCGGTGCGCGGCACCGATGGCGTGCCGATCGAGTTGAAGGGCGTCGATTCGGCCTATCCGCTCTACGGCGCGCTCACGCTGCGGCGCGGCGTGACGGCCAAAGCGCTCGACGCCAAGACGGTTCTGGTCGTGCCGGCCCTGGCCGATCGCCTGGGGGTCGCGCCCGGCGCCCAGCTTAGGCTGGGAACGGCGATGTTCACGGTCGGCGGGATCATCGCGGTCGAACCTGACCGATTGGGCGAAGGGTTCACGCTTGGTCCCGTCGCGATCGTCTCGCTCGCGGGAATTTCGCGTACGGCGCTTGTCCAGCCCGGCAGCCTTTACGAAAGCAAATATCGCGTCCGAATCCCGACAGACGCTTCACCGGCCGCGATGGTCGCGCGATTCAAGGCTGCGTTCCCGACCGGTGGCTGGGAAGCCAAGACACGCGATCGCGCCGCGCCCGGCGCCGACCGGTTCGTTGACCGCATGGGACAGTTTCTGCTTCTGGTGGGCCTGTCCGCGCTCGTCATCGCCGGGATTGGCGTGGGCAATGGCGTATCGTCTTATCTCGCCGCGCGCCGCGGCAGCATCGCCGCGCTGAAAGTCCTCGGCGCAACCTCGTCGATCGTCGCTCGGATATATATCCTTCAGGTCGCAGTCGTTGCAGGGCTCGGCATCGTCGGGGGCCTGATCGCAGGCGTGGGGACCGTGCCGGCGATTATTTGGCTTGCTGGCAACGCTCTGCCAGTCGCGCCACAGTTTGCCATCCAAGCCGCGCCGCTTGCGCTCGCCGCGGCTTACGGGATGTTGATCGCGCTCGCCTTTACCGCACCGCCGCTGATCGAAGCGGGACATATTCCGGCGGCGGGGCTATTGCGCGGTGTGTCGGGTGACCGGAATGTGCCGCGACGTATGACGCTTCCCTGGGTTGCGGCCGCAGCGTTCGTGATCATCGGCCTGGCGTTGTCGACCGCGGAACAGCCAGGTTTAAGCGCGGGCTTTCTCGCCGCGGTCGCGGGCGTGTTGATGATATTGGCCGGTTTTGGATGGGCCGTACGGCGTGGGGCGGCTTTGCTACCGCGATCGCAACGGCCGGTGCTGCGGCTGGTGATCGCTGGATTGCATCGGCCTGGATCACGAACCGGAACGCTTGTCGTCGCGCTTGGACTCGGCCTGACCCTTTTCGTGCTGCTTGCTGCCATCCGCACGAGCATCGAGGCGAATATCGCGCGGACGGTGCCGCAGCGCGCGCCGGCGCTGTTTGCGCTCGACGTGCCCCCCGACCGTGAAACGGAGTTCCGCCGCGTGATCGCCGGTGTCGCGCGTCATTCCGTGGTTCGGACCGTGCCCGCGATGCGCGGTACAATCACCGGCTACCGGCGCGTGCGCGTCGCCGACTTGAAGACCTTGCCCGAGGGTGCCTGGGCATTAAGGGGTGAGCGCGGGCTCACCTATGCAGCGACTCTGCCCGAGGGGAGCACGCTGACGACGGGGGCATGGTGGCCGCGCGATTATCGCGGGCCGCCGCTGGTGTCGATCGACGAGCGGTTGGCGAAGGCGCTCGATCTCAAGATCGGCGATCCGCTCAGCTACAGCCTGCTGGGGGTCGAGCGGACGGCGACGATAGCGTCATTTCGTCGGATCAGTTGGGACACGCTGGGGTTCAATTTCGTCATGGTGTTCTCGCCCAACGCTATTGCGGATGCGCCGCATAATTTGGCAGCGACGATCGATCTGGCGCCGGGCCAAGAGTCGCACGTAATGCGTGCTCTGCTCCCTCGCTTTCCGTCCGTATCGGTGATCGAGGTGCGCGGTGTGCTGGGTCAGGTCCGGACGATCGTGGCGCAGATGGCGACCGCGATCACCGCGGCGGCCTCGGTCGCGATCCTCGCGGGGATAGCCGTCCTGATCGGCGCGATCGCTGCAGCGCGGGAGGCGCGGACCTATGATGGGGTGATCCTGCGCACGCTTGGCGCGACCCGGTGGCAGGTACTGGCGGTTCAAGCGCTCGAATATGCGATTTTGAGCATCATTCTGTCGCTGCTCGCCTTATTGCTCGGTCTCGGCGGGGCATGGTATGTCGTGACGCAGCTGTTCATGTTCCAATGGCTGCCGGATTACGCGACCGTCGTTGCGACGTTGTTCGGTGGAGCTACGCTGACGATGGCGATCGGCTTGGCGGGTGCATGGCCCATTCTCGGTGCACGTCCTGCAGAGGCTTTGCGACAGCTATAGGCTGGCCACCTTCGGCACGTTTTGGCGCGCGCCGCGTTAAGCGAGCGTGAGGGCATCTCCTCATCAACCGATCCCGAGGGGCAAGACGCTGGCAGGCATGGACGCTATTGAGCACAGGGCAACCAGCCCATGGACGATGTCGGCACGCGAGTGGCTGAGCGTCCTGAAGCGCACCTGGGCCGAGGCGAGTGACGACAATATCGGCCTGATCGCAGCGGGTACGGCGTTTTACGGATTCGCAGCGATCGTACCCTTGCTCGCATCGATCGTCCTGATCTACGGTCTCGTTGCCGACACCGCCACGATCGTGGCCAACATTCGCGGCTTGTTCGATGTGTTGCCCGACGATGCAGCGCGCGTGATCGGCGATCAGCTGACGACGGTGGTCGGCACGTCCGAAGGCAAGAAGGGTTTCGGTCTCATCGTGGCGTTGGGGATCGCCTTGTACGGCGGTACGAAGGGCGCATCCTCGATCGTCACCGCGCTGAATATCGCCTATGAGCAGCGCGAAACGCGCGGATTCGTCACGATCAACGTGCTTGCGTTTACGATTACCCTTGGCGCGGTGGGACTTGCCTTGGCTGCCGTTGTGTCAATGGCTGCTTTCGCACTGCTCGACGGGCTGATCCCAGGTGCACCGGCCGTCCTGCTCGTGGCGATCCGGATCGTCAGCTATAGCGTGCTGGCTGCGCTGGGGATCACTGCGGCGGCGTGCCTTTATCGGTTTGGCCCGGACCGCACGGCGGCGAAATGGAGGTGGCTGACGCCCGGATCACTGGCGGCGACCGCGATTTGGCTGGCCGCTACGGTCGGCTTTGGCGTTTATGTGTCGCGGTTCGGCAATTACGGTGCGACCTACGGATCGTTGAGCGCGGTCATCGTGCTGCTGACCTGGCTATGGCTTTCAGCGTATGTCTTTCTGCTCGGTGCAGAATTGAACGCCGAACTCGAACGCGAGACCGACTGCGATACGACGGTCGGCGGGGACAAGCCGCTTGGCGAGCGTGGCGCGGCGGTCGCCGACTGGGCCATGTCCGAACAGCCGGATGTGGCGTCCCCGCAACCGAGAAGCGCCGGCGCGATCGTCGCAACAACGGGCACTGCGATCGTAGGGCTTCAGGTCGGCATCCCCGCATCCCTTCTGGCGCTCGGGGGGCTGCGGTTGGTGCGACGTGGCTCATCGGCCGCGGGTCTTGTCATGCTCGGCCTCAGCACGGCATTGGCTTGGCATAAGTGTGATCCGCGTTCGTCGCAGAATCCAAATGCGGCGAACACAAACCCATGAGGCCGTTGCGGCGCACCAAGCTTTTTTTTGACGGCGGCTGCAGGCCAAACCCTGGACTGATGGAGTGTGCGGTCGTCCTTAGAGGACACGCGCATTATCGGCACGACCTCGGTGAGGGAACGAACAGCGACGCGGAATGGCTTGCCGCGCTCTACGCTGTTGAAATCGCCCAGCGCCACGGCGAGCGTAATATCATATTGCTCGGCGATTCGACGTTGGTCGTCACGCAAGCGAACGGGCTCGCGCCATGTCGCAGCGCAAGCCTGGCTGCGCACCGTCAACGACTTGTCGACCGGCTAAGCGACTTCGACACGGTTCGCATACGTTACATCGGGCGGGCACAGAACCTTGCCGGTATCGCGTTGGCGAAGCTCCATCCGCGCTGACATGGTGCCCGTAGGTGCACGAGGGCGATGTCTGGGGCGTGCTGTGGCGCCAGAAATCCAAAAACTGCCACGGGACTGTAAAAAAGCGTTTGACGGGTTTGTGGCGTGGTCCTAAAGGGATGTCACCGCAGCGAACGGCCCCATGGTCTGGTTGCTTCGGTCGNCAAAAACTGCCACGGGACTGTAAAAAAGCGTTTGACGGGTTTGTGGCGTGGTCCTAAAGGGATGTCACCGCAGCGAACGGCCCCATGGTCTGGTTGCTTCGGTCGCAAAAAACCAGATGCTCCAAGCTTCTCGAAAGGGAGGTTATGCGAGTGTCGGTATTTTTGTCGGCTCTTTGACATTGTAGGTTTAGATGAAGGGACATGTGGGCGGCGGCTTGCGGTTTCCGGGCTCCT